>NZ_CANNDQ010000001.1 GCF_947503375.1 uncultured Psychroserpens sp.
TGTATTCTTTAACGTTAAATCTATTAATGTTAATCCATCAGGTACACCATCATCACAAACCTCTAATGCCGTTGGGGTCACTACCGCAGGTAGTGGATTAACAACCAAATCAAAAGTTCCAGTAGCAACACATCCTGAAGTAACATTTGTTATTGCATAAAAAATAGTTTGTGGATTACTTGTGTTAGTATATGGGTTTGCTAAGGCGTTATTTACTGCATCAGCATCAGCCTGTGTTTGGTGATAGGTTAATATAACACCTACTTGACCATTTAATATCTCAATATCTTTAGTGCTTAAATCAAACTGTTCCATTTCATCTCCTGGTGCATTATCATCGCATAATTGATAATCACTCACATTAGAAATACTTGGCAACGGGTTAACTATTAAAGTTAGCTCAACCGTATCGTAACAACCAATAGTACCACTCTCTACACGAACATAAACAGTTTGTACGTCTGAAACGATATTATTGTAAGGGCTAGCTAAAGGGTTTATTCCCATATCAGCATCTGACTGTGTTTCGTGATAAGTTACGGTAAGGCCAGTTTGAGACCCAACAACTTCAGTATCTTTTAACGTAAGCGTGAACGTAGCAAAACCATCATTATCATCATCACAAACCTCTAAAGGAGTTAATATGTTAGCAACTGGATTGGCTATAACTTCTAAATCTAGTGTAGTTGTGTTATAACATCCTGCATCATTATTAGCTTCTAGTCTAATAAATATAGTCTGATTACTAGCGGTTGTGTTTGTATAAGGAATAGATAAAGCATTCATAGCTGAATCTGCATCTGCTTGAGTAGCATAGTATGTAACATTAACTGTACTAGGATCTAATGCTCCAATAACCTCATCGTTCTTTAAACTAAGATCAAACATTGTAAATCCATCAGCTATAGAATCATCACATATCTGAAAAGGGGTTACAGTATTGATTGATAATGTTGAGAAAACTAAATCAAAATTTGTTGTAGCAGAACACTCTTGACTAATATCTGCAATTCTAGCGTAAATAGTTTGAGGATTAGAAATATTAGGATAAGGACTAGTTAAAGGATTGAAATTGGCCTCAGCATCAGCTTCAGAAAGATGGTAACTAATTACAAAATCTGTTGGATTTTGTGCTCCCAAAATTGCGGCATCATTATCAGTTAAATTAAATTCTCCTGTACCAGTCAAACTACACAAACTTAGGTCTGAAGCAGGGTTTGCAGTAGGACTTGGCTTGAATTCTACAACAATAGAATCTGAAGTTTCACAACCTACGGCAAAGATCACATCAACACTGTATACACCAGGATCAGTTACATCTATTGTAGAACTCGTTTCCCCAATAATTTCCACACCATCTTTATACCATACATGATCAGCACTTGGTGCAGCTGTATCAAGAGTTACCATTTCACCACCACATTCAGCTGTTCCGGCAGCAATAGTGATATCGTCACCTAATTCTCCTCCTAGATTAAAACTTCCAGCTTCAAGAAAAATTGCAGAGTCCCATATTGAGTCACCTTCGTCAGCAACAACCAACTTAATTTCATAGGTGGTATTAGGATTCACATTTGCTGTTGCAGTTAAAACTACAGTTCTTCCTCCATAATTAGTGTCATTTATAAGGTAACCTTCAAAAAATGCTGGATTTGCTGTACACACTCCAGAATTATTAATATTTGTAACACTTACCGGTGTACCATCAGGCAGCACTGCAAGATTCGTGTAAGCTGTTGTTCCTACTTCTCTTAAAAGGAAAGCAAAACTATCAGCAAAACTACACTCAGTACTACCATCATATTCTTCAGAAAACATAATATAACGAAAACTTATACTACTTGCTGTAGGAACGAAATTAAACTTGATAAATGTTGCATCATTTGTATCTGTTTGACCTAAAGCAGCTTCTAGATCGTTGTCTCCAGGCTGATTATTATCAAAAGAAACTAAAGCTCCATTATTAGTCATATTACCAGCTGGAAATGCTCTTCCTGTTGATAGAACAATTCCTTCTTCAAACGGGAAATTAACAGCACCTCCTTTAGTGAAATATCCATAACTTTTAGTCGCAAGATCTCCAGGACTTCCATTAACTTGAAATGAAAAATTATCTACTCCAGAACATCCACCAGACACTAATACGTCTTCAATCAATTGTTCGGGCGAATATGATGATTCTGGATAGGCGGAATTATTTATAGTAACTATAGGCTCTAAAACTAAAACAGGTATCGTAATGGTGCCTGAGCAACCTGTTGGATTCGTATCAGTAACTGTAAGCACAACATTATAAGTTCCTGGATTATTAAATGTATTTGAAACGGATTGTCCAATGGCTGTATTGGAGTCGCCAAAATCCCAATTAAATGTAGCTCCCGTGCCATCATCAGAAAACATAGCATCACCATTAAAGTCTACCACAGTTCCAGGTGCTATTTCGATAACACCAGCTCCATTAACAACTGGGTTGGTACTATCTATCGAAGCCATAATTGTTTGGCATTGTTGTGCACAAGTTATTTCTGCTGCAAAGCCTGTAGTAGTGCCTGTAGCATTAGACTGAAAATTAAGTGTAATACAACCACTCGCAGAAGAAGCAATAACTGTACCTGGACTTACAACCCCTGAATACGTACCAACAAGTGGTGCCGTTATATCGTCTCCATCATAGATAGTTAAAATATCTGTATTAAGCTGTGTACTAAAGGCAGTAAAATTTAAAATTATGAAGTCGCCAGGGTTTTCAGGGCAAATAGTAGTTGTAATGTTTTCGTCACTACCATAGTTTCCTGCTCCTCCTCCAGAATCAAAAAACATGTCTGGATCACATCTGTTAAAGGTTCCGTTTTGCATCGAGAGATCTTGAGCAAAAGAACTTATCGATAGTAGAAATATAAATAATATGTATAGTTTTTTCATAACACTTTATTAGACTAATCTAATTTTATTACAAAAGCTATTAAACATGCATCAATAAAAACTTAACAGTCTTATAATTAACCAAATCAATAGCTTAGAACAAATAACGATACAATTATTTACACGTTAACTTTTAGTTTGGTAGTTAGGCTTTTTTATAATAAAAGCGAAATTTAGTAAATTTTAACTAATTACGTCTTGTAATTCATTACAAAATTGCCAGTTTAACAGTTAGTATTATTCAAAGAACATACATAATAACTAATATTATAAGCTTTTAGTATCCCTATTTAGAATCTAATCCTTTTAGGTTATTATTAAAAATGACTATTTTGATACTATTGTTTAGTATTTTTGCAAAAAAATCCAATGATGGAATCCATAAAAATTTCAATAAAGAACACCTCTAATCCAACAATTATAAAATTTGAGGCTGATGAGTTTCTTACTCAACATGAGAGCTTTGAGTTTAATACAATTGATGAAGCTTCAATATCACCTTTAGCACAACAATTATTCTATTTACCTTTTGTAAAAAAGGTATATATCTCAGGTAATTTTATTGCTGTGGAGCGTTATAATATTGTAGAATGGGAAGATGTACAAGGTGAAGTCGCACAACAAATAGAATCGTATATCAACAATGGAGGCGTAATAATAGACCCTTCAACTTCAAAAAAGAAGGTTCCTGTTACTATCTATGCTGAAAGTACACCTAACCCATCAGTTATGAAATTTGTTGCTAATAAAAAACTTGTTATTCACTCTCATGAATTCAAATCTATTGATGAGACTAAAAATGCACCTTTGGCTTCTGAATTATTTCATTTTCCTTTCGTAAAAAGCATTTTCATAGATGAGAATTTTGTATCGATAACAAAATACGATATAGCTGAATGGAATGATATTACTATGGAACTTCGTGAATTTATTAGATCTTATATTGAAAACGACAAGACGATTATCCTTAATGATATTGATAATTCAATAGAAAAGACAACTAAAAAATTAGACCAAGCATTTGAAGCTCAAGATGACATTTCTAAAGAAATCATTAGCATACTTGAAGAATATGTTAAACCTGCAGTAGCTAGTGATGGTGGCAATATTGAATTCCAATCCTACGATCCAGACAATAAAACTGTAAAAGTCATTTTACAAGGTGCGTGCAGTGGTTGCCCATCTTCAACTTTTACCTTGAAAAATGGAATTGAAAACATGTTAAGAGAAATGTTAAATGGGAAAGTAAATACTGTAGAAGCCATTAATGGTTAGGCAATTAAGATTAAAATTAGTAAATTTAATGTTCACTTAATTTTAATTTAAAAAACAACGATATGGCAGTATTAAAAGTAATTGAGGTATTATCAAATTCTAGCGAAAGTTGGGAAGATGCGACAAGGAAGGCAGTAAAAGAGGCTTCTAAAACAGTAAAAAATATTCGTTCAGTTTATGTACAAGACCAGAGTGCAATAGTTAATGGTGATGCTGTAACCGAATTTAGAGTTAATCTCAAACTCACCTTTGAAGTCAATTAATTTGATCATATAATAAAAAGCACTCTAGATTGAGTGCTTTTTTTATGAACTTTACTTAACATTTATTGATTAATACTTACTATTCAATTTTGTACATTGTTTCTTACACTAAATGTTTATAGCCAAAACTCTACACTTATGACTCATAGATATACGAATAGTCTTATTAATGAAACTAGTCCCTATTTGCTTCAACATGCTCATAACCCAGTGAATTGGTATGCATGGAATGATGATGTCATCAAATTGGCTAAATCACAAAATAAATTGATAATCATTAGTGTTGGCTATTCAGCATGTCATTGGTGTCATGTCATGGAAGACGAAAGCTTTGAAAACGAAGAAGTTTCAGAAATCATGAATACAAATTTTATTAACATAAAAGTAGACAGAGAGGAACGTCCCGACATAGATCAGGTCTATATGAATGCCGTTCAATTAATGACAGGCCAAGGAGGATGGCCCTTAAATGTAATAGCATTACCAGACGGCAGACCAGTTTGGGGCGGTACCTACTTTAGAAAAGAACAATGGATAAACGCTTTAGAACAAATTGCTACATTATTTAAGAGAGACCCTAAAAAACTATTTGAGTATGCTTCTAAACTAGAGGAAGGCATCAAATCTTTAGACATTGTATCTCTAAATACTGATGAAGCAATATTTGAAACCAGCTTCATTTCAAGATCTATTACCTCTTGGTCTACACAGTTTGATTACACAAAAGGTGGCATGAATAAAGCTCCAAAATTTATGATGCCAAATAATTTTCATTTTCTATTGCGTTATGCTTATCAAATGAATGATAAGCAACTTCAAAATTATGTAAATACCACTCTCACTAAAATAGCTTATGGAGGTGTTTTTGACCAAATTGGAGGTGGTTTCTCACGATATTCTGTTGATGACAAATGGCATGTTCCGCACTTTGAAAAAATGTTGTATGACAATGGACAACTTGTAAGTCTTTATTCTGATGCTTATCTAGCTACAAAAAATCCACTTTATAAAAACGTTGTAAAAGAAACTCTTGATTTTATAAATCGTGAATTAAAAGGAGATTACGGTAATTTCTATTCTGCATTAGATGCAGACAGTAAAAATCACCGAGGAAAATTAGAAGAAGGCGCTTACTATGTATGGCAAAAAGACACTTTAAAAACACTTTTAAAAGAAGATTACATGTTGTTTTCAGATTACTACAATATAAATAGTTACGGATATTGGGAACACAACAATTATGTGTTGATTAGAAAGGATGATGACGCATCAATCATAAAAAAACATAAAATCACACAAAACATATTAAACAACAAAAAAAGCAATTGGAAAGCCTTGCTTATAGAACATCGTGAAAAACGAATAAAACCAAGACTAGACGACAAATCATTGACTTCATGGAATGCGATCATGCTTAAAGGCTACATTGATGCATATCGTGTTTTTAAGAATGAAATCTATTTAAATACCGCTATTGAAAATGCAAACTTTATTATAGAAAACCAAATAAGAGACGATAGTGGTCTAAATCACAACTTCAAAAACGGTAAGAGCAATATAAACGGCTATTTGGAGGACTATGCCAATACCATTTCAGCTTTTTTAGCTCTATACGAAAATACATTAGACGAAAAATGGCTATTGCTATCTCGGGACTTAGCAAATTATACGCTAGATCATTTCTTAGATGATTCAAGTAATATGTTTTACTTCACTTCTAATGAAGATACGAGTCTTGTATCTAGAAGTATCGAGTATAGAGATAATGTTATACCAGCCAGTAACTCAGTAATGGCTAAAAATCTATTTTTATTATCACACCATTTTAATAACAATCATTTTTTTAACATTGCTAGAGCGCAGTTGAATAATATTAAATCCGAAATAATAGCTTACACCTCAGGCTATTCAAATTGGTTAGACCTAATGCTTAATTTTACTCAACCTTTCTATGAAATTGTTATTATAGGTAATGATGCAAAAGAAAAATTATCAGAATTAAATACAATTTACCATCCAAACCATTTGATTGCAGGTAGTTTTAGAGAAAGTGATTTGCCACTTTTAAAGGGTAGGTTTGCTAAACACAATACACGCATATATGTTTGCGTTAATAATAGTTGCTTATTACCTACAAACGATATTAATGACGTAGTAAATAAAATTTAACTTATAATTTAAAATTAGTCCCTTAAATATTTAATATTTTTGGTGAAATTTAAAAAAAATGAAAATGAAAAAAATCAATTTAGTACTAACCTTCACAATTATATTGTTTTCAGTAATTACTATCCATGGTCAAGGAATAGGAAACATGCAATCTGAGGTGAGAAATAATTTCTTCACTCGAATCAATTCAACGGTTGATGAGAAAATAAAAGGATCACCATATTTAAATGACACCTTCACTCCAGCAAGCATCTCGATTAATGGTGATAGTAAAGTATACAATGTAAGGTTAAATGCATATAGTGATGTAATTGAAATTGAAGATCAAGAAAATAAAAAATTCACTATAGATAAGTCAATAAAAGATGTAACTATTACATTTTTAAAATCTGGCTCTGTATTTGAATTAATTGATTACTTAGATAATGACAATATTGATCGTGCTTACTTTTCACACCTTTCTTCAAAAGATAGTAAAATAAAACTGTTCAAAAGCAGTCCTGTAATACTCGTAAAATATAGCCAAGTATCTAATGGCTACAGCTCACCCAAACCATCGACTTATAAAAAATCATCAGATAAATTCTACATTAAAAAACAAGGAGATGGTGAACTTGCGGTTAGAGTTCCAAAAAACAAAAAAGGTATTGCTAAGCTTTTTCCAGAGCATCAAAATGCTATTTTAAAATATATTAAATCTGAAAGCATTAAAACCACTAAAGAAGAAGATTTAATCAAACTAATAGATTATATTAATACGCTATAGTTTAATATAAAAATTTCTGCTGAACCCGAACGTTATAATTCTTAACATTCGGGTTTTTGTTTTATTTTTGCAACTCACTAATTATTAAAAATTTAAACCACATGGATTTACAAAAATGGATTGATAAAGGATATGAACTTATAGTAGATTTTGGTCCAAAAGTGCTAGCTGCAATAGCTATTTGGATCATTGGATCTTTTATTATTAAAAATCTACTTAAGGGGATTAGAAAAGCTATGGAAAAAAGAGACTATGATGTGAGTCTTAAAAAATTCTTACTTAATTTATTAGGTTGGATTCTAAAAATAGTACTCATTATTGTTGTCCTTGGAACTGTTGGCGTAGAAACCACTTCTTTTGCTGCTATAATTGCTGCCGCAGGTTTAGCTATAGGCTTAGCACTTCAAGGATCCTTGGGCAATTTTGCTGGAGGTGTTCTACTTATGATATTCAAGCCAATTAAGGTAGGTGATCTTATTGAAGCTCAAGGTGAGATAGGTGTTGTAAAAGAAATTGAAATATTTACAACAAAACTAACAGGACTCTCAAACAAAGAAATCATTATTCCAAATGGTGCATTATCAAATGGTAATATAGTTAATTATACTACTGAAGGTACTCGTCGTGTTGACCTTGTTTTTGGTGTTGGTTATGATTCTAATATTAAACAAACAAAAGAAGTACTAACTGGCGTTTTAACTTCACATCCAAAAGTTCTTAAAGAACCTGCTCCCGCTGTAACTGTTATGGAGTTAGCTGATAGTTCAATAAATTTTGCTGTAAGACCATGGTGTAATACAGAAGATTATTGGGATGTATATTTTGATGTCACTGAACAAACAAAAGAAGCTCTTGATGCTGCAGGTATTGAGATTCCTTACCCACATCAAGTTGAAATTCAAAAGCAAGAATAATCTATTTTATTTTTTTGATTTTAAGGCAATAAAATCTTTTAAATAAAATGGCTCAAAATAAGCGACATCTTCAGTGTCGCTTATTTTGTATTTATTGTAAGCTAATACACTCATCTCTTTAGCAGAAGGAAGTTTTCCATCAACAAAAATAGCATTGTCATGCGAAATTAAAGTTTTCGTTTTTTCTACTGCATTTCCAACAAAGAACACTTTGCCGTTAGCTAGATAATCATGAAATGAATGCTCATTGAGTATTTGTGCTTCTATGGTTCTTACCTGCTTAAATGAACTATTATATACCGCAGAGTAAACCTCTAGTCGTCTTGCATCTAGTATAGGAACTATTACACCTTCCGATACGTTAATTTGATATGCAAGTGCTTTTAATGTTGAAACAGAGATTAAAGGAATACCTAGTGCATAACTTAACCCTTTAGCTGCAGAAACACCTATACGTAAACCTGTGTACGAACCAGGACCCTTACTAACTGCAATAGCATCGATATTTTCTCTATTAATTTTGGCACTTTTAACAACTTCGTTTATGAAGACATGTAATGACTCTGCATGCGAATAATTGCTATTATTATCTTCTTTTAAAACTAAAGTCTCTCCTTTACTTGAAAGAGAGACTGAACAGTTTGTAGTTGACGTTTCTATGCTGAGTATAATTGCCATAATAAAGGTTGAATCTTACAGCAAAAATAAATTAATCTTCCTTCTTAATATCATTTTTAGCATTGTTCTTTGGCTCAATATCATCACCAGGGTTCAATTTTTTTGACACTAAGTTGTAAGGCCCTGTAATAATTTCATCTCCTTCACTCAAACCAGAAACAATTTCGATGTTGGTATCGTCTTGAATTCCAGTTTCTACAACTCTCAGTTTAGCTTTACCGTTATTAGCAACAAAAACACATTCGAATTTTTCTTCATTCTCTGGTTTTATTTCTTCAGACACACGGTCTTTATAACTTTTTTTTGTTGAAGATGTATCTGTTTTGATTACTATAGAACTTATTGGAACGGCAATAGTCTTGTCTCTTGTATCTGTTATAATATCTACAGTTGCCGTCATACCTGGTCTAAATGGGGAGAAATTTTCAGGTTTATCAACTAGTAAATCTTGATATGACTCTTCAAGAATTCTAATTTTCACTCTAAAATTAGTTACCTGATCAGCAGTCAAAGTTCCAGCCGCAGAGTTAGCTATTTCTGTAACCACTCCTTTGAATTCCTTTTTCAAATAAGCATCAACTTCAACCATGGTAGAATCCCCTATTTGAACCTTAACTATATCATTTTCATTCACATCGACTTCAACTTCCATATTGTTAAGATTTGCTACTCTTAAAATTTCTGTTCCAGCCATTTGTTGAGTTCCAACAACACGTTCACCTAATTCAACATTAAGCAAAGAAATTGTACCACTCATTGGAGCATAAATGGTAGTTCTTTCTAAATTATCTTTTGCTTCGCTTACGGTAGCTGCAGCACTCTGAACATTGTAATATGCCGAGTTCTTTGCAGCCGCGGCTGTCTCGAATGATGCGATAGCTCTATCCCAATCTGCTTTAGATATCACTCCTTTTTCAAAAAGTAACTTGCTTCTATCGTAGTTTGCTTTTGCTTCTCTTAAAGAGGCTTCAGCTTGCTCTAAACCTGCTCTCACATTTTGATAAGATGCTTGTGATCTATTTACGGCTGATTGTATAAGATCTGGGTTTACTTTTACCAAAAGATCTCCTTTTTTTACTTGTTGACCTTCTTTAAATGGCAGCTCTAAAATCTCTCCAGATACTTCACTCGATATTTTTACCTCAACTTCAGGTTGTATTTTTCCGGTTGCCGAAACTGTTTCAGTAATGTCCATTAAGGCTACCTTTTTAATTTCTACTTCAGCAAAATCACCTCTCTTACCAAACCAACCGCTTTTTGATGCAAGCACAAGAAGCGCTAAAAGAGAAGCTATAATAAGTAATATAAGGAGTGTTCTTCTTTTGATCATAATTTAAAACTTTAGTTCTGTTGCAGGAATTCCAAAATACAATTCTAATACTTTTAACTTAAATATATAATCATATTTAGCACGATTCAATTCGATATTAGAATTGTCATAACGTAATTTAGATTGGCTAAAATCAAATGCATTCGTCAAACCTACATCGTAACGCTCTTTAGCATACTCATAAGCTAATTCTTGAGATTCCAAAGCTTTTTTAGCTGCCTCATAAGATTTAAAAGCACCTCTAGCATCAACATATGCTTGATACACAGTAGATTCTAAATCTAATTCAGCTTGCTCTAGTTGATATTTTGTGCGTTCAAGATTAACTTGATTACGCTTAACATTGCCTCGTGTTGCGAACCCATTCAAAATAGGAATATTTAATTGTAATCCATAAGAAATACCATCATTTTGCCATAATTGATCTGTAAATGGGTCTGCACCTACTTCACGAGTTAACGTATTTGGGAACTGACTCACTACGGCTTGACCTGTAGCTTCCACAACACCTATTTGCCGAGTTTCTGTTGGGTTACTTGCATTAATTTCTTGTATAAATGAAGTTGCATCAGTATATCTAGTATCGTAGCCAAAAAATGCTGAAAGCGTAGGATAAAATGCACCTCTAGCAATTTGAAGGTCTTTCTCAGCGAGTGCAACATTTTCTTCAGCTATTTTTATCTCAGACCTGCTTTCTTTGGCTTTGGCTAATATTTCTGAAATGTCTTTATCTGCAATACCACCATCAATAATATCGTAACCTTCATCTTCTATATCAAAATTTTCGTAATCTTTTATTAATAGCAATTGTGCTAAACTAATTAAAGATATTTGTATGCTGTTTTCTGCATTAATGATTGCTTGTTGCTCACTAGCATCAGTAGCTTTTATTTCAAGTAGATCACCTCTAGGTAATGAACCTGCATCTACTAAGTCTTGAGTACGAGTTATTTGCTCTTTAGTAACATCATTTTGAGACTTTAGCACTTTAAGATTAGCCTTGTTCAGGATTACTTGAAGGTAACCATTTGCTACAAATAGTGAAATATCGTCTTTCATTTTATCAAGACGATACTGACTCGCTAATCTAGAAATTTCTGCACGTTGTAATGTTCTATAATTTCTTAGACCGTCAAACAAGGTATAACCTACATTAACACGTCCTGTTACAGACAAAAATGTAGTGGTTTGGGCATTATTCGTAACTGGGTTAAAACTAAGACCTGTATTTTCTGAAATCCCACTTGAAGCACTCAAACTTGGCAAAAAATTACCAATGGCTGTGAGCTTATCAACTTCCGCAGCATCAACATCTAACTCACTTTGTTTTACTGAAATGTTGTTTTCTAAAGCATGTTGAACACATTCAATGAGTGTCCATTTTTTATTTTGAGCTTGAGAGCTTATTGTTATTAAAATAATAACTATGCAAATTGTTTTTCTCATGATTAACTTGTATGTCTCTGAATATATTAAAGTGTTACACTAAATATTAAAACTATCGTCCTGTAAATTGCTGAACACCCTGAACAGGATTCCAAACTTTAATTTTATCCTCTTTATTAATCCCATTTTTTACCTCTACAAAGATACCGTCACCAATACCTAGTTCTAGATCTTTTCGTTCAAATTTTTGATCTCCAACTTGAACTTCGACATATGGTTTTTTAGTCTCTTCATCGTACTGTACTAATGCTTCTTTAATAGCTAAGACCTTTTCAGCTTTTTCTAGAATAATTGATGCATTTGCACTCAGTCCTACGCGAATAAAAGTAGAATCCATTTTCTTAACTGTTCCTTTTATCTCAAACTGTATCGCGCCATTTTCTTCAACACCTTTTGGCGCTATATAATCTAAAACCGCATCAAAAGTTTTTCCTTCTATGGCTCCAACAGTTATTTCTAAAGGGAGGCCTTCTTTGATTTTTCCAACTTCACTTTCATCAACTTTACCTTCAAAGATCATTTTTGTAACATCTGCTAATGAAGCAATAGATGTTCCTTCGTTAAAATTATTTGCTTCAATAACTTGATTTCCTGCTTTTACCGGAACATCTAGAACCATCCCAGCTACAGTTGCTCTAACTTGAGTTTGAGCTATATTACCTAATCCAGATGTAGTACCAGTTTTAATGATGTCGTAATTTTGACGTGATTGGGTGACATTAATCCTAGCTTGTTCTACTTGTTGCTTCGCTTGTAAATAGGTGTTATTTACTTGGTCGAACTCATTTGCAGCGATTACATCCTTCTCAAAGAGTTCCTTTTGGCGGTCAAAAATTGCTTTTTGTGTTTTATAATTGATTTCTGCAGTTTGCAAAGCTGTTCTGTTTGAAGCTATATTATTTTTAGCACTTGTAAGATTTGACACATTAGGAATAACACGAATCTGAGCAATCAAATCGCCTTGCTTCACATATTCTCCAGCTTCAATAAACACTTCTTCTACTACTCCAGAGATATTAGGTTTGATTAAAATCTCTTCCTTGGGAACAATACTTCCTGTGGCTACTGTTTTAACCACTATTGTTTCTTCTGAAGGCATTTCAGTAGTATAAGTTACTGGATCTTCTTGGTTTTTCTGCCATAGGTAGTATAGTGCTACTACGAAAAGCGTAACAATTAATAATAGTGCAATTAATGTTTTTGTTCTTTTCATTTTTTGATGATTAAATATTTATTCTATTCTTAAAGCGTCAACAGGTTTCATTTTTGTTGCTCTATTTGCTGGTATAAAACCAGCGGCTAATCCTGACACTGTTAAAATGATTAATGCCGTAAATACCACTTGCATACCTACACTTGGATTAGCAAAATTTTCAGTTGGACCAACATTATCTAGTATAGCATTGAGAGCCCATATAAAAAATGCAGCAAAGGATACACCTAGCATTCCAGAGATTATAGTTAATATTAAGCTTTCGTGTAGTATTTGTCCTTTAATCATCCAAGGTGAAGCTCCTAATGCACGTCTGATTCCAATTTCCTTGGTACGCTCTTTTACTACTATTAGCATAATATTATTTATCCCTATTATACCTGACATTAGTACTAACGCTCCAACAAAATAGCCTACAAAAGCCAATATTGAAAATAGACCTTGCATTTGAGCAAATTCTTCAGCCAAATCAGAATGACCAATCGCTCTATGATCTTCTGGATGCACTTTATGTCTGGATTTCATTAAATCAAAAATTTGCTGTTTTATTGAAGTAATAGGCACATCATCAACTGCTGTTATAGCCATCCAACCAACTCGGTCACCTCTGTTAAATGCTTGTCCGAAAGTAGTAAATGGGATATAAATTGTATTAGCTTCCTCTTCTCTATTCCCTTGACTATTACCGTTTTCAAAAGTGCCAACAACCATAAAGTTGACGCCATTAATTTTAATGTAAGTCCCTAGTGCCTCTTCATCCTTATCGTATAGGGCTTTGACCACACCAGTGCCGATAACACAGATCTTTCGCTTTTCATTAATATCAGAATAACTAATAAAACGACCTTGCAAAATATCTAAAGGTTGTTGGTTGATATATTCTGGATAATCTCCATATATCTGAAACGCAGCTGTTTTAGTACCCCTAATAACGTTATTATTACCTCTATAGCCTCCAAGTTGATTTCTTGGTGACACATACTTAAGATTTGGTACTTCTCTTTTTATAGCAGCGACATCATCAAGTTTATAATTAAACCATCGCCCTTTTGGCAAACCTTTATATGGCTTTGAAGTTCCTTGTGTCCACATAAACAAAGAATTAGTAGCAAAGCCTCCAAAATCTGACATTACTCCATTTTTTAAGCCATTAGTTAAAGCCAATAATGCGACTAATATGAATATTCCCCAGAATACTCCAAAGGCTGTCAAGCCTGTTCTGAGCTTGTTTGCATTTAGGGCTTCTAGTATTTCGTTCCAGCGTTCTTTATCAAACATTTTATTCGTCTCTTAGTGCAACAATAGGTTTAATCTTTGCGGCGCGATAAGCAGGAATAAATCCAGCTATTGCACCAGCAACAACAAGTATAAAGACAGTCGTTAGCGCCAAATTAAAATTAACTTGAGGATTCTTGATAAAATCATGTTGTATTTGTGGCCCTGCAAGTTCTAGAAGACCTAGACCGAAAATTAACCCGAATAATCCGGCAAACATAGTTACAAAAACTGCTTCTTGAAGAATCATTCCAATAATTGAAATAGGTAGTGCGCCCAATGCTTTTCTAATACCTATTTCTTTAGTACGTTCTTTAACGATAATGAGCATGATATTACCAACACCTACGATTCCCGCAATGATAGTTCCAATACCTACAAACCAAAATACAGCTTGAATTGTAGCTATTATTGAATAAATTTCTTTTGCTTTTTCTAATGTATTGAAAACTTGTATTGCCCTCGTATCGTCAGGTGATACTGTATGTATTAATTTCAATTCGTTTTCTATGGCCTGTGACATATTATTAGACAATTCAACTGCCTCGTCAAAATTATCTGACATCTTAACTGTTACCAATATGTTTCTAATATTATCTCCAGCTCCAAAGACTTTCTGTGAGGTAGATAAAGGAATATAAGCTTGTTGTTCTTCGCGCTCACCTCCTGGGTCTATAAAAACACCAACCACTTTAAAACTAATCCCAAAAATCTTTATGTCTTTATCAATTGGATTTTCATCTTTAAATAAATCCTGTTTCAATTTTCTACCAATAACAGCTACTTTTCGTGTTTCATCTAAATCTGTTTGATTTACGAATCTACCAGACTCCATATCTGCATTTTCAATAAATTGATGTCCTGGCATTGCGCCTCGAACTTGATATCTCACGCTTTCATTCTTATAAGTTATATCGGCTCCCCATATAGAGTATAGGGCTGTTTCATGTTCTATATTCTTTTCATATTTTTTAGAAATGAAATCAAAATTCTCATTTTTCATTTGAATATATCGCCCAGGGTTTAACCCTTTATAACCTTTAGTAGTGACACTTGTCCATACTGTAATCAAGTTTGTAGCATCTCGCTCAAATTCAGATTTCACACCATTTTCAAGTCCTTTACTAAAGCCCAAAAGTATAACCAATATAAATATACCTGAAGCAACTGAGAGACCAGTTAAGAATGTACGAAGTTTATTTTTTCGTAAAGTTTCAAATATTTCTTGCCAACGCTCTAAATCAAACATGCTGAGTAGCTCTAACTTGTTCTACCTTACTATCATCGATAATAACACCATCTTTGAGATTCACAATTCGTTTGGTCATTTGAGCAATGTCATGCTCATGTGTGACTACGAGTATGGTCTTCCCTTCATCATTAATACCTTGAATGAGTTCCATGACTTCATATGAAGTTTTCGTGTCAAGAGCTCCTGTAGGTTCATCAGCTAAAAGAACTTTTGGTTCACTGGCTAATGCTCTTGCTATCGCTACACGTTGTTTTTGTCCTCCTGAAAGTTCACTTGGTAAATGGTGCGACCATTGTGCAAGGCCTACTTTTTCTAAATAATGCATGGCTCTTTCTGTACGTTCTTTCCTTTTAATCCCTTTGTAATACAATGGCATTGAAACGTTATCTAATGCACTTTTGTAGTTAATAAGATTGAACGATTGGAAAACGAATCCTAAAAATTCGTTTCGGTACTTAGCAGCAACTTTTTCGTTAAGGTCTTTTATATGAAAATTATCAAGTGTATAACTGCCAGAATCTGCCTCATCTAGCATACCTAATATATTAAGTAGTGTTGATTTTCCAGAACCTGAAGATCCCATAATTGACACAAGTTCACCTTCAGCAACATCAAAGTTAATTCCTTTTAGCACATGAAGTGAATTACTACCCATGTGATACGATTTATGTAAATCCTTTATCTGGATCATAGCGGAGATGGTTAATTCCTACAATATTACGCAATTACCTAAACGGTTAATGCTAAGTATTTGTTAAGAATTGTATTTGATTGATATTTATAAGACTTCTAAATATCAAAAATGTTACCAATTTTCACAAAAAACTATGATTTTTTTGTTCTGAAGAACTTAAAATATATCAAAACACCTATTCCAGCTATTAAAATATAAGGAACAGACATCAAATAGACTATACCATCATTAATACCTTCAGCTGTTGATTGTCCTTCCTCACTTTCTAAAACAGCTCTACACATTGCACACTGAGCATTTATCCTAATCGTGAAGAAAATGACTAATAAATTAAATAAAATTTTATGTTTTATCTTAAACATAATATGGTGAAATCATTAGGTAAACTACAACACCAGTTATTGCGACATATAACCATAATGGAAATGTGATTTTTGCAATTTTTTTATGACGCTCAATATTGTTAGTTATAGCCCTTACATAAGTAATTAAAACGAAGGGTATTACTGCAACCGATAGAAGAATATGAGTGAGTAATATAAAATAATACACATACTTAATTGCACCTTCACCACCGAACTTTGTTGAATCACTAGTCATATGATAAGCAACATACATGGCTAAAAAAGCTACGGAAAGTGAAATAGCAAATTTCATTAGGTTTTCATGAAGCTTTAATTTTTTATTTTTTACTGCCCACAATGCAACTAACAAAACAACTGCTGTAACTGCATTTATTGTAGCATAAATTGGTGGTAAAAATGATAAAGGTTCAACGTTTGGGATCTTTACAGAAAAAAGAACTGTAACTACAATTGGAATTACAATTGACAGTAGTACAATCCATTTATTATATTTTCTCTCTTCAGAATTCATTTTAGTACGATTCATTATTCTTTTAATAATTTAGCGATATCTTCTTTTAACATAGTGATTTCTTGAGTTTCACCATCTTCCTCTTTTTCTTCTTCACTTATAATTCCTTTGTAAAATATCTTTGGGTTTCCAAAATTATCTTGCCTTGAACGTATGAACCCATTTTTATCTATTAAAGCAAAGTTTCCTGAATGCTCAAAGCCTCCTTCAACCTCTTCGTTTTGGCCTGCATAAATATTAAAGCCAACATTGGCAAGTTCATAGATCATCTCCTGATCTCCTGTCATTAAATGCCAATTTGGATTTGTGATACCGTAATTATCAGCATAGGATTTTAAAACTTCTGAGGTGTCGCGTGTTGGATTTATTGTAAATGAAGCTACGCCAAAATTTTCAAAATCTGAAAATGTATTCTGTATTTGAACCAAATTTCTATTCATCCTTGGGCAAATCGTAGGACATGTTGTAAAAAAGAATTCTACAACATAAACTTTGCCTTCATAATCTTTATTTGTGATTGTCTTTCCGTTTTGATTTATAAAAGAAAAATGTGGCACTTTTTTAGGCTGTCCATTAATGTTTAAGAACATCAAATCAGATACATATTCATCGTTACTGGAAACATTGCGACTTCTACTTTCGTTTCTAATAACATCGTCTCCACTTATTCTATTAACAATTCGCGGAATGAAAATAATTCCAAACACCAATAGAATAAAGGCTATCCCAATAAAAGAATAATTTGTTTTTTTTGTACTCATGTTGCTCTAATTTTCTTCAGCATTCAAATCTTCAGCTCTCCTTGATGACGAATCAAATTTTCCTTTTCGTTTTTGTCGATATTCAGTAAATAAGATTCGTAAGTCATCACTCATCTTGTTTTTAATTTCTGCTACTTCAATACAATCATAGCTAAAGAGCTTGTATATTGGTTCTTCTTTTTCAATTTCATTATCTTCTCTATCATCTAGTCTGCCTCTTTGTTTAAGCTCTTTATCAATGATAAATACATGATCTGTTGCAAGTTCTTTACTCAATTGCTCTTCAATTTTAAGGCTTTCAAAGAGGGTCTCTATATCATTAGGTTCTCCATAGACAAAATGCCAAAACCTAAGGTCTTCATATTTACTAATTTCCTTTTTTAAAGCTTGTGCCTTTTCTTTAGCGCCTTTGGGCAATATCATGACAATTTGGAATCGCTTAAACCCTTTAAATTTGTCATAAACCAACTCTTTTAAATTTAGTGCTGCTGTAGCATACTCCATAGGTCTATTTCCTAAAAACCCAAGAATAGTAATATGCTCTTTAAGAAGAATATCTTCTTCGTTATCTGAAGCAAAAAACTGTAAATCTGTAACATCTTCATTTACAATTTCTAGCGGATCATAGTTATGTGTTGCTGGATATAAAAACAATAAAAAGACTACAGGTAAAAAAAATAAAACCACTAATATTAGAATCGTTTTTATTGACTTTTTTTTCATTGGTAAATAGCCCTTTGATTTGTTTTGCAAAAATAAAAAAAGACGGTTTCTTTAAACCGTCTTTTTTTATTTTTTATACTTATAATAACATATTAAAAATCTCGTTTTACATACTCTGAAGAATAAACGCCTTCAATATATCCACCTTCTTGTAATAAGATAAAAATTAAGTAGCATATGAGGAATATTGCTGTCCAAACAACCATACGTCTCAATGCTTTTGTCTCATCACGCATGTGCATGAAATCCCAAGTGATGTAATACGCTTTTACTATCGTTAGAATAATAAATATCCAGTTTAGCATTTTCATTCCCAAGACCTTACCCATTAACATTTCAGGTTTAAAGATACCAAGTGCAACTTCAATAATAGTGACTATGGTAAGGAAGACTAAAACACCCCAAATTTTTGACGTATTGGATTTAAATTTTAGAAGTCCTCTAAATATTTCTAATTTATGTTCGTGTGCCATTTTTTAAATATTCTATAATTGAATTAAACAAGATAGAAGAATGTAAATACAAATACCCAAACTAGATCGACAAAGTGCCAATAAAGTCCAACTTTTTCAACCATCTCATAATTTTTACGCTTTTCGTAAGTTCCTAATATCACATTGAAGAAAATAATAATATTAATTACTACTCCTGAAAATACGTGAAATCCATGAAATCCAGTGATAAAGAAAAAGAAATCTGCAAATAGAGATGTTCCATATTCGTTAACATGAAGGTTGGCACCTTGCACGTATAATTGACCATTCTCTTTTATTTGTCTAATCGATTCTTCTCTAGATAAAACCGTTTTTTCTCCTTCTTCGTTTATTATTTGAGTTCTTACCAATACATTAGGATGTGCTTCTAAACCAGCACTTACTTCTGCCATAGTATACGCAGGTAATGCACCTTCTTCAACAAACCATAATCCAGTTTTTCTTTCATGTTGTGTGCGTTCACCATGCTGAACTGTCGCAAAATCGGCAACAGCTACTCGTTTGAACTTCTGTTCTCCATCTACATCAATATACTCACCAAACTGTAAGATGTTTCCACCTTTTGTTTGTACTGCTCCATATTCACCTTTAATGAAGGTATTCCATTCCCAAGCTTGAGAGCCAACGAATATTAGACCACCTATAATGGTTAAAAACATGTAAAATGTAACTTTAGACTTGTTCATGTGATGCCCAGCATCAACGGCTAATACCATGGTTACAGATGACATAATAAGAACAAAGGTCATAAACGCCACATAGTACATTGGAGCTTCAACACCATGTAAAAAAGGAAAGTGGGTAAATACCTCATCAGCAATCGGCCATTCACCTATAAATTTAAATCTTGAAAATCCGTAAGCTGCTAAAAATCCAGAAAAAGTTAAAGCATCAGACACGATAAAAAACCACATCATCATCTTACCATAACTTGCTTTTAAAGGTTGATTTCCTCCTCCCCAAGTTTTGCCTTCCGTTCCAGTATTTGCTACTGTAGTATCCATATGAAGCATTTAGTTGTTAAAAGTTGCACAAAAATAATCATTTTATCTATCTAAAAAAACATCCTCTTCTAAAAAATAAAAATAGCTATCGTTACTAGATTACATAGTAGCTTATAGATCTTAAAAACGATTAAAAATTTAAGCCAAATATGATAAAAACAAAAACAAGAATATCCACAGTATATCTATAAAATGCCAAAAGGTGGCTGAGAGGTCAATCCCAAGCATATTAGTTGCTGAATATTTTTGTTTAAAATGATTATAAATTACAACCAATAATGAAATTAGCCCAGCAACAACATGTAAAATATGCACCGCTGCAATTACATAAATGTAGCTCATTGTGACATTAGAAGTCGCTCCTGTAAAATAATATCCAGAATCTACAATTTGCTGAAACCCATTAATTTGACTGACAATAAAAATTATACCCAACCCAAATGTGGATAATAACATCAGTGTCGTAAGCTTTTTATTGCCATTTCTTAATGCTCTTTTAGCTAGAATAAAAGTCACGCTACTCATAATGATGATTATACAACTTACAAGAAAAGCGCTAGGCATTTCAAACTCTTTCAACCAATCCTCACGCTTTCTACTAACTAAAACCGCACTTGTTAAAGCTGCAAATGACATAATCAGCGAAATAATTCCAAACCAAAGCATCATGCGTTTGGCTCTATCATTTTTTTCTTCTATTGATCTTTCAGTTAAATCCATTTTATCTTATAAATTTATCAATAACGTATACTATTTGTAACAATGTAATGTATGATACACTAGACAACATCAGTTGCTTTGCTGCTTTAGCTGTACGCTTCTTAAAAAGTTGTAACGCATAATACAGCATTACCAATCCTAAAACAAATACAATTACAGCTGCTATTACCGACAGCTTTAAGTCTCCCGTTACTCCAAAAACGGGTATGATTGAAATTAAGATCGTCCATATGGTATACATAATTGTCTGTACTGCAGTGCCTTTGTCTCGTTTTCCTGTAGGCAACATAAAAAAGCCTCCTTTCTTGTAATCTTCAAACAGGAACCAGCCTATGGCCCAAAAATGAGGAAATTGCCAAAAAAACTGTAATGCAAAAAGTGTTCCTGGTTCTATCCCAAAATCGTTTCGTGCTGCTACCCACCCTAACATAAATGGAATGGCTCCAGGAATAGCACCTACAAAAACAGCTAGAGGTGTTTTTGTTTTTAACGGTGTATAAACACAGGTATATAAGAAAATTGAAATGGCACCATACATTGCTGTTCTTGGGTTTATCACATACAACGTAGCGATACCCAAAACAGTAAAAACAGAAGCAATAATAAATGCTGTTTGAACCGACATACGACCTGCAGGAACTGGTCTATTCTTAGTTCGATCCATCAATGCATCTAAATCACGCTCTATGATTTGGTTATATGCATTTGAAGCACCAACCATAAAATAGCCTCCAAAAGCTAATAGAATAAGTGTGTAAACATCTACCTCAATTGCACCTAACAAATATCCAGCAATTGCCGAAAACACGACACTTACAGAGAGTCTTATTTTTGTAATCTCTTTAAAATCTGAAATTATTGAAGGTCGTGACACAGATGACTTTACAGTACTCAATTCTTAAACAATTTATGCTTTAATTAGCGACTGCAAAGATACTTTGAAAATTGGTTATGAGCAACGCTAACTAAAACTAATTCGCTTTTTCTTAAAGCCTTGTAAGTTTTAATACCTTTACTAGACTCATGTTTAAATTCATTCTGCTATGCGATATCTAAAACTATATCTTTTTTTGTGCTTTATTTTTTTTCAAGCAACAACTAATGCGCAACGTTTCAATAATGTTACTATTGAAACTATAAATGTTGCTGAACATATCTATATGTTAATAGGTGCTGGCGGAAATATTGGTGTATCAATTGGGAATGACGGTATCTTTATCATTGATGACCAATTTGCTCCATTGACACCAAAAATTGAAGCGGCTATAAAAAAATTGAGTGATAAGAATATTACCTTCTTAGTAAACACCCATCATCATGGTGACCATACTGGAGGAAATGCTAATATGTCTAAATTAGGAGCTACTTTAATTGCACATGATAATGTAAGGCATCGATTAGAAACCACGCCAAGGCGTGACAACACAATGCAACCTAAAGACGCCTTACCTGTGATTACCTTTAATGATGAATTAAGTATACATATAAATGATGAAAAAATCATGGTATTTCATACTGAACATGCGCATACAGATGGTGATGCTTTACTCTATTTTACTAAAAGCAATGTTTTACATACTGGAGACACTTATTTCAATGGGCGTTATCCTTACATCGATCTAAATTCTGGCGGAAGTGTAAATGGTTACATAAATGCTGTTAAAGAAGGATTGAAAGTAATTGATGATGATACAAAGATTATTCCAGGGCACGGTAGTCTTTCTAATAAAACGGAATATGAAAACTTTCTTGAGATGCTTGAAGATATAAAGACGCAAATTATGGCTGAGATCTCAGCTGGTAAAACAGAAGAAGATGTAGCCAGCAATAATACAATTACTAAAACCTATGATGATTTGAATTATGGAACTGGTTTTATTAATTCAGAAAAAATACGTCGAACTTTTTATAAAAGCCTAAAAAATAATTAAAAATCATTATACCAATTGAACAAATCTGTTCGTATTCCTATATTAAACCAAACGGTATTACTTTTTAAAGTAGATGCTGTTTCAGCTTGAGGATCAAAATTTCGATAACTTATATTGGTAAACAATCTTAAATTACTAACAGGGTTTATAATATAACCACCTTGAAATTCTGTATGAAACACATTGGTTGTATTTCCTTGTCCAACTTCAATATTTATATCACCTATTCGGTCTACTTCAGATCGGTAGATATCTCCTCCATAGAACGCATTGTCTTCTGGTGTGTTAAAATCAAAGCCACGTTTACCATAAATAAACTTTACATCACCAAACCAACGCTTGTACGTGTACCTTCCTATTACTATAGCTTCGCTAAAGTTTGCACCCCAAAGATGTGCCATTGGCTGATTATTATGAGCATAGTTTAGTACGATTGTATTGTGCGAATAGGTATAAGGACGAACACGATTATATTCAAACTGTAATAACAAATTATCAACTTTGAAGGCATCAAAATACTTCACTCCAATCTGATAGCCAAATTTATTCTTCCAGCTCTTATTACCTGCTTTTACATCATTAAGCGAAAATTCATCTAGAATGAATTGTCCGTATAAATTCACTTTATTATTCCATTTGTATTTTGCTGAAGCACCAACAATGGCATTACCAGCGTCTTGTCCAGTTTCAAACTCAATAGCTCTGTAAAATATAACTGGATTCAAATAATTAATATCAAAACCTCTATTATTATCATTTGCCCACATTACAGATTCAAAAAGTCCAATATTCAAACGTTTGGATACATTCCAACTCAAATAGTGATTTGCCATATATTTAGTTAAAAAAGCTCCATCTTCGTTGACTTCAGCTCTAATATCACGCAACCACATGTAAGTATTAGTGTACTTGATTTTCCAGAATTTAGTATTTAGTTTTAAAAAAGGGTATGGGCTAGTTACATCACTTTGAAATAAGGACCTGTACCCATCACCAATGAAATTCTTTCCATGACCAAACTGGAGATTTATGAATTTTGCAGGAGTATAGGACAAGTAAGCTTCAGCAACTGGATAATCGTAAGCATCGTCTTTAAATCGTTTTGAAACGCCTCTACCAGGAACAACAGGTTCATTATTTGAAGCTCGTAATTCTTCTATATATTGATTAAAGTATTGAGCAAATCGACCTTGGCTTTCGTATACTGATGCAGAAAAGTTAAACTTCTTTCCTAAACCACCTTGAATAAATATACCTCTGGTGTTATTGAAAGTAGAGTTAAAATCTGCCTCTGTATCTTTACCTACTTGCAAATCTAAAATTGGATCAACCACAAACCAATATTCTTTTCCTTGAACTTCTACTAAGTGTTCATTCCATAGTTTTCTGCTCCACCATGAATCTGACCCTTTCACTAGTGCCGCTTTTTCGGCTTTGAAATCATAATATTTAGACACTTCATCGTATATAAAAGGCTTAGCTGCTGTATGACTATTGGTCCCTAAACCATTCATTTGTTGGTCAAACCTTGCATAATACGTATGTGTAAATGGAATATTTAATTGGCTACTATACTCTAATTTTTCATATTTAACCGTATTTTTATTTATACTATCATATTCATTACTAACCAAAGCATTTAAATCTGTTACTTGTTTTGGTTGTTGAATAATTTGCTCTTCGTTAGTAATTATAGCAGGATCAACTAAAGGAATTTTAATACTTAATGCATACTGAAAATATGTTGGTTTACCATTATAAGTTCCAGGTGTAATTTTTGGTAATTCATTAAAGACACGCTTAATCTCTTCTTGAAGTTCTTCATATACGGCGTCTACATAAAGTACATTTATAACCCCTTCTTTATCTACTTCAAAAAGCACTTTTACATCTCCTTTATAACTATCATCATTAACTATTTGTGGTACTTGAAAAGATTTATAAATGAATGCATTGAGCTTATTATTGAAACATACTTTAAGCATGTTTATAGGCTGATCTTCACATTCTAGAAATATAGGTGTTTTTTCGTAAGTATCAATGTCTTGCGCAATCGTAAAACCTACGCAGAACAAGAAAAGGATAACGAAACAATTCTTCATAAAAAAGTTAGGTATTTTAATTTTGGAAAGATACTATTTTTTTCAAAAGCGACTAGGAATACCTTTGAGCTTTTCAACTAAGCTATAAAAAAACCACTATCATTTTTAGTGATAGCGGTTTTATATGATATAAGTGTATTTTTTTATCGTTCTACCTGAAACATTATTGGCAAGTTGTAAATCACAGAAACAGGCTTTCTACGTTGTTTTCCTGGTGTCATTTGTGGAATCTTTTTAGCAACACGTTCGGCTTCATTCATAAGTGCTTTATTAACCGCTCTAGTTTTAATTTCGGTTACATTACCTAAGTTATCAATTTTAAATTGCACATCAATTCTCTGCATACCTGAAAGTCCATAATCGGTAGCGATATTTGTATCAAACTTTCTTTGCACTAGTTTTCCAATTTTTTTAGACATGCATTTAATACGTTCTTGGTTTGTTTTTGATTTTTCACACCCAGGGTAAATAGGTACAACTTCAACATTTCTCATATCAAATATTTCTATATCATCTATAGGTTCTTCGATTTTATCAATATCACCAGGCTTCATTACACTAGTAACTGTGGGTACAACATCTACTGGTTTTTCAATAAAATCAGGCGTGTCATTAGGTACAATAACTGGATCTTGATCAATAAGCTTTACGATTTTCTTGTCTTGAGGTTTTTGCTTAACCATTTCCTTTTCTACTACGTAATTTTTCATTTCAAATGTAATGTCCTCATCATCTATAACTTTTGCCATATCTGGTTTGAATACAGTACTTTTAAACTCCATTTCAAAAATAGCATAGGTTGCCAGTAAACAAAGAATTAGCCCTATTTGAAAATAGAGCGTAGAGTTTTTTTGTAAATTTGCATCATGCTTTTGTGATTTTTGCACTTTGATATTGCTCTGACCAGCAATATCGTGCGATTTTTTAAAATTTTTCATAATACTTAAATGTTAAATGTTAATGTTATGATAAAATCGCAATAAGCATACCAAAGTAAAAATCCCATCTAATTAATTTAGATGGGATTTTGAACATTGTATAAATATGTTTAAAATTCTAGTCTTGCACTTGGAATAATATTGGAAGTGAGTAAGGTACTGTTACAGCTTTACCTCTTTGCTTTCCTGGTTGCATTTTAGGTAGCAAACCTATAACACGTTTTGCTTCCTTCTCTAAAGCTGGATTAGGAGCTCTTGCTTGTATGTTTGTAATATTACCCGTTTTATCTATCTTAAAGATAACACTTATACGTTGCTTACCTGTTAACCCTAAATCACTGGCTAGATCTGTATTAAACTTACGGTTAACAAATTTAGATATCTTGTTCGACATACATTGTTTCTTAGCATTGTTACCTTTTTCATTTTCGCAACCTGGAAAAATAGGTACATTTTCAATAACTGCAAATGGAACTTCAATATCTTCTTCTACTTCTTCAACTTCTACATCTTCAACTTCAACGATAACCTCTTCTTGATCTGTCTCTGTAGATTCAATAACTGTTTCTTCAATCTCTTTCTCATCCTCTACAATTTCAATCTCTTCAGGCACTACTGGAGGTGGAGGTGGAGGTGGAGGTGGAATGATTTCTTGGTTAGTGATTGGAATTTCTTCCTCAAATTCGTCATCTACGTTCAATTGCCCTATATCTATATCCGACTTATCGTATGATTTATAGTTTATAGTAAGATAGGTCAATGTCATCATCAACGCTAAACCAACTGCAAAAAAGAGTGAGGCATTTCTGCTCACATCAGATTTTATATTCTTTTTTGGTTCCATATAAAGAGTTTTAAGATTGCTAAATTAACCAAAAAAATGTTAAAAAAGCAAGTGAATATTTCATTTTAACTTTAGTTTATTTCTATAGTGCAACAATAAGGAGGCTAATATAACTCCAATTGTATTTGCTATTACATCAAGATAATCTGGTGTTCTAAAATCTGTCAGTATAGATTGTAGTGCTTCAATAATAATGCCATAAGTGATAGCTATCACTACTGCAATCAAAATCATGTAGTTCTTCTTTATTGTTCTAAGGTAATTAAACAACAACAAGGTAAGTAATGCATATGCAATGCAATGGTAAATTTTATCATCGTAAGATAATCCTAAATTAGGCACTACTCCAATATTACTTAAACTTCCAATGGTAAGCGCTATTAAATAAACAATAAGAATTACTAATGCCCAACGTTTAAGCACCAACTATAGCTTTATAATCATCTGCTGAGAGTAATTGATCGATTTGTGAAGCATCAGAAAACTTGATCTTAATCATCCAACCATCGCCATAAGGATCTGAATTCACTTTTTCTGGCTCATCTTCTAATAACTCATTAAAATCAGTTATTTCTCCAGATAATGGTAAAAAGAGATCAGAAACTGTTTTTACGGCTTCAACAGTACCAAAAATTTCTTCAGCTTCTAGTGTTTCATCTAAGGTTTCAACTTCTACATATACGATATCACCTAATTCGCCTTGAGCAAAATCTGTAATTCCTACAGTAGCAGTATCGCCTTCTATTTTTACCCACTCATGGTCTTTTGTGTATTTTAAATCTGATGGTATATTCATCTTACAAATAATAGTTTATATGCTTACAAAAGTAATTTTTTTGTGTTTAGTTTCAATATTAATTACCAAAATTATATCGTAATGTAAATCCTGAACGAATGGTTGTTTGTGGAAATGCAGTAGATATCTCAAATTCAGAGAAGGTATAGTCAAAATAGAATATAGCAGTTAGGTTTTTAGTGAATGCATAATCAGCTGCGTATTTGATTCCCCAAACTGTTTGTCCTTGAGTGATTTGATTATTTTCAATATCTAGATATCGTATTATCGTCTTATTATTTCTAACAGAAACATCAGCTTTCATGTTCAAATCACTTTTTATGATTTGTCTTGGTCCTGCTAATTTAGATCGGATACGTACATCTTTTATTCTATAGCCTAAACCTAGTATATACTCGTTTCCTTGAATTTCAGTTAAAAGATTATTGTCAAAACTTAAAGATAGGATTCGATCTTTTTTCATCTCGGCAAGTATCTTTATTGAGTTTTTCATTTCAAAGTCTAATCTGAAGAGTGGACTAAATTGTTCTTCTAAGTTAATATTACTAAATACGGTTCGGTTTTTTAAATTTCCTGATTGATCTAACACATCTGGGTTTTGATCTTCATAAGAAACACCTGGTTGTAGTAATGCTGGATTTAGGTCTAAATTAGTTCTAAACTGGTTTATGGTATAGCTAGATCTATAACCATGCGTAATAGAAAAACGTTTGAAGTTTTTCTTAAACCATTTCATTTTCATGAAACCTGTATATTTTAACTGCCAATTAGGAATAGGAATATCTCTAAATGCAGATAGCCCAATCTTATCTGGACTGCTTCCTTTATAAGCTGCTAAAAATGCAGGTAGTAATACAGCTTGATTTGTTTTTCCGAAACCTAACGGGAAGCCTTCTCCATCAACCGCATAGTTATCGTTACCATAATAGTTTCTAGCTAGTCTTTGAGCTACAACGAGCCTGTTGGCTCTAAAATCATCAAATGCAGCAGATTGATTCTCATCACTTTTGCTAAATGCCGTTTTAATAAGTGATGTGGAGATGTTAAAATTACCAAACGAATTTCTAATTAGAGATTCGTATTGCAGTTGACCGTCGCCATTAATATCTCTCACCCTGAAGTTTTCTCCTAAATTTTTCGAATAGGTTCTGTTTCCTGTGATATCTATCTTTAAATCTTTAACCAACTCGACATTGGCTGAGATGTCTAAGACACGGTTGGTTACTTCAGTATATTGTTGATTAAAATCTGGGAATACGGTTAGCCAACCATTACGAGCTACACGATCTCTTATGTCTGCTTGACTACCAAAAGTATATCCAAATGTTGGTTTCAATGTTCCTATAAATCCAGGTGTTTGTAAGTAACCTGGCAAAAACGTACCGTTATTTTCTGAATAATTAATTTGAATTCGCTTAACGCTCGTTAATAGGTCTATTGCACCATTCAAAATTTTTGTTCCAGCACCTTCTTTACTTTTCTGGTTAGTAGTATTAGGTGCATTCGCATTTTTCCCTTTTTCTTCTAATCCTTTTGGTACTGCTCTACTTCTTGCTGAGCCTCTGCCTTTTCTCTTTTTTACTAAACCTACATATTTATATAGGCTTTCCATATTCAAGCTAGAATTAATGTTATGCGTATTCGCATTTTGGATAGAGTGTCCTAAATTGTAGGTGTTAATAATGTCTGGATTATCGGGATCTCTAATTTGTAGATTTTCATTTAAATCTGAACCTTTTTGCCACTGAAAATCTCCAGTATAAGAATACGTAGCTCTTAAAAAGCTTAATGTTGGAATTTTATATAATGGAATTTCATAATTAATTTGTAATTGTTGATTTTGAATGTTAGGATCTCCTACATCAAAGAATCCATCCCATACGTCTAAAGTTGGATCTTGTCTTCCATTGATGATATCATCAACGAAATAATTTCTAACAATGTTTGTATTCGAGGCCATAAAATTTAGACTAAGTGCTTTAGTAAGGTTATAGTTTATGGCATATTGAAGGTTAAAATTATAATTTCTTCTGAATAGCTCTTCAATTCCTATATTATCACCTGCTAGGTCAACTTCTCTAAACTTTTGCTTGTTGAATTGTCTTATAATATCTGTATTGACTGAAAAACTTGTAGGAATTGGATTAAAGTTGAAGTCTTTAAGTATTTTCCAATACTTTCCTCTGAAAAGTGAATCGTTTTTCTTGAATGGCTCTATACTTTTAGGCTCAAAACTATAATTATAATTAACTCCTGCTCTCACATTTTGATCTAATGACCTTTCTATTTCAAAATCTCTATGTTCAACTTTATTGTACGAATAATTGAATGTTAAATTCTCGACATCATAAAACCGAGGTTTTTTATCTGTAGTTCTGTTTTTTCTAACTCCAATGAAGTTAATGCTTTTTCGTTTGGTATAGTTTTCATTGACATTTAAGATAGAATCTTTATTATTGGTATTATCCAATTGGGTTTCTAATTTAATATCTCTATAAAACTCATCGTACTCTGGAGTAATGATTTCTTCACCTACACCATAATTAAAAGGTATTTGAACACCCCATTTTTTAGGCAATAGTTGTCCTAAATTAATATTAGTGACTATATCGTATTGTTCAACATCTTCTCTACTTCTTTCATTTGGTCGCTGTTCTACAGAACCAAAACCAATTGTACTTTTTCTTCCTGTGGCACTCACATCGGCAAAATCGGCAAAATTAGCATCCATAGCTGCAACTGCTGCCCAACCACCTTCATTGTCAAGATCTGACATACGCAACTCGTTAAACCATACTTCTCCGCAAACATCTAATCCAGAGAAACCAGGGTTTTTAAGACCAACCATCAACACTCTTATATCTCCAAAGTTTGGATTTCCTATGATAGATACACGCTGTACTTTGCTTACACCTGTAGGATAAGGATCAAATTCATCAACTTCTGAAAGTTCGCCATCTACTAAATCATAGAATGTAGGATCGGGATCTGCTAGAGTTCCATTAGTAATCCCTAAAGATTTTATTTGTTCAAGAACATCTAAGCCTATGTTGATCTCATTAGATTCTGGCCAGATTTGTTCTGGTGAACCTCCTGAAGATACTTGAAGTGGTACTTCAATTTGGTAATAATTTTGAGTAAAATCGTTACCCATACGAATGAAACCAACCAATTCTCCATCTGCTAAATTTCCTTGATCTCCTTCTTCGGCATGGATAAACATACGCAACTTATTGTACTGTCGCATATCTACATTGATATTCTTGAAAACACCTCTAGAATCTCTAGGCTCTAATTCGCAAACATCAACTTGAAGTGATTGCTCATTCTGTCTTATGATATTGTTATTGTTGTTGAGTTGTTCTAATTGCACACCTGGAGGCAGGACATAATCTCCATCATTTTGCTGTAAACCAACTACTCCAACGTTTAATTCGGTTGTATCACCACTGTTATCTGGTTCATCATCCAAGGTTAATGTATAGCGCCTCCAATCACTACGAACTAAATCTAAAGTAGCAAAACGCAATACTCGCCTTTCTTGAAATCCTGTTAAAAATAATCTAGCAAAGCGAACCGAACGAATATCTGTAATACCTCCAATAGCGTCTGTAGGATTAGCGATTGGAATTCTAAATTGATACCATGTTACTGTTCGTGTTTCGCCATTAGGCAAAGTGACATTACGGTTCTTAATATCATTAATTTGTGGGTTATTCGCATTTAATGTGTTTGGTGTGATATCAATTTCATATTGGAAGTAACTATCAATGGTATTCATGGTGTTATCTCTATTGATATCTTCAACATCAGGTTGGGTTGTTGAACCTCTATTAGTATCGCTAAAAACATCTGGTGAGTTTCCTTGTTGACCATTATATCGTTTATAACGCTCAAAAATATTACCGTCTGTATTTAAATAATAGGTGTAATTGTCATTTGCTGGATCAGCCCCAAAAGCACCACCAAATATTGAGGTTTCTTCAGTATCATCATATCCATCATACCCAACATCTTGATTTGCTCTTTCTTGACCTCCAGTTGAAAATGTATAGATCAAAGATTGGTTTCTAGGTACTACCGTATTATAATTGGTAGGTACAAAACTACTGATATCACCATCTTCTGGCAATCCATTTTCATATTGTTTTTTACCATCTTTTAATACATCTTCAGAGATGTTTCCAAGATTTATAAAAAGCTTCCCTCCTTGAGCTGGAGCTGTGTCATTTAAAAATGGGTCTTGAACCCAAAAATCAATATACTCAACATTAGCCTGTTCAAAATCTGTAGAGGTGATTTGTCTAGTAATTCCTGCCCAACTATCATCAGCATCTATAACTCCGTCAGCTGCATCTGGATCAAAGTTATATGGCCCTCTTTCTGTTGGATAGTATACCAAGTCAAGTGAATTAATTACCGTTTGTTGTCCTTGAGCAATATCTATTTCAGGAAAGACCTCGTCAATAAAAATTCGTCTTGTATATAGGTCTGACACATCTTCATCAGAAATATCTCCAGGTCTTTGATTACTATAAAAAATTGGGTCAATAGTATACCAGTTTAAGAAGGCTCTATCGAAACCATTCTGTATGCCATTTTCATCTTCTCCTAAAAACCCTGGATAAGTTTTACCTAACAATCTAGGGCGACTTGATAAGAACCAAGCTTGAGGAGACAGAAGATCTATTGCGCCTTGTGTGCCTTCAAAATCATCAATGTAAGCAGTTGCTTCATTATTGAAATCGGTTCCTTTGGGAGCGCCTGGTGCTAGATAGGCAAATTCACCCCTCAATGAAAGGTTTGATGGCACATCAGTATCTACATTTGGTAATTTATTCACTAACCTCGTAAAGAAAGGTACTTCTGTAGAATAATTTCCATTAAAACCAAAAATAGTATTGTTAATTGGTTCAGTATTGAAATTGGCTTTTTGTGTTATTGGTCTTTCATTTAAATTTAAAAGTGTAGCGCCAAGTACAAAATTTTCATTAAACTGATGCTCAACATTCACGCCTGTAAAACGTCTGGTTTGTTGGCCAAATATAGCATTGTTTTCTACTGAAACATTAATTGGGGTGTTTGATGCTTTTAAAGCTTCGTCAAGTATTTGAACGCGACCAATCTGATAGTTTACTGTGTAGTCAACGCCTTCTACTAATGTACGTCCACCTGCAGTTACTACAACTGATCCACGAGGCACATTAAATGCTCCTAAAGGAATGCCATCACCACCTGATGATTTATACCGTCCTTTAATTTGGAATTTATTTTTTTCAGCTTCATCTAAAGCAGCTGTTTTTGTTTGCTTATAGAGAATATCATAAACATACTTTTCTTGATTCAGGTTGGTATATGTATCCTGTTCATAATCTACTTCATTGTTATTTGGGTCGCCATCATCATCTAAAACATCAAATAAATAGCGCCCAAAAGGCTCTACTTTAGTGAATATGATTTTACCATTTTGTGTAAGCACAGTTAATCCTGGAACAAAATCGAAAAACCCATCACCATTCTGTTGTGGATCGTTATTAAAGTTTAATCGATCTAAATGAAATAAACGAATCAACGGTGTATCTAATATTTCACCGTCGTCATTTTGGTTAAATGGTGTATTGTTGTCAAATGTAGGGAACGATGTCCCTTCAACTGGAGCAATATAATTTAAAGGTGATGCTTCAGTATAGAAAATATTAAGTCTAAAATCATCTCGCTCTAATTGAAAAGCTCCTGTATCATAGACGTTTTTCATCATTAAATCCCAAATGGGCTCTTCAACACTTGTGATAGGACTCTTAAGCATCTTAACTATTAAACTTTGTGTAGAACCAACAGCAATTACAAAGCTGTCATTAATCCCGTCTCCATTAGAGTCGACACCATTATCTATTGTACCATCACCATCAACATCTGCATCTGTGGCATCATTAATCCCATCACCATCAGTATCTGTCCCGTTATCTGGGTTACCGTCACCATTTACATCAACGTCAGCATTGTTAGGAATTCCATCTTGATCATCATCACTATCTGTTGCCGTAGAATTAACACCATCATTGGCAAATTCACCAACTTGATATACTTGTCCTCCAACGGTATATTGAAAAGCAACTGCTAAAATTTCATCATTCAACAAACGCTGATTTAACGAAATATAACCTAATTGAGCATTTAACTGATAATCTGTTCCTTGTTGTAATTTTCTTGCGTTTTCTAGTTTTCCAAAGTCAAAGCCTTCATTAGCAGTAGTTAAAATACCTTGTTCAACAGTTGTAATATCTCTTACTATTGGTGATAACAATGAGCCTGGACCACCAATATTTGTTGGATCGAAAGCATTATTGACATTGTCTGGAAACTGGCTACCTTCAGCTACGTTTATAAATCCAGCAGGTGGATTATCTAGACCAATAGTTTCAAACTCTCCTAGATCTTGAAATGCAGCTACATTTCTAACATTATCTGTTTGGTTACTTCTATTGGTTACCCAAACTTCAATTCTAGTGACTTGGATATTGTTGTTGATGAATGGATAACGAAGCATGGCTTCATCATAACTATTCCTAAAATATTGTGCTAAAAAGAAGTGCCTATTTTCATCATAGTCTCTTGCAAAGAATTCAAATTCGTCAAGTGTTCCACCACCTTGAGCTACAACAGATTGCGATTGCGATTGTTGTTCAGAGAAAATAGCAGTTACTCTAGTTTTGCCAAATTGCAACTCAGTCTTAACTCCAAAGAGGCTTTGAGCTCCAGTAATTAATGAACTGTTGAGAGGCATTGCAACATTACCTACTTCAATTTTTCTGACAATATCGTCTTCTGTTGGTGTGTACTCTAACTTGACCAAGTTTTGAAAATCAAATGTAGATTCAGTATCATAATTGGCGGTTACTTGTAATCGTGTCCCAACCTTACCTAATAAGCTCAAGCTAATACGTTGATCGAAATCAAATGTAAAATTACTTCTGTTTCTAGGTGAAAATATAGGGTTATCTTGTTTGGTAAATAAAACACCTAAATCCATCTCTACTGAACCTTGTGGAATAACTTCAATGGTATTACCACCAAATAGTGTTTCAAAAAAGCCTGAATTCACATAAAATTCTGGTAATAAGTTTTTTTGTTCCTCTTCAGCACCGTCTTTTTTTCCTTCAGCAGCATCAATTTTTTGCTTATAATATAATCGCTGTTGCTCTAGAAGCACTAGTTTTTGATACTCTTGTGGTGTTAATATGATTGGATAATTAATATTGAAAGTACCAACCGTTTCTGTATAAATATAACGGTCTGTAACAGGATCATATGTGTATTTCGAAACGATACTCTGTGGGTTTGGCATGCTTAAATTTCCTAATGAAAACCCTGTTTTAGTACTATCTTGTATAACTGGATTTTGTTGAGAAAAAGCTAATGAGCTTAGCAATACCAAAGCTGGAATATATAGAAAGCGCTGAATAAATTTTACTAAAGTATAGTTAGTTGTTGTAATCAAATTTATAAATTTTTTAATGCGTCCTTTATAAGGGTTTCTACATTTGCATCAGGTTGTTGAGATAATAATTTATCTATAACACGTTCGGATTGTTTTTTTGTAAATCCAAGAACTTCTAAAGCAGATAACGCTTCATCTTTGTTGGTATTGCTTTTATTAACAGAAACTTCATCAATATCATAAACTTTAAGCACTTTATCCTTTAAATCTAATATAACTCGGGCAGCAGTTTTTGCCCCAATTCCTTTGATAGACTGTATCAAAGCCACGTCTCCATGTGCAATACCTTCTTTTACTTGCTGTGGAGACAGTGATGACAGCATAGTTCTCGCTGTACTTGCTCCTACACCACTCACAGAAATTAAAAGTCTAAATATTTCTCGTTCAGAAAGAGAAGAAAACCCGTAAAGTGTATGTGCATCTTCACGAACTAATAAATAGGTGTAAAGCTTTAGGTGTTCTTGATCTGGAATTTGTGAATACGTATGTAAAGATATGTTTAGCAGATAGCCAACTCCATTGCAATCTATAACAATATCGGTTGGATTTTTTTCCACCAATTTACCTTGAATATGCGTAATCATTTAATTGATTTAGTTAAGAACTCAAATGTAATAAAATTATTTACATTTCAAAGGTGCTTATTTCTCTAATGTTTCTCGTTTTTGTTGTGCTTTCTTTTCTTTTTGTTGAGCATCAATAACAGCGATTGCTGTCATGTTAACAATTTCGTCAACACTAGCATCTAATTGAAGAATATGAACAGGCTTTCGCATACCCATCATTATTGGACCAATAGAGTCTGCTTTATTCAATTCCTTTAAAAGTTTATAAGTAATATTTGCAGATTCTAAATTTGGAAAAATAAGTGTGTTTACTTTTTTTCCTGCCAACTTAGAAAAAGGGAATATATCTTGTAACATTTCGCTATTTAAAGCGAAGTCTGTTTGTAACTCACCATCAACTAATAAATTAGGATGTCTCTTGTGAAGATATTCAACAGCTTCACGAACCTTCGTTGCTGTTTGATTTTTAGAAGACCCAAAATTAGAGTATGAAGTCATGGCCATTACGGGTTCCATACCAAACATCCTAACTACTTTTGCTGTCATTTGCGCAATTCTTGTTAGGTCATTAGCTGAAGGGTTTATATTGATTGATGTATCACTTAAAAACATTGGACCACGTTGTGTCATCATCACATTTGTAGTTGCAACACGTGTGGCGCCTGGCGCCAAGCCTACGAGTTCTAACATGGGCTTTACAACTGATGGATAATTGCGTGAAAAACCTGATATCAGAGCATCTGCATCACCTTCATTTACCATCATTGCGGCAAAGTAATTACGCTCTCTCATGATCTTTTCAGCTGAAAAGCGAGTTACACCATTTCGTTTTCGTTTTTTCCAATAGACTTCAGCATATTTATTTTTTCTTTCTATTTCTTCATCAGATTTAGGGTCAATAATTTCTACATCTGCTTCAAATTCTATTTCTTCCATAAGTTGAAGAATAGCATCTTTTCTTCCTAATAATATAGGAATTGCTATCCCTTCATCATGAGCAATTTGAGCCGCCTTCAATACATCTAATTGATCTGCTTCAGCAAAAACCACACGTTTTGGATTGAGTTTCGCTCGATTGTGTAATAATCGTACAATCTTATTGTCTGAACCTAATCGTTGCAGTAACTCTTCTTCATATTTTTGCCAATCTTCAATAGGTTCTTTAGCGACTCCACTTTCTATAGCTGCTTTAGCAACAGCAGGAGGAACTGTAGCAATTAAACGCGGATCGAATGGTTTTGGAATGATGTAATCCTTTCCAAATGTTAAACGCGTCTCTCCATATGCGATGTTAACCTGTTCAGGAACAGGTTCTTTGGTAAGTTCTGCTAATGCTCTCACTGCTGCCATTTTCATAGCTTCATTAATCTTTGTTGCACGAACATCTAGCGCTCCTCTAAAAATAAACGGAAATCCAAGAACATTATTAACCTGATTAGGATGATCACTACGTCCAGTAGCCATAATTATATCGTCGCGAGTATCTATAGCTAATTGATATTTTATTTCAGGGTCTGGGTTGGCCATTGCAAATACAATTGGATTTGCAGCCATAGTTTTTAGCATTTCTGGGCTAACAATATCTGAAGTCGATAATCCAATAAACACGTCGGCATTAATCATGGCTTCATCTAAAGTATCCATTTTTCTATGGGTAGCAAATTCGGCTTTTTGAGCAGTTAGGTTGTCGCGGTCATTCCTAATAACACCTTTACTGTCAAGCATTACCATGTTTTCACGTTTAGCTCCGCAAGCTTGATATAATCTAGAACAAGAAATTGCTGCAGCTCCAGCACCACTAATTACAATTTGAACATCTTCTATTTTTTTCTCAGCAAGCTCCAAGGCATTTATTAAAGCGGCAGCAGAAATTATTGCAGTACCATGTTGATCATCATGCATTACTGGAATATCAAGTTCTTCCTTTAAACGTTTTTCTATTTCAAAAGCTTCAGGAGCTTTTATATCTTCTAAGTTAATTCCTCCAAATGTTGGTGCAATATGTTTTACCGTTTGTATAAACTCTTCAATATTCTCAGTGTCAACTTCAATATCGAACACATCTATATCAGCAAAAATTTTAAATAATAGCCCTTTACCTTCCATCACTGGTTTAGAGGCTTCGGGGCCAATATTTCCTAATCCTAAAACAGCAGTTCCATTTGAAATAACTGCCACTAAATTACCTTTCGCAGTATATTTATAGGCATTGTTTTTATCTCTTTCAATTTCCAAACATGGTTCGGCTACACCAGGAGAGTATGCTAAAGATAAGTCTCGTTGCGTTGCATATTTCTTAGTTGGCAACACTTGAATTTTACCAGGTTTTGGTTTAGCATGATATATTAAAGCTTCTCTTCGTTTACTTTGTTTGCTCATAGAACATAAATTAACTAAATGCTACTAAGGTTTGTAGTAACTATAAATGAATTACAAATGTAACTGTTTTAGAAGAAAAGAAAGGCTAAAAAAAGGGATTAAGAACCTACTTTTAAAAAACAATACTTTATTTTAGATGTTTCCGTTTTTAAGTTAACAAACCTTAACTGCTTTAATGAAAAAATTAATATTTTTTATCGCATTCATTTCTTTCAATGCGTATTCACAAAGAACCTCAACTTTTAAAATTTTAGACTCAATTACCAAAACACCCATTGCATTTGCCAATATTATTTTTGATAATGATAATTATAGTGGAACGATCTCTGACATTGACGGAACGTTTTCTATAAAACCTTCAACTCAAAACGTTACTATTAGTTATGTTGGTTATGAGACATTAACCGTTAATGTTGAATCTTTTAAAACTAACACAATTCTTCTCAAATCTAAAATTGATGAACTTGATGAAGTGATTATTAATTCAGATTACAATCCTGCAATTGCTATAATGAAAAAAGTGATTGCCAATAAAGATCTTAACAATCCTGAAAACATTAACTCTTTTAGTTATAAAGCCTATAACAAAGTGTTTTTTGATTTTATTGGCTCTGGAGAATTAGATTCTATTAATGATTTTTTTGAAGACAAACACGTATTTATAAATGAAACGATTTCAAGACGTAATTATATAAAACCCGACCTAAAAGAAGATATTATTCTAGCAACTAAAGTCTCTGGGTTCAAGGATCCTTCATTTGGCACACTAGCAACAGACTTTCAACCTTTTTCTTTTTATAAAGACGTAATTGATTTGTTTGAAATAAAATACCTCAACCCAATTAGCAATGGTAGTATCAAAAAGTATGCGTTCAAATTAGAAGACGAATTTATACAAAATAAGGATACTGTTTTTATCATTTCATTTAAACCCAAAAAAGGAAAAAATTTTGACGGTCTTAAAGGGTTATTATATGTAAATTCAAATAAATATGCAATTCAAAATGTAGATGCCGAACCTTACTTAGAACAAAAAACTACAATCAAAATTCAACAAAAATACGCATTAGTAGATAGCACCTATTGGTTTCCTCAACAGCTCAACTTTGTGGCTACTATTGGTAATGGTGACTTTTCAATGCGCTACACTGGTAAAAGTTACTTTGATGACATTGCTACTAATACTTCTTTGAATCGTAAAGATTTTTCTTTTGAGTCTGTTACCTTTTCAAAAGATGCTACAAAAAAATCTGATCAGTTTTGGGCAGCTAATAGAAGGGATAGTTTAAATAACAAAGAGCATATTACCTATAAATTTTTAGATAGCATTGGTGATAAATTTAATTTTGACGGTAAATTGAAACTCTTTAGCAGTATTGCAACTGGGCGTTATCCATTTAAATATATAGACTTAGATCTAACCAAAATTGTTGCCTATAACAAATATGAAAAACTAAGACTTGGTGCTGGTTTCATAACTAATGATGACCTATTTAAAAATCTATACTTTGGTGGTTTTTTTGGTTATGGTTTTGGTGATAAAGCATCTAAGTATGGCGGACACATAACTGCTAAAATCCCAGGAAAACGTGATATATCTTTTACGCTCAGTTATGAAAATAATTTAAGGGAAGCTGGTACCAATCTATTGGAAAAAAATTACAATCTAATTCCGTTAAGAAATATTTTAGCTGAACGCATGGATAACATCAAAGCATTAAGCCTTGAAAGCAATTTAAAACTATTTCGGAATTTTTACTGGACATTTGAATTGAGTACCGCAGAAATAGTACCAAAATATGAGTATCAGTTTTTTGACAACAATCAACTAATTACAGCATACAACAATACCGAATTTAAAGCTGGCTTTAGTTATTTTGTAAGAGAAGAAGTCGTTAACGCATTTAACACTAAGCTTAGGACTTATAGTGATTTTCCTGTACTTAATTTTACTTACTCTAAAGGGTTAAAAAATGTTTTTGATGGTGATTTTTCTTATAACAAATATGAGTTTAGTATTAACCATACATTTAACATCACTAATGTAGGTAAAACAAGATATAGACTTGAAGCTGCACATGTAGACGCAAATATCCCTTATGGGCTGTTACTTACTGGAGAAGGCACGTATGATGTTAATTATCCAATCATAATTCATGACCACTTTCAAACCTCTCAACCCTATGAATTTCTTTCAAATTCTTACATTAATCTATTTACAACACACGATTTTGGTGGTCTCTTATTTAAAAGTGGTCGGTTTCAACCAGATATAATTTTACACAATAACTTAGGTTATGGCAGTCTTTCAGATAATTTTAGACATCAAAATATTATTTTTAAGGAAAAAGATGAGGTGTTTTTAGAAACCGGATTAGAACTTAGAAATATTATCAAATTAAATTATTTTGACATGGGCTCTTTTGGTCTTGGGTTGGGTACGTTTTACAGATATGGTTACCACAATTTACCTAAGACCAGTGATAATTGGGTTTTTAAATTTGCAGCTGGGTTTACGTTTAAATAGGCAATTATTCATTTTTTAAAAACTTGATATTTCGTTGTAAACCCTCAAATTTTGTTCGCTTTACTGCCGAATTTTTGAACACCTTATTAAATGTTTCCCGAGTCACCTCTTCCCAATCTTTCTTTGACATAGACAACAACTCTGGGTTAGGATTAAATAAAGGCTCTTGATGTGGTTTTGAAAAACGATTCCACGGACAAACATCTTGGCATACGTCACAGCCAAACATCCAGTCATCAAACTTACCTTTAAACTCTGAAGGAATATTTTCTTTCAACTCTATTGTAAAATAAGAAATACATTTACTACCATCTACCACATAAGGTTCAGTAATAGCTTCTGTAGGACATGCATCTATGCATGCGGTACATGTTCCACAATGATCGGTAGTTGCATGATCGTATTCCAATTCTAAATCAATGATCAATTCGGCTACAAAGTAAAATGAGCCTACTTGTTGCGTTAGTAAATTACTATGCTTACCTATCCAACCTAATCCCGATTTTGCAGCCCATGCCTTATCTAAAACTGGAGCAGAGTCAACAAAAGCTCTACCATACACATCACCAATTTGTTCTTGAATTGCATTTAGTAACTCCCTCAATTTATCTTTTATCACAAAATGATAATCGGTTCCGTAAGCATATTTTGATAGCTTATAACTGGCTTTATTTTGAACTTCTGAAGGGAAATAGTTTAGCAATAATGAGACCACACTTTTTGAGCCTTCAACTAGCTTAGTTGGATCTAAACGCTTGTCAAAATGATTTTCCATATACCTCATCTCGCCATGCCTATTCTTATTAAGCCATTGCTCTAAACGAGGTGCTTCATCTTCTAAGAATTCTGCTTTTGAAATACCGCAAGACAGAAAGCCAAGGCGCTTGGCTTCAGACTTTATAAATTGGCTATATCTTGATTTATTCTCAATCACTAATCTCTACTAGTAAAATTTAAAAATGCATTTTTGGGTTTCAAGGTTATTAAAGGTGTAATATCAATGGTCTTAAAGTTTGCCTGAATTTTAAACTGAGATATTATTTCATTTACAGCAATAATCATTTCGAACATGGCAAAATTATTTCCAATACATTTTCTTGGACCAGCACCAAACGGAAAGTATTGCGATGAGAATTGTCGGCTACCTTTACTGAATCGTTCTGGCAGGAATTTGTTTGGTTGTTCCCATAATTCTGGATGACGATGTATTTCATAAACTGAAAACAACAAATTAGATCCTGATTCAAATTTCATCGACTCAAATTCGTCTGGAGCTATATTTACACGATCTATAAAATACGCTGGAGGGTATAAACGCATAGACTCTTCGATAACTTGCTGGCATACTTTTGAGGACATTATGATAGTCATTAAATCATCTGTATTTTTTTTTACTCTTGTAATCTCATCATAAATTTTTTCTTGCCATTCTGGGTGTAAAGCTAACAGCTGAAACGTAAATGTAAGTGCATTGGAAGTTGTTTCATGACCTGCAGTAAACAATATTAATATTTCATCAATTAGTTGTTCTTCGTTCATGAAGCTTCCATCTTCATATTGTGCTTCTAGCAACATATCTAACAGATCGTTCTCTTTCGTTTCAGACAAACGTCTTTGGCTTACAATTTGTTTTAATATTTGTCTAGCCTCTCGAGTAAGTTCAATATGTTTTTCAATTTTTCCACTAAGATTAAACCACCATCCTAAATACGGTTGACGCAACTCTTTAACTAACATTTTTTGAGCTGTTTCTGTAATATATTGAAGTCTATTAATATCTTTCTGATTAGCAGCGCTGCTGAATAATGATTTCACAACCGTTTGAAAAGCCAAGTCATTTAGAATAGGAAATATATCAATATGCTCATCTGACTGAATACGCTCATACTCAGAAATGATAGCATCTTTAATAGATTGAAGCAAGTTATTTAATTGTTTTTTATGAAAGGCTGGCTGGATCAACTTTCGTTGTTTTCGCCAAAACTCACCTTCAGAGGTCAACAAACCTTTGCCCACATATTTACTTAAATCTTTAGTTTGAATTTTAGACTTAACGTAGTTCTTTTGATTCTTCTGAAGTACATATTCAGCAAAAGCTGCATTTCTACAAAAAAAGACACTTGTATTGAAACCTATCTTCAGCCTAAAAATATCGCCTTGTTCTATAAAATTTTGATGGTGAAACGGTAATGGGTTCTTTAATATATTGGCTGAATGCTTTAAAAATCTAGTTAAAGGAACAGTAGGTATTTGTTTCGATGTGTTCATTCCATATGTCCTTTAAAATACCAGAAAACATTAAAAAATAAAATAAATATCAAAACAGACCGCCTTGAATTGATCCTTTAATTTTTCCTAGATGTTTGTAGGCTAGTTCAGTTACTTCTCGACCTCTGGGTGTACGCATAACGAAGCCTTGTTGTATTAAAAAGGGTTCATAAACCTCTTCAATAGTTTCTGCGCTCTCACTTACTGCTGTTGCTAGTGTAGTAATTCCTACAGGGCCACCCTTAAATTTATCTATGATAGTAGATAAGATTTTATTGTCCATCTCATCTAATCCATGTGCATCAACATTAAGGGCTTTTAATGCAAACTTAGCTATTTTTATATCGATATTTCCGTTTCCTTTTATTTGAGCAAAATCTCTAACACGTCTTAAAAGTGCATTAGCAATTCTTGGAGTTCCTCTACTTCTCCCAGCTATTTCTACAGCTGCTTCCATGGAGATCGGAACCTCTAAAATTGAAGCGCTTCGTTGAACAATAGTAGACAATAATTCAGTATTGTAATATTGAAGTCTACTTTGAATACCAAAACGAGCACGCATGGGTGACGTTAATAATCCTGACCTAGTTGTAGCACCTACTAAAGTAAAAGGGTTCAAGTTAATTTGTACTGTTCTGGCATTAGGACCAGATTCGATCATAATGTCTATTTTATAGTCTTCCATAGCCGAGTAAAGGTATTCCTCAACTATTGGACTCAAACGATGAATTTCATCAATAAATAACACATCACGTTCATCTAAGTTGGTCAATAAACCAGCTAAATCTCCTGGCTTATCTAAAACGGGTCCTGAGGTCACTTTAATCCCTACACTCAGTTCACTTGCTAAAATATGAGCTAAAGTAGTTTTACCTAGCCCTGGTGGCCCATGAAATAGCGTATGATCTAAAGCTTCATCTCTTCCGTTTGCTGCTTGAACAAATATTTGGAGGTTCTCCAAAACTTGATCCTGACCTGTAAAATCATCAAATGATAGTGGTCTTAATTTTTTTTCTACGTCTAACTCTTCAGAAGAAAAATTATCGTTTGTTGGATCTAAGTTCTCGTTCATATAACACAAATATAAAAAAAGCCTCTCGTTATCTACGAAAGGCTTTTCAATATTTTTTAAATATGAGTTTTAGTGTTGTAACTCTTCTTCTCCTTCTTTAAGAGGGATATGCTGAGGCACAAAATCATCATCATGTCCTGGTTTACTATAATCGTAAGCCCATCTATGCACGTGAGGAATCTCACCTTCCCAATTACCATGGATATGCTTTATTGGAGCTGTCCATTCTAAAGTAGTAGACCTCCATGGGTTTTGTGTAGTACGCTTTCCGTAGAAAATACTAACAAAGAAATTATATAAATAAACCAATTGGAATACACCACCTACTAAAGCAAAAACAGTAATAACAACATTTGCGTTAGCTAGATCATCAAATAATGGGAAATTACTATTAGTATAATAACGTCTTGGTAAGCCTGCCATGCCTATAAAGTGCATAGGAAAGAATACACCATAGGCACAAATTGCTGTTACCCAGAAATGAATATACCCCAAATTTTTATTGAGCATACGACCAAACATTTTAGGGAACCAATGATATATACCTGCAAACATACCATACAATGCTGATATACCCATTACCAGATGGAAGTGAGCTACAACGAAGTAAGTATCATGAACATTAATATCTAATGCACTGTCTCCTAAAATAATACCTGTTAGACCTCCAGTGATGAATGTAGAAACAAACCCAATAGAGAATAACATGGCAGGATTCATTTGTATATTTCCTTTCCATATGGTAGTAATCCAGTTGAAAGCTTTTACTGCCGATGGTATAGCGATTAATAAGGTTGTGAATGTAAATACAGAACCTAAGAACGGATTCATTCCTGAGATAAACATATGGTGACCCCAAACTATAGTAGACAAAAATGCAATTGCTAAAATAGACATGATCATAGCACGATATCCGAAAATTGGTTTACGTGAGTTAGACGCCATAATCTCTGATACTAATCCCATTGCTGGTAAAATTACAATGTATACTTCTGGATGTCCTAAAAACCAAAATAAGTGTTCGAACAATACTGGTGAACCACCTTGGTAGTGTAATACTTCACCTTGTATAAATATATCTGACAAAAAGAAGGACGTACCAAAACTTCTATCCATAATTAATAATAGAGCAGCAGATAGTAATACTGGGAATGAAACAACACCAATAATTGCAGTTACAAAGAATGCCCATATAGTCAATGGCAATCTAGTCATTGACATCCCTTTAGTTCGTAGATTTATAACAGTAACTATATAGTTAAGTGATCCAAGTAATGAAGAAGCAATAAAGATAGCCATAGATACTAACCACAAGGTCATACCCATACCTGAACCTCCTTGAGCCATTGGCAAGGCACTTAATGGTGGATAGATTGTCCAACCTGCTGCGGCAGGTCCAGCTTCTACAAATAAAGAAATGATCATCACAACACTAGATAAGAAAAACAACCAATAAGAAACCATATTCAAGAATCCTGACGCCATATCTCTTGCTCCAATTTGTAATGGAATAAGAAGGTTACTAAAAGTACCACTCAATCCAGCTGTTAACACAAAAAATACCATGATAGTACCATGTATTGTAACTAAAGCCAGATAAATATCTGCATCCATAACACCATCTGGTGCCCATTTTCCTAACAATGCTTCAAAAAGCACATTTGGTTCTTCTGGCCATGCAATTTGCATACGGAACATCATTGACATTAGAACACCAATAACACCCATTATAGTTCCTGTAATTAAGTATTGTTTAGCGATCATCTTATGATCTTGACTAAAGATATACTTGGTTACAAAAGTTTCTTTATGGTGATGATGTCCGTGATCGTCGTGAGCGTGTGTATCTGCGTGTGCTGACATAATCTAATAACTTTTTAAATCTTCTTTAATTAATGAATTTTCGAACGTCTTTTGTTCTTTGAGCCAAGCGTCATACTCTTCTTGAGTCTCTACTACAATTTTCATTTGCATATTATAATGTGATTTTCCACAAATCTTATTACATAATAACAAATAATCAAACTCATATATTAGTTCTTGACCTCTTTCTTCTATAGCTTCTTTATTTTCTGCTCTTAGTGCATTGATATGCTTAACCTTATCAACAATATCAGGATTCTGACGCATTTCTGCAGTAGTTACAGTTGGAGTAAATCCAAATTGAGTTACCATTCCTGGAACACAATTCATTTGCGCTCTAAAGTGTGGCATATAAGCAGAGTGTAAAACATCTTGTGAACGCATTTTAAATAACACTGGTCTGTCAACAGGTAAGTGTAATTCGGTAGTAATGATATCATCTTGCGCATTTGGATCAGATTCATCTAGACCTAATATATTAGCTTTATCAATATCAATTAATCTAACATTAGCCATACCTAATACATTATCTTCACCTGCGTAACGTGCTTTCCAGTTAAATTGTTGAGCATAAAGTTCAACTACTAAAGGATCTTCACTTTCATCAATATTCATAATACTATTCCAAGTAAACAAACCATAGATAATCAATCCGGCTAATACAACTACAGGAATGAACGTCCAAATAGCTTCAAGCGTATTATTATCGGCATAAAATAATGCTTTCTTACCTTTTTCACCTTTATATTTGTAAGCAAAATAATGAAGTAAAAATTGAGTGAATGTTTGTACTATGAAAATGATAACCATAGAAATAATCATCAAATTGTCAAGTTCTGGTCCGTGAGCAGAAGCAGAATTTGACATTAATGGCAAGTCTCCTAAGTACCAAAAACTAACAATGGTGATAATGTAGATGAATGCTAAAAAGCCCATCATTAAATAACCATTGATCTTATTATCCTTATCTGTTGCCACAGCACTTTCGTTAGATCCTGCTTGTGCAAGGTCAAATATCTTTACCATTTGCCAAATTGCAACAGCTATGAAAAGTACTATTATAATTGTTAAAAAAGCAGTCATTGTCGTTTCTCTTCTTTATTTAGTTTTTAATAATGGAAATGTTCACTCTCTTTAATAAATGGGTTCCCTTTTGCTAATAATGGAACTTTAGTCAATGCCGTAAAGACAATGAGTATAAATAGTCCCGCAAATAATAATATTGAACCAATTTCTGGAATACCAATAAACCATCGATCTCCAACTGTTGCAGGCATTATCATATTGAATACATCTATGTAGTGACCACATAAAATAACGATCCCAGCCATTACAACAAACCAAGGAATACGCTTGTAATCGCTATTCATTAAGATCAATAATGGAAATATGAAATTCATTGCTACCATACCTAAGAATGGCAACTGGTAATCTTGAAAACGTGTTACAAAATACGTTACTTCTTCTGGTATATTTGAATACCAAATTAGCATGAACTGTGAGAACCATAAATAAGTCCAGAAAATACTAATAGCAAACATGAATTTAGCTAAATCATGCAAGTGGCTATCGTTAACAAACGGTAAATAATTTCTAGATTTAAGGTACATTGTTATCATAGCGATTACAGTAATTCCGCTTACAAACATAGAAGCAAATACATACCAACCAAATAAGGTTGAGAACCAGTGAGGGTCAACACTCATGATCCAATCCCAAGACATCATTGATTCTGTATAGATATAAAAAACTAGAAATGCTGCAGAGATACGAAAAGTCTTTTTAAAGTTTTTATTATCGTCTGCATTATCTTGAGCAATAGAGAATTTACGAGCGAAGTATCTGTACAAACTCCAACCGCCTAAGAAGATCAAACCTCTTATAAAAAATCCTGTTTTATTTAACCATCCAGATTTTCCTGCAACTAATGCATCATAATTTTCATGTCCAGGTTGAGTGACTCCTTCTTTTAACCAAACAAATAAATGGCTATCTGCAAAAAATGCAATTGCTAGAACAATTAAGCCTCCAGGTAGCACATAGTATGTAATCCCTTCCATAACTCTGAATAGCACTGGTGACCATCCTGCTTGTGCTGCCCATTGTATACCATAAAAAGCCAGCGCGCCTAGAGCTATCATAAAGAAAAAGAATGCGGCAACATATAAAGCAGCCCACGGTCTATTATGAATTTGATGTAAGACATGTTCTTCATGACTCATTTCGTGGCCTCCATTAACGTGTGATTCATCACCATGCGCATCTGCGTCTGCATGATGTGTTTCATCGGCATGAGCTGTAGCATGAACTTCGCCATGACCATGATGTTCACTCGCTAATAATTCCTTTACATCTTCTTCAGTTTCATATTTATGAGAATCCCAAAAACCGTAACCAACTCCTATAACACCTAATATAATTAGTACTATTGAGAATGTTTTTAATTTATTTGAAAATGTGTACATATCTGTGTGTAATCTTTATCTATCTTATTTTTCTAGGTCAGCTTTCAACTTCAGCACGTATTCTACTACTTGCCAGCGCTCTTCCTCATTTAATTGATTTGCGTAAGAACCCATTGCATTTTTTCCATAATATATGGTATGATAAATACTTCCGGCTGTAATAGCACGACCAGCATCATCATAGCTAGGAACACCTAATATTTTTTCTCTCTTTACGAGCTTTCCTTGACCTTTTCCTTTATTACCATGACAAATTCCGCAATATATATCGTAAAGCGCTTTGCCTTTTTCACTATCTATTTGCATAGAGTCTAAAGGACTTATTAATGTTTCTTTAGCTAATAGATAACCATCGTTTGTGTTCTCTATTTCAAAAGGCATATGATCTCCTCTAGGGATAGAGCCTTCTGCAGGTAATTGAGCTTCCATTCCTTGAGGAAAAGCATCAGAATCCTGATATGCTTCGTAACCTACTGGCTCATACATGTTAGGCATAAACTGATAGTTAGGCCTTGTATCCTTTTTACAAGCTACTATGCTGGCAAATACCATTATTACTGTTACTATTTTAAATAAGCTTTTCATCTGTATAAATTAGTGCGCTTTATCAATTAAATTTACTTCTACCGCTCCTGTTTCTTTCAATAAATTTGTTAATTCATTTTCATTACCGTGAACAGGAATTTCCATTAAAAAATGATCATCAGTCGTTCTCGGATCTGGGTTTTCGGCTTTTTTAAATGGCCACATTCTACTTCTTAAATAGAATGTAATAACCATTAAATGCGCTGCAAAGAACACTGTTAATTCAAACATGATTGGAACAAATGCAGGCATGTTTTGTATATAACTAAAGCTCGGTTTACCACCAATATTTTGCGGCCAATCTTGAATCATGATAAAATTCATCATGACAACAGCTACTGTTAAACCAACACAGCCATACATAAATGATGCAATAGCTATTCGAGTTGGTTCTAATCCCATAGCTTTGTCTAATCCATGAACTGGAAAAGGTGTATATATCTCTTCTATGTGGTGCTTTTCTGCCTTAACTTTTTTGACAGCATTCATTAAGACGTCATCATCTGTATAAATAGCGTGAATTACTTTTGAAGCTTCCATGTACTATTCTTAGTTTATTAATTTTTTAGCTTGACCAGACCAGTCATCACGTTCAGCTCTTCCTGGGAAAGATCCTGTGATGCTATCTAACAAGTCATATTCTCTTTTTGTCATTTTACTTACTTGTAGGTAAGTATAAATTCCTATTTGATTTAATACGTTTTCCATTTTAGGACCTATACCACTAATCTTTTTAAGATCATCAGCAGTTTGAGTGTCTGGATCAAATTTTCCAATACCATCTAAAAGACTATTAATATCATCTTCATTACTTGGTGCAAAGGCACTTTCAACTGTTGGGTCAGTATCTACTTTAGGCGCAATTACAGTTTTCATTTTAGAGTTAGACGTTCGCTCATCAGAACCTGTCCCAACTAAACTATCACCTGCTTCTCTTATGCGCTTGTAACGTTCACCTGAAGATTTCAAAATTGTTTTCACCTCAGCTTGTGCAATTACAGGGAATGTTCTTGAATACAATAAGAATAACACAAAGAAGAATCCAATAGTTCCAATGAAAATTCCAATATCTACGAATGTTGGTGAGAACATTGTCCAAGATGACGGTAGATAATCTCTATGTAATGAGGTTACAATAATAACGAAACGTTCAAACCACATCCCAATATTTACCACAATTGAAATAAAAAATGAGAACATGATACTTGTACGTAATCTTTTAAACCACATAAATTGAGGTGAAAACACGTTACAAGTCATCATAGCCCAATATGCCCATGCATAAGGTCCAGTTGCTCTGTTTAAAAATGCATATTGTTCATATTCAACACCTGAATACCATGCAATAAATAACTCAGTAATATATGCCACACCAACTATAGAACCTGTAATCATAATTACAATGTTCATTAATTCGATGTGTTGTACTGTGATGTAATCTTCAAGATTACACACTTTTCTCATGATAATTAAAAGCGTGTTTACCATTGCAAATCCAGAGAAAATTGCTCCAGCAACAAAATATGGAGGGAAAATTGTAGTATGCCAACCAGGGATAACTGATGTTGCGAAGTCAAACGATACAATAGTATGAACCGACAATACAAGTGGAGTTGCTAAACCTGCTAACACCAATGATACTTCTTCAAAACGTTGCCAATCTTTAGCTCTACCAGACCATCCAAAACTTAAAAGTGAATATATTTTCTTTTGAAATGGTTTTACAGCACGGTCACGAATCATTGCGAAATCTGGTAATAAACCAGTCCACCAAAACACTAATGATACAGACAAGTATGTAGAAATTGCAAATACGTCCCAAAGTAGTGGTGAATTAAAGTTTACCCAAAGCGAACCAAACTGATTGGGAATAGGTAATACCCAATATCCTAACCATGGACGACCCATGTGAATGATTGGAAATAATCCTGCCTGTACTACTGAGAAAATGGTCATTGCTTCTGCAGATCGGTTAATAGCCATTCTCCATTTTTGACGGAAAAGTAAAAGTACTGCAGAAATCAATGTTCCTGCATGACCAATACCAACCCACCAAACGAAGTTAGTTATATCCCAAGCCCAACCTACGGTTTTATTTAAACCCCAAGTTCCTATACCTGTTGATATTGTATAGATAATACATCCAATTCCCCAAAGGAAAGCGACAAGTGCGATTGAAAATACAATCCACCATGATTTATTTGCTTTTCCTTCCACAGGAGCTGCCACATCTACCGATACATCGTGATATGATTTTTCTCCTGTAACTAAGGGTCTTCTAATAGGTGCTTCGTAATGAGACGCCATAATCTATTTTAATTGTTTCTTAATTAATCTTTTTATGCTTCAGTTGTATTTCTCACCTTAGTATGATACTGCACATTTGGTTTAGTACCTACACTTTCTAATAAGTGATACATACGATCATCTTTTAAAAGTTTTGCAACTTTACTTTCTTTATCGTTGATATCTCCAAATACCATAGCTCCACTACTACAAGCTGCAGAACAAGCTGTTTGGAATTCACCATCTTTAATTTCACGTCCATCTCGCTTAGCGTCTAAAATAGTTTTCTGTGTCTTTTGAATACACATAGAACATTTTTCCATCACACCACGAGAACGAACTACCACGTCTGGATTTAGTACCATACGCCCTAAATCATCATTCATATGATAGTCAAACTCATCATTCTGAGCGTACAAGAACCAATTGAAGCGACGTACTTTATACGGGCAGTTATTTGCACAATAACGCGTGCCTACACAACGGTTGTAAGCCATGTGATTTTGACCTTGACGACCATGTGATGTAGCTGCTACTGGACAAACTGTTTCACAAGGTGCGTGATTGCAATGTTGACACATTACTGGCTGAAAAGCAACTTGAGGGTTATCCGCAGGATTTTCCATTTCTCCAAATCCTCCTAAAGAACCTTTATCTCCCCAAAGTCCAGAAAACTCATCTTTCTTAGTGTCATCTTGCTCAAACGTTTCTTCAGAAGAATAGTATCTATCGATACGCAACCAATGCATATCACGACTACGTCTAATTTCTTCTTTACCAACTACTGGCACATTATTTTCAGCGTGGCAAGCAATCACACATGCACCACATCCAGTACAAGCATTTAAATCTATTGACAGATTAAAATGATGGCCAATTGAACGATCAAACTCATCCCAAAGGTCAACTTCTGGAGAAGTTACAGGTGTTTCTATATGGTTAAGAGATACTTTTGGAATTGGATTCCAATGCTCTTTATCTTTTGTATTAAATATTTCAAGTGTGGTTTCTCTGATGATATCTCCACGCCCCATTAATGTATTCTGCAATTGAACACAAGCAAACTCATGCATTCCAGCAGCCTTTTCAATAGTCACGTTTTGTGCAGTATCAAAATTCTGGTATAGTGGATAGGCATTAACACCCGTTTTCATTTCATCTTTTAAACCCGCTGTTCTTCCAAACCCGAAAGATAGTCCTGCAGACCCTTTAGCTTGTCCTGGTTGAATAATAACCGGCACATTCTTGACTGTTGCGCCATTAACTGTTACATCTACATAACTACCATTTAATGCTCCAGTTGCTTCATATTCATTAACTAAGCCTAATTCTTTTGCATCAGCAGCAGAAATCGTTAGATAATTGTCCCATGAGGTTCTAGTAATAGGATCTGGAAATTCTTGTAACCATGGGTTATTAGCCTGTTGACCATCACCCATACCCACTTTAGTATAAAGTTGCAACTCCATACTTCCAGATTTAGCTGACGCTAATGCTCTAGCTGCTGAACCTGCAGACACAAAACCAACTGCATCATCAATTACATTTTGAAATGCTTCTTCACCTGGCTCGATAGCTGTTGTATTTCCTGTAGTGGTTGTTTCAGTAGCGATACTTCCTACATAAACTCCATCTTGTACTGCTTTATTAAATGAGCTCCCATTTAATATTGAAGTGCCCCAAGCATCTTTAATATACTCACGGTAAGTCATATCATTATCTGTCCACTTCAGTAAAGCTTCTTGAAATTGACGGGTATCAAACAAAGGACGAATAGTAGGTTGCATCACGCTGTAATGACCTTTCTTCATTTCTACATCCCCCCAAGATTCTAGATAATGAGGTGCAGCAGCAATGTAAGTACAAGCTGTAGATGTTTCATCTGCTTTCATTGAGAACGCCACAGACAATTCTGTCTTAGCTAGACCTTCTTTAAAATCTGTAGCATTAGGCAATGTATATAATGGGTTAACACCACTCATGATAATAGCGCTAACCTTACCTGCTTTCATATCTGCAACTAAAGCCATTACATCTTTACTATTACCTTGTCTTGTTTTAATTGGTGTATCAGGATTAAAGGCCTTACTTCCTATAGCGGCATTTACTTCTAATGCAACTGTTTGTGCATTCACATCTTGTAAACCTGTTACTAGAACACCATTACTTCCTGCTTTTATTAATTCGTTAGCAGCACTTTGAACTGCTTTATTGATATGTTCAGGTAAATCTGTAGACACAGAAGTACCAACAACCATACTGTATAATTTAGCTAATGCTTGCTTTTGTTGACTAGGTGTTAGTGGTATACGCTTGTCTGCATTAGCACCTGATAACGACATATTAGATTCAAACTGAATATGGCGAGACATCTTTCCATCTTTAGGAACACGACCTTTAGCATATCCAGAATCAAATCCTCCACCTTGCCAATCAGCTAAGAAATCTGCACCAACAGACACAATAGTCATTGCTTTTGAAAAATCGTAATTTGCCAAGGCACGCTCTCCATATTTTGCTTGGTAAGCATCTAAAGCAGCTGATTCTGAAACTGCATCATATACCACATGACGCACATTACCATATTTGGTTGCAAATTCTGATATCAACTTTGATGTTGATGGACTTGCAAAAGTTTGTGTTAATAAGACAATTTGTTTCCCTGACGATTGTAACGCTTGTAATTTTTGAGTTACATCTGCATCTAATTCTGACCAAGAGATTTCAGACTCACCTTTCATTGGTGACTTCACTCTTAATATGTCGTACAGCCCTAAAACTGAAGCATTAACTCTAGCATTAGCACTACCATTAGTAGCTGCCATAGTATTATTTTCGATCTTTATAGGACGACCTTCACGAGTTTTAACCAATACACTAGCAAAGTCAAAACCATCAGCAATAGTTGTGGCATAATAGTTAGCAACACCTGGAATAATTTCTTCAGGTTGAACTACGTAAGGAATAGATTTAATCACTGGCCCTTCACAAGCTGCTAAAGATGCTGCTGCAGTACTAAAACCAACGTATTTTAAAAAGTCACGACGCGTAGTAGAAGAAGATTCTAAAGATTCTTTATTACCTAAAAACTCATCGGTAGGAATCTCGTTAACAAATTCATTTTCTTTTAGCGTCTCAACAATAGAGCTGTTTTCGTTTAGCTCTTCAACACTTTTCCAGTATTTCTTGTTTGATGACATATTATATAATTGAATTACTTCTTATTAAACTTATTTAGTAATGGCATTTTCCACATTCTAGCCCACCCATTTGAGCAGCTGTTAATTTTTCAACACCATATTTCTTAGATAATTGCTCATGTATTTTTGTGTAATATGCATTATCTTTTACGTTAACTTCTGTCTTTCTATGACAATCAATACACCAACCCATTGTTAATGGTGAATACTGATACATCACTTCCATTTCTTCAACTGGTCCATGACAAGTTTGACACTCTACACCAGCAACAGTAACGTGTTGTGAGTGGTTGAAATAAGCAAAATCTGGGAGATTGTGTATTCTTACCCATTTAACAGGCTCAGTTTCTCCAGTATATTTTTGCTCTGCATCATCCCATCCAACAGCTTTATATAACTTTTGAATTTCAGCATTGTAATCTACGCCATATTCGTCTAAACCTTCTTGTTGTGTTTCGGCAGATACTTCATAAATAGACTTATGACAGTTCATACAAATATTCAATGAAGGGATTCCTGAGTGCTTACTTACACGTGCTGATGAGTGACAATACTTACAGTCAATACCATTGTCTCCAGCATGTATTCTATGTGAATAGTGTATCGGCTGTACTGGCTCATAACCTTGATCTACACCTATTTGAGAGAGGTAACCAAACACAAAATATGCACTTGCTAATAAGAAGAAAATTACAGTAACTAAAACCAAGAATTGGTTTTGAGCAAAGGCTTTCCAGATTGGAACACTTTTATCTTCTTTGGCGATATCTATTCCTTTAGCTTCGGCAAAACGATTTAACGTTTGTCTCACCAAAATTAAGGCTATTGCTAATAATGCAAATAAGATAGCTAAAGCGCCAAGAATCAATTTATTTGAGACACCTCCTGTTGGAGGTTGATTTGGATCTATAGGAGGAACTGGACCATCCACTTTTTCAGCCGGTGGCTCAGCCGTATATGCTAGAATATCACTAATATCTTGGTCTGTCAACTGCGGAAATGCTGTCATTGCAGTACCATTGTACTCATTGTAAATCTTGTTAGCATAAGCATCACCAGATTTAACCATTCCTGCACTGTTACGAATCCATGCATTAAGCCATTCTCTGTCTAAGCCTTGTTCTTCTGCTAAACGCGCTTCAACATTACGCAGAGCAGGACCTGTCATTTTCTTATCTAGTTTATGACATGAGGCACAGTTGGTATTAAATAGTGTTTTTCCTTTAACAGGATCGCCTTCTTGAGCAATAAGTGAAGTTGAAAACGTGAGTAAAAAAACTAACCCTAAATTGAGAAAATTTGATGTTAGTTTACGGTAAATCACTTGTATCATAGTGTTAGTTGAATTATCTTCTAAACTTTGGTATGATTTTTTCATTAATTGTATTGAAAAAAACGTTTATAAAATCTCACGCAAAAATAACACTTAATGTCGATTTGGGAAATGTTACAGAACTGTTAATTGATAATTTATAAAGATTCTAAATAATATTTTAAGCCTAAAATTAGTTTAAAAAATAACCCAAATACAAAGACTGCTAAAAAAAATCATTTTCTTTGTATAAAATTAAAGAACCATGTTAAAAAACAATATTAAATTCATCGTATTTTTCATTGCTTGTTTTGTCTTTCAAAATCAAAGTTTTGCACAGCAAGGTACTGTAACTGTAGATCAAGATAGCGATATTGACAAACTTTTAGATTATAAAAAAGACGTTAAGACCGTAAATTTATATAAGATTCAGATCTATTCTGGAGACCGCTTTAATGCTGAAAACACTAAGAAAAACTTTTTAAATTCGTTTGGAGAATGGCCAGTTGAAATGGTCTACGAACAACCAAATACTAAAATCCAAGTTGGAAAATTTAGAAGTCGACTTGAAGCAGATAAAGCCTTATTAAAAATCAAGAAGAAGTATTCAAACGCTTTTATTTTTGAGCCCAAAAAGGATAAAAAATAAGAAAATTTTATCATAAAAAAAGCGAGCATTGTTGATGCTCGCTTTTTTATTTAAGTGTCATGATGATTTTTATTTTAGTGTCTTTTTGACTTCCACTTCTTGGAATGCTTCAAGAACATCATCTATTTGAATATCGTTATAATTCTTCAACTGAATACCACAATCGTAACCTTTAGCTACTTCTTTAACATCGTCTTTAAAACGTTTCAATGATGCTAGTTCACCTGTGTGAATAACGACACCATCACGTATCAAACGAATACCAGAGTTTCTAAATATTTTACCATTAGTTACCATACAACCTGCGATTGTACCAATTTTTGAAATCTTAAAGGTTTCTCTAATTTCGGCAGTACCTGTAATTTCTTCTTTAAGCTCTGGAGATAACATTCCTTCCATTGCATCTTTAAGATCGTTGATTGCATCGTAGATAATAGAGTACGTTCTGATATCTATTTCTTCATTATCAGCAATTTGACGTGCATTACCCATTGGTCGTACATTAAATCCAATTATAATAGCATCTGAAGCTGTTGCCAATAGCACATCACTTTCGGTAATGGCTCCAACACCTTTATGGATAATATTAACTTGAATCTCTTCAGTAGATAATTTCTGGAATGAATCTGTCAATGCCTCAACAGAGCCATCCACATCACCTTTAAGAATGATATTTAATTCTTGGAAATCACCCAATGCTATACGACGACCAATTTCATCGAGCGTGATATGACGCTGCGTTCTTACCGATTGTTCACGTTGTAATTGTGTACGTTTGGCAGCAATTTGTTTTGCTTCACGCTCATCTTCAAATACATTGAATTTATCACCTGCTTGAGGTGCTCCATCTAATCCTAAGATAGAAACTGGTGTTGATGGTCCAGCAGCTTTGACTTCATTTCCACGCTCATCATGCATTGCTTTAACTTTACCACTATTCTTCCCTGCCAACACGTAATCACCAACCTTTAAAGTTCCTGCTTGTACCAAAATTGTAGATACGTACCCACGTCCTTTATCTAAGAACGCTTCTACTACAGTTCCAACAGCATTTTTATTAGGGTTAGCTTTAAGTTCTAGTAACTCTGCTTCAAGTAAAACTTTTTCTAGCAACTCTTTAATACCTGTTCCGTTTTTAGCTGAAATATCATGTGACTGGATTTTTCCGCCCCAATCTTCAACCAATAAATTCATGTTTGCCAATCCTTCTTTTACCTTATCAGGGTTTGCTCCAGGTTTATCTATTTTATTTATAGCAAAAACAATTGGTACTTCGGCTGCTTGAGCATGAGCAATTGCTTCTTTTGTTTGTGGCATTATGGCATCATCAGCAGCTATAACAATAATTGCTAAATCGGTAACTTGAGCTCCACGAGCACGCATTGCCGTAAAGGCTTCGTGACCTGGTGTATCTAAAAATGCTATTTTTTGACCATTGTCTAATTGTACGCCATAAGCACCTATATGCTGAGTAATACCTCCTGACTCTCCTGCAATAACATTTTCTTTACGTATGTAATCTAACAACGACGTTTTACCGTGATCTACGTGACCCATTACAGTTACAATTGGTGCACGCGTTTCTAAATCTTCTTCTTTATCTTGTACTTCTTCAAAAGACTCTTCAATATCAGCAGTTACAAATTCTACTTCATAACCAAACTCATCAGCTACAACAGAAAGGGTCTCTGCATCAAGACGTTGGTTCATGGTAACCATCATACCTAAAGACATACATGCAGAAATAATTTCAGTTACAGAAACATCCATCATTGTAGCTACTTCGCTCGCTGTAACAAATTCTGTTACTTTTAAAATCTTGCTTTCAGCTGCTTCAGCTTGTAGATCTTTTTCGGTTTGTTCTCTATGTTGATCTCTTTTCTCTCTTCTATATTTAGCACCTTTGCCTTTACTAGATTTGCCTTGTAGCTTTTCTAATGTTTCACGTACTTGTTTTTGTACTTCTTCAGCACTAGGCTCTTCTTTAACAACAGCAGGTCGTTTCCCTTTTCCTTTGTAACCACCTCTTTGGTTGTTTTTATTTCCAAAATTATTATCTCCTCCCGAACCTGGTCCTTTACTAATACGACGTCTTTTTTTCTTATTAGCGTCATTTGACTTTTCTGCTGGTTTTTTGTCTTCTTTCTTTTTCTTTGGTTTATTGAATTTTGAAAGATCAATCTTTTCACCAGCTATGGTTGGTCCTGATAACTTTTTATACTGCGTTTTTAAAGTCTCATCTTCAGGTTCTTTATCCTGTTTATCTACTTTAGTTTCTGTCTTAACCGTTTTTGCCTTTGGTACTTTTGCTTTAGGCGCTTCTTTAACTTTTGGTTTTTCTACTACTTCGGCTTCTTCTACTTTCTCTTCTACTTTGTCTTCAACAGGTTCTGGAACTGCTTCTTCCTCTTTTTTAGTTACCGCTTTAGGTTGATCTAGATCGATCTTACCAACTTGTTTCGGACCGCTTAGATCTACTTTTGCCTTAACAACTTCATTACTCTTTTCCTCTTGCTTGGCTTTTTCTTCTAATTCACGCTCTCGCTGTTCGCGCAATTCTTCCTTTTCTTTGAGTTTAGCCTCACTAACTTCTTGCGACGCCATTTTTTTATTAGCATCGGTTTGAAATTCGTTTGAAAGAACTGTGTAAACGTCTTCTGATATTTTTGTATTAGGGCTCTTCTCAATAGAAATGCCTTTTGATTCTAAAAAATCAACAGCACGATCTATAGAGATATTGAGTTCTCGTAATACTTTATTTAATCTTGTTTGAGCCATAAATTACTTGTAATATAACTTAAAAATCTTTTATTCTTCAAATTCTTCTTTAAGAATTCTTATCACATCTAGAATTGTTTCCTCTTCTAAATCTGTTCGTTTTACTAGGTCTTCAACATCTTGTTCTAGAACACTTTTTGCTGTATCTAAACCTGCTTTACTAAATTCGTCTATAATCCAGCTTTCTATTTCATCAGAAAACTCTCTTAATTCTACATCTTCTTCTGCACCTTCTCTAAAGACATCTATCTCATAACCTGTTAATTGTCCTGCTAATCTAATATTATGACCTCCTCTACCAATGGCTTTTGATACTTCTTCAGGTTTTAATAGTACTTCTGCACGTTTGTTTTCCTCATCAATTTTAATAGAGGTTACTCTCGCTGGGCTGAGTGCTCTTGTTATAAATAAATTCAAGTTGTTAGTATAGTTAATAACATCTATATTTTCATTGCCTAATTCACGTACAATACCATGAATTCTTGAACCTTTCATCCCAACACAAGCACCTACTGGGTCAATTCTATCATCATAAGAATCTACGGCTACTTTAGCTTTTTCACCAGGAATTCTAACCACTTTTTTAATAGTTATTAAACCGTCAAACACTTCTGGTATTTCTTGTTCAAATAATTTCTCAAGGAATACTGGCGCTGTTCTTGACATGACGATTGCGGGCTTATTTCCCTTAAGCTCAACGCTTTCTATAATCCCTCTAACATTTTCGCCTTTTCTAAAAAAGTCTGAAGGAATTTGCTTATCTTTTGGTAAGATAATCTCATTACCTTCATCATCTAATAAAATGATTGCTCTATGACGAATATGATGTACTTCAGCAGAATAAATTTCACCTTCTAAATCTTTGAATTGCTTATAAATGTTAGTGTTATCGTGTTCGTGAATCTTTGAAATTAAGTTTTGTCTTAATGCTAAAATAGAACGACGCCCTAAATCAACTAGTTTTACCTCTTCAGCTACATCTTCTCCAACTTCAAAATCTGGTTCAATTTTTTGAGCTTCAGATAATGCAATTTCTTGGTTTGGTTCTTCAACCTCATCATCTGCAACTACAATTCTATTTCTCCATATCTCTAAATCACCTTTATCTGGATTGATAATGATATCAAAGTTATCATCATCACCATATTTCTTCTTCAACGCATTTCTTAATACATCTTCTAAAATCGCCATTAACGTTACACGATCTATTAACTTATCGTCCTTAAATTCTGAAAAAGATTCAATTAACGCAATATTTTCCATTACTGTTATGAATTAAAATTTTATTACAACTTGAGCTTTAGAAATCGTATTATACGATACTTCGGCTTGCTTTTTTACGGTTACTTTACCTTTGCCTACTGGCTTAGGCTCTCTTACTTTCCATTCTAGATTGATCCTATCATCGTCAGCTTCTATAAGTGTACCTTCAATGGTTTGATCTTCTTTGGTTTTTATATTAAGCGTTCTGCCAATATGTTTTTTGTACTGCCTTTTATTTGTTAAAGGTTCTGTTGCACCAGCAGATAAAACTTCAAGAGAAAAATCTTGTTCTTCTCTATCTAGGTTATGTTCAATTGCTCGACTTATAAATATACAATCTTCTACTAAGACACCATTATCACCATCAATCACGATTTTAATTGTATTATCAGCCGAAACATCAAAATCAATCAAAAACAAATCTTCACGTTGTTTCAACCCCTCTTTTAATAATTTTTTTACAGTATCTCTGAACATTTTTAGTATAAAAAGAGCGGACTTTCCGTCCGCTCATTATTTTTATTTCTTCAAACAACGCTGCAAATATACAACAATTATATTGATTTTTACAACTGCTGCTATGTCGTTTTTTATTATTAAATTTATATAATACAAATCAACTCAATCAATATGAAAAAAATACTAGTCCCGACAGATTTTTCAAAAGAAGCTGAAAACGCATTAAAAGTAGCTGCTCAACTAGCAAAAAGACACAGTAGTGAGATTTATTTGTTGCACATGCTAGAAATCCCTATGCAAGAAACTGATGCTGTAAGCGCTCAAGCAGACGTACCTGAAGTCATGTTCTTTATGAAAATGGCACATCAAAAATTTGAAGATATTATGAATAGTGATTTCCTCACTGATATTACGGTTCATGAAATAGTTAAACCCGATGCCTCATTCAATGGCGTAGTTGATATTTGTCGCGAACACGGTGCAGATATTATTATCATGGGTTCACATGGTGCTAGCGGTTTTAAAGAGATGTTTGTGGGATCGAACGCTGAAAAGGTTGTTAGAACCTCTGATGTTCCTGTTCTAGTTATTAAGAACGAGCATCCAGATTTTAGTGTAGATGATTTTGTATTTGCTTCAGATTTTAAGAACGACAATAAGGAAACATACAAACAAGCTACAGAGTTAGCTACAGCTCTTGGCGCTAAAATTCATTTACTAATGGTGAATACAGCTGGCAATTTCACCACAACTACTAAAGCGAACAAACGCATTAACTCTTTTATAGAAGATTATAGCTTTAAAAATTACACTGTAAATATTTATAATGATGAAAGTGTAGAAAAAGGAATTTTGAATTTTTCAAATGATATCGATGCAGATCTTATTGGCATTAGCACGCATGGCAGACAAGGCATTGCGCATTTCTTTAATGGAAGTATTAGTGAAGATTTAGTTAACCATGCTAAACGTCCAGTAATTACATTTAAAATATAGTGAAACATTCAAAAAAAGAAAAGTCTTCCGTTCGGAAGACTTTTTTGTTGGCCTACTAGGGCTCGAACCTAGACTCTTCTGGACCAAAACCAGACGTGTTGCCAGTTACACCATAGGCCAATCTCTAAATGAGGATGCAAATTTAGTACAAAGTTTTATTTGCACAAATAAAAATATATAAAATAATCAAAAAAGCTTAACGTTAACTTAAAAACATTAGGGTTTAACATATTTATTAGTAAATTCGCTCGCATATAAATAGACTGTTTTTATGACACATTTCAACTTCAAGAAATGGAATACCATCTTAGGGTGGTTTGCTTTTACCATAGCTTTAATTACCTATGCCTTAACTATTGAGCCCACTGTAAGTTTTTGGGATGCAGGAGAATACATACTTACCTCTTCAAAACTGCAGGTAGGCCATCCTCCTGGTGCGCCATTATTTCAAATGTTAGGTGCATTTTTTTCATGGTTTGCACTTGAACCTTCCCAAATAGGAATGATGCTTAATATGATGAGTGCTGTTGCAAGCGCGTTTACTATATTATTCATGTTCTGGACCATTAGTTTATTATTAAAAAAGTTAGTCGTTAAAGATGGTGAAATCACTCAAAAAACTTCAATAGCAATATTAGGTAGTGCTTTAGTTGGAAGTTTAGCTTTTACATTTACAGATTCCTTCTGGTTTAATGCCGTAGAAACCGAAGTTTATGCAATGGCAACACTCATTATGGCAATTCTGTTTTATTTAGGATTACGATGGGAACAAGACATGAACGAACCAAGAGGACATAGATGGTTAATCTTAATCGCATTTGTAATTGGCTTATCATTTGGTGTACATTTTATGGGATTATTAACCATTCCTGCTATTAGTCTTATTTATTATTTTAAGAATTACAAAGACAAGCTTTTACCAAGTTTTTTATTAGCCTTTGCTATTTTTTTAATTTCAATCCCTATCGTCATATTTGCTGTCACTTTAATTTTTAGCTTAGTTGAAGGGACTATGTTCAGAATTCCTTTTGTACTCTTAGTTATTTTACTAAAACCACTATATAAAGTACTCTATCAAATTTATTTACCCTTTGAAAAGAACGTTACATATAAAGATTTTATACAAAAAAACTTGCATTTTCTACTAGCAAATGTAATTGCGGCTGCGATACTTTTATTTATTTTCAAACTATTACTTCCAAATGCATTAAAACTATTTAGTATTTCAGAAATTTTCTTTGTAAACACCATAGGCCTTCCTTTTAATTCAGGTTCTGTAATAGCTGGTTTGGTTTTGGTGTTAGCATTTTATTTTGGATTGAAGCACACCAAGAAGAAAGGCTACAAATATGCTAACACATTAATCTTATGTCTGATTTTTATCTTCATTGGTTTCTCCTCTTGGTTAATGCTTCCTATAAGAGCCAATGCTAATGTTATAATTAATGAAAACAATCCTTCAAGCGCAAGAGAACTACTTGCCTATTACAACTTAGAACAATATCCTGAAACACATTTGTTCTATGGTCCGTTATTTACTGAACAATATACAGGCTTAGACAAAAATCAACCTTATGTAGATGATAAACCAAAATATGAAAAAGATCATGTTAAAGGCGAATACGTTATTGTAAACGATTACGAGAATGCAAAACAAAATTACAATTCTGAGCATGCAGCTGTACTGCCAAGAATGTGGAGTACAGAACATGCCGAAAACTATATGATGTTTACTGGGCTGTTAGATTTTAAAATCAAACCAGAATATCAAATGGAGAATCAAGTTCGAGCTGTTGTAAACGAATTCAAAAAGGATGTTGCCGCTGGAAAAATAGATTATGAAGACTACCACTCGTTCTTAAAACAATTTGGACAAGAGTATTTAGATATTGAAAAACCATCATTGGTAGATAACTTCTATTATATGATGGACTATCAACTAGGCTACATGTATTGGCGTTATTTTATGTGGAATTTTACAGGAAGACAGGACGACATACAAGGAAAATATAATGCATTGCATGGCAATTGGATCAGTGGAATCAACTTCATAGACGAGTTACATTTAGGTGTCTCACAAGACAATTTACCTAGTGATGTAAAACATAATAAAGCACGAAATACCTATTATTTCTTACCAATGATCCTAGGTTTTGTAGGCTTCTTTTTCTTACTCCTAAAAGATCCAAAACGTTTTTGGGTCATGCTAGTATTTTTCTTATTTACTGGGATTGCAATTCAATTTTATACCAATGTTAGACCTTTTGAACCTAGAGAACGTGATTATTCGGTAGTAGGCTCATTTTATGTATTTGCTATTTGGATAGGTTTTGGCGTCTATGCAATTTATAATTTTTTGAAAGATAAAATTACTTCAAAATTATTAGCACCTGCAATCACTGTCGTGTGCCTTATTTTGGTTCCTAGTATTTTAGCAGCAAACAATTGGGATGATCATGATCGATCAGGTAAATATACCGCGAATGCGATGGCAAGAAAATATTTAGAATCTTGTGCACCTAATGCTATTTTGTTTACTATTGGTGATAATGATAGTTTTCCGCTTTGGTATCTACAAGAAATTGAAGGGGTTCGTACAGATGTTCGCGTTGTCAATACTAGCTTATTTCAAACTGATTGGTATATTGATCAAATGAAACGGCAGGCGTATGAGAGCAAACCTATTCCGTCTCAATTAACGCATGATCAATATAAATATGGCACACGTGATTATATAATGAAATATGAAATCACTAGAGACACATTCATGATCAAAGATTTCATGAATTTCATTAGTAATGATGATCCCAAATACAAATTAAAGTATGCTATGCAACGACAAGGCGAAGATTCAAGAGGATATCCAAGTCACTTGTTAAATTCAAATTACATTCCAACTGAGCATGTTAGAATTCCTGTTAACAAACAAAACGTTTTAGAAAACGGCATTGTTAAACAAAAAGACGCTGACCAGATCGTCCCTTTTATAGATATAAAAGTAAAAGGAGGTGCTTTATACAAAAACAGATTGTTAATGTTAGACATAATAGCTAACAATAACTGGGAACGCCCAATATATTTTACAGGAGGTAGCTTTGGAGATGACGATTACATTTGGATGAAAGACTATCTTCAACTGGATGGTTTGTGTTACAAACTAGTACCTATAAAAACCGCTGTTGATAGAGCCAACCCTTTTGATATGGGACGTATAGATTCTGATTTGATGTACAAAAAAGTGATGTCATGGGATTGGGGAAATAGTGGAAGCGATGACATTTATCATGATGTTGAAACACGTAAAAATGGAATTACGTACAGAGGTAATCTTGCCCGTTTGATGGAACAACTAATTAATGAAGATCAATTTGACAAAGCGGAGAACATTGCTGACCTTGCGATGGAAAAAATGCCAGTTGACAAGTTTGGATATTATACTTTACTTGAACCCTATATTAGTGGTTATTATGAAATAGATAAAAAGGATAAGGCAAGAAGGCTCTATAGAGATGTAGCAAAAAAATATCAAGAAAACCTTAAATATTACAGTGAGTTAACTATTGAAAACCAAACACGCTATATTGAAGAGATCATTACTGATATTGAACGTTACAGAGCTTTAGTTGATGTATTGGTAATTTACAACGATAAGGAATTGGCTTTAGAAGAAACTGAAAAATTCAATAACTATCTTAAATTGTTCAAACATTTTACCGATGATGAAGACTCATATGAACAAGATTTAATACAAGAAGATCCTGATATTGTTAGAGACACTATTGATAGTCTATTAAAACTTGATGAGTAATATATTTTGAAAATTGTTCCTGTTAAAACGCCGTTAGTTGCCAGAAAAATGTTTCCGAATTACATTTGGAATATGCCTACAACTGAAAAGGAATTGTACCTCACTTTTGACGATGGCCCAACACCAATAATAACAGAATGGACTCTAGATATACTTAAGCAATATGATGCAAAAGCAACTTTCTTTTGTATAGGAAGCAATATTGAAAAACATCCTGAGATTTTCAAACAAATTGTAAATCAAGGTCATACTATTGGTAATCATACACATCATCATGTCAAAGGTTGGAAATCAAAAACTAAAAATTATTTAAATGATGTAGCTAAAGCAAAATCAGTAATTGATTCAACTTCAGACTCCAAATCGTTGTTTACCACACCTCTTTTTCGTCCTCCTTACGGACAAATAAAAGTAAGACAAGGAAAACAACTTACAGAACTCGGGTATAAAATTATAATGTGGGATGTTTTGTCTTTTGATTGGGATCAAAACGTTTCTGAAGCCCAATGCTATAGTAATGTAATCTCAAAAAGTAAAGAAGGTAGCATTATTGTATTTCACGATAGCATCAAAGCATCAAAAAATATGATGTACGCACTACCAAAAATGTTAAAGCATTTTAATGATAAAGGGTATAAATTTAGAGCGCTGAAGTTTTAAATGTATTCTTGAACAATAGCTATAAGTGTGTTTGCATCTTGTTCACCGCTATGCCGCCATTTCATCTCTCCATCTTTATAAATAATAAGTGTTGGTAAGCCTTTTACACGAAGTGCATCTGCTAGTTCCTTATTTTTATCAACGTCAATTTTGATTACTTTGGCTTTATCTCCAAGAGCAGCAGCAACATCACGCATTACAGGATGCATTGCCGTAGATTGCTCGTTCCATTCTGTGAAAAAATCTAATAGAACAGGAATATCAACATCTATAAGTTCCCCAAATTTTGACATACGTTTAAACTTTTAAATCAGATATGTATATACAAATATAACATTTCCATGATATTATGCGTTATTTGAACCCTTTTTAAGCGTAATTACAGTAACCTCTGGCCAAATCCCAACGCGTCCAGGATAACCTAAATACCCAAAGCCTCTGTTTACATTTAGGTATTGACCCAACTCCTCATAGATGCCAGCCCATTGTTTATACCTCCATTTTACTGGGCTCCATTTTACCCATCCAGGAATTTCAATACCAAATTGCATCCCGTGCGTGTGACCACTTAGTGTTAAATGGTAATGGTAATTATCATTAACCACCTCAGCTTCCCAATGACTTGGGTCGTGACTCATTAATATCTTAAAATCGTTTGAATTTACATTTTCAGCTGCTTTTTTAAGGTCTCCAGCTTTTTTAAAACCACCTTTTCCCCAGTTTTCTACACCAACAAGGGCTATTCTTTGATTATTTCTTTCTAAAAAATGTGATTCATTTAACAAGAGCTTGTAACCCATTTCTTTTTGAAGTGCTTTAAGATCTTCTAGGTTTTTCGCCTGAGCTTCTTTAGTTTCCCACTGCACATAATCACCATAGTCATGATTTCCTAGCACTGAAAACACACCATCTTTTGCGGTTAATGTCCCGAAGAGATCTTTCCATGGTAACATTTCAGAAGCTTTATTATTAACCATATCACCAGTAAATAAGATCACATCTGATTGTTGTTGATTGATTAAATCGATGCCATATTCAATCTTTTCACGATTGTCAAAACTACCCGAATGAATATCACTAATTTGTGTAATTTTATAATCATCAAAGGCATCGGGTAAATCTTCAAAATGTAATGTATAATCTAAAACCCTAAATCGATACTTTCCTTTATACATTCCGTAAAGTAACGACCCAAAAGGAATAGCTGCTAAACCAAGTGCAATGGCACTTATAAACTTTCGCCGAGAAGGCAAATAGAAAGTTTCTTTAGTAGCAAATAGCTTATCATAAACACCAAGGAATACACGAATAATATCTTCTCCAATCAAAATAGGAACGATTACTAAATTCAAAGACACAAAAGCCAATAGAAAACCAAAGGCATAACTTTTAGCGGGATTAAGAACTCTTCCTTCCGAACCTATCGAGAACTGATAAATAAAATTACCAGCTATGACTAGCGCAATAGCAATGAATAAGTAATGTATCCAACTTAATTTGGTAACGGTCTTAATGGCTTGAAAACCATAAACTGAAAAAAGAGTGTAGATTAAAACAAATATAATCCAACGCACCATAGATGTAGTTTTTTCAAAGATAATTGATTTTAGAATGGAACTAAGCAGATAAAATATATTTAACGATACCTTAAGATTTATTATCTTTTCAAACAATTAAAAAACAGTTCATGAGACTTTTCATCTTTGTGGCTATAATGGCTTTGGTATTTGTTCGTTGTGATAAAAGTCCTTCAATTAAAGTTGCCCGAAAAGACAATACCTTAATTAGTTATGTTAATACATTTATAGGAACTGGTGGTCATGGTCATACCTATCCTGGAGCTACCATGCCATTTGGCATGATGCAATTAAGTCCAGATACAAGACTTGATGGTTGGGATGGTTGTTCAGGTTATCATTACAGTGATGAGTATATTTACGGATTTTCTCATACACATCTCAGTGGAACTGGTGTTAGTGATTATGCTGATATATTATTAATGCCTACAACTCAAATTAATTTTAATAACGGAAGTGACGGTAAACCAGGTTATCGCGCACATTTCATACATGATAATGAAATAGCAGAACCTGGCTATTATAAAGTACTTTTAGACTCTACTGATATTCAAGTAGAATTAACAGTTTCAAAACGTAGTGGGATTCAAAAATACACATATGCATCAGCTGAAAATCAGTTTTTGGTTATAGACCTAGAGCATCGTGATGAATTGTTAGATTATAAAATCCAGTTGAAAAATGATTCAACAATTACTGGATTCAGACATTCTAAAGCTTGGGCAACAAACCAAAAACTATTCTATTCTATTCAATTTTCTAAACCAATAAAAGATATCACATATTTAGAAGATGGTATTCCAATTTCAAAAAATTATAAATTCCTTAGTAAAAAGGCAATCATTGAGTTCAATAACCCACAAAATGAGGCTGTTTCAGTAAAAGTTGGTATTTCTGCTGTTGATGTAAGTGGAGCAACAAACAATCTAAAACAAGAAATAGGGCATAAAACATTTGAACAAGTAAAAGCTGAAGCGCAAAACATTTGGGAAACACAACTTGAAAAAGTAGTCGTAGAGTCTCAAAATAACAATTACAAAACCATTTTCTATACCTCCTTATATCATACCATGATTGCGCCTAACTTATATCAAGATGTAGATGGTAGATATCGTGGTATGGATTTAGAAATTCACAAAACCAAAGACTTCGATTATTATACTGTATTCTCTCTTTGGGATACGTACCGTGCAGCGCACCCACTATACACTATTATAGAACAAGATAGAACTAACGATTTTATCAATACCTTTTTAGCAAAATATGATGAAGGCGGTATTATACCCATTTGGGATTTAAGTGCAAACTACACAGGTTGTATGATTGGCTATCATGCAATTCCGGTTATTTCAGATGCTTATTTAAAAGGCATTCGTAATTATGATACCGATAAGGCTCTTGAAGCAATGAAACATTCTGCTACTAGAGATCATTTAGGCTTAGAACACTATAAAACGCTGGGTTACATTCCTGTAGAAAAAGAAAGTGAATCTGTTTCAAAAACTCTTGAATATGCTTTTGATGATTGGACCATTTCTGAAATGGCAAAGGTAATGGGAAGAGACAAAGACTATTCAACTTATGCTAAAAGAGCACAGTATTACAAAAATATTTTTGATCCTGAAACAAAATTTATGAGAGGTCGCTTTAGAAATACGTGGTTTGCTCCTTTTGATCCTTACGAAGTGAATTTTAATTACACTGAAGCCAACGCATGGCAATATAGTTTTTATGTTCCTCAGGATATTTCTGGATTTATTCGTCTTTTAGGTGGAACGTATGAGCTTGAAATGCAATTGGACAAATTGTTTACTGCAAAAGCAGAAACTTCTGGCCGCAGTCAAGCAGACATCACTGGTCTCATTGGACAATATGCGCATGGTAACGAACCAAGTCATCACATAGCTTACCTTTATAATTTTATAAATAAACCTCATAAAACTCAAGCAAAAGTTCATCAAATATTAACCGAACTTTATACCAACTCACCTGATGGAATTTCTGGAAATGAAGACTGTGGGCAGATGAGTGCTTGGTATGTATTTTCATCGTTAGGGTTTTATCCTGTAACACCTGCTTCAAATCAATACATAATTGGTTCACCTCTATTTGATAAGGCAACTATTAATCTTGAGAATGGAAAAACATTTACTATTTCAACTCAAAACTTAAATTCCAATAACATATATATTGCAAACGCTTATCTTAATGGTAAAAAGCTGGAAAAAAGTTACATAACCCATAATGATCTCATGCAAGGTGGTGTCTTAGAATTCTACATGACTAATACGCCTAGTACTTGGGGAAGTCTCGAGCAACAACAACCTGTAACTGAAATTTATGAACATCTTATAACTCCTGCGCCTTTTATTGCTGAAGGCAATGTAGCTTTCAAAGGTAAAACAAAAGTAACTTTAGGGATTATAGAATCTAATACAGAAATTTTTTATAGTCTTAATGGTTCAGAATATAAATTATACACTTCTCCATTTACTATTTCTGAAGATACAACACTTAAAACATATGCTATTGACATTCAAGGCAACAAGAGTGCTAACTTAGAAACCAAATTTTACAAAATAGATCCTAACCTATCCATTGAATTAGAAACAAAATATGCCAACCAGTATAATGCTGGAGGAGATGACGCTTTAATTGACGGCATCTTTGGTACTCAAGATTTTAGAACTGGAACTTGGCAAGGCTATTGGGATAAAGATGTGATAGCTACAATAGATTTAGGTAGTATAAAACCTATTGATAGTATAAGCGTCAATTTTCTTCAAGACCAACGCTCATGGATTTTTTATCCAACTGAAGTAGAATGCTATATATCTAATAACAAAAAAAGCTTTTATAAGAATCTTCCAAAACAAATTATAGATACTAGAAAACCATCAGAAGACCCTGAAATAAAAACACTTCACTTCTCTATGAATGGTTATAGTGCTAGATATGTAAAAATAGTCGCTAAAAAATTAGGCAAACTACCCGATTGGCACCTAGGACATGCGTACGATGGAAGAAGCTGGATTTTTATTGATGAAATTTCAATTAAATAATTAAATCATATGAACCAACAAAAATCCTATCGCTCGTCTTTTATTTTATTAACGACTTTATTTTTCCTTTGGGGATTTATTACTGTTTTGGTAGACTCTTTAGTTCCGAGGCTTCGTGAATTATTTACATTAAGTTATGCACAAGCCATAATGGTACAATTTGCCTTTTTTGGTGCTTACTTGGTGTTGTCTGTACCAGCTAGCTACATCCTTTCAAAAATTGGTTATAAAAAAGGGATTATTTTAGGACTTCTTACTTTAGCTTTTGGGTGTTTACTATTTTATCCAGCTGCTTCATATAGAGTTTTTGGAATATTCATCATCGCTTATTTCATAGTTGCTGGAGCCATAACAATACTTCAAGTAGCAGCCAATCCCTATGTTACAGTTTTGGGTTCTGAAGCAGGTGCTTCAAGCCGATTAAATTTATCACAAGCTTTTAACTCACTTGGAACTGCAATTGCTCCTGCAGTTGGTGCCTTATATATTTTAAGCGATAGTGTAAAATCTGAAATTGAAATTGCCAATCTTACAGGAAAGGCTAAAGAATTATATTTGGCTTCTGAAGCCTCAGCCATTCAAAAACCCTTTTTAGGCCTAGCAGTATTTATCGTTTTAATTGCTGTGATATTTCTGTTTTCAAAGCTGCCTAAAGTTATAAATGAAAAATCTGAAGGCACTTACGCTCAGGTTTTCAAACAAAAAAATCTCATGTTAGGCGTTTTAGGTATTTTCTTTTACGTAGGAGCTGAAGTATCAATAGGCAGCTTTTTAGTAAACTACTTCCAAGACATGAACATGTATTCGATGATAAAAGAAAGTCCGATTTTGATAACTATTGCAGAGTTTGTAGCAAAAGTATTTCAAAGATCTCTTGAGGGAAGTGATGAAAAAGCACTTCTTGGTATTTTTGTTATGTTTTATTGGACTGGCGCCATGGTTGGTCGCTTTTTTGGATCATACCTCACCAAGATCATGAAACCAGGAAAGGTTTTAGGCATTTTTGCAACTTTAGCTATTTCATTAATATTGCTTTCGGTAAGTACCGTAGGTTTGATAAGCATGTGGAGTATTTTAGCTGTTGGATTATTCAATTCTATCATGTTTCCTACAATTTTTGCCTTAGCTATCGAAGGTACAGGAGAATTAAAGCCAAAGGGTTCAGGTTTATTATGTATGGCAATCTTTGGTGGCGCTATAATTTCAAAAATCTGTGGAGAACTAATTGATTTCGCGGGATTCAAAATTGCATTTATAGCAATAACTTTATGTTATGCTTATATTCTTTGGTTTGGTTACAAAAATTCTAAAACTATTATAATTCAACATGAAGCGTAGACATTTTATAAAAAACGTGTCACTAACTGGCGTCGGACTTGTTGCTGGAAACGCAATGCTAAATTGTGCAGAGAACAACTCAGAAAAAAATGAAAATGAAACTATTATGACAAAAACCAATTCTAAATTTCCTATCGCTATTTGTACTTGGGGTTTTGCAAATGCAAATGCTAAAGCTGGCGAAGCGCTATCAAAAGGAGTTAAAGCCTTAGATGCAGCTATTATTGGTGTTAGTGTGGAAGAAGAAAATCTAAAAAATACTACTGTTGGTAAAGGCGGCACACCTGATAGAGAAGGAAATGTAACACTTGATGCTTGTGTTATGGACAGTAATGGAGATTGTGGCGCTGTAGTTTGTGTAGAAAACATTACCAACGTTGCTCTATTAGCTAAACAAGTAATGACCGAAACACCTCATGTTATATTGGCGAGCAAAGGCGCTGAGGAATTTGCATATCGACAAGGGTTTGAAAAAGACAATCTTTTAACTGAAGATTCAAAAAAAGTTTGGGAAGAATGGTTAAAGTCACCTGAATATAAACCACTCATTAATATAGAAAATCATGATACTATCGGCATGCTTTGTTTAGATAATGATGGCGACATTGCTGGTGCATGTACAACATCTGGGCTCTCTTATAAAATGAAAGGTCGCGTAGGTGACTCGCCAATCATAGGTTCTGGTTTATTCGTAGACAACGAAATTGGTGGAGCAGTTGCAACAGGTATGGGAGAAGAGGTTATAAAAACTGTAGGTAGTTTTTTGATTGTCGAACTTATGAGAAGTGGAATGTCTCCTCAAAAAGCATGTGAGGAGGCCGTCCATAGGATTACTAACAAAAATGATAAGTACAAAGGTTTTCAAATTGCATATATAGCTATAAACAAAGCTGGTGATACTGGATCATACAGCATTCATAAAGGGTTTACGTATATGAGATACCAAAATGGTAAAAATGAAAATATCCATTCAAGCTATTTTAACAAGATTTAAAACCACTTTATGGCTATTTCAGCAATTTTTTCTTTAAGTCTATTATAAGGTGGAAGTAATAGATATAATGGTCCTAGTGTATGTTTTTTAAGTACCGAACGAGCATTAGAGAACTCTTGGAACCCAAAAAATCCATGTGCTTTACCAATACCACTATTATTTGAACCGCCAAAAGGCAAATAATGATTAGAATATTGTATCGCATTCGTATTTATACAAGTACTACCAGCTCTTGTATTATTAATTATTGTATTAACGACCTTTCTATTCTTAGCATATATGTATAAGGCCAAAGGCTTTTCTTTTGAATTGACATAATTTATAGCCTCTTCAATAGTTTTGTATGCCTTTATTGGAAGTATAGGTCCGAAAATTTCTTCATTTAAAAGCTTTGCATCTTCAGCTATGTTAGAAATTAAAGTAGGTGCCATATAGTTTGAGGAAACATTATGATCTCCTCCTAATTCAATAGTAGCCTTATTAGATACTGCATCTTCAATATATGAAACTAAACGTTTTAAGTGCTTTTCATTGACGATGCGACTGTAAGATTCAGAATCTTTTGGATTTGCAGAATAATAATCTAAAACTTTTGATTTAAACGCCTTAACGAACTCATCTTTTATAGATTCTTGAATTAGCACATAATCTGGCGCAATACACGTTTGCCCATTATTGAGAAATTTCCCCCAAACAATGGTTCTAATTGCAGCTTTTATATTTGTGGATTCATGAATTATGGTGGGCGATTTGCCTCCTAGCTCTAAAGTGACAGATGATAGATGCTTTGCAGCAGCAGCCATTACAATTTTACCTACGGTAGGAGACCCTGTGAAAAAAATATGGTTAAATGGTAATTTCAACAGTTCCTTTGCTACATCAACTTCTCCTTCAATAAGTGCCACCTCAGATTCATCAAACACATTTTTAACAATTTTTGCCATAACAGTAGATGTATTTGGTGTCATTTCTGAAGGCTTTAAAATAGCAGTATTTCCAGCAGCTATAGCTGATACTAATGGCCCAAAGGTTAATGTCAAAGGATAATTCCATGGCGAAATAATTAAACAAACACCTTTTGGCTCGCTTTTGATGTAGGACGATGTTCCTAATAAAGTTAGAGGCGTGTCTACGTGTTGCGGTTTTAACCAAGATTTTAAGTTTGAAATTGCATATTTAATCTCCTTTACAACCAAATATATTTCAGTAAGGTCTGTTTCTAGCTTAGGTTTTCTGAAGTCTTTATAAATAGCATTTTCAATTTCGGTTTTATATTCTTTTTCAAGGGCAAACTTTAAAGCCTTTAATTTTCTCAAACGTATTTTATAAGTGGTTTTACCGATAGCATATTGATTACTTTTTTGTAAATCGAATAACTTTACATACCTATTATCTGAATAATCTGTCATTTAATCTTGAACGTTTTTATTGGGCTGCGAGCCGTTTTTATGTATTTCATCGATGTTTTTTGCTAAGGATTTCATCTTGTCTAAAAATCAATCACTTCATCTAAAATATTCATTGTCAGTTGAAATGTGTTGTTTCTTTGGCATGAGTTTAAAAATAACATCTCAAACGATTATGAAAAAAGTATTAACCATATTAGCCTTTATTATTTTACCTTTCCTTTGTACAGGACAGGAAGCTAATACAGATATCAAAAATAATGATACTGTTGAAACTGTAGTCGAAAAGAATGATGAAACTCAAAAAGTGAAAAAAGAAACTACAGCAGCTTCTACTATTAAAGCTCAGGTTATTAAAATTAATCGTAAAAAAAGCACAGATATTATAAGTATTAAAGCTTACAGAAAGAGTTTACAGATTAAAGTAAAAACAATCAAACTTTGCTAATTAGTTTTTTAAAATAGATTAAAAACCCGAAACATATGTTTCGGGTTTTTTTATTTTCTCTTTATGAGAAGGTCAATTCGCCCTTTGCTTCTTTCTCTTTAAACTGCTTCACTAAATCTAATGCATCAGGAATTACATCGCTACATAAAATAATTAAAGACCCTTTAACTGCATTTTTTACAGCATAGGTAATTGCCTCTTTTTCAGAAGGAATAATAGTCGTTTTCTTGTTAGGGTCTCTCTTCTTAATTCCGTCATCTAACATCTTAATCAGTTCTTCTTCCGTTTTTCCTCGTAATCGTTTGTCTTGACGGATAATGATTTCATCAAACATATCAGCCGCAATGGCTCCCATTTCATTATTGTCTTCTACTCTTCGATCTCCAATTCCAGCAATGATCCCAACTTTTACAGTAGCTTCTAATTCGTCTGTGAATTTTTGTAAAGCTCTCATTCCTGCTGGATTGTGAGCATAGTCTAGTAATATAGTAAAATCATTAAATTCAAATAAATTCAAACGACCAGGAGTTTGAGAAGCAGAAGGTATAAATGTTTCCAATCCAGCCTTCATATCTTCAATACTGATACCTCTAACATGCGCTGCAAGGATTCCTGCCAATACATTTTGAATCATAAATTTAGCTTTCCCACCATAGGTCAACGGAATATTCTCTGCTCTCATAATTCGCATTTTCCACTCACCTCTGCAAATAGTAACATATCCATTTTCATAAACTGCTGTAATGCCGTTTAAGCGTTGCATGGCTTTTATCCTTGGATTATTTTCATCCATAGAAAACAGTGCCACATTACAATCTACACTTCTTCGCATGTCATAAACGAGGTCGTCATCGGCATTTAAAATTGCATAGCCCTCAGGTAATACGGTTTCAGGGACAACCCCTTTTACTTTAGCGAGCTGTTCTATAGTATGGATACCTTTTAGTCCTAAATGATCTGCAGCTACATTTGTTACTATAGCAACATCACATTTTTTAAAGCCTAAACCTGCTCGTAAAAGTCCTCCTCTGGCACATTCTAAAACAGCAAAGTTTACTGTAGGGTCTTTAAGCACAAATTCTGCACTAGCTGGACCAGTACAATCTCCAGTCATCAATAATCTGTTTTGAATATACACACCATCACTTGTTGTATAACCTACACGATAACCTTTCATCTTAGCAATGTGAGAAACTAATCTTGAAGTTGTTGTTTTTCCATTAGTTCCAGTAATAGCAACTATAGGAATACGTCCAGTATCGCCTTGCTGTGGAAATAGTTTATCTATAACTGGAGCTGCTACATTTCTAGGTAATCCTGTAGTTGGTGCTAAATGCATTCTAAATCCAGGGCCAGCATTTACTTCTAATACTGCTCCTCCCGTTTCTGAAAGTGGTCTCGTAATATCTGTAGTCATAACGTCAATTCCACAGATGTCTAAGTCTATAATTTTTGAAATACGTTCAGCCATTGAAACGTTAGCAGGATGAACGATATCTGTAACATCTTCAGCTGTGCCACCTGTACTCAAGTTAGCAGTATCTTTAAGAATAAGCATTTCGCCTTCAGCAATAATAGAGTCTAAAGTATAACCTGCATCTTTTATTATGGTTTTAGTTAAATCGTTAACCGTGATTTGTGTCAATACTTTTTCGTGACCATAGCCACGTCTTGGATCTTTATTAACCTCATCAATCAATTCTTGAACCGTAGATTTTCCATCTCCAATAACATGAGCAGGAGTTCGTTTAGCGGCAGCAACGAGTCGGTTATTAATCACTAACAAGCGGTAATCTTCTCCTGTTATATATTTTTCAACGATTACTCTTCGAGATACTTCTTTTGCTGCATTAAAAGCAACTAGTGCTTCATCATAATTTTGAATATCAACAGTAATACCTCTTCCATGATTACCGTCAATTGGTTTTATAACTAATGGATAACCAACATATCTACAAGCATCTTCAAGACTACGCTCTCTACTGATGATATCTCCTCTAGGTACTTCAACCTCTGCTTGTTCTAACAAATATTTAGTATCTTCTTTATCACATGCCAATTCTACACCAATACTACTCGTTTCGCTAGTTACAGTTGCTTGAATACGCTTTTGATTAGCACCGTAACCTAACTGACATAACGAATATTGATTTAGCCTAATCCAAGGAATACCTCTACTAGCTGCTTCTTCTACAATAGATCCTGTACTTGGCCCTAAGCGCTCTCTTTCACGCAATTCTCTCATGTGCTGTATATCATCATCCATATCATAATCTTCACCTTTAATCAATGCCTCACAAATGGCAACAGCTACTTTAGCGGCATAACGTCCTACACTTTCCTCAATGTAAGAGAACACTACGTTATAAACACCTTTCTCACCATAACCTCTAGTTCTTCCAAAGCCAGTATCCATTCCTGCTAGGGTTTGAATCTCTAAAGCAATATGCTCAATAATGTGCCCCATCCAAGTACCTTCTTCAACACGCTCAAAAAAACCTCCAGGAGTACCTACAGAACATCTATGAGAATACATTGATGGAAACATTTTCTGTAGACGTTCAGAAAAACCTGGCACTTTATTAGAAGGATACTCTTCCATACCTTCTAAATCCAGAACCATTACTATTAATTTATGTCGTCTAACTGACCAATAGTTTGGTCCTCTCATGGCATTAATTTCGCGTATTTTCATATTGATTGGCTTTTAGTTTATTTTAATCGAAAGATTATAAATATAACATTTTTCAATAAAAAAATTAGTTTATTTTTGCCTTATATTCAAACTACAGAATAGATTTATGCAGAAGATTAAAGGAACTCTTATTCCGATAGGTGGAAACGAGGATAAAGGCATTGAGGCCGATGAAATGTATACTTTAGAATTTATTGACGAAGGTATATTATATCATGTTGTAAAGGAAGCAGGAGGTGTAGACGCTAACATCGTTATTATTCCTACAGCGTCAAGTATTCCGGTTGAAGTTGGTGAAAATTACTTAACTGCCTTTGCCACTTTAGGTTGTAAAAATGTTGAAGTATTGGATATTCGTTCTAAAGAAGATTCAGAATCAGAACACGCTATCTCATTAATTAAAAATGCTAATTGCATCATGTTCTCTGGTGGCAACCAATCAAAGATCACAGACAAAATAGGTAACACAATTATTCATCGTATTCTTGTTGATCGCTATCAAAATGAGTCTGGATTTGTTATTGCAGGAACTAGTGCTGGCGCTATGGTTATGGCTAATGAAATGATTGCTGGTGGTAGTGCTACAGAATCATTTATCAAAGGTGCTGTAAACATGTATAAAGGTTTGTGCCTAATTCCTGAGCTAATCATTGATACTCATTTTATTAGAAGAGGTCGTTTTGGCAGACAAAGTGAAGCTGTAGCTAAATTCCCTAAACTCATAGGACTAGGTTTAGCAGAAGATACAGGTATGATTATAAAAAACGGGAACGATTGTACTGTTATAGGTTCTGGAATGGTGATTGTTTTTGATGGGAGTACGCTTACTCACAATAATGAAAAAGTGTTACAAGAAGGCACACCTATGACCATGGCTAATTTAACGGTTCATGTTCTCTCAAATGGAGATCAATACGATATTAAAAACAGAAAAGTAACCGTTCTTCCTATTGAGGCTCCTTTTATCTAGTTTTTTTTAAAGATTTTAGTAATTCGTATATTTTTATACCTTGATGAAGGTAAGGTTTATTATAGGAATTATTTTTCTCCTACTACAGGTAGGCTCTATTGTATACGCACGCTATATTCCTGAGCGTTTTTTTTGTTGGGCTCCTTACGATAGTCATATAAAATTTGAAGTATTTACAACAATTAACGGTAAAATGCTAACGCCAAATGAAGCCTATCATCGTTATAGGTATAAGACCAATGGTTGGGAGCAACGCTCTATCAACAATATTTTCTCGTTAATTTCTCAATATGAAAGCACTTATGGGAAAGAAGATAATGCAACCGTCATTGTTAAATACTCAACCAATGGTCATAAAGAACTTGAATGGAGATATAAAAATGATTGATCTAAAAGCATTTATAAAACGTCCATTTCAATTTGAAGGCACGCCTATGCATCCAAATGTATTGTTGATGTGTAAAATTATGGTTTTATTGCTGGTAGCACATCATATTTTTTCAAAAATAGACGATCCTTATATTCCATTTATACCTGCCTTAGATCATTTGAACGACTACCCAAATCTTTTCAAATACAGCATGAGAAGTTTATTTGTTTTAAGTGCTTTCGCTTTACTTTTTAACCTAAAGGTTAGAATTGCTAGCATAATCATTGGTATTGTTATAATTATTAATATGTTAGCATCTAAGCCTGTATTTAATAATCATACATTTATTTGTGCCTGTGCGTTATTTTTAGCTGGATTAACAAATAACAAGCAAACACCTTACTTACTCATACTTCAATTAAGTCTTGTGTATTTTGGTGCATCCATAAATAAGTTTTTAGAGGCAGATTGGTGGTCTGGTGCTTTTATGGATAATTGGTTAGGAAACGCTAGAGAAAACCCAATTTACTTATATGTTTCTAAATTTTTACCCGAACTAGTCTTAGCCAAATTATTATCGTACGTTGCCATGTTTACAGAGTTTGCTATTGCTATACTACTACTATTTAAACGAACACGAAATTTAACGATTTGGTTTATCATAATATTTCATGTTAGCTTATTTACGTTAACCTCATTCAGGTTTGGTCATTTTATCGAGTCATTGATGATTACGCTTCTTGCTTTTTTATCAATCCCAAAACAGCAGCTAGATATTAATTATGATACTCCTAAACTAAAGCCTTTAAAATTAGTCTTTAACTGGTTAGATTTTGATGATAAACACGTATGGAAGCCTATTGCCTTCCAAAACTCAAAATGGTTAAGTCTTACTATAAAAAGTAAAACGATTTACAATCATGAAGCATTAAAGGATATACTTTTATATACTCCAAATTTTTTTATGTTACTTTTCTTTATAGATAGTGTAATCTATATCCTTCTTTATAATCACAGAACAGTGTTATTTATAATTAATGCACTATTTATTTGGAGTATGATTTTTTACTTTTTACCTATTAGTTGGCACAAATTAAAAAAGAAATAACTACTTATAGATTGCTATGGTTTCTTTTCCATTAGAGGTTTTACATGCACGATACATGCCTTCAGTATTGAATGGCATAGCTATATTTCCTTTGGCATCTACAGCAATCAAACCGCCATCACCACCAATACTAAGAATTCTTTTTTGAATAACTTCATCTGAGGCCTCTTGCAAACTCATCCCTCTATGTTCCATCAAACAGGACACATCATAAGCTACAACACCTCGTATAAAAAATTCGCCACTGCCTGTACAAGAAATGGCACAAGTAGCATTATTAGCATAATTACCAGCTCCAATCATAGGCGAATCTCCTACTCGTCCCCATTTTTTATTAGTCATTCCTCCAGTGGAAGTAGCGGCAGCAATATTTCCTTCTTGGTCACAAGCTACGGCACCAACAGTTCCAAATTTTGAATCTTTTTTAGTTGAATGATCCAATTGAAAACTATCTGTGCCTTTAATTTCAAGCCATTGTTTATGTCTAAATTCATCATAAAAATAACTTGGTTTCTCTATTTCATAACTCAATTCTTTCGCAAATTGCATAGCACCTTCTCCAGCTAAAAAAACATGCTCACTTCGTTCCATTACATCTCGTGCTAAACATATTGGGTTTTTAATTCCAGTTATCAAACTTACTGCACCAGCATTTAAGGTCTTTCCATCCATAATACTAGCATCCATTTCATGAGACTCTGTAGCTGTAAAGACAGAACCTTTTCCTGCATTAAAGAGCGGTGAATCTTCTAAGAACTTAACAGCTACTTCAACAGCTTCAATAGCTGTTCTACCCTTTTCTAAAAAAGTATAGGCCGCATCTAAAGCGGTTTTCAAATCATGTTTGTATTGTGTTTCCAGTTTTGGAGTCATCATGCCTTTTACGAGTGTTCCGGCACCACCATGAATTGCTATAGAAAAATTTTTCATCTGTTATATTTTACTTCGGAAAATTACAAATTGTCAATGAATTTGTTCCATATAAACGCATAAGTTTTTGTAGCTTTATAAACTTCAAAAAACAATCCGATGTCAAATCAAAAACGCCTTTTTCTAGTTGATGCCTACGCACTCATTTTTCGTGGGTATTATGCATTTATAAAGAACCCAAGAATCAATTCTAAAGGAGAAGACACCTCTGCTATTATGGGATTTATGAATTCCTTATTAGACGTTATAAAGCGAGAGCGTCCTGATCACCTCGCTGTATGTTTTGACAAAGGCGGAAGTGTCGATCGTGTAGAAATGTTTGAGGCCTACAAAGCTAATAGAGATGAAACTCCTGAAGGTATTAGAACAGCTATACCTCATATTTGTGAAATTTTAAAAGCCATGCATATTCCAATTATGGTTAAAGAAGGTTATGAAGCAGATGATGTTATTGGCACCTTATCACGTCAAGCTGAAAAAGAAGGTTATAAAACATACATGGTAACTCCTGATAAAGACTTCGCACAGCTAGTTACTGAAAACATTTTTATGTACAAACCTGTTTTTGGTGGTGGTTATGAAACTTGGGGAATTCCAGAAGTACAGAAGAAATTTGAAGTTGAAACACCTATGCAAGTGATTGATTTTTTAGGAATGATGGGGGATTCAAGTGACAACATCCCAGGACTTCCTGGTGTTGGAGAGAAAACAGCAAAGAAATTCATTCAGCAATTTGGTAGTATGGAAGGCTTGCTTGCCAATACCGATCAGCTTAAAGGAAAAATGAAGGAAAAAGTTGAAGCAAACGGAGAGCTAGGGTTATTATCAAAAAAACTAGCAACTATTATGTTAGATGTTCCTGTTACTTTTGATGCTAAAGACTTTGAACTTGATCATCCTGATATTGAAAAAGTAAAACAGATTTTTCAAGAGTTAGAGTTTAGACGACTTACTGATAATTTTTTGAAAACATTCGCTAAAGAAGTTGTAACGCATCCATCTGAAACACCAAAACAAAAAGAAACACCAAAACCGACATCGAAAACGCAAAAGTCTGCTGGAGCTGGTCAATTTTCATTATTTGATTCAGAGAATGCCTCTTCAAATGAATCTACTTCAGAGTACACTAGAACGACAGCTAAAACTACATCACATTTTTATCAAAGCGTGACTTCTGGAATGGCTACAAAACTATTTGTTAAAAACTTAATGAATCAAACTTCGGTCTGTTTCGATACGGAAACTACTGGACTTGACCCTTTGATTGCTGAACTCGTAGGTATAGCCTTTTCATGGGAGGCAGGTAAAGGGTTTTATGTGCCTTTTCCAGAAGACAAGGACAAAGCACAAGAACTTATGGAAACCTTGCGTCCATTTTTTGAAAGTGACAGTATTGAAAAGATTGGTCAAAATCTAAAGTATGATATTAAAGTTTTAGCAAAATATAATATTGAGGTTAAAGGAAAGCTTTTTGATACGATGCTGGCACATTACTTGATTAACCCAGACATGCGTCATAATATGGATGTGCTTTCTGAAACCTACTTGAACTACACTCCTATTTCTATTACTGAATTAATTGGAAAAAAAGGGAAAAACCAATTGTCGATGCGAGACGTTCCACTAGATCAACAAACTGAATATGCTGTTGAAGATGCTGATATTACTTTACAATTAAAAGAGCATTTTGAAAAAGAGCTTGGTGAAGCCAATACTAAAAAATTATTTGACGAAATTGAAGTGCCGTTATTACGAGTGTTGGCAACTATGGAACTAGAAGGAATAAATCTCGATAAAGATTTTTTAAATGCATTATCTGTAGAGCTTGATAATGATATTGCAACTTTAGAGAAAAGTATTTACGATATAGCTGGTGAAGAATTCAATATTGCATCACCAAAACAATTGGGTGTGATTTTATTTGAAAAACTAAAATTAGTAGATAAGCCAAAAAAGACAAAAACTGGACAATATTCTACTTCAGAAGATGTATTGAGTTATTTAGCAAAAGATCACGACATCATACGAAGCATCTTAGAATTTAGAGGCTTATCAAAGTTAAAAAGCACTTATGTAGATGCTTTACCTCAACAAGTGCTTGAGAGCACAGGTAGAGTACATACAGATTACATGCAAACCGTTGCTGCAACAGGTCGTTTAAGTAGTAATAATCCTAATTTACAAAACATTCCTATTCGAACTGAACGAGGTCGCCAAGTTCGAAAAGCGTTTATTCCTAGAAGTGAAGCATACACTTTACTTGCTGCCGATTATTCACAAATAGAACTTCGTATCATTGCTGCTCTAAGCAAAGAAGAAACTATGATTGATGCCTTTAAGAATGGTGAAGACATTCATGCCTCAACAGCTTCAAAGGTATTTAATGTTCCTATTTCCCAAGTTACCAGAGAACAACGTAGCAATGCTAAAACGGTTAATTTTGGGATCATTTATGGCGTATCTGCATTTGGATTAAGTAATCAAACCGACTTGTCTAGAACTGAAGCCAAAGCGTTAATTGACACCTACTATGACACCTATCCAAAATTACGAAGCTTTATACATGACCAAGTAGATTTTGCTCGTGATAATGGATACGTTCAAACGGTCTTAGGTCGTCGTCGTTATTTAAAAGACATCAATTCTCGCAATGCTGTCGTAAGAAGTGCAGCCGAACGTAATGCTGTGAATGCACCTATTCAAGGAAGCGCTGCAGATATTATAAAAATAGCGATGATTAATATTTACGAAAAATTAAAAGCAAGTAATTACAAATCTAAAATGTTGTTGCAAGTCCATGATGAATTGGTATTTGATGTGTATAAACCAGAATTAGAAACAATGAAGACTTTGATTAAAACTGAAATGGAAAATGCGTATACATTAGAAGTCCCTCTTGATGTAGATTTAGATATTGGAGATAATTGGTTAGAAGCGCATTAAATTATATGTTTACAAAACATAATTCATCTAGAATCCTTCAAACTCAAGATCAAAATTTTCACAGTATATAATACGTCTTGGTGTATCTTCAGGAAATGGCCTGCTAGTTGTTCTTACATTTATATTAGCATTGGCTATGGTAGTATCGTCACTTGAACGCTGTACACGTACATTAATACTTTCACCATCCTCAACCAGCACATTAATAAAACCCTGAGCGCCTTCTGAATTAATAGAAGCATCAACCTGAATGTCTCTGTAAGAAACAATAAATATTACCTGAGGCTCCTCTGGATAGCAGAAACCACTTCCTGCTGGCCCTGAATTATTCTGTAAGGTTACCAGATTTATTGTACGTTCTGGTTCATCATCTTCGTCATCATCTTCATCACAAGTGAATGCTAACAAAAAAGGAGTCATTAATAGAAAGAAAATTATAGGTTTAAATGTTTTCATAATAGAAATGAATGTTGTTTACAAATTATCCAAGTTTGGTTTAATCGTAACAATTGCTGTAATTGAAACATCAGTTACAAAACGTACAGGATTATCTGATACTGAACCAGAATAATAAAATGCCATAACATCAAACAGAGTAAGTGCTGCATTCACATTTGAAAAATCACCTTCAAGAGTATACAACGTATTATTTTCATCGGCTTGCCTCAAATTGGTGACAACTGTATCAAATTCATCTGTTCCTTGTCCAACAGCTACAACAATTTCCCCTTCTACAAAGGCATCATCATTTCCAACCACATCTTTGTAGAAATATCTTACTGATGTAATTTGAATTTTAGTAATCTCATCGGGACTTCCAAGAAATTCAGCGACATTAGGGTCATTTCTAAAATCCCATAACCCAGTATTAGACTGAAATTCAACAGCATCTTGAGAAGCGTCATTAGGCACATTCACTTCTAATTCAGTGACAAAAGTTGTTTCTACGTCAAACTCTTCCTCAAATAGCTCCTTAGCTTCATCACAACTTAAGCCAACAAAAATGAATAGAATAGATATGTAATGATGCTGTCTCATAAATAGTTTTTATAATGGACATTGTACAAACCCTTCAATAGGTTCTTCCTCACCTGTATCTGTATTTATAACAGTTCCGTTAAAACGAATACTAGAACTTGTGCCTGTATCTGTAAGATTAACTGTTCCTGAAAAACCGAGATAAGTATCTACAGCGACACCATTTGAAGCCACTTGCAGAATGAAATAGACATTACTTGGCTGGTCTAAATTATCTCTTAAATTAAACGTTCCTGATCTACAAACACCTTCATGGCTTATAGCAATTGTATATGATAAGCCATCTCTTTGATAAAAGGCCGAATAGGTACAACTGATATCTAATCCATCATCAGATTGAATATTACAACCACCATTGCCATCATTGGTAGTATCTAAAAAGTTGATGAAGTTAGCATTGGTATTATCAGAACCATCGTCATCATCACTACAACCACCACCTTGTAGGAATATAAAAAGTGGCATCATAAGTAATAGTTTAATCTTCATGATTGTCTAGTTTAAAGGGTTATGTAACAAAACTATTACTGATAAAAAGCAATTCAAATACCTAATTATAGGTATATGATACGGGATAGACTTAGCCTAGTTTTGTTATAAATACTTGAATCATGAAATCAATTTTATCACTTTAAATAGAACAAGTTACACAGACATCTCTACATTAAAATTTCTTGTAAAAACAATAAAACATCATGTAGTTCATGGCAAGTCATAATAGCTAACTCATAATACAATAATGTGTATCTTTAAATTACAATCCAACCAGTCATTGTGAAAACAAATTTTTACATCATATTTCTATTCTTATGTAGTTTTTTACAAGCGCAGAACGAAACAGTAGATAGTTTAAATTTGAAATTAACTAAAACCAAGTCATCATTTGAAAAAGCTAAATTAAACCTGCTATTAGCAAAAGCCTATGAGCGTATTGATTTAGTAAAGGGAAAAACCTATACGTACAATGCATTACAATACAAGTATAATGACTCTTTACTAGCCGAAATTAATAATCAATTAGGACGTTTTCATTTTTTTACTGCGCAATTGGATTCTGCGACCTACTACTTTGAAAACACTATAAAATTACTTCGAGAATTAAATGATAAAAAACGGATTGCTATTGTAAATATAAGTCTTGGAGCTATTCAATTGCGACAAGGTGATTATAATAGAACCATTACTACGCTTACAGAAAGCGCTCGGTTTTTTGAACAAACTGATGATGCGCTAAATGCCGCTAAATGCTACAGTAATATCGCTAGCGCTTTTGCTGAACTAGAACTATTCCCTAAAGCTATTGAGTATAGTGAAAAAGCACTTGAAATATTTGAACGTTTAAATCAAACCCAATTTAGGTTAATTACATTACCAAATTTAGCAACTCAATATTATAAAAATGGAGACACTTTAAAAGCTATTGATTATAATGCTAAAGCAGAGTTAATTGCAACAAGTATTGGAGACAAGCGATCTCTATCAATTATTTACAATAACTTAGGTGATCTATATTTAGAAAAAGACATTGAAAAAGCAAAACAATATCTTGAAAAAACACTTGACCTAAAAAACGAACTCAATCTCAAATCTGGTATTGAGGTCGCACAAAGCAATTTAGGGTATATCTACCTAAAACGTAAGGACTATAAAACAGCCATTTCATATTTCAATGCTGCAGAGCAAAATGTCAAAGGGAAGCAATTAGTTGTTGTATATAATAATTTACGAGACGCCTATAAAGGTCTTAGTCAAATGAATAAAGCCTTAATTTATTCTGAAAAATCAAATCGCTTAAACGATAGTATTCTGAATTCTGATAGTCAAAAGAATTTCATTGAAGTACAAACCAAATATGAAACTGAAAAAAAAGAAAAAGAAATTCTTCAGCTTAAAACAGAAAATCTAGAAGCCAACTACAAGCGTAAACAAAACAGAAACCTCTTACTTGCTTCATTATTTGCATTGATTCTTACAATTCTGTTCATTTATTTTCTGCAAAAAAACGCAAAACGAAAGCGTATCATTATGGAACAAAACTTAACCATTCAAGAGCAAGATTTTAATCAGCTTTTAAAGTCTCAAGAATTAGAAGGTATTGATGCTATTTTAGACGCACAAGAACTTGAACGTTCAAAAATGGCAGCAGATCTGCATGATAATTTAGGAAGTAAAGTAGCCACATTAAAACTGTATCTTGAAAGTTATGATGATAAAGAAGATTTTTTTGGATTTTATAACAAGTTGAAAAAATTAATGAACGACACTTACAACGAAATAAGGAGTATCTCTAAAAATAAAAACTTCGGAGCACAAATTAGCAAAGGGCTAATCCCTTCTACTAAAGCTATTGCAAAGCAAATCACTGATTCAAAAAAAATAGATATCAAAGTAATCAATATCGATGTAAGCAAACGAATTGAAAACACGCTAGAAATTCAAATATTTAGAATTATTCAAGAACTACTTACCAACATCATAAAACATTCAATGGCAACTGAAGCTATCGTGCAATTTTCAGAACAAGATGAAATACTAACGATTATGGTTGAAGATAATGGTATCGGATTTAACATTAAAGATCCTAAAACTGGTATTGGCCTGATCAATATTGAACAACGCATTGAAAAAATTGAAGGAGATTTTGTTATTGACACTTCAAAAGGAAATGGTACAACCGTCATCTTAAACATTCCATTATGACCATAAAAGTTATTATAGCAGACGACCATCAATTATTCATTGACGGTATTAAATCTATTCTATCAAAAACAATAGACATTGATACTATTGGTGAAGCTAGTAATGGATTACAAGTCATAAAATTGTTAGAAAACGATATAATCCCAGATGTGATTCTTACAGACATTAGAATGCCTATCATGGATGGCATTTCTTTAACAAAGATTATCTCTAAAAATTATCCACAATTAAAAGTCTTAGCATTAAGCATGTTTGATCAAACCATTGATGTTATAGAAATGCTAGAGGCTGGTGCAAAAGGGTATGTTACTAAAAATGTAGACAAGTCTGAACTAGTTTCTGCACTTCACACACTTGTAAAAGGGGATTATTTTTTTAGTGCTAACTTACCAGAAAACATACAAGACTGGTTTCAAAAAGAAAACAAATATGTAAAAGACACGCAACTTACAAAACGAGAAACTGAAATTCTTCACCTCATTGTTAAAGGGCGCACCTCATTGCAAATGGCAAAACATTTGAAGCTAAGTAAATATACCATTGACACTCATAGAAAAAACATACATAAAAAGTTAGGCATAAAGAGTAATACAGGTTTAGTAAACTATGCTTTGAAACATCTTTAACTCTATAAAACTAATACAGTTGTAATATCATTTCAAAAGCTGATGAAAATGATCTTATAACTCTTGAAGAACTTAAGATAAAAAGAATTGCTTATATGAGTTCAATAGTATTTCATTCTAAAAAATCATAACTCTTAATTTTAATCTATCATTCACTATCTTTACATGACCTATAAGAAAGATATGATGTCAGGATTTAAAAGAAAAACATGTCAACATTTAAGTACCATTTCAGAAATAAAGAAGCCCCAAACTTATGAATGTCAAGAATGCATAAAAACAGATGACAAATGGCTCCATTTAAGAACATGTCAATCTTGTGGTCTAACACTATGCTGTGATAGCTCTCCAAATAAACATGCAAGTAAGCATGCAGCTTCTCATGATCATCCTGTAATCATTTCTGCCGAACCAAATGAAAACTGGTTATGGTGTTACGAACATAAATTAATAAGTAAGTATTAGTATGAAAGACCCTCGTTTTCCAGAATTAACACATCAACAAGTAAGTACTTTAAAACATTATGGTACTATTGAAAATTACAATAACTCAGCAAGAGTTTTTACTTTAGGGGATAACCTATATGACTTCTTCGTAATCTTAAAAGGAGAAGTTTATATTGAAGATCCTTACAATCAAACCATTATAGTAAAACACGGTAAATATGAATTTACTGGTGACAGCGGCATGCTATCTAATCGTGCTGCACAATTTCATGCTACAGCTCAACCAGATACCAGTTTGCTTCGTATCAAACCTAAAGCCTTAAAAGAAGTCATATCAAAACATAGTGATATAAGTGATGTGTTATTGAATGCCTTTTTACTACGACAACAAACTGTTCTCGATGAAATGTCTGGAGGATTAAAATTAGTAGGATCTGGAAAGTCCAATGCTACATACAGAATACGAGACTTTTTAGAAAAAAACCATATTTGGCATAACTTTATTGATACCGATAACCAAGAAGACGCTGTAGAACTTCTAAAAAGTTTTAATCTCACTGAAACAGATTTACCTATATTAATCAATAGCGATTCGAAAGTATGTAAACAACCTTCTATTGATCAACTAGCACGATATAGTGGAGTATTGATGGATTTTGAAGATAAGGTTTTTGATGTATTGGTCATTGGCGCTGGACCTTCAGGTTTAGCTGCAAGTGTATATGCTGCATCAGAAGGGTTAAGCGTTGTTACTATTGACAGTGAAGCTCCTGGTGGCCAAGCGGGAAAAAGCTCTAAGATTGAAAACTATTTAGGTTTTCCAACAGGAATTTCGGGAGGAGAGCTGGCCAACAGAGCCTATGTACAAGCTCAAAAATTTGGTTGTAACATCTCTATTCCGCATCGTGCAAAACATCTAGAATATGATAATCACTGTTTTACAGTTTCTGCAACCAACGATAAAATTATAAAATCAAAAACGGTTATAGTTGCTACTGGTGCTGCATACAGGCAATTACCTATAGCTAATATCAATGAATACGAGGGCAGTGGGATCTATTACTCTGCAACAGGTATGGATGTGAGTAATTGTTTAGACCAACCTGTTGTTATAGTAGGCGGTGGAAATTCTGCAGGTCAAGCAGCAATGTTTTTATCTAATTATGCTAAGGAAATATATGTAGTGATAAGAGGAAATAACCTAGGTTCTAAAATGAGCGATTATTTAGTTCAACGATTAGAAGCCTCAGAAAAAATTCATATTTTGAAGAATACAGAAATTATAGAACTCAAAGGTAATCATCACTTAGAATCTATTATTGTCAATTCTAACAACACTAAAAAAGAAATGCAGATTTCCAATGTGTTTTCATTTATTGGCGCACAACCAAACACCAAATGGATGAATGATATTGTTGCTACAGATGATAAAGGGTTTATTTATACTGGAGCATCACTTACAAAAGGAAATCTAATGAAATGTGATATCTATTCTAACAGAGAACCACAATCGTTAGAATCTAGTATTCCAGGAATTTTTACAGTTGGAGATGCTAGACATGGCTCAGTTAAACGTGTTGCCTCAGCTGTAGGTGAAGGTTCTATGGCTGTAAGTCAAGTTCATCGGTATTTAGCAGATATAAGCTAGTTAATCTATATCTGTTTATTCACATTAATGTAATGGTATTTTATTCTAAAGAGCTATAACTTAGATAAAAAATTATACCTATAAATAGGTATTTTCATTTAAACATATTGATTATAATTTGTTTCCAGATAATAATCTGAAAACACTCTAATTATGACCAAACGATTTTTACTATTCATTTTTTGTTTAAGTATAGGAACTTTTACTTCATATTCAAAATCAAATCTAGATTTCAATAACTCTGTTTTCTTTGGTAAGAAAAAAATTGATTTCGGCTGTTCAGAAACTGATGCCGAAATTTATGTTAACGGAAAATTATTAGGTAAAGGAAGTATGGAACTTGTAGTTCCAACTAAAGATTGCATTACAATTATTGTCCAAAAAATTGGCTTTCTAACTGAAAAAATTGAGTTTTGTAATAGAAAAAATATGCCTAAGCCACCCAAATCCTACTATTTAGAATTAAAACCTGATGATGCTTATAATGCATCAATACAAACTGATATTGCAAATGTTGATATTGAGTTTACATGTAACTCAACAACTAAAGACAAAGCTTGGCGTTTGATAAATCAAATCATCTTATCTCATTTTGACGTGTTAGAAATGACCGATAAAGAAACAGGATATCTTAGAACAGCATGGTCTCTACAAACATTTAGACAAAACTCAATAAGAACACGTGTAATTGTTAAACAAGCCAATGATTCACCTGTGGTTTTTAAAGTAAAACTCATAAGCGAGCAATCTGGTTTGCCACAAACTAGTGTAAAGAGCGATCAATTATTTAAAGAATGGGATCGTGTGTTAAGAACTTATGCAAACATCATATCTGAGTTACAAGCAAGGATAAAATAATAATCGTAAATTCAAGCAACCTAAAGCATTATTCCAACTAACATATAACACACTACATAGGTATAACATCATATCTTTTAAAAAAAATTTGCAATCGATTAAAAAAATAATCATTGCCCAAAATATTGCCTTAATAAGGTTTGGTAATCAAATATTTAATCGTAAATTTGCAAACTCTTTTTGAGAGAGAAAAGTTTAACCTGCTTGTCATGAGACAAGTAATTAATATTAATAAGTGTGGACACATTAAGCTACAAAACGATTTCAGCAAACAAAGCTACTGTAAATAAAGAGTGGGTTTTAGTTGACGCTGAAAATCAAACGCTAGGTCGTTTAGCTTCAAAAGTAGCAATACTTTTAAGAGGTAAACACAAGCCTAACTTCACACCACATGTTGATTGCGGAGATAACGTAATTGTTATTAATGCAGAAAAGATCAACTTATCAGGAAACAAGTGGAATGACAAAACGTACATTCGCCACACAGGTTACCCAGGTGGTCAGAGAAGTTTAACTGCGACTGAATTGTTTGGAAAAGATCCTGCAAGAATCGTGGAAAAATCAGTTAAAGGAATGCTCCCTAAGAACAAATTAGGTGCAGATTTATTCCGTAATTTAAACGTTGTTGTAGGTTCTGAGCACAAGCACGAAGCTCAAAAACCAAGAACAATTAACTTAAACGAATTCAATTAATGGAAGTAATTCACAAAATCGGCCGTAGAAAGACGGCTGTTGCCCGTGTGTACGTTGCTAAAGGAAAAGGCAACATTACGGTAAACAAAAAAGACATGGCGGTTTATTTTCCTACTGCAACATTGCAGTATAAGGTAAATCAACCAATAGCTATGACTAACAATGATGGCAACTTTGATATTACAGTAAACGTTTACGGTGGAGGCATTACAGGCCAAGCCGAAGCGATCCGTTTAGCATTATCTCGCGCAATGTGTGAGTTGGATGCAGAAAACAGATTAATATTAAAGCCAGAAGGATTATTAACTAGAGACCCTAGAATGGTCGAACGTAAAAAATTCGGACAGAAGAAAGCACGTAAGAAATTTCAGTTCTCTAAACGTTAAAATTATTCTGAAGGTGATTCAGGAGGTCTACAAAAGACTCCTGAATCCCATTCATAAAAAACCGCTGAACGTTCAGCACAAATTAAAAACCAGTTATTGTTGTCCATGACTTAACCGTCAGGATTTAGTTTAGCATCTAAATGCTTAAGGCGAGCGAAAGCAACCACTTGATCATTGCTAATTCAACAGAACGTAAACTATTACAAAATGGAAAAAGTAGAAGTAAAAGACTTACTAGAAGCAGGTGTACACTTTGGTCACCTAACAAGAAAATGGGATCCAAATATGGCTCCTTACATCTATATGGAGCGTAACGGCATCCATATTATCAACCTTTACAAAACGGCAGCTAAAATCGAAGAAACGTCTCAAGCGCTTCATAAGATTGCTGCTTCTGGAAAGAAAATCTTATTTGTTGCCACAAAAAAGCAAGCAAAAGATATCGTTGCTGAAAAAGCAGGTGCTGTAAACATGCCTTACATTACAGAAAGATGGCCAGGCGGAATGTTAACTAACTTTGTTACGATTAGAAAAGCAGTTAAAAAAATGGCAGCTATTGACCGTATGAAAAAAGATGGTACATTCAACTCATTATCTAAAAAAGAACGTTTACAAGTTGATCGTCAAAGAGCAAAATTAGAAAAGAACTTAGGTTCTATTTCAGACATGACACGTTTACCTGGTGCTTTATTTGTTGTAGATATAAAGCGTGAGCATATAGCTATAAAAGAAGCTCAAAAATTAAATATTCCAATCTTTGCAATGGTAGATACCAATTCAGATCCAAGAGAAGTAGACTATTTAATTCCTGCTAATGATGACGCTTCTAAATCGATTAACAAAGTATTATCAGTTGTAACATCAGCTGTTGCAGATGGTTTAGCTGAGAGAAAATCAGATAAATCTGAAAAAGAAGCTAAGAGTGAAAAATCACCAGCAGCTAAAAAAGAAGTAAAAGCTGAAGCAAAAGCAGTAGCAGCTAACGAAGAAGAATAAATAAACAATTACACATTATAATTAAGTCGTTTAATTGTTTTCTTCACGAAATATAAATTAAACGACTTTTTTAAATTTTATATCATTATGGAAAATACGGTAAAAATTACAGCCGCAGAAGTAAATAAATTAAGACAAGCCACAGGAGCTGGTATGATGGATTGTAAAAAAGCACTAGTTGAAGCTGGTGGTGATTTTGATAAAGCCATTGAAGTACTTCGTAAAAAAGGACAAAAAGTTGCAGAAAAAAGAGCCGATAGAGACTCATCTGAAGGTGCTGCAATCGCTAAAATTAATGCAGATAATACCTCAGGTGTTGCTATCGTGTTAGGTTGCGAAACAGATTTCGTTGGTAAAAACGAAAACTTCGTAGCTTTAGCTAATGAGTTGGCTGAAGTAGCGTTAAACTATAACACAAAAGAAGACTTTTTAGCTGCTGATTTTGGAGGAATGACTGTTGCTGAAAAGTTAACAGAGCAAACTGGAGTTATTGGCGAAAAATTAGACATCACTGCTTTTGAAAAATTAGATGCGCCATATGTAGGACAATATGTTCACATTAATAAAATTGCAGCTTTAGTTGGTTTATCGGCAAAAGTTGAGAATGCAGAAGTATTGGTAAAAGATGTTGCTATGCAAGTTGCTTCTATGGGAGCAACAACATTATCATACAAAGATTTTGATCCTGCTTACGTAGCTTCAGAAACAGAAGCAAGAATAGCTGTTATTGAAAAAGACAATATTGAGTTAGGTCGTTTAGGTAAAACACTTAAAAATGTACCACAATACATTTCTATGGCTCAATTAACTCCAGAGGTATTGGCTCAAGCAGAAGAAGCTGCAAAAGCAGAATTAAAAGCCGAAGGTAAGCCAGAACAAATTTGGGACAGAATATTACCAGGTAAAATGGAGCGTTTCATTTCTGATAATACCACTTTAGATCAAGAACAGTGTTTATTAGATCAAAAGTTTATCAAAGATGAAAAGAAAACCGTTGCTCAGTATGTTGAATCTTATGGCGATGTTGCTGTAACTGGATTTAAACGTGCTACAGTAGGATAATACATTCATCCTTACATAAAGATTTAAACCTCTCATTAAACTGAGAGGTTTTTTTATATATAAATTCTACTTTTCTAAATTACAATAATGATTATATTTGCTAAACTTTCAACACAATTATGAAGTACAAAAGAATCTTACTTAAATTATCTGGAGAAGCCTTAATGGGCACAAGACAATACGGTATTGACCCTGAACGTCTTGCAGAATATGCAAAAGACATAAAAGAAATCACAGATTTAGGTGTAGAAGTCGCTATAGTAATTGGTGGTGGAAATATTTTTAGAGGTGTTGCTGGCGCTATGAATGGTATGGACCGCGTACAAGGTGATCATATGGGAATGCTAGCTACTGTTATTAACGGATTAGCATTGCAAAATGCACTAGAGGATGCTGATGTAAAAACACGTTTGCAAACAGCAATTAAAATTAATGAAGTCGCTGAACCTTTTATAAGGCGCAAAGCAATGAGCCATTTAAGTAAAGGACGTGTTGTTATTTTTGGTGGTGGCACTGGGAACCCTTATTTCACTACAGATTCTGCCGCTGTATTAAGAGCTATTGAAATTGAAGCCGATGTGATCTTAAAAGGAACAAGAGTAGATGGTATATACAACGATGATCCTGAAAAAAATGCTGATGCAATTAAATTTGACCATATCACATTTGATGATGTATTAAGAAAAGGTTTAAAAGTTATGGATACTACCGCTTTTACCTTAAGTCAGGAAAACAAACTTCCAATTATCGTATTTGACATGAATAAAAAAGGGAATTTATTAAAAGTTGTTTCAGGAGAAAATATAGGAACTAAAGTTAATTTATGATATTTGGCTTGTTTTTTGGTGAGCATTTTACAAATTAAAGTTTTAAACTATGAACGAAGACATAAAATTTATATTAGATACGGCCAAAGAGGCAATGGATAATGCTATTAAGCATCTAGAAAAACAGTTTGTGAATATTAGAGCAGGTAAAGCCAGCCCTTCAATGTTAGGAAGTGTAATGGTTGATTATTACGGTACACAAACACCATTATCTCAAGTGGCTAATGTAAACACACCTGATGGACGAACCATTACTGTTCAACCTTGGGAAAAAAGTATGCTACAAGAAATTGAGCGTGGCATAATGGTTGCTAATTTAGGGTTCAACCCAATGAATAATGGCGAAACCATTATAATCAATGTTCCACCTTTAACAGAAGAGCGTAGACGCGACCTCTCAAAACAAGCAAAAGCTGAAGCTGAAGATGCAAAAATCGGCGTTAGAAACGCTCGTAAAGATGCTAATAATGAAATTAAAAATCTAGATGATGTTTCTGAAGATCAACAAAAAAATGCCGAAATTGACGTGCAACAAATGACTGATAAGTACGTTAAAAGAATAGATGATGTTTTTGAAGTCAAAGAGAAAGAAATCATGACGGTATAATTTCAAAGAGCGACTAACTGATTGTCGCTTTTTTTTTCATTAATCTTAATCCATTACCTTAAAATAAATGCATAAGTGGTTGCTCTTAATTTTTATCACACTGTGCGCTCATGCATTGCACTGTCAAGAGCCCACTACTGAACAAGATTCTTCAAAAGTTAAGAACGATTCAATAAAAAACACACAGTTTTTAAAGCAATTGGGAAATGGATATTTTCCAACCAAGTTTTTAAATCTAGATTTACGCTACTTAATTAAATTTAATCAGTATGAAGGATTAAGAACTGGATTAGGAGGTGTTACTAACGATGCGTTTTCAGAAAGATATAGAATAAACAGTTATTTGGTTTACGGTTTTAAAGATCATAGGTTTAAATATAAAATTGGTGGTGGTTTTAGAATCAATGAAGCCACAGATACATGGATTAATTTATCGTATACTGATGATCTTCAAGAAACTGGAAGTTCAAGTTTTTTAACCGATAAACGGTTTTTTCAATTTTTTGAACCACGTTTATTAAATATAGATTTATTCCACAAACACATTACGAAAGCTATTAATATTGAACATCAATTGTTACATGAGTTAACTACAGAAACTGAGTTTGCTGTTAGTAAAATTGACCCAACATACAATTACAGTTTTGTAACCGATGGAAAACAATATAGAACTTTTGATATAAGTACGGCAAAGGTTTCTTTACAATGGAACCCTTTCAGTAACTATGAGATTATAGATAGTAAAGTAATTGAAGAAAAGATCGGTTATCCTAAATTTACTTTACAACTAACTCAAAGTTTCAAAAATGTACTTAATGGTGATTTTAATTTCTTCAAAGCAGATTTCAGAACAACATACCGAATCAATTATAACGAAAACGTATTCACCGAAACCGTTTTAAGTAGTGGCATTGCTACTGGAAGAACACCTCTCACGCATTTGTATCACGCGTATCCAAATAACATTACTAAAGAAACCATTTTACAACGTTTTTCAGTAGCTGGAGTCAATAGCTTTGAAACCATGTATTTCAATGAATTTTTTTCAGACCGATTTACCACATTACAAATAAAGCATTTCATAAAACCCTTTAAAATAAGTGAGCGTTACAGACCTCAACTTGTTCTTATATCTAGATTTGCTTTAGGTGATATGAATGACATTGAACGCCATGAAAATATTGAATTTGGAACTTTGAATAAAGGGTATTCTGAAGCAGGCTTAGAACTCAATAAACTTCTTTTTGGCTTTGGACTTAGTTTTGCATATAGATATGGCGGTTATCACCTACCATCATTAGCAGATAATATTGCAGCTAAGTTCACTTTCAATGTCTCGTTATAAATACAATAAAATAGCGTTAATTTATAACGCTTATCCCTTGGTTTTTTCTACCTTTGTCGCTGCTTTTTAATAGGTAAATGTTTAAATTATTTTCAACAGGTTTTTGGGAGATGATTGCGCGATTAATTCTGCGTAATAAAATAGGTATACTTATTACCATCATTCTGGCTACTCTTTTCTTTAGCTATCAGTGGAAGCATATGCGATTTACCTATACTGAAGCTAATTTATTACCTGATGATCATCAGGTTAATATTATTTATAATGATTTTCTTGAAATTTTTGGTGAAGAAGGGAATCTTATCGTTTTAGGTGTAAAAGATTCAACGCTTTTTACAGTAGAAAAGTTAAACGCTTGGAATAAACTTTCAGAAGATTTCAAGAATTACGATGAAGTAGAAACTGTAGTTTCTATTAAAGACCTTCAAAAGCTTATAAAAAACACCAAGGCTGAAAAATTTGATCTAGAACCTTTTATAAAAGATTCAATAACAACAACGGCTCAAATAGAAGGTTTACAAAAAGAGCTGTTTAAGCAATATCCTTTTTACGATAACTTTTTATTTAATAAAGAGACTAAAACAATCCGTACGGCTATTTATCTTAAAAAAGAGATCGTAAACACGCCTAAAAGGAAAGATTTTATAATGCTCACACTTGAAGATAAGATAAGTGAATTTGAAGCCTCTAATAATCTTGATGTTAGGATTTCTGGAATGCCCTACATAAGAACACTCAACTCCCAAAACATTGTAGACGAAATAGGAATGTTTATTGGCGCTGCACTATTGGTCACTTCAATTATATTCTTTTTCTTTTTTAGGTCATTTAGAGCTACTATAATTTCTTTAATAGTTGTTTGTGTAGGTGTAATGTGGACCTTTGGTATTTTAGGTTTACTTAAGTATGAAATTACAGTTTTGACCGCTTTAATTCCACCTCTTATTATCGTAATAGGTATTCCTAATTGTATTTTTTTAATTAATAAATATCAACATGAAGTTAAACTTCATGGAAACAAGGTAAAATCGCTTCAACGTGTTATTACAAAAATTGGTAATGCCACATTAATGACAAATGTAACAACAGCTTCTGGATTTGCTACTTTTATCTTAACCGAGAGCACTCTATTAAAGGAATTTGGAATTGTAGCCTCATTGAGTATCCTAGCTATTTTTATGTTATGTTTGCTTGTTATACCAATTATATACACTTTCTTACCCTATCCTAAAGATCGTCACCTTGAGCATCTTAATAAACGCTGGATTGGTGGCTTTGTCGATTGGATTGAGCGAATGGTAAGGCATAAAAAAATCACAATCTATGTCACTTCACTTATACTTCTAGTAGCAAGTATTATTGGTATTTATCAAATAAAGATTTCTGGAAGTCTTATTGAAGACATGCCAAAAGAAACAGAATTCTTCAAAGACATTAAATTTTTTGAAAATGAATTTAATGGTATTATGCCATTAGAGATTATGGTAGATACTAAACGTAAAAAAGGAGTTATGAAACTAAGCACTCTAAAGCGTATGGATGCTTTAGAAGAGCTAATTATAGAAACACCCGAACTCTCACGTCCAATATCTGCTGTGAGTTTGGTTAAATATAGTAAGCAAGCCTATTACAATGGCAATCCAAAATACTATCAGTTACCTACTAGTCAAGAAAACAGCTTCATATTATCTTATGCAAAAAACTCATCTTCTAATGTAGACATGCTAAAGAACTTTGTAGACAGTACAGGTCGATATGCACGTATTACTACATTTATGAAAGATATCGGTACAGATAAAATGGAACGTATTGAAGAAAACCTGCTGAACAAGATCAATAAAGAATTTCCTAAAGAACGTTATGAGGTAACCTTAACAGGTAAAGCTTTGGTTTTTCAAAAAGGAACTAAATATTTAGTGAAAAATCTAGCAATATCTTTATCTCTGGCCATTTTTTTAATATCATTATTCATGGCATACATGTTTAGGTCTTTTAGAATGATTGTCGTTTCACTTATTCCTAATTTATTGCCATTACTAATTACAGCAGGCCTTATGGGCTTCTTAAATGTGCCTATTAAACCCTCAACAATTTTAGTATTTAGTATAGCGTTTGGTATTTCTGTTGATGATACAATCCATTTTTTAGCTAAATACAGACAAGAGTTACAAGCTAATCACTGGAAAATACGTAAATCTGTATATGCTGCATTACGTGAAACTGGTGTAAGCATGTTCTACACTTCAATTGTATTGTTTTTTGGATTTATCGTTTTTACTTCATCCAGCTTTGGAGGAACAGTTGCTCTAGGTGCATTAGTTTCTGCAACATTATTATTTGCAATGCTATCTAATTTACTCTTACTACCGTCGTTATTACTATCATTAGAACGCAATATTGCTAATAAGGAAGTATTACGTAAACCAGCAATAAATATCATTCCTGAAGATGATGATGTTTCAGAAGAAAACGACACGCCATAAACAATTATATTTGCATTAAATTTATTACAAATGACATATTCAGTTTCGCAATTACTAACACAAGATATCACGCTACAACCTGTTGAAATTAAAGGGTGGGTGAGAACTTTTAGAGCAAATCGTTTTATTGCTTTAAATGATGGCTCTACAATACACAATATACAGTGCGTAGTAGATTTTGAAAATACTGATGAAGCTTTATTGAAACGAATAACTACAGGTGCTGCAGTTCATATTAAAGGCGAATTAGTAGAAAGCCAAGGCAAAGGTCAAAAGGTAGAGATACAAGTAAATAAAATTGAAATTTTAGGTGATGCAGATGCTGACGATTACCCTATTCAACCTAAAAAACATTCGTTTGAATTTTTAAGAGAAAACGCGCATTTACGTACAAGAACTAATACATTTAGTGCTGTGATGCGTTTACGCTCGTCACTATCATTTGCCATTCACAAATACTTCAACGAGAATGGATTTTACTATATGCATACGCCAATTATTACAGGTAGTGATGCCGAAGGCGCCGGAGAAATGTTTAGAGTAAGTACTTTAGATGCTAAAAACCCTCCTTTAACAGATCAAGGCGAGGTTAACTATAAAGAAGATTTCTTTGGCAAAGAAACCAACTTAACCGTTTCTGGTCAGTTAGAAGCTGAAACATTTGCTATGGCCCTTGGAAAAGTTTATACCTTCGGACCAACATTTAGAGCAGAAAACTCTAATACATCTCGTCATTTAGCAGAATTCTGGATGATAGAACCTGAGGTTGCTTTCATGGATTTGGATGGCAATATGGATCTGGCAGAAGATTTTATGAAATTCGTTTTAAGCTATGTATTAAAACACAATCAAGATGACTTAGAGTTTTTAGACAAGCGTTTACAAGATGAGGAGAAAACTAAACCACAAGCCGAACGCTCTGAAATGAATTTGATAGAAAAAATCAAGTTTGTAGTTGACAATAACTTTAAAAGAGTGAGTTATACTGAAGCTATTGATATTTTGCGAAACAGCAAGCCAAACAAAAAGAAAAAATTCAATTATATCATTGAAGAATGGGGAGCCGACCTACAAAGTGAACATGAACGTTTTCTTGTGGAAAAGCACTTTAAATGTCCAGTAATCTTATTTGATTATCCAGCAAATATAAAAGCATTCTACATGCGTTTGAATGAAGATGGAAAAACAGTTCGTGCTATGGACATTTTATTCCCTGGAATTGGTGAAATGGTTGGTGGTTCTCAACGTGAAGAACGTTTAGAGGTGTTAAAAGAAAAAATGAATGCTTTAGGTATTCCTGAAGAAGAACTTTGGTGGTACCTTGATTTGCGTAAATATGGAACTGCCGTTCATTCTGGCTTTGGTCTAGGTTTTGAGCGTTTAGTAATGTTTGCTACAGGAATGAGTAATATTAGAGACGTTATTCCGTATCCAAGAACACCACAAAACGCTGAATTTTAGATTTTTTTTATTAGTCGGAATAATTCTTGTAGTTTTATATAATCTGGCAACAACCTTATGGCTTTAAAACAATACCTACAGTTTAAATTATCTCAGAAGTTGTCTCCGCAGCAAATTCAACTCATGAAGTTGATACAATTGCCTACACAAGCTTTTGAACAACGTTTGAAACAAGAACTGGAAGAGAATCCAGCTTTAGAAAGCGGAAAGGAAACTGCAGATGAATTTGAAGATAAATATGATGAGTTTGACAACTCTAATGACGACTACAACGATAATGAAACTATTGAAGCTGAAGACATCAATGTTGATGACTATTTAAGTGATGATGAAATACCCGATTATCGTACGCAAGCTAATAACTACAGTAGTGACGATGAAGAGAAAAATGTACCTTATGCTGCAGGAACATCTTTTACACAACATTTAATAAATCAATTAAATACGTTCAGGCTTGATGATCATGAGCGAGATATTGCTGAATTTTTAGTAGGCAGTGTAGATGAAAGTGGTTATATCCGTAGATCGCTATCAGATATTGTAGACGACCTTGCTTTTACCCAAGGTATTTATACTGATGAAGCAACTGTTGAAAAAACATTAATGAAGGTCCATCAATTAGACCCTCCTGGTGTTGGAGCTCGTAATCTTCAAGAATGCTTGAGTATTCAATTACACAAAAAAGAAAAGCATCCAGACGTAGAATTAGCATGCAACATTATTGATAAAGCTTTTGATCAGTTTACTAAGAAACATTACAAAAAATTATTACAAAAGTTTGATATTACTGAAGTACAATTAAAAGATGCTATAGAAGAAATTGAACGACTTAATCCAAAACCTGGTGGCTCTTACGCTGGGAATAATAAAATTGTAGAACACATAGTCCCTGATTTTGCAATCAAAATTGTTGATGGCCAATTAGAGCTTACACTTAATGGAAGAAATGCTCCAGAACTTCACGTGTCTAGAGAGTATAGCGACATGATGAAGGGTTATAAAGCATCTAAAGATAAAAGTAAGTCTCAAAAAGATGCTGTAATGTTTATTAAACAAAAATTAGATGCTGCAAAATGGTTTATTGAGGCAATAAAACAGCGTCAACAAACACTTTTTGTTACCATGAGTGCAATTATGCATTATCAAGAAGAATACTTTCTTACTGGAGATGAGCGCAAACTCAAACCTATGATTCTAAAAGATATTGCTGACGAAATAGAAATGGACGTTTCAACAGTTTCTAGAGTTGCCAATAGCAAATATGTTGACACACCTTACGGAACTAAACTTATTAAGGAGTTTTTCTCTGAGTCTATGACTAATGACCAAGGTGAAGAGGTGTCTACACGTGAGATTAAAAAAATATTAGAAACTGTCATTGAAGATGAAGACAAACGCAAACCATTAACAGATGAAAAATTAGCAGCCATTCTCAAAGAGAAAGGTTACCCTATTGCACGAAGAACCGTTGCAAAATATCGTGAACAATTAGATATACCAGTAGCAAGATTGCGAAAAAAAATATGATGAGTCAACTCCTCAAAAGCATATCTTATATTTTTCATCCACTTTTAATGCCGCTTTTAGGTGTTGTCTTTTATTTTTCTAAAACGCCACGCTTTATTCCAAACCAAGTGATTAAAGCTAAGCTGTTTTCTGTCATTATTCTCACTGTTATACTTCCAATCTTACTTTATTACCTTTTAAAGACACTAAATAAAGTGGACTCCTTTTACTTAGAAACTACCAATGAACGTAAACTTCCTTTGTTACTCAATTGTATCATAGTAGCTTTAGTCTTGTATAGGGTTTTACCTCAAAATGAAATCCAAGAATTATATTTCTTTTTTATAGGTGTTTTGATTTCGACTATTACCTGTTTTGCTCTGGCAATAATAAAATTCAAAGCGAGTATTCATCTAATAGCTGCATCAGGATTCTTTATGTTTGCAATAGCATTAGCAATTCATTTCAAAATAAATATAAATGGTACTATTGCATTGATGTTTATTATACTTGGAGGTATTGCTACGTCTAGGTTACATTTAAAAGCGCACACACCTGTAGAGCTTATTGTTGGTTTCTTTGTAGGTTTTCTTCCTCAACTAATTTTACTAAATTATTGGTTGTGAATTTAAAGGATATAAAAAATTAACCCGATTCTAACTGAAGATATTTCTATTTGCTCACCTGCTAATGTAGCATCACTATTAAAGATGTTATTAAGTGCATAGTAAAGGTGCAAGTTAAAATTAGAATAACCAGCACTTAGGGTCAAGCCATACTGTAATTTATTAAAATCATCAATATTTGAAAATTTTAGATCGCCAGTAGAACTATCAAATTTTGAAGAATTTAAGACAACATACCCAAATTTTATTCCTGTATAGACTCTCCAAAAATCATATATTTTGGCTGTAGAAGTACGCCACCTAAATTCTATTGGAAATTCAACCAAATAGGTTGCAAATTTGTTTTTACTGAACTCCGTCTCATTATCATCCAAAACAGAATAAGCAAAATCATCATTTTCTTTTGATATTAATAACGTTTGATTATATGAATTAGAGGACAAACCTATGCCTACTCCAATAGCTATATTACGTCGTTTATTAAGTGGCATGTCTCTAATAAAACCAATATGATACCCGCTAGAAAAACCACTTTGCGATACTCCATCTGGCTTATTTGCTAATAAATTATATGTAATTGAAGCGTAGAATTGGTCTTCTCTATAAGCGTTATCAACTAGAGTAGTTGTATCTTTTTTTATCTCATTTTGAAACGTGCTCTGAGCGTTACAATTTAAAAATCCTATTATAAAAAAAAGAAAATAAAAACTAACTTTCATATTACAAATATAACTGAATAAAATCCATAAAATTTTAGCAACGTATAGAAAAAAGGCATCCTAATTATAGGATGCCTTTTATGTTTTTAACTAATTTTGATGACTTAATCAAAATTTGATAACGCGTCACCTGTAGCAGTCGTGTAATTAATCTTAAATGCACTAGCTTTTCTCAATTCAAGCTTAATATCTCCAACAATACCCATATTAGCTTCTCTATCTACTTTTAGAGACACTGTAAGTTTATCTCTCAATTCTTCTCTAATAGCAGTTCTTTCAGCATTTATAAATGACTGTATTTCAGTAATATCTGCAAACTTATCGTTAAGTTGAACTCTAGCTACATCACCAAACTTCTCATAACCTTTAGAAGGCTTTCCTGCATAAATATAGCTAATTGGATATTTTTTGTCTAATTTTTCAACTTGGTCAGCGTTAGGCAACCTGTTTTCAATCATGAGCGTATCTTCTCTCATTACAGTTACTACCATAAAGAAAAATAACAACATAAATACAATGTCTGGTAATGATGCTGTATTTACCGCAGGTAAACTATTATCTTTTTTACTTTTAAATTTAGACATGTGTTCTACATTTTATTTATTTAACTTCAGAGAGTTTTTGAGGAATTTCTTCTTTTATCTGTGTAATAACAGCTTTTAGCTTATCCTTATTTCCAGTAAATTTAGGGTCATCATAAGCTTTTTCCATAGCTATATAATCCATATCAGGAAATCCTCTCTTAGGCCCTATCTCTAGTGCACGTCGGTTACGCAGTTGATTATACGCCGCAACTAACTCATTTTGTACAGAGATATAGGCTTTATATGATGTTTCTCTTTCATTTTTCAAAGAAATGATAGCCTTATCTGGATTATCTGAAGACTTAGGATCTCTAGCGCCTTTACAATAATCGCAACTTCCATCGCCTCCATTATCTAAGAATTTAACAGCTGCACTTCTCAAATCTTTAATTTCCATTAATTCATCTTCAACTAAGAGCTGGTCTTTACCATTTAATAATACAGTAAAAATATTCTTTTCTTTGATATTAACATCTTCATCATTTTCTTCTATTGGAGGTAACTTACGATTAATTCCTGAATCTTTTGGAATAGTCGTCGTTACTAAGAAAAATATGAGTAGTAAAAATGCAATATCAGCCATAGATCCTGCATTAACTTCTGGTGCTGATCGTTTTGCCATAATTTTTTTTGTATTGTTATTTACTTAACATCTTTTTAACTCCGAAAAACAACATAAGTCCTGCTGCAGATAGAATTAAAATATAGAATGCTCTTATTGCTCCTTCAATCATTTGAGATCGTGTAGCACTTAACATACTACCATCATTTAATAGTTGCTCTTCTCCTGAAGACATAAGATAACCTACAAGTAAAATGACAATAAAAACACCTACTGATAAAAGTGATTTCTTTAATTTATCTGGATTACTAATTAGATTAACTAAACTAAATGCTACAGCAGAAATTGTAGCTATAGCTAATACTATCAATGCTAAAGTAATAAACATAGAAAGCGTACCATGATTATCAACGCTAGCCTCAAATGCCTCGTCACCAATCATTATAATTCTAACTAAGAAGAATACTGCAATCAACCCAATTACTAAAGCAATAAGTTTTATTATTTTTTGAATATTCATATGATATATGATTTAATAATTTGGTTATTACTTTTTATGTCTTACCAACAAATCCATCAACGTAATTGATGCATCTTCCATATCATTAACTATGCTATCTATTTTTGCAATGATATAGTTATAAAAAATTTGCAGTATAATAGCTACTATAAGACCAAATACAGTTGTAAGTAAGGCTATTTTAATACCTCCAGCTACCAAAGAAGGGTTCATATCACCTGCAGCCTCAATCTTATCAAAGGCTTCAATCATACCTAATACTGTTCCCATGAATCCAAGCATTGGTGCTAATGCAATGAATAATGAAATCCATGATACATTCTTTTCTAGTTGCCCCATTTGAACTCCACCATATGCAACTACTGCTTTTTCTGCAGCATCAATATCTTCATTTGCTCTATCTAAACCTTGGTAAAAAATAGATGCAACAGGACCTTTTGTATTTCTACAAACTTCCTTAGCTGCGTCGATACCTCCAGACTGAAGTGCATCTTCAACATTTTGCGTTAATTTTTTTGTGTTTGTAGTAGCTAAGTTCAGATAAATAATTCTTTCAATAGCTATTGCTAATCCTAGGATTAAACATAACAGTACAATACCCATAAAAAATGGCCCACCTTCAATAAATCGATCTTTCACTACTTGTGTAAAAGAGGCTTCTTCAGCTGGTTCTTCGTCTACATTTTGAAATGTGGTTGCAACTGTTGTTGTTGCTTTTACTGTATATGCGTTCGCGTTAACAGTACCAAAAGCCATTATTCCTGCTATGGCTAAGATAGAAAATAGTCTTTTCATCGTTCTAGTTCTTAATTTTATTAGTTAAAGTGTTAAAGATATAAAAAAATTGTAATTAAAAAATAAAAATCATCATAGAGTATCTAGGATTTGTCCTCATTTAACACTCTGTAGATATTACTTAATACGAAATTAATTAAAATGTTTTGTATTTCTTACTGGATTGTAGATAATCTTGATGAAAATTCTAAATTCAAAAAATAATTTGTAGTCAAAGAACTTAGGTTTTACAACCTAATAATTTTGTACATCGATTATAAAATGTAACTTTGAAAGAACCCAAATACTATTATTATGATAGATCATTTTCTATCTAACCTTCAAGATGGTGTTTACCACACCTTACATATCAATGCTTATGATCATATCTTATTTTTAATTGTCATAGCCATTCCTTTTTTGTTTAACGATTGGAAACGCTTACTCATACTTATTACGCTATTCACTATTGGCCATACTGTTGCTCTTATTCTTACTATAAATAATATTGTTAATGTAAATATCAAATTGGTTTCTTTTTTAATTCCTCTTATCATATTTATGATTGCATTTTTCAATATTTTCACTGCAGGAAGAAAAACGTATAATAACAAGATTAATATCTGGAACTTGATAACCTTATTATTCGGGTTTATTCATGGCTTTGGATTTGTTAATGAGTTTAACTCTATGGTTTCTTCAACAGAAAATGAAATAATATCAGCAATAGAAATTTCAATTGGTATCGAATTAGGTCAGCTAGTAATAGCTTTTATCGTCTTGTTTATAAGTTTTATATGCCAAACCCTGTTCCGATTTTCAAAACGTGATTGGGTGATGGTCATTTCTGCAATAGTTGTTGGTTTTGTTTTACCCATGCTTATAAAAAGTGAGCTTTTATCTTAAAAAATTAAGAAAGCAATATTTATTTTGGTAAAACTTTAACGTAAAGCAGAAAAATACATATCTATATCTTTTTTAATAATTCTTACATTTGAAAGACAATATGTGAAAACGAATTAATGGTATTGCAATTAAAATACTTAGCCTTTATATTCGTTTTAATTTTCCTTGGAAGATGTAAAAACAAAATCTAGAATGCCTAAACAAAAACAATTACGATACGATAAAGCCTATTTGAGAATTGCTAAGGAATGGGGTAAATTATCACATTGCAAACGAAAACAAGTTGGTGCGCTAATCGTAAAAGAAAGAATGATCATCTCCGATGGCTACAATGGAACACCAACTGGGTTTGAAAATTATTGTGAAGATGAAGAGGGTTACACCAAATGGTATGTGCTTCATGCTGAAGCCAACGCTATTTTAAAAGTAGCTGCATCAACTCAGTCTTGTAAAGGAGCCACCTTATATATTACCTTATCGCCTTGCAAAGAATGTAGTAAATTAATTCATCAAGCTGGTATTATACGTGTGGTTTATAATGAAGGCTATAAAGATGATTCTGGATTACGCTTTCTTAAAAAAGCGGGTATAGAACTTGAACTTATTGAAGATTTAAAAGCATAAATGAACTTTCAAAAAAAATACATTCCATTACTTCTCGGCCTAGCAATAGCACTTGGTGTATTTATTGGCGGAAAGCTAAACTTTACAGATACTTCTGATCGACTATTTACAACTAATAGCAAAAAAGACAAGCTAAATAGACTAATAGACTATATAGACTACGAATATGTAGATGACATCAACACCGATAGCATCGTAGATGTTACTGTTAATGGGATTCTAGATAATCTAGATCCACACTCTACCTATATACCAAAAAGCGAATTACAGCGTGTCACTGAAAACATGAAGGGTGATTTTGTAGGTATTGGCGTAAGTTTTTACACTTATAATGATACCATCACAGTTATCAGAGCTATTGAAGGCGGACCAAGTGAAAAAGCTGGTATTAAAGGTGGAGACCGAATCATTACTGCAAATGGAGACTCAATTTTTGGAAGAACATGGAGCAATGATGACATCATCAAAAAGCTAAAGGGCGAAAAGAACACAAAAATCAATTTAAAGGTATTTCGAAAAGGAGAAAATAAATTGTTAGACTTTACCATTAAGCGAACAGATATTCCAATTAAAAGTGTAGATGCTGCTTATATGCTTACCGAAAATCTAGGCTATATAAAAATAAATCGCTTTGCCGAGTCTACATATAAAGAATTCAAAAACGCATTAGATCAATTACAAGATGAAGGCGCAACAAAATTAGCACTAGACCTACGTGACAATCCTGGAGGCTTCTTGGGTATTGCTGAACAAATTGCAGATGAATTTCTTGAAGACGACAAACTTATTTTATTTACAAAAAATAAATCCGGTAAAATAGAAAAAAGTTATGCTACTAGAAGAGGTGATTTTGAAGAAGGTGAAGTGTTTATACTAATTGACGAAAATTCAGCTTCAGCTAGTGAGATTGTTGCTGGTGCTTTACAAGACAACGATAAAGGAACTATTGTAGGCAGACGCAGTTATGGTAAAGGCTTAGTGCAACGAGAAATGGCACTAGGAGATGGTAGTGCCGTACGCTTAACCGTTTCAAGATATTATACACCAACAGGCCGCTCAATACAAAGGCCTTATAGTAATGGCAATAACAATGCTTATTATAATGATTACTATAAACGCTTAAGAAGCGGTGAGTTTGAAAACCAAGAGTCTATTGAAATAGCAGACTCATTAAAGTTCACCACACCAAATGGAAAAATTGTTTATGGTGGTGGTGGTATCATTCCTGATATTTTTGTTCCGTTAGATACTAGTGCTCAAAATGAAACACTAAATTATATTAAAAGGAGAGGGTACATTAGTAATTTTGTTTTTGAAGAATTAGACAAAGACAGAAGTATTTATGATAATGTTAATGTATCTGATTTTATTGATAATTTTATAGTAAGTGATGATGTGGTTGTAAAGTTTCAAGATTACCTCAACTTAAAGGAAAGAACACGCATTACTTTTGTTGCATATTACGATCAAATGAAAGCCTTAATTAAAGCCGAATTGGCAAATCAATTGTATGGTAGTAATGCTTCTGAACAAATCATAAATAAATATGATAATATGATTGAAGAAGTTATCTTGTTGAGTACTTCAGAAGTAGAGTTCGATAATTGATTAAGTGTTTCGCTTAGATCTTATCGTGAATCTTTGTGTGTTTCCCTCCATTCCACAAAGTCAAGATGTCTGTTGCTACTTGTGCACCACTACCTGATGCTATTGCAAATTGGCTTCGCCAACCAGCTAAAGTTCCAGCAACGTAAAGCCCATCTGCCACCAAATGATCTGTATTTTTTAACCAAATACGCTCTTTTTCGGTTACTGCTCTTGGATGCGTTTCCACATAAGATTCGAGTCCTTTAATATTGAATAGATTGGTATAACCTACTGCAATAACAATTACCAGTGACGTGTATTCGTTTTTGTTAGTAGTAACTTTATAACCATTAGGAGACTTGATCACAGATTGCACTTTTTCTTTATCTATTTGCTCAACATGAGGATACAAATCACTAAGCTGGTTTTTGCCACTTTCTAAAATTGAAGCACCTGTAGTTCCTGGTGATAGTCCTAGAACATTATTGAACAACGCATTTTGTAAATGTGAGACTCTTTGATGTATTATAATACCTATGCGTTTATTTTCAGCATAAGGTTTAAGTTTAGCAGAGCCTAGAACCAAAGCGCAAGACATTCCTGAAGCACCTCCACCGATGATCAACACATCAAACATTAACTATTGTTTTTTTAGTTTCTGATTTACTCGTTTAGACAATCGCAAAACTTGTAACAAAACAATAGCACAAAGTGATGCTAGAATAGTGATGAGAGCAATAACACTTTCACCTTCAAAAGGGTGGTCTAAATTTATTTTAGTCATATTATAACCCATTAAAGCCAAAGCTATAATACTAACTATTAGTGTAAATATCTTCATTCCAATCTATTTAAGCAAGCTCGAACAAGGCTTTGATATTATGAGCAAATAATTTTACAGCAATTGCTAGTAAAATTACTCCAAACACCTTTCTGATAATGTTAATCCCATTTTGCCCAATGATTCGCTCTATTCTAGCCGATGTTTTTAATACGATAAAGATAATGATAACATTCATTATTACAGCAATGATAATGTTTTCAATTCTAAATTCTGCACGCAATGAAAGCAATGTTGTTAAACTGCCTGGTCCTGCAATTAAAGGAAATGCAAGTGGAAATACAGACGCCGTCATAGCGCTTTCTTCATCTTGTTTATATAGTGTAATTCCAAGTATCATTTCTAAGGCAATAAAAAATAAAATGAAAGCTCCTGCTACTGCAAACGAGTTTACACCAACACCAATAAGCGATAAAATAGTTTTTCCTAAAAACAGAAACATGATCATTATAACACCTGCTATTAATGATGCTTTCTCGCTTTGTATATGACCTACTTTTTTTCGTAAATCGATTATTATTGGAATATTTCCAATAATATCTATAACTGCAAAAAGCACCATGAATGCTGTAAATATCTCTTTGAAGTTAAATTCCATAACTATTGTTTTAATATTTTCCGCAAAAGTAGTTCATTAAAGCAGATTTATAACATTAAATAATGGTAAAGTTTATCTATTTTTATCATCAATTTTAAAGCTAGTTTCATCGCATGTTTCAATTAGGAAATACCATTGTTTCAGAAGATATCATTGAAAAAGATTTTGTGTGTAACCTTTCGGCTTGCAAAGGTGCTTGTTGTATTGATGGTGATGCTGGTGCTCCTCTAGATGCAGAAGAAACTGAAATCCTTAAAACCATTTACCCAAAGGTCAAACCTTTTTTACGAAAAGAGGGCATTACTGCTATTGAGGCTCAAGGCACACATATCACTACGCCTTTTGGCGATTTCGAAACGCCACTTATTAATGGTGCAGATTGTGCTTATGTTATTTTTGATGATAAAAAAACGGCATTATGTGGTATCGAAGAAGCATACAATCAAGGTGAAATTTCTTGGAAAAAACCTGTGTCATGTCACCTCTATCCCATTCGTGTAAAAGAGTATTCTGAATTTTCAGCTGTTAATTATGATAAGTGGGAGATTTGTGATGATGCATGTACGTTGGGCAAAGAATTACAAGTGCCTATCTATAAATTTGTTAAAGAGGCGCTTATTCGAAAATTTGGTGAAGATTGGTATAGTGAGTTAGAGCAAGTTGCTAAAAAATACCAATAAAATAACATAGGATTAAAACAACTATAACTATGCAGATTGTAACGCTATTGATTTTATTGGAATATCTACAATTACCTTAGTCCCTTTTGGAACATTATTCTCACTATAAAGATCTTCAATTGTTATTTTATAGTCATTTGCATACCCTTTAGAAAAATTTGCTAATCGTGCTTTTGTAATATCTATACCTACAGATTTTCGCTTTAGCAATTTATCTTTATTGATTTTTGCAGAAAGTTTTCTACCTATCCCATTATCTTCTATAGAAATGGTTACATAATCGTCACTCGTTTTATAAACATCAAGTACGATTTTTTTATCATCTTCCTTTTTAGAAGACAACCCATGCCAAAGCGCATTCTCTAGAAAAGGTTGTAATATCATTGATGGTACTTTTATACTCGCTGTATTTATAGTGTCATCAACATTGACTTCAAATCGTATGGCATTAGAAAATCGTATATTTTCTATATTCATATAAAGCTTCATCGTCTCTAATTCGTCTTCAAGTGAAATTTCTTTTTCAGTTGAAGCTACTAAAATCTTTCTAATGAGTTTTGAAAATTTGTTTAAGTAATAAACGGCATTCTCTTTTTCATTATTTATGATATAAAGCTTTATAGAGTTGAGTGAATTAAAGATAAAATGCGGATTCATTTGACTTCTTAACATATCTTGCTCTAAAGTTAAAATCTGCTTTTCCTGTTGCAACTGTCTATTTCTATATAAGGCTACTATTATGGCACCAATAACTGCTAAAGCCAACATAGAATACCAAAATAGTTTTTTATTGCGTTCTAGTCTTGACTTAACCAATTCGTTCTCACTTGCAAGCGCTTTGATTTGTTTGTTTTTTGCTTCGTTTTCATACTGTATAATCACATCATTCACATACCTCAGATTACGATCATTTGATATGGTTTTCTCTAAGGCTATAGCAGCTTTATATGTGTTGAGTGCTTGCAATGGTTTGTTTGTGATTTCATACAACTCTGATAAAAGTTTATTGGCTTCAACTATTGAAGATTTAAGGCTATAATTTTGAGCGATCTCTAATCCTTTCTTTAAATTTGTTTCTGATATTTCATTTGTACCTAAACACTTTTGCACCCAACCTAAATTAATGTATGATGAAGCAATATAAAACTGATCTCCTATTTGTAGTGCTTTTTCTAAAGCTTCTTCTATAATAGTCTTCGCATCGTCATACTTTTTTTGTTTGATGTATACCTTACCAATACTATTATAACATATTACACGTCCTATATTAGAATCAATTTGATTATTGAAATCTAAAGACCTCTTGTAATTGCGTAGCGCATTCTCTAATTCGCCTTGAGCTTCAAATGCAAAACCAATATTCTGATAGTTAATCGCTAATCCTAACCTATTTCCTTCTTCTTTCTCTATTACTAACGATTTTTCAAATTGTCGCATAGCGAGTTCATACTGTTCTAGAACCAAATAAATATTTCCCATGCTATTTTGAGATACAGCAATATTATATTTTATCTCATTAGATGGCTTATCAATTGAACTGGCAATGTCAAGTGCTTTGGTATGGTAATCTAGCGCTGGTTTTACCAAATCCATTCTTCTGTAAGCAACTCCTATATTATTAAGACTTACGATTCTTAACTCAACATTACTAGCCTCAACTGCTAATTCGTTAGCTTTTTTATGCATTTCAATGGCATTTTCGTACAAAGAGATATTTCTATAAATAACTCCTAAGGCATTTAAAGCGAAGCTCTCGCCTTCAGCATAGTTGATTGCACTAGATTTTTGAGCTAACATTTTCATACGTATACTATCGTTTATAAAGTTCGAAAATGTTGTATCTAGTGCTTTATAAATTTTGGGTTTAGATCTTACAATCTCAGATAAAAGCATGTCAAAGTCAGTAGCTTGCTCTTTATGAGCATGAAGGTTTAAACTCACAAAACTCAATACAGTCAAAAGTGCTAAGCTGCTTAATTTGAATTTCAATAGGAATTTTATTTTTATATTCGTATGCATTGCTACAACTTCTCTAAAAAGTCTGATTTACGTTGTCTAGCAACTGGGATTTTATGGTTAGATTGCATCACAACATACCCTTCACTTTTTATAAATTCTTTGATCTTATTAAGATTAACTATATATGAATTATGAATTCTAAAAAAATAATGCTTAGGCAAAATTTCGTCTACCTCTTTTAATTTTTTAGTAATCACAATTTTGGGAGCATCTTGCAAAATTATAGTACTATAGTTCCCATCTGATTCAACATATAAAATATCGTCTATATTTAAGAAAATGAGTTTCCCATCACTATTGATTGTAATTCTCTGTTTGTCAAATTTACCATTGAAGTTTGTAAGTACCTCTTCAATTTTAGAAACATTAAGCATTCTAAAACTATGCTTTTTAATTTTTTGAATGGTTGCATCGAGGTCATCAGAATCTATTGGTTTTAATAAATAATCTATAGCTTCATGCTTTAATGCTTTTATTGCATACTCATCATAAGCTGTAGTGATAACAACCGCAAACTCCTTTTTCGATAACCTTTCAAGGAACTGGAACCCATCCATGGTAGGCATTTGAATGTCTAAAAACAAGCAATCTGGTGTATTAGAATTAAGGTATAATATAGCCTCCTCAGGATTAGAGAAGGTCTCAACAACCTCAATATCGTTACTAAAGTTGGAAAGCTCCCAAGACAGACTTTGAATTGCCTTTGGCTCATCATCAACAATTACTGCTTTTATCATAATATCAAATATATGACTTTATGCAACATGTTATTTATAATATGTATAGTTAGCATTCTTTTGTGTATGTAATGTTTGAAATAGGGTGTTATAGGTTGCTATAAATTTAGTTATACCAGTTATACAATTTTTCATACCAACCATACATATTCAAATTATTCCTTTGTTAAATTTATTCATCTTTGAATAGAAATTAAGGAGAAAATTAATTTTAATAGACATAAAAATAGAGTGATCGTGGGGATTCACTATTTGATTAAATGCTATTAATCAAAAAGTCAAGGTTAGCCTTGGCTTTTTATCTTACTTAGATTTTCATTTTTTAATACTATTAGCTTAGTCTATAGTTTTAGTTAATTATTAGGGGGAAAAGAGAGCTGTTGACGCTCTCTTTTTTTTGTTTAAATACAACTTCATATTTGGGACATGTCTTCCTTAGCAAAACCCTATATTAAACGCTTATTTAACAAGATAATACTTACGAAATCTGTTTAAACAGAAAATATATATATAACTGATTTTCAATTGTTTAAAAATATTTTTAACAATTCTTTAGTTTTTTTGCTAATTCTCTAATTGTTAAAAACTTGTTGAAAAGCTTTCGAGAAAAATCGCGAAATATCTCAGACATTTTTAAATCTTTGCTAGTCCTAAATCACACTAAAATTTTCTCTAATTTTTTTAATTAAAAAAACAATTAATATGTCACAAACTGTAGAACCAATATTGCAAGAAAACAAAGATAGATTTGTAATTTTCCCCATTAAACATCACGATATCTGGGAATGGTATAAGAAATCAGAAGCCTCTTTTTGGACTGCAGAAGAAATAGACTTACACCAAGATCTTACAGATTGGGCTACAAAATTAAATGACGACGAACGCTATTTCATAAAACATATTTTGGCATTCTTCGCTGCAAGTGATGGTATTGTGAATGAAAATTTAGCAGAAAATTTTGTTAATGAAGTACAGTACAGTGAAGCGAAATTTTTCTACGGTTTTCAAATTATGATGGAAAACATTCATAGTGAAACATATTCATTATTAATTGATACCTATGTTAAAGATGAGAAGGAAAAAAACATTCTTTTCCAAGCTATTGAAAATTTTCCAGCGATTAAGAAAAAAGCAGATTGGGCATTAAAATGGATAGAATCTCCAAGTTTTGCAGAGCGATTAATCGCGTTTGCCGCTGTTGAAGGTATTTTCTTTTCAGGAGCATTTTGTTCTATCTTTTGGTTAAAGAAAAGAGGTTTAATGCCTGGATTGACATTCTCCAACGAATTAATCTCTAGAGACGAAGGTGTACATTGTGACTTTGCTGTGCACTTACATCAAAAACATTTGATCAACAAAGTTCCTAAAGAACGTATAAGAGAAATTCTTATAGATGCATTAGATATAGAACGTGAGTTTATTACAGAATCATTACCAATTAGCTTAATTGGAATGAATGCAAAATTAATGTCTCAATATTTAGAGTTTGTAACAGATCGACTATTAAGTGAATTAGGTTGTGATAAAGAATATAATACTGCCAATCCGTTTGATTTCATGGACATGATTTCATTACAAGGGAAAACAAATTTCTTTGAAAAACGTGTTTCAGAATATCAAAAAGCAGGTGTGCTTAACAAAGAAGAAGAAAAAGATAAATTCAGTTTTGACGCTGATTTTTAAACTATAATTAATCCTAAAAGATTTTAAGTACCAAGTATCCTGAAGCAACATCAGGAGATAAAATACTCAGCTTAAAATCAAAAACCAACTTTCTAGATTTTAGTATCCTAGCTAAAATTTAGGCTAACTAATAATCCCTTTCTGGAGCGGTGTACTTCAGAAACTAAAAAATGTGTAAACTATGTATGTATTAAAAAGAGATGGAAGAAAAGAGCCAATGATGTTTGACAAGATTACTTCCAGAGTAAGAAAACTATGTTATGGCTTAAATGAATTAGTAGACCCTGTAAAAGTTGCCATGCGAGTTATAGAAGGCTTGTACGATGGTGTAACTACCAGCGAACTTGATAATCTAGCCGCCGAGATTGCTGCAACTATGACTACTGCTCACCCAGATTACGCACGTTTAGCTGCTCGTATTTCTGTCTCAAACTTACATAAGAATACCAAAAAAACCTTTAGCGAGGTAATGCACGACCTGTACACTTATGTTAATCCCAGAACAGGTAAAAAAGCGCCTTTATTGTCTGATGAAGTCTATAAAGTTATCATGGATAATAAAGAGAAATTAGACTCTACAATTATCTATAATAGAGATTTTGGTTACGACTACTTCGGTTTCAAAACCTTAGAACGCTCGTACCTTTTGAAACTAAATGGCGAAATTGCTGAACGTCCGCAACACATGCTTATGAGAGTTTCTGTTGGTATCCATTTAAACGATTTGGACGCAGCTATCGAAACTTATGAGTTAATGTCTAAGAAGTATTTTACACACGCTACACCAACGCTTTTTAATGCAGGTACACCAAAACCACAAATGTCATCTTGCTTTCTTTTAACAATGAAGGAAGACAGTATAGACGGCATCTACGATACATTAAAACAAACAGCTAAGATTTCTCAATCTGCTGGAGGAATAGGTTTAGCAATGCACAATATTAGAGCCACAGGAAGTTATATTGCTGGAACAAACGGAACATCTAACGGAATTGTACCAATGCTGAAAGTGTTCAACGACACAGCGCGTTATGTAGACCAAGGTGGTGGGAAACGTAAGGGAAGTTTTGCCATGTATCTTGAAACTTGGCATGCCGACATTTTTGATTTCTTAGACTTAAAAAAGAACCATGGTAAAGAAGAAATGCGTGCTCGTGATTTATTTTATGCAATGTGGATTTCAGATTTATTCATGAAACGTGTTCAAGAAGATGGGCAATGGACACTCATGTGCCCAAACGAATGTCCTGGTTTACCTGAATCTCATAGTGAAGAGTTTGAAGCGTTATACACCAAATACGAAGCAGAAGGCAAGGGTCGTAAAACCATTAAAGCACGCGAACTTTGGGAAAAAATATTAGAATCTCAAATTGAAACTGGTACACCATACATGCTATATAAAGATGCTGCCAATCGTAAATCTAATCAGAAGAACTTAGGAACTATTCGTTCATCAAACTTATGTACTGAAATCTTAGAGTACACCTCTCCTGATGAAGTTGCGGTTTGTAATTTAGCATCAATTGCTTTACCAATGTTTGTTAAAAATGGTACGTTTGATCATAAAGAATTGTTTAAGATCACAAAACGTGTGACGAAAAACTTAAACCGTGTAATTGACAGAAATTACTATCCGGTTATTGAAGCACAAAATTCTAATTTCCGTCATAGACCAGTAGGATTAGGTGTTCAAGGATTAGCAGATACGTTCATCAACTTGCGTTTGCCATTTACAAGTGATGAGGCAAAACAATTGAATCAGGAGATTTTTGAAACCTTATATTTTGCTGCAGTAACAGCAAGTATGGAAGAAGCAAAAGCTGATGGTGCCTATGAAACATACGAAGGCTCACCAATAAGTCAAGGTGAATTCCAACATAACCTTTGGGGCATTAAAGATGAAGAATTAAGTGGTCGTTGGGATTGGGCTAAATTGAGAAAAGATGTAAAAAAACACGGTGTTCGTAACTCATTATTAGTTGCGCCTATGCCTACAGCATCTACTTCTCAAATTTTAGGTAATAACGAATGCTTTGAGCCTTATACCTCAAACATCTATACACGTCGTGTGCTATCTGGAGAATTTATTGTTGTAAACAAGCATTTATTAGAAGACCTTGTAGAATTAGGTCTTTGGAACGAAAACTTGAAACAAGATATCATGAGAGCTAATGGCTCTATCCAGAATATCGACATCATACCTCAAGACATTAAAGAACTGTATAAAACCGTTTGGGAATTGAGCATGAAAGATATCATAGACATGTCTCGCCAAAGAGGTTACTTTATTGACCAATCACAATCACTTAACCTATTTATGGAAGGTGCTACGATGGCTAAATTAACATCTATGCATTTCTATGCCTGGAAAAGTGGCTTAAAAACTGGTATGTATTACCTAAGAACTAAGAGTGCAGTAGATGCCATTAAGTTTACGCTTGATACCAAGAAAAAAGAAGAACCTGTTGCTGAAGTTGTTGAAGTAGATGACACAGCTGTAATAGAAAAGCAACAACAAAAAGCAGCTAAAACTGCTGCTAAATTTGCACAACAAACAACCGAAGTAGAACCAATGACTGCTGAAGAAATGAAGGCTTTAATTGCTCAAGCTAAAGAAGCCGAAGGCGACGACTGTTTAATGTGTGGTTCATAACCATCATAAGTGTTATATTAAAAAAGCACCTCAATATTGAGGTGCTTTTTTTTATTGCCTTAATGTATCTGTACCTAAATAAGCATTATCCTTATTATAATACCAAGCTCTTATTTTTGGCATTTTTATACCGTTGATAACTTCAACTTCTGAAAGTAAAATATACTCTCCACTATCGTGTTTAACCTTACCTTTTTCATCTGTTTTAAAAAATTGGTAGACTTCAAGAGCAAACGTTTTTGGGTCAAAATAAAAGTACCATACATCACTACCAACGGTCTCATCATAAGTAGCTTTTAACACTAGATACACTTTGCCTTTAAAAGACTTACGCTCTACTTTATCATGTATAATAGTGCCTTTATCATTGAGTTTCATTGGTAATCCATAGAGGTATGTATAATAGTTTTTATATAAGTTAGCACGATCACAACTTAGGTTATTTGAAAACAACTCAGCTTTACTCAAATCTGTCTTACCGTTCAATGCAATTGTACAATGGCTTTTATCTAAGATGTATTGAGTAGTAACAGTATCTTTTACTGCTTCTACACTAAAATACTCACTCAGAAGATTGATTTGGATATGACTTACCCGTTTGGTATCATTGGGTGTTTGCATAGTAACATAAAACTCTCCATTGAATGTATCCCATTTTTGATTTGGATCGTGATAAGCAATCACTTTTTCTAACAATTCAGAACCTGTTATGGTTTGAGCTGCTGAATAATTTAAAGCCGCTGAAATTAAAAGGATTAAAAAAAGATGTTTGTACATGTCTGTGTTTTAGCGTGAAGATACAAAAACAAATAACGCACTACTCCTCTTCCTTTATATCTGTTTGGGTTACATCAGGAATAGTTGCTGGCTCAACATTGCTGTCGTGAGCACTATGATACTCTTCTAGAAGATTCATCGTCGCTGTTAACAAATCTTTGGTCTCTAACAATAAACTGAAATATAATGTTGTATTCTTTGGGCTAGATTCTTCCGTTCTGGTGCGCTCAACCTGTTTTTGTATTTTTTCAGTTACCATTTGAAGCACTTTTTTCTTGTCGTTTAAAACAAGTCCTATGTCTTGAAAAGAGTTCGCATCAAAAGCTGTTTTTGTATCATTGAACATCGTTTCCATGACCTCATCGATTTCTTTTAACTCTTTAATTTGACTGAATTTCAACTTCTTATGGTTATTATTGATATGCTTATAACTCACATTAGATATATAGTCTAGTGACTGTGTCATATCTTGAAGGTAGCCAAGAATATTAATGTAAAAATTACTTGCTGAAACACTTGGTTCTTCAAGGTTCTTTATGAAATAAAAGATATTATCTCGCAGATCATCTATTTCAGTAGACAACTTTTCTATATTCTTTTTATTCTTTTTAAGCAGTTTCAAATTCTGTGTAGCCAATCCATTGATAGCACTAGTATAAATTTTATTTCCTCGCTTTATTACATTAGAAATATTACTAGCACTTTCTAAAATAACACCTTGTATTGAACTACTCTCTGCCTTCTGTAAGCTGTCTGCTTCTTTCTGAACCTTCGATTTTTTACGATGGCTCAGGTAGTTCTTAATCAGTAATACCATTGCTAAAACTAAAAGTCCTGTAAGCGCATAACCTCTTCCATAGTATAAAATTAAAGCCATAATAGCTGCAGCTACAAAGGCACTTAAGGCAGTGAAAAACCAACCACCAATAACATTTAAAACACCAGCAACTCGGTACACAGCACTTTCACTTCCCCAAGCTCTATCTGCTAGAGAAGTTCCCATAGCTACCATAAACGTAACATAAGTCGTAGACAGAGGTAACTTCATTGATGTTGCAATAGAAATCAATACACTAGCTACCATCAAATTTACAGCAGCTCGAACCAAATCAAAAGCTGGTAGGTCTTCTGTTTTGGTAATTGCTAAATTAGGTTCTGGTTCTTGAAATTGTTTTTCAATATAGGCTTTTGATGACTTTGGTAACATTTGATTAAACCCTTCTGAGGCCAACATGCTTATTCTAACTATTCCTCTGGATAAAAAGTTAGGCTCAAAGCGTTCTTTCACATTATCTTGCCTAGATAAATCTACAGATGTCTTTACAACCGCTTTAGCTTTACTTGAAAACCACAAGGTCAATACCATAATTAATCCTGCAACTAACAGTAAATAGGGTTGTGTCTGTACAGCTTCAGATAAACGCTTCATACTATACTGTGAAGCTAATTCACCACTAGCAGCCCAATCAGTAAAGGCATTATAAGCAGCAATTGGCACGCCAATAAAGTTAACCAGATCATTACCAGCAAAGGCTACAGCAAGCGCAAATGTACCAATAATGATAATGATTGTGTAGATATTATGCTTTGTGAAATTGATAACAATGTATGAGATAACTGTAAATATGATAAAACTAATTGCTATAAGTTCTAGTGGGTTGTTAGCAATTAGAGCTTTAAAATCACCACTCATAAATGTAGCATTCTTTATCCCTTTGATCAATATAAAATATAAAATAGAAGTTACTGCAACTCCACTAAAAACAGCACCAAACCAAGCTGGTTTACTTTCAAAACGAAAACTTAAAAGCAATCTAGAAAAGAACTGAATTATAGCACCTACAGTAAAGGCAATCACCACAGAAAGCAGTATACCAAGTATAATCTCTATGGCTTTTTCATTGTTTATATACTTTCCAAGATCTAAAATACTTTGTGATTCGCTTGAATAAATCTTTAGTGCTGCAACACAAACAGAAGCGCCAAGTAATTCAAAAACTATTGAAACAGTTGTAGAAGTAGGTAGCCCTAAAGTATTGAAAAAATCAAGCAACAGAATATCAGTAATCATTACAGCCATGAAAATGATCATAATTTCATCAAATACAAATTCACCCGGATTAAAAATACCCTTTCGAGCGACTTCCATCATACCACTAGAAGACATAGCGCCTAAGGCAACACCTAAACTAGCAACAATTATAATAGTTTTGAATGAAACTGCCTTAGAACCTATAGCTGAGTTCAAAAAATTTACCGCATCATTACTTACTCCAACTACAAGGTCTGCAATTGCTAAAAATGCAAGAGCGACAAGCATGTAGATGTATAGATTTTCCATATAGAATTAAAAAAATTAACGATAACAAATTTCATATTTTAAATTGAGCGCAATGTTATCTAAATGTTATGTTCTATATGAACTTTGTACTTATTTTATGAATTTTAAGGTGGTTGAGCTATCATTTTTATTAGCAATGTTAACCCATTTCTTAATTCTAATACATATTTATGTCACTGAATAACAATTGTTTACAAATTCAATGTTAATTTAATGTTATGTAAATGTTTGAATATTGTAAACTTTTATATATATTTGTTATGTAATTATTAATCAAAATCCCAGATTCGAGATGAAAAATATATGTATCCTAGCAATAATGTTAATCACAGCAGTTTCTTTTGCTCAAAATGAAAGAAGCTTAGAATTAAATAAAGCCACAGATTTAATCGATGTTGTTTACTACCACGATAATGGAGAAGTAAGTCAAACCGGCAGTTATACCAAAGATGGCAAATTACATGGTGAATGGTTGAGTTTTAGTGAGCAAGGAACTAAAATTGTTTCTGCTAAATATAATAATGGCAAAAAAGTAGGTAAGTGGTTTTACTGGAATGGAAACTCTTTAACTGAAGTTGATTACAGTAATAATGAGATTGCTAGTGTTAATCAATGGACAAGCACTGAAAGTTTAGCTTCGAGTAATTAAATTACTCTTAATTTATATAATAAAAAAAGCATCCAATGTTGGATGCTTTTTTTATTATATGTTTCTAGAAATTATTGATTGTTTGTCCAACCTGCTCCCCAAGTTGCAAAATCTGTTCCTGTAGCATTGGCAGCATCACCAAGTATCACATCACCTTCTGTAATTGCATTTTCTAAACCATTACCAGTATAAGGCGTACCAACTGAGGCAGAGAAAGAAACATCTGTTAATGATAGGTTTCCATCAACAACACCTTGACTCGTTGCGCTTCCTGGTTCGTCATCTTCAATAACAACACCTCTTCCAAAATTATCAATAACTACATTAGAAAAAATACCTCTAGTACCCGCTCTTAATCGAAGCGCACGACCAGAATCACCATCGCCAATAACAGTTACATTAGTTACGGTTGGCATAGAGAAATAACCACCTTCGTTAGAAAAGTCAGTATTAAATCCGTCACACTCGAAACCACTATCGTGGTCTGTTCCAGAATTTTGTACTACATAAACATCTGTTAACGATCCTGTGTAACCTTCAGTCCAGTCGATAGAATCATCTTCAGCATCAGTTACTACAATATGACTTGCATTTACTGTTCCACCGAAAAATTCAAATCCGTCATCAGACCCTTTATACACTTGTACAAAATCAATTTCTGTTTGACTTCCAATTGCATATAAGGACACACCATTTAATTCTGCATTACCATCAATTGCACCACCAGCATACTCAACTCTTACATATCTTAAAGTACCCGAATCATCATCAGCTACATTACCGCCATAAGACAAACCGCCTACTTCTGTAGTTGCGGTATCATTAGAACCATTTGCTGTTGAATTTATTGGCGCATAACCACACATTACAATTCCTCCCCAATCTCCTGAAGATGGATTATTTGCATTAGAAGTAAAAACAATAGGGTTTGATGATGTTCCAATTGCTTGAATTTTAGCCCCTGGCAAAATCGCTATATATGCGTTTACTCCTACTGGTTCCGCTTTAATAATCATTCCCGCTGGAACATTAAGTGAAGTTCCTGCTGCCATTAAAACTGGCCCTGTTATTACATATTCTTCACTAGACAATAAATTTAAATCAGCAGTATAAACTCCTGCTAATGGAATAGCGCCTGGATTTGTTGTACTACCTCCATTGTTTGTTACACTATTGTCATTGATAATAATGTCTGATGTATCATCGCTTTCGCAACCCATAAAGATAAAAGCAAAAGCAAGTAAGTAAAATAAATTGGTTTTCATCGTTTTAAAATTTAAGTATTAAGTTCTGTAATTATATATTTATTTTAAGATTAAAATTTGTATTTGAGTGACATCCCTAGGTTGATTCCTATTTTATATTCACTTATTGTAATATCGCCACTACCTGTTCCTTCTCTTACCAATGAAATGTCTGGGTCTAATAAATTTCTTGCAGAAAAACTAAGGTCTAAGTTTTCAGTGATAGGACTCTTCCAAACGAAATCTAACGTTGGAACGCCTTTCTCAACTATGTTTCCTAAACTACCCGAACCAATAGAGTAAATTCTATCTGAAAAATAAGAAGCAACCAAAGTCGCTGTAGGCTTATAATTTTTAATGGTAGGACTGTAAGATACATCTGTATTAAACACCCATTTTGAAGCGCCTTCTAATTCTTCGGTCTCTCTATCAAATGCAGTACCAAACGTGCCTGAAATATCTTCTAGATCTTGCTCTGTAAACGTATATGATCCATTGAACCCAAAACCTAAAATTGGCTTTCCGTCTTCATCAACAGTTATATTTTTGCGTAATTCTAATTCTAAACCATATACATCTGCTTTTTCTCCAGTTCTAAAATAACGTTGAGTACCTGTTGCGTCAGCAGCAACAACTCTATTGATAGGATCGTTAATACGTTTTGCAAAAGCACCTAAGGACACAACTTCTCCTTGCTCTAAAAACCATTCGTATTTTAGGTCTAAATTGTAGATTTCAGAATAGGTTGGACCATTACCATCTGCGCCACCTAATAGATCTGGGTTACCACCATATCGCACAGTTACATCTTCATAAACAAATGGTGCAACTTCTTTAAATTCAGGCAAAGATGCAGTTTTACTTAATGCCAATCTCAAGTTAGAATCTTCAGTCAAGGCATATTTAATGTTCAAACTTGGTAAGAATAAATTTTCATAAACATCTCTGAATCCTGGGTCATCTTGTCTAATGTTAATTACATCATAGGTTATATCTTGTTGGAAAGATTCTAGTCTAAGCCCTGGAACAATTAACCACTTCTCTCCTAATGTGATTTCTGCATTAATATAACCTGCATGAATATTTAACTGTCCGTTATAGATATTTTCAGGTAAGCCAGGTCTATTTGTGTTTCCAATAGCGTTATTGATTGGATTTAAAACAGACAAGTTGTACAAACCTGATCCATCAGGAATATTAAGGTTACTTACATCAAAAATCGTATTGAAGTTATTTACATCTAAAATAGGTGTAGCGTCTCTATTTACAATATCATAACCATATCTGATACTAGAAAAGCTTCTTTCTTTTGTTCTACCGTTATAGCCAAAATTGATTTTTACCTTTTCTGTAAGCGTATGCTCTAGATTAATAAAGCTATTATACTCATCGTCTTCAATGTTTTGGAAAAAACGCTGGTTATCAAAAGGAATATTGGTATAAAAAACTGGATTTGTATTTGGATCACTATCTAAAGCAAACTGATAGTTTTCTAAACTGATACGCTTTCTATCTGGCTCATCTGAGAATACTTTATTGTAACCAATTCCCCAATCTAGTTCCCATTTTTCATTTGTTGATCTATGATTTCCTAAAAATTGATTTACATGTACGCGATCTTGGTTGAATTGCACGTTCATTGTATAGAAACCAATATCTCTTGGATCTACACTAGCAATACCATCTCTATTGAATCCTTCCCCTTGTGTACCATAATAGCCAACCTCATCACTTGAGCTATTAATGAACAAAGAGCTATAGGTGATCTTATTATAATTATCTATTTTAAAAATAGCGTTCAATAATGCTGTTGTTGTTGTAGAATATTGATATTCTTCAACGTTAGGGAAATCTACTTTTAAGACATTCGTAAAATCTCTAGCAACGCCTTCTCTGTATTGAGAGCCATTAGAAAAACTCGCTGTTGCAAAAAGACTTAATCGTGTATCTTCATCAAAACTGTAAGAGTAACCTCCTTCAACAGCTCCATTAAAATTAATCTGGCCGTCAAACTCTTGCGGATCGACACCATGAGATAAGACTACAGCAAAAGGATTGTTGTCATACCTGTTGTAAAATCCAAAAAAACTTGGCCCTTCACTTCTAACAAAATCTTCACCAATAGCATTAATATTAACACCAGAACCTAAACTAATATTAAAAAAGCCATCTCCTGTATATTCTTTAGAGTTTATATTTACATTTCCAGCAGCAAAATCACCATAAAATGAAGGGGTATATGCTTTGCTAACAGAAATGTTTTCAATAATATCTGTTGAAAATAAATCTAAGTCAATATTCTTCTTGTTAACATCTGTAGAAGGAAGTGATAGATTATTCATCGTCGTATTTTGATACCTATCTCCTAAACCTCTTACATACACATTACTTGATCCACTCTGTTTAGAAATACCTGATATTTTAGATACAGCTTCACCTGCGTCTCCAACACCTTTTCTTGATAATTCTTCAGCACCAATACTCTGTTTTATCTCAACAGCCTTCTTTTGATCTAATAATAAGGCAGCTTCACTTTCTTTTCGAGTGGTAGTTGTAATGACTACTTCATCAAGTGAAGCAGCACTAGCTCCCATAGTAACATTTACTTCTGTAACCTTTCCTGCTACAACTTCTACCGAAATTTCTTGAGTTTCATAACCTACAAAGCTATATACTAAAACGTAGCTCCCTGGAGCAAGCTCATCAAAACCATATAACCCATCAATATCAGAGGTCGTCCCCATTGTAGTGCCTTTAATTAATATATTACCAAAAGCTAAAGGTTCGTTATTGTATTCTTTATCAATTAATTTTCCTACTATAGACCCAGTTCCTTGGCTATAAACGAAAGATGTAAAAAACAATATAATTAATAATGTGAGTGTTCTCATTAGTTGATTAAATTTATTGCTGCAAAGAAACCCTCATAGTGTAAAGTCAAGGTTAATATGAAGTTAAACCTAAGTGATAAAAAAGTTATCTCAATGTTACCTGTTCGGTATTTTTTTGTGATATAGAAACAATAATTTAACATTGAAATGCTATCTTGCACAGGCTTAAACTTTTACTATGATTTGGGAACAATTACTATCGTTAAAACGCTTTGGAGACACGCATAAAAGACTACGAAAAGAACAGGATGAAACCCGTTTAGGGTTTGAAGTAGACTACGATAGAGTTATTTTTTCTTCAGAATTTAGAAGCCTACAAGATAAGACTCAAGTGATTCCTTTATCTGAAACAGATTTTGTTCATACACGTCTTACTCATAGCTTAGAAGTGAGTGTTGTTGGTAGATCTCTAGGACGAAAAGTTGGTCAAAAATTATTAGAAAAATACCCACATCTAAAAGACACATTAGGTTATCGTGCTAATGATTTTGGAACCATTGTTGCAGCAGCAGCTTTGGCTCATGACATTGGAAATCCGCCTTTTGGACATAGTGGTGAAAAAGCTATTGGAGAGTTTTTTAAAACAGGAAATGGCAAACAATTCAAAAGCCAATTAACTGATAAACAGTATCAAGACCTTTGTGATTTTGAAGGTAACGCTAATGGGTTTAAAATTCTAACGGAAAGTAGACATGGTAGAGAAGGAGGACTACGACTTAGCTATGCTACTCTTGGAGCATTCATGAAGTATCCAAAAGAATCCTTGCCAAAAAAACCTACAACTCACATTGCAGATAAAAAATATGGCTTCTTTCAGAGCGAAAAAGAAGTGTTTATTGATATTGCCAAAGAATTAGGGCTAATAAAACGCGGAAATATTAAAGATTTAAGTTTTTGCAGACATCCTTTGGCTTATCTTGTTGAAGCTGCTGATGACATCTGTTACACGATTATTGATTTTGAAGACGGTATAAATCTTGGACTTATTCAAGAAGAATATGCGCTTGAATATTTAATAAATTTAGTGAGAGATACAATAGATATAAATAAATACAATTTACTATCTAATACTCAAGATAGAGTAAGTTATTTAAGGGCTTTAGCCATAAATACGTTAATCAATGAAGCTGTAGAACTATTTATGACGCATGAAGCTGATATTTTAGAAGGTTCATTTTCAAAAGCGCTTTTAGATAATAGCAAATATGAGGCTCAAATAAAAGACATCATAAAATTAAGCATTGAGAATATCTACCAATCAAAAGATGTGATTGATAAAGAAATTGCTGGTTTCAAAGTGATTAACGAACTACTAAACATCTTTACAGCATCTATTTCAAATAACTTTCTAGGTGAATTATCAAATTTTGACCGATTAGTATTGAAAGTTTTACCTAAAAGTTTAGATATAAACAAGAATACGTTATATGAGAACTTATTAGCTAGTTGTTTTTATGTCTCTAAGTTATCTGACAAGAATGCCATTTTAACATATAACAAGTTTAAAGGAAACCTCTTGTAAAAAATAAAAACTATAAAAAATTATAGTTTTAACACTAAACTTGTTAATATTAGTGTTAATAATTTTTCTTAAATTAAAGAAAACTTCATCAAATAAACATCACTTTTGTGAACGAAGAAAGATAAGGAAACTCCAACAACTCTTTTTTATTTAATGCATTTCATCGATTAAATTTGTGTTTAATCGCTATTTAAGTATATTTGTTATAACCATAATCTAAAAGCCTACCGTAATGAAGAAAAATATCTTAGGTGCACTAGTTATCTTTTTTGTGACTCTAGCTTTCTTGCTAATGATAGATGATATCACCAACAGTAAAACACCTGAATATCAAAATACTGTTGAAGTCTATGAAGCTGATGAACAGCCTGATATGGCTACTACTGATCTAGAGAACGAAGAATAGCTCTTATTTTTTCACTTATACTTAACACATCCAATTTTAAGGATTCTTGCAATTCGGTTTTTGAGCCATGCTCAATAAATACATCAGATATTCCCAAAGTTTCAATGGTACTTAAATAATTGTACTTAGAAGCAAACTCTAATATCGCAGTTCCGAAACCTCCAATTTGTACGCCATCTTCAAGAGTAACAATATATGAATGCGTTTTGAATATTTCATGCAACAAAGCTAGATCCAATGGTTTTATGAATCGCATATCGTAATGTGAAATAGCTTCCGAATGATTCAATTCAGAAATAGCTTCTGTAATATCATTGGCTACAGTACCAACAGTTAAAACCGCTAAAGCATGTCCTTTTTGTAACTGAACCCCTTTTCCAATCTCGATTTTTGAAAACGGTTGTTTCCAGTCTAAAATATGTCCTCTACCTCTTGGGTAACGTATGGCAATAGGCTTGTTGAGATTTAGCTGAGCTGTGAACATGATATTTCGCAGTTCAATTTCATTTCTAGGTGCAAAAATGATCAAATTCGGAACACATCTTAAATAAGCCAAATCAAAAACGCCATGATGTGTTGCACCATCTTCGCCAACTAATCCAGCACGATCCAAACAAAAAATAACAGGAAGATTTTGTAATGCGACATCATGAATAACTTGATCATAAGCGCGCTGTAAAAAAGTAGAATAAATATTACAAAATGGGATTAATCCTTGTGTCGCCATTCCTGCAGCTAAAGTTACAGCATGTTGCTCTGCAATACCTACATCAAAAGCACGCTCTGGAATTTGCTCCATCATAAACTTTAAAGAACTACCTGTAGGCATTGCTGGTGTAATACCAACGATACGTTTATTTTTCTTAGCTAATTCAACAAGAGTTACTCCAAAAACATCTTGAAATTTAGGCGCTTGATCGCTAACATTCTTTGGGATTATATCACCTGTAACCGAATCAAATTTTCCAGGAGCGTGATATTTAACCTGGTCAGCTTCAGCTTGTTTTAAACCTTTTCCCTTAGTAGTAATTACGTGTAAGAATTTAGGTCCTTTAACCGTCTTTAATCGTTTTAATTCTGAAATTAGAGCAGATAAATCATGACCATCAATTGGACCTGAATAATCAAAATTAAGCGCTTCAAAGATGTTATCTTGCTTTTCTTTTCCTTTTTTAACATTGGTCAAATACTGTTTCAATGCTCCTACACTTGGATCAATACCAATAGCATTGTCATTTAAAATAACTAGTAGATTTGCATCAGTAACACCTGCATGATTCAACCCTTCAAAAGCCATTCCGCTAGCAATAGAAGCATCACCGATAACAGCAATATGATGTTTATCTTCGTCATTTAGTTGCGATGCAATAGCCATTCCTAAAGCTGCAGATATAGAGGTTGATGAATGGCCTACACCAAACGTATCGTAAGTACTTTCTGCTCGTTTTGGAAATCCACTTACACCACCAAGTTGCCTATTTGTATGAAAAATAGTTTTTCGCCCAGTTATAATTTTATGACCATAGGCTTGATGACCTACATCCCAAACTAAAAGGTCTTCTGGTGTATTAAACACATAATGCAACGCAAGAGTTAACTCTACAACACCTAAACTTGCCCCTAAATGTCCTTCTTTAGTGGCCACAATATTAATAATAAACTCACGCAACTCTTGGGCAAGTTGAAGTAGTTGGTCTTGATCTAGTTGTCTTAGATCTGATGGTAAGTTGATATGGTCTAACAAATTTTTCATTCAGTTACAAATGTAGCATTTGAAATTGTATTTTTGATTACTAATCATTGGTCTTAATGGAAAATCCTTTTAACGATTCTTATTTTATGAAAAAAGCCTTGCTAGAGGCTGAAGATGCTTTTGAAAAAGGAGAAGTCCCAGTTGGTGCTGTAATTGTTATTAATGACCGCATTATCGCTAGAGCACATAATTTAACTGAATTGTTAAACGATGTCACTGCGCATGCAGAAATGCAAGCTATTACTGCTGCTGCAAATTTTTTAGGAGGTAAATATCTAACCAACTGCACATTATATGTCACTTTAGAACCTTGTCAGATGTGTGCAGGCGCCTTATACTGGAGTCAGATTTCTAAAATTGTGTATGGTGCTAAAGATGAAAAACGTGGTTGCACAGCATTGGGAACAAAGTTGCATCCAAAAACTGAAATGATCGGTGGCATATTAGCTGACGAAGCCTCTCAGCTGATGAAGCGATTTTTTATTGAAAAGCGAAATTTGAATTAAAAAAAACGCCTAACAAAAGTTAGGCGTTGAAACTGTAATAAAAGTATATCTCTTAGAGAACTTGCACGTTAGCGGCAACCATCCCCTTTCTTCCTTCTTCTTCTGTGTACTCTACATTATCGCCTTCACGTAACTCCACACCATTAAGGTTTGATACGTGTACGAAAATGTCTTTTCCTGTTTCGTCGTTGGTAATGAATCCAAATCCTTTTGAATCATTGAAAAATTTAACTGTTCCAGTCATTGTAAAAAAAATAAATATTATTAAGCCACAAAGGTACGTTATATAATGATGTGATGTGTTAATTAATTGTAATATTTTAAATTATTGATAATCAGTATTTTTTAGATTTCTGACTTTCTCGCATTTTGTCTAGGTTTTCTTTAGTTAACATATAGTCTTTTACATTTTTGTCTTTCCATCTATAATATGCAAACATTGGAAAGGCAACCAGAAAAAGTCCCAAGACACCAAAGCCAATTAATTTTTCGGAGTACTCAACTTCTAAAACAAAGCCACATATAATACTTGCAAAAGCTGCTATAAAGCATATAAGAATAATATATTTCATCTCTAATCTATGTCGTAAAATTAATTAATTCGCGTCTGTAAGCTGTTAGTAATTTTGATTTTGAGACAAATCCATGATAGTTCCCATCTTTAATGACAGGAAGATTCCAAGCACCAGAATCTTGAAATTTTCGCATCACTTGTTTCATTGAATCACTTTCATAATTGATATAATCTGGAGGATTATTCATAAATGTCTCTACAGAAGTCGTTTCATATAATGATTGATCAAACATAACCGTTCTAATATCATCTAGTAAAATAATCCCTACCAAATATTTATTTTCATCAACAACTGGAAACAAATTTCGATTAGATTTCGCAACTCCTTGATGTAACATATCGCCAAGTGACATCTCTGGATTTAGAACAGTAAAATCATGCTCTATCACATTATCGAGTTTCATTAAGGTCAAAACTGATTGATCCTTATTATGCGTTAGCAGTGCGCCTTTTTCTGCGAGTTCTTTAGTATAAATGGTATGATCAACTGCATTCTTTGTGATAATGAATGACATTGAAACTGTAATCATCAAAGGCACAAATAGCTGGTAACCTCCTGTAATCTCTGCAATCAAAAAAATAGCAGTTAATGGTGCATGTAAAACACCAGCAATTAATCCAGCCATTCCAATGAGTGTAAAATTAGATTCTGAAACTTGAAACCCTAGACCAATATTATTGATGATCTTAGCAACTACATTACCTAAAGCACTTCCCATGACCATAGTAGGAATAATAATTCCGCCTGCTCCACCAGCCGCAAATGTTGTTGTCATAGCAACCGCTTTGAATATAGTGATACCAATTAGCAATGCAATAACTACCCAAATATTATCTAAATGATTATCAAAAGGGGTTTTTCCTAAAGCATGTAAATGATTTCCATCAAGTAAATCGTTTATAAAACCAAAACCTTCACCATAAAGCGGCGGAATAAAATAGAGCATTACACCAATCGCTAATCCGCCAACAATAAGTTTTTGCCCATTAGTCTTAAACCGTTCAAAAAACTTGTAAACTGCAAAATATATCTTAGAGAAATAAATTGAAGCAATCCCAGTTCCAATGCCTAAGATGATAAAAAACAATGTATCTCTCAATGCAAAGGTAGTCGTAACATTATAATTGAATAATACTCCACTTCCAAGAAAAAAATAAGAGGTTAATACAGAGGATACTGAAGCAATTAACAAAGGTAGTAATGATGCAAAAGTAAGGTCTAAACTAAAGACTTCAACAGCAAAGATAATTGCTGCAATTGGCGACTGAAAAATAGAAGCAATTGCTCCAGCAGCAGCGCAGCCTATTAATAAGGTTCTTGTCTTTCTGTCTACACGAAATAGTTGCCCAATATTTGAACTTACTGCAGAAGCAGATGCAATAGCTGGTCCTAATAACCCAACAGAGCCTCCAAAGCCAGCAGTTAATGGTGCTGTAATTAAAGGAAGGTATATTTTACTTTTTTTGAGTAGTCCATCTTTTTTTGATAATGAAAATAAAATACTGGGTATAGCATGCTCTACTTTTCTTTTCGACACATATTTAACAAACAAATAGACCAACCAAAGTCCAATCACAGGTAGGATAAAATAAATACTGTTTTGAGATACAATAATACTCTTTTCAAGCAACCATTCAATCCCGTAGGTAATATTCTTTATAGTTACTGAGACTAATCCAGACAATAATCCAATAAGTATCGCTAATAAAAACACAAAGTTTTTTTGCGAAATATATTTATACCGCAAAATGAGTAAGTGCTTTATTAGGTTTTGGATTGGCATAGATAAATCTACTAAAAAATCCTGCAAGAAGCAGGATTTAAGTTTTATGATTGTATGTTAAGTTTCAAACTCAACTCTTTAAGTTGTTCATCATCTATTGGTGCTGGTGCATCTATCATCACATCTCGCCCATTATTGTTTTTTGGAAAAGCAATAAAATCACGAATTGTTTCTTGTCCACCAAGTATGGCCACAAGTCGATCTAATCCAAATGCTAATCCACCATGTGGTGGTGCACCATATTGAAATGCATCCATTAAAAACCCAAATTGTGCTTTAGCCTCTTCTGGTGTAAACCCTAAATAATCAAACATTAAGGCTTGTGTTTCTTTATCATGGATACGAATAGAACCACCTCCAATTTCGTTCCCATTTAACACTAAATCGTAGGCATTGGCTTTAACAGCTCCTGGATTGGTTTTTAGCAACTCTATCTGCCCTGGTTTTGGTGATGTAAACGGATGGTGCATGGCATGATACCGTTCTGTTTCTTCATCCCATTCTAGCAATGGAAAATCCATAACCCAAAGTGGTGCAAATTCGTTAGGTTTACGTAAGCCTAAGCGTTCTGCGAGTTTCATACGTAATGCGCTTAACTGTGCTCTTACTTTATTTGTGTTTCCAGAAAGCACACAGATAAGATCTCCTGCTTTTGCTCCTGTAACTTCAGCCCATTTTGCTAAATCATCTTGATCATAGAATTTATCTACTGAAGATTTAAAGCTTCCATCATCATTACACCTACAATACACCATTCCTAAAGCACCTACTTGAGGGCGCTTTACCCAATCAATCAATTTATCAATCTCTTTTCTTGTGTAAGTATTTCCATCAGGAACGGCGATACCAACTACCAATTCAGCAGAATTAAATACATTGAAATCTTTGTGTTGGGCAACGGCATTCAATTCTCCAAACGTCATCCCAAAACGAATATCTGGCTTATCATTTCCGTAGAGACGCATCGCATCATCATATAGCATTCTAGGGAATTTGTCAATTTCAACTCCGTTTACTTCTTTTAATAAATGACGAGTTAAACCTTCAAAAGCATTCAATATATCTTCTTGCTCAATAAATGCCATTTCACAGTCAATTTGTGTGAATTCAGGTTGTCTATCGGCTCTCAAATCTTCATCTCTAAAACATTTTACAATTTGAAAATATTTATCCATTCCTCCAACCATCAATAATTGTTTGAACGTTTGAGGTGATTGTGGTAATGCATAGAACTGACCTTCATTCATACGAGAAGGCACAACAAAATCACGTGCGCCTTCAGGCGTTGATTTAATTAAATAAGGTGTTTCAACTTCTATGAAGCCTTCATTAGACAAATAATTTCTAACTTCTTGAGTTACTTTATGCCTAAAGATTAAACTGTTTTTTACAGGATTACGACGAATATCTAAGTAACGGTATTTCATACGTAACTCTTCGCCGCCATCAGTATCATCTTCAATTGTAAATGGAGGTAATTCTGCCTCATTTAAAATGGTTAATTCAGAAACTAATATTTCTATATCTCCAGTAGGCATATTAGGATTTTTAGAAGCACGTTCAATAACGTTTCCTTTCGCTTGAATTACAAACTCACGACCTAACCCTTGAGCTTGCTTCATCATTGCTTTTGAGGTGCGCTCTTCATCAAAAACCAATTGTGTAATTCCGTATCGATCTCTTAAATCTACCCAAACAATAAATCCTTTATCTCTAGATTTTTGAACCCAACCTGCGAGTATGACCTCTGTATTAATATGTGATGCTCTTAATTCACCACAATTATGACTTCTGTACATAGTAAAAAATTGAACTGCAAATTTAATGAAGTTAATGGACTATAAAAATGAAAAAGCCATAACATTTGTTATGACTTTTCCTGCTATTAATCAACCCTTTATTATCAATAAAAGGTTCTTGTACACTGATTCAACATCAAGTGTATTATAGAAGCCGCTCTAAATGACTAATTCCCATCTAGTGCTTGCTCAAGAGCTGCTTCTGTTTTTCTAAACTTTATTCTAATCCACATTTTTAATCGCATTGCCAAGTAAAATAAAACTGGTACTACAATTAAAGTTAAGAACGTAGCAATAAATAATCCATAGATCACTGTCCAAGCCAATGGTCCCCAAAAAATTACATTATCTCCACCAAAATAGATATTTGGATCAAATTCGCTTGCTAAGGTGTAGAAGTTGATGTTTAATCCTATTGCTAATGGAATCAATCCTAAAATTGTTGTAATCGCAGTTAAGATTACCGGACGTAAACGTGCTTTACCTGCCTTGATAATTTGCTCTAATAATTGTTCTTTTGGTAAATACTCATCACTATCTAAATCTAATTCATTCTTTTTTCTATCAATTAATAGTTGTGCATAATCGAGTAATACCACGCCATTATTAACCACAATACCTGCAAGCGCAATAATTCCCATCATGGTCATTAAGATCACAAAAGATGCTCCAGTAATTACAATTCCTCCAAAAACACCTATCAAACTTAAAAAGATAGCTATCATAATGATTGTTGGTTTTGAAATTGAATTAAATTGGAAGATTAAAATTAAGAAAATCAATCCAAGACCTGTGAAAAATGCTCCCATCAAAAACGCCATTTCTTTTTCCTGTTCTTCAATCTGACCTGTATAATCAATTTTTACATCAGGAGGTAATTTATCATAGTTTTTCATTTCATTTTTGATCTGATTAACTACCGCACCTGCATCAACATAACCAGGAGCTAACGCAGAATAAACTGTAACAACACGCTTAGCATCTTTATGTTTAATAGCACTAAATCCTGAATTATTTTTTTGTTTTGCTACTGTTGAGACAGGCACCTCTTTTATTTGTCCAGAAGCCATGTCTCTAAAGATAATTTTCTGATTAAAAAGGGCACTCTTATTATATCTAAGGTCTTCATTAAAACGAACGTAGATATCATAATCGTCGCCATCTTCCTTATAAATTCCTGCTTTTGCACCAAACAATGAATTACGTAGTTGTTGGCCAACTTGACCAGTGCTGACGCCTAGCTCACCAGCTTTTTCACGGTCTACTAGCACTTGCATTGCTGGCTTATCTTTATTTACATCAATTTTTAACTCATCAATAGCTGGAATATTTTTCGAATTAATAAACTGACGCATCTCTTCAGCAACCTGAATTAACTCATTGTAGTCATTTCCTTCAATTTCAATATTCACTGGTGGTCCTGCAGGTGGACCATTCAAATCTTTTTCAACAGAAATGAGAACACCAGGATAAATCCCTGTTAAGGCTTCCTGAACTTTCTGACGTAATTCTTCACTGTCTTTCCCATTCCTGTATTTGTATTCTCGCATTGAAGCCGTAATCTTTCCTTTATGTGGCATTTCAGCGGCTGAGCCACCATCGGTTTGAGGGTTCCCTGCACCTTCTCCCACTTGAGATACAGCACTTTCAATTAAGAAATTTTCATCATCTTTAATATATTCAGAATCATTTATAATACTATAAACTTTCTTTTCTATTTCTTTGGTGATTATATTGGTCTTCTCTATATCTGTTCCTTCAGGATACTCGATATAAACAATAATCTGATTTGGCTTATTGTCTGGAAAAAACTCAATTTTTGTTCTTTGTGCATTGCAAGAAATAACGAAAGCAGCAATTGAACCAATAAATAGAAAAAATGCTCCAAAGCTAATTCCGAAAGGACGATAACCTTTGAGTGCCCCTTTGAGTGTACGCTCATAAAAATTTTCAAGTCGTACTAATGTTTTATTCTGAAAACGATTGGCTGCTTTTCTGAGAATAAGTCGGTAAATCCAAAGCATAATTGCTGTAAATACCATTATGGTTCCAATGGCTCTAAATTCACCTCCAACTAAAAGGATCACCAATCCAATTCCTCCAACAATGGCTGATATTGTAATGATTCTCTTTAGAGGCATGTCTTTGTCTTCAGTGGTCATAAATTGCGATACTAAAACCGAATTGAAGAAAATAGCAACTATTAGTGAAGATCCTAGAACAACAGATAATGTTATAGGAAAGTATATCATAAACTGTCCCATGAGGCCAGGCCATAATCCTAAAGGAATAAATGCTGCAACAGTAGTAGCTGTGGATATAATGATTGGAAATGCGATTTCGCCAATCCCTTTTTTAGCTGCTTCTAAACGTGATAATCCTTCTTCTTCCATTAAACGATAGACGTTTTCCACAACCACAATACCATTATCTACCAACATTCCGAGTCCCATAATGAGTCCAAATAGAATCATAGTATTCATGGTATAACCCAAAGCGCTCAGTATCATTAATGACATAAACATAGACATTGGGATTGCAAAACCAACAAAGAGTGCATTTTTGAATCCAAGAAAGAACATCAAAACTGTTACGACAAGTATAATCCCGAAAATGATATTATTCACTAGATCGTCAACTTGACCAATTGTTTTTGAAGATTGATCGTTGGTAATCGTTATTTTTAAGTTAGATGGAAATACATTCGCTCTAGCATTTGAAACAATAGTTTCAATTTTTTCAGCAGCTGCTACCATGTTTTTTCCTGAGCGTTTTTTAACGTCAAGCATTACAACCGTTTCTCCAGTCTCTAGTTCTTGATTGAACTCACGAGCATAAGTGGTTTTGTCTTTAGGTCTAAAGCTGATTGTAGCTATATCTTTCAAGTAGATTGGATTGCTTTTTTCTGACTTTACCACGAAATTTTCAAGCTCTTTTGGATCATCTATCTCACCAATAATACGTATGGTACGACGTTGGCCACTAGTAATAAAATTACCGGCAGACATGGTCATGTTTCCATTACTAATGGCTCCTATGACATCTTGAAAATTAACCTTAGAAGCCATCATTCTATATACATCAACCGCTACTTCTACTTCTTTTTCTTGAGCACCACGAATATCAACTTGTTTGATCTCATCAAGGTCTTCTATTTCATCTTCTAGGTATTCTCCAAACTCTTTTAATTTCTCTACCGTATAATTTCCTGAAATATTAATATTTAAGATTGGCATTTCCTCAGACATACTCAACTCAAAAACATTAGGTTCTACTTTAGCATCGTTAAATGTTGGCCAATCTTCACCTGAAGTTTCAGCGTCAATTTCATCTTTAACCTTCTGCTTAGCTGCATCAACAGTAATACCTTCGTCAAACTCAACAATTACCATCGAATAATCCTCTTGCGAAGTAGAGGTGATTTCAACAACATTACTTACGTTTTTTAGCCGATCTTCAAGAGGATCTGTGATAAGTTTTTCAATATCTTCAGCTGTATTTCCAGGGAAAAGTGAACTGATATATATTTTGGTTTCTCTAATTTCTGGGAAGTTTTCACGAGGCATACTAAAATATGCTGAAGCGCCTAAGAATAAAATCAGAGCAATTGCAACATACATTGTTGTTTTATTATTAATTGCCCAAGAGGATAATCCAAACTCTTTATCTACGTTCTTTTTAAACTTTTTGTTTTTAGCCATTAGTGACACCTTTTTTGGAAATTATTTTTACAGTTTGTCCGTCTTTGACACTTCGTGCGCCTTCTTGAATGATCTCTGCATTATTATCAAGACCACTTAAAACTTCAATTACATCGCCTTGTGTTTTACCTGTTTCAATAATAACTTGCTTTGCTTTGGCTTTATCTGCTTCTTTATTTTCAACAACGTAAATGAACTGTTCTCCTTCAGCATTTTCAGAGATAATACTCTGAGGGATTAGAATGGCATCTGTATTGGTGTAATCGTTAATTTTAAGTCGAGCTGTTAGGTTTGGCTTTATTGTTTTATCGTTATTTGGAACAGCAACCTCTACTTTAAACGTTCTGTTTGCTGGGTTGATAAAATTACCTGTTTGTCGTACTTTAGCATCGAGCTTTTTTCCAAGTACAGGAAACTCTACCTCAACATCTTTACCATTACTAATGCTAGTGATATAGCTTTCTGGCACATCTGTTTCAATGTACATGTCATTAAGGTTTACAAGACGCATCAATTGAGTTTGTCCAGCAGCAACAACATTTCCTTGTTCAGTGATTACATCATCAATGACACCAGAAAAAGGAGCTCTTACGCTAGTTTTAGCTAGCATCTGATCAATTTGATTTATATTTTTTTGAAGCGCTTCGTACTGTGACTTCGTTTGTAGGTATTGTATTTCACTACCAATATTTTGTTCCCAAAGTCGCTTTTGACGTTCGTAGGTTGTTTTGGCTAAATCAGTTTGAACCTGAAGCTGTGCCTTTTGTTGCCCTAGTCCATTATCATCAATAGATGCAAGAATTTGACCTCTAGTAACCTTTTGACCTTCTTTAACGTAGACCTTATGTAATATACCACCCATTTCTGGTGTGATTACTAAATTTTGTTTGGTATCAACACTTCCTTGGAGTTCTAAATAGTGTTTAAACTCTTCTGCTTTAGCTATAAATGTTGTTATTAAAGGCACATTTCGATCTGGACTTAACGTGCCTAGCTTATTATCTAATTGCTTTATTTTATTGGCAATCTCTTGTTGTTGGGTAACCAATTCATCTTTTTTAGATTGAATTTGTTTAACGTCTTCTGTTGCAATAATATCCTCTATGCTTTTTGCATTATCATTTCCACAGGAAACAAAAAGTAAAGTGATTAGTATTAAGGTGATATTGTGTTTCATAACTAATTTATAATGTGTTTGGTCTGTTTAAAATCGTTTCTAATTTGGCTTTGTTAGTAATCACATTTAACATTGCTTGTAGGTATTCTTGTTGCGCATTATACAATTGTGATTGCGCTTGTCTAAGCTCGAAGCTCGAAGCTATACCTTCGAAAAACTTTGTTTCATTCTTAGCTTCAATACGTTCGGCTAGTTTTAAGTTCTCTTTTTTAATTTGGTAATCTTCGATTGAAAATTGATAGTTACTTTTTGCTGTAGCAATTTCAAGCTTTAGCATTTGTTCAAGCTCAGATAGGTTTTCTTCTGCGATTTCTAAATTGATCTTTGCGCGTTGTGTTTTTGATGCTCTTCCTAGAGAACTAAATATTGGAATATTCAAGTTTAATCCAAAAGATGAGAAACCAGCCCAATTTTGATCAGAATCTAAAAACGAAAACTCATTGCTAAACCCTAAATAACCACCATTTATGAATCCCGTTAAACGAGGTAAAGCCTTGCTTTTTTCTAACTTAACCAATAACTCTTTAGAGGTTTTATCATTTTCAGCAATAAGAAAATCAATATTAGATTTTACATCTTCTTCAGCACTTAATAGCGCTAAAGAAATATTAGAGGTTGTTAAGTCTTCTAAAGCATCTGTTAAGATAACGTTTTGGTTGATATCTATTCCTAAACTCAGGTTTAACATTTGGTAAGCAATTACCTTGAGTCTTGTTGCATTTTTAAGTAAACTTTCAATTCCCGAGAGTGTTATTTGCAGTTGCTCTACACTTTCTTCTTCGGTTAGTCCATTTTCAAAGATTTTAGTAGTTTCATCTAAATTCTTTTGCAGCACAGTTTTATTTCTTTCTAAAATAGCTTCGCTTTCTATTGCCAACAAAACATTTCCGTAGGCATTGATCACGTTTTGTCTTACTTCTAGATCTGTCTTTTCTTTAGCATATTTTGAAATTTCTAAAAACACTTTTACAGATTGCAACCCAACTAAGTATGAGCCATCAAAGATGAGTTGATTCAATGTTGCTGTAGCTGAAACATTTTGCTCTGTTCCAAATATGACCTCTTCAAAATCTCCAGGGTCTCCTCCAAAAAATTCAGCCGGAACAACAGAAACTTGTTGTTTTAAAAAATTTTGATAATTGACATTGGCATCAATTTGTGGTAATCCAGTAGCTATGGTTTCCCATTTTTGCTCTTCAGCAGCTTCTATGTTTCGCTGCGCGTTCTTTACTTGTCTATTATTTTGTAACGCATAATCAATAGCTTCTTGCAGTGAAAATTGCATTGTATTTTCTTGTGCAACACCGTAAGAAGTAATGATCAAACTTAAAATTAATATGAGTGATTTTCTCATAGTTTATGATTGATTTTTTATGAATTTGTTTAATATTTTCAAGCCTTTGTCTGTAACAATTGCTCTAAGGTGGTATTCCAAATAACTTTCCATCAAGTACTCCATTGTAAAATGCTGTTTCGGAAATATGCTGTGATCTTTAATCCCTGTCATTCCGTTGAAGTACATTCTTGAAATGAAATCAACATCAATATTTGGTCTAAATAGTTCTGTATCTACTCCTTTTTGTAAGCTTTCTTTAACAGACTCGTACATCTTTTCAAATTGCTTTAATCGAAGTACATCATAAATCTGTGGATAGTACTTTTTTAATTGATATTGTGGTGATGTTTTTTCATTCTTAAGATGATGCATCACAAACATTTTTATATCATACAGTTCTTCTATTGGATTATTTGATGCTTCGCAAATAGAATCAATACCATCACAGATACTCTCAAAAAGATTAAATGTAACCGCTTCAACTAATTTAGTTTTATTAGGAAAGTGCACATATATGGTCTTCTTAGATATTCCCATCTCACTGGCAATATCATCCATCGTAACACTCTTGAAACCTAGATTTAAAAAGAGTTCGGCCGATTTGTATATAATTTTTTCTCTCATAATCAGAACGCAAATTTACAATAGGAAACTTTAAAAACAAAAATAGTTTCCTAAGTTTTAATGTTTTTTTAACATTCGCCTCAACAGAATTTATAGATTTTCTATGCTTTTGCATTATTTTTGTGCAATGCAAAAAATCAAATCATATAACGACATCTTCTTAAAACACCTTGAGAATTTTGTCGAACCTAAAGCACCAGCTACACTTTACGATCCAATACATTATATAATTCAACTTGGCGGAAAACGTTTACGACCAATCCTTACCCTAATGACAGCTGAAATATTTGGATGCCATTATAATAAAGCTTTAAACGCTGCTTTGAGTGTGGAGGTGTTCCATAATTTTTCTTTAGTACATGATGATATTATGGATGACGCACCTTTGCGTAGAGGCAAAGCTACCGTTCATGAAAAATGGGATGTAAATACAGGTATACTTTCTGGAGATGCAATGCTAATAATGGCTTATCAACTATTTGAGAACTACGACCCTAAAACGTTTCAAAGTTTGGCAAAACTATTCAGCAAAACAGCTTTAGAAGTTTGTGAAGGGCAACAGTATGATGTAGATTTTGAAACTCGTGACGATGTCACTATTCCTGAATATTTAAAAATGATAGAATACAAAACTGCAGTCTTGGTTGGAGCTGCAATGAAAATGGGAGCTATCGTAGCCAATGCTTCAGTTGAATGTCAAGATTCTATTTACGACTTCGGTAAGAATTTAGGAATTGCCTTCCAACTCCAAGATGATTATTTAGATGCTTTCGGCGATCCAAAAACATTTGGAAAACAAGTTGGCGGTGACATTATAGAAAACAAAAAAACCTATTTGTATATAAAAGCACTTGAGTTTTCAAATGAAGAAGATCGGCTTCAACTAGAACACCTATATGGTGTTAATCCGTCTGATCCAAGTGAAAAAATACAAACGATAAAACAATTATTTGTATCTACTGGATCAGCTGAAGCCACTAAAACTGAAATTAAAAAATATACAGAAAAAGCATTCTCACTTTTAGAAACAATTAAAATTTCTAACGATAATAAGAAAACGCTCAAAACTTTTGGTACTGACCTTATGAATAGAAATGTATAATGCAACTGCCAACTACCTTTGAACATTTAATAGCCAAAGCTGAAGACCTAGACCTCTATAAGAAACTTATTCAGCAGGTTAATAAAGATTTTTTATTAGCCAATATCAGCCTTGATTTTGAGGAAGATATTCTTCCCTCAAGTTTGAAATACATTTTACATGAAGTGATCTATAAATTGATTCAAGAAAAATTTACAGAATACCTCAACTTACTCTATATTGTAGATATATCTGAAAATAAGATCAAACAGTTAGATGGTAGTGACATGTTGAAGCTTTCTGAACAAGTAACATTTTTGATTTTGCAACGCGAATGGCAAAAAATTTGGTATCGTCAAACCTATTCTTAAAAAAAGACTCTTACAAAAGGAATCCACGGATCAGCATAAATACTTTTATTTCTGTTATATAAAACGTCATATCGTATACCAAAAGTTACGTTTCCATTTCCGTAACCTAAACCCACAAAAAGCGCTGGATACCAATAATTATCATCTTCAAAAGCAGCATCATCAAACTTTCGATTTACATTTAATTGCTCAAATTCTGCCGACAACTGTAATTCAGGGATAGGATTGAACAAACCAATTGTACTTGCTCCAATGATTGTCGATCTAAAAAAATCATCTTGTTTATTATAAGTTCCGTTAAGCCCAACACCAACAGCAAATTTGGAGTTGAATTCATAAATTGCACTAGGTGCTATAGTACCACTAAAAAACCCATCACCAAAACTCAGACCCAAAGCACCACCATATCGTACATGATCCCAGAAATTGTTAGCACTATTATCTACTTGAGAAAAAACCGAAGTATAACTTGTAAAAATGATACTAACCAAATAGATTTTAGCTTTAAAAAGATTTGAAAAATTCATAATCTAAAATTTGAGTTAAATAACACCTATAAATATATCAAAATCATACCTATTTTTAGTAATTGTTGTATTTTTGCTTAAATTTTGTTGAAGCGAAAACGACTTACACCAAATAATGGATAAATATTCCTTTTTAAACGCAGCACATACGGCATACTTTGCTGATTTATACGAACAATACCAAAAAAATCCTGATTCAATTGAACCAAGCTGGAGAGCCTTTTTCCAAGGTTACGATTTTGGAAGTGAAAGTTATGGAATGGATGGTGAAATTGCTGAAGGTGTCACTACTCAAATTCCTGAGCATGTTCAAAAAGAATTTCAAGTAGTTAAACTTATTGATGGATATAGAAACAGAGGCCATTTATTTACAAAAACCAATCCTGTTCGCGAGCGCAGAAAGTATGCGCCTACATTAGAGATCGAGAACTTTGGATTATCAGAAAACGATTTAGATACGGTATTTTCTGCTGGTGATATTTTAGGTATAGGAAAAACAACGCTGCGACAAATAGTAGACCATCTCGAAAAGATATATTGCGACTCGATTGGTGTCGAGTATATGTACATAAGGAAGCCTGAGGAGATTGAGTGGATTCAAAACAAACTTAATATCAACGATAATCAACCACAATTCTCAACTGAACAAAAAAAGCACATTCTCAAAAAATTGAATGAAGCTGTATCGTTCGAAAGTTTCTTACACACCAAATATGTTGGTCAAAAACGTTTTTCTCTAGAAGGCAACGAATCTCTAATCCCAGCTTTAGATTCTCTTATTGAAAATGCATCTGAGCATGGTGTAAAGGAGTTTGTCATGGGAATGGCGCATCGTGGTCGACTGAGTACATTAACAAATATCTTTGGTAAATCGGCTAAAGACATCTTTAGTGAGTTTGATGGTAAAGACTATGAACAAAAGGTATTTGATGGTGATGTGAAATACCATTTAGGTTGGACAAGCAATCGTGTTACAGATGGCGGTAAAAAGATAAACCTTAACATTGCTCCTAATCCTTCACACTTAGAAACTGTTGGTGCAGTAGTTGAAGGTATTGCAAGAGCTAAACAAGATGATAAATACCACGAAAACCCTTCTCAAGTATTACCAATAATTGTACATGGTGATGCAGCAATTGCTGGTCAAGGTTTAGTTTATGAGATCATCCAAATGGCTCAACTTGACGGCTATAAAACCAATGGGACGATACACATTGTGGTAAACAACCAAATAGGGTTTACAACCAATTATTTAGATGGTCGCTCAAGTACTTATTGTACAGATGTTGGAAAAGTTACCTTATCTCCTGTTCTGCACGTTAATGCAGATGATGCTGAAGCAGTAGTTCATGCAATGCTATTTGCACTTCATTTCAGGATGAAGTTTAAACGTGACGTTTTTATTGATTTATTAGGTTACAGAAAATATGGGCATAATGAAGGTGATGAACCTCGTTTTACACAGCCTAAATTATATAAAGCTATTTCTAAGCATAAAAACCCAAGAGATATTTATGCAGAGAAATTAATTGCTGAAGGGGTTATAGATAATGATTATGTTGCTCAATTAGAAAAACAATATAAAGATAAACTTGAGGTTAAATTAGAAGATTCTAGAAAAATAGATAAGACAGTCATCACACCTTTTATGCAAGACGAATGGATAGACTTTCAAACAGTTGTAGAAGATAAAATGATGCAACCAATTGATACTACATATTCTAAAGAAGGGCTCGCTAAAATCACGAAAGTGATCTCTAATTTACCTGAAGACAAAAAATTCATCCGTAAAATAGAACGTTTAGTACAATCACGTCAAACCATGTTTGACGAAAACAAATTAGATTGGGCTATGGCAGAACATCTAGCTTATGGAACACTTCTAGAAGAAGGTTATGATGTACGTATTTCTGGACAAGATGTTGAACGTGGTACATTCTCACATCGCCATGCAGTCATAAAGGTAGAAGACAGTGAAGAAGAAATTTTATTACTTAATCAAATTAGTGATCATCAAGGAAAATTCTATATCTATAATTCGCTACTTTCAGAATATGGTGTTGTTGGTTTTGATTATGGATATGCCATGGCCAGCCCTAAAACCTTAACCATTTGGGAAGCACAGTTTGGAGACTTTAGCAATGGCGCTCAGATCATGTTAGATCAATACATTTCAGCTGCTGAAGACAAATGGAAACTTCAAAACGGACTCGTGATGCTCTTACCACATGGGTACGAAGGCCAGGGAGCAGAGCACTCCTCTGGGCGCATGGAACGTTATTTACAACTCTGTGCCAAAGACAATATGTATGTAATGGATTGTACAACGCCAGCTAACATGTACCATTTGCTTCGTAAACAAATGAAGGCAGAATTTAGAAAACCATTAATCGTCTTCACTCCAAAAAGTTTATTGCGCCATCCTTTAGTTGTTTCATCGGTAGATGAATTTGCCAATGGAAGCTTTCAAATGCTCATTGACGATCATTCAGCAAAAGCAGATAAAATAAAAACGTTAGTATTCGTTACAGGTAAATTTTACTACGATTTATTAGAGCAAAGAGAAAATCTAAAGAGAGATGATGTTGCTCTAGTAAGAATTGAACAACTTTTTCCGTTACCAGAAAAACAAATTAAAGAAGCTCTAAAAAAATATAAAAATGCAGACGATATTGTCTGGGCTCAAGAAGAGCCCAGAAATATGGGAGCTTACAGTCATATGCTAATGCATTTAGATGAGGCTAAAAACTTTAGAGCAGCAACTCGAAGACCTTATGGTGCACCAGCAGCTGGTAGTAGTGTGCGTTCCAAAAAACGTCATCAAGAAGTCATTGATTTTGTATTTGACAAAACTAAAAACAACCAACGATAAATGAATTAAACTTCTTTACTAAAAGAAACACCGAATAAATAAACTGATACAAACGCTTAAAATAAAATTATAGAACGATGATTTTAGAAATGAAAGTTCCCTCTCCAGGAGAATCAATCACAGAAGTAGAAATTGCAGAATGGTTAGTTTCTGATGGAGATTATGTTGAAAAAGATCAAGCTATAGCTGAGGTGGATAGCGATAAAGCAACCTTAGAATTGCCTGCTGAGGCCAGTGGAACAATTACACTTAAAGCAGAAGAAGGTGATGCTGTTGAAGTAGGAGCTGTGGTATGTTTAATCGATACAAGCGCTACTAAACCCGAAGGTGATACTCCAGCTACGGCTAAAGAAGAGAAAAAAGAGGAAGCACCTAAGCAAGAAGAGGCTAAATCAGTTATTTCAGAAACCAAAACCTATGCTACTGGTACTGCGAGTCCAGCAGCTAAAAAAGTTTTAGCAGAAAAAGGAATAGAAACTTCGTCTGTCTCTGGCACAGGGAAAGACGGTCGTATAACTAAAGAGGATGCGATCAATGCTGTCCCTTCAATGGGAACGCCTACAGGAGGTAATAGAGGAACATCTCGTAGTAAAATGTCTATGCTTCGAAGAAAAGTTGCTGAACGATTAGTAGAAGCAAAAAACACTACAGCGATGTTAACTACATTTAATGAAGTTGATATGTCTCCTATTTTTGAATTACGTAAACAATATAAAGAAGACTTCAAAGCAAAACATGGTGTAAGCCTTGGGTTCATGAGTTTCTTTACATTAGCTGTAGTTCGTGCACTTAAGCTTTATCCTGCTGTAAACTCAATGATCGACGGAAAAGAAATGATTTCTTATGATTTTTGTGATATCAGTATTGCGGTTTCAGGCCCTAAAGGGTTAATGGTTCCAGTCATAAGAAATGCAGAAAATTTAAGTTTTAGAGGTGTTGAAGCTGAAGTTAAACGTTTAGCAATTCGTGCTCGTGATGGGCAAATTACTGTTGACGAAATGACAGGTGGTACATTTACCATCTCAAATGGTGGTGTGTTTGGTAGTATGTTATCTACTCCAATTATCAACCCTCCGCAAAGTGGTATCTTAGGAATGCATAATATTGTTGAGCGTCCAGTAGCCATTGACGGAAAAGTAGAAATAAGGCCTATTATGTTCGTGGCATTGTCTTACGATCATAGAATTATTGATGGTAAAGAAAGTGTTGGATTCTTAGTAGCTGTTAAAGAGGCTCTAGAAAACCCAACTGAGTTGTTAATGAACAATGATGTAAAAAAAGCACTTGAAATGTAATTGTTACATACTCACTCCATTTTGAAAATACAAAAAAGCGCAATTCATAAATATGGATTGCGCTTTTTCTTCCTAATAAAAATAACTAACTAATAACTAAAAAAAATTAACTATAATATTTATTGCTATAATCAAAATGGCGCTAACAATTAAGCCACTTATAAATACTTTATTTGTTAGGCTAGCTTTGTTTTTCATTGTTTCCATTTTTATAAGTTTTTGATTGCTTTTTATCTTTTAATAAAGCTCTGGAACATTACGTTCCAGAACTTTAACCCTAATAATTAATCACGTGATTAATTAAAGTGCTACATATATCTCCCTTAAATAATATAGCATGCAGTAAAATTCGTGTATTTAACGATGCAACACAATACGTAGAACTACGTATATGGCTTATTTTAACATGTAATGTATTGAAAACTAATGTTTTGAGAAATGTTAAAATTTATAATTAATAAAAAAAGCTCTAAATCATAACAATTCAGAGCTTTAGTCCTTTACTTCAAAAGGAAATTGATTAATAGCAATACAAATCTCGGTAATAAATGAAAGCGATACAATACGTAGTTCTACGTATATTTTCATTATTTTAATAAAAAAAGCTCTAGATCAATGACAATCTAGAGCTTTGTAAAAAATAATTCTCCCTAAAGAATTAATAGCAATACAAATATCTGCATTAAATACTAGGAAGTCAATACGTAGTTCTACGTATATTTTGATAAAAATTCTTCATGCTCTTTTGCATATAGAATAATGCTATTGGCCTTAGACTCTAAATTCAGCTTAGAGCGTATATGACTCTTGTGTTTCTCCACCGTACGATCCGAACAACTCAAAATAACACTAATTTCTTTAGCAGTTTTATTTTGAGCTGTTAGCTGTAAGACTTTCATTTCAGTATCTGTAAGCATTTCCAATTCGTGTGGTATTTGCTTTATTTCGAGATACTCAATAAGCTCTGGACTAAAGTATGAGCGTTCTTCTAATACATTTGCAATACAATTTTCAACCTCTTCAATTGCAAATTCCTTTAAGATATAACCGTAAATACCCAATGATTTTGCTTCATTGTAAATAGTTTCACTCTTCTCAAAAGTGATAATGATGATTTTCGTTGATAAGCCAGATTCTTTACATTTTTTTGCTACTTGCAACCCTGTTAAATAAGGCATCTGTATATCCAAAATAGCGATATCAGGTTTATGAGCATTTATAAGTGTAAATGCTTCTTTTCCATTTTTTGCACTGGCAATAACATTAAATTGTTTTTCTATGAGAAAATCTTTAAGCCCTTTGAGTATAAGAGGGTGATCATCAGCTATAAGTATAGATGTAGGCATTTGCTATTAATGTGAGGGATTCAATTATAAAGATAAGCACATTTTATTAAAGACATTGTAAATCTTATAATTTTAAATACAAATATTTTTTTTCGTAGTCAATTACAGCTTTTCCTTTTTTAAGAATGTCTGCCCCTATAATACCATCAACAGGTTTTGCATCATGACTTGTCAAAGCTGTATTTACATGAGTGAGGTTAAATAATATTAAAGCCACTTTATCCTTTTTCCACTTGCCGATCTTTAGCTTGTTATCTTTAGAAACTTGAGTAACCATATCAATAGCACCTGCTCCTGCCGCCTTTATATCACTATTCTTAGCTTTCAAATTAAAGGTCTTTATCGCTTCAAAACCAACACATGAACTTGAAGCTCCAGTATCTAAAATAAACAATCCTTTAACCCCATTTACTTTGACTATAATTTCAAAATGATTGGTTTTTGTTAAGTGCAGTTTAATCTTAGTATACCCTCTATTTAGTAAGAAATCTTGAAGCATGTTTATTACTTTTATTTTTTACAAATATAATCTTATAAAACAACTATTTTTGTATTATGATAATAACAGATACGCACACACATTTGTATAGCGAAGCTTTCGAAGAAGATCGGGATGAGATGATAAAACGAGCACTTGATGCTAATGTAAAACGTTTTTTCATTCCTGCGATTGACTCAAATTATACCGATGCAATGCTTCAGCTAGAAAAGAACTATCCAGATTATATGTTCTTAATGATGGGTCTGCATCCTACATCTGTGAAAAGCAATTATCTTAATGAATTGAAACATGTTGAAGACATGTTGGCTAAACGTAAATTTTATGCTGTTGGTGAAATAGGAATTGATTTATATTGGGATACGTCAACATTAGACATTCAAAAGAGCGCATTTAAACATCAAATACAATTAGCTAAAAAATATAGTTTACCAATCGTTATTCATTGTAGAGACGCCTTTGACGAAATTTTCGAAGTGTTAGAAACTGAAAAAGACGATGATTTATTTGGAATCTTTCACTGTTTCACAGGAACATTAGAGCAAGCAAACAGAGCTATATCTTTTAATATGAAATTAGGCATAGGTGGTGTAGCCACTTTTAAAAATGGTAAAATTGATCAATTCTTAAATCAGATAGATTTAGAATATATTGTATTGGAAACAGATTCGCCTTATTTAGCTCCTAAACCTTATCGGGGAAAGCGCAATGAAAGTATGTACATTGCTCAAGTATTAAAAAAATTATCTGAGATCTATTCAGTTTCAGAAGAAAAAATTGCCGAAATTACCACTAAAAATTCTAAAGCTATTTTCAATATCTAAATCATGTCAGCTACACAACCAAAAATTTTATTGATTTATACCGGAGGCACAATTGGCATGATAAAAGATCCTAATAATGGTGCATTAAAAGCGTTTGATTTTGACAACCTCCTCGATCGTATTCCTGAACTAAAACTACTAGATTGCGAAATTAAAACCATCTCTTTTCAAAACCCTATTGATTCTAGTAATATGAACCCAGATTATTGGCTACAAATTGCTAGTATCATAGAAGATCAATACAATGATTTTGATGGCTTTGTAATACTACATGGCAGTGATACTATGAGTTATTCGGCCTCTGCATTAAGCTTCATGTTTGAAAACTTAGCAAAACCAATCATTTTTACAGGATCACAATTGCCAATAGGAGATTTAAGAACTGATGCTAAAGAAAATTTGATTACATCTATCCAAATGGCATCACTTCAAAAGAATGGAAAACCCGTTATACGTGAAGTTGGTCTTTATTTCGAGTATAAGCTCTACAGAGGCAATCGCACTACAAAAATAAATGCTGAACATTTTGAAGCTTTTGAGTCTTTAAATTACCCGCATCTTGCTGAATCTGGTGTACATTTAAAAGTTTCGAAAGAATATTTGTTTCAGCCAAATATCAGAAGAAAATTAGTGGTTCATAAAAAATTTGACACCAATATCGCCTTGATAAAATTGTTTCCAGGCATTTCAGAGCCCATACTACATACTATCTTAAATACCCCAAATTTAAAAGGAGTTGTTCTAGAAACCTATGGTGCTGGAAATACCACAACGCACGAATGGTTTATAGCACTTTTAAAGCAAACTATTAAAAATGGAATTCCAATTATAAATGTTACACAATGTTCTGGAGGAAGTGTAATAATGGGACAATATGAAACCAGCTCGCAACTAAAAAGTATAGGTGTGATTTCTGGCAAAGATATCACTACTGAGGCAGCTCTAGCTAAACTTATGTTTATGCTAGGCGAACATATTTCACTAAAAACATTTAAAACCATTTTTGAAACATCCTTACGCGGTGAAATGACTTGAGAAGAGAGAGGTGGCCGAGTGGTCGAAGGCGCACGCCTGGAAAGTGTGTAAACGTCAAAAGCGTTTCGAGGGTTCGAATCCCTTCCTCTCTACAGAATAAAACCTACAACTTGAGTTGTAGGTTTTATGTTTTCTATTATCTTTATATATATGTTCGCACTTGTAGATTGTAATAACTTTTATGCCTCATGTGAACGCGTTTTTCAACCACAATACAACAACAAACCTGTAGCCATTCTATCTAATAATGATGGCTGTGTGATATCGCGTAGTGATGAAGCCAAAGCTTTGGGCTTGCCCATGGGAGCTCCTGCATTTAAATATGAAGGATTTTTTAAAAAGCATAACATACGTGTGTTTTCATCAAACTATCCTTTATATGGCGATATGAGTAATCGTGTTATGACTATTTTGGAACAATTTACTCCAGATGTTGAAGTCTATAGTATAGACGAAGCTTTTTTACAATTTAGAGGGTTTGAGAACTATAACTTTGATGATTATGGTTTACAAATTAAACAACGCATTCTAAAATGGACAGGGATTCCAACTTGTGTTGGTATTGCTCCAACCAAAGCATTGTCTAAAGTGGCCAATAAAATTGCTAGAAAATTTCCAAAAGCGACCAATGGTGTTTATGTTATAAATTCTGAAGAGAAACGGTTGAAAGCCATAAAATGGCTTAAAATAGAATCGGTTTGGGGAATTGGTCATGGTCTGCAAAAACGTTTAAAAGCAAAGCAATGCCATACCGCGTACGATTTTACACAATTATCTGATGAATGGGTGCGTAAAAACTTCTCTATAACAGAATGGAAATTAAAGAAAGATCTAGAAGGTATTCCTACTTTAGAATTAGATAGCAGAGAGACAAAACGCTCAATTGCTACTACACGAAGCTTCGAGTACACGTACTCAAACATTGACAATATCAAAGAAAGAATTTCGACTTTTGCCACTAGTTGTGCTGAAAAATTACGAAAACAAGGCTCTAGCTGTCATGCCATTATTGTATTACTCAGTAGTGACAGACATAAAAAAGAACTCCCTCAACATAAAACAAGTAAAGTGATTAGTTTGCCGTATCCTACAGATTCATCATTAATTATAAGCAATTGTGCTGTAAAAGCAGTAACTTCAATTTTCAAGACAGGTATAAAATATAAACGTGCAGGTGTTATTGTTACCGGATTGGTTCCTACGAATAATCATCAACTAGGATTATTTCAATATGAAGATCCAAAACACAAACCACTCATGCAACGTATAGACGCTTTGAACAACAAATATGAGGCGTCCAAAATAAAACTCGGCAATCAAGATCTAAAACACACATGGAAAATGCGTCAAGAACGATTGTCTCCAAAGTACACAACAAATATTAACGAAATACTCAAGGTAAAATGTCACTAAAATTCTTAACCCCAAAACATGCTCTAGAGTTCTATGCACCAGATGATACTAATCCTTTAGAAATCGCACTAGCGCAAACAGGTGTTTCTGCAGGCTTTCCTTCACCTGCCGATGACTTTAAAGAATTTAAAATTAGTTTAGATAAAACATTAGTCAAAAATAAAGAAGCTACATTTTATGCTAGAGTGAGTGGTCAATCTATGGTTGGCGCAGGACTAGACGATGGTGATTTGCTTGTAGTAGACAAAAGCCTAGATCCTCAACACAATAGAATTGCTGTTTGTTTTATTGATGGCGAATTTACTGTAAAGCGTTTAAAAGTCACTCCAGACGGCATATACCTACAGTCTGAAAATTCAGCCTATGAGCCTATTTTAATTACCGAGAGTCATAATTTCCAAATTTGGGGAATCGTAACACATGTGATTAAAAGGCTATAATTTAGGTCGAATCATTTGATGCTGATTAACACATAAGAATTAGAAAAGAATAATTAATAGCGCAACAGATTTTAATAAAACAACGTTAACGCTAGAACCAAAATAAACTTTGAATCTCTAAACTGTTTTGTTTTAATTTTTTAAATACTCTAAAATATCTTCATAAATAATATCATCTCGGTCTTTATAAAAATCCTTCAATAATGCTGTGTGACCTTGACCAAATAGTACAAAGACTCGATCATTAGGCTCCATTATTTCATCTATGTTTCGCATGATTTTGAAGTTGCGTTCCCACCATTTAGTAACGACATTTGTTCCTGCATAATTATTTTCTGAACCCATATTGTTTACAGTTTGAAGATATAAGCCTTTATTCATTTTATCAAACTTTTCACTATTCATCCAAATGAAATAATCTTTAAGAGATGTAGTCTCATAAGTAGTTTGCATAAGACTCAATACTTCAGTTTTCATATACTCAATGAGGTTTTGAAATTTTTGCATCTGCCTATTTTGTTCTAAAAATTTCATTAACTCATTAAAAGGCAGGTCTAACTTATGATCACCAGCATAAATGTGTGAATGCCCCATTTTTTTTGCTAATCTAAATCCTATTTGTTGTCTTTCATTAATGGTTAACTCATGTTCGTCTTTAAGGTAGGATTGGTATAAAGAATCTAGCCTCATCTTTCCGTATGGATACTCTACGATAACTTTAGTTGGCTTAAATGCTGCTAGTGCATCTACTAAGGCTTCTATTTCGTTTTGTCGTTGTGACGACTTGAGATCATCAACTTTCATAGCTATCAAATCTGATGAACCCGCAAAATGGAATGATCCTAGAATAGCAACTGTTGGTAGGTCTGTTTCTGTAATAGATTGGGCATTAGTAAAGATTATAACTAAAAATAATACTCCTATTAAGAATCGCTTTTTCATAGTAACAAATTTAATGTTCATACCAAATTATATTGGTATGACGATAAAAATACTTAAAAGGTTACCATAATTATGTGATTTTACGTCATTCTGTGTGCATGCTTTTACATCTAAAATTGACTAAAATGCAATAAAAAACCCGTAATCATTTTAAAATTAATGAATTACGGATTTTATCTGTACTCAAGGTGGGAATCGAACCCACACGACCGAAGTCACTGGATTTTGAATCCAGCGCGTCTACCAATTCCGCCACTTGAGCAAATTTTGGAATGCAAAACTATAAAATAATTTATTACAATCCATTAAAAATAGTGGCTTTTATGCTTTTTCAGTTCAAATAAATTCATAAATTTGCACCTCGTTTAAAGAAACAGGTTTAAATCATTACCAAACAAACAATTAGATATGCCTAATTCAGCAACAGAAGCAAAAATTTTTGCCTGTAATCAAAGTAAAGTCCTTGCAGATAAAATTGCAACGCACTTTGGTGTGCCTTTAGGCAATGTAATCACTTCTACATATAGTGATGGTGAATTTCAACCTTCATATGAAGAATCTATAAGAGGAACACGCATTTTTATTATTGGTTCAACACATCCTGGCCCAGAAAATTTGATGGAGATGCTGCTAATGATTGATGCTGCTAAACGTGCTTCTGCAAGACATATCACAGCTGTGTTACCTTACTTTGGATGGGCTAGACAAGATAGAAAAGATAAGCCTAGAGTTCCAATCGCTGCAAAATTAGTAGCAAAAATGCTTGAAGCTGCTGGTGCTACTCGTATTATTACTATGGATTTGCATGCAGATCAAATTCAAGGGTTTTTTGAAAAACCTGTAGATCATCTGTTTGCTTCAACCATATTTTTACCATACTTAAAAGCGCTTAATCTAGATAACCTCACCATAGCTTCTCCAGATATGGGAGGATCCAAAAGAGCATATGCGTATTCAAAAGCTTTAGAAAGTGATGTAGTTATCTGTTATAAACAGCGTGCTAAAGCTAACGTAATATCACATATGGAGCTTATAGGTGATGTTACAGGGAAAAATGTTGTCTTAGTTGATGATATGGTAGACACCGCTGGTACTTTAACAAAGGCAGCAGATTTAATGATGGAAAAAGGTGCGCTTAGTGTAAGGGCCATTTGCACACATCCTATTTTATCTGGCGAAGCTTACAATAAACTTGAAAACTCAAAATTAGAAGAATTGATCGTAACAGATTCAATTCCGATTAAACAAAATCACTCTAAAATTAGAGTTTTGAGTTGTGCCGAACTATTTGCTGATGTTATGCATAATGTGCATTACAACAAGTCAATCAGTTCTAAATTTATAATGTAATTAATATTAATATAAACAGAAACAATGAAATCAATTACAATCAATGGATCTAAAAGAGAAAGCGTAGGCAAGAAAGCAACGAAGGCCTTACGTAATGCTGGACAGGTTCCTTGCGTATTATACGGAGGAGACCAAACAGTGCATTTCTCTGCACCAGAGTTGGCTTTCTCAAAACTTGTATACACGCCTAATGCGCATACAGTTGTGATTGCCTTAGAAAACGGAGAAACTTATGATGCGGTTTTACAAGACATCCAGTTTCATCCTGTAACAGATAGAATCTTACACATAGATTTTTATCGTTTATTCGAAGACAAAGAAATTGCTATGGATATTCCTGTGCATATCATCGGAACCTCTAAAGGTGTTTTAAATGGTGGTGTTCTTCGTAGAAACAGACGTAAATTAAGAGTAAAAGCATTACCTAAAAATCTTCCAGATTTCTTAGAGGCTGACATTACACCTCTTAAAATTGGTAATAAGTTATATGTTACTGCATTAGAGGGCGAAGATTATACTTTATTACATTCAGACAATACAGTTGTAGTTCAAATTAAAACTGCAAGAACTGCTGTACTTGATGCAGATGATGACGATGATGACGATGAATTAGAAGAAGGTGCAGAAGCAACAACTACTGAAGGAGGAGAAGCTCCAGCAGTAGAGGCTTCTGAAACTCAAGAATAGATTATATCTCTTTTTAAATACCAAAAGCATTCTATTTATTAGAATGCTTTTTTATTTTTACAAAAAACGATTTATTATCTGGACATTTATAAAAAGCTTATTTAATTATAATTCGACTTCTTTAGATGTTGAAGACGCAGATTCTATGAAAAAATTTCTAATTGTTGGACTCGGAAATATTGGAGAAAAATATACGCATACTAGACATAATATAGGCTTCAAGATTTTAGATGCGCTAGCTGAGAAAGAAGACTTGAAATTTGAAACTCAAAAACTTGGAGATGTAACGGTTTATAAGTTAAAAGGACGTCAATTGATTTTGCTCAAGCCAAGCACTTATATGAATTTAAGTGGTAAAGCGGTACAATATTGGTTAGGAAAAGAGAAAATTCCTTTAGAGAACTTATTAGTCATTACTGACGACCTAAACCTTCCTTTTGGAACATTACGTCTAAAAAGGAAAGGAAGTGATGGCGGTCATAATGGACTTAAAGATATCCAAGACAAACTACAAACCATAACGTATAATCGGTTTAGGTTTGGTATAAGCAATTCTTTTAATAAAGGAAGACAAGTAGACTACGTTCTAAGTGAATGGAGTCATGAAGAAAATGAGAAACTTAACGAACGTCTTGAGAAGTCTATACAACTTGTAAAATCGTTTGCCTTAGCTGGTGTTTCTAATACGATGAATGCCTTTAACGGGAAATAAAAAAGAGACTCAAAAAGTCTCTTTTTTATTTAATTCCTATTTAGACAATAACTTAATCGACAATTATTCGCTTAGTTACTTCTCTATTACCATCATTAACAGTTACTAAATACATTCCAGATTGAACATTATTCAATTGTACAGTTTCGGTAAAGTCACCAGTATTTGCATATCTGTTTTCAAAAATTCTACGTCCTCTAATATCAAATACATCAACGCTAATATCGTTTCCAGAATTTGAATTTAGCTTAATCGTAAACGCTCCATTATTTGGGTTAGGGAAAATAGCAAAATTATCTGCATCAAATTCAGAAACACTTAGTGGTTGTTCAGAACAAATATCTATAGACCAATCATCTAATGTCCCTGTATCTCCAGCAAAGAAATCGGCAATTAATATGGTCCAATCACCTGAAGGATCCATTCCATTAAAAATACTTAATGCATCTGTTGGCGCATAGGTTCCTGTCGTAGGACTAGCACATACAATAGCTCCACCGTTATCATCAAATGTAACACTTATGTTATCATTATCACCACAGTCTCCAGCCCATAAATTGGCAAAAGTAGTACCATCTGGATGAACTACTCGAATCAATAAATCTGAGATCCAAGTGTGAGAAAGGTTTACAGTAACTGTCATACTTTCAATTGGTGTTGTATCAGAAACATTAATTATGTCTGTAACTGGAGGCCCATTAACTGGACCTGTAGTACCTAAACCATCTGGAATAGCTAATGCTAAGTTTTGAGGAGAAGCATTAGGTGAACATTGAATAGATGTACATGTATTCTTTAATAAAACATCTACTGTTTCAGTAACCGAATTAGATGTTCCTGTCACTGTAATTGTATATTCACCTTCAGCAGTAGCCATTAAATTTCCAATAGTCATCGTAAAACTTCCATTAGAGTTTAATGCTGTAGGGTTAAACGCTACAGTAGAACCAGCTGGTTCTCCACTAGCCGAAAATGTAGTGTTTTCACTAAATCCTGCAATAGTTGTAAAGTCTAAATCAAAGACAGCTTCATCGTCAGTAGTCGGACATGTAAAAATAGGGCTATTATTGGCTGCAATAGTAAACCCTGGAGAAGCAGGAGAACAAACATTTGGCTTAAAGCTTGGTTCTAATCCTGCTACCCATGTATCCATTACATTGGTTTGCCCTGCACTAAACATATACATACAAGCATCATTAACATAATCCATATAATTTTGAGGTAAAGCGCTTTGTCCAGCAACACATGATGGAATGCTTCCTGGTGTTGGACACCCATAAGTACTATTAGCAACTTCAGGAGTATCAGCAATACCATCACCACCTCCACCTCCACATGTTCCGCCTCCATCGGCGTTAAATGTGTGAGCTAAGTTATAAAAGTGACCTAATTCGTGAGTTGTTGTTCTTCCTAAGTTGTATGGTGCTTGAGGAACAACTCCTGATCCAGCACAACCTGCGCCAGATCCAAAAGCATTATCATCTAAGGTTACTGCTTGACCTGCAGCAATACTACCTCCTAATGGAGAAAATCCTAAAGCTCCAATATTTCGAATAACAAAATTCATATATCCAGACCAGTTAGCATCAATGTTATTACCATTACCAAAATTATAACCAATTGTAATACAAGGATTTCCTTCTACTAACTCTGGATCAATTCCTATTGGGTGATTTGATACTGCTAAACAAAATTGAATGTTAGCAACACCAGCCGTAGTTCCTGGGTAAAGTGGGCTATCGGTATTCCATTGCGCAATATCAGCATTAGTAGCTGTGTAATCGGCATTCAAAATGTCGATTTGATTTTGTGCTAAAGCTTCCAAGCAATCTCTATCGCCTTCGTTTGCGGTAGGAAAGTGAACAGCCACAGGAATAATTATTGGTCCTGTTCCACGTTGACTAAAGTCTTCGCCAGCCAATGATTGCTGAAGTCTCGCTTTAAACTCAGCTTGACGTTCTTCATGCGCTCTGGCAAATTCTGGATCTTGCATTTGTTCTTCCATGTACTCGACCATTCCACAAGTTCGTTCTTGAGAATAACCAGTTATAGCAAACAAAAGCAAAAACGCTGCGATAATTGATTTAAAAGTAAAATTCTTTTCCATAAAGTATTCGTTATTTAGTTAAATTGTATATGATTCATAAAATATTTGTCACATCAATGATGAAAAATTCAAATAATGACATCAAATCTAATGAAATTATGTCATTTTAAGACGATTTTAACATCAAAAAATTACATTTTCATCTATGATTATCCTAAAAAAATCAATAAAATTCAAAAACTTTGTTTAATGTGTCGAAGTTGCGCTTACAAAGAAAACGCACAAATCCATATTTTTATTTCATAGCTTTAGGTTTATAGTTATTTTTATCAAAATAATTTTTAGGCATTGGAACTTCACAAAAAACCACACACCTACACTAAAAATCCTTCTGTAATTACTATAGGAACTTTTGATGGTGTACACATTGGGCATCAAAAGATTATTAAAAGATTAGTTGCCGTAGGTCAACAAGCAAACTTAGAATCTGTCGTGTTAACTTTTTTTCCTCACCCGAGAATGGTATTACAAAAAAATAGCGATATCAAACTTCTAAATACTATTGATGAACGACAAGAATTATTATCAGCATTTGGCCTAGAGACATTAGTAATAAAGCCATTTACAAAAGAGTTTTCTAAACTTTCGGCACAAGAGTATGTCAAAACTGTTTTGATTGATGAACTAAATGCTAAGCATATTATTATTGGTTATGATCACCATTTTGGAAAAAATAGAAGTGCTAATATTGATGATTTGAAAACATTTGGAGAATTGTTTAATTTTAAAGTTGAAGAAATTTCCGCTCAAGATATTAAAGATGTAGCTGTAAGTTCAACAAAAATCCGAAATGCAATTGCTAGTGGTGCTATTGATACTGCAAACTCCTACTTAGGTTACAATTACTATATGACTGGTATTGTGATAAAAGGGAAAGGATTAGGAAAGCAAATTCATTTCCCTACAGCAAATATTGCTATTGAAGAACCTTATAAACTTATCCCAAAAAATGGAGTATACGTAACTAGAACAGTAATTAATAATGTCTTTGTTTATGGTATGATGAATATTGGCACAAATCCAACCGTAAATGGGACTAAACAATCCATAGAAGTTCATTTTTTTAACTTAAATCAAGACCTTTATCATCAAACTCTAAAAGTTGAAGTTCTACAACGCTTAAGAGACGAGCACAAATTTGAATCTATAAAATTATTAAAACGACAGTTAGAAAAAGATAAAAAATCTGCTTTGTCATTTATAGAATCTTATGAATAAGTTCTTATTCAAACATATTGACAATAGTGCGCTTATCGTATTTAGGATATGTTTTGGTGCACTTATCTTTTTAGAGAGTATCGGCGCAATTATTACTGGTTGGGTAAAGCGCACACTCATTGAACCTCAATTTACATTTAATTTTATTGGTTTTGATTGGTTACAGCCACTTCCTGGCCAATGGATGTACGCCTACTATGCTATAATGGGATTGTTTGGCATTTTTGTAATGATTGGATATAAATATAAATGGAGCATGCTGAGTTTTACACTATTATGGGCTGGCACCTACTTTATGCAAAAGACATCTTATAATAATCATTACTATTTTTTGATGATCCTAAATGCAATTATGGTACTATTACCTGCTCATAAATATGCTTCAATTGATGCTATTCAAAAGCCAAGTATAAAAAGTAATTCAATGCCCAATTGGTGTCGTTGGATATTTATAATCCAGTTGTTTATCTTATATACTTACGCTTCAATAGCAAAAATGTATCCCGATTGGTTAGATACTACGGTCCCAGAACTCTTGATGAGAAGCAAACAACATTATGTGTTAGTTGGAGATGTTTTACAATATAAATTCATGCATTACTTTATCGCTTATGGTGGTATTTTATTTGATGGACTTATAATCCCACTATTGCTTTGGAAAAGAACACGAAAACTGGCTTTCTTTGCTTCTATATTTTTTCATTTATTCAATTCATTTATTTTTCAAGTTGGTATATTTCCATACTTATCACTTGCTTTTGCTGTATTCTTTTTTGAACCAAAGGTCATTCAGCGCTTGTTTTTGAAACGCAAATCACTTTACCTTACAAATAATGTCATAGTCCCAAAACATGTAACACTGTTTAAATCTGTATTCATTAGTTATTTCATCATTCAAATTGCATTACCATTACGTCATCATTTTATAGAAGACAATGTATTATGGACAGAAGAAGGACACCGAATGTCTTGGCGAATGATGTTACGTTCTAAAAGCGCAAATACAAGTTTTCGGGTAGTTAACAAAGCAACTGGTTCTAGTATAAAAATAAACCTCGATGACTATCTTACCAAAAAGCAGAAAAGAACTGTAAGTACTAAACCAGATGTGATATGGCAATTTGCGCAACGCCTAAAAAAAGAATATGCCAAAAATGGGATGGACATCTCAGTTTATGTAAGAGCTTTTGTTAGTGTAAATGGAAGATCATCCAAACAACTTATTGACCCAGAAGTTGACTTAGCCAATGTAAAATGGAATCCATTTAAACACCACGATTGGATTTTACCTTCAAATCTAGACGAGAATAACTGACAATTCCTTAAATTTGGCGTTTCAAAAAACAGATACCAGATAACTCAAATGTTACAAGTTGCATATATTAGAGAAAACAAAGAAGAAGTCATCAATAGACTTGCAATACGAAATATTGATGCTACGTCTATTATTGAAGAAGTGGTTACGCTTGATGAAGAACGAAGAGCGTTACAGTCGCAACTTGACAACACCTTAGCTGAATCTAATACTATTTCTAAGGAAATAGGCTTCCTATTTAAATCAGGGAAAGCAGCTGAAGCTAACGTTCTAAAAGAAAAAACCACACAGCTAAAAACAGATTCTAAAGTACTAAGTGACGAGCTTAATACTAAAACAGAAGCTTTGAATTCTCTATTATACAAGATACCTAATGTGCCTAACACAATAGTGCCTTCTGGAAACACTGATGATGATAATGAAGAGGTTTTTAGAGAAGGAGACATTCCTAAACTTCATGAAAATGCTTTACCACATTGGGATCTTATAAAAAAATATGACATTGTAGATTTTGAATTAGGAAACAAAATTACTGGAGCAGGTTTTCCTGTTTACAAAGGAAAAGGTGCAAGATTACAAAGGGCTTTAATAGCGTATTTCCTTGATAAAAATACAGCTGCAGGATACACCGAATATCAATTACCTCATTTGGTAAATGAAGCTTCAGGTTTTGGCACAGGTCAATTACCAGATAAAGAAGGACAAATGTATCATGTTACTGAAGATAATTTGTATCTAATCCCTACCGCAGAGGTTCCAGCTACCAATATGTTTAGAGATAATCTATTATCAGAAAACGATATGCCAATAGCGGTTACTGGTTATACTCCATGCTTTAGACGTGAGGCAGGAAATTGGGGAGCACATGTTAGAGGTTTAAATCGATTACACCAATTTGATAAAGTAGAAATTTTAAGAGTTGAGCACCCTAATCGCTCTTATGATGCTTTAACAGAAATGGTAGAACATGTTAAAACCATACTGAGAGAATTAAAATTACCATATCGAATTTTACGATTATGTGGTGGTGATTTAGGATTCACTTCAGCTCTCACTTATGATTTTGAAGTGTTTTCTACAGCGCAAGATCGTTGGTTAGAGATATCTTCAGTATCAAATTTCGAAACATTTCAAGCAAATCGCTTAAAACTTCGCTTCAAAAATAAAGAAGGAAAAACGCAACTTTGCCATACACTCAATGGAAGTTCTTTAGCTTTACCAAGAGTTCTAGCAGGTATTTTAGAAAACTATCAAACTGAAGACAGTATTGAAATCCCTGAGGTTTTAATACCTTATACTGGATTTAACAAAATATAATTTTGTAAGTTTTTTCTTGTTTGTAATCGTTTAAATGCTAAAAAAAGACGTTGTTTAACGAATTTTTATTGAATTTTTTTGTTTTTTCAAATATAATAGTGATGTTAGTAATCCAAAATAAGAACTAACCTACTTTATTATGAAAAATATAAAACGCATCGTACTACTTGTCACTTTAGTTGTGATGGCTAGTAAAGTATTCTTCTAAACGAATACATATTTCTAATCGACTTGAAAAAAATCCCAGCAGAATAACTGAATCATTTTTTATAAGATAGTGATTAATAGCACATTTATTTTGGTTGGTAATGCCTAAACGATCGTTTAGGCATTTTTTTATAAAAACATTCACAATATCTAAGCACAGCTTATGTTATATTTACATAAATTAGTGGCATGAAGCATTTTATACTCCTGTTTTTCATTTTAGGTTTTACTTGTGGCTTTTCTCAAAGTGAGCAATTGGCAGATGACTATTTTAAACGCGGTGAGTTTGAGAAAGCATTATTGTCTTATCAAAAACTGTATGATAAAAACAAAGGCAATTACAAATACATCTATAAATTAGTAAAAACGCATCAGCAACTAGAACAATATGATGAAGCACAAACTTTATTATTTGAGCGCATCGCCAAAAGTAAAAACCCTGCTTTTTTAGTTGAGATTGGTTATAATTACCAGCTTAAGGATAGTTTAGAATTGGCAAATTCTTATTATGAGGATGCTATTAGGAAAATTGATGAGAACCCAGTATTTGCATATAGTGTGGCAAAACAATTTCAAGACCACAGCTTATTAGATCAGGCCATTATTGTATACAAGAAGGCAATGCAACTCAACCCAAATCAAAATTTCAATATACAGCTTGCTCGTATCTATGGCGAACTTGGAAATATTGAAGAATTGTTTTCAAATTATCTAGATTATATCCAAGTCAAGCCCACATTTTTGAATAACGCTAAAAGAGCATTTAGCGACTTTGTTTCTGAAAACAATGACAACGAAAACAATAAGATTCTTAAAAAACTATTACTTAAAAAAATACAGTCGCAACCCGATATATATTGGTACGATATGCTTAGCTGGTTATTTATTCAAGAAAAAGCATATGGCAAAGCGTTCACGCAAGAAAAAGCTCTTTATAGAAGAAATCCTGAAAGCTTGAGTCGTATTGTTGATTTAGCATTAACTGCTGTCAATGAAAAAGACTACGAAACTGCTACTACTATTTTTAATTATATTCTAGATAATTCTCAAGATATTCAAACGCGTCTAACAGCTCATCAATATTTATTAGATATTGAAACTCGCCATGCAACCAAAAAAGACTTAAAGCTTATTCAAGAAAAGTATTTAGAACTTTTTGATCAATATGGTAATTACGAACAAACCTTAGCACTACAAATAGCTTATGGTGATTTTTTAGCTTTTCATCTACATCAACCAAAAGTAGCAAGTGATTTTTTAAAAAATAGTCTAGATCTTGAATTATCTTTATTTCAACAAGCTACTGTAAAACTAAAACTAGGAGATATTTTAGTGTTTCAAGAAAAGTTTAATGAAGCGCTTATTTACTACTCTCAAATTCAAGCCAATCTAAAAAATAGCACCATCTCACAAGAGGCAAGATATAAAGTTGCAAAGACCAGTTACTACAAAGGTGATTTTGAATGGGCAGAAGCTCAGCTCAAAATTTTAAAATCGTCAACGTCTCAACTCATTGCTAATGATGCTTTAGATCTTAAATTATTAATCTCAGACAATATTCAAGAAGACTCACTACATACAGCGCTACGTTTATATTCTAAAGCTGATTTAATGGCTTTCCAAAACAAAACTAATGAAGGTATTTTATTATTAGATAAAATTCTAACTGAGCATAAAGGAGAGACCATTGAAGATCAAGCCTTATTTATGCAAGCCAAGTTATTTGAAAAAAACAAGCAATTTGATAAAGCTGCAGCAAATTACGAGTATATCATTGCTAATTATAGAGACGAAATTCTGGCTGATGATGCACTTTTTTATTTGGCAGAATTATATCAGGACCAACTAGTTGAACCAGAAAAAGCCAAGTCACTTTATGAGAAAATCATCTTTAATCACGAAGATAGCATCTACTTCATTGAAGCTAGAAAACGCTTTAGGATGCTGCGAGGTGATGCCATAAACTGACATTTCTAATGACAATAGCAGAAACCAGCCGCATTCGACTTACCAAAATTTCTTTAAATGATGCACCTTTTATCTTAAAGCTAATGACTTCGCCTAAATGGCTTAAATATATTGGTGATAGAAATGTTAAAACTGTTGAAGAAGCCAAAACATATATAGAAAACAATCAACTTAAAAGTTATCAAACACATGGCTTTGGATACTATAAGATTGAACTTAAAACAAATGATTTAAAACCCATTGGCACATGCGGATTAGTAAAACGTGCCCAATTAGAACACATAGATGTTGGATTTTCATTACTGCCTAATTATGAAGGCAAAGGCTACGCTTTTGAAGCTACTAATGCCCTTTTAAAATTAGCAAAAAAGGAGTTTAATATAGAAAACATCATCGCCATCACTTTACCAGAAAACAAATCTTCGATTCAACTTTTGGAAAAATTAGGCTTATCTTACGAAAAAACAGTAAAACCTTTTGAAGACGACGAAGAACTGCTGTTATTTGAAAAAACATTATAATTATTAGTGCAATGTACATATATAACGTAACTGTTAATGTAGACGATAGTATTCATGACGAATGGTTGCTTTGGATAAAAGAACATATTCCTCAAGTACTAGCTACAGGAAAATTTGAAAAGGCTACATTAACCAAAGTATTGGTTGAAGAAGATATGGGTGGTCAAACCTATTCTATTCAATACCGTTCTTATTCAAGAGAAGCTCTAGATTCATACTATAAAGATGACGCAGATTCTCTGCGTCAAGATGCTTCAAAACGTTTTGGTGAAAAATCTCTAGCATTTAGGACCGAACTTCAAATCATTGATGAATACACTGTTAATTTTACATAAAATGACATGTCTGTAAAAGCAAAAAAACATTTAGGACAACACTTCTTAACTGACGAATCTATAGCTGAAAAAATTGCAGATAGCTTGTCTCTTAAAAATTATAAACATGTGCTTGAAATTGGTCCAGGGATGGGAGTCCTTACAAAATATTTGCTAAAAAAAAAGGTCAATACACATGTTATAGAAATTGATACAGAATCAGTGGCTTATCTAAAGGCTAACTATCTTAATTTAACCAATCAAATTTACGAAGAAGACTTCTTGAAATATGATCTTTCTAAGGTCTTTGGCAGTGAGCCTTTTGCTATCATTGGAAACTTCCCTTACAATATTTCTTCTCAAATTGTATTCAAGACACTAGAGATGCGACATCAAATCCCTGAGTTTTCAGGCATGTTCCAAAAAGAGGTAGCACTTCGTATTTGCTCAAAAGAAGGCAGTAAAGTTTATGGCATTTTATCTGTTTTAACACAAGCTTTCTATGATGCAGAATATTTGTTTACAGTACCACCAACAGTATTCAATCCGCCTCCTAAAGTAGATTCTGGAGTTCTAATCTTGAAACGAAAAGAAAATTTTATTTTACCCTGTAATGAAACTCTATTCTTTAGAGTTGTTAAAACAGCATTTCAACAACGTAGAAAAACACTTCGTAACAGTTTAAAAACATTCAATCTCTCAGATAATTTAAAAGCAAATGTTATATTTGGCAAACGTCCAGAGCAACTCAGTGTGGATTCTTTTATTGAACTCACCCAAAGTATTGAAAACGACGATTCAAATTAGTAAAAACTATCACGTTTGATCGAAGAGAAAGAAAATATACAATTTGAACTCACAGATGAACTCATTGAAAAAGTTGAGCTTCTTGTCACCAATAATAATGACAAAGAATTAAAAACACTTTTAAATGAGTATCACTATGCTGATGTTGCCGAAATTCTTGATGAGTTAAGTCTCGACGACTCGGTATATGTTATCAAACTCTTAGATTCTGAAACGACTTCAGATATCATCACAGAGTTGGATGAGGATATTAGAGAAAAAGTTCTTAAAAACCTTTCAGCAAAAGAAATTGCTGAAGAAGTAGAAGAACTTGACACAGATGATGCTGCCGATATTATTGCTGAATTACCTGAAGAACGTCAAGCAGAAGTCATCTCTAAAATTGAAGACGAAGAACATCGAGAGGAAATTACCGAGCTACTTGCCTATGAAGATGATACTGCAGGTAGCCTTATGGCTAAAGAACTGGTAAAAGTTTATGAAACTTGGACGGTTGCTGGTTGCCTTCGTCGTATAAGAGGCCAAGCTAAAGATGTTACTAGAGTACACTCCATTTATGTAGTAGACAAGGAAGAAAAACTTATTGGTAGGCTATCCTTAAAAGATTTGATCGTTGCCAAAAGCGAACAGAAAATTGCAGACATAGCTAAAGAAAATGTTGACTTTGTTAGTGTAACTGATGATGTTGAAGATGTTGCTAAAGTCATGGCAAAGTACGACTTAGAAGCCATACCTGTTGTAGACAGTAAACAAACCTTATTAGGTAGAATTACCATTGATGATATTGTAGATGTTTTAAAGGAAGAAGCAGATAAAGATTACCAATTAGCTGCAGGTATTACCCAAGATGTTGAAGCAGATGACAGCATACTAGAACTTACAAGAGCACGATTACCTTGGTTATTTCTAGGTTTGATAGGAGGTATTGGAGCTTTTATTATAATGGAAGGTTTTGAAGGCAGCTTACCAAAAGAGTTTTCTATTTTATTTTTATTCACGCCTTTAATAGCCGCCATGGCAGGAAATGTTGGTGTTCAATCGAGTGCCATCATTGTCCAAGGTTTAGCCAACGATGACGTGAAAGGAAGCATCAATAACCGATTAATAAAAGAAATGCTTCTAGCTGCATTAAACGGTCTTATTCTATCTGTGTTTTTATTTTTATTCGTCTTTGCTTGGGAACAAAATTTTAAATTGGCATTAGCTATTTCAGTTTCATTGGTTGCAGTGATAATAATAGCAGGATTAATAGGCACATTCATTCCTTTGTTTTTAGACAAAAGAGGTATTGATCCAGCTATTGCTACAGGTCCTTTTATTACAACAAGTAATGATATCTTTGGAATTGTAATTTATTTACTAATTGCAAAACTTATTTTAGGCATCTAAAACTAATTGCTTTTGTAACTTTACAACATGAAGGCAATAAACATCAAAGAAAAATTTTCAAAATTCAACACCAATTGGCATCCGCACCAAATTGCTGTAGTAGATAGCATGCAAGTGATATTGGCGAAACTTAAAGGCGAGTTTGTGTGGCACAGTCATGATAACGAAGATGAACTTTTTCAAGTTATTAAAGGAACATTATACATGCAGTTTAGAGATAGAACTGAAGTAGTCAATGAAGGAGAATTCATTGTAGTTCCTAAAGGTGTTGAACACAACCCTTGCACAAAAAACAATGAAGAAGTTCATGTCTTGTTATTTGAAAAATTAGAAACTGCTCATACAGGAAAAGTAAAACACAAACGTACACAAACTCAATATCCAAAGATTTGAAAATTCTACATTTAGATACAAATCATCCTTTATTAATTAATCAACTTAATGAATTAGGTTTTATTAATGATGAAAATTACAATGCGTCAAAAGAAACCATTCAAAATCGTATTCATGATTATGATGGTTTTATCATTAGAAGTCGGTTTAAAATTGATAAGCCGTTTTTAGATGCAGCCACAAAACTAAAGTTTATCGGGCGAGTTGGTGCCGGTTTAGAGAATATAGATTGTGAATATGCTAAATTAAAAGGCATCAAGTTAATCACTGCTCCAGAAGGCAATCGTAATGCAGTTGGCGAACATAGCTTAGCAATGGTATTGTCATTGTTTAATAAATTAAATAAAGCCAATAAAGACGTTAGAGAAGGTAAATGGCAACGTGAAGCTAATCGTGGTATTGAACTTGATGGAAAAACAGTTGGTCTCATAGGCTATGGAAATATGGGAAAAGCTTTTGCTAAAAAACTTCGTGGTTTCGATGTTGATGTACTTTGCTATGACATAAAATCAAATGTTGGCGATACTAATGCAAAACAAGTTGCACTAGAAGAGCTACAGCAAAAAACAGATGTATTAAGTTTACATACGCCAGAAACGAGCTTGACCATCAATATGGTCAATTCAGAATTCATAAATAGCTTTAAGAAACCATTTTGGTTAATCAACACTGCTCGTGGCAAAAGCGTTGTTACTAAAGATTTGGTAGTTGCCTTAAAGTCTGGAAAAGTCTTAGGTGCTGGCCTAGACGTCTTAGAATATGAAAAATCATCATTTGAAAACCTGTTTTCTAATGCAATCCCTGAGGCTTTTAATTTTTTAATTCATGCTGATAATGTTATCCTTACACCTCATGTTGCTGGTTGGACTGTGGAGAGTAAGGAAAAACTAGCGCAAACCATTGTAGATAAGATCAAAGCAGAATTTTGCTAATTTTATATCGTGAAGAAAACCATTCTTATTTTTGCATCACTAATATTTTCATTATTGCTGTTGTTTCAATTGAGCAAATATGCAATTGTTTCTGGTGATACTCCTATAGAGTCCACACTAGCTGTAATTGCAGTTGTTTTTTTTATTATTGGTGTTTATTTAAATAAAAGAAGTTTAAATAAATCCTCAGCAAAGACTTTTAAAGAAATCGATACAAAAAAAATTGAGCAACTCGAAATCACTTCAAGAGAGTATGAAGTACTTCAAGCTATTAAAGAAGGGTTGTCTAATAAAGAAATTGCCGAGAAACTTTTCCTTTCAGAAAGTACGATAAAAACTCATGTTTCTAGTTTATTGGTTAAATTAAATGCTAAACGAAGAACACAAGCTTTGCAAATAGCAAAAGACCATAATATTATATAAATTGACATATTTATACTAAAGTATGAGTCATTTGGTACTTTAGTATGAGTCAACTTTTAAGCGCTTCTCTTAGTTTTGCGTTGTATTCATTTAAACTATTAACATATGAAATTAGGTGCATTTTCAGTGAGTTTGAGTGTCAAAGACATTCATATTTCAAAAACATTTTATGAAACGTTAGGCTTTACAGTTTTTGCTGGAGACATAGAACGTAATTATTTAATCATGAAAAATAATGAAACCATTATTGGACTTTTTCAAGGCATGTTTGAGCAAAACATTTTGACCTTTAACCCAGGTTGGGATCAAAACGCCAATACTTTAGAATCTTACACTGATGTAAGAGCTATTGAAAAACATGTAAAAGCCAAAGGAATTACACTCGAAAGAGAAACTGACGGGAGTGATTCAGGCCCAGCTAGCATCGTTTTTTACGACCCAGATGGAAATACCATTCTTATAGACCAACACATATAAATCAAATTTTAAAATCATGAAACAAACAATACTTAAATACGGAACTTACGGACTCATTACTGGTTTTATAATCTTTACATTACACCTAGTAATTGGAATTGATAACTTTGATTATTCAACCAACGAGATCCTTGGATATACTTCTATTCTATTATCGCTTTCTTTTATTTATTTTGGTATAAAACACTATAGAGATCATGTCAACAAAGGAGTGATTTCATTAGGAAAGGCTATTATTATCGGACTTATGATATCTATACTTGTAGCTATAGGTATTGCTATTTCTGATTTCATTTATACAAAATTTATAAATCCCTCTTTTTTTAGTGATTACCAAAAGATGCTTATAGAAGAAGGAAGAGGAGACGAAACATTTGAAATGACCAGTACTATTGGAGCATTATTCATGTTAGCACTTGTAACTGTAATAGGATTTATTATATCTTTAATTTCAGGATTAATACTTCAACGTAAATAATTTAAAAGATCATAATCATGCAATACAAAGCTAACTCTCCCGAAGATTACATCAATCAAGTCCCAGAAGAGCGACAAGACGCTTTAAAAAAACTACGTAAAACCATTAAAGACAATTTACCTAAAGGATTTGAAGAAGGCATTCAATATGGTATGATTGGTTATTATGTGCCACATTCTATTTATCCAGATGGCTACCATTGCAACCCTAAAGAGCCACTCCCTTTTATGAGTTTTGCTTCTCAAAAAAACTCAGTAAACCTTTATCATAGTGGCATTTATGCAATTCCAAAATTACACGATTGGTTTGTAAACGAATATCCTAAACATTGCAAACGTAAACTAGATATGGGGAAAAGCTGTATTCGATTTAAAAAAATGGACGATATTCCTTTTGAGCTTATTGCTGAACTAGCAACTAAAATAACCGTTGAAGATTGGATCAATACTTACGAAACTAACACAAAGTAAATCATGAAAAATAGAGTAACAGGAATTGGTGGTCTCTTCTTTAAAAGTAAAGACCCAAAAGCCACTAAAGATTGGTATAAAACACATCTTGGATTCAATACAGATGATTATGGTTGCACCTTCTGGTGGAAAGATAAAGAGGGCAATGATTGTTCTACACAATGGAGTCCTTTTCCAGAGAATACATCATATTACCAACCTTCAAAAAAAGCGTTTATGTTTAATTATCGTGTAGAAAACTTACACGAACTCATAAAAATCTTAAAAGAAGAAGGTGTAACCATTGTGGGAGAAATTGAAGAGTATGAATATGGTAAATTTGGCTGGATACTTGATAATGAAGGTAATAAAATAGAACTGTGGGAGCCTATTGATAAAGCCTTTATGTAACAATTACATTTGATAATAGACATATAGTTTGAACATTTTTATTAATTTTATACTTTAACCTAAACTATTATAATATGTCTGATGATAAAAATTTAAGCGACGACCTTAACGATATGCTGGGAGACGCTAAAGAAGGTGCTAAAAAAGCTGCTGAGAAAGCAGGTGAACTTGCTGATGAAGCTAAAGAGAAAGCAAGTGAATTTGCTGATGAAGCTAAAGCTTCGGCAAAAGAGTTTTCTGAAGGAGCTAAAGAGGTCTTTGACAAGGCTTCTGGTGACAATAAAAAAATACTTGCAGGCATCTTAGGTATTATATTAGGATGGGCTGGTGTACACAAGTTTGTTCTTGGCTATAATAAAGAAGGAGCTATAATGCTAGTGGCTTCAATTGTACTATATTTTGTAACCTGTGGCATTGGTACTATGGTAGTAAGTATTATTGGGTTAGTAGAAGGTATCATATACCTCACAAAATCAGATGAAGAATTTTACAACACCTACCAAGTAGGCAATAAAGGTTGGTTCTAAATACGTAAAAAAACCTGAATCATTACATTCAGGTTTTTTTATATTTTTTATTATCGTAATATTGCAATATTACGATAACAATGTATCTTTGCACATATATAATCCTAATTGTTAAAATGGGCGCATCAAAACTTGATATTTATAATGAAGAAACAAACACCATTGCTGCGATTGCAAAAGTATTTGCACATCCAGCTCGAGTAGCAATCTTACAGTTTATTAGTAAACAAGATGCATGTATTTGTAACGACATCGTAGATGAAATTGGCTTATCTCAATCTACCATTTCTCAACATCTTAAAGTTATAAATGATGCTGGATTGCTTAAAGGTGATTTTAAAGGTAAAAGCATTTGCTATTGCTTGAATGTAGATCGATTTAAAACATTTCAAAATCTATTTAACTCTTATTTTAATACCACACAAAACAACTGTTGTACTTAACATAAAAATAATACTATGGAAACCAAACGACTTTTTAAATTGTTGCAAGAACATCAAGATAAATCCTTATTATTTGAATACCAATCTGGTATTTTTGTAAATGCCAATTATCATATTACAGAGGTTAAACACATCAAAGTAGATGCTGTAGACTGTGGAAGTCAAACAGATCATTGGAATGAAACTGTAATTCAACTATGGGAAAGCCCTCAAGAGCTTGACAAAACAGATTATATGAGTGTATACAAGGCACTATCCATTTTGAATAAAGTTGGAAAAATGAAACCTTACGACCTCAATTCAGAAGTAAAGTTTGAATATAGTAATGCGACGTTTCATACAGCGCAACTTTTTGTTAACGATTACATGATACAAAGTAACAATCTAATACTTAAATTAGCCATAGAAAAAACAGACTGTAAAGCAAAATCTATTTGTGGTGTTAGTGAAGTTGAAGACCCAAAAGAAGAACCTTGTTGTTCACCTACTGGAAATTGCTGTTAGAAAATATTAAATCTCACTCAAACAACCTTATTTAAATTTGTAAAATGAAGAACATATTAATCCTTTGTACAGGCAATTCTTGTAGAAGTCAAATGGCTCATGGATACCTTAAACAATTCTTAAATAACAAAGCTAATATTTACAGTGCAGGCATTGAAACTCATGGTTTAAACTCTGGTGCTGTTAGTATAATGAAAGAAGATAATATCGACATCTCTAATCATACTTCAAATCATGTTGATGAATACAAGGCTATCGATTTTGATTATATCATTACTGTTTGTGATCATGCCAATGAAAATTGCCCATACATTCCTAGCAAAAATGCATTGCGATTACATCATAATTTCTTCGACCCTTCAAAAGTTATTGGTTGCGATACAGAAAAACATGACGCCTTTTTAAAGGCAAGAGATGAGATAAAAGATTATTTTAAAACCTTTATGGCTACTTATTTTTATTCTGATAATTCATAATCAATAGGTAATAGGTCACCTACACGTTGATTACCCATAACGCCTCCAAAAAGAACTTTGGTCAAAGGAGAATGGCTTCCATAAGGATTTATGATAAATTTATCGACATTACTTTGAATTACAGATCTATATTTTTTATTGTATAATATATCTACTTTTTTTAATAGCTTAACAGATACGTAACCTTCTTGTTTATCTAATGCCTTTACATTGAAATAATCATAAGGCTCAACCCTTAGTTGCTTTCTATAGATATCGAAACCCTCTTCTTCTAATCTTTTTTTAGATAATGCTCTCATAAAATGAAGTATTGAACCTTTAAAAACTTCGTTTCTTCGCTGTACAGTTTTCCTATCTATATCTTCAATTGATTCATAAAACGTCGTACCTGTATATGCAACTATCTTTACAGAATGTTTATTATTAGTAACCAATTCATAACCAAATTGAATTACAAAATCTATAATGTCAAAATATATTATATACTGCAAGCTATTATTCTTAACTTTTAAAGGTGCTATAGCAGATGCCGTAAGACGCATCCTTTCTTTATCATATTTGAGTATTATATCGTCTTCATTTAAAATTTTGCAAGATTTTGAGTGTTTTGAAAAACCTAAAAACTCTCTTCTAAAATGTTTAAGTTTTTGTTTTCTAGACATCCCATCGTCGTATGAAATCACAACCTCATCTAAAACATTAGTGGCTTCTGTTAGTAAGACTTTGTAAAACTTACTTGATTCATACGATTCCAATATCATTTTTTCATAACCCAAGTAAGAGATAATTAAAGATGATGTTATGCCTGCTCTCAATTCTATTTCAAACTCACCGTTAGCATTGGTGGTAGTGCCAATAGTAGTGTTGTCAAAATATACTGAAGCAGTTTCGATAGGTTCATTGGTTTTAAAATCTAAAACCACCCCTTTTATACTTTGAGCGGCTAATACATAAGTGAATAGTATCAATACCGATGTTGTAATATAACTTTTAGGTTTCGGTATTTCCATTAGAAAATTTGCGTTCTAGTTCAGCTTGAAATTCTTCCATAACAGGTTTTACCGTACTTTCAGGTAAGTCTGCAATTTTGATATACATTAATCCATCTACTGAATTATTAAATAAGGGATCTACGTTAAAAGCAACCAAACGCGCATTCTGTTTAATGTATTTTTTTAATAATACTGGTAATCGCAATGCACCTGGTTCAACCTCATCAATAATTTTATCAAACTTATTGAGATCAGCTTCTGTTTCATCAAAAACAAAATCTTTATCAGCATCTTTTAGTTTGACTTTAAATTCTTTCTTTGGGTGTACATATTGTGCAACGTAAGGATCGTAGTAATGTGATTTCATAAACTCGATCATTAACGATTTTGAGAAGTTTGAAAACTGGTTACTAATACTTACACCACCAATGAGGTATTTATGTTCAGGATGACGTAAAGTAGTATGCACAATCCCTTTCCAAAGCAAGAATAAAGGCATTGGTTTTTGTTGGTATTCTTTAATAATGAAAGCTCTACCCATCTCAATAGATTGACTCATCATTTTGTAGAGCTCGGGCTCAAAACGAAATAGGTCCTGTAAATAGAATCCGTCTATTCCATATTTGGCAAAAATTTTAGACCCAAGTCCCATTCTATAGGCGCCAGCCAATTGATTATTATCGGTATCCCATAAAAACATGTGATGATAATATGTGTCAAAACTATCAAGATCTATAGCTTCGTTAGTGCCTTCTCCTATCTCTCTGAAAGTAATTTCACGTAACCGTCCTATCTCATGTAATATATTAGGAATACTATTAGCATCTGTTAAATACACTTCATAATTTTTACTAACAAGAAGTCTGCAATCTCGCTCTCTTAAAGCGTCTACTTCAGCAGCCATTTTTTCTGTACTTACTGAGCCTACTATGCGTTTAGGTGGTTTTGAAGGTGTTTTTAACGTGTTTGAAAGGTTATCTAATATTTTTGATTTGTCTTCAAACGCATTAGATAATATATAGGTTTTACGTCTTAAAAATTCTGAAAAACTTGAAAGCGTATGATGCTCTTTTTGATCGTTTACAGAAATAGGTCTTCCAATCCTAACTTTTATGATCCTATTTTTCTGAGTTAACAATTCTGAAGGCAATTTCGCGGTCCTAAACGTATCGCTAATTTTTGAGAGTTTATAGAATAATTTACTATTCTTAGCATGAAAATAAATAGGAACTACAGGTACTTCAGCCTTTTGTATAAGTTTCATTGCCGCTTCTTCCCAAGGCTTATCAACTACTAATTTCCCATCTTTATAAGTTGAAACTTCTCCAGCAGGAAAAACACCCAAAGGATGACCATTACGTAAATGCAAAATAGCGTTTTTAAAACCTGAAATACTTGACTTGACTTCCTTACGATCTTCAAAAGGATTAACTGGCATTATATAAGGCTTCAATGGTTCAATTCTATGCAATAGGAAATTGGCAATAATTTTGAAATCTTTCCGTTGCTCAATCATTAATTTCAATAATAAAATCCCATCAATACCGCCTAGTGGATGATTTGAAACGGTAATATAAGCACCATCTTTAGGAAGTCGTTTAAGGTCTTCCTCTGGAATTTCAAACTTAATCTGAAAATCATCTAAAATACCATCTAAGAACTCACCGTCATTAAGATGTTTATTTCGCTTATAGATTTTATTTAATGTTGATATTTTTAGCACCTTCATTAACAGCCAGCCAACAAATGTGCCTATGAAGCCATACTTATCTGCATTAATGGCTTTGGCAACTTCTTTAGCGGTGACTAATCCTGTGTCTGGTGTTTTCGTCATGAGTGTAAATGTACTAAATTGTTCATTTAGTTACGATTTGAATGGTTTCTTGTGTTAATTGCTTTAGTAATAGTGTTTTATCTGCCTCAATAGCTTCAATAGCTTTTCGATTATAATGTCTTACAGTATAAAGACTGACATTATCATGAACAGTTACTTTAAATTTTGCTTTTAAATGCTGAAGCAATCGCTCAAGGTTTTTATAACTATTTTCAAAACATACTGAAAAGCTTATGGCTGAATTTTGTATCACATCTACTTTCATCTTATATAAGTGAAGCAGTTTAAAAATATCACTGATATTCTCTTCAACAATGTAAGAGAAATCTAAAGAGGATAAAGATATCAATACTTGATTTTTCTTAACGATATAACATGGAATTTCTGGTTCTATTGCAATTCCCTTACCAACTCTTGTTCCATCAGCTTTGGGGTTTATAAATGATTTTACAAACAATGGAATTTCCTTTTGTTGTAATGGTTGAAGTGTTTTTGGGTGAATCACTGAAGCACCATAAAACGCTAATTCAATTGCCTCTCTGTAAGAAATACTATTTAGCAGTTGCGCATTTTCAAAATAACGAGGGTCGGCATTTAATACGCCAGGTACATCTTTCCAGATAGTAACACTTTGAGCATTTAAACAATACGCAAAAATAGCTGCAGTATAATCACTCCCTTCACGTCCTAAAGATGTTGTAAAATTATTAGCATCACTTCCCAGAAAACCTTGTGTGATGTTTAAGATTGATGTGTCAAAATCTGATGCTATTTTTGTTTGCGTCTGTTCCCAATTCACATTAGCCCTTCGGTAGTAATCGTCTGTTTTAATATAGCTTCTCACGTCTAACCAAGTATTATCAATTCCAATTGTATTTAAATAGGCACTAATGATAGTAGTAGAAACCAATTCGCCATATCCTATGGTTTGGTCGTATACAAAATTATAATCGGGAGACTTATTATGATCTAAAAAATTATTCAATTCATCAAAAACACGCTTCACTTTATTAAATACAGGGTGTTGTGTACTATCAAACAAATCAAGTAAAATTTCGTTATGATACTTTTTCACCTCTTGTAAAGAGCTTTGTAATTCGTTTTTATTATCAAAGTAATTTTTAATAACTAACTCCATCGCGTTGGTAGTTTTTCCCATTGCTGAAACCACAACTAGAGTATTCTTATAACCTACTTTCTGCAAAACCTTAGCTAGGTTTTTCACACCATTTGCATCTTTTACTGAAGCACCTCCAAATTTGAATACTTGCATCTTATCGTTTTGATAAATAATCTTTAATCCCTTGTTCGTCTAAATGTACAACATCCCAATCTCTTAAAATGATAGCTCCTTTTTTTTTATAGAACTTTATAGCGGGTTCATTCCAATCTAACACTTCCCAGCTTATCCGTTTAACGCCTAAATTACTACCGTATTTTACGACTTCATCTAAAAGCGCTGCTCCTAATCCAAAGCCTCTCATTTTTTTTGTTACAATTAAATCTTCTAAATGTAACGCTATTCCTTTCCATGTAGAAAAACGCATATACATTAGAGCCATTGCTTGAATATTTCCATCTACCTCAGCAACCATACAATGAAACTTTGGTTGACTCCCAAAGCCTAAAATTTCTAAATCTTCAACTGTAGTTTCAACAGCGTCTGGCTCTTTTTCGTATAACGCTAGTTCTTTTATTAAGGTAAAAACTCTTGGCATATCTTCTTTTGTAGCCGATCTTACAGAAAAATTCATTACTAATTAATTTGGGTTAAAGATAGTTTAAAAGTTAAGTTTTAGAAAACATTAAAAACTCACGAAAACGTTGTAGTTTGTTAAAAAATACGATATTTGCATAAAATTAATCATTCACTTCAATGTCTCAAAAAAATCAAACCCTTGGTGAGTTTATTATCGAGAATCAATCCTCTTTTAAATACACTTCTGGCGAGTTATCGCGACTTATTAATTCCATTCGATTAGCAGCTAAAGTAGTTAATCATGAAGTAAATAAAGCTGGATTGGTTGACATTATTGGAACAGCTGGAGACACAAACATTCAAGGCGAAGATCAGCAAAAATTAGATGTTTACGCAAATAATTTATTTATTCAAACCATGACGAAAAGGAATATTGTTTGTGGTATTGCTAGTGAAGAGGAAGATCATTTTGTATCTATAAACAGTCAAGATGAAAACAACCAAAATAAATATGTCGTATTAATCGATCCTTTAGACGGTTCTTCAAATATTGATGTTAATGTTTCAGTTGGAACTATCTTTTCAATATACAGGCGTGTTACACCGCTTGGCACACCTGTTACTATAGATGATTTTCTTCAAAAAGGTAATCAACAAGTTGCTGCAGGATATGTGGTATATGGAACTTCTACAATGCTGGTTTATACTACAGGACATGGTGTTAATGGCTTTACTCTAAACCCAGCAATTGGGACATTTTACTTATCACACCCAGATATGGAGTTTCCTAAAGATGGTAGGATTTATTCGGTCAACGAAGGGAATTACATTCACTTCCCACAAGGAGTCAAAAACTACATAAAGTATTGTCAAATGGAAGAAGGAGATAGACCATACACTAGTAGATACATCGGTTCGTTGGTTTCAGACTTCCATAGAAATATGATCAAAGGTGGTATATATCTATATCCAAAAAGTTCTATGAACTCTAATGGCAAGCTACGTTTGTTATACGAGTGTAATCCTATGGCTTTTTTAGCAGAACAAGCTAATGGTAAAGCTAGTGATGGTTTCACTAGAATATTAGATATAGAACCTAAAGAACTCCATCAACGTGTCCCTTTTATTTGTGGAAGCAAGAATATGGTTGAAAAAGCTGAAGAATTTATGCGAAACGCATAAAAAAAGCCACTATCAAGTGGCTTTTTTTATTTGATTTGAAATAAATTACATGTTCATGGTTTTCATTTTCTCCGTAAACTCATCCAAATCTACGTTATAATGAACCAAGGTCAAGGCCTTATCTGTAATATATTTTACATTATCTTGGTTAAACCCTAAACCTATACAAAGCTTTTCTAATAAACGTACTTGATCTTCACCTTCTATATGATCTGCCCAGACCATACGCGCTAGATCGTAAAGACGCTCTAAACGTTTGTCATATGATATTGGAGGATTAATTGGGTGACTATTATAATCTTTCAGGATCGTTTTATAATCGCTCTCTGTAATATCTAATCGTGTAGCTAAACGGTCTAAAAAAGCTCGTTCAGCATCATTTATAATACCATCACTCATAGCTACTCTAACTATAGCAGCAAAATGATCTTCATTACGCTTTTTGAATCCGCTTTCAAATAATTCTGAAAATGACATATATTTTGATTTTTTTAGTGCCACAAAGATAGTTTTATTAAAACATTTTAACAATACGCAATAGCACAAAAATTTTATATTTGCACAAAATAAAATGCCTTGAGTAAAACCATTCTCTCGCAAACGTATGCACAGGCTTTGCAAATGCAAAATCTGCAAGCTGCTATTGCTAAATCTCAAAGTAGACTTCATTTAAAAGGTTTAGTTGGCTCATCATTATCACTTATAATTAAAGAAGCTTTTAAAAGTGCTGAATTACCATTTTTAATTTTATTCGACGATAAAGAAGAAGCCGCTTTTTACCTAAACGATCTTGAGGTACTAATTAACGACAAAGATGTATTATTCTATCCTGGAAGCTATCGTAGACCATATCAAATAGAAGAAACAGATAATGCCAATGTACTATTAAGAGCCGAAGTTTTAAATCGTATCAATTCTAGGAAAAAACCAGCCATTATAATAACTTATCCTGATGCCCTTTTTGAAAAGGTGGTTACGCGTCGCGAATTAGAAAAGAACACACTAAAAGTTGCTGTTGGAGATGAGCTGTCAATAGATTTTGTAAATGAAGTATTATTTGAATACCTGTTTAAACGTGTCGATTTTGTTACAGAGCCTGGAGAGTTTTCAGTACGTGGAGGTATTGTAGACGTATTTTCATTTTCTCATGATGAGCCGTATCGTATTGAATTCTTCGGAGATGAAGTAGATAGCATTCGTACGTTTGATGTTGAGACACAACTTTCAACAGAGCAGATCAAAAAAATTGGAATTATCCCAAATGTAGCCAATAAATTCTTAGAAGAAAGTAGACAAAGTTTTTTAAAATACATTGCCCAAAAAACAATAGTCTTCACAAAGAATACCGATTTATTATTCTCTAGAATTGATGACTTTTTTGGGAAAGCTGAAGACACCTTTAAGGTATTATCTTCCGAATTAAAACATTCAAAACCCGAAGAGTTATTTTGCAACTCAGCAGTATTAAAAAAACAACTCTTAGACTTTAGTTTGGTTGAGTTTGGTACTTCAAGCTTATTTTCAAATGAGACTATAATTTTTAATACCGCACCACAGCCTTCATTTAACAAACAGTTCAATTTACTTATTGAAGATTTAAACGCAAATCATCATAAAGGATATACCAATTATATCGCTTGTATAAGTGAACAACAAGCTAAACGTTTTCATGATATTTTTGAAGATGTAGATCAAGACGTACATTACCAAACTATTGTTTTGTCTTTGTACCAAGGGTTTATAGATCACGACCAAAAAATCACATGTTATACTGATCATCAGATCTTTGAGCGTTACCACAAATTTCATCTTAAAAATGGGTATGCTAAAAAACAAGCGATAACCTTAAAAGAGCTTACCAATTTAGATATTGGCGATTATGTTACGCATATAGATCATGGTATTGGAAAATTTGGTGGATTACAAAAAATTGATGTTGAAGGTAAAAAACAAGAAGCTATAAAGTTAGTCTACGGTGAACGAGATGTATTGTATTTAAGTATTCATTCACTTCATAAAATTACTAAGTTTAATGGCAAAGATGGAAAGCCACCTAAAGTCTATAAATTAGGCAGTAAAGCTTGGAAAACCTTAAAGCAAAAAACAAAATCAAGAGTTAAAGAAATTGCATTTAACTTAATCAAGGTTTATGCAAAACGTAAGCTCGAAAAAGGATACCAATACAAACCAGATAGCTATTTACAGCATGAGTTAGAAGCTTCATTCATCTATGAAGACACACCAGATCAGATAAGCTCTACAGCAGATATTAAAGCAGATATGGAGAGTGAGCGTCCTATGGATCGTCTTGTTTGTGGTGATGTAGGTTTTGGTAAAACTGAAGTCGCTATTAGAGCGGCATTCAAAGCTGTAGACAATGGGAAGCAAGTTGCCGTTTTAGTACCAACCACAATATTGGCTTACCAACATCACAAGACATTTACCGAACGCTTGAAAGATTTTCCCGTAACAGTAGATTACCTCAACCGATTTAGAACAGCTAAAGAAAAACGCATCACCTTAGAGAAGCTTGAAAAAGGTCACGTAGATATTATTATTGGGACACATCAATTGGTAAATAAAAATGTGAAATTCAAAGATTTAGGCTTGCTTATAGTTGATGAAGAACAGAAATTTGGTGTTGCTGTAAAAGAAAAACTCAAGACATTAAAAGAAAACGTTGATGTACTTACCCTTACTGCTACTCCTATCCCAAGAACATTGCAATTCAGCTTAATGTCAGCTCGAGATTTATCTGTCATTACAACACCACCTCCAAACCGTTATCCTATAGAAAGTCATGTGATACGCTTTAATGAGGAAACAATTAGAGATGCTATTACATATGAAATACAACGTGGCGGACAAATTTTCTTTATTCACAACCGAATAGAAAATATTAAAGAAGTTGCTGGAATGATACAACGTTTAATCCCTGATGCAAAAGTTGCTATTGGTCACGGGCAAATGGAAGGGAAAAAATTAGAGCAATTGATGCTAGCATTTATGAATGGTGAGTTTGATGTTTTAGTAAGTACCACAATTGTTGAAAGTGGGTTGGATGTTCCAAATGCCAACACAATTTTTATCAATAATGCGAATAACTTTGGGCTAAGCGACTTGCACCAAATGCGTGGTCGTGTTGGGAGAAGTAATAAAAAAGCGTTTTGTTATTTCATTACACCAGAATATTCGGCTATGACTAATGATGCTAGAAAACGAATAACAGCATTAGAGCAATTTACTGAACTCGGAAGTGGTTTCAATATTGCGATGAAAGACCTAGAAATTCGTGGTGCTGGAGATCTGCTTGGTGGTGAACAAAGTGGTTTTATTAATGACATTGGTTTCGATACCTATCAAAAGATCTTAAATGAAGCTATAGAAGAACTTAAAGAAAATGAGTTTAAAGAGCTGTATCAAGATGATAACGTGGAAAAAGACTATGTTAAAGATATCACCATCGATACCGATTTTGAATTGCTCTTCCCAGATGATTATGTTAATAATATTACGGAACGTTTAAACCTCTACACGAAGTTGAATTCCATTAAAACAGAAGAAGAGCTCCAAACCTTTGAAACTGAAATTGTAGATCGATTTGGAGAATTACCTACTCAAGTTATCGATCTATTGAATAGTGTTAGAATTAAGTGGATAGCTACTAAAATAGGTCTTGAAAAAGTAATTATGAAACAAGGAAAGCTCATTGGCTACTTCATTAATGATCAACAAAGCGCTTTTTATCAAAGTAACGGGTTTACAAAAGTACTTCAGTTTGTACAAACACATTCGAAGACATGTAAAATGAAAGAAAAACAAACACGTAATGGATTACGATTACTAATAAATTTTGACCATATAACATCTATTGAAAAAGCTTTAAGTGTCTTACAGCCCATCTTGGCTTAATAATTGAGCTCAATACAAGACAACCTATATACTCATGAAAAAATATATTATACTTCTAGCATTACTGCCAACATTTATTTTCGCACAGCACACTATTAGCGGTACGTTTTCACCAGCTAGCGATTACACGTATGCATTTTTATATCATGCAACACCAAATGGATCAAATTATGTAGATCGTGTTGAAATTGAAGCTAATGGCAATTTTAAAATACCATTAGATACCTCAGCAACTGCAGGCATCTATAAAATAGTTTATGCATTGCCTCCCGAAGACTATAATTTTGACCTTATTTATAACGGAAAAGAAAGCATAGCATTTACTTTTAGTGAAGATAAAGGTCTTGAGTTTACAGATAGCAATGAAAATAAATTATGGGCGTCTTACAACAAAAGCATGGAAATGGTAAACATGACCATAAGCAATTACTACACGAAAAACAGTACAGGTGAAAAGGCATTTCATGATATTTTTAAAACCCTTGAAGACACGCAAATTGCTTTTGAAGAAGCTTCAAAAGGCACTCTAGCTTCAACATTTGTAAAAGCGAACAAGCCTTATGTCCCAAAAGGATATGAAGATATCACTACTTACTCTGGTAATTTAAAACATACATTTCTAACTCATGTAGATTTTACTGATTACCTATTACAGAGTTCAGATTTTCTCACAGATCGTGTGCTAGCATATATGTTTGGGATGTCTGCAAGCACTTCTAATGAAACTTATAAAACCGATGTTGATCATGTGGTAAAGACTATTGGAGAAAGCAATACAGAACTCAAAGCTATTCTACTGGAAATGATATGGAGTCGTTTTGTTTCGATGGAAAACGAAACGCTCGCAAACTATGTGGCTGACACCTATTTATTAGCGCTAGCACAGCAAAATAATTATGAGGCATTAGCCGAACAACTTATTATATATAAAAACAATACCATAGGTAACAGGGCTGCTAATTTTGAATTGACCATTTCCAAAAACGGTCAACCTACTTCAACGGCTTTATATGATCTAGATATGGCAAACCAATATTTAGTGATCTTTTGGAGTAGTACTTGTGGGCATTGCTTAGATGAACTTCCAAAAGTAAAAACAATGTTAGCTATGCGTAATGACATCAAAGTGATTGCATTTGCACTTGAGGACGACTCTGAAAATTGGAAGGAAAACATCACTGAATTTCCAGATTTTATTCATGTATTAGGTTTAGGTAAATGGGACAATCCTACCTCAAACGCTTATGGTGTTGAAGCGACACCTTCATACTTTTTATTAAACAAAGACAAAACCATTATTGCTAAACCTTATGATGTTGAAGCGTTAAAAGAAGTTTTGAAATAGTTCAAATTAAAACTCTAAAAAAGTCCTAAGTAATCTCATTAAAAGAAAACGTCCAACTCATAATTATGAGATGGACGTTTCTAGAAACTAAATAACCAACCAAAATCTAGCTCCTTGTGTTTACCCTAGGGTTATCTTTTTTAGCCGTTTTTTGCTTACGCTTCTTTGGCTTTTGTGTTTCTGACAGACGGCTTTCACCTGGAGCAGCTTCTCGTAAGAACTGAATGTAGCCTCTTCCTGTAAATTCATAGATCGTTTCAGATGACGGATGAAATAATCGTATCCTCTGATCATTAATAACGCTCAATTCAAAGAATTCATTGTCAAAGAAATCATAATCTAATGTTAATGTTTTCAAATACATATTGTTTGAGATATTTCCAACGCCATAAACTCCTGTGTAATCCCAGTAAATATTAGCTGGATCTGCTATATTAACATCTTGCGAGCTTCTAAACTCTGAGTCATTTCCGCCAGCTAAAAATTGAAGATAGTTTTCATTATCAAATTCATTCAACACACCCATTTCACTCGTAAATGTCTTTTCCCAAGCTTCATACTCTTGTAAGAAATAATGAATGTTATCATAGAAGACAAAATCATAATCAAAGGTGCTACGCTGGTAACCATTCAAGAAATACGATGTATCATTAAAAGGATTATACAACTCAATAGTATTATTATCTATTTGATAGACATCAAACGTTTGGTAACCATCAATATCGTGATCTATATCTAATATCATGTTATACGCATCGTAAACACCAACATCAATTCCAAAGCCATTACCTTGATCTCCAAATCCAACTAGATTATTGTTGGCATAAACAATACCATTTCTAAACGATAAGGTAAATGCAATTTGCAAAAAAGGCGTTTCTCCAGGCCCCAAAGTTTGATTGATATCTACATACCAAAGCTCATAAGAACCTAATAACTGATTTAAAGAAATTCCTGGCTGATTATCAAATTCGTTGATAATCACCTCATCTGTATAACAAGAGGTGAATAATGTTGCCGATAAAGCAAAACCTAATAGTATTTTTATCGTTTTCATAATCGTTCATTTTTAGGGTTACTATTGTATTGATTTCAAAACGCATGCCAAAAATGAAAGTCTAGCGTAGAGATGCTTTAAAAACCACCTTTTATTCTTATTTTTGAGTCACTAAATTGATAATCCATTTATGAGTCAACCGTTAAAGTATGCTGTTTTTGGTGCAGGAAGTTGGGCAACAGCTATTGTTAAAATGTTATGCGAAAATCTAGATGAAGTTGGTTGGTACATGCGTAGCGTATATACCAAAGAACATCTATTAAAAGAACAGCATAATCCTAGTTATTTAAGTTCGGTTGAATTTAAACCCGAACAGCTTAAGCTTAGTAATGATATCAATGAAGTTGCTGAATGGGCAGACATATTGATCTTTGTCATTCCGTCTGCGTTTATCCATTCTGAATTAGAGAAGCTATCCATCTCAATTACAAATAAAACAGTGGTCTCAGCTGTTAAAGGTATCATCCCTGAAACGGGATTGTTAGTAGGCGAGCATTTTCACGATATCTATCACATTCCGTTTGAAAACATTGCTGTTATTGCTGGTCCTTGCCATGCCGAAGAAGTTGCGCTTGAGCGTTTGTCATACTTGACTATTTCTTGTGCAGATCCAGAAAAGGCGCAGACTATAGCAGACGCACTGTCTAGTAATTATATTAAAACCAAAATAAGTGATGATATTATTGGTACAGAATACGCCGTAATGCTGAAGAACATCTATGCTATTGCTGCTGGTATTGCTCATGGTTTAGGCTATGGCGACAATTTTCAAAGTGTACTTATGAGTAATGCTATTCGTGAAATGAAACGTTTTATCAAGAAAATGCACAAGATGAAACGTAATATTAACAACTCTGCTTATTTAGGCGATTTGTTAGTAACTGGATACTCTGTCTTTTCAAGAAACCGAATGTTTGGCAATATGATTGGTAAAGGCTATACCGTAAAATCTGCTCAAATGGAGATGAATATGGTTGCTGAAGGCTATTATGCTACAAAAAGTGCGCATGAACTCAATATTAAAAACAAAAAGAAAACACGACTGCCAATTATCAATGCGGTCTATGATATTCTGTATGAGAATAAAAACCCAAAAAAAGTTTTTAAGAAGCTTACAGAGAAGTTAGATTGATTATTCTTCTTCCCAATCATCTTCCAACTGATCTAATTCTTCAATTTTTTGTCTCGTACTATTGATTTTTTTATTGAGGAAGTAAGGCATACCAAAAATTGAAAATAACACAAATAAATTCAATGGAATATAAACGATAAGAGCCCATTTTACCCATTTTTGTTCCCAAAATATATAAATTAAAACAACAGCAATCATTGTTCTTACTAGGTACATGATAAACTTTCTTCGTCTATAATTGGCCGAAAGGACAGAACTTTGTTTAGCTTTTTCTAATTCGTCTTCAAATTGTTGCTTTAAATCTTCCATATTTAAATTTAGATTACTTGACTAAAACCCCTTTCAATTGCATCAAAGGAATGGGTTGCAATGCTTTTGTATTAATGGTATTTTTTCTAAACACATAGGTCTTATCAAGCATTTGATTCCCTTCAAAAAAAGTAACTTTAAACTCATTATTAAGTTCGAGCACATCATTTTGCATAAACTCAATCTTAGCGTAGCTTCTAGCTGGCAATAACTTGATTGTATGACGCATCACTGGTGTGGTTTTAGTATCAGAATACCCCTTTGAAACAATTAAAACGGTATCTAAATCAATATCTTTATTATTAATAATATAAGCATTCCAATCGTCCGTTTTATATTCTGGGTGTTGTTCTCGTACCACAGCCACAAAAACGTCTTTAACCTGTGGAATTTGTATGTCTTTTTTCATGAGTGCAAAATTAAGGTATAATATTAATGCTTTTGATAATCTCGTTAAAAAAGTCGAACTTAGAAACTTAAGTTAATCTCAGAAAATGAAATCACTCGAAGCTTTTAAAGCTATTTTTGTCTCAGATTCTGAAGCACAAAAAATTGGACTTAAGCTAAGGGCAATTGTAGTTAACTGTTTTCCTGAAGCTGAAGAGGCTATCATAGGAGGTGCAAGAGTTAAACTGGCATTGTATAGCAGAAATGGAACTAACAATGTTTTATGCGGTATTCAACAAGCCATTAATGATACATGTATGCTCTATGTACATTATGTGGACAACATCAACCATGAGCGACTCAAATTTAGCGGTAAAGGCAAATATGCCAAACGTATAAAATTTAAAAGTGTTAATGAAGTTATAGAAAATGATGTTAAATCGTTATTACAGCGTGTAAATAAAAGTGCCCCGTTCTAATTATAGTGCACTTTTAAACTGCTCTAAGAAACGTACATCATTTTCACTTAATAAACGAATATCACTAATTTGATGTAATAGTAAGGCGATACGATCAATACCCATCCCAAAAGCAAAGCCAGAATATTCTTTAGAATCTATACCACAATTCTCTAATACATTAGGATCTACCATACCACAACCCATTATTTCTAACCATCCAGTTCCTTTGGTCATTTTATAATCAGTTTCTGTTTCTAATCCCCAATACACATCTACTTCAGCACTAGGCTCTGTGAATGGAAAGTATGATGGCCTCAATCTAATTTTAGATTTCCCAAACATTTCGGTTGTAAAGTATTGAAGTGTTTGTTTTAAATCGGCAAAACTCACATCTTTATCAATATACAAACCTTCAACCTGATGAAAAAAGCAGTGCGAACGTGCTGAAATAGCTTCGTTACGAAACACACGACCAGGAGAAATAGTACGAATTGGCGGTTTATTAGTCTCCATATAACGCACTTGTACAGAACTGGTATGTGTTCTTAATAAAATATCTGGATTAGTTTGGATAAAAAATGTGTCTTGCATATCACGCGCAGGATGATATTCAGGTAAGTTCAAAGCAGTAAAGTTGTGCCAGTCGTCTTCAATTTCTGGGCCTTCGCTAACATTGAAACCGATGCGCGAAAAAATATCGACAATCTGATTTTTCACTATAGAAATAGGATGGCGAGCACCAATTTCGATAGGCTCACCAGGACGTGATAAGTCGCCGTAAATTCCTTTGTTCTCCTCATTACTTTCAAGCTCTTGTTTTAATGTATTAACCTTTTCCTCAGCCGTTTTCTTTAATTGATTGATGGTTTGCCCAAATTCTTTTTTGTGCTCGTTAGCTACGTTTTTAAACTCTGCAAAGTAGTCGTTAAGTAATCCTTTTTTTCCTAAATACTTTATACGAAAAGCTTCAACCTCTTCTTTAGACTGTGCTTTAAATGCTTCTGCTTCAGCTATGAGTTCTTTTATCTTATCTATCATGATATCAATTCAAAATGACTGCAAATTTAATAAAATCTTAATCTATAAAGTCTGTTTCCAAAAAATAGTTGACGATTGCGTCTTTCATCAATACACTTTGCTCGCCTGCTTTCAATGGTGGCAATTGTTCTTTAATCGTATAATGCGGCCAACCATCTTCATCAACAAAATCAAATTCATAATATCCATAAGGAGATAAAAGCTTACAAATTGCAATGTGCATCAAATCAATTTTATGATCTTTTTTGAATTTACGTCCTAGCTGTCCCAACTCTTGTACACCTATTAAATAAATAATAGCATCTAAATCTAAGGGGTCTCCATCTGCAAACTGTGCAGAAAGTTTTTGAACTATTATATCCCAACGCTCTTTAAGCTTCTGGTCTCTTGCCATATCTCTTTATTTTGATAAAGAAGTGTATATAATTATAATTTGCAAAGTTAGTAAACTATAAGGTCTTGATTAGCGTTATTATTTTAAAATGAGAAAAATTATGTACGTTTGCTAAAACTGAAACCATGGCTGCAATTGATATTATTTTAGGAGCTTTATTACTTTTTGGACTCATACGAGGCTTCATGAAAGGTCTTTTTGTAGAAGTTGCTTCTCTTATTGCTTTGGTTGCTGGAGTATATGGCGCTATACATTTTAGTAATTTTGCTTCAGAATTTTTAGATAGTAAACTTGATTGGGATGAGAAATACATCAATATTGTTGCTTTTGCTATCACGTTTGTAATTATTGTTATAGCTATTGCTTTAGCAGGTAAAGCATTGACCAAGTTGGCTAATTTTGCTGCACTTGGTGTTTTAAACAAATTACTTGGTGGTGTGTTTGGAGCCTTAAAAATAGGGTTGATCTTAAGTGTGTTGCTTATTGTTTTTGACACTATGAATAATACCATTCCTTTTGCAGGTGAGGAAGACCTTGAAACCTCAATACTTTATAAGCCCGTTAAAGGTCTGGCGCCAATACTATTCCCTAGTATCTTGAATAAAGGAAAAGATGATGTGACAGAGAGCCCTGAATCAAATTCAGATGAGGCATAAAAAACTGCCTATTGCTAGACAGTCTTGATCTCTTTTATTAGAAAGGGTTAGAGCATTTCTACTTTTCCGCTATGCAAACTATATACACCTCCTACAATTTTAATCTCTCCATTGTCTTCCATCTCAGAAAGAATCTTACTTCTTTCTCTAATGCGATCCATTGTTAATTGCACGTTATACGCAACTGTTTTAGCTACAAACTCCTTGTTTGCAGATGTTAGCTCTCCGTCGAATTCATCTGATGCCTTTTTAACGGCAGGCAATATGTTAGATAACATAGCTGTAATATTTCCTAACTCTACACCATCACAAGCAGCTTTTACAGCGCCACAACTCTCATGACCTAGAACAAGAATGAGTTTACTTCCTGCCACATTACATGAATATTCTAAACTTCCTAAAATATCTGTGTTTTCAAAATTACCGGCTACTCTAGCTACAAAAATATCACCAATGGCTTGATCTAAAACGGTTTCTACTGGAACACGAGAATCTATACAAGATAACACTACTGCTTTTGGGTATTGACCTGTTGTTGTTTGATTTACTAATGCCTCATTATCTGTGGCTTGTGTATTTCCGCTTACAAATCTATTATTCCCTTCTAGTAGATCTTCTAGAACGCTTTTAGGTGTTAATGCAAGTTGTACTTCTTTTGTTATTGCTGTGTTTTTCATCTTATTGTTTTTAATTCTCAAAATGAGGGTTATTAAACTTTATCTTTAACATTGAGTTTGATCCATTTCAAACAGGAATCAAAATCTTTGAATATGTGTTCTCTAGGAATCAAATCTGGAATAATATCTATACGTTCCATCATATATTCTGGTTGCTTTAGCAAATTAACCATTAATACATTAATATTTTGCTTTCTTAAATCTACAAGTACATCTTCCATAGCATACAATCCAGATTGGTCCATATATTGCATTCTTCCTAAACGAATAACTACTGTTTTAGCTGTTTTTGGTATTTGCTTAGCTAATTGTTGAAACTCAGATGTAGACCCAAAAAATAATGGTCCTTTTATATGCTTAATAAAGACTTCTTCTTTTAAGTTCACAGGAAAACCTGACTCATCAGCCCAAGCCTCTTCTTTTAAAGGCTTTACATCTGAACGTTTTGCTGTTAGGTCTCCTATTTTTTTCATGAATAATAGTGATGCTATCACTAAGCCTATACCTACTGCATAAACGAGATCCCAAAATGTAGACAGAATTAGAACGACTAGCATTATGATTACTTCTGAACTCATTTTTAAAGGTCCAATCTTTAAATCTTTTGGTAATGCCGGAATGGCTTTAAGGCCTTTATAATCCATGACTCCTATACCTACAGTGATTAGTATACCTGCTAAAACAGCTGCAGGAATTTTAGATGCTACAGGTCCTAGACCGAGCATTATTACTAATAACATGATACCAGCTATCATACCAGATAATTTTGTTTTACCTCCAGCATTGATATTAACTACTGTTCTAATGGTGGCTCCTGCTCCAGGAATACCGCCAAAAATTGCAGCAATACTATTACCTATACCTTGCCCTACTAACTCTTTATTGGGCTGGTGCTTGGTTTTTGTCATGTTATCGGCTACAACACTTGTAAGCAAAGAATCTATTGCTCCTAGTAATGCTAAAGAAATAGCAGTAAAAATATATGGAGTAATTCTTGTGAATTTGAATTCGGTAAAAATTTCCATGACCGGAATTGGAAACCCAGTTGGTATTTCATCAATCGATTTATAATCTAATCCAAACCCATAAGCAATGCCAGAAACTACTACTAAGGCAACTAAAGCACTAGGAATTTTTGTGGTAATTCGTTTAAATCCATAAATAATGAATATAGTTATTAATGCCAAAATAAGTTCAAGAAATTTTATATTCTTAATGGCTCTTGGAAATACTTTTACTGCTCCAGTTACACCTGAAGCTTCCTTAGCTGCAAGTGTTTGAGATTCTTTTAAAATTTGATCTGAAGAAATGTCATTGGCTCTCTTAACAGTTTCTTTGAAATCTTCTAATACTAAGATGCCTTCACCAGCTTCTTCTTTTAAGATATTTTCTAAAATTAACTCTTCTGCTTTAGGCTTGAATTGTTGTACAAATTCAACATCTTCTTTAGGGTAGTACCCAATTGAAGGTAAAACCTGAGTAATGATTATGATAACACCAATAGCGGTCATAAACCCAGACACAACTGGATATGGAATATACTTTATATATTTTCCAAAACCGAGCACTCCTAATCCAATTTGTATCAGTCCAGCTAATAAAAATACGGTTAAAATATAGGGCAATGCTTTTTCTACACTTCCATCATTAGCAGCTATGATTCCTGCTATAACTACCATACTTACGGCAGTCATTGGAGCTGTTGGACCTGATATTTGAGTGTTAGTTCCACCAAAAAGTGCTGCAAAAAAGCTAATAAAAATTGCACCATACAATCCTGCACTTGGCCCAAGTCCAGAAGAAACACCAAATGCAAGTGCTAGTGGTAAGGCAACAATGCCTGCTGTAATACCACCAAAAGCATCACCTTTGATGTTAGAAAAAAAATTCTTCATATTTGAATCGTTAGGGTACACCTAAATTTAACAATTTTTATCTACATAAAAAGTCAAACTCAAGTAATCCCTTTTAATTAACAAGAAATTATGACTGACTTAAATTGAACTCAAATCAGTCGTAACTTTTGTTCTAATAATTAAGCTGAAATAAGTAATGAAACATCAACTTTATTTATAAGTTCTTTAATGTTAGTATTTGATGAACCAACTTTATTATATTTATTTACAAATAATAAGTTAACATCACTTTTTGCAACATAATTCGATAAGCTATTTGCCGTATTTGCACCATCTTCAAAAACATATTCAATAGTTCGCTTTGTTGTAGAGGCTTGTTCTTTGCTCGATTTTGATGACTTATTAGCAACTTTGAAAGATGTTAATGGCTTTTGACTATAATTTAATATGCTTTCTGTAAATGCGTAGTTAGATACGTCTTCAATATTATTTAAAAACCCTAAGGACAATTCTGAATTTGGTTCTAAGGTTTTATCCTCAGAAGCAATCATTATCAAAGCGTCGTGATTTTTAATCACATAATCTGTAATATTATCACCTACAAAACTAAACGTCTTTGTTTTTCTCTTCCCTAGTACAATAATGTCTGGTTTTGTTTGATCTACATAATCACTTATTTCATTTTTCACGTTACCAAAAGCGTGTTTACAACCAATACTTACATTGTATTCCTTTGAAATAGGTGCTATGATTTCTTGTATTTCTTTACTAGTAGCAGTATGTAATTCGTTAATTGTTCTTATGGCAGATAATTGACTTTCTTGTTCAACTATATCTGTTGGCTTTTTTACATGAAAAAAATCAATCTCTCCATCAATCATTTTAGCAAGACTAATGCTACTTTTTAATGTATTTACTGTTGCACTTTTTAAGTCTGAAAGCACTAATATTTTATATCTATTATTTTTCATGATGTTTTAATTTTAAGCAGTTTTTGGTCTTAGTTTGAAAAATTCGATAAAACTATCTGGGTTTTCAACTACGCCTCGTTCAGAAATTAATTGAATATCAATATGTCTTTCTTTAGCTTTAAATGCAAAATCATCAAGTATTTCAATAATATCATTATCTAAGTATCTTGTTTTTCTAACATCCAATTCTAAATACGTATCTCTAGGCAAGCTATCTAATTCTTTTAGTATGGCGCCTTTGTTAAAAAACGTAACCTCTTCGGCTAATGTCATCTTTATTTTATGTTTCCCATTGCTTTTATCTTCGATATGCAAAAAGTGAGAATTTTGGTAACTCTTAATCAAGATAACTACAATTCCTACGGCTAATCCCATTCCTATTCCAACTAACAAATCAGTAAATACAATACCAACTACAGTTACTGTAAATGGAACAAATTGTTTCCAACCTAAACCATACATCTTTTTAAATAGTGAAGGTTTAGCCAGTTTGTAACCAACAATAAATAAAACTGCAGCCAATACTGATAGCGGGATCATATTCAATAGCTTCGGAATTAAAACTACTGAAATCAATAAGAAAAATCCATGAATAATGGCTGAAGCTTTACTACGACCACCAGATTGAATATTTGCAGAACTTCTAACAATTACTTGAGTAATTGGTAAGCCTCCTATCATTCCTGAAATAACATTGCCAGTACCTTGAGCTAACAATTCTCTATTGGTTGGTGTTACATTTTTATTTGGATCTAATTTATCTGTAGCTTCAACACATAATAAGGTCTCTAAACTAGCTACTAGTGCAATTGTAAAAGCGACGATCCATACTTCTGGATTTGTAATTGCTGAAAAATTAGGGAAACTAAACTGTCCAATAAACGAATCAATACTATCTGGCACTGGCACACTAACTAAATGTGTAGTTTCTAATGATAATGCGCTAGATTTTGTTAAAACATAAAATACTATACCAACAATTACAGCTACTAAAGGGCCTTGAACAATTTCAAAAAACTTACCCTTCTTACTCAGCACATTGCTCCATAGCAATAAGATTCCTAAAGCAATAAGTGCTATTAGTGTTGCTCCTTTATCAAAATTTCCGCTTAATAATGCGTTTATTGCTTTAAGCAATTCAGTAAAAGTATTTTCACCATCAACTTGTAAAAATGCAAAATCACCTTCAGGGTTTTTATCAAGTCCGAAAAAATAAGGTATTTGTTTTAAAATTATAATAATCCCTATTCCTGTTAACATTCCTTTAATTACTGAAGATGGAAAGTAGTATCCAATAATTCCAGCTTTAAGTAAACCAAAAATTAATTGTATAATGCCACCTAATACTACAGCAACTAAAAAGTTTTGGTAACCACCTAGTGTGGCTATCGAGGTCAATACAATTGCTGCTAATCCAGCCGCAGGACCACTAACTCCAATTTTAGAGCCACTTAGTGAGCCTACAACAATACCGCCTATAATACCTGCAATCAGACCTGAGAACAGTGGCGCTCCACTAGCTAAAGCAATTCCTAAACACAATGGCAATGCAACAAAAAATACTACTATACTTGCGGGCAAGTCATTTTTGATAGTTTTAAACATAGATAAATTCATTTACGCTAGAGAAATCGATCAATAGCTAGTTCTTATTAATTGTAATTATGGATAAAGATTATCCGTTTTCTAAAAAGTTATGAAATGAACTCTGGAGGAGGAGAAATTAAGTTCAAGTGAGGTTTCGGATAGTTCTTAAACCGATACGCCATGTGATTATCAGTATTTAATATAAACCATGACTCTAAACCTGTATTACTTTCTGATAAGAGGACATCTATTTCTTTATTTTTTTCATCACTCTTATTCTCTTCTTCTTCTGTAGTAGAATAGAAATAGGATACATCAGCAGTGTCATCAATAGCTATAATTATTGTTGGTGCAGCAATAAGCGACACAAACAAAATTGAAAAGAAAATAGCTATAATAGTTTTATTCATAAGAATTGGAATAAACTCAAATATAAGATTTGATTTTAAATATTTGGTAAAATATATCAAAAAGTCTTTAATATTCTAATATCATCATTCATTACCCAACCTGTTTTACCATCTGATAGTTTGATTTTTTTCCAATTATCAACGGTATCTAACACCTGTACTTTAGTCCCTTCATGTAAAATAAAAGATTCTGTACTTCTCAAATTGGGTTCGCTTTTTATTTTAGCTTCTTGAGCAAATACAATAGCTGGCTGGTCTTTTTTTACCAGTTGGAATTTATGAAATGCAAATGCCAAAGCAATTAGAGCTAGCATAAGACATGCCAAGCTTGATACAAATGCTATACGCTTTTTAGCAGTAGAATACGTAAAATAATAACTTATAAATAATAACACAAAACAAATAACTAAAATAATAGCAGTTTTTCCCCAAGCATCGAAACCCATAAGATTGGTAACATTTTTTATAAGTTTCGTAAGGCCAACCTCTGGAACCGTATCTATAGCATCAACAGTCATATTTCTTGCAAAAGCAATATTGTTTTTGATGTCTTTGTCATTGGGTTTTAACAATAAAGCCTTTTCATAATAATAAATGCTAGGCGCAATATGATTCAATTTATAATGAGCATTGGCTATATTATAATACAACTCTGCCGAATGTACTTCAGTTTCTAAAATTGTATTGTATTTTTCTAGAGCTTCAGTATAATTAGCATTATTATACAATGCATTAGCCTCTTCAAAAACTTGACTGTTTTGAGCATAAAGCAATCCGCTTAATAAAAAAGCAACTATGTATATTAATTGTTTCATAAGTTCACTAACTTATCTTAATTCTTTATCAATTATAGAAATTGTTTTAGCGGCCTTATCATAATCTTGCTGCATTTCAACATTTGTAATTGGTGTATATCTTGCAAGTTCGCAGTGTTCTAAAATACTATTGAACTCCAAAATAGTGTTATTATTGACCTGACGAGTTATTAATAGCTCGTTGATTTTTTCTTTGCTCAAATCACTAGTTTCAATAAGTAATTTTGCTTTTAAATAATTATGTAGTGCTCGTTCTAAAGCGATGTAAAAGGCTTCCTTTTTTCCTAACGATTTCTTTGCTTCACTCAAGTACCTTCTAGCTAATCTATCGGCTTTTCTAACTTTATTCCCTAGAACATCGGCACTTCTTTTTTCTTTTCTATTACGATATACTAATGCTAAAGGAATCGCTAATAGAGGCAGCAAAAGAGTAGACCAAAATGCCGTAGTTTTAAAAAAATATGAGAACTCAATAGGCTGGAGATTAGCTTCAGTTTTTACAAATGCAAATTGATCACTATTCATAACCACCTCTTGTTTACCTGTATTTGTCGAAGCTATATTATTATCTGAATTTGCGGTATTAATTGGACCTTCAATAACATCGATAACTATTTCTCCTGAAGTTACTGTTTTGTACGATTCTGTTTCAAGATCAAAATAAGAAAACGAAACGCTAGGTATTGGATATTTCCCTTTAAATTGAGGTACAATCGTATAATTATCTGAAATTACACCATTCATACCACCAAGATTAGTGGTTACCTTTTCGTTATGTTCTGGTTCGTAAACTTCTAATGAATTTGGTAATTTGAGTTTTGGCAACTCAAAAAGTTTTAAGTTTCCTTTACCAGTAACCTCAACACGTGCTTGTAAAGACTCAGAAGCATTTAATTCAGACTTTGATGTGATGACATTGAATTTGAAATCACCAACAGCTCCTGTAAAGTTTTCTGGTTGTCCTTGTTCAGGCAATGGTTTTACATTAATAGTTCTACTTCCTGCAGAGACACGTTTGTTTACTTGTGTCATTAACCGACCTCCAAAAAAATCTCTTCGTTTGGTCGGTACTTCAACAGTCACATCTAAACTTAATGGCTCTATTTCAAGTTTTCCTGTTTTTTGAGGGTACAAAACTGTTTTACGCAATACAACATATCGATAATTATCGTCACCATTGTAACTTCCGTTTTGAATTTTTAAGCCTTTAATACTGATGTTTTGGCTCCAAAAGTCATTATACCTTGGGTTATCAATCTCTCTCCAATTACTAACGCCTGTATTTTGAGACACGTAAAGCTTATATACCACAGTAATTGCCTCATTTAAATAAGGGTTAGCTTTTGATACTTCAGCAACTAAATGAATATTATCTGAAGCTACCTGTTCGGCATTATCAGGATCGTTAGGTCGTTTTACAGCTGCTGTCACATTTACAGTAACTACTTGAGTTTTATAGACCACTCCTTCAATTTCTATGGTAGCTTGATTGATTTTTAATTGCCCTCTCTTCTTTGGCGCCAAGAAATAACTGTACGTTTTTTTATAAGAACGTTTTCCATTTAACCATGACTGACTTACAGACGTATTTGGCCCTCCTACAACCGTAAAGTTTGCAAAATCTGGTGGATTAAAATTATCGCCATCCTTATTCATTTCAAAATCAATACGTAAACGTTCGTTAATACCTAGTTTCGTTTTACTCACTTTAGCCTCAAATGTAATTTGTGCAGAAGTAATACTAGTTATAAGTACGAAAAATAAAATTGATACGTATTTCATTTTATTAAGTTTGATAATAGTCTACCAGTCTTTTTCAGTTTTTACCTTAACGCCTTTTTGTTTTTCAGCATTAATTTTTTCTTGAACTTTTTGTTCTTGGTTGTTCATAGCCTCTAGTAGGCTTTTTATTTGTTGTGGTGAAAGCTGGCCTTGTTTAGGCTTTGGCTGCCCTTTGTTTTCTTTTTCTTTATCCCCTTTATTTTCTTTTTCCTCCTCATCTTTAGGCTTGCCTTCTTCATCTTTCTCATCTTCGCCTTCCTTTTTATCTTGATCGCCTTCGTCCTTTTTATCGTCTTCTTTCTTGTCTTGATCTTGATCTTGTTCCTGTTTATTTTCGTCTTCCTTCTCGTTCTCGTCTTCTTTTTCCTCGTCTTTATTTTGCTGTTGCTGTTGTTCAGCGCATTCTTTTGCTATTGCAAAATTATATCTTGTCTCATCATCTGAAGGATCATTACGCAATGCATTTTTGTAAGCTTCAACCGCTTCTTGGCAGAGTTCTCGTTGCATTAAAATATTTCCAATATTATGATATGCTTTATGCTTTTCTGTTTTAGAAATCGCATTTTTTGCTGCTTGAGTATGCCTAAACAAAGCTTCGTCATAATTCCCTTTTTCATAATATGAGTTTCCAAGGTTATATGTGCCCGAAACCGTAGTTGGTTGTTCAGAAATTGCTTTTCTATATTCCATCTCAGCAGAGATATAATCTTCAGCGTCTACCAACTCGTTAGCTTCATATACATAACTATTAGCTTTCTCAACAGCCATTTTCATCTGTTTTTCTTTATCTTTTTCTTGGGCGAAAGAAAAGGCAGAGATAAAAGCTAAGCAACTAATAATAAATTGTTTCATGTGTGTTAGAATTTAACTTATTTTTTGTTCTATCCGTTTTTTTAACCTAATATGCAAATAGCAAGATAAAAAACACTTAGACTCTATATAGTTAAAGATTTTATAAATTATGTGAAGATCAAAAATTCTCGTTGAAAAGATTTAAACGTTTCAACCATTCGGTTTTTCGTTCTAAGAAAAATATATCAATAAATAGAAAGAAAATAGCAAACGCTATAAACCACTGAAATTGATCCTTAAAATCAGCAAATTCTTTAGCTTCAAATTCTGTTTTATCCATTTTATTGAGAATATCTCTAATAGCTTCTACAACATCTCCAGTATTCTTGCCATTGATGTAGGCTCCATTAGCTTCAGAAGCTATCTCTTTGAGCGTGTCTTCATTTAGTTTAGTAATAACTGTTTCACCTTTGTTGTCTTTTTTATAATTAAGAACAACTCCATTTTTTTTGATAGGTATTGGCCCTCCTTTAACATCACCAACACCTATAGTGAATATTCTGATTCCTTCGTTACTTGCTTCTTCAGCTACGCTAGCTGCTACATCAGTATGATCTTCTCCATCTGATATAATAATAAGTACTCGATTGGTCTGTTCTTCATTATCAAAATATGTTTTTGCTAGCTCAATAGCTTCACTGATTGCTGTTCCTTGTGAAGACAACATGTCTGTATTCATATTCTGTAAGAACATTTTTGCAGAGGCATAATCTGTTGTAATTGGTAATTGCGGAAACGCTTTTCCTGCATATGCAATAATACCAACACGATCACTGGCTAAATTATTAATAATTTGAGTAACCAATTGTTTCGATTTTTCTAATCGATTCGGAGCTATATCTTCGGCCAACATACTTTTAGAGACATCTACGGCAAAAACGATATCTACACCCTCTCGCTTAACTGTCTCTAATTTTGTTCCAATTTTTGGATTAACCAAAGCAATAGATAGACAAGCAAATGCTAAGCATAATAAGAAGACCTTTAATACAGATTTAAATATTGATTGATTAGGGCTTAAACGTTTGAGCAATGTTTTGTTGGCAAATCGCTTTTGAGTTCTATACTTCCAAAGTTGTAACACTAGAAATAACAGGATGATTACTGGTATAACCAATAACACCCAAAACCATATTTTCTCTTCTAATTGAAACATCTTATCTTACTTTATTATACAAAGCTCCTAAAAACAGTATAACGCAACAGTAATTCTAACAGTAGTAGTAAACTTGCCAAAATTAATAATGGACGATACTTTTCTTCGTAATTATAGAATTTAAACTCTTCTATTTCTGTTTTTTCTAATTTGTTTATTTCACTGTATATCTCTCTAAGCTTTTTATTGTTTGTTGCTCTAAAATATTTTCCTCCAGTTACATCTGCAATTTGCTGTAATAGTTCTTCATCGATTTCTACTTGAACTCTTCCGTATTGAAATGCCCCATTATTTTTCATAGCAACAGGAGACAATGCCATTCCGTTGGTTCCTAAGCCAATTGTATAGGTTTTAATTCCATATTCTACTGCAAGTTCACTTGCTATTTTTGGATCTATAAACCCAGAATTATTAACACCATCTGTCAAGAGGATAATTACCTTACTTTTTGCCTTACTATCCTTTAATCTGTTTACTGCAGTTGCTAAACCCATTCCGATAGCTGTTCCACCTTCAATGATGGTATTGTATTTAATATCTCTTAGTGAACGCAGCACAATAGCTTTATCACTTGTAATTGGAGTTTTAGTATAGCTTTCTCCTGCGTACTCTACAAGTCCTATTCTATCGTTTGGCCGACCTTGTATAAATTGTGCGGCAACTTTTTTCAAGGCTTCTAATCGGTTAGGCGATAAATCTTTAGCTAGCATACTTGCAGACACATCTATTGCCATAACAATATCTATACCTCGAGTGGTTTTTGTTTTTGAAGATACATCAACAGTTCTTGGTCTTGCTAAAGCTGTTATTAATAGCGCTAGGGCTAGAAGTCTAAGAGCAAATAATAGTGGTCTCAATTTTACTAGCCAAGACCTTGTAACTTTAAACCCATTTAGGCTAGATATTTTAAGTTCAGCTGTTTGCCGCTTATGTTTAAATACATACCACAGTATAGCTAGAGGCAATAGTACCAATAACCAAAATAATTCTTTATTTAAAAACTCAATTCCTTCAAACATTATTCTTTCTCCTCTTTTGTAAGTTCTACAGAATTCAAAATGCGTTCAATAATTTGATCTACATAGGTGTCATTTCCTTTCCATTGCAATAAGATTTGTTGTCTTACATTTTCAGACTTAAACAGTAAAATAGTATAATTTGACGACTCAGAATCACCATCAATTATCAATTTCATCGAGCCATAGGTTTTAAGACCTTCAGCATTATTTGGTGTAACAAATTTGTCTCTTTTTACTGTTATATCTGATGCGCCTTCAGCTTCTAATCGTCGTAAATATTGTTCTGAGGCTTTAAGTAACTCATTGGCTACTGCTTCGTCTGAAGCTGCTTGTTGTTTTTCCTCTTCAGAATAATTAAACATTGTAGTACTCACTTGAATATCAATACCTGAAGCAGCAGATAAGTATCTGAATGTCGTGTTTGATATTTTATCTTTCAATTCTTCTGGAAGTTCTACTGTTTCACGTTTCAAAACTTTTGGTGTGGTTATGCTCACTGGTGGAAATCCGTAATCACTTTTTACCCAATTTCCTTCAAGCAATTCTTTACTCTCTTTTCCTGTAATGGTATCTACCACATATTGAAATCCGTATTTGACTCCAAATCCTATAAATGTGGCGATCAATATCAATACACTTGCAACAATTGTAGTTATAATCTTTCTACGTTTCTTTTTCTTTTCTTGTTGTTCTTTATATTGTTGATCGAGAAGTTTTTCTTCTTCAGTTGGTTCTGGCAGAGCTTCTTTAACATGATCTATCTCGATATCTATCGTATTCCTATCTAATCTTGCCAGTTCTACATTAGGAGCAGATTTAGCAAACTTTACTAAATCGGCACGTTTTAAAATTGCTTCAAGATTTTTAATATCATCTTTGCCCAAGTCTATTTGATTGGCGTCGTCTAAAAGATGTAATCTGGATATTAGCTCATCTGTTGTACTTTCTAGTGCTTTTTCGTAGACTTTTTCATCTAAATATTTTCTAATAATAAATGTCAATTCTGAATAATAATCTTTTAATTCAGCATTTTGAAGATATGTACTTTCATCTAGTTTTTTTAGCGCTAATTTCGCTCTGTCATATGGTGGAAGTAATGCAATCTCTTCTTCTTCTGTAAGTGGTTTTTTTCGCCATATGAGCCAATATAAAACGAAAGCAACTAGACCAATAGCGGCTAAGACGATTAAGATAATAAGCCATGTTTTGCTTTTCTTTTTTTCAACTTCTATAATTGGTTTTATATCATAAAGCCCTTGTTTGGTGGTGTCTACAGCAACATTAAACACTTGTACTTTTAAAGAATCTGTAAAAAAAGTTTTTGCTCCAATTACAACTTTTTGTCTCGGTATTGTGTACGACCCAGAATCAAACTTGGTTAATCCGTATTTTTTTATAAAAGAATACTTGGCATTTTTATTAGTTGTATCTATAGCATACGTTTCAATCACCTCTAAAGGTGAAAATGTTTGCCCTTCTGGAAATACAACTAGGTCTGTAGTGTCTGCTTCAACTTTAATTTTATAGGTAATTTGTTCGCCAATTTTGATTTTGGTAGAATCTATTGACGATGTAACCTGGGCATTTAAACCAATAGAAAATAATACACAGAAAACAGTAAATAAGGTTACTTTTTTACTATTCATGTTATCTATATTATTTAATTTAAAATACTTCACTATTACTTTTATGGAGATTTATCCTCTTTGTTTAAAATAACCTAATAATTTTTTCACGTAACTTTCATCTACGCGACAATCAATAGTTCCTGCACCAGATTTGGTAAATGCCTCTTTATAATAACTTACCTTTTCTTGATAGTATTTTTCATAATTGCGTCTAACACTTTTAGAACTAGTATTCACTAACATTAATTCTCCAGTTTCTTCATCTAGCATTTGCACCATTCCTAAATTTGGAATTTGCGCTTCATACCTATCATAAATTCTTATTCCAGTAATATCGTGCTTACCAGAAGCTATTTTAAGTGTTTGTTTATAATCGTCAGAAATGAAATCGCTGAGCACAAAAACGATAGCTTTCTTTTTCATCACATTAGATAAAAATTTCAATGCTTCAGATATATCTGTTAATTTACTTTTTGGCTTAAACTCAATTAATTCACGAATAATTCTTAACACATGTGAACGTCCTTTCTTAGGTGGAATATAGAGTTCGATCTCATCAGAAAATAAGATCAACCCAATTTTATCATTATTTTGTGTGGCAGAGAAAGCTAATGTAGCAGCAATTTCTGTTGCAATTTCATTCTTAAATTGTTCGTCTGTACCAAACAGTTTTGATCCAGATATATCAACCATAAGCATCATGGTTAATTCGCGTTCTTCTTCAAAAACTTTTACAAAGGGTTCGTTATAGCGCGCAGTTACGTTCCAATCAATATTTCTAACATCGTCACCAAATTGATACTGTCTAACTTCAGAAAAGGTCATCCCACGTCCTTTGAAAGTTGAATGATATTCACCTCCAAATATATGATCAGACAAACGTCTTGTCTTAATCTCTATTTTCCGTACTTTCTTTAGTAATTCCTTAGTATCCATTTCAGTTTGCGATTGCAGATTTCTGATTTACGATTAGATAAAAAATCGTTGTTCTCAATTCTAAAATCTAAATTCTATGGTACTTCGATTTCGTTTACGATCTTATTAATAATATCTTCTGAAGTTACGTTTTCTGCTTCAGCTTCATATGTAATCCCTATTCTATGTCGCAATACATCATGAACAACGGCTCTAACATCTTCAGGAATTACATAACCTCTGCGTTTTATAAATGCGTAGCATTTAGCTGCTGTAGCAAGGTTGATACTTCCTCGAGGAGAGGCTCCAAACGAAATAAGCGGTTTTAAATCGGCAAGCTTATATTTTTCAGGGTAACGTGTAGCGAATATAATATCGAGTATGTATTTCTCAATTTTTTCATCCATATAAACCTCTCGAACTACTTTTTGAGCATTTAATATTTGACTAATCGATATTACAGGATTTACTTTGTCCCAGGCTCCTTTTAAATTAGCCCTCATGATTAGTTGCTCTTCATCTTGTTTAGGATAATCAATCACTGTTTTGAGCATGAAACGGTCAACCTGTGCTTCAGGTAATGGATAAGTTCCTTCTTGTTCAACAGGGTTTTGAGTTGCCATAACCAAGAACGGCTTATCTAAAATAAAGGTTTCATCTCCAATAGTTACTTGCTTTTCCTGCATAGCCTCTAATAAGGCTGATTGTACTTTTGCTGGTGCTCTGTTAATTTCATCTGCTAAAACAAAATTTGCAAATATTGGACCTTTCTTTATTGAAAAGTCATTAAGCTTCATATTATAAATGAGTGTTCCTACAACATCTGCAGGCAAAAGATCTGGTGTAAACTGAATTCTACTAAAACTGCCATCTACAGCTTGAGACAGCGTATTAATGGCTAATGTTTTTGCGAGGCCAGGAACACCTTCAAGTAAGATATGACCTTGACCTAATAATCCAATAAGTAAACGTTCAACCATGTGCCTCTGTCCTACGATAACTTTGTTCATTTCCATTATTAGCAAATCAACAAAGGCACTTTCTTTTTCAATTTTCTCATTAATCGACTTGATATCGATCGTACTTGTTTCTTCCATTATCATCGTGTTTTAAACCTATAGAATTTAGTAGACGCAATTTGTTAAAATTTTTATTGTATTGCTGTTAATAATTGGTTAAAACTTCAAGAGCAATGCGGTTTGCATTGCTCTTGAGAATTATATGGTCTTGAAACTTTTCTAAAACAAATTGAAAAGCCTCATTAGTGTGTTCATTTTCGGTTGAAAATCTGCCTTAGTATCTGAAGAAAAAACGATAGATTCATCTAGATCAACTTCAATTGTGAAATCATACAGTTTATTAGCAACCAATTGCTTTTCTACAATATTAACTGAAGCTCCTTCATATTCTGGAGCCATTATCAAGTCATATTCTATACCTGTTTTCACTACAGAATTATTGTCGCCTAAAACCAATTTGATACTATAGATAAATTCCGAAGGGACTTGCTCAAAATCTACCAAAGTCACAACTTGATCAGTAGTAAAATTAGTTAAATCGTGAACTCCAGTATTCATAGCATTTAAACTAACCCATGCGTTTGGGTCTGATTCGTCTTCCATAATTCTAAACTGCACGTCAAGTATTTCAATATTAACTTTATTTAATGGTGTTTCAGTTCCAACAAGTTTAACACTGACTAAACTATTTTCAAATTGAGTAGTAGCTTCTTCTTTTGAGCAACTACTCAAAAAAAACAAGAACATTAAACTAAATAATACGGCTTTTGCAAATTGGAAATATTTCATGATTTGGGAACATTTAATAAATACATAACAATGATACTTTATTATTCAAGATTTGACTATTTTTATACATGAATTGCAAAAAAACCCGTATAAACTGAAAAAAAAGTGACATATTCTCGATTAATTGCAGGCACCATGACTTGGGGAAGTTGGGGAAAGCAATACTCAAAAAAAGACATGATTGCATTAATGCATCACTGTTTAGATCATAACATCACCGCTTTTGATCATGCCGATATTTATGGCGGATATACTACTGAAACAGATTTTGGTAATGCATTTGCAGAAAGTGGTATTGCTCGTGAAAAAATTCAACTGATTACCAAATGTGGGATTCAATATATTAGTGACAACCGAAACAATACTATCAAGCATTATGATTATAGTAAAGATTACATTATATGGTCTGCTAAAACCTCATTAAAGCATTTAAAAACGGATTATTTAGATTTATTCTTATTACACAGACCTAGCCCTTTGATGCATCCAAATGAAGTGGCTGAAGCCATTTCTGAATTGATGCAAAGTGGCTTAATTAAAAGTTTTGGTGTCTCTAATTTTGCTCCTTCTCAAATTGAGCTCATTTCAAGTGCAGTTGATATCTCTGCAAATCAAATTGAATTTTCATTAACGCAACACACTGCGATGCACAATGGCGCTTTAGATCAGATGCTATTAAAGAAAATCACACCAATGGCATGGTCGCCTCTCGGGTCTGTTTTCAGAGAAGATAATGAACAAACAAGAAGAATTCATAAACAACTAGGTGAATTAATAGATACGTATAATGCTACTGAAGATCAATTATTATTGGCTTGGATATTAAAACATCCAGCACAAATTCATCCTGTTATTGGAACCACGAACAAGAAGCGAATTGTTGATGCCGTTAAAGCAAGTGATATTGACCTTGAGCTTGAAGATTGGTTTAAGATTCTAGTGGCTTGTCAAGGACATAAAGTTCCGTAAATGTAAGACAAATAAACATGAAGAAAATAGCACTTATTACTGGAGCCACAAGTGGAATTGGTAGGGCAACTGCTCATGAATTTGCAAAACATGGAATCCATTTAATTTTATGTGGTAGGCGACAAGAACGCTTAGACACTATAAAAAATGCATTACATAAAGAAACGCGAGTACATACTTTAAATTTTGACGTTCGTGATAAGGATTCTGTTGCAGAAGCCATTGCATCTCTTCCGAAAAGCTTTAAATCTATTGACATCTTAATTAACAATGCTGGGAATGCTCATGGTCTTGACCCAATACAGAAGGGCAGTATAGAGGATTGGGATGCTATGATGGATATTAATGTAAAAGGCTTACTATATGTTAGTAAAGCCGTGATTCCTCAAATGACAGAACGCAAATCTGGTCATATCATTAACATAGGCTCTTCAGCTGGAAAGGAGGTTTATCCTAAAGGAAATGTGTATTGTGCAAGTAAACATGCGGTTTTAGCAATTACTGAAGGTATGCGAATTGATCTAAACCCTTTCGGAATAAAAGTTTCTGCTATAAACCCAGGTTTGGTCGAAACTGAATTTTCAAAAGTACGGTTTAAAGGTGATGCTCTAGCTGATAATGTATACAAAGGCTATGAAGCCTTACAAGCTCAAGATGTAGCAGAGGTGATCTACTTTGCCATATCTAGACCAGCTCATGTAAATATTGCCGATGTGTTAATGTTTTGCACAGCTCAAGCTAGTTCTACTATCGTTAAAAAAGAAATTAGCCAATTGTAAAATGAAATTACAGCTAAAACCTCTCTTTTATATTATATTGATTCATGTTTGCTTTTTAACATCGTGCCTGTCATCTGCACAACATCAAGAGGATGAAAGACTTGTGAGTTATGAGATAGATTTAACAACTCAAACCCTAAAATTCTATTCAAAGGATAGTAATAATTCCAACTATGGTAGTATTGAAAACTTAAAAACTCATTTAAAATATAACAACCAAAAGCTCATTTTTGCAATGAATGGAGGCATGTATTTGAAAAATGGTTCACCTCAAGGTTTGTATATAGAAGATGGTGTTCAAAAAACTCCAATAGATACTTTAAAAAAAACCTCTGGAAATTTTTATTTACAACCTAATGGCATTTTTTATATCACAAAAAATAATAACGGATTTGTATGTGAATCTTCAAACTTTCCCTCTAATGCAGAAGTAACCTATGCTACACAGTCTGGACCAATGTTGGTGATAGACCATAAAATCCATTCAAAATTCACAAGAGGCTCAAAAAATTTACACATTAGAAATGGTGTTGGTATCTTACCCAATGGAAATCTATTATTCGCTATGTCTAAGGATAGAATCAATTTTTTTGATTTTGCTGAATTTTTTAAATCTAATGGATGTAAAAATGCACTGTATCTTGACGGGTTCGTTTCGCGCACATACCTTCCGAAGAAAAAATGGGAGCAGTTAGATGGTGATTTTGGAGTTATTATTGCAGAAACTGAAGCCATGAATTAAAGCAATATGATTAATAAACGTCTTTTAATTAAAAACCTACTCGCTCACAATGATGAGAATAGTTTTTATGATAAAAAACGAAAGATTGATATTAGTCAAAAAGAAGGAAAAGCAAAATTCTTAAAACATATTTGCGCGCTCTCTAATAGTAACCCAAAAAACAATTCCTATATTGTAATTGGTGTTGAGGATGAAGACAATAAAATTATTGGTGTCACTTTTTTTGATGATAGTAAAATTCAAAACCTTATAAATGCCTACCTCACCAACCCTCCAATAGTTCAATACGAGAATATTCCATTTCCACATTTACCAGACAACAAAGTTGTTGGTTTGGTGACCATCAGGGCTATGGAAAAAATAACATCACTTCGAAAAAACATATGGAAGTATTACGGTGGCTCAGTATTTTTTAGAGATGGAAGCATGAGTATGCCTAAAGTGTTTGATATAGAAATAAAAGATGTCAATTCAAAACTAGTTACTGCAATAGAAGCACATGCGCAAAACAATATTCAATATACACTTGATGGCGTTTTTGACTTTATGAATAAACGCGAAGATTTTAATCCACAATATAAAGTCTTTAAAGAATATTTTGTGTTGTGTTGGTCTGGATTAAAAAAGATGGTCAAGAATGATATTTATTTTTCTAGAGTAGATATTGAGCTTGTTAATGAACAAGTACGATTATTCTTTTCAACTTTAGACGAAGTAAGTATTACCTATGACGAAAGTTCTTTTAAGATTGTAGAATATGTTAGTCTCGGCCTCCAAAATGCATTTAAGTATTATGAATTAGAAGAAACCATAATTTATTTTGAAGAAAATGCTAATTATAATATAGAAACACGGTTATTGTTTCAGCCACCACAATTTGACAAAAAAGTTTTACATCATATTTACAATTCTAATAACGCTTTGTTAGAAAAATTAAAGAAGGCGCGCTCATTAACTAAAAATGAGCTTCAAGATCTAAGGAATCTTCCTGCCACTTATCTTATTTGTTACTTAAATTCGTTTCATGAAGCTATTGATAAACTCAATGAATCAAAGCCTTATTTAAAAAATCACAGTCGTGAAGTTTATGAATTTTATCAAGAAGCGGTAAGAATTTTGAGAAAAGTTAAATACAGTTAAAAAAATAGCCTGAAAAAATTTCAGGCTATTTTTATTTGAATATGTGTGAGTTATTAATCTATACAAGAGGTTACATTAAATGTTGCGCCATCTAAATCTATAGAAGCACAAATAGTACCTGGATGAGATTCAATATAGCCTAATACAATTTTAACCCTTGTTACTCCGTATTGAATATAAGTGATGTATTTACTTCCTGTTCTATAAACGAACCCATGTATTGAATATGTTCCTGGCTCTGTAACAGAAAAATCAGGAGTTGCATTCATGTCTAATACTATTCCAGTAGATACATCAACTAATCCATAGATTAAGGAATACCCGTCTGGAACTATAGTGTTTCCATCAGATGTAGCTGAAATTTCTCCCAAACCACCTTCAATACATGGATTTGCATCATCGGCTGTTAATGTACCCGCAAAAGCACCACAAGGTTGAGCGCAATCAACAACTATAGTTTGAGCACCAACTGGATCAAAAGACGTACAAAAAGCTACTGCATTAAAAAAGGCTTCTACATCGCTAACTGTCGTTGTTCCTAATACAACTATACTTAAGCTAAAATCACTTGGATTATATACTAAAGAATGAATGGCATATGAGCCAGATTCATCAACAACAAAGTCTGGTGAATCGTTGAACTGATCAATAACTAGATCTGAACCTTCAACTCGTGTAAGCCCATAAACTATTTCAAATCCGCCAGGTACGTTTTCATCTCCATTTGATGAAGCTGAAAGTATCAACCCATCATCGAGGCATGTCAATGATGTATCTGCAGTTAATGTTCCTGCTACAGCATCACATGTTGAAGCCCCTCTTCGTTCACTAACTACACTTTCTTGTGTGTCTTTAATGCTTTTTTCTTCTTCTACTGTAATTTCATCTTTTTGGCACGATGAAAAAGAAATAATTACAGATAACATAAATAATCTTAAGACCGTTTTCATAATTTTTAATTTGTTCTAAGTTTGGTTCTTTAATAAATGTAAAGATATAAAAATTAACAATAGCTTATATTATGAAATGTTTTTAATAAAACAACTGCTTTATATTTAAGCGATTGTAAATGAAACTGTTATTAAGACATTTAAATGCTTGACATAAAGTATCCTTAAAACCTATTTCTATTCTTAAGTTATTGGGTCTATAAAAGGTTTTTAACTATATCCTGTCGTTATTAACAAAGCCGTATATAAAATACTGAAAATCAAAATTTTAAATAGAATCCTCCTTGTAATAATAAAACAAGTTAAAAACTTGACTTTTTAAAAAATTACCATTCATACAGTTTTTTTGACCACTCATAGTTTTTTTTAAAATGAAAGTTCTTTTTTTACGATTTTTGAAGTGCTATTAATCAATTACAAACAACCTTGTTTTCAAATCGGATAACCGAAATACGAAACAAGGTTTTTGTTTTTAACAAATTAAATAAAGTTTAGTTTATCAAATGATTTATTTAGTATAGACTTATCTTCTACCTCTAACCATCTAGATAAAACAGTAGCATAAATAGATCTAAAATCTATCTCATACTTAAGATCACCAATGTCATCTATATCATTTAAACTAGAAAGGCTATTATATATCCCTTGATGTTTCAGTTGGTTTCCAATAATAAACACATTGTTAGAGGTGCCATGGTCTGTACCATTTGCCGCATTTTGCTTTACGCGTCTTCCAAACTCTGAAAACGTTAGAATTAAAGTGTCGTCAAACCTATCATAATGCTTTAGCTCTTTGACAAAAGCATAAACACTTTCAGAATAAAATCTTAACAGTCGACTGTGTTGATTTGGTTGGTTGGCATGCGTATCAAATCCTCCTAAGGAACTGTAAAATACTTTGGTATCAATACCAGAATTAATCAATCTTGACATAGTTTTCAATTGATTGGCAAATTCATTATTGGGATATTCACCAACAGTTTTTGTTGTATTATGCTTCTCAAATATATACTTAGCAGATGACTTTGCATCTATCATTGTTTTATATAAGTAACCTAAATTATGTTCGCTTAAATGTTCATCGTGATAGTAATTTAATACATTTTTAAAGTATGGGTCTTGGGAGGTGTTAAATAGAACTTTTGGGTTTTGTGTAGCAATTCCATTGATTCTATTTCCTTTTAATGCTAAAGATAAGCTATCATCAATTTCAATAGCATTATAAGGCTTACTACCATATCTGTCTAAATATCTACCAATCCAACCACTAGGTAAATAGGTATTGTGATCACTAGCTGTTTGCCATATATCTGTAGCTCTAAAATGAGACCGACTAGGATTAGGATACCCAACATTATTTATAATGGTCAATTGACCATCATCATATAAGCGTTTTAATGGTAAAAGACTTGAATGAAATCCTAACTCATCGGTTGCTTTCAAAATTTTATTTTTTTGAATAGCAATCTTCGGACGGTTCTTAAAATAAATATCATTGTGGTAAGGTATAATTGTATTCAATCCATCATTACCTCCAGATAACTGAATAATTACCAATCGTTTACATCCTAAACTAGCTTCAGAAACAGTTTCTAAAGCTTTGATAAAACTCGGAACAAAGAATAAGCTACTTGCTAATGTAGATTGTTTTAAAAAATGTCTTCTATCCATAATTAACACATTTGATATTCAGGCAAGGACATTAACTGCAAACAAAAATCTCGTTTAGAAGATTTACTTAGTGTTTTCAAATACTTTTCTGTTCCTGGGTTTAGGTTTGGTATGATGATATAATCCTTTAAGTGAGGTGTCAAAATATCTTGATAATTCTTTTCAAACGTTTTCCAATCTATTTGAACACTTACAAACTTATTTTTTCGATGTTTAGAATGAAAGGTTTTAAAACGATCTTCAAAATCACCCTTTTCTTTTATTGCTATTCTGGCATTTGTTAGTAGAATTGATGGTAATTTTAATCGTAACATAATGGTATTAGCATCAATCCAATTTTTCCCACCATCCCATCCTGCTACATTAGGAGGGTTTAATAGTATCTGACCAAGTAATTTTTGAATTTTAAATAGGTCTTTTTCATTTTCAAATGTTATTGGAACAATTTGAGTTATCCCAACTAAAAGCTCAATAGGCGACTTTATTTTTGTGCCAATATTTGTGTTTTCATAAAACCAATCTGACATAAAAACTTGTCGCATCAATTGTTCAATATCGTAATCGTGAAAAAAGCTTTCAGTTAATTCTTCAACTCTATCTTCGTTAATAGTATCATTTACGAAGTACTTGTATATTTTTCGACAAATAAATCGTGCACATTGTTTTTGTTTTAATATGATGTCTATAATATCATCTCCATCATATCGGCCTCTATGCCTAAAAACCGTCTTAAATCCGTAGTCATGTTGTAGCTTCCTTAGTTTGAAGTCGCCCTCAAAATTATTATTATACCCTGTAAATGCTCTTGCACTTTCTTTGATGTCATTTTCTGTATATTGACCTTCGCCTAACATAAACAACTCCATAAGCTCTCTTGCAAAATTTTCATTGGGTTTTTGTTTCCGATTCTGTTTATTATTTAAATACTTAAGCATCGCTGGCTCTTTAGAAATTGCCTTTACAAAATCTCCAAAATTTCCTAAAGCATAACTTCTTAATGTGTTGTTATACTGTTGTACATGAAAAATATTAGTATCACGACACACAAAATGGTTAGCCCAAAACAAAGTCATTTTTTCTCTAAGAATTTCATTTGAATCTATTAAGCGTTCAATCCAAAGCTTATTATAACCTTTGAGCTTTTCTTTGCTCAAATCGATAAACTCTCTTCGCTTGCTTTTATTTTCTAATAGTACTGCTGCTGTAAAATGATCTAACTCAGAAGTATTAATTTCTAATTTATTGATCTTTGAAGACTTTTGAAACAACATCTCTACAACATCAGCTCTATTTTTTTTAGACCACGCTTTGAGCTGATCTGGATTAATTCCAAAACCTGCTCTACAATATAAGTGCTGTATATCTATCTGTTTCATAAGTTTAAGACCAAAAAACTTTTATGAAGTTTAATTATATACGTTCAAAAATGATTCCAAAGATGAATTCATAAAAAAACCGTTTCATAAATATGAAACGGTTTATCAAAATTTTTATTTGCTATACGTTATAGATCAAACTTAATGCCTTGGGCTAAAGGTAATTCTGTCGTATAATTAATCGTATTTGTTTGACGTCTCATATAAATTTTCCAAGCGTCAGATCCCGATTCACGTCCTCCTCCAGTTTCTTTTTCACCACCAAAAGCACCACCAATTTCAGCGCCAGAAGTTCCAATATTCACGTTAGCAATACCACAATCAGAACCTTGAACAGATAAGAAGCGTTCTGCTTCACGTAAGTTATTGGTCATAATTGCAGAGGATAATCCTTGTGCTACTTCATTTTGTATATCTATGGCATTTTCAACGTCGCCTGAGTATTTCAATAAATAAAGTACTGGTGCAAATGTTTCGTGTTGAACAATCTCATAATGCGGTTGAGCTTCTGCAATTGCAGGTTTCACATAGCAACCGCTTTCATAACCTTCTCCTTCTAGGACACCTCCTTCAACAATAATGGTTCCGCCTTCTTCAACTACTTTTTCTAAAGCGTGTTGATACATTTTAACTGCATCTTTATCAATTAATGGCCCTACATGATTATTTTCATCTAAAGGATTACCAATTCGTAATTGTTTATATGCATCAACTACTGCACTCTTAACTTTATCGTAAATACTTTCATGTATAATTAAACGACGTGTTGATGTACAACGTTGCCCACAAGTACCAACGGCTCCAAATACAGCACCAATAACAGTCATTTTCACATCTGCATCAGGAGTTACAATAATTGCGTTGTTTCCGCCAAGTTCCAATAATGACTTTCCTAAACGAGCCGCAACTTCTTGAGCAACGATTTTACCCATTCTCGTAGATCCAGTTGCAGATACTAATGGAATACGTTTGTCTTTTGTCATAAACTCTCCAACTCTGTAATCGCCATTAATTAAACAAGAGATTCCTTCAGGAAGATTGTTTTCAGCAAATACTTCGGCAGCAATATTCTGACAAGCCACACCACAAACTGGTGCTTTTTCAGATGGTTTCCATATACAAGTATCACCACAAATCCACGCTAGGGCAGTGTTCCATGACCAAACAGCAACAGGAAAATTAAACGCAGAAATAATTCCAACCACGCCTAAGGGATGGTATTGTTCATACATTCTATGACCAGGACGCTCAGAATGCATCGTTAAACCATGAAGCTGTCTTGATAATCCAACAGCAAAATCACAGATGTCAATCATTTCTTGAACCTCTCCAAGACCTTCTTGATAAGATTTGCCCATTTCATAAGACACCAATTTACCAAGCGCTTCTTTCTTTTCTCTTAATTTTTCACCAAACTGACGTACTATTTCTCCACGTTGAGGCGCAGGCATTGTTCGCCAAGTCTTAAAAGCTGAAGTTGCAGCAGACATCGCTTTTTCGTAATCGTCTTTAGTAGACGATTTTACTTTTGCAATTAATTTTCCATCAACAGGTGAATACGATTCAATGATTTCTCCATTAGAAAAATTATTTGATCCAGTAGATGTTCCTTCATTAACATCGTGAACACCTAATTCTTTCAAAGCTTCTTTTATTCCGAAATCGGTAGCAATTGCTTCCATATATGTCTATTTTTTATGAATTATTAAATTTTGACGCGAAGTTACTAATAAAAAGTCATTTTTCTCTTGAACCGACTTACTTAATAATGTAACTTTAAAGCTCTTATCATTTACATTGAATTATGAGATATTATATCCTGTTTATTTTTCTTTTTTATACTTGCTTTAGTTGTAGCGAATTGGTTTCAAACCCAGACAATACCATTGAAAATAATAAAGTAGAGAATTCAAATTCTACGGAAATTACAAAAGCTGAATTTGCAATAATCATTCACGGAGGTGCAGGCACGATTCTCAAAGAGAATATGACACCAGAACTTGAAGCTGCTTATAAAATAAAGTTAGAAGAAGCCATTAGAGTGGGTCATACAATACTTAAAAATGGAGGTTCAAGTATTGATGCTGTTCAAAAAACCATAAATGTAATGGAAGATTCTCCTCTTTTTAATGCTGGAAAAGGCGCCGTTTTCACTAACGCAGAAACCAATGAACTCGATGCTTCTATAATGGATGGTAGTACATTAAATTCTGGAGCATCAGCAGGAACAACCACAGTTAAAAATCCAATAAATTTAGCTCGAGTAATTATGGAGAATTCACCTCATGTAATGATGGCTGGTGTTGGAGCAGAAAGGTATGCCGAAGAACAAGGCTTAGCAATTGTAACAACCGATTATTTCTTTACTGAAAGGCGACTTAATTCATTACATCGTGTTAAAGAAAAAGAAGCCAATAAAGAGAAGACTATTGACACAGAATCTGCTTATTTAGACTTCTATGATACAGATATTAAAAACTATAAATTTGGTACTGTGGGATGTGCGGCACTAGATAAAAGTGGAAATCTTGCTGCTGGCACTTCAACAGGAGGCATGACCAATAAACGTTATGGTCGTATTGGCGACTCTCCAATTATTGGAGCAGGCACTTACGCAAATAATAACTCTTGTGCAGTATCAAGTACTGGTTGGGGCGAGTATTTTATTCGTGCTATGGTTGCTCATGATATTTCTGCCTTAATGCAATACAAAGGTTTATCTTTAAAAGAAGCTGCAAAAGAAGTGATACAAGATAAAGTACCTCATTTAGGTGGTGATGGAGGTGTGATTGCTGTTGATAAAAACGGCATCATGGTTGCAGAGTTTAACACAACAGGCATGTATAGAGCAACAATGAATGATAAAGATGAATTGAATATTTCAATTTATAAGGATTAATTATTTCAATAAAACACGAATTCTATTTTATTGATAACAGATACTACTTTAAGCCTAACGAATCGTATTAACTACAAAATTTATATAACTATAAGTTCTAATTTTAAAGTTATAAGACCATTGATCACTTAAATTATTTATGTCATGAAACTAAAACATCTTTCACTATTCATAATAGGATTCATCCTTACGTTTTCCTGCAAAAAAAAAGATCTTATTTCAAAGGAAACAGATAATCTATTTAAGTTTAGAAACTACATAAGTTATACCACTTCTGGGCTACAATCGGTCACTAACACTATCACTATTAATTTATCTAATGAAGTTGCTGGCTGGGAAACAGACAAAGAAATTTCTGAAGAGATCATTCGTGTGTCACCTCATGTAGAAGGCTCTTTAAAAGCGACAAATAAGCATACTTTGGTTTTTACCCCAGATGAATATCTTGAACCTTCGACAGAATATACCGTTACTGTAAAATTAAGTAAAATTTATAGTGATATACCTAAAGAATACGACGATTACACCTTTCAGTTTAAGACGATAACTCCAAACTTCAACATCAATACTAATGTCTTACAATCATATAGCAAGAAATGGCAATATTTAGAAGCTGTAATCAAATCTGCAGATATAATTTCAGTAGAAGATGCAAAAAAATTAGTTGAAGCTTCACAAAATGGAAACCCATTAAAGTTACAGTTCAACGAATTGAATACGCACTCAAAATATTTTGAGTTTAGAATAGACAGTATTAACCGCTTAGTAGAAGATTCAGAAATTTTAGTTAAATGGAATGGCAAACCCATCAAATCAGATAATAAAGGAGCAAATACAATTTCAATTCCTGGTATAAATAATTTTTCAATTGTAACTATTGAAGCCATAAAAACTCCTGAACAATATTTATCGATCAACTTTTCTGACCCACTTAAAAAACAACAAAATTTTGATGGGTTGGTCACTATTCAAAATGTAAATAACCCAAAATTTAGTGTTGATGGTAATGTGCTTAAAGTATATCCTGAAGGAAAACTAGTTGGAGACATTCTGGTTGACATCTTTCAAGGTATTACTAATACAGAAGGATATAAACTTAAAAACACCTTTTCTGAAACAATCTCTTTTGAAGAATTAAAACCTAGAGTTCGATTAATTAGTAATGGAACTATCTTACCAAATTCTAACAATCTCAAATTCAATTTTGAAGCTGTGAACCTAAGCGCTGTTGATGTGAGGATTATTAAGATTTTTGAAGACAATGTGCTGCAATTCCTTCAGGATAATCCTATGAATAGTGACAACCAAAACGAAATCAAACGTGTAGGTCGCCGAATTGCCAAACAAACCATCCAACTACAGACAGCAGCTGAGAATTCTGGAAAATGGAAAGCCTACAGTTTAGATCTATCAAAATTCTTCAAGGCTGACGCTGGCGCTATTTATCGTGTAGAATTGAGCTATAATAGAGCATATTCATTATACGATTGTGAAGCAAATCCTAATAGTGCTTTGAATGAAGATGATGAATACGATGATTATTACTACGAAGAAGATTATTACTATGAGGGTGACTATTCAGAAACCAATACAGAAGATGACGATTTAAAAGAAGAAGAATATTGGGACAATCGTGCTTATAGGTATAGAAATTATACTTATAACTGGAGGCAGCGAGAAAACCCTTGCCATGATGCCTATTACGACGCAAATAAAATCGTATCTCAAAATTTAATAGCATCCAATTTAGGAGTCATCGCTAAACAAGGAGCGGGAAACAAATATTATTTTGCTGTTACAAATATTTTAAACACAAACCCTGAAATCAATGCTTCTATTAAACTCTACAATTTTCAACAGCAACAACTTGCATCAATTTCAACTAATAGTGAAGGTTTAGCAGTTATTGAAACAAACAAATATGTAAGCTTTGCTATTGTGAGCAAAGGTGATGATAAAAGCTATTTAAGACTTTCAGATGGCAACTCTTTATCGTTAAGTAAATTTGATGTATCAGGAAATCGTTTAGAGAGAGGGCTTAAAGGTTATATTTATGGTGAACGAGGGGTTTGGCGGCCAGGAGATTCTCTATTCTTGACATTTATGCTCAATGATAAAGCAAATAAACTACCTGAAGGTCACCCTGTAAAATTAGAAGTGACAGATCCAAATGGTAAGTTGATCTATAAAAATGTAACCTCAGATAATGTTAATAATTTTTATAAATTCATCGTTCCAACGAGTACAGAGGGAAAAACAGGAAATTATAATGCTAAAGTATCTGTTGGAGGTGCACTATTTTATAAATCTTTAAAAATTGAAACTGTAAAACCTAATCGTCTAAAGATTAAAGTTGATTTTGAACAAGAGATTTTATCAAACACAGCTCCTATTAACGGAACACTTGATGTAAAGTGGTTGCATGGCGCACCAGCCAAATCTATAAAGGCTGAGGTTAAAGCAAAATTTAGCACTTCTTATTCTAATTTTAAAGATTATAAAGGCTATATGTTTAAAGATCCAACACGTGAGTTTAATACTGAAGAGCTCAACATATTTGAAGGCAATCTTGATGCAAATGGCAAGGCCGTTATCAATACCAAACTAGATATAGGCAAAAATGCGCCAGGCATGCTCAATGCTCAATTTTTAGTACGCGCTTTTGAAAATGGAGGCGATTTCTCATTAGATGCCTTTACTAAAACGTATTCACCATACGAGTCTTATGTTGGATTACACTCTCCAAAAGGCAATTACTATGGATCCTATTTTACAGATACAGATCAAACTTTTGATCTCGCCGTAGTAGATAAAGACGGAAAGCCTGTAAAGCGAGACGGCCTCGAAATTAAGGTTTATAGAATTGAATGGCGTTGGTGGTGGAACTCCTCATACGATAACCTTTCTAGCTATATTTCTAGTAGTTACCACAGACCTATTCTAAGTCAAAAAGTGAATACAGGTACTAATGGAAAAACCTCATTCACTATAAAAATTCCTGAAAACGAAAGAGGTCGCTACCTAATTAGAATCTATGATCCTATAAGTGGTCATGCTACAGGACGAACAGCTTATTTTTATAAAAATTGGTCTGGCATGTCAACAGGAAATGACAAAGAAGCTGCTAAAATGTTAGTATTTGCTTCAGATAAGGATAAATATAACGTAGGTGAAACTGCAACAATCAAGTTTCCTTCTGGAACCGAAGGCAGAGCTTTAATAAGTATTGAAAACGGTTCTGAGGTCATCGAACATAAATGGGTAAAAACCATAAAAGGAGAAACAAGTGTAAGCATTCCAATCACATCAGAAATGGCTCCAAATGTGTTTGTAAACATTTCCTTATTGCAACCACATGCAATTACCAGTAATGATTTACCAATTCGACTGTATGGAATAATTCCTTTGGTTGTGGAAGATCCTAAAACTATTCTAGAACCAGAACTTCGAATGGCTAGTGTACTAAAACCAGAACAAGAATTTGAAGTGTTTATTTCAGAAAAGAACAATAAGCCAATGACCTATACCATTGCTATGGTAGAAGAAGGTCTATTAGATCTAACTCGATTTAAGACACCAAATGCATGGAACGAATTCTATGCTAGAGAAGCGCTAGGTGTAAAAACTTGGGATGTTTTTGATGATGTGATTGGTGCTTATTCTGGAAGTGTTGATCAAGTATTTGCTATTGGAGGTGATGGTAGTGCAGCTAAAGGGAAAAACAAAAAAGCTAATCGCTTTAAGCCTGTGGTAACCTATCTAGGTCCTTTTGAATTAGAGGCTGGAGGAAGAAAATCACATAAAATACAAATGCCAAACTACGTTGGAGCAGTTAGAACTATGGTTATTGCAGGAAATAACCAAACTGAGGCTTACGGCAGTACAGATAAATCGGTTGAAGTCAAAAAACCTTTAATGGTCTTAGCAACTTTACCAAGAAAGTTAAGTCCTGGTGAAAAAGTGACGCTTCCAGTGACTGTTTTTGCAATGGAATCTAATGTAAAAAATGTGAGTTTAAGTTTAAAGCTAAGTGATGGGATTACTGTTGTTGGGAATAGCACTAAAAAACTTAGCTTCTCGAAGCCAGATGAGCAGATGGCATATTTTGAACTAGACGTAAGTAAAGCGAAAGGTATCAACACCATTGAAGTGATTGCTACTGGTAATGGCGAAAAGGCCACCTACAAAGTAGAGTTAGATGTGGTTAACCCTAACCCAATAACCTCAACTTTTGAAAATGCTAAACTTGGAGCAAATGCATCTCAAAATCTAACGTTTTCTACATTTGGAGTAGCAGGAACAAATACAGCTTCTGTAGAGTTTTCTACGCTTCCACCAATGGATTTCACGAAACGCCTGCAATACTTAATTCAGTATCCACATGGTTGCGTTGAGCAAACCACATCAAGCGTGTTTCCACAGTTATACTTGAGTGATATTTTTGATTTAAAGTATGAGAAAAAACAACAAATACAATCCAATATAGAAAATGGAATTAAGCGATTGGGTAATTTCCAAAGACCAAATGGTGGTATGAGTTATTGGATTGGTGAACATACTGCTAATGATTGGGGAACGAGTTATGCAGGACATTTCATGATTGAAGCAGAAAAGAAAGGGTTTGTATTACCATTGTCTTTTAAAAGTAATTGGTTGCGCTACCAAAAACAAGCTGCAAGAGATTGGAGGCCAAGCTACAGGAGCAGTAATTCTGATCTAGCTCAAGCTTACAGACTCTACACCTTAGCCTTAGCAGGAAGTCCAGATCTAGCATCTATGAATCGATTAAGAGAGTTTAGCGAAATCTCTAATGAAGCTAAATGGCGATTGGCAGCTTCTTATGCTTTAGCTGGACAAAAGGAAGCTAGTGAACAATTATCAAAAACTGCAAATATTAGCTTTCAACCGTACAACGCTAGCTATTATACATATGGTTCTGTAGACAGAAATAGAGCTATGGCTTTAGAAACTATGATTATAACTAAAAAACCTATGGCAAGAGACATAGCCGAAGCAATTGCTAAAGACTTGTCAAGTAATCAATGGATGAGCACCCAAACCACTGCATATAGCTTATTGGCTATGGCAAAGATGGTTGAAGCTAATGGTGGCAAAAGCATGAAATTCAATTATACGTTTAATGGTAAAACAGAAACTATAAATACCAGACGTACAATAGCACAACGAACATTGCCTGTAAATGATGGTTCTAATACGCTCAAATTAAGTAATGAGCTTAATAACCTTGTTTATGTGAGAGTTTTAAATTCTGGGAAATTACCTCTTGGGAAAGAGTTAGCTGAACAACGTGGGCTAAGCGTGTCTGTAATTTACCAAGATTTAAAAGGTAACCGAATAGATATCTCAAAACTACAGCAAGGGCAAGATATTGTAGCTAGAATTAGTGTAAGTAACTTAAAAAGTCAATACTTACATGACGTGGCTCTAACACAAATTTTTCCTTCAGGTTGGGAAATAGTTAACACTCGCTTTACCAATTTTGGCGACACAGCTACAGGTACAGTGAGGTATACTGATATAAGAGATGATCGTGTCAATTTTTATTTTGATCTTCCAAGAAAAGGAAAGCACGGTACAAAGGTATTTACAGTTATGCTTAATGCAGCTTACTTAGGACAATATTATTTACCAGGTACTCAAGTAGAAGCCATGTACGACAATGACTTTTTTGTGAGAACTAAAGGACGCTGGATTAAAGTAGAAAAATAAAAACTCAACGCTTCAACGTAAAATGCCCAGTAAATTCTTGCCCTTCAATGTTAATTAAATACCAATAATCTGATGTAGGCAAAGGTTTGTTATTAAAGGTGCCATCCCAAGCTATAGGTCTGTTTTTTGCGGTATAAAGCAGCTTCCCATATCGGTTAAAGATATGCACTTCCCACGAAGCAAAACATTCTATTCCACTTAGATTAAATGTGTTATTAAAGCGATCATTATTTGGTGTAAAGAACTTTGGTATATAAAAATGTAGATGTTCAAAAGTAATGACTTCATCACAATCGATTGCTTTCACATAAATGGTATACTTTCCGCCTTCAACGTCAAAAAAGATAGTACTACTCTGATAGTCAATTCCATTTAATGAATAGATAAAATTTCCTGGATTAGATATGATAACTATAATATCATTCCCATCAGATTGCACACTGCTAATTATTGGTGTATTAATTTGCTGAACGACAATTGTCTTTTCTATACTGGAACACCCATCAGTACTTATCACTATATATGTTCCTGCGGTATCGACATTCAAAAATGCTGTAGTCTCTCCTGAATCCCATTGAAAAGTTGCGTTAGGTATCTCTGTATTTGCTTGTAAGGTAATTGATTCGCCTTCACATAAACTTAAAAATTCGTCTTCAAATACTACAGGTTGCGTGCCTGTGATCTCCCAGACACAAGTATCATTATTAAAACTTGCGGTTTCCCAACACTCTAAATCTGTAGGTTCAATTGGTTGTGTGCCTGTGATTTCCCAAACACATGTGTCATTATTGAAACTTGTGGTTTCCCAACACTCTAATACAGGTTGCGAAGGCTGTATTCCTGTAATTTCCCAAACACAAGTAACGCTATTAAAGCTTGAAGACTCCCAACATTCTAGAAGAGGAGGCTCTGGTTGTGTGCCTGTAACTTCCCAGGCGCACAAAGTGTCATTGAACGTAGCAACTTCCCAGCATGCTAAACCTGTAGGTTGAGCAGGTTGTATTCCTGTAACTTCCCATACACAATCTGTGCTATTAAAGCTTGCAGTTTCATAACAAGCTAAGTTTGGTTGTGTAGGCTGTGTTCCTGTAATTTCCCAACTACATGATAGTGTATTAAATGTTGTAATTTCCCAACATTCTAAACCTGTAGGCTCAGTAGGTTGCGTTCCTGTAACTTCCCAACTACATGATGCATTATTAAATGTTGCCGTTTCCCAGCATTCTATAACAGGCTCAGCTGGTTGTATTCCTGTAACCTCCCAAGCACACGTTGACGTATCAAAAGTTGCAGTCTCCCAACACTCTAATGTAGGTTGCGTAGGCTGTGTTCCAGACACCTGCCAATTACAAGAGTTATTATCAAAAATTGCAGCCTCCCAACATTCTAAGCCTGTAGGCGGATCGGGTTGTGTTCCTGAGACTTCCCAACTGCAAGAGTCGTCGTCAAAAATTGCAGTTTCCCAGCACTCGGTTGCTGGTGGATCTGGAGCCTGATTAATTGACACTATAAAGGTTGTAGAAAATGTGATACAATCGTTATTATTTAAATTTGTAGCAAACTCAGCCACTTTAGCTCTATAATAGGTAGTTGTAGTAGCAGAAATTGTGAGTGTTTGATTAGTTTCGCCAGCAATATCTGTCCAAGTATTTTGATCTGGACTTTCTTGCCACTGATAAAAATGATTACTAAAAACTGCGTTGTCTGGAGTAGCTGTTAGCGTTGTTGCATAAGGTATTTGAGTACTGCAAAGAGATGCAAACGTGTTATTGTCAGAACTTGTAACTAAAATGAAATCACCACAACTTTTAAATTCAATATCATCTATAGCTAAATCATTACCACAACCTCCATCACCATTATTGATCATCTTTAAAATAATAGATGTTTGCCCAGGAATGGTCTGAAATACTAATGCATATTGTTGCCAATTTGGAGTGTTACTACTACCAATATCTCCTGTACTGCCAGAAGCTAAAAGATTGGTATCGGTATTATCCCAAATCTCAAATCTCACATTTATGGGGATGGCACCGCTTCCACAAAAACCTCCAGCTGGAGATAAGTTTATCAACCACGATGAAAATTCATAAGATGTATTTTCACACAACCCACTAATATTTGTTCTGTAAAATTCACCAGCAGTAAAATCAGAATTGACTACGAGCATTCTTCCATTAATATCATTTGGTGTATGGTCTTCAATACTAAACCAATCAAAGTAATTGGTATTGCTAGAAACTGTATACAATCCATCATCAGGTTCGGCTCCATTAGCATAAGTGTAAGATGTTGTTCCAGCAGGTAAAGAAGTGTCAATTAATCCAGTTCCAAAGTTTTCAATAAAAATAGAATCGCCTGAATTTCCTTGACAAAACCCTAATTGAGCAAATGCATATTGAGAAGACAAAAAAATCCAAAAAATTATGATTATATTAAGAGATATAACATTCTTTTTCACGTTTAAATATAAAGATAAATTAATCCAGTATTATTGTATTGATTTTAATTTAACATCTACTAAATCAACTACAACGTTATAGTGAAGTCAATGTATAGGTTAATCAACTTAGTGAAGCGTCATAAAAGGACGTTTATTTTTATAGCAATTCTTACTATAGCTTATTTGTGTTGTTTACCTAAAGATCTATTTAAAGATCCAACAGCAACCGTAATTACTAGTAAAAATAATACGTTATTAGGCGCACAAATTGCTTCAGATGGTCAATGGCGATTTCCGCATAACGATAGTGTACCAGAAAAATTTAAAATCTGTATCATCCAGTTTGAAGACGAATACTTTTACAAGCATCCAGGCTTTAACCCTATTTCAATTTTAAAGGCACTTAAGGAGAATGTGAGTTCTGGTAAAGTTAAACGAGGTGGTAGTACTTTAACACAACAAGTTATTCGGTTATCTAGAAAAGGGCAATCACGTACTTATCTAGAAAAAATTAAAGAAATTATTTTGGCCACGCGTTTAGAAGTAAGAGATTCTAAAGAAAATATTCTAGCTTATTACAGTAACAATGCACCTTTTGGCGGTAATGTTGTTGGTCTTGACGCAGCAGCATGGCGTTATTTTAATAGAGATGCTCAGCAATTATCTTGGGCTGAAAGCGCTACTCTAGCCGTTCTACCTAATGCCCCAAGTTTAATTTATCCAGGGAAAAATCAAGAACGTTTACTGGAAAAACGCAATAGGTTATTAAAAAAACTATTTAATAACGATATTATAGACGAATTGACCTATCAACTATCTATTGCAGAATCTTTACCTCAAAAACCTTATGCCTTACCACAAATTGCACCACATTTATTACAGAAAATAGCTAAATCCAATCGTGGAAAACACATACAAACAACTATTGATGTTAAACTTCAAAAGCAGGTTAACCATATCGTTGAAAATCAATACAACATCTTAAAACAAAACGAAATATACAATGCTTCAGTTTTAGTCATAGATGTGCATTCAAGAGAAGTATTAGCATATGTAGGTAATACACCTACAGATAGAGCACATCAAAAAGATGTAGATATTATAGATAAACCTAGAAGTACTGGAAGCATTTTAAAGCCTTTTCTATATGCAGCTATGTTAGATTCTGGAGACATGCTTCCTAATACACTTGTTACAGATGTTCCATCACAATTTGGAAGTTATAATCCTGAAAACTTTAACAAAGAATATGATGGTGTTGTGCCAGCTAGCCGAGCCCTATCTCGCTCTTTAAATGTACCAGCAGTGCGAATGCTTCAAGATTTTGGCTTGGATCGGTTTCATGAATATTTAAAACAATTAGAGCTCAAAGATTTAAAGTACAATGCTAAACATTACGGTTTATCACTAATTCTTGGAGGAGCAGAAAGTAATCTTTGGGATTTGTGTAAAAGCTATGCTGCTTTATCTTCTACCTTGAATCATTTCTCTGAAAGCTCAAGTGAATACTATACTAACGAATTTATTGAGCCTAAATTTATAGCTTCTGAAACAATTAATTTTGGGAAAAAATCTACGACTAAAACCCTATTTGATGCGGCATCAATATATCTAACTTATGAAAGTTTAAAAAAAGTAAATAGACCAGAAGGAGATGAAAGTTGGGAATTTTTTGACGACTCAAAGGAAATTGCATGGAAAACTGGAACAAGTTTTGGTTTTCGTGATGCTTGGGCCATAGGAACCACTAAAGATTATGTAGTTGGAGTTTGGGTTGGCAATGCAGATGGTGAAGGAAGACCTGGCTTAATAGGCGTACAAACTGCAGCTCCAATTCTTTTTGATATTTTTGATGTTTTACCAAATAGCGACTGGTTTGCTATTCCTTATGACGAAATGAAAGAAGTCTCGATTTGTTTAAAAAGTGGGCATCGCGCTAGTGCTATTTGTGATGAAACCAGAGCCTCTTATATACAAAATAGCGGATTGAAAACTGACCCTTGCCCATATCATATTCTAGCTCATGTTGATTCTTCTGAAACCTATCAAGTGAATTCATCCTGTGAGAATTTAGCATCTATTAAGCATCAACCGTGGTTTGTGCTATCGCCTTTGAAGGCTTATTATTACAAGCAGAAAAATCCTTCATATAAACCACTTCCAAAATTAAGATCAGATTGTGTAGGAGACAATCAAATTACCATGGCATTTATTTATCCTAAGGAAAATAATTCTGTTTTCCTTCCAAAAGATTTTGATGGCACAACCAACGAATTGGTTTTAAAAATAGCCCATTCTAAGCCAGAAAATACTGTGTTTTGGTATTTAGATGAAACTTATGTTGGAAAAACTAAAGATATTCACGAATTAGCAATACTACCAAAAGTAGGTAAACATCTTATTACCATAGTTGACGAATATGGTAATGAGGTTAAACGTTTCATAACCATAAGTGAATAAAAAGGGAGCTTAAATAAGCTCCCTCTATTGTGGCTAACTTTTGATTTTACTTCCCAAACATTAACAACTCGTTACAAACCACCTCAGTAGTATAACGCTTATTTCCATCTTTATCATCATAACTTCTAGAAGCCAATTTACCTTCTATCATAATCTCTTTTCCTTTGGTAACATATTTCTCTACAATTTCTGCAGTTTTTCCCCATGCAACAATATTGTGCCATAGTGTTGACCATTTTTGCCTAATTCTAAAGAAGATAGCGGTGCTATCTTCTTCATTTTAAACTTGATTGTCTTGTTGTTAAATATTATTTCAGTAGTAATAGATTCGATAATTGAACGCTTCTCTGCTCTGTCTAAATCCTCCCAGTTATTATAAAATTCTAATGATTTTGTAGCTATTTCATTAAAGGAACTCTTGGCATTCTGTAATGCTTCTAATTCTAATCGTAAATCTTTTACATTCAGACGTAACTGCTCTGTTTTTAAAAAAATAGGTTCGTAATGTTTCTTAAATCCGATTGTTGGTATTTCTCCGCTTAGATTAAGCTCTACTAGTTTATCAAGTCTCATTTGAGCTTTGTTAAGTTTACTCTCTGCAAATTCAATTTCACCCTCTTTAATCTGAATTTCAATAGCATTAGATTTATTATATTCGTTTAATTCATCATTAGATTTTAAAAATTGCTTTAGTCTGGTTAAGAAAATATCTTCAAGGTCATCTTTTCCTATCCCATACTTACATTCTTTACACGTATATCTTTCACTTTTAGACTGAATAGACATTTTATGTCCTCTTTGACATTTGATAATATTAGTAAACAAGTGAATTCTCTTATTAAGTGGTTGTTTGTTAATACTTCCCTTTTCTTGTTCTCTGATAACAACATTTACTGATTCCCATTTTTTTTCACCGATTATTTTTGGGCATTTTAGGTATTCCCATTCTGACTGGGGTTTTAGCCCTAAAGGATTATCTTTAGTCACAGGTGCTTTATAATTAAATCGTCTTATTCCTTTAGCGTCTGTATTTTTCAGAAGACGTCTAACCGTAGTATCAGACCAAGGTTTATTTTTTCGTGTTCGATATCCTTTCTCGTTGAGTTTTCTAGCAACTGTTGACATCCGTTGATGTTCCAAAAATAAATCAAACATTAATCGTCTCACAGGTGCTTCATCTTCATTAATTACAACCTTAGCGTCAACGATTTTAAACCCATAACTAACCGTGCCTCCAGTAAACTTACCTAAACTTCTTCGAGTCTCAATTGAAGCTAACATACGTTCTAAGTTGTTTTCACGTTCCCATTGCCCCATTGCAGAGATCATTGTGTAGAAAAGACGTCCACTTGAAGTAGATGTATCAATAGACTCGCTAAGAGAAATTAAACTTGCGTTATGCTCTTGAAAATACTTAGAATAGAATAACAATTCTTCAGTATTACGTGCCAATCGAGCGAGCTTACTGAAAATAATCCCTTCGATAATTCCAGCTTTAATATCTCTGAGCATTTTTTGAGTTTCAAGCTGATTGAGAGTTGTTTTTCCTGATACACCTGGAAGCACATATACTCGACTTACGTTCCATCCTTTTGAAGAAGCAAACATTCTAGCTCGAGCTTCGTGTATTTCAGGGCTCTCTTTATTTTTTTTGTCAATGACGCTTACACGAACAAATATTCCAACATTCATATTATCAGTGTTTTAACTCTAAAATAAGACATGTTTTGACCAAATCAAAGCATACTTTTGTAATTATTTCTTCTTTCTAAAAAGCTTGGAAATATGTGTTTTTATTGAATGAGGACTAATTAATTCATCACTATTATATTCAGTAACTACTCTAATTCCTTTAATCATTTCTTCTCTGGGCTTTTGAGGTTTTATATAGTCATCTAAAAGTTCCGCAAGCTGCTCTGGTAGAATGAAACGAATACATGATAGTTGTGCTTTGTTTATCCTCTGAGATGCCAGTTTTTCAATATCATCTAAATGATTTTTACGCTTTGAAACCACAACTACAAGATTGTATTTTTCTTTAAGGCACTTTTTGATGTTTTGAATTTCATAAGATGGACTGTTGGTTTCTGAAACCTCAAAAGCAATTTTTATGTCATCATTACTTAAGACAACGTCTATTCTTCCTCCATCGGATGTTGGATGTTCAATGACACCTATATAATTCCGATCTTGACCCATCTTTATAATAAGGTTCTGAAGGTAACGATGTGCTTTTAATTCTAATGATATTAGTTCACTTTCCTTAATCTGTTTTTTCGCCTCTTCGGTTATGACTTTTGAAGTGATTTCTTTAACGTCACTGCTTTGAGTTCTTGGTCTTACTTTTTTGGGGTTTTGTTTTGTTTCTTTATTGCTAAATAATCTAAAACGTTCACGTATGATTTCTTCTACTTCTCCCTTAGCTTTGGCAAATTGATCTCTAGAATTTTTTATAATTTCTTTTTTTACTACTTCTGCTCTCTTCTGATCATATTCGGGCAGCTTCATTGTCTTTATATTAAAATCATTATCACTACCACCTAGCTTCACAATAGCTTGACCAATACTCAAAGTTGTCAAGTCTGAAGCATCGAAATATGAAAAACCAGACTCTAACCTCTTAGCATCATTATCTCCTAATCGGAAACAAATTCTAATATATGGATTAGCTATGACTGAATTGAGAATTTGAGGGTCAGAGATCTGACTAAGTTCTTGGTGTACCAAAACAAGTCCAAGACCATATTTTCTAGCGCCACTTAGAATAGACAAAATGCTTGGTGTAATCATGTTTTGAAATTCATCTAAATATATATAATAAGGATCTCGTTCTGACTTTGGTATAGATTGTCTACCTTGGATGACTTGATTGAACTTAGAAAGAAAAATGGACCCTAATAAAAAGCAGTTCTGCTCACCTATCAATCCTTGAGATAGCTTAATCAAGACAATCTTCTTTGAGTTCACACAATCGTTAAAATCTATACCTTCATTTTGACAAAACATATTTCTAATAATACGTGGTCTTAAAAATGTATCTATCCTTGTTAGTAATGGTGCGATTCCCTTTCTCACCATTTGATACTCATGCTCCCAATAATACAATATTGAAGGTTCATCGATGTCTTTTAGATATTCATTTCGAAAACCATCTTCAATCAAAAATCGTTTTAAATCTAACAATGTCCCTTTTCTATTACCTTCAAGAAATACTGCAATAGCTTGACTAAACACTGCGTTAATGTTATCTCCCCATGTAGTTGAGAACTTTTTAAATGATGATACTAAATCAGAACTTAATACGATTTTTTCAATCTCTGATGAAGCACTAAGAATATTGAATCCAATTGGATAATCAATATCTGAAGGATCAATGACAATAACATCATGTTTTCTTTTCTCAGGAATGCGTAATAAAATATCTTCAACAACATCTCCATGAGGATCAAAAATTGCACAGCCGTTACCAAAAGCTATGTCCTCTAAAACCAAATTGACTAACAATGTGGATTTCCCAACTCCCGTTGAACCTATAATATGAGTATGACTCAAACGAGAAATGTCACTTAAGCTTACTTCGTGCTTTTCGTTATTGTGAGTATTTAGTCCAATGCTATACTTCTGTTGTTTTGCCTCACATGGTAATAGCTTGGACTTTCCATGGTTGATTCTCAACTTATGAGAAACAATTGTCTTATTTGGATAATGGACAAAAGTCGATAATTCTTTACTGTTTAATACAAAGCCTAACCGATTGCTCTGTCTGTGAAGAAGATTATATAGATGAAAATCGTAATCGTATCCTTTATTTGACAATGGAATGAGTTTATTAAACTCTGAAGCTGAGATGCTAGTTATACTTTTAATAAAATCTCTAGCGAGGTCTGAACTTCTACTATTACTCTCTCCTTGTGTAGCAACTCTCAATACAACACTAAATAAAGGCGTAGATGTTTTTTCTTTTGCACAAAACGTCATTTCTGGAGCATCAGCAAAAAAAGAGCCTCCTTTTCCATCGCTAACTGCTATGGGAATATCTTTGGCTAGTGGAGATGATATTCCTTTAAATATGATTTGAAATATTGCTACTTCGTCTCCTTTCAATATATCAAAAACTGCAAGTATTGAGGTTAGCGAGTCCAGTTCATATGAACTGGATGTATTAAGGGGTCTGACAAACTCTTCACTCAAACCAAAATCAGCAATTGCAATGTCTTTACCAAAATCAAATTTAAATTCTTTTGGTTTAAACCTTTTGAGTATTACATCTGGGAAATATGCGATTAATTGGGATCGAACCCTATCACAATCTGTGTAGTCGCAAACTATTTGAATATCTATTGAATCACTATTCCCTACTATTTCAAATGAAATTGAATGCTCGGTGAAGGTGAGCATATTCAAAAACTCAATATTTCGTAATTGATTTATCTCTTGATTTCTTTCAAAAAACAATCTGAATCCAACAAGAGAAGAAGGTTCAGAAATATAATGTGGTTTGATCGCTTTAAATGAAACTGGCTCTGGTTCCTCTGGTTTTTTTGGTACTACAAAAAGCTGCAATGCTTGAGATAATAAAGAAGGTGCTTTCCCATCATCGACTATATTATTTTTTGGAGAAACAAATGAGTTGATAGATCGATATGGGACTTCAATATCTACAGGCTCATCAAAAAGGTAATATCCACGGTATAGGTATTCCCATTGATAAAATTGAATAGTGGCTAGTTCACTTGGAGAATACATACTCCTAACGTGTGAAAATATCGTTTAGAATTGGCTTGCGATCATTTTCTGATATTGCACGTATTCCTTTATCCTTAGTGATTTCATCAATAACCTTCAAAACTGATGATTGTGCATAGGTCATAAACATACTAGCCGTATCTATTTTGTAATACGTCACAGGAAACAATTTTCTCGTTAACCAACCTCCAATAAATGGGATTTTTGAAATAATAATTTGCAAAACAGAATTCTTATAGAGTAACCACCATGAAACAAAAAACCCTTTCCCAAAAGGTGCTGCACAAATATCATATTGATACTCTTTCCATTTTACGCGTATATATCTTCTTCTTTGTGAAAACATACTCCCTTCATAAAGTGAAACATCATTAGCGTTGATGCCACTTACGCCTTGACTCAGCAATTCTTTTTTGAATAACTGGTAAAAATCCTCTGTGGAATAATTAAAATCCTCAATCAAAGTATTCCAATTAGAATGATAATACTTTAATGTTTTTGTGAAAATGAATTTTAGGATAACAAAACTGATTAATCCATATAAAATGTAGATTAGGTATTGTGTAAAATAAAAGAAAAACTCATTCATCATATTTACTTTTTAATGAATAATTTTGACCATTGTTTATTATCACTTTTTATATGTATCAAGTAAATTCCACTTAAAAACCTACTAACATCAATAGATATTGAGTTTTCAACAATTTGGGCATTATGATCTAAGATCATTTTCCCATCAACGTCAAACAATTGAATCTCTAATTGATTAGACACTAGTTCAGTAGGCATTTGAATATTCAAAATTTTATTAGTTGGATTTGGATATACGATTATTCGGTTTTTTAGTACCTCTTCATCTAAACTTAAGGTTTCAATATTCAGTTGTGTTCGATTCCCTAAATTATCGTAGACATAATCATGTGTTGAGCCATCATTAAAAACAACCTGAACCAAACGGTTCAAGTTGTCATAACTGTAAGTTGTTGTTTCTTGTTGTAATTGAGCATTAGCTGAAATGCCAAATAGTATTAATAAGTATTTAATTTTTGTTTTCATAAGTACGAAATTTTAAACGTATTGGGAGTCTATATAAAGTAATTAGAAATATTGATATGATGGTAAATGATTTAAGAAATACAAGAATAACGGGCAACTCAAAATATTTGGGCATCAAACCTAAACTATACTGTATAAGATTTAAACTTTCATAAGTTATATATAAACTGATCAAATTTTTAATAAAACCTAAACGATAATTCTTAAATTTGCTTTTGAACATGAGAATAATTTTAATCAATAACAAAAGAATCACAATTTGTAAAAAATATCTTAAGAATAGATCATTTTTAAATTCAATTCTCACCATCATTTCTGCACTCAATATTATCAATTGAAAAAATAATAATCGTAAAAAATTAATATCTAACTTCAAGTTGCGTAACATCTTGTTCTTTAATAAAATCATATATAATTCCTATGTTTTGACCCGTATCAATACAGCCTGCTGAACCATTAATTAAACCACCATGTAGATAAAAATTATTTCTTCCCCAATTATTATTCCCATCGATTGGTTTAAGCGATATGTTGTAATCTCCCCAGTCCCCGTTGCGCGGATTAACAATATTTATTAGTTGTCTCCATTTTGGTATGTAATCCCAGTCATTTCCTAAACTGTAAGTTCCTTCTGGAATAGGTCCTAAATTTTTCAGGCTTTGATACTGAGATTGATTTATATATTTTCCTCTACCTGAGGTTGCAAAAGTTGAATAAATTGTATTCCCTTCTGAATTTAAAACTGATAAGTAGTTACCATCGTAATATAAACTCTTTACTTCAGAACTACTAGAGGAACAAATATCATATCCCACATAAGCCTTACCACTCGGATCAACACTACTAATCGGATTATTATCAGCATAAGGATATAAATTAATATGCCAAATAGGGTCTTCGGATAAGAACCTACCAATTGATGGCTCGTAGTATCGTGCTCGCATATAGTATAAATCATTTGTTTCATACTCTACACCATAGATGCCTACATATCTAAATTGGTTAGTATCATTTTCAGGCTCAAAGGTTCTAGTTACTCTTCCAAAATCATCATAACGATACTGATGTGTGATGTTACCTAACTCATCTGTCATCATTACCGTACTCCCTCTTATATCACCATGATAGTAGTGTAAATCTCCATTGGGTTGCATTCTCGTAAGAAGCATTCCGCTTGGACTATAGACATAATATTGTATAGGGTTGCTGTCCTCATCTAATTCAACGAGTATATTATCTAACCTAACATCTCTAATATACTTTGTAGTTTCTCCGTTTCTCACTGCTTCTACACGTTGATTGTAAGCATTATAATCAAAACTAAATGTATTGTCAACATCTGAATAACTTGTTAATCGATCATCAATATCAAAGGTATAAGATATGTCTGCTCCTTCGTTTATTGTATTCCCATCGTCATCTAAGTTATAGCTTACTCCACCAGCTGATGTAATTTGATTGTTTTCATCGTAACTATAAGAGAAATTAATGGAATTACTGGAATCTCCTGGATTAAAGCCTGGAGGAATTGGAGTGAAGTAGTCATTACTAACGGTAATATTTCCTCTACTATCTAAAAGGTGAGCACCTGTATACATGACAGAATTTGTATCTAAATTTTCATGTTGAATAAATCTCAATCTACCTGCCTCATCATAGTCGTAATTTATTCTAATATTGTTTCCAAGATCAATCCACTTAATTCTATCATCATCGTAATATTCATATTCTGCAATAATATCATTACCACTACCAACATTTCTATTTAGGGAAACAATCCATATTCTATTTTTGTTGTCATATTGATAATCTACCTCGACATCAATTCCATTAATACTTGGATATAATAAATCTTCAACTTGATTAGTATCTGTGTAATCATACTCCACATCAAAGCCATGAACTGTAGTTACTTTTTCTAGTAGGTTTAGATTATCATAATCAAACTCCATTGTTCCATACGCATTGGTAATATCATCAACGAGGTTTCTATTATTATAATCGATGTCTGTAATGGTAGCTGTTTCTTGTAATCGACCATCATTGTCATAGTCATAATCAATATCAATGCCTGAAGGTTTGGTGATTTCTTCTAAATACCCTTCATCACCATAATCAAATTGAGTTACTAGATTTCCAAATTGTTCTTCAATCACTCGGTCTTCATCGTCATAAGTAAATGATGTCGCAACATTATTGGCATTCATTATTTGTATTAAATTATCATTCTCATCATAATCGTAAGCAGTCACAAAACCACCCGAGTTAATCATTTGAGTAATATTATCATTATCATCATACTCATATGAAGAAATGAGACCATTATCATCTCTTTCCAAAAGTCGATTTATTCCATCGTAAGTAAATGCACTACTGATGTTTTCAGGTGCATTCATTGTTGATACAGCACCATCATTTTCATACGTATAATTTACTGTAATTCCTTCTTGGTTTGTTTGTGATAATAATTGTCCGTGAGAATCATAAGTGAAAAAAATTGAGTTATTATAAGCGTCTATAATTTCAATGAGGTTCTCATCATTATCGTAAACAAATTCTGTGATATTACCTTCTGGATCTGTATATTCTACAAGATTATTATTGTTATCATAATCAAACTCTTGCACAACATCACCATTCTCTTTATCAATTCGAGTTATGTTTCCATTATTATCGTAATCATATTCAATATCTACTCCATTTAAATTTGTGTCTGTTGGACGTAATACATTAATCCCAGAAGATGGGTAATTGATTGTAATTTCATCTGTATCACTTGAATAATCTGTAACTAAACCATTTTCGTTAAATGCATAATCTTCAGTAAACATTCCTCCACTAGGCAATGGTGTTTGTACTTCAGAAGTCAAGGTATTACTTTCAAAATCAAACTCTATATTAACTTCAATTGGGTCATCATCATTCATTTGATACTGACTCAGTTTTCCATTGATATCGTACTCAGCTTCAATTTGATTTCCTCTTGGTAAATCAATTCTGAACATTAAATATTGTTCATACTCATTATCTTGATAATACTGATAAGTAGTATTGTTGTTTTTTGCATCCTCAAATGCTACTAAAACTGGATACTGAAAAGCAAAATTTGAATTCACTCCTGAATATTCAAAATGAATATCTCTATTGATTGGATCTTCAATTTTTTCAATGAGGTCAGTATCATCCAAATACTCAAATTCTAAACGCTTACCAGATGGAGCAATAACTTCTTCAATACGTCTAGTATCTTCCTCTTCTGCATTTTCGTATTCTATATTAATTTCATTTCCGTTAGGGTCTTCAATTTCAATGAGATAATAAATATTCCTATCATTGTCTAGCTTTTCAAATCGATAACGAACCTGATTCTTTTTAGTAATATCAATACGATCATTATCCGAATCATCAAACTCATCATAAACACCAAGAGTTACATATTCATTTTCATCTTCATTGTATATGTCAATTGTTCCGTCTGGCCAGATAATGTAATAGTAGTCTATTGAGTCTTCACCTACATTGTTTTCTCTTACGATGTAAGCATTATAAGTATGTGACCATCCTCTTCCAAGTGGTTGAATAGGATAAAAAGATTGAGGCATTTCTACCATTTGAGTACTGTAGAAATGAGAAAAATTTAGATTCATTTTTCTATCAGGTATTATGAAACTATTTTTGGCATAGTGATTAAATACACCTTGCTCTATTCCTCTAGAAAACCCTAATGTTGATGAATTGTATATACCAGTTGTAAAGTAATTATCAATATCTAATAATTCACTCTGAGTAGGGGTCGAAACATTAGCTTCAAGAAATTCAATATAGTCTAATGTATCGCTGAATGGGAGTCCCAATTCTGGTTGTAATTGAGACGTATTAGGAAGCATGCCTAATACATAGGCTGTTACAATATGGTCATAATAAATTGTATTCTGGTTGACATCACTGTAAGGTTCAGAGCCATTTGTAATTAAAGGTACATTAAATGCCTCAATGAGAGCTTTAATAATGCTAGCATGAAATGGTATTTGACCAACATTAAAGTTTTGATCTTCACGTCTCAAGACTGAAATACCATCTTGAAACTCTAAATAACTTAGCAATCTTGCTTTTTTGCTAAACCCAGAATTTTCGCTAAGATCAACAAAAATATTTGGAAATGATGCTGCTGGGTAATCATCAGGGTCAGCATTGCTTCCGTATATAGAACTATAAATTGCATTTGTTAATCCTAATTTACTTGTTTGAGCATTAATATCAAGTAAAAACAAGATGATAATTAGACTAGTAAAGTAAAATCTCATGGGTAATAATTTTGAATTACATTTATCAAAACTATGTGTAAAATGAGTCAAAAACCAAGTTAAATATTCTAATGATTTTGATTTCACCCCTCAGGGTGATTATTAAGGAGTATTTTTCACTATTATAAATTTTAAGAGACTTCTTTGAAGGATTCTTTTTCTTTATTGTAGATATAAATAGCCTTGGCTTGCGTAAAATTGCCATCAATTTTTTTAACTCTGTCTATCTTTTCTCTAAGTGATTTTCTTCTTGATTTTACAGCATCCACAGAAATAAATAATTTCTCAGACATTTTTTGTTGATCAAAACCTTGAATCCATAGCTCCCAAAATTCAATATTTTGAAGCGTTAACTCATATTTATTAATAAGATATTTTTTAAGTCCGTTTGCAAAATCTCTCTTTAGTTTATCTCTCTGAATCTTTTTGTAGAACAAAAAACCAATAGTTGAAGCAATTATTAATGTAAATCCTAGAATTATTTTGTTTCTTAATTTTAAATTATACTTTGCTTTAGCTAGTGTTTTTTCTTTTCTATCCAAATCAAAACGAATACGAGCAAATTGATCTCTGTTATTTCTATCTACTATATCTAAACTGTCGCTGATCGATTTATACTTCGCAAAATATGCTTTGGATTTATCTCCATTATATAGATTACCAAGAAAATTGAGAGAAACAAGATAATCTCTGTAGTTTTTTATTCTTCTTGAGAGCCTCTCTGCACGAAGTAAGTAATCAATTGCTTTGGACGTATCTGATTGAGAAACATAATATTCAGCCAAATGAATGCTATTGATTACAATACCATCCTCATCACTTTTTTCTTCTCTAATCTTTAATGCTTGCTTCATAAAATCTAGCCCTAGAGCTACGTCTCCTATCTTAAAAAGATTATGCCCATGATTGTCCATTACTGTAGCTTTAAATTTCGGAGATTTCGATAACAAGCTATCTTCATTTAAAATTCTAATAAAATATTCCGAAGCGTCTTGATATTGCGCATAATCCTTATATACTTTTCCAATATTATTTAAGGATTGTAAATAAAGAAATGGTTTCTTGGTAATACTCTTTCTCATTAATAATGCATCTTTATGATATCTAAGAGCATTATCTTTATCTTTTAGATTATTATATACAATCCCTAAGTTATTATATATTGATGATATAACTTTTTTATTTTCATAATTAGTTAAATATGTTAGGGCTCTAAATGAGGTAGACTCACTCCCAACATAATCGCGAATATTCTTTTGTAAAATAGCTGTATTAACAAGGACTCTCCCTAAACTAATAGAATCTTTTAAAGCATCATAAAGGAATGAGCTTTTAGTATAATAATAGTAAGCACTATCCATCTCTAATTGTTTTTGAAAATAAGCACCACTATATTCTAGAGTTTTAGCTTGTGCTAAAGTATCACCTAATCTTTCGCATAAAGTCATATGATCAAATCGACACTTGTGAAACAATGACCATTCCTCATTAATATATGCTTGTCTTAAGCACTCTTTTAAAAGTTGATTTTTTATTGAATCATTAGCTAGTTCAAAAGTTTGATGATAGTTTTTGATTGAAAATTTGTCATTATTTTGCGCACATAATGACACATTTACAATGGCAAATAACAATATGAAGTACTTTAAAAAATTGTTTGAGTTAAGATAGGTCATTATAACAGTTGATAGATCTCAAAGATATGGAATAGAATCTCTTAAAATAAAACCTCTTTGAAAATTTCAAAGAGGTTTATCTTTAAGCTAGTCACCTTCAAAAGGCTCTATGGTGTCATCAACTTCATCCCCAGTGCTGTATGCTGGAATTAAATCTTCATTATCTACAGAACAAGAGGTTAAAGCTACTCCCATGACTAGCAATGCAAATAAAAGACTTAGAGTGTGTGTTCTCATAGTAGTACTTTTACTTCCTAATTCAGTGCCTAGGATTCTGGCTATTAGGAATTGCACAATATGTCTTGCAAGACGCTCATTCAGAAAACCGTTCTTTTCAGTGGTTATTCTTCCACCAATTTATAATGCTCTTTCCTTAGGACAGTACCCAATATGAAAATGGTTCATTTTTACATGTTAACTATATGAATTTACATGAGAATATATTTCTCAGTCTACAAATCAAAACACCCCAAGGGGTGAAATTGTATTCTATTTATTAATCAAATAGTTTGTTTGACTGACATTAAATATCTTATAAGAAATTTATCCAAGATGTTTAAAATCTACGTTTTAATAATTTTACTTACTTCATTCAGTATACTGGCACAATCGACACAACACGATAGTATTATAGCCTTTAACCAAGCAAAACAAGAAGGTGTTAACTTAATTAATAAGGGGAAATATTTTAGTGCTATAAATAACCTTCAAAGAGCATTAAAAATAATTCCACATGAACATTTAGACAGAAAAATTGAAGTGACATATTTGATTGGCAATGCTTATCAAAATGCTAGAGTTTTGGATTCTGCAAATCACTACTATCAAAAAGCAGATAAACTTTGTATTAACTCAAGCTCTAGTTTATCTAAGTCTTTAAAATATCATAATAAAGCATCTCTATATTTCACAAATTCAAAAATTGATAGTGCGATGGTAAATGCAATTAAATCTCTAGACTATGCTCTATTATCAAAAAACACAAAGCAAATCGTCTTAACGAAGAGTGATATAGGTTTGATTTTTTTATCACAAAAAGATTACAAAAATGCACATAATTATTTTATTGAATCATTGGAGCTTGCCGAACAAAAAGGTGATACCCTCCAAGCAGCATTTATTACAACCTATCTAGGGCAATTAAACATAGAAAAAGGTAATCATGAAAAAGCTGAAGATATACTCAAAAGAGCAATTTTGGTTTTTGAAAAAAAGTCTAATAATAAAGGAATAATTATGGCAAAAGGTCATTTATCGAAAGCTTATTTTTTTCTGGGAAAAACTGAGGAAGCCATTAAAATAGGATATGAGTTAATTCCTATAATGAATCAATTAGAGATCAATAATGATTTAAAGAAACTAATATCAAATACTAACGCTATTACGGAAGTAGAAAAGAATCAAACTTTATCAGATTCAATAAAGATTGAAACTGCTTCAAAACTAGTGAAAGAAAACTTTGATGTAATTAAAAACCCAATAATTAATGTTACCCAAAACAAAGCTCTAGCTAAATATACCGAGGAGCATAAAAATGCCATAGATGTCAAAAATGCAAGTCAACTTAGCAATGAGAATCTTAAAAGTCGATTTCAGAAAACTTTATTACAACAAGACAGTATCTATCAAGCCTCTTTAAATAGTAAATATCTCGAAATTGAAACTAAATTCAAAACAGAAAAAAAAGAAAAAGAGAACCTCTTATTAAAGCAGTTAAATACTGAACAGGAATTGACTTTAGTAAAAGAAAGTAAACGAAGATGGCTTCTAATTATAGGTCTCATATCATCTCTTCTAACATTATTTATTTTCTGGCTTTTTTATAGAAAAAATACAAGGCAGCGGATTATCATCGAGAATCTTCAAAAAGAGATGCATCATAGAGTTAAGAATAATCTTGCAATTATAAATTCTTTTATTGACGTTACGAAAGGACAGGAAATAGATATAAATACTCAAAGAAAATTAGATGAACTACAGAATAGAATAGATAGTATTAATCAGGTTCATAGTCAACTGCATGTTGGCAATGATGTCAGTAAACTAAATTTGAAAAAATACACTCGAAATTTAGCTAAAAACATAACAGCCACATTTGATAAAAAAACAATAGATATAATTATAAATATTGATGAAACTATATTTATTCATCCCGATAAATCATTTCCTTTAGGGTTGATCATAAATGAATTTTTAACAAACTCTTTCAAACATGCTTTTAATGACAATAGACCTGAAAAGTTAAGCATAATAGAGGTTACTTTTATCTGTCAAAAAGACTTTTATTGTTTAAAATTATCTGATAATGGATGTGGTTTGCCTTTAGATTTCAAAATCTCTACCTCAGAATCATTTGGAATTGAGGTAATGGAGCTTCTATCTCGACAACTTAAAGGAACATTTTCACTTAATGGAAACGATGGAGTAACCATAAATATTAAATTTCCAAAAAGCTAATTACATGAAAGCACACATTCTAATAGTTGAAGATGAAGCCTTACTTTATAAGAACCTTTGTAATGTATTGGAAAAAGAAAATTATTCAGTTGACAAATTTACACCAAGTGTAGAAGAAGCATTATCAAGAATTAATATGAAACGTCCTGACTTAATACTCTTAGATATTCAGCTTGAAGGTCAATTATCAGGTTTAGATTTGGGGGAGATTTTGAACACAAATTATCACATCCCTTTTATATACATTACAGGGCTGGATGATGATCAAACATTTTATGAAGGTCTTAATACAGAACATGAACTTTTTATAGTTAAAACAAAACCAAGACTTAACCCAAAAGATATCATAAGAGCTGTTCAAACTATATTGAAGAAAAAAGAAACGAAAATAGCACAATTGAAAAATGGAGTCATGGGTCTTGTAATGTATCTTGATGAAATGAAAGAAACTGGAAGTGAAAAAATAACTAAAGTTCCTATTAAATTTTCTGATATAGGATACTTTACTGTTAAGCCTTTTATTAATGATAATGGTGAAGTAGAGGAGTTAAAATCCAATTACGTATGGTTTTTAACACAAAAAAAAGAACACTTTTTTATACGCTCTTCGTTATCAGAAATTTTATCTGTAGTGCCACATTATTTTGTCCGTATTAATGAAAGTTACATTGTAAATATCACCCCTAATATTTTGACTGGAAATATAAATAACTCGCGAATATCTATATTAAACCAAACTCTTACTATAAGTAATCGATACAAAAAAGAAGTTAAGCGTCGTTTTGAAGCTTTCTATAAATAACTTTAATCCTTATAGAGAATCAATATTGGATAACATATCTTTAGAATAGCTAAGCTTCCTAAAAAACAATAAGAAAGCATTAACCTTACCATTAATAAGGTTCATACTTCATTATTTAAAGGGTCAAACTCAATTATGGTAAGGCAAAAATTGATAGATTTCGAATTCAAAATCATAAGTTGTCTCAGTACATTTTTGTGCAATCGAACTTATATCAAAACTCTAATTTAAACTCTATCCCATGGCTAGATTCCTATATTCGCTCGTTATCCTTATTCTATTATTTTTAAGTTTTAATCTATCAAATGCTCAAGCTGAACTTCCAGATGTAAGCACCTTAGTAAGTGTTCCAAATTCACCAGAAGCAGAAGCTTTTGTTTCTTATGGAAACACCCCTATATCATATTATGTAGGAAGACCTAATATTTCTATCCCTATTCATAGTATTGAGGGTAGAGAAATGTCTGTTCCTGTATCATTGACTTATGATGCATCTGGAATTAAGGTACAAAGCATCTCAACAAATGTAGGAGCTGGATGGAACTTGAATGCTGGAGGCATGGTTGTAAGACGTGTAAATGGATTTCCTGATGATATTGTATCTGGTGATGCTTTTTTCAAAATTAATAGCTCTAGCGTGTTAAACTTCAATTCTTATTTGAACTCTTTAAGACATCCTGTTCACAACTATACATTAAGTTTTGAAACCTTTGAACATACATTGGCCAAAATACAAAACTTCAGAGCCATTAAAATGGACCACGAACTAGGCGAAGTAGATTTATTGCCTGACACCTTTGATTTTAATGCACCAGGACTTACAGGTTCTGTTATGATAGATCCAGCGACGGGAATTGCTATAAGTATAGATGATCCTGATCTAAAAATCACATACACTGCTGCTTCTAATGGTAGTATCAATTCTTGGAATATAACGAGTGGTAACGGTACAATATATTACTTTAATAAATCCGAAATTACTTTTACATCTCACACGGGTGGAAGCGGAGAAGAAGGCACGAGAGAATATAACTCAGCATGGTATTTGACCAAAATAGAGTCCCCTACAAAGAATGATGTTTTTGATTTTACTTATTCATCTGGTATGTTTTGGAATCAAGATCAATTGCATTACAATCGTCAGGTTGGACAAATTAGATTAACTGCATGTTTTGAAACTGGATATGATCCAACAAATCCAAATTGGATGTATACCACTACTAGTAACTTAACTGACTTTAAAATAAAACAATCTGAACTATTGAATATTAGACTTAATGGAAGAGAAATTATAAAGTTTCACCATTTAACTAATCGCTTAGATTTATCTGGCCGCAAAGAATTAGATAAAATAGATATTAAAGAAGGTGTGAAAATTTTAAAAACATTTACGCTTAACCAATCTTATTTTACAGCCAATAGTACGCCTACAGATGAAAAAGATTATCGATTAAAATTAGATGGTATTACAATACATGGTTACGATACTCAAGGTAATGCTGTGTTAACGCCAGCTGAGCAAGTACTGGATTATACATTCAATTATATTGGAGATAATACATTCCCTAGTCGTAATTCATTAGGGATTGATTATTTAGGCTATTATAATGGTGTAACGAATAATACGTCACTTATACCAAAATACACTAATCAGTATGGTCAAATCTTCTTTGGAGCAAATCGTGAACCTAACTTCAATTTTACAACTAGAGGTATGTTAGAAGAAATCTTCTATCCTACGGGAGGTTCGACAAAATTTACTTTTGACTATTTAGAAAATATAACTACAACACTCGTACCACAAGAATTAGCAGAACACCTGGTAACAATCGATGGAGGAGTTGACACGTCTGCTGATGAATCAGATTTTTCTTGTGATGACACGGGGCTTATACCAAATACTTTAACACAAGCATTTACCGTAGGCTCTGGAGAAGTTTTTGGAAATGAAAATGAGTATTATTTCGACGTTACCACTCAAGGTAATAATTCACAAAATGGACGTATGTTTTTTATAGCTATCTATAAAGACACTGGTGTTTCAAATACAGTACCTCCAAATGTGACTATGTTACAAAATGGTGACATACAAATCATTAAACATGGTATTACAGTGGTAGTTGGACCAAATGAGTGCCAAGAGGTAATTTACAATAGTGGAAATTCTACAACAACTGTTTGTTATGATCATTATAGTAATTACTTTACTCCAACTAACAAAGACAAATCATATTGTGAGATATTAACAATGATAGAAAATAATAGTCCTGATTTGGTCTATAGCTCTTATTCCACTCCCAATGATGGTGATATTATTACTACTGAAGGTGGCTTGAATTATTTTTTTCCAGGAGACTATAAGGTCTTTATCGCTAATAGTTTAATAGGTAAAAGTATTAAGTTAACCAGACGATATGTTACGAATTCATTAGAGAGTAGTTATACAACCATTCCACTAATCTCAAAGATATCAGATAAAACCAATCAAGGCGAAACCTATATCAAAACATTGGAATATTTAGATTATACTGTTCAACAAAAAGTTCAATTTGAAACCATTAAGGAAGTAGAGGATAATCTGGGACTTGTTTCTAATGGTGGTCAGTCTTGCCCCGAATATAAAGTACTAGAAAGGTACTCAACCAATCTCTACAGTCAAACACCTTATGAAATTACCTATCCAAAAGTAAAAGAAACCATCGAAGATGATCTGGGAAATAAATTAGGATCTACAGTTTACGAATATTATAACCAAAATTTTTATACGGTTAATCAGGTAAGTCCATACCCTATTGCTGGGGTTTATGTGCCAAAAATCAACGAGCCATATGTAAAAACAAATCCTTTAAATGGTCAACTGAAACAAGTTTCACATTATAACAAATCTGGTCAAATCGTAAGAAAAGAGCTTTCCAATTATGAATTTGAAGCATCACTAGTGACCACAGGAACTAATTTTTTTAGTAATAAAATACTTTATGATTATTGTCCAGTAGCGGTTGATGGGGAAATAGATCCTAACTTAAAAAAACTTTTATACTTATATACCACAGACTTAGATATACCCGCATATAAACAATGTTTAAATGAAAATGGGTTTAATCCCATCAATGGATTTATAACGACAGACCCATATTCAGATACAAATATTCAATTCCACTCCTTTAGAACTAGGTTAATAGAAAATATTTCTAAGGACTATGTTTATGATAGTACTAACGCCATAGATTCTTTAACTCAAAAAGCAGAATACGCTTATGGATTAAATCATAACATGCCTACACAAGTTAAAAACACACTTAGTAACGGAAATACCGTTTTCACAAACACAAAATATCCTGAAGATTTTGCTTCAGTAACTCCTGCAGAGCAGAAACTTATTGATCAACATCGCATTGCAACACCTATTAATACAGAAATACTGGTTAAAGATAGTAATGATCTACTTTTGGCTAAAACAACTCAGCGCAACGTATATAATGATTGGGGGAATGATTATGTGGCATCACAAGACATACAAACAGCTAAAGGAAATGATACTTTAGAAGATCGTGTTACCATTCATAGTTATGACATCTATGGCAATCCACTTGAAGTCAGCAAAGCAGACGGCACACACATCATCTATGTTTGGGGTTATAGTAAAGTACTACCGATTGCAAAGATTGAAAATGCAACATACGTCGGCTTGGCTTCAAACATCCAAACCGATATTGATGCAGCAAAAACGGCTTCTAATTTAGATACTGATGCTGCTTCTGAAAACACGTTACGTACTGCTTTAAATACCTTAAGAGGTCATTTTCCAGATGCTATGGTAAGCACTTATACCTATGATCCGTTAGTTGGTGTGACCAGTATGACCGATCCTAGAGGTTATACCATGTTTTATGAGTACGATCACTTAAATCGATTAAAACAAGTAAAAGACGATCAGGGTTATCTGTTAAGCACAAACGCTTATGTATATGGTAGTTTAAACTATGTTGACGCTACTGCATTTCAAGTGAAAACCACCGATGGTCTAACCAATGCCAGCACTCAAGCTAATCTTACAGATGATGAAAAAATAGAAAGTAGAACTTATTATGATGGTCTTGGCAGACCAATGCAAAGTATTGCCAAACAGGCTGGAGGTAATAAGCAAGATATTATTACACCAATCGTGTATGATGCTTTTGCAAGACAAACAAAGGAGTATTTACCATTTGCAAGAAGTACATCTTCTCTCACTTACGAATCGCCTAGTACTTTAATGCCAGCCATTGATAGTTATTATGCAACAAGATACCCAGATGATATTGATGGTGCATCTCCAAACCCGTTTAGTGAAACCCGTATCGAAGATTCCCCTCTTAATCGAATACTAGAACAAGGTGCTCCTGGTGAAGATTGGGCTGTTGATGCAGCAAGTGATTTGGATCACACCATAAAATTTGAATACCATACTAATAGTTCTTCTGAAGTTGAGCATTACAGTGTCTTTTTTCCAACACTAGATACTGAAGCGCCTCAATTATTTTACAATGGCCATTATGCTGCTAATGAGCTTTTTAAAACCATTACTAAGGATGAAAACTGGCAACCAGGACAAACTCAAGCCAAAGCACATACGGTTGAGGAGTTTAAAAACAAACAGGGTCAAGTGGTATTAAAACGCACCTATGGCTCCAAAGGAAATAAACATGACACCAATTATGTGTATGACGATTATGGGAATCTGTCTTATGTGCTCTCTCCAAAAGGCAGTGATAATATATTAGCAAGTGTGAGTTATACTTCTGCAACCTACAACCCTAAGCCTTCAGATCTTATTCCTTTGGATAAATTGGGTGTTCCTGTCACTACTGGCACAGGCGCCATTGATATTATTATTAATGCACCTGAAAATACCATTACGGTTGATTTTGATGTGACTTTTAACGCAAGTACTTTTTTAAATAATGGAGCGGTGTTTCTTATAGATACTGGGATTCCAAATATGTTTATTGGAACCATTACTGCAAATGGAAGTAATTATGCTGTTTCAGTACAAGATGGCTACTTATTTATAATGGGAACTGGTATGGTTTCTTCAATAGATCAAACCTTAGTAACTAGCTTACCAAATCATTTTATAAAATCAAACGTTGTAAATGATTTGTGCTATCAATACCATTACGATAATCGTAATCGTCTTATTGAAAAGAAAATCCCACAAAAAGGATGGGAATATATTGTATATGACAAGCTAGATCGACCTGTATTAACCCAAGATGCTAACCTTAAACAAAACGATGATTGGTTATTTACAAAATATGATGCAGTAAATAGACCAGTATATATGGGAATACATCATAAAGTTCCTTCTGGAACTTCTGGAGCTCCAGACAATGATGAAAGAAAGCAATTACAGTATACTTTAAATACTGCAACAGTTTTAAATGAGTCATCCAGTTCATCATATACCGTTATTGATGATTCTCCTGTGTATTATACCAACAGTGCATTTCCAAATACTGATATTACCGAATTGCATACGATCAATTATTATGATGATTATAATTCAGATCTTACTTCGGCATTTGCTGACCCAAATACCGTTTTTGGAGTCAGCACTACAAGTGATACTAGGTCTTTACCTACTGGTAGTAAGGTGAAAGTCTTAGACACCTCAGATTGGATTACTACAGTGACCTATTACGATGAAAAAGGCCAGTCTATATTTATTGGTAGTGAAAATGAGTATTTAGACACTACAGATCAAATGAAAAATGAACTGGACTTTACAGGTAAAGTGCTTAAAACCGAAAGTACGCATACCAAAGGCACTAATGCCGATATTGTAGTAACAGACCGTTTTACCTATGATCATGCAAGTCGACTTAAAACCCAAAAACAACAAATTGGGTCTCAGGCTGAAGAACTGATTTCAAATCATTTATATGATGATTTTGGACAGTTAGTTATTAAAAGTGTTGGAAATACTGAGACTTCGCCACTACAAAGTGTAGATTACAATTATAACATTAGAGGTTGGCTTAAAGACATCAATGATATTAATAACATTGGTAACGACCTATTTACCTTTAAAATCAATTATAACGATACCGATTTAGGACAAACGAACGACAAACTCTACAACGGGAATATTAGTGAGACCATCTGGAAAACAGCTAATGACATCTCTAATACAACCACTAGAGGCTATGCCTATCAATACGATGCACTTAATAGGCTCAAAGTCGCTAACATGTCTATTAATACAGGTACTGGATTTACTGTGGCTAATGGCTATCATTCTAATGGCATTGTGTATGATAAAAACGGTAACATTATGAGGTTGCAGCGAACAGGGACTTTTAATGTAGTGGATGATCTTACGTATACCTATGATGGTAATCAACTGCTTCGTGTTAGTGATAACGCTTTTGCGCATCTAGATGGCTTTAAAGATGGTAATACTGTTGGTGATGATTATAGCTACGACGACAATGGCAATATGATAGAAGACAAAAACAAAAACATCTCTACCATAGCGTATAACCACCTTAACTTACCAACCACAGTAACCGTTGGTGGCACTAATAATGGCAGCATTACCTATGTATATGATGCTACAGGTGTTAAACTTACCAAAGCCGTTATAGAAGCTGGTAGTACTACAACCACTAAATATGCTGGTAATTATATTTATGAGCAAACAGGTACTAGTGAGACATTACAATTCTTTTCACATCCAGAAGGCTATGTTGAACCTGACGGTTCTGGAAATTATGATTATATTTACCAATACAAAGACCATTTAGGAAACGTTAGGCTTAGTTATAGCGATACCAATGACAATTACATTTCATTTGTAGACAATGCTTTTTATCAAGAGTATGAAGGTTGGTCTCCCGTTGCAAGTTCTGCTAATGGTAGTATAGAATTAGAAAACAACCGTTTAAAGGTAAATGTTATTGATCAATGGAATGGTGCCTTTATTGTTATAGGTGATAACTTTGGTTCAGGTGAACAAATAGATATACATTTAGATGTGGATAAAGGTGATACTAATGTGGTACGAGTATATTTAGTAGAATCTGAGCAAAACTATGCTAATCCGTCATATTATATGCTTAATAATAATACACAAACAGGAAGTTATACGTATACTCATACAACGATGGGGAAACCTAAGTTACGTTTAGTAATAGATAAATCTAACACCAACCTTAGCGAGTTAACTCATTTTTATATAGATAATGTATACGTATCTTCTGGTGATCTAGAAATTATTGAAGAAAATAACTATTACCCATTTGGCTTGAAACATAAAGGGTATAATAATGTAATAAATGGTACAGACCACCGTTATGGTTTTGGAGGTAAAGAAGAACAAGATGAATTAGGTCTTGAGTGGATGGATTTTCACGCTAGAAATTATGATGCTGCTTTAGGTAGGTGGATGAATCTTGACCCATTAGCTGAACAATATTTCAATACATCACCTTATAGTTTTGCTTTAAATAATCCGATATTTTTTACTGACCCTAGTGGTGAAGAAGTTGATATATCTGCTTTATTGAGTACAACAATTGGAGAGGGAGATAAAAAACGGGATAAAACTGAGGATGAACTTAATAGAGATAAATGGTTAGCAGCTCAGTTGGTTATTAGTCTTAGTGATATTTCAGGACAGGAAATTACTATTAAAACGGATAAGAACGGTAAATCTATCTTAGTAGGAGATGAAAATCCATGTGAAACAGATTGTAATGAAGCTAGTGCTTACATATCACATTTATTGAGTTCTGATACAGATACTATAAAAGTTAGTGGTACTGATTTTGGTTCTGATAGTAGTCAAGATGGTAGTGCAGCTCTATTAGATGGGGCTCAAATAAATGGGATGCAAGAAGCATTAAAAGAAAATGGATTTGATGAAAGAATGATGAGTGTTGGAATGGCATTTTTACATGAAAGTTTACATCTTAATGCTGGTGCTGACTTTTTTAGTAGTGAAGAAGATGAAGCAAATAAAATAGATGGTATCTTTAAAGACAATGTTTCAAGTAAATCGCCAGCTGGTCCAACTACGGACATAGTTAATAGATTTAGAGAAGGTATGCGTTTACCTATTAGGTCTGCAAGAGGTAGCGGTGGACATTTGCATGTAACTAAAGATGGGAATAAGAAAATTTTAAAAGTAACTAACATAAAACCCAAATTATGACAAAAATTAAATATCTAATTCTATTATGTTTTTTTAGCTTCTTTTATTGTAAGAACTCAGGTAATGAAGTTTCTACTCTTAGCGATGAAAAGAAGATGTTAGTTGAAGAAGTGGTTAATCATGTTGTTAGTAATTTGAAAATAGATGATAAGCCATATTTAGTAGACCCATTCTTTAATAAGTTTGAATTTAATAGTTATACACACAATTATAGAGATGAAATTCCTAAAGACAAAAACAAGGCAATTTTGTTGGATAAATATAATTGGAGTAATGAAGAATTTGCTGAAATTGAAAATAAAGTAAATCAAAATTACTATGATAAATTAAATAAAGAATTGTTAGGTTATTCCAATGGAGAAAAAGCTAATTGGGTTATAAAGTTTTCAGGGTTTTATGAGAAGTTTATTTTCATAGAAGTCTTCAACTTTTGTGAAATGATTAATAAAGAGCAATTAATATCTAATGAAGAAATAGAAAAAAAACCTAAATGGGAAGTTACTTCATATGTTTATGAATTGAAGGAAAACAAAATTGAAAACAAGCTTGTAGATAATATAATAATTCATGAACTTCCTTGTGGTGACGATAAACTTACTCATGAAATTAGGGAGCATTAAAATTTAGTACTCTGTCAAATGAGTAGATATTTTATAAAAAATTAATAAACTGATTTTCAAAAAAAAAGAGTGTTTGGCACTAATCGTTAAAACCGCAACAAAAGTGTTCCAAAGTTGGAACAAGATTGAAATAGAGTAAGTTAGAGTTAAGACAGTTTTTTAAACTGTCTTACTCTTTTTAAGTTCATTGATATATTGAACATTGTTTTTAAGAATTATGATTTGAATCGCTATTATCTTTTGCATCCTATTTTAACGATACATTTATTAAAGTTTCTATTGATTTGTAATCTATTGATCTTTGCATTACAAAGCGTTTCAGAAAACATCGATTTATCAATGCTTTGACCATTAATAATTTCCATAGGTGTTTTACCATACAATCTACAGGGATAGCGATGATGATTGTAATACTCCATAAAGGCATCAAGACTTTTAATATGTGAGGCTTGATCTTCCGATTGGTAGTGTAGTAAACCAGGTCATAGACCAAAATGCAATTATAAACAACTGAAAACCAATAGTTAAAGTAAAATTTAATTGTTGGTTTTTTATGTTCATTGATATCTTGATAGAAAACAAAATTGCTTAGAGCTTTTAAAACCTAGGTTTTTTAAATCGTTATGTAGTAAATTAGGTCATGAAAAAATCCTATGCCCCAAATTACAAAATGACTTAAAATTTAAATTAAGTAACAAACGATTGCGTTATTTCAAACAAACCCTTTTAATCGAGCTTGTTCAATTAAGAACCGATCATTTTTTTGTTCCACATCGAAGATGATTTTTAGGTTTCGTTTTCTGCGCTCTACTCCACTATTAGATAAAAAGACCAGTTCTGGAAGGTCTTTTGTTCTTATGCCTTTAGATAAGTAATGTAAAATCTGGTGATCTGTACGGTCTAATGTGATGTCTGAGGTCATTCTCGATCGAAACAAACGCAAAATAGTTTTACTATAAAATGGCTCTCCGCTTATAACACTTTCAATGGCACAGGTTAAATCTGCAAAAGCAATATCACTTTTAAGTAAGATGCTTTCGGGATTGAATGTTTTAACAATAGAAATGGTTTTGTAGTTATCTTTAAAAGAGGTCATGACCAGAAATTTTACATTAGGCGACTTATTTTTTAGAGCGTTGATGATCTTATTAATGACTTGAAACTTCTCATGGGTTGATGATAAGTCCATATTTAAAAACACAAGATTCACTTTATTTAAGGTAGCAATTACAGAATGGGCCTGATCATAACTTGTAGCTAGTCTTGTTCGGAAACTAGATTTAAACACATGGTTTAACGCATTTTCAATACAATACGCAATTAAAGGCTCTTGTTCTACAATAAGGATATTGTTAGGCATACTCATGGTTGGTGATTTTGATTAAAATTAGAACTCAAAATCATAAGTTGCAGATAGCAATGAGTGAAATGGTTGTTTGATTTAGTCAAGTGAAACATCTCTAATCTAAATGTCTTTTCTAGTTTTGTTTATATAAATATAGTAAATAATCTATATTATAGATTATTTACTATAAATTAAAATTAATTATCGTCGTCTATTCGCTAAAAGCGGAGGCGGTTCACCTGTAAATGGGTTCCAGCGGCTAATGCTTTTCGCTTCAATACCCACCGCTCTTATCACCGCTCTATCCCCATAGCGTTCTCGCATCCGATCCATAGCTTGGTATAAATTGATGATCTTTTCGTTATCTTCAAAGAGGTTGATCTGGTAACCACCTTCTACTAAATGACTAAAGCGCACTCCTACTAATCTAACTAGCAAACGTCGTTGATAGAGTTTCTTATAGAGCTCTTTAACGATAGGAATAATCATATGATCAGCAGAACTGTATGGAATGCGTTTTTGAAGCGTATAAGTATTAAAATCGGAGTAACGAATTTTAAACGTCACACAAGCTGTCAGCTTATTGCCTCTGCGTAATTGGTAAACAAGATTTTCTGCCATAGCTACAATGATGCTTTCTAGCTTGTTGACATCTGTGGTATCTCTATCAAATGTACGTTCAGTAGAAATAGACTTCCGCTCATGGTATTGGACAACTGGAGAGTTATCAATTCCATTGGCTTTTTTCCAAATGGAAATACCGTTTTTACCAAAGACCTTACCCATCATGTGCATAGGCATCTCTTGAATGGTTTTAATCCGTTTGATTCCCAAGTCGCACAAAGAGCGATAGGTCACATCACCGACCATGGGTATTTTTTTTACGGACAATGGCGAGAGAAAAGGTTTCTCGGTGCCATGGTTTATTCTGATCTGATTATTGGGTTTGGCTTCTCCTGTAGCAATTTTTGATACGGTCTTGTTGATAGATAGCCCAAAAGAAATGGGAAGCCCAGTTTCTTTCATTATTTTTTGACGTAATTCTGAAGCCAATTGATGGCATCCAAAGAACTTGTCCATCCCAGAGAGGTCTATATAAAATTCATCTACTGATGTCTTTTCATATAAGGGTACGGACTCTTTGATAATATCCGTTACTGTGTCTGAGAACTTACTATAAATGCCCGAGTTACCCCTTAATACAATTGCTTCAGGACATAACTGTTTTGCCATACGCATCGGCATTGCTGAATGAATTCCAAAACTTCTAGCTTCATAACTACAAGAAGCCACTACGCCTCTATCGGTAGTTCCACCAATCAAAACAGGTTTTCCTATGAGCTTACGGTCTAGTAAGCGTTCACAGGACACGAAAAACGTATCCAGATCCATATGTACAATTGAGCGATTAGGATTCATAAGCTAGGGATTTGTGTTTACCTTCTGAATAGCGTGGATCTTCAATGATGGGCAATCGTTCCATTTTTATGGTTTCTATTGAAACGCAATCAAACTCTTCTATAACCTTGCCAGTAATTAAATAAATACCTTTTCCTCTAAAAGGGAATTGCTTGGCTATTGGTGGAAAATGTACCGTATCTATAAAATCACCTTTGGCATCTAAAAAAGTGCCGAAAAACATCTGTTTTCCATTTGAGGTATTTGTTTTTTTGGTGGTAACTAAGTAACCCGAAATGGATATGACTTTTCCTTTTAAATGGATAAGATCCTTAGCGCTTATTGTATTTTCAATAGGTGTCTGTAGCAACTTAAATGGACTACAGAGCGGAAAGCCTAATAGCTCTATTTCATCAAAGGCGTCTTCTAACGCCGTGCAAGTCAAATTCGGTGTTTTGTAATTGATCCGCTGTGTTTTAAAAAGTGTCATTTTAGACTCATCAAAAGACACCTTATTTATTTTCATATGTGCCTCCCAAAGTAATTCACGCTTGTTAGCACCTGTAAATCGAAAGGCGTTGCACTTAATTAAAAGTGCTATTTGTTCCATTGAAATGGAAACGCTATCGATAAAATCATCTAGGCTCTTAAATGGACCATGCGTATTTCTTTTTTCTAAGATGCTTACTACTGTTTTGGATTCCAAGGACTGTAAATGCATAAAGCCCAAGTAAATGTCCTGACCATAAATCACCGTTTCATTAAAACTCTTATTTATACAAGGTGCCATAATGCTCGCCCCATGCATTCGTGCTTCGTGGACATAAAGTTCAGTGCGATAAAACCCTCCAAAATTATTAATTGTTGCTACCATATACTCTAATGGGAAATACGCTTTGAGAAATAAACTTTGATAACTCTCAACGGCATAGGATGCCGAATGTCCTTTAGCAAAAGCATAGCCCGCAAAGCTCTCAATTTGTCGCCATATATCATTGGTAAGTTTTTCTGGTTTTCCATCAGCTTTACAATTTTCAAAGAATTGGTCTTTGACCTTGAGAAATTCTTCTCGCGAACGAAACTTGCCAGACATGCCTCTTCTGAGCATGTCAGCTTCTCCTAAGGTTAAGCCTCCAAAGTAGTGCGCCACTTTAATCACATCTTCTTGGTAGACCATAACGCCATAAGTCTCTGGCATTATATTCATCAATACGGGATGTGCTTCCTTGCGACGCTCAGGGAAACGAAAACGTAAAATATACTCACGCATCATTCCTGATTTGGCTACTCCTGGACGAATCACTGAACTTGCAGCCACAAGACCTAGGTAGTCATCAACCTGTAGTTTTTTAAGTAGCATTCGCATGGCAGGAGATTCTACGTAGAAGCATCCTATGGCCTTGGCATTTTTAAGAAGATACTTGATGGATCGATCCTCTTTAAAGCGTTTAATATCATGAATGTCAATGGGCGCTAATTCAGGACGATTGTATCGGACAATCTCTACAGCATCTTTTATCTTTCCTAATCCACGCTGAGACAGAATATCAAATTTATAAAGCCCAATATCCTCTGCAACGATCATATCAAACTGAGTGGTGACAAAACCCTTAGGTGGCATGAAAGTGGCACAGTAGTAATGAATGGGTTGTTCTGAGATCAGTATGCCTCCAGCATGAATCCCCAAATAGTTTGGGAATCCTTGAATGAACTGACTATAGGTAAGCACTAATTGAGAGAGCTTATCAAGTGACTTGTAATGATATTGCCCAGAAGAGAGCAAATCAATTTCAGATTTTGGTAAGCCAAAGACCTTTCCAAGCTCTCTTACAGAGGCTTTGTACTTAAAGGTATTGTAAACAGTAATTAATGCCGTGTGCTTAAATCTTCTAAAGATAAATTCTGTGATGTCATCTCTATCTGTCCATGAGAAATCGATATCAAAATCTGGTGGATTCTTTCGGTAAAGATTAATAAACCTTTCAAAATATAAATCAAGTTCCACAGGATCAACATCCGTAATCCTTAACAGGTAAGCAATAATGCTATTGGCTCCACTACCACGGCCAACATAAAAGTAGCCTTTAGATCGTGCGTATTTAAGAATTTTCCAGTTGATCAGAAAGTAAGAGACAAACCTCTTTTCTTTGATGATTTGGAGTTCTTTTTCAATGCGTTCTAAAATACTTGCATCGGGATTTTCGTATCTGTATTTAAGGCCATCGAAGGTGAGTTTTTTAAGTAATCGGAAATCTAAGTCTTGATCATTGGTATATGCACTTTGATTGTTAGGAGTCTCTTTAGAAAAGTCAAAAACAATGGTGCAATTTTCTATTAAGGTTTTAGTATTAAAAATGATCTCAGGGAATTCTGCAAATGCTTCTGTCAGTTCTAGGACAGACATCATTTTATGATGCTCTTGGCCTTGTTCTTTGACGCTGAGCTTACTTAAGAGGGTATTGTTATCAATGGCACGTAATAAACGATGGGTATTAAAGCCTTTTTTGTTCTGAAAACTAACCGTTTGTAGTATGACTAATCGGTCTAGATGTTGTATCCATTTAGAAAACTTAAGTTTGGGAATATCCGCTACACTAATTCCGATGTACTCGTTTGCATTAAGATCGTCACCATTAAAAGTATGAAATGGATAAATGACATAGGTGTTTTCAATCGCTTTTGCTCGCTTGGGAATCACAAAATTATCTAGATGCAAAAACTCAGATAGGTAATTGTTAATATTACAAAAACCACTATTATTGCGAGCTAGCATAATGAATTGTTGCTGTGCACCATCTCTAAAATCAACCCCTACTATAGGTTTAATACGATATTTTGGCGCTAAACGAATAAAGTCTAAACATGCGGAGGTATTGTTGATATCCGTTAGTGCCATTGCCTGAACCTCCATCAAACTAGCTGTCTTCAGAAGATCTTCTGGTTTGATGGTACCGTATCGTAAACTGTAATAGGTGTGACAATTTAAAAACATTTTACAAATTTAGATACAATATGTAGCAAAGTTTGCTTATTTTTGTAGCATTATGAATTTATTTGCAAAAAACATTCGCCACCTAAGAAAGCTTAAAAACAGAACACAGGAACAGTGTGCTGATGATATAGGCATATTAAGATCCCGAGTAAGTTCCTATGAAGAAGGGCGCTCTCAACCGCCTTTTGAATTACTAATCAAGTTTTCAGAATACTTTAAACTTCCAATAGATATTTTAATTAAAAAAGATCTGACGCTGACTTCTGATAATTCATTTATTGAAATAGGAAAGCAACGTGTCTTATTCCCTATAGTTGTAGATAAGATGAACGAAGATTTAATTGAAGTTGTCCCTGTAAAAGCATCGGCAGGATATTTAGCGGGATATGATGATCCTGAATATATTGAACAACTTGAGAAAATAAAACTTCCTTTTTTACCCACAGGGAAACATAGAGCCTTTCCAATTAAAGGGGACTCTATGCCCCCACTTAAAGCTGGTGCTTATGTGGTTGCCAAATACATGGAATCCTTAGATGACATCAAGGAAGGCTCAACTTATGTGCTTGTAACTTTAAATGATGGTATTGTTTATAAGCGGGTCTATAACCAGATAGAAACTAACCAGACTTTGCTATTAGTATCAGACAATAGCGATTACAAGGCTTATGAGGTTCCTGTAAATGAAGTGCTTGAACTATGGGAATTTACTTGTAGTATCAACACACAAGAGTACAATGAGCGTGACTTAAAAGTTGAGTCAATCGCTCGAATGCTCAACGACCTTCAAGTTGAACTCAAAGAATTTACAAGCAAATATTCGCACTAAGAGTAAGCTTCACAAGTAAAATTTTTACCTATAGTATGAATTAATATTTTCTCTTCTACGCTGTGTTTTTTATCTTTAGTATTCACTTAAAATAGATATATAATATGGGAAAATTTGAAATTAAAAAAGACAAGTCAGGACAGTTTAGATTTAATCTTAAAGCTGGTAATGGCCAGGTGATTTTAAGTAGTGAGGCGTATAAAGCTAAAGCGTCATGTGAAAACGGAATAGCATCTGTTAGAACCAATTCAAAAGACGATTCCAAGTTTGAACGATTAGAAGCTAAGAATGGAAGTCCTTATTTCAATTTAAAAGCAACCAATGGTCAAGTTATTGGGACTAGTGAGATGTATTCTAGTACTGATGCTATGGAAAACGGCATAGCTTAGGTAAAGAAAAATGCACCCGATGCTACTGTAGAAGATTATTCGTAAGTAAACAATTAAAAAATAAAGGCGAGTAAACTATTTAGTATGCTCGCTTTTTTTATATTCAAAATTCATGAAACTTAATAGTTGTTTTATTATAATTTGAAAGGGTGTTTTGATACGACTAGAATTTTTTGAAAACGGATAAGTAATGGCAAGTAGTATTCCTAATAAATAAAAACTCCAATCATCTTTAGCATGTGAACCCATCCTTGAAAAAATCTTCCAGAGAAATATCAAATGCGGCTAAAACTTTAAGAAGTGAACTAAAGCGTAGATCTTGTCCATTTTCATATCTTCCATATTGTGCTCTTGGAATTTTATTATCAAAGGCAAATTGCTCATAATTCTTGTACCCCTTTTCAATTCTAATTTGCCTTAATCTTTCACCTAATTCTTGTAATTTTTTCTGTGTGTATTTATCATGTTTTCCCATAACACAAAGAGACAAGAGTTACTACTTTTTGACAACTACTTATAAGTAGTAACTTTTAAGTGGTTTTTTAAATTTTATTTCTTATGTTTGCCTCTATTAATCACAAAATCAGTACTTATGAAAAAATTATCCTTTATTATTATAACTGTATCTATCCTTATTTTACATTCTTGCAGTTCAACCAGAGTAATTCAGACAACAGATTCAACTATTACTCCTGGAACTGATGTCCCTTTTTCTAAAATCTCAAATGAAAGTTTTGCCGAAAATTATATTGGAGCCGATATCTATGTTGATTGCCAACTCTTATCCCAATCATCTGCTATGGCTCAATATTCAATAAAAAAAATACCTGATGGGCACTTTGCGTTTGAAGTTACTCATCGTGATGTAGAAATTAAAACTAATGAGCTTACAGGTATTACAGAAGGTTTAGTTGTATTAGCACCAAACAGTTTTTCAGACTTGATTTTTTCTCTAAGTAAAGGAGATAAGTTAAAACTGAGAGGAGGCACTTTGGTAACAAAACCCAGAGGAGGAAAACTCCTTGGTTTGAATTCACGTTATATACATTTTGTAGCCACAGAAATTGAAAAACTTTAATTCCCTTACAACTAAAACCCCATAATTCAATAATTATGGGGTTTCTTCTGTTTTAAGACAAGTCTAATACTTTCCATTTAAAGAGATAATATCATCCTTAGACGATTTTGGTTTTTTTCCTTTCTTCCGAATTAATATCTTCTTCCAATTGTTTTATAGTCCAAAGAACAATAAGGTAGTTGCCATCAATAATTTTTTTTAGCTCACTTCTACTTAGGCTTTCAAGTTCTTCCGTATTCCATTTGTCAAAGTATCTATAATAGGTAATCTGTCTTAACTCTTTATCACTATAATGATTCATCAGGCATATAATTGGTTCAGAAAAGTCATCTCTTTCTATATAATTAGAAAGCTTCTTCAATAGAAGAAGTATTCGTTTTTTATTTTTTAATTTCATAAGTATTTCTATAATATTAAGGATTTACACCCAATTATCTCTTTTAACTTGTTTCTCTTCTTCATTTTGTAATATCTCTTGCAGACGTTCTTGGTCTGTTAAACGCTCATTTGCACTGTACTTTTCTTTTGTAGAAATATCTTTTGTCGTAGGTAATAATTGCCCATTGTTTTTGTCATTTTTTGCTTTGTATAACGTAGAGTTTTCTTTGTTGTTAGTCTTTAATGCGTAGTAAATACGTTTGGCATTCTTTCGTCTCTGGGGATTATTTAATATGTTGCCATAATCATCTGTTAGAGTGATTAGGTTTAGCTCTAATAACTCATTGATTGCTGTGGTTACACTTCTTGATGAGAGTCCAACTTTTGAGAACTGTGAATGACTGATCCAATCTCTTGATTTTACATTCCCCTGTGTATCTCGCCACCCATAAGTATTACGAGCAATTTTTAAGTACACTCTGATAGCCGATGCACTTAAATCAATCATAAGTTCATCAAAGAACCGATTCGGAATCGGAGTTGTGTATTTAAGCCTCATGATCATTAAAGTCAATCACTGGTAATTCTTCGTTCTGATTGGCAAAAATTTGAAAATCATTTGGAAGATGGAATAAGCTTAAGTACCATCCTTTATTTGGAGTAACTTTGATAATTCCAACTTTGTTATGAATAACTTTCCCTCCTGAGTTAGGAATCTCTTTTCGACTAACGACATTATAAAATGTAGACATTTTAAGTTTTGTTTTAAGTAACCCTTAACCTTAGGTCTAAAGACCAATACTACTCAGCTCATAAAAATTTTTGTCATATACTTTTACGACATTGGTGTTCCGTACTATATCTTTTGCGACGTTATGTCATTAAAATATAATGCCTTATTTAATAAGGGCAGCTAGAACACCTTTTTGGTGGTAAACAAATCAAAAAGTATTAACTAAATAAATAAGTTTTTGTGAGGTTCGATAGTATTTATAGTTAAAGGTACTATTAGTATTATATTCCAATTCCAATACAAAAGCAATCTTCATTTGAGATTGCTGTTTATTTTTATGCTACCTGTAAAAACTTTTCTGCCGTTTCTAGATATCTGCTCTCTGATAATTGTAGATAGTTAAAACTAGATTCTGGACTGACATGTCTGAGAATGGCACTTACATCTCTAACAGTTCCTCCACGTTCTAATATTTCATTAGCTTTTCCATGACGAAATGAGTGAGGTGTGATATCTTTATCAACCATCGCATCCTTAGCTATTTGCTTAACCCACCTTTGAATACTCTTAACCGTATATGGTTTTCCTGTTTTTCGATTCACTAATAGATATTTTGAGGATACCGACATACATAGTCTAATACCTAAATAAATGTTCATGAGTTCATTGGTCTCACTTCCCCAGACTACTAGATTATATCGCATCGTTTTTCGAGTTCTAATTTTAGCTGTTCTAAGCCCATTATTTCCTGGGTTTCCTATATCGTTAAGTTTGATATCCAATAGCTCGCTTACCCGCATTCCAGTATCCCAAAGAAGATGAAGCACCAATTTCTTTTGGAGATCACTTAAATATCTCTCATCCAATATATCATTCATGAATTCGAAGTCTGAACTGGTGACTATTGCTTTTTCTGGGCTAATAAATTTAATGCGTTTTATTTCCTTTGGATTTAAATTTACCTCTCCACGTCCGTTCCAAAACCAGAAGAAGTTTTTTAAAATATCAGATGAGTAAGCTATCGTTGAAGGAGCATAGTTCCCTTTCATGCTATTTTGAAATGCCACAACATCATCTCCCGTCACATCCAATAGACAGGACTTTGGCATGATGAAATGCATAAAGTCATCTAATCGTTTCTTGTACCTATAAAATGCAGAATTAGTGTGACCTTCTTTCCACTTTAAATAAATCTGTATTGCTTTTTGAATTGTCATATCACATAAAAGACCCGCCAAAGGAAATCTAGCGGGTCTTTCATATACCCCTGCTACGTATGGCAGATTTGACAATCAAAAATATATTAATGCCAAATCTCGCTTAGTGAGAGATACAATGATAAACTCGCGTTGTTTCCTTAGTTTGAAACATATGCTCCAAACGACCCTTTCGGGCAACGAGGTTTCTTTTTAATTTGTTTACCACTTGTAGTGTATATCATAATAAAAATAAAATCAAGATTCAAAGTCTTTGAATCTCAAGTAAAAGTTACTACTGGCATTTATGACTTTGCTATGATATAATGGAGATAAGCAAAGCAGTTTTTATCTACCAGTTAGTCATTTCAGCTTATCACTCCATCTCTATACAGCCAGTTCTTTTCCCCATCCGATAATCGGCATTTGATAATTTCTTCATATTGTCAATCTTATCGGATTATATAATTTAAAACACCCAAATCTTTTACTCATTTCACACCTTATAGCTATATGTCTTTTGACCCATTTAAGGTGAGTTATTTTGCTAGAGCAAACTTTAGAAATGATGGACAACTCTTTGGGATTCTTCAGAAGGACAGAATGATGCATCTCTATTGTTTTGGTAAAACATCTAGTGGTAAAACAACATTATTGCAAACCTTAATGTCAGAAGATCTATTGGCAAATAGAGGTTTCATGTTTCTTGATCCTCATGGGGATTCTGCAAAATTTATGGCCGAGTATATTCGTCAGCGGTTTCCTTTAACGAAATACATTTATTTTGATGTAACTGACCCGAATATTCCTTTCGGTTATAACCCTTTAAGACAAGTGAGCCCTGCTAAAAGGTCACTAGTGGCCTCCAATATCCTTGAAATTTTTCAGCGTAATTGGAAATCTGCTTGGGGAATGAAAATGGAACACATCTTAAGAATGTGTTTGCTTGGTCTATTAGACAAACCTGGCTCAAATCTATCAGACATTTTAAAATTGATGCATGACTCGTCCTTTAGAGCATCTTGTATTCCCTATATCCGAAATGAAGCGGTTAAAACTTTCTTTGAAAAGGAATTTCCAAAGTACAAACCAAACGACTTACTTCCGATTCTAAATAAGTTAGGTGCATTGCTTTCTCATGATATTGTCAAACGCATATTGGTCGATAATACGGAGCAACTATCTCTTCGATCGATAATCGACGATGGCACAGTTCTTATTATCAACTTAGCCAAAGGGGCAGTAGGAACCGATGTGGCCAATATTATTGGTGGACTGCTTCTCACTTCCCTTTCATCTGCGGCCTTCTCAAGAATTGACTCACCAATTGAAAGTCGTAAGCCATATTTCTATTACATCGATGAGTTTCAAACTCTCAGTGGTTCAGAACTCATTTCAGAACTACTGGCACAAATTCGAAAGTTTGCTATTGGACTCAATCTTAGCAATCAGTATCTGCATCAACTTGATCCTGATGTAAGAGCAAGCATTCTTGGAAACATTGGAACCATTATTTGCTTCCGTCTTGGAATACAAGATGCACGTCTTATGGAAAAGGAGTTTTATCCAGAGTTCAAAGCTTCGGATTTCACTTCCCTTCCAAACCATTCCATTTATCTCAGACTTATGATTGATGGGAGACCTTCAAAGCCGTTCAGCGCAGACACTGTTCTATAGCAACCTAAAGCTGACTATACATTAATTTAATACAGATTAACTATGAAACCACTTTTACCTAGTACACAACTTTTCAGTTGCTGTGAATTAGAAATGCACTATAAACGAGCACTTTTTAAAACCATGATCCATATTAGAGGCTCAAAAGAAGCTAATCACAGATTTAGACAGTTTATCGACCTTAATAAGATCAATCATAAAGAATTCTTTTGGGTCATGTGCTTAACCAATGCAAATCGAGTGACGGTTATCTCAGAAATTGGCTCTGGAAGTACTAAAGGTGTTCACATGAACACCAAAGAAGTTTTTCAAAATGCCATTCTAAGCAATTCAGCAGCCATCATTATCGCCCATAACCATCCATCAGGAATTCTTAAACCTTCTGAAACGGATAAAAATTATACGCAGAAGTTAATTCCACTATGTGAGGTTTTAGATATTACCTTATTAGATCATTTGATCTTGACACAGGAGGATTACTATTCATTTTCTGATAATCACATCCTCTAGCATACACTTCCCTTTTACACACTCTTAATCTCTTTTCTTCTATATGCCAAAAACTCCAATAACTTATTATGGAGGCAAGATCAATATGGTATCAGCCATACTGCCATTGATTCCAGAACATCGTGTTTATACAGAAGCCTTTTTTGGAGGTGGCGCGATCTTTTTTGCTAAGTCCCCTTCTGAAGCAGAAGTTATTAGCGATACCAATAATATGGTGGTTAATTTCTATGAGGTTGTTATTACTGACTTTGACAATCTTAAAAGAAAAATTGAAGCCACTTTGTTCTCTCGAGCTACCTATTCTGTTGCTGTTGCAATTTATCGAATGCCTCACTTGTTTTCAAAATTGCAACAAGCTTGGGCATTCTATGTGGGCACTAATATGGGGTTTTCATGTCAGATTGGGTCTTGGGGTTATGACAAATACTCTAAGCGCGTCAAGGCGTTTCGAAACAAGAAGCTTCAATTTAATGAAGATGTCTTTAAACGTTTAGAGAATGTCCAGATAGAAAGTGTGGATGCCTGTAAAGTAATTAAGAGTAGGGATACAGTAGATGCTTTCCATTATGTAGATCCGCCATATATTGATTCAAATCAAGGACATTATGATGGATACACAGAAACCGATTATAAAAGGCTTCTAGATACTCTTGCAAATATTAAGGGTAAGTTTCTTTTAAGCTCCTATCCATCTGAAATTTTGGAAGAATACACCAAACAAAACGGTTGGTACACCAAGACTTTTGATAAACCCCTATCAGCTCGAAAGGCAACTTCTGGTGTCACTAGAGGCCGTAAGATAGAAGTACTCACCGCAAACTACTCGCTAGAGCGAGATTAAGCTAATTAATATTAATCAGTAATCAAATCGATTACATAAAAACTAAATACGTATGAAAAAAGTAATTGACAAGACAGTCAACCTAGATCTGGTTGGTGTTAATGGAAATGCTTATGCCATTATGGGAGTCTTTCAAAAGAAAGCCGAAGAAGAAGGCTGGAGTACTTCAGAAATTGAAATGGTATTTGCCGAAGCTAAAAGTGGTGATTATGACCATCTGCTGGCAACAATTCTAAATCATTGTGAAATGATTCCAGAAAATGAAAGTATTGACCCAAAAGAAGTTTGGAACATCTTACAGCGCCTGGGACATCACGCACATTATCTAGCTACAAAACCTGTAGCATTTTGGGATGAGTATGATCGAAGTAATTATCGCTCGCTCAGAATCAAAGCTGGAAAAGAAAAACTTTAAACATTTTAAAATTCAATAATTATGAAAACAAACAAAGAACAATTAATGAAATACTTTGCTACGGTTTTACGTAACCGAGCACTGGGAAAAGAAACAGATTCTCTGATGAGTAAAAACCTTGCGTTTTACTTTTCAAGAAAGGAACTTATCGAAATTTTAAAGAAGAAATTTAATGGAACCATTCCTAAAGAACATAACCTTGTGGAATTAGAAAACAAAGAACTTCTAGAACTTATAGGAGATGAACTATTTATCATTTCCTATGTCACTGAAAAATGGAGCAAGGAGATTTCTGAAAAGAAACCTTCTACGCGTTCAAGTGTAACTCAAAAACCTAAACCCAATGACAAAAAAGATTTGAAGACAAGCTAATTTAGAGAAAGCTATCGATCATGCACTTTGGCTTAACTTTAAACATAGAGTAGATGGAAAGATCTTTGGTGTTATTCAAAGCATAGAAGGTGATTACTTGATTAGCGATGTCAATCATCCATCTTTAAAAGGAGAAGACTTTGAGGTTTTACCTAGAGATTATTCCAATATGACCTTTAAACATATTGGTCATATTGGTATGGACATCAGTCCACTCTCACATTGGGAGAGTATTGAAGGTATGTTCACTACAACTCACGGAGAGGTATTAAGATTTATCTTATCTCATAAAATTCCACTTGAGATGTTTATTCGTTATGAACTGGCCTGTCGTGGTCATGATGAAAATCATAAATGGGTGGGGTTTGAAAAAGCTGAAAAGATTTGGCTTAAATAATTGAATACAATTCTTAAAACTCATAACATTAGTTGTGAGTTTTTATCTATTATTTTAGGTAATAAGTTTTTAATAAAAAAGTTTTTAAATGGATTAAAGAATAAAGCTTTATGTTATTTTTGATTATGCATATCAGCTATACATAATAGCTTAAACTACGAACTATTATTTAAAAATAAATGACAGATAACTTAACTTTCTCTGGACACGACACATTTCATTGCAGATTATTTTGGTTAAAAAAAGGCTATGATTATCTATCTAATGAAGATAAATTTAAAGACGATTCTGGAATAGAATTAGGAGTAGGTAGAAATATGGTTAATTCCATACGATTTTGGTTAAAATCATTTGGTGTTGTCAAAAATGGGAATAATATAAACCCTTTGTTTAAAAAACTACTTGATAATAATGGATGGGATCCATATTTAGAGAATGAAGCAACTCTAAATCTTCTCCATTATGAATTATGTGCAAACGAGCATTCTTCTATTTACAATCTAATTTTTAGAGAGTTGAGAAAGATAAAACCTGAATTCACAAAACAACATTTTGTGAATTTTGTTAAAGATTTAGATGCTTCACAAAATAAAGGTATTTTGGAAAAAGACTTCTCAGTTTTTCTAAGAACTTACAGTTCTAAAGGAGATAAAAGTAAAGAGGATAATTACAGTGGATTAATGACTGAATTATCCTTAATCAAAGTTGTTGGTGAAGATCAAAAAAAAGCAAAACGATACAGGATTGAGAACAATAATCAAGACAATATTCCTGTTGAGATTTTACTTTACTGTATAATAAGTAACAATAATTATAATAATTCAATTAGTTTCAAGAGTTTATATTCTGATAAGAAAGGAATCGGAAACATCTTTTGTTTTGATCAAGACAAATTAGAAAATAAGCTTTTTGACATTGCAGAAAAATTTGAATTTGTGACATATAATAGTGAAGCAGGTATTAAAGAACTTCAATTTAAAAGTAAACCTTCTGCTTTAGAAATATTGAAATTGTATTATGAAGAATAAGATGTCTCAATCGATTAATATAATTAGAGATGATAATCGAAAATTCGATTATTATGTAACACCTAATGCAAAAAAAACAGCAAATGAAATTTTCGAAAATTTTAATCGAGGTATACACTCGTTTAACTTAATAGGTTCTTTTGGAACTGGAAAATCTTCGTTTCTATGGGCATTAGAAAAATCTTTAAAAGACAACCGAGACTACTTTAATACTGCCTTTAATGGCAAAACAGAATTTGTTAAACTAGTAGGTGATTATCAGTCGCTAAAATCGGCTTTAAATGAGGAATTTAATATCACTGAAGACTTTTCTAGTAACCAAAAACTATTTGATGCAATTTTTCAGAGGTATGAAAAATTAACTAAGAAAAAAGGTCTATTAATAATTACTATTGATGAATTTGGTAAGTTTCTTGAATTTGCAGCTAAAAACAATCCTGAAGACGAGGTTTATTTCATTCAAAAATTAGCAGAATTTGTTAATTCTCCTGATAGAAACATCATTCTTTTAACATCACTGCATCAAAGTATAGAGTCTTACGGTTATGCTTTAAATAAAAAAGAAATTCAAGAATGGCGAAAAATTAAAGGAAGGTTCAAAGACTTAACCTTTAATGAACCTATTGAACAACTATTATTTTTAGCGACATCATATCTTTCAAAAAGAGAAAACAGAAAAGAGAGCACTTCTAATAACAGTAAATTAATAGCTGAATTTAATCTATTCAATATAAAAAGTGATTACTTAGAGAAAATAGAAAATCAATTGTCTCCTTTAAGTGCGATAAGTGGTTATACATTAGCTATAGCCTTGCAAAGATATGGGCAAAACGAAAGGTCTTTATTTACTTTTCTAAACTCTATTAAGTTCTCTGAAATAGAGCATTTGGATTCAGGTTTCGAAATAGCGGAAATTTACGATTACTTATTTGAAGAGTTCTATAACTTCATAATAAGTAAATCTAATCCTGATTATTCAAATTGGTCTGCAATTAAAGACGCGATAGAAAGAGCTGAAATAATTCCTGATATTGATGTAAAGCTTTCAGATAAATTAATAAAATCATTAGGAATTCTGTCTATTTTCTCAAGAAAAGGATCTAGAATTAATGACAAATTCTTTAATAATTATTTCAAAGAAAGTTATTCTGAAAATCAAATTTCAGAAGTAATCAGATTGTTGAAAAATCATCAAATAATAAGGTTTAGTAACTTTGATTCTTCATATAAGTTAGCCGAAGGTACAGACCTTGATATTGATAAGGCTATTATGGAAGCCGAGAATCAAATAGATGACTCAATAGATGTTTTATCAAAATTAAACTCTCATTTCGACTTCCCAATTATCACCGCTAAATCAATAACATATAAACTAGGGACACCACGTTTATTTGAGTTCCAACTCACAAATATTTTATCTAGTGAAAAACCACTTAATGAAATTGATGGTTTTATTAATCTTATTTTTAATGAAAAGAAAATTGCAGCAAAAGAGGTATTAGAGTTTTCTAAAAACAAGCCTACTTTATATGGTATATTTTTAAATACGTCAGGGATTTTTGAAACTTTATTTGAAATAGAAAAAACAAATAAGGTCTTAAAAAATGTTCAAAATGAGAATGACAGAGTAGCTATAAAAGAGTTAAAATCTATTATTAATAGCCAGGAAAAATTACTCAATCATTATGTAATGGACAGCTTATATTCTAATAGAGTTACCTGGTATGCTAATGGTAAAGAATTAAAAATTAGAGATAAGAAAGAGTTCAATAAAGCTTTATCATCTCTTTGTGCAGACATCTATAATCAAACACCTAGAATTCAAAACGAATTAATTAATAGACATAAAGTGTCAGGTTCAATTGCTCATGCTAGAAAGAATTTTTGGAAAGCTTTAGTAAACCATTATCAAAAACAAGACTTAGGTTTTGATAACACAAAATGGCCTGCTGAAAAAACGATCTATTACACGTTATTAAAACAAACAGGAGTACACACAAAATCAGATGGTTATTACACTTTTACAAGACCAAATACAAGAGATTTCATTCAATTATGGGATATTAGTAATTCGTTTTTAGATGAGGCTAAATCTTCAAGAAAAAGCCTATTAGATTTCATTAACTTATTGAGTTCAGCCCCTATAAAATTAAAGCAAGGTGTTATAGATTTTTGGATACCAACATTTTTATTTATCAAAAGAGGTGATTTTGCCCTTTATGGAGACAATGGTTTTATTCCATATTTAGATGAAAACATTCTTTATATGATGACTCGTAATCCAAAAGAATATTCAATCAAAAGCTTTGAATTAAATAAGCTAAGACTTAATCTCTTTAATAAATACAGAGATTTTCTTCGTCAAGATAATCGTTCAACTTTAGATACAGATTCTTTCATAGAAAGTATAAGACCTGTTTTAATTTTTTACAGAGATTTGGAGGAGTATAGTAAGAATACTAAAACAATCTCTCCTGAAGCTGTAAAATTAAGAGAGGCCATAAGCAAAGCTAAAGATCCTGAAAAAACTTTTTTCGAAGACTTTCCTAGCTCATTAGGTTATACCTTGAAAGAATTATCCTCAAGCAATAAGGTTTTTGAAAATTACATCATTGATTTTCAAAATAAAATTCAAGAAATAAAAGGCTCTTTTGAAGATTTACTTAACCGTTTTGAGTTATTTATCTGTAATGAAATTGTAGGCAAAAAAGTTGATTTTAAAACATATAAATCAATTCTGCAAAAACGTTTTGAATCTATTAAGGAACACGAAGCACTAACTAAACACAAAATATTTTTATTAAGAGTACAATCTCAATTAGATGACAGAAATAGCTATCTAATGTCTATTTGTCAAGCATTAATAGGAAAACCATTAAATCAAATTAAGGATTCTGATGAAAAGCAACTAATGGAAAAAATGGCATCTATAGTTAAAGAATTAGACAACCTTGTTGATTTAAATAAAGTAAAAGTTGATGAAGGAGAACTTTTAATAAAGTTCGAATTGACTACTAAAAATGATGGAGGCAAAGAACAAATCGTTAGAATCCCAAAAAATAAGCGAGAAGAATTAGATAAGAAAGTGGAAGACATTTCGTCTCAATTAGATAAAAACGAGAGCTTAAAAATACCTATATTAGTATCTCTTTTAAAGAAAGCGTTAGAGAAACAATGAATAAACCAAGACATATACTAGGTATATCAGGAGGAAAAGATAGTGCAGCCTTGGCTATTTACCTCAACGATAAATATCCGTCGATGAATTTTGAGTATTATTTCTGTGATACAGGAAAAGAATTAGACGAAACCTATGAGTTAATTGATAATCTCGAGAATTATTTAGGCAAAAAAGTATTAAGGTTAGAAAATGAGGAATTGAAAAGCTCTAATGACGCTCCTTTTGACTACTATTTTAAGTCCTTTAGAGGTTATTTACCCTCTCCTCAGGCTCGTTGGTGTACTGCTCTTATGAAATTAAAGCCATTTGAAAAATTCGTTAATGGTCAACCAACTATTTCTTATGTAGGAATACGAGGCGATGAGGAGCGTGAGGGGTATATTTCGAGAGCGAATAATATTCAATCTATCTTCCCTTTTAGAAAAAATATTTGGAGTAATGATGTATTGACAAAAATTTTCAATCCTAAAAATCAAGAACAAGTACTTTCTTTGTTCAATGCATATCATAAAGGAACTAATTTTAATAAAGTTTTAGAGATACTTAATGAGCCTATAACATTTGATAGAAACTATAAGTCTGAAACTGCAAAAGCAATTAATCATAAACTAAACGCCTCGTTAGATTTAGGGGTTCCTGAATTTAATAGAACTATTTTTGATTTCTTAAAAACCACAGAATATCCTTTGGCTAATCAAATTGACTTTGAACTACTTGACAATGAAGATGTTTTAGTAAGGGATGATATATTTAAAATCCTTAGGGATACAGGAATTGGAGTCCCAAAGTATTATGAAAAAATTGAGTTTGAAGTAGATGGACAAAAAGGAGAATATGCACGGAGCCGATCGGGTTGTTTCTTTTGTTTTTTCCAACAAAAAATTGAGTGGATTTGGCTATATGAACAACACCCTGAGCTCTATAAAGAAGCTATGACATATGAAAATGAAGATGAAATGTTTACTTGGGTGCCTAATGAATCTCTTGAGGAACTAATTCACCCTGAAAGAATCCAAGATATTAAATTGGGACATATAAAACGTTCTAATAAAGAAAAATCAAAATCGTCACCTTATCTTTTAGATATTCTTGAAGATACTGAACGGGATGGCTGTAATACTTGTTTTTTATAAAAATGAAGATAAGTGATCTAATTAATTCTATTAAAGAGTTTTTCCTAGATTTTCTGGGTTATTTCGCCCCAGGTTTTTTCTATTAATTCTATTAGATACTACCTTAAATGATGAGTTAAAGATTCCCGCTTCGTCCTTTTTGAATGGAGAAAGTAAATATGTTGTTTTTGCTTTTCTAGCATATATTATAGAAGACACTAAAATTAATAGTTGTAGACTTGCTTTTTGTGATGAACTCTAATAGTATTTTAATTTGTAAACTGAATATTTTATGTATTTTGAACATGTAATTAAAATACCAACTAAGCTAGAAACCGAAAAAGAGTTAAAAACTATATCAGTTAATTCAATTTATTTGATATATTTGATTGCATATTTTCTCCCTATATAATTAACAAAGAGTGATTACGCATTAACTATAATTGTTTTAGCGTGATTAAGCTGTTTTTTAAATTAACATCATCCCATATTGAATACTCAAATAGATTCTTAAAGTGATGGTTATAATTCTTGTCTTATAAAATATGATTATTAGAGTAACCAACTGGAAAATTTCTACTTTATTGAAAAGGTGGGATAAAATTAATGAGCAACCTGAATACCAAAGAGGCTTGGTTTGGTCTAATGAAAAATCAGCTCTTTTAATAGACTCCATATTAAGAGGAATTGATATCCCAAAAATTTATCTAAGAATAATAAAAAACAAAATTCATGAATATGAAGTTGCTGATGGACAACAAAGATTAAACGCTATTTACGAATTTTATGATAATAATTTTAAACTCATTGATAAATCAATTAAGGGATTAAGTGTCGGAAAAATTGGAAACTCTCACATAGGAGGAAAAAGATTCGATACTCTTCCAATAGATATGAGAGAAAAATTTTTAAATTATGAGGTTACTATTTCATTAATTGAAAGTTGCAGTGAAAATGAAGTTCGTACACTTTTCGGTAGATTACAAGAAGGTGTTACATTAAATCCGGCAGAAAAAAGGCATGCAATAATAAGCACAGTTGGAAAACATATTGAAAGTATAGTCCTTAACCACAAATTCTTTTCTGGCACTAAAATATCAAAAAAAAGATATAAGCATAGTGATTATTTAGCTCATGTTTTTGCTCTCATATTTTATACTAATTCAGAGGATTTAAAAGCTGGTTTGCTTGAGAGAATGTATCTGAATCAAGCAATAATTGTAGATCAAAATCAGTTAAGAAAAATAGATTACATTTTAGATTTATTATATGACATTGACACTTTCGGTGGTAAAAGAATAGTAAATAAATACTCATTTATAGACATTTTTTGGTTTCTATATAAGAATATCAATAATAAGACTCTAAACGTTGAAAAATTTAAATCAGGATTTGATGATTTTGAAAGAGAGAGATTATTTTATAAAAATGATTTAGAAACTTTGTTAGAGTTAAATACAGATTATTACAAAAATTTATACGATTACATTTTGGCTTTTGACAGATCTGGAGCTTTAAAAGACAATATTGAAACCCGAAGCAATGTATTCAAAAAAACATTTTCAAAACACATAAACTAGTATATGGTATTTTCTGATGATAAATTTCCTGAAGAACTTTTAGAAAACTTTCAAAACAATAGAGGGGCCTTTTTCGTTGGTGCAGGCATGTCTATTGAAGCTGGTTTACCTAGTTGGGGACAATTGATAACTAATCTAATTGATTTAGCAGAAAACAAAGCTTGGATATCAAAAGATCGAATATCTGAATATCGAAAATTACAGAAAGAAGGAAATCAGTTTTTACTTTTAGCTGAAGAATTAAAAGTAGAACTTGGGGATGATTTTTATGAATACATTGAGAATACTTTTGGAAATCCAAAAATCAATCCAACAAATACTATGATTTCTATTTTAGAAATTAAATCAAGTATGATAATTACTTCTAATTATGATATGTTAATTGAAAATGCATACATAAAGTTAAATGGAAGTATGCCATCAACATTCAAGTATAGTCAAAGTAGGGAGATAGCTAACAACTACTGGAAAGAAAAATTCTTTATTCTCAAAGTTCATGGTGACGCTAAAAGTGATGTAAATGGAATCATTCTCTCACAAAAAGACTACAGGAAAACTCTTTATAGAGAAATCGGTTATAAAAGTATTTTGCAATCAATTTTTTCTACAAAATCAATTTTCTTTGTTGGAACTTCAATGACTGACCCTGAATTTAATTTGCTATTAGACTATCTACACGAATCTTATCATGGTGGTGGTCCATCTCACTTCTTGCTAATTGAAGAAAGTAGTACGATGCCTGTTTTGCAAAAAAGATTTTCAGAAGATTTTAATATCAAAACAATAACTTATAAGAATGACTCAGGTAAACATTCTGAAATAAACGATTATATGATCGAACTTAATAAAAGAATTAATGCATAATAATATTCAGAATGAATTTTTTATTGATTGCAGGGCAACCTAACACAGGAAAAGTGAAACTATTTATAGACTAGTTAACAAAATAGCTTCTTTAGGGTCATTTACTTTAATTAATGGACGTATTCCTCCATCATTTGATGATCTCACTGCGCTTCTTAATGGCACTGATAAAACTGGCAAAGCTGTAAAGATTTTATTTCATTCTGCAACTGATGATATGAATTGTATTAATAGGCTCAAAAAACATATAAACACTCACAAACCAAACATTGTAATTACTAGTATTAGAGATATTGGATGGGAAAGATCTGAAGTTTTAAAAATAGTTAGCAACAATTATTTTTTTGAAATCCCTCTAGCTAAAATTACAAGGAGGAACAACCATAATCGTAGAGGTTTTTCTACACTTTGGTGATAAAGATTTATTAGATAATATAGTTAAGTTTATTATTGAAAAAACTCCTTTTAATTTATAAATGAAGGTAGAGTTGTATTAGTTTATTTGCTTATATTAATCTTTTTTATAAAAATAAGCATTCCCTTTCTTAACATATTTAAGCTTTCCTGCTTGTCTTAAATGCATTAAATCACAAGATGAAACTTTAAGTGCTTTCATTGCTTCTTTACTACTTAAATATTTTGTTTTATCTATTTCCATAAGTAATCTTTATTCCCCTAAACTATCTAATAAATCTTTATCACCAAAGTTTAGAATAAACTCGGTATAATAACTATCAAAAATATCTTGAAGATATTCAGAAATATCCACATCTTCATCTTTATTTTCAGTGGTTTTTTTCAGCAATGAAAACTTTCTGTTCTTGGTAATCGTGTATAAAAACAATGTATGAAAATATACTGAAGATATATACTTTTTCTCCTTAGCTTCTTTTTGTTGACTATTAATATGCTTAGAATTAGATTTAAATCTTATTAACACATTACTATCCATATTAATAAAAATCTTATCCAGTTGATCTCCACTAGTTAATGGATACATAACCATGTTTGCATCCATTTCTTGAGGTAGTGAAGAATTAGCTTCATCCCAGAACAAAAACCCTTCTTTCTTTTCTTTATAAACTAATTGAAATTCTGGAAGTCCAGGATTTTTATAGTCATCTTCTTGCTTTGGCATTTTCTCTTTTTTCTTTTTAGGCTCAGCTATTCGCACCAATATTATTTGCTCAAAGGAAGGTCCACTTCCATTTAAAGAAACTTTAATCTCCACTTCATCTCCTACTGAGATGTTTTTACCATTACCATTCAAATCGATTCTTATCGTACCATTATTTGGACTACTTTTCTGAACATTTAAAACTTCACTGATTTCAGTCTTTGACCCTTTTTGATCTCCACCCTCATTGTCATTAGTTTTATAACTAACAAGAGCTATTTCAAGCTCACCAGGCTCATCAGTTCTATGAAAGTAATTATCCTCAACATCAGTCTCAAATTGTATTTGATTTTCACCATTAATAGGAAGACTTACAGCATTTTTTCCGTTTTTCCCTTTTAAATTGAAAAAACTTGGGAAGCGTTGAGATGAAAATGATTTTTCCACTTTTTTAGGTCTATTATGTGATTTATCTTTCCCTCTTTTTTGTTTATCTTGTTTGAAGTCTAATTTAAATGTCTGACTCAAGAGCCTCATTAAATCAGGTGCCATAGCAATATCTTTGCTAAAAGATTTTAATAATTCATTTGTACTACCTGATTCAAATGAAAGTGAATTTCTTCTTTCTTGATTAAGTTCAAATAATACACTCCCTTTTTTTCCTAATTGCTTAGCTAAAAAAGCTCTCAGGGCTTTGGTCTCTTTTCCTCCCTTTAATCGATCTCTTGAGGCCATGAAGAGTTCTTTTCTAAAATCATAATCTAAATGAGTACAGTCGACATGAAGTAATAAATGGTTTTTGAGTAAATTCAATTTTAAAGAATTACTAATAAACTCAGTTGTATAATGTCCATGTACTTGGCCATTCATCGAAAATAATACAGACATATTATTTTTGAAATAACGATCTCTAATGTGTTTTTTTGATTCAGAGATAGTGTAGTTTTTTACTTTGTTCACAAAAACGTATCCTGTTACTTTTAACTTGGTATTGAAGAATAGTTCATCTTCGTATTCTTCATAAAACGTTTTATGTAAATAATCAGTTCCTTCTTTTTCTAGCCTTCTTTTAAGTCCGAATAGATCGGTTTCTAGAACTTTATTATTTGGATAACGCTCTTTTGTATCCTTTGTTAGAATTGGCAAAGCTGGTTCAAATAAAAATTCCGTAAGATGTTGATTTAATTCTTGAGCAAAACCATATCGTTTACCAAACTGATAAGAATATAGCTTAATAATAGTCCCAGTTTTAAACATTCTATTATGGAGCCTTAAATCAAGCTCTTCTATGGAAAATGAAGGGATTATTCCATCTATAGTCAAATATTCATACCATGTATTCTTTTTAGTCAACTTTTCTTCTTTAGAAAGTGGATGCTGCCTGACTAAAGTGAATCCGAAATCACCTTTTCCATTATATCTTTTTGAAGCAATTAATTGATATCCATTTTTGCCACAAAAGACTATTGCTCCACTACCTCCCATATTATATTTCCCTTGAACAAATGGAATTTCATTTTTATTACCACTTACTAGAGAAAGAAAAGTAGTTTCAAAATTTTCTGGTGGTTGTCCTTCCCCATTATCATATATAATAACCGCAGTATCGCTTGTAGGTCCATCAGCTATAATCTGAATTTCCTCAGCTTGTTTTCGTCTATTAGATTGAATATCCCAATAATTATTTGGGTAAAATTTATTAATCGCTTCATCCATTGATTGAGGCGCTTCAGATGATTTAGGGTCTATTTGAGATAAATAACATCTCTTCATTAAAGTAGCATCAATTGAGTTTGTTATTTTTTCTATTAATGCAGCTATAGGTGAAGATTGTTGGTTTTCAATAATTCCATAGTTATTTGGATTGTCACCTAATGGTTTCCAGTTATCAGAACTAAAGAATGTTGGCTCTTCATTTATTATTTCTAATACATCCTTTTCTGTTGGAGCATTATATAGCTTAAAGAATAGTTTTTTCATGGCAGGTGTTAATGAGTAAAATTAATGAAGCTATGGAGGTTTCCTTTACTGGAAACCGTAAATTAATCTTAATAGGGAGAATAAGTAAATATACTAATATGATAGTTACAACCAAACCTTATACTTAAAAACTAAAATTTAAAAACAAACTATCACCGATAAATATATCAAACTGCAAAAGTCTTTAACGTCGACGTTAAAGACTTTTGCAGTTTGAATCTATTTTGTTATTTCCCCAACATCAACAACTCATTAACTACAACTTCAGTAATGTATCTTTTCTGTCCATCCTTATCATCATAGCTTCTTGAAGTTAACTTCCCTTCTATAGCAATTTCTTTTCCTTTTGTAACATATTGCTCAATAATCTCGGCTGTCTTATTCCAAGCAACTAGATTATGCCATTGAACATTCTCTACTTTCTCTCCCGTAGCGTCTTTATAAGTATCATTTGTAGCTAATGAAAACTTCGCCAATTTCTTTCCTGATTCTAATGTAACAATTTCTGGATCTTGTCCTAATCTTCCAATTAATTGCACTTTATTTCTTAATGTATTCATGATATTCAGTTTTTGTGAGCATAGGGTTGTACCCCATAAACTCGATTATTTTTTGTTTGTTTTTTGGAGTAGGTTTTGAGTCACCTCCTTCCCATTTATGTATTGTGGATTCGTAAACCTCTAACTCAAGTGATACTTCAAAGGCTGTGTAGCCATTATCAATTCTGTACTGTTTTAAGTAGTCCCCTAAAGTCCTAGGATTAACTGGATAGCCTTTAGGTAGTGGAGCTGAAGCTTCCATTTCTATGTCACAAATGGTCAACACTGTTGTGCCACTGTGTATCTGTTACTTTTTCACCTTGAGCATTTTTATAACTTTCATTAGTAGCTATTGAAAACTTAGCTAATGTTTTTCCTGATTCTAAATTGATGATTTCTGGATCATTTCCTAAGTTACCAATCAACTGTACTTTGTTTCTAAGCGTGTTCATAATTTTAAATTTTAATGTTAAACAGTTAATACTATCGAGTTCTTATGTTTCGACACTGCAAATATGAGTCAGCTTTCAAAGATTAGTCGGTAGTTACCTACTTAAATTCGTTTGTAAATGTTTGTTGTCGTTTGTAAATGACTTAAATTCCCCTTAGTAAGGGAACTACATACTTATTAAATCTGTTTGAATTAACCCATAAAATAGCTACTGTTATCAAAAACAGTAGCTATTATTAGCTTACAATTATTCTTTTAAGGTATTAATCAATAAAACTTATTCTACAAAGTCTACAGGTACCTTATTAATTGAAATAAGCTCTCCATCATATACTTTATAGTTATTTTCTTTAATTTCTTTTTTCTGAAGGTCTGTGAGATATTCATCTACATCTTCATAGCTATGTAAGCTAAATTGCAATTTAGCAGTATATTTTTTATTGTATTCAAAATTGACGCCTCCATAATCACCTGTAATAGAATTCCAATGATTTGGCAAATAACTATAGGTTTCAAAATAGACAACCTCATTTGGGTGAATTACAAGTATTGACTTAGAAATTTCAGCACTTTTACTTTTCCAAGAATCTGATTTATTTTTATATCCTATATTATCATAAAATTCTTTTACAATACTATCTTGGTAGGTCTTTTGATGGTAAAATAATACATCTGCATTTGCAGATGTATTAGAATAATTTGGAGAATTCCCGTCTTCATCTGTAAATACTAAATTATTGAGCCCTAATGACATAAAATCGCTTGGAAAATAATTTTTAGTTTCATTACTAAAAACTAACATATAAACTTGATTGCTTTTATTCTCAAGTTTGAACTTTAATTTATTGTTAGCTAAATCTTGATATTGCTTCTTTTTAATGGTTATTCGCCTATGTATGGTGTCTTTTGGAATATAAGAAACTAATGATTCGTTTAAAATTGACAATTCTATACCTTGCTTTCTATCACAAGAGAAACATAGTGTCACTATAACAATAATTATTTTATAATATTTCATTTAATTACGATTTTTATTTAATACTTTAACTCATTAAGGATGCTCTTCAAAAAATCAATTCTCTGTTGATTATTGGACGTATTAATATATTCCATAATATTATTCTTATGAAAATTATATCTAATTATTCCTGCCTCTGTTCTATCACCACCTAAGCCCCATGCATAATTATATGATTGAACTTCTAGGACATCTTCAAGTATGCTATGCTTGTGATTAGGCTTCCAAAAATCAAACAATTCTCTCAATTCCATTACAAAACCCGATTTCTCTTGAAAGGCATGGAATGACTCATGAAATAATGTGCCTGCCAGCCCTTTAAAACCTCTATTAAAAGCATCACCTCCTAGTTGTATAAAGTGTTTGTCGCTGTAATAATTTTGATCTCCAAAAGGGTCTACGTAAATTCTTGGTGATTTTCCATGAAACTCATACATATGTTTTAATTCGGGAATTTTATTGATCATATCCATTGCTGATGCTTCACTAGCACCAACTAACCCTGAATAGGTATAGTTATATCCTGCTTTCTTTAACATTGCCTCAATTGGAGTCAGTTCTTGTTCAATTCCTATATTACTGGAGCCAGAATCTCCACCACCAAAAAATGCAGTAGGTATATTTGTACTTGGACCAGCCATTGGATCATTAGACAAGCCTTCATAATTACTATATTCAACTGGAGCTACCTTACCACCTCCAAATATTTTTTGGAAAAACTTTTTAACACCTCTTCCAATGTTTCTAAAAAAGTTACTCACATCTCTAACGGCGCTTTGGAAATTTCTGCCTACCCAGTTTCTAAAGCCTCTAAAATCTAAGTCTTTTAAAAAGGCATAGGCGCTAGCTAAAGCTGCTCCAATCCCAACTTGTGCGCCAGAGCTTAATCCTCCAGGGTCTTCGGTTGTTTCTCCGCTTGGGTCTACATACATTAGTGGATTATTTAATACATATCCATAACGGTTATAGTTTTGTGTATTGCTAACGTCTTGAATAAAATGATCTGGAGACAAAAAGCGTTTTAGCTTTGGATCGTACAAACGACCATTCATATGTATTAGACCTACGCCTTGCAAATGCTCATGACCAGTATATCCTCTATCTAAAAGAGTTAATTTATCTAGTGCAATATCATTTCCATCAGTTAACTTAACAATATTCCCCCAAGCGTCAAAATGACGCTTCTCTTTAGCATCTCCATTTTCATCTGTGATAAGTAAGATACTACCTAAATAATCACGGTGTAGATATAAATACTGTTGATCAGTTCCACTACCATCTTGTTCAGAACGCCATATTGCAGGTGCTGTATAACCATCACCTCCTATATAAGTTACAAAAGTAGTTTTTCCTAGATTATCATCATAACTAATTTCCATACTCCCATCAAAAGAATAGTGTTTTCGATTGTTTCGGTTTGATAAATTCGATTCTGTATCGCCATAAAACATATTAGATCTGCCCATAAATGCATTGTAATGAAATGAAATTTTCTCTTTCCCTTCCTCATTAATCTCAAAAGGTTTTTTAAATGCATTATACTTAATCTGCTCTAGCGTATTTTGTTGATAATATAGATCTCCTTGATTATTTAATTCAATATTGTCTACTTGATACGACGTCCCAGAATAGTTGTAATCTCCAACACCATTATTGAATGTTATTCTGCCGTAATCATCATAAGTATTGCTATTATTTCCATTATTATCATTAAATGTAACCAAGCGATCTAGGCTGTCATAACCAAATGTTTCAGACCAAGAGAACATGCTATTAGTTCTGCTATTCAATGTACCTCTTTGAACGTCAAAATCTGTAGTTAATTGCATGGCGACCTGTAATGTAGACCCTGTATCTTTTGAGGTGAGTTTATGAGTTAAATATCCGTAAGCATCATAGCTATTACTTTGAATAATACTATGTCCTAATTCAGCTGATGTCAATTGTCCTCTTGCATTTGCTCCTGTAACATTCCAAATATTATTATTAGTTGAGAAATCTTTTATGGTTTTCAATACACCATTTTGGTATTCATGCTTTACCTTTTTTGTGCTAGATTTTCCATTTACATGCAATCTAGCATAATTTTCTTCCGTATTTACTCTTCCAAAAGAATCATAAGTGTACTTTTTCTCAAACTTAGCAAACTCACTAGATTCAACCATCTGGGTTAATCTAATATCACTATCATAGGTATAGCTATATTCTGTTGCAGCACCATAATTTGGACTTGTAACAGAAATAGATGTTAATGATTTATGAGTTGGATGGTATCCGTAATTTATAGTCATGTCTGTAAGATCTCCAGAGATGTTTTTAGTAAGCAACTGACCTGTAGTTGAATACGTATAATCTGTTGTGCCTTTAGGAGAAATTTCAGTTATAAGTTCTCCAAAACCATTGTAGGTATACTTATAGGTTCCAGCTGATGGATCTATCAATTTGGTCTTACGTCCCCATCCATCTTGTTCAACAGAAACTACAACACCGTCATAATTTGAGTTTTTAATATTCCCATTCCCATAGAAGGTATAATTTATTGTGCCTCCAGGATCGGTAACTGATGTGGTATTACCTATACCATCTCTTAGACTAGTAACGGTTTTAACGCCATCATTAACTGTAGTAGACAATCCGTTATATGTAATATTGATAATTCTCCCTGTATACAATGAATGTGTTACTGGTCTACTGTATAAATCGTAGGTAGTTTCATTCCATTGTGAAGGACTACTACTTCCTGAATATGGTTCACTCTTCTTATATAAACGACCTATGGCATCATACTCATAGCTAATATTTGTCCATTGACCTAAAACATTTTTCTCTTTAACTTTAGATATTCGCATTAATGGATCGTATATAACTTCTGATTCACTACCATCTTCACCTTGATTTAAAACACTATAAAAATGATTTGAATCTTCAGTATAAGATGTTTCGTATCGCTTTCCTAAATAATCAATAGATTTAATAGGTCTGTTCCAAGCATCGTATTCATAAATTGTTTGTTGACTAAAAGGGTTGGTAATTGAAGTCAAGTTACCATTTGTCGTATTATATTCATAATTGGTCTCTAAATCTTGAATATCAATTGATTTAGTTAAAAATCGTCCAGAAATATCATACTCAAACTCTATCTCTCTAGGAGATTCACCATTAGGTATGATTGTTTTTTTAGTAACATTTCCAAACGTGTCATGCTGGAAGTTCTCAATGTCAAATGGTGTACCATTTCCTTTTAACTTCTTTTGGGTTAACAAGTAACCTGTATAGATATATTGTTGTTCACTAGTGAACGTTTCTCCTCCTATGATTGAGGTGGCCACTCTAGTGGATGGTCTACCTATGTAATAAGTAGACCCTGTATTATTGCTATAGGTCATACTTTCAAAGCTACTTCCTCCTAAATAACTCGTTGTAATTGTTGTTGGATTATTATAAGAATCATATTGATACATTGCATTACTATACGAGCCATCTATATTGTTTTGTGTTAGACTAGAGTTCATCCATAGTTTAAACATCTTATTACTTGATAATGATGAACTATATTGGTTAGTCGTTTTGGTAATATAACCAGATGATGGGACATAAAATGTAACGTAATTTGCTAATGTATATTGATTTGTAACAGCTCCTCTTAAACTTACATCATGTTTTGAAACAGTAAATATTCTATCAGAATTACTTGTATGCCAGTTACTTCGGGCGACACCTTTAAACCCTAAAAAACCTAAACCATCTGTATTATATACTGCTCCATAATAAACATATAACTTTTTAGTGGGCGTTAAATTAAATCCGGCTGTAGAACTTGAACGTTCAATCATACTTACCACCCTAAAACCTGGCGCAATATTTAAATCTATGTATGGATATATTTCCTCCGATACTGTTTGATACACTTGCATATAGCTACTATTCATAGCTGAAGGATCTAGATTTTTATATTCAATATCGTGTTTTATACCATTATTGTTTACTGATCGCAATAAAACATCTTCTCTATGGTCTTGTGTAAACGAAAAGTTCGTAACCCATTTATTGCTTATTGATGCAAAATCTAAATTTTTGTTAGGCTGGTCAGATGTTAAATATACAGGAATAGGGAAATGCTTCAGGTTGCCTGTCTTTGTTGCTGTTCCACCGTAAGTAAATTTTATTTGACCTGGAGATGAATTATCGACCATTCCTTTATTATTATAAATTTTTATAACCTGTGTTCCATTGGTACTAAAGTTATATGTAGTTGTATTATACTCAACAATATCTGTTCTACCATCGCCATTAATATCCAACGGAATCAAATTATAACCTGAAAGCACTCCATTATTTCCATTCCAATTGGTCTTTACGTATTTAAATGGCTGAGTTCTAGTTTGAATTGCAAAAGCTGTTCCTGTTGATAAAAATGTTCTAAAGCTATAACTTCCATTAGTTGTAGGATCTAAAAAATCTGTTTTGCCATCTCCATTATAATCTCCTAAATAAAGTGGGTCATTCAAATTAATACCAGAATCATTTTTTTGCCACAACAAACTAATTGTATTGTTACTGTTTAATCCATATACATATAATTTCCCAGCAGCTACATGTAAAAGGTCGGTCTTACCATCTCCATTAAAATCGCCTGCATGTAATTTATCATTCTGACCGACTTGTAGCTGTAAAGAACCAGCAAGGTTTGAAAAGCCACTAGTAATGTTTCTATCTAAATTAATAAAGTACACATTTTTGTAATTAACTGTAGTAGAATTATGAGTGTAACGTCTTCCTACTGCTAATACATCTGTTAATCCATCTCCATCAAAATCACCAGAGATGTAATCATGAGGTTTTTTAATAGATGTTGTAATCATAGGTGAATTCCACGTTTTGGTGTAATTATAGCTTATTGGAGCACCAGATGAAGGAGGTGCTTTGGAGTAAACCTTTAACTGCACTTGATTCCCGGTACTATTCTGTACTACGGTTAAACCTTGACCTGATAACACTTTATTTTGATAACTTAACGCTGTTGTTGGAAAAATAGCTTCAAATGTACCTGAATTAACTAACCAAGGATAATTGGTTCCACTACTTTGAATATCTTTAAATACCCAAAACTTATTCTTCGTATTTGGATACACTAAAAAGTCCATCTTTCCATTTCCTGTCAAATCTAAAGAAACTGTTTTTGCATTTCTTTGTTCTATATTAATAAGACCTAGATCAGTTGTTAATCCATTATAATTAACAGAAGAACTTGTTGTATCGTAATCAAAGCTTATAGAAGAATGAGATGCAGTTGCATCTCCACTGTATTCTGTTGCAGAGGTCAATCTATCATATCCAAGTGGTGTAGTATTATGTGTAAATGCATATTTTCTATAGCGTACACCTTCACTATACACTTCAATATTTTTTAAGAGATTTCTTCTTTCAAATGACACATTATTAATATAGGATTGCTCCCACCTTTCTCTACCTGAAGTGGTGTAATTAAATTGAATTTCATTAATTGGAGTATTAGCATTCATACTACCATATTTGATCTTAAATATGGATAATGAGTTATTACTCTTTAAGTATTGATAGCTTATTCTTACACCTTGAGGGTTTTCCCAGTAAGCTATAGCGTAACTCACATGTGTTATCTTATCAAAATTACCGCCATATTTAGCTTTTGAACCATCAGGAAAATGAACCATAAAATACGAAGGTCCATAATTAGACCCAAAATAAGATGTGCCATGGGATGTGATCTTAAGATTAGAAAAATCTTCTGTTTCATATTGAGCTCCATTTCCGCCATACGTTCCACTTTTAAGTACTAGACGTTGCCCATCTAAGGCAAATCTATCCATATTATCATAATCTATGCCATCAATTTCTCCATCGTGAAAATTGGTAGAAGGAATTCTTGATATTACAGATACTCCACTAACATTCCAACCATAACCAGCTAGACCATTACCGCTTTGACTATCATATGATACTGAAACCTCAGGAATAACACCATTAATTCCTGGAGGTACCGCAATAGGAATATTATACTTTGCTCCTCCAGTTAACGAGACAGAAAGTTCTCCTAAAGTTTCTCCTACACCTGCACCAGTAGATCTCACACTCATACTGCTTGAGGTAGATTTTGTCGCTTTAACTCCGGTTATTTCGAGATTTCCACTTTCCTCTTCTAAAACATTCAATTGCTCATAAGTGAACGTATCTCCAATATTAGGGATGGTTTTTTTTCCTTGAGCATTTGTATTGCTTATGTAAATAAATAAGCAAATCAATACTATATATATACTATTTTTCATTGGTTCTTAGGTCTTTAGTTTTTGATGATTTTTTTAGTAACAATTTCGCCATTGCTCATATGAACATGAATGAGGTAAGTCCCAACTGGTAAGTTGGTTAAATCCATTTTCATTTCTGTTTTGGATTTACTAGGAATCTCACGAACCAATGTTCCTGAGTTATTATATACTCTAACCGCATCTGATAATGTTATATCTAGATTAGACTTAAGAGCTATTGATACAATCCCACGGGTTGGGTTGGGATATAATATCATTTCATCTTGAAGTGATGATGTCTCTTCTTCAACTATAACCTCTTTCTTTGCAGAGGTATTATTCGGATCACGTTGTCTACCAGCAGGAGGTGTAGGAATGGTACATCCAGGAATCGGACAATAATATCGCTGTTTTTGGTTTCCTGAATTGTCAAATGCGAAAATCAATTTTGAATCTGTATTAATACTAAGTAATTCATTAATCGGTGTTTCACTACCATCAGCAACCTCTATGCTTGGATCATAAAAAAATTGTCTATTAGATGTGTTTGAATTGTATGACAAATAAGCACGATGCAAAATGTTTGTTGCTGTGTTTTTAAACTTAAAATCATTTAAAGACTGAACCACTTCACCAGTTACTCCATCGTAAAGTTTACCTTGATGAATTGAAGACGAGTAATTTTTGTGATGAACAAAACCTACTAACAGATACCATCTGTCTAAAATAGGTAGATCACCTGCAAAAAAATAAGGATTCGTTTGAAGACCACCACTTAACGTTAAGGTATGATATGTTCCAGAAGAGTAGCTCTTAGCTCCAAAAAATGTTACCCCATTTATTGAGTTTGTTTTCTTTATCCATACTGTAAACCTATAGGTCTTAGTGTTATCAATATTAAGATAAGGAGTATTCCATCCGCCATCTGAACCTCCTCCTGAGGCGTCAGGTACGGCTTTCCAAAGCACAACGTTATGCCCAAGATGGTCTGGGCCTAATTCTCTTATATTCTCACTTGTGCTTCCACTTTGATTGAAGCCTGCTACTGATCCAGAACCAATAGTCCAAGTCGAAGAGTCTAATAAATTTTGAGAATAAAAAAAGCTCGTATTTAGTACATAAAATAGAGCAAACAAACAAAAATAGGATAATCGTAAATTCATAATTAATTCAGTTTTGATGTTAAATTATTAAAATGCAACCACGCTTCTTAAACCAAAAAGGCTTAGAATTGAGGAATACTAGGTTGTCGTCAAACAGGAATTAATTAATTATTCTTGATAGGGAGAAGTTTTCAAGAACTACTCAAATCTATGAAAAGAAATGAGAACTTATTATGACAACTATCATTTTTTTTATTATTTACAGTTTATTCATCTATTATTAAAATCGTTTCTAATACTTAAAGCTAGAGTATATATGAGGTGACTATTAAATTAGGTCGTATAAAAACATTTATATCATTTTTTGCTATTCAAAAATGATACATAATTTTACTTGCTTAATTATAAATTAAGAATTTACAGTTATCTTTATTGTGGTCATGAAATATAATACAGATAAAGCCATAGCAATACTTAAACAAACACCGAAAACTCTAGCGTCGTTTTTAAGTCAGCTTCCAGACGAATGGATATACTGCAACGAAGGGCAAGAATCTTGGAGCGCTTTTGACATTATTGGACACCTTATTCATGGCGAAAAAACAGATTGGATGATCAGATTAGAGGTTATACTGTCTGATGCTGAAGAAAAGACATTTGAGCCTTTCGATAGATTTGCTCAGTTTGAAGCTTCAAAAAACAAGTCGTTGATTCAGCTTCTCAAAAAATTTAAAATATTACGAAATACAAATCTAAAACGATTAAAGCAATTAGAATTAACTGAAGCACAACTACAATTGATAGGAATCCATCCTGAACTTGGTCAAATCACCTTATCTCAGTTATTAGCAACTTGGGTTACTCACGATTTAGGACACATCGCCCAAATAGCTCGAGTAATGGCGAAACAGTATAAGACCGAAGTGGGTCCTTGGGTTGCGTATCTTCCAATTTTAAATCCTTAAATTATGCAAAGACAATGTCTAGAATGCAATGAAAAAATTACTGGGAGAATCGATAAGAAATTCTGCAGTGATGCTTGCCGTAATTCCTACAACAATACCATAAATAAAGACACTAAAAATTTAGTTAGAAACACTAATAATTGGTTGCGAAAAAACTACCGCATTTTAGAGGCGCTTAATCCTAACCAAAAAACCAAAGTATCACGAGCGAAGCTCATAGAAAAAGGATTCGACTTTAATTACTTTACAAGCATTTATACAACAAAAGCAGGAACCGTATATTATTTTGTTTACGATCAAGGGTATTTGCCTCTTGAGGGTGATTACTATGCATTGGTTAAACGTGAAAGCTAAATGTAACAATGTTCTTTAAAGAGATATATTATATCAACTAACCATGAACGGCCCAATTATTCTTATTGTATTTATTTCTGCATTTGCGATTATTGGTTTTGTATCCTATTACTTTAATGATAAAAATGTAATTATTAGAACGCTAACGAAAACACCTAATAAACCAACTTCAAGTTTAAAAACAAATAAATTATCTAAGGTAACAGGTAAGGCATTACATGTCAAAGCCCCTTTAATCGCACCTTACACCAATAGAGCGTACGTATTTTTATCAAATAACTATTGAACAACGCGTGAGTTCAGGAAAAAGTACAAGTTGGAAAATCTTAGTTAAAGATGAAAAAAGTCAAGAATTCTTTATAGAAACTGAAAGCGATTTCGCAATTGTACATCCAAAACATTACAACAAAAACTACATCTGTCATTTGGTAAAAGATAAGGAGCAATCTTCAGGATCATTTAATGATCCAACACCAAGGTTATGTCGTATTTTAGAATCGTATCATATTGATCCACATACATTTTTTGGATTCAATAAAAGGATACGATTTAAAGAAGGTATCAAAGAAATTGGCGAAACAATAACCGTTGCTGGAATTGCAAAATTGAGAACGCTTAGCGAGCCCATTCCTGAATATCCTTATTCGAAAATTGCATCATTAGAAAGTACAGATAAACAAAAATTAATTATAACTGATTTACCAGAAGTTAGAAAGAAATCAATCAAACTCTAAACTATTTCCAGTTCTGCCCTTTTAATTCAATAGCAGCCTTCAAAATATCTTTTTGACTAATCTGACCAACCAATTTTCCATTCTCTACGATTGGGAAACGTCTAATCTTAGATTCTAAAAACTTATTTGCAGCATCAAATACATTCATATTGCCATCAATAGTTTCTACATGCTTAACCATTCTGTTCTCTACAGTGTGTTGTTCCATTGGCATATTGTAATATCTACTTTCGCTTATTTGTTTTAAACAATCACCTTCAGAAATTACACCAATTAATTCATTACTACTATTAACTACAGGCCCGCCAGAAATTTTATTTTTAATAAGCGTTTGTATCACTTGTTCAACTGTTTGCTCTGGCTTGAAAGTAATTAAATCACGAGTCATAAAATCACTTACTTTAAATGCTGGAGCCTCAGCTGTGTTTTGTTGTTGCTTCCTTGCGCCTTGAAAACTTTTAATACCCATAACCCATTTATTTTACGATGAATTTAAAGTTACTGAAAATAAGTGAATTATACTAGAGCTACAATCAGGTGATTAATTTGTACTTTTCAGTACTTTTAAAATTAAACTATTGAACCAAAACATTTCTATTATAGGTTGCGGTTGGTTAGGCTTTTCTCTAGCTAAAAAATTAATGCCTGAAGGTTATAACGTAAGTGGCTCAACTACTAGCTCTGAAAAACTCCACAATCTCGTTTCTAGTGGTATTGAAGGTTATATTATCAAATTATCTACAGATGGTATTACAGGCAATATTGAAATGTGTCTTAACAATTGTAGAACATTAATTATTAACATACCTCCTGGTTTGCGTAAAGACCCTAAAAAGAATTATGTACAGCAATTAAAACATCTTATTCCATACATAGAATTGGGTACAATTAAAAATATTATCTTCATAAGTTCAACGTCTATATATAATGATGATGTATCAATCCCTAGAATTACTGAACTAAGCCCAACCTCATCTTTACCTTCGGCAAGACAGCTTATAAATGCAGAAGTCCTTTTTAAAGATAATAAACATTTCAACACAACCATTTTACGCCTTAGTGGTTTATATGGTAATGATAGGCATCCTGCTAATTATCTTTCAGGAAAAACAGATATAAAAAATCCAAATGCTCCAGTAAATCTAATTCACCAAACCGACTGTATTTTGATAATTTTATCTATCATAGAACAAGGCATATGGAATGAGACCTTCAACGCATCTACAACACATCATTCACGATTGCGCTATTATACATCTATTTGTAAAACTAAGGGTTTATTGCCACCAAAATTTGATATGACAAGAAAAAGTGAAGGAAAAATTATTGATAGTTCAAAATTGGAACAGATTTTGGGTTATAGATTTAAAGTAAAACTGTAATAATTAGCATCTTTTTAAGATTCCGTTTTATTTATTTTTATAGTTTTGACACATTAAATACAAAAAACATGAAAAAATTAATATGCCTAGCTATTTTAATAAGTTCTATGAGCATGGCAGGACAAACAAAAAGCGAACTTTTAAAACATTTTGAAGGGTATTATCAACAAATGAAAAGCCAAGGCGATGTACAAGGTGTTATCAATGCAATGACACATCTCAATTTATTACAGCCAAGCCAAGCTAGATTAGATACCTTAGCATACATTTATGTTTCTGAAGGTAGAAATTTAGAAGCATTGAATACAATTGGTATTGATAAGAGTACTACTGATTCTGATATTAACACTGAAGTGAAAGCTCTTGCTTTGAAAGGTGTTAACCAACCTGCAAGAGCACTTGAGTTTTATGAAATTCTATTTCAAAGAAAACCCAACTCATATCTAGCATACGAAATTGCCGATCTAAAAGTTCAAACGCAAGATCTCGCTGGAGCTAAAGCAAGTATAGAATATGGCTTAGCTAACGTAAAAGAAGATATGAAACGTGCATTTTATGAGTCGCAAAGGCCTTATGAAGTGTCACTAAAAGCAGCACTAACTTATATGAAGGCTTTAATTATTTTCAATATGAATCAAACCGATAATTTAGATCAAGCAATAGCTCTGCTCGATGAAGCCATAACAATGGATGCTAATTTCAATCTAGCACAATTAAGTAAAGATGCATTGGTTTCTAAAAAGACCTCGAAAGAATAAATACTCAAATCAATAAGATAAAAAAAGCGCCTGATTAAGGCGCTTTTTTTTATATCTGTTTTTTAATTTAAAACTTATAACTAAGACCAAAAGTCCAATACGATTGTAGATCGTTATCAACATTATCAAATGTAGGTGTATCACCATTACCATCAAACTGTGCAAGTGCAAAGTTTAAAGCTTCTTGTTTATTGTTTCTTAATCCAAAGTCAAAACCAACACCAATCATTTTCCACAGCGTATAACTAAAAGAGTTTGTCCAAGTCCAGTTAGACAGGTCTCCGTCTTCATAACTCTGAAATGCAGAAAGGTTAGTTTTGAAGTTAATTGCACCTATTTGTCTGGTATAATCTGCAACGATCTTTGCTCCTAAAGACGATTCAAAAACAGCGTCGTTATCTGCAAATACAAAGTTATAGTTTAATGGATGAACCACTACGATAAGGTTTTGTATTGGTGTCCATGTAACACCAATACCTACATCTAAATATCCTGGATCATTAAAATTATCTAAGATCGTAGTTCGGTATTCAGCTAGTGCAGAAGCCGCTAATTTTTTAGTAATATTTCTACCATATAGAGAAGAGATATTAAATACGTCTGTTGTTGGTTCAAAATCGTCACTATCGGTATCTATATCTTCGTTATCTAATTTTGTCCAATTCAAATTAGTCGTTAATGCATTTCTCCAGAAAAACTTCTCTTGAATCAAATTTGCATACCCATTTACTGTAAAACCTATATTTCCTGATGAGTTGTTTGGTGCCCCTTGGGCATACCAGTTATTAAAGTTTGATAAGCTACCACCAATTGTACCAAAAGCACCAATACGCCATCCTGGAAGCGCATCTATTTGAGCTTGTAAAGCATCTGCTTCTGCTTGAGCTGCATCTGCTTCTGCTTGTTTTTCTGCTTTTTGGGCTTGTAATTCTTCTTTAGTTTGAGAAAACCCAAATACCATTGATAGTGTTAATAAAGCTGTAAAAAGTAATTTTTTAGTCATTATTCTAGTTTTAAAATTGATTATTAAATGCAAATATAATTCATTAGTCGTTTGAACACCAACAATTTAAATGAATTTGATTGCTATTACGGCAACTTTGAGACCCATTTTACATGTACAGGTCACCACTATGTGATCTATCTTTTTTTGAAAAGTGGAACAGAAGAACAAGCTTCACCATACATAATAGATTTGGCTACTGGCTTAAGTTTTTCAGAGAGCATGATATATGCGTTTTCTGGTACAGGTTTATTTGAACAACCCTTAATAATTACTGGCTTATCAATAAAGGTCTTAAGATCTAAGTTGTCAATTATATCTTGGTAGATTGAAGTTTCAAGATTGGTTAGATTTCCTATAATTGTCTTTTTTGAAAACGGAGTTAATTCTATTGCTATCAGCATATAAGCCCATGCTGGTACAATAGCATCTGTGGTACAGGTTAAAGCAATAAAATGATTTTTGTATTGAGACCAATCATGGTCTTTAACATATTGTCTAAATTCTTTTTCACGCAAAACAAAGCCCTCGTATAGCCAATCTTTAATATCAAAAACTAATCGTTTTTCTTGAGGGTAGTAGTCTTCTAGATCTACGACGACTAATTTACTTGATGCAACTCTATTTATAATTTCATCTGCCATAATCTCACTTTACACTATATCGTCTTAAGCCATAATTGGTTTGATCACTTTCAACGTAATCTAATGAAATTTTGCTTCCGTTAAAAATTGGATGGTCTATTTTTGAACGATGCAAATCTTCATAGGTTTGAACCTCAATAGATTTTCTATTTTCTAAATATTCAAATAACTTAACAGCTTCTATCTTTGTATTCCAGTTTGGTCTGACCTTTCCTTCAAAGACTTTTGATTTTGAGCCACTACCATAGGAAATAAAGCCAATTGTTGTATTCGAAATGTCTTTTGAGGTATTTAGACTTTGAGACAAAAAACTAAGTAAAGACATAAAAATTGACGCTGTATACATATTACCTATCTCAGAAGAGGCAAGTTCACTAGAAGCAATCTTTGATGCAATAAAATTGTTATATAAACTTGACTTATAGGCATTTTTAGTCCATTCTTTCTTATCTAAATCATCTCGTTTTCCTATTTCATCTTCTAAAGCATTATATATTGAAGTGCCTTCAATCCATTGCAGCCAATTATCAAAAATGATACGTCTCCCATGAAATGCATATGGTAAATGAAATACGATTTGGTGCCACTCGGTATTAAAAGCTGTAGGTTTCTGAGTATTGAAATGATCTAAGGCTTCAGTAATTCGGTTGCTGTAGCATGCATTTGAAAATTGACCATCAAATACTGGTTCTTCTTTAAAAACTTCAACAATTTCGTTATTATCTGACCAAAATTCAGAATCTGTAGCTGTAATGAATTCTTTTATCTTTTCATCTGAAGCTTCTAAATTCAATTCTTTGAAAACTGCTTTTAATAGATCTGTTTTTTTATAAGAACGTCTTGGTTTAAAAAAATCGCCTTCGCTTTTTGAAGCCACTCCCCAAATATCATTGATTTCTATAATAGAAGGGTTATGAGTTATGAGTACCGCTACAGCTCCTGCACCTTGAGTGTATTCACCTGTAGAATTAATGTCGTATTTAGATAAATCTGAGGCAATTACAACCGCCTTTCTATCTTTGCTTTGTTTGACCCAATCAAGACTATTGTGCATAGCGTCTACTGCACCAACACAGGCAAAAGTCATATCTAAGATATCACAATGTTTAAAACTGCGTGCTCCATAAATATTAGAGAGCTCTTTTTCTACTATTTCAACAGCATAAGTAGCTGTAGGTTTCGAACCATCAATAGCACTTTCTGTTCCTAAGTATACACGACCAATCTCGTTTGGGTTTATATTGTTTTGAGTGATAAGATTAATAAGTGCATTAGCAGCAAATGTAGCAGCATCTTCTCCAATATTTGGTACTGACATTTTTTGTAGTCCTAAACCCTTTTTTAATTTTTCAGCTGGTATTCCTCTGGCTTCAGCGAGATTATCCATAGAGACGTAAAGCTGAGGCACATAAAAAGCTATAGCATCAATTCCTGTAGTGCTCATAGTAATCGTATTATAACATTCCTAGTTCCAGTTTTGCTTCTTCACTCATAAGATCTTGACTCCAAGGTGGATCAAAAGTAATTTCAACTTCTGCTGATTTTACATCATTCAATGATTTAACCTTTTCTTCAACTTCTAAAGGAAGTGTTTCAGCAACAGGGCAATTTGGTGTTGTTAAGGTCATTAAGATCTTGACGTCATAATCTTCATTTACAAAAACATCATAGATGAGGCCTAATTCATAGATATCAACAGGAATTTCAGGATCATATATTGTTTTTAAAACTCGTACTATCTTTTCACCAAGAGCATTTGTGTCTATCGTTGTTTCCATGTTAGTTTAATTGTGTTTGATATGCAATGGCATACATCTTTAATTGTTTTATCATACTCACTAAGCCATTAGCTCTTGTAGGAGACAAATGTTCTTTTAAACCAATTTTATCTATAAAATCTGTGTTTGCTTCAATAATATCTTTTGGATGCTGATTAGAAAACACTCTAATCAAAATGGCTATAATACCTTTTGTAATAATCGCATCGCTATCTGCAGTAAATTTAACTTTATCATCATTCATCTCTGCATGGACCCAGACTTTGCTCTGACAGCCCTTGATGATATAGTCTTGGGTCTTGTACTGCTCGTTAATTAGTGGTAAGGTTTTTCCAAGATCGATCATGTATTGATAACGTTCTTCCCAATCATCAAACATACCGAATTCATCAATAATTTCATTTTGTATTTCAGTAATAGTCATATCCATACTTTAATAGCTTTTGAAACAAATTAAGTTACAAAAATACAACATCTCTATTGTTTAACCACCTTATCTTTTATGGATAACAGTTTATTAACAAGGGTATTGATATGTTTTGGAGGCTTTCCATGATCAAAGCCCTTAGTTCTGTAGGATTCATCTGCTATATCAACAAATAAAATTGCCATAGGTTTTTCATCATGTCTAAATGTTGTTGAAGGTGGCTCTAATTCTGATAATTGAGAGGCATCAACAGTACTATATATCATCATAAGTTCATTCCAATCTTCTTCAGAATAGGCAAATGATTTCTTGTCTTTAAAATCTCTCTCATTTGCAAAAGAAATAGAATCTTTATTTACCCAAATGATTTCGAAAAAGCCTCTCGTTGACGCTCTATAGGTAAATGTAAGGCTATCTTGTGTAACACTAGCAACTCTTAGTTCTTCAATTGAATTGTTTTCAGCTACTGCTTGTGTGCCTTTGTGTTCGCATTCTTTAGTTAAAAAAATCATAGCTAATATACACATTAATGTCTTCATCTGTTCTAAGTTTTAAGTGTTGTATATTGTAAGTATACAAAAAAGAAGCCAAAATTTACGAGAGCATCATCTTTGCCTTCTTTACCCCTTGTACTAAAGCATCTATTTCAGCTTTTGTATTATAAAATGCAAAGGAAGCTCTAACCGTGCCTGGAATCTTGTAGAAATCCATAATAGGTTGTGCACAATGATGACCTGTTCGAACAGCAATACCCATTTTATCGAGAATGGTACCAATATCGTAAGGATGAATATGCTCTATGTTAAAAGAAATTACAGCTGTTTTTTCTTTTGCGGTACCATATATTTTTAATCCATCAATAGCAAGTAATTGCGCTGTTGCATATTCTAGTAACTTATGCTCGTAAGTAGCAATTACATCAAAACCTACCTTATTCATATAATCGATTGCAGCACCAAAGGCAATTCCACCAGCGATATTAGGTGTACCGGCCTCAAACTTGTGAGGCAAATCTGCATAAGTAGTTTTTTCAAATGTTACTTCTGCAATCATTTCGCCACCACCTTGATAGGGTGGCAATTTTCTTAACCACTCTTCTTTACCATAAAGCATACCAACACCTGTTGGGCCACACATTTTATGTGCTGAAGTGACATAGAAATCAACATCTAACTCTTGAACATTTGGTTTGATATGAGGGCAAGATTGAGCCCCATCAATCAAAACGGCTGCACCAACTTTATGCGCTTTTTTAATAATTGTTTCTATAGGATTAATTGTTCCTAATGCATTTGAAATATGATTAACAAAAACCAATTTTGTCTGTTCTGAAAGCAAATTTTCATAAGTATCAATAACAAGTTCTCCTTCTTCATTCATCGGAATTACTTTCAAAAGTGCTCCAGTACGCTCGCATAACATTTGCCATGGTACAATATTGCTATGATGCTCAAGAGCAGAGACCAAAACTTCATCGCTAGGTTTTAATAGACTTGAAAACCCTGTAGCAACCAAGTTAATACCATGAGTAGTACCAGAAGTGAATATAATTTCATGGTTGTATTTGGCATTAACATGTTCTTGTATCTTCAAACGAGCCTGTTCATACAGATCAGTAGCTTCTTGACTAAGCGAATGCACACCTCTATGAATATTAGAGTTGTAATTTGTGTAATAATCAACAATAACATCAATCACCTGTCGAGGCGTTTGTGATGTTGCTGCATTATCAAAATAGACTAGAGGTTTTCCGTTAACTTCTCTATTTAGAATTGGAAAATCTTTACGAATGCTTTCTACATCAAAATTGATATGGTTTATTGTATCGTTCATTATAAATCAAACCCTAGGTTAACCCCTAATTTTTTGGCAATAAGTTTGGTAATGCGCTGTTTTATTTCGGGGATTTTTACAGAATCTAGTACATTATTACTGAATGCAAACATTAATAATGCTTTCGCTTCTTTTTCCGGAATACCACGAGATTTCATATAAAACATAGCGCTTTCATCTAATTGCCCAATAGTACAACCATGTGAGCATTTTACATCATCGGCAAAAATCTCCAATTGAGGTTTGGTATTAATAGATGCCTTGTCACTTAATAAGATATTATTATTGGCTTGAAATGCATTTGTTTTTTGAGCTTCTTTATTTACCATAACCTTGCCGTTGAAAACTCCTGTTGATCTATCTCCAAAAATACCTTTGTAATCTTGATGACTCTCACAATTAGGTTCAATATGATGTACTAGCGTGTTATGATCTACGTGCTGCTTATCACCAATAATAGTAACACCTTTCAAAGTTGAATCTACACGCTCTCCTTGTTGATAAAAATTGAGATTATTACGTGTCAATTGACCTCCAAATGAAAAAGTATGTACCGATGCATGACTTTCTCGTTTTTGTTTGACAAAAGTATTGTCAATAAGTGATGCACTATCTTTGTCGTTTTGAATTTTGTAATAATCAATAATAGCCCTCTTATTAGCAAAAACCTCTGTAACGCTGTTTGTTAAAATTGGGTTATCGGTCAAACTTTGGTGACGCTCGATGATTTGTACATGAGAATTTTCATCAACTACAATCAAATTTCGAGGTTGTAACATTAAAGCAGATTCGTTTCCTGTTGAAAAATGTAAAACCTGTATAGGCTTTTCTACTACTTTATTCTTTGGGATATGGATGTAAGCGCCTTCTTGAGAAAATGCAGTATTTAGAGAGGTTAAGCTATCTTTTGCAGCTGCTTTATTGAAATAATTTTCAATGATAAGCCTATACTTTGGCTTTGATAACGCAGCCGACATTAAACACACATCTATACCATCGTGTGTTGTTTGTGACAAATGTGACGAATATTTACCATCAATAAAAACAATCTTATAAGTATCTATATCGTGAATAAAATACTTTTTAACATCATGATATTCTAGTGCATTCTCTTCCTTTGGAAACACACTATAATCGTGTCTTAATATGCTATTTAGTGATGTATACTTCCAAGCCTCGTCCTTTTTTGTTGGAAATCCTTGTATCTCAAATGTTTTTATCGCTTCACTACGAACATCATGAATTGCAGCATCTACATCTACAAAATTCTCAAATGCCATAAATGACGATACTAATTTATCCTTTAAATCCATCTTTTTAAATTTCTGTTAGGTTAACAGAACTCATCTATGCGTTTACCTCTTCTTTAATCCAATCGTATCCTTTTTCTTCTAGCTCATGAGCCAACTCTTTAGGGCCAGATTTTACAATTCGACCGTTGTGTAATACGTGCACATAATCTGGAACGATGTAATCTAGTAAGCGTTGATAATGGGTAATCACAATTACAGCATTATTTTTGCTTTTGAGTTTATTTACACCATTTGCAACTATGCGTAGTGCATCAATATCAAGACCAGAGTCTGTTTCATCTAGAATTGCTAGTTTAGGTTCTAACATTGCCATTTGAAAAATCTCATTACGCTTTTTTTCTCCTCCAGAAAAACCTTCATTGAGAGAACGAGATAAAAATTTACGATCAATCTCAAGCATCTCAGATTTTTCTCGAATTAGTTTCAGCATTTCGTTAGCTGGCATGTCTTCTAATCCTTTTGCTTTTCTCGTTTCGTTTATAGCTGTTTTTATGAAGTTAGTAACTGAAACTCCTGGTATTTCTACTGGGTATTGAAATGATAGAAAAACACCCTTGTGAGCGCGTTCTTCAGCAGCTAACTCGTCAATATTTTTGTCTTCTAATAGAATTTCTCCTTTTTCTACCTCATATTCCTCTTTTCCAGCAATAACTGAAGCTAACGTACTTTTACCAGAACCATTTGGTCCCATTATAGCATGAACTTCGCCTGGTTTGACTTCTAGATTTATTCCTTTTAATATGGCTTTGCCTTCAACACTTGCGTGTAAATCTTTTATTTTTAACATATCCGTTTTCAATATTTATTCTGACTTGCTACTTCCTAGTTTTATAACATCACTATTTGTAGATTCATTTTTCTTTACGCTTACAATCTCTTTAATCACTATTTGATACGGCCAACCTTCTTCGTTCTCAGGCTTAGGTATAAGTTTTCCTCTAATTTGTACCTTAACGTCATCTGTGGGGTTATCTTTATAGGGCTTAGATAAGTCTACCAATTCATTCATCTTTTCGTTTGTAACAATACCATAAATAGTATTATTACTTTTTAAAACTGCTGCATCAGCATAATGAATAAACTCACCAGACATTAATGTTAAACCATCATTTTGTTTAGCCGTTTTACCATTTGCGTCTTCAACTTTATCAGTTTCAGAATTTGATTCGTCTTCGGCTTTTGGCTCATTTTTACAACCAAAAAGAAACGTTGTAACTAAAAAGAATACAAATAAATTTTTCACTCGTTTTAATTTTTATTATTTACTTAAATTTTAACCCACAGACCCTTCTAATGAAATCTCTAAAAGTTTTTGAGCTTCAACAGCAAACTCCATTGGTAATTTGTTTAATACTTCTTTACTGAAACCATTTACAATTAAAGCAATTGCCTTTTCAGTGTCTATTCCTCTTTGGTTACAGTAGAAAATCTGATCTTCTCCAATTTTACTGGTGGTAGCTTCGTGTTCAATCTGTGCAGATTTGTTTTTTGCTTCTATGTACGGAAATGTATGTGCTCCACATTCATTACCCATCAATAAACTATCGCACTGTGAGAAGTTACGCGCATTATCTGCTCTAGAGCTAATTTGCACCAATCCTCTGTAAGAGTTTTGAGATTTACCAGCAGAAATCCCTTTAGATATAATTGTTGACCTTGTGTTTTTACCTAGATGAATCATCTTAGTTCCAGTATCGGCTTGCTGAAAATTATTAGTTACAGCAATTGAATAAAACTCACCTACCGAATAATCACCTTTCAAAATACAAGAAGGATATTTCCATGTTACGGCGCTACCTGTTTCAACCTGAGTCCATGAGATTTTAGCGTTATTCTCACATAATCCTCTTTTAGTTACAAAATTATAAACACCACCTTTACCTTCTGCATTTCCTGGATACCAATTTTGTACTGTACTGTATTTAATTTCGGCGTCATCTAATGCAATGAGTTCTACTACAGCAGCATGAAGTTGATTCTCATCACGACTTGGCGCGGTACAGCCTTCTAAATAGCTTACATAACTTCCTTCATCTGCAATGACAAGAGTTCTTTCAAATTGCCCTGTTCCTGCTTGATTGATTCTAAAATAGGTGGAAAGCTCCATCGGGCAACGCACTCCTTTAGGAATATAGCAAAAACTTCCATCACTAAATACTGCGGAATTCAAGGCTGCATAAAAATTATCTTTTTGTGGCACTACTGTCCCTATGTACTTTTTAACTAATTCTGGATGTTCTTTAATTGCTTCGCTAATTGAGCAAAAAATAATGCCCTTTTCTGCTAGAGTCTTTTTAAATGTTGTAGCTACAGACACTGAATCTACAACGACATCCATTGCCACACCAGCTAGCTTTTTCTGTTCATCTAATGAAATCCCTAATTTATCAAACGTTGCCAGTAGTTCAGGATCAACCTCATCTAGACTGTCATATTTGGGCTTACTATTAGGTGCAGAATAGTAAGATATCGCTTGAAAATCTGGCTTTTTATAGTGTACATTAGCCCATTCAGGCTCTGTCATTTCTTTCCAAACTTTAAACGATTCTAGACGCCAAGCCGTCATCCATTCAGGTTCTTCTTTCTTTTTAGAAATTGCAATTACTATTTCTTCATTTAAACCATTGGGGAATGTTTCAGATTCTATATCTGTATAAAAACCATATTCGTATTCTTTGGTTTTTAATTCTTCTCTTAAATCGTCTTCAGTATATTTACTCATAAGTTGTCTTTATAGTGAAAAACTCTCGCCACAACCACATGTACGATTGGCATTAGGGTTGTTAAATACAAATCCAGCTCCATTTAATCCTCCCGAATACTCTAGTGTTGTTCCAATTAGATACAAAAAGCTTTTTTTGTCAACGATAATCTTTACTCCGTTGTCTTCAAAAACCTTATCGTCTTCTTGTTGTGATTTGTCAAATTTTAAATCGTATGATAGACCTGAGCAACCTCCACTTTTTACACCAACTCGGATAAAGTGCGTACTAATGTCGAAGCCATCTTCTCCCATCAGCTCTGCAACTTTCTTTTTTGCTGTTTCTGATACTTTAATCATGTCTTATATAGATTTTATCTAAATAGATTGCAAATATAAGATATAAGTAGGGTTTATACACATTTCCTAACATTATATTAGCAAATGATTATATAAGGTTTCTTTATGGACGGTACAGAATAGTTTTCAGATAAATACAACTACTGCACTACTAAGAAAATTGAAGTCTTGATTGTTTTGCGTTTAACAAAAAAAGTTGACGTAAAAGGAAATTAACCTCTTTATTTTTGAATGCTGAGGGCATAGATTCAAAATCAGCAGTAGCATTTGCTGTAATATTGCTGTGACAAGTTTTACAAATTAAGTTACTTACAATACTATCTCTTTTCTTTGGAGCGTACAAATTGTGTCCAACTACAGAACACGATAAGTCATTACTGTTATCAGTTTGCATAAGTAGGTTATAAAAATTGGGATTGACAATTTAATATTTTCGTATTATAGTTTACTTTATTTCCTCATTTTTTCGATAAAATGCACACAAAAACACTTTGAGATTGACTTAAAATGAAAAAACAATATTCTATCTTAAAAAAACATACCTATTTTTGCAATATGATTGAAGACAAAAACCCACAGTATACCGATTTAGAAAAGTTAGGTGAATTTGGACTTATTGAACATCTTACTAGACAGTTTGACATTAAGCAAAAATCTACTATTAAAGGGATTGGTGATGATGCTGCAATACTAGATTTTAAATCAAAGCAAATTGTTGTTACTACAGATTTATTGATCGAAAATATTCATTTTGATTTAAGTTATGCGCCTTTAAAACATCTTGGCTACAAAGCTGTAATTGTTAATTTATCTGACGTTTATGCTATGAATGCTTATGCAACTCAGATAACCGTTTCAATTGCAGTTTCCAATCGTTTCCCTTTAGAGGCTTTAGAAGATTTGTATGCTGGTGTAGCCACAGCTGCAAAAATTTATAATGTTGATGTGGTAGGAGGAGACACGACCTCTTCAACCACAGGCCTTATAATTTCTGTTACAGCCATTGGAGAGGCTAACAAAGAAGATCTTGTATTACGATCTGGAGCCAAACCTAATGATTTAGTTGTGGTTAGTGGAGATATTGGTGGTGCTTATATGGGGTTGCAAGTTATGGAACGTGAAAAAGAAGTCTTCAAAGTAAACCCACAAAACCAACCAGATCTGGAGCCTTACACATACATCATTGAGCGTCAATTAAAACCTGAAGCTAGGAAAGACATCATCGAATTACTTAAAGATTTACAAGTAAAACCAACTTCAATGATAGACATAAGTGATGGTCTATCATCAGAGATTATTCATATCTGCAAACAAAGTGATGTGGGTGTTGAATTGTATGAAAATAAGATTCCGTTAGACCCTCAAGTGATCTCTACCTGTGAAGAATTTAATATCGATAGTACTACAATAGCTTTGAATGGAGGTGAAGATTATGAATTGTTAATGACAATATCTCAGGAAGATTATCCAAAAATCAAAGCAAATCCAAATTTAACTGTTATTGGTTATATTACAGAAAAAAATAGAGGCATGCATCTCATTACTAGAGGAGAACAAGCTGTACCCATTATTGCAAAAGGATGGAATGCTATTAAAAATGAGGCGTAAAGTTTAAAAGAGCCTCTTCAGTAGAACGAATCGTTTCTTCTTGCTTTATTCTAGATGTTCTTCGATAATGAATGCGTTCTAAGACAGAATTTATTTCTTTGTACTTTGGTGTTAGAGGAGTTAATTTACCATTTCCATTAGTGGTCATTTGAGCATTGCAATGACTACACTTATACTCTTTAACGTGATACGTGATTTTTTTAGAGACTTCGTATTGATGTCCAAAAAATGAGCAGTATATACTTTTCACCTTACAGTTATATTTAGTTATTATATTAGAGGATTACTCTAAATATATTGAAAACCAAGAGATAACTGCAGTTTTTGCCCTAATATATCGATGAACTGAGCGTTTTCTTCTTTAAACGCATCATACGACGTGTATAAATTTTCTCTAAAATGGTGTTAATCTCCTGGAATTTTGGAGTTAACTCTGTAAGTTTGCCATTGCTGTTGGTGGTCAATTGACGCTTACAACACTTACAGGTGTACTCTTTTACGTGAGAAGTAACCTTTTTTGTTATTTCGTAATTGTGCCCAAAAAGATCACAATAAAACTTTGATGTAGCTGAAGCATTTGTAGAATTTTTCATGGTTGTTTAATTTGGGGACAACTAACATAGAAAAAATAATCTTTATTTTACGTTAAAACGTATTATTATTCGATAAAATGATTTATTTTGTAGGTTAATTCTTTCATATTTTCAATATGACTCATATGTCCTTCAGAAAATTCAACAAATTCTATATCTGAATCATCTGTTTTAGAAACCAATTTCTCACCATCAATAAGCGTATCTTTTTTTCCAATAATTAATAGTTTTTTACATTCTAAGCTTTTGAGCGTATGAAACCTATTTGGCCTAAGCTGCATTCCCTCTTGCGCCGCAATATAACCTTGAACTGGTGTCTTTAAAGCCTGTTGCAAAGCTTGTTCATACTCCAACTTAAATCTTATTCTACTTGATGGCGCAAATAAATTTGCAAATGACATTCGTACTAAGCCTTCATAATTTTCTTTAGCCATAACAATAGCTCGCTTTCGTATGGTCTTTCGCTCTACACTATCAGATTCAAAAGTAGAATTCATTAAACAAATACCTTTAAAAAGCGTTGGATACTGTTCTGCTAGAGCCAATGCTACATAGCCACCCATTGAATGCCCTATAAAAGTTGCATTGTTGATTTTTAGATGTTTAATAACTGTATACACCGCTTCGGCCATGTCTTCCATTGTGTGAATATATCCAATGCAATCTGTTTGTCCATGACCTAGTAAATCAATTGAAATTATTCGATTTCGTTTTGACCATACAGGAATGTGGTTTTCCCACATTGAACTATTCTCCAGAAAACCATGCAATAAAATTACCGGTTGACCACTGCCTACATCTGAATAAAAAATAGGATTGCTTTTATATTCTAAAATCATTTTAACTTATATTCGGCAAAGATAAGCTTTAGTTGTTTCCATAATTAAATAACTAATCGTTTAAAAAACGAAAATATTGAACAAAAGTAAAGATATATTTATCACAGGATTTGCATTATTCTCTTTGTTTTTTGGTGCTGGAAATTTACTGTTACCACCACTTTTGGGATACAATGCAGGAAACGAATGGTTTTGGGTTACTATTGGTTTTATGATTACCGCTGTAGTAATTCCAATTATTGGTATTCTAGCTCATGCCAAATTACAAGGCACGTTATACGACTTTGGAAAAAAAGTATCGCATCATTTTAGCTTATTATATTGTATCATCATATATATTATTGCTATAACTATTCCATCTCCAAGAACTGCAGCAGCAACTCATGAAATTGCTATACATCCAATTTTTGGATCTCGTCCGTTAATCACTAGCGCTATCTATTTTTCATTGGTCTTGGTCTTTGTACTTAACCGATCAAAACTATTAAGTTTTATAGGTAAGTTCTTAACACCTCTAATTGTTATTATGCTATTAATGGTTATTGGTATTGGGTTGCTTTCTTCGGAATTGATCACAAGTACATCACAATTTGAAACACCATTAGTCAATGGTATACTAGAGGGCTATCAAACCTTTGATGCTATAGGTGCTGTAGTCGTTGGTGCTGTAATCATCATTTCGATCAACCTAAAAAGCAATGCCAGTTTTGAAGTCAAAAAAGAATGGATCATTAAATCTGGATTCGTTGCTGGATTGGGTCTTTTCATTATTTATGCAGGGCTAATTTCGGTAGGTGCTTATTATGGTTCTGAAATTAATATAGACGAAAATTTAAGTAGTGATATGAAACGTGCCAATCTACTTAGAGCAATTAGTGGTAATGCTTTAGGTGATTTTGGAAATTCGATTTTAAGTATTCTAATCTCTTTAGCATGTTTTACTACAGCTGTAGGTATTATTGCTGGAACAGCTGATTATTTTAAAGGGTTACTAAATAACTCACAGGTTATATATACTATAACTGCTATAATAGCCTGTATCTTTGGTGTTGTTGTTGGACAACTGGATTTTCATTCTATAATTGTTATCGCAGTTCCAGTATTACTATTTATATATCCAATAACCATAGTTTTGATTCTACTTAACGTTCTTCAAGATAAATATGCTAGTGTATTTGTTTTTAGAGCAATTGTTACGATCACTTTTATTTTTAGTATTCCTGATGTTATCGGTTTCATTAGCCCTTCAGAAGAATTGAATACTTTTATTGAGTATATTCCTTTAGCTAAATATAGTTTGGGATGGGTATTTCCTGCTTTAATTACATTTTTGGTGTTAAATTTTAAAACTTTTACGACTAAAGTTACATCCAATTGATTTTATTGAATGGCAGTACAAGATATTTTATCCTATTCCTACAAAGATTTATTCTCTCTAAGCATCGTAGAATTTGAAAAAGCTTGTGTGTTTAATAAACCCGAACAACTTGATGCCTATAACATTTATTGGATAAAAAAAGGAAAAGGCATCTACAATATTGATTTCGAAAGTTACACCTTTAAAGATAACGTACTGTTTTTTTTATCGCCAGGACAAGTATTCTCTGTAGCATCTGAAGCTGTTAATGAAGCCTACAAATTAACTTTTATTCGAGATTTTTACTGCATACAAACCCACGATAAGGAAGTTGCATGCAATGGTGTATTATTTAATAATGTATATGAAACACCATTAGTTACCCCTTCTGTAAATGACACAAAAAAACTTAATGTTATCCTTGAAGGTTTAATTGAAGAGTTTAAATCTAATGAAGCTGCTCAGTATGATATGCTTCAAGCCTATTTAAAACAATTTATCATTCATGCTGTTCGTGTTAAAAAAGAGCTCCATGTTATTAAAGACGATACCGAAACAAAACTCTTTAAAGATTTTAGTGTACTCGTAGAACAAAATTTCAAAACATTACATTCTGTCACAGATTATGCCAACAGGTTGGGATTATCTCCTAAATCCTTGACCAAACACTTTCAAAAAATAGGGACACAAACACCTAGTGATTTCATAAAAAACAGAATTGTTCTAGAAGCAAAACGCCAATTGGTCTATTCGAATGAATCTGTAAAGCATATTGCCTTCAATCTAGGGTTTAATGATTCTGCATATTTTACAAGATTCTTTAAAAAAGCAGTTTTAAAATCACCTCTTCAATACAAAAAAGACTATAAAAACTAGCTTGTCCAAGTATTAAGAACTTTTGTCCATTTTTTCGCTTCACTAGCTGTCGCATATTTGCATTGTAATTAAAAACAACGTGATTATGACAACAGAAAAAAACACATGTCCAAACTGTTGGGGATTTCAAGAATATGATGAACCTCTACAAACGACAGAATTAAACGAATGTAAAATCAAATAAACAATAACAAACAAAATTTAAAAATTATGAATACAAGAATTGAAACATTAAACCCAGAAACGACAACAGGAACTTCAAAAGAATTATTTAACGCTGTTCAAAATAAATTAGGATTTATTCCAAACCTTATTAAAGTATTTGGCAACTCACCAGCAACACTAAAAACCTATTTAAGCTTAGGTGAATTAACCGCTAGTGGAAATTTTAGCAACAAATTTAGAGAGCAATTGGCTTTAGCTATAGCAGAAGAAAATGCGTGTAACTACTGCTTATCTGCTCACACAGCTATTGGAAAAATGAATGGCTTAACTGAAGAACAAACTGAACAAAGTCGTCAAGGCATTGCTAGTGATGCTAAAATTCAAGCAGGCTTACAATTTGCACAAGCAGTCACAAAGGATAGAGGGCAAGTTTCATCTGAAGTGATTCAAAAAGTAAAAGACGCTGGATATGACGATGGTGATATTTTAGAAATTATACTAAATGTTGTCTCTAATACTTTAACCAATTATGTTAATCATATTGCTGAAACGGAAGTTGATTTCCCAAATGTAGAAGCAGGAAAATTTACAGTAACCGCAAATTAAACAAGAATATTATAAACCATATAAAAATGAAAATCATGAAAAATTTATTCGTAGGATTATTTTTAGTAGCATTTACACTAACAACTACTGCTCAAGACAAAATGATGAAGACTGAAGTGAAAACGGTTTCTCTAGAACAGACTAAAGGTGAATTCACGCAAAAAGCTATAACCCTTAGTGAAGGCACTTATGTATTTGAAATCTCAAACAATGCTGTTGGACATGATGTAGGGTTTGTATTAGCGCCAAAAGGAAAAACAGATGCTGCAAACCATATTAAAGCAGCATATGTTACTAAAGTAGTAGCTACAGGAAACACAGAATCTTCAAATGAAGTCACTTTAGACAAAGGAGAATATGTGTATTTCTGTCCAATGAATCCAACACCAGAATACACCTTGATAGTGAAGTAGTTTTTTATTGATTGTTAAAAAGCGAGCGTTCTTTTAATTAAGAAAACTCGCTTTTTTTTAATATAAGCCTACAATCTCTTGAGCCCATTTAATAATTTGCATGCTAATGTTATCTTCCCATTTTCCTGGTTTTCCTTCAAAAGAATTTTTAGCACTCTCATGTATTGTATTCCAATGATCAAGGCCAGAATATTCGTATAGAATATGATCTGTATGATTATTCCGCTTTAAAACATCTATAATCATTTTATTATCATATGACGACATGATCCAATCATTGGTGCCTCGCATAATTCGAACAGGCACTTTTACCTTTTCCCATTCTCCTGCTAAATCAAACTCTTGTAATTGGTGATAATAAGCAACTGGTCTTCCATACATATGTTGTGCGCTATGATAATTATACCTTTTAAGTGCTGGATATACATCAACAACTTCTTGGTATGTTTTCTTTTGGATGAGCATACCATAATATAATGGAATGTAGTAATTATTCATCTTTTCAACAATCTCAGATTCTGAATCACCACGCATTTGCCGTATTCTTCTTTCTATTTCAAGCATGTGTTCAAACCACGTTTTAAAAAATGTTCCGTCAGATATTATACCAGCTAGGTCAAATTCATTAGCTAGTAATGGTGCTATTGCGCTTCCCATACTTGCCCCGTAAACTACAATCTTAGAATCATCTACATAAGGTAATGTCTTTAGTAGTTGTACTGCTGCTTTAAAACCGGAAATATCCGTTAAAAAATCACTCTTAGAACAATCTCCTCCACTATCACCTACACCTGGTTTTTCAATTCGCATGACAACCATATTAGATGTTTCAACGAGGTCATTTATCACTCTAGTCCAGTTACTTTTTCTATTTGGATTAATCTCAATACTAGAACAACTCAATCCTCCAATAAGGATAATGGCTGGTTGCTTTCCTTCTTTTTTTGGTTTTGTGATTATAACGCGTTGTGTAATACCATAGCTATTTGTTACTTCTTCATAAAATGTATCTATATTATTGTGCCTTTCAATTGGTATTGGGTTTAATAACACATTAAAATCAATCGCTTTTTGAGCTCTTAACACTTCTATTTTAACAGGTTGACTTGCTCTAATACCATAAGAGATCTCTGTCCAGGTTTCATCATCTTTCACTAAGACTGAATCAACTTTAAGGATAATATCATTAGGTTTTAATCCTGCTTCGTTTAAAGGGCTACTTGGTTCTATTGAAATGATTTTTGCGCCAGGTTGCATTTTACTTGGTCCAGAAATTTCAGCTTGCCAAGTTGCTCTACGTGAAAGTTTTTGAGCATGCGCTGAATTAACTATTATAGCCAAAAAAAACATGGTAATTAGAATTGAAACTAATTTGTAAAGCATAACTAACATTGATTAAAATTTGATTTAAAGTTAGATTGCTTACTTTTACTTTTATAGCAATTTATCTCAAATTGGCTACTTATTATTCAAAACGTGTTATTAATATGACATGTATCAACAGCTGTATTAATGTTCAATAAAAAATTTCACATTTTTAACTCGAAAATTGCAACTCATGTTGCATTTTGGGTAATCTATTATGTGGCTTTCAGTCTCATATGGTCTTCAGGTCAAAAGCTTTTAAATTCGTTTTTTTTAGAGTTTATTCTATTGCCTATGCGAATCATGGCTGTATATATAACATTGTACTATTTACTACCTAACTTCTTACTTAAAAAGCGTTATTCTAAGTTTATATTTTCTTATTTAGGTTTGATTATTATCGCTTCAGTATGCCAAAGGTTTTTTATTCATTTTTTCTATGAAAATCTTTTGAATGCAAACCCCGAAGAAGGATTATTTAGCTTAAAAATGATTTTCAGAGCTTCCATTTTAATTAATACTACGGTGTTTTTTGTACTGAGTATAAAGATTTTTCAGTTGTATACGATAGAAAAAGAAAAGAATGAAGCCTCACAAGCATCTTACATTAAAATTAAGGCAGATAGACGTATTCATAAAGTAAATATCAATGATATTCTATTCATAGAAGGTAAAGGAAATTATACCACATACAATTTAGGTGATGCCAGCAAAATTACAGCTTATGGGTCTATAAAGACAGCTTTAGAGAATTTGCCTCCAGAATTTATTAGAGTACATAAATCTTATGTTGTGAATAAAACCAAAATCAAATCTTTTGACAATAACACGATCGAAATCAAAGGTCAATTCATTCCTCGAGGTAAAAGTGCTTCAGATGATACGTTAACGATTTGAATTAAGAATTCATCAAATTTTCAATCTCATTTGCTTCGATTGGAATATTTCTCATCAAATTGAATGGTTCACCATTCTCTTGAATCACAACATCGTCTTCTAAACGAATTCCAAAACCTTCGTCAGGAATGTAAATACCAGGTTCAACCGTAAATACCATATTAGCCTGCATTGGTTCTGTTAAAATACCATAATCATGCGTGTCTAATCCAATATTATGACTTGTTCCATGCATAAAATATTTTTTGTAGGCAGGCCAATCTTTATTTTCATTTTGAACATCAGCCTTATCCAGTAAACCTAATCCTAATAACTCTGAAGTCATTATTTTACCAACCTCAACGTGATAATCTGCCCAAATAGTTCCAGGAATTAGCATTTTTGTAGCCTCATCTTTTACTCGATTAACAGCATTGTAAACAGCTTTTTGACGATCTGTAAAGCGTCCAGACACTGGTATGGTTCTACTCATATCGCTTGAGTAATTTGCATATTCTGCGCCTACATCTAATAATATTAACTCTCCGGCTTTACACTGTTGATTGTTTTCTATATAATGAAGTACATTGGCATTGCTACCTGATGCAACAATAGGTGTGTAAGCAAATCCTTTAGATCGGTTATTTAAGAATTCATGCATAAATTCTGCTTCAATATTAAACTCCCAAACATCAGGTTTCACAAAACTTAAAATACGTCGGAATCCTTTTTCGGTAATGTCGCAAGCTTTTTGCATCAACTCTAATTCTATTGGATCTTTAACAGAACGCAAACGCTGTAAAATTGGGTTGCTCTTGGCAACACCGTGCGCTAGATGTTTATCTTTGAGCCACTTGGTGAATCGGTCTTCTCGTGTTTCCGTTTCAACATTGGCTCTGTAGTGTTCATTTGTATTGATGTAAATGGTATCACATTGAGTCATTAATTCAAACATGATCTTTTCTAGGTCTTGTAACCAGTAAACTGTTTTTATACCTGACGTTTCAAAGGCAGTGGCTTTGGTTAGTTTTTCGCCTTCCCAAATAGCAATGTGCTCATTTGTTTCTTTTAAAAATAAAATCTCTCGATGTTGAGCCTTAGGACAATCTGGAAATAATACCAAAACACTCTCTTCTTGATCTACTCCACTCAAATAAAAAATATCGCGATGTTGTTCAAAAGGCATCGTACTATCTGCGCTTATTGGGTATATATCATTAGAGTTAAACACCGCTAAACTATGAGGCTTCATTTTAGACATGAAGTTCTTGCGATTTTTAACAAATAGATCTTGGTTGATTTTGTGATATTTCATATTAATTATTTTTAAACATCTGGATACCTTCAAAAATAATTAAAGAAAAACGGATTTAACCAGCCAAATGGCGTTAATTTACATTTTTACGAATACGACTCATGTGCCTTGAAGAAATACCCAAAAATGAGGCTAGATAATGTAGTGGCACCTCTTTTAATAATTTAGGTTCGTTGTTCAATAGCTTTTTATAACGCTCTTCTGGTGATAATGTGAGTAAGTCAATACGGTAATCATCTATAAGAAAGATTTGATTTTCAATCAGATTATAATAAAACCTTTTGAAGGTTTTGTTGCTTTTTAATAATTGTTTAAACTTTTTTTGTTTAATAACCCATAAATCACACTTGCTTATCGCCTTAATATTTTTTCGAGAAGGTGAACAATTCTTAAAACTCTTGAGTGCAGATGTACATGTATTTTTTAAAGCTAAATATGTTGTCTTTTCTTCTCCTGAAATGGTTATAGAGTGCTGCAACACTCCACTTTCTACAAAACAGAAGTAAGAGCAAACCATTCCTTCTTGCACAAAGAACGCATTTCTGCTTAATTGAACAGACTCAAATGAATTTAAAATCTCTATCAACTCTTGTTCAATACATTTACCATTTACAACACTTCTTAAGTACTTTTCAAAATGTATCTTCGATCTACTCATTTGGTTTTTTGAAAATCAATTTATAAACACTAAAGGTAAATAGATTAAATAAAAATTCTTTTTTATCGACAAATTACTATATTTGACCGTTGAAATACAATAAATTCAACTTTTACCCTAAATCAACTATTATGAAAAAAACGACCTTAAAAGGTATTTTAACTTTAATTGCATGTGCTTTACTTATAGCACAAAAACCACAAGCACAAGAACTTATCTATGAAGTGCCATTAACAACGCAAGTACAATCTTCAACCCAAATTATCGAAGGAAAAGTTATCTCAAAAGAATCGTTTTGGGATGCAGATCAAAACAACATTTATACAGCCAACACTGTTGAAGTTTATAAAGTCTTTAAAGGCAATCCAACCTTAACTACAGTTGAAGTTATTACTCCTGGAGGCACAGTAGGATTACATGCTGAAATTGTAACACCAAGTTTAAGCTTATCTAAAGGAGATATTGGTATTTTCATGTTACAAGACAATACTATTCATTTAACATCTCAAGCTTCTCAGCTTTATAAATTTCAAGCTTTTGCTTCAAGCCAAGGGTTTTATAAATATAATCAAAAAGCAAATATTGCAGCAAACCCAATAACAAGCGTTTACGGAATTGAAAATTCATTTCATAATTCTATAAAACAAATTACAAATAGTGTTCCAGTTGTTATTAAAAAAGAGTTTAACACAACACTTCCACAAGAAACAAATCTTAATAGAGGTGCTATATCAATTACCAACTTCACACCAATAACAGTAACAGGTGGTACAGATACAACTATTACAATTAATGGTACAGGTTTTGGTAACACACAAGGAACTGTTGGTTTTAGAGATGCCAATTTTGGAGGTGAAACTGAGAGTCCTGCAAATTCTGGAACGTTTGTTCCTGTATATTATACAGCACTTGATAGTGAAATTATAAGTTGGTCTGACACACAAATTGTAGTTGAAGTTCCTTCAAGAGCTGGAACTGGAGACATAGAAGTAACTCCAGATGCTGGAGGATCTGCAACCTCAAGCCAATCGTTAACTGTATCTTACTCTGAATTAAATGTGATTTTTGATCCTGGATCAGGAGAAGAAAGCTATATAACCAGACATATTGATAGAAACGGAAATGGTGGATACGTATGGCAAATGTTTACAGATTTTGATGCTAATACTGCAGCAAAAGATGCATTCTTAAGAGCTTTTGACTCATGGCGATGCGAAACAAATGTCTTTTGGGAAATCGGTAATGTGACAACAACTGATGTGATTGCTAATGATAATATTAATATTGTGAGATTTGATAATGGTGCTGAATTACCTACAGGTGTTCTAGGTCGTTGTACTTCTAGATATTCTGGGTGTGGAGGCGCAACTATAAACTGGTATGTTGAAGAGCTAGATATTGTATTTGAAGATAATTTTACAGGTGATTTATCTGTTTTGTCTTGGGAATTTGGCCCAGATACTGCAACTGGTTTTGAAGTAGACTTTGAAAGTGTAGCTGTACATGAACTTGGTCATGGTCATCAGTTAGCTCATGTTATCAATCCAGGGCAAGTAATGCATTATTCTATTGCAAATTCTCAAAATAGTCGTGCGTTGAACGATGATGATACTGCTGCAGGAAACGATGTTTATTCAAGAAGTTCGTCTTCAAGTGTTTGTGGTCAAACCGTTATGGGCGATTATGACTGTGATACCTTGGGTACTAACGATGATGAGTTGATAAGCTCGATCTCAATTTTTCCTAATCCAGCAAAAGACATCCTCAACATCAAACATGCCTCAAATATTGACATAACCAATGCTGTTTTGTATGATGTTAGAGGTAGATTAATTTCTAAAGTGAACTTAAGCGTATCTTCCAATGTCAACTCAATAGATATTAGACATTTGAATTCTGGTCTTTATTTTATAAGGATTGATGCAAATGATAAGACATTAACTAAGAAATTCATTGTAGAATAATCCTTTTTTTAAATTAAACAAAAAACCACTTATTCTTAAATTGAATCGGTGGTTTTTTGTTTAAAATAATTAGCTCCTATTTGGTACTGGCTTTTCGTCAACAGGTAATATGAGTTGATAATCATATCCATAAATTAACTGCCTTAATTTATGATAGTCTCCAGTTTTAGGCAATTGAAGTTCATTACGATCAACAGCTAGTCTAATTGCTTTCAGGTTAATAATTGCCCAAGCTTCTTTTTTAGCAAGCGGAAAAAACATTTTATAACGTTTGTAACCTTTTTTATACTTTTCAAAGTTATTGACAATAGTACCATCTTCAGTTTTAGTGAAGGCTCGCCAAGAATTGATTGCCGTTGCTCTGGTTCCATTTTTTTGTGCTAACGATTCGGTAAGTTCGCCTATGTCATATGCACCATTGGAGTATGTTTTTTTAGCGTGTAAACTTCCTATTTTAATATATACCTTTGGTAACTTTTCGTTTTTTGACGCTTCATTATAATATTTCATAAAATTATTACGCATATAACTAATACGATCTACATGTGAGTCATTTCTCCAATCGATATAGATATCCCAACTAATTTTCATGTCTTTAATAATGGCTTGAGCTTTTTCATTTTTTATATCGAAAGCATCAAAGTAAGCTCTAACTGCATCTTCTTCTTTTATAAGGCTATAAGCACCTTCTATTTCTCCAGTTACTTCAGCAATGAAATGCTTGTACATCACCATTTGCGCTTGATTTTGAAGGGTTAAAATCTGCTTGTGATTTGCAGTTCCTTTAGTGGTCTTTGTTAGCTCATCCATTAAGAAGAATGCAGAAAAGTAAAATTCTTGATCAAGTCCCCAAAGTTGCATCCCATTTGAACGTGCTTCCTTTAAAAATTCTGCATCGCTTACACTGGAAAAAAAGGGAATAGGAATTGCAACATCTTCTCCTTGAGCAACAGTATACTTACTATTAAACACTTTAAGATTTTCAATAGTTTGTTGAGCAGGAGTGGTTAGTTCTGTCAATTTTTTTGCAGAATGCGGTCCAACTTCAATTGCAAAATGATTAAATCCTGCATCAGACAGTAAAGGCATTATAGCCTTATTAATGATAGATGTCTGCTCTGAGCCATGTGTTTCGCCATATACAATAAATTGTGATTCGTTGATAAGACTTCCTAAAACTTCTTTTCCTTCTCCAGATATGGTATTATTATCAATAGTAAAATATGAGGTATACGTTTTTAAAAGTTCTGTGTCTAAAATTGGCGCCTTCTTTTGTGCATAAAATGTAGTCATTACAAACACCGACAATACTAATAAGATCTGTTTTTTCATGAGATAAATGATTTTAAATTAAACTCATTGTAATAGTATAAATTAACCTTACGCCTTTTATTGATATTTGACGAACATGGTTTTTAACACCACCAACAAATGGCTTTTCTCTATATAGTTGTTTGTTGTTTAAAACCATTACTTTGTATAACGTAATAAATAGTTTATATAATCCACCAAGCAGATATGATTAATACTATTAACTTCGTAAAATGCAATTCTCAAAGGAGCTCAAATACAATATTATTTTTGCGCTATTACTTATTCTGGTAGGTCAAACCTGGCAATACTCAAATGATTTGATCTTCAATCAAGGACAGAGTCGTTGGTTTAAGCCTGGAGCTCTTGTTTTGTTTACAACTTATAATATTGCTTACTTTTCAGTTTATACGCTTAATTATCTCATTTTTGCCCCAAGGTTTCTAAAGCCAAACAAAATTTTTCAGTATGTTTTCTCTTTCGTAATAATGGTATTTTGTTTTGCGGCTATTCGATTCTTTCTTGAAGAAATATTACTTTTAAAATTATTCGGGTTTCATAATTATAATTTAAATAGACCCAATATTGTAGCTATATATTTAACAGATAGTACACTTTATGCATTAAGACCTATTTTATTTAGTAGTTTAATGTTTTTGTTTTTTAGATTTAGTGAGAATAAGTCACGTATGCACCAACTAGAGATTCAACATCAAGAGGCACAAATGTCTATGCTTAAATCACAGATAAGCCCACATTTTTTATTCAATACTTTAAATGGTTTCTATTCTGATTTGTATGACAAACAACCTGAAACTGCTGATGACATCTTAAAACTGTCTAATTTATTAAGATATGTGACCTATGATGCTAAGACCAATTACATGCCTCTACAGAAAGAAGTAGAGTTTATCAAAGACTATCTTTATTTTTATAAAAGACGTTATGAGGAAGCGTTTTATGTAAGCTTATTTATTAATGGTTCTATTGCAAATCAAAAAATCCCTGCTTTAATGCTCATCCATTTTATAGAGAACTTATGCAAACACGGCATTATTAACGACCCAGAAAATCCAGCAAAAATTGAAATTACAGCTAATAAAGATACTTTAGAAATACAAACGGAAAACGAAATAAATCCATCAGAAAATTATATGGATAAAGGTATTGGCACAACTAATATAAGAAAGCGTTTAGAGCTGTTATTCAATAAAAAATATACGTTAAATACATCAAAGCAAGGTAGCTCATATCTTGCTTATCTAAAAATTCCTATTTAATGTACGAGTTAAAATGTATTATCGTTGATGATGAACCAGCTGCAATACGATTGTTAGAAAGGTTTGTAGCAGACGTTCCGTTTTTAAAGCTTCAAAAAACATTTACCAAACCTCTTGAAGCACTAGCGTATTTAGAATCTGAAACCATAGATTTAGTTTTTCTTGATATACAAATGCCACAAATAACAGGCATTCAATTATCAAAAATCTTAAAACCTGAAACACAAATTATATTTACTACAGCCTATTCTGAATTTGCTTTAGACAGTTATGACGTTGCTGCACTTGATTATTTACTTAAACCGATTGCTTTCGAACGCTTTTATAAAGCGGTAATGAAAACACAATCTAACTCATTCAAATCTTCAAAAAAACAAGATGACAAAGAACATTATATATTCATCAAAACCGATGGTAAACACAATTTTAATAGAGTCTTTGTTGAAGACATTTTGTTTATTGAAGGACTTAAAAACTATGTCTCTGTACAGTTGCAGGATGAACAGATCATAACTTACAGTACACTTAAACATCTGGCAAGTCGATTACCTAAATCTCAATTTATACAAATACATAAATCTTATATTGTTGCTTTAACTCACATCAATAAAATTGAAAACGATACCGTTTGGATAGATCAAAAGCAACTGCCAATAGGTAACACTTACAGAAAACAGTTTTTCGAATCTATAAATAAGAGGCAACTCTAAATCAAATTCTTGAATGGTAGATTATATGCAAAAAAATGGTAATTTCATGGCACTAAAATCTATTCAGAAATGTCATATTCAAAATTCTTTTCTTTAGTTACTTTTTTAAGTGTTTTTATTTTAAATGCTCAGCAAACTACTTCGCACTCTGGAGCTATTATTCAAATAGTAGATCAAAAACAGAAACTTTCAGAAACTTCTCTTGTAAAACATGTTGCTTTTGAAAATATCGGTCCATCGATTATGAGTGGTCGCGTTGTTGATTTAGCTGTTAATCCTGAAAATCCAACCGAATTTTATGTTGGCTATGCTTCAGGAGGTGTTTGGCATACTATCAATAATGGAACAACTTTCACACCAATACTAGACACGTCTCCAACACAAAATGTAGGTGATATTGCTGTCGATTGGAAAAACCGAACCATTTGGGTTGGAACAGGAGAAAACAACGCTTCTAGATCTAGTTATCCCGGAATAGGAATTTTAAAATCTATTGATAATGGAAAAACGTGGCAAAATATGGGACTGGTAGACTCACATCATATTGGGCGAATTCTTATCAACCCAAGTAATTCTGATGAAGTCATTGTTGGTGTTACAGGTCATTTATACTCTCCAAATCAAGAACGCGGCATTTATAAAACTACAAATGGAGGGAGAACTTGGTCACAAAAACTTTTTGTAGATGACAACAGTGGAATTATCGATGTGCAGGTCAATCCAAACAACTTTAACGTAATGTTTGCATCCTCTTGGACAAAAGATCGAAAAGCTTGGAATTTTGATGGTAGTGGTAATAACTCTGACATCTACAAAAGCACAGATGCAGGCAACACATGGACCAAAGTTACAACTGAAACCAGTGGTTTCCCAACTGGCACTGGTGTTGGTAGAATTGGTCTAGCAGTTTTTGATGATAATATCGTTTACGCAGTACATGATAGTCAATTTAGAAGACCTTCTGAAAGTACACAAGAGTCTTCAGATGTGCTAACTAAAGACGATTTTAAAACCATGTCTAAAGACCAGTTTTTAAACCTAGACGATAAGAAGCTTAACGACTATTTAAAAATAAATGAGTTTCAAGAAAAATACAATGCTCAGAATGTAAAACAAATGGTTAAAGCTGGAAATGTAAAACCAATTGACCTTGCTGAGTATCTTGAAGACGCCAACACGCTTTTGTTTGATACACCAGTAATAGGTACTGAAGTTTATAAAAGTACAGATGGAGGAATTACATGGAAAAAAACACATGATTATTATCTTGATGATATCTATTACAGCTATGGTTATTATTTTGGTCATATATATGTCGCCCCAAACAACTCAGATCATATCTATATTTATGGAGTGCCAATCGTGAAATCAAAAGATGGAGGAAAATCATTCACATCTATCAGTGCCGAAAATGTACACGCAGACCATCATGCTTTATGGATCAACCCAAAAAACCCTAATCACCTCATCAATGGAAACGATGGTGGTGTAAATATTTCTTATGATGATGGTGAAAACTGGATCAAAAACAACTCTCCTTCAGTAGGTCAATTTTATGCTATAAATGTAGATAATGAAGAACCATACAACGTATATGGTGGTTTACAAGATAACGGTGTTTGGGTTGGTGCTCACACGTCTCAAGAAGACAAAAGCTGGCATCAAAGCGGAAGGTATCCTTGGGAAAGCATTATGGGAGGCGATGGTATGCAAATTCAAATAGATTCACGTAACGCTAATATTGTATATACAGGTTATCAATTTGGAAATTATTTCAAAATTAATAGAGAAACTGAAGAATACTCTCCTTTTAACATCAAACATGAATTAGGTGAAAAACCTTACCGTTTTAATTGGCAAACCCCTATTTTATTATCACCTCATAATCAAGATATTCTATATTTAGGCGGAAATAAACTGATGCGTTCTATGAATCAAGGCGATGATTGGACTCCCATTAGTGATGACTTAACTAATGGTGGGAAAAAAGGAAATGTAGCATACGGAACATTAACCTCAATTAGCGAATCACCTTTTCAGTTTGGACTAATTTATACCGGAAGTGACGATGGATTAATTCATGTGACTAAAAATGCTGGTGGAAGCTGGACTAACATTTCAAATAATTTACCTAAAGACCTTTGGGTGAGTCGTGTTATAGCGTCGCAACATAAAAAAGAACGTGTTTATATTGCGCTAAATGGTTATCGTTGGGACGACTTTAAAGTTTATGTATATACAAGCGATAACTATGGGCAGACATGGAAAAGTATCAGTTCAAACATTGCTGATTCTCCTGTGAATGTAATTAGAGAGGATCCAGAAAATGAAAATATCCTGTATTTAGGAACCGATAATGGCGCTTATGTTTCTTTTAATCAAGGAGACTCTTGGGATGTTTTTAGTAAGGGATTGCCAAGTGTAGCTGTACATGATATTGTAGTACAACCTAAAGCTAAAGATTTACTCTTAGGAACACATGGAAGAAGTATTTATAAAACAGATATTACTGAATTACAATTGATGAATCCAAGCATACTAAAAAATGATATTACACTTTTTAAAGTTGATGATGTCAGATATTCATCACGTTGGGGAAGTTCTTGGAGTCAATGGTATACTACTTTTGAGCCAGAAATAGAAATTTCATTCTATGCAAATGCTCCAGAAGAAAAGACCGTAAAAATTCTTTCCGAAAACGAAACAGTCCTTAACGAAATGAAGGTGAATGCAGATAAAGGTTTCAATTACGTAACTTACGATCTCACACTCAACGAAAAAAATAAAAAAGCTTTATCAAAAGAAAACTCAAGTATTACTATAAATAAAGCAGGTAACGAAAACTATTATTTGCCAAAAGGAAAGTATTTCGTTCAAATTGATAATGAAAAAACTAGCTTTGAAATAAAATAAGTTGCTGTTTTTTATGTTATATGAGCAAACTCTAAATCAATGAAACGTGTACCGTTAATTCTCGCATCACTGCTAATGCTATATATATCTTCTTGTAGTGATGATAATGATGATCGTCAAATTGCTTCAGAACCAAATTTAATCATCAAATTAAAATTTGACCCTACTCAAGTTCGTTTAGATAATATAGGTTTACCAGCAACGATTCCTGTAGGTAATGCAGCGCAATCACCTATTTTTTCTAGAATGAGCGCTAACTATATTGAATTTGCACCAACAGCAACAACAGTCTTAGGGACTGGGGAAATTATTTATGAAGGCGACGAAACTGCTCTTGGAGGTGATCAAGCTATTGATTTCCAAAACGCAATATTTGCAGGAAATAATGAAACATTTTTAACTATTCCTCTAAGTGAAGTTCAAAGTGGTAGTTACGAATGGGTTCGTGTTTCATTAGCATATCAAGAAGGCACTATAAATTTTAGAGCAGATGACGGCAATGATTATACTGGTACGCTTGCAAGTTTTGTAGGTTATAATAATTACATTACTTCATTTGACCTCAATGGAAGTACTATTGAAGTAAATGCAAACAAACTACAAGGGTTTTGGTCTTTTGAAGCCTTAGGGTTTAATGCACAAGGGCAAACACCTGAAGGAGCTACGACTGTTCCAAATCCACTATTTTCTTCCTCACCAGTCCCACAAGGGTCTTGTGTAGTGACTGGAGAATTCGAAAATGAATTTACAATAACAGGAAACGAGACTCAAGATATAACAGTTACACTGTCTTTTTCAGTGAATAATAGTTTTGAATGGACTGAAGTGATAATCGATGGTATTTATGAGCCAGGTGCAGGAGAACAGGTTGTAGATATGGGACTTCGCGGACTCATTCCCACGGCGTCTAATTAAACCCATTCTAAATAACCAAAATAAAAGCGAAAATTTGTAGTACAGCACTATGAACCTTATCTTTGTAGAACAAATAATTAACTACAATTATAATGAGCGGAATTTTAAATTCGTCGATAGGAAGAAAGTTTGCCATGGCACTTTCGGCACTCTTCCTTATGTTTTTCATTTTACAACATTTTGCAATAAACATCCTTTCTGTATTTAGTCCAGATCTTTTTAATGAAGTATCCCACTTCATGGGAACAAATCCATTAGTTCAATTTGCATTACAACCTGTTTTAATTTTTGGAGTTGTTTTTCATTTTGTGATGGGTTTTATTTTAGAAATTAAGAACACTAAAGCCAGACAAATTAGTTATGCGAAAAACAATGGTGCTGCCAATTCTACGTGGATGAGTAGAAACATGATTTGGAGTGGTGGATTCATCCTAGTGTTTTTGATCATACATTTTATCGACTTTTGGATTCCAGAATTAAATGTCAAATATGTTCAAGGAGATATGTCTGGTCAATTACCTAATGGCGATTTTAGATACTATGAAGAATTAGTTCATAAGTTTGTTCCAATATGGAGAGTCGCACTTTATTGTCTGGGTTTTGTATTCTTATCACTTCATTTATTACACGGTTTTGATTCTGCTTTTCAATCAGTTGGAGCAAATAATAAATATACAAGAGGGATTAAAGGCTTAGGAAAAGCTTATGCAATCTTAATTCCATTAGGGTTCATTTTCATTGCAGTATTCCATCATTTTAATCACTAAAAAATTAGCTGAATATGGCTTTAGATTCTAAAATACCAAAAGGACCATTAGCAGATAAATGGACTAATCATAAAAACACTATTAACTTAGTTAATCCAGCTAATAAACGTCTCATTGACGTGATTGTAGTTGGTACAGGTCTTGCAGGAGGTTCTGCTGCCGCTACATTAGCAGAATTAGGTTACAATGTAAAAGCGTTTTGCTTTCAAGACTCTCCTAGACGTGCGCATTCTATTGCAGCACAAGGAGGAATTAATGCAGCAAAAAACTATCAAGGCGATGGCGACTCTACTTATCGATTATTTTACGATACAGTTAAAGGTGGTGATTATAGATCAAGAGAAGCTAATGTCTATCGCTTAGCCGAAGTTTCAGCTAATATTATAGATCAATGTGTAGCTCAAGGAGTTCCTTTTGCGCGTGAATATGGCGGCTTATTAGACAATCGATCATTTGGTGGTGTTCTTGTTTCTAGAACATTCTATGCTGCTGGACAAACTGGCCAGCAACTATTACTTGGCGCTTATTCGGCAATGAACCGTCAAATTGGTCGTGGAAAGATAAAAATGTACAATCGCCACGAAATGCTTGACGTAGTCATTGTAGATGGTAAAGCAAGAGGTATCATTACTAGAAATCTAGTAACTGGTGAGATTGAGCGACATTCAGCTCATGCAGTTGTACTCGGTACAGGAGGTTATGGAAATGTATTCTTCTTATCAACTAATGCTATGGGAAGTAATGTTACAGCAGCATGGAAAGCACATAAACGTGGTGCCTACTTTGCAAACCCATGCTATACTCAAATTCATCCAACCTGCATCCCAGTTTCGGGAGACCATCAATCTAAATTGACATTGATGTCTGAATCCTTAAGAAATGATGGTCGCATTTGGGTTCCAAAACATAAAAAAGATGTTGAGGCCATTCGTGCTGGTAAGCTAAAGCCTACGCAACTTGCTGAAGAAGATAGAGATTATTACTTAGAACGTCGTTATCCTGCTTTTGGAAACTTAGTACCTCGTGATGTGGCATCACGTGCTGCTAAAGAACGTTGTGATGCAGGCTATGGCGTTAATGCTACTGGTGAGGCCGTTTACCTTGATTTTGCTTCTGCTTTTATGCGCTACGGAAAAGAACAAGCGCACGTTAAAGGTCTTGATGAAAACGATGAGGCATTAGTTAAACAATTAGGCCAAGAAGTCGTAAAAACCAAATATGGAAATCTTTTCCAAATGTATGAGAAAATTGTAGATCAAAATCCATATGAAACACCAATGATGATCTATCCTGCTGTACATTATACAATGGGTGGCGTTTGGGTAGATTACAATCTACAAACCACAGTTCCAGGATTGTACTGTATTGGTGAAGCTAATTTTTCAGATCATGGTGCAAATCGTCTTGGAGCATCTGCTTTGATGCAAGGTCTAGCCGATGGTTATTTTGTATTACCTTACACTATAGGTGATTATTTAGCAGATGATATTAGAACGGGTCCTATTCCTACAGATACTCCAGAGTTTGAAACTGCAGAGAAAGAAGTAAGAGCTAATATCGAACATTTAATCAATAATAACGGAACTAAATCTGTTGATCATTTCCACAAACGTTTAGGAAAAATTATGTGGAACAAATGCGGAATGGCTCGTAATGCCCAAGACTTAAAATCTGCTATCACAGAAATAGCCGAACTTAGAGCAGAATTTTGGAAAGAGGTTCGTGTTCCAGGTACTGCAGATGAATTCAATGAAGAACTAGCAAAAGCAAGTAGAGTTGCAGATTTCTTAGAATTGGGTGAGCTCTTTGCTAAAGATGCTTTATTACGAGAAGAATCTGCTGGTGGGCATTTTAGAGAAGAATATCAAACTCCAGAAGGAGAAGCTATGCGTCGCAAAGAATTCCAATTTGTTTCGGCTTGGGAGTATAAAGGCGAGCCTAAAGATGCAGTTTTACATAAAGAAGATTTGGTCTACGAAAACATAGAAGTTAAAGAAAGAAGTTATAAATAAAAGGAAAGCTATGAACTTAACGTTAAAAATATGGCGTCAAAAAAACGCTAACGACAAAGGAAAAATGGTTGATTATAAAATTAATGATGTATCACCAGATATGTCTTTCCTTGAAATGCTTGACGTACTTAACGATCAACTTATAAATGAAGGTGACGAACCCGTCGCTTTTGACCACGATTGTCGTGAAGGGATATGTGGAATGTGTTCATTATATATCAATGGTGAAGCTCATGGCCCAGACAGAGGTATCACAACGTGTCAATTACACATGAGGAAGTTCAAAGATGGCGATACTATTTATATCGAACCTTTTAGAGCTAAAGCCTTTCCTGTAATTAAAGATCTTGTTGTTGACAGAAGTGCTTTTGACCGTATTCAACACGCTGGAGGATTTATTTCGGTAAATACTTCAGGAAATACTATTGATGCTAATGCCATTCCTGTAAATAAGCACGACGCTGATGATGCATTTAGTGCTGCCACATGTATTGGATGTGGCGCTTGTGTTGCAACATGTAAAAACTCAAGTGCTATGTTGTTTGTTGGTGCTAAAGTATCTCAATTTGCATTATTACCTCAAGGAAAAGTTGAGGCAACAGATCGTGTTTTAAATATGGTTAAGCAAATGGATGACGAAGGTTTTGGCAACTGTACAAATACAGGTGCTTGTGAAGTAGAATGTCCAAAGGGTATTTCTTTAGAAAATATAGCTAGAATGAATTCCGAATATATTAAAGCAAGCCTTAAAGGATAAGACAAAATCATATAAAACATTACAAATAAAAAACCCATTCTTATAGAGAATGGGTTTTTTATTTGTAATTCTTCAAGAATTTATTATTCCATTAAACTTCAAAAGGCTCAATAGAAACAAAAGATTTACCATCTTTCTTCTTAGTGAATTTTACGACACCATCAACCTTAGCATGTAAAGTGTGGTCTTTTCCGCCATACACATTCTCTCCTGGATGATGTGTATTACCTCTTTGTCTTACGATAATGTTTCCAGCAACAGCAGCTTGACCACCAAAGATCTTAACACCTAGGCGTTTCGATTCTGATTCTCTACCGTTTTTAGAACTACCTACTCCTTTTTTATGAGCCATTGTCTTAAGGTTTTATATTATTATACTTAAAGTGGTTTGCAATTATGCTTTTCCACCATCTAATTCATCTTGCCATTTCTTCAACTCATCCCACTTACCATCAGCAGCTAATTTAGCTTGTTTTGGCCAAGTATCAGTTACATGATTCCCACGAACATCTGCAATGATTTCAGAAATTTGAGCTGGTTTTGCTTTTGCTAAATCATCAAAAGTCGCAATTCCTGCTTCAACTAAAGTTGATGCGATTTTTGGTCCAATTCCTTCGATTTTCTTTAAATCATCAGCTTTCCCAGTCGCTTTTTTAGCTTCGGTCTTTGGAGCTGAAGCTTTATGCTCAGCTTTCTTTGGTGCAGCTTTTTCTGCTTTAGCTGGAACTACTTTCTTAGCTCCTGAAGCTACGATATTTTCAATTACGATTTCAGATAAAGATTGTCTGTGTCCATTTTTAACACGGTAACCTTTTCTTCTTTTCTTTTTGAAAACTATCACTTTATCACCTTTAAGGTGCTTTAAGACTTTTGCACTAACTTGTGCTCCGTCTATAGCTGGGGCGCCTAAAGTAACTTTGTCACCATCACCAATTAAAAGAACGTTATCGAAAGAAACTTTCTTACCTTCTTCAGTTGCTAAACGGTTAACAAAAACTTTTTGGTCTTTCTCAACTTTAAATTGATGCCCTGCTATCTCTACAATTGCGTACATAGCGTAACGTTTTTATTAATTAATTTATTCAAAAAAATGAGTGCAAATATACTGCTATTTAATTAATTCACAAACGTTTTTCATGTGTTTTGAGGAATATTATGACTTTTCTTGAAGAGCTGCATAAATGCCAGCGCTAAAACTACAGAAGAAGCTAGCCCTTCTATTAAAATTATGAATACTAAAAGTCCTGCGCCTTGCTCATAATTATCAAACCACTCGCCTAAAAGTTTTTCTGTAAATGCTTGGTCTAGATGAAACATATATATGGCCATAAATAGAGTAAACAAAAATGTAGCCAAAAATCCAGTAAGCAGGGCAGTCTTAATTCCGTTGATGTATCCAAAGTTGTTTTGAACAACTAGTTTATGATATCTAATAGCATAATAAATTCCTGCAGCCATAGCAACTCCGTTAAACAATCTCAACCAAGGGTTTTCGTGTAAGTTAAACAATCTTAAAATTAAGAAATATGCTATTAAACTGATGGTAATGAATAGTCCATATTTTAAAGCAACTGAAAATGAAGTGTTCATAGTAAACGATATTTAAAAGTTGATTTCTCTTAAAGTTCGTGAAAAAATCACTTATTATAGCACTTTTTAAGATTATTTTTACAATTTCAACTTCTTAAACGGATAGCTATTTGTTATTTTTGCAAAGTACTGTAACATTTGCAGTTAAATTGAGACTTACAACTCATAAAATTAATTTTAAAACAAACTCACAATGAAAAAATGCTTATTTTCTTTAGCTTCTTTGCTGTTTATATGCTTTTCAGCTACTGCACAAAAAGTTGAATTTGAAGAATTTGATTTAGATAACGGACTTCATGTTATCCTTCATCAAGACAACTCTGCTCCAGTAATTACTGTTAGTGTAATGTATGATGTGGGAGGAAAAGATTTAGGAGGAAGCCCTGAAGCTCCTCGTACAGGTTTTGCACACTTTTTTGAACACCTATTATTTGAAGGAACGAAGAATATTGGAAAAGGAGAGTATTCTAAAATTATTTCTGCCAACGGCGGAAACAATAATGCAAACACTTCTCTAGATAGAACCTATTACTACGAAGTATTTCCATCAAATAACTTAGAGTTAGCGCTTTGGTTAGAGTCAGAACGTATGCTACACCCTGTAATTGACCAAGTTGGTGTTGATACACAGAATGAAGTTGTAAAAGAAGAAAAACGTTTACGTTATGACAACTCACCTTACGGCCAATTCCTATTCGCTTTGAGTGAAAATTTATTTAAGGTTCACCCATACAAAAACAAGAATATTGGTGAAATGGCAGATTTAGATGCTTCAACTTTACAAGAATTTCAAGACTACTTCAAAAAATGGTATGGCCCGAATAATGCAGTACTAGTAGTTGCTGGTGATATTGATAGCAAAGATGCCAAGTCACTTGTTAAAAAATACTTTGAAGATATTCCAAGAGGAACAGATCCAGTTAGAAATTTCCAAAAAGAAGAGCCTATTACTGAAACTGTTAAAGCGCAATTTTATGATCCAAATATTCAAATTCCTGCAATTATAGCAGCATACAGAACTCCTGGATTTAAAGAACGTGATTCTTATGTGCTAGAGATGGTATCAGCATATTTAAGTGATGGTAAGTCATCTAAACTTTATAAAAAATTAGTTGATGATAAAAAAATGGCACTACAAGCTGGTGCAATTAATATCAATCAAATGGATTATAGTGTTTATGCTGTTTTTGGACTTCCCTTAGGCGATACTTCTTTAGAAGACTTACTTTCTGAAATAGATGAAGAAATAGTGAAAATGCAAGACGAACTTATTTCTGAAAAAGATTTCCAAAAACTACAAAATAAATTCGAAAATAGATTCGTAAACTCAAACTCAAGCGTACAAGGAATTGCTAGTTCTTTAGCTACTTATTACATGCTACATGACGATATTAATTTGATTAACAACCAAATTGACATCTACAGATCAATAACACGTCAAGAAATTCAAGATGTAGTAAAAAAATACTTAAATCCAAACCAACGTGTAGAATTAGAGTATTTACCTAAAGAAAAAACGAACAACTAAAAAGATGAAAATGAAATATAATATATCAGTATTAGTAATAATGTTCTTGATGTCTATAGGTGTTAACGCACAATTAGATCGATCAAAACAACCAAAGCCAGGTCCTGCTCCTAAAATCTCAATTGAAGTTCCTGGAGAGTTTGAATTAAAAAACGGCTTAAAAGTTTTAGTTGTTGAAAACAATAAATTACCTAGAGTATCTTACTCGTTAACTATAGACAATAAGCCTATAAGAGAAGGCAAAAAGGCAGGTATTAAAAGTATTCTTGGAAGCATGTTAGGAAATGGTACTACAAGTATTCCAAAGGATGAATTTAATGAAGAAGTTGATTTCTTAGGTGCAAATATAAATTTTGGTTCACAAAGTGCTTTTGCCAGATCATTATCCAAATATTCTGACCGCATTCTAGAATTAATGGCAGATGCAGCCATTAACCCTTTGCTTACTGAAGAAGAGTTCAACAAGCAAAAGGATCAATTACTTGAAGGCCTAAAAGTAAATGAGAAAAGTGTAGCTACTATAGCATCTAGAGTTGGTACAGCATTATCTTATGGTGCTAATCATCCTTCTGGAGAATTCACAACAGAAGAAACTGTAAACAATATCACTTTTGGAGATGTCGTAGCATTTTATGAAAAACACTTTAATCCAAACAATGCTTACTTAGTTGTGGTTGGAGATATTGATTTCAAAACCATAAAAAAACAAATAGAAAAGCACTTTGCTGAATGGCAAAAATCTGTTGATGTTAGTACTTCAATACCAGAAGTAAATCCTAATGCACAATACACTCAAATCAATTTTGTTGACATGCCAAATGCAGTTCAATCAGACATAAGAGTAACAAACAATGTTGATCTAAAGATGAAAGATGCAGACTACCAAGCAGCACTTATCACTAATTTCATCTTAGGAGGTGGAAGCAGTGGCTATTTGTACGAAAACCTTCGTGAAACACATGGTTATACTTATGGTGCATATTCAGGAATAGGTGCAAGTAGATATGGTGCATCTCGATTTAGTGCAACTGCTCAAGTAAGAAATGAAGTTACTGATAGTTCTGTTGTTGAAATGCTAAAAGAAATCAAACGCATTAAAACAGAAACCGTAGATCCTGAAGCTTTAAAATTGGCTAAAGCGAAATACGTTGGGAATTTTGTAATGGGATTAGAAAACCCTCAAACAGTAGCCAACTATGCATTGAATATCAAGTTAAACGATCTTCCGAAAAACTTCTACACAACATACTTACAAAAAATAAATGCTGTAACTGCTGATGATGTAAAACGAGTTGCAAATAAATATTTTAAAACTGAGAACGCTCGTGTTATCGTTGTAGGCAAAGGAAGTGAAGTTATAGAAAACCTTGAGAAAACTGGACTCCCAATTAAGTATTATGATACGTATGCTAACGCTGTTGATAAACCAGTGTATGAGATTAAAATGGATCCAGATATGGATGCAACCAAAGTCATGCAAGCATACATAGATGCCATCGGTGGAAGTGAAACATTAAATAAAGTGAACTCAGTTTACATGACCGCTGAAGCTGAGTTGCAGCCAGGAATGATGATGAATTTGGAAATGAAGAAAACGGTTAAAAACCAGTATTTACAGATTGTAAATACACCTATGGGTTCTCAAAAACAAGTTCTTGATGGGGCTTCAGGTTACACATCTGCAGCTGGTCAGAAAACAGATATGACTGAAGATCAAATAAAAGCAGTACAAGAAGAATCATCACCTTTCCCTGAGGTAAACTACTTAAATGGTGGCGTTACTTTAGAAAAAATAGAAATGGTAGATGGCGTTAAGGCTTACAAAATTAATGTTGATGAGACAACTTCAATTTACTATAGTGTTGATACTGGACTAAAGATTAAACAAGTAAAAACTAGTGAAGCTGGATCACAAACTACATTTTATGATAATTATAAAGAAGTTGCAGGAGTTAAGTTTCCATTTACTATTGGGCAAACTTTTGGTCCACGCCGTTTTGATTTTATCGTAAAAGAAATTAAGGTAAACGAAGGTGTATCTGATGCAGATTTCGACTAATTAATAGTTTAAGATATTTACAATAAAAAACCGAAGTTTGAACTTCGGTTTTTTATTGTTTTCTTTTGTGCGATAAATATACCCCTACTAAGATAATTAATGTTCCTAATGCCTGAGTCCAACTAAACGATTCTCCATCTAATATTCCCCAACCCAAAGCAACAATAGGCATCAAATAGGTTACAGATGAAGCAAATACAGGCGTAGATATTTGTACCAATGTATTAAAGAGTACTTTCGCAAGTGCGGTCCCAAAAAACGACAAAATAACCACATATACCACCGCCATTTTGAAATCTGGATTTTGGTATGTTTCTACATTAAAAAAATTTGAAAACCAAAGTATTATTATGGCTGGTATTATTATGGCGACATAATTTCCAGTTGCAATACTTAATGGTTTCACATATTGTAAGTATCGCTTGATAATATTTACATTAGCTGCATACATCAATGTAGAAACAATTACATAACCTGCAAATAAATAGTTTTGCTCAGGGTTTAATTCTGCACCTTTTAATATTAAAATACTAGTTCCGACAAACCCAATAATAACACCTAATATTTGGCGTTTTGTTGAAGCAATTCTGAAAACAGCAAAGCCTAATAGAATCGTATTTAATGGCACTAAAGAGTTTAAAATAGATGCAACAGCACTATCAATTTCAGTTTCTGCGATAGCAAATAAGAATGCAGGGAAAAACGACCCTAGAAATCCAGAAATCACTATCCATTTCCATTGATTTTTTGCTATTCCTTTTAAACTATTATACCCTACGGCAAATAAAAAAACACCTGTAATTATTGTTCGTAAGGCACCTAATTGATACGGTGTTAAACCTAATAGTGATTTTTTGATCAAGATGAAAGAACTTCCCCAGATTAGGGATAAAATCAGTAAATAAAGCCACTTGCTGTTTGCAGTTTTCATAAGATTCCTTAACTAATTCACAAAAATCGTTAATTTTAATACAAGGAACATCATTATTTATTATGTTTGTTCATAATCCTATTAAAACAAAACATGAAGACATTACAAAATATATTGGTAATTGCGCTAATTTCTATCTCAATAATTTCCTGTAAAAGCGAAACAAAGCCAGAGGTTAAAACAATAGAAACAGAAGTGAAAGCTGAGTCTAGTACTTACCAAGCCAAGACATTAGATCCAAACGCAAATTATGCTAAAGCCGAATTTGGTATTGAAGGCATGACTTGTGCTATGGGATGCGCCAAAACCATTGAAAAGAAGATTGCTAAAATGGATGGTGTAAAATCTGCAAAAGTAGATTTTGACAGACAATTAGCAATGGTTGAATATGATGATGCTAAAGTAACACCAAACTCTCTTGAAGAAGCTGTTGCTAAAGCAGGTGATTTGTATAAAGTAAAAGACATGAAAACTGTTGAAGCGTTTTCTAATGAAACCAAAAATTGTAAGGCAGATTGTAAAATGGAGTGTTGCAAAACCAAAGATGATAAAAAAATGGCTTGTGCAGACGACTGTAAAAAAGAATGTTGTGCTAAGAAAGCCTAATTACTTTTATAAAGACCTAAAAAAAGCGACTCAGTAAGAGTCGCTTTTTTTAGGTCTTATCTTAAGGAAAATCCTTTGGCTGCCCACCATGGATGAAGTTCAATTTCAAGCCTACCTGCTTTTACCATTGGATCAGCATTGGCTAAACTATCTGCCATTTCAAAAGTTGGAACGTTATAGATCGTAATTCCTCTAATGTTTCCATCATCACCAAAAGGACCAGAAATATCTGCATATCCTAATTCGTACATTTTAGCCAAATGAGCCAAATGCTCATTTTGTAGTTGATTAGCTTCCTCTTCATTTTGATTACGAATCAATCCACGTTTTAAAAATGCAATAAAATACTGCTGCATCAATATGGTGTCTTTTGTTTTCTCATCAACATAATCAAAGGTTTTGAATCCCTTGGACGTAAGTTCGGCTTTAATGTCTTTTATAGACTTTTCTTCAAGTACTTTACTTACAAGAGTTTCTTTACCATCTTCAATAGTAACAATACTATCCTTTGGCATCATTTCTTCTGATACTGACTTAGGTTCAATAGTTGTTTTTGTATTATCTTCTTTACAAGATGCTAACAATACAACACATGTAAGTAACATGATTATTCTCATAATATGATTATTTAAAACGCCATAGCTTATATGGGGTTTTGGTTAATTGCGAATTATAATATTTACTATTTCCTGTAACCTCTTTTCCAAGCCATTTGGGTTTTAAAAATAACTCGTTCTCGTTCTCTAATTCAATTTCTGCAATTATCAAGCCTACATTATCTCCAAAAAATTCATCAACCTCAAAAATATGATCGCCAACCTTAACCTCATATCTTATCTTATCTATTACACCTTCTTTACATAACTCTAAAAGCGTTTCAGCATCAGCCTTATGAACTTCTTTTTCCCATTCAAAACGTGTCAACCCATTGTTGGTTGATTTTCCTTTTACTGTCAAAAAACCTGCATTGCCTATTACTCTTACTCTTACTGTTCGCTCTGGATCTGTATTTAAAAACCCTTGTGTAATTCGCATTTGTTTTGACGATTCATTTTTGAAACCTTCTGAAGTTACTAAAAATTTACGCTCTATTTCTATCATGAAAAAAGACATTTAATGCCTAAATTTACATCATGCCAGACGATTTACCAATAAGAAAAATAATTCATGTAGATATGGATGCTTTTTATGCGTCTGTAGCGCAAATGGATAACCCTGAATTAAAAGGGAAACCTATTGCTGTTGGTGGTGGCGGAAAACGAGGTGTTATAAGCGCTGCAAGTTATGAAGCTCGAAAATATGGTGTAAAAAGTGCCATGGCTGGACGCTTAGCTATAAAACTATGTCCAGAACTTATTTTCGTTAAAAGCAATTTTGAGCGTTATAAAGAACTCTCACAAAAAATTAGGCATATCTTTTATGACTATACAGATTTGGTAGAACCCTTATCTCTTGATGAAGCCTATTTAGATGTTACAGAAAACAAAAAAGGGAATCCTAGTGCCAGTTTAATTGCCCAAGAAATCAGATCACGTATTTTTGATGAAGTAGGATTAACAGCTTCCGCTGGTATTTCTATAAATAAATTTATTGCTAAAGTTGCGAGCGACTACAATAAACCTAATGGGCAAAAAACTGTAAACCCAGAAGAAGTGATTCCATTTTTAGAAGATTTAAGTATTAGGAAATTTTATGGTGTTGGTAAAGTAACTGCTGAAAAAATGTATCAAAAAGGGATTTTTACAGGAAAAGACTTAAAGGCAAAATCTTTAGAGTATCTCGACGAAAACTTTGGGAAATCTGGTCGTTACTACTATTACGTCGTTCGTGGTATCCACAATAGTGAGGTAAAGCCTAATCGGATTAGAAAATCACTCGCAGCAGAACGAACGTTTAGTGAAAATTTATCTTCTGAAATCTTTATGCTCGAAAAGCTTGACCAAATTGCCGAAGAGGTAGCTAAACGTCTCAATAAAAGTAAGGTTGCTGGAAAAACGATTACACTAAAAATAAAGTATAGTGATTTCACTCTACAAACTCGAAGCAAAACCTTACCTTATTTTATTAGTGAAAAAAGCATAATACTTGAAACAGCTAAAAATTTATTGTACCAAGAAAAACTGAATAATTCGGTACGACTTTTAGGCATTTCGTTATCCAACTTAAACACTGAAATATCAAAAAAGAACGCTTTAAAAACCGAAGAAAAAACTGTGAGTGTACAACTTAAGTTCGATTTTTAGCTGTAAAAAGTTATATTATTGATTATGATAGTTTTAAATAGTAATATATTGACTCATATTTACCCTCTTCAACACAATCAGCAATTATGAAACGGTTAATCATTATCACATTAGGCCTATTTATTTTCAGTTGTAGTAAAACTAGAAACCCAGAAAAGGATACTAAAATCATTTATGATAAAGGAATTGTTGAACCTTTTGCTCCTGAACTTTTTTCCAAATTATCAAATGTTAGAGATTTTACAATTACAAATGATGAAAGCGAGGCTTATTTTACCTTGCAAAGTCATTTTAGAGAGCTTTCAGTTATCATGAGTATTCATAAAGAAGATGAAAAGTGGCAAACACCAAAAATAGTAGAGTTTTCAGGTAAGTTTTCAGACCTAGAACCGTTTTTATCTCCTGATGGTTTAAAATTGTTCTTTGTTTCTAACAGACCCATTTCAAAAGATAGTACTGCTACAAAAGATTACGACATTTGGTATGTTGAACGTGAAAATTTTAACTCCAATTGGTCAGCACCAATAAATGTCGGCGCGCCTATAAATACTAATCTTGATGAATTTTTCCCTTCAATTACAAGCTCTAATAATCTATATTTTACCACCATTAAAGAAAATATGAATGGTCAAGATGATATTTTTGTTAGTGAGTGGAAGAATAATGTGTATTCAGAGCCAATAGCTATAGATAGCGCTGTAAATACAAAAGGAGCAGAATTCAATGCTTTTGTAGCTCCAGATGAATCCTTTATACTATTTAGTGGTTGGAGAAGAAAAGATGGTCAAGGGAGTGGTGATTTATATATAAGTCAACGTAAAAATGGAAAATGGCTTCCAGCAAAAAATCTGGGTAAACATATCAATTCAAAATATATGGAATATTGCCCTTATGTGAACTTGGAAACTAATACACTCTACTTTACAAGTCGAAGAAGTAACATCCGTTTAAAAGATTCTGGTTATGTTAATCTAGAAGAACTAAAAAAAGAAATCAATAGATTTGATAATGGTACAAGTAGGATTTATAAAACAGGTTTTAATATTTCAATTGAAAAATATTAAAATTCAAGATATTAAATTAAAAACTACAACTCGTAATTTCAGTGACTCTCAACGTATTAACCATTCCCTTTTCTTGAATAGGCATTGCTGCCAAGCTAATAAGCATATCACCTACTTCTAGATATCCTTTTTTACAGGCTATTGCGTTTACATCTTCTATCGTTTCATCTGTACTTACAAACTTATCGTAGTAAAAAGCTTCAACACCCCAAAGCAAGCTCAATTGTGTTAGGATACGTTTGTTAGAAGTAAAAACAAGAATATGAGCACTAGGACGCCATGCGGAAATTTGAAATGCGGTATAACCGCTATTGGTCAATGTGGAAATTGCTTTGGCATTAATCTCATTTGCCATATTTGCTGCATGATAACAAATAGATTTTGTAATGTATCGCTTTGTACGAATATGAGGAGGTGACTGTGGTACTTGAATTAAATTAGAATCTTCTACACTCTTAATAATTCCAGCCATTTGTTTAATCACTTGAACAGGATAATTCCCTACAGAGGTTTCGCCAGATAACATCACTGCGTCTGCTCCATCCATAACAGAATTGGCAACATCATTAACTTCGGCTCTTGTTGGTGTTAAACTGGTGATCATTGTTTCCATCATTTGTGTCGCAATAATTACTGGTATTCTAGCGCGTTTGGCTCGTAATACAAGCTGCTTCTGAATCAAAGGAACTTCTTCCGCAGGTATTTCAACACCTAGATCACCTCGAGCTACCATTAGCCCATCACAATAAGCGACAATTTTATCAATATTTTCTACAGCTTCAGGCTTCTCAATTTTTGCAATAATTGGAATTTTATGATCACTATGTTCCTTAATTAATTCTTCAAGCTGCATTAAATCTTCAGCATGACGAACAAACGATAAGGCAATCCAATCAACCTTAAGACTACATGCGAAAATTGCATCTTCAATATCCTTTTCTGTTAGTGCAGGTTGTGAAATATTCGTGTTTGGAAGATTTACCCCTTTTTTAGACCGCAGAGGTCCACCTTGAATTACGCGTGCTTTAACTTCAGCTTTTTTATCAGTAGATACGACCTCAAAGATTAGTTTGCCATCATCTAATAAAATTCGTTCGCCAGGCTTAGCATCTTGAGGAAAGTTATCATAAGTCATGTAAACACGCTCTTTGGTGCCTTCAAATCGTTTCCCTGTAGCAAAGATAATCTCATCACCTTCATTAACAACAACTTCCCCCTTCATAACACCAACACGCAATTTTGGTCCTTGAAGATCTGCAAGAATAGCTGCATTGTAACCAAACTCTTCGTTGAGTTTTCTTATCATCTTAACACGCTCTTTAACTCCTTCGTAATCAGCATGTGAAAAATTAATTCTAAATACATTAGCACCTTCTTCAAGCATAGCTTTAAGAACGTCTTTAGAACTCGTCGCAGGTCCTAGCGTAGCTACTATTTTTGTTTTCTTTCTTCGTAACATTAACTAAAAATTAAATGGTCTTTTGATTTAATCTGATCTATATCTATACTATATGTCGTTATGACTTGGGGAATGGAATGAATTTTATTAAGGATCATCTTCTCATTAAAGTTCTGGTATTCATTGGTTACTTTTATAAAGTAATCCACATTTTTAAATTCAGGCAACAAGTAATATGTCTTTAATATACTATTCTGGTTTTCAAATAGTGACCCTGAGCTTTGTAATGCAGCTTCTTCCTTTTTACATACATTAGCCACAAGGTTCCATGCAGTATCCATATTTGTATTTTCCCATTCATAAATTGAAAAGGAAGCCGCTAAATAATTGTAATCAAGATCTTCAGGTTTACGCTCTAAATTAAGTTGTAAATGTTTATTAAGAAGGTAAGCCAATCGATAGTCCTCTAACCTACAATGTATAGCTAATAACGAAAAGGAAGCGTCATAAAAATCGTCAACAACTAACTTGTGTAATGCCATAATTAATCAACTACAAGTTGTAAATATAACACATTATGGCTATTTAAATGTGAAGAATATATTAATCTTAATGCTATCTTGCAGCGAAAACGTTATAGTAAGAGTGTTTAAAAAAAAGAATTAAATTATTGGTTCAAAATGCTTTACTTATTTCTTTTTGAAAAGCAAAAAATGCGCGTTTAGATGCTTTTTCTTCGGCTTTCTTTTTAGATGTTGCTCTAGCTTTCGATATGATTTTTTCATCTATTGATAATTTAACTGAAAAATGTTTTAAATCATCATTCCCAGTATCTTCATACACATTATAATCGAATGTTTTCTTTTCTTTCTGACACCATTCTATCAATAAGCTTTTATAACTTATGACTCGCCCTTCTAATTTTTCTATATCAACATGAGGCTTAATAACACGTTTATTGATAAAGGCTTCACAGTATTTATAACCTTTGTCTAAATAAATAGCCCCAACCAATGCTTCAAAAAGGTTACCGTGAATGTTATTTCCAAAGTTAGATTTAGGAATTTTACTTTCAACTAAATCAATAAGATTTAATTCTTTACCTAATTCATTTAGGTGCTCTCTACTAACTACCTTAGATCGCATCTTTGTTAAATAGCCTTCGTCTCCATGTGGTACTTCTTCAAATAAATATGACGCTATTACTGCACTTAACATGGCGTCTCCAACAAATTCCAGTCGTTCATAATTAACAGCATTTCCTTTCTTATCCTTGATATTCATAGAACGATGAGTGAAAGCTTTAATGTATAATTCCTTGTTTTTGGGCTTATAACCTAAAATTTTAGTGAGTAATAAAAAAAAATTCCCGTCTTTATTTGAACGGGAATTTTTTAGTATGTTACGAATGATACTCATTCGGGATTTAGTCTATTTTTTTAAATAATACGCAGGCGTTATGACCGCCAAATCCAAACGTATTACTCATTGCTACTTTGATATCTCTTTTCTGAGCTTTATTTAACGTTAAATTTAATTCAGAATCTATGTTTTCATCAATGGTTTCATGATTAATTGTTGGTGGTACAATCCCATGCTCCATAGCCATGATCGAAGCTATAGCTTCTATGGCTCCAGCAGCGCCCAACAAATGACCAGTCATAGATTTTGTTGAATTAATATTAATGTTTTTAGCATGACTGCCAAATACTTCAGATATAGCTTTTAATTCAGCAACATCACCTAATGGTGTGGATGTACCATGAGTATTAATGTGATCTACATCTTCAGGATTTAAGCCAGCATTTTCTAAACAATTCCTCATAACTGCAACGACACCAATACCATCTGGATGTGGTGCTGTCATGTGGTAAGCATCTGAAGACAATCCTCCGCCTACTACCTCAGCATATATTTTAGCGCCTCTAGCTTTAGCATGTTCGTACTCTTCTAAAACAATTGCTCCAGCTCCTTCTCCTAATACAAAACCATCTCGGTTAGCATCAAAAGGTCTTGAAGCAGTTTTTGGATCATCATTACGAGTACTCATAGCATGCATAGCATTGAAACCTCCCATGCCAGCAATGGTAACTGCAGCTTCACTTCCACCAGTGATGATTACATCACAATGACCTAAGCGAATATTGTTCAATGCATCTATCATTGAATTCGCAGAGGAAGCACAAGCAGATACAGTGGTATAGTTAGGTCCCATAAAACCATATTTTATAGATATGTTTCCTGGTGCAATATCAGCTATCATTTTCGGAATGAAAAAAGGGTTAAAACGGGGCGTTCCGTCACCAGCGGCATAATTCAAGACTTCCTCTTGAAATGTTTCTAAACCACCAATACCAGCTCCCCAAATTACTCCTACTCTCAATTTGTTTACAGCGTCTAAATCTAGTTTTGAGTCTGCAATTGCTTCATCAGAGGCAACCATTGCATACTGCGAAAACTTATCCATTCGCTTTGCTAATTTCCTATCAATAAAGTCAGTGACTTCAAAGTTTTTTACTTCACAAGCGAACTGTGTCTTGAACTTCTCAGCATCAAAATGTGTGACAGGTGCAGCACCACTCTTCCCATTGACTAGGCCATCCCAATATTCATCCTTGGTATTACCTATAGGTGTCAGTGCGCCTAAGCCGGTTACTACTACTCGCTTTAATTCCATAAAAAGGTATTGGATTATTTTGCTTCTTCTATATAAGAGATCGCTTGACCAACTGTTGCAATATTTTCAGCTTGATCGTCTGGGATTTGAATATCAAATTCTTTTTCAAATTCCATGATTAACTCGACAGTGTCTAATGAATCTGCTCCTAAATCGTTAGTGAAGCTAGCTTCAGTTACAACTTCGTTTTCATCAACTCCTAATTTGTCTACGATAATCGCTTTTACTCTTGATGCAATGTCTGACATAATTTTTTAATTTTAAGTTTTAATTAAGTCGCAAAAATAAAAAACTTTATTTTAATACACACCTTTACGTTAAAAATGTGTCTGTAATTTACAAAAAATTACTTTGAAGAATTTACCTTTTACGCTCTAATTGTTAATTATTATTCTTTTTTTTGTTTCTGAATAACAATAACTGCTTGTCTGTAAATGAAACGAATTGTAATCTTTGCGTCCGGAAGTGGCACTAATGCTGAAAATTTAATTAAGTTTTTTCACAACAGAGAAAACGCTTCTGTTATTCAGATACTGTCTAACAATCCTCATGCCAAAGTTTTAGATCGTGCAAAAAAACTAAACGTTAGCGCGCTGTCTTTCAATAAAATAGCTTTCTCAAACACAAAGGATGTTCTCAATATTTTAAAAGCATCAGAACCTGATTTAATTATCTTAGCTGGTTTTTTATGGAAGTTTCCTGAACACATCTTAAATGAATTCCCAAATAAAGTGATTAATATACACCCATCTCTATTGCCTAAGTATGGAGGAAAAGGCATGTATGGTAAATATGTTCATGAGGCTGTTGTTAAGAATAAAGAAAAAGAAACAGGCATTACTATTCATTATGTAAATGAATATTATGATGAAGGTGCAATAATCTTTCAAACAAAATGTACTGTTGCGTCAAATGATTCAGCAGAAGATGTGGCCGAAAAAATTCACCAGTTAGAGATGGAACATTTTCCAAAGGTTGTAGCACAATTACTAAATGAGTAAAAAAAAGAAGAAATACTACACCGTTTGGAAAGGTCACCATACTGGTGTTTTTGATTCTTGGGATGATTGCAAAGCTCAAATTAAAGATTTTCAAGGCGCACAATATAAGTCATTTACCACTTTCGAAGCTGCTAAAAAAGCTTATAAAGGAAATTATAAAGACTATATTGGAAAAAAGAAAATATTTACCAGTGAGCTCTCTGAAGCACAACTCAAAAAAATTGGAAAACCTAACTATAAATCGATTTCTGTAGATGCTGCATCTTCTGGTAATCCAGGAAAAATGGAATATCGAGGTGTTGATACTAAAACTAAAAAACAACTATTTATTCAAGGTCCTTTTGAAGAGGGCACCAATAACATTGGTGAATTTTTAGCTATTGTTCATGGACTTGCTTTTTTAAAGAAAAAAAACAGTGATCGTATCATTTATACAGATTCAAAAACTGCAATGAGTTGGGTACGCAAGAAAAACTGTAATACTAAATTAGAGCGGAACGATAAAAACAAAACCTTGTTTGAACTCGTTGATCGAGCCGTAAATTGGTTAAACAATAATACTTACAAGACTACTATTGTCAAATGGGAAACTAAGGCTTGGGGAGAGATCCCTGCAGATTTTGGTCGCAAATAATCTTAAAACTTAATTCTGTTCTGTAATTCAAATCACTTTTCTTCTACTAAGGTTAAAAATTGATTTATTATGCAAAAGAAATTAATCTTCATAGTAGTTATTTGTGTGTCTTTTTTCGGATTTTCACAAAACGATTGGAGCCTTAAAAAGGAAGCCGATAATATAAAAATCTATACGAGACAACCTTCAAATTCAAGCATCAAAGAGTATAAAGCCGTTACTACAATTGCTACTAATATAAATTATGTTCTAGAAGAGCTACTTGAAGCACCTAATTATTATGAAGGTTGTGAGTCTAATATAAGTTATTATGTTAAAGAACTGGATGATAACAAACATGTCTTTTATGCACATAAAGATTTACCATGGCCAATTAAAGATAGAGACGTTGTGACGTTATTAACTGTTGAACCAATTAATAAAAAAACCATTAAATTAACATTAGAAAGCCTTCCAGATGAAATTCCACATAAGTCTAAAACTATACGAATAAAAAAACTAATGGGTCATTGGTTATTAGAAGATATGGGAGGTAAAACAATGGTTACGCAGCAATTGTTTTTAGATCCGGAAGGGAGTTTACCACCATTGATTGTAAATAAACTACTTATTAAAGGACCTTACAAAACATTCAAAAACCTTCACAATACAATAGTTGGCAACAAAAGCTTCTAATACTCAAAAAAAAATTGAGTTTGAAATTAATCGCTGTATATTTGCAGCAAATTTTAAAACGCTTTATGAGCAAATTAGTAATAGTAGGTACGGTTGCCTTTGATGCCATTGAAACACCCTTTGGCAAAACTGATAAGATTTTAGGAGGTGCAGCAACTTTTATTGGTTTAGCTGCTTCACATTTTAATATAGATGCTGCTGCAGTTTCTGTTGTTGGTGGTGATTTCCCTCAAGATTATTTAGATCTATTGTCGAGTAGAAATATTAACATTGATGGTGTTGAAATTGTAAAAGAAGGAAAAACTTTTTTCTGGAGTGGTCGATACCATAATGATATGAATTCTCGTGATACGTTAGCTACTGAGTTAAATGTACTAGCAGACTTCAACCCTGTGGTACCAGAATCGTATAGAAATGCGGAAGTAGTTATGCTTGGAAACTTGCATCCAATGGTACAGATGGGAGTACTAGACCAAATGACTGTCAAGCCGAAATTAGTTATCTTAGACACTATGAACTTTTGGATGGATTGTGCGCTCGATGACTTACACAGTGTGATTAAGAAAATTGATGTGATTACCATCAATGATGAAGAAGCTAGACAATTAACTGGAGAATACTCTCTTGTTGTTGCTGCTCGAAAAATTCATGAAATGGGTCCAAAATATGTAGTTATCAAAAAAGGAGAACATGGTGCGTTGCTATTTCATGACGATCATGTATTCTATGCGCCAGCCTTGCCTTTAGAAGAAGTATTTGACCCAACAGGTGCAGGAGATACGTTTGCTGGTGGATTTGCTGGGTATTTAGCAAAAACTGAAGACTATTCATTTGAAAACATGAAAAATGCTGTTATCTATGGCTCAACTCTAGCCTCATTTTGCGTAGAAAAATTTGGTACTGAACGCATGATTAATTTAGAAAAAGACGAAGTGTACATGCGCTTACAACAATTTAAACAAATAACACAATTCGATATCGAATTATCATAAACCAACGCGCTCACGAATGAGCGCGTTTTTTATTTAATACTAAATCCAAAATCTTTAATTTTGGTTCACTCAAAAACAAAAACACAACAATGAGCGATGCTTTAAAACATGAGTGTGGAATTGCACTCATAAGATTAAAAAAACCATTAGAGTATTACAAAGAAAAATACGGAAGTGCATTTTACGGCGTAAATAAAATGTATCTTATGATGGAAAAGCAGCATAATCGTGGGCAAGATGGTGCAGGTTTCGCAAGTATAAAATTAGATACTAATCCTGGTGAAAGATATATTAGCCGTGTGCGCTCGATTGCACAACAACCAATCCAAGATATCTTTGCTCAAATTAATCAACGAATTAACGACGAGTTAACTGAACATCCTGAATATCAAAATGATGTCGCACTTCAAAAAAAACATATTCCATATGTTGGTGAATTACTTTTAGGACATGTACGTTATGGTACTTTTGGAAAAAACAGTGTAGAGAGTGTTCATCCTTTTTTGAGGCAGAACAATTGGATGCATAGAAACCTTATTGTCGCAGGCAACTTTAATATGACCAATGTTAATCAGTTATTTGATGGTTTAGTGAAATTAGGACAGCATCCAAAAGAAAAAGCAGACACCATTACTATAATGGAAAAAATTGGGCACTTTCTTGATGATGCAGTAGCTAAAATTTACAAAGCACTAAAAAAGGAAGGCTACAGTAAAAGTGAATGCTCTCCATTAATTGCTGAGCGATTAAATGTTGCTAAAATATTAAAAAAAGCATCAAAGAATTGGGATGGTGGTTATGCAATGGCTGGTTTATTAGGACATGGCGATTCATTTGTTCTACGTGATCCTGCAGGGATACGACCCACCTACTATTATCAAGATGATGAAATTGTTGTTGTTGCCTCAGAGCGTCCAGTAATTCAAACTGTTTTTAATGTAAATTTTGAAGAAGTAAAGGAATTAGATCCTGGTCATGCAATCATAACTAAGAAATCTGGAGATGTTTTTATTGAACAAATTATAGAACCTCTAGAGCGAAAGGCATGTTCGTTCGAGCGTATTTATTTTTCTCGTGGTAGTGACGCTGAAATTTATCAGGAACGGAAAAACCTTGGAAAACTATTAATGCCGAAAGTACTAGAAGCCATAGATAATGACACCAAAAATACTGTATTTTCCTATATACCAAATACAGCTGAAACATCATTCTTCGGAATGATAGAAACTGTTGAAGAATACCTCAATGAGCGAAAAACCAAAGCTATATTAGATGGCAATGGTAAACTTTCAGCAAATAGTGTTATAGATATCCTTTCTGAAAGACCTCGTATTGAAAAAATTGCTATTAAAGATGTTAAGCTAAGAACGTTTATTACTGAAGACAGTAGTCGTGACGATTTAGTTGCTCATGTATATGATGTCACCTATGGCGTAATAAAACCTTCAGATAATTTAGTTATTATAGACGATAGTATTGTAAGAGGTACGACGCTTAAAAAGAGTATTATTAAAATGATGGATCGTTTAAGTCCTAAACAAATTGTTGTTGTGTCATCTGCTCCTCAAATACGTTATCCAGATTGCTATGGAATAGATATGGCAAATCTAGAAAGCCTTATTGCATTTAGAGCGATGTTAGAACTACTCAAAGAAAACAATAAATATCACTTAATAGAAGAGGTTTACCAGAAGTGTAAAGCACAATTAGAGTTAAAAGACAGTAAGGTAAAAAACTTTGTAAAAGACCTTTACAATGAGTTTACTGCTGATGAAATTTCAGAAAAAATTGCTGAATTGATTTCTGATGATACCGTTCAAGCTAAAGTAAAGACTATTTTCCAACCTATAGAAAACCTACATAAAGCATGTCCGAAAAATTTAGGTGATTGGTATTTTACAGGAAATTATCCAACAGTTGGAGGTAATCGTGTGGTTAACAGGGCTTTTATTAATTTTTATGAAGGAAACAAAGAAAGAGCGTATTAGATAAACAACTCTATTTTGACACTTTATCCGAAAAAAAGTGCTGTTTGACCGATAAAAATGCATTTCGTCTAATATTTACGAAAGATTAAACAAATAACACATACATTGGTATCACCATAACATAAGTAGGTTAAGTTCATGGTAGATTTGGGGCAAAAAAAGGTGAACATCAGTTCACCTTTTTTTATTTTCCGTATTTAACTTCATCGTAAAAACGCTTTATTTAACCGATATGTATTATAAACAGCATTGCTTTTCCCGTTTAAGCCAATTTATTCGTCGTTTATCTAAAAAATTTAACAATTCCGTAAAAGTCCGTATATATTTGTTTCACCATAACATAAGTAGGTTAAGTTTATGGTAGATTTGGGGCAAAAAAGGTGAACGTCTGTTCACCTTTTTTCATTTTATACCTCTAACTTTTATTTAATAAAAAAAGCAACCCCAAATAAATGAGTTTGCTCTCTTTTTAAAAAAATTATTCTGAACTATTTATTTAGCTTCTGCATAACGTCTTTCAACTTCATTCCAATTAACAACCTTAAAAAAGGCATCTATATAATCTGGTCTTCTGTTTTGATAGTTCAGATAGTAAGCATGTTCCCATACATCAAGGCCTAAGATTGGAGTTCCTCCGCAAGTTACACCAGGCATTAAAGGGTTGTCTTGATTTGGTGTAGAGCAAACCTCAACTTTTCCTCCCTTGTGCACACATAACCATGCCCATCCTGAACCAAATTGAGTAGCAGCTGCTTTGCTAAACGCCTCTACAAAAGCCTCTTTTGAACCAAACTCTGCTTCTATAGCATCTTTTAAATCTCCTGAAAGATATCCTCTATCTTCTGGATTAAGGACATCCCAAAATAAAGAATGATTATAGAACCCTCCTCCATTATTTCTCACTCCCATATTGTTCATGTCTAGGTTACCAAGTATATTTTCGATAGATTTTCCTTCCAAATTGGTACCTTCTATCGCTGCATTTAATTTAGTTGTATACCCATTGTGATGTTTAGAATGATGTATTTCCATTGTACGAGCATCAATGTGTGGTTCTAATGCATCGTACCCATATTTTAATTTCGGTAATTCGAAAGCCATAATATTTTGTTTTTTATGTTAATATTTAATTATACCAAATTTACACATAAAACAGCGCAATTAAAAATATTAAATAGCTATGAACTCATAGATAGTTTTTATAATTTTAAGCGTGCAAAATCAATCTCTTTTTACGATATATAACGCAGCTGCTGGAAGTGGAAAGACCTACACATTAGTAAAAGATTATCTAAAAATTTTATTTAAATCTCAAAACCTCTTTCTTTTTAAAACAGTTTTGGCTCTAACCTTTACAAACAAAGCTGTAGCTGAAATGAAAGAACGAATCATTGATACACTAAAGGCATTTGCTAATCCAGACATACTTACCACTCATAATGGGTTATTTGGTGAGATTTCTAATGAATTGAATATTACAACTCATCAACTTCATGAAAAGTCAAAGGCCTTGCTACAAACTATAGTTCATAATTATGCAGCTTTTGATATCTCAACTATCGATAAATTTAATCATAAGCTCATACGCACATTTGCATATGACTTGGATTTACCACTCAATTTTGAAGTGGAATTAGATCAAAATATAATTCTAGGTCAAGCCGTAGACAAACTCATTGATAAAGCAGGGAGTGATGCAAAACTCACTAAAGTATTAGTGGATTTTGCGATGGAAAAAATTGATGATAAGCGTAGTTGGGATATTGCGTATGACCTTAATAAGATCTCAGAATTATTGATTAACGAAAATGAAATTCCATTTATAAATAAGTTAAAAGATAAAACACTTGAAGATTATAGAACTTTAAAAGTTAATTTAAACAAGCAACACCAATTAACAGTTCAGCAAATCAAAGAGGTTGCCACGAAGGTTCTAGAATTAATAGATGAATACCATATAGCTTATGATGACTTTTCGAGTGGTTATATTCCTAAGCATTTCATAAAATTATCTGAAGGGAATTTCAAAGTATCATTCACCGCAAAATGGCAGGAAGATCTTATAGAGGGAAATCCAATAACACCAAAAAGGGTTTCAGATGATGTAACCTTAGCCATTGAAACTATACGCCATCAATTAACTGATGTATTTAAACAAACCAAAGACGCTATTTTTAAAATAAAATTTTTAGAAAACGTCACAAAAAACTTGACTCCATTATCTGTATTGAGCGAAATCAGTAAAACTTTGGATACAATCAAAACGGAAGAAAACATGTTACTGATTTCAGAGTTTAATTCAATCATAAATTCTGAAATTAAAGAACAACCTGCTCCTTTTATATATGAACGAATAGGTGAAAAATTTAAACATTATTTTATAGACGAGTTTCAAGACACTTCACTTTTGCAATGGGAAAATTTAATTCCTTTAATTAGTAATGCAATCTCTGGAGAAAATCTTGAAGGAGAAACTGGAACAGCAATGATTGTAGGAGATGCTAAGCAAGCAATATATCGATGGAGAGGTGGTTACGCAGAACAATTCATCAGCCTATATTCTGAAGACAATCCGTTTCATGTTAAAAAAGCCGTAAAAAATTTACCTGCAAATTATAGAAGTTATAAAACTATAGTTGAATTTAACAATGCTTTTTTTGATCAGATTTCAGACTTTACCTTTACAAATCCACAACACAAAAAACTGTATAAGAGCGCAAAACAAGATTTGAAATTTGACTCTAATGGTTATATCGAGATTTCATTTTTAGAAACCAAAGATCAAGATAAAGATCAAATGCATTGCGAAGCTGTAATAGATGCTATTGAGAAAGCTGAAAAACAAGGGTTCAAAAGAAACGATATTTGTATTATAGTTAGAAAGAAAAAAGAAGGTCTCGCTATTGCAGAATATTTGAGCAGCTTACAAATAGATATTATTTCGTCTGAAACATTGTTATTAAAAAACGCTCCTGAAATCAATTTCTTAATAGACGTTTTGAGTTTAATAACACAACCAAAAAACAATGAGATAAAAATTAAGGTACTTCATTATTTAGCTGAATATAAGCTAGAACTAGATGATAAACATACTTTCTACAGTAAATTTGTTAGTGAAGACCTCTTTCCCTTCTTTCAAAATCTTACTGCTTATGGGATTAAGTTTAATATTGCTCATGTTATACAGTTGCCTATATATGAAGCCGTTGAAACGATCATTAGACAATTTAAACTTCATACCAAGCCCAATGCCTATATTCAGTTTTTCTTAGACGAAATACTAGACTACGCATTAAAATATAATACTGGGATTTGGGGCTTTTTGAACTATTGGGAACGCAAAAAAAATAAACTAAGCATTGTTTCTCCTCAAAATGAAAATGCTATACAGATCATGACCATCCATAAATCTAAGGGTTTAGAATTTCCTGTAGTTATTTTTCCATATGCCAACCAAAACATATATGCAGATATTAACCCTAAAATTTGGTTTCCGGTTGATAGTAAAAAATTTGAAGGGTTTTCAAATTTATACATTAACATGAATAAAGATTTAGAAGGCTTTAATGAAACAGGAAAAATACTTTATAATGACTACAGGTCTCAATTGGAATTAGACAGTATCAACTTGTTATATGTCGCATTAACTAGACCTGTTGAACAGCTGTATATTATTTCAGAATATGATGTTGATAGAAATGGAAATGAAAAAACAGATCACTATTCAGGATTATTCATCAATTATTTAAAATCTATTGGCCAATGGATCAACACAAAACTTATGTATCATTTTGGGAATTCTATTCGAACATCTGAACCAAAAAAACCCATACGAAAGACCATCATACCAACAGAATTTATCTCTACTGTAAAAGAAACTCATAATTTAAATATTGTGACCCGATCTGGTTATCTTTGGGATACCCTTCAAGAAAAAGCAATCGAAAAAGGTAATTTGATTCATCTAATTATGTCGAGCATAAAAACTAAAAATGATGTTGAATATGCTTTTGATGAACTTGAGGCGTCAGGAGAAATCACCAAATCACAAACGTCAACCTTAAAGCCAATTATTAACGACATTATAACTCATGACGCTTTAGAACACTATTTTAAGCCTTCATTAACTATATATAATGAAAGAGAGATCCTCACCGCTAATGGTCAAATTATAAGACCAGATAGAATTGTGATTGATCATGATAGCGTTACTATTATAGATTATAAAACAGGCATTGCAGACTCTAAACATCAAGAGCAATTGTACGACTATCAATCGGTTTTAGAAACAATGAACTTTCAGGTAGTTAAAAAAATCCTTGTCTATATAAATGATGAAATAACTATAAAAGAATTTTAAATTTGTAAAAAATATAATCTATCATGTACGGAAACATTCAAAAACACTTACAAAACGAATTACAAAATATAAAAGATGAAGGCCTTTTCAAAGAAGAACGAATAATCACTTCTCCTCAAGGTGCTGAAATCACGTTAAGTACTGGTGAAACTGTATTAAATTTTTGTGCTAATAATTATTTAGGTCTATCGTCACACCCAGATGTTATTCAAGCAGCAAAAGATGCTATGGATACTCACGGTTTTGGGATGTCTTCGGTTCGATTCATTTGTGGTACTCAAGACATTCATAAAGAGTTAGAAGAAAAGATTGCTGAGTTCTATGGAACAGAAGACACTATTTTGTATGCCGCTGCATTTGATGCTAATGGCGGTGTATTTGAACCTTTACTTAATGTAGAAGATGCCATAATTTCTGACTCTCTTAATCATGCTTCTATTATAGATGGCGTCCGTTTATGTAAGGCTGCAAGGTATCGTTATAAAAATAATGATATGTCAGATTTAGAAAAACAACTTATCGCTGCTAACGAAAATGGTGCACGATTTAAAATAATTGTAACCGATGGTGTTTTTTCCATGGATGGTTTAGTTGCACCATTAGATAAAATCTGTGATTTGGCAGATAAATATGATGCCCTAGTTATGATAGACGAGTGCCATGCTACTGGATTTATTGGAGAAACAGGACGAGGAACCTTAGAAGAAAAAGGTGTGATGGGTCGTATAGACATTATTACAGGCACACTCGGTAAAGCCATGGGTGGTGCTATGGGTGGCTACACGACAGGTAAAAAAGAAATCATCGAAATGCTAAGACAGCGTTCAAGGCCTTATCTTTTTTCAAATTCTTTAGCCCCAGCAATTGTAGGCGCATCTATTAAAGTTTTTGAAATGTTATCAAATAACACTGCTTTACGAGACACTTTAGAGAGCAATACCAATTATTTCAAAAAAGGACTAATAGATGCAGGCTTTGATGTTATTGATGGTGATTCAGCTATAGTACCAGTAATGCTTTACGATGCTAAACTATCGCAAACCATGGCAAAAATGCTTTTAAATGAAGGTATTTATGTGATTGGTTTCTTTTATCCTGTGGTTCCTAAAGAAAAAGCAAGAATACGTGTACAGCTATCAGCAGCACACACAAAAGCGCATTTAGATAAGGCTATTGAAGCATTTATAAATGTAGGAGAAACACTAAATATTATTTAAATTCAGTCCAAACTCCCTAAAATTAATACAACTAATCAATATTTTTATATATTTGTCTTTGTTAATAAAATTTAACAACTTACTTTTGTTTACAATTAACACTTATAACACTTAAAAATTAAAATTATTAGAATATGAAAAATCTTAGCAGATTATTTTTCGCTATGTTGCTTGTATTGAGCTTCAATGCTAATGCACAAGATGAAAACAACCCTTGGAAAATTGGTGTTGGCGTAAATGCAGTTGATCTTTATCCTGTTGGAGAAGATGCGCCATTAGGTGATTACCTTGATGAATTCTTTAACGCAAACGATCACTGGAACGTATTACCATCTCTATCAACAGTATCTGTATCTAGATACTTAAGTGAAGGTTTTACAATAACTGCTGCTGGTTCCCTTAACCAAATTGATAAAATAGGTGATTCATCAGCAGATGATTTAACTTATTATGCATTAGATGGTACAGTATCTTACAGCTTTGCAAAAATCATCAACTCTACAAAAATCGACCCTTATTTAGGTGTTGGTGGTGGTTACACTTGGGTAGATGATATCGGAGCAGGTACTTTAAATGGTACTTTAGGTTTAAACTACTGGTTTACTGACAACATAGGTGTTAATGTTCAAACAGCTTACAAGCATGCTTTTGAAGATTATCTTCCAAAACATTGGCAACACTCAGTTGGTGTAGCTGTTAAATTTGGTGGAAAAGACACTGATAGTGATGGTATTTATGACAAAAATGATGCATGTCCAGATGTTCCTGGTTTAGAAGCATTCAATGGATGTCCAGATTCAGACAATGATGGTATCGAAGATGCTAAAGATGATTGTCCAAACGAAGCTGGTTTACCTGAATTCAATGGTTGCCCTGATACTGATGGTGATGGTGTAGCTGATAAAAATGATGACTGTCCAACTGTTGCTGGTCTTAAGGCTCTTAATGGTTGTCCTGATGCTGATGCTGATGGTGTAGCTGATAACGCTGACGATTGTCCTAATGAAAAAGGTCCTGCAGCTAATAAAGGATGTCCTTGGCCAGATACTGATGGTGATGGTGTTTTAGATAAAGATGATCAATGTCCTAACGAAGCTGGTACTGTAGCTAACAATGGTTGCCCAGAAGTTAATCCTACTGTTGAAGTAATGGAAGAGTTAAACAATTACGCAAGAACTATCTTATTTGATAGTGGTAAGTCTACTTTCAAGAAAGAAACTCAACCAGTATTAGAAGCTATGACAGCTATCTTTAAAGATTATCCAAGAGCGAACTTCTCATTAGAAGGTCACACTGATAGTCAAGGTGCAAAAACGTCTAATCAACTATTATCTGAAAGAAGAGCTAATGCAGTTAGAGATTACTTAATTTCTAATGGTATCGATGCAGATCGATTAACAGCTACAGGTTTTGGTGAAGATTATCCAATTGACACTAATAAAACTTCTACAGGTAGAAAAAATAACAGACGTGTTGAAGTAAAGCTTAAAAAATAAGTTTATATCAACTCACAAATAAAGTTTAAAAAACGCTCCGACATGTCGGAGCGTTTTTTATTTTTATACTATGCAAAGCTTTATAGAAGAGGTATTGATTAATCTAAAAGAAAAGAAGGTAAACTTTTCGGAATTAACCTTCATTCTGCCAAGTAAAAGATCTGGAGTATTTTTAAAACATAGCATTAATAACGTCTTAGAAAAAACATCCTTTTCTCCAGAAATACTCTCTATTGAAGAATTCATTGAAACGCTCTCAGAACTTAAGTATGCTTCCAATACAGAATTGCTTTTTGAATTTTATGAAATATACCTAAACTTAACCCCTAAAACACAAATTGAATCTTTCGATTCATTTTCAAAATGGGCTCAGCTTCTACTTCAAGATTTTAATGAGATTGACCGTTATCTGGTAGCTCCAAACCAAGTGTTCGAGTACCTAAGCGCCATAAAAGAAATTGAACATCAGCATTGGTCTCTTGATGAACAACAAACACCTTACATAAAGAATTATTTGTCATTTTGGAAACGATTAAAAGTATATTATGCTGAACTAAACAAAGAACTTATTCATAAAAAAAAAGGATACCAAGGCCTTGTATATAGAGAAGCTGTTGAAAACCTTGAACAGTTTATCGCTTTAAACAATGATAAATCTTATGTGTTCGTAGGGTTTAATGCGCTTAACAAAGCGGAAGAAATTATAATTCAAGAATTCTTAGAACAAGATATTGCTTCAATTTATTGGGATATTGATCATTTGTTTTTTTCAAATCCAATTCACGATGCTGGATTATTTCTCAGGTCACACCGTTCGAAATGGCATTATTTCAAAAAACATGATTTTAATTGGATAACTAAAAATTATGCTTCAAAAAAAAATATTAACTGTTTTGGTGTACCAAAAAACATTGGGCAAATAAAATATGTTGGTGAACTTCTGAAGACTATTAAAAAAAACAAGCGTTCATTACAAAGCACTGCTATAGTATTAGGCGAAGAGTCATTACTGCTTCCTCTTTTAAACTCGATTCCAAAAGATACAGGTCCAATAAATATTACTATGGGGTTGCCGTTGCGCAGTATCCCCTTAGCCTCTCTCTTTGAAACACTATTCAAAATACATAAATCACCATCCAATACCTATTATTATAAAGATATTATACTGTTTTTATCAAATCAATTCATAAAACCACTATTTGTCAATGATGGCCTAGATGTTTCAGATGAGATCATCAGCACTATTCAACAAAACAATAAAACTTACTTGACTTTAGATGAGTTACTACAATTATCTAAAACAAAATGTGAAATTATTGAATTGATGTTCGGTTCATGGGAAAACAGTTCAAAAATAGCCCTAAAACAATGTTCAAAACTTATCTTAATAATAAAAAACAATTTAGATCAACACAAACAGGACAACCTTTTAGGTCTTGAGTATTTGTATAGGTTCAATATCATATTTAATGAATTATTAGCTCTTACAGAAACATATACTCACATAACGAATATCACAACATTGTATGGTCTTTTTAAAGAATTATTAAAAAATGAGACACTAGATTTTAAAGGCGAACCCTTAAAAGGACTTCAAATTATGGGAATGCTTGAGTCACGAGTATTAGATTTTGAAACAGTTATAATTACCTCTGTTAATGAAGGGATACTTCCTGCTGGGAAAAGTAATAACTCATTTATTCCTTTTGATGTAAAGTTACAAAACGAGATGCCTACCTATAAAGAAAAAGACGCCGTTTATACCTACCATTTTTATAGATTATTACAACGTGCAAAAAACATATATATTCTTTACAATACAGAACCCGATGTTTTAAATGGTGGAGAAAAAAGTCGCTTTATAACACAATTAGAAATAGAAAAAACCCACATTATAAATCGTTATCATATTGCGCCTGTTGTTCCAGAATATGAAACCACAACTTCAGAAATAGAAAAAACAAATGAAGTAACCCACAGAATAAAGTCTCTTGCTAAATCTGGCTTTTCACCATCGTCATTAACCAACTATGTAAGGAATCCTATTGCATTTTACTATGAAAAAGTATTAGGTGTCAAGCAATTTGAAGATGTAGAAGAAAGCATTGCCTTAAATACCTTAGGGACTGTAATTCATAATACACTTGAAGATTTTTATAAACCACTTGAGGGTAATTGGCTTACCTTAGATGATATAGATGTAATGCACTCAAAAATTGATACTACTGTACTTAAGCATTTCGAAGTTGAATATAAACAAGGCGATATTACTAGAGGGAAAAACCTCATCATTTTTGAAATTTCTAAACGTTACATCTTTAATTTTCTGAACCTAGAAGCTAAAGCATTGCGAGAAGAAAATACCATTAAGATTATTGCTATTGAAACCGAAGATAAAATTCCAATTACAATTGAGGGCTTTAATTTTCCTATAAATATTACAGGTAAAGTAGACCGCGTTGATGAATACAATGGTAATCTCAGAATTATTGACTACAAAAGTGGGCGTGTGGAACAAAGCAAAGTAGAAGTAGTAGATTGGGAAGACCTCACTTCAGACTATGATAAATACAGTAAAAGTTTTCAAGTTTTGACGTATGTCTATATGATGTTTAAAAGCAATAAAATTTCATTACCAGTAGAAGCAGGTATAATTTCATTTAAAAATTTAAGTTCTGGATTTATAAAGTTTGCAAAAAAAGACACTCAAAGGGCAAGAGCAAAAGACCATTTGATAACTAAATCTACTTTAGATGCTTTTGAAGTAGAATTAAAAAAACTTATTTCAGAAATCTGTGATCCAAAAATTAATTTCATTGAGAAAGACATTTAGTCAATGATCCTTAAGAACCATATATTATATCGCAAAACAAAAAAACCAATAGTTTGGGATGCTTTCTTTAAAAACAATCAAAGCAATAAGCCAATAGTAATTTTTTGCCATGGCTATAAAGGCTTTAAAGATTGGGGCGCATGGGATTTAGTAGCGAAAAGATGTAGCGATGAAAATTTGTTTTTTATCAAATTCAATTTTTCTCATAATGGCGGAACTGTTGAAAACCCAATAGACTTTCCAGATCTCGAAGCTTTTGCAGAAAACAATTATACCAAAGAGCTTGATGATCTTGATGCCATATTAAACCACATTCTAGCAGATGATTTTCAATACCGAAACGAAATCGATACAACCAATATAACATTAATCGGACATTCTCGAGGAGGTGGTATCTCTATTATTAAAGCTTCAGAAGACCAACGCATTACCAAACTTGTGACTTGGTCAAGCATATGTGATTTTGGCAAACGCTCAGCAACTACAGGAGACTTAGAGCAATGGAAAAAGCATGGTGTGAAGTATGTTTTGAATGGAAGAACGAAACAACAAATGCCTCATAATTTTCAATTCTACAAAAACTTTAAAGCCAATGAAACCCGTTTAGATATTGAATCGGCTATAAAGCGTTTACATGTTCCTATACTAATTATACATGGAGATAATGATACCTCCGTAAAGATCAATGAAGCTAATGCATTAAATGAATGGAATCCAAAAAGCCAACTAGAAATTATTAAAGGAGCAAACCATGTCTTTAATACTAAACATCCTTGGGTTGAAAAAAATCTATCAAAAGAAATGATGGTTGTTATTGATAAAACAGTTCCGTTTTTGACATAATTTCCATATGAAAAGATCAATTTAAACAGTTGGTTTATTAGCTTTTATTTCCAGTAATATTGTATCGGTAAATAATTTCAAAAATGATTATAAATGGAGCCACAAAAGGTTAAGCATAAAATCTAGAAAAAGTTTTATGCTTAGAGATCATATGGCACATGACAATCTGAATGTTAATTTATACAAAGTCCTGGATAATATGACTAATTATTTTAGTTTTAAGGTTTATAAAGCTTTGCTAAAATAACAATTATCCTCTTTTCAGAAAAATATTTAAAAATACGAGTGACATAAGTTTTTAAATAGACATAAGCAAAATAGATTTCAATGTTTTTGAACTTATATTCTGTTTTTTGTTCAAGGTTTAGAATTGTTTTAAAAAAGTTATTTTACTAATAAACTGTTGGTTCTGTATAATTGGATCAAATTGGTCTGTTTGAATATCGTTAAACACCAGATAGATGAATGATAATGGCATGTACTCCCAACTCAATCGTAAATTCCAACGCCCTTGCTCATTAAAACTATTAAATTGATAAAAGCTATTGAATTGTATTCTCGGATTTAATGCGAGTCTCAATTCAGCCGAATACAAATCCGTTTCCAAGTTTTCATTTTGTAATCCAAGGCTATTTATATTATTATGTTCATAAATTGCTGTAAATGAAACATTAGGTAATGGTGCATACCTCAAACTTCCAGCTAAAGTATTTCTTGTTCCGTTATAAAAATTACCAAAGTTGAATCTCGTACCTACAGAGAATTTCTTAGACTGATCTGTATTGTACCTAAGTAAATATCTGGTATAGCGATAGTTTCCTTGTTCAATATTTATACCCAAAGGGGAAAAATTAAAATTGATATTCTGCCAAGTTGGAGTTAATGATGTTTCAAAAAAACTATTGTCTTTAAACCATACGTATATTGGGAAAAGATAAATACTCGCTTGCTGAAAATTACTTAGGCTACTTGCGTCATGATTATAATTAACAAACATACCTGGATCCCATCTTCTAATCCAATCTATTCTTTTTGGTCTCCAAATGTAGTATCCGCCAGGATTATGCCTAATGACATTATTCTGCCTTACAAAGCCTACCCTCGGATTATAGTCTGAATCAGTATATTCTGTTACCCATCCATAGTAGTATTTATTAGTGGCTTTTCCTGCAAATATTCTTCCGGCAAAACCAGTTTCTCCAGATAATTCATCAATTGAACTAGATAATAGGTATTGAATATCCCATTCGCTGGTTGGTCGTATTTGACCATCTATAGTTACCGTTGTATTATTATTGTTTTCTAAATTCAAATCATCAGAACTATCATCTAATCGATGAGTAACCATAACCCCTATATTGTTTTCACGTCCATAATTTTTGAGATATCTTAGAATTCCAAAGTTTGCTCCAGCTGAATTCTTAGTTTCACGTTGGCGAACAAAAAGTCCAGCTATCGCATTTTTTTCCGTTCGTTGTGTAAAACGAGCGCCAACATCTATTGGAGAAGGTGTGGCATTAAACTCTCCTTGAAGACCTATTCGCCTACTAAAAAAAGGACGAATAGATTGTTGTAATCCGCCTGCCCAAATACCAGAATTCTCAAGAAAAAATTGCCTTCGTTCTGGAAAAAAAATATTGAAACGCTCAAGGTTGTTAACTGCCCTATCTACATCTGCTTGAGCAAAATCAGTGTTTACCGTTAAGTCTAATACTGTTTTTGGGTTTATTGCCCACTTTACATCAACACCTGCCTTAGGTTCACTCGATTTATTCTTTATGTCATCTCCCTCCTTATTCTCATCATATTGGTAGAGTGTATAAGGCTCTATCCTGATATTTGTTGATGGTGGAGGAGCTTTTATACCGGTTAGTTTTGCCGCATAGGTCATACGATAAGGTGTAAACGATTGTGGTATTGCTGGGAATGTAGATACTTCAATGTCTCTTCGAGCATACCTTACAAGTGTGAAACCAAATTCAACAGCTTCTCCTTTTTCAGGAAGATTGTAACGCAGTGATTTAAATGGTATGGCCATTTCTATATAATAACCATCATCTGCTCTTTTAGTTCTCACTCTCCAAAGTGTATTCCAGCTTGTATCAAAGTTGTTGCCATTAAAATTTTGAAAATCTCTTTGATTACCAAATGGAGTCGTTTGAAATCCTTGGGCATATTGTTTTAAGTTTTGAGGATCTAATGCTATTCCAAAGATGTCATTTTCACCCCAACTAAAATCTCTACGAAGGTCTTGAATTCGAACTCCTTTAGCACCAATAGAATCTTTACATAATGCACCAATATAGAGGTTTTCATCATCGTATAAAAAACGCACTTCAGTTGTATAGCGTATTTTTCCGCCCTGTCTTGGTTCTCTTCTAAAGAAATCATTTATAATTTTCGTTTTTTGCCAATCGTTTTCATCAAGATTCCCATCAAGTTTGATTTCACCTTTAGCTTTTACAACTTCAACTTCTATTTGAATGTCTGGTGGTGGAAAATTATCTGTTTCCTTTTCTTGTGCTTTACTACTTATTGAAAATAGCGATAATAGTAATACTATATATATTGATTTCATGGTTTAACTAATTAATTCGATTTGATGTTTATTCGGTGTTAATACCAAAAACAATATCAAACTGCTTATAATTATCAACCAAAAAGTTTTACTATACGTATTTACTGAAGCATATCTATATCTAAACTCTGGAAGGTTTTTATAATCACTTTTTTTGAATTTCTCACCTTTAAATAACATCGGTTTAAAAAAGTTTCGCCATTCTTTTGAAAATATGATACTTTGACGCTTAAAGTTTTGATAATCTCCTGTTGAAGTGCCAGCAATTTGATTTAAGGAATTTTGAACAATCAAAGCAGGTGAGAACCAACTTGATGCATTTACCAATTTGTGTTGGTTATTTATTTGTGATTCAAATTCTGATAGCAATGGCTTTAATTCATCTTGGATCAATTGTTGAGTTGCCATATATTTTTGATAAAACCCTCTAGCTTGTTTACTATCATTCGTAGCATACTCCGGATGATTTCTTAAAAAATTATCTAAAATCTCATCTTGTTTCTTTATCGCTTCTGATTTAATTGAACGCATTTCATTTAGCATCAACGTTCTTGACGGAATGGGATACAATGTATTGCTTATTTGATTTATTAATGTAGGAGATAGTAAAACAAACAGAATCCAAAACCCTATTAATGTAATGGCATTTTTGGCAGAACTTCTAATCCATATATTAGTTGCAAAAGCCAATACAAACCAGAATAAAGTGTATGCAATAATGATTGATAATAGAGTTATAAAAGACATCCAATTTGTTTTGATGTCAAAGTCAAAAATTATAAATACTAACGAAAGTGTTATGATAATGACCATCACTAACCAAAAAAAGCGCAAACCTAATTTTTGTAAAACCCAAACTCTAATATTAATAGGCTGGGATGCTAGTAACTTTAAAGAGCCTCTTTCTCGTTCAGACGCCAATATATTGAATGAAAACGCTATGATAAGAAGTGGTAATAGGTAAACGATGACAAATGTTAAATCAAAGCTTCCAAATAACAATTGTGTTGGACTGGTCATTTCCTTAAAGTTCATTGTTGAGTCCTCACCAGTAACAATAGGTTGTACATAATGTGCAAACAAATCAGACTGTCCTGTAGATATAAAAGCTGTTGATTTTGGTGGCATATTCACTACTCTAGGTAATAGATTTCCTGTTACTACAGGATTAGTAGGCATCATCCATCGAGATATATTCAGTTCATGGCCTGCCTCTAATGAATCGAGTTGAGACAGTATTTCCCTCTCTTTGATTTGTAATTCATTTATAGCTGAGGTTAAATTAGATGTTCTCATCTTAACTTTTTGAGTGCCATTATAAGCAGCAAAGCCAAAAAGAATGAACAGTAATATGGTCAATACTTGAATCCATCGGTTGCGAATCAAAAGCAACCATTCATATTTAAAATTATACTTTAACATTTTTAAGTGATTTAGTTGTTAAAAATAGTACTGCGAAAGAACCTAGTAACCAACACAATAGTATGAGGATATTACCAGTATTACGCTTTAAGATTTCAGATAGTGTAGGTGGCTTGTAATTGAATTTTGGTAGTTGTTTCCAAAAGTCTGCATTGGCTTTCCAAGACCAATCGCCATATTTAGATTCTTTTGCGAAATGCTCATTGAGAAACTTTTGGGTTTCAATCCTATAATTTTCAGCAGCATCAGCAAAATGCCAATGCGTTGTATAATCTGTATTAGCAATTGACATGCTTAAAAAGCGAGTGGGCAAAAAAGGTGAAATAGAAGCTAATTGTCTGTAAATTCTTGATTGATTTGAATGCTGTATTTTTAATTTTTTATAGTGTTTAAAATAAATTTCTGCTTCATGTTCTTCGCCTTTCTGCATTCTATACCCATCATAATTGAAAGGTAATTGACTTAAACTATCCACACCATACTCTTTTAAGACTTGTTTCGCAAGAGCTTTAGATGCTTCACTCCAAGGGTTATGACCATCTAGTCCTTCTTTTTTATCCTTTGTAATATTTGCTGCAAACTCTTGTTTTGTAGGATATGGGTGTTTGTATTCAGCAATATTACTAGCTGTTTTAGGGAGTATTAAACACACTAAAATCCAGAAACTTAATGATAATACTAATGCGATTCCAGATTTTTTTACCAATCCAGAAATTATCAATACTAAATTGATAAATATGGCATAATAGACTACATAAGTTAGGAATAATATTGCTAGGGATAACCAGCTGAAAATGCCGAAATCTGGTAAACTAGATAATATGATTCCACTTACTGTAAAGAGTACAAATAGCAACACAAATAATGGCAGAAATATAGCTAACCATTTCCCAAAAATAAGCTTAAAACCAATCGCACCCTGACTATTAAGTAGTGTGATGGTTCCCATTTCCTTTTCTTTTGTTAAGCTATTGTAAGCAATAAGTATAATGAGCAAAGGAATAATAAACATCAAAACAAAATCGGGTGTTAAATTTCCAAATCTTGCTAATCCTGTTTGGTCAGAAGCTTCGTCAAATTGGGCTTCATTTCGCTTGTGCGCTTCTAAAAAAATAGATGTTCCAGTGTATTTATCTACACCTTGGTCTATGAGAGCTAATGGGTATTTAGGTTTAAAAGCGTATGTGCCATAATGTGCAGCAGAATGAGGGTTCTTTTCGCCTTGGTTATCCCAAATCTCTCGTTCCGATTGCTTTGCAAACACATATTCCTCATTGATGTCTTTGTAGTGCCAAGCACTTATAAAAACTGCTGTAATTGTAAGAGTGATGACAAAGATGAATGCGATTCTAATTCGACCCTCCCTAAACAGTTCTTTACTTTCTTTTTTAAGTGTATTAAGTATCATAGCTCGATGGTATTATAAGACATAGTTTCTAGGTAATTTTTCTCTAAATCTGATAGTGAAATATCATCAACATGCCATTGCTGTTTTAATTGACCATCTTTCATAATACCTATAGTTGTTGCAACCTCTTTCGCTCTAAATAAATCATGTGTAGCCATGAGTGTTGCAACACCTTTTTGTCTTAATTTTTGCAATAGCTTGCCAAACTCAAAACTTGCTTTTGGGTCTAATCCAGAGGTTGGTTCATCCAAGAGCAAAACTTTAGCATCTTTTGCTAGTGCTATTGCAACACCTACTTTTTGACGCATTCCTTTAGAATATTTCGATACAGGTTTGTAGAAAGCAGATTCTTGAAGTCCAGCTTCAGTTAATATCGATTGCAAGGTTTTTTTATTGAAACTTTTATTTGCGATTCCTGAAAAATAATCCAGATTTTCAATGGCATTCAGGCTTGGATATAGCATCAAATTTTCTGGTATATACGCTAAATATTGCTTAGTTAATTTGGAATGCTCTACAACGTCTAACTTATTTATAAAGGCTCTACCTGAAGTAGGTTTCAAGAAGCCTAACAAAAGATTAATTGTAGTTGTTTTTCCTGCTCCATTTGCGCCTAATAGGCAATAAATTTCACCTTCTTTGACTTCTAAGTTAAGGGCATCTAAAGCGGTTAAACCACCATAAGATTTGGTAAGATTATTAGTAAGTATCATAATGTTCTGTATTAAATTGATTATTTAGCATTTCTATGTACTGAAACCGTACAAAAGGAATACCATTAAAATGAATTATAAAATGTAGTGATGACTTAATTCGATTATAGTTAATCCTTGTGATTTACTTATAGATTAATTGAAATAAATACAAATAGTCTTAATACAGTAGGTAGCCATTTAACTTAGGCGATACTCCATTAAGAATAGAAAAAGTCATCAAAACTATAGAACAGGTGGAGGCTTATTAAAAAAGAAGACGTAATGATGTTCTCTAAATTGAGGGGTTTTGTATAGCAAAGTCAAAGGCTTTGGTAATACATTTATCTTAATTACATCACTCGGATAGAAATGTGAATGACCATTGAAAGCTTTGGTCTTGTTTGAGTCAACGATTAAGATACATTGCTCACAATCGTTAATATCATCATGTGAAAAGGCATGTGAAAGTGAGTGTGCTACTCCAATCTTTAAAAACATAAAGATTAAAAGAAGTAAAATACTTTTTACACTATGAGATATATTATGACTCATCACTCAAAGCTAAAAAAAATAGTCTAAAAATTATGTTAATATTACATTTATAGGATTTTATATATAAAAGGCAACCTATAAATCACACTCTAAAATTGTAGAAATTTATAACAGTGTAAAATATTTACGATTAGTAATGTGTAAGATGGTATTTGACCTTTTATAGTTAACTATGGTTTATTTTTAATGTTTTCAGTTCGTATTAGTGATGAAGAAAATCTTCTATATGACATTTCTTTAGCATATTCAGGCAATTTTTTGATGATGAAGATGATTTTATTATTTACAGAATATAATATTTATAATTAATAAACTCAAATTAAAAACCAACCATGAAGTTCATGGTTGGCTTGCTATTAATCAAATATTGTTAGGGCAGAAAATGGTACTTGATTAATTAAATATCTATTTAGTTTTTCTCAAAGATGAGCATATCTGTTCCGCCATTTCCTCCACTTACATCGATAAGTTCGATTCTGGTAGATGTAGTCATTACCACATCCCAATCGTCATTGAGATCTTCAAAATCATTACTCTCTGGTACTGGAAAGAAAATATTGAAGTCAATGTCATCATCATTACTACTACTATTGCTATCATCTGTAACAGACCATGTTCCCTCCATAGTATTAGCACCATTTGTCGCAACCAAAGAGCCATCAGCATTAAAGCTGAAATCATAACCATTGAAATTGGAAGTTTCGTTTTGACCAGAATCATTAAAATTGGCAACTCGCCATGTTCCAGATTGAGCAGTATTGACTATTTCTGCAATTTGTTGACTATTATTATTTGAGTTCCCATCGTCATCATCGCTTGAACACATAGATGACATTAAGGAAAAACTTAACATTAACAACAATCCGAGATTAAATACTTTTTTCATAATTACCTGTTTTTAAATACGTTTTGGGTTATAGTTTTTGAAGGGTTAATGTATCTGTTCCTCCACCACCTCCGCTCACATCTTGAATAACCACTTGGTTGTTTGAAACTGAAATCACATCCCAGTCATCATCATTAAATTCTTCAAACGGTAAGTCTGTTCCAAAGTTTAGTGTCATTTGATTACCTGCACTTATCACAGACCAAGTCCCATTATTAGTATTAGACCCATTAGAAGCTGTAACTGTTCCATCCATGATAAAATCTAACTCATAACCTGCATAATCAGAAGTTTGGTCATCGGCATCTTCTGTATAAGATGCTACTATCCATAAACCATCTGTTAATATAGCTTCTAAGTCATCATTTCCATTGCCTCCATCAAAAGGGGTGCGCTCAAAGGTTAAGAAATCTTCAGAGCCATCACCTCCACTAATATCTTTCAACCTAATAATATCATTTGTTACTTCAAGAACATCCCAATCGTCTGCTAATTCATCTAAAGGAATACCAGTTCCAAAGTTTAGGTTTAATCCAAGTTCTGTATCATCTCCTGATGTTGTTGACCATGATCCACTAGTAGTTCCACTCATGTCAGTTGCTGTTGCAGTATTGTCTGAAGCAAAATTGAAAACATAATCTTCAAAATCGGCTGTTTCGTCTGTGTCATCAAAGAAGTAAGTGATATACCAATCACCACTAGTTAGAGCATTTACTAAAGCTGTATCATCAATATTACCGTTAGATTGACAATCACTTTCAAAACGTAACCTATCGTCACCTAACCTCAAATCTACTTTTACCTCACCTGGCTCTTGTTCTATTTCATGAAGGTTCCAAGTATCATTAAAATCTGTTAAACCTGTCACGTTTATTGTGACTGAAATATTACTACCTGTGCCAGATGCTACCCAAGTACCATTGAATGTATTTGAACCTTGAGTGACCAAAATTGTCCCATCGTTATTAAACTCAAATTCATATCCTACATAGTTGTCTTCTAAGTCATTATCACTACGTTCTAATTTGTCTACTGTCCATTCTGAGCAATCTGCAAAAACAGTATCTAGGTCATTTGTTGTACAGTTATCACAATCATCATCATCAAAATCATTATCATCATCTTCATCACAACTATCATCAGCTGCTTCGATAGCATTTTCCAATTCTTGAATAGTATTCATAATTTGTGTTGTGCCATCAGAAAAAATCACCGTAATTGGAAAATTAATCGTAACTGCTGCAAAGTCATCTAAATCGTCAACAAAATCATACATATCATTGTCATTATTAATAACTATTGAATTGATTAGATCATTGTTTTCATTAAAAATAGATGCGGTTATTGGATATTGAAAATCAATACATTCTATATCATCATCATTTTCATTTTCCCCAACACAATTAACTGTGAGTGCTGCTAATTCTGAATCAGAGTTGACTAGAACAGTTGTAAAATCGACAAGAATTACAGTTATAGGGTACGAAATGACTACAGAGTCGACATCATCATCAAACAAGTCAATAATATCTTCGATGTCCTCATAACCGTCTTCATCGTTAATTTCAAGTTCAATTCCATTAACTGTCACTGTCACTGGAAGCTGAACACTTAAACAACTAGCATTATCTATAATGTTATCATTTGAACCATCATTAGATGCGGTTCTTTGCATTAAAATTGATACTGTTGAATTGGCTTCGATAGTTTCTTCTGCTGGTGGATCTATTGCTAGATCGTCTTCTGTTCTACAAGAAGTCATGGTGAGTAAAACACCTATAACTAGTAGTAAGATTGGTTGTAATGTTTTCATAATGAAATGGATTTATTTTAAAGTTTATGTTCGTTTTGCTGTAAGCCTCTATATTGCCTCTTTATTCTTAAAACAACTCATTAAAAAATTGTCCCAAGAAATTTTTTAAAATTTTCGATTTATTTTAAACTCTAGCATTTTTAAATCAAAAATTAGAGATTTCAAACTATTGTATCTTTCATTTGCTTGTCTATATTTATAGACATTAACAGCATTGTAGTCTTTTTCAAGTAATAGCTCAAGTGCTATTATCTTCTTCTTACATTGAATAATTCGTCTCTTTTCATCAGTGAGATGGTCTCGATAAACTTCGTTGTTCTATTTATAAAAGAACTTAACATACTATTGTAGATTATAAATTTTAACGCTTAATTTGTTAGTGATTAAGCATCATAACTCTTTATAATATTTAAACAACTATATTTGATATTGTCCCAATTAAATTAAAATAATTTAAAGCAAAAAAATTAGTCATGTCAGGATCTCTTTATAAAGACATATGTGATAAGTTTCGCTTTTCAAAACTTTACGAGAAGTATGCCCAATCATTGAGCAACATTCTATTTTACAAGTACGGAGAACTATTAAATCCTGCGGATAAAGTTCAAGAAGCCTTTATAAAACTATGGGAGAACTGTGCCAAAATTACACCTGAAGCTGCTAAATCTTATTTGTATACTACAGCAAATAATATGATGCTTAATGAAGTTAAGCATCAAAAAGTGGTTTTAAAACATCGACAAATAAAACCAAAGGATTATACCAATGAATCTCCTGAATTTATTTTACGAAAAAAAGAATTTTTAAAACGGTTTGAACAGGTACTATCACAATTAAAAGAAGAAGAACGAGTTGCTTTTTTATTAAACAAGGTAAATGGTAAAACACATAAAGAAGTTGCAGAAATTTTAGGCATCACAAAAAAGGTAGCTGAACACCGAATCTATGCAGCTTTTAACAAGCTAAAAAATGAGCTAGAAGAGCTCAATCGAAAATAATTCTGGGACAATTATAATTTAAGTTGTTTTAAATATATAACCGTATGTTATGGATAAAGAGCATTTAGTAAAAAAATGGTTAAATAATGATCTCTCTAACAGAGAGTCAAAGGCTTTCAATGCGTTGGAAGATGCTGACTTGTATAAGGAAATTATTGAAGAGGCTCAACGATTCAATGGTAATGCAAATGCAAAAGTTGAGTCTTTTGAAACATTAGATAAGAGGTTAGGTTCCAAAAAAAGTAAGTCTACAAATTGGATAAGAGTCGTTTCTAGTTTAGCTGCTGTTCTTGTTATTAGTATTGCTTTATTTACATTGGTAAATAAAGGTCAAACACGTTCGTTTAAGACCGATTTAGCTCAAAGCGAGATCATTACCCTACCCGATAACTCAATCGTTAATCTAAATGAGTTATCAGAAATAGAATATGATAGTTCAAATTGGAGCGAGCAAAGATCATTAAATTTAAATGGTGAAGCTTTTTTTGACGTCGAAAAAGGAAAGCGTTTTGAAGTATATACAGACTTTGGAAAAGTAAGTGTTCTTGGTACAGCGTTTAATGTCTTTTCTAGAGACAGTGTTTTTAGAGTCTCATGTTATGAAGGTCTTGTACAAGTAATGTGTAATGGTAAAAAAGTTAAACTACCAGCTGGTACAGAGTTTAAATTAGCATCAGGACAAAGTTCAACATCAAGTATAGTAATCACTGAACCATACTGGCTTAAAAACATGAGTGTTTTTGAAAATGCTGCTTTCATAGACGTTATTAACGAGCTTGAAAAACACTATAATATTAAAGTACAATATCCATCTGAAATAAATGCAAACTTCACAGGTGCTTTTGAACACGAAAATCTTGAAAATGCCCTAAAATCTATCACAAGCCCCCTTAACTTGACCTATATAGTACAAAATTCTAACCAGGTCATTATAAGGAATGGACAGCACTAGATTTTACATATTTCTATTTGTGTGTTTCTTTTCACTATTCAAATCTAAAGGACAAAATTCAGAACAAAAAATTCCTGTTTCTGAAGTACTTGAGCAAATTACAAAAGCACATTCTATTACCTTTAATTACGAAAGCAGCCTTTTAAAAAACATAACTGTAATACCTGTGTCACGAGATTTGAGCTTAACTGCGAAGATTAAGAATATTGAAAAGCAAACTAATCTGGTATTTGAGAAGATAAGCAATTTAGTGTATACCATTTCCAAAACGATAAAGTTGTGTGGCTACATTAAAGATTCTGAATCGCAACAACCACTTATGGGTGCAACTATTACAAGTAAGCTTGCTTATGCAATAACTGATGAGAATGGTCATTTTGAAATTGAATCAAGGTCCTTAAGCGAATTATTAACTATAAGACATATCGGATTCAAGACCATTGAACGCCAAATAAAATATTTCAATTTAGATGACTGTGCAACAATAACGATGCTCGTTCAACAAGAAGTCATTACATCTGTACTCATTGAAACGTACCTAGTAAGAGGTATTGATAGAAGACAAGATTGGGCTACATCTATCGACTACAAGCGGTTTAGCCTTTTACCAGGACTTATTGAATCTGACGTACTTCAAACCGTCCAAGCATTACCAAGCATTTTGAGTGTTGATGAAACCGTTTCGAATATCAACATTCGAGGTGGTTCTCACGACCAAAATTTGATTTTATGGGATGATATTAAAATGTATCAAACAGGACATTTTTTTGGTCTTATATCTAGCTTTAATCCTATGATGACTCAAACTGCGAGTGTCATTACTAATGGTTCAGATGTGTCATTAACAGATGGGATTTCTGGGACCATTCACATGCAAAGTGATAAACAAATTGACTCAAAATTTAATGGTGTTTTTGGTCTTAATTTTTTGAATGCAGAGTTATTTGCAAACATTCCTATAGGCCATAAATCTTCACTACAAATAGCATCTAGAAAGTCTTTAAATGATTTTGTTAGAACACCAACCTATGATGTCTATTTTGATAGAGTAACCCAAGATACAGAAGCTGAAAACAATGCATCTAATGTTACCAATTCTAATCAAGAATTTAACTTTTACGATACCTCGTTAAGGTGGTTATATAAACCAACAGATAAAGACTTCATTAGATTAAACTTCATCTTAATAAATAACAATTTAGGCTTTAATGAAACTGTTAATATCGGTAGTAATTCTAGAACTAGACGTAGCAATATTTCTCAAAACAGCCTTGGTATTGGACTTAATTATAAAAGACAATGGAGTGATAAGCTATCTTCAACCATCAATATTTACGATACAGAATATAAACTCGAAGCTCTTAATGCAGACGTGTTGAGTAATCAGTTACAATTACAAGAAAATATTGTTTCGGAAACCAGCGTCTTATTAAACAACCTATATGAACAAAACCAATGGCGTTTTAATCTTGGATATCAGTTTACCGAAACCGAAGTCATTAACTTAAATGACATTGACTTACCTCGATTTGTGAGACGTGATGAAGAAATATTAAGAGCGCATAGCGCTTTTGGTCAGGCTTGGTACAAAAATCCTAATAATGACTTTTCTATTAGAGGCGGAGTTAGAGCAAATTACCTAACTCGGTTTGAAAAGTTGATTATTGAACCTAGATTGAGTGTTAGAAAGTCTATTGGAGAGTATATTGAAATTGAAGCCCAAGGTGAGTTTAAGCATCAAAGTACATCACAGATCGTCAATTTTCAAAATGACTTCTTGGGTATTGAAAAAAGACGTTGGCAATTAACAGATAATGATAGTATCCCACTCATACGAAGTAAGCAAGGGTCTTTTGGCGTTACCTATAAAAATAGTGGTTGGTTATTAGATGCTAAAGGTTATTATAAAACAGTAGAAGGGATAACAACCCAAAGTCAAAGCTTCACAACTAAATACGAGTTTTCTAAGGGAAAAGGCAGTTACGATGCCTATGGTTTTGAGTTTTTATGCAGAAAGAAATTTAGTAATTTCAACAGTTGGTTGAGTTATTCTTATATAAATAATACTTATACTTTTGAAGCACTGGAAGATATTGAGTTTCCAAGCAATTTTGATATTACCCATTCTGTTACCCTAGGAACAACATTCAGTAATAAATTGTGGAATATTTCCGCAGGATTAAACTACAGAAAAGGAAAACCTACTTCAGTTCCTTTAAATGGCAATGAAATTCTTGATGAGAATGTTAATTTTGATGATGCCAACAATGAACGATTATTAGACTATTTAAGAATTGATGCTTCTGCAATTTATAAATTTAAAATAAGTAACACTCTTAGATCAGAGATTGGAGCGTCTATCTGGAACATATCAAATAGAGAAAATGCTATTAACAACTATTACAGAATTAGTGAAAATGATACTGTAAATACCTTTTCAAGATCATCTTTAGGTTTAACGACCAATGCTGTATTCCGCATATACTTTTAATTGAAAAAGTGTTTTTACATAAAGCTCAACACCATACTACACCGTCATGAAAATAAAAAAAGCTTCACATTGCTGTGAAACCTTACTATTAAGTGGAGAAGATGGGACTCGAACCCACGACCTCTTGACTGCCAGTCAAGCACTCTAGCCAGCTGAGCTACATCCCCTTTTATTTTAATCCGCTCAATACTAAAACAGGTAAATTACTATTAAAGTCTTTTTTAAGAATGGTGTTGTTTTCCCATTTCTTTACAAAAAATCCACGTTTACGTCTTACAACACATAACAAATCTGGATTGTTTTCTTTATAGTGTTCTAAAACACCTTGATAGGTAGTAGCGTTTTCGCTATAGGTTTTGTTGGTGATCAAACTGGATAAGTCATCGTTAAGCTCAAAATCACCTTCATTATGAAATGGTGTTTTTACTAAAAGTATATTTACAACAGACTTGAATTGATTTTTAATAGACTTCAATGGTGTTAAAGCGTCTTCCTTTTTTATGATTGCAGATTTCACTGCTAATAATATTTTTACAATAGGTTTGTATGCATAACCCTCGGGAATGATCAATGCAGGAATATTAGTTTGCTTAACAATTTTTCCTGATGTTTTCCCTAAATAAACTTCATCTTTAATTGAAGTTGTTCTTGGCTCTAAAATAATCAAATCAACATCTAATGCTTCACATGCAAGTTCTATGGTATCAACTAGTTTTCCTTTAAATGTCTTTACAATAACTTCAACGCCTCTTTTATCTACTTTTTCTACATGACCTTTTAAAAACTCTAAACTCTCACGCTTTAAAATATGATCTACTTTTAACATCGTTCCTGCTTTAGTGTAAACATTATAAACTTGAACCACGTAAAGTTTTGCACCAAAAGCTTTGGCAAAATCAACGGCGTATTGCAAATGGCTAACAGCATTTTTCGAGGAACCAACTGGAACTAAAATAGACTTCATAATCAAATATTTAAAAGTAACTTTGTATAAATATTTGGCAAAGGTAACTATTAAAATGATACGTAAAGCAACTCTGGATGATATCAATAAAATTATGGAAATCACTAAAGCCTGTGGAAAACACATGATCGCTAACGGTATTTTCCAATGGAATGACTCCTACCCAAATAAGACCGCTTTTGAAACTGATGTACAACGAAGCGAATTATATGTATTAGATATTGAGGATTGTGTGAGAGGTTGCATTGTTATTTCAACGTTTATGGACGATGTATATAAGCCAGTAAAATGGTTAACAACAAATCAAAATAATATATACATTCACCGTTTAGCAGTACATCCTAAATACCAAGGGCAAGGTCATGCAAAACAACTCATGGACTATGCTGAAGAATTTGCAAAAACCAATACTTTTATATCTATTAGGTTAGATACATTTTCACAAAACAAACGAAATCAAAAATTTTATGAACTAAGAGGATATCAAGTACTAGAAAATATCTATTTTCCAAAGCAAAGTGAACATCCTTTCTATTGTTATGAACTAATGCTTTGAGTACAGATATCTCTTTAAAACAAATTAATAAGCTAGCTATTCCTGCTTTAATTGCAGGTGTTGCAGAACCTATTTTATCATTAACAGATACTGCGGTTATAGGTAATATAGATTATCATGCAGCAGAGTCTTTAGCTGCTGTTGGTATAGTTGGTACATTCATTTCAATGCTTATTTGGGTATTTGGACAGACCAGAAGTGGTATTTCATCTATTGTTTCTCAACATCTAGGCGCCAATAAACTAAACCACGTTAAAAATCTTCCTGCTCAAGCCATTTTTATTATTACTTTAATAAGTGTTTTAATTATCATTATAACTCTTCCTTTCGCTTCACAGATTTTCAAACTTTATAATGCTTCAAATCTTATATTAGATTATAGTGTAGATTATTACAAAATTCGAGTTTTTGGTTTTCCATTTACCCTTTTTACTATTGCTATATTTGGAACGTTTAGAGGTTTACAAAACACATTTTACCCAATGATCATTGCTATAATTGGTACTATAGTCAATATTGTTTTAGATGTTATTTTGGTCTATGGAATTGACGATATTATTGACCCTATGCATATCAAAGGTGCTGCTTATGCAAGCGTCGTAGCTCAAATTGTAATGGCTTTATGCTCGGCTTACTTTCTATTAAAGAAAACTGATATTTCATTACGTATTACGTTTCCTTTTAACAAAGAGATCAAGAATTTTATTCTAATGGTGCTTAACTTATTTGTTAGAACGTTAGCTCTAAACATCACATTATATTTCGCAACACGTTTTGCTACATCTTATGGCACAGATTACATCGCTGCATATACTATAGCTATTAATCTTTGGTTTTTAGGCGCTTTTATAATAGATGGCTATGCTAGCGCTGGAAATATTTTGTCTGGGAAATTATTAGGTGCAAGAGACTATAAAGGACTTATAGAATTAAGTAATAAACTCATTAAATATGGAATTATTTGCGGAATTATTTTAGCCTTTTTAGGCGCCTTATTCTACTATCCGATTGGGAAGATTTTCACGCGAGAACTCAATGTTCTGGATCAATTTCAAAACATCTTTTGGATGGTTCTTGCCATGCAGCCTTTATGCGCCTTGGCCTTTATTTTTGATGGCATGTTTAAAGGCATGGGTAAAATGAAATTTTTAAGGAATTTATTACTCTTATCAACAGGTTTAGTTTTTCTTCCTATTCTCTTTTTATTAGATCATTATAACCTGAAATTATATGCCATATTTGCCGCCCTGACCCTATGGATTGTTGCAAGAGGTTTTCCGCTTATCATAAAATTCAGACAACTATTTTTATCACTTTCGCAAAAGACGTAACTTTGACCAATAATTGACATTAAAAAATTATCATTATGGACGTTATGTCATTTTTAAGCGGAAGCGGGTTATTTCTTATCCTAGGAATTGTATTAGTTGTTGTATATTTCGTTAATCGTAATAAAAGACGCTAATGAGCAATATTCGTATTACTAAACAGTTTTCTTTTGAAACAGGTCACGCCTTATATGGTTATGATGGAAAATGTAAAAACGTACATGGTCACAGCTATCGCCTAGATGTCACTGTTATTGGGCAACCTATATCAGATAACGCCAACGTGAAATTTGGAATGGTTATCGATTTTGGCGACCTTAAAAAAATAGTTAAAGAAGAAATTGTAAATGTGTTTGATCATGCTACTGTTTTTAATAAAAACACACCTCATGTCGAGCTGGCTAAAGAGTTAAAAGATAGAGGGCATAATGTGTTATTAGTTAATTACCAACCTACCAGTGAGATGATGGTAATTGATTTTGCAGAAAAAATAAAAAAACGCCTGCCAAATACGATCAAATTACATTCTTTAAAACTTCAAGAAACAGCAACCTCCTACGCTCAGTGGTATGCTTCAGATAATGACTAATCCAAAACACATAAAAATTCCTGATGGAAAGCAAATTTATTTTGCATCAGACAATCATTTGGGTGCGCCAACTAAAAACATGTCTTTTCCTAGAGAAAAGAAATTTGTAGCTTGGTTAGATGAGGTCAAAAAAGATGCTGCTGCAATATTCTTGTTAGGCGATTTATTTGATTTTTGGTTTGAGTATAAAACGGTTGTTCCCAAAGGTTTTACCAGAACCCTCGGAAAGCTTGCCGAAATTAGCGATTCTGGTATTCCTATTTATTACTTTGTTGGTAATCATGATCTATGGATGAATGGCTATTTTGAAGAAGAACTCAATATTCCAGTATATCATAAGCCCAAGGAATTTGTTTTCAATAACACTTCTTTTTTCATAGGCCATGGCGATGGTTTAGGCCCTCATGACAAGGGATACAAACGCATGAAAAAGATATTTACCAATCCGCTTTTCAAATGGTTGTTTAAATGGCTACACCCTGATCTTGGGATGCGCATTGCACAATACATGTCTGTAAAAAATAAGCTCATCTCAGGTGAAGAAGATGCTAAGTTCTTAGGTGAAGACAATGAATGGCTGGTTCAATACTCAAAGAAGAAATTATTAGATAAGCATAGGGATTATTTCGTGTTTGGGCATCGTCATTTACCAATGGAAATTGAACTTGAAAATCACTCTAAGTATGTTAACCTAGGCGACTGGATTCAGTATTACACGTATGGTGTTTTTGATGGAAAATCATTAGCTCTTAAAACCTTCAATTAATTTAGACGTAGCTCTTAAAGCCATAATATTCAAAAATAATCAAGATTCATTTTTGTGATCCTCCATATCTTTTGTTAGGTCTAATTTAGGAAATGATGGTAGAACAACACCAGTCATGAGCACAGTATATAGCGTCATTGAACCTCCAAACACTACAGCATTAACAGTTCCCATGAGTTTAGCAGTTAGCCCGCTTTCAAAAGCACCTAGTTCGTTAGAAGACCCTACAAACATAGAGTTAACTGAAGACACACGTCCTCTCATATGATCTGGTGTTTTTAACTGAAGAATGGTTTGCCTTATTACCATAGAAACACCATCAAAAACACCACTAAAGAATAACGCCGTAACCGAGATCCAAAACACAGAAGATAGTCCAAAGGCTATAATACTTAAACCAAATCCAAAAACAGCAAAGAGCAACTTTGCTCCTGCTTTTTTAACAATAGGAATATAAGCCGTCACTAACATGGTTAGAAATGAGCCAACATTTGGAGCTGCAACTAAAATCCCAAAACCTTTTGACCCTACTTGTAAAATATCTTCAGCAAAAACGGCCGCCAAGGCTATAGCACCTCCAAATAATACGGAAACCATATCCAAGGTCAAAGCACCCAAAATTGCTTTAGTTTTAAAGACAAAATTCACACCTTCCTTTAGGCTTTGTTTTATGGGTTCTCCTATATTAGGGTTTAGAATTGGTTTTTTCTTTATTTGAAATAACATAATCAATGAAAATATAACGAGTCCAAATACAATACAAAGTGACCAATGTACTCCCATTTGATCATTTTCGCCTAACCAGCTGATGGAAAAACCTGCAAAAGCGACACCTAAAACTCGAGCCATCTGCCAAGTTGAACTGTTCCATGTTGCAGCATTAGGATAAGCTTTTTTAGGGACAATTAATGCAACTAACGAAAAGATTGAAGGACCGAAAAATGAGCGTAAAAGTCCGCCAAAAAACACAAAAGCATATATAGAATACAAGATTTTTTTCATAGGCCATGTATCTGCAACTTCTTGAGAAGTAATCCAAAATAACCCAAAGCTTATCAATGAAAATGCTGCAATACATAAGGCTAGTAAATTCCGCTTTTCTTTTTGATCAACAATATGGCCAGCGAAAAGTGCCATTCCTAAAGCAGGAATAATTTCCATTAAACCTATTAAACCAATGTATAACGGGTCATTAGTTAAGGCATAAACTTGCCATTCAATGATTATGAACTGCATAGACCAAGCAAAAACTAAAGCAAAACGGACTAATATGAAAATGTTAAATTCTCTATAGCGAAGTGCCTCGTATGGATCCTTTTTTGACATTTCTTAGTCTTTTATATCTCTAATTTTCAATTGTAAACTTACAACTCCTTGCCAATGATTTTCATCAATAGAGTATACAGCATTAAATTGTTTATAGTCTTTAATAAAGTGTAATTTATCTCCTAAATTAAATCCAATACCTGTTATTTTTTGATTGTTTTGAGTAACTGTTATACGTAAATGCTTGTCGTCTTCACCAACACATTTCCCATAACCGGTATCTTTCAAATGTTCGGTCATAAAAACAGGTGTCATATTTCCAGGTCCAAATGGCGCAAACTGACGAAGAACTCTGTAAAATCTTGGTGTAATGGTACTCAATTCTATTTTAGTGTCTACTTTTATTTCAGGTGTTAATAAGCTACGGTCAATAGTTTTCGAAACCTCATCTTCGAAAGCTTGTTTAAAGGCAACATAGTTTTCTTCTTTAAGTGTTAAACCTGCTGCATATTTATGACCACCAAACTGCTCAATATAATCACTACATGCTTCTAAAGCGTTATACACATCAAAACCTTTGACAGATCTTGCTGAAGCAGCTAATTCGCCATCTCCACTTTTAGTGAACACTAGCGTTGGTCTATAATAAGTTTCTATTAATCTTGAAGCAACAATACCTATAACACCTTTATGCCATGAGTCTTGATATACTACTGTAGTTAGGCATTCTTCTTCTTTGTTATCTATAATTTGAGCTAAAGCTTCTTTAGTGATTTTTTGATCTGCTTCTTTTCGTTCTAGATTATACGTATTAATGTCTATAGCATATCTCGTGGCAAGGTTAAAATCGGTTTCAGTTAATAACGTCACAGCGTGATTACCATGTTTCATTCGACCTGCAGCGTTGATGCGAGGTGCAATTATAAAGACTACATCTGTAATTGTTAGTTCTTCTTTTTTTACTTCTGCTATAATAGCTTTGATTCCTGGTCTCGGGTTTGAATTGATTACTTGTAATCCAAAATAGGCTAATACTCGATTTTCATTTGTTATCGGAACAATATCTGCTCCAATAGCTGTTGCTACAAGATCTAAATATTCTACTAGGTCTTCAGCTGTTTTTCCTTCTTTTGATGCCAAAGCTTGAATTAACTTAAACCCAACTCCACATCCACAAAGTTCTTTATATGGATAACTACAATCTTCTCGCTTAGGATCTAATATAGCAATAGCTTTTGGTAGTTGGTTTCCTGGTCTATGGTGATCACAGATAATAAAATCAATTCCTTTTTTAGATGCATAGTCGACTTTTTCAATTGCTTTTATACCACAATCTAAAGCAATAATTAAAGAAAACTCATTGTCACTGGCAAAATCTATTCCTTTATACGAAATCCCATAACCTTCTTCATAACGATCTGGAATGTAAGTGGCTATTCTGTCAGATTTTGTTCTTAAGTATGACGATAATAGTGCTACAGAGGCAGTTCCATCAACATCGTAATCTCCATACACTAAAATATTTTCATTCTGAAGAAGTGCCATTTCGATACGCTCAACAGCTTTATGCATATCTTTCATTGAAAACGGATCGTGCAAATCGTCTAAACTTGGTCTAAAGAATTTCTTAGCAGTCTCATAGGTTTCGATGCCTCTTTGCACCAATAGAGTTGCAACTGTAGCATCTACTTGAATTGCTTTTTGTAGATTTTCAACAATCTTGTAATCAGGTTTTGGTTTTAAAGTCCAACGCATGTACTAATATAGAAAATTTTCGCTATATGTTATGATAGTAAATGGAGGTTTTTACATCAGCAAATCGTCTAAACATTTCCATAACACCACAATATTTTTCAATAGAAAGGTCGACTGCTTTCTTTATTTTTTCTTCATCTAAATGATCTCCATAAAAATGATATTCAACCGCTACTGTATGGTAATACTTTGGATGTTCTACAGTCAATTCTCCATAAGTATCTATTCTAAAATCAGAAAAAGAAACTTTCATTTTTTTAAGAATAGACACGACATCTAATCCAGAGCAACCCGCTAGAGACGATAGCATCATAGCTTTTGGTGCTAATCCAGAATTATAACCACCATTTTCTGGCGATGTATCCATGAGCAATGTTTTTCCACTCGGATTATCAGAATCGAATTGTAAGTTTCCTTTCCAATGTGTGACTACTTTATGAGACATATCTAAAGAATTTTTCGTTTCTTGTTAACTCAAAAATACCACTAAAAAAACAAACACATGGCATTAGTTACACCATTATCTGCGGCGCATGATCCAGAGACTAGACAACTCGCTGAGTTTTTCAATGAAACCTTAGGCTTTTGTCCAAATTCTGTATTGACCATGCAGCGTCGTCCAGCAATTAGTAAAGCATTCATTAATTTAAATAAAGCCGTTATGGCTAACGAAGGTCGTGTTACTTCGGCATTAAAACGTATGATTGCTTGGGTAAGCAGCAATGCTACAGGTTGTCGTTATTGCCAAGCGCATGCAATTAGAGCTGCAGAACGCTATGGCGCTGAACAAGAACAATTGGATAATATTTGGGAATACAGAACACATCCAGCGTTCTCTGATGCTGAACGTGCTGCATTAGATTTTAGTTTAGCCGCATCTCAAGTTCCTAATGCAGTAAACGCCGGGATAAAAGAGCGCTTGTACCAATATTGGGATGAAGGTGAAATTGTAGAAATGCTTGGTGTTATTTCTCTATTTGGATATCTCAATAGGTGGAATGATTCAATGGGAACTACCATGGAAGAAGGCGCTATAGAAAGTGGAAATCAATATCTAGCAAAGCACGGTTTTGAAGTTGGGAAACACAATGGGTCTCAATATTAAAAAACTTGTAAGACCGTTGACAATAGTAGTCTCTAGTAATGAAAATGCTATAGTAGAAACTCATATACTGCCCTCAATGTAATGTTATATTGATTGGAATTTGTTGAGATTTGAACTCCAGTTCCTAAAAACAGTTCATTTAATTCTATACCGATTTGAGGTGCAATAAATAAGTTGTTTTCATTTTCTTGGTAACTCCCGTTTATTTCTAATCCAGCCATTATAGCTGTTTCAAAAGTATATAAAACCGCAAAATTATAGTTAAATTCAACTTCCTGTTGTCCAAAACCTATTCCAAAACCAGCTCTAGGATGAAGACTCAAGTTGTAATTGACCTTGTATATATATAACAGAAAAGGTTCTAGCTCAAAATCATTGTCTTCGATAGGAACCGCTATTCCTATACCTCCAGCAAAACCAGAGTTTGTATTTGTGAAAAGTGTATATTGCGTTTCTAGTTCTAAACTATTAAATGTTGTTGAACTTTTTGCATTACTAAGATCTGAATGTGAAAATATTGGTTCTAATTCAACTCCAAAATTATTAAACAGAACATATTCTAACTCGAACCCTAGTTCATATACAAATTCGTCGCCTTGCTTTTTTATGGTAGGAATAGCATTAACTTCTAAAACACCCTTTTCTCCTCCAATATCTGTAGCAGTATCTACAAAAATAGGCTCTGCAAATTCAACGTCTAATGTTGTATCTTCTTGAGCATTTACATTTATGCTTATAAAACATAAGACAAAAATAAAATGGCAATATCTAAAGCTAATCATATGAAAGAAGATTATTTTAAAATTTTAGAGACTTGTTGCTTTAAGTCGAACACAACTTCACCCTCAAACCAAGGGTTCTTTGTCAACCAAAATCGATTTCTAGGACTAGGATGAGGCAATACAAAATAGTAAGGCAAATACTCTTTATAGTTAGCAACAGTTTCAGTTAGCGTTCGTTTGGCTTGCTCTTTTAGGTAATATTTCTGCGCATACATCCCAATTAAAATAACCAACTCTACTTGCTTCATTTTATCAAATAAGGATTGATGCCATTGTGGTGCACACTCTTTCCTAGGTGGTAGATCTCCCGTTTTCCCTTTTCCTGGATAGCAAAAACCTATAGGTATAATGGCAAATTTACGCTCATCATAAAAGTCTTCATCAGATACATTCAACCATTTTCGTAATTGTTTTCCACTAGCATCATCCCAAGGAATTCCAGAAGCATGAACCTTAGTTCCTGGAGCCTGACCAATGATTACTATTTTAGATTTGGTATGCGCTGTAGCTATTGGCCTTGGACCAAGCGGTAAGTTTGGTTCACAAATCCTACATTGTCTTATATCATGTAGTAAAGCTTTCATTATTTTTTACCAGCGACTACGATTACAATCTCTCCTTTTGGAGGTTTATTGGTGTAATACGTTAATACTTCTTTTGCTGCACCTCGAATGGTCTCTTCGTAAAGTTTTGTCAATTCTCTACACACAGAAACAAGTCGGTCTTCCCCGAAGTACTCACAAAAATGAGACAGTGTTTTTGTCAATTTATGCGGACTCTCGTAAAAAATCATTGTTCGAGGCTCTTCAGCTAATCGTGTTAGTCGTGTTTGGCGTCCTTTTTTTACAGGAAGGAATCCTTCAAATACAAATTTATCGTTGGGTAAACCAGAATTAACAAGTGCTGGAACAAAAGCAGTCGCGCCAGGTAAACAATCTACATCAATATCATTTTCAATACAAGCTCTAGTAAGCAAAAAACCAGGATCAGAAATAGCTGGAGTTCCTGCATCACTAATTAATGCAATTGTCATTCCGCTTTTAAGTTTATCTACTATAGCATTAACCATCTTATGCTCATTATGCATATGATGACTTTGCATAGGTGTGCTTATTTGGAAGTGTTTGAGTAACTTTCCTGACGTACGTGTATCTTCAGCTAAAACCAAATCAACGTCTTTTAAAACTTCAATAGCTCTAAAGGTCATATCCTTTAGATTTCCTATAGGTGTTGGTACAATATAAAGTTTGCTCATTTAGATTGAATTGTTCTCAAATTTACAATGTTTTCATTTATATTGACGCAACCCTTCTACTTTATTGGTATCTTTAACGAAACTATGCGTATGATTAAAATCGTTTTCCGTTTTATCTTTTTTTTGATAATATGTAATTTTACGCACAGTCAAACTACAGATTTATCAATTGTTGCGCAAGCTCAAAACACAAGTGGAAGTGACATTTCTCAAATTGAAATTTTCCAAGATTTTCAATACATCATAACAATTATTAACTCTGGAAATCCTGTAACCAATGCTACCTTCGAAGTGGTTATGGATACAGATCTACAAAACTTAGACACCTCCAATATTACTTCTCAAAATAATACAGGTGGAGCTTCAAACGCTTCAGGTCTTGATCTAATAAATAATACTTTAACGGGTACCATTGCAAATTTACCTACAGACTCAAGTTTAGAAATAAAAATCAATGTTACTGCACCATCTATAATTGGAGGTATTGCTATTAATGCTAACATCTTTCCTCCTAACGGAACAACCGATACTAACAGTTCAAATAATGAGTCGTTGATTTCTATTGATGTTATAGATATTGATATCGATTTTACGGTTACACTTACTCAAGTCTCTCCAACTGAAGGAACTCCAATACCTTCTTGGAATACTACAGTTACCTATCAATTTACAATTACAAATAATAGTGCTATAGATTTTCCTATTGAAAGCTTTTCTGGTAATTTATCGTTACTTACTGATATAGATTTTGGGAGACCTTTTGTGCAATTGCAGTCTATTAATTGTATTGGTAGTACTGGAGGCACAAACTGTCCTGACGTTTCTGGAGTTAATGGGAATATTACTTTTGTTAGTGCAACATCTACGATATTTACATTTAACACATCACATTTGTATACAGCAGGCGGATCTGCAACTTTTGAAGTAGTCTATGAATATTTAGATCCGTCGTGTGCTTTAGAGATACAACCTATTGCTGTTTCCAGTGAAATTGGTATCACTTTAAATCATGCTAATCTTTCTCCAAATACCTCTAATAGTGTTATTACTGATTTATTAGAATCAGAACCCTGTCAACTTACTGACATTTGTATTGATACTGTACAAATCGACCCAGCTGCTGGTACAGCTGTAGATTGGAATGAAGAAGTAGTTTTTGAAACTACCGTCTGTAATAATGGTCCATTGGATACTTCAATAGCCTTTTTCCTTCAAAATATAAGCGCTACTGTAGACTGGGATATTATAGCTGTTGAATGTATACAAGCTACAGGTAGCATCTCCTGTGACGATGTTACTATAAACATACAAGATCAATTCTGGGTAAGTAGCACCTTTATCATGCCAGCTAATGCAACAATAACAATACAAACTATAGTTATATTTATTGAACCTGCATGTTCAGCAAACATAAACAATAATTTAGCTAGTGTAAGAAGTGGCGTCAATATTCTAAATCCTAATATTTTAGATTCTAATATTACAAATAATGCACAGACAGATTTTGTTACGTTACCACCATCTGAACAATGTGACATTATTGATCTGAGTGTTACAAAGACTCAAATAGATCCTGTACCTCCAAATGGCGAAACAGCAAACAACCCTTTACAACCAGGAAATGTAACTTATGAAATAACAGTTACAAACCCAAGCAATGTTGATACTCCTGTAGAGTTAATTGACTTTCCAGAAACAATTAGCATGGTACCTTATTTTGGAACTCTTATCTCTGTTGAGTGTGTATCTACCACTGGATCAGCAACATGCTTTGATATTACTAATGCAAATATTGGCATTCCTCTTGATGGCATTCAAGAGAATGGTAATCCAGATGTTTTTTGGGAAATAACTGCAGATGATAATTGGCTGCTACCAGCAATGAGTTCGGTTACATTTCATGTTGTCATAGCTTGGGAGACCGAATGCTCTATTAATGCCATTCCCGTTGCAAATGTTGTTGAAATTGGCCATACCAATAATGCTTTTGATAATAATCCTGGTAACAATATTGCTGATGTTACTACCTATTTTGTGCCCTGTGTAGATTTAATAGTTCAAACCTTCCCAGAGTTTACACAGGTAAATGTAAATCAACCTTTTGATTGGATCATAGATATTACAAATAGCGAAAATAGCACCAACGCTATCAATATTCTATTTGAAGATACAATCAATACAGTTTTTACATTAACAGGAACTCCAATATGCACAATAACAAACGGAAATGCCACTTGTATTAATAATCCTACAATAAATGGTAATCTAGTAACAGCTACAATAGATAATATGGATGCTGGTTCTACAATACGAATTAGAATCCCTGTTGTAGCACCTAGTTTTGGAGGTGCCTATAATAATATCGCTGTAGCTACTCCAAATGAAACCGACAGACGTGAAATTTCTCCAGAAACCAATACGTCAATAAGTAATGTTCAAGTATTAGCTCCTAGTTTAATAAAGAGTTATAATCCTGATACGATTATTGTTGGAGAAGAGAGCACGCTAACTTTTACAGTTTCAAATTTAGCTTCAAACCCATCGCAAACTAATATTTCGTTTACAGACGTTTTCCATCCTGAAATTACTCTTGTTTCAAGCCCTCAATGGGTAACAAGTAATGGTTGTACTGCAAATTTTGTAGGTAATGCAGGTAATAATTTTGCCGGAGTGACTAATTTGGTCTTTCCTGAAGGCGTAAGCTTTTGTTCTTTTAGCGTCGTTGTTACATCTGATGTAGTTGGTGTCTATCTTAATGATACCACTAATTTTGAAAATCAAAATAATATAGACACATCACAAACCAATGCAACATTAACAGTATTGGAAGACACCTCTGATGTGGATATTGAAATATTAAAAAATGTTTCGCCTCAAGAAGCTATTATTGGAGATCAAGTCATCTTTGAAATTACAGCTACTAATGTAGGAACAACCGAAGGCACTGAAATTGAAATTTATGACAACTTTCCTTCTGGGATGACTTTCATTTCTGCAACTACATCTCAAGGTACATTTGATGTTTCGATGTATATTTGGTCTATTGGTTCTTTAGCTAGTGGACAATCTGAAACACTAACTATTACGGCTCAAATAAACGCAAGTGATAACCTACTAAATGTAGCTTCACTTAACGATCTTGATCAGCCAGATCGTGATTTATCCAATAACTCAGATAGTGCAGAAGTTATCGTTAACTTTTGCTTGCGTATTCCAAAGGGCTTTTCACCAAATGGCGATGGATTGAATGATGTTTTTGATATTCAATGTATAGAAGAATACCCTAATAATTTGATTAAAGTTTACAACCGATTAGGTGTTCAGGTTTATGAAAGTGAAAATTATAAAGGTGGCTGGAATGGCAAACCCAATATGGGAATACCAACACTAACAAACACGTTACCAACTGGCACTTATTTTTACATTCTTGATCTAAATAACGGAGAAAAGCCTATCGTAGGATGGTTTTATGTTAATTATTAGGACGTACCTTTTTTCCTAAAAAATAAGACACAAATAATATTGGAATTGCTATAACAGACAGCCCTAATCTATGACCAGCGTATTGGTGGGCTACTGTAGCCAAAATCAAATCAAAGAAAAAGCCGGCATAAGCCCATTCGGTCAACCAGCTATTTTTTCGCCATAAAATCATTATTACGCCTAAGACTTTCAACATAGCTAAGGGAATAACAATATATGTGGGATAATTTAATTGCTCAAAAAAACCTTTTATAAGTTCGGTATTGAAGAAATACATCTGAGCAGAGTATATAAAAACTAAGCAGAGTAATATCGTACTAAGCCAGTATACTAATTTTTGGGGTTTCATAAATTGAAAGTCGTAGTTTATTATTTAAACTTACTTTCAACAATTTCCATAAAACGATTTTCGTAATCTTCTTTTCCAGACCAATCATTATAGTCTGGTTTAACAATATCTGTTATAAATCGCGTAGCGTCCTCAAAAGAATTTGTAGTATTCAATTGAGATATTACACGCTCATAATCTTCATTTTTACCATCGAATAAATGCTTTGTAAAGGCTATCTTATCATTTAGCCCAATATTCAATGCTCCCTTTTTTAGTTTATCGTTCAACGAAGTTTTGCTAGAAACATTTGTGCTGGATACGGGTTCAAAAACTGGAATTTCTTCAAAACCTGCAGTAATATCTTCAAGATGTGTTTCCTTTTTTTGTTTCTTAGTCACAGCAATCTCTACCATTTCATCTACTTGTTGAGACTCCATTGGCATCTGAGCAACCATATCTTTTATCTTCTCCATCACTGGCTCATATATATCATCATCTTCAGCTTCATCAAGATTTACATAGATCTTATCTTCTATCTCGATATTATCACTTATCTTATTATTAAAAGCAACATCTAACATTCCGAAGAAAGAAGAATCACTTCCAATTGTTGGAATATCTCCTTCAAAATTCTCATGAGCAAATTTCAAAACACTAAGTTTTTCATGCAACATAGAAACTTCTTCATGCATTTTTAAAACATCTTCTTTACCTTTTAATTTTAAAATCCTGTGAGCAATGCTTACTAATTCTGATTCTAGCTTCTTCTTCATAACTTTTTAAATTTAAAACGAATTTATGCTTTTGATTTTTAATAAATTTACGCCACCTTTATACAAAACGAACTTTTGGTTTGTTTTAGTGTTAAAATTACAAAATGTTTCTTGAAAATACAGTAAATCATAAAGAACAATTTGGATGGATAGAAGTCATCTGTGGTTCAATGTTCTCAGGTAAAACCGAAGAGTTGATTCGTAGGTTAAAGCGAGCCCAGTTTGCAAGACAAAAGGTTGAAATCTTCAAACCTACTGTTGACGTTCGTTATGATGAAGATATGGTCGTATCTCATGATGCTAATGAAATTCGTTCTACTCCAGTACCTGCTGCTGCAAACATTCCTATTTTGGCAGATGGTTGTGATGTTGTTGGTATTGATGAAGCTCAATTTTTTGATGACGAAATTGTAAGAGTTTGCAACGATCTTGCCAATAAAGGAATTCGTGTTATTGTTGCTGGCTTAGATATGGATTTCAAAGGAAATCCATTTGGTCCAATGCCTCACTTAATGGCTACAGCAGAATACGTTACCAAAGTACACGCTATTTGTACTCGAACTGGGAACCTAGCACAATATAGTTATCGTAAAGCAACCAGTGATGCTCTTGTTTTATTAGGTGAAGTAGATGAATATGAACCCTTAAGCCGAGCTGCTTTTTATAAAGCTATGCTTCGCGATAAAGTGAGAAATATGAAAGTTAACGACGCCGAAGAAATTTCTAACAAAGACAGTAAGCCCAATGCTAAAAGCTAAAGAGACTGTTTTAGAGATTGATCTAAAAGCACTCAAACACAACTTTGAGTATCTTAAATCTAAACTTCAAAAAGACACTAAAATATTAGCTGTAGTCAAAGCATTTGCCTATGGAAGTGATGCCAATATAGTTGCAGATTTTCTTCAAAATTTAAATGTCGATTATTTTGCTGTAGCTTATGTTAACGAAGGTGTGGCGCTTCGAGAAGCAGGCATAAAAACGCCGATTTTAGTATTGCATCCTCAAGCTGTAAACTTTAAAACTTTAATTGAACGTTGCTTGGAACCAAGTCTATATAGTTCTAAAATTTTTAATGACTTTATTGCAATTGCCACTGAAGAAGGTCAGACGAATTATCCTGTCCATATCAAATTCAATACTGGGTTAAACCGACTTGGGTTTAGGGAAAATGACATTGATTTTATCACCTCTAAGCTCAGAGATACATCTGCTATAAAAGTAAAGTCGCTTTTTTCACATTTAGCTGCAAGTGAAGATTTGAATGAAGCTGAATTCACCAAAAATCAAATTGATAATTTTAAAAAAACAGCAGCAACTTTTACAAAATCTATAGCCTATAAACCTATGCTCCATATGACCAACACATCTGGAATTATTAATTTTCCAGAGGCTCATTTTGATATGGTTAGAGCTGGAATTGGTTTGTATGGTTATGCAAATTCTCATGAAGAAAACAAAAAATTAAAGCCTGTAGCAACACTTAAGTCTATAATTTCTCAAATTCATAAGATTAAGAAAGGAGAAACTGTAGGATACAACAGAGCTTATATAAGTCGAGGTTTAGAAAAAACAGCCACTATACCAATTGGTCATGCCGATGGTATTAGCAGACAATATGGGAATGAAAAAGGGTTTGTTGTTATCAATAACCAAAAAGCGCCTATTATAGGTAATGTTTGTATGGATATGATTATGGTTAATATTACAAATATTGATTGTAAAGAAGGAGATGAAGTTGTAGTTTTTGGTAATCACCCAAATTCTGCAAGCGATTTCTCTAAAAGTGTACAAACCATTTCATATGAGATCATTACTTCGATCTCCCAACGTATAAAACGAGTTATTATAAAATAAATTATTTGTTTTTTTAACTATCTATTTTTTAAGTATCTTAGACTTTCAATAACTAACTTAAAACAAATAAATTATGCTTAAAGAATTCAAAGAATTTGCAATGAAAGGCAATTTAGTTGATATTGCTGTTGCTTTTGTAATGGGTGCTGCTTTTAATAAAGTGGTCACTGCATTTACAGGTGGTATAGTTTCACCTTTAATTGGTCTAATTTTCGACACTAATTTCAAAGACCTGAAATGGATTGTCAAAGAAGGGTCTGCTAACGATGTAGGAGAAATAGTAGGAGAAGTTGCTGTATTGTATGGTGATTTTATTACTAATTTATTAGACTTTATCATTGTTGCCTTTGTAATGTTTATGCTTATAAAAGGTATCAATAGAATGAAAAAGAAAGAAGAGCCTTCGCCAGAAGCTCCAGCTGGACCGTCAGAGGTTGATCTATTAATTGAAATTAGAGACGCACTTAAAAAATAGATTTCGTATAGCTACCGCTACATTACATGTTTTAACCTTAAACCACCTCATGAATAGAGGTGGTTTTTTTATAGTTTTTTTTAAGATTTAAAAATGAATAAATCCCTATTTTTGTTCATTATAAATCTTTTCAAATGAAAATAGCTGTTGTTGGTGCTACAGGTTTAGTTGGCCAAGTAATGCTTAAAGTATTAGCCGAACGAAATTTTCCAGTAAGTGAATTAATTCCTGTTGCCTCTGAGCATTCAATAGGGAAAAAAATCACTTATAAAAACATGGATTATACTATTGTTGGTCTGCAAGACGCTATTGATGCCAAACCTAAAATTGCATTGTTTTCTGCTGGTGGAGCGACTTCACTAGAATGGGCTCCAAAATTTGCTGAAGCTGGAATTACTGTTGTAGATAACTCTTCGGCATGGCGAATGGACCAAGACAAACAACTTGTTGTTCCTGAAATAAATGCTAAAAAACTAACAAAAACTGATAAGATTATTGCTAATCCTAACTGTTCAACCATACAGATGGTAATGGTTTTGGCGCCACTTCATAAAAAATATAAGATCAAACGTATCGTAGTTTCAACCTACCAATCTATTTCTGGGACAGGTGTAAAAGCTGTGAAACAATTGGAAAATGAATTAGCAGGAATTAAAGGTGAAATGGCGTACCACTATCCTATACACAGAAACGCCATTCCGCATTGTGATGTTTTTGAGGAGAATGGCTATACAAAAGAAGAAATGAAATTAGTTAGAGAAACTCAAAAAATATTAGATGATCGTAGTATTGCAGTAACAGCTACAGCTGTAAGAATCCCTACATCTGGAGGGCATAGCGAAGCGGTAAATGTAGAGTTTGAAAACGATTTTGATCTTAACGAAATACGCAATATTTTAAAGCAAACACCTGGTGTGACTCTACAAGACAATATTGATGTTAACACATACCCAATGCCAATATACGCTGAAGGAAAAGATGATGTCTTTGTAGGTAGAATTAGACGTGATGGTTCTCTGCCTAAATCACTAAACTTATGGATTGTTAGTGATAATCTCCGTAAAGGAGCCGCAACTAATACCGTCCAAATCGCTGAACACTTATTGCGCGAAAATTTACTGTAATATTTTTTTCTTCTACTTAGGGTTTTATTGACTTCAGTTGTTACATATAAATAGATGCTAAGTCTTTTTTTAAGACTAAATTTATGATTTTAGTGAAATATGCGATATTTTTATACTCTTGTTGTCTGATAAAAAGGGTATTACATCTAATTAATTATTGAGGTGATAAGTATAGTCGTTATATTTACCTTCCAAATTTTACTGTAAATGTTTAAAAATTACTTGAAATTACTCTACTTTATTGTATTATTTATAGTTATTCAGTCTTGTGCTAATGATGATAATAATGACAGTTATGTGGCTATAATTATTGAAACCTCTTCAGACTTAGTAGAAGTTTCTCAAAATAGCTCCATAGAAATAGATGTATTAAGTAATGATACTAATGTACCTACATTAGGTAATTTGACAGTGAACAATGCAACAAATGGAACCGTAGAAGTATTAGACCTTAATAATACACCCAATAATCCTTCAGATGATACAGTACTATATACACCTAGTACAGATTTTGTAGGTACTGACTCATTCTCATATACCATTTGTAATAATTTAGAACCAATAAGTTGCTCTACAGAGACAGTTACTATAACTGTAAACCCAGTTACTCCAGTAGTTTTTAATCTTGATGAAATTCCTTACAATACACTTTCTGAATACCACTTTTTCGAAGGAGAATTAAAAAACTTAGAGCCTGCTTTTGGAGTTGTCCCGTACGACTTAAATTCAACCTTATTTACCGACTACGCACTTAAAAAACGTTTTGTTTGGATGCCAAATAACTCTAAAGCTAGTTATAATACTGACGGTACTCCATTAAATTTTCCTATCGGTTCTGTTTTGATTAAGAATTTTTATTATGATAATGTTCAACCAACGAATACTACCAGAATTATTGAAACAAGATTGATGTATATGACTGAAGAAGGTTGGGACTTTGCTAAATACGTTTGGAATGAATCACAAACTGAAGCAACCTTTACTAATAATGGAAGTTTTATTAATATTGATTGGGTAGAAGAGGGTATCACCAATTCTGTAAACTATAGAATTCCATCTCGTAACGAATGCTTTACTTGTCATAACAAGTTTGGAACTCCGCTTCCTATTGGTCCTAAACCTCAGAACTTAAATAAAACATATAACTATCCCGATGGTATTTCTAATCAATTGAGTAAATGGATAGAGGTAGGATATCTTGAAAATAATCTACCTACTTCAATCGTATCAACGGTAAAGTGGAGCGACGAATCACTACCTCTAGAATTGAGGGTTAGATCATACTTAGACATTAATTGCGCGCATTGCCATTCTGAAGAAAGTTATTGTGAATATAGACCACTGCGCTTAGCTTTTAATGAAAATGAAGACGACGTGAACAAAGGTGTTTGTGTTACACCTGATACACAAATTGCTCCTTACACGCATATAATTGCTAGTGGAGAAATAGACAAATCATTATTACATTTTAGAATCAGTTCAACTGAAGAACAATATAGAATGCCTTTATTGGGCAGAACACTTCAACATTCTGAAGGTGTTAGGCTTATTGAAGAATGGATTAATTCTCTTGAAGGTATTTGCGAATAATCAAAATAAATGACATAAATAAAAACATTATGAAAACAAAATTACTACTTATTACTACAGCTTTTTTAGCTTTTAGTTTTCAAGCATTTGCACAACCCGTAAATGATGATTTTGCTGGAGCAATTCCTATTACTCCAAATGCTGAAGGAACTGGCTGCTCAAACGCTACAGATTTCTACTTGCCATTTGATTCAGATGGCACTACAGATAGTGGAATTCAAGGCTCTTGTAGAGCTTCTGGTAATGATCAGTTCTTTACTTGGACCGCGACTTCTCCAGGATTGTTTTTTACATCTCGAGCACCTGGTAATCCTGGCCTCGTCGTTTGGAATTCTACTGGTACTGTTGAAATTACTTGTACAGATACATTTTCAACTGAAATTATCGGAGGTTGGAATGTAGGTGATGATTTAGTACTTCAAATCTATGACTTTGCTGGAGCGGCTTCAGACGTTTCTTTTTGTCTTGAAGAATCAAGTACAGCTCCCGTACCACCTGCAATAACTTTTACAGCAACCTCTTCTGGAACTACAGGAGATTACAGGCTTGGTGCAGTTGATATGAACGGTGATCACCTTGATGATCTAGTAACGATTTCTGTAGACAATGTTAATATTAGACAACAAACGTCTGGAGGTTTTACTACCGTGAATATTCCAACAAGTGATGCAAACTATTTACCTAATTGGAGTATGGCTGCAGCAGATTATAATAGAGATGGTTATACAGATCTTCTATATGGAAATGGTAGTGGAGTGACGTTTATGAGAAGTAATAGTACAGGAACAGCATTTACAGAAGTTTCAGGTCCTGAAGATGTATTCTCTCAACGCTCCAATTTTATAGATATAAATAACGATGGGCATTTAGATGCTTTTGTTTGTCATGATGTAGCACCAAATGTATATTATATCAATGATGGCTCTGGAAATTTGACGTTTTACCAATCTACTGTTACTCCTGGAGCTCCTGTTAACTTAGGAGATTATCCATCAGGTGGTAATTATGGGTCTATATGGATCGACTATGACAACGATAGAGATTTAGATATGTTTATTGCTAAGTGCGGTGGTGAAACCGCTAGACGTACTAATCAAATGCACACCAATAATGGTAGCGGAGTATATTCAGAAAATGCAGCCGCTATTGGTCTAGCAGATCCTATGCAAACTTGGTCTGCTGCTTGGGGAGATTTTGATAATGATGGAGATATGGATGTCTTTGTTGGTGCAAGCTCTGGATCACATAAATTAATGGAAAATACTAATGGAACATTCACAGATATTACTGTCAGTTCTGGAGTAAGTGCATTAGCGCTAACCTCTACTGAAACTGTAACTTTTGATTTTGATAATGATGGTAATCTTGATTTAGCATCTGGAGGAAATCTATTATTTGGAAATGGAGATATGACATTCACAGTCCATACTAATATATTTCCAGGTGCAGGTGCTTATGGCGATCTAAATAATGATGGTTTTATTGATGCTTTTAATTCAGGTAGTGTCTATACAAACAATAAAGAAACCGGACACAACTGGATCAAAATATACACCACAGGAACAGATAGTAATATTAATGGTATAGGTGCACGTGTAGAAATTACTACCGCTTCAGGCACTCAAATTAGAGATGTAAGAAGTGGTGACGGGTTTAGATACATGAATTCGTTAAATACACATTTTGGAATTGGTTCTGACACTTCAATTAATAGTATTGTTGTCTACTGGCCTTCAGGTAATGTTGACACAGTAACTAATCCACCAATAAATACTCCAATAGAGATCATTGAAGGAGATACACTTAGCTTAGAAGGTACTTTGACTGACGATCTGGTTATTTATCCAAACCCAGCAAAAGATGTATTAAATATAAGTACATCAACTCCTTTCCAAGACAATACAATTTACACAATATTTGATATTAATGGTAAGCGAGTAATGAATGCTAAATTAAATCAATCTACTATTGATGTCTCTGGATTAAGTACTGGAAATTACATCCTTAGAATAATATCAGGAGAATCTATAAAAAGCCAGAAATTTATTAAACAATAAGTAAGTAAATTTTGATAAAAAAGCCTCTAAAGTCCCTTTTAGAGGCTTTTTTTTACTATTTTTAAAAACTATTTTTTTAATCACACAAAAAATTATGAAAAAAATTACATTTTTTGCATTCTTATTTGTATCGTTTACTTGCTTTGCGCAGGTACTTAACCAACCAGCGAATTGGCCAAACCCAAATTGGACTATAACTGGTTCGTATGATGCAAATCCTAACATTTTTACCGACAACCCAACCAACTCCTCTCATTTTTCTTTTGATGACGATGAAGGTGGTGGTGGATCTATAAACAATATTGCTGCCGAATCACCAACTATTGACTTAACAAATGCTTTTAACGCTGGTGAAACATGGATAACAGTAGGCGGCTCTTATGTGTTTAACATTTATCAAAACGAAACTTTATTTGTTCAATATTGGGATGCTGATGCTAATAGCTGGCAAAACATTGGTTCTGGTCTAACTGAAACGCCTGCAGCTCCTAATGTTAATTTTTGTAACGGTAATCCACAAAATTTAGATAATTTTATTTTGAATATTGTTTCATTTACTGCAAATCAACTTTCAAATTTTAAATATCGAATTTCATACGATGATAACACATCTTATGGTTGGGGATTTTGTTTTGATTCACCAACAATAAATTCACAAGCACCTCCAGCATGTCCAAACATTACAAATTTAAATGTTACAAGCGTAGGTGTTACATCTGCTAACGTATATTGGCAAGCTGGTAGTACAGAAACCAATTGGGAAATAGTAGTTCAATCTGCTGGCTCAGGAATACCTTCAAGTTCTGGAACTTCAACCAGTGTTAATAACCCTTACCCAATAAGTGGATTAACTGAAAGTACGCCTTATGAAGTATACGTAAGAGGGTTTTGTGGTGGAACAGATTATAGCAATTGGATAGGCCCTGTAGGTTTTACTACTTTAACGTCAGCACGTGTCAATTTTACTCAAGAGAATATGAGTATAGGTGGTTATGACCTTACAATTGTTGATATGAATGGCGATCATCTTGATGATATTGTCTCTGCTACTGCAACAAATGTTAATATTCATTATCAATTATCTGGAGGTGGTTTCAGTGAAGTAAATATAGGCACATCAAATGCAGATTATCTTCCTGGTTGGAGTATGGCTGCTGCAGATTTTGACGGAAATGGACATACAGATCTTTTATATGGAAGTGGTAGTGGTGTAACATTCATGAAAGCAAATAATTCTGGTACTGGTTTTACAGAAATATCTGGCTCTGAATATGTGTTCTCGCAACGTTCTAATTTTGCAGACATCAATAATGATGGCCATTTAGATGCTTTTGTTTGTCATGACGTAGCGCCAAATGTCTACTATATTAATGATGGCTCAGGTAATTTAACCTTTTATCAATCAGCCGTTACTGCCGGAGCTCCTGTCAATTTAGGAGATTATTCTTCTGGAGGTAATTATGGGTCTATCTGGATTGACTATGATAACGATAGAGATTTAGATATGTTTATTGCTAAATGTGGTGGAGAGACAGCAAGAAGAAGAAATAATATGCTCACTAACAATGGTGACGGAACTTATACCGAAAACGCAGCAGCTTTAGGCTTAGATGACCCTATGCAAACATGGTCGTCTTCATGGGGAGATTATGATAACGATGGTGATATGGACCTTTTTGTAGGTGCTAGTTCTGGCACACATAAGCTTATGAGAAATAATGGCGACGGAACTTTTACAGATGTCACATCTGGTGCTGGTGTAAGTGGTGCGCCTAATGGTCACGAGAATGTGAGTCATGATATCGATAATGATGGTTACTTAGACATATTATGTAATGGAACCATTTTGTACGGAAAAGGAGATTTAACATTCGAAGATGCTGATAACAGTCAACTTAACTACAAAAATGGATCTTTTGGAGACTTAAACAATGATGGCTTTATTGATGCTTACTACAATGGTAATATATACTGGAATCTAACAACTAGTAATAATTGGATTAAAATTAATACCGTAGGAACTACTAGTAATGTTGATGGTATTGGTGCCCGTGTTGAAATTTATACAGACAGCGGTACACAAATAAGAGATGTACGAAGTGGTGAAGGTTTTGAATACATGAGTAGTTTGAATACACATTTTGGAATTGGTAGTGACACCAATATTTCACATATCATTATATATTGGCCAAATTCTGGTTGTGAAATGTACATGAATCCATCTATAAACCAACCTTTTACTGCTGTAGAAGGTTCTGGTGTATCTTGTGACATACTAGGCGTTGATGATGAAACCTTAGCTTCAGATATCATTTTATCGCCAAATCCAACCAAAGATGTGATAAACATTACTACTAGTTTACAATTACAAAATGTAATCTATAATATTTATGACATTAGCGGAAGACGTGTAATGGCAAACTCTTTGAATAACTCTAATTCAATTGATGTCTCTCAGCTAAGTGCAGGAAATTATATCCTAAGTATTATATCAGACAATATGATTAAAAATCAAAAATTTATTAAACAATAAATTTATTAAATAAACTTTAAAAGCCGCTATTTATATAAATAGCGGCTTTTTTTTGTAGTATTTTTGCAACATGCTTCAAGTTAATAAACTCACTTTTAGTTACAAAAAACAGAATATCTTAAATGAGATCAGTTTTAATGTAACCCTGGGAGAGCACCTCTCTATTATTGGAGAAAGTGGTTCTGGAAAAACAACTTTACTCAAACTACTCTATGGTGAATATGATTTAAACGAAGGAACTATATTTTGGAAAGATCAACAAATCTTAGGACCAAAATTTAATCTAGTCATTGGTTATGATTTTATGAAATATGTTAGCCAAGAATTTGACTTAATGCCTTATACTTCAGTGGAAGAGAATATAGGTAAATTCTTATCAAACTTTTATCGAGAAGAAAAACGAAAACGTACTGCTGAACTTTTAGATATTGTCGAACTTACCCAATATGCAAAAACAAAAGTTAAGGCACTGAGTGGTGGACAGAAACAACGAGTAGCTCTGGCAAGAGCTTTGGCTAAACAACCTGAGGTAATATTACTTGATGAGCCTTTTAGTCATATTGATAGCTTTAAAAAACAATCATTACGTAGAAACATTTTCAAGTATCTAAAAGACAAAAAAATAACTTGTATTGTAGCAACTCATGATAAAGATGATGTTCTTGGATATAGTGATAAAATACTTTTTCTTAATAACAATCGAATTGAAGCTTATGATACTCCAGAAAATTTGTATAGCAATCCAAAAACGTCATTGGTAGCAGCTTTTTTTAGTGAGTTTAATAGCATTAATGACGAAATCGTTTATGCACATCAGCTAAAAATAGTTGAGCATTCAAATTTAAAAGTTTTAGTTCTTGGGTCATATTTCAAAGGAAACTATTACTTAATCGAAGTAATACATGAACATACATTTTTGTTTTTTGAACACCATGTTGCGCTGGAGCCTAATAGTGAGATCTTTTTGAAAATCAGCAAATAACAAATGCTGCGTAGTGGCCACAATGCGTGAAAGAAAAGACGTAAGGAAGCTTTTTAGTAAGTTTGAAAAGTTCAGGAACACCTAATTGAGATTTTCTAATACTCAATGTATTTAAATCTAACTCTTTAGTTTTAGAAATTGATTTCAGAAAAAAATCCCTTAGCAGCATACTTTGTTTAAAATATGAAGATGCATCTACCATAATTATTGATGATTCTATTTTATGTTCAACGTCTTGTCGTGCGATAGTATAAATGTAATCTTTAGATATAACAGAAAATGTGTGATGAATAGTATTTTCAAAGAGAACTTCACCTTTTGATTTTGAATTTAGCTTACATTCAAACTTTTTTGGATTAAAAAAACGCTTATTATTGTATCGAATATGACTCTTATAGGCAGCTTCTTTCATACTCCAAAACAACCAGACCTTTTGATTTTGGTTTTCAGAATTTAAAATGATTTCTTGTTCTTTTCGAGTAAATATTTTCTCTAAAAAACGCGGGCGTAGCCAATTAGACGTTTGAGTTATATGCTTTAAATCGACAATATCGTTGCCAATCATTTTTTTGAAAGTTTTTCGTTAACAATAGCCATTACTGCTTCAACAGAAATCATTTTCTCCATATCTTCATTTTCAATTCTAATGTCGAATTCATCTTCAACATCTAAAATAACATCAACAAGATTTGCTGAATTAATCTTTAGATCGTTAATAAAATCTGTTTTTTCTGAAAGGTTATTGAAGGCCTCTTCATCTTGAATATAAGGCTGAACAATTGTTTTTAATTTTGAGATAAGTTCGTCTTTGGTCATGGCTTAATAATATCTCTTAAAGATAATACAACCATTCACATCGCCAAAACCAAAACTAGCTTTTGCTACGATATTAATCTCCGTTTTTAATAATTGTTTTACTATACGTTCTTCTGAAATCAAATTAGAGATCTCTTGATGAATATCTTCGCAGTTGAGATTGGGAAACAAAAACTGATCTTTCAATTGAAGTACAGTAGCTACACTTTCAATACTTCCAGCTGCAGCTAAACAATGACCTACCATAGATTTTAAAGAATTAATATAAGGAAAAACCTTACCTTTTCGACCCAAAGCTTTAACCCAATTCTCTATCTCTAAAACATCTTTTGAAGTTGCAGTTAAATGACCATTAATGGCATCTATATCATTTGAACGAATTTCCGAATTTTCAACAGCATTTGTAATGCAGCGAATTACAGCTTCTGCATTTGGAGCTGTCATGGTTCCGCCTTGTCGTTGTCCGCCAGAATTGAGGTGTCCACCTAAAATTTCAGCATAAATCGTTGCATTCCTTTCATGAGCACTTTCTAAAGATTCTAAAACTAAAGCGCCTGCGCCTGCGCCTGGAACAAAACCTGATGCACTTGCACTCATTGGTCTAGAGCCTTTTTTAGGCGATTTGTTATGTTTGTAAGTCATAACACGCATGGCATCAAAACCGCCCCAAATATAAGGGCCACCATCACTACAACTACCAACCAACATTCGTTTTGCTTGACCATTCTTGATACGTTCGTATCCCATTAAAATGGCTTCAGTTCCTGTTGTACAAGCTGAAGAGTTAGTCGTTACTTGATTTCCTACTCCAAGTATTCCACCTAAAAAAGCACTAATACCACTAGCCATTGTTTGCACAACAACAGTACTTCCTAAACGCTTCACTTGTTTATCATCTAACTTGTAGATCGCTTCTCTAAACTTTTCAACACCTGACGTGCCTGTGCCAAAAACAATTCCGCTATCAAAGTCCAATTTGCTTTTTGCGTCAACAGTTAATCCAGCATCCTTCCATGCATCGATACCAGCCATACAACCATATAAAATTCCAGAACTATTGAAACCTCTTAATTGAAGAGGTGATAGGTATTCTAATTTTTTTTCTTCACTAACTTCTGGCACACCTCCTATACTACAAGAAAAATTTAAATCGGCTAATGGTTGATGAAAGGTGATCCCAGAATCTCCTTGTTTTATAGCTTTGGAAAAGGCTTCTAATCCAACACCATTTGGTGCAACGACACCTAAGCCTGTGATGACAACTCTATTTTTCATACGCTTATCATTCCAGAAATTTCACCTCGGCATACGAGTTCTTTTTTTTTATTAAAAAGTTTTACTTGGCATTTTAGTTTATTGAATCTAAATACTTCTTTTTCAGAAACTACAATGACTTTCTCATCAGGATATACAGGCAAAAAGAAATCCATTTTACATGATGTTAAAGCGATTTGTGGTTGATTGCTTTCAAAAAGTGTTTCCTTTAAGAGATAAATTCCTAAGCATACCAGCCCTATTTGTGCCATACACTCAGTTAAAATGACTCCAGGAGTGATTGGTTTATCTTTAAAATGACCTTGATAGAAATATGCATCTTTTTGAAAAGTGTAATTTCCTGTAATACCTTCAGAAGACACCTCTGTTAATTCATCAACAAACAGAAAAGGATCTTGATAAGGTAATAAGGCTATGATTTGATCTACTGTCATATATTTAACTCACATGTTCACCACCATCAACTGGTATGATTGAACCATTAATCCAACTCGCTTCATCCTTACTTAATAAATAGACAGCATTAGCTACATCTTCAGGTCGTGTCAGGCGTTTAAATGGATTACGCTTTAAGCTATGGGCTTTAATTTGATCGTTACCAGGAATTAATCGAAATGATGCCGTATCTGTTACTCCTGCTTGAATACAATTTGCTCTAATTCCAAAAGGCGCAAATTCTAAAGCAATGTTTCGCGTTATCGCTTCCAATGTTACTTTTGCTGCAGATACAGCAGCATAATTCTTCCAAGCTTTGATGTTTCCTTCACTAGTAAAACTCAGCACCCTTGAATCTTCAGCAAACAACTTTGCCTCAAAGATGGCCTTAGTCCAATCGTATAAACTAATAGCCATAGCATTAATGGTTAAATTGAAATCATCATTTTTTAATGTTGGTTTTTCATTATCTAGCATTGGTTTTAAATTCCCTTTAGCAACACTATGAACTAACGTTCTAATTTTTCCAATATGTTGAAATAGTACCCTTAATTCTGAAATAATTTGCTCTCTTTTTTCTAGTTTAAAAGCATCTAGATTATAAGACTTAAATTGAACGCCTTCTGCCTTGATTATGTTAAACTCTGCTGAGATTCTATCTTCTTGTATTCTAGAATTTCGATAAATAATACAAATATTCATTCCGTGTCTCGCTAATTTTTTTGCTGTTGCGAGACCCAATCCGCTTGAACCACCCAAAATGAGTGCCCAATAGTTTTTGTTTTGAAATTCTCTTACCATTCTAATAATATGCGTTGTGCTGAGAAGCCTGGTCCAAAACTCAGCATTAATCCTCGATCTCCTTTTGGTAATTGTTTGTCCATAAATCGCTCTAAAACATATAATACAGTAGCACTACTCATGTTACCATATAATTTGAGTACCGCTTTGGTATCGTCTATATTTTTACCTAATGAGCCAAATAAATCTTCAACTGTTTGTACAATTTTTTTTCCTCCAGGATGAAAAATCAAATGATCAATATCTTTAATTGTTATTTGGTTTTGCTTTAAAAATGGGTGTACGATTTTAGGAAAATGTTCTGAAATAGTTTCGGGTACAGCTTTGTCTAAAATCATTTGTAATCCAGTATTCACTAATTTAAAACCCATCATGGTTTCGGCATCGTAAAAATGATACATGGCTTCGTCAATGATTTTTGGTCCTTGTTCATTTTCATAAGATGATAAAATAACACTCGAAGCACCATCACCAAAAATAGCTGCACTTACGATATTGACCATTGAAAAATCATCTAACTGAAATGTAGCTGTAGGTGATTCAACGGCAATAACAGCAGCTCGTTTATTTGGATTTGATCTTAAAAAATTTTTGGCATAGATAATCCCAGAAACACCAGCAGCACAACCCATTTCGGTTACAGGAAGTCGTACAATATCTTGTTTCATTTTTAAATTATTGATCAAATAAGCATCTATAGAAGGAATCATTATTCCTGTGCAGCTTACTGTGATGATATAGTCAATGTCATTTGGTTTTAAATCTGCTTTTTCTAAAGCCTTAATCAAAGAGTATTCAGCTAGTTTTATGGCTTCTTTTGAATAAATAGTGTTTTTTTCTTCAAATGATGTTTTTGTAAACACATCTTCTGCATCCATTATAGAATAACGTCTGTCTACGCCTGCATTCTCAAAAAGCTTGATTACTTTTCGTCGAAAACGCTCGTCTTGTCCAGATAACCAGATATTCAAATACGGAATAATATCTTTGGTGTTTCTAGTATATTTTGGCAGCTGCTTGGCTACTGAAGTTATTTTTACGCTCATATTACTTATACTTCAAAATCCATTGGTAACGAAATGCCCATTTCCATTGTATGTTATAGTTTGCGTTTAATTGTTTTGACAATTTTACTAACTCTTGTCGCTTAAACCCTCTAAGAACAGAGGTTAATCCATCTTCAATAATGGTTTTGTTTTTAATACTTATACATAATAGCCTAAATAAATAATAAGCCAATTTATGTCGGTGTAAATCATTCACTACGACTCCAAGTTTTGCTTTTCTCAATACTGGCTTTAAAAATGAAATTAGTTCATTTTCTTTAAAATGATGCATGAACAATGTACTTAATACAATATCAAACTCTAATTTATTGAAGTCATTTGAAAAAATATCTATGGCTAAGAATTGTATATTATCATAGGTCTGAGATAATGATTCAGCATAGTTGATCGTGTGTTTATTAGCGTCAATACCTATAAGATTAAAGCTATACTTATTTTGCCTTCCAAAATTGGATATGACTCTAAGGATATCTCCGCCACCACAACCTAAATCTATGATGGTTATTGGTTTGTTTTTTGAATGACCTTTGAGAATTTTTTTGAGTCCATCAATAGTTACCTTATTTCCCCCTAACCATTGATTTATTTTAGCCAATTTATTGAGCGCATCATGTAGCATTGGACCATTGTAATCCATGTCGTCCATAATTTCTTCTTGATTGCTTCTATATTTTGTATTGACTAGAATACTCATTCTGTTTGCATTATTTTACCATGTGTTCGCTTTATAATATGAGGTAAAAGATTAGGAAATCTCTTCAAGCCTTGCATTAAAATTTCAGAAAATTTAGGCTTGTCAAATACTTTTGCGACAAGATGCCCCATTTTCAATCTCGATTTAAAAGCCTTATTCCATTCTCTAAAATACTGCTTTTCTAAAGCTTCTCTATTAGAAATTTCAGAATTAAAATATTTAACAATTAATCTTGATGCTATTTGAGCGCTTCTAATAGCCATACTCATTCCGTTACCACAAAGTGGATGAATTAAGGCTGCAGTATCACCACACATGAGTATATGATTATCTACTGGATCTTTTTTATCAAAAGAGATTTGACTTATCGTTAAAGGTTGATCAAAAACAGAAACTGATTCTTGAAAAATGGTTTTCAAAAACTGATTCTTGAAAATTACTTTCTGTTGAAATTCATCAATACTCTTGTATTTTTTAAATACGTTATAATTTGTGATATAGCATAAGTTGGTATGATTACTTTCTATTTTAGAAACGCCACAGTATCCGCCTTCAAAGTTATGAAGTGCTACTAGATCTTCTGGAAAATCTACTTGAACGTGCTTCTTTACTGCTAAGTAAGGCGATTTACTTTTAATAAACTGCCGATTCAATTTTACATCGAGATTTGAACGTTTCCCATAGGCACCAATTACAATTTTTGATTCAAAGTAGTGGTTGCGTTTTGTTTTTACCTTGAAGGTATCTTTAAAGAAATCAACGTCCACGACAGAATCTTGAAGTAAAACTACTTTCTGTTCGACCGCTTTTTTTGCTAGAGCCTGATCTAAACAAAACCTGCTAATACCAAAGCCACCCAATGGTAATGTCGCAGAAATAAATTTACTTTTTGTAGTTGAAAGTAGAAACTTATTGATTTTTTTTGCGCCTAACTTAAACACGTCAATATCAAGAAATGTAAGATATGGCAAGACCTCATTTGAGATATATTCACCACAAACCTTATGTCTTGGGTATTGGTTTTTTTCTACAACCAAAACATTTAAGTTGTGTTTTGACAAATGAATAGCACAGGATAAACCAGCTAAGCCGCCTCCAATAATAACCACATCATATTTTGAAATTTCATTACTCAAATCAACCTTTTTTTAAGGTGTGATTTACATTAATTTTTACCGTATTTGATAATATAAAACTGCTTCCGCCTACACCATAATGGCGACGATTGATCTCAAAATAAGCTTTTAAGGTTGAGCCACTATCGTTATTTGTAATTTCCATTGGAATGATTATCGTCTTTGTTGTTTTCTTTATCGTAAGATTTACAGTGACCTCGTAGTTGTTCTCTGAAATTTTTTTAAAATTCTTAGCTTCTAAGGTTATCTTTGGATATGTACTAACATCAAAATAATCTTCAGCTCTAAGATGTGTATCTCTTTTATCATTTTCTGTATAGATAGATGCAGTTTCTACACTACCAGATAATGTCCATTTTGAAATATCCTTAGTTTTAAAATTTGTCGTAATTGTGGCATTATTGAAAGTTCCGTCAACATTAATTCCTAAATTTCTAATTTTAAAATCTACTGAAATTTGAGTGATAAGATCTTGAGCTCCTCCTACAAATGAGAATAGTATGCTCATACATAGTATAAGTATGATTTTTATCTTTTTCATGTATTAAAGATACGCTGAAAATGATTTAGATAAAACTAGATAGTCTTAATAATTTTAAAGTTTTGATTTCTAAATTGAATCTGGTCGCCAATAGTCTTACCTAAAAGCAATTTACCAATCGGTGTATTTGCTGAAATGACATAAAATGATACATCATCAACTTTTAATTCTCCAGCACTAATGGCAATAAAATAATTGGCTTTAGTCGTATATATTAGAGATCCTATTCCTATAACCTCTGAAGTCTTCGAAATTTCTATTTTAGATAAGAGTTGATTTGTTTTTTGAATTTCAGCCAACTGCTGGCCTACTTTTTCACGTTCTAACTGCAACATCGCGCGACCTGTTTCATGTTTATCTCCTGCTGAACTTTTTGTTTCGGAAGTCAACGATTCTTGTATCTCATGAATTGTCTTTTTGATGGTCTGTAAACGATTGTCAATAAATATTTGACATTGTGAAAACAATTCTTTTTTGATATTACTTTCTTTTGCCATCTTGATCAAGGTAATTTAATTGCCCATAATAGCCCATTTGAGTAATGATCCATCGTTTTCTAGTTTCTATGTATGAGGTTGTTGGATTGGCTTTGTAACGTAATGGATTAGGCAATATAGAAGCAATAGCTGCAGCTTCATGTTTTGTTAGTTGTGTGGCAGACTTCTTAAACCAATATTGAGCAGCAGCTTCAGCACCATAAACTCCAGGCCCCATTTCAATGCTATTTAGATACACTTCCATGATACGCTCTTTACTCCAAATCAATTCGATTAAAAATGTAAAATAGGTTTCCAAACCTTTTCGAAACCAACTACGCTCTGGCCATAAGAAAACATTTTTTGCTGTCTGCTGACTAATGGTACTTGCGCCTTTAAGTGTTTTCCCTTTTTTATTGTTTTTATAGGCCTTCTCAATGGCTTCAATATCAAAGCCATGGTGTTTTAAAAAATTTTGATCTTCACTACAAATCACTGCCAGTTGTAAATTATATGATATTTTCTGAATAGGGACCCAATCATGTTGTTTTGTGTTTTTAGTAGTATTTGATTGCTCTACATTTCTAATGATCATTAAAGGCGTGATAGGTACTGGTACCCATTTGAAAACAACAACCAAAACAACAGAAAATATAAAAAGCCAGAACAGTATTTTGAATATGAACTTAAAAAATCGTTTAATTAATTTCATGGCCAATATCTAAATTAGGTTAGCAAGGTCTTTGCCTACTAAACTACCAATAGCGACTCCCATACCACCTAACCTTACGCCACAAAACACATGATTACTTAATTGTTTTACGATGGGTTTTTTCTGTTGCCCAACACCCATAATACCACTCCATTTGCAATCTATTTCAAAAGGTGTTGTGGGTAAAATAGTAGTTCTTAAAAGTTCTTCTAGTTTATTTTGAATTAGCTCTGTTTGTGCTAGTTCTGTGGTTTGTTCGGTTTTAAAATCAAGATTGCGCCCACCACCAAATAAGATTCTATTATCAATATTTCTGAAATAATAATACCCTTGATCTAAATGAAAAGTCCCTTTAATATGAAGCTGTTTTATTGGCTTTGTAATTAAAACTTGAGCTCTGGCGGGTTTCACGCGCTCAATGTTTAGTGTTGAAGCAAATCCATTAGTTGCAATTAACAACTTAGAAGTTGACAGCTCAAATACATTCGTATTTATCTTTACTGAATTTGAATCTTCTGAAAATCCTTTCACGAAAACATTATTGAGAATTTTGACATCATGTTCTAACGCGTTTTTCAATAAGGCCTCCATCATTTTTCCAGTATCGATCTGGCCTTCAAATTGATTAAAACTCAATGTGTCTTTACAATTTTTAAAACCGTACATATCGCGCTTAAAACTAAATACATCTTCATTAAAAAGTGGTTTTAAAAAATTGTTTACAGATTGTTTTTGCGCTTTGCAAAGCTCTAATAAATGACCTTTTTTTGTAAATAGCTCGTAGCCGCCAAGTTGCTTGTAATCAATTGTATTATCTCCTAAAGTTGTTCTTAATAGTTTCAACCCGTTGATGCGGCTTTCCACTAACTGGAAAACATCTTCTTTAGTGTGTGATTTAAGGTCATCTATAATTTCGCTTAAACTTCCAAAACAAGCAAAACCTGCATTTTTAGTACTAGCGCCTTGAGGTAACATTCCTTTTTCTAAAATTAAAACTTTAGCCTTAGGGAAACGTTTTTTTAATTGTAAAGCACAATTTAGACCAACGATACCACTACCAATAATGGTATAATCCACATTGGTGAGCCATGTTTTTATTTCCCAATAACTTAAATTCATCGTTCTAATTTACTTCTTTTTCTGTTAAGGATTGAACAATGTGTTTGAGTTCCTCTTAGAGAGTGAGTAATGAAAGCCTGACAGTGTATTGCATTAGCAATAAAGCGAAACAGCAAAAAAAACTCCGAAACATAAATTTCGGAGTTTAGTATTAGTTTTCTTCAGGTTGAATTTTGAAATCTTCCATAAATTTAGTGGTATAATTGCCTGCCAAATAATCTGGATGCTCCATTAATTGTCTGTGGAATGGAATTGTTGTTTTAATCCCTTCGATGACGAATTCTTCTAAAGCACGTTTCATTTTGTTAATTGCCTCCTCACGCGTTTGTGCTGTGGTAATTAACTTTGCAATCATTGAATCGTAATTAGGTGGAATCACATAGCCTGCATAAACATGTGTGTCTAAACGTACTCCATGTCCTCCTGGAGCATGTAAGGTTGTAATTCGCCCAGGTGATGGTCTGAAATCATTAAATGGATCTTCAGCATTTATACGACACTCAATAGAGTGTAAGTTTGGAGTATAGTTTTTTCCTGAAATTGGTACACCTGCTGCTACTAATATTTGTTCACGAATCAAATCGAAATCGATTACTTGTTCAGTAATAGGGTGTTCAACTTGAATACGCGTATTCATTTCCATGAAATAGAAATTACGATGCTTATCAACTAAAAACTCAACGGTTCCGGCACCTTCATATTTAATATATTCTGCAGCCTTAACTGCGGCTTTACCCATTTTTTCACGCAAAGCTTTGGTCATAAATGGCGAAGGAACCTCTTCAGTTAATTTTTGGTGGCGACGTTGTACTGAGCAATCACGTTCAGATAAATGACATGCTCTACCAGTAGAATCTCCAACAACTTGAATTTCGATATGGCGTGGTTCTTCAATAAGCTTTTCCATATACATATCGTCATTACCAAAAGCTGCTTTAGATTCTGTTCGTGCAGACTCCCATGCATTTTGTAGATCTTCAGGTTTCCAAACAGCACGCATTCCTTTACCTCCACCTCCTGCAGATGCTTTAAGCATAACAGGATATCCTGTTTCTTCAGCTAGTTTTTTACACTCTTCAAAATCTTCAATAATACCTTCACTTCCTGGAACACATGGCACTCCAGCCGCAAGCATTGTTGCTTTAGCGTTTGCCTTATCTCCCATGCGGTCAATCATTTCTGGTGAAGCACCTATAAATTTGATATCGTGCTCTTCACAAATTTTTGAAAATTTAGCATTTTCAGATAAAAACCCGTATCCTGGATGGATAGCATCAGCATTTGTAATCTCAGCTGCAGCAATGATATTAGAGATTTTCAGGTAAGATTCACTACTAGAAGGTGGTCCTATACAAACTGCTTCATCGGCAAACTTTACATGCAAGCTTTCGGCATCAGCAGTAGAATAAACAGCTACTGTTTTGATACCCATTTCTTTACAGGTTCTAATAACACGTAGTGCTATTTCACCTCTATTGGCTACTAATATTTTTTTAAACATAACTTATTACTATTTAAAATCTCAAATTCCAAATTCCAATAGTTAAGGATTTGTATTTTGGAACTTTAAATTTGGTTATGATGGATCAACTAAAAACAGTGGTTGATCAAATTCTACTGGAGATGAATCGTCTACTAAAATTTTAACGATTTTACCTGATACCTCAGATTCGATTTCGTTAAATAATTTCATCGCTTCAATGACGCACAAGACATCGCCTTCACCAATTGAAGAACCTACCTCAACAAATACAGGTTTATCTGGAGATGGCTTACGGTAGAATGTTCCTATGATTGGTGATTTAATAGTTATATATTTTGAATCATCAGACGCAGCTTGAGTTTCAGCAGCTGGTGCAGCAGCAGGAGCTGGTGCAGCGGCTGGTATTGCTTGTGCGACTGGCTGATTTACTGGTATTTGCTGAACGTAAGTTGTAGAATCTACTTTGTCATCTGATCCAGTTTTTATGGTGATTTTAACATCATCCATTTCTAATTTAACCTCACTTGCACCTGATTTGGCCACAAATTTGATTAAGTTTTGAATTTCCTTAATATCCATAATTAATAGTCTTTTTAATTAGTTAGTTAAAAGTTGGTTATGAATTATAAGCCCATTTTAAATAAATAGAGCCCCAAGTAAATCCGCCTCCAAAGGCTGCGAATATAATTTTATCATCTTTTTTTAATTGTGATTCATAATCGTGCAATAGTAATGGTAGTGTCGCTGATGTTGTATTTCCATATTTATGGATGTTCATCATTACCTTTTCAGGATTTAAAGACACTCTATTAGCAGTTGCTTCGATAATTCTTCTATTGGCTTGATGAGCAGCTAACCATGATATATCATCGTTGGTCAGATTATTTCGCTTTAGGATACGTTCTGTTACATCAGCCATATTAAATACAGCATTCTTAAAAACCGTTTTACCTTCTTGAAACACAAAGTGTTTTCCTTCTGCAACAGCTTCTGGAGTTGATGGATACGAAGATCCACCATATTGAGCATGAAGAAATTCACGTCCTTCGCCATTGCTTCTTAATAATTCATCTTGCAAACCATACCCTTCATGATTAGGCTCAAATAAAACAGCACCTGCTCCATCACCAAAAATGATACATGTAGCTCTATCTTCATAATTAATCATTGACGAATTTTTATCAGCTCCTACAAGCAATACTTTCTTATACTTTCCAGATTCGATATAGCGTGCGGCAACAGACATGCCATAAAGAAAACTTGAGCAGGCAGCTTCTAAATCAAAAGAAAATGCATTAGTAGCTCCTATATTGGTAGCTGTAAAAGCCGAAGTAGAAGCGGCTTTCATATCAGGTGTAGCGGTTGCAACAATTACTAATTCTATCTCTTTAGGATCAATTCCTTTTTTATCGATAAGATCTTGGGCAGCTTTTATAGCTAAGTAAGAGGTGCCTTTACCTTCTTCTTTAAGAATTCTACGTTCTTTAATTCCTGTTCGCGTTGTAATCCATTCGTCATTAGTATCAACCATCGTTTCCAAAATCTGATTGGTCAACCTATATTCAGGTAAATAAGCTCCTACTCCTGTAATTGCAGCTGTGATTTTACTCATACTAAATTTTTAAAAATAGTCTCAAAAAGGCAAAAATCGTCAAAAAAAGGTAAAATTTTAATGAATTTACTAAATTTTGAACGAATATGGCGCAAATTAAGTCGTTTTTAAGACTTTGAGAAATTAAACATAAAAAAAACGCTCAATATTGAGCGTTTTATTGTATGCGTACATAATACTTATGCTAAATTTTCTTCTTCAGAGTTATCTATTAAAACCTGACCTCTGTAATAAAGCTTACCTTCATGCCAATGTGCTCTATGGTAAAGATGTGCTTCTCCTGTTGTAGGACATGTAGCTATAGTAGGAACAGACGCTTTGTAGTGTGTTCTTCTCTTATCTCTTCTTGTTCTAGATATCTTTCTTTTAGGATGTGCCATTTTATATGTTATTTATCCGTTAATAGTTTTTTTAATGTATTCCAACGAGGATCAATATCCTCAGATGCTTCTTCTCTTTCTTCTAAACCTTTAGGGCTTAATTCTTCTAACTTTTTAAGTATTTCTGAATCCAATGTACCATCTTCAATACCAGGATGTATGCGTTTAGCTGGCATTGATAGAATAATTAATTCATAAATGTATTGCGCTACATTTATTTCGTATTCACCATGAGGCAAAATAACGATATCTTCAAAGTCATCGTTATATGCTTCGCCAAATTTAACAACCAAATCAAAATCGCCCTTGACATATTGATCATAGGGTTCATTTGTAAGGTCGCAATTTACATTTACAAAACCTGAAACATCGAAATGTAGTTCCAATAAAGTCGTTTTCTTTTCAAAAACCAACGTTGTGTTAATGTTTACATCATTAAAATCATCATACTCAAAATGTTCAAAGAACGTTTTATCAATTTGATAATCAAAATGGTGCTTTCCTATCTTAAGACCAACATAAGGTATCGTAAATTCCTTTAAAGGCTTCATCATCGCATTCATTTTGAGCCTGCAAATATATGCATTTTTATTTATTCTACGATTGTTTATAAACAAAAAATGTTTATATCTTTTTTGGTCTTGGTTTTAATGGGTTTTTAGACATTAATTCGTACTCTCTTCTGTTTTTAAAAACGTGTATAGCTGTAAAAACGGCTTCTTTAAATGACCCATTATCTGCTTCCCCCTTTCCTGCTATTTCAAAAGCTGTTCCGTGATCTGGAGATGTTCTAACTTTGTTTAAGCCAGCCGTAAAATTTACGCCATGTCCAAAAGCTATCGTTTTAAACGGAATTAAACCTTGGTCGTGGTAAGCTGCAATAACTGCATCGAAATTCTTGTAATTACCTGAACCAAAAAAGCTGTCGGCCGAATATGGACCATATACCAATTTTTTATCTTCCCTTATACGCTCAAGTGTAGGTTTTAAAACAGTATCATCCTCTTCTCCAATAACACCATTATCTCCAGCATGAGGATTTATGCCTAGTACAGCTATCTTAGGCTTACTAATTCTAAAGTCTTTAACTAATGACTCATAAACTGTTGCCACTTTTTCTTCAATCAATTCAGCGTTGATGTGTTGTGGAACATCCTTTACAGGAACATGGTCTGTAAGTAATCCTACTTTTAATGATTCTGTCACCATAAACATTAAACTGTTGCCTTCTAATTTTTCAGCAAGGTAATTTGTATGTCCAGGAAATTTGAAACTTTCAGATTGTATATTGTGTTTATGAATAGGCGCAGTAACTAGAACATCTATACTTCCATCCTTTAATGCATTGGTTGCTGCTTCAAGCGATTTAACTGAATACAATCCGATTTCTGTATTTTCTTCACCAAAATTTATGATCACACCTTCTTTCCAAACATTAAGCACGTTAATTTTACCTGCAATTATTTGATCGAGGTGATTAATGCCATGAAAATTTATGCTACTTTTAAAATGTTTTTTAAAAAAAGACATGGTTTTAATTGATGCAAAAATAACTGGGGTACAAAACTCTAACATTCGATTGTCTTCAAAGGTCTTTATGATAATCTCTGACCCAATTCCGTTTAGATCTCCAATTGAGATTCCTAGTTTTATTTTTTTGTCTTTTTCCATTTAGATGTAATCTATAGTCCGTAATTTTACAACTGCAAATTTAACCAATTATTCGACACTATGTTTACAGGAATCATCGAAGATCTTGGCGTCATTACAAAGCTTACTAAAGACAGAGATAATCTTCATTTAACGATAAAAAGTCATATTACTTCAGAATTGAAGATTGATCAAAGCGTAGCTCATAATGGCATTTGTTTAACTGTAGTAGAACTTTTAAATGATAGCTATACTGTTACGGCCATTAAAGAAACTATCGATAAAACCAATATAGGTGTGTTAAAGGTAGGTGATATTATAAACCTGGAACGCGCTATGAAGCTAGGTGATAGACTTGATGGTCACATGGTACAAGGTCATGTTGATCAAACTGCTATATGTACATCTGTTGAAACTGCTAACGGAAGTTGGGTGTTTACTTTTCAATATGATAAATCACTAAATAATATCACTATTGAAAAAGGATCGATCACTGTAAATGGCGTAAGTTTAACAGTAGTAGACTCAAAAATTAGTACTTTTAGCGTTGCTATTATTCCTTATACGTATGAGCATACTAACTTCAAAATGTTTACCAAAGGAACTCTAGTAAATTTAGAATTTGATCTTATTGGGAAATATATCAAAAGGTTACACGAGAACCATGCGATGCGTTCTTAGTGTCTAGAAAGTTTTATACGTCGAATAATCCCATAGATCAATGCTACAACCAAAAACAATGGTAAGTAATCATCAATAGGCAACCCAGGAGGTGGAGGTGGACCTGGTGGTGGAGGTGTTCCGCCTTGAGCTGTAGATACAAAACTTATTAATACAAATAAGATTGAGGCTAAATATGTCTTGTTTTGTATTCTCATTAGTTCGGTAAAAGTATAAAAAAAACGGTACTGACAAAATAAAATAGCAAAAAATCATCTTTAAAAAGCAAAAAACATCGACGAAATGCAGCTTTTTGATAAGATTTATTTAACTTTTACTACGCTCAAATATATACTTTTTTGTATTAATTAAAAGCAATTCAAGGTTATTTTAATTTTAATTTGAGTCGTGTTTTAATTTAATGCTCAAATACTTACGAAAGAATAATGATTTTGGTTTTTAATTGCTAAAAAAGGAGTTTAAAAGAACAAATTAAAGCGCTATCAGTACATTTGATCTAAAACTTCAATTACCTCAGCCTTTTTTCTAACTGAAACCGGTACATTATCACCATTTTTAAGCATTAAATAACCGCCATCAGTTTTTATAAAAGCACTGATGTATTTGACATTTATCAAATGGCTTTGATGTACTCTTAAAAACCCACAGGGTTTAAGTATTTCAGCAAAATATTTTAATGTTTTGGTCACGAAAATTTTCTGTCCATCATGTAAATAGAACATGGTATTATTACTGTCTGACTCGCAACGTACAATATCGTCTATAAGTACTACTGTAATTTTATCAAGCGTATGTAGTGAAATTCTATCTGGTACTTTTTCAGGTGATGAAAGTGTACGTTTCAATATACTCAGACGTTCCGTATTAGGTTGTATTTGGTGTTTGGCTTTATGAATTGCGTTGGCTAATTCTTCTTTATTATAAGGCTTTAATACATAGTCTATTGCTGCAAATTTAAAGGCTTTGATTGCAAATTCATCGCTAGCTGTAACAAAAATGATTTTAGATTTAAGTTCCGGAAAAATTTCTAAAACATCAAACCCTGTCCCATCTCCTAGCATGATATCTAAAAACAATATATCTGGCTGTGTTTTTCTGAGTGCTTTAGCGGCTTCTACTACACTTTGAGCTGTGTCAATAATTTGAATTTCTGGGTGGTTGGTTTCTATATCACTTTTTAAAAGCTGCATAGCTTCTAAAAAGTCTTCTACTATAATTGCCGTGAGCATAATTAATAATCTGTTTGTAACGGAATTTTAAACGTAATGGTTGTGCCAATAGTACTTCCGTCTTTTTGTTTTACTTCTTTAATTTCCAAAGTATTTTCCCCACTAATAGAGATTAAACGCTCTTTAGTCACTTTCAATGCCATAGATTGATGGTCTGTTTTTGGCTTTTGGTCTCGAGAGTTAAAAATGCCTATTCCATTATCTGTAATAGTTACTTTGAGGGTTTCATTTATTGTTTCAAATGTTATTTCTAATACACCAGATCTTGGCCCTTTTAAAATTCCATGTCTTATGGCATTTTCAACAAAGGGTTGAACAAGCATTGGAGGTATTAGTATTTCATCTACATCAATATCTGTTTTCAATTCAATATGGTAGTCAAACTGTTTTTCGGCCATCAATTGTTCTACTTCAATATAATGTGTCAATGTTTTTATTTCTTGATCTAAACTGATCGTGTCTTTCCTTGAATTGGTTAATGTTTCTCTTAATAATGAAGCAAAGCTATTAACCGTATCGTTCATTTTTTCTGGTTTGGTTGGTGCCATGGCTTTTATTCCATTTAAAACATTAAAAATAAAATGAGGATTCATTTGCAAGCGCAACGCTTTTTGTTCTAAAGTCAATAAATGATTTTCTAATTGCAGCTGTTTTTGTGCTTTAGTATTTTTTCGTTGAATCCTTTTAATATTTGAACGTATAGCTATTATTAATACAATAATAGCTATCACAACTATTACACTTAAAAACCATCCTTTAGTGTATAACGGATTTTCAATATAAAATAAGAAACGTTTTGGATCACTTTGTTTCCACCTGTAATTTCTTGATTGAACTATAAAGCTATGAGCACCAAAATTAAGTTCTGGCAAATCTTGAATTCTATTTGTGGTCCAAGAACTCCAATCATTATCATTTAGTTTGTAGCGATACTCTACACCTTTTGGATGATCTAAATCAACTGTTTTATATGTAAAACTAACTTGCCTTTGGTTAGGATTGAATTTTAAAACCTTATCGGTATTGATCCAAGAAGAAAAGTCAATGGTATCGATGCTTTTATTGTTTACGCTAATCTCTTCTATGAATAGATTTGGCTTTTGAGATTCTTTACTAATTGTTGATGGTTGATATTCGGTTAGCCCGTAAATGGTACCAAACCACAAATGCCCTTTATTGTCCAAGTCTACAGCATTCAAACACGTTTCAATGCCTAAAAAACCATCATTCTTTCCAAAATGAAACACATCACTAATGTTAGTATCTTGGTCTAGCTCTATTTTATCTACACCTTGCTCTGTACCTACCCAAAGGTAACCCTGTTGATCAAAAATAAGTTGATATATATTATCTGATGTTATCTGTTTATTGCCTTTAAGCTTTTTAAAAGCACCTAAACTTTGTTCATTTGACCACCAAATTCCTTGGCCAGCTGTGCCTATAAACAAAATATTATTGTGAATTACAATGCTGTTAATTGCTATTTTTTGATTTAAGACCTCTCCAATGTGAGTTACTTTATTATCTGCCAAATAACCTATATGACCATTTTGTGTTGTATACCAAAGCTTGTTGTTGTCTGCAATCATGTCTTTAATATACAAGTCTTCAATGTCATCAAACTTTGAAAACGTATTAAAAACAGCCAAGCTATCATGATTAGGATAATAACCAAATTTTACTATTCCGCTAGCATATGTTGCTGCCCAAACGGTATCATTTTTTGCACAGATCGCGCGTATCCAATCAAAAGGAAAACCTGTTTCAGTACTCAAAACTTTTTCTTTCTCAATCACTATAGGATATCTTGTTTTTGATTTTTTTAAAGAATCTACAACTATTGAGTCTTTAGTTATTTTTCCTTTAAACAGTAGACCATTACCATCTGATCCAGCCCAAATATTTCCATTATCGTCACTGGTAATCGCTTTTATTTTTGCATCTGAAAAGGTCTCTGGCATTTCAATATCGTGAATTCCCATTGGATCAATTCGCATTAAACCTGCTTCAGAGTTTGATATCCAAATACCATCTTTGGCTTTATGAACAGCATAAATACGATTTCCATTTAAACCAGTTTCTGTATTGTAATGTTTAAAATCATTTTGAAAGTACTTGTATAAACCACCTCCAGATGTAGCAATCCAGAGATTGGATTGTTGGTCTGTTAATACTTGCCTCACATGAGGAACAGATAATCCGTTCGCACTATTAAGCGTGTATAAAATTTTATGTGTTTTTGTATTAATAATCGAAATCCCAACATTGTCTGTAGCTACCCAAAGCTCATTATTGTTTTGTATTGAAATTGAGTTGATTCGTAGTGGTTCTTGTATTAAAACAGCATCATTAAAATTTTTGGGATCAAAAACTAGAGTGCCATCATTAAAAGTAGATGCATATATCTTGTTGTTGAAACCAACTAAAGATGTGAAATCACTCACTTGTAGTTTCTCTATAAGTGTTGGGTTAGACTCAAGAGTTTTAAGTTTCCAAAGTCCATTTTGAGTTGCTATCCAAAAGTGTTCATCAAGATAAAGCGCATCCTTAGTTTGGGTATGATCTATTTCGTTATGAAGTGTTACCTTCTCGACAGATAGGTCATTTTTAATTTTGTAAACACCCTCATTGGTTAATACGTAGGTTTTTTTATGAAATTGAATAATCTTATTGACTTGAGGAAGATCAATATTTAAAAAACTCTTTTTTATTTTAATCGAAAGACCTTGCCTGGTTCCTATAAGCAAAGTGTCGTTTATGGCTTTAAGCGCATGAATGTAATTTGACCCTAGTCCTTTTGTTTCGTTCCAAACGCTAAAATCACTTCCATCAAAACGAGCTAAACCACCTCCTTGAGTGCCAAGCCACAAGTATCCTTTGTGGTCTTGAGCCATAGCGTATATTTGAGATTGAGGCAACCCATCTTCAATGGTATATGCTCTAAATTGTTTATTTTGAGATTGTATGACATACACACCTCCTAAAACAAAAAAACAATATAATAGAAAAGATTTCAATAGTCGATAATTTATCTACGTGCAACTTACAATTTTGATCGCAGTTTTAAGGTTTCAAGTATATGGATTTTTAATATCAATGAAAAAAGCGCTGCACTCTATGGGAGATACAGCGCCAAAACATCTATCAAACATCAATTAATTTTCACATTGTGAGTAATACACGTAGCCTGTTTCATTAAATAATGGTTGTTCAATTGAAGCTAATGTTTCTTTTTGTTGAAGTTTATCGTTTTTAAATACGATATAGAGAGGGCCATCAACCACATCGCATGATTCATTATTACTAGTTAAACTGATGATATCTGTCCCAGGCATTTTCATTTTATTAATTAAATCGACTGCTGTATAACACAAGCTTTTTGATGGAAAAACAATTTTATCTAACTCTACTCCATTTTTCACTGCTCTAATTTGAAACCGTTTATTCCCTTTGTAGTCAAATCCTGCTTCTCCAAACATAAATTTCACTTCAGGGTTAGTTGTACTTACCATGGTTTTCTGAGAAATAAATCCTCCCCATAGCCAACCTACTTGAGGGCCCATTTTTACTTTATACCACCTGCTTTTAACGCCATTAATGGTTTGTGGTTTTTCACTTTTAGCTAGCAACCTAACATTGGTTCCTATTTTAATTGTAGTTAACTGTTCGCATTGCACAGAAGGACAATCTCTCAACGCTACATCATCTGCCATCAAATATCTTGAAGCTTTAGTTACAGAATTGGTGTAAACGTCAAATTCAACTTCTTTGTTTTGAGCAAAAACATCTGAAGCAATAAATAGCATAGCAAGGATTAAAAAGCTTTGAAAAATTCTTTTAATGGTAGATTCGCTTTTGTTTTGTGTCTTGGTGTTCTTTAAAGTTCTCATAGTATTATGTTTTATGGGTTTATACTTAATTTACTTCAAAGATATATTCACACCTGAGTGTAATTTGAGCGTTTCTAGAATTCGTTGAGATAAAACTAGAATTCGTTGTTGTATATAGTGCTTTTTAGGATAAATCCTAATGTTTGAGACTTAGTTGTTAAAACCTAAGCAAAGATTAGTTATTGCAAGTAATTGTCTTTTTAATTATTGTTTTTAACCTTAACGACTACTTGAGGGTTGTGTTCTATTTTGAAATTACAAGAGTTGGCTATAAAACACATTTTATTAGCATCATGATGAAGATTTATTGCTTTTTGAACAAAACGTTCATCATTTATAGTGATTTTTGGGTTTAGCATTACACTTTCAAATTTACCACTTCCCGAGTTTGTTTCTCGCATAACACCATTAGCATTATCTAAATATTCAGTAACAATGATTTTTTGTGTTGCACACAAATGCAAGTACCATAGCATGTGACATGTAGATATTGAAGAAAGGAAAAGTTCTTCAGGGTTATATAAGGTTTTATCGCCTAAAAATGATGGATCTGATGAACCTTTAATGCTTTCATATTTATTTTCAACTGAAATGATATGAGCTCTACTATAAGATTTATAACTAGAAGTTCCATTTCCTTTATTACCTGTCCATTCGATAGAAACTTTATAATTATGGTATTTCATTTATTAAGTTTTTCAACTTCTAAATTTACTAAAATTTTGGTGCTAATTCATTTGTCTTTCTTTGATTTACGAGAAAATAAAATATTGTCAATAGTTACTTGGTTTCCTTTAGTAGCATCAGTATTATATTCACCATCCCAAAAACCGAAATTTTTAAAATTCCCCGAATTTTCTGAATCCCAATCAGGGATTAAAGTTGTAGTATTGTGTATGGTTTTGTTTGTGTCTTTTTCAATAACTTTTGTGTGAACTTTCCCGGTTTTATTCTCAACATAAATTGAAAAGCAATACCAAACATTAAGTTCTACTTTTTCTGGAAACTCAATGTTGAAAAATTCATTAGCTTTTGCATCTGCTCTTAAGGCGTATAAAACCAAATTGTTAGAAACTGGCTGAGCCACGAAGGTTATTTGTGGTCCTCCATTAAAATCCCAGCCTTCAATTACTGTAAAAAACCCAATTGCAATTGCCCAATCCGTAAAAAAAGGGCGACTTGAATTACTCCATGAATCTATTCTAACATCTGATTGCATGTAATAATCTCCTCTTTCTTTAATAGCCTTAAACATACCACAACTAGTAGACACTGTTTTCTTTAACTGAACTGCTGAAGTGATTTTATCTTTTTCATTTTTAGTTTCAATGATTTGAAAAGAGGGATCAGGAGCTGTAGCAGGAATGGATACTTCAATGATGTCTTTCCATCCACTATGTTTTAGTGCTTCAACGCTGTTTGATTCAAACTTTTCTACTACATGATCTTGCCCAAAAATTATATTATATGCTAAGCAAATCAGAATCATAATTATCACTCTCATTTCTTATGTTTTTCATAAAAATATTTCTGACAAAATCAGTTCTAGGTAGAAAAATTGCTAATTATAATATTTAGCAATTTTTCTACCATAAATACCAACACGTATGTCTTTTTTTATAATGAAAATGATCTTCATGAAAGTTTGCTTAATTCTTTTTCTTTTATCGTTTTACGTGTCTAATTCACAAGAATTAAAGCGTCAAGCATCACATGGCTTTACACTAAACCTAGTAGATAGTACTACTGCTTCTCAATATAGAATGATTGAAGCAAAAGGAATGACCGTACAATATGTGCTTCCAGATAGTAATGCCGACAAAGCAGGTATAATTCATAACGATGTCATATTAAGTATTAATAATATTGAGCTTAATAGCTTTGAAGCTCTTAGACACAAAGAGGTTAAACGCGTTCATGGAGATACTTCTGTTTATTCTGTTTTAAGAGATGGAAAAGCCTTAACATTAAAGGTGAAAATGGTTGGGAACTCAAAAGAACATTTTGAGGGCCTCGTCTTTGACTATGATTCATATGCTTTTGATGAAGGACGAGTAAGAACAATTTTTACTTCTGATGGATCTCCTCAAAAAAAACCAGCAATACTATTTGTACCTGGTTACACTTGTTTTTCTTTAGACAACATGAATATACATCATCCGTATAGAAAGATTGTCTATGATTTAGCACAAAAAGGATTTTTAGTGATGCGTGCAGAAAAACTAGGTATTGGAGACTCTAGTAACAAACAAAAATGCACTGAAATTGACTTCAATACTGAAATTGATTCATATAGAAAAGCATTAGAAACCCTTTACCAACATCCAGAAACAGACGTGGATAACATTTTCATTTTCGGGCATTCTTTAGGAGGTATGGAAGCGCCTTTTATAGTTGACGGCTTTAATGTTAAAGGTGTTATTTCAATGGGAATCACCATCAAGTATTGGAAAGAATATCTTATAGAAATGCTGAGAAATCAATTGCCTCGACTAAGGGTTGATTATTTACAAAGTGAAAAAGATTTAAAACTATACGACAATCTTTTGCATCAACTACTGGTTAACAAAAAAACACCGCTACAGATGATTACGACAAACAAAGACTTTGCTAGGCTATTATTAAGAGATTTCGGGACATTAGATGCCAATATGTTTCTCGGAAGAGACATTAAATTCAGCCAATCTTTAAATGATAAAAATATGATTGAGGCTTGGTTAAAAATTGACACTAAAGTACTATCGGTTTGGGGAGAAAGCGATATTGAAACTCTTAATGATTTCTCACATAGAGAATTGGTAAATATTATCAACTCAAAACACCCTGAAAACGCCACATTTCTTGAATTAAAAGATACAGATCACAACTTTTTAAAGATAGAAACTATTGAAAAAAGCTACCAAATAAATAGAGGTGGTAATATAGGAGCACTCATGCCTACGCATTTTAACCATAAGGCTATAGACGCTATCTCAGACTGGATCAAAGAAACTATTTCTAATTAATTTATACATCATGAAAAAACACATCCAATTCGTTTTTATAATGGTTTTTACCATTTCCTATTTATCAAGTGCGCAAACTGTAGATAACATTTTAAAAGAACATTTTAAAGTGATCAATCAAGATAAAATATCAAATTTAACATCTAAAACAACTAAGGGTATTTTGTATCAAAATGGTTTTGAGGTTGATTTATATGTTGCTCAAAAAAGAGCTGATAAAATGAGGCAAGTTTTATCTTTCAACGGTCAAAATCATACTGTAGTGTTTAATCAAAATAATGGTTGGGAACAAAATCAATTTGCTGGTCATACGCAGCCTCAAGCTTTTAATGATGCTCAAGTTGCTTCTATAAAAATTAGTGCTAATCTAGACTCAAGAATAAAATCATATGTTAACAATAATGCTGCTTTTGAATACATAGGCATCGAACTACTAGAAAATGAGGAACATTACAAACTCAAACTCGAAACACAAGGTATTGGTGAAGAACATGTATGGATAAATAAAAAAACATACACACTTACTCAAATAAAAAATATAAAAAGTAATGTCGTAACACTCTTTAAAGATTATAAGACTGTAAATGGTATGTTGTTTCCCCATGAAACACACATAAAATCACCAGCGGGTGAAGCAAAAATTATTATTACCTCAATTGAGTTTAATTTAGATATGGACGATGTACTTTTCAAAATTAAATCCTAACCTAAGATGAAACGATTATTAATATTTTTACCCCTATTAACAGTAACAATCAATTGTAGCCAGAGTCAAGAAAAGAACTTTACTTATGTTGAAACCGCCAATAAGTTACTTGAGGTAATCCAAAATTATGATGCTTTAGCCTTTTCTGAAAACCATAGTATGAGTAGTGACGATCACTTTATATTAGACCTAATAAACAATAAGGTTTTTTCACACTATATAAATGATATTGTTATTGAAGCTGGTAATGTTAGATATCAGCAATTGGTTGATGACTATATATTGAACAACAAAGACGTATCTTTAAATGAATTAAAAAAAATATGGTTTGATACCACACAATTAGGAATTGGTGATTGCCCATTTTACGAGACTCTTTTGCAAAAAATCAAATCTATTAATTCAGCATTAGCCGAAACACATAAAATTAGAGTTTTGCTTGGAGACCCTCCTATAAAATGGGATGAAATAAACTCTTTTTCCGATTGGCAAAAGTTTCAAAATAGAGAGGCTCATTTTGCAAATATAACGATAGAAAAGAGTCTAAAAAAAGAGAGAAAAGCGTTATTAATAGCTGGTGGAGATCACTTCTTAAATACCGAAGGAAGTATTAATAATCTCATAGCATTAAAAGGCTATAAGGTTTTTACTGTAAGAGCACTAAGTTCAAATGATCTTGAGTTTATTGAATCTAGTGAAGGTGTTTCACAAGCAATAGAGCTTTCTCATGCAGAACTTATTTTCTTGAAAACACATGAACTTGGTAAGTTATCTGATGATCTGCTCTACAATGAAACTATAGAATTTGGAGAAAAACCAAAAAAGAAACCGAAACAATCAGTTAAATATCATTTGGATGCATTCCTATACTTAGGAAATATTAATCAATTAGATTCTACACCCACTTTTCCTGAGGTAACTGACGAACTCCAAATCAAAGCAATTAAGAAAAGGGCAAAACGATTGGGTATGGAAATTATTGATCATTAATTTATTTGCTCATCAGTGATTTGCTGACCTAGAGGCTTCAATGATTGTTGTTTTCTCAATCCAATTTTTTCCACCATCAACAGAGGTGTCTATATGGTATTGAAATGAATTATTAGTGACATTGTAAAAAGTAATCCTGTTTAGGTATTGACCTGATGGGTCTAGCTCCCAGTATTTCGTTTGAAATATCATTTTTTCACTAACCAATTCTCCTTCTATTAATGCTTTATTACCTAGTGTATTGTTTTGCACCCAAGTCATACTCCATTTACCTAAATTTGCGTCATACGTTCTCACGTTAATTCCTTGTACTGGCATTCCTTTCCCCCAATAATCAATTATAGACATGCCATCTGGAGTAAACTGTCCGTACCATCTTCCTTTGGTTTCACTGTAAGTACCATCATTTCTTTTTTGCTTATAATTGACCTCCCAATTTCCTACCAAAAAAGCCATTTGTAATGTCTCTGGAGGCGCTTTAGCACTCATCCCAAATGGGATTTTTAAACCTTTATATTTATCTTCTGTAACTTTCCAAATACTATCTGCTTGCTGCAACATATTTTTCTCAGGTTCGGCCATCCAAAATGATTTTGCATCAAACGATGGGTTTTTAAAGAACAAGTATAGTTTTTCATTCTTGATCAAATAAGATTCTGGATTTACATCAAAACGCTGAGGGTTAAATCCATATTTGCCTGATGGTGCTCCCAAACCAAACGCGCAGTAGCCTCCATATTGTGGCAAAAATTTTTCTGGTGATTTCTTAAAAGCTTTCAAATTAGCTTTGCCAATAAAGTTATAAATAAGCCCTTCATATTCGTAGGTGATTTCAGAATTTCCTTTTTTAGGTTCGCCATCAAAATAACTAACAGGATCGTAACCTTTTAGTGCTAGATTATTATCGTCTACATTATAAAAAGATTTTCCTACAAGACGATTATTTTGTGCCCAAGAAGCTGTAAAGCAGATTAAACTAAATAGAAAAATTATTTGTTTCATGGGTCTCTTTTTAAATTGTTTGCCACAAAACAAACAATAGGATTTCTATCAATAGGTCAAAAAATTGCTATTGTTTAAATAATACAATAGCAATTTTTCTACCCAAATCAACGGAAGCAAAAATTATTTTTACAACGTATTCATCCATTTAATTGATTGTATAGTTTGAGGTCTATTTTTAATTTTTTATATAGATGTTTCCTCTTTTTAATTGGATTGTATACTTGGGCGCATAGTCGTAGTTTCTATGCGCCTTTTTTATAAATATATCTACATTTTAGTGCAATAATGTCGTTCTGATTTTAAGCAAGACCTCATAAAATTATGTTAAACAACTTCCTTTTTGTGGTACAAAGAAGTAATTTTTGACCTCTTATCAATCAAGGATGCTTACATATAGTCCAAATACCTTTATTCAAACTAACGAAAAAGGAGGAAATCAAATCATTCAATCTTCTGTTAAAAGGCTGTATCATAAAGTACACGAGTCTCCTTATTCTATAAAGATTGCTTTAAGTGGTAAAGAACATTACAAGGTAAATTCTAAAGCGCTCACTATTAGCTCTGGCCATTTTCTTTTGGTGAATTCTGGAGAATCAATAGAATGCACAATAGATTCGAAAAAAGAAGTAGAAGGAAAATGCATTTATATAGACAATCAAGTACTTAACAACGTCTATAATTCTGTTATCAAAACAAATTATTTTGATGATAAAAAAGAGGATGAGCAGTTCAATTTTATTTCCGGAAAATATAATTTTGATCGTAATGATCATCTAAGTCATTTATTAAATTGGTTTATAGATAACAGACCTGTTGATCTAGACGCTTTTTATCATGAGCTGTCTTTTCAATTGATTTTACATCAAAAAGGAGTAAAACAGGTATTGTCTAAATTAAATTCGATACATCGAATAACACAGTTAGAGTTATATCACAAGGCAAAAGTAGCCAGAGCATATATCAATGAAAATTATCAAGAAGATATTAGCATTGATGAAATTTCAAAAGAAGCTGGCGTTTCAAAATTTCACTTAATAAGGGTCTTTAAAAAAATATATGGCATTACACCTTACAACATGCTTGTTCAAACACGACTTAATAAAGCTACAGAATTATTATTAGATAAAGATTTATCAATAGAAGAAATTGCTTTGATCACAGGTTTTAAACAGCGACGTACCTTTACACATTCTTTTAAAAATGAATTTGGCTTTTGCCCTTCTGATAAAAGAATTTAACTTTTTATTTTTCTGAACGTTTTAAAAAATAAGCTTCTATACAATCTAAATCTAGATTAGCAGTTTTTTAACCCTTATCAATTCCTCTAAAACATATTTTGTTTGCTCACATAAAACCTCATCAAAAATGAAAAATTTATTTATTGTGCTACTATTGTTTATCTACAATTCATATCACGCTCAAAACAAGGATGATATTAAACACCTTGAAGATCTAACGCATTCTATAGCTAAAGGTGTAAATACTAAAAACCATGAAGCTATATCAAATGCCTTTGTCCATCCATCTGCGCTGATATATTCTACTTTTTCTGGTTTATCTAATGGTTCTTACTCAAAAGAACTCAATACTGCGCAAGGACTTTCAGATTTTGTAAAAAATTTTAATAAGCCATTAGAACAAATATTCGATTTTGTAAATGTGAATCTGCTCTCTAACGGTAGAGCTACAGTATCTACCTATTATTATGTAAAAATTGATGGCAAAAAATCACATCAAGGACATGAGTTTTATTCAGCAATTAAAACATCTAACGGTTGGAAGTTTGTTTCCTTAATTTTCACTACAGAACCATGGAATTAAAAATCTAACTTGAGTTTTAATATGTTGAACCAATCTCATATTAAGATCGTACTGGTATTTGATATGTTCCTGACTCCATCTCTGAAATAACTTCATTTATTCTAGCTATATGCTGTTGTGGTGGAGAAAGATCTAATGTTTTTTTCATTAGTTCTACAGCTTTCTCATGATTACCTAGAAAATAGTTGGAAACAGCATCATTGGTATATAAATACCACTGGTCAGGATATTTTTGATGTGCCAATTTTAATAGGTCTAGTGCTAGTGCGTAGTTCTTTGAATCTATTAAGCTCTTACTTAAATAAAATGCATCTCCATCGCTGTAATCTAAAGCCGCAATTTCTTCTATCATAGCACTTAGCTGCTCTTTTATGTTTAATTTCGACAGCGCATAGAATTTTGTGCTTACATTGGTTAAATTCTTATTAGCAGCAAACCCTCCATAACCACCATTTATAGATCTATTTGCCCACTCTAAAGCCTCCTCTAAATTAATATTTCTGTTAATACACCAAGATGCTGCATCGTTCCAAGCTTGCCATCGGTTGGTATTCTCTCCTCTCAATTCAGCTCTAAAACTATTAATTACCGTTGTGTTTAGATCTACCGATACTTTGAAAGGTATTTGCTTATCAGCCCATTCTAAAGCTATTTCGACAGCATCTTCTTCCCAATTCAAAAATTCATAATCTAATTTTTCGCTGAATTGGCAAGGTCTAGAGGCGACTTCAACCCTTAAAGAGATATCTTCCTCCATGTTTAAATAGTAACTTCCCCAAAGATTGTTAGCATGTGCGAATATAAGTGTATGCGTATTGTCTCCTGGTATGACATGAAATCCATATTTACCTGCTTTTAAAGGCTGACCATTTATGGCAACATCTGTAGAAAACTCTATTGTAGTATTCATATTTGCTCCAGCTCGCCATGCTATTGGGTCTCCGTTTTTAGGTATCACACTGCTATTCCAAACATCTCTGCCGTTAACTGAAGGACTACTATACTTAATCGTGATGTCTGTAACTCCTAAACGTTGTGACTCTGAAACCAAATTACTGGCTTGTGGTATCTTCATGGAATGGAATTGTGCGTGACAAAAACCAAAAAAAGATAGGGCGGTAATTATCAATAATAATTGCTTCATGATCTTAAGTATTAATGTTAATTATACAAAAGAGCAGAATTTAAGACATTTAAAAGGTTAATTAATTGCTATTTTAAAGGGTCTATAGAACAATACCTCCTTTTTAGTCTTACATAAAAATATAATCACTTTTACTGAAAAGCCCAACTACAAAATATGACGACATATCCAGCGAAACGTTGACAACCTGCCACCTATGGCTTCATAACAACTAATCGAAATTCAAATTTCTGAAAGCCTTGGCACTATAAGCTTATTTGATAGAAACAGGATCTACTATTAATTACTTCGATCTTTCGGAACTTCAAAGGAAGACAACGATTTTCCTAAAAACGTTTCTACTCTTTTGATCAAGTCGTTGTGCTTTGCCTTTATTTCTTCAGTTTCTTTATCACCAACCCTAAATATCAAATGACCATGAGGTCCTCGATTATTAATAAATGGCTCATACCCATGCCACTGAAAATTTGGCAACCCTAAGTCTTCATGCTCTAAATTTGGTGCGTATATCATGTAATGCGGATAATATATAGCAGGCATACCTAAAGGTGATCTAGGCACCATGTTAACAGGTGATAACATATATGAAATACCTAACTCTTTAGGCGCACTAAAGGTTCCGTCTTTAAACCCCTTTGCAACTCTACGTTTAATCTCATTAGGCTCCACGCCTTCAGCAATCCACTTGCCGATTTTCAATATTCTTTTTACTTGATGGTTTTGACCAACTTTATCATATGCAACTGGAACGAAAGCATTATCCATACCTGGAATTCTCTGTACCATTGTTACGAACCCATTTTCACTTTTCTTTACGAGCTCATAACCTTCCTTTATATTAAACAAATAAATTCCTGAACTATCCCTTAAGTGTTCAGGTAAAGCACTTAATGCTATATCTCTTTCTAGATCAATAGGGAAAACAATAGTGTTCAAGGGTTTTGTTTGGGCACATGCGCTAGTTATGATAAATAACATGAAAATTTTGAAGTATCTCATTGTCTGTGTTTTTTTTATAAAACAACCATCCCATATAATTGGGGACAAAAAATGTTTTAAAAGTCGTACCAAAACAAATTGCGCGCTAAAGTAGCAGTATATTGGTTTGCAGATAAGTGAGGCGATTACTTATTTATTGTTTATTTTCTTTAAAAGAAGGGCCTTCTCTTTTTGATTACTGGTTAGTTGGATTGCTTTTTCAAAATTTGCTTTAGCTATTTCTGTTTTACAGAGTCTCCCATAAAATTCTCCTAAAGTGGCATATAAAAGATAATATTTAGAAAGTCTCTTGTTACTTTTAAGTGTCTCTAAAATTTCGATTGCTTTCTCTGGGCCTTCTATTATTCCTTCTACTATAGCTATATTCAACTTAATTATTGGAGACGGCTTATAATTATATAGCTGCGTGTACAATTTTTTAATTGTTTGCCAATTGGTACTTTCATAGCTGTAAGAAATACAATGTTGTAAAGCGATGCCTGCTTCTAAGTGATATGAACTTAACGTATTTCCTTCTGAGGCGGCTGATAATTCAATAATACCCTTATTAATAAGCGGTTTACTCCATAAACTTCGATCTTGATCTTTGAATAATACAATGGCGCCTTTAACATCAATACGGCTTTCAAATCTTGCGATATGAAAACACATCAATGCAAATAATGCCCTTACCTTATTATCCTTATCAAAATATTTTGATAGCAATTGCGTAAGCCTTAATGCCTCTAAACAAATATCTTTTCGAATCAAATTATTATTACTTGACGAATTATAGCCTTCATTAAATAACAGATATAAACTATTCAATACACTATATAATCTGGTGTTTAGCTTATCTAAATCTGGGATTTGTAATGACAAACTACTGTCTCGAATTTTCTTTTTAGCTCGATAAAGTCTTTTTTTGATTGTTTCCTCTTCCAAAACTAATGCTGAAGCAAGCTCTTTTCTAGTAAAACCGCCCAAAGTACTAAGGATAAGAATGATATGACCTTCTACGCTTATTACATCTGAACAGCATGCAAAAATCATTTCAAGCATGCTGTCTTCTATTTGTTGATTCAGCTTTATATGATCTGTAAAAACATGTTGTTCTTTTAATTGACTAGCATCAAAGGTTTCGGTCTTATTTTCCCTTTTAATAAAATTTAGTGCTTTATTTTTAGCTACAGTGAATAGCCAACCTTTAGGGTTTTCTGGTATCCCATGATCACTCCATTTTTGAAACGCTGTGAGTAGCGTATCTTGAGCAATATCTTGAGCTGAGTCTAAAAAATTAAACCCAAATTTAGAGGTCAAAAAAGAGACAATATTACCATATTCTTTACGAAAGAGGCCATCCACTATGTGTTTAACTTCTTTATTCAGATGCTATATTATATTTGAGGCCAATAGGCCAGTTATACATTGATCTTACTGAGATAACAAAATCTTTACTAAGTGGGCAATCTTGAGCAAGAGAAATAGCGTCATTTAGACTATGAGCTCTAATTAATACGTAACCACCAACGATTTCTTTAGATTCTAAATAAGGGCCATCAGAAACAATTCTTTCACCATCATTAATAACTGCATGACCAGAATTTTCTAATCTAGCGCCTTTAATGTATTGATCACTTGCCGACAATTTTTCAACCCAAGCTAGATATTTTTCAATGTGTGTGTTTAAAACCTCATGAGACGCTTCATCTGGATAGCCAGTGCCATGAATTAAAAGTAAATATTCTTTCATAGATGATTATGTTATAGTCATCCTAAAGTAATAGATGTTTTTTTAAGTTGAAATATATTAACAGATTTTTATCACATCTCTTTTGAAAGTTTTCTCTGTTAAATAATTATAGATCACTCTCGTGCAGTGCGATTTAAGAGCAAAATCAAGTTTAATAAAAAAACCTCAATAATCTTACTGATTATTGAGGTTTAAAAGTGGTCCCACTTGGGCTCGAACCAAGGACCACCTGATTATGAGTCAGGTGCTCTAACCAACTGAGCTATGGGACCAATAAGGCTGCAATATTACTACATATTTTAAAACTCTACAAGAAATTTATTCCTTAATATCTTGACACAACTCAATGAGAACGCCATTTGTAGCTTTTGGATGTAAAAAAGCAATTAATTTATTGTCTGCACCTTTCTTTGGTTTTTCGTGTATCATTTTAAAACCTTCACCTTGAAGTCGCACAATTTCCTTTTTAATATCTGTTACAGCGAAGGCAATATGATGAATCCCTTCACCTTTTTTTTCAATGAATTTTGCGATTGGACTATTTTCATTTGTAGCCTGTAACAACTCGACCTTGTTAGGTCCTGCTTTAAAAAAAGAAGTCATAACACCTTCACTTTCAACAGCTTCAATTTTATAATGTGGCTTTCCAAAGAGCTTTGAAAATAAATCGTTTGAAGCTACAATATCTTTAACAGCGATACCAATATGTTCAATTTTTTTCATTTATAATTCAATTGAGTTTATTTAAAACAAAAATCATAGCTTAAGGTATGAATTTTGCTGTTAAAAATAAGATAATCCTTAAATATCATCTACTTTTGCAGTGGATTACTTATAATTAATTCAAAGGCGTTATATTAGAATTAAGGTGAACGATTGAAAACGACTTAAATTTTTCGTTATGGAACAAACACAGAGACAGAAAAAAATAGGAGGTATTCTCCAAAAAGACTTAGCAGAAGTGCTACAAAAGGCTGCTACTGATGGTGGTTTGAAAGGCGTTATTATTTCAGTAAGTAAAGTAAGCGTAACTACAGATCTATCTATTGCTAAAGCTTACTTAAGTATTTTTCCAAATAAAGATGCTAATGTTTTGTTGGATGGCATTAGATCAAACAAACCTTTGATTAGGCATGAACTAGCACAACGCACTAAAAATCAATTGAGACGTATGCCTAATTTAGAATTCTTTATAGACGACTCCTTAGAATATATTGATCAAATTGAAAAATCGTTAAAAGGTGAAGACAATCCCATTACAGATCAAGACCTTTTAGATAAACGCAAAAAATCATAGGTGAATTTTGCGCTCTACATAGCAAAACGTTATTTATTTTCAAAAAGCAGTAATAATGCTATAAACATCATGACTATTATTGCAGCTTCAGGAACTATTGTTGCTTCAGCTGCATTATTTATCGTATTATCTGGTTTTGCTGGATTGAAAGAATTTAGTCTACAATTCTCGTCTTATGTTGATCCAGATTTAAAAATTACTCCTGTAAAAGGGAAGTGGTTCTCCCTTTCTGAAACCGAGCTATCCGCTTTAAATACACTTCAAGATGTAGCTTCTTATTCAAAAATAATTGAAGAGCGCGCTATCGTTGAATTTGATGATAAAAGACAAATCGTAACACTTAAAGGCGTTGATGAAAACTATACTAAAGTTACTGCAATAGATTCAATGGTTATTTACGGAAGATGGCTAGAAAGTGGTACCTCACAAGTGGTTTCTGGTGGTGGTATTTCTAACAAACTTTCTTTAGGTGTTTTAGACATGACCAAGCGATTAACAATCTCTGTGCCTAAACCTGGAAAAGGGCAAATTACATCAGTAAAAAGCGCTTTTAACTCAATTAATGCATTTAATATTGGTGTTTTCAATATTAACGAAACACTCAATTACGAATACATCTATGTTGATATTCAAATGGTAAAACAGCTTCTCAACTACAAACCAAATCAAGTATCAGCTATAGAGTTTAAATTAAAGCCCAATACTGATGAAGCTGAAGTTATAAAAGCATTGAACACTATATTTGGAAGTAGCATAACAATAAAGAACAGAACCCAGCTTAACGATGCATTGTACAAGATGCTCAACACCGAAAACGTAGCTGTTTATCTTATTTTCACCTTGGTGATTATTATTGCCTTGTTTAATGTTATTGGCGCATTGATCATGATGATTTTAGATAAAAAAGAATCTTTAAACACACTTTTTAATTTAGGTGCTACTACAAAAGAGATCAGGCGTATTTTTTTTCTTCAAGGAAGTTTAATGACTATTCTTGGTGGACTTATTGGTTTAGTTTTGGGATTCATTATTGTTTTTCTTCAAAAACAATTTTCACTTGTAATGATCATTCCATCTGAGCCTTATCCAGTGGTTATAAAAGGAATTAATTTTCTTATCGTATTGGCCACTATTTTTACGCTAGGTATATTGGCTTCGAAGATCGCTTCTCAACGAATTACTAAAAATTTGGTTAAAAGTTAAGCAAATTGATGATTTGAAAACTTATCTAATACTTCGTCGAAAGCCGCAAACACATCTTTTGAATCATCACTGGTAACCATTCGCATTCGGTATTCTTTGAAGTTCGGAATTCCTTTAAAATAATTGGTGTAATGGCGTCTAGTTTCAAATACACCTAGCTTCTCGCCTTTCCAATCTATAGACATTTGTAGATGGCGTCTTGCTGCTTCTACTCGTTCTGCCATAGATATTGGTGGTAAATGATTTCCTGTTTTAAAAAAATGCTTTACTTGCTTGAAAAACCAAGGGTTTCCAATTGTAGCACGACCTATCATAGCGCCATCTAAACCAAAACTATCGCGCATCAAAGCTGCTTTTTCTGGAGAATCTACATCTCCATTTCCAAAGACGGGAATATGCATTCTTGAGTTGTTTTTAACAGCAGCAATAGGTTTCCAATCGGCTTCTCCTTTATACATTTGAGCTCTAGTTCTTCCATGAATAGAAATGGCTTTACAACCTACATCTTGAAGACGTTCTGCAACCTCAACTATTTTTATGGAGTCGTGATCCCAACCTAATCGTGTTTTTACAGTCACTGGCAAATGTGTTCGCTTTACCATTTCGGCTGTTAGCTTTTCCATCAAACAGATATCTTTAAGAATACCAGCTCCTGCGCCTTTACTTACGACTTTCTTTACTGGGCAACCAAAATTAATGTCAATAATATCTGGATTAGATTTTTCAACAATATCAATAGTTTGCAGCATACTATCCATATTAGCTCCAAAAATTTGTATTCCAACTGGGCGTTCTTTTTCGTAAATATCAAGTTTCATAACACTTTTTGCCGCATTACGAATCAAACCTTCACTAGATACAAATTCAGTATACACAACATCTGCCCCTTGTTCTTTGCATAAAGCGCGAAATGGAGGGTCGCTAACGTCTTCCATTGGCGCTAAAAGTAATGGGAAATTAGAAAGTTCTATGTCACCTATTTTAACCAAATTCAAAATATTTTGTGCAAAATTACAGTTTTTTAACTAATTGCTTATCTTCATCTTAGTTTAACTAAATACAGTTACTAATTGACAATTCCTTTCGAACCTGAAGTCCTTGGTGTTTCCATAAATATTCATCTGATTCTAGAGTATCTTGCATTCTTTATAGCCTTTAGGTACTACGTTGTTTTACGCCGTAAAAAAAAGGATCACATCTCTTCCAACAACCGTTTATCTATTATTCTTGGCGCAGCTATAGGTGCTTTAATTGGATCGCGAGTATTTGGGTTTCTTGAAAACCCGTTGGTTAATATGTCAGAAACAAATATCATACAATTATTAAACACTAAAACAATAATGGGCGGCCTATTTGGAGGGTTATTGAGTGTAGAGCTTACCAAGAAACTAATTGGAGAAAAGCAATCGTCTGGTGATCTATTTGTGTTTCCTATCATTTTAGGCATCTTTATTGGCAGAATAGGCTGCTTCTTATCTGGTGTTAATGAGTTTACCTATGGAAAAGTAACGGCTTCCGTTTTTGGAATGGATCTAGGCGATGGTCTACTACGTCATCCTACGTCTCTATATGAACTGATGTTTTTAATATTGTTATTCTTTGCTTTACGTTTGCTACATAAAAACACATCGATGAAAAATGGTGAATACTTTAAAGTATTTATGATATGCTATTTCGGATTCAGATTTGGTATTGAGTTTTTAAAACCAAATGTATTTTACATATTTGGATTAAGCTCCATTCAACTTTTATGTGTAATTTGTTGGTTATATTATTCAAAATTTATCTACCAAAAACTAATCAATGCCAGTTAGAAAGTATACCTATTACGATTTCACTTTAAGTTTATGTCCTGAATGTTTAAAACGTGTAGATGCAAAGATTGTTTTTGAAGATGAAAATGTTTACATGCTAAAACGCTGTAACGATCATGGTAACAGTAAAGTGTTAATTGCAGATGATATTGAGTATTATAAAAATATAAGAAATTACAACAAACCAAGTGAAACACCTCACACATTCAATACTAAAACCCATTATGGCTGTCCATATGACTGTGGTTTATGCCCAGATCATGAGCAACATTCCTGTTTAACGATTGTTGAAGTTACCGATCGCTGCAATTTAACCTGCCCAACCTGCTATGCAGGATCGTCTCCAACCTACGGTAGGCATCGCACTTTAGAAGAAGTTAAATTAATGTTAGATACTATTGTCAAAAATGAAAAAGAACCAGATGTTGTACAGCTCTCTGGAGGTGAGCCAACCATTCATCCTCAGTTCTGGGAAATTTTAGATTACGCTAAATCAATACCTATCAGGCATTTAATGTTGAATACTAATGGAATCAAAATTGCTAAGGATTTTGATTTTGCTAAGCAATTGAAGGCCTATGCTCCAGATTTTGAGATTTATTTGCAATTTGATTCGTTTGAAAACTCGGTGTTGCGAGAATTACGTGGCGCTGATCTAAACGACATTCGCAAAAAGGCTATAGACCACCTTAACACACTTAATTTATCTACTACTCTCGTGGTAACACTTCAAAAAGGTTTGAACGACAACGAAATTGGAAAGATTATAGATTATGCATTACAACAAAAATGTGTTCGAGGTGTCACATTTCAACCTACGCAAATTGCTGGTCGATTAGACAATTTCAATCCAGAAACTGATCGTATGACGCTAACTGAAGTACGACGAAAAATTATGGAACAGACCGTTCTTTTCAATGCAGACGATCTACTACCTGTGCCATGCAATCCTGATGCCCTAGTTATGGGGTATGCTTTAAAATTAGATGGTGAAGTGTTTCCTTTAACACGGTATATCAACCCAAACGATCTACTAGATAATAGCAAAAACACTATTATTTATGAGCAAGATGAACAACTTCATGGAAAAATGATTGAGCTTTTTAGCACAGGAAACTCTGTTGAAAAAGCTGAAGAACATCTAAAATCTATTATGTGTTGTTTGCCAAATATAGATGCTCCTCAATTAGGTTACGACAATTTATTTCGTGTTATCATTATGCAGTTTATTGATGCTTACAATTTTGATATTCGAACCATAAAAAAGTCTTGTGTACACATTGTAGATAAGGATAATAAAGTTATTCCTTTTGAAACAATGAATCTATTTTATCGTGATGATAAAAAAGAATATTTGGAAAAACTTAGAGCTGATATTGTATAATTAACCCTAAACCTCAATGATGTTTAGGTTTTAAATTAAACTAATATGAATTTTTTACTAGAAATTGGAAACCTCGATGGATTAGTACTTTTGATCTTGGCAATCATGTTTGGTCCTGCTATTTTACTAACCATTATTGGCTTAGCTGTTCTAAAAAAAAATAAAAAAGCAGCAAAAGTATTATTTATCATAGCAGCAGTTTATGTCACTATTAGTCTTGGAATATGTGGAGCACTTATTGCTGGTGTTTAAGACGCTTTAAAACCCACACGCCATATACACCTAAGAATAATTCTCCAATGGCTCCAAGTGCATACACAACTGTAGGTACTCCATCAAATATCATACTTAAGACCCTACCAAAACCTAAGCCTAGCATAAAAATCATATTTGAAATAAGTGCATTTTTTAAATGTGCTGATTTAAAAACACCTAACATCCAAAGTAAAGAAAACCCAAGATATAATCCCATTACTGCTTTACAGAAACTATATGCATTAATCCTGCGAGGAAACAACTCAAAAGTATTTGGGGAAAACCCATAAACAATAGCTGCAGGAATTACAAAAATCACAGAAATGATCAAATGCATTTTATTAATTACATCTTGTTTGCTTTTTAGCATTTATTCTTCTAAAATTCTATACTAGCCTCTACCTCGTTCTCTCCGCGTTTCACAACAACCTTTGTTTTGTCACCATTATCAAAACTGGAGAGTGCACGCATGTAACTCATCATGTCTGTAACTATACTATCTCCTAGTTTAATCACAATATCTCCTTTTTGGAGACCTGCTTTTTGAGCTGGTTTATCTTCGCTAATGCCATCAATTCGCATACCTTTCCCATCAAACAAATAATCAGGAATTACGCCTAACCCAACTTTAAATCGTGGCACATCTTCACTTTCATTTTTCGTTTTTCTAAAAGGCAGCTTACCATTATCATCTAAATCTGAGATAATGTCAAAAATATACATCGAAATGGTTGCCATACCTTCATAGTTCAACTTTTCAATATCATCACTTGGTTTATGATAATCCTCATGCTGACCAGTAAAAAAATGTAATACAGGAATATCGCTATTGTAAAAGGATGTGTGATCGCTTGGTCCAACTCCTGATTCATTTTCAATTATTTTGAATTTCGAGTTATTGGCCTTTACTACTTGTTTTAAAATTGGTGAAGTCCCAACACCATAAACTGCTAGTGTGTTATCTTCTTTTAAACGACCTACCATGTCCATGTTGAGCATATAATTGGCTTTAGATAAATCTATGGTTGGGTTTTTTGTAAAGTAATTTGAGCCTAACAAGCCCATTTCTTCACCAGAAAATGCCATGAATAAATAGTTGTTCCCCTTATTTTCTTGTTTTAGTTTTTCTGCTAAATTTAACAGTACAGCTATTCCACTCGCATTATCATCTGCTCCATTATGAATTACTTTTGTATCTTCTCTGTACAATGAGCCTTCAGCACCATAACCTAAATGGTCGTAATGCGCACCAATGATGATGGTGTTTTCAGCTTTATTATCTAAAAATGCAATCACGTTGGTACCTGTAATTGTACTATCACCGTTCTTTACATTGTAATTAACCTCTTGATGAGGGTCTGTCTTAGGCTTAAATGTAAAGTCTTGAAAGTATCCATTGGTTCCTTTTGCTGTAAGACCTATGCTCTTAAAACGTTTAGCAATATAGTCTGCAGCAGCTTTCTCTCCATCGGTACCTGTTTGTCTACCTTCTAGGTTGTCATCTGCTAAGAATGATACGTCTTCTTTTAAGCTTACCGATTTATATTCTGTTCCAGAATCTGTTTTGCAAGCCGTTAAAACAATCAAAAAAAGAACAACAATTAGGTTTTTCATAGCTATATATCTTAATTTTGCACAAATTTAGTTAATAATACAATGAAATACACGTTAATCATCCTTATAACTATTTTCTTTTTAAATTGTAAAAGCGACAATAAAGCTACCAACGAGACAGAAGAAAAAATACAGTCCAATGCTGTTGATACTATTGAAAACCCATTAATATACCCAGGGGAAAAGCATTTTAAATCTATAAGGCAGGTCACATTCGGTGGTGATAATGCTGAAGCATATTGGAGTTTTAATGATAAACAATTGGTGTTTCAATCAAATAATAAAGGTTGGAATGTAGGCTGTGATCAAATGTTTTTAATGAATGCTAATGATACCTTTACAGATAGTATTGCACCTCCAATGCTTAGTACAGGAAAAGGGCGTACGACTTGTGCTTATTTCTTGCCTGATAATAAACATATTATCTATGCTTCTACACATTTAGAGCAAAATGAATGCCCTGAAACCCCTTTACGTAAAAACGGAAAATATATTTGGCCTATCTATGATAGTTATGATATTTTCGTAGCCGATTTAGAGGGTAATATTGTTAAACAACTAACCAATGAAGTTGGATATGACGCTGAACCAACAGTCTCTCCTAAAGGAGATAAAATTGTATTCACCTCAACAAGAAGTGGTGATTTGGAGTTGTATACCATGAATATTGATGGTAGTAATGTAAAACAAATAACGAATGAACTAGGTTACGATGGAGGCGCTTTCTTTTCTCCAGATGGTACAAAGCTGATTTTTCGTTCTTCTCGTCCAAAAACTGAGGAAGAAATTAGTTCTTATAAAGAACTTCTAGCCGAAGGCTTAGTAGAACCTACAGAAATGGAGTTATACATTTGTAATGCTGATGGAAGCGATTTACGTCAATTAACGGATCTAGGAAATGCAAATTGGAGTCCGTTTTTTCATCCATCTGGAAATAAAATCTTATTCTCATCTAATTTTGAAGCAGAGCGTGGATTCCCCTTTAATTTGTATTTGATAGATATTGATGGCAAGAATTTAGAACGCGTAACCCATGGAGAGACCTTTGATGCATTTCCTGTATTTTCAAACGATGGTAACTATTTGGCGTTTTCATCTAACAGAAATAATGGAGGCGGAAGAGATACTAACCTGTTTATTGCAGAATGGCAAGATTAGTTGCTTTTTTCTGTTAAACGACTTCGTTCTTCAGTATCGATCTTTCGCTCATTAGTTTGTAATTTGGTATTTCCAAACTTATAGCGAAATCCTAATCTTACATAACGATCATCAATATCTGTTTGTCCAAAGCTAAATTGATTTTGATACTGTGTTCCATAATCAAAATCGTGTGTGTTAAACAAATCACTCACAGATAGGGATAAGACTCCATTTTTATTTAAAATGGTTTTAGAGATTGCCAATTCAGAAAACAGCCTGTTTTCAACAATTTGAAACCCTTGCAAATTTTTACCAACCCAAGTAAATGTTAAATTAACGTTGAGACTATTATCTTCTAAAAAAGTAAAATCGTTTTGTAGCACAGAGTAATTTGCCCACTGGTCTTGAATAACTCTTCCTTGACCAAAATCTGTTTCTTCTTCAAAGTTATAAAATGAGGTTACTGCGTACAAAAACCACCTATCATTAACATTAATATTAGTAGCAAGATCAAAACCAAATTCTACTGTTTTATCAAAATTAACCGATATATATTCAACAACATTTGTCGTGTTGTTCTGTCTTGGTATTTCTGAAATGGCTCCATCATAATTCTTATAGTATGCTTCAAAAGTTATCACGTCCATTAATGTTGTTCCTATTACAAAATGGTCTGTAAATGTTGGTACTAAAAAAGGATTTCCTGAGACCACATAATTGTCATTTAAGAAAAATCGAAATGGATTTAAATCAGCATAACCTGGTCGCGCTATTCTTCGATTATAGTTTGAATACACGTTATACCCTTTTGCTATATTGTATTGTATACTAGCATTTGGAAACCATTCTAAATAGTCTTGTGTATTGGTTATATTAGTTAGTGGTGATTTACCTTCAACATTGGTTTGTTCTACTCTTAGACCTGCATTAATACTCCAGTTCTCTGTATTTGAATCATAATTAACATACGCAGCATATACATGTTCATCATAATCAAAAGCGTCAGAGTTGAGTGGATCAATAGTTTCATTAGCTGTACTTATATCAATGTCAAATTGGGTGATATCACTCTCTGTTTGAATGTTAGAGAACTTTCCTCCTGCTTGAACGTTTGAAGAATCATCTATAGGCAAGTTATAGTCTATTTTTCCAGCAAAAATATCAGTATCTTGATTGTTATCTGTATTAAAAGCACTTGCATTTTGAAATGCATTGTTTACATCAAAAAAATTACTAACTACATTTTGATTTCTTTCATAATTATAAGTGGTATAGTGTACATTAAAGGCTAGAGAGCCTTTAATGAAATTATGATTAAAATTTACATCAAAGCCTAGATTATGTTTACTGTCTCTAGATAAATTATCAGCTGTAAATCGTGATAAAAAAGATCCATTAGCATCACTAATAAATGTATTATTAGTGATTTTGTATTTAAAATAAGGTAAATACAATGCATTAGAAGATATACTTAGTGTATTGTTATCATTGATAAAAAAATCAAAATTAGCATTTAAATTATGTGTTTCATACCATGTATTTCTATTGGTTAGTGATCGCCAACTTTCATCTGTAGTATTTGAGTTATTCAGATAGTTAACCGTGTCATCACCATCTCTATTTATTTTATTGTTATGGTAATTATAGTTGATATTAAAATTTATATGTTCATTCTTAAAAAAGTGACTTGTTCCAGCGTTATACCTTGGAAACACACCTTGTGTATAATTAGTAAAAACACTTCCTCTATAACCTGTGATTAGGTTTTTACTCATTATGATATTTAACACAACACCGCTTTCGGCATCATATCTTGCAGAAGGGTTCGTAATTACTTCAATTGATTGTATTGAATTTGCAGAAGAGCCTTCTAGCAGCTGTTTTAAATCTTCCGACGTTAAATTTACCCTTCTATCATTAATGTAAACTGTTGGTGTAGAATTTTTAACTGTGATATCATCGCCAATAACTAATACACCAGGTGTGCTTTTTAGCACTTGCAATATAGTGCCTTCAACCAAAGCTGTATTTTCAACATTGAAAATAAATCGGTCTGCCTCCCGCTTCAATGTTGGTTTCTTTACAGTTATATTAACCTGATCTAATGTCTCAGACGATTCGTTTAATTTGATCGTTTTCAAATCTAAATTACCCGTAACTATTAGTTTTTGTTTATAGTCTTCAAATCCTATATAGCTTATATTGATGATGTATGTGTTAGGCTCAATTGAGCCTAGACTAAAGTACCCGTTAACATTAGATGAAACGCCTTTTAAAATAGCGCTTTCATCTTCAGTAATTAAAATGACATTTGCAAATTCTATTGGATTATTTTTAGCATCAACTATAGTTCCAGAAACAGATGCATCTTGTCCATAACTCACAATTGAGCATACCAAAAAAAGTACAATATTGAGTAGGGATTTCAAAATTGGTTAGGGTTTTGAACTGCAATATAACATTTGTTTTTAAATAAAATTTACGGTTTTTCCTTACTGTTTAAGCTTTTTGTGAGCTTTTATAACGTTTTATGCATAATAAAAGAATTATATTTGCAGCATCTTTTTAAAGAAGATTTGATATATGAAGCACATTAGGAATTTTTGCATTATTGCACATATTGATCATGGTAAGAGTACACTCGCCGATCGTTTACTGGACTACACCGGAACAGTTACTGCAAGAGAAAAGCAGGATCAGCTTTTGGATAATATGGACTTAGAGCGAGAACGAGGCATTACAATAAAATCGCACGCCATTCAAATGGAATACACATTCGAAGGTCAAGATTATATACTTAACTTAATCGACACACCTGGTCATGTAGATTTTTCTTATGAAGTATCTAGATCCATCGCTGCTTGTGAAGGCGCGCTACTTATAGTGGATGCCGCCCAAAGTATTCAAGCACAAACGATTTCAAACTTATACCTAGCATTAGAAAATGATTTGGAAATTATTCCGGTACTTAACAAAGTTGACCTACCAAGTGCGAACCCAGAAGAGGTAACCGATGATATTGTTGATTTGCTTGGGTGTGATCCAGAAGAAGTTATTCACGCAAGTGGCAAAACAGGTTTTGGAGTTGATAATATTCTTGAAGCCATTATTAATCGAATTCCTGCTCCTGAAGGAAATATAGACGAACCGCTCCAAGCATTAATTTTTGATTCGGTATATAATCCATTTCGAGGTGTTGAAACCTATTTTAGAGTCATTAATGGTTCCATAAAAAAAAATCAACAAATTAAATTTATTGCCACAGGCAAAATGTATGGTGCCGATGAGGTAGGCACTCTAAAACTGAAACAGTTTCCTAGACAAGAAATAAAAGCTGGTGATGTAGGCTATGTTATTACTGGAATTAAAGAGGCAAAGGAAGTAAAAGTTGGTGATACCATTACAGATGCTAAAACACCAACGACTAATGCTATAGAAGGGTTTGAAGATGTAAAGCCAATGGTTTTCGCTGGTATTTACCCTGTAGATACTGAAGATTATGAAGAGCTTCGTGCTTCTATGGAAAAGCTTCAACTAAACGATGCCTCTTTAGTGTTTACACCTGAAAGTTCTGCGGCATTAGGATTTGGATTTCGTTGTGGGTTTTTAGGCATGTTACACATGGAAATCATTCAAGAACGCCTAGAGCGTGAGTTTGATATGACTGTTATAACCACAGTACCTAATGTATCATATCACGCCTATACCAATAAACATCCTGATGAAATCGTAATCGTAAATAACCCTTCTGATTTGCCAGAGCCTTCCACTTTAAATCGTGTTGAAGAGCCTTATATAAAAGCAACGATTATCACTAAAGCTGATTTTGTAGGTAATGTAATGTCTCTTTGTATAGAGAAGCGAGGAATTATTACTAATCAAACTTACCTTACTACTGAACGAGTTGAACTTAATTTTGACATGCCTTTAGCAGAAATAGTATTCGATTTTTACGACCGTCTTAAAACCGTTTCTAAAGGATACGCTTCTTTTGACTATTCACCTATTGGTATGCGAGCTTCTAAACTGGTACGTGTAGATATACTATTAAATGGGCAAACTGTTGATGCGCTTTCAGCACTAATACATGCAGACAATGCTTATACCATTGGTAAAAAAATTACTGAAAAATTAAAGGAACTCATCCCAAGACAACAATTTGATATTCCTATCCAAGCTGCAATTGGAGCTAAAATTATAGCTAGAGAAACGATAAAAGCTTTAAGAAAAGACGTTACTGCGAAATGTTATGGAGGAGATATCTCACGTAAACGTAAACTCCTAGAAAAACAGAAAAAGGGTAAGAAACGTATGCGTCAAGTAGGTAATGTAGAAATACCTCAGCAAGCATTTATGGCAGTCTTAAAGTTGAATGATTAGCCTCATAAGCATATCTTTATAAAAAACCGAAGTATTCCACCTCGGTTTTTTTGTACATTTATCACAACCAACCCTTACAATGCATGAGTTTTAGATGTTCTTTTCTAAAATTAGTAGTTTATATACTCGGTTTTTTGTGCTTAACACTTAATGCACAACAGCTAGATTTTTATAAATATGGTGTTGAGAAAGGTCTGTCTCAAGAAACAATTAATACAATTTTAAAAGCTAGCAATGGTTTTTTGTGGCTAGGAACACAAGATGGTCTAAATCGTTTTGACGGACATTCATTTAAAGTTTACAAAGCAGAAAAAAACAACCCTAAGAGTATTTCTGGAAACTTCATAAACGATTTAGTTGAAGATAAAAGTGGTCGTATTTGGATAGCAACTAAAAACAATGGCCTTTGCTACTATTCTCCTGATATTGATGAATTCATAAAAATTGAAATTGATGGTCTCTCTAATAATACACAATGTAACAAGCTTTCATTAGACAGTTCGGGAAATCTCTATGCTGCTTTTTTAGATCAAGGTTTGGCAATAGTGACTTTTTCAAGTACTAAAATCAATGTCGCTAAAATTCCGTTTTTCAATTCAACTCCAGCAAATATTACAGCTTTAAATATCATCAACAATACTGTCTGGGTTGGTACACGAGAAGGTAAAGTCTATTATACCAATGCTACTGATAAGACTTCAAACTTTAAGCGTTTAAATTTTAGTTTTAATAGTCAAAAAATTCATGCTTTCAATAGGTCGTATAACGGTATATGGATAGGTGCAGATAATGGCTTGTTTCACTTGAATGAAACCAATAAACATGTTAATCCTATAACTTTAAACACAAATAAACCTATTGCTGTTTTTGATGTTTTTTCAAAAAATAATACTGTGTTTTTAGCTACAGACTCTGGCTTCTTTCGGTGCCAAGGTTTTGAAATATCTAACAGTAAATTTTCCTTGATTAAAACATTTGATACTCGTTCAAGTAAAGAAACAGGGTTACTAACCAACAGAATTAATTGTGTATTTGTAGAAGATGATTTTCTCTGGCTAGGAGCAGATAAACTCTATCAGGCAACTCTGAAAAAGCAAGTGTTTTCTCTAGTTCAAAAGAACAGACCTAAAGAAGGCACCTTGAATAATGAACACGTATACACCTTTGCGAAAAGTGAACACGGGCTTTGGGTTGGCACTTTAGATGGCTTGCATTTACGTACAAGTGATACCACTTATTACTATAATAATTTTCTCCATAATACAGTAAGAAGCGTTGCCATTGATACTAAAAACAACCTTTGGATCGGTACTCAAAAGGGTGTTGCTGTAGCGAAACTTGATTCTTTAAATCCTAGAGCTCCTAATTTTATTGTTGTTGAAAAACACACCGAAGACTCATTGAGTTTAAGTAATCCAAAAGTAAGGAACATTCATACAGATTCGAATGGAAATGTATGGATAGCTACGCTTGGTGGTGGAACTCATCGATTTACTGGTGATATAGATCAAAACGATTTCCGTTTTCAACAGTTTAGGAACACACCAAACAATGATAATAGTATCAGCACAAATGTAAACTATGTGTTTTATAAAGATCGTTCTAACACTTATTGGATAGGAACCGAAAATGGTTTGAATAAATTACAATTTGGTGCTTCAGAATTTAAAAACCCGATATTCACTCATTTTAAAAATGAAGAGGAAAATATCCAATCAATAAGCAGTAACACTATACTTAGTATCTATGAAGATGTTGACGATATATTATGGATAGGTACACTAAACGGCTTAAATAGGTATGATAAGAAAAATAATTCATTCAAAACGTATAACGAGTCTAATGGGCTTACCAATAATGTAATTTATGCCATACAGGAGGATGCCTCAGGGATGCTTTGGTTAACCACTAATGCAGGCATATTTAGCTTTAGTAAAGCTACAGGACTGTTTAGAAATTATAATGTTAATGATGGCCTACAAGGCAATGAGTTTAATTTAGGAGCAAGTTTTAAAGATGAAAACGGTATACTGTATTTTGGTGGTACAAATGGATACAATTACTTTAATCCAGAGGATATTAGCAAATTAGACAACGATGGCTCTCTTACATTTACTAATGTAAAAATAAACGATACAAACCAATACTTTAATGCGCTTATAAATAAAAATGTAAGTCAAGAGGCGAAAATCCAATTAGCTTATAATCAATTCCCTTTCTATTTAGAGTTTTCAGACTTAGATTTCAATCCTCAAAAAAACAATAGTTATGTTTATAAACTAATGCCAAATGATACAGATTGGAATAATCTACAAAGTCGTAAGGAAATTCAATTTTTAAATATGGCCTCTGGAGATTATACCCTTTTAGTACAAGGGAAAACTAGAGGAAAACTTTGGACTTCAAAACCCTTGCAACTTGCTTTAGAAGTTTCACCTCCTTGGTGGAGAACTTATACAGCTTACATAATATATACATTGCTTTTATTGTCTTTTATTTCTGCATTGTACTATTTTCAATTACAAAAAAAATTACAAGAACAAAAAAACCTAAAACTCAAAGAATTAGACACTTTAAAGACCAAATTATACACCAATATCACACATGAGTTCAGAACACCACTAACAGTCATTAAAGGCGTTTCTGCTAACTTAAAAAGTGACTTTCAAAGCCATAAGAATTTCCAAGCTGTAAAATCGTTAAAAACTATTGAACATAATAGCGATATGGTTTTAAAACTTGTCAACCAAATGTTGGATTTGGCCAAGATAGATCGACAAAAAATGAGCTTGAATCCTATTCAAGCAGATTTAGTTTGGTATCTTAAACATATCGCAAATCATTTTTCGTCTTATGCGCAATCAAAAGAAATAACACTTACATTTTATAGCGAAACTAAGGAGCTACTTACCGATTTTGATGCCCAAGCGATTCAAAAAATAATGAGTAATCTCTTGAGTAATGCAATAAAGAACTGCCAAAAGAATGATCAAATAGTTGTGCATCTGAAAACTGAAAACAGTAGCGTTTTAATAAATGTTAAGGATTCTGGCAAAGGCATCAATACCAAAGATTTACCATATATCTTTGACCGTTTTTATCAAGTTGATCATTCTATTGAATACACCGAAGAAGGTTCTGGTATTGGACTCACATTAACAAAAGAGTTAGTTCAATTGATGAATGGTTCAATAAATGTAGAAAGTGAAATTCACGTTGGGACTACATTTAGTATTACACTTCCAATAACGAACAATGCTCCAATGGAAACGCTAAAAGAGCAATTATTAGATGCTTTAATTATATCGCATCATCTTGAAAAAAATGACATTGAAGACAATCATAAACCTGTAAAAGAGAATGCTATTGTATTAGTAGTCGATGACAATACCGATATTTTAAACTTATTGCATACCTCATTAAAATCTCATTACAACATAGTTACAGCCACAAACGGTAACATAGGTATCGAAAAAGCCATTGAGATCATACCAGATGTTATAATAAGCGATATCATGATGCCTGAAAAAAATGGATTTGAACTATGCAAGACGCTTAAGAATGATGAAAGAACATCACACATTCCAATCATTTTATTAACAGCAAAAGCATCAGAGCAGGACAAAATTAGAGGCCTTTCTAATGGTGCTGACGCATTTGTTACCAAACCTTTTAATAAGGCAGAACTTTTTGTGAGGATACAAGAACTTATTAAACTAAGAGTCTTATTATATCAAAAATACTCTAGCGCCTCTTCTTGGGACGCTATTCCAAGTAAGAACCTTGAAGATAAAGATGCGGCGTTTATGAACAAAGTTTTGTTTTGTATTGAGCAACACTTAGATGATGCCTCATTCAACTCAATGCGCCTATCTAGAGAATTAGATCTAAGTGAATCTCAATTATACAGAAAACTAAAAGCAATAACCGATGCTTCTACAGCTGTTTTTATAAGAAGAGTTCGTCTGCAAAAAGCCAAAACAATACTTCAAAATTCAGAATTTACCATTTCTGAAGTCGCTTATCAAACAGGGTTCAATAGTCCAGGGTGGTTTAGTAGAGCATTTAAAGAAGAATTTGGCTATGCGCCTAATGAAATACGCAAGTAGCTGAAAATTAAATATTTAAATAGGTTTTAAATTACTAAATGCAATAATAGTGTAAGTATAATATACACTCATGCAACATTACTGTGGTGTTTTTTTGAAATACTTAAAGTCTTCACAGTCATCTTCTTCTAATTTCAACACATAATTAAATTTCAAATCACGCGTAGTGGCTAAAAAAGTGTCTACTTCTTTTAAAGAAAAAGCAATTGTCATTTTAGACGGTTATCAATTTTGTAGTGCTTCTAAAAAGAAAGTGATCCATGATAATGGTTTTGTTTGGTGTGAAGGGAATACGCAATGTAAGAACAAAGCTTGTTCAACACGTTTATTTAGTAGAGATAAAGAAGCACCTCAAGATGAACCAGATTCGTGGGAATTTGAAGCAAAATCGAATATTAAAATTCGTGCTAAAGATGCAAGAGTATATCATGCCTTCTGTGTGGATAAAATTAAATTATAAAATAGAAGATATTAACCAATCCTTTATATAATGAAAACCAAACAATTAATTTCTGCGCTGTTAATTCTATTTTTTATAAGCACAACACAACAGTCCTTTTCTCAAAATTTATTTGAAACTGATTTTTCTACCTCAGAGTTTAAAATTTCTTCAGAAACCGTAGACATTAGAAACTACGAAATTGATGTAGACGATTTTAATCTTGATTATGATATTTCTGAAGCACCTAAAAGCATTACAGAAAGTGATGCTCAAGATAATGCTGTAGCATTTGCACTTAATATGATTGCCTTTGGTGTTGGGTTTGGTTTTACAGACTTAGAAACATTGTGGTGTTTACACGCTGCATATTATTTAAGATTAGCAATGTTAGGAAATAAGGCCTTATATGCTTCTGCTGGTGTTGGATATAATGGTATTAGTGGTGATTTCATAACATCTAGCATCTTAGACGTTTCATTAAAGGTCTTGATGTTCTCCTTACTTGCAAAACGTTTTCAGCAAGTGCGAGCTCAATATGGTGTTTTTGCAAAATATGCCTTTGGATCCATTGATTTTGAGAACGGATACAAAAATGATATTACAAGGCTCTCATTAGGGATACTCGTTGGGCTTCATATATTATTATCGCCACAATGGTCATTAATGGTCCAGACCAACCTTCTCACATATCAAGAGCAAACTACAGAGCTTGAAGACAATAGTGAAATTAAAGACAGTCAAACCTTTGGATTAATAAATAAGAACAACTTGCTTTTATTATCCTTAGTATTCACGCTGCCATCTAGAAATAGAAATCGTTAATCAATTAATTTTTTTAAATCACATATCATGAAAACAAAAACTATTTTTTCAAAACCGTTGACATATATCATGTTAACAATTATTGCAACTTGCTTTTCTTGTGCAGTTCCACTGCATCGATCGAACATGACTGTTTCCCCTCCTGGAGATGGAGCCTCATTAGGTGACTGGGCACAATTTTCTGCTGGAGCATCACTTGGTTATGGCTCAGACTCTAGCGATGATGATACTGTTTCTGCCTTTTGTGCTGGAGCAGAATTCATGTATAACATTATAGGTGGAGATGAGGGAGCTCTTTATGGTGGTTTATATGGAAGCTATCACACGACAAGTGCAGACGATTGGGATGAAAGTATTATTAGAGGAGGAGTACGTGCTCGTTATTATGATCATATTCTACCATCACGTAGGCTTCAAGCGGTCTATGGTGTTGATATTTTTACAGAAACTGGGGATAGAGAAATAGGAATGTTTAAAGACGACATTACTGGATTCGGAGGCTCAGCGGTTGTAGGTCTAAATTATAACTTCAACGAAAACTTATCTCTTAGAGTAGATGCTCCTGTTTTTACAACTTTAAGCCGTACGCTTGAGTTTGAAGGAGGTGAAGTAGATGTAGACAAAACGTGGTTTGGAATAAATAAAGATAATGTTGTTGCATTAGCTTTATTATTCAGTTTTTAAGCTAAGCCTCGCTTAGATAAATCAACTAAAAAGCATGATTATGAACACAAAGAAAATAATTACTCTAATTGGTGTTATCTGTTTATTCATTTGTGAAACCAATGCGCAAAGAGGGAAGAAAAGGGGTTTAAGTAACTCGGTATCTGCAATTTCTGCTGAAGATCTAGGTGAACGAGAGTTTATTTCTGTAGATGAGCTAATTCAAAAGCAAACCATTGGTTTAGCCGTTGGTGCTGGTTTTGGTCAAGATTTTAAGGAGTCGACTCTTTGTTTTTCTTTAGAATATTTACGACAGATCAATTCTAGTGATAAAAAAGGGCTTTATGTTGGCGCAGAAGCTACTTACGAAACAACTAGCTTCGAAGAGTTTTCATCTAACACTTTAAAATTTGGTCCAAAAATTCAATATAACACACCTATAACACCAAGTCAAGAGACACAATTAGCCGTTGGTCTTATGGGTAATTTTGCCACTGGAAATAATGATAATAATGGGTTTGAAGATGACTTTACAGGTTTGATATTATGCGCTTATACAGGTGTAAATATAAGAGTTAGTACACAATGGTCTGTTGGTGTTCAATTGCCTGTATTTATTTATGAGGATTATACATTTGAGCCAGAAATGGGAGATGAGTTTAGTTTAGACAATACAACATTACTTGTAAACAAGAACAATCCTGCTAAGATAGTTGTGAGACACAGTTTTTAAAATTGATTATTTTGAATTGGTCTTAACACGAGAGGTTTCAACTTAGGTTGAAGCCTCTTTGTTTTATACGTTTTCAACATCAAAAGGTTTTCCTAAATATACCAATTGCCAGCCTTCGCCAATAGAGTCTACCTCATCATTGTATGATGATATTATATGTAGTTCTCCTTCGTCATCTTTTAGAAATATAGGGATGATTTCATCATCAGTTTTCGTAATCTCGATAAGGTTATTATAATGAGCCTTGTCTTCTATATCTATTTCTTGTATGGATGGGTGCTTTCGAGTCACATCAAGTAGTTTATTATAATCATCTGTGTTTGAAAACAAGCCCTCTTTAGGATTGTCTTCTGGGTTGTTCATTTCATTTTGAGTAACCAGTCTAAACGAGCCGTTTTCTCCAAACTGTTTACTAAACTTATTAATTGCATATTTATTAATATCAGAATTGCCAGTCATAGCCATAAGGTAACCTACATCATTGAGCTCTATATTGTCTGTAAGTGTTTCTGAATAAATATTAGTACTCAAAGCCTCTATACCTAAATCTTGCGCTTTTTTAATATTACTTTCGTTACTATCAATAAGAACAACGTGTCGTCCATTAGATTCTAAATAATGCCCTAATAAACGAGATACTTTTGAGGCACCAACGATTAAAATACCATTAGATTTAGTTAAAAACACACCTACTAATTTTGCAAATAAACGTGCAGTGGTTGCATTGAGTAAAACCGTTCCAAGAACAATCATAAATACAAGTGGTGTTATATATTCAGCTCCTTCAACACCTTGTTTCATGAGTTTACTTCCGAAAAGAGAAGCAATTCCAGCTGCTACAATTCCTCTAGGTCCAACCCAACTTATAAATAGTTTTTCATTAAGTTTAAGTTTAGATCCTGAAGTACTTAAAAAAACAGCTAAGGGTCTTATGACAAAAACAACAATAGCAAACAACACTGCTGTTTTCCATGTGTAGAGTAATAGCAAGTCTTCAATATTTATGTTAGCCGCTAAAAGAATAAAAAGAATAGAAATGAGGAGCACACTCAAAGATTCTTTGAAATAGAGTAGTTCTTTTATATTTTGAAGTTTTCCGTTTCCTAAAACCATTCCCATGACCACAACAGCTAATAAACCCGATTCGTGAGCAAAAATCTCAGATTCGACAAACACTAGCAATACGGTTGATAATGATACCACATTTAATAGATAGTGTGGAATTAGTTTTTTGTTAATTGCAAATGCTAAGGCATGAGCAAATGTGAATCCGAAAGTGGTTCCAAAGAGGATGATCTTTCCAAACTCTAACAATGCCGTTTTTGTAAACCCGCTGTCGCCTTCTACACTAATAAATTCAAATACTAAAACAGCAACTAGCGCACCAATTGGGTCTATTAAAATACCTTCCCATTTAAGAACCGTAGAGATGTCTTTTTTTAGTGGAATGTTCCTCAAAATAGGAGTGATTACTGTTGGGCCAGTAACAATGATCAATCCTGCAAACAGAAACGACAAATCCCAACTTAGATTAAAAATAAAATGAGCAACGATTCCTGCCCCAAAAAAAGTAACTGCTGATCCAAGGGTAATTAATTTCGTAATTACTGGACCAACGTTTTTTATTTCAGAGCGCTTTAAGGTTAAACCGCCTTCAAATAAAATAATACTAATAGCTAACGACACAAAGTAATATAAGCTTTCGCCAGGGAATAATCCTTTTTCTCCATTCCAAACAGGTTCTATCCATTTGGTTTTATCTTCAGATAAAAATTCTGCTGCTATTGGACCAACTAATAATCCTATTAAAATTAGAGGCAGTATTGCTGGAATTTTAAATTTCCATGCAACCCATTGCGCTAATATTCCTAAAATAATTATTCCTGCTAATTCTAACATAGATTTGTATTTATGGCTAAAGATAATTGAAACCTAACATTCTTCAAATAATTTTACAAAACATTGAAAAAGTCATATGAATTAAGTTCTTACAAAAATGCTGTCTTTCCAACTCAATCAAATTCTTTAATAGCGACTTTTTTTTTTGACAAACAAAATCTTTCACACCGTTGGCATTGGTATTGCTTTTTCTCCTAATTTAAAGGAAAATATCTAAGAAGCTTTGCGTTTAGATTTGCTTCTTGAAAGTAAATTGATATTAATTCATGTTGGAAAAAATTGCCTGAAAAAAAACGCATATTATTAAGGTTTTAAAACTTTTCATTACTGAAAAAATAGATTTTGAAATTGTTTCAAACTCGGCAACCTTGTCGATGTTATTTTAACTGCTACCAAAGAAATCAAAGCGCTTTTTTGACTTTGGAAAGCGTTTAAAGCAAGTTATTTCTTAATAAACTGCTAAAAGGCATCTACCTAACAGTCCTATTTATTATTTTGCACTTATGAATTTATATCCTGTAAACGCTGGAAATTTTAAGCTTGATGGAGGCGCTATGTTTGGTGTGGTACCAAAATCGTTATGGACAAGAACGAATCCTGCAGATGCTAATAATATGATAGATATTGCTGCACGTTGTTTATTGATCGAAAACGGAAATCGCCTTATTTTGATTGATACAGGAATGGGTGATAAACAAAGCGAGAAATTTTTTGGCTACTATTACCTATGGGGAGATGATACCATTGACAAATCGCTGAAAACTCATGGGTTTCATCGTGATGATATTACAGATGTATTTATGACACATCTACATTTTGATCATTGTGGTGGCAGTATTCAATGGAATAAAGACCGAACTGGTTATGAGTCTGCTTTTAAAAATGCTCAGTTTTGGAGTAACAAAGAACACTGGAAGTGGGCAACACAACCCAACAACAGAGAAAAAGCATCTTTTCTTAAAGAGAATATCTTGCCTATGGAGGAAAGTGGGCGATTAAAATTCACATCACTTCCGCAAAATGATATTTTAAAAAATTCGGCATTGGGTTTCGATATCTTTTTTGCTAATGGTCATACCGAAAAGCAAATGATTCCTATGATTCATTATAAAGGTAAAACTATTTGTTTTATGGCAGATTTATTACCTACTGCTGGACATTTGCCGATTCCTTTTGTAATGGGTTACGATACGCGTCCACTGCTTACCTTAGATGAAAAAGAAAAATTCTTGAACCTAGCTGCAGATAATAATTTCTATCTGTTTTTAGAACATGATGCGCACAACCAAATCATCACCGTACAACATACAGAAAAAGGAGTGCGCCTCAAAGACATTTATACTACAAACGCTATTTTTAATTAACAAATTTCTATGACTTATTTTATAAAATCCTTTGTTTATACATTATGCTTATCGGTCTTTCTTTATGGATGCGGAGGCACTTCTAGCCTTATTTCAACACCAATAGAAAACATTGACTCTTCACCTTTGAAAATTTCAGAATTAACAGAAGATGAATTACAAAAATGGCAGCATTTAGATCTTGTAAATGACACCGTCCCTGGAATGGCAGTTGAAAAAGCGTATAACGAATTTATAAAAAACAAAAAAGGTAAAACAACAATTGTAGCGGTTATTGACTCGGCTACAGATATAGACCATGAAGACCTTGATGATGTCTTGTGGACTAACGAAGACGAAATTCCTAATAATGGAAAAGATGATGACAATAATGGTTACGTTGACGATATTCATGGTTGGAATTTTATTGGCGACACCTATTATGAGCAGCTTGAGTATGTAAGATTACTCGCTTCTGGCGATACTAGCGATCCTAGATATACTGAAGCTGAGGCTATATACAATAGGGAGTACCAAAAATATTCTGGGCTTAAAGCTCAGTCTAATCAAATATTACAACAAGTAGTCACTGCAAATGATGCAGTTTCAAAACACTTGAATAAAGAGAATTATACCAAAGAAGAGGTCTTTGCTATCAAAACAGAAGATCAATCTTTGCAGCAATCTGTAGCCATAGTTAAAAATATTTATGGTTTAGGTTTTGAGTCTGTAGCAGCTATAGAAAAGGTTATTAGAAAAGACTTGGTTAACATCAATAATCGACTAAATTATCACTTGAATAAAAATTTCAAAGGACGAAAAACAAATGACGACCCAAATGATATTACAGATGTTGGTTATGGTAATAATAACCCTAGACCAACGGTTAAGACTGAAAGTCATGGTACACATGTAAGTGGTATTATAGTGGCCGAACGCAATAATAATAAAGGCATAAAAGGCATCGCTAATAATGTGAGGCTCATGGCTATTCGTAGTACACCTAATGGTGATGAATATGATAAAGATGTGGCTCTAGCGATACGTTATGCTGCAGATAATGGTGCTAAGGTCATCAACATGAGCTTTGGTAAATCGTTCTCACCACATAGCAATTGGGTAAACGATGCTATTGTATATGCTGCAACAAAAGATGTTCTTATAGTACACGGCTCAGGAAATGATGGTCATAATATTGACAAAAACAAAAACTTTCCAAATGACGCTTTAGGTACTAGTCCAGAAATAGCTGATAACTTTATTACTGTTGGTGCATTAGAACCTGAGTATGGCTCACGAATGGTTGCAGATTACTCAAACTATGGGAAAATAAATGTTGATGTGTTTGCTCCTGGCTCTAGTGTGTATTCGTCAACACCTGAAAATGAATATCAATCTAAAGATGGTACCTCAATGGCTGCTCCAAATGTAACTGGTGTAGCTGCTTTAATTAGATCACAATATCCAAACTTAACTGCGCCTCAAGTCAAACAAATTTTAATGGACTCGGGTTTACCAATTAAAGCTAAGGTTATTGTTGGCGACAGTCGAGAGGCAAAAAGCCTATCTGAAATTTCAACCTCTGGAAAAATTGTTAATGCCTATAATGCTTTGATCATGGCGTCGCAATTGGCGAATCAATAATAAAACTATTTAAAAACACCTACTTATGCGATTACTTATCACTTTTATACTGTTAGCTGGAACAGCTTTTTTTTTAAGTGAGATTAATGCACAAGTTCCAAAAATGGTCTATAAAACAGCTACTTATTGGCAACAACAAGCAAATTATATCATGCATATTACTATGGATGTAGAGACTTATCAATACAAAGGAGAACAGCGTATTGAGTATACAAATAACTCTCCTGATGTGCTCCATAAAGTCTTCTATCATTTGTATTTCAATGCCTTTCAGCCAGGAAGTGAAATGGATGCTAGAGTGCAAGCTATTGCAGATCCAGATCGACGAATGGCACCAAATATTGGCACCAAAGAAAAGCCTGTATATGAAAGCAGAATAGCCAAATTACAGCCTAATGAAATGGGTTATATAAAGGTGCTATCTTTAAAACAAAATGGCAAAAAACTCAAATACGATGTTGTTGGCACTGTGCTTGAAGTTACCCTGAGGCAACCTATTCAGCCAGGAGAGCGTGTGATATTTGATATGGAATTTGATGGCCAAGTGCCAATACAAATTCGTCGTTCTGGACGCAATAATAATGAAGGTGTTGCTTTGTCTATGGCACAATGGTATCCTAAATTGGCAGAATATGATACCGAAGGTTGGCATGCAGACGCTTACATCGCTCGAGAATTTTATGGTGTTTGGGGCAATTATGATGTGAAGATTACCATTGATAAAGACTATGTTATTGGTGGTACTGGTTATTTACAAAACCCTAATGAAATTGGTCATGGCTACGAAACATCTGTTGTTACGCCTCCAAAAGGCGATGTGCTCACTTGGCATTTTGTAGCACCTAATGTTCATGATTTCACTTGGGCTGCCGATCCAGATTATAACCACGATACACTTCAGGTAGAAAATGGTCCTACACTACATTTCTTATACAAGAACACCATGTCTCCAGACAAATTACTCAACTGGAAACAACTGCAACCAAAAGCTGCAGAACTCATGACCTATTATAGTGATCTGGTTGGCAAATATCCTTACGAACAGTACTCGATCATACAAGGTGGTGATGGTGGCATGGAATATGGCATGTGTACATTGATCTCTGGAGAAGGCAAGCTAGAAGGTATGTTCAGATCGACCGTATCTCATGAAATGGCTCATACATGGTTTCAATTTTTATTAGCAACTAACGAAGCCAAGCACGAGTGGATGGACGAAGGGTTTGCGACCTATATTGAATATAAAGCAATGGATGCCTTTTATAACGAGAATAAACCAAATCCCTGGGAAAAGTCGTATGCTTATTACAAATACATTGCCAATTCTGGCGCAGAGCAACCACAAACCACTTATGCAGATAAGTACATAGTAAACCAATTGTACTCTATAGCCTCATATTATAAAGGCTGTGTATTTTTAGCACAATTAGGCTATGTTATTGGTGAAGACAACCTAGAACAAACTTTAAAGACCTATTACAAAAAATGGGCTTTCAAGCACCCAAAACCTATAGATTTTATTAGAGTAGCCGAAACTGTTTCTGGTTTGGAACTCGATTGGTATTTGGTAGATTTTACACAAACAACAAATACTATAGATTATGCTGTAAAAGCTGTTAGCAATAAAAAAGTAACCTTAGAACGCATAGGTTTAATGCCAATGCCAATAGACCTTACAGTAACGTATAATGACGGTAGTACTGAAGATTTTTACATTCCACTACGTGAAATGCGTGGCGAAAAGCTAACCTCGGCAACTTTACTCGAAGATTGGGCTTGGGCCTATCCTACCTATAGTTTTGAAACCAAAAAAAGAGTTTCTTCAGTAACGATCGATCCCTCTGGTTTAATGGCAGATGTCAATGCTGAGAATGATAGATTTCCTATTGTTCAACAATAAAACAAGATCCTTTCTAATTGAATAATCTTACACCAACTCCAATATTGTGCGTGACTTGATTAATTGGATCGTGATTAATCCGATAACTCACAAACCATTTTCCTTTTCGGTTATATTGCAATCCTAAGCTTAGGTTGTCAAACTGATTTGCATTACCGCCAACTTCAGAAAAAAGGTATACACCACCTCTGTAAGTTTTAGGATACTCAATGGTTTTGATTTCTGTAATTTCTCGAGGTACTTTTAATTGGTATGAGATCTTGCTGTCTAAAAGATTGCCTTCTACTAAGGCATAGCTAAAGATATCAATGTCGTCACTGCGAAGCGTATCTTTGTAAGCCTTTGCTTCTATTAAAGCTGAAGAATCTTTGATTTTTGTGCGATCTTCAAAAACAGTCTGCACCTCATCTTTGTTTACGTATACGGTTTTATATTGAAGGGTTTGTATTCTGAATGTATCAATCTTGGTTTGCCAAACCGTATCTCTTACAATGGTAACTTTGGGCAACTCTTGAGTTGTTATTGGTGTATTGCTACATTGCTTGACCAATACATAACATAGAATTGCAACAAGCATAAAAACGAGTGTGATATTGTATTTAGGTAGTGTTACTATTTTCATAATGGTATCTTTTAAATGGAATTTTTAATAAAAAAAGCCTCTATTCTTGGTCTGTTTCGCTTCCTGAAACTAGACCAAGAATGTCATCGGCTTAACCTATTTTGAATTACTTTTACCTCCTTTTTGTTCTTTAGGGGCATCGTCTTCTGTAAGAGTTTCTATGGTTTCTTTTAAAGGTGTGAGCTTGATAAGGTTCACTAGAGCTTTAAATGGGTTTTTACCATAAATCACATTGTAGTTCTCTAGTATGGATTTAATCTCTGTAATTGCGATAAATCCAGCAATGATCTTTAAAAAAGGCACTTCGTTAACAATGTGTTCTTCAAGAAAGAATGCTGCTAGAATGACCAGATTATAGATAAAGAACTTTGAAATGGTATGACCAATTCTCGAACTACGAATGGTAACATGATTTTTAAATGACGCATACGCACCAGTTATAAAATCGACAATGATCAAAAAGATCATCGTTACAATAACTGCATTTACAGGAGACAGAAGCGCAAGTAACCAAAACACGAATTTGATTGCTTTTTCCATCATAATTGTTTGTTTATATGGTTACTCAATATGTGCTAGTTGTCTGTAATCTAGCACGCGATGTTTTGGGTATGCTTTAATGCATACCATGTTTCGCTGATTGCCTCCAAGTACATACACATAGTTTTTTGTGGCTTTAATGAAAAAACCAACATGCCCTTTCCAGCTTTTAGGAGATTCGCGCCAAAACACGACAATATCTCCTACTTTTGGATTGTGTGTTGATGTACCAACACGCAACCAACTTCTTGCGGTGAGTTCGCTAGAGTATTCGTATCCAGAGGTTTTGGCAACCCAATTGGCATACGCGCTACACCAAGCCGTTTCATCTTTGAGCTTTGAGCCATCAAAGCCCATTTCATTAAAGTATTTTAAAATTCTAAGGTTGTCTTTGGAGCCAACAATTTCCTTAACGCCATATTCTGATAGCGCTTTAACTATTATTTTCATACATATGTTTGATTTTTAATTTAAGCAGACCAAACTCTAACCAAAGATTGCTTTAGGTGTTGTTATTTCTTAACCAGAATAGGATTAATCTAGGTTTTATGAGTTTCTACTTAACACGAATTGTTAGTGTCTAACGTAAACATTGTTAGAAAAGCGAATACAAATATAAGCATATTACATAATTAATGCAAACATTTTACAAATTAAATATGTTAAATTTTGTAATTTGTTATTATGTGATTTTAGTGAGTTTGTCTAAGGTTTTAAAAAGTGTTGGGTGCCTATGCTTGCCATGCATAGATTTAATAAAATAAGCCGCTGTATCTAGATCGATTCCTATCGCAGAAATATGTAATGGGTTTTGGCTTGTGCCACGATAAACTTCTTTGACGGTTGCCTTATTAGCATGAAACGCACGTTTGGCCACACCAATAATAGGTACTTTTTTATCTAAAGTCTCGTAAAGGTGCCCACCTAAGCCATAGTTTTGATCGTTGTCTATATAAACATGACCATCTACTATAATTGCATTAATAATGCTTAAATCTACTTTAGAAATGGTTTTTAATAAGCATGGAAGTTCACGCTTATAAAACTGACCTGGCTCATAAGCCGCAACCTCATTAATAATATCAATAAAAGTCTCTTGAGCCACCTCATCACCTTTATTTAAAAAGTTTAGACCTACGCTTTTAGCGTAGTTGGTTTTGTAGTGAACATCTAAGGCTAGAAACATTGTTTTGTTTTGGAGTTCTAAATTACAAAAGCCATAGTATCTATACTATGGCTTTTTCGTTTGTTTAATTACAGGTTCTAAGCCGAACTATATTATTTTCACTTTACAAATACAAAAAAGGCTTAAAAAGACTCAATTAAATTACCTTCTTCGTCATAACTTTTAAAAGTTCCATCAACAACTATATTATCGTGTAATTGATACTCTTCTTGTAGTTGTCCATTTGAATGATAGTATTTTACCCGGCCTTCCCTATATCCGTTTTGAAATTCTACTTCATATGCTAAACTTTCATTGTCTGCATTCTTATACATAATTCCTGTAAATGGGCCTCCTTGATAATGAAGAATCTCGTTTCCTCCACTATCAATGCCTATAAGTTCTAAATCTTCTTCTTTTATTCTTAAATTCATCTCTTAAATTTTTTATAATCCTATAAATGTAACTAAATCAGCTAGGTAGAAACAGTGGGCGCAAGGTGGTTGAACTTTATTTGCTCCCATTCTCAAAAACCTATTATAACCAATGATATCGTTAAATACTTTATCGCCTAACTTTCCTAATGGGTCTATTTCTTTTAACAAATCGTCAAGCGCTCTAATTTCTCCATGTGTTCCAGCAATCGCTGCTCTTTTAATGTCTTTAGGAATAGCATTTATGCCTTTCTCAAACTCATCCAAATGAGTGTTAAAACGGCTTTTTAATGTTGGGTGCAATTTATCTAAAAATAACTGAAAAGCTGATGGCTTTCCTGATCCATCAACATATTTCAATGAATCTGTCTTTTTTCCAATTTCACCTTTTAAAAAGTTTGGTCTTACAAATGTTTTTGATATTTTATTTCCAGATTGATACGTCATGCCGCTAACCATAACTAATTTATCTAACCTTGTAGGTGATGATTCAATAATTAGCCTATCAACCTCTCTATTTACTTTACCAACAGTTTGTTTTCCTATTCTACCATGTAGCTTAAATGCTTTTACCTCATCAACTAGGCTTTGTAATTCTCTTCCAATATAAACCTTCTTGTATCTTAATGATTTTTTTGAAAGGTTTTTAGCCAATTCTTTTAAATGCTCATCAATAGTTATACCTAACTCTTCAGCTTCGTCTGTTTTTTTCTTTATATATTCTAAAAACTGTTTGTGACTTAATCCTTCTGCAATGGAAATATCATCTATGACAATATCTCCAATCATATTCTTATCTCCTGTATATTTCCAACACATAGCTCTTAATTTTTAATTGTACAAAAGGTGAATACTTTGGTGGTTTCATCGTAAGCAGTAGGTTTTATGTCAACCTTTTTAAAATATCGCTTAGTAGCTCTATCAAAAAGGTCATCAAAGGCCTTTTGTACAGCCTTAGCTGCACCATTAAATAGCTCGTCAAGTACCTTAGCCAATTTATTAAAGACAAGTGCTATAAACTCTTTTATGCTATCTGTTCCTTTGCGCAGTATACTAACCAACATTGACCAAACATTCATAATACTCTTAATCGTGAACCCAACAGCTTTAAAACTAATTTTAAAGACAGTAGTCATAGCCTCTTGTACTGCTAAAATTATTTTAGCCAACACCTTACCTGCTTTTCCTGCCTTAGCTAATTTGGTTGTTAATAATGCTGGAAAGAAAAAGGAAAGCACAATGTCTGCAATGATGATAATACCATAAGCAATGTAGTAAGACCACTCAGCATGGTTCAGCCCTTCAACTGTTTTAGCAGTGCTTTTAAAGACTTTTATTAAGATAGAAGTGCTTAAAAATAAGTATCCTTTAACACAAGTTTCAAAAACATCAATCCAACTTACGGCACCAAAACCTTGAAGCATGTTCTCAAAGTTTTCTAAGATCAAGTTGTAATACAGTCCAAAGTTTTTTGTTAAGTCTCCCACATCTTCAACAACTGTAGTTAAAGCTCCTGTTAATTTAGCAGCACCAGCTATAGCAATTTTTATAAGGAACAAAAACAGACGTATCACATCAGCAACAAAATCTACCAACCCAGACCAAACACCTGAAATAAAGGCTAAAACTGCATCTATCACAACATTAACACCGTTAAGGATTTCAAGTAGTTTTATGTTTAAAAACTCTTTTAATTGCGTAATTGCACTTTTAATTTGAGCTTTAGCGCTATCAAAAACAATGCTTATTTCGCCAGAGTATAACTGATAACTTGCTACAACTCCAACTGGAGCTAATAGAATAGCAAAAGGACCCGTTGACAAGGTGGCTAAACCACCTAATGCAACTATCTGTCTAAAGCTAAGACCGTCTATTTGAGCTTCAATTTCATCTAGCTTTGAGGTTATTCCTTCTATGTCTTGTTTGGTAATATTTACTTTTTTCTTAAAGTCTTTATTCTTAGGGTTCCAAAAGCTCTCACTAATCTTTAAATTGTTATTTACAAAATCATCAAACCCTTTAATCGCTGAGTCCATAACTTTGTTCGCTTCAAATAATGTTATAGACCCAATAGTACCAGAAAATTTTGCAGTCTTAATAATAGCTTTCAAAAAACTATTAAGCTCATTAGTTCCATCGATTCTATTAATCAAATTAGAAAACTGCTCGTCTGAAATTTCATAGCGATTATTAATGAAAGATTTCAATGATGCAGCAGATTTATTTACATTAATTTCTTTCCCTTGTTTGAAACGCATGATTGCTTCTGAGAATATGTCACCATCATTTTTTTCTATTAGAATGATTTGTTCATCCTTTTTTGGAACTATTCCATTATGCGTTTTTATAATTTCGGCACCATCTGTTCCAATGATCAAAACAACTGTGCCGGTTTTTGTTCTTTTACCATCCACTTTAGTGTAGACGCTTGTTCGGTATACATTTTCGAGTCCACCATCTGCATAGGTTTCTTTTATAATTTCTCCTCCAAATTTACCTGTCATTGATGCGCTCTGTATACACACACTATCAGTAAAAAAATACTTTAAAAAATTGTCTGTATCACAAGTGTGGAATATAGAGTTAGAAATAGGTACATTTGATGCGATATCATTTGAAACCTCTGAAAGACTACTATCAAAAAAGTTGTCGTTATTAAGATTACTCATAATTCATTTATGTTTATTTGTTTGTTTTTTGTTTTTAAAATCAAGGCATAAGCTCCCTAACCAAAGATTACTTTAGTGTCTACTGTCTTAACCAGAATGGGTTTAATCTAGGTTGTGAACTATACCTTGATTTGTAAGAATTGTTTATGCCATAACTACAACTCTATATTCATCTAAAGCTGGAGCTGTATCAAAGGTTAAACTAATCGTATTGGCATCTACAATAGTCATTATAGATTCTGAAACCGTCTTTGAGCTCACGTCTCTTAACTGAATAATCACATCCTCAGATCCTAAATTATGACTCACATTGATTGTGGTAGAGGTGCCATCACCAAGAGTAGATGAAAACTTTGAAGCAGTATTCGCTTGTACCCATTCTTTAGTTGTTAAAACCTTATCGCTTGCTGTGTCAATTTGAGCAATTGTTACATCGCTTTCAATTGATCCTTTGAAATAAGAAGGTAAGTCAACTATAGATTCAATAGCCTTCATATTTACATTGGGCAATTGTGTTCCAATATCTAGTTTTAAATATGCGCCCGAATTTACCGTTCCTCCAGATTGATTTAGATCAATCAAAACACCTGTCCATGAGTTAACAACACCATCTTCAAGGTCTAATCCAAAAACACCACTATTAACATTAGATGATGTTACATTGGCGTTATTTTGAATCACTTTTCCTCTAACACCTATAGTATTAGCTATTGTTCCTGTGCCTCCAAAATCATCAACCTTAACATAGTTTTCAGACCCGCTTAATAGGTTTATAGTACCTGAACCTGTGTTTCGATAAGATGCTTCATTAAAAGTTCCTATCATATCTGTTGGAGTCCCAGAGTTTAATGTTCTTGCTCTATTGAAAGCACCATAAACATAACCAATATCTTCAGGTGCGTTGTGATATATTAGGTTGTTTATACCATATAGAAATTGATTAGCGGCTGATTTTATTTTCGTAACAGCATTATAAATAGAAAACACATTGCCCGTATTTTCATCAGTATAACTGATGTTAAGATTACCATCAAATGGGTTGGAGGGTGCGTCTCCATCGGTTATGCTTAGATTACCACCAACCAGTTCAATATCATTACTAGTGCTATTATTAACATCTGTTATTTGCTGTAAATTTAGAGTTGTTCCGTCAACAAAACCTTGAGCATCAATCCATTCTTTTGTTACTAATACTTTGCCTGATGATTCAGTATCAATTACAGCATTAGTTGTTGCAGGTGCCGTAATTTGTCCATCAGATTTCCATGTCAATGTATTTGTACCACCAGCAATTAAATGCGCTGTATCTTCTCCTGAAAAACCAACACCAGTGTCTTCATCTGCTCTAGAAGAGTACGTAGGGTCCGTTTGTGACTGAACCTGTTTTGTTCTAAAACCGTTTGAATTATTTGATTGCACTACGTTTCCAGAGCCACCTTGAATTTGCAACCCAGAACTTGTACTGCCTGTCTGCAATATTAACTTATCGTCACTAATTTCAAAAACACCTGTATCTCCATCACCAAATGTGATTCCTTTTGACAAATCGTTATACGTAGTTGGGTTAACGTTTATGCCATTATCTTCTGTTTTTATTTGTCCTTCAAGAAGTTCGGCAGGAACTTGTTCGTCTTTGTGTCTAAAAGAATCCCATGTATCATGATATTCTTGTTGGGTAGGTTTATCACCTGTTTCAAAATAACTTTTTATTGTTTCTTTATTCTGTTTCATTGTTGTTTGTATTTAATTATTTGTGTTTGTTACCTCTTCCTCTAAAGAGGTCCTTTCTACAACATTATTTTAAGACATGATTAAAAACACCAACACAACACCTTACTCTTTTCTATTATAAAAAATAGAAAAGGCAATACGTTTATTAAAATGTAAGGTGTGAATGTTGTGTGTTATAATCGCTAATGATTCTTTATTCAACCGTAATGACTCCGCTTACAGCATCAGAACCTACGCCTTCTTCTCCTCCAATAATATTATTAGATGGTTCAATTGGGTTTCTGTCACTTTCAAACAGCACCTGTCTGCATTCTTCATTACAAGGAAGACCTTCTACGTTTAAACCAATACTGCCTGCTTGAATGACTGTTAGGCTTGTTGGTAAACGTGTTTCCCAAGTACCTTCTACAACACCTTCAATGGTCTGCATTTCTTCAGCCACAGACACATATAAATCATCATCTTGATCAACAACCAAACCTTGACCATTCCAGATTTCTCCAGTCTCCATATACCAGTTAACAGCATCTTCAAAGCCTGGTCTCACAGGAACTACAGTTCTTGCCATGCCTGATTGTAAGAAGGCTTGAAATAATGGATCTGCAGCATCTTGTGCTTGGAACAATTCTTCCCAATTTGTTTCTTTTCCATAAAAATATGGGTAAAAAATGTAGGCCATAATATCCCAATCAAAAGCTTGTTCAAAAAACTTAACAGTCGACGCATGATCTTGAAATGCTTGATCTCTTTTTACTCTTGGATTTGGACCAGAAAAATAATTATCTTTTGCTGTTTCAACCTCAAATGGTTTTGTTATCAATTCTATAGCAATGCGCTTTAGTTCTTTTTTCTCAAGGCTTCTATTGTGTAGTGGATTAAATAGAATTTTTTCCTTATCTGTAAATGGAATTACATCTTGATTTTGTGCATCATTATACTCTTGTAAACGATCATTATAAGCATCCATAATTGCCTTATATGTTTCGTCTTTCCATGCTTCAAAAGCCTTATCTGTTCGAATGCAATCTACAGTCACATTAAAGCTTGCTGTTAAGACATCATATGTCGATGCCGTAACTGCTAACTCTCTTTCGTAACCTGTTAATGAAACCTGATCCGTTTCAAAAGTGTCAGAATTGGAATTAAACCCTGTAAACGATGTACTACCAATAGCAATGTTTATTTTTTTATTGTTATTACCTCCTTCATAAAAGAAACTACCATTCACTTTAACATTAGTTGTTTCATAACCTTCAGGTATTTCAATAATTTTATCAATAGAACTACCCTCTTCATTGCTTTTGTTTTGTATGAAATCAAACTTATATGGTTTACTAAATTTCGTAAAATAAGCAGGAGCAGGAACAACATCAGCATTATATTCTGATGCAACAATTTGGTAATTAGATTCATTCAAATCGTCTGCACTGTTAATAGGTTCATCAAGTAAACTTGGGTGTGTTGGCGCTTCAGGAAGAATAATACCAGACTCTAATTGGTCGTTTTCAAGCTCTCTCCAAATTGCTTCCTTAAAGAAACGTGATGGTTCTGGAATTGCAAATTCGTACATTAAGCGTTTTCCATAATTAATTAAGGTATTTTTATAAATCTTATCCACCCATCGATACACGCCCGATACATGTTCAGTTCCTTTTGTGTTATCAAACCCATGTTTGTTATTTTCTTCAAACTCTTTTAAGATTCGAGAGGTACGTTTGGTTTGTGTTTTTTGAACAATACGCTCCATAGCTCGTTCTGTCACTTCTTGAGCATAAGTTTGTGCTTGTGTATTAGAGTTTGATGTAGAACTTGAGCTAGAAGTGTCAAAATGAGCATCTGCAGAGAATTTAAACATTTTGCCTCCACCACTTACGCTGGCACTTCCTCCTTGAGATTGAGATTGGTCGCTATTTAGAACCGAAGCCACTTCTGTTTGCATCTCATTACGTTCTGTTGTTGTTGTGTCTGTTAAGTTTTCTCGTTCTCTTTCATCGGTTTTTTCAGTTGTGACTTCAGAACTTACCAAATTACGTGTTGAGCGCTCTTTATATTCGCGAGCCATAACATTCTCTATATGAGATACTTCTCCTGGCACATAACAACACACTTCTTGTTCAACCCTTCTAAAATCAGCAATCCCAAGATTTGTAACACCATATAATTTTGGTTTTTCAACAGTTTCAACAGGTACTTCTAAATCGGTTACTAGATCAAACATCCCTAAATTTAAGCGACTCTTTAAATCAACCAATCTTTCAAAACTCAATATTCTGCCATCTTCTAAAGTCACCTGCCCTTTTAAGGTGTAAGTTTGGGTGCCTGACGGAAAAGGAATTAGAGAAGGAAATAGTTTAACAAATGTGGTTTCATTAGAACTAGAAATAATATCAAACTCAGTATCGTTTATTTCGGTTCCATTGTCAAAAATAATTGTGTAATCTATACTCTGGATTGGCGACTCTTGCACGTAGTTAAAAAACAGCATAAAGACTTCTCTTTCTCCTGAAGGATAAACATATGATAGCGGACTAATGTTATAATCATAGTCGCTAATAGAACTGTTAGACGCTCTTAATATTGCGCCTCCAACTTTTACTTTTTTAGATGTCTTTGGTGTTTTATTAAAAACCAATTTATAGTCTTTATCGATGCTCTTCTTAATAGCATCTAAAGTTTCTGGAAAGTCATCATACATCTCTAATTCATTAGAAATGAACTCAGACAAAGATGCGTCTGAAAGCCTGCCGTCCATATAGCTCTTAGTAATTGCTTCTGTTGCTATAAACTCAAATTTTGGAATATCTAGGTCGGGATATGTTGTTGTTCTTGTTATTTCGCCGGTATTAGGATCTACTACATCAACTAATTTAGGAACAGCATTATCTAACAAATCCTCTACTAACGCATTATGCACTTTTAAGTCTTTGTCATAAGCTTTTTGAATGCTTTTATTGTAACCCGTTTGCAAGCGTTTTAACTCATCAAAAAGTTTGCTTTTCCTTTTAATGCGCTCCTTAGCCATAACAACATCGGTGGTATCAAGAATTCTTTTTTCTTGTTGAGGTGTTACTTTTGGGTCTTGATTTTGAGGTGTTTTTGTATTACTAAATAATAATTTAGACATTACTACACTTGCGTTAGCACGCCTAATAAATTCTTTTTCTTGATCTTCAGTAAACGTAATATCATCACTTAATCCTTCAGAAAATCTAATAAACTCATCTAAAAACTGGTTTGCTACCAAAAGTTGAATCATTGCTTCTCTGACATAGCTCGATTTCTTTTCAATAGTTTGATAAATTAAATTATCCCAAACTAGTAATAATTGATTTAAATCTAATGTAGTAACCCCATCTGAATTGTTATTAATCTCAGCAAATGTTAATGTATTTTTATTGCGCATTAACCACGATGAGAATAGATATAGTTTCTCATTAATTTGGCGCGCTTCTATTCTTGTTTTTAATGCCGAAAAACTCTCACTTGTTGATTTTAGTTTTACCGGAATATCTTCAAGGGCTATTCCTCTAATTGCTTGAAAAAAAGCTCCGCTATCTTCATCTGGGTGAAAAACAAACCCAGGTTTTTCTTCCTTTTTATCTATTAACTGCGGGTTTCTTAAAGTTACAAACCTAAATAGATTGTTTTTAATTGTTTTACTCATTGTAAATTGTTTAAAGTTTATACTTGTTTCTATTATGCTCAATTAAGAACTGTTTTTGTTTCGCTTCTCTAACAGTTTACTCAACACAAAGCCTTAATAACTAAGGCATAAACTTTTACCGCATTCCAACACCTTGCTGAATACGGCATCAAATAGATTTTAATTAAGACGTCTTTTTAGATAAAACCTGAAGAAACACTAATAAAGTATCACAAATGTTTGATTTTTAACTTATTTTACTATCTTAGCATTTATTTAAAAGACAAATATATAACATTTTACAAATTAAATCAAACAAAATGTTTAATTTTTTGTAAAAAGTTTAAATTTTATAGCTTTTGTTATTATGGAACAGATTGACGAAAAAATCACGGCTATTATTAATTATTTTCATTTAAACAATTATGCGTTCTCAAAGCGAATAGGTGTTACAGGAACCACTATTGATAGTATTGTTAATGGAAGACCACAATCAGACGGCACTCGAAAAAAAACAAAACCAGGTTATGATGTTTTGTCTGCAATTATTGATGAATTTGATATTAATCCTGATTATCTTTTTGGTAAAAGCGATGTTATGCTGAAGTCTGATATACCAAATACTCCAACATATTCTGGAATGCCTCAAGTGATTTCTACAAACCCTGAAGGCGAAGAAAATGTAGTTTATGTGCCAGCAAAAGCTAGAGCGGGTTATTTAGATGGTTATGGTGATGCAGAATACATAGAAACCTTACCTGCCTTTCATATGCCTCAACTTACAAATGGAACCTTTAGATGTTTTGAGGTTCAAGGCAACTCTATGGTTAGAACTTTTTTTGATGGTGATCTAGTCTTTGGAAAATACGTCGAAGATTTTAGTGATATTAAAGATGGTCGTGTGTATATTATTATAAGTAAAAATGATGGTGTAGTCTTAAAGCGTGTAATTAATCGTATTGAAGAGCGTGGTAAGCTAATTCTTAAAAGCGATAATAAAGATGGTAATTACCCAACATATACCATTAATGCCGATGAAATTATGGAAGTTTGGTATGTAACCATGTTTGCTTCAAAACAAATGCCTGAACCTGTAGATGTTTACGATAGGTTACATGAGTTAGAAAGTAAGATCGTTGATTTAGAACAGATGGTATCAGAAAAAGCTAAAAACTAAATGGCGTTATCGTATCCTAAAAAGGAAAAGTTAAAAAGCAAAAAACTGATCGACCAACTATTTACAGAAGGTAAGTCTGTTTCGGCTTTTCCTTTGCGCTTGGTCTATTTACCAACTTCTTTTGAAGGTGACATTCAGTTTAAAACAGGGGTTTCTGTTAGTAAACGTCATTTTAAAAATGCTGTTGATAGAAATAGGATCAAACGATTGTTGCGAGAAGCATATCGGCTCAATAAAACCTCATATTTTAACAACATTTCGTCTTGTTATGCGTTAATGATTTTGTACATTGGTAAAGATGGAACAGATTTTGATTCCATTAACGCTAAAATGAAACAACTTTTAGATGTTTTTTCTAAAAAAGCGTCTTAACAATAAACCTACAAATGAAATATCGATTACATAAACGTATTGCTATTCCTTTATTAGCTATAGCAATATTCTTTAGTGGAACCGCTTTTAAAAGTGAATTCTTTGAGATTGCAAAACAAATAGAAATTTTCACCACATTATTTAAAGAGCTCAACATGAATTATGTTGATGATACTAATCCTGGTGATTTGATGGATACGGCTATTAAAAGCATGTTAAATGATCTGGACCCTTACACTAATTATTATAACGAACAAGACGTTGAGGCCTCAAGAATAAATAATTCTGGTGATTATACAGGGATTGGTGCTAATGTACTTACTTTAAAAGACAAGCTTGTTATTATTGAGCCTTACAAAGATTATGCTGCTGACAAAGCGGGTTTGAAAGCAGGTGATGAAATCGTAAAAGTAGATAATGTTAGCGTAGCAGATTTTAAAGATGATGCTGGTAACTTACTACAAGGTGCGGCTGGATCTGAAGTTATGGTTACTTATGTAAGGCAAGGCAAAACACAAACTGCTACTATTAAAAGAGAAGCCGTTGACATACAAGCTGTTCCTCATTTTTCTATGATTAATGATGAGGTTGGCTATGTAGTATTAACTAAATTTAACCGTAAAGCCTCATCAGAAACCAAAAGCGCTGTAAGAGCATTAAAAAATCAAGGCGCTAAGAAATTGATCCTTGATCTTAGAGGGAATCCAGGTGGTTTATTAACTGAAGCTGTAAATGTCACCAATATTTTTGTTCCAAAAAATCAATTGGTGGTTACTACAAAATCTAAGGTTAAAAAATATAACAAGACCTATTACACGCAAAGAGACGCTGTAGACACAGAAATACCTCTTGTGGTATTAATTGATGGTTCAAGCGCTTCTGCCAGCGAAATTGTTGCTGGTGCACTTCAAGATCTAGATCGTGCAGTAGTTATAGGTGCTAGAAGTTTTGGTAAAGGCTTAGTACAACGTCCTAAAAAACTTACCTATGGTACTCAAATGAAGATTACTATTTCGAGGTATTACACACCATCTGGTCGATGCATACAAGCGTTAGATTATTGGAATAGAGATGAAAACGGAAAAGCAACTCGAGTAAAAAGAGAAAACTATAATGCCTTTAAAACTAAAAAAGGACGAATGGTTTATGACGGAGGAGGTATTCAACCAGACCTAGAACTTGAGGCAACAAAACTTAGTCCGATAACTAAAGCTATTTTAAACGAAAACCTGATCTTTAAATATGCTACAACATATTATTACAACAACACGTTAAATGACCTAAATGGTTTTAAGCTTACAGATTCAGATTTTAATGATTTTAAAGCCTTTTTAAACTCAAATAATTTTAATTTCGAAACCAAAGCAGAAAAAGCATTTGCTGAAGCATTTCTTATCGCTAAAGAAGAAAAAATTGGAACTGCTATTGATTCTGATTATGAAGATCTACTGAATGCATTAAACCATTATAAAACACAAGCTATAGATAGTAATAAAGAAGAATTATTATCATTATTATCTGATGAAATTGTAAAACGTTATTTTTATAGAGATGGTCTATACACCTATTACAAAGCCACAAATCCTGAGATTCAAAAAGGAACTGAAATTTTAAGTTCAAACTCTAATTATAAAGGGTACTTGGATTAACTTTTGAATGAAAATAAAATAGCCTATATTTATTGGGCGTGTTTGATAAGTAAAATGAAAATATATAGTCTCATCACATTGCTTTTTACATCGTTTTTGTTTGCACAGACAGAAACCATGACGCATGAGGTATATTTTGAAACTGACAAATTCGAAGTGCCACCTACAGAGCATTACAGATTGCTTTTATTTTTATCAGAAATTGAAACTCTTGATATTCAAAAAGTGTCTATTTACGGCTTTACTGATGATAGAGGAAGTGATTCTTATAATTTAGTTTTATCTCAAAATAGAGCCAATTCAATAAAAACTATATTTTCTAATAATGAGTTTGATGAATCGATTATCACAAATGTAGATGGAAAAGGTGAAATATTACTTAAATTAGTAAAGGAAGAAGATATTCATAAAATTAGAGGTTTAAATCGAAAGGTTGAAATTATTGTTCAGCCCTATAATCCTCCACGTGTTCAAAAAGCTTTAGAAGAAAAGCCTAAAGTTGAAGATATTATCAAAGGAGAGTTAAAAGCTGGTGACAAATTTACGCTAGATAATATTTTATTTAAAACAGGTTATAGTAAGCTTTTACCTGAATCTAAACCAGTACTCGAAAATCTTGCAGAAGCCCTTTTAGAGCGAAAAGATATTTACTTTACAATTCAAGGTCATGTATGTTGTACTCAAAACAGTAGAGATGCTATTGATCGAAAGACTAAAAAACGTAATCTATCTGTAGCAAGAGCAAAATTTATCTATGATTACTTAGCTAAGAAAGGAGTTAGTACTAGGCGTATGAAATATGTTGGTATGCGTCGAAAATTTCCTTTAGGTGGTGATCCAAAATTTGATCGTCGTGTAGAAATCTTAGTGACTTATGTTGGAGAAAGTCAAGGTAATTAAGTTCTTATCATAGCTATATGTGGAATATCGTCTTCAAGATACTCCTCTCCTACTTCAAAAAATTGTAAGTTATTATAAAAGCGTTTTAGATAGGTTTGAGCCGAAATCTTTATTCTAGTTTCATTGAATCGTTGCTCAATAGCTTTAATTGATGCATTCATAATTTCATAACCGTAGTTATGGTCGCGTTCTGATTGTTTAACTACTACTCTACCTATACTTGCATGTTCAAAATAATCTCCTGGTTTAAAAACTCTCGTATACGCTACTAACCTATTGTTTTTATAGCCGATGACATGTAATGCACTTTCATCTTTACCATCAATATCTTGATATACGCAATCTTGCTCAACTACAAAAACTTCAGCACGTAACTGAAGTAAATCGTATAACTCATTAACTGTCAAATCGTTATATGTTTTAGTATAAATCTTCATTAACTTATTAGTCTTGTACAATTACATCTTTTGCATCACATTTTCCAAATTCTGGTTGAATATTCACATGATTGATTCCAAAATTTTGATATACTAGTACTTCAATTTCTTTTAATACGATATCAAATTCTGATAAAGAAATATCGTTTTTAAAATCAATATGTGCTTCTAAATGAATCTCTTCTTCATTTAACTGCCATATATGTACATGATGTACATTTTTTATAATTGCTATGCGTTGTATCGCTTTTACAATATCTTTTACTTGAATAGATTCTGGTGTAAATAGCATTAATACTTTAAACGAATCTCTAAGTAGATTATAACCCATTATAACCAAATAAACAGCGATAGCAAAAGTTAAAACACTATCTACCCAAAATACCTGATAAAACTTCATTAATAATCCACCAATAAATACTGCTACACTAGCCATCATGTCTGTAAGGAGATGTAGATATGCACTCTTCATATTCATATTAGTAGTGCTATCTTTTTTAAGAAGTAAAACACTAAAACCATTACCAAAAATAGCAACTAGAGATAACCATATCACTAAATTAGATTCAATTTCTTTCGGATTTTGAAAACGCTCAACAGCTTCAATAATTAACAGAATTGCTACGATAATTAACGTTGCTGCATTAATAAAAGCGGCTAAAATTTCAGCACGCTTATAACCAAATGTTTTTTGAAGCGATGCCTTTCTTTTAGTAAGTTTATTAGCAATATAACTTACAATTAAGGAAATGACATCATTAAAATTGTGAAGTGCATCACTAAGAAGTGACAAGCTCCCAGAGAGTAACCCTCCAATCACTTGAGCCACAGTAATGACAATATTTAATAAAATGGAAATAAAAAGATTTCTTCCTTTTAAATCGCCATGAGAATGTGAGTGATTATGAGAATGAGAATGACCCATTTAGCATGAAATAGGAATTTTATCAACGCGTTTTTGATGGCGACCACCTTCAAATTCGGTATTTAAAAAAATATCTACAATTTGAATGGCTTGTTGTATAGCTGTGAAACGTGCAGGAATACAACAAATATTAGCATTATTATGTTGTCTTGTTAACTCAGTAATTTCTTTAGTCCAACATATTCCTGCTCTTACTTTCTGGTGTTTGTTTGCCGTCATTGCAACGCCATTAGCACTGCCGCAAATTAAGATGCCAAATTTTACTTTAGATTCTGATACATCTGCAGCTACAGGATGTACAAAATCTGGATAATCTACACTATCATTCGCATTAGTTCCATAGTTATTAACTGTAAATCCTTTAGATTCTAAATATGTTTGAATCGCTTGTTTATACTCTGTTCCTGCATGATCGTTACCTATAGAAATAGTCATAGTTATGAAGTGTTGTTTAAAAATATAAAGTTACTAATTGCTAATAAAAAATTGAACTTAAAAACAGTTTACTTATCCATAAGTAATAATTTTAAAAAATAATACCTATATAAGCGTTGTTAACTTCTTAGTGTTTTATGTTTTATTACTTGTTAATATCTTCTCTTAAGTATTTAAAACTTTTATTAGGATAATCAGGTAATTTTTACAAACAATATATAATATAGAATAACCTAAAAAGTTAGTTGTTTTTTTTAGTCGAGTTATAAGTATAAAAATACTAAGATACCAACATTACTTTTTACAATAGTTATTAAATTTTAGTTGTCAACAGTACTTTTCAACAGCTGTTAATAGTTATCTAAATTCTATTTATAATGAATGAGTTAACTTTAAAAACGATGTTAATTACATATGAATTGAATTCTATAAGTCATATTTCAAACAAAACTTCAAAAAAGTTATTATATCTATCAACACACTATAATAACCATCATTTATTTTTAAAATTTTAAAAAGAAAAAAGATGATATAATTATATATGTTGATAACATTAATAATGTGTTATTTTAAAATCTTTATATTTAATATAAATAAACTATCAATGAAAAAACTTATACTCTTATTTTTCTTAACTCCTTTTTTTAGTCTAGGTCAAATTCAAATTGGACAAACTTTAATTGGAGATCCATTAGATTCTCGTTTTGGAAACAAAGTATGTATGAGTCATGATGGAAATGTAATAGCAATTAGTTCTTTATCTTTTAGTTTTAATAATGGTAAAGGTAATACTGTAGTATATAGAAAGATTAATGATTCTTGGGTTCAAATAGGCCAAAACATTGTCGGAGATTTTGATTTTGATAGTTTAGGTTTTTCTGCAAGTTTAAATAATGATGGTAGTATTATTGTATTAGGTGCTCCTTATAATGATGATAATGGATCGAATTCTGGTCATGTAAAAGTATTTGAAAATAGTAATGATACTTGGGTACAAAAAGGGCAGAATATTATAGGAGAAGCATTTGGAGATCAATCAGGATTTACAGTTAGTTCTGATGCTTCAGGTAATATCATAGCAATTACTGCTTCTTTTAATGATGGTATTAGCAATAATGCTGGTCATGTAAGGGTTTTCGAATTTATTAATAATACTTGGACTCAAATTGGACAAGATATAGAAGGTGATATTAATGGAATACAATCAGCTTGGTCAATCGATTTAAGTATTGATGGAAATACTATTGCAATCGGTTCACCTTTTGTTGATATTAATGGAGCTGCTGCTGGTCATGTTAGAGTTTATCAAAATATAAATAATACTTGGTCACAAATTGGAAGTAATATAAATGGTTCTGAAGATGACTGGTTTGGATACTCATTGAGTTTATCACAAAATGGAAATAGAGTCGCTATTTCTTCTACAGATAGCGATGCTGACGGACCATTATTAGGGTATATAAAAGTTTATGAAAACATCAATAATAATTGGATTCAAGTTGGTAACGATATTACTAATACCATAAACAGTATTGGTTTTGGATGGGATATAGAAATTAATGAAGAAGGTGATCTTTTAGTAGCTTCTGATTTTAGTAATAATGGAGGAAATAATGCAGGAAGTGTAAGAATTTATAGTTTAAGTAATGATACTTGGTCTCAAATTGGAAATATATTAGGTGATATTGAAGGTGCTGAATTTGGCACTTCTATAGAGTTAAACCTAAATGGGTCTTTAGTAGTAGTTGGAGCTCCTTATAGTAACATAGGGAATAGTGCAGGTGAAGCTAAAGTATTTAGTATTGAAGATTTACTTTCAACCAAAAAATATTCAGTTTTAAGTTTCAACCTTTTCCCAAACCCAACAACACATCAGTTTACAATTAAATTAAATAATACTTCTATTTTAGAAAAAGTAACGATTTATAACATGTTAGGACAAGAAGTATCAACATCAAAAAAATTAACAATAAACACCAAATCACTTACTTCTGCAACGTACATCGTAGAGGTTCAAACCACTCAAGGTAAAGCCTCTAAAAAACTCATTATTGAATAATAGTTTACATCATTTTCGTAATAATTTAACGCTAACAAAACACAATTAAATATTTAAACCGTAGATTTGTAAAAACTTAATAACATTTCTTCCTCCTTTTATTAAGTTTTTAGAATGAATTCCTAACACTTTTAGGAAACGAAAATAGATTACAAATAATAATGACAAAACGAAAAAAAAGGAAGCCTTCACATAACAAGATTTCCAACCTTACAAATACAATTCTTAGTATTTTAAAAAAAGAAAGAAACCAAACTTTTAATTACAAACAAATTGCTGCTAAACTTGGTGTCAACGATGCGAGTAGCAGAAACCAAATCATAAAAAAACTTCAGCAACTCAAAGCTAAACAAGAAATAGAAGAAGTAGATCGTGGTAAATTTAAAGCCATTATTAATACCGAGTATCATACTGGTGTATTAGATATGGCTGCAAGAGGTTCTGGATATATCATTAGCGACGATTTTGATGAAGATATCTATATAGCATCTAATAACATCAACAAAGCCTTAGATGGTGACGAGGTAGAGTTTTATGCGTATAAACGAAGAAAACGTGGTAAAATCGAAGGTGAAATAACCAACATTGTTAAACGCGCTAAAAGCGAATATGTAGGTGTGATTCAAATACACAAAAATTATGCTTTCGTAATACCTGATGGGAATAAGATGTATACCGATATTTTTGTACCAATCAATAAGATTAATAAAGCCGAAGAGGGCGACAAGGTTTTAGTTACTCTAGAAGATTGGCCTGAAAAAGCAGATTCTCCAAACGGAAAGGTGTTAAAAGTACTAGGAAAACCCGGCGAACACAATACAGAGATTCATTCCATTTTAGCAGAATATGGGTTACCTTATGAATTTCCTCATAATGTTGAAAATTATGCGAATACATTAGATACATCTATTACAAAAGAGGAAATTTCTAAACGTCGTGATATGCGTAACGATTTAACCTTTACTATTGATCCAAAAGATGCTAAAGACTTTGATGATGCCTTATCTTTTAAAGTTCTAGGAGATAATTTATTTGAAATTGGTATACATATCGCTGATGTGTCTCATTATTTACAAGAAAATACGATTCTAGACGATGAAGCATATGAACGAGCAACATCTGTTTATTTAGTTGATAGAGTAGTACCAATGCTTCCTGAGATTTTATCAAATGGCGCATGTTCATTAAGACCACATGAAGAAAAGTATACGTTTTCAGCAGTATTTAAAATGAATGATAAAGCTGAAATTAAAGACCAGTGGTTTGGTAGAACAGTCACTTATTCTGATGCGCGGTTTGCTTATGAAGAAGCACAGCGTATTATTGAGACAAAAACCAATGTGATTCCAAAAGAAGTTTCATTAACAGGTAAATCCTACAAAGCAGACCAATTAGTTACAGATGCAATTTTAAAACTTGATAAACTTGCAAAAATAATGCGACGTCAACGAATGAGCTCTGGAGCAATTTCATTTGATAAAGTTGAAGTCAAATTCAATCTAGACGAAGCAGCAAATCCTATAGGTGTTTTTTTTAAAACCAGCAAAGACGCTAATAAACTTATTGAAGAGTTTATGTTGTTAGCTAATAAAAAAGTAGCCGAATTTATAGGAAAACAAAATCCTAAAAAAACATTTGTGTATCGTGTTCATGACGAACCAGACGATAGTAAACTTGCATCATTACAAAACGTGGTTGGTCGCTTTGGATATAAGCTTAACTTTAAAGACCGAAAAAGTGTATCGAGTTCTCTAAATAACTTACTTAAGGAGGTTGTTGGAAAGAAAGAACAAAACTTGGTAGATACACTAGCTATAAGGACAATGAGTAAAGCCGAATACACCACACATAACATAGGCCATTACGGATTAGCTTTTAACCATTATACACATTTCACTTCCCCTATTCGTAGGTATCCTGATGTGATGGTACATCGTTTATTACAACATTATTTAGATGGTGGAAAATCAGCTAATGAAGAGCTATACGAAGAACGATGCAACCATTCGAGTAATATGGAAAACTTAGCGACCAAAGCAGAGCGAGACTCCATAAAATATATGCAAATTCGTTTCATGGAAGATCACAAAAACGAGGAATTTGTGGGCGTAATCTCTGGTGTAACAGATTGGGGAATTTATGTAGAGATTATTCAAAATAAATGTGAAGGCATGGTAAGTGTTAGAGACATGAAAGATGATCACTATCAATTTGATGAAGATCATTATGCTCTAATAGGAAAAAACACTAAAACCATGTATCAACTTGGTGATGAAGTTGTTGTTAAAGTAAAGAACACCGATTTGGTTAAAAAACACCTAGATTTCACTTTAATTGGAAAATACGAAACAAATTAAATCCCAAACCCATTCGTAACATTTTAACTAAAGCAAATACCAATTAGTAAACCGATAAATTATGATCTTAACAACGACAAATTCTATTGAAGGGTTTAAAATTTCTGAATATAAAGGTATAGTAACAGGTGTAGCAATGAACGAAAAAAAATTAGCAATGGGTTTTAGTGTGTCTAAATATTATAAAGCCATTCAAGAAAGTATAGATAGTGTAAAAGAGCAAGCATTTCAAAGATTAAAAGATAATGCCAAACAACTCAACGCTAATGCTATCGTTGGTATTAAAGTAGAGATTGAACTAACCACAAGTAATTATGCTATGGTATCTGTAACTGGCACAGCGGTTCATGTAGTTTAAAATATGGAATAAACTGTAACGTTTTAATTTTTGTATCATCCTTATAAGGCACACAAACCGTAAATACTATAAAATAAATTCCCAATGAGACATATTTTAGCAATAATATTATTAGTTACAACTTCAATAGTAATAGCTCAAAACCCAAAAGAAAAAGACGTAGGTGATTTTACAGAAGTTAAAGTTTTTGACTTAATAGAAGTGAATTTGATCAAATCAAATAAAGCTAAAGTAGAAATTACTGGAGACGACATCCAAGATGTTGTCGTTATCAATAAAGATGGGAAGTTAAAAGTTAGAATGAAAACAGACAAGATATTCAATGGTGATCGAACATTTGTGGCTGTATATTATACTAATTTAAAGACCATAGACGGGAATGAAGGCGCCTATATCTCTTCTAATGAGTTGATTAAGCAAAACTATATTGAATTGAGAGCTCAAGAAGGTGCTCGGCTTAAGATAGGTTTAGATGTCGACAAAGTTGACATTAAAGCAGTTACTGGAAGTGTCGTAGAAACAAGAGGAAAAGCGATATCACAAAACATTACCTTAAATACTGGAGGTATTTACGAAGGAAAATCATTTCAAACCCAAAATACGACTGTTAATATAAAAGCTGCTGGTGAAGCAGATGTATATGCGTCTCAAGTAGTAGAAGCAAAAGTCTTAGCAGGAGGCGATATTTTTATTTACGGCAACCCAGAAAGTATACAGGAAAAAACAACTTTGGGAGGACGAATAAAACGCATGAACTAGTATTTTCTTTTTTATTAGTTTTGTAGGAAAGCTATTTCCTGTATGTTTGATGATATTCTTGCAGCTATTCCCTTCGGAATCATTCTTGCCTTTACTATTGGTCCAGTATTTTTTGTACTGTTAGAAACCAGTGCTACTAAAGGTTTTAAGAGCGCTTTAATATTTGATCTAGGTGTTATTTTAGCCGATATTGTTTTCATAATTTTAGCTTTTTACAGTACCAATAAACTTATAGATAAGATCAAGGATGACCCCAACTTTTTAATATTTGGAGGAGTTTTATTAGTGGTCTATGGTTTGATATCATTTGTAAAAACATCCAAATCGTTTCGATCTATAGTCAGAGAGTATCATAAAGTTGAAATAAAAAAGAATGCTTTTGGCAAATTATTTATTAAAGGATTTTTACTCAACTTTATTAATATTGGTGTGCTTTTAGGATGGTTGGGTTTTATCGTTATTGGTAGTTCAATAACAGAATCTAAAAACGGTGTAACCATTTTCATTGTTACGATGCTGAGTGTCTATTTTTTAACAGATTTAGTTAAGATAGCATTAGCAAAACGATTAAAGAATAAATTAACGCCAAGGCTTATTTTTAAAACTAAAAAAGTAATCGCTTTAGTAATATTAGGCTTTGGAGTACTATTACTAACTCAGGGCTTGTTTCCTGAATTATACGAAAAAAGCAAGGAGCAAATTGAACGTGTCAATCCAATAGGTGATTAAAGAAAAAACCCTCAGGGAAATTTCCTGAAGGTTTTTGAGGCGTCTAGCGGATTCGAACCGCTGTAGAAGGTTTTGCAGACCTCTGCCTAGCCACTCGGCCAAGACGCCAATATTCTATCAATATAGAAAACTCAAGTTATAATAACAAATGAGGAAGGCAAATGTAAAAAAAATTACCTTTTTACACTATTTACTTTTGTTTTTTTCGTTTTTCAGTCATTTTTATGGTGACCATCTCCACATCTCCTCCTATAGGTGGATTTAGTTTGCTCACACTAATTGTAGCTTTTTCAACCAATTGATCTTCATTAAATACACGGTCTAAAATACGTTTAGAAACAGTTTCAAGCAACTTAGATGATATCAACATTTCTTCTTTAACTATCTTATTTAAAAGTACATAATCAACAGTATCATTTAAATCATCTGTTTGTGAGGAGTTTCCTAAATCTGCTTTTATTTCTAGATCAACACGGTAATCACTACCAATTTTTGTTTCTTCTGTTAAACAACCATGATAGGCATAAACCCTTATATTTTCTACTTTTATTATTCCCAAAGCATTCTAATTTTAAACAAATATATTACACTAATATTTAATAACTTTGCCTATTATTTTAAAAAACATGTCTGAAGAAAAAAAATCACTCAATTTTATTGAGCATATCATAGAAGAAGATTTAGCTAATGGAATGTCTACAAACGACCTGCGTTTTCGTTTTCCTCCTGAACCCAATGGGTATTTACACATAGGTCATACAAAAGCTATAGGTATTAGTTTTGGTTTAGGCGAAAAGTACAATGCACCTGTGAATCTTCGTTTTGATGACACAAACCCGGCTAAAGAAGAACAAGAATATGTAGACGCTATCAAACGTGATATAAAGTGGTTGGGCTATGAGTGGGCAAATGAATTATATTCTTCAGATTATTTTCACAAACTATATGATTGGGCAGTTCAACTTATAAAAGATGGTAGGGCATATGTAGATTCTCAGTCTAGTGAAACCATGGCTGAACAAAAAGGGACACCAACACAACCAGGAGTTAATAGTCCTTATCGCGATAGAAGTGTAGCTGAAAACCTTGATCTGTTTGAGCGAATGAAGAATGGTGAATTTGATGAAGGAGAGCACATTCTTAGAGCAAAGATAGATATGCAACATCCAAATATGCTCATGCGAGATCCTATAATGTATCGCATATTGAAGAAACACCACCATAGAACAGGAAATGAATGGTGTATCTATCCAATGTATGATTGGACACACGGAGAAAGCGATTATATTGAACAGATTTCCCATTCGTTATGTTCACTTGAATTTAAGCCTCACAGAGCGCTTTACGATTGGTTTAAGTCACATGTGTACAATTATGCATCTGAAGAGCTACCAATGCTTCCTAAACAACGAGAATTTGCACGTTTAAACTTAAGCTACACCATTATGAGTAAACGTAAATTACTTAGGCTGGTTGAGGAAGGTCATGTTTCTGGTTGGGACGATCCAAGGATGCCAACGATTTCTGGGCTAAGACGTCGTGGTTATACACCAAACTCTATTCGTAAATTTATTGAAAAGGTAGGTGTAGCTAAACGCGAGAACGTAATTGATGTTTCGCTTTTAGAGTTTTGCGTGCGTGAAGACCTTAACCAAACAGCACCACGAGTTATGGCTGTTTTAGATCCTGTAAAACTGGTAATTACTAATTATCCAGAGGACAAAGAAGAATGGTTAGATGCTGAAAATAACCCTGAAGATGATGACGCTGGCTCAAGAAAAGTACCATTTTCCAGAGAATTATATATTGAAAGAGTTGATTTTAAAGAAGAAGCTAGCAACAAATTTTTTAGGTTAAAATTAGGAGGAGAAGTAAGGTTAAAAAATGCTTACATTATTAAAGGCGAGAGTGTTGTGAAAGATAGCGAGGGACATATTCTAGAAATCCATTGTACTTATACAACAGATACTGAAAAGAAAGTTAAAGGCACATTACATTGGGTTTCAATCAAACACGCTATTAAAGCTGAGGTTAGAGAATATGATCGATTATTTATGGATGAAGCTCCAGATAGTCACCAAGACAAAGACTTCATGACATTTTTAAATCCGAACTCTTTAAAAGTGATTGATGCCTTTGTTGAACCTAGTTTAGCTAATGTAAAAGCTGGAGAACGTTTTCAGTTCCAGCGAATAGGGTATTTTAATGTTGATGACGATTCTAAACCTGAAAAGCTGGTATTTAATAAAACAGTAGGCTTAAGAGATTCTTGGGAAAAACAAAAGCCAAAGCAAGCACAAAATCAAACGAATAAAACAAGCCAAGCACAACAAAAGCGTCCAGCTATTGAGGTTATCAAGCAATTAGGGAAGAAGTATACCAACTTACCTGAAGCAAAACGAGAAAAATCTAAAGCTGAGATACTAAAATTAGCAAATGAGGTGAGCTATGAAGACCTACAACCATTATTTAATACAGCTGCAAAAAAAGTAGGCACACGCATTGCGACTATGTTAACGCTTAGTGTCTTGCTTAAAAATGGACAAGATAGAAACGACGATATCAATTCATTTATTGAAAAGGCATTAGAAGACAAAAATGAGCTTTTGGTTTCAGAAGCTAGAACCTTATAAACTTTACAGATTATATAGTTTTAAAACCTCAACAAAACTTACTTTGAGGTTTTTTTGTACTTTTAAGGCACTAACTAAAAAAATAAAATATTATGGAACCTAATTTTTTAGCAATTCTTGTTGCTGCTGTTGTGCCTATTGTTCTCGGATTTATTTGGTATAATCCTAAAGTATTTGGAACCGCTTGGATGCGAGCAGCTGAAATGACTGAAGAGAAAATGAAAGGCGCAAATATGGCTGTTATTTTTATTGTATCTCTTTTATTGTCTGGATTACTTGCTTTTTTTACAATATTTTTAGTTGTACACGAAGTAGGAGTTTTTGGGATGACAGAAGGTCAAATGGACGGCGCAACAACCCAAGCTTTTATGGAAGAATGGGCTGGTAAATATCGTTCTTTCAAACATGGTGCGCTTCATGGTGCAATGGCAGGAATCTTTATGGTATTACCTATTATTGGAATTAATGCATTATTTGAAAGAAAAAGTTGGAAGTACATCCTAATAAATGCTGGTTATTGGATTGTAGCGCTTGCAATCATGGGAAGTATCATCAGTGGATGGACAGCTTAATTTTATAAAATTTTAACACTATTGAAGGCTGAAAATTGTAATTTTCGGCCTTTCTTTTTGCATTGATACACTTTAAACTATACAGTTCAGTTACAGAATTACCGGAAGCTTGGGATCAACTTTCTGTTACTGATGCTTTTTTAAAAACCCCTTTTTTAAAAGCACTAGAAAACTCAAGTCCATCAAATATTTCTACTTACTTTTTAGGTGTTTTTTCTTTAGATACACTAGTGGGTATTGCTGTTATCCAGCGTGTGGAAATGTATTTAGACGATGTGTTTCGAAAAACTTCCAATCAGTTTTTCAAACGCTGTGGGAAAATTTTAATTTCAAAAATAGTTAAAGGCAATGCTTTAATTGTTGGAAACTTAATGCATACAGGGCAACACGGTTTGTTTTTTGATTCAAATAAAATAGATCAACATGAATTTTTAAAAGCAGTTTGTCACTGTTTAGAAGCATTATCAAAAACAGTAAAAGAAGCATATGGAAAAAAAATTAGAATTATAGGTTTTAAAGATTACTTTGAGAATGACCCAATTCATATAAATAAACCATTTTTCAAAACAGAAAAATTATATAAGGCCAAGGTGCAACCTAACATGATCTTTCATGTGAAGAATGAATGGAAAACGCCAGAAGATTATTTTTCTGCATTTAATAAAAAGTATAGGAGACGTTATAAAACGGCACGAAAGAAAATCACTAGCATACAATGCAAAGAGTTGTGTTTAGACGAGGTTAGTGCATTATCAAAACAAATTTACCAACTATATGAGAATGTTTCAGATAATGCAGGCGTGAATTCGTTTAAACTAAATGAGCATCATTTTCACAGTTTAAAACAACAACTCAAAGACAATTTTAAACTTTTTGGTTATTTCATTAACGGTGAAATTATTGGGTTTTACACGTTAATTCTTAACGGTAAAGCATTAGAGACCTATTTCTTAGGGTATAAACAAGATTTACAGCATAAGCATCAAATATATTTAAACATGCTGTTTGACATGGCTTCTTTTGGTATAAAATATCAATTTAAAAAGGTAATCTTTGCTAGAACTGCTATGGAAATAAAAAGCTCTATTGGTGCTAAGCCGCACGATATGTTCATTTACTTAAAGCATACGAACAACGTTATTGCTAATACTGTTTTAAAATTGGTTGTAAAGTATGCAAACCCAGTTAGAGAATGGGATGAACGCCACCCTTTTTAAATAAAATTGACTACAGCATGTTTGTATAAGGTGTTTTTTCCGACTCAAAAGAAAACAAGATTATGAAACAATTAATTATCAGTTTACTTTTTGTGCCTTTATTTGGGTTTTCTCAAGACATGGATAATAAAAAACTTCAGGAGATTTTCGTTTCTGTTAGTGACTCTATCCAAGGCAACGAAGGCGCGTGGCAATTTTCAATTAAAGACGTTAAATTTTTATCATTTACAGACACCAACCACAATAGGATGCGAATTATTTCTCCAATAGCAGACGCTAAGTCATTAAGCGATGAACTTATTCAATCTGCGTTAGTGGCAAATTTTCACACCGCATTAGATGTCAAATATGCAGTTTCAGAAGGCATACTTTGGGTGGTTTTTATTCATCCGTTAAAAGAACTTTCAGAACTGCAGGTAAGAAGCGCTATTAGTCAAGTGTATTATGGAAATATCAATTTTGGAACGACATTCGCCAGTACTTCATTAACGTTTCCTTGGACAAACCAAGAAAACCAAAATAAGGAGGTACAGAAGAAGCAACCTAAAAAAATCAAGATTTAAAAAGCTCGTAAATTTTAATCTACGAGCTGATACATTTACATGAAATAAGGATTATTCGTCATTTTTCTTTTTTGCATTTTTCATTGCTTCTCCTATTTGATTGCTGGCTGTAAAACTAGCGACCATATCATTAAGCATATTGCTTCCTGCTTGAGGAGAGTTAGGTAACAAAATCAAATTACTATTGGTTTCTTGGCCAATAGATTGTAGCGTATCATAATGTTGCGTAACGACAATTAATGCAGAAGCCTCTTGGCTATTAATACCAACTTTATTCAACACCTCTACCGACTCTTCTAAACCACGTGCTATTTCACGACGTTGATCTGCTATACCTTGCCCTTGAAGACGCTTACTTTCAGCTTCTGCTTTTGCTTTCTCTACAATTAGAATACGTGCAGCATCACCTTCAAACTGAGCTGCTATTTTTTCACGCTCAGAAGCATTAATTCTATTCATCGCAGCTTTTACTTGTGAATCAGGATCAATATCAGTAACTAAGGTTTTAATGATATCATAACCATATTCTATCATTGCATCATTAAGCTCAGATTTTACAGCAATTGCAATATCGTCCTTTCTAACAAATACGTCATCGAGTTTCATTTTTGGCACTTCGGCACGCACCACATCAAATACATATGATGTAATTTGATCGTGTGGATAATCTAGTTTATAAAACGCATCATAAACCTTGTCTCTAATCACTTTATACTGAACAGATACTTTCAAACGCACAAATACGTCATCTAAGGTTTTTGTTTCTATAATCACATCTAATTGCTGAATTTTCAAGCTTAATTTACCAGCAATTCGATCAACTAATGGAATTTTAAGTTGTAACCCAGAGTGCCTTATGCTTTGATATTTACCAAAACGCTCAATAATAGCTGCAGTTTGTTGTTTTACAATGAAAAATGACGAAATCAAAATGATTAAGCTGAAAAAAATAATAGGAATAATAATAAATTGACCCATGACAAGTTTTTTAATGGTTAGATAAAATAATCAGTTACTAAATTAAGTTATATTTGCTCAAATCACACGTTAAGCAGATGCAAAAAAAGCAGTTTATTTTATTAGTAGCCATTTGTATTGGTTTTGTTACAGTTTCTACAGCACAGCATAAACGATATGCTATTAAAAACGGAATAGGTATTATGGGTGGATTAACCCAATATGATATTGCTACTGATAATTTTACAACTAAAAGTGGAAGTGGATTTATTGGAGGGTTGGTTGCCACTGTCAATATTCCTCATAAATGGTATACTGTGAGCTATGGCTTACAGCTTTCTCAAAACACCATTGAAATTGAAGGAAGGCCAACAGCCTCAGCAACAACAAGTGAAATGCTTGAATACGATTTAATGGCTGTGCAGTTATCTTTTATGCTACATGTAAAAGTGCTAAGCGATAATTTAACAATTGATCTCGGCCCTCAACTTCAGTATAATGGAAAGCTAGATCTTAAAAATAGCGATCAAGAAGCGTTTTTTATCAACGGATACGATGTGCTATTAGCAGATGATATTAGTGAAATTTCACCCTTCAATGTCAACGGTGTTGTTGGCGCGTCTTTAGGTTTAGGAAACTTCAGGTTAAGAGCAAGTTATAGTTATGGTTTTACTAATGTTTTTAACAAACTTAATGATGAAAACCTTATCACAACACCTGCTTCTGAAAAATTTGAAGGTCATCAAAACATGTTGGTTTTTGCTTTGATGATCACCTTTTAATTAGCGATCAAAATTGCATCAATACGTTTTAAAGTTTCTGCCTTACCGATCATGTAAATGATATCAAAAACATCAGGACCTTGTAATGCACCTACAAGCGCTAAACGCAATGGCATCATTACTTTTCCAAAGCCTATTTCATTTCTGGTAATCCATCCTTTGATGGTGCTTTGAAGGTTTTCAATAGTAAAGTCTTCAAGGTTTTCTATCAATGTTTTAGCGGTGTTTAAAACTGTTGCTGTATCTTCTTTTATAGCTTTTTTATAAGCCTTTTGATCATATGTTATTGGTGCAACGAAGAAAAAATGGCTTAAGTTCCAAAAATCACTAACAAATGTTGCGCGTTCTTTTATTAACGCAATTATCATTTCTATGTATTGTGTATCAATTTCGGTCAACTCTGGTCTCAATTTTTGAAAGGCTAGGGCTAAGCTATAGTTGTCTTGCTCTTGCATGTAGTGATGGTTGAACCATTTGGTCTTGTCTGGGTCAAAACGTGCTCCAGCTTTATTGACTCGTTCTATATTAAAAGCATCAATCAATGCGTTTAAACTGAATAGTTCTTGCTCGGTGCCAGGATTCCAACCTAAAAAGGCTAAGAAATTGACCATAGCTTCCGGAAAATACCCATCTTCTTTATACCCTCTAGAAATAGCTCCCGTTTTAGGGTCTGTCCATTCTAATGGAAACACAGGAAAGCCAAGTTTATCACCATCACGCTTACTTAATTTTCCTTTACCTGTTGGTTTTAAAATTAACGGTAAATGTGCAAAATCTGGTGTTTCCCAACCAAAAGCATTATATAATTGATAGTGTAATGCTAATGATGGTAACCATTCTTCACCACGAATAACATGTGAGATATTCATAAGGTGGTCGTCAACAATATTTGCAAGATGATACGTCGGCATACCGTCACTTTTGAATAAAACCTTATCGTCTAAAATATTGGTGTCAATCTTTATATTACCCCGAATCAAATCTTTTAGATAAAGTGTTTCGTCTTGAGGTGATTTAAATCGAATCACGTAATCTTCACCTGCATCTAGTTTTGCTTTAACATCAGCTTCAGAAAGCGATAAAGAGTTGCTCAATTTGAGTCTATTGTGCCAATTATAGATAAAAGTTTTTCCTTTAGCTTCGTGATCTTTTCTATGCGTGTCTAATGTTTCAGCTGAATCAAAAGCATAATAAGCGTGACCAGATTGGATCAATTGGTCAGCATATTGCTTGTATAAGTGCTTACGTTCACTTTGTCTATAAGGTCCAAATTTTTCGTTTTTATTTGGCCCTTCATCAAATGGAATATTACACCATTCTAGCGATTCAACAATGTAATCTTCAGCACCTTCAACATAACGGTTTTGGTCTGTGTCTTCAATACGAAGCACAAACGTACCTTTGTGTTTTTTAGCAAATAGGTAGTTAAAAAGGGCAGTTCTCACACCTCCTATATGTAAAGGTCCAGTTGGACTTGGTGCAAAACGAACACGAACATCTTTCGTCATTATGATTTATTTTGAAAGAGCAAAGATAAAACGATATTTAGGAAAAGAAATAATTAAGTTAAAATCATTTCCTTTGGCACACGTTTGTTCATAATACCGAACCATAGTGGTGGAAACATTGCTAACACCATTGAGGTAGGATAACCATAAGGCATTTGAGGACTATCATCATGGCAATCTAGTATTTGATATTTCTTAGACGATTTGTAATGATGATCGCTATGTCTAGTGAGCTCATAAAGCACTATTCTGCCAATAATATGGTTGGAGTTCCAAGAATGTATCTCTTTAACACGTTCGTAACGACCAGATTTTGATTTAAGCCGTATTAGACCATAATGTTCAATATAATTGACAGTCTCAAGTAATAAAAAACCAATTACAGCGGCTAAAAATGCAATCACTAGCCCTGTATAATCAAAGAAAAAGAACACAAAAGCCAAATAACAAACTTGAACCAAAATGTACCAAAGCATATCGTTATTTATAGAAAGAAAATGATGGTTGTTGTTTTTTAATAATTTTTTTTGAATACGCCAAGCATTTGAATACTGTCTAAAAATTGAGGTTATCCAAAACGAATATAAGGTTTGGTTGTATCTAGCTGTTGCAGGATCTTCTGGAGTAGCCGCGTGTAAGTGATGACCAAAATTGTGTTCGATATAAAAGTGCATATACAATGCTGGTAATAGTAGTGCTTTACCAATAAAACGTTCATTAGTGGTTTGCCTGTGGCCTAATTCATGAGCTACATTTATACCATTGACACCCAAAACAATACCGATAGAAATAATGATACCCACGAGTTCGTAGGTTTCTATTGTTTTGGCTGTTGCTTCATATATACCATAAAACACCATAGCATAAACGATGGGAAGGTTCAGGTACAGTAGCCAATCAAAGATTTTCCGTTTAAGTTTATTGTTTACTTCATCTGAATTTAAATTTTCAGTAGCCACAGGGAAAATCAATTCCAATACAGGAATCATTACAAAAGCAAAAACAGGTGTAGACCATACAAAAGATTGCTTATAATAGAGGCTAATAAAAGCTACTAAAGGAATAGAAAATGCGGCTAAATATTTTAAGTCTTTCATCATAATTTTAACACAACTGCTCGAAATTAACAGAATCTTACCAAATTTAGGCATTTGCTGTTTAAAATAAAATTGTAGATTAGTGAGTTAATTATTCTAATGATAAGTAATTTTAAAGAAATACAAGGTAAACTAGAGCAATTCATAAAACGTTATTACACCAATGAATTACTTAAAGGCGCAATTCTATTTTTTGCTATTGGCTTACTGTATTTTATTGTCACGCTACTTATTGAGTATTTTTTATGGCTCAACCCAATTGCCAGAACCGTTTTGTTTTGGTTATTTGTTATCGTTGAGATTTCTCTTTTCGCTAAGTTTATTGTATTTCCACTAGCGAAATTGTTTAAACTTCAAAAGGGGATAAATTATGAAGAGGCTTCTAAAATTATTGGGCAACATTTTCCAGAGGTTAACGACAAACTGCTGAATGTTTTACAATTGAATCAAAACAGTGTTCAGTCTGAGTTGCTAGAAGCAAGTATTGAACAAAAATCTGCAGAATTAAGCCCAATTCCTTTCAAATTAGCGATAAATTTAAAAAAGAATACCAAGTATCTTAAATATGCAGCCATACCAGTAGCTATTCTGTTAATTTCTATGGTAACAGGAAAGATCAACTGGTTTAGTGATAGTTATGAGCGTGTTGTTAACTATCAAACAGCTTATGAACCACCAGCACCTTTCCAGTTTTTTGTGGTTAATGAAGATATGAATGCCATTGAAAATAAAGATTTTAAACTGATTGTCAATACGGCTGGTAAAGTTATTCCGGAAAATGCTCAAATACATTATAATGGACAATCTTATTTTTTACAACAAACAGCTTCTGGGCAGTTTGAATATGTTTTTCCAAAACTTAAAGAAGCGATTCGTTTTAATTTATCAGCAAATAATGTTCGTTCAAAAGAATATGATTTAACGGTTACCAAAGTTCCCGCTCTACTGAATTTTGAGATGGTTTTAGATTATCCAGCTTACACTAAAAAAAAGGATGAGGTTTTAAAGAGCACAGGAAACTCCACTATTCCGGAAGGGACAAATGTTACCTGGAAAGTAGCAACCAGATCTACAGATCGCGTGACACTTTATTCTAAAGACACTTTAGAGTTTAAAAATATTTCTAATAAAGAGTTTGAGGCTTCTAAGCGCATATTCAATAATACAGATTACAGCATAACCACAAGTAATTCACAATTAAAAGATTATGAAAATTTAGCCTTTTCAATTCGCGTCATTAAAGACAACTATCCTGAGATCAATTTAAAGATGGAGAAAGACACTCTAGACAACCAGACTCTTTATTTTTTCGGTCAAGTAAGTGATGATTATGGGTTAAGTAAATTACAATTGGTGTATTATCCTTCAAATGATACTGAAAACAAATCTTTCGAAAACATTCAAATCTCAAGATCTAATTTTGATGAGTTTGTAAGTGCATTTCCTAATCAATTAAACTTAACTGAAGGTGTAGATTATGAGTTTTATTTTCAAGTGTTTGATAATGATGCCCTACATCAATATAAAAGTACGAGAAGCGCCATTTTTAATTACAGAAAGCTCACTAAAGATGAAGAAGAGCAAAAGCAACTTCAAGAGCAAAATGAAACTATTAAAGATATAGGTAAAACGTTTGAAAAACTTCAAGAGCAAGACAAACAATTAGAAGAGTTCTCCAAAACTCAAAAAGAAAAGGAGGAGCTCAATTTCAATGATAAAAAGAAATTTGAAAACTTTTTAAAACGTCAGAAAGAACAAGAACAACTGATGCAAAACTTCAACAAGAAGCTAAAGGACAATTTAGAGCAGTTTCAAAATGAAAATGAAGAAAAGGACGAATTTAAAGACGAGTTAAAACAGCGTTTGGAAGAGAATGAAGCACAACTTAAGAAAGACGAAAAATTACTTGAAGAGCTCGAAAAACTACAAGAGAAAATTCAAAAAGAAGAATTGACTCAAAAGCTTGAACAGTTAGCAAAACAGAACAAAAATAAAGAGCGAAGCCTTAAACAGTTAATAGAGCTTACAAAACGTTATTATGTCGCAAAGAAGGCTGAAAAACTTCAAAAAGAACTCGAACAGCTAGCAGAAGAACAAGAGAATCTTTCGCAAGCAAAAGAGGAAGAAAACACTAAGGAAGCCCAAAAAGAATTGAACCAAAAGTTTGAAGAGTTCCAAAAAGAAATGGATCAACTTCAAAAAGATAATAAAGACCTAAAAAAACCTATGGATATTCCACAGGATAAAGCTACTGAAGAATCAATTAAACAAGATCAAAAAGAAGCAACTGAAGCACTTGAACAAAAAGCTGATGCACCTAAAGAAGAAAGTGAACAAAATAAAAAGCAAGAGCAAGGAACTCCTCAAGAGCAACAAAAGGCGCAGCAAAAGGCACAACAAAAACAAAAACAAGCTGCTCAGAAAATGAAAGAAATGAGTGGTCAAATGAGTCAGATGATGCAAATGGGAGGAGGAGACCAAATGCAAGAAGATGCTTCTATGCTTAGACAAATATTAGACAATTTAGTGTTGTTTTCATTCGATCAAGAAAACTTAATGGATCAATTCAAAAGCATAGAAATTAATCATAACGAATATGGTAAATTCTTGCGCAAGCAAAGCAATTTAAGAGAGCATTTTGAACACATCGACGATAGTTTATTTGCCTTATCACTTAGGCAGCCAAAGATATCTGAACAGGTTAATAAACAAATCACAGATGTATTTTATAATATTGACAAATCTTTAGGTCAATTGTCTGAAAATCAATTATATCAAGGTGTTGCATCACAGCAGTATATCATTACGGCTACAAACGAATTGGCAAATTTTTTAAGTGATATCCTTGATAACATGAACATGCAAATGAATCCATCTATGGGAGCTGGTTCAGGTCAAGGTGATATGCAATTACCAGACATTATCATGAGTCAAGAACAACTCAATGAACAAATGAAGGAAGGCATGCAGAAAAGCCAACAAGGCAAAAAACCTCAAGAAGGCGAAGGCGAGAAAGAAGGTGAGGGTGAAAAAGGAGAGCAAGGAGAAGATGGCAAACAAAAAGGAAAAGAAGGTCAGCAAGGAGGAAGTCAAGACGGTAATCAAAATGGAGAAGGAGAAGGTACTAGTGAAGATATGAATGGTGAGCTTTATCGTATATACCAACAACAACAACAATTGCGACAAGCTCTAGAAAACAAAATTGGTAAGGAAGGTCAAAATGGTGACGCTAGTAAGCTCATTAAACAAATGGAAGATGTTGAATTGGATTTAATTAATAAGGGCTTCACCAACCAAACACTTCAGAAGATGATGAATTTACAACATCAACTTTTAAAACTTGAGAATGCAACCTTTATGCAAGGAGAAGACAACAAGCGTAAGTCTGAAACTGATAGCAATGTTTACAAGAATGTGACAAACAACAAACTACCAACAGCTAAAGAATACTTTAATACTACCGAAATTTTAAACAGACAAGCCTTACCTTTGCAAGACGTTTATAAAAAGAAAGTTCAAGCGTATTTTAAGAAAACGAATGATCAGTTATAATTACGAAACAAGTTTTAAGATACAAAACGAGAATGATGTTAGTTCTTGGATATCTAATGTTATAACTTCGGAAAATTGTAAAGAAGGAGAGGTTAATTACATCTTTTGTGACGATGCCTACTTATATGATTTGAATATAAAGTATTTAAGTCATGACACGCTAACAGATATTATTAGTTTTGATTATTCAGTAGGAAAAGAGCTACATGGCGATATATACATATCAGTTGAACGGGTTAGAGATAATGCTATTGATTTCAATGTAGATTTTGATGAAGAACTTCACCGTGTTATGGTACATGGTATTCTACATTATTGTGGTTATAAAGATAAAACTGATCACGACAAAAAAGTGATGCGTTCGAAAGAAGATTTCTATCTAAAGCAAAAGTAGACCATATTAAGATTTAGCTGTATATTTGCAAACTTAAAATTTTAAACATGTTCCACGTGGAACAATAGTATAGATTATGTTTAACGATGTTTACGATGTCATAGTTGTTGGCGCTGGTCATGCAGGTAGTGAAGCTGCTGCTGCTGCTGCTAACATGGGAAGCAAAACGTTGCTTATAACGATGAATTTGCAAAACATAGCGCAAATGTCTTGTAACCCAGCTATGGGTGGAATCGCTAAAGGACAGATAGTAAGAGAAATTGACGCACTTGGAGGCTATAGCGGAATTGTTAGTGATACATCTGCCATCCAATTCAAAATGCTTAACAAATCTAAAGGACCAGCCATGTGGAGCCCAAGAGTTCAAAGTGACAGAATGCGCTTTGCAGAAGACTGGCGAATGCTTTTAGAGCAAACCGAAAATTTGGATTTTTACCAAGAAATGGTCTCTGGTTTGTTAGTAGAGCACCAAAAAATAGCAGGCGTTAAAACTTCATTAGGTATTCAGATTAAAGCAAAAACTGTTGTGCTAACTAATGGAACTTTTTTGAACGGATTAATACATATTGGCGACAAGAACTTTGGCGGTGGAAGAGCAGGAGAAAGAGCTGCTACAGGAATCACAGAACAGTTGATAGATTTAGGATTCGATTCTGGAAGAATGAAAACAGGCACTCCTCCAAGGGTTGATGGACGTTCTTTAGATTATTCTAAAATGATTGAACAACCAGGAGACGAACAACCTGAAAAGTTTTCTTACTTGGAAGGCATACAACCTTTAAAGGAGCAGCGTTCATGCCACATGACTTACACTAGTACAGAAGTTCATGATTTGTTACGGGAAGGATTCGAGCGCTCACCAATGTTTAATGGAAGAATAAAAAGCACAGGCCCTAGATATTGTCCTTCAATAGAGGATAAGATCAATAGGTTCTCAGATAAAGACCGACATCAACTATTTATTGAACCAGAAGGTTGGAATACCGTTGAGGTCTATGTCAATGGATTTTCGACATCACTTCCTGAAGATGTTCAATTTAAAGCATTAAAATCTGTAGTTGGTTTTGAAAACGTTAAGTTTTTCAGACCAGGATATGCGATTGAGTACGATTATTTTCCGCCTACTCAATTAAAGCACACGCTTGAAACCAAATTAGTCGATGGCTTGTTTTTCGCTGGTCAAATTAATGGAACAACTGGTTACGAAGAGGCTGCTTCTCAAGGCTTAATGGCAGGAATTAATGCAGCGTTAAAAGTTCAAGAAAAAGACGAATTTATTCTTAAGCGAAACGAAGCATATATAGGTGTTTTGGTTGATGATTTAATTACCAAAGGTACAGAGGAGCCATATAGAATGTTTACATCTCGTGCTGAGTACAGAACTTTGTTACGACAAGACAATGCAGATTTTAGATTAACACCTAAAGGTTATGAACTTGGTTTAGCTAGTGACACCAGGTTAAGACGAATGGAGGAAAAACAAAAACAATCTAATGATTTTGTTAACTTTTTTAAAGAAACGAGCGTCAAACCCGAAGATGCTAACCCTGTATTAGAATCAAAAAACTCTTCACTTGTAAAACAGTCTGATAAAATGTTTAAACTATTTTCAAGACCCAATATTGACATTAATGACATGAGGCAATTCAAAGCTGTTGAAGATTATATTCAAAAGCATGAATTAGATCGAGAGGTTATTGAACAAACTGAAATACAGATTAAATATTCTGGTTATATTGAAAAAGAAAAAAATAATGCTGATAAGTTAAATCGCTTAGAAGACGTTAGAATACCAAGTGGTTTTGATTACGAACAATTGAAATCCATGAGTACCGAGGCTAAGCAAAAACTATCAAAGATACAACCAGTAACGATCTCTCAGGCTTCACGAATTTCAGGAGTTTCGCCGGCAGATGTGTCTGTATTATTAGTTTATTTAGGACGATAACACTTAGTGTTCCACGTGGAACAATCCTTGGTAATGACAAAAAAACCTATATTCTTAAATGTAAAAGATCATTCTGTATCAGGAGAAGAATTTCATTTAATGCATAATTCAGAGTTAGACATGTTAGAGACGAAACCTCAACCCTCTGAGATGAACCTACCTGCTTATTATAAAAGTGAAGATTATATTTCTCACACTGATGCCAACAGGAATGTGTTTGAAAAAATTTACCATTTTGTAAAAAGAATAGCGTTAAAGCGAAAATTAAAGCTTATTAATTCCTTTAGCTTAAAAGGAAAGACTTTGTTAGATGTTGGATGTGGAACAGGTGACTTTCTAAAAATAGCAAAAGATAATAACTGGAAAGTATTTGGAATTGAACCAAATGAAAACGCTAGAGTAATTTCGAATCTAAAAACTAATAATTGTGTATTTGATACAATACAATTGTCTAAATTTAAAAAAGGTACTTTTGATGTGATTACCTTATGGCATGTTTTAGAACATCTACCAAAATTACAAGAACATATCTCTATTTTTGAATCACTATTAAAATCAAATGGACGATTAGTGATTGCAGTTCCAAATTTTAAAAGTTATGATGCTCAGTATTACAAAGACTCTTGGGCGGCTTATGATGTTCCTAGACACCTTTGGCATTTTTCTCAAAACGCTATTTCAAAACTGGTAGAGAAAGAAAACATGAAAGTTGTGAAAAGGTTACCCATGATCTTTGATGCTTATTATGTATCATTACTTTCTGAGAAATATAAAAAAGGATTTATGAATCCAATAAAAGCCTTTTGGATTGGATTGCGCTCTAACATAAAAGCAAAACGCTCTGGAGAGTTCTCTTCTTTGATTTATATTATAAAAAAGAACGAAAAGCAAATTTAAGCTCGTTTAAGCGGCTTTGTTTTGCCTAAATGATAAGCTGCTACCTGACGCAGCTTTTCTCGTTATTAAGCTGTATTTAAATAGTTTAAATGTCATAGAAATTAATTATACTAAAAACAAAAATTATTTAAATTATTTATATTGGTGTTTTTGTAAAAAATAATAAGTCCACTTTCATACATTTGCAAAAAATAAATAAAATATAAAATGAAAAAAATACTAGCAATACTTTTAATCGCATTAGCATTTACATCTTGTCAAGAACAACAAAAAATTGCTTTTGTAGATAATGGAGAGGTTATAAATGCATACCAAGAAAAAATTGATATTGAGGCAAAATATAAGCTAAAAGATGATGCTTTTAAAAAGCGTACAGATAGTATTGGTAAAGCATTTCAGTTAGAAGTTCAGGAATTTCAAATTAATGGAGCTAAAATGTCGCAGAAAAAACTTCAAGAACAAAGTCAAGCTCTTGGGCAAAAGCAACAAATACTGCAGCAACAATTGCAAATGGAGCAACAAAACTTAACGCAACAATTTAATGTTGAAATTGATTCTATATTGAGCCATGTAAAAACATTTGTGGCTAATTATGGAAAGAAAAATGGCTACACTTTTATCTTAGGTAAAAATGATGCTGGTAGTGTTATGTTTGGTGATGATACCAAAGATATTTCTAAAGAGATCATTGAAGCCATAAATGCTGAGTATAAGAATAAAGAATAAAGAAAACTATTTATAATTGTTTGAAAATCACATTTTTATCTGGTTTTTTTATGCAATAAACGCGTAAGTTTTATAGATAGATCTGTGAGAATTATTTTTGAATTCCCATTTCGTTCTATATGGTATATAGCATCTTGAAGTTCATTAGATATTTCAATAATATTATTGCCATGTACGTAAGGGGCAAAATTTTCTAGCTTAAAAGATGTTTTTGGCTCAATAAAGACCAAATTATCTACCTTATAATTTAGTAATAAGGCTTGTCTAAAAAAATCTAGACAGAAGTTCAAAAACTGTTTTTGAGTTTCACGACCAGTTTTTGCAATAGTTTCACTCCAAGAGATGAGGTCGTGGATTGCGCTTTTATTGCCCTTAGCTTTAAAAGCAGAACGAATCCAAAATACAAACCATTCTTCAAACTGGGTGTCTTCACTATCATTATATACTAAATCACATGCTTTGTTATAATTACCATTAGCTTGGTGCGCTATTTTTACAGCATCAGCCTCTTGAATTTGATAATTTTTAATTAGAGCTTTTGTGATTACTTCTTCAGCCAATGGTGGAAAATGTAATATTTGACAGCGAGACCTTATCGTGTTTATAATCTGTTCTTCATCTTCAGCAATTAAAATAAAGATAGTTTTATTAGGAGGTTCTTCAACTAACTTTAAGAGTTTATTAGCTGTTGAGGTATTCATTTTTTCTGCAATCCATATGATCATTACCTTATAACCACCTTCATACGATTTCAATGACAATTTTTTAACGATGTCTTGTGCTTCGTCAACACCTATCTGGCCTTGTTTATTATCTATTCCTAGAATGCGATACCAATCAAACAAGTTACCATAAGGCTGCTCTTTAATAAGTTGACGCCATTCTTCCATAAAATGGCTAGATACAGGGTGACTTTTAACTTTATCGTTTGTTGCAACAGGAAATGCAAAGTGCAAGTCTGGATGAGATAAATTCGTGAATTTTATATTACAAGACTCATTACCACCAGTATTTTCTGAATTTTTATTGCCACATAAAACATATTGTGCATAGGCAATAGCCATAGGTAATGTTCCTGAACCTTCTGGACCAACAAATAATTGAGCGTGAGGAATTCTACCAAAATCAGCACTCTTTGTAAGATGGTTTTTAATGTGTTCTTGACCTAAAATTTCAGAAAATAACATGAAGCAAATATACTTTTTGTTTTTAACATAATATTGTAAGCGCTTAAAGATAAATCAACTTATTTTTATAGTACAAACCACAAGCTTATAGGTTAAAAAATGACGCAAAATGCTATTCTTTTCATTCCAGACATTTCTGGGTTTACCGAGTTTGTACACAATACTGCTATAAATCATAGTCGTCATATTATTACAGAGTTACTAGAATTATTGATTGACAAAAACACAATAGACTTACAACTAGCTGAAATTGAAGGTGATGCTTTATTCTTGTACAAATTAGAAGAGACTATTGACATCAATGCAATAAATAAACAAATAGAACAGATGTATAAAGCGTTTCATACACACCTTAAGCGTTATGAATTTCAACGCATTTGCAACTGTGGTGCTTGTTCATCAGCATACAACCTTAGTTTAAAATTTGTTGTTCATTATGGAGAAATTGAATTTATTTCGATAAAACATACCAAAAAGCCTTATGGAGCCAATGTTATTCAAGTACATAGACTACTCAAAAATGAAGTTCCTTTTGATGAGTATGCATTGTTTACTGAAAAAGTCTTACCTAATTTTCATAAATCTAAAGAAGCTAAACTAACTGCTAATTATGATTTTGGCACAATATCATATACTTACCAATCATTAGGACACTTAAAATCAAACTTGCCTGAGGTTAAACCAATTCCTGACAACCTACCAAAGTATAAACTATTTGATAGTACTGAAACAATCCAAGTACCTATTCTTGATCTTTACGAAGTAATAAGTAATTTTGATTACAGGTTATTATGGGTGAAAGGTGTAGATAAACTTGAGTACGAAAAAAATAAAGTTAACCGAGCAGGTCTTAAGCACCAATGCCTAATTAACAAAAATCGAGTTGAGCAAACTACTGTGAAAAAAAATGTAGATAAAGATCAATTGGTATACGGCGAGTCTACCAATCAAGTACCATATACAAAACGCTTTCAAGTATATTATGTTCTTGAAGATGCTGGGAATAATTTTACTAAGTTGAATATTGAAGTTTTTGTAGATTTCAAACCTTTAGGGTTTTTATTGAAACCTCTACTTAAAAAAAACCTACAAAAAGTTATTTCAGAAAATATTAAAGACCTTATTTTGTTAATCGATTCTGGATTTACAAAAGAATTTACTAACAACTAAATAGATTTAAAAAGTGAAAACGATTAACGATTTTGATTTTAATAATAAAAAAGCACTAATAAGAGTAGATTTCAACGTGCCTTTGAACGACCAATTTCAAGTAACAGATGCCACTAGAATACTTTCGGCTAAACCTACAATTATCAAGATTTTAGAAGATGGAGGAAGCTGTATACTAATGTCACACCTTGGGAGACCTAAAGGTGCTCAGGATGAATTTTCTTTAAGACACATCATAAGTAAAGTTGAGGATGTGCTCGGTGTTGAGGTAAAGTTTGCTGAAAATTGTATTGGAGCATCGGCTGAAGAAGCTGCAAACAACTTGAATCCAGGAGAAATTTTATTACTAGAAAATCTACGTTTTCACGACGAAGAAAAATCAGGTGATAAAGGTTTTGCAGAAGCTCTATCGAAACTAGGTCATATTTACGTAAACGATGCTTTTGGAACAGCTCATAGAGCGCATGCTTCAACAACAATTATCGCTCAATTTTTTCCTAATAAAAAGTGTTTTGGTAATCTGTTAGCTAAAGAAATCGAAAGCATAGATAAGGTTATGAAAACAGGAGAAAAACCTGTTTTAGCAGTTCTTGGAGGTGCTAAAGTATCGTCTAAGATTACCATTATAGAAAATATTTTAGATAAAGTTGATCACTTGATTATAGGTGGAGGAATGACCTTTACTTTTGTGAAAGCGCAAGGCGGAAGCATAGGTGACTCTATTTGTGAAGACGACAAAATGGACTTAGCATTAGATATCATAAAAAAGGCTAAAGCTAAAAATGTTCAAATACATTTACCTGTAGATGTAATTGCAGCAAATGCATTTAGTAATGATGCCGAAACAAAAGTACTAGAGGTGGCTCAAATCCCTAATGGATGGCAAGGTCTGGATGCTGGGCCAAAATCTATAGCAAATTTTCATCAAGTTGTAATGCAGTGTAAAACTATTTTATGGAACGGCCCATTAGGCGTATTTGAAATGGAAAATTTTGCAAACGGAACCATTGCATTAGGTGATTCTATTGCTGAAGCTACTAATCAAGGAGCCTTTTCTCTTGTTGGAGGTGGTGACTCTGTTGCTGCTGTAAAACAATTTGGTTTTGAAAATAAAGTAAGTTATGTGAGCACAGGAGGAGGAGCTATGCTTGAAAGCTTAGAAGGAAAGACACTTCCAGGTATAGCAGCTATATTAGAATAAGAATATTTACTAAACAAAACCGATGTTTAAGAATAGTCTTACATCATGTGTTAAATTGTCTTGTTAAACTTTCATTTTAACCAAAAAAATACGATTTTAGCCTCCCTATCGTTTAGATAGTTAAACATTTTAACCAATGAACCTTAAGCTCATAACCCTAACTTTTGGCCTTCTATTGTGTAGTGCTTTCAGTTTTGGTCAGGATTCGATTCCTCATTCAACCAAAGTTGAAAAGCCTGTAGAGGCTAATGTTTTAGAAAATAAGATCGCTACAATTGATACTGTTATAGACGGAAATAAAACAATTAAAGCTCAAATTAAAGCCGAGTTAGATTCTACAACCGCAAGAAATTTAGAAGATCATAAATTAGCCGCTGAAATAGACCAAAAATGGCTTGATGAATTATATAGTAATACGCTCTTTGATTCAATATACAAATCAGTAGCAGAGCTAAAATACGAACCTGTTGACTACCCTGAATTATCTACTGACACATTAAAAGCACGATTAAAAGCTTTAGATGCAAAAACACCATTTAATATTGCTTATAACCCTTCTTTAGAGAGTGTAATTAAATCCTATCTAAAACACAGAAGGCAATCAATGGAGCGACTAATGTCTTTGAGTGATTATTATTTTCCGCTTTTTGAAGAATCACTAGATAATTATGATATTCCATTAGAAGTAAAATATTTAGCTATTGTTGAGTCTGCATTAAAGCCTAGAGCAAAATCCAGAGTTGGAGCTACAGGGTTATGGCAATTTATGTTTGGAACAGGAAAAGAGTATGGACTAAATGTTAGTAGCTATGTTGATGAGCGTAGTGATCCAATAAAATCTACGGTAGCTGCAAGTAAATATTTAGCAAGGTTATATAAGATTTTTGGCGATTGGGATTTGGCTTTAGCTGCTTATAATTCTGGTCCAGGAAATGTTAGTAAAGCTATTAGGCGTTCAGGTGGTTATGAAAACTACTGGAATATTAGACCACACTTGCCACGTGAAACAGCTGGATATCTTCCCGCTTTTTTAGCGACCATGTATATTTTTGAATATGCCGAAGAGCATGGATTTAAAAAAGAAAGACCTAACTACCATTACATTGAAACAGATACGATTCATATTAAGAAAATGATCTCTTTAGATCAGGTTTCAGAGTTATTAGAGGTTCCTATTGAAGAACTTCAGTTCTTAAATCCATCATACAAATTAGATATCATTCCTTACATAAAAGGAGAAGATTACACGTTGCGTTTACCAAGGAATTTGATAGGAAAATTTGTAAATAACGAAACGGAAATTTATGCGTTTGCTGAAGCAGAATTCAATAAGAGAGAAAAACCTCTACCTCAATTTTTTGATTCTAACGCTAAAGTTAGATATCGTGTGCGTTCAGGAGACTACTTAGGAAAAATTGCTCGTCGATACGGAGTTAGAGTTAGTCAAATCAAACAATGGAATGGCTTAAGAAGTAATAACCTAAGAATCGGACAACGTTTAACAATTTATCCAAGAAAACCTTCAACCACTTCAAAAACATCGAGCATAAATACATCTAAAAAAGTAATAAATACTGAAGGGAAATCTACATATAAGGTTCAAAGAGGGGATTCGCTGTGGAGCATTTCTCAAAAGTTTCCGGGAGTTTCTGTTCAGAATATCAAAGATTGGAACGATATTCGCAGTAACAACTTAAAAATCGGGATGACACTTGTTGTGTCTAAATAAGCACTATTAAAAATGTATTTATGAAACAAAAAATCACACTGTTATTAATCATTCTTACCTTGTGTTATTCTTGTGATAATCAAGACCATAAACGCACAGTTTCTAAATCATCTGGAAATATTAATGATATATCTGTAGTAATAGAGAATATGCTTTGGGAAGGTTCAGTTGGAGAAGCAATAAGAGATACATTAGCTGCACCAATTGAAGGGCTTTCTATAGACGAGCCAAGATTTAAAATGAGACAAATGCCTCCTCAAGTGTTTTCAGGTTTTGCCACTAAGAATAGAACAGTTCTTAAAATAGAAAAAGGAAAAAAAGCAGAAACAAAAATACTCAAGGACGCCTATGCTAGACCTCAAACACTAGTTTTAATTACCGGAGAGAATAATGCTGAAATTATTGAACAAATAAGAACAAATACGATAAAAATTGTCAATGCCTTTAGAAAAGAAGAGCTTAAAGAGAAGCAACGTAGAATTTCTAAATCACTATTTAACGACAAGGTTTTGCAAGAGCAATTACAATTGTCAATGCGATTTCCAACAGCTTACAGGATAGCAAAGCACGAAGATGATTTTTTCTGGATTAGACGAGATATTGAGACAGGAACAATTGACATGATGATTTATGATGTTCCAAGCTCTGCTATAAGAAAAGGAGACAGCGCAGTTGTAGACATTGTTAGACTTCGAGATTCAATAGGGAAAATACATATTGAAGGGACTCTAGAAAACACTTATATGGGAACTGAGGACGCCTATTCTCCATTTATATCTGAGACAATAATTGATAATAAACCAGCATATGAAACAAGAGGGTTATGGGATTTAAAAAACGCTTTTATGTCTGGACCTTTTATTAATTATGCTGTAGAAGATAAAATTAATAATAGACACTTGATCGTTGAAGGCTATGTATTTGCGCCATCAGTAGCCAAAAGAGAGTATATGTTTGAACTTGAAGCAATTATTAAATCGTTAAAAATTAAGTAAACAAAAAGCCAGCATAATCATGCTGGCTTTTTGTTTAGATATTGTAATTTAAACACTTATTCTTTTTTTTTAGATTCTGAAGAATCATCGTCTTTGCTAGCGTCTTTAAATTCTTTGATACCGCTTCCCAGACCTTTCATAAGCTCAGGTATTTTTTTTCCTCCAAATAACAATAATACTACGACAACGATTAAAACGATTTGCCAAGTTCCAAAAGCTAAAAATATGCTTGATGCTATCATAACGTATAATTTTGAATTGCAAATTTAATAATTAAACTTAAGAATAAACGTTTTATCTTAAACTTTAAGATAACACTAGGAATTGTAGATTAAATTTTAATTAATTTTGTTGGATAATGACAGCAAAACAGAAAGAAAAGCGAATAGCAAAAAAACTACTGCACAAATACCGGTTAGTGGTGTTGAACGAAGACACATTTGAAGAGCGATTTGCAATAAAACTAACGAGATTGAATGTATTTGTCATTATGTCTATATCTACTATTTTACTAATAGCAGGAACGATTTTTTTAATAGCATTCACTTCATTAAAAGAATACATTCCTGGATATTCTTCAACAGCTTTAAAACAGAAAGCTACAGATTTAAATTATAAAACAGATTCTTTAGAACAGGTTATAAAATTAAATGAACAGTATTACGCATCAATTAAGCGGGTATTAACAGGAGATGTAAGTACAGTTGAGTTTAACAGAGACTCTATAATTGATGCAGCTGCTATAGATGCTAGTGACATTGATTTAAAACCCACAAAAGAAGATTCTTTATTAAGGGAGGTTGTTGACAAGGAAGACAAATACAATGTTTTTGAATCGGCATTATCTTCTTCAAATGTTGTTTTGTTTCCTCCAGTTAATGGTGTTATTTCAGAACCTTTCGATCTCAAAGACAAACATTATGCAGTTGATGTTGTTGTAGTAAAAGATACTCCTGTAAAAGCAACAGCTGATGGAACTGTTATTTTTGCTGAATGGACTGCCGAGACAGGATACGTAATCATTATTGAACACAGTAATGAACTTATTTCGGTATATAAGCATAATGCTTCAATTACAAAACAACAAGGCGACCTAGTTAAAGCTGGAGAAGTAGTAGCTATGGCTGGAAATACAGGAGAATTAACTACAGGGCCACACTTACATTTTGAACTTTGGAATAGAGGATACCCGGTTAACCCAACTAATTTTATTGATTTTAAGTAATGCGCTCTATAAAATCTGCTTTAGCGAAACCATTTGCACACTATGTGAAAAAATCCATATTAAAATGGGCTAACAAACCAGTTGAAACCCAAAACAAGGTCTTTAAAAAACTTGTCAGTCAAGCAGCAGATACTAAGTTTGGAATTGACCACAATTTTAACGACATCTCTACACATGAAGATTTTGTGAAGAAAGTGCCTATCAGAGATTATGAAGCTTTAAGACCATATGTAGATCGAGTTGTAAGTGGCGAAGAGAACGTACTCTGGAAGGGCAAACCGATTTATTTTGCTAAAACGTCAGGAACAACATCAGGAGCTAAATACATTCCAATTACCAAAGAGAGCATGCCGACACACGTAGAAGCTGCTAGAAATGCAATTTTAATGTATATCGCAGAAACAGGAAATAGCTCATTTGTAGATGGTAAAATGATTTTTTTACAAGGAAGCCCAATCTTAGAAACACAGAATGGTATTCAGCTTGGCCGACTCTCAGGAATAGTTGCTCATTATGTGCCTAAATATCTCCAGAGAAATAGAATGCCATCATGGAAAACTAACTGTATTGATGACTGGGAAACTAAAGTAGAAGCTATCGTTGTAGAAACGCTACCGGAAAACATGACTATTATTTCTGGTATTCCATCATGGGTACAAATGTATTTTGAAAAAATAAATGAAAAAACCGGAAAGAAAGTTGGTGATGTTTTTAAGAATTTCAACCTGTTTATTTTTGGAGGTGTCAATTATGAACCTTACAGAGCAAAATTTGAAGACCTCATAGGAAGAAAAGTAGATAGTATTGAGCTATATCCTGCTAGCGAAGGGTTTTTTGCATACCAAGATTCACAACATGAAAAAGGCATGCTTTTACAACTCAATTCAGGCATTTTTTATGAATTTATTAAAGCAGACGAGTTTTTCAACGAACAGAAAAAGCGAATTACTATTGAAGATGTTGAGTTAGGGGTCAATTATGTTATGATCGTCTCTACAAATGCTGGTCTTTGGGCATATAATATAGGAGATACTGTAGAGTTTACAAGTCTAAAACCTTATCGTGTAATTGTTTCAGGGCGCATAAAACATTTCATTTCTGCTTTTGGAGAACACGTTATCGGAAAAGAAGTTGAGCAAGCTATGCAAGAAGCAATATCTAAATTTAGTGCACAAATTTCAGAATTTACTGTAGCTCCTCAAATAAACCCTGAATCAGGATTACCATACCATGAGTGGTTTATCGAATTTGATAAGGCTCCTGATGATCTAAATACTTTTGGCAATGAAATAGATCAGTCTTTACAATTACAAAATAGTTATTATGAAGACTTGATCAAAGGCAATGTTCTTCAGCCACTAAAAGTAAAGATTATTCAAAAAAACGGATTTCAAGATTACATGAGATCTATAGGAAAGTTAGGAGGTCAAAATAAACTTCCACGGCTTTCTAATGATCGGAAAATAGCAGACACATTATACAGTTTAAAATTAGTTAAATAGTGTTATATTTGCTCGCTAAACAAAGTGTATGAGTCAGAAAAAACGTCATGAAAGAACGAGAGCTCAAGAGAGCTCAAATGCTATTGAAAGAATGTATATAACTATGAGACACTTATTTAATCGTGGATTCTACAAACCCATGGGTGTTTCTGGAGAGACTTTACGCGAAGCACTTTTATTACTTCGCCCAGAAATCTATGGCTCAATTGCTGAAGAAAAGGCTGAGCTTGAAGGATTATTATATGTTATCGATAGATTACCAGAGGGCATTGAAGAATGCACCTTTATAAACCTTACAAGTGATGAAGGTTATGGAAATTCACATTTTAAACCTATTATTCCTCCTAAGAGAAGACGTAATTGCTATCGTATAGATGACGAACAAATGAACATTGAAGTTACTCGTGGCCGTTCAGAAATTTATGACATATTAACCCATTTAACCTTTCTGTTTGTTGAATCTCATAAAATAAGCAAACGTGTTTTGATTGATGAGCAAGGAACAACAACTCGCGATTGGATGAAGTTGGAAAAAGCGGTTTTATCATCTAAAAAACTAAACCAAAAAGATCGTGAAATAGCTATTACGCACACAGCAAATATTTTAGGAAGAACCTTCAATGAACTGACCGATGCTCATAAACAGTTTGAATCTGCAGCAAAACCAGAACGTTTACTACATATCATTTATTGGTTAGGTAAACTAGCAATAGAAGAAGTTGTAAATAACAATAAAAGAACAGTTACATTTAGTCCTGTATTGAGAGAACGCCTTGGCCATCATATTCATGGTGAGATCTGGGCAGATAACATAAAACGCATTTTACATAAGAACAACCTCTTAGAGAGACCAATTCATGTAATCAGTGCCAATATGCACAGTGTAATGAATTCTATTTTTGCGCCCACAGCACTCAAAAACTTAACGTCTAAAAAGAGTATTTTTGAAGTTTATGAGGCGTTAAGTCAAAAAGATAATCAAAGCTTACGCAATAAAGTAACCAAAGAAGCGTTGCAGAATGGAATGGTCTATATAGAAGATACATCTGGAACCAATATTGATGTTCAAATTTTTGATACAGAAAAAATAGACTTTTCTCAATTAGACATTGAGATTAATGAAACATACAAAGGCAAAGAAAAACCGGTTATTTTTGTTATGGACTACGCTTTTGGAGAACAGGCCTACGAAACTATTGATGAGCTATTAAAGCCGATCAAAGCCGATGGGAAAAAGGTACATTTAAATGTAGAGTCAATTTCAATAATGGGGAAAGCTGGAATTTTAGAAGGAGGCAAAGGCGATATCATGATTCCTTCAGCGCATATTTTTGAAGGAACGGCTGACAACTATCCTTTTGAAAATGAGTTATGTAAAGCAGATATGAACGGTCATGGTGTTGATGTTTATGAAGGCTCAATGATTACCGTTTTAGGCACTTCTCTTCAAAATAAAGAAATATTGAAGTTTTTCCATAATTCGACATGGAATGTCATTGGACTAGAGATGGAAGGTGCACATTATCAAAAGGCTATTCAAGCGGCATCTAAAGTAAGAAGAAGTATTAATCCAGACGTAAAAGTTAGATATGCGTACTATGCAAGTGATAATCCCTTAGAAACTGGAAGCACTCTGGCTTCTGGAGGTTTGGGGACATCTGGAGTGAAACCAACATATTTAATAACAAGAAAAATTTTACAACAAATATTTGAGAAATGAGTGAAAACATACATGAAGAATACACAAATAAAAATAAATCTGAAGAAGTAGATTTAATCGTTTTTTTTAATCAAATAGGAAACTTTTTTACCAAGATTTATAACTTTATTAAGTCAATCTTTAAATCCATTTTATCTGTTTTTGTCTTTTTATTAAAAGCTATAATAGATAATTTCAAGTTGATAATGATTGTTTTATTTTGCTCTGCAATTATTGGTTACGCACTTGAAAAATACATGCCAGATGTATATGAGTCTTCTATGTTTGTAAAACCATACTTTGATTCTAAATATCAGTTAGTAAATAATATAAATTATTTCAATGCTTTATTAGCTAACGAGGAATATGATACTTTTGCACAAATTTTCAATATCGATCAAGAAGACTCGAAAAGTGTTATTGCTTTTGATATCGATATAGGTCCTGAGAGTGAAAATGACAAGATAAAAGAATACGACACATACCTAAAGTCATTAGATAGTATAAGAGCTCAAGAGATTTCGTATGATGAATTTATTGAAAACAGAGATATCTTTTCTTCTAATTTTTATGAAATTACAGTAGAATCAAAAAAGAAAGATATTTTTAAGAACTTAGAAAAAGGACTCAATTCATCATTTGAAAACACATATTCTGAAAAGAAAATGAAGAAAAGAGATTCTTTAATATACATTCAGAAACAAAACATTATATCTTCTATCAAGTCTGTAGATTCATTACAAAAAGTGTATATAAGAGTCTTAGAACAAGAATCTAAGTCCAACAGTCAGAAAATTGGTATTGGAGAAGGTTTTTCTATCGAGCCAGCTGAATCAAAAACTAAAGAATTTGAACTTTTAAATAAAGAATTAGAACTAAGAAAAGAACTTCAAAGATTAGATGAACAAAAAGTTGAAGAAGATGTATTTTTTGATACAGTTTCAGGCTTTCAAGAAATAGGTAGTGTGACTAATGGTTTTTTACAGAAGTATTCGATCATCTTTCCAATTTTATCCTTTCTTGCTTTATTTCTAATTTTTCTAACTAAAATTATTGTTAGGTTTGTTAAAAACTATGAGTAATTCAAAAAAAATACTAATTACTGGTGGTGCAGGGTTTATTGGTTCACATGTTGTAAGATTATTTGTTAAAAAATATCCTGAATATCATATTTTTAACCTTGATGCATTGACTTATGCTGGAAACCTTGAAAATTTATCAGATATAGAAAACGAAGCAAACTATACTTTTATAAAAGGAGATATAACTGACGAAACTTTAGTCGATGAGCTTTTTAAAAAGTATAGATTTAATAGCGTTATTCACCTTGCAGCAGAATCACACGTAGACAGATCCATATCAGACCCACTGTCCTTTGTTAAGACCAATATTATTGGCACTATGGTTTTATTGAATTCATTTAAAAACTTATGGAAATCAGATTTTTCAAATAAGTTGTTTTACCATATAAGTACAGATGAGGTTTATGGATCACTTGGACACACTGGGCTTTTCAAAGAAACGACACCTTATGACCCTAATTCTCCATATTCTGCATCTAAAGCTGGTTCAGATCATTTTGTCAGAGCTTACGGAGAGACTTATGGAATACCTTATATAATTTCTAATTGTTCAAATAATTATGGGCAAAATCAGTTTCCTGAAAAATTAATTCCATTATTTATTAATAATATAATCAACAACAAGCCTTTGCCTGTATATGGAGATGGAAATTACACAAGAGATTGGCTATACGTTAAAGACCATGCCACAGCTATAGATTTGATTTTTCACAAGGGTAAACTTTCAGAAACCTATAACATTGGAGGTTTCAATGAGTGGAAAAATATAGATTTGGTAAAACTATTATGCCAGCAAATGGATGTTAAATTAGGGCGAAAACAAGGAGCATCTGAAGAACTAATTACATTTGTAAAAGATCGCCCAGGACACGACCTAAGATATGCAATTGATGCAAGTAAAATCAACAAAGAACTTGGATGGTACCCATCAGTTACATTTGAAGAAGGGCTATCTAAAACCATAGAATGGTACTTGAACAATCAGACTTGGCTCGATAATATCACAAGTGGAGATTACGAATCATACTACCAAAGACAATACAGCTAAAAACTTATTTATTTTATGAGAGGAATAATACTAGCGGGAGGATCAGGCACAAGATTACACCCATTGACATTATCAGTAAGTAAGCAATTAATGCCAATTTATGATAAACCAATGATCTATTACCCTCTTTCAACGCTCATGTGGTCTGGCATAAGAGATATTCTTATAATTTCAACACCTCACGACTTACCACTTTTCAAAAAATTATTAGGTGATGGGAAAAAATTCGGGTGTAACTTTGAATATGCAGTTCAAGAAGCTCCAAAAGGATTGGCAGAGGCTTTTATAATAGGTGAAGAATTTATAGGAAATGAAAAAGTAGCATTGATACTAGGTGACAACATTTTCTATGGAACAGGTCTTGAGCAATTATTACAATCTAATAATGACCCTGTTGGAGGAATAATATACGCTTACCATGTTCATGATCCAGAACGCTATGGTGTTGCGCAATTTGATTCAGAAGGAAACGTTATTTCAATTGAAGAAAAGCCCGCAAACCCAAAATCCAATTATGCAGTTCCTGGGATTTATTTCTACGATAATTCTGTGGTTGAAATAGCTAAAAATATAAAGCCAAGTCACAGAGGTGAGTTAGAAATCACAGATATAAATAAAGAGTATTTAAAACAAGGTAAGCTCAAAGTTAGTGTTTTAGACAAAGGTACTGCGTGGTTAGATACAGGAACATTTAACTCCCTTATGCAGGCGTCTCAATTTGTTCAGGTTATAGAAGAGCGTCAAGGGTTGAAAATAGGAGCTATAGAAGAGGTAGCTTATAGAATGGGATATATAGATAGGAAACAACTAAAAACACTAATACAGCCGTTAATTAAAAGCGGGTACGGAAAACACTTACTTAGTATTTTGGAGCAATAGTATGAAAGCAACAGAAACACATCTTAAAGGGTGCTTTATTTTAGAACCTCAAGTTTATGAAGATAAAAGAGGTTATTTTTTTGAAAGTTTTAATAAAGAAAAGTTCAATACAATCATTGGTCAAGATATTAATTTCGTTCAAGACAACCAATCCCGCTCTTTTAAAGGTGTTTTAAGAGGGTTACACTATCAAACCGGAAAACATGCTCAAGCAAAATTAGTAAGAGTAATTAAAGGACTGGTGTTAGATGTAGCTGTAGATATTAGAGAGGGATCTGTTACCTTTGGTCAGCAAGTTTCTGTTGAGCTATCTAACAAAAATAAAAAACAATTATTTATTCCTAGAGGCTTTGCTCATGGATTCATTGTGTTAAGTGACGAAGCAGTTTTTTCATATAAATGTGATAATTATTACAACAAAGAATCTGAGGCAGGAATCATTTATAATGACCCAAAGCTAAATATTGATTGGGGTCTTTCAGAAAGTGAGATTATTGTATCTGAAAAAGATGTACTTTTGCCAAAATTAGATAATGCAATACTGTAATGAATATCTTAGTAACAGGTTCGAAGGGTCAATTAGCTACTTGCATAAAGGACATTGAAACCTACAGCAACGATAAAAACCTTCACTTTATATATAAAAACTCTAAAGAGTTAAATATTCTCGATGCAAATACCATTGAGACCTTTTTTAACAACAATGATATTGACTATTGTATTAATTGTGCTGCTTACACAGCTGTTGACAAGGCAGAATCCAATACTGAAAGTGCGATAAATATAAATGAAATTGGAGTTAAAAATTTAGCTAAAGCCTGCAGTGAAAAACAGATAACATTAATTCATGTTTCTACAGATTTTGTATTTGATGGGAGTAAATCTACTCCATACACTGAAGAAGATAAAACCAACCCTATTGGTGTTTATGGCTCAAGTAAATTGAAAGGAGAACAGCAAGTAATGAAGCAACTCTCCAATTATTTTATTATAAGAACATCTTGGCTATACTCTGAACATGGCAATAATTTTTTGAAGTCAATGATAAAACTCTCTAAAGAGAAAAATGAATTAAGGGTTGTGGTAGATCAAGTTGGAACACCAACTTACGCAAAAGATTTAGCTAAGACAATAATTAAAATTATTGAAAACAACAATCAGGATTACGGAATATACAATTATAGCAATCAAGGTGTAGCTAGCTGGTATGATTTTGCTAAAGCTATTTTTGAAGAGAATGATACAATTATCGACTTATATCCAATTAAATCCGAAGCATATAAAACACCAGCTAGAAGACCACACTATAGTGTTTTAGATAAAACCAAGATTGAAAGAGTACTAAACATTAAGATTCCTTATTGGAGAGATAGCTTAAAAAAGGCGCTTATTAACGTTAATAACAAAATCAACTAATTTATGCAGAAAAAAATAGCATTAATAACAGGTATAACTGGTCAAGATGGAGCATATTTAAGTGAGTTTTTATTAAAAAAAGGTTACGAGGTTCATGGTATAAAAAGAAGATCATCGTTGTTCAATACTGATAGAATAGATCATTTATATCAAGACCCACATTTAGAAGATAGAAACCTATTTCTCCATTATGGAGACTTAACAGATAGCACTAATTTACTAAGAATAATAAAAGAAGTGCAGCCTAATGAGATATATAACCTAGCTGCAATGAGCCATGTTCATGTGTCTTTTGAAATGGCAGAATACACTGCAAATGTTGACGGTATTGGAACGCTTAGAATTTTAGAAGCAGTTAGAGCGCTAGGCTTAGAAAAAAGGACTAAAATTTATCAAGCATCTTCATCTGAACTTTATGGAAAAGTACAAGAGGTTCCACAAACAGAAACGACTCCTTTTTACCCAAGAAGCCCATATGCAGTTGCAAAAATGTATGCTTACTGGATTACAGTAAATTACAGAGAGGCTTACGGAATGTTTGCTTGTAATGGGATTTTATTTAACCATGAATCTCCAATAAGAGGCGAAACGTTTGTTACTAGAAAAATAACAAGAGCAACTTCAAAGATTGTTCTTGGACTTCAAAATAAAATGTATTTAGGAAATCTTGACGCCCAAAGAGATTGGGGTCACGCAAAAGACTACATAAGAATGATGTGGATGATCCTTCAAGCAGATAAACCTGAAGATTGGGTTATTGCCACAGGGAAAACTACTTCAGTTAGAGATTTTGTTAAAATGTGTTTTGCTTATGTAGGTGTTGAATTAGATTTTAAAGGCAGCGGCTCGAATGAAAAAGGCTATGTAAAAACATCTAGTAACCCAGCTTATGAAGTTGAAATAGGTAAAGAGGTCGTTGTTGTTGATGAAAAGTATTATCGTCCCACAGAAGTTGATTTACTTATAGGTGATGCTAGTAAAGCTAAAGAAAAATTAGGCTGGGTACCAGAATATGATTTACAAGATTTAGTAGATGATATGATGGCAAGTGATTTGAAAATGATGAAAAAGCAACAATACCTTCAAGAAGGTGGTTATAGAATAAGTAATTATTTTGAATAAGAAATGAAAATGAGGAAAGATTCAAAAATTTACATCGCTGGGCATAGCGGTCTTGTGGGTAGTGCCATACAAGAAAACCTTAAAGCGAAAGGTTATTCGAATATTATTACCCGCACACATAAACAGCTAGACTTAATTAACCAAAATGCTGTCGAGTTATTCTTTAAAACAGAAAAACCTGAGTATGTGTTTTTAGCAGCAGCAAAAGTTGGTGGTATACATGCTAATAACAAATACAGAGCAGATTTTATTTATGAGAACTTAATGATTCAAAACAATGTAATTCATCAAAGTTACCTTCATAATGTCAAAAAGTTATTATTCTTAGGGAGTACTTGTATTTATCCTAAGGAAGCTAAGCAACCCATCAAAGAAGAATGTCTATTGACAGACACACTTGAATACACTAACGAACCATATGCGATTGCAAAGATTGCAGGAATTAAAATGTGTGAAAGTTATAATTTACAATATAACACCAATTTTATTTCAGTTATGCCTACAAATTTATATGGGCCTAACGATAATTTTTCGTTAGAAAAATCGCACGTACTACCCGCTTTAATTAGAAAAATTTATTTAGCCAAGCTTTTAAGTGATTCAAACCTTGATAAGGTACTAAGAGATACAAAACTAGATTCAATTGAAGAGGCAAAGGACATGCTTGAGGCAAAAGGGGTAACAAAGGACAGTGTAGAAATTTGGGGTTCAGGTAAACCAAGAAGAGAATTTTTATGGTCAAAGGATATGGCAGATGCGTGTGTATTTATAATGGAGAATAGAGACTTCAAAGACACCATTTCAAAAGACACGAAAGAAGAAATCAAAAACACACACATTAATATTGGAACAGGTGAAGATATTACAATTAAAGAATTAGCCGAAAAAATAAAACAGGTCATAGGTTTTGAAGGAGAATTAAGATATAATACAGAGAAACATGATGGCACATTACAAAAATTAACAGATGTTTCTAAATTAAATGAGTTAGGATGGAAACATAAGATGAAATTAGAGGATGGGATTAAAAAAATATTTGAATGGTATGTTGAACATGAATCCTAATTTGAAGTTAGCAATTGAAGCTAGCCTTCGAGCTGGAGAAGTTATTATGAAAGTTTATGACTCAGCTTTTGATGTAGAGCTCAAAGATGATAAATCACCACTAACAGAAGCTGATAAGAAAGCCAATGATGTTATAAACTCTTACCTTATCAATACAGATTTCCCTGTTATTAGTGAAGAAAATAAACAGGTAGCATATCAGCAGAGAAAAGAATGGAGTACTTGTTGGGTAGTAGATCCAGTTGACGGAACTAAAGAGTTTATTAAGAGAAATGGTGAGTTTACGGTTAATATCGCTTTGGTTACAGAAGGAAAACCAAATTTAGGAGTTATATATGTTCCGGCGTCGAAGATGCTTTATGCTGGAAACGTTTCAGCCAATCTAGGCTTTAAGGCACAATTAGAATCGCACGACACATCAATAGATGATGTGTTCAAACTGGCACAACCATTAGAACCTAAAAACGGAAATGGGAACCAAATACAAGTTGTAGGTAGCCGTTCTCATATGAGCCCAGAAACACTAGATTTTATTGAAACGATAAAAAATACTGGAAAACAAGTAGAGGTTGTATCTAAAGGTAGTTCGCTTAAATTTTGCTTAATAGCGGAAGGTAATGCTGATGTATATCCTCGTTTTGCACCAACTATGGAATGGGACACTGCTGCAGGACAAGCAATATGTAATGCTGTTGGCGTAGAAGTAATTTCAAAAGAAACGAATAAACCACTTTTATACAATAAAGAAAACCTATTAAACCCATGGTTTGTAGTCTCTAAGCACTAAATCTATGACTACATATAAGAAAGAGTCGCATATAAGAAGCCTTTTAAAAGGTATTTCATGGAGAATTGTAGCAACCACAGATACAGTTCTTGTTGTTTTACTAATCACTTGTTTAATAGGCGAATGTAGTATTGACAACGCCATTAAGATTGGCTCAATTGAATTCCTTATTAAGTTTGTGGTGTACTATTTGCACGAGAGAATTTGGCAAAAAGTATTATTTAATAAAGCGGTTACTCAAAGGCAAACCCTTCAAAAAACAATTTCTTGGCGAATTATTGCAACTACGATGACATTTTTAATCTCAGGCTCGGTCTTAAATGCTTTTGATGAGATAGCATTATATATTGCACTTACAGAATTATTTACGAAATTTGTGCTTTATTACTTACACGAAAGACTTTGGCTAAAACTTCCTTTAGGTAGAATTAGACAATTTTTTTTCGGAAAAAAAAGATAATATGTCAAAACATATAATTCCTCATGACTATCAGGTTTCAAAAAACGATAGGTTAGATTCTAATAATCATAATTCATTCTTACTATGGTTTACTGGGCTTTCAGGTTCAGGAAAATCAACTATAGCTAATGTTGTAGAGCAAAAACTTTTTTCAAAAGGGATTAAAACCTATACGCTAGATGGTGATAACATAAGAAAAGGAATTAACAATGACTTAACGTTTTCGCCAGAAGATAGAACCGAAAATATTCGTCGAATTGCTGAAATATCCAACCTAATGGTAGATGCTGGTTTAGTAGTGTTAGGAGCCTTTGTATCTCCATATAAAAAAGACCGTGAGAATATTAAAAGTATCGTTAAAGATGTTAACTTTGTCGAGATTTTTATCAACACAAGTGTAGAGGAATGTGAACGACGTGATGTTAAAGGGTTATACAAAAAAGCTCGTGCTGGTGAAATTAAAAATATGACTGGAATTTCAGCGCCTTATGAAGCTCCTGAAAGTCCAGATATTGAAATCAAAACAGAAAATGAATCGGTTGAATCTGCAGCTCAGCGAATTGTAGATTTTATAATACCAAAATTATCAAGATAATAATGAGTAAATATTATTTAAATTATTTAGATGAATTAGAAAGTGAAGCAATTTATGTTTTACGTGAAGTGTGGGCGCAGTTTGATAACCCAGTAATATTATTCTCAGGAGGTAAAGACTCTATATTAGTCACACATTTAGCAAAGAAAGCATTTTACCCTTCTAAAATACCATTTCCTTTAATGCATGTTGATACAGGCCACAACTTCCCTGAAACCATAAAGTTTAGAGATGATATTATTAGAGAATTAGGTGCTGAACTTATCGTAGGATCTGTACAAGAGTCTATTGATGAAGGTCGTGTTGCTGAAGAAAAAGGGAAAAACGCAACTCGTAATGCATTACAAATCACAACATTACTTGATGCGATCGAGTTTAACAAAATTGATTGTGCTATTGGAGGCGGAAGACGAGATGAAGAGAAGGCTAGAGCTAAAGAGCGTTTTTTCTCTCATCGAGACGATTTTGGACAATGGGACCCTAAAAACCAACGCCCTGAACTTTGGAATATCTTTAATGGAAAACATTTTGAAGGAGAGCATTTTAGAGCCTTTCCAATCAGTAATTGGACAGAAATGGACGTTTGGAATTACATTAAAAGAGAAAACATCGCAATTCCATCACTATATTTTGCACACGAGCGTGAAGTGGTTTGGAGACAAGATTCTTGGATTCCTAACTCTGAGTTTCTAATATTAGAAGATCATGAAGAAATAGTTACAAAAAAGATACGTTTTAGAACTCTTGGTGATATTACTATTACTGGAGGGATTGAATCTGACGCTGATACCTTAGAGAAAATTGCAGATGAGGTCTCTGGGATGCGACAAACCGAGAGAGGGAACAGAAGTGATGACAAGCGCTCTGAATCAGCAATGGAAGATAGAAAACGTCAAGGTTATTTTTAAAGAAAAGAACATGCTAGATAACAACCAATTATTAAGATTTACAACTGCAGGAAGTGTAGATGACGGAAAAAGTACGTTAATAGGACGATTACTCTACGATTCAAAATCTATTTTTGAGGATCAGCTAGAAGCAATTGAGACCACAAGTAAAAAAAAGGGGCATCAAGGTGTTGACTTAGCCTTGTTTACAGATGGATTGAGGGATGAGCGCGAACAAGGTATTACTATTGATGTTGCTTACAGATACTTTACAACTCCAAAGCGCAAATTCATCATTGCAGATACGCCAGGCCACATTCAATATACAAGAAATATGGTTACAGGAGCGTCTACTGCAAATGCAGCAATCATTCTGGTAGATGCCCGTCATGGAGTAATAGAACAAACTAGAAGACATTCATTCATAGCATCACTACTTCAAATACCACATGTTATTGTATGTGTGAATAAAATGGACTTGGTTGACTTTTCAGAAGAAGCGTATAACAAAGTCATTAATCAGTTTGAAGAATTTTCTTCAAAAATGCTTGTTAGAGATGTTCGATTTATTCCAATTAGTGCTTTACTTGGCGATAATGTTGTGAATAGATCAAGAAACATGGAATGGTATCAAGGAGCTCCTTTATTACATACTCTTGAGACGATGCATATTAGTAGTGATATAAATAAAGTAGATGCCCGTTTTCCTGTTCAAACAGTTTTGAGACCACAAAATGACTCACACAGAGACTATAGAGGTTATGCAGGTAGAGTTGTAAGTGGAATACTTAGAGTAGGCGATGATGTTACTGTAATGCCTTCTGGCTTCACATCAAAAATCAAAAGCATTGATACACTTGAGAAATCTTTAGATGAGGCGTATGCACCAATGTCTGTTTCTGTTACTTTAGAAGATGACATTGATATTAGTAGAGGAGATATGATTGTGAGATCAAATAATAAACCAGAAGCCTCTCAAGATATAGAAGTGATGTTATGTTGGTTGCATAACAACTCTGCAAAACCAAGAGCCAAATACAGTATAAGACATACGTCTAATGAGCAAAAAGCTATGATTAAAGAAGTGGTTTATAAGTTTGATATTAATACTTTAGAAAGAAATAGTGAAGACAAAGAATTAAAAATGAACGATATTTCTAAAGTAAAAATTAGAACAACAAAACCTTTAATGTTCGATTCTTATAGAGAAAATAGAACCACAGGTAGTATCATACTCGTTGATGATGCAACAAATGAAACTGTGGCAGCCGGGATGATTGTTTAATTTTTTTTATATTAATAGATGCTATTTAACTCTATAGATTTTGCAATCTTTTTTCCAATAGTATTTATTCTTTATTGGCTAGTTTCTAAAAATCTATTTAATAGAAATGTACTAATTTTAATATCTAGCTATTTTTTCTATGGTTGGTGGGACTGGAGGTTTTTATTTTTAATAGCAATTAGTTCAATAGTAGATTTCGTTGTTGGTGACAAGCTTCATAAAACATCAAATCCAAAACAAAGAAAAAATTTATTATTAATTAGCCTCTTAGTTAATCTTGGGTTTTTAATATATTTTAAGTATACCAACTTTTTTGTAGAAACTTTTGTTGACGCTTTTACTTTATTTGGTAAGAATATAGAAGTTTCTACACTCAATATTATACTACCAGTTGGAATTAGTTTTTATACATTTCAAACATTGAGCTATACCATTGATATCTATAGGAAACAATTGAAACCAACTAAAAATGCCCTATCATTTTTTGCATTTGTCTCTTTTTTCCCTCAACTTGTAGCTGGTCCTATTGAGAGAGCCTCACATTTGCTTCCACAGTTTTATAAAACCTACAGGTTCAATTATGATCAAGTCAAATCTGGATTATTGTTGATGGCTTTTGGGTTGTTTAAAAAGATGGTTATTGCAGATAGATTAGCTATAGCTGTAAATCAAGTATACAACAATCCATCGGATCACTATGGATTTGATGTGATTTTAGCCACGATTTTTTTTGCTTTCCAAATCTATTGTGATTTTTCAGGATATTCAGATATTGCTATTGGTGCAGCAAGAACTATGGGATTTGATTTGATGAAGAATTTTGATAGTCCATATCTCTCAAAATCTATAACAGAATTTTGGAGGAGATGGCATATATCATTATCAACTTGGTTTAGGGATTATGTTTATATTCCACTTGGAGGAAGTAGGAAAGGAAAACATAAAACTTATGCCAACCTATTTATTGTGTTTTTAGTTAGTGGTTTGTGGCATGGTGCTGCAATGACTTTTGTGATTTGGGGAGCTATTCACGGTATTATAATAGTGATAGAAAAAGCTTTTTATAAACAACGGATAAAGATTTTTGAAGCATTACATCTTAAAAATAATCTAGCCAGTAAAATAGTGTTTATTCCAATGATATTTATTATTGTTTGCTTTGCTTGGATTTTTTTTAGGGCTAATAGCTTAAAAGATTCTCTTACATTAATATCAAATATTGGGAAAGGGGTTTTCAACTACGAAAATATTTATAGTTTAGGGTTAGTTAAGCCTGAGTTTATATTATCTTTAATTACAATTGTATTTTTAGTGATATTTGAATGGATGCATAAGACGTATAATATGCAAAGGTTGCTTGCTAAGCAAGTTTTACCAGTTAGATGGTCATTTTATTTGACTGTGGTTTTCATTATTTTAGTTTTTGGTATTTATGGTGAAAATCAGGTTAGCGAATTTATTTATTTTCAGTTTTAGTTCATGAGAACATTAATATTCAAAACTTTAATTTTAACTCTGATTTCTTGTTTGATATTGGCTTATGTTTTAGACCCAGTATTTAGAGACTCTAATGCTAATAGTAAAACATTTAATGAGTTCTATAAATCTTCAAATGACTCTGACTCTCTAGATATAATTATTGTTGGGAGTTCTCATGCTAAGAACGCCTATTTCCCTAAAGTTATTGACAGTGTGTTTAATACAAAAACCTACAATTTAAGCACTGGAGGTCAAAATTACATAACAACTAATTTACTATTAGAGAATGCTATTAAAGAAGCCAAACCTAAGTTAGTTATTATAGATTTATTTCCCACTTTGATTAAGCTTCCTAAGCTAGCAAAATCAAAAGGTTCTCAGTTACGAGTCATTGATTATACTCCATTGAGTCAAAGAAGGGTGCAAACAATCAACAAGATCTACAGTTTTAGTGAACTACCGTCTGTATATAGTGAAACTATAAGAAATCACGATAAATGGTATAATAGAAACTGGAGCTTAAATGAATTTCCAGTAAATAATGAAAACGTAATCTTTTACAAAGGTTATTTTAATTTGAAAAAGAAGATTGGTAATCAAGAGAAAGAAAAATACAAAGATTTTATTGTAGAGTATGAAAATTATTTGAAAGTAATTCCCTCAAAAAAAGAGCTTGAAAACTTTGAGGTAAATTATTCTGATATTTTAGAAACCATCAAAATTTGTAAGAAAAACAATGTGAAAATGCTTTTTGTTTCCGCGCCTTATTTCGATGCTTTCTTCAGGGATGAGAATAATAAAAAACATTATTTATTGAATAGATATTTTAAAAACCAAAAGGAAATCAACTATATTGATTTCAATACTAAGTTCAATGAGCTTGGACTAACTTTTGAAGACTATTGGGATAAAGGACACCTGAATGTCAATGGCTCATACAAGACCTCTATTATGTTAGCTAAGAAAATTGCTGACTTTGGTTTTTTTGAAGTAAAAAACCCAGTATATTTTAAAAAAGAACTTGAAAAAGTAGTTCCAAGAAAAACAGAGAATATTAAAGAGAAAGTCACTCTGAGCATAACGAAACAAATAGAAAACACACTTAAAAAAGGTGTCAGTTACAAAACAAATCACAAATTAAATAAAGATATCTCTCTAAATGATGTAGTGTTTAATATAGATGAGAGTAATAGGTATATTGTGATTGAATACACTCAAACTATAAATGATTCAATTTTAGATGATTTCTATTTTCTAATCAGTAAAACGATTAACAAGGCAGATTTTGATAAACGGCCCAAATGGCAATTAGGAACTGAAAAAAATAAGCTACACTGGGAAGTTTATCCTAGACTTATTACAATAAACGATAAAAATTATATGTTATTGATGTTAGATAAGAAATGTCAAATAACCAATTTTGATAAAATTAGAATTGTTCTAAAAGACAAGAAAACAAAAAAAAGTGTATCTGGAGCCAAACCACTTACGCTTGAAAACGTAAGGATAATCAAATAAAAATCTCATGTCTAAAATAAAAGAGCTAACACTATTTTTTCTAGCATTATTAATTGTAAGCTGTCAAGAAGTTACTAGTAAAGATGAATCAACAGAACTAAAACAGGCAAAGGTAGAAATTGTCGAACCAAGTTTAAGAATCGAATTCAATTTTAAAACAAATAAGTCTGATGTTTTTAAGATCATCATGAAGAACATTGAAGTTGATGAATTACAAAAGAAAGATATTCATATCTTCGAAGAAATTACACCATCCTCTCATGATGACTCGATAGTTGCTGAGTTTGGATCTGGTAATATTTCTGAAAATATTTTGATAAGTTTAGGAGGACAACAGCCAAAGATTGTTGAAATAATAAATATTTCAGTTACTTATGGAGATAAGTATTATGACATCAATACTGCAGAGGATTTGAATAAGTATTTCATATTCAATAAATTTATCGAAAAAGGCTTAGAAGAAAAAACGTTTAGAACAAAAGTAGTAGACGGAGTATCAAACCCCTTAATTTTTTTTAAAAAAACCTTCATTAGTACACTTAAAAGAAAATGAGACTAACGTTCTGACAGGTATTTTTTATGAACCTCATCGAAAAACTTAAATACTATTTTAATAACAGTCTTGTAAATAAAAGTCTTAAAGTTCTTTTTTTAAGAATAATCGGTGTTGTTCTTTTTTTTTCATTAACCTTAATCCTTACTAATTATTTTGATCCAAATCTGGTTGGTCAATATGATTTTACGCGATCATTGCTAATCTTTTTAGGTGGTATCTGTGTTTTTGGAATGCATCAATCTGTCATATATTATTCAGGGCTTCTTACATCCCGTAATGCCTTAGACAGTCTAAAGAGTATTTATAAAAAAATGACAGTCATTGTCTTTTTTATTTCTGCTGTAGTATTTATTTTATTTTATTTTATAGATGACACCTACATTAATATCTTCTTTGAAAAAGAAGTCGCAAGTATAGTTGTAAAAACAGTTGCCACCCTGTTTTTTTACAGCATTACTATGCTTAATATTGATGTTTTTAGAGGAATAAATAAAATTTTTATTTCTGAGTTTTACAGAAATATATTTAGGTATTTGCCTTTCTTGATAGGTATAATTATTATTTATAACATTCAAGAACAAGGATTTCTAATAGATTTATTTTTACTGAATTTTTTGATCTTAAGTATAATTTCAACAGGTTATTTATTTGTTTATTTTTCTAACGGCAAAGGCAGTAGTTTAAAAATTGAGATCACATACAAAGACATTATTAAAAGATCTGGCCCAATGGCCATAAGTTCAATCGCTTATGTTTTAATGCAAAGCGTAGATATTATTTTGCTTAGTAAATTCACAAATTTTGAAAGTGTAGCATTTTATGCTGTTGCTATTAAATTAACAACAATGATCTCTCTTGTGTTGGCCTCAGTCAATACAGTTCAAGCACCAAAAATAGCAGAACTCTATAGTCTCAAAAATTTCAAAGAATTAAACAAGATAATTAAGAGCGCTACACGTTTAATTTTTTTATTAACATTTCCAATTATAATAGGTCTAGCTGTGCTTTCTAATGTTGTTTTAAAGTGGTATGGGGAAGCTTATTTGGTTGCTCAAACTGCGTTATTTATATTGCTTGCAGGACAGTCAATCAATGCATTATGTGGTTCAGTAGGTGTGTATATGAATATGACAGGAAAACAAAACGTTCTCCAAAAAATATTACTGTTCTCCTTTTTCTTGAATTTAATTCTTAATTGGTATTTAATTCCGCTTTATGGAATAAATGGTGCTGCTTTTTCTACATCTTTTAGCATGATATTTTGGAATATAACAACCGTAGTTTATATTTACAAAAAAGATAAAATAAAAACTTTTTTACACGCTAATGAATAATGCTAAGGTTGATTTTTTTGTAGTAGGAGCAGCACGATCAGGCACCACCTCAATATATAAATACCTTTCTATGCATCCAGGTGTTTTTGTGCCGAAAGTCAAAGAATGTAATTTTTTTTCCAATGTAGAATCTTTAGATCAAGAGGTATATGAAATTCCCAAACCAGGGAAGCAATATCATATGAAGATAATTAATTCAAATAGTGTTTATGAGTCTCTTTTTTCTGAAGCAGGAGATCTACTTAAAGGAGAGGTAAGCCCATCATATTTATGGGATAAAGACGCAGCAAAAAGAATTTATGACTACAATCCTGATGCTAAAATAATTATTTCGCTTCGTAATCCAATACATAGAGCATATAGTCATTACTTGATGCATTTGAGTACTGGTTATGAAAAAGAAACCACTTTTGAAGATGCCATTAAAGCAGATAAACTCAAAATTTGGGGCGGAGGCAATTTGTATTTAGAAATGGGGCTTTACCATGATCAAGTTAAACCCTACTATGACCTCTTCGATAAGGATAATATTAAGATTATTATTTATGAAGACTGGACTAAGAGTATTGAAAACACCATGAATGATTTGTATGATTTTTTAAGTATAGATTCTTTTAATGATTATGATCTGTCAGAAAAGCACAATGAAACAGTCCATTTAAAAAACAGTAGCGTTATTAATTTTTTAAGACAAAAAAAAATAAAAAGAACTTTAAACAAATTATTGTCTGATAGATTGAAAGACAAGTTGAAACGTAACTTTTTTAGTGAAAATTTTGAAAAACAAGAAATTAAGCCAGAGACCTATTTAAACTTGAAACACTACTATAAAGAAGATATATGTAACCTAGAAAGTATGATTCAAAAAGAATTACTTCAAAAATGGAGTTAAATAATGATTAGTAAAAAACACCAAACCATTTTTGTTCATATTCCTAAGGTTGCCGGGCAAAGTATTGAATCTATGTTTTTGAATGATTTAAACTTGAACTGGAAGCAAAGGGACGAATTATTGCTAAGAAAGAAAAGAATCAATGAGAAAGGCCCTCAAAGACTCGCACATCTAAAAGCATACGAATACTTAGATTTAAATTATATTGACAAGCAGAGTTTTGATTCATTTTTTAAGTTTTCATTTGTAAGAAACCCTTATTCAAGAGCCTATTCTTACTATAAGTACTTAGGTTATTCTAAAATCATCAGTTTCGATTACTTTCTTTCCGAAGTGCTGAAGAAAAAAGTAGAACAAGGTCATTTCTTCTTTATTCCGCAAACAGATTATTTATACTATAAAAACCAACTTTTAGTTGACTTTGTTGGAAAATTTGAAACCATCGAAGAAGATATAAAGGTAGTTGTTGAAAAAGCCAATTTAACTGAAAAAGTATTGCCTCATGTTAATAAGTCAAAAAATGAAACAAAACGAGGTGTCAACAAAGTTTTAAAAAACCCAGCTTTTTTGCTAAGATTAAAAACGAATAATCCTATATTTAAAGATTATAAAAAAGCTTATGACAAAGCTTCAATAGAACTTATAAAGCTAATATATAAAGAAGATATAGATAAATTTCAATATGAATTTGAGTAATAAGAAGCAGATTGTATTTATTAGTATATCTTCAGATTTATATGGGTCTTCTAAACTACTTCTTACACTAGTTCTTCAATTAAAAAAACTTTCAAAAGAGTTTCACCCGATCGTATGTTTACCTTATGAAGAAGGCTTGTTGAAAGACAGATTAATTAGAGAAAATATAGAAATAGTAGAAATGCCCGTTTTGAAATTGAAGCGTGAAATGCTGAAATCATTGAAATTTCAACAATTTTTCAAAGATTACAAGATGGCAAAGAAGATACTTCACGCGAAGTTGAATGGTAGAAAGATTCATTGTGTGCATTCAAACACTTTAGCTACACTGTTTGGATCTATTTATTGTTTCAGAAGAAATACAGTTCATCTTTTTCACATACATGAAATTATGGACACACCTTGGTATATAAAGTACTTTTTTTCTTTATTACAGTTAATTTTTGCAAATAAAATTGTCTATAACTCTAACGCTACTGAGAGATTCTATACCAATACCATAGGTCTTTTGAAAAAAAAGTCTACAATGATTTTCAATGGTGTTGAAAGACTTCGACCTTTTCTTAATAATGCTCAAGTGCTTCAATTAAAATCAGAGCTGTTTAAATCTAATGCTGATGATATTTTAATTGGTCTGATTGGAAGGTTCAATAGATTAAAAGGGCATAAACTACTTTTAGAAGCATTCAAAACCATACACTTAAATCATCCTAATGTAAAACTGTGTTTGGTAGGCTCTCCACCTGATGGGCAAGAGCATTTTTTACATGATATAAAAGATAAAATAGAAAAAGAAGGAATGACATCAAATGTTGTTATTTTACCCTTTCAAGAAGATATTTACAGTATTATTGATTCATTAGACATAATTGTCGTTCCATCTACCGAACCAGAATCTTTTGGAATTATTGCTGTTGAGGCGATGTTATCCAAAAGAATTGTTATAGCTTCAAATCTAGGAGGTTTAGCTGACGTCATTGATCATAATGTAACAGGTTTGCTTTTTGAACCTAACAATAAAGAAGAACTTACGAAAGCTATTTCTAAAGTCATAGAAGATGCTGACCTCAAAAAAGATTTAGAACGTAAAGCATACCTTAAAGCAAAAGAAAAATTTTCAAGTGAATCCATGACAAGAAAATTTATAAGTGTATATAATGCTATAGAACAATGAAAGTAAATATATATAAAATACTATTTATTGTACTTTTGCTAACGCTCATATCTACTAAAGTTGAGCTGTCATTTGCTTTTGCGATTGTATCACTTATTATTTCAGCAAAAGATAAAGTTATTAGACCTGTTGGAGTTGTTCTATTTTTATTTTTAATTATCTTCTCTATTGGTTTTTTTGGTTTTTTAAGATCTGATTATTCAGTTGGAGTTTATATAAAAGATTTAGTTTACTTTTCTAGACCTATACTTGTAATACTGGCATCCTATTTTCTTATCAAAAAAATAAGTGATAAAAGCTTTTTATTTACAGTAGTAATCTTACTTGGTTTTGCCTATTCGATAACACATATTTCAATGATCTTGATGAACCTGAATAAAATATCAAATGTTACTGAAGTAAGAACACAAGGAGGCAGGTATAATCATCTAGAGTTAATTGCGTATATTTTTATATTAACATCAAATACAGGGAAAGTTAAATTATATTTAACAAAGTTCACCTATAACGTTTTTGTAGTTCTATTGAGTATTTCATTTATACTTTATTTCTCAAGGGTAATGTTTGTTGTTTTGGTCTTATTTATTTTAGCTTACAAAGGATATTTTAGATTAACTAAAAAAGGGCTAAGACTTATTTTTTTCGGAACAATTTTGCTCACAAGCTTTATGATGATTGTAAATAAATTTGATGTTGACAGTAATTCTGATGGGATTGAGGGTTTCATATTCAAAATACAAAACACTTATAGTGAGATGTTCGAATCTTTAGATATAGAAAAGATAAAACGAGATAAAAGAGATCTATGGAAACACTGGAGAGGATATGAAGCACAGAGTGCTATTGAAACATTGAACGATAAAGGGTACTTTTCTTGGGCTTTTGGTAGAGGTTTTGGATCAACAGTCGATCTAGGAGTAGAAGTTCGATTAGCCAATGAAGACGTTAGGTATATTCCTATTTTGCATAATGGTTTTATTTATGTCTTATTTAAGACAGGTATTGTTGGACTTTTGGTATATATGATGTACATTATATATTTGTACTCGCTTTATAGACTTAATTCTAATTCAAGCATTGAATTTAATATCAACAGATTAATTGTGGGATGTGCATTTTATATTGCACTTTCAAGTTTGGTTGTCACGGGAGTTTTCAAACCCTATGATTTATCAGGAATTGTATTAGGAGCTTTATTTGCATTAAAAAATCATTATAATGAAAATCGGCATATTAGGAACGAGAGGAGTGCCTAACCATCATGGAGGTTTTGAGCAGTTTGCAGAATTCTTTTCGGAGTATCTCTATAAAAATGAACATGAAGTTTATGTTTATAACTCAAATAAACATCCTTATCAAAAAAAAACGTATAATGGTGTTAATATCATTCATTGCTATGACCCAGAAGACAAGATTGGAACTCCAGGGCAATTTATTTATGATTTAAACTGCATTATTGATTCTAGAAAAAGAGATTTTGATATTTTACTACAACTAGGCTACACTAGCAGTACAATTTGGCATAGGCTATTGCCCTCTAAAACCATATTAATAACAAATATGGATGGTCTTGAATGGAAACGTTCAAAGTATTCAAAACCAGTGCAAGGTTTTCTAAAATATGCAGAGAAACTAGCGGTTAAGTCAAGTGATTATCTAATCGCTGATTCAATTGGGATTCAGAGCTATCTTAGTAAAAGATATAATATTCATTCTAAATATATTGCTTACGGCGCAGAGCAATTCGATAATCCCGATATTAATGCGTTAACCGAATATAATGTAACTGCATACAACTACAATATGTTGATCGCACGGCTTGAACCAGAAAATAATATTGAAATAATTTTAGATGGAGTAGCGATGTCAAATGAAGATAGTACGTTTATAGTAGTTGGCAAACATGATGTGAATACATTTGGGATGTACTTAAAAAACAAATTTAAGAACTATGAAAACATCAGATTTGTCGGTGGGATATACAACTTAGAGAAACTAAATAACCTAAGGTACTATTCAAATCTTTATTTTCATGGTCACTCGGTTGGAGGAACTAACCCTTCACTCCTTGAAGCGATGTCATCTAGAGCTTTGATAGTTGCTAATGATAACGACTTTAACAAATCCATACTAGGAAGTCATGCGTTTTACTTCAATACATCTAAAGATGTAAAATTTCATATTGAGAAGACCTTAAAAATAAATGAATCTGATAAAGTTGAGAATTGCTTCAACCTAATAAATTTAAAATTCAGTTGGGATATTATTAATAAAAAGTATTTAGATTTTTTCTATGAATGTAAAGAAAAAGATAGTATCAGTAATTAAGCATGAAGACATTTTATCGTATTCAATTTCATCGATACTTTCAACGTTGCTTGTTAGTTATGCAGCGAGTAGTATTGCGCTTGGAATATTCACATTCTTAGTGATAAACCACATACGAACTAGTAAGATCAAATTAAGCCTCGATATTGCTCTTATATTACCTATTATACTTTACCTATTTTGTTGTGCTTCATATTTTTGGTCTGTAAACCAGCAACTGTCAATAAAAGGCATTGGTAGACTAGTTCCACTAATGATTATACCATTTGCTTTTTCTTTAATTCCAAAATTTACAATTAAGTCTTTTAAGTTAATTTTAAACGGGTTTACAATATCCAATATTTTGTTAGGGTTATTTTTTTTAATTGCTGCTATAATCAATTACTTGAAAACAGGAGATTTGATGGTATTTGTTTATCACCAATTAGTTGACGTCTTAGATTTAAATGCGATTTATGTTTCTGTATTTTACAGTATTAGTTTTTTCTTTCTTTTATTTAAGAAACAGAAGAGGAATATAGAGATTTTCGGGTTGGGCTTTCTTGGGGCTATGATTCTAATGTTATCATCAAAAATGATTATTGCGTCTTTTGTTTTAGGCAACATAATCTATTTGATATTTTATAAAGGAATATCATCTATAAAAAGCCCTAAAGTATTACTCGTTCTATTGATTAGCACTATTGTTTTTGCAACTACCTCGGGTCGAGTTGTAGAGCGATTTTTAATCGAAAAGACAACCAATTTTGAAGAGGTGTTGCATAGAGAAAAATTTAATCGAGTATACCCTTGGACAGGCTCTTCAATTAGAATATTACAATTAAGAAACTTGAAAGATCAAATAGAAGAAAATCATATTTTTTGGAAAGGGTTTGGCCTATTCGCTTCTAGAGAGAATTTAAGAGAAAGACATATAGCCTTTAATACATACTATGGCTATCATGGTTATAATTATCATAATATGTATGCTCAAATTTTAGCTGAAGTAGGAATATTTGGTTTAATTACTCTAGTGTTAATTTCGGTTATTGGTATTATCAGGGCAATAAAAAGCAAGAATTTTTTATTTTTTATTTTTTATTTTTTAATGATGTTGGCCTTTATTACAGAATCATTCTTATGGGTTCATAGAGGGATATTTTTATTCACGATTTTGCATTGTCTGTTTAATAGAACAGATTTTCCTATTTTAAATAATTCAAATAAATTAAACTAGAATTATTTCATACTTTTGGCAAATAATTTAATAAAAGATGAAAATATCAGTAATAGGAACAGGGTATGTTGGCTTAGTAACAGGAACTTGTTTAGCAGAAACAGGTAATGAGGTTCTTTGTATAGATATTGATGAAAGTAAAGTCAAGAAAATGCAAGAAGGAGAAGTCCCTATCTATGAACCACATTTAGACGTTCTTTTTGAAAGAAATATCAAAGCAAATAGATTGAAATTTTCTACCTCATTAACTCAAGGTCTAGAGTTTGGAGACATTATCTTTTTAGCCTTACCAACACCAGAAGATGAGGACGGTTCAGCTGATCTTTCTTATGTTTTGGGAGTGGCTAAAAGTATTGGAAAGCAAATAAAAGATTACAAAGTTATTGTTGATAAAAGTACCGTTCCAGTAGGTACTTCAGATAAAGTAAAAGAAGCCATTCAAAATGAAACTGATGTCGAATTTGACGTAGTGTCTAATCCTGAGTTTCTTCGCGAAGGCTTTGCTGTTGACGACTTCTTAAAACCAGAACGAATTGTCATTGGATCGAGTTCAGAAAGAGCAACCAAGCTTATGAAAAAGCTCTACAAACCTTTTGTGCGTTCTGGAAATCCAATTTTAACTATGGATGAACGCTCAGCCGAACTCACTAAATATGCTGCGAACTCTTTTTTGGCAACCAAAATCACATTTATGAATGAGATTGCTAATTTTTGTGAAAAAGTTGGTGCAGATGTAGATATGGTTAGAGTAGGTATGGGAACAGATTCTAGAATCGGAAAACGCTTTTTATTTCCTGGAATTGGTTACGGTGGATCATGTTTCCCTAAAGACGTAAAGGCTCTACACAAGTCTGGAATGGATCACGGTCATGAGTTTCAAATACTAAACTCAGTAATTAATGTCAACAGTACACAAAAAACAATTCTTATTCCTAAAGTACTTTCATTTTTTGACAATAATATAGAGAACAAAACTTTTGCAATTTGGGGACTTGCGTTTAAACCTGAAACAGACGACATTAGAGAGGCTCCTGCCTTGTATATCATCGATGAACTTTTAAAACAAGGAGCTAAAGTAAAGGTTTTTGATCCTGAAGCCATGCCAAATGTTAGAAAAAAATATGGTAATAAGATTAAATATGCCTCCAATATGTATGAGACAACAAACGATGTTGACGCATTGATTATTTGTACAGAATGGAGTATCTTTAGAACACCAAGTTTTGACAAATTAAAAGAAAAGATGGACGCGCCAGTTATTTTTGATGGGCGAAATCTTTACGATCTTAATGAAATTGAAAATGAAGGATTCTATTATGCTTCTATAGGCAGAAAAACAGCTACAATATGAAAAAAGTACTTATTACAGGTGCGGCTGGATTTTTAGGGTCACATTTATGTGACAGATTTTTAGCAGAGGGATTCCACGTGGTTGGAATGGATAATTTCATAACTGGAGATTTAAAAAATATTACTCACTTAAAAGAGAATCCTAACTTTGAATTTATAGAGCATGATGTTACTAAATATATTACCATTACAGGAACATTAGATTACATTCTTCATTTTGCATCTCCAGCAAGTCCTATAGACTATTTAAAAATACCAATACAAACATTAAAGGTAGGGTCTTTAGGAACTCACAATTTATTAGGATTAGCTAAAGCTAAAAAGGCAAGGCTACTTATCGCTTCTACATCAGAAGTTTATGGAGACCCTCTTGTACACCCTCAAACAGAAGATTATTATGGTAATGTCAATAGTATTGGCCCTAGAGGTGTTTATGATGAGGCAAAACGTTTTCAAGAATCAATTACAATGGCGTATCATAGATTTCATGGTATAGAAACAAGAATTGTACGTATATTCAACACTTATGGTCCTAGGATGCGACTCAATGATGGAAGGGTAATTCCTGCATTTATGGGACAGGCTTTAAGAGGAGAAGATCTTACTGTCTTTGGAGACGGTTCTCAAACAAGATCATTTTGTTATATTGATGATCAAGTAGAGGGGATTTTTAAGTTACTTTTCAGCGATTATGTTTACCCCGTAAATATTGGAAACCCAAATGAAATTTCTATCAAAGATTTTGCCGAGGAGATTATTAAACTAACCAATACCGACCAAAAGATAATATATAAAGACCTTCCTGTTAATGATCCAATGCAGAGAAAGCCAGATATCTCTTTAGCAAAGAAATTATTGCAATGGGAACCTAAAGTCCAAAGAACTGAAGGCATGGAGAAAACATTTAGTTATTTTAAAGGATTATCTCAAGATGAACTATATAAAAGTGAGCATAGAGATTTTTCTAAACATATAAAAATATAGTTTGAGCTTATTTAAACAAGGAAGATATTCGGGATATTTAAGACCAATTTCATACTTAATCGATTTAAGTATCATAAACGGCCTAGCTATTCTTTATTTTTTTAAAGATATAAATCCTCAAATGTTTATTTTATTTGCTTCTATTTCTTGGATAATACTTTCTATTTATTCAAGCTTTTATGAAGTTTATAGATATACAAGAGAGGTTACCATTTTTTCTCTTGCATTAAGGCAAATGGTACTTTACACGTTGATTATTTTTGCTTTTTCGGGTTTTTATCACGACTTAGATATATATCCAGTTACTATTTTTAAATACATTTTAATTGCCTTTTTGGGTATTATTTCTTTTAAATTTGCGCTCTATTATTTACTACAGAAGTATAGAGTGTCATTTGGCGGTAACTACCGAAGAACAGTAATTTTTGGAGCTAATAAAAAAACCCTAGCTCTAGAAAATTTTTTTAACAAGAACCCTGAATACGGGTATGTTCATAAAAAGACGTTTAACTTCAAGGACAAATCGTTAGACCTTCACACATGTTTTCAATACATAACAGAAGAGTCTATTGATGAAATTTACTGTTCTATATCTGAACTTACAAATAACCAAATCAGTACAATTGCAGACTTTGCAGATAACAATCTTAAGATATTAAAATTTCTACCTGATAACAAAGAAATATACTCAAAGAAACTTAGGTATGAGTACTATGATTATATCCCAATTTTATCATTAAGGGATATTCCGCTTGAAGAGTCATACAATATGCTTGTAAAAAGAACTTTTGATATAATTTTCTCTAGTTTGGTGATCATATTTCTTCTATCCTGGTTAACCCCTTTAATAGCTATTTTGATTAAAATAGAATCAAAAGGGCCAGTATTTTTCAAGCAATCTAGAAACGGTTTTAATTACAAGGAATTTGACTGTTATAAGTTTAGATCTATGACGCCTAACAAAGACGCACACCTTTATCAAGCTACTAGAGGAGACCAAAGAATTACCAAGATTGGAAAGTTTATAAGGAAAACAAGTATTGATGAACTACCACAATTTTTTAATGTCCTTTTTGGAGACATGTCTGTAGTTGGGCCAAGACCTCACATGGTTAGTCATACTAATATGTATGCAAAAAAGATAGACAAGTTCATGGTGCGGCATTTTGTGAAGCCTGGCATTACAGGCTTAGCTCAAATAAGTGGTTTTAGAGGGCAAGTAGAGTCTGATAAAGATATTATTGGTCGCGTTAAATATGATATTTTCTATATTGAAAACTGGTCTTTATTATTAGATCTTAAAATAATTACAAAAACCTTTATAAATGCTATCAGGGGAGAAGATAAGGCATATTAAAGTCGTTTTTTAAGCTGCAATAATTGTGAGTTAAAATCAAATACGTTAGCACTTGTCTCTCTAATTTTATCACGCATGGTGTCGCTAAGCATGCTTTTATCTATTTTAGATATCACCTCATTCAAGTGGCTATAATTTCCAGCTTCTGCAACCCAACCTAAGCCGTAAGATGTAATAATAGTTTCTCCTTCACCTCCACCAAAGTAGAGCATTGGCAACCCTAATTTACCATACTCAAAGATTTTCGAAGGCACAGAGCCGTAAATCCTATTAAGCAAAGGAATAATAACTAAATCATACTGTAAAAGCGATTGGTGCAACTCTTCCCTAGAAACATGCCCATGGTAAGTAATAGATAACTCTGGTGAATCACTAATAAGAGCTTCAATTTTTGATTGTTCAACTCCAGAACCATAAATATGAAAATCTAAAAGCTCATAGTTTAACTCTTGACTCAATTTAAAAATACCTTGTGCTACGCCAAGAAGTCCAGCATAGACAATATTTAGTTTCTTGTTTTCAAATGTATCATGCTCAATATTAATAGGTTTTATGTCTGGGAAATTACGATATAAAAAAGTATTCTTATAAGGAAATAATGATAAAATATGTGTTAAGATCTCTTCACTTTGACCTAAGATTAGATCTGCTTTGTTGTAATTATAGCGTTCTATCTTTTCAAGCACTTTGTAACTAAAATTCTTTTTGAAAGCACCTAGTTCTAAACCAGCTATAGGCCATAAATCGCTTACATTCAATATGAGTTTTCTTTTGCTTGATTTTAAAAAAAGTGTACATGTAAAAGCCACTAATAATGGAGGAGATTGTATGATTACCGTTTTAGGGATAGTATTCCAAAAGAAAAACCAAATTAAACTAAAACTATAGGATAACATGGCTAATAAGCGAAGTATTTTATTTTTTGAATTGCTCGCATAAACCCATAATCGGTTTACAAGAATTCCATTTTCTGTTGAGGTGTGCTTGAATTTCCCTTTATAACCTTTGAAGATTTTACCTGTAGGGTAATTAGGTAATGGCGTAATGACCGAAATTTTATAATCATGGTTATGTAAACCTTCAGCTAAATGAAAAATTCTATTTGAAGCAGCACCAGTTTCTGGTGGATAATAACTCGTTATGACAAGAATCTCTTTCATTTATTTTAGATTAGACTCTATAATTTGGGGTTTGCCAGATGGAGTAGGTTTGATGGCTGTAACTTGCTTAAATGCAATTTCTAGACAGTCGTGTGTAAGTTTATTTAATTTGGTTTTAATATCGTTTAAGATTGAGGTCTTCAATTCAGAATGATGGTCAACAATATACTCTATAATAATTGCGTCTAGATTATTCTGAATAATTTTATATTGCTTTATGTCTTGATAATATTCTAACACTCCAGTAAAGCTATGTACGTTTAGTGTAACTCCTTTAGTAGTTTTTACAATATCGGTTTCTCTACCTATAACTTTTTGAAGTAAAGGATAATTTTTTAAACGCTTATCAGGATAATCTTTTAGAGGCAACTTAATAGCTAAGTCACCTAATTTATACCTAATTAACGGCATCGCTTTATTGGTTAGGCTAGTCACTAATACATGTCCCATTTTTCCATCTTCAACAGGAGACCCTTCATCATCAACAATTTCGATAAAGACATGTGGCGACATTACATAATAGTAATCTAAATCTTGTTTACAAGCTATCAAAAGCCCTTCAGCACAACCATAAGTATCTACGATTTGAATATCATTTCCAAACGCAGTTTTAATGGCTTTTAAATAATGATCAAACAATTTATCACCAAAACAAATAACACTTTTTATTTGAGGCTTGATATTGGTTTTAATACTAGCTAATGCTAACTGATTAATTACAGAAGGGTAACCAGCAACAACTAATTCTTTTTTTCGAGTAACCTTAATTAACACTTGTTTTAGTTCATCTTCAGAAAGCCCAAATGCTTTAACATAGGTGCATCTGTAGAACAAATCTTTTAAGCGCTTAACAAAATTGCGTTGTTGCGAAATTCCAAATTGAAGTAAAGGATCACCAATTTGATAACCACTCCAAGTCCACCAATGAGTTTGCATAGCCCTTAAGAAAAACTTGTGGTCTTGAGTCATATAGGTAAACGACTGTATCCCAGAGCTACCACTGCTATGATGCTTATCTAATTTAGAGATGTTAAACTGTGTTGAAACAAGATCTGAAGTGTTTGCTCTTAGAGTGGTTTTTGTTAGTATTGGAAAAGCATCGATTTTTGGTGATGATACTGATTTATAAAACGGAATATTTTCAATTGCATAATTTAAAGTGTCTTGAAGTCTTTTGTTTTGAATAGCTTGCAATTCAGTTTCAGACTTTTTGTCAAAATCCTCCCATTGATTAATATATTTTAAATAATTACCATTGAAAATAACATCACCAATAGGTAATATTAAACGATTCAAAAGCCAATTATAAAATGTCATCTTGTCTTTTTCCAAAACTAATTATTTTTTAAGCGGAAAAGCAATTATTTTTGTGTAAACAAATGAAATACATGAAAATTTTAATTCTTGGTTCTGGAGGAAGAGAACATACATTCGCTTGGAAGATTGCTAAAAGCCCATTATGCAAATCGCTCTTTGTAGCTCCAGGCAATTCAGGAACTCATACAATCGCTCACAATATTGATGTTAAGGTCACAGATTTTGAAGCAATTAAAAATGTAGTTATTACTCATGCCATAGATATGGTTATAGTAGGCCCTGAAGATCCGCTTGTACAAGGTATTCATGATTTCTTTTTAAGTGATGCAGATCTAGTAAATGTTATTGTTATCGGGCCTCAAAAGGCTGCAGCTGAACTTGAAGGGAGTAAAGAGTTTGCTAAAGAGTTTATGTATAGGCATAATATACCAACGGCTGCATACAAAAGTTTTGACGTTTCAAATATAGAAGAGGGCTATAAATTTTTAGAAACACTAAAACCACCATATGTGTTAAAGGCAGATGGGCTTGCTGCTGGTAAAGGTGTTTTGATACTTAAAGACTTAAATGAGGCTAAGACCGAATTAAAGCACATGCTTTTAGAGGCTAAATTTGGAAAAGCAAGTACAAAAGTAGTTGTTGAAGAGTTTTTGGATGGCATTGAGCTAAGTTGCTTTGTATTAACTGATGGAAAACACTATAAAATATTACCAACCGCTAAAGATTATAAACGTATAGGAGAAGGTGATACAGGTCTAAATACTGGTGGAATGGGAGCGGTATCTCCTGTACCATTTGCCACTGAAGACTTTCTTAATAAAATTGAAACGCAAATAGTAAAACCAACAATCTTAGGTCTGCAAAAAGATAATTTACCTTACAAAGGATTTGTATTTATAGGATTGATAAAAGTAGGTGATGACCCAAAAGTTATTGAATATAATGTAAGAATGGGCGATCCAGAAACTGAAGTTGTTTTGCCAAGATTAAAAACAGATCTAGTTGAGATCTTTAAAGCAATCTCTGAAGAGCGTCTCGATAAAATTAATATTGAAATAGACGAACGTGCTGCAACTACAGTGATGTTAGTTTCAGGAGGATATCCTGGAACTTATGAAAAAGGAAAAGAGATAACAGGTTTAGTAAATGTAAAAGATTCAATAGTGTTTCATGCAGGTGCTATACAAAAAGAAGGAAAAACAATTACTTCTGGAGGTCGAGTTATGGCAGTAACGTCCTATGGGAAAACTTATAAAGAAGCCATAAAAAAATCTTATCAGAATATAGCGCATCTACATTTTGATAAGATGTATTATCGAAAAGATATCGGTTTTGATTTATAAGTACGAATGAGATGTAATGCTTTTATCTTCTTCACCATTGGCATTGAATTTTTTAAGCTCAAGCATCCAGTAGGTAAATGCAACCAAACCTATCACTATAAAAAGCCATGACACAAAATTAGCAGACCACCAGTCTTCTAGTTCTAAAGCACGTAGCGCATCAAACGGTGCAAATAAAACGTTAACAAATAAATCTTCTATAGCGTAAAAAAAGTCTTTCATTAGTTTAAAATTAAATACTGTTGAAGTATAAATTATATCTTTACAATGCAAAATTACGTTTTTTCATTTTAAAATAGAAGAAAACACTTAACAAGATTATACAGCATTCATATTTTTTAGTAGATGATATCTAATTTTTTTGGTCAGTCAAAACCTATAAACTTTGTAGTTGTTAGCTTATTGTTGCTAGTAATATTCTCAATCACAAAATATGTGATGCTAGATGCTAAATGGGATGTTTTTTTAGTTGTTAAGCAGGTCGTTTTATTTGGGGTTTGCTTGCTTTCAGTTTTTGTTTTTGATTTTTTGGTAAGCAAAAATAGCCTTACCAAAAAGAACAGCTATAAAGTTATACTTTTTGTTTTATTTATTGCTGTATTACCTGAGGCTATATTAAACTCTAAAATTCTTTTATCTAACCTTTTTATACTGTTTGCTTTACGTCGAATAATTAGTTTAAGGACAAAAAAAGACGTTAAGAAAAAACTTTTTGACGCTGCCTTTTGGATTACTATTGCATCACTTTTATATTTTTGGTCAGTTCTCTTCTTTGCGTTGATTATTGCTGCGTTGATTTTGTATATAATAACAGACGTAAAGAACTGGATCATTCCATTAATTGGAGTCGCAACTGTTACTATTATAGTAGCGTCTTATATGATTATCGCAGGAATAGATATTCTTTATTTTTTCAATAATTTGATTGAAATTAGTTTTGACTTCACAACATTAAATATAAAGCGTATCATTATTGGAGCTACAATTTTATTGTCTTTTGGGATTTGGTCTCTTTTTTATTACGTCAAAAACATTAAATCTAAAACTAAAAGTTTAAGACCTTCTTTTTCATTGATCGTCATATCAGCGATTATTGGTATTGTGATAGTAATTATTGCTCCAACTAAAAACGGAAGTGAATTTCTTTTCCTCTTTGCGCCATTGGCTATTATAATGACCAACTATCTAGAGGTAATTTCAGAAAAATGGTTTAAAGAAGCATTACTATGGGTTTTATTATTAACTCCTGTAGTAACATTATTGTTGTAGCTTTTTACCAAAAGCTAAGTCGCCTGCATCACCAAGACCAGGAATAATATAACCTTTATTATTAAGCTTATCGTCTATGGTTGCAATCCATAAATGTGAATTTTCTGTAAAATGATGGTTGACATAATCAACTCCAACACTAGCACCAATAACACTTACCAAATGAATCTCTTTTGGAGTGCCAAACGGTTTTAAGGCTTCAAATGTAGCTACCATAGATTGGCCTGTAGCCAACATTGGATCTGCTAATATAAGTGTTTTGCCTTCTAAGTCTGGGCAAGCGAGGTATTCAACTATAATTTCAAAAGACTCAGGATGGTGCTTGTGATGCCTATAAGCGGAAATGAATGCGTTCTCTGCGTCGTCAAAATAATTGAGTAAGCCATTGTGTAAAGGCACACCAGCTCTTAAAATTGAACACAAAACAATATCATTTTGATAAACATACATTTGTTTAGTTCCTAATGGTGTTTTAACATTTGTTATCTTGTAGTCTAGTTTCTTACTCATCTCAAAACCTAAAACTTCACCAATACGTTCAATATTTCGCCTAAAACGCATGCGATCTTGCTGAATAGATGCATCTCTAATTTCAGCAATAAAGGAATTTAAAATTGAATTTTCTTCAGATAAATTATGAATATGCATGGTGTTCAATCTCTTTTTTGAATCGTAAAGTTAATTATTTAGACCTATATTTGCACTCTAAAAATCTCACATTATGTTTTCTGAAAAAGCCAACAGTATATTTCAAGACGTTATTAAAATGTATCATGTTATAAACACAGTAGACCAACCTTTTACTAATGTGTACGATAAAAACACACATTTATTAGAGCATTTATTGTATAGAAAATGCTGGATTGATACTGTACAGTGGCATTACGAAGATATTATTCGTGATCCGCAAATAGATCCTGTTGCTGCATTGAAGTTGAAGCGTCAAATTGATGCATCAAACCAAGACCGAACAGATATGGTAGAATACATTGATAGTTATTTTCTTGAAAAGTATAAAGCGGTAAAGCCTAAGGCGAATGCTACTATAAATACTGAAAGTCCAGCTTGGGGAATTGATAGGCTTTCAATTTTAGCACTTAAAATTTATCATATGCATGAAGAAGCTACACGTGAAGATGCATCTGATGCGCATAGAGCTGCATGTCAAAAAAAGCTTGATGTGCTTTTAGAACAACGCGTAGACCTATCAACAGCAATAGACACCTTGTTAACAGATATTGAAAATGGGGATAAATATATGAAGGTGTACAAGCAAATGAAGATGTATAATGATGATGAGTTAAACCCTGTGTTACGCTCTCAGAAGTAACCATGTGTCATTTCTGAGCTGATTTCAGGATTGCATCAAACACGTTAAGATGCTCAAACCAAAACACATTCTAGTAATTCGCCTCTCTGCAATGGGAGATGTGGCTATGGCTGTACCTGTGTTGAGAGCATTTACACAACACTATCCCGAGATTAAAATTACAGTTTTAACTAAACCCTTTTTCAAACCTTTGTTTGATAACCTACAAAATGTAGAGGTTGTTGAAGCCGAGGTCAATGGAAGACATAAAGGTGTAATGGGCTTGTATAAGTTATCCAAAACATTAAAGTCTTTAGGTATTGCTGCTGTTGCAGATTTGCACAATGTACTTCGTAGTAAGATTTTGAAGTTCTTTTTCTTTGGAATAACAGTTGTGCAAATAAATAAAGGACGTTCTGAAAAGAATGCATTGATTTCAGGCAAAAATTTCAAACAACTCAAGTCAACACATCAGCGTTATGCAGATGTTTTTGAAAAGCTTGGATTTCCTATAGATTTAAGTAACCCAAAGTTTCCCACTAAGGTTGAATTGACTCCAAAACTAAAGGCATTCATCTCTAATTCTGAAAGTAAAACCATTGGCATAGCTCCTTTTGCGGCTTATAAAGGAAAGATGTATCCTCTAAACCTGATGGAAGAGGTTATTACTGAATTGTCTAAAGATTACAACGTCATTTTATTTGGTGGTGGAAATAAAGAAGTTGAACTTTTAAATACAATTGAAGCAAAGTATGATAAGGTATGTTCTGCTGCTGGAAAATTAAGCCTGAAAGAAGAACTAGCTTTGATTTCTAATCTGGACGTGATGCTGTCAATGGATTCTGGAAATGGGCATCTAGCTGCAATGTTAGGAATAAAAGTCATTACTGTTTGGGGCGTGACACATCCATATTCTGGATTTACGCCATTTAATCAACCTGAAGATCACCAGCTTTTGGCAGACAGAAATCAATTTCCTAAGATACCAACGTCTGTTTATGGTAACAAACAACCCGAAGGGTATAATAAAGCTATTATAACAATAAGTCCCGTAGAAATTTTGTCTAAAACAAATGAAATCTTACAAAAAAAAGCCTCACTCTAAAGAGCAAGGCCTGATTAAGAATTTAGATAATCCCATAATGATAATTTCTTAATCTGGCGCTAAAATATTTTGTTTGAGACGTAGCATCAAAGCTTTGTAAGAATATGTTTTGTAAATTCGATAAAATGTTGGTTTTTAACGACTAAACACTCATTTGTTGGGTAAACTTCAATTATACGTCATCATAATCAACCGTAATACGCTCAGTGGTTGGGTGTGCCTGACAGGTTAAAATTAAGCCTTCAGCCAATTCGCTATCTGTTAAAATATTGTTTTGTCGCATTGTAGCTTCACCATTAGTGATTCTAGCAATGCAGCTACTGCAAATTCCACCTTGGCAAGAATAAGGTGCATCAAGGTCTTTATCTAACGCAGCTTCAAGAATTGATTGTTTTTGTGATGCTTCAAAAGTAGTCGTTTCATCATCTAATAATATTGTAATTTCTGTATGCCCTTGAGTTATGGTCTCATGAGTCACAGGTTCTTGTTTGGCTGCTTTAAAAAGCTCATAAAATATAGTGCTTTCATCTGTTTCATGTTCAGCTAGTACATCTTTTACCGTATTGATCATGCCTTCAGGGCCACATAAATAAAAAGCATCAATAGTAAGGTGTTTATGCTTGTTTTTAAGGATCAAGTTCACAACGCTTTTTTCAATTCTTCCAAAGATAGCATCTTCTTCTTGTGCTTGACTGAAGACAAATTGTATTGAAAAACGATCTCTATATTGATGTTGTAATTCTAATAACTCTTCTAAAAACATAGTGTCTTTGGTTGTTTTATTTCCATAGACCAGCACAACGTTACTCTGTATTTCTTCTTCAAGTGCACATTTGATAATACTTAAAATAGGTGTGATGCCACTTCCTGCAGCAAAAACAGCAATGTGTTTAGTTTTTAAATCATTAGGTTCAAAAATAAAACGCCCATTTGGTGTAGAGACCTCCAAAACATCTCCTGCTTTAAGTTGGTTGTTTGCATAAGATGAGAATGTGCCATCTTTTACCTCTTTAACAGCAACCTTTAAAACACCACTTTTAGGGGAAGAACATAACGAATAATCTCGTCTTACCTCATTACTATTAATGTTGGTTTTTAAGGTGATGTATTGTCCAGCTTTATATTCGAAATCTGCTTTTAAATGATTTGGTACGTTGAATGTTATTGCCACAGATTGGTCTGTGAGCCGTTCAATATGTTCTATAGTTAATTGATGGAATTGTGACATGTATTTTTTTTTCAAAAATACGGAACAGTAGAAGTAAAAACCCTAAAAAACCCTTAAAAATTGACGCATAATTATTTTATGCATAAGAATATTATGTATATTTGAATCATGGCAAATGCAAAACTATATAAAGGAAGTTTAGTAACAATTATTTTAAAACTCCTAAAAGAGAGTGAAAAGATGTATGGTTATGAAATTACTCAAAAGGTAAAGGCTTTAACTAAAGGAGAATTGAATATTACAGAAGGCGCTTTATATCCTGCTCTTCACAAATTAGAGGCTAAAGGGTTGTTAGATGTTGAAGTGATAAAGGTAGATAATAGATTACGTAAATATTACAAGTTAACCGAAAAAGGAGATAAGGAAACAATCAATAAGCTTCATGAATTACAAGAATACATTAAAACCATGCAAGTGTTGGTTAATCCTAAATTAAGTATTTAACAATGGTCAAACTATCTAAAAATGAGATCATATTTATTGATAACTATCTACAGCAATCTGAGGTATTCTATGCCGATATTAGAATGGAGATGGTAGATCATGTAGCTTCAGAAATTGAGTCTAAGCTGAATGCTGATCCAAAAAAAGATTTCTATACTGTTTTCAAAACATACATGATACATAACAAAGCTAATTTGTTAAAGAACAATAAGCAGTTTTTAAAGAATATAGAACGTATGATCTTTAAAAGTTTATTCAAACAAATTGTAAAACCAGCTTCGCTAGTAACAGTAGTTCTAGCCTTTTTATTGGTGAATTTATGTATTCAACACACAAGTCAAGACACATTACAAGACCTAGTACTCATGCTTCCAATAGCCTCTATTGTTCCTTTTTGTGTGCTTTATATCATTTCAATCAAGGTTTATAGATTATCTCGATTTTCTGGGATAGAACGTTTAGCATTTGTATACATGATGTTTTTTCAGTTGTTTAATTTAGCTGTAATTTTTTTGAAACGATTTGTTGAGTCGAATACAAACCACCTTATAATAGTTATAATCTTATCCTTGATTATTACTTTTAGTATCAATATAATCTTACTAACCTATTCCGTTATACAACAATACAGAACGGGTTATAAGCAAGTTAAACCATTATGAAGAAATTGACAAAAGAACATATTGAAGACCTCTATGCATTCACAATAAAGCATTATGTTGAACATTATGATCTACAAACCGAAATGGTAGACCATATGGCAAATGGTATTGAGGCGATTTGGGAAAAATATCCAGCACTTTCCTATCTCGAAGCTAGAAAAAAGGCGTTTAAGAAATTTGGAATTTTTGGATTTATGGAAATTGTTGCAGAACGACAAAAAGCAATGCAAAAACGATATTATAAATATCTATTGAAGGAGTTGAGAATATGGTTTAAATTACCAAAAATCATAGTTTCAATCACCCTTTTTTGGGTATTCTACACAGCATTCTCACTAATAATCTCAAGTTATTTACTCATAACTTTTTTTGCGCTTATTGGGATATGGACATTATACAAATCTATACAGCTACACAGACAGTTTAGACGACGAAAAGAAAAATCGAATAAGAAATGGTTGCTCGAAGAAATTATTTTTAAGCAATCTACAGGAATGGGAATCATCTTCTTTTCCCAAATATTTAATATCATCAATTTTTCCGATAAATTGTTCACAAGTCATTATGGTATTATAAGTGTTTCTATAGTTGCTGTAATTCTTACAATGGTGATTTACATAAGCTTTGAGCTATTGCCCAAAAAATCTGAAGTACTTTTAAATGAGACATATCCAGAATATAGTTTGTAACAAAACAGAACTTTAGATTACTAACATTTCGTAGTATATTAATCATTCACTAATAACCATTAAAAAACATGAAACTAAAACATTTTATTAATCTAGAATGGAAACAGTTTTTAAGAGCCTCTTATTTTCAAAAAGGAGTAGCAATCAAAATATTATTAATACTTGCGGCATTATATTTTACAGCATTTGCAGTTTTCGCAGGGGCCTTTTTATTCTCTATTGCCAAAGAATTCCTTCCAAAGGTAGACCCTATTGTTACTATAAACAACTTTATTATTTATTGGTTTTTGTTTGAAATGGTATTTAGGTTTTTCATGCAGCAACTTCCTGTAATGAATGTGAAACCGTTAATGACAATACCTATAAAACGCAGCACGATAATTCATTACTTATTAGGAAAAACAAGTCTTTCGTTTTTTAACTTTTTAGGTGTTTTTCTGTTTTTACCGTTTTGTATTGTCCTTTTGGTTAAAGGTTATGCTGTAATAAACGTATTGTGTTGGTTCGTATCAATTGTGTGCATTATACTTTCAATTAACTATTTAAACTTTTTAATCAATAAGAACAATGCTGTTTTTTACATTATTGCACTTGCCTTATTGAGTCTTATAGGCTTAGAGTATTATGGAGTATTCGCCATATCAAAACCTATAGGTATAGGGTTTAATGCACTTTATAATCAACCTTACTTAATGATTATTCCAATACTTTTAATGGTGCTATTGTATTATGCTAATTTCAAATACATAAAGAAAGGGTTTTACTTAGATGATGCGGTTTCTAAAAAAATAAAAGAAGTCAATGCAACAGATCTTTCATGGATGGATCGCTTCGGTAGCGTGGCTCCTTTTTTAAAGAATGATATTAAGTTGATATGGCGTAATGCACGTCCTAAGCAAGTCATGATGATGTCGTTTCTATTCTTATTTTATGGCTTAATATTTTATACCCAAGAAGCATATAGGGATATGCCAGCATTTTTAGCATTTGCATCGATGTTTGTAACCGGCGGTTTTTTAATGAGCTTTGGTCAATTAGTGCCTTCATGGGATAGTGAATATTATAAGCTTTTAATGAGTCAGAACATTCCGTACAGACAGTACCTAGAATCAAAATGGTACCTTATGGTCGTTGCTGTGTCAATTTCATTTGTGTTAAGTGTCCCATACATATATTTTGGATGGGAAATCTTCGGAATGATTGCCGCAGGAGCACTATTTAATATCGGTTTAAACTCTTTTATTACCCTATTTGGAGGTGCTTTAAACAGAGTACCTATCGAATTGAATGTTAAGGCAAAAGCATTTAGTAATACTAACGGATTTAACCCTACACAAATGTTAATTGCGATGCCTAAAATTTTACTCCCTATGCTTTTGTTTTACATACCATATAAGCTTATCAATTTTGAAGCGGGATTGATTGCTATAGCTTTAAGTGGTGTGCTAGGCATTATATTTAAAAATTACATCTTCAGTAAAATTGAAGATATATACCAAAAAGGGAAATACAAAACCATAGCTGCTTTTGCTGAAAAGAATTAACCATATTTAAACGTATTAATATCATGATAACGACATCAAACCTATCAAAAAAATATAATGACATTACAGTTCTTAATATCGAAAACTTAGACATTCCAAAAGGACAAAGTTTTGGCTTAGTTGGAAATAATGGTGCTGGAAAAACCACTTATTTTAGTTTGCTTTTAGACTTGATTCAACCAAGTTCTGGCTATATTAAGAATAATAACATCTTAGTTCATGAAAGTGAAGACTGGAAACCTTTTACTTCGTCTTTCATAGATGAAAGCTTTTTAATAGGGTACTTAACAGCCGAGGAGTATTTTTACTTTATTGGTGAGCTTCGTGGGCAAAATAAAGCAGACGTTGACGCATTAGTTGCTCAGTTTTCAGACTTCTTCCATGGAGAAATCTTAAATCAAAAAAAATACCTTCGTGACCTTAGTAAAGGAAATCAGAAAAAGGCAGGTATTGTAGCAGCCCTAATAGGAAATCCTGAAGTTATTATCTTAGACGAACCTTTTGCAAATCTAGATCCTACAACACAAATAAGATTAAAAGCAATTATAAAGAATCTAGCCAAAAAACAAGGAGTTACAGTATTAATTTCCAGTCATGATTTATTACACGTTACAGATGTTTGTGAACGTATCGTAGTTCTGGAAAAAGGAGAAATAGTAAAAGACTTAGCAACTAGTGCAGAAACCTTAAGAGAGCTTGAAGCACATTTTGCCGGTTCTGAAGTTGTCTAGCGTCATGCAAGACATCTAAAAACAGGCCATTTTTAGACGATAATTCAAAAAGATGCTTATTTTTACAGCATTACATAATATTTGTAGTCGTTTTTAGTTATACCATAACCAAATACAACCACGTTGAATAGATCGTCTAAAATTATTACAGCTCTGTTTTGTGTTACGCTTTTTGTAACAAGCTGCTCACGCAAAAAAGATACATTCATCAATAGAAACTTTCACGCTTTAGGCACCAAGTACAACATTCTTTATAATGGGAATATTGCTTTAGAAAAAGGAAGAGAAACAGTTGATGATGCCGCAACAGATAATTATTGGCAACTTCTTACCGTTGAGCGAATGCAAATAGAAGAAGATGTTATTTTACCGGGACAATCTAAAAATCAAGATTTTGAACGTGCGGAAGAGAAGGCAATTAAAGCTGTCCAGAAGCATGGGATGAACATCAAAGGTAAAGAGTATAATCCTCAAATTGATGAAGCTTATTTATTATTAGGGAAAGCGCGCTATTTTGATCAACGCTTTGTACCTGCATTAGAGGCATTCAACTACATCTTATATAAATACCCTGCCAGTGATAAGATTAATACTGCAAAGGTTTGGAGAGAAAAAACAAATATCCGATTAGAGAATAATGAGCTAGCTATCAAAAATTTAAAACGTCTATTAGATCAAGAAGAACTAGAAGATCAAGACCTGGCAGATGCAACAGCAATGTTAGCTCAAGCTTATATCAATATAAAATCTAAAGATAGTGCGTTAACTCAGCTTGCTGTTGCAGCAGAATACACCAAAAAGCATAAAGAACGCGCTAGGTATAATTATATCATTGGGCAACTCTATAATGAATTTGGAAAAATTGATAGTGCTAATATGGCTTTTGATAGAATTATTGATATGCATCGCAAAATACCTAGACCGTATTATATCAATGCACATCTAGCTAAAGCTACAAACTTCGATATGGAAAATGGCAATAAGTTGGAGTTTGAAGAATACTTAACCAACTTAGAAGAAAACCGAGAAAATCGTCCATTTTTAGATAAGATATATTATCGTATTGCAGAATATCATAGAGCGAATAAATCAGACTCTTTAGCAGCAGTATATTATAATAGATCATTACGTACAAATACAGCAGATCAGCAATTAAAAGCGTATGATTATACCACCTTAGGAGACATGAGTTTTGATGAAGCTGAGTACAAAAAAGCTGGTGCTTATTACGACAGTACAATGACTAATCTAAAGCTAAACTCTAAACCTTACAGAGTGATTAAACGCAAAAGAGAAAATTTAGACGATGTTATTTATTATGAAGATATCGCTCAAGTTAATGATAGTATTCTAAACTTAGTAAGTTTGTCTGATGAAGATAGGTTAGCTATTTTCACGAAATATACTAACGATTTAAAGGAAAAAGCAAAAGAGGCTCAAGAAAAGGAAGAAGCGGCTAAACGGGTTAATTCAGGTATCGCTAATGTAGATAACAATAACACTAATAAAGTTGGAAAATCTCTAAGAGCAGACCCTAAAGCTAAAAATGGGAAGCAGAATTTTTATTTCTATAACCAAACTACAGTTGCATTTGGAAAAAATGAGTTTATAAGAATTTGGGGAGAACGCTCATTAAAAGACAATTGGAGGTTATCTGATACTAGAAATAATGCAAATATCAATCAACAAGTTAATACTCAAGCTGCTGTAGGAATAGGTGAGGCCTATGACCCTGAATTTTACCTTTCAAAAATTCCGACAGATCAAAAAGTAATAGACAGCATAGCCAAAGAACGTAATTTTGCCTACTACCAACTAGGTGTGATCTACAAAGAAAAATTTAAAGAATATCAATTGGCAAAAGATAAGTTAGAAAGCCTTCTTCGTAATAACCTAGAAGACCGTCTGGTTTTACCTTCAAAGTATAATTTATATAAAATTTATGTTGAGTTAGGACTACAAAATGAGGCTAATACCATGAAGAGTGAGATTGTAGCAAATTACCCAGAATCTAGATATGCACAAATTTTATTAAATCCTAAATCTGAATTTTCTAAAGACGAAAACAGTCCAGAACGTTTATATGAAAAACTTTATGAGCAATTCAATGCTCAAAAATATACTGAAGTAATTACAGCTTCTGAAGCTTATATTTTACAATTTGAAGGCGATCCAATTGTGCCAAAGTTTGAAATCTTAAAGGCATCTGCTAAAGGGAGATTATATGGTTTTGAAGCTTATAAAGAAGGTGTTAATTTCATAGCACTAACCTATCCAAATTCTGAAGAAGGTAAAAAAGCTGAAGAGATCATGAATACGGCAATTCCTATTCTAGCAAAAAAACAATTTACAGATAATGATGAAGCCAAACACTTTAATGTGTTATATCCTTTTGATGTTAGTGAGAAAGAAGAGATAGACGAGTTTGTTAAACAACTAAATGATGCGGTTTCAAAAGTAACTTATTTTGACCTAACCACATCAATTGATGTTTACAGTCCTAATACTGTTTTTGTAGTTGTTCATGGCCTAACTAGTATTCAAGGTGCTTCAGGTTTTGCTGAAATATTAGAAGAAAATAAACATAAGATTGTTCGTGATTTTCATTCAATTTCTTCACCCAACTACGAAATTGTTCAAAGGCATAAAAATTTAGACGAATATTTAGCATCCCAATAAAAAAGAAAAACCTATGTTTTCTTCAGATAAAAAAACAGGAAAAATGGCAACAGACACAATTTCACAGCAAAACACAATTGCTAAAGGAACTACTATTACTGGTGATATTATAAGTGATGGTGATTTTAGAATAGAAGGTACATTGCAAGGAAATATCAAAACACCCGGAAAGGTAGTTATTGGTAAAAGTGGAGTAATTAATGGAACTTTAAAGAGCACTAATGCAGACATTGAAGGGAAATTTTCAGGTAAGTTAATGATTTCTGATGTTTTGTCTTTACGATCTACAGCTCATGTTGAAGGTGAGGCAGAAGTAGGTAAATTAGCTGTTGAAATAGACGCAACCTTTAATGCAACTTGTGTAATGAAAGGGGCTTTAAAAGAACTCAATAATGGACCAAGAACAGGACAACAAACCTCAATTCAAAGACCAACACAAACAGGAAGCAACCCAGAAAAAGGTCAATCGGCTTAACAACTATGCTCGGTTGTCAGGTATTGCAATTCAAATGTTTGCTATCATTGCTGTAGGAACGTTTATAGGCTTCAAATTAGACGAAAAACATCCAAATACTTATAATCTTTATACTTTAGGTTGTTCATTATCAGCTGTAATTATATCTATAATCTATATAATTAGACGTATTATTGCAATCTCAAAAGAAGATAGTTAAATGAACGATATTTTTAAAAAGAGAGAAACCAACTTTCTTATTCAGTTGTTGGGTCTAAGCGCACTTATATTTAGCATTCATTACTATTTGATCTTTCATTTTGCCAAAGAAGTCATCTTGTTTTTTCCATTATGGCATATTTATGCGTTTCACATTATTACTGTTATTATTATTTACACATTAATTAATTACAGAGCATCTATTGGAAAAACAGAAGTTTTTAATGCTTTCATACTTGGAATGCTTTTAAAAATGATTCTAACTATTGTGTTTTTACTCCCATGGATTTTATCAAAACCAGAACAAAAAGGTGTCGATTTGGCAAACTTCTTTATTCCATATTTTATTTTTCTTTCATTTGAAGTGTTTTCAGTTGTAAAAATTCTTCAGAAATAAAATGATTAACACCTGCAATTCTCATCTAAAAAGCACCAAATAATAATCTTAAAATTATTGTTTGACAATTAATATAATGTACGTACATTTGCACCGAATTTAAAGTAGCGTATTTTTAAGCAATACAGGATGAGATTAAACACTTTTAAAAACGTATTATTTTCGGTCTTATTTTTAGCAATTTCATTTGCTGGATATGCGTTTGAAAATAGCGATAGTAAAGAAGGCGAAGAGTTCAATCCAAAGGAAATGATTTTGCATCACGTTAAGGATGCTCATGAATTTCATTTATGGGACTGGAAAGGTAGACCTGTTTCATTATCATTACCTATAATACTTTGGACAGATAACGGATTAACAACGTTTTCTTCAAGTAAATTTCATCACGATGATAATGGTAAAGTTATTGTTGAGGAAAACGGGAACAAGTTCGTGAAATTTCACGAGAAGATTTACCAATTAGAGGACAATGCAAGTGTTATTGAATTTGATGAAGAACACCACCCAATTAATGCACATAAACCGCTGAATTTTTCTATCACAAGAAATGTTTTCATGATGTGGGTTTCCGTTGTTGTACTGCTATTGATATTTCTTACTGCAGCCAGAAGCTACAAAAAATCTAGTGATGGTGTCCCTACCGGAATTGCTGGGTTTGTTGAACCGCTTATCGTTTTTGTTAGGGATGAAATTGGGAAGCCAATGATTGGTGAGCATAAATATAAAAGATACATGCCATATTTGTTGACTATATTTTTCTTCATTTGGATCAATAATATTTTTGGATTAATTCCAATATTAAACGGCGCTAACTTAAGTGGTAATATTGCATTTACTTGTACGCTTGCGGTATTTACTTTCATTATTACAACATTAAGCGGTAACTCTAACTACTGGAAACATATTTTTTGGATGCCAGGAGTTCCAGTGCCAATGAAAATATTTTTAATGCCAATTGAAATTATCGGAATGTTTGTAAAACCTATTTCGTTAATGATACGTTTATTCGCAAATATTACAGCAGGACACGTTATTATTTTAGCATTAATGTCATTAATTTTTGTATTTAAAACTGTGGCAATCGCACCAGTATCTGTAGCTTTTTCATTATTTATTACAGTTATTGAAATTATTGTTACAGCAATACAAGCATATATATTTACAATATTGTCAGCCTTATATTTTGGTATGGCGACTGAAGATCATCATTAATTAATTTAAATTTATAACTATGACTATTACTGGAATTGCAGCTATTGGAGCTGGTTTAGCAGCTATTGGAGCTGGTGTTGGTATTGGTAAAATTGGTGGGTCAGCTATGGATGCTATGGCTCGTCAACCAGAAATGCACGGAAAGATCCAATCTTCTGCATTAATTTTAGCAGCCTTCGTAGAAGCGGTAGCACTATTTGGTGTTGTTGTTGCTTTCTTACAAGGGTAAAAACATGAAATGCGCAGAAGTAACGGTTGGTTGCTTCTGTGTGTTTTGAAATTTAAGTTATTAAAAAACAAAAAAAAATGGATTTAATTACACCTGATTTTGGTCTCGTATTTTGGACAGCAATAACATTCTTATTTTTACTTTTAATCTTAAGAAAATTTGCTTGGAAGCCTATTCTTGGAGCTGTAAGTGATAGAGAAGAAGGAATTAAAAATGCCTTGAAATCTGCTGAAAATGCTCGTAAAGAGATGGAAAACCTTCATGCAGACAATGAACGTATCTTGAAAGAGGCTAGAGCAGAACGCGAAGCTATGCTTAAAGAAGCACGTGAGATCAAAAATAAAATGATTGAAGACGCTAAAGATCAAGCTAAAGAAGAGGCTAATAAATTAGTTGCTCAAGCTCAAGCGTCTATTGAAACTGAAAAACAAGCTGCAATTGCTGAATTAAAGTCACAAGTTGCAAATCTTTCAATTGATATTGCAGAAAAAGTAGTACGTGAAGAACTTTCTAATAAAGACAAGCAAATCAAATTGGTTGAGTCTATGTTAGGTGAAGCGACATTAAACTAGAAAATTATGTCTGGAACAAGAGCAGCAATTCGTTATGCAAAAGCAGTTCTAAGTTTAGCTGTAGAACAAAAATCTACTGAAGCTGTATATAATGATATGAAGCTAATAGCTAATACCATATCTGAAAATACAGATTTAGGCTTAGCGTTAAAAAATGCAATTGCAAAGCAAGGCACGAAGAAACAGATTTTAAATCAAGTTTTTCCAAAGCTAAATGCATTGTCATCAAGATTGTTCGATGTATTGGTTGATAACAATAGAATTGATACTATCGTAGATGTGGCTCAAAAGTATAACGAATTATACGAAGCTCATATCGGAAAAGAAAAAGCAACAGTTACTACTGCAGTTCCTATAACTGATGATTTAGAAATTAAAGTCATGGCTAAGATCAAAGAACTAACTAGCAAATCTGTTGAATTGGAAAATATCGTTAACGAAAGCATTATAGGTGGTTTCATTCTTCGTGTTGGAGACATTCAATACAATGCAAGTATTGCAAACAAACTAAATAAGTTAAAAAGAGAATTTACATTAAATTAAAAAAGTATTTTAATACTGCAGTATTAAAATTCTAAATACTAAATAAAATGGCAGAAGTAAAACCAGCTGAAATTTCAGCAATCTTAAAACAACAACTTTCAGGTTTTGAAGCAGGAGCTTCATTAGATGAAGTAGGAACAGTATTAACTGTTGGTGATGGTATTGTACGTGCTTACGGACTTTCAAATGCACAATACGGAGAATTGGTAGAATTCGATGGTGGATTGGAAGGGATTGTACTTAACCTTGAAGAAGATAATGTAGGTATCGTATTGTTAGGCCTTTCAGTAGGAGTAAGTGAAGGATCTACAGTAAGAAGAACTAACAAAATTGCATCTATCAACGTAGGAGAAGGTATTGTTGGTCGTGTAGTTGATACACTAGGTACTCCAATTGACGGTAAAGGACCAATTTCAGGTGATACATATCAAATGCCATTAGAGCGTAAAGCTCCAGGTGTCATCTATCGTGAACCAGTTACTGAACCATTACAAACAGGTATAAAATCTATTGATGCCATGATTCCTGTGGGAAGAGGTCAACGTGAGTTGGTAATTGGTGACCGTCAAACTGGTAAAACAACAGTTTGTATTGATACCATCCTTAATCAAAAAGAATTTTATGATGCAGGTGAACCTGTATATTGTATATATGTTGCTGTAGGTCAAAAAGCATCTACTGTAGCAAACATTGCTAAAGTATTAGAAGAAAGAGGCGCATTAGCTTATACAACTATTGTAGCAGCCAACGCATCAGATCCTGCACCAATGCAAGTTTATGCACCAATGGCAGGAGCTGCTATTGGAGAATACTTTAGAGACACTGGTCGCCCAGCTTTAATCATCTATGATGATTTATCTAAACAAGCGGTTGCATATCGTGAGGTATCATTATTATTACGTCGTCCTCCAGGACGTGAAGCGTATCCTGGTGACGTTTTCTACTTACACTCTAGACTACTAGAGCGTTCTGCAAAAGTAATCAATGATGATGCTATTGCTAAAGAAATGAATGATTTACCAGATAGCTTAAAGCCAATGGTAAAAGGTGGAGGTTCTTTAACAGCACTACCAATTATTGAAACTCAAGCAGGTGACGTTTCTGCTTATATTCCAACGAACGTAATTTCGATTACTGATGGCCAAATTTTCTTAGATGGTGATTTATTTAACTCTGGTGTTCGACCAGCAATTAACGTAGGTATTTCTGTATCTCGTGTTGGTGGTAATGCACAGATTAAATCAATGAAGAAAGTTTCTGGAACATTAAAATTAGATCAAGCACAATTCCGTGAATTAGAAGCATTTGCTAAGTTTGGTTCAGATTTAGATGCGGTTACTTTAAACGTAATTGAAAAAGGGAAGCGTAACGTTGAAATCTTAAAGCAAGCTCAAAACGATCCATTTACAGTAGAAGATCAGATTGCAATCATTTATGCAGGATCTAAAAACTTGTTAAAAGATGTTCCTGTAGATAAAGTAAAAGAATTTGAAAGAGATTATATTGAGTTCTTAAACGCTAAACATAGAGATGTTTTAGATACTTTGAAATCAGGAAAATTAACTGATGAAGTTACAGACACATTAAGTAATGTAGCTAAAGATTTATCAGGAAAATATAGAGCATAATTAATTATCCTGTTTCTGTAATTAGGAACAGGATTATTTCATATTTATTAATATGGCGAATTTAAAAGAAATACGTAATAGAATATCTTCGGTATCTTCAACGATGCAGATTACAAGTGCCATGAAAATGGTTTCTGCTGCTAAATTGAAGAAAGCTCAAGATGCTATTACAGCGATGCGACCATATGCAGATAAGTTAACTGAGCTTCTACAAAGCTTAAGTGCAACTTTAGATGCAGATTCTGGAAGTAAATTTGCTGAACAACGTGACGTTAAGAAAGTATTGCTAGTCGCAGTCACCTCTAACAGAGGTTTAGCAGGTGCATTCAATTCAAATATTATCAAAGAAGTCACAAAACTAGCTTCTGAAACCTATGCAAATCAAGAGGTTTCTTATGTAGTAATTGGTAAGAAAGCTAATGATGCTTTCAAAAAAACCAATAAAGTTATTGCTAATAGTAGTGATGTTTTTGACGATTTAACGTTTGACAACGTGGCAGAAATTGCTGAAATGCTCATGGAAAAATTTGTTAATGGTGATTTTGATAAAATCGAAGTTGTTTATAACAAGTTTAAAAATGCTGCAACACAAATTGTTATGACCGAACAGTTCTTGCCAATTGTTCCTGTTGAAAGTGATTCAAACGTAAACTTAGATTATATATTTGAACCTTCTAAGGTTGAAATCGTTGAGCAACTGATTCCTAAGTCACTAAAGACACAATTGTACAAAAGTATAAGAGACAGTTTTGCAAGTGAGCATGGTGCACGTATGACTGCGATGCATAAAGCAACAGATAACGCTACAGAATTGAGAGATCAGTTGAAATTGACTTATAACAAAGCACGTCAAGCAGCTATTACTAACGAAATTTTGGAGATTGTTGGTGGTGCAGAAGCCTTGAATAATTAAACGAAACACAAAATATTTTTATAAAAACCTAACTTTTACGAGTTAGGTTTTTTTATGGCATTACTTTTGACATTTACCTTAACCTATAAAGGTTATTTAAAATGAGATCACTAAAGCAAATATCCTTTTTAATATTAATGTTAGTCATCATGACTAGCTTTTCACGATGCATGCCTTCACAATATCAACTTCAAAAAGAATCGTCTATCAATTTTGATGAGGCATATAGTCAAAAATGGACTTCAGGAATTAAAGACGGAGGGTCAGGTGTAGACGTATTTATTACTGTTAATGATTCGTCTATTCAATTAGACAGCATGTATTTTAGAGAGCAGAGAGTTAAACTTAACTTGATAGAAGGGAATAAACGTTTATATGTTGGACGTTTTAAAATAATAGGTAATCAACAACACGACATTATCCTTAGTAGTGATTCAAAAGAAGAACACGATAATACAATGCCAAAAAAAAGACAAGAGATTCCCTTTGATTTACAAGATAACGAGTGTGTTATAAGCTACATAAAAGCAAACAAGACTTACTATTATAAGATATTAAATATTGAAATGCGACAACCGTTAAATTATCCTAGTGCGCCTAAAAATTAGACAACAATATATCTTTGGTTTACGTTTGTTAAAAACGTATTTTTAGCAATATAAAACATATTTTTTGAGCGTTTTAAAGACTTTTTTCAAAGATACTGTCATTTATGGTTTGGCAATTGTATTGCCTAGGCTTATCAATTTTCTTTTAGTACGATTACATACTGACGTACTACCAAACGAAGGGTATTCGGAGAATACCGAGTTTTATGTGGTTGCAGCATTCTTTAATGTTATATTGACCTATGGAATGGAAACATCGTTCTTTAGGTTCTTTAGTAAAAACAAAGATAAAGAGCGTGTTCTATCTACATCAATCATTACAATTGTAGCAAGTACTATATTTTTTGGAATTCTACTTTTTTTATTTAGAATTCCTATTTCAGAAACGCTACGAATCAACACAGATTTCTATACCTTATTAATAAGTATCACATTAATTGATACCTTAGTCGTTATTCCGTTTGCATATTTAAGAGTTACCGGAAAACCCATTAAGTTTGCGTTAATTAAACTGATTAATGTCTTCATTATTGTTGCCTTAAATGTGTTACTACTATCGAAAACATATGGACTAGATAGCTTAAGAGCTCTATTTAGTGTTGAGAATAATGTAGAATACATATTTATTGCTAACCTTATAGCAAGTGCGTTTGTGTTAATAGTAGTATTGCCTTACTTTTTCAAGTCCAAACTTAATTTCGATCCGAAGGTTTTAAAGCAACTCTTAAATTATGGTTGGCCTATTATGGTTGCAGGACTAGCATTTGTTATTAATGAAAACCTAGACAAATGGTTATTGCCTCAAATTGAAGGCGAATTTATAAATGGTGCTTACAGTGCATGTTATAAACTTGCTGTGTTTATGACCTTATTTATCCAAGCGTTTAGGATGGGAGCAGAACCGTTTTTCTTCAATCACTCAAGTAAAGATAATGCCACACAAACCTACGCTACTATTTTAAAATACTTTACGATAGTAGGCACTCTAGGGTTAATGATTGTTATTATTTACATTGATGTGCTACGTCCAATATTTATTAAGAAGGAAAGCTATCTATTAGCTTTAGATATTGTGCCAATTGTACTTCTAGCAAATTTATGTTTAGGAATTTATCATAATCTTTCCGTCTGGTATAAACTTACTGATAGAACTCATTTTGGAATGTACATCTCAATCATTGGTGCAACGATTACAATCGGCTTCAACCTTCTTTTCATTCCAAAAATCGGCTTTATGGCTTGTGCTTATGCAACACTTATTGCGTATAGTTTAATGATGTTCATCTCCTATGGCTTAGGAAAAAAATATTACCCAGTACCTTATGAAGTTAATAGAATTTTAATATACCTGTTATTAAGTACTATATTAAGTTTTATAACTTATTATCATTTAGAAAGAGATATATTAATAGGAACTGTATTTTTGCTATTCTTTATAGCTTTAATAGTCTATTTAGAGCAAAAAGAATTAAAAATGCTACTAAAAAGAAGCTAGATTTTAAGTTTAAAACCAAACCAAAAATGCAAATAAAAATCATTAATAAATCACATCATAGTTTGCCTAATTATGAAACCATTGCTTCGGCAGGAATGGATTTGCGCGCAAGCTTATCTGAAGCTAGAATTTTAAAACCATTAGAGCGTAGTATAGTAGGAACAGGGTTGTTCATTGAACTCCCTATTGGTTATGAGGCACAAGTAAGACCTAGAAGTGGTCTTGCTGCTAAAAAAGGAATTACAGTATTAAATGCCCCAGGAACCATAGATGCTGATTATAGAGGAGAGATAGGTGTGATATTGGTTAATCTTTCGAATGAAGATTTCACCATTCAAAATGGCGAACGAATCGCACAACTAGTAATCGCTCAACATGAACGTGCTGAATGGTTAGAGGTTAAAGAATTAACTGAAACCGATAGAGGTGAAGGTGGCTTCGGAAGTACAGGCACCAAATAATATTTTAAGTTCAACTAAACAGTAATAAATCAACTTAAAGAATGAAAATAATAGTACCAATGGCTGGTCGAGGTTCTCGCCTTAGACCTCATAGTTTAACAGTTCCAAAACCTCTTATTCCAGTGGCTGGAAAACCAATTGTTCATAGGTTAGTGAAAGACATTGCGAAGGTTTTAAAACAGCCTATTGAAGAGATTGCTTTTGTATTAGGAGATCCAGCCTGGTTTGGTAATGATGTCGTTGAAAGCCTAAAAGATTTGGCAACTAGCTTAGGAGCTAAACCATCGATTTATCGTCAAGACCAACCTTTAGGAACGGGACATGCTATTATGTGTGCTAAGCCTTCCTTATCTGGCCCTGCTGTAATAGCTTATGCTGATACTTTAATACAAGCAGAATTTGATTTAGATAATGAAGCCGATAGCGTTATTTGGACCAAACGTGTAGCTAATCCAGAGGCTTATGGTGTAGTAAAACTAAATAATAATCAAGAAATCATTGAGTTAGTCGAAAAACCACAAACTTTTGTGAGTGATCAAGCTGTTATTGGAATTTACTATTTTAAAAACGTAGGCGTATTAAAAGAAAAGCTTCAAGAAATTCTTAATGAAAACATTATGAATGGAGGCGAATATCAAATCAATGATGGTATTAAGCGAATGATGTTAGATGGTAAAATATTTAAAACAGGTACAGTAGATGAATGGATGGACTGTGGAAACAAAAACGTAACATTAGAAACTAATACCAAAATGCTTGGCTTTATAAAAGCTGATGGCGAAGAACAGATGATCTCAAACTCAGTACAGAATCACAACTCAACTATTATTGAACCATGCTTTATTGGAAAAGATGTTGTGTTGAACAATGCAACCATAGGGCCCAACGTGAGTATAGGAGATAATTGTACTATTGAAGATTCAAGCGTTAAAAATAGCTTAATTCAAAATCATACTAAGATTAAAAATGCTAATTTAGACAATGCAATGATTGGTAATCACGTAAAGTACAATGGTGACTATACCAGTATTAGCATTGGTGATTATTCTGTTTTGGAATAGTTATTGAACAGTTTATGACCTTAGCGACACTTTTTATTAATGAAAATCAAAACTTACATATTAGTCTTATTCAGCTTAGGTATATTCTTATGTCCTCAAATGGATTATGGGCAGGTAGATTTTAATAAACGACCTGATGATGATTTAGGTAATTATCAAGACGCTTATCAAGAGTATTTCTTTGAAGCTTTAAAACAAAAAGGGATTGAAAATTACCAACGTTCTGCAGACGCACTTTTAAAATGTATAGAGATAGATGATTCTGACCCAACATTATATTTTGAATTAGGTAAAAACTATAAAATTCTCAAAAATTATGGTGCTGCAGAAGATGCGTTAAAAAAAGCGGTTTCTATTTCTCCTGAGAATGAATGGTTTTTAGATGAACTATATGATGTCTACATTCAACAGAATGATATGGATAAAGCTCTAAAAACTGTAAAGCAATTAGTTAAATTCCATCCAGATTATAGACAAGATTTAGCAAGCTTATACATTAAAGTAGAGAAATATAAAAATGCATTACAAATTTTAGATCAACTCGATAAAGAGTTTGGTTATAATGAAGATAGAGATTTTTTACGTAATCAAATATATGATTTAACAGGCAACGACGAAGACAGAATTGAAAACCTAGAAGAACGAGTTGCAAAAAACCCTGAAGATGAAGATAACTACCTTAGATTAATTTATAGATATAGTGAAACCGGAGAAAAAGATAAAGCATTTGATGCAGCTAAAAACCTTTTGAAATCTAATCCAGAATCAAAACTAGTTCATTTGGCATTATATAAATTCTATTTAGATGAAAATAATACTGATGAAGCCATTAATTCTATGAAAATCGTTTTAACTAGTTCTAATATAAATCCAGATGCCAAAACAAAGGTATTTAATGACTTTGTGAATTTTGTTTCTAAGAACCCTCAATACGAACCGCAACTTATTGAGATCACATTATTAATTGATGAAGATAAAAGCACCAAAACACTAAAAGAGTTGGCTCAATATCATTTAAAATTAGGTGATAAAACCAAAGCACTTAACTATTATGAACAAGCATTAGATCAAGAGCCTAGTAATTTCAGTACTATTAGAGATGTGCTTTTATTACGTTTAGACCTGAATCAAGATTCTGAAGCAGTTAAACTAAGTTCTGAAACCTTAGAGATTTTTCCTGCTCAATCAATTTTGTATTTAATTAATGGTGTAGCCTACAATAAGTTAAACAAGCCTGAGAAAGCTATTGAAAATCTAGAGTCTGGGTTGGATTACTTGGTAGACGATACTAAGATGGAAGCTGATTTTTACAGACAACTGAGCAAAGCATATAAGCAAATCAATAATATTACCAAGTCTGAAGCGTTTTCTAAAAAGGCAGAAGCATTGTCTAAAGAACAATAATGTTTAAACACTAAAAAATGAAATACCTAAAGCTTAGCATATTATTACTAACAGCCTGTTTATTATCATGTAAATCAGCTAGTCGTATTAATAGCTCCGGCGAAATAAACAATAAGCTTTCTGCAAAACAAATTATTAAACAGAATAGTAAACAAGAGGCTCAATTTAATACACTTCAAGCGAGAGTAAAAATCGACTATACTCAAGATCTTCAAGAGCAAAGCTATAGCGTAAACTTAAGAATGGAAAAAGACAAAACCATATGGATAAGCGCTACCTTAGGATTGGCTCGAGCAATGATCACTCCTGAAAGTGTCCGTTTTTATGATAAGATCAATAATCAATATTTCGATGGTAGTTATGAGCTTTTGAGCAATTTACTTGGTATTGATCTTAACTATAAAAAGGTTCAGAATTTATTATTGGGAAACCCATTATTTAACTTAAAACAAGGTAGCTATATTGCTTCCTCCAATGATAATTCATATGTTTTGCAACCTGAAAATCAATCAGCTTTACTAGAGCTTTTTTTACTATTTAACCCTGCTCATTTTAAAGTAGATTCGCAACAATTAGCGCAACCACTAGATAATCGATTTCTTCAGATAGATTACTTAGCTTATCAAGATATAGAAGATCAAATTATACCAAAAAACATCAAAATTATTGCTGTTGAAAACACCGATGAAGCTATCATAGAAATGGAATATAAATCGGTATCGTTAAATCAAGACATGCGTTTTCCTTTTAAAATTCCATCTAGTTTTAAAGAAATCATATTAGAAAATGCTGAATAAAAACACCTACATAATCTTTATTTTATGCTGCTTTTTAAATGTGTTTTTAGCTAGCTCGCAAAGCCAAAAGCAAAAAGAGCTAGAAGCTAAACGTCAAAAGTATCAAAACGAATTAAGACAAATTAATGCCCTTTTATTTTCTGATAAGAAAAAGGAGAAGTCACTAGTGTCATTAGTAGAGGATCTTAATTATAAAGTAAGTGTTAGACGTAATTTGATAAATATAACCAATGATCAGGCAAACCTACTTACACGAGAAATTAATGCCAATCAAAATGAGATTTCGAGTTTAAGAGAACAACTTAAAGAATTAAAAGATAATTATTCGGCAATGATTGTTAAATCTTATAAAAGCAAATCAGAACAAAGCCGTGTGATGTTCCTATTGTCGTCTGACAATTTTAAACAAGCCTATAAACGGTTACAGTATATCAAACAGTATGCTAACTACCAAAAAGAACAAGGCGAACTTATAAAAGCGAAAACAATAAAACTACAAGCGCTTAATACAGACTTAGCACGTCAGAAAAAAGATAAGGATAAATTAGTTGCTGAAAATAGACAAGTAAAACGGCAACTCGAAGCCGAGTTGAAACAACAGGAAGCCCTAATGGCTACCATAAGGAGGAATTTGAGCACTTATACATCCCAAGCTAAGCAAAAACAGCAGGAGATAGACAGAATAGATAAAGAGATCGAGCGTCTTATACGAGAAGCTATTGCCGAGTCTAACAAAAAGGCAGGAAAGAAAACATCATCAAGCAGTAAATTTGTATTAACACCTGAAGCTAAAGCATTAGCCAGAAACTTTGAGTCTAATAAAGGAAAGTTACCTTGGCCAGTTGAAAAAGGCGTTGTTAAAGTTAGATACGGAACACAACCTTCGCCAATTGATAGAACATTAACCATAAACAGCCAAGGCGTAAAGATAGCTACAGAGAAAAATGCAAAAGTAAGAGCTGTTTTTGAAGGTGTTGTTTCTCGTATTTTGGTAATACCAAATGCAAACCCAGTAGTTATGATTCGTCATGGTAACTACATTACAGTTTATAAAAACATGACCAATATAAAAGTAAAACCTGGTGATAAGGTGACTACTAAACAAGTTATTGGTGAAGTGTTTACCAGCAGATCCAACGGTGAAGCGATGCTAGGTTTTGGTGTTTATAAAGACTCTAAAACGCAAAACCCTGCAAGTTGGGTATATAAGATGTAAAATTTATATTAGAGCTACTACATAGCCTCTCCTAGTTTTCTTGTAGTGTTTTCCATTCCAAAAATAATAGCGCTTTCCATTCACTCTAACAATTTTATAGTTTTTAGGAGGTGTCTTTATAACCGTAACAGTGTTAGGCTTCGTAATAACACGAGTAGCACAAGAATTTAAGCTTAAGAAGCAAATAGCGATTAAAAAAATAGTTACATAAGTTTTCATGATCTTTAGATTTGATTACATCATTAAGACCCTAACAGTTTTAAAAGGTTTAAAAAAGAAGTGCGCTACTCAAAAATAGCTTTTAACTCTGTGGCTTCACTTGGTTTCATTTTCCCAGCTAAAACTAAACTCAATTGCTTGCGGCGCAGCGCTCCTTCAAAACGCTCTTTTTCTAGTTTTGTTTCAGCTATGAGCTGAGGTACTCTCACAGGTCTGCCTGTTTCATCAACAGCAACAAATGTGTATATTGCTTCATTTGCTTTAATGCATTCTCCAGACTCTCGATCTTCAATCCAAACATCTAGATAAACTTCCATTGAGCTAGTAAAAGCTCTAGAAACTTTTGCTTCAATTGTTACAACGCTTCCTAAAGGGATAGACCTATTAAAGGCCACATGATTCACAGAAGCTGTTACGACAATGCGTCTGCTATGTCGTCTAGCAGAAATACTTGCAGCACGATCCATACGTGCTAAAAGTTCACCTCCAAAAAGATTATTGATTGGGTTGGTTTCACTCGGTAAAACCAAATCGGTCATGATTGTTTTAGATTGAAAAGCAGTTTTTGAATCCATTAAAACTTAAAATTTAATTTCACACAAAGGTAAGATGAATTTAAATGTTAGTTAAATGATTTAAGAAATTATAAAGAAATAAAAAGAAGACGTTTAGTCTAATGCTTTTACTAATAACCAAGCATCACTATTATGCTCTCTCTTTATTTGCCTCAAGGCGTTAAGTGCTTCTATTCTATCTGTATAACTAGCATAGATAACTTCATGAAGACCATATTTATTCACACCAATTTTTCGTGCTTTATAACCATTAGCCTTTAGTTGTTGTACTTTCTTGTCAGAATTGGCTTCTACTCTAAATGCTCCAGCAACAATATGATAGTTTCCACTTTGTTTTTCTATAGAAAGCGTTGCAGCAGGTAAAGGACTTTCAATTATAAAAGTGGCTTCTTGTACTTTAGTATCTAATTGGTTATTAGCTTCTTCTTGAGCAATTTGATTATGAGCTTCAATTTGATTCGTGAGGTAATTAGACACATAAAAACTACCAGCAGTTAATGTAACTAGTAGAATAGCAGCATATTTTAGGTATGGTCTAGCTTTTCGTCTTTCAGGAGTAATGATCAAAGGCGTCACTTCTTCAAGCTCTTCAACAACCTCTTTGTGAGTTTCTCTAGTAATGTCAATAGATGTAAACTGCGATAGCCCAAAAGCGTTAGTCAAATAATTGATGTGAAGCGATGGTTCAAAATTAATCTTACCTTCCTTATTTAGCAAAAGGTCTCCAATATTTTGAAAAGCAATTGTTTCACCTTCAATTAAATAAGATTTTATTGTTTTGATTTGCTTGGCAATTTTTTCTACTGCAACCTGATAAGGGACCTTTTCAACTTCAGCAATATAATTAGCTAGTAGGCCATCATTATTTTGTAATTGCTCATTGAATGACAATACTTTTTTAGGCGGATAGAACGAATGTGTTGTCTCATGAACTTTAGCTGAAACACGATGAGTTAAAAATGCACCAAATTGAGGTACGATTACACAATCGTATCTGTAGAGTAAATCGCTGATGTAGGTTTCTAATTGCATAGAAACAAAGTTAAAAATTTTTAAATGCGAATAAAATATGCACATAAGTATTTATTAACAAGCAAATTTTTGTTTCTTGCATATAGAAAATTTACTACAAAGCAATGACTCAAGACTTAATATATATTTTAGCTTTACAGCATGTGCCTAAAATAGGAGATGTAATTGCTAAGAAATTGATAAGTCATTGTGGTTCAGCAGAAGCAGTTCTAAAAGAAAAGAAAGCGAATCTTCTTAAAATTGATGGTATTGGACTTACAACGATCAAGAACCTTTTTAGTTCTGAGCATATGAAGGCAGCCGAAGAAGAGTTAAAGTTTATCACAGATCAGAAAATTGTGAGTTTGTATTTTGAAGACATAGATTACCCTAAACGATTAAAGCAATGTATAGATAGCCCAATATTACTATTTCAGGCTGGACATGTAAGTCTAAAGCAAAAGCATATTATTAGTGTTGTTGGTACAAGGAAAATCACAACTTATGGAATTGCATTTTGTGAAAAACTAGTAGAACAACTTGCTGTTTTTGATCCTATTATTGTTTCTGGCTTTGCTTATGGAACAGATATTACAGCTCATAAGGCTGCATTGAAAAATAACTTACAAACTATTGGTTGTTTAGCACATGGCTTAAATCAAATCTACCCAAGATCTCACAAGAAATATATGGCAGATGTGGAAAAAAGAGGTGGATTTCTAACCGATTTTTGGAGTACTGATACCTTTGATAGAACTAATTTTTTAAAACGGAATCGAATAATAGCTGGTATAAGTGAAGCTACTATAGTTATAGAATCTGCAGAAAAGGGTGGAAGCCTAGTTACAGCCGATATTGCAAATTCATATCACAGAGATGTTTTTGCTGTTCCTGGCCGTGTTACAGATAGTCAAAGTGCAGGCTGTAATAATTTAATTAAAACACAACAGGCTCACACCTTATCAACCCCTTTAGATATTCCTTATATCTTGAATTGGGAATTAGATACCAAACAACAACCAAGTGTACAAAAACAATTATTTGTTGAATTAACGCCAAACGAAAAATTAATCTATAGCTACCTCAAAGATCATGAGAAACAACTACTAGATATTATTGCCTTAGAATGTCAAATACCAATTTTTAAAGTTGCTAGTGCATTGCTAAATATGGAGTTAAAAGGTATTGTTAGACCCTTACCAGGTAAACAATTTGAACTAATATGATATCTCTAAACTAATAACCAACTTTTTCTCTTACGCGTTGCAGAACTTCATTGGCCACTTTTTTAGCTTTTTCAGCTCCAATTGCTAAAGCTGCATCAACCTCATTGAGATTGCTCATGTAATGGTCATAACGCTCACGTTGTTTGGAAAATTTCTCTAAGATCAATTCAAATAAAGCTTGTTTGGCATGGCCATAACCATATCCACCATTTTCATAGTTGGTCTTCATCTTAGTAATCTCTTCTTCAGATGCTAATAAACTATATAGAGCAAAACAATTACAGGTTTTCCAATCTTTAGGATCTTCAAGAGGTGTGCTGTCAGTTTCGATAGACATGATTTGCTTACGTAGTTTCTTTTCTGGTAAAAATATATTAATAATATTACCTCTACTTTTACTCATTTTTTCACCATCAGTTCCTGGAATAAGCATTGTATTTTGCTGAACTTTACCTTCAGGCAATACAAAAGCGTTTCCCATTTTAGCATGAAACCTTGAAGCCACATCGCGAGTCATCTCAATATGTTGTAGCTGGTCTTTACCCACAGGAATAATTTCAGCATCATATAATAAGATATCAGCAGCCATAAGCATTGGGTAGGTAAATAGTCCTGAGTTAACATCTTCTAATCGGTCTGCTTTATCTTTAAAACTATGCGCTAAAGTTAAACGTTGATAAGGAAAAAAGCAACTTAAATACCAGGCTAGTTCAGTTACTTGAGGAATATCGCTTTGTCTATAGAATACAGTTTTATTTACATCGAGACCAAAAGCTAACCATGTTGCAGCAGTAGAGTAGGTGTTTTCACGTAAGGTGTTCGCCTCTTTAATTTGAGTAAGTGTATGTAAATTGGCAATAAATAAGAATGAGTCGTTTTTTTCATCATTCGCCATTTCTATTGCTGGTAGTATGGCACCTAAAATATTACCCAAATGTGGTGTTCCTGTGCTTTGTATGCCTGTGAGTATTCTTGCCATGGTTACTTTTTCGTATAAAACGAAAATTGCTTTATAGATTAAACTTATATCGTCAGCAAAGGTAATTTTTTTAGTAGAATTGTTGAATTAATTTGAGTAGTTTTGAGGCAAATGAAACCGTTCAAATACATTTTTTGGATTTTATATCGAATATGGTTCTATGTTTTGGTGGCATTACCCATACTCTTATTATTTCCAATATTAGTCATTTCTATTCTTAAAGAATCATGGTACCCTTTCTTTTTTAAGTTGGCTCGTTTATGGGCTCGGTTTATTCTTTTTGGAATGGGATTCAAAGTAAAGATCGAACGAGAGCAAACACCAGACATAAATAAGAGCTACATGTTTATTGCTAATCATACATCGATGGCAGATATAATGTTAATGCTGGTTACTGTAAAGAATCCATTTGTATTTGTTGGCAAGAAAGAGTTAGCCAAAATCCCACTATTTGGTTTTTTCTATAAACGAACAAGTATTTTGGTTGATAGGAGTAGTGCAAAAAGCAGGCAAGCCGTATTTTTAAGAGCACAACGTCGACTTAAGCAAGGAATGAGTATTTGTATTTTTCCTGAAGGTGGTGTGCCAGATGAAGCTATTGCATTGGACGAATTTAAAGATGGTGCATTTAGAATGGCCATTAATCATCAAATTTCCATAGTCCCAATAACATTTGGCGATAATAAGAAACGATTCTCATATACATTCTTTAGTGGGAGTCCTGGAAAAATGCGAGTAAAAGTACATAAGTTTATATCAACCGAAGGGTTACAGATTGATGATACTAAACGTATTAACCAAGAGGCAAGACTGTTATTATTGAATCAGTTAAATGTATATAATAAATAAAAAAGCTGCCCTTGGCACAGGGCAGCTTTAACTTGCTATTGTTTTAACAATAACTATCTAACCAACTAAAAAACCTAAAATTTAAAACTCAAACCAGTATAAATACCAATAAAGAATGGTTGAAAATCACCAGACGTATTATCAAAAGTATTGATTTGATACTTGAATGTAGGTTCAAGATTAAATTGAAACTGATTTGAAAAATTATAGTCCAAACCAATCCCAAAATTAGCACTATAACTCATATCTTTAATATTTGTTGCTTCTCCTAAGCGTGTTCTTTCCCCATTATCCCTTACAGCAAACACCTCATTATCACTCAAAAATAAAGTGCTAAATCCTCCAATAAGATTAATACCAATTTTTTTATTAATCAAATTATACTCTAGCTCAATAGGAATTTCAATAAAACCAAGTTGTTGATCTAATGAAGCTTGTTCTTTAGTAAATAAAGTGGCAGGAGCAGTACCGAACTGAAAAGTTTCTGCGCTGAATACATTAGGACTACTTGTATTATTCCCTCCAGTATTTACATTAGCAATTCGAGCACTATTACGAGAAAGACTGTTGGCATTTCCTAATAAAAGCACATTATTGGTTTTATAGCCCAACTGAACTTTGTTAATGCCAGCCCTTACTTTAATTTTTTCATTAATAGCGTAACTACCATTAATACCATAACTCATGTTAATTTCACCTTCTTTATTGTTATCAACAAATTGATTGTCTAAAGCAGAGCCATTCCCTAATGAACTGAAATATACTGGAGCTACATTAGGTGAAATACTCCATCTATTCAATTTTTTATCTGTTTCCTCTTCAACTTCGTTTTCAGCTTCTGCAATCGCTTCTTCAATAGCATTCTTTTCTTTTTCTAAATCTTCAGACGTAGTTGTGTTTTGAGTATCAGATTGAATTTGACTTTCTTCATTAGTACTGGTTTGTGTTACAGCATTATCTGTTTCAGTTTTTGAAGACTTTATTAGTGCGTCAATAGCTTCTTTTTCTTTTTTTGTGCTTAATAATGCTTCGCTCTCAGATGTAGTAGTTGTGATATTAGTGTTATTAGTAACTGTGGTTGAGTTCTGCTTTTCATTTTTTGAAAGCTTATTAGTTCTATCTAGATGACGCTTTGAAAGATTTGTATTTGTATTAGAAACAATAGCATCTTTTTTATTTTGTGTGTTATTACGAACCAACTCTTCTTGCCTAACAGATTCACTAACAAGAATGTTTTTAGTAGCTGAATTAACTACTTTACTCTCATTCTTGTTAGTTGAAGTTTTAGTTTTATCATCGGCCTTGGTTTTAATATCATTCTCATTTACAATTTGATCTACTTGCTCCCCTTTTATAATTTCTTCAGAAGATTTGTAAGTGTTTTTATCTTGGTTATCAGATTCAGAGCTTTCAATAGTTTTAGTATCATTAACTATAATGTCTGGTATTGAGTTACCTTCAGGAGATTCATCAAAAAAAGTATTGGCAATTGTGAAAAGTAATACTAAAGCTGCCGCAACACCAGCATACTTCCACCAAATAGGAATTACACGACGTTTACGCTTTTTCTCATGCAGTTCTTTATAAATGTTATCCCAAACACTATCTTTTGGCTCAACATCAAAGTTTTTGAACTGTTCTTTAAAGAGTTTATCTATATTCTTTTTTTCGTTCATTATAAGCTTTGCGAATTTGGATTCGCTTTGTATTGTTCTATTTTTTCTTTTAAAATCAGTCTTGCTCTTGCAAGATTTGATTTTGATGTTCCTGTTGAAATGGTTAACATTTCAGCGATTTCTTTATGCGAAAAATCATCTAAGGCATAAAGATTAAAAACTAACCGATAACGGTCAGGCAACTCTTGGATAATTCGTAATAAAAAACCCATATCTACTGTATCTTCATCAATCTCTACCGAAACATCCTCAATTTGTTCTTCGTTAATAATATCAAAAACACGAACACTTCTATACCTCTGTAATGCTGTATTTATAGTGATTCGTTTTATCCAACCTTCAAATGAGCCTTTGTTTTTGTATTGCTTTATTTTTTTAAAAATGGTAATGTATGCATCTTGCAAGTTATCTTCTGCCTCTGCATAGTTACGCGAATACTTCAAGCAAATCGAAAACAGTTTACTCGCATAGAGCTTATATATTTGACTTTGAGCTTGAGCATCATTTTTTTTACATTGTTCTATGAGTTGTTTTAAACTCAAATGTCATGGTGTTTAATGATCAAAAACTTAATTAATTTATCACAGGAATTTCTACAATATGATAAGTGTCATTTCCACTTTCATCTGGTCCTAACCAGAATCTAAATACATAATTATCCATACTTGTCACTTGAAAATCGAACGATACAGTTATGAATTCATCTTCAAGATCTGTACAGGGTTGATCTGTAAATACAGTATTGATAATAGCAATGGTTCTCTGGTTTAATTCACTTACATAATAAAAATCATTGAATAAGTGACAGCCTGTAGGTCTTAAGTAGGTCATTGATATTTCATAAGTAGAACCAAAAACAAACACTTCAGGTATGTTGACACTTTCAATAGGTAAAGTTTCTAAATAAAAACTTGGCAAATTATCGTCGTCTGGGCTACATGACCATAAACCAAACATCAAAAAGCCAAATAATATTAATTTCTTCATAAATTATTTATTTGAGACATCTCTTTATTTCATAAAGTAGATGCATTTCTATAATAAAGGTTGCGTCTAAAAATAAAAAAAATCCCAAAAAATGGGATTTTAATTTTACAGGAGTAAATTATGTGTTAGACTTAATGATATCTCTAACTTTTTCTTCAAGTTCGTCCATGAGTTCCGGATTGTCTTTTATGAGAGCTTTTACAGCGTCTCGTCCTTGCCCTAATTTTGTTTCGCCATAACTAAACCAAGACCCACTTTTTTTAATAATTTCATGCTCAACAGCAAGATCTAATATTTCACCAACTTTAGAAATTCCTTCACCATACATAATGTCAAATTCGCACATTTTAAATGGAGGAGCTACTTTATTTTTGACCACTTTCACTCTAGTTTTATTACCAGCAACATTACCATCAGTTTCTTTTATTTGAGTTGATCGTCTAATATCTAATCGAACTGAGGCATAAAATTTTAATGCGTTACCACCAGTGGTAGTTTCAGGGTTTCCGAACATAACACCAATTTTTTCGCGTAATTGATTAATAAAAATAACAGTACAATTGGTTTTGCTTATTGAACCTGTTAATTTTCTAAGAGCCTGAGACATGAGCCTTGCGTGGAGTCCCATTTTAGAATCTCCCATTTCTCCTTCAATTTCACTTTTAGGAGTTAAAGCAGCAACAGAGTCTATAACAACAATGTCGATTGCTCCTGAGCGAATGAGGTTATCCGCAATTTCAAGTGCTTGTTCCCCATTGTCTGGTTGGGAAATAATGAGGTTGTCTATATCAACATTAAGTTTTTCTGCATATGTTCTATCAAAAGCATGCTCTGCATCAATAAAGGCAGCTATACCTCCAGCTTTTTGAGCTTCAGCTATGGCATGAAGTGTTAATGTTGTTTTCCCTGATGATTCTGGACCATAAATTTCTATTACTCTACCCCTTGGATAACCACCAACACCTAGAGCAATATCTAAACCTAATGACCCAGAAGATATAGCATCAACATCTACGACCGCTTGGTCACTCATTTTCATTACTGTACCTTTACCATAAGCCTTGTCTAGCTTATCTAAAGTTAACTTTAAGGCTTTCAATTTAGCGTCTTTTTCACTGCTCATTTTTTCTGTGTTTTTAAATTTGATAGGTCTGCTAAATTACAACATCTTTTAATTTTTTCAATAGCATGACGCAACCTTTTTGAACTTTTTGCATCTACCAATTGAGATTGGGAAATCTTGCTATGAAAAGGTCATTAAAAATGACATATCCAAATTAAATTTAATTCTTACTAGATAGAATGAAATTTTTTAGAAAAATTATTTTTAACAACGCATTAGGTGTTTCAGTTGCCGTACATATAAACAGTAACTGTAAAGCCGATGGAGGCTAACTCGGAAGATATTTTTAAGAATAAATTAAAAATATTAATAACGAGTTAGTCTGAAAAAAGCTCTGTGGTGTTTCCATAGAGCTTTTTTGTTACCATCAATCCAATCATTGTTTACTCGATACTTTTTATATCTTTGCAGCTCAATTTCTTAACACACAAAAAAATTAGTATAGCATGCAACTGTACAATAACTTAAGTGCTAAAGAAAGAGCTGAGCTTATTGAGAAAGCGGGAAAAGACCGCTTGACGATCTCTTTCTACAAGTATGCCAAAATTGGCAATGTCGAAATTTTTAGAAACCATATGTTTATTGCTTGGAATGAGCTTGATGTTTTAGGTAGAATATATGTAGCCAATGAAGGCATTAATGCTCAACTTTCTGTGCCTGCAGACAACTTTCAAAACTTTAAGATGCACCTAGATACGATTACTTTTTTAGAAAATGTAAGGTTGAATATTGCTGTAGAGCATGATAATTTTGCTTTTTTGAAATTGAAGGTCAAAGTTCGGCAGAAGATAGTTGCTGATGGCTTAAATGACGACACTTTTGATGTAACTGATAAAGGAGTTCATGTTGATGCAGAAAAGTTCAATGAGCTCATTGAAGATCCTAATACGGTATTGGTAGATATGCGAAATCATTACGAAAGTGAAATAGGTCATTTTAAAAATGCAATAACACCAGACGTTGATACTTTTAGAGAGTCTTTAGATCTTATTGAAGCAGATTTAAAAGCACACAAGGAAGATAAAAATCTGGTAATGTATTGTACTGGAGGTATTAGATGCGAGAAGGCAAGCGCATACTATAAACACAAAGGGTTTAAGAATGTATACCAACTAGAAGGTGGTATTATAAACTATGTAAGGCAAATAGAAGCCAATAGATTAGAAAATAAGTTTTTAGGAAAAAACTTTGTTTTTGATCAACGACGTTCAGAGCGTATTTCAGATGACATTATTGCTAATTGTCACCAATGCGGTCAACCTGCAGATATGCATACAAACTGTGCCAATGAAGCATGTCACTTGTTGTTTATTCAATGCGACGATTGTAAAGAAAAAATGGAGAACTGCTGTTCTTCAAGTTGTATGGAAATTAACAGGCTACCTTATGACCAACAAAAAGCATTACGTAAAGGTCAAGGCAATAGTAACGATATCTTTAAAAAAGGAAGAGCAGATCATTTACCATATAAAAAAGATTTAAGGAATATATTTGATACCTTTCAGAAAAAAGCGTAAATGAACGTCTATAAACTTTTAAAACTTAATAGAAAAATTAAAAGCCACAGAATTAAATTCTTAGCGCTTTATTTACTTCATAAGTTTAATAAACGATATTTGGCAGTAAACCTTGATCCAGTCATGGCGTGTAATTTACGGTGTAAAATGTGCTATTTCACTGATGCCGATTATTTAAAAACACTTAAAGGGCAATTTAAAGATGAGGATTTAAACTTAGTAGCAAAAACGATCTTTAAAAGAGCATTAAAGCTACAAATAGGTTGTGGTACAGAGCCGACATTGTATAAAAACCTAGTAAGGATAGTTGAATTAGGGAAGCAATATAATGTGCCTTATATTTCAATAACAACCAATGCTAATTTATTAACTGAAGAAAAAATTGAAGCACTATTAAAAGCTGGATTAAATGAGTTTACAATTTCTCTTCATGGCGTCACAAAAGAAAGCTATGAGAGCTTTATGAAGAAAGCCAGTTATGAAAAATTCCAAAATGCATTCAAAGCTTTTGCTAAATTAAAAGCAAATTATGACTTTAAGGTTAGAATCAATTACACCTTTAATAAAGACAATTTTTATGAATTGAATGATTTTTTTGACCATTTCGATGCTAAAGCCTTTGATATTCTTCAAATTCGTCCTATTCAAAAGATTGGAAATACAGAGTATAACGATTTTGATATTTCAACATTAGAAGAGGACTACCCTAAACTTATTGATTCTACTAGAGCAACCTGTAAAAATAATGGAATCATATTAATGGCTCCTAGTTCAATATCAGATTTAAAGACAGAAAATCAATCTAGTTTTATATTCGAGTATACGTTTTGCTACATATCTCCAAATAAGTTTTGGAAACAAGGTTTCAACTGGAGAGAAGAAAGCTTTAATGAATATTCTAGAAAAATAAAATGGAGCCAAACGTTATTCTCAAATATATTTAGATCTAAAGCAGAACTCAAATCGCTATCTAACAGGTTGAACTACGAGATTGAATTTGGTTGATTTATTAAAATAGCGATATAAATATGGGAGAAAAGCTATAAAATGGTGTTTATAATTTCAATAAATATTTCATTTTAGTTTACTGAATAAATAATCTTATCTTTACGTTTTGAATGTAATTGGTAAGGAAAATCTTTACTTAAAATTAGTTTTAATCGCCTTCTGAAAGCTTTCTTTCAGAATCTATTATATAAAATTTTATGAGTTGTAACAGTTGCTCAACTGGAAAAGACGGACAGCCAAAAGGATGTAAGAACAATGGAACATGCGGTACAGATAGCTGCAATAAACTCACTGTTTTTGATTGGTTGGCTAACATGTCACTACCTCAGGGTGAAGAACCTTTTGTTGGTGTTGAGGTGCGTTTTAAGAACGGAAGAAAACAATACTACAAGAATACTGAAAACCTAACTCTTAGTATTGGCGATATCGTTGCTACTCAAGCAAAGTCTGGTCACGATATTGGAATGGTCACTCTTACAGGAGAATTAGTAAGAGTTCAAATGAAACGAAAAAAAATAGACATAAATGACGAAGAAAATGTCTTAAAGATCTATAGAAAAGCATCGCAAAAGGATATAGATATTTGGTCTGCTGCAAGAGACAAAGAGGAGCCTATGAAAGTCAAAGCTCGTCAATTTGCAATAGACCTCAAGCTAAAAATGAAAATTTCTGATATTGAATATCAAGGTGATGCAAGTAAAGCTACATTTTATTATACAGCCGAAGAACGCGTAGATTTTAGAGAGCTTATTAAAGTCTTTGCACGTGAGTTTAGAACACGAATTGAAATGAAACAAGTTGGTTTTCGTCAAGAAGCTGCTAGATTAGGAGGTATTGGTTCTTGTGGTCGAGAGTTGTGTTGTTCAACCTGGCTAACCGACTTTAGGTCTGTAAGTACATCGGCAGCGAGATACCAGCAGTTATCTTTAAACCCACTTAAACTTGCAGGTCAGTGCGGAAAACTAAAATGCTGTTTAAATTATGAGTTAGATGCCTACTTAGACGCTTTGAAAGCCTTTCCTAAAAATGATACTAAATTATACACAGAAAAAGGAACAGCCGTATGCCAAAAAACCGATATTTTTAAAGGTCATCTTTGGTATGCTTACGAAGGTGAGTGGATGAATTGGCATGTATTAACTACAGATCAGGTTGCAGAAATCATTGAAAAAAATAAAGCCAAAGAAAAAGTGGCTAGCCTTGAAGAATATGCATCATTACTTGTTGAAGATACTAAAACCGAATTTGAAAACGTTGTTGGTCAAGACAGCTTAACACGTTTTGATAGTCCAAAACGAAAAAATAAACGTAGAAATAATAAAGGGAAACAAAGACGACGTCATAAGCCTCATAATAATGCAAAGAAGTAGTTATTGTATTGTTTTTTTATTGTTTTTTATTGGTGTCTCTTGTGATTCCAATCATGTTTTTGATGTGTACAAGTCTGTACCAGATAAATGGCATAAAGATTCTATAGTTTCATTTAAAGTTTCTCCTCCAGACACAATTAACAACTATAATTTGTTTGTAAACTTGAGAAATACAAATGATTTTAAATACAGTAACTTATATTTAATTGTTGAGTTGAACTATCCAAATGGTAAAACCATCAAGGATACGTTAGAGTATAGAATGACAGAGCCTGACGGAACTTTTTTAGGTACAGGTTTTACAGATTTAAAAGAAAACAAATTATGGTATAAGGGCAATGAAACCCCTTTTGTTTTTGATGAATCTGGAACGTATGAAGTTAATATTCAACACGCTATGAGAAAGAATGGAGAAGTTAATGGAGTTTTAAATTTAGAAGGGATAACCGATATTGGGTTTAGAGTTGAGCGAGGTAATACAAATTGATTATGGCAAAAAAAACAGTTAAAAAAAAATCTACTTCAGCTAAAACTGAAGATTTTTCAAAATATATTCGTTGGTTTTGGATGACGTTCTCTGGAGGCGTCTTGCTATTTGTCTTAATGTTTCTATTAGCGTCATGGGGATTTTTAGGTGAAATGCCAGACCATACTATTTTAGAAAACCCAAAAACGCATTTGGCTACAGAAATTATTTCTTCAGATAATAAAACGCTCGGAAAATTTTATCTAAATGACAACCGAACACCTGTTGATTATAGTGAACTTCCCAAACACTTAGTAGATGCATTAGTTGCTACCGAAGATATCAGATATTACGATCATGCTGGCATTGATGCAAGAGGAACACTAAGAGCTGTCGTGAAATTAGGCAGTGGAGGAGGTGCTAGTACCATTTCTCAACAATTAGCTAAACAATTATTCACCAAGCAAGTATCATCTAACAAATTACAACGGTTATTTCAAAAAGTTAGAGAATGGGTTATTGCAATACGATTAGAAAGACAATATACCAAAGAAGAAATTATAGCAATGTACTTCAATATTTATGACTTTGGAAACAATGCAGATGGTATTAGAAGCGCAGCAAGAATTTATTTTGGGAAAGAGCCTAAAGAATTAGATGTGAAAGAATCAGCAATGTTGGTTGGTATGTTTAAAAACTCTTCATTGTACAACCCAAGACCACATAGAAATCCTGTTGGTACTAAAAACAGAAGAAATGTTGTATTTAGTCAAATGGAAAAGTATGAGTTCATTACTGAAGCTCAAAAAGATTCTCTTCAAAACACCGAGTTAGATTTGAATTATTCACCCGAGTCACACCGTGAAGGAATAGCAACATATTTTAGAGCTTATCTTGATGGTTTTATGAAAGACTGGATAGATAATAATCCAAAACCTGATGGAGAAAAATACAATTTATACAACGACGGATTAAAAATTTATACCACCATAGACTCTAGAATGCAAAAATATGCTGAGGCAGCTGTACAAAGGCACATGCCAAGACTGCAAGCAGAGTTTGATCATCAAAATACACCTGACAGAAATAAAACGGCACCATTTTTAGAACTAGATGCAAACGAAATTAAAGCTTTGATGAGAACCTCAATGCGAAGATCTGAACGCTGGAGAGTTCTTAAAAGTCAAGGTAAATCGGAAAAAGAAATTGAAGATTCATTCAATAAACCTACTCAAATGAGTGTGTTTGCTTGGGAAAACGGTCAAGCCACAGAAATAGACACAGTTATGAAGCCTATAGACTCTATGCGTTACTATAAATCATTCTTGCATCCAGGAATGATGTCTATGGATCCAAAAACTGGACATGTTAAGGCTTGGGTTGGAGGCATGAACTACAGACACTTTCAGTATGACCATGTTAAACAAGGAAAGCGACAGGTTGGGTCAACGTTCAAACCATTTGTTTATGCCACTGCAATAGATCAATTGCACCTTTCGCCATGTGATACTTTACCAAGACAACAAATTACTATTGAGGCCAATAAGTATGGTAACCCTGAACCTTGGACCACGAAAAACTCAGATGGACGTTATGATGGCTTCTTAACCTTAAAAGCTGCTTTAGCTAATTCAGTCAATACAATTACAGCTCGACTTATGGATAAAGTTGGTCCTCAGCCAGTGATTGATATGGCTAAAGGATTGGGTGTAGAATCAAATATTCCACCTGTTCCTGCTATATCTCTTGGAACACCAGATTTAAGTGTTTACGAAATGGTAGCTGCATACGCTACTTTTGCTAATAAAGGGGTGTATAACAAACCAGTGATGGTTACACGTATTGAAGATAAGAATGGAACAGTCTTATATCAATTCACTCCAGAAAGTAGAGATGTGCTTAGCGATGAGGTTGCTTATACCACTATAAATTTAATGGAAGGCGTTACTCAAAGTGGATCTGGACAAAGATTACGTCACAGTTGGGCATCTAAACAGCCAGTATATAAAGAAATAATAACGGGCTATCCTTACGAACTTACAAATCCAATTGCAGGAAAAACAGGTACAACTCAAAACCAAAGTGATGGATGGTTTATGGGTATGGTTCCAAATTTAGTAACTGGTGTTTGGGTTGGCGCTGAAGATAGAGCAGCCCATTTTAGTAGTATCACTTATGGACAAGGAGCTTCAATGGCATTGCCGATTTGGGCTTTATATATGAAAGCATGTTATGAAGATACTGATTTAAATATATCTAAAGAGGAATTTGAAAAACCTCAGAATTTAACAATTGAAGTAGATTGTAGTAAATTAAGAGCAGAAGATAATGCTGATACCGACCCAGTAGATAAGTTAAAAGATGTGCTAGATTTTTAAATGCGAGTATTTTAAATAAGGTATAAAAACAGAAGCCATTCATTTTAGAATGGCTTTTTTATTTTGTACTTTTCGATATCAAAATTTAATGACAATGATTAATAAAAAAGTAGCAAATGTTACTGAAGCTTTGCAAGGTGTGAAAGATGGAATGACGTTTATGTTAGGCGGTTTTGGTTTGTCAGGTATTCCAGAAAATGCCATAGCTGAATTAGTGAGATTGAATGTAAAAGAAGTGACATGTATATCAAATAATGCAGGCGTAGACGATTTTGGATTAGGGTTATTACTTCAAAAAAAGCAGATAAAAAAAATGGTATCTTCTTATGTTGGCGAAAATGATGAATTTGAGAGACAAATGTTATCTGGTGAGCTAGAAGTTGAGCTTATTCCTCAAGGCACATTAGCCGAGCGCTGTCGAGCAGCTCAAGCAGGTTTTCCAGCTATCTACACACCAGCTGGTTATGGTACTGAGGTTGCTCAAGGAAAAGAAACACGAGAATTTGACGGTAAAATGTATGTGCTTGAACACGCTTTTAAAGCAGATTACGCATTCGTAAAAGCATGGAAAGGAGACTTAGCTGGGAATTTAATTTTTAAAGGTACAGCTAGAAACTTTAATCCCAATATGTGTGGTGCGGCTAATGTTACTGTTGCTGAGGTAGAAGAATTGGTTCCTGTTGGCGAACTAGACCCGAATCAAATTCATATTCCAGGTATTTTTGTTCAGCGAATATTTAAAGGAGCACATTATGAAAAACGAATTGAACAACGAACTGTAAGACAAAGAGATTAATTATGTTAGACAAAAATGGAATTGCAAAACGTATTGCTAGAGAGGTTCAAGATGGCTATTACGTAAACTTAGGTATAGGAATACCTACTTTGGTGGCTAATTATGTACGCGATGATATTGAAGTGGAGTTTCAAAGTGAAAATGGCGTACTCGGTATGGGCCCTTTTCCATTCGAAGGTGAAGAAGATGCAGATATCATCAATGCAGGAAAACAAACGATTACGACTTTACCAGGAGCAAGTTTTTTTGATTCAGCAACTAGTTTTTCTATGATAAGAGGTCAACATGTTGATTTGACCATATTAGGTGCTATGGAAGTTGCTGAAAATGGCGATATAGCTAATTGGAAAATTCCTGGAAAAATGGTCAAAGGTATGGGAGGTGCAATGGATCTTGTTGCCAGTGCAGAAAATATTATCGTTGCAATGATGCATACAAACAGAGCAGGAGCTTCAAAACTTTTAAAAGCTTGCTCACTACCACTAACTGGAGTTGGCTGTGTTAAAAAAATAGTAACAAATTTAGCTGTTATTGAAATTACTGATTCTGGGTTTAAGTTATTAGAAAGGGCTCCAGGTGTTAGCATAGAGGAGGTTAAAAATGCAACCGAAGGTCATTTGATTATTGAAGGTGAGATTCCAGAAATGAAATTATAGATAATTATCAAAAAAATAAAACCACTTTTCTAAGTGGTTTTTTATTTCTGAAAATTTAAAGAGTTATATAATTTGTAAGAAAAATCTGTTAAACACATGTTAAATGTTAAAATTTAATGTATTTCATCGATTTATTATGTATTTTAACTGATTGACTAAAAAAAAGCTTCATATTAGCTAAACCAAATCGAAAGAAACCTAATTAACCAAATTTACCATAAACCTAATTTTATGATTTGCCCCAAATCTATCATGAATTTTAACTTATGACTTTTTTTGCCCCACATCTACCAAAACCTACTTTTTTTGAAAACAAGTTTTTTTCTGGTTTTCAAAACACTTTAAGATTGCTCAAAAATATCTTAACCCTAACTAAAAAAATATTCATGCTATAATCCTTTCGGAATAGCATGAATAAGTTTTTTAGTATAAGCTTTGTTCGGATTATTATATATTGTATCTGCATCACCTATTTCTTCTATTTTTCCTTGGTTCATAACTAACAATTGATCAGACATATATTTTACGACTGCCAAATCGTGAGATATAAATATGTACGTAAACCCAAAATTATCTTTTAAGTCATTAAGTAAATTTAGCACTTGAGCTTGAACAGAAATATCTAATGCAGATACAGACTCATCACAAATAATTAGTTTAGGTTCTAAAGCTATTGCCCTTGCAATGCCTATGCGCTGGCGTTGGCCTCCAGAAAACTCATGTGGATAACGGTTAAAACAATCACTGTCTAAACCCACTTTTTCCAATAACCCCACAACCTTTTCTTTTCTTTCATCGTCCGAGGCCCCAATATGATGAACTTTCATCGGCTCCATAATTGCTTTTCCAATGGAAACTCTTGGATTCAATGAAGCATAAGGGTCTTGAAAAATAATTTGAATATCTTTTCTGAGATTACGAATTTGAGGTGTATTAAGTTTAGTAATATCTAAACCATTATAAATTATTTGTCCAGATGTGGGTTTATCTAGCAAAAGAATAGCGTTTGATAATGTAGATTTCCCACAACCAGATTCTCCTACTAAACCTAAAGTTTCTCCTTCATAAAGCTTAAAATTCACTTGATTAACAGCTTTAAAAGATTCAGGTTTCGAAAACCATCCTGATTTTGAAAAATATTCTTTTTCAAGATTTTTAACTTCTAGTATTGGAGGCTTGCTGTATAGGATAGTATGCTTCTCTTCACGTTGTGCTTTTGTGATAGTTGTGCTGTTTGGTTTCTTTTCAATAAAATCTTTAACGGTAGGTAATCGTTTTAACCTAATATCTAGTGAAGGCTTTGAACTCAACAAAGCTTTAGTATAGATGTGTTTTGGGTCGTTAAAGATAGATGATACAATACCTTGCTCAACTATTTCTCCTTGATACATGACTAAGATACGATTTGCAATTTCAGAAACCAATGCCAAATCGTGAGATATGAAAATAATACTCATGCCTTCTTCAAACTGAAGTGTTTTTAGTAACTGGATGATCTCTTTTTGCACTGTAACATCTAATGCTGTAGTTGGTTCGTCTGCAATTAAAAGTTTAGGCTTACATGCTATTGCCATGGCAATCATTACACGTTGTTTTTGTCCACCTGAAATCTCATGTGGATAAGCATCAAATACTCGTATAGGTAATGGTAACTTTACTTTTTCAAATAATGATAAAGCCTCTGCTTTTGCTTCACTTTTATTTAGTTTCGTGTGTTGTAATAGTATTTCAGTAACCTGCTTACCACAAGTCATAGATGGATTTAAAGAACTCATAGGTTCTTGAAATATGACTGCAATATCATTGCCCCGAATATTTTGAAACTGTTTGTTACTAATCGTTGTAAGCTCCTTATCTAAAAATGTGATTGTCCCTTCTGTAATTTTAGAGATGTTCTTTGGAAGCAAACCCAAAATCGCAAGAGAAGAAATAGATTTTCCAGATCCAGATTCGCCAACTATTCCAAGAATTTCGTTTGTGTTCAAGTGATAAGAAATATCATGTATGATTTCACGTTCTTTTCCTTCTGAAAAAAACGAAATAGAAAGATCTTTTACGTCTAGTAAGAATTGCTTTTTCATTTGTAAATGTAGTAATTTTCTTCAAAAATGATACGGAAAAACCGTAAATATGGCATTTTAGATGCGAACTTATCAACAATTTGATATTTTCTTTGAAAAAAATACATATTTTGATTTAGATTTTTTAAGCTATTAATTAACCATTACAACCCCTCTAAAATGAAAATTAGATTAGTATTGCTCATCGCATTGATGAGTGCAAATGTTGTTATGTCGCAAAGTAACTCACTTTGGAACAGACAATCAATTAAAAACGACACAAAAGTTAAATTCAGTAAACAGAATTTACCAACAACACACACATTTGTTTTAAACATTCAAGCATTACGTCAAGCCTTGATAAACACGCCTCAGCGTGGTTCAGACTCAAATGTCATTTTATCATTTCCAAATGCTGATGGCAAGTTTGAACGATTCAAAATAGTTGAAGCTTCAGTACTAGATTCTGAACTCTCAGCCAGATATCCAGAAATTAAGTCTTATGCTGGTCAAGGCCTAGACGATCCAACTTCAATAATTAGGTTTAGCCTATCTCCACTTGGATTTCAAAGTATGAAGTTATCCACAAATCAAGAAGCGTCGTTTATTGAAGCTATATCTGAAGATGATTTGATCTATACAGTTTTCTCTAGATCAAATCGAAACAATTTTAATGATGATTTCGAATGTTCAGTAACTGAAAGTATGAATAATCTAATCAATTCAAACAGTGGAAATACTTATAGAAATGCAGATGATAGTATACTAAGAACTTATAGATTGGCAGTTTCAACAACAGGAGAATATACATCATATCACGGAGGCACAAAAGCATTAGCTTTGGCTGCAATCAATGCTACAATGACTCGTGTAAATAGTATTTTTGAAACAGATTTTAATGTAACCATGGTATTAATCAATAATACTGATAATGTTATTTATACAAACTCAGGAAGTGACCCTTATGGTAATACGAGTTCGGGTTTTAATAGTCAATTACAATCAACGCTCACAAGTGTTATAGGAGAATCAAATTATGATATTGGACACTTATTTGCCAATTTACAAAACAATGGTAATGCAGGTTGTATAGGTTGTGTTTGTGTAAACAATCAAAAAGGTAGCGGTTGGACTTCAGCAACAATTCCTGAAGGAGACTTTTTTGATGTAGATTATGTTGCTCACGAAATGGGACATCAATTTGGCGCCAATCATACTTGGACTCATGGAGGAAATGAAGGCACTAATGTTCAAATGGAACCTGGAAGTGGTTCTACCATTATGAGTTATGCTGGGATTACTGGAAATACAGATGTACAACCAAATGTAGATCCTTATTTTCATGCTATTTCTGTAGAACAAGTCACAGATTATATTAAAACAACTAGTTGCCAAACCAACACTAATACAGGAAACGCTGTTCCCGTAGTGGATGCTGGAAGTAATTATACAATACCTAGAGGAACACCATTTGTTCTTGACGGAACTGCTACTGATGCTGATGGCGGTGATGTACTTACCTATTGTTGGGAACAAATTGATGAAAATAATGCATCAAGTACTTTTCCAAGCGTAAATGCCTCTAGCGGAGTTGCATTTAGATCCTTTAATCCATCTACAGATACAAAACGCTACTTTCCAAGGTTAGCTACAATTAAAACAGGAGCAACTTCTTGGCAATGGGAAGCAATACCTAATGTTGCACGTAATTTGAATTTTAGATTAACTGTTCGCGACAATAGAGCAGGAGGAGCTACAAACAATAGTGACGATATGCGTGTCACTGTAAATGGAACTGCAGGTCCATTTGTTGTGAATTCACCAAATACAAATGTAACTTTGGATGCTGGAACCACACAAACGGTAACCTGGGATGTAGCAGGAACTACTGGTAACGGAATTAATGCTGCTAATGTAGATATCTTCTTATCAACAGATGGAGGTAATACGTATCCTATAATCTTAGCATCTGGAGTAACTAATGATGGCTCTCACGATATCATAGTGCCTAATAATCAAGGCAATCAGAATAGAGTTATGGTTAAAGGCAGCAATAATATCTTTTTTGATATTTCAAACGCTAATTTTACCATTGGAGCACCAGTTGTTTGTAATGCGGATGTTCCTTCCGGTTTAGCTGCATCTAATGTAGTTACTACTTCTGCAACCTTGAACTGGACTGCTGTTCCAGGAGCAACATACGATTTAAGATATAGAGAAGTAGGCGCACCAAGTTGGATTACAACTTCGGTCACCGGAACTTCATCTAACCTTACAGGTTTAACAGCTTTAACTCAATATGAAGCACAAGTAAGAAGTAAATGTTCTGGTGGAAGTAACTCTGCGTACAGTAATTCGATAAATTTCACTACTACAGATGTTCAGTTGAATTATTGTAATTCTGCTAGTACAAATACAAATGATGAATACATCAGTAGAGTACAATTGAATACAATTGATAATAGTTCTGGACCTCAGTTTTATTCTGATTTTACAGGAATTTCAACTACACTAACTAAGGATACACAATATACCATTACCGTAACCCCAACATGGACAGGCACTATTTACAATGAAGCATATGGCGTTTGGATTGATTATAATAGAGATGGTGATTTTAATGATGCTAATGAGTTGGTGTTTACACAAGGTAATACTCAAGAAACACCAGTAAGTGGAAGTTTCACAATCCCATCTAGTGCAGTAGAAAATGCGACTAGAATGAGAGTAACTATGCGATATAATCAAGTACCAGGGCCTTGTGATAATTTCACCTATGGAGAAGTTGAAGATTACACTGTTGTTATAGAAGGGTCTGGTCCAGATGTCGAAGCTCCAGTAATTACATTAAATGGCAGTTCAACTGTTAATTTAAACGTAGGAGAAACGTATACAGAATTAGGAGCTACAGCAACCGATAATATCGATGGTAACCTAACTTCTAGTATTGTTATTGGAGGAGATACAGTAAATACAAGTTTACCAGGTACGTATGTCGTAACTTATAATGTAAGTGATGCTGCTGGAAATGCTGCTGTTGAGGTTACGCGAACAGTCAATGTGATTCCAGATACTACTCCACCTATAATTACACTTATTGGATCGTCAACTATTAATTTAGAACTTGGAGCATCCTATACAGATCAAGGAGCAACTGCAACTGATAATATCGATGGCGATATTACATCAAGTATTGTTGTTGGTGGAGATACAGTAAATACAAGTTTGCCAGGTACTTATGTAGTAACTTACAATGTAAGTGATGCTGCTGGAAATTCTGCGGCTGAAATTACGAGAGCAGTTACTATAAATCCTGATACTACTGCACCTATTATTACTTTAATTGGAGCTTCAACAATTAGTTTGAATATAGGGGAAAATTATAGTGAACAAGGCGCTACAGCCACAGATAATATCGATGGCGATATAACCTCTAATATTGTTATTGGAGGCTCTGTTAATACATCTGTAGCCGGAATATATAATGTAACTTATGATGTAAGTGATTCAGCTGGAAATAATGCTATACAAGTTTTAAGAATAGTTAATGTTTCTGAATCATCAACAGGATGCTCGGGAGGAATTTCTACTTTCCCATATGCTGAAGGGTTTGAATCGTCTTTAGGTGCTTGGACTCAATCTGGAGCAGATGATATTAATTGGACCAGAAATGCAAACGGCACACCATCTAATGGTACTGGGCCATCTAGCGCATTTGAAGGCACGTTCTATGCGTATGTAGAAGCTTCAGTAAATGGAACTGGCTATCCAAATAAACAAGCCATATTAAATTCGCCATGTTTCAATTTATCAGCTCTATCTGAAGCTACGTTCACATTCAAATATCACCAATTTGGAGCTTCTGATATGGGAACTATAGATTTAGAAATAAGTGATGATGATGGTGTTAGCTGGACTTCTATCTGGAATAGTTCAGGTAATTTAGGAAACTCGTGGCAAACAGCAAATATAAATTTAGATGCTTATGTTGGAGGAAGCGTTCAATTACGCTTTAATAGAATTACTGGAAGCACATGGCAAGCAGATATTGCTATTGATGATTTGAGTTTAGTAGAAGGAGAAATAGTTGTTGAAGGTTGTTCAGGAGGAATTTCTACTTTCCCATATACTGAAGGTTTTGAATCGTCTTTAGGGGGTTGGACTCAGTCTGGAGCAGATGATATCAATTGGACTAGAGATGCTAACGGAACACCATCAAATGGAACAGGGCCATCAAGTGCTAATGAAGGAAGCTTTTACATTTATGTAGAAGCCTCGGTAAATGGCACAGGATATCCAAATAAACAAGCTATTATTAATTCACCATGTTTTGATTTAAGTAGTCAAACCTCGGCTAGTTTTAGCTTTGATTATCATCAATTTGGTTCTTCTAATATGGGAACTATAGATTTAGAAGCAAGTAATGATAATGGCACAAGTTGGATTTCTATATGGAATAGTTCTGGGAATCTTGGTAATTCATGGCAGACAGCTAATATTAACTTATCTGCATATGCAGGCGGAAGTGTTCAATTGCGTTTTAACAGAATAACAGGTAGTACATGGCAAGCAGATATTGCAATAGATAATATTAGGCTCATTTCAGCTCAATCCAAAGGAGAAACAGCTAGACCAGAATTAATTGATGATACTACTAATGTTATTAAAGAGATAAAGTTGTATCCAAATCCTGTAAAAGGAAACAGCTTGCATGTTGTTACAACGTATAAGGATGTAACATATGAAGTATATAATACGGTTGGTCAAATTGTTGCAAAAGGAATCCTTAAAAACAATACTATAGATGTCAGTAACTTAGATGGAGCGATTTATCAAATTAAGTTTACAACTGAAGGTAAAACCTTTATTAAGCGATTTATCAAACAATAATTTAAATAGTAGTTAATAAACAAAGTCCAGATGTAATGTCTGGGCTTTTTTCATTATGTATTTATCGAGTAGATCAAATATGTATAATTTCATTGTCATGAAGCAACTTATCACCTCGTAATCTTAAAAAGATTTGAGCTACAGCAATCGTATCTTTTTCGCAATAGGTTATGATGCGATCTATATTGTTCTCTTTATAGTATACATTGTAAACTTCACTACCATCAATATCATCTTTAGGAGAAGGAATACCTAAAACATTGGTTAATAACTTCAAGGATGTATAAGACTTATAATCTCCAAATTTCCAAAGGTCAAGCGTGTCTAAATGAGGAACTTCCCATGGTTTTTTTCCAAAAAGATTTAGTTTATAAGGCAATTCAATATGATTAATGATCATTCGCCTAGCGATATAAGGAAAATCAAATTCTTTGCCATTATGTGCGCAAAGTAAATGTTTGGTTTGGCTAAAATGAGAAATCAAAAGGTTTTTAAAGTCTTTAAGGATTTTAACCTCATCTCCGTAAAAAGAAGTTACTCTGAACGCTCTTATTTCGCCTTTATATGTAAAGTAACCTACAGAAATACATATGATTTTCCCAAACTCTGCCCAAATACCAGCACGATCATAGAATTCTTCAGATGTAAACTCATCTCGTCTTTGATATTGTGTTTTAAGTTCCCAAAGTTGCTGCTTTGTATTATCTAGATCTGAAAAATGTTCTGTTTCTGGAACAGTTTCAATATCTAGAAATAAAATATGTTCTAAATTAAGCTTAGAAATCATAAGTTACGCTTTTGATGATTTTACAAGTGAAGCACATTGTTTTCCAAAAATTGCAGCAATTCCTGCAGCTAGTCCACCAATAACTCCTGTAATTAAAATAAGTAGATATGGATTTCCTTCTAAAGGGAATAAAACAGCTATTTTTTTTGCTAGTGTAAAATCATTTGTGCTACTCAACCAAAACGCATAAATCATCCAAAACAAAGCGATAGCTATAAAAGGAATAAAAAAAACAGCGCTTTTTTTTAAAGGAAAAACGATGGCAGTTAAAAATGCAGCCAACATAATAGACCACCAAGGTAGAATTTGTGATAATAACAATGCAATAAATATAGTTGCAATAAAATTTGTTAGATTTTTTTTCATTGTTTTGGTGTTAGGGTTTGTGTTGATATGATTTTTTCGGTATGGTTTTGGTCCTGCATAAATAAAAGATTATAGTAGTTTCCAACAGCCCAATCGTCTATAAAATTATCGTAATAAATACTACCCGGATTTCCAGATTGACCACCTGGATAAATGCCATAAGCTTTAGGGGGAGAGGACATTTCAACAATCATTCGCCAAGAAGGCCCAAAGTTCTCACCAGCTGCATTTACTATTTCTTTATCGCCTCCAATAGGCAAATCAAACCTAGAAAAAGCTGGTAACGATTGTAATAAATGACCAACATAAGTTCCTTTGTAATATTGCCAACTATAATTTCCATTTTTAGTTTTCCAGTCTGTCAATTCTTTTGCAGCAGCTTTAAAGGCAATCAAAAATAAATCATGCGATGTTTCTTTTTCAGGAGTATCCAAGATATCCATAAATGAATCATTAGGCCTATTTTTCAACAGAGTAATGGCATCATATGATGTAGGTTTAATTAACACCAGATCTTCTTTTTGGTCATATTCATCCCAGATTAATGCATATAAATTATTCCACCATGAATCCCAAATACTTGGCGCTAACTTTTCAGTATCACTGTAAAAGTTCCAAGCTTTAATAGTAGAAAGAAGCTCTTGTTCTTCAGTAGTTAAATTAGATGTATCCATGTGCTTAAACATATATGGTAACAAATCTGAAGCTTTCTTATTAAGATTATTATTTTGTAAGTCTTTAAAATCTTGAATATTGAATTTATCCTTAGATCTAAAAAAATCATTAATTACTCTGGTGCGATAGGCATCATAATTATCATTGAATACATAAAAAGGATATAGCGAATCTGTAGGGTGCTGATTTGAAGAACTCACATAGCCTTGCTCAGGATTTTTAGTATGCGCGTTAAATTTTCTTGGAATAAAACTTTGCCAATCATGATCTGGATTACTTCCATCCATTAAAAATTTCCCTTGTCCTTCCCATTTATTTGGAAATTGTCCTTGAACCCAAAGTGCAATATCACCTTCGGATGAGGCAAATACAAAATTTTGAGCTGGAGCTACATGATTTGCTATAGCGTCTTTGTAATCATTGTAATTTTTAGCGCTATTAAGTTTTAAAAAGAGCTTTGTAAAGTTATGTCCAATGTGTCCAGCCCATTTCATGGCATAACCCATTTTTTCATCATCGCTTTTAAAGGTATGATCATAACTTACTGGTCCATGATGTGTATAAATTACAGAATCTTTAAAAGTCTCTTTGCCTTTTATTTTTATATGTTCAACTTTAAGATTGGTGTTTTTCCAGTCATTTCCATGTTTGTACTTAGCTCTAGTTTCGTCTTCAAATTCTATTTTGTACCAATCTTTAACGTCTCTGGTGGCGTTTGTAACTCCCCAAGAAATATCTTCATTAAAACCAATTATAATCCCTAAAGCTCCAGGTAATGTTGCGCCTAATACATTTTGATTAGGAGAATTTAATTGCATTACAAACCAAATAGATGGTAGTTTTAATCCTAAATGAGGATCGTTAGCTAAAATAGCGTTGCCTGAGTAAGATTTATCTGGTCCTACTGCCCAATTATTACTACCAAGTTGAGCGTCTGGTTTTTCCATTACCGAAGACAAAGAATCTAAGGGTTGTTTACTCTGAGGTTTTTTAGTTCTTTCAATATCAATAAAGCTCCAATCTGTTTCTGAAGGAATAACAGGTTCATGAAAATCATAAAAATCTGGATATAACATATCAAAGCGGTCTTTGCCTAATTCCCTTAGTAAATTTGTATACTCTAAATCTTTATCTCCACCACATAACATATCTGTCATATACATTAATAAATGCATGGTTTTATCAATATTCCATGCCTCTGGTTGATAGTCTAATAATTTATATTCAACAGGATAATCTTCTGGTATTAATTGGTTAATGTATGCGTTAACACCATCACTGTAAGCTTCAAGATATTTAAGAGATTTTGGATCTTTCTTTATAACGTCTAAACTGTTTTCCGCACCATAAAGCATTCCCTTCCTACGTTGTGTTCTATCAAAGTTTAATGCTTTTTCTCCTATGATCTCAGAAAGTCTTCCAGCAGCAGCAAAGGTCTGAAACTCCATTTGCCATAACCTGTGTTTGGCAGTGATATATCCTTGAGCTTTATATAAATCGTAATCATTTTCAGCAAATACATGCGGTATGAGTTGTGCATCATAATGTACAATAACATCAGCTTCTATACCTTCTATTTGAAGTGAACCTTGTGTAGATTCTGTGACTTCATTTTGCCAGATCCCTTCTGATGGCGATAAAAATTTACCAATAGGAGGTAAACTCCCAAGCTTGGTATTTAACACATAAAATATAGCAACAGTTGCTATTAAGGCTGAGATGAACTTAATGTATTTCATAAAATGGTAACTATATTAAGCTAAAGATATAAATTTATAGAATATTTTCTATAAAATCAATATCGATAACTAGTTTCGTTGTTTTATTTTCTGCTTATAGTACGCTTTATCAGCGATATATAGCGTTTTATTAAAAGTAGCAATAATATTTTGTTTGTCATCAACAAGACTCATGGTTTTGACAATATCTAATTCATTTCTATTACGAACATTTTCTTTGATCTTAGTAATTTCATCATGAGAAAAAATAAATTCCCCATAAATTCTACTCTTTGCAGGTCTTTTATAGCGAGCTTCAACAGCTTTATCCCAAACCACATAATCATCTCCAAGAATTTGGATGAGTTGTATCATATAAATCGGGTCAGTTGCAGCTAACATGCTACCTCCAAATATAGAGCCTGCATAGTTTTTATTTTTCCAATTAATAGTCATGCTAATAACTACTTTGTGCAAATCATCACTGACCTCAATAATTTTAGCTGTAGTGCGTCTATACATCGGAGACCAATTAAAACCGTATCGATAAATGGTTGCAGGTTTAAAAAAGCGGTTTAAAAATTGAGTAATAACTTTATACATTAAAACAAAGATTGTTGTTTGTAAGGGCTTTCATGTTCTAATAGCCATTGTTTTCTATGAAGTCCTCCAGCATAACCTGTTAAGCTTCCGTCACTACCAATTACCCGATGACATGGCACTATGATCCATAAAGGATTTTTGCCGTTAGCATTAGCTACAGCTCTAATAGCTTTTACATCTCCTAATTGTTTTGAGAGTTCAAGATAAGATAAGGTCTTTCCGTATGGAATTTGTTCTAATTGTTTCCAAACCCTTTTTTGAAAGGGCGTGCCTTCTGCATTTAAGATTAAGTCGAATTCTTTGCGAGAGCCATCAAAATATTCTTGAAGTTGAGTGACACAATCTTCAAGTATGGTAGGAATAATGTCTGTTGTTTGAACTTTAGAATTTAATACGGTTACTTCTGCTATGCCACTTTCATCACCAACTATTTTGGTAAAACCTAAAGGCGATTTAATGATGCATGTCTCCATTACTCTATTGATTATCTTCAGAAGATTCATCTTCAAGAATGCCAAGCTTTTTAGCTCTAGATTCCCAGCTTTTTCTAGCCATGTATTGAAGGTCAGAAACATTATCGCTTTCATCCATGATCTCTAGACCGAGAAGTGTTTCTATTACATCTTCCATAGTCACTAAGCCACTTACTGAGCCATATTCATCAACAACAAGGGCCATATGGTTTCTGCTTTCTACTAATTTTTCAAATAACTTTGGGATAGGCAAATTACGTTCAACCACAATGATTTGTCGTTTAAGTTCAGCTAACTTTTTTGTGCCATTGTCTAAAGCCATTTCTTTGAAGACCTCATCTTTTAACACCAACCCTTTAATGTTGTCAGGATTTCCAGAGTAGATAGGAATTCTTGAGAAACGAAGGTTCATATTCTTTTTAAAGAAAGCTTCAACGGTAGTTTTTTCGTCTTCAGCTTTCATAACCGTTCGAGGTGTCATGACATCTTTCGCAAATACTTCCTTAAAGGTCAGTAGGTTTTTAATGATTTTACTCTCGTTTTCTTGAAACACACCCTCTTCATGAGCCATATCTGCCATGACTAAGAAACCTTCTCTGCTTAATACACTTCCGTGACCTTTACCACCGATAAGTTTGGTGGTGAGTTGTAATATCCATAAAATGCCAGTCCATTTTAAAGGAAAGATTAAGATATTCAATGCTTTGGTAGTAAAGTTAGCCAGTTGTTTCCAGTATGTGGCACCAATAGTTTTAGGAATGATCTCAGAAGCAACTAAAATCAAAATAGTCATGAGGGTAGAAACCACACCAACCATAACATCTTCAGTAAATCTAAGACCAAAAACAGTGTAACTTTCACTACCATAAAGTTCGGCATAGGCTACTTTTGCCTGTACACCAACTAAAATAGCTCCAACCGTATGAGCAATGGTATTGAGTGTTAGAATAGCAATTAATGGACGATCTACATCTTTTTTGAGAGTTTCTAAATCTTCAGCATAAGTTTTTCCTTCGCTTTTTTTTACGTTGAGAAATGTTGGTGTTATACTTAATAAAACTGCTTCGAGAATAGAGCATAAAAATGAAAAGAAAATAGAAATGAGCGCGTAAAAGATAAGTAATCCCATGAATTGGTTTGAGTTTATAACTACAAATTTATTGAAATTAAACTAATTGGTATAAGATAATAAATCTGAAATGTCTTTATCGGTGAGTTGTGGAAAACTTATACAGGTTTGATTATAACCTTTACTTTGAATTTCATGTTTATTTCCACGAATATAATTGTATAGACTTAACGAGTCGTATGTTTCAGAAACACCTCTAAGTGAAGGACCAGTCATTTTTTTATCTAATTTATGACAAGCGGCACAATTGGTATTGAATATTGTTTTACCTTCAGAAGAAGATTCGTTATGAAAAGCTTGGGTACCACAGAAAAACGTATCGTTTTTTACTCCGCAACCAAGTAATTTTTGGGGCTTATTGAACACTAAAAACAAAAGTCCTAAACCTGAAAGTATAATAAAACTAGAAATGTAGATTAAACGTTTCATTAATTAGTATAATAGCTTGACCACATCTTTTGCAAAATAACTTGCAATGATATTAGCACCTGCACGTTTGATAGCCGTTATTTGTTCTAGCATTACAGCATCATGATCTAGCCATCCTTTTTCGGCAGCAGCTTTAAGCATAGCATATTCGCCAGATACTTGATAAACGGCTACAGGTACATCAACCTCATTTTTAATTTCACGAACGATATCTAAATAACATAGACCAGGTTTTATCATCACAATATCTGCACCTTCATCAATATCCATTTCAGTTTCTTTAATAGCCTCAAAACGATTGGCAAAATCCATTTGATAGGTTCTTTTGTCTTTTGGAATGTCTTTTAAATCTACAGGTGCAGAATCTAAAGCATCACGAAAAGGGCCATAAAATGCTGAGGCATACTTAGCTGAATAACTCATAATACCTGTATCTGTAAACCCATGCCCTTCTAAAGCTTCACGAATGTTCAAAATGCGTCCATCCATCATATCACTTGGTGCTACAAAGTTGGCGCCAGCTTCGGCATGAGAGAGGCTCATTTCGGCTAAAACATCTGAAGTAGCATCGTTAATTATTTTGCCATGTTCAACGATACCATCATGACCATGGGTAGAATAAGGATCTAAAGCAACATCTGTCATGACCAACATATCTGGACAAGCATTTTTTACGGTTTTAATGGTGCGTTGCATCAATCCGTTAGGATTTAAAGCTTCAGCGCCTTTATTGTCTTTTAAATTATCGGGTACTTTTACAAATAATAATACCGATTTTAAACCAAGTTTCCATAGTTCTTTCACCTCGTGTTCAAGTAGATCCAAACTGTAGCGAAAGTAATTTGGCATAGATTCAATCTCTTCTTTAACGCCTTTGCCTTCTACTACAAAAAGTGGTACTAAAAAATCGTTTGGAGAGATGATGGTTTCTCTAACTAAGCTTCTAATAGCGCCGTTAGTTCTTAATCTTCGGTTTCGTCTTAATGGATACATAATTAAACCCAGTTTTTTGGTTGTTGTAATACTTTAATTAATTTTTCCTCTTCGCTTCCAGGCTCAGGATGATGGTCATACACCCATTGTACATGAGGAGGTAGGCTCATCAAAATACTTTCTATTCGTCCATTGGTCTTTAATCCAAATAGAGTGCCTTTGTCATGAACTAAATTGAATTCGACATAACGACCACGTCTAATTTCTTGCCAATTTCGTTGTGTTTTAGTATAGTTTGAATTCTTTCGTTTTTCAACGATTGGAACGTAAGCTTCAAGAAAACTATTTCCAACTTCAGTTACAAAATCGTACCAGTTTTGCATGCTCATGTCTTCCGATTTTTTGCAATAATCAAAGAACAAACCACCAATACCTCTGCTTTCATTGCGATGTGAATTGTAAAAGTATTCATCACATCTCACTTTGTATTTTGGATAAAATTCTGGATTGTGTTTGTCACACGCCGTTTTGCAGGTTAAGTGAAAGTGTTTAGCATCTTCTTCAAACAAATAATAAGGCGTAAGATCTTGTCCGCCACCAAACCACTGGTCTACAATTGTTCCATTTTGATCATACATTTCAAAATAGCGCCAATTAGCATGAACAGTTGGAATCATTGGATTTTTTGGATGCAAAACTAAGCTTAATCCACAGGCAAAGAAATCGGCATCTTTAACTCCAAAATACTGTTGCATACTATTAGGTAGCTTTCCATGAACACCAGAAATATTAACACCACCTTTTTCAAACACATTCCCGTTTTCAATAACACGAGTTCGCCCACCTCCACCTTCAGGTCGTTTCCATAGATCTTCTTGGAATTTTGCTTTACCATCAATTACTTCTAATTTAGAAGTAATGGTATTTTGAAGCTCTTGTATGTAGTTAAAGAATTTATCTTTCAAAATTTAGTTTTTATGTAATTCATATAATTCAACATCTATGGGTTGGTTTCCTAATGAAATAAAACCATTTTCAACAGTTTTTTGCCATTTAAAACCACAACGTTTAGCAACGTTAATACTAAAGAGATTACTTTTATGTACAATAATTTGAAAACGTTCTAACCCTAAGTGGTCTATTGCATAAGGGATTAGGTTTTTTAATGCCTTACTAGCTAACTTTCTCCCTGTAAAGTTATAGTCTATACAGTAGGCAAATTCACCTTGTTTTTTTTGCCAATCTAATTTTTTAATGAATATAAGTCCAGCGAGTTGCCGTGTTTCAGAATGTTTAAGTGTGAATAAAAAAAGCGCTTTTTGATTAAATTCTTTTACTTTTTGCTGGACATAGAGTTGAGATAAAGACGGATTGGAATTCTGCTCTAATGTTTTAGGAAAATATAACTTTATTCGATCGGTATTTGAAACTATAAAGTCACATAATTTCCAGGAATCGCCTTCATGGATTGGATTAATTTCAAAACCATCAAATGGAGTGATCATGACGCTATAGTTTTTTGTTCTGAAAGCAAGTGCTCTTCTTTTAAAAGTGAAACCGTTTTTAGTGAAGCTGCAGTAACACTCATTGGTAAAACAAGAATAACACCTATAACTGGAATCAGTAAAAACAGTATAAATACAATACCATTACCAATGGCTATCCCCTTATGTTTTCTAACAAATTGAATGCTATCTCTATATTTGAAGTGGCGCTCTAATGTGTAATCCATATTACCAAAGCCCGCATAATAGGCTTGAATTAAGAAAAGTAAAACAGTAGAAAATATATTAACAATAGGAATGAGTTTAAGCAGCAAGATAGGGATGGTAATCAATAATTCTTTTGCTAGGTTTCGCATGTTTATTCTAATACCTCTCCAAAGTTGTTCTTTGAATGACGTATTTCTATGTTCATGTGATTCCTTACCCATTAAATGAGCTTCTATCTTTTCAGAAACAGGGCTCATAAAAGGCGCAGACAAAGCCATGATGATATGTTTATACAAAATAAGTCCTATAGCTAAGACTACAATAGCACCAATAAGTGTTGAGATGGCTGTAAAAGTTTCTTTACCAAAATCCCAAACCCAAATTTTTGCAATAAAACGACCAATATTATCTGAAAGCCCATAAGCCGACAAACCAATAATGATAGCAGTGATCACACTAATCGCTATTGGAATAAAAAAGTACTTCCAAAGCTTAAGCTTTGAAATCAAGCTCAACGCTCCTGAATAAGCTTGTATGCCTTTAAATATATTTTTTATCATAGTTATACTGCTATATCTTCTTTTAAAACTTCACGCTCTTCTTGGGTTATGTTTTTTGACCAAATGGCAAGCCCAAAAGTGAGTACACCTAGTCGTCCTATGAACATTAGTATTATCACAACACCTTTACTAAATAGTGATAAATCTCCTGTGATCCCTCTACTTATTCCTACTGTTCCTAAAGCTGAAGCTACTTCAAATAAAATATCTTTAAAATCAAACGTATCAACAAATGTGATTAAAAAAGTACCTATCCCAATAATTGTAGTATAAAAAATAAAGGCCGAAGTAGCAATGTATAAGCGTTCGTATGGAATGATTCGCCCCAAAAAAGTAATGTTTTTACTGCCTCGTAATCTACTTTTCATAATAGAGAATACTGCAGTAAGTGTGGTGATCTTAATTCCTCCCGCTGTTCCAGATGGAGATGCACCAACATACATCAAGATAACACATATAATGAGCATAGCTTGAGAGAAGCCTCCAAAATCAATAGTATTAAACCCAACTGTAGTCATTGCAGTCATACATTGAAAAAAGGCAGCTAAAAACCTTGATGAATAATCTAGGGTTGTGATTGTAGGCTCGAAAAAATAAAAGAAACTGGTGCCGAATGTGAGTAAGATTATAAAACCATAAAAAATGATTTTAGTCGTAAAGCTCAGTTTATGTGCCTTGTTTTTGATCATCATTCCGAAATCGGTTATTACAATAAAGCCTAATGAACCACAAATCGCTAACATTGATATGATGAAGTTTATAAAGCTATTATCTACATAATCAACAAAACTGTTGTTAAACAAACTAAAGCCAGCAGTACAAAATGTACTTATACTATGAAAAACAGATGACCAAATGGCCTCTAATGTATTCATCCCTTCACCTTTAAATGCTATAAAAAAAAGAATAGCACCTAATGTTTCCATGATGAGTGTAAATAGGATGACAGACTTTATAAAATCTTTGATTTTAATTGTAACTGGTAAAGTGAATTCTGTCGATAGAATTTTTTTGTGCCATAGCGTCATTCTTCGAGTTGTAGATAATAACATGAATGTGGTAAAGGTTAGGTAACCAATACCACCAAGCTGAATTAATATCATAATGATAAACTGACCGAAAAAATTATAGGTATCAAATATTGATACAGTCACTAAGCCTGTAGTAGAAACTGCAGAGGTAGCAATAAATAAATGGTCTAATAGAGGAGCACTTTGTTTTTGGAAAAAAGGTAAACACAATAAAATAGCACCTAAAAGGATATAAGTAAGAAACCCATAAAATAAGTTTTGTTGTGGTGTCCAACCCTTTTTTAAAAGAACATATCGCTTTGCTAATTTCTGAAAAGGTATACCCATTTTAAGTTTTGTATTCTTTTACAGCATCTATAAATGCTTTTGCGTTTTCAAGCGGAATATTTGGTAAGATTCCATGCCCTAAATTAACAATATACTTGTCTTTTCCGAAATCATCAATCATCTGATGCACCATTTTTTTGATTTCTGAAGGCGGTGAGAATAATCGGGTTGGATCAAAATTACCTTGTAGTGTAATGTTTCCTCCAGTTAAATAACGTGCATTTTTAGCAGAGCATGTCCAATCAACGCCAAGAGCTGATGCTCCTGATTTAGCCATTTCTCCTAATGCAAACCAACACCCTTTACCAAAGGCAATAACAGGAGTGTCGTCTTTTAATGCATCAATGATTTGTTGAATGTATTGCCATGAAAATTCTTGATAATCAACAGGAGACAGCATACCTCCCCAAGAATCGAATACTTGTACTGCATTACACCCAGCTTTTACTTTTTCTTTTAAATAGGCAACTGTAGTGTCTGTGATTTTTTGCAATAACTCATGTGCTGCTATTGGGTTCGTAAAGCAAAATTCTTTAGCCTTATCAAAATTTTTGCTGCCTTGCCCTTGTACACAGTAGCATAAAATAGTCCATGGCGAACCTGCAAAACCTATTAATGGTATCTCATTATTGAGTTTTTCTTTTGTGGCTTTTATAGCCTCATAAACATAATTCAATGCTTCTTTAACATCTGGAACAATAACGTTGTCAACATCTCTTTGCGAACGAACAGGGCTTGGTAGATAAGGACCAAAATTTGGTTTCATCTGAACCTCAATGTTCATTGCCTGAGGGATTACTAAAATATCGCTAAATAAAATTGCAGCGTCCATTCCGTATCTTCTTATGGGCTGAACAGTAATCTCGCTTGCTAATTCTGGAGTTTGACATCGTGTAAAGAAATCATATTTGGCTTTAATTTCCATAAATTCTGGGAGGTAACGACCAGCTTGGCGCATCATCCATACAGGTGGACGTTCTACGGTTTTTCCTTTTAATGCTCTTAAAAATAAATCGTTTTTTATCATTTTAAACGTAATGTTCGTTCACTAATTCTATGACACTTTCTACAGTAGGTACTTTGGCTATTCTCACATCCTTAAAGTGTTTGCTTGCTTCTTTTGCTGTGGTTTCACCAATGCAAAATGCAATTACATCATCATCATTCTCTTGTTTATAGCTCTGTACGGTTGATGGACTATAAAACATGACACCTTCAACCGTCTCTTTTATCTTTTTTGAATCGTATTTAGTTTCATAAGCAATAACCTCATTAACTTCAATATGATTTTCTTTTAAAATAGCAGGTAATTCATCTAATCGAATATCACTACAAAAGTAAGTCACTTCAGTGCCATCCATATACTCTACAAGATATTCAGCTAGTTTTTTAGAGTTGTTTTCAATATGCTTTACCTTACCAATTTTGCGTTCAACCATACGCTTTGTTCGCCTGCCTACGCAATAAATGTTTTTAAATTTCAGAGTTTCAGCTGAGAAATTCATTAGTAATGCCTCAACAGTATTTTTACTAGTTATAATGACATTTTTTGGACTAGGGTTCAACACTCTTTGCGTCATTCTATTCAAACTTATTTTTATAAAGTCTGAGCTTTCACTAATAACATTATCATGAAACAATTGCTTTTGATCGTCTGTTAAGGTTTTTGTTGAATAGATGTTTACTTCTCCAGAAGATTTTTTTAAATCGTCCATTAATCGGTTTCCGCCACGTTCGATAATAAAATTGGCACAAAAATCAGCTAAATCATCGTGCTTACCTAATTTAACGGTACGTTGGACTTCTATTTTTTTACTTCCATCAAGGCTTAATAAGACGCCTTGAAAATGCACTTCTTCATTTTTTATAAACGCTAAAGCACCAATAGGTGCTGAACAACCGCCTTCTAAAAGATTTAAGAATTTACGTTCAATGGATGTGCAAATGTGTGTTTCTTCATGATTTATTTCTGCACAAATAGCTCTGATATCCTTATCATCTTCTAAAGCAGTAACCATAACAGCGCCTTGAGCTGGTGCAGGAACCATCCAGTCTAAATTAAAAGCTTCTTCTGGACGCAAACCGATGCGACCTAAACCAGCGGCAGCAAAAATTGCAGCATTCCAATTGTTGTCTTTTAGTTTTTGTAACCGAGAATTAACATTACCACGAAGATCTACTAAAGTATGAGTAGGGTAATGGTTTAACCATTGTGCTCTTCGGCGTAAACTACCAGTTGCAATTATAGCATCGCGTTGCGATAAAAATTCTTCATTGTCTTTATATACAAGACAATCTTTAACATTTCCTCGTTTTAAAACTGCTGCTTGAACAATACCTTTTGGCAACAAGGTAGGTACATCTTTAAGTGAATGGACTGCAATGTCAATTTCTTCATTTAGCATTGCAATATCTAATGTTTTTGTAAAAACACCAGTAATCCCTAGTTCATAAATGGGTTTATTAAGTACTAGGTCACCTGTAGATTTTACAGGAATCAATTGCGTTTTATAACCTAAATGTTCTAACTGTTTTTGTACGGTTTTAGCTTGCCATAATGCTAATTCACTGTCACGAGTTCCAATTCTTATAATTTTAGACATTGTCTGTAGTTGCTTCTAGTTGAAACACTTTTTTTATGAGTTCTAAACTATCATCAGTTGATACATCATCACCTTTTAAATGATGTGCAAAATGGTTGGTAATTTTTTGAATGATGTTATTACTAATCAGTTCAGCTTGTACTTCATTGAAATCATTCATCTTTTTACGTTGTGTATCTAACTCGGCATTAGCAAAGTCTGTAAGTTTATGTTTTAATGCCTTGATAGTTGGTGCAAATTTGCGAGTTGTTAGCCAGGCATTGAATTCGGTTTTAATCTCTTCAATTATTATTTCAGCGAAAGGAATATGAGCTTTTCTTCGCTCTAAAGTGTCATCTGTGATCTGCGAAAGGTCGTCTAAATGAATTAGTGTAACATTGTCTAGGTCTGTGACGTTAGGATTAACATTTTTAGGAATAGACAAGTCTAAAATCAACAACGGTTTAGGTGTTTGAATGCAATATTTATCAATGGTAGGGTTTTGAGCTCCCGTGGCTACAATCAAAATATCTGAAGTATTGACTTCTTCTTGAAGATTTGCATAATCTTTAACAATCAAGTTAAATTTTCCAGCTATAGCTTCAGCTTTAGTTTTGGTTCTATTGATTAAAGTAATATGCTCATTTTTGGTATGTTTCACCAGGTTTTCACATGTGTTTCTTCCAATTTTACCTGTACCAAAGAGTAGAATATTTTTCTCTGAAATGTGTGAGATTGTGTTCATAATGTATTGAACAGATGCAAACGCTACAGAAGTAGCACCAGATGATATTTCAGTTTCAGTTTTGATACGTTTTGAGGCTTGAATCACTGCATTTACCAAACGCTCTAAGAAAGGGTTGAATAGTCCATGAACTTTTGATAGTTTAGCACTAACCTTTATTTGGCTTATAATTTCAAAATCACCAAGAATTTGACTGTCTAAGCCAGATCCAACACGAAACATGTGAGATATTGCATCTTTATTTTTATATACGTAAGCTACTTTTTGAAATGCCTCAACAGTACCTTTTGTATTGTCACAAAGCAGTTGAATAAGTTGATAAGGATGTTCTGCAAAACCATAAATTTCAGTTCTGTTGCATGTTGAGGTCACAATCAGGCTTTCAATACCATTTTGTTTTGCTTGTTCTAACACAGCAAGTTTCGAGTTGTCATCCAAACTAAAATGACCACGAACTTCAGCATCAGCCTTTTTGTAGCTCAATCCTATAGCATAAAATGTAGTGCCTCTCGATATATTGTAGTGCTCCATACCTGATTTGGAAAATTACGAGAACAAAAATAAAAAGTGTAAGTAATAAAAAACAACGCTAGAAGAACTTTAAGTATCGTTTGTGGTTTTTTAATAAGAATTCTTATTATTATATGATAAATGTCATATTTTTGCAGTAATATCAATGGATTAAACCACATTAGTTTAGAATGAATCTAAATAGTATTAAAAATAATTCTGAAATTTTGAACTTAAAAAATATCGCTAGCGGTTCTTTTGAAGAGACGAAATTAGATGATGGTTTTTTCGTACTTACTTATCAAAATGAAAATAGTAAAACACAAACTCTTGAACGTGAGATCGATAGTAGCTATATTCAATTTCATTTTTGTTTAAAGGGGGCAAGTGAATTTATATTTAATAAAGGAAATTATCGTTTAAAGATAGAAGAGGAAAATTCGTTGTTATTATATAATCCACAACGTGATCTTCCAATCCATTTAGAGATTAGCCCTAACTCTTGGCTGGTTTCTGTTTTAATATCAATAAAGAAATTTCATGGCTTATTCTCACAAGAAGCAGATTACATAACTTTTTTGAGTGATGATAATAAGGACAAAAAATATTATAAAGATGGAAAGATTTCGCCTTCAATGGCAATAGCACTCAACCAACTCATTAATTTTAATTTGAATACATCTATTAAAACACTGTATTTTAAAGGGAAGGTGTTAGAATTATTAAGTTTATATTTCAACAGAAATGAAGACGCTAACATAGAGCAATGCCCATTCCTAGTCGATGAGACTAACGTTATTAAAATACGAAAAGCTAAGGATATAATCATTTCGCGTATGGCTGAACCACCAACCTTACAAGAACTCTCTGAAGAGATAGGTTTAAGTCTTAAAAAACTCAAAGAAGGGTTTAAACAAATCTATGGTGATTCGGTATTTAGTTTTTTAGTTGATTATAAAATGGAAGTTGCTAGGAAATTACTTGAAGCGGGCGATCATAATGTTAATGAGGTTGGTCTAAAAGTAGGATATAGTACTTCAAGTCATTTTATTGCGGCATTTAAAAAAAAATATGGAACTACACCTAAAAAGTATTTGATGGCTTTAGGATAAAACTACTAATGGAATTATAATTATTTAAAGCTTAAAAAATACTGTCGTATTTTTGCAAAATAAATTGCTAAAAGAAAACTATACTATATGAAAGGAGTCTTACTCGTAAATTTAGGTTCTCCAGATAGTCCTGAACCAAAAGACGTCAAACGATATTTAGGTGAATTTTTAATGGACGAGCGAGTTATTGATGTGCCGCTTTGGGCTAGAACACTTCTGGTTAAAGGGATTATTCTAAATACTCGCCCAAAAGCTTCAGCAAAAGCCTATCAAAAGATATGGTGGGAAGATGGCTCACCATTAATTGTGATTTCAGAACGCTTACAACAAGCTATTCAAAAACAAACAAATATACCTGTTAGCTTAGCCATGCGCTATGGAAGTATGACGATAAAAAATGGTATTCAAGAGTTAATAGATAAAGGTGTTGATGATGTATTTTTAATTCCATTGTATCCTCAGTTTGCTATGGCTACTACTGAAACTATTCTAGTATTAGCAGAAGATATTAGAAAGACCTGCTTTCCAAATATAAAAATTAGTGACTTACCAGCTTTTTATAACAACAGCAGTTACATAGATGTCTTGTCAAACTCTATTAAAAGACATTTGAATGGTAAGGATTATGAACACTTACTATTCTCATATCATGGTGTACCTGAACGACATATTAGGAAGAGTGACGTAACAAGATCTCATTGTAAAATTGATGGTAGCTGTTGTATCACACCATCTCCTGCACATGAATTTTGTTACAGACATCAGTGCATAGAGGTTACAAGATTAGTTGCCGAAATGCTTAACTTAGAAGAAGGCACTTATTCAACATCGTTTCAATCGCGATTAGGATTTGACCCATGGTTACAGCCATATACCGATAGAACAATAGAACGTTTAGGTAAAGAAGGTGTCAAAAAAATGGCAATAGTAACACCAGCGTTTGTTAGTGATTGTCTTGAGACTCTTGAAGAAATTGCAATGGAAGGCGAAGAAATCTTTCATGAAATGGGAGGAGAGGAGTTTACAACAATCCCTTGTTTAAATGATAATGACGAATGGGTTGCTTTATTATCAAATTGGATAAACAAATGGGCTATGACTGAAACGGTTACTGCATAATGACTAATACGGCTTCAAAAGATCTAGGGACGCAACCCATAGGAAAACTACTCATAAAACAGGCGGTTCCAGCATCGATAGGTATTTTGGTAATGTCACTTAATATCTTAGTTGATACTATTTTTGTTGGCCAATGGATTGGTTCTATAGCAATTGCAGCTATCAATGTAGTGCTTCCAGTTTCTTTCTTCATAGCAGCTCTTGGTATGAGTATTGGTATTGGTGGTTCGTCAATAATTTCTAGAGCTCTTGGCGCTAATAACAATACAAAAGCGTTACAAACATTTGGTAACCAAATTACATTAACACTTTTGTTAACAACATTATTGGTTGTGCCTGGATTATTATTCGTTGATAATATAATTCCAACATTTGGAGGTAAAGGTGCTATTTTCGACCCTGCAAAAATCTACTATACTATTGTTCTTTATGGAATTCCTTTTTTGGCATTGTGCATGATGGGAAATACAGTCATAAGAGCAGAAGGCAAGCCAAAATTTGCCATGTACGCTATGATGATTCCATCTGTAGGAAACCTTGTTTTAGATTATGTTTTAATTAATGTTTTAGATTACGGAATGCATGGTGCTGCTTGGGCAACTACAGGGTCCTACTTCTTGTGCTTGGCGTATATTGTTTGGTTTTTTCTGTCTAAAAATTCAGAGCTAAAACTTACAAATTGTTATTTCAGACTAAGACTCCCAATCATTAAAGAAATTGGCGCATTAGGTTTTGTAACCTTGTCCAGACAAGCAGTAGTAAGTATTACTTATTTATTCATGAATAATATTTTATTTGACCTTGGTGGAGAAACTTCAGTAACAGCATACGCAATAGTAGGTCGAATGCTGATGTTTGCATTGTTTCCTGTATATGGTATAACCCAGGGCTTCCTTCCTATTGCTGGATTTAATTATGGTGCTAATGAGTATAATCGCGTAAAGCTAACCATTGCTACAGCTTTGAAATATGCTGCAGGCTTAGCTACAATAATATTTATCTTACTAATGATTTTCCCAGAGCCTATTACAAAGTTATTTACTACTGATTCTGAGGTTATTCAAGAAACACCATCAGCAATGCGTTGGGTGTTTGCAGCAACACCAATTATAGCTATTCAGTTAATTGGAGCTGCATATTTTCAAGCCGTAGGCAAAGCCATTCCTGCGTTATTATTAACGTTGACTAGACAAGGATTTTTCTTTATTCCACTTATTTTAATTCTCCCTAATTTTTATGGTGAGCTAGGTGTTTGGATGTCGTTTCCAATAGCAGATGTCTTATCCACCATAGTTACTGGTATCTTTTTACATCGTGAGGTCAAGTTAAATTTAATTCGTAAACCTATTTAATGTGTTTTAATTATTAATTTTAAGGCATGTTAGTTAAATTAGTATACACATGAGATTATACATATCATTACTCTGTTTTTTATCCTTTGGAATTTATTCAAGTTTATATGCACAACCCTTTGATGAATCTCAATACGAAGCATTAGAATATCGGCTTTTAGGGCCTTTTAGAGGCGGAAGAAGTGCTGCCGTAACAGGCGTTCCTAACAAACCTAACTTGTATTATTTTGGATCTACAGGAGGAGGCATTTGGAAAACATTAGATGGAGGACGTACTTGGGAAAACATTTCTGATGGTTTTTTTGGCGGCAGTATTGGCGCAATAACCGTATCTAAAAGCGATCCAAATGTCATCTACGTTGGAGGCGGTGAAAAAACAGTTCGGGGCAATGTCTCTTCAGGCTATGGAATATGGAAAAGTGTTGATGCTGGTAAAACGTGGATATCTTCAGGATTAAAAAACTCGCGTCATGTGCCAAGAATAGCTGTTGATCAAACAGATCATAATACAGTTTATGCAGGTGTTTTAGGTAATATATATAAACCAACTCAAGAACGTGGTCTTTACAAAAGTACCGATGGAGGAAAAACATGGAAAAAAACATTGTTCGTTAATGATCAAGCTGGAGTAGTAGATTTATTGATTGACCCAACCAACCCAAGAATAATATATGCATCAACATGGCGAGTACAACGAACACCATATAGTTTGAGTTCAGGAGGAGAAGGGTCGGCTTTATGGAAAAGTACTGATAAGGGTGAAACTTGGACAGAAATTTCAACAAAAAAGGGTTTTCCTAAAGGAATCTTAGGAATTATTGGAGTAACAGTTTCACCTGTAAATAATCAGCGTGTTTGGGCTATGGTTGAAAACAAAGATGAAGGGGGATTGTATAGAAGTGATGACGGTGGTGACACTTGGAAACAAGTAAATAGTGAACGAAAATTACGTCAGCGCGCTTGGTATTATACTCGAGTTTATGCAGACACAAAAGATGTAGATAAAGTTTATGTGTTAAATGTACGTTACCATAAAAGTACAGATGGAGGGAAAACATTTAATACTTACAATGCACCTCATGGAGATCATCATGATTTATGGATTGCTCCTGAAAACCCAAATCGAATGATTATTGGAGATGATGGTGGCGCACAAGTAACCTACGATGGAGGTGAGACGTGGAGCACCTATCACAACCAACCTACATCACAATTTTATAGAGTTACTACAGATAATCATTTTCCATATCGAATTTACGTAGCTCAACAAGATAATTCTACACTAAGAATCCCTCACAGAACAGACGGAAGATCGATTACTGAAGATGACTGGGAGTCGACAGCTGGAGGTGAATCTGCACATATAGCAATAGACCCTGAAGATAACGATATTATTTACGGTGGCAGTTATGATGGGTTTTTAACGCGAGTAAATCACAAACGAGGTACAGTTAGAGCCATAAATGTTTGGCCAGATAACCCAATGGGTCATGGCGCAGAAGGGATGAAATATCGTTTTCAATGGAATTTTCCTATTATATTTTCGAAACATAATCCTGATCGTTTATATACATTTTCACAGCATGTTCATGTTACTGAAAATGAAGGACAATCGTGGAAAATTATTAGTCCAGATTTAACTAGAAACGTCCCAGAAAAGTTAAAATCCTCAGGAGGTCCTATCACGCAAGATAATACTTCTGTTGAGTATTACTGTACTATTTTTGCTGCTCAAGAGTCACCAATAACCGAAGGATTGCTTTGGGTGGGAAGTGATGATGGACTAATTCATTTAACCAAAGATGGTGGAAGCAATTGGGAAAATGTCACTCCTAAAGGAATGCCAGAATGGATGATGATAAATAGTATTGAGCCTAGTGCTTTTGATGCAGGAACCTGTTATGTGGCAGGGACAAAATACAAAACAGGTGATTTCAAACCATACCTTTATAAAACCAATGATTATGGGGAAACATGGCAAAAAATTACTAGTGGCATTCATCCAGAGCATTTTACTAGAGTTTTGAGAGAAGATCCAAAGCAAAAAGGATTATTATATGCAGGCACTGAAACAGGAATGTATATATCGTTCAATGATGGTCAAAATTGGGTACCATTTCAGTTAAATCTTCCAATAGTTCCTATTACAGACTTAACTATAAAAGATAATAACTTAATTGTAGCAACGCAAGGGAGAAGCCTATGGATGATGGATGACTTGACAGTTTTACATCAATTATATGACGATACAAGTTTAGAAAAGAATAGGTTATTTAAGCCTAAAGACACCTATCGTATGTCTGGTGGTTATACTAAAGAAAGTTTAACGGTAGGAACAAATCATCCAAATGGTGTTATGACATACTTCAATATAAAAAGCTATGATGAAGAGAACGATGAGATTTCACTAACCTATTTTGATCAAAAAGGAGATACGATTAAAACGTTTTCTACAAAAAATAAGAAAAAGGACAAGTTAAAAGTTAAAGAAGGAATGAATCAATTTGTTTGGGATATGACTTATGAAGGTGCGGAAAAGTTAGATGATATGATTTTATGGTGGGCAAGTTTAGATGGTCCGCAAGCGACTCCAGGAACTTATAAAGTACGTTTAAATATCAATGAAACAGAATTATCACAAACGTTCAATATCGTTGCCGATCCAAGAGCAGAAAGTACTCTAGTTGATATGCAAAAACAATTTGATTTTATTAAAGATGTGAATGCCATTATGGATAAGGCACATAAATCAATTAAGAAAATTAGAAATATTAAAAAACAGCTAACCGCTTTTGAAAGTCAATATAAAGGAGATGAAGATTTGAAACAATTATTAGAAGATGCTAAACTTCTTAAAGAAGAATTCACTAAAATAGAGGAAACTTTGTATCAAACTAAAAATCAAAGTAGACAGGATCCTCTAAACTTCCCTATTCGATTGACCAATAAGTTAGGACATCTAAATGCGTTAGTTAGTATGGGAGATTTTGCACCGACAGATCAAGATATTGCTGTTAAAAATGAATTAACTGCTCAAATAAAAATGCAACTAGATGCCTTCAATATTTTAGTGAATGACAAGATACATGCATTTAACTCTGCTTTTAACACGAAACAACTAAATTATCTATTTGTTGAAGATTAACATGGATTATTACAACTACATAAAAGCATTACATGTAATTTTTATTATCACATGGTTTGCTGGGTTATTCTATATTCCTAGGCTTTTTGTGTATCAAATTGAAGCCTTTCATAAGCCTTCACCTGATAAGGAAATTCTTGGCAAACAACTTAAATTAATGGCCAAACGCCTTTGGAATATAATCACATGGCCTTCAGCAGTATTAGCCACTTTCTTTGCTATTTGGCTATTGATTATGAGGCCTTTTTTACTTGAACAAACTTGGATGCATGTTAAACTCGCCTTTGTAGTGCTACTAATTATATATCACTTAAAAACACAACAATTCTATAAACAGCTTCAGAAAGATCAAGTTAAAAAAACCTCTAATTTTATGAGACTTTGGAATGAAGGCGCAACGTTTATTTTGTTTGCTGTTATATTTTTAGTGATCTTAAAGAATGCATTCAATTGGGTCTTCGGAGTAATAGGAATTTTCGTTTTAGGAATTTTAGTAATGCTAGGGTTCAAACTCTATAAAAATATGAGAAGCAAAAACCCTGATGCGTAACATTGGCTTAATTATTGTTACATTTATTGCGCTACAACATTTGAAATGAAGTTAAAAAAACTGTCTTTACGCGTTCGAATATTCTTTGCCATGATATTGTTGGTGCTTATTGCATCTATATTGATTGCTGGCGTTACAGTTTATCAATACAACGAAGAAGCTAGAGACTACCACAAGGAGCGTTTAGAGCGTAAAGAACGCGCTATAATTAGTGATATAGATTATGTGATTAGAGAAACGACTTATCCAGTAGAGACAGAAAAAATTGCCTTGATATTCAAAGACGAAATTTATAGAATATCGGCGATACATGGTTTAAGGATTTACTTATATGATTTAGACGGAACACTTTTAAAATCATCCAAAGCTAGTTTTACGGTTGATACGATTTCAAGATGTATAGAGACCGATATTTTAAATGCTATTTCAAATTCGGCAGAGCATAGGTTTGTTATTAAAAACCAAAAAAACGGAGAAACATTTCAATCGTCATATACCTATATCTACGATTCAAAATCTAAGCCTTTGGCAATTCTAAACTTGCCTTATTTAGAAGATGATCAATTTTTAAATAAAGAGCTTAATGAGTTTTTAGAGCGTTTAGGTTATGCTTATATTTTTATGATGTTAATCGCAGTAGTATTGGCTTTGCTATTATCAAAATATATTACAAGAACCTTAAAGACCATTTCAGATAAAATCAATCAAACACGTTTAGAAAAGCGAAACAAGAAAATTGATATTGGGACATCAAGTGAAGAAATATCAACACTTGTTAATTCTTACAATAGTATGATTGATGAGCTTGAAGAGAGTGCTGTAAAGTTGGCTAGAAGTGAACGGGAACAAGCATGGAGAGAAATGGCAAAGCAAGTAGCACATGAGATCAAAAACCCATTAACACCTATGCGATTGAGCGTGCAAAGCTTTCAGCGTAAATTTGATCCTGAGGATGAAAACATACATCAAAAAGTAGATGAATATAGCAAGACATTGATTCAACAAATAGATACCATGAGTTCTATAGCTTCTGCATTTTCTAACTTTGCAAAAATGCCTGCACAGCAAAATGAAAGTTTAAATGTTGTGAATATTGTGAAGCTAGGATTGGATATTTTCAGTGAAGATTATATTCTTTTCACATCAGAAGATGAAGAAATTTTAGCAAATTTTGACCGCACACAACTTATCCGAGTGGTAACTAATCTAGTTAAGAACAGTATTCAATCTATATCAGACAATAATAAAGCACCTAAAATTATTGTTCATGTTGGTTCTTTAAATAACGAAGTTATTATCACTGTTGCAGATAACGGAATTGGAATATCTGAAGATAATAAATCAAAAGTATTTGAACCTAAGTTTACAACCAAATCGAGTGGTATGGGACTAGGCTTAGCTATGGTAAAAAATATTGTGGAAACTTATAAAGGAAATATTACCTTTACATCACAACAAAATGTTGGAACAACATTTAAAGTTACGTTTCCTAAGCTATAATAAGACCTAAGCAAATGAAATATCAAAATATTCTATCTCATACAAGTAATGGAATTACAACTATTACCATTAATAGACCTAATAAGTTAAATGCGTTAAATAGGGCAACAATTCAAGAACTGCACGAAGCATTTAAGACTGAGAATAAAAACCAAGAAACGAAAGTAATTATACTTACTGGAAGCGGAGAAAAAGCATTTGTAGCTGGTGCAGATATAAGTGAATTTGCAGATTTTGATGTTGTAAAAGGGAAGCAATTAGCTGCTAAAGGCCAAGAATTGCTTTTTGATTTTGTAGAGAACCTATCTACTCCAGTTATCGCAGCAGTTAATGGATTTGCTCTAGGTGGTGGATTAGAGTTAGCCATGGCTTGTCATTTTAGAGTGGCGAGTACAAATGCCAAAATGGGTTTACCAGAGGTGTCCTTAGGGGTTATTCCTGGTTATGGTGGCACACAACGTTTACCACAACTTGTTGGCAAGGGTAGAGCCATGGAAATGATAATGACTGCAGGTATGATAGATGCCAATAAAGCGTTTCAGTTCGGACTAGTAAATCACGTTGTTGAGCCAGATGAACTCATTAGTTTGGCTGAAAAGATTGCAGGTAAAATAATGCGAAATTCTTCAGTAGCTATAAAAGCAGCTGTAAAAGCTATTAATGCCAATTTTAAAGATGGAGTTGATGGCTACAAAGTTGAGGTCAAACAGTTTGGAAAGTGTTTTGGAACAGAAGACTTTAAGGAAGGAACATCTGCTTTTTTAGAAAAACGAAAGGCAAACTTTCCAAACGCTTAAATCTTGTAATTTGTTAATAAGTTAGATGCTTTAGCAAATATTATTTTTTGTAATTTTACAAAAAATAATATAATATGTTTAACAAGTCTGTTTTAAAGGGTCGTGGAGCACAACGTAATGTACATAATCGTTTTTTTGAATTAAGTCATGAACAACGTGATGATTTTTTAGAATTTTGTTCAAAAGAAGGCGAGACACCAGATAACAACAAAACAAAATACTTGCCTGTTTTTCCAAAAACTATAGTTAACAAAGTAAAGAGCCCAGATGTAGGCATGGCCTACTCCATGAATATGTACCAAGGCTGTGAACATGGTTGTATATATTGCTATGCGAGGAACAGTCATGAATTTTGGGGTTACAGTGCTGGATTAGATTTTGAGAGACGAATTTTAGTAAAGAAAGATGCTCCAAAATTATTAGAAGCATTTATTAAACGCAAAACCTGGCAAGCCTATCCAATAGTAATGTCTGGTAATACAGATTGTTATCAGCCTGCAGAAAAAAAATATGGACTAACAAGAGCTTGTCTAGAAGTATTTTTAAAATATAAACATCCAGTTGCTATTATAACTAAGAATGCTTTGATACGTCGTGATTTAGATATACTAAAACAATTAGCTCAAGATAATTTGATTGGAGTGAACATATCTATTACTTCATTATCAGAAACTACAAGGCGTATTTTAGAGCCTAGAACAGCTAGCATAAAAAAAAGACTGGAAACAGTTGAGGTTTTAAGCGAGAATGGGATTCCTGTAAATGTAATGATAGCACCAATTATACCATCTATAAATAGTCATGAAATTTTATCATTAGCCAAAGCCGTTTCAAATGCTGGAGCTTTAAGTATTGCGCATACCATTGTGAGATTAAATGGTGCGATTGGTGAAATTTTCACAGACTGGATTCGTAAAACTATGCCAGATCGAGCTCATAAAGTATTACATCAAATCGAGAATTGCCATGGCGGAACATTAAATGACTCACGTTTTGGAAAACGGATGCGAGGAGAAGGCGAAATAGCCAAACAGATTAACGACCTTGTAAAATTAGCAAGATTAAAATATTTTAAGGACAAGCAAATGCCTAAACTAAACACCTCCTTACACTATAATCATAAGGACGATCAACTCAAGTTGTTCTAACTATTTTTATAAGTAGTTTATCTTAAAGCAACAGTAATAATGCTTATTTGCTATAAATATTTAATTATATTTAGCGAATAAATGTTTTGAAAATAATGAGATCAACATACCTTTTTTTTATACTTATTGTATTTGTATTTTCATGTAAAGAAAACTCTAAGCAGTCTTCAAATATCTTTACTAAAAACGATTTAAATGCAGCAAATAAAGTACTCCTTGAAAGTGTCATGGAAGATGCTTTTACACCACCAGTGGCTAGCAGGATTTATGCGTACTCACATTTGGCACACTATATCACATTGCAAAGCGTTTATAAAGATAGTTTGCCAGAAATAATATCTAAAATCAAAGGACTTGAATCGTTTAAAAACCCTGAAAAACTTGAAATCAATGCTGAACTTTCAGCATTACTTGCTTTTTCAAAGATTGGAAAAAAACTTATTTATTCTGAACAGTTTTTTGAAGACCTTGCTTTTAATTTAAAGGAAAAAGCAGTTGATAATGGACTATCAGAAACTGTAATAAAAAATTCAGAAAATTACGCTTTAGAGATTACAACTCAATTAAGTGCTTGGATTGATAAAGACAAGTATATAGAAACTAGAACTTATCCTCGTTTCACAAGCACTAAGAAGCCAGAAAACTGGAGAGAAACACCGCCAGATTATGCTACTGGCTTAGAACCGTATTGGGATAATATTAGAACTTTGGTAATTGATAGTGCAAATGTATTTAAACCAAAACCATTGCCAGCCTATAGTGCTAATAAAGACTCTGAATTTTACAAAATGGTGTATGAGGTTTATGAAGAGTCTCTTAATACCACAGAAGAGAAAGGTAAAATAGCATGGTTTTGGGATTGTAATCCTTTACTAACGGTACATAAAGGCCATATGGTAACTACTATTCATAAGTTTACACCACCAGGCCATTGGCTTAATATTGTAAGTCAGATCACCGAAAAAGAAAACTCAAACTACATCACCACAACGAAAGCTTACATGTTGACTTCTATCGCTATGTTTGATGCTATAATTGGTGCATGGCATGTGAAATATAAGACTGATTTGGTAAGACCAATTACATATATTCAAGAATATATAGACCCAGATTGGGAGCCTATTTTACAAACGCCTCCTTTCCCTGAATACACCAGTGGTCATAGTGCTACATCAGCCTCAGCGGCTGAGGTGTTAACCTCTATTTTTGGTGAAAATTATATGTTTACAGATCAGACGCAATTACGTTTTGGTTTAGAAGAGCGCACATTCAATTCCTTTAAAGAAGCTGCTCATCAAGTTAATTTGAGTCGCTTTTATGGAGGAATACACTACAAACAAGGTGTAGAAGAAGGAGGTAGGCAAGGCGCTTTTATTGCTTCAATTATATTAAACAAACTTCATGAGTAATCGCATGCATAGTTTTAAGTCAATCACTTTTTTGATCATTGTTTTAGTTGTTTTTGCTTGTGAAAATGATACTAAAGAAAAGCCTATTCAACAAGTCAAGAATGAGACCAATCAAGTTTCTACAAATAATGTTAATCATTTATTCGAGTTTTTAAGTCCTAAACAAACAAATATTGATTTTAAGAACGAGATCTTAGAAACAGATACCTTTAATATTTTGTTTTATGAATACTTATACAATGGAGGAGGCGTAGCTGTTGGAGATGTTAATAATGATGGTTTAGACGACATTTATTTTTCAGGAAATACTATAAAGAATAAACTATATCTCAATCTTGGAGATTTTAAATTTAAAGACATAACAGCCTCTGCTAATGTAGACGGTGGCAAAGGTTTTAAAACAGGAGTCACCATGGTAGATGTTAACAATGATGGGTTGTTAGATATATATGTATGCAAGTCTGCTCTTCAAAATAAAATATATAGAAAGAATGTGCTTTACATAAATAATGGCAATTTAACGTTTAGTGATAAATCAGAAGAATATGGTCTAGATGATTCAGGGTATTCTGTTCAAGCTTATTTTTTTGATTCAGATGGAGACAATGATTTGGATGTGTTTGTATTGAATCACCCAAGTAACATGAGAGAAGCAAATAGTATAAAGGTTACCCAAAACAATAAAGGCGAACTTGAATTAGCAAAGCCAAAATCGTACGATTATATTTCAAATAGACTTTACGAAAACAAAAGCAATATCTTTAAAGATGTATCTAAAAGTGCTGGAGTGCTAAACGATGCATTTAGTTTAAGCGCTGTGGTAGGAGATTTTAATAACGATTTTAGACCAGATATATATGTATGTAATGATTATATCAAACCTGATCGATTATTTATTAATAAAGGTAGTAACGTTTTTACAGACGAAATAGAGAACTATTTTAGCCACACCTCTTTTTCATCTATGGGATCTGATTTTGCAGACATCAATAATGATGGATACTTAGACTTGTACACTCTAGATATGTCTCCAAACGAAAATTACAGGCGTAAAATGATGATGATGGCACAAAACTATGATAAGTTTGAAAAGATGACTACCTATGGTTTTGGCACACAATATTCGTCTAACGCACTACAACTTAATCTTGGAAATGGTCGTTTTTCTAATATTTCCTTTGTTGATAATCTAGCCCAAACCGAATGGAGCTGGAGCTCTCTTTTAGCCGATTTTGATAATGACGGACTTAAAGATATACACATTACAAACGGATATAAAAGAGATGTTACTAATAATGATTATTCAAGATATAAGATGGATAATCTTCAAAAAAAATTAAATGCAAAAGAGATTACATTGAAACAATGGATAGAACAAATTCCTAGTGTTCCAGTGCCAGCATTTTTATTTAAAAATCAAGGTAATAATAGATTTAAAGATGCATCTGATTTATGGAATAGTGGTCCATCAGCTTTTTCAAATGGTTCAGCATATTCAGACTTAAACAACGATGGCTACATTGATATTGTGGTGAATAATATAAATGAAAGCCCGTTTATAATGAAAAATAAAGGAGGTGAAACCATTCAAAACAATTTCATTACTTTAAACTTAGTGCATAAAAAAGGAGAAATACTTCAAGGTACTAAAGCTAAGCTTACACTTTCTGACGGAACCGTTTTAATCGATGTGTATAATCCAACCAGAGGCTTCTTGTCATCTTCACAACATAAGCTACATTTCGGAATTAAAGAAGGTCTTGCAATTGAGTCACTAGAGATCACATGGCCAGACAGAAAAACTCAGCACATTCCAGATGTAGGGTTGAACCAAATCATATCAGTGAACAAAAACTCTAACAAAATAAAAAATAACACAAAAAATGATTCAAAATATTTTGAAGATGCAACAGCAAAGTTAAGCAGAAGTTTTAGCCATAAAGAGAACGACTTTATTGATTTTAAAAGAGAAATTCTACTACATCATAAATTTAGTGAGGAAGGGCCTGCAATAGCCGTAGCTGATGTAAATGGTGATGGATTGGATGATGTATATCTTGGAGGTGCTATAGGTTCTGAAGGAAAGTTATTTATTCAAACCTCATCTGGTCGATTTAGTGTTAAAACTGCTTCAGACTTTGTTGATGATAAAATGTTTGAAGATGTTGATGCTTTGTTTTTTGATGCTAATTCTGATGGTTATAACGATCTATACGTTGTAAGTGGAGGTAATGAATATGAGTTTAAATCAAAAAATTATAATGACCGTCTGTATATGAATGATGGTGCTGGTAATTTTAAAAGGAATTCTGAAGCGCTTCCTAATAGTTTTGTGAGTGGTGCTGTAGTAAAAGTACATGATATTGATAACGACGGTCAGTTGGATATTTTTATTGGTGGTCGTGTAAAACCAGGACGTTACCCTGAACTTCCTAGAAGCTATTTTTTAAAGAACACGAATGGTATATTCAAAGACGTTACTTCTCAATGGGCTAAGACACTATCAACAATTGGGATGATTACTGATGCTGAATTTTCCGATTTAAATAACGATGGTACTAAAGAATTGATACTCGCTGGTGAATGGATGCCAATTTCGGTATTCGAATTTGTTGGTGGTACATTTACTAATAAAACAAAAGACTTTGGTTTAGCAAATAAGATTGGTTGGTGGAACGCAATTACAATAGCAGATATTAATGCTGATGGTTATCAAGATATTATTGCTGGTAACTTAGGGTTGAATTCCTTTTTCAAGGCTTCTAAAAATGAACCAGCTCTACTTTATTATGATGATTTTGATGCCAATGGTAGTGTTGATGCAGTATTGTGTACTTATGTTAATGGTGTGAGTTATCCAGTTCATAACAGAGACCGATTGCTTGATCATATGGTCATGTTAAAAAAACGTTTCACAAGATACGAACCCTATGCAAATGCTACGATAACTGATATCTTCACACCTAATGAGTTAAAAAACACAAAGGTCTTAGAAGCAAATCATTTTGAACACACGTTATATATAAATAAAAACGGACAATCATTCAGTGCTCAAGTATTGCCAAATGAAACACAAATTTCTGTGTTAAACGATGCTTATGTATTAGATGTAAATGGTGATGGGCAAAATGATATTATTACTGGTGGAAATTTTTATGGAACCGATGCAGAGTTCGGTAGATACGACGCATCTGTAGGAACAGTTTTATTAAATAAAGACAACACCACTTTTGAAGCCATATCAGCTACAGAAAGCGGATGGTCTATTCCGGGTAATGTGAGACGTATTCAATCTATTCAAATAGGAAGTGACTTGTATTTTATAATTGTTCGTAACAATGATATAAGCAGTTTGATTAAGTTAAAATAAATAGCGTAACAGTTCAACTTAATGCGTGTATTTGACTTGAGAATTAATCTATTTTAGTACTTTCGTTACAACAATCAATATTAAAAACTCAAATTATTATGAAATTTAAATTTCTTTCAATTTTTTCGTTAGCAATCATTCTGTTTACTGCTTGCGATAGCGATTCTACTTCAGATGAATTCATGGATAATAACCCAGATGCAATTGCTAGGCTTATTACGAGTATTTCAGTGGTTTCTGCTCAAGACCCAACAGATAATGCAACCATTACTATAAATTATGACTCGAACAATCGAGTAACTAGTGTTAGCGATGGTGAAGACACAGGCATTTTAGCATACGAGAATGGAGAATTGGCAAGTTTAACAAGTAACATGGAAACGTTTAATGTTGAAGATTTATACGAATCACCATATGATGCTTTTGAAACTGGAGAAGTAATTAACTACGACAGTAATAACAACCCACAGAATATTAGGTTTTTTGAAACTGAATACGACTGGCAAACTAATAGTGATGTTACTGTAGAATATAGAGCTGAAGTGATGTATGATGATAAACCAAATCCGTATTTTTATACCATTCAAGCTGCTGGAGGTATTGCTATTATGGATGAAGTAGAATTAAATTTTAGCGCAGATGTAAATGCCCCAGAAATTGTACAAGCAAGAATGTTATTTCCTTCAAGAAATATTAAAAAGGTCACATACTCTGATATGGATGGAGAAGTGTTAGGAGACGTTGTTGCAGATTTTGCATATAACTCAGATAACTACCCAACGTCTGGGACTGTAACAGAAACAAAATATGACGATGGTGTAGCTTTTGAAATTAATGTATTTACGTTAACGTATACATACTTACCTACAAACTAGTGTAAGAAGAAATGATGATAAAAGGGGTTATTATTTTTGATAATCCCTTTTTATTTTTTACCATCCCATTCGGCATAGAATTGGTCAAGAAAGGTCTCCATATATCTATGCCTATCTGTAGCAATACGTTTTCCGGTTTTAGTATTCATTCTATCTTTTAGGAGTAATAATTTTTCGTAGAAATGATTTATAGTAGGAGCTGTAGAGGCTTTATATGCTTCTTTATCCATATTTAAATCAGGTTTGATAGAGGGATCAAATAGTTTTCGATTTTTAAATCCACCATAATTAAAAGTTCGAGCAATACCAATAGCACCTAGTGCATCTAAACGATCGGCATCTTGAACTACAGCTAATTCTGGAGAAGTAAACTTTTGCGCTTCATTACCTCCTTTAAAGGATACATTTTCAATAATTTTAATCACATGTTCTATTACAACAGAATCAACATTGATTCCAAATAAGAATTCTCGAGCTTTTTGAGGTCCGATAGACTCATCTCCATTATTAAATTTACTGTCTGCAATATCATGTAATAAAGCACCTAGAGAAACAATAAAAGCACTTACATTTTCACTTTTAGAGATCAATAAAGCATTGTTATAAACGCGATGAATGTGAAACCAATCGTGACCGCCTTCAGCACCTTCAAGTGTTTTCTGTACAAACGATTTAGTAAATTGAATTTGTTGCTGTTCTGTAGTTGTCATTGGTCTAGTGTTAGAGCACTACCAATGGTGTGTTCTAAATTTTGAATTAATTCTAAATAACTTGTTTCTTTGCTTAACGTGATAGGTTGATGTACAGTAAATTTCAAATGATTACCTATTCCCATAGGGAATTTGCCATATCTTAACATTTTCCATGAATTGTTTACGGTAATTGGAACTACAATCGCTGAAGGCACTTTTTTAAATAGAAGCTCTAATCCTTTTGTTTTAAAAGGTTTTAGAGAGCCATCTTTACTACGAGTACCTTCTGGAAATATTACTGCAGCACGATTTGTGTTTTCAATATATTCGCCAAAGCGCATCATAGCAGGTAATGCTTGACGAGGGTTTTTACGGTCTATCAATACAGAACCTCCATGTCTCAAATTATAAGATACGCTAGGGATTCCTTTTCCTAATTCTTTTTTGCTTACAAATTTAACATGATGTTTTCGCATGTACCACATTATGGGTGAGATATCATACATGCTTTGATGGTTTGATACAATAAGTAAAGGTTTATGAGTTGGAATTTTATACGGATTTGTAAACGTAAAACGTGTTCCTAAAATATTCAAGCAACGCATTAAAGAAAATTGTAATATATCTACACTTGTTTTATGTGCTTGATATCCAAAAAAATTAAAGCATAGCCATTGAATTGGATGAAAAATAAGTAATGTTATTCCAAAAACCACGAAATATAAAAGGGTTAATGGGTAGGCTAATAATTTTCTCATAGCGCAAAAATAATTCAATGCCAATAATGAACAAAAAAACCACGGTTTAATCGTGGCTTTTTATAACTAGGTATGATTTTAACTTTTTTAACAATGATCGTTATATGCGTCCATTAAGTTCTCAGCAATTAATTCTGCTGGGCGACCCTCGATATGATGACGTTCTAACATATGTACCAGTTCTCCATCTTTAAATAGAGCCATACTTGGAGAACTTGGAGGAAATGGAATCATATGTGCTCTTGCAGCATCAACGGCATCTTTGTCAACACCAGCAAATACTGTAACAATATGGTCTGGTCTTTTAGCATTTTGCAAACTCATTCTTGCACCAGGTCGAGCGTTTGCTGCTGCACAACCGCAAACCGAATTAACCACGATTAGTGTTGTGCCATCTTTTGCTAGTGCATTTTCAACAGCTTCAGGGGTATGTAATTCTTCAAAACCTACATTAGTTAGGTCTTCTCGCATTGGTTTTACTAATTCTGCTGGATACATATATTTTAAATTTTTATTAAGATTAGAATTTTATATTACAAAGATAAAGAAAAATAGTGGGTAGTAAGACTTATATAGTTATCTGTTTGAATGGTGCTATTAGAGATTTCAATGGTTAAATTCGGTAACAAATACAACTAAAAAACAACTAACTATAGTATATTTGAACCTACAAATAAATTTTATATATGAGTTTTGCAAAATGGATAGGTGGAGCCATAGGATGGTCTTTTGGTGGTCCAATAGGAGCAATTATTGGTCTAGCTGTTGGGAGTTTTATTGATGGCGCTGCTCAAGAGGGTGGTTTTTTACTCGGAGATGGTGAATCAACATCACGAAGACGATCACAAACTAGAGGTGGCTCATATCGAAAGGCACCTAATTATAAAAGGCAATCACGAAGAGCTCAAACTCAATCTGGTGATTTTGAAGTAAGCTTACTCATTTTGGCTTCAGTAGTTATAAAAGCAGATGGTATTCAAGACCAAAGAGAATTAGACTATGTGCGTCAGCAATTTGTTAGTATGTATGGAAAGGAACGAGCAAATCATGCATTTAAGTTATTCAAAAATATTAATAAGCAACAAATTCCAACGCGCCAAGTCTGTTTACAGATCAAACAGATGATGGATCATTCATCACGATTACAACTGCTTCATTTTCTTTTTGGAATTGCTAAGGCTGATGGGATGGTTACTGATGATGAAGTTTCTCAGATTTATATGATCTCTGGGTATTTAGGAATTAGTTCTCGAGATTATGGAAGTATAAAGGCTATGTTCTATGATAGTAGTGATAATGCCTATAAAATTCTAGAAATCACTAAAGATGTTACAGACGATGAAGTTAAGAAAGCCTATCGGAAAATGGCGAAGAAATACCACCCAGATAAAGTGATTCATCTAGGCAAAGAACATCAAAAAGGTGCTGAAGAAAAATTCAGACAGGTTCAACAAGCTTATGAAAAACTACAAAAAGAAAGAGGCTTTTAACTATTGAGCTTTTGATCTTTTTCTTGGATTCGTTTCTCGACAGCTTTGAAATAACGTTTTTCTTTATATTTCCTAAAAACAAATATAGTAACTACGATTAGACCAAGAATCATGATTCCGCCTTTACCCGTCATGTATTCAATTATATTCATAATATGTGGTTTGAAGCTTTGTGGTCGAAATTAAATATAAAACTTTCATATATATAGTTTATTTTAGATGAAATGCTTGATTAAACGATATGAATAAACGTGCTATCAAAACGGCTATTGAAACTGAGATCTCAAAGACAGAAGTTTCAATAGAACATTATAAAGAACTCACCAAGCCAATTTCGCCAAATGATGCTATTGGACGTGTAAGTAGAATGGATGCTATTAATAATAAGAGTATCAACGAAGCTTCTTTACGTCAGGCAGAAATGAAACTTAATAGTTTGAAGCGTGTATGGTCTAAAATTGATGATGACGATTTCGGTATGTGTTTAAAATGTAAGCAAGCTATTCCTGTTGGTCGAATACTTATAAGACCTGAGAGCTTACTTTGTGTTAATTGTGCTAGATAAATATATAAGGCACAAAATTTGTTGCAAATGATTAGTAAACCAATATAATTTTCATGAAATATTTTTTATCGTTTTTACTAGTGTTAAGTTCAATAATCGTCAATGCTCAAGATGTTGTTGGGACTTATGAATTACAATCTAATTCTAATGACTCTAGTGATTTTGAATTAAAACGTATACTTACGCTTAATTCTAATGGTACTTTTGAGTATTATAACTATCGAAGAGTTAAAAGAGGGATCCCTCCAGAGACACATACTTATGGGAAAGGCACTTGGAAAAGAGAAAACAAAGTGATTATTTTTACTACAGCACAATCAGATATGGATGATAAATTTACCTTAAATTTCACAGGTACTAAAGCTAGGTTTATTAGTAAATCTCCACGTGACAAATCAGATCGAATAATAAAAACAGCACTTAGTTTTTATGAATCTGAAATTTTTTGGATTAAAGGAATGAAACTTTTAAAAAAAGAAATCACCCTCTAAACAAAAAGAAGTCATCTTTCATGTCTTCAATTTGAGCGTCTTCATTAGTAATGATGTAATCTATGGCTTGTGACGTAAACGTGTTGCCTTTAGAGGTCAATGAAACAATATTGTTGTCAATTACAATCATATTATTTTTTATAGCAAGATCTAATACTGTTTTAGCGCGTACTTTTTGCCAATTGATATGTTCGTTAAGATGATTTACATGACGTTCAGATACTTCATCATGGTTTTTTAAATGCAGTAGGAAAGTTAATAATGAAACTTCAGTACGTTGTTGCTTTTCTCTATATAGAACGGCAATGATTCCTTTATTTGGTGCAAAGAGATATATGGCTAGAAACAAAAGCCCTAATAAGGTGGTGATCGATCCGGCTATTGAGGCATCTAACCAATTTGCAAACCAATATCCTGAAATAGCACTAAACACACCAAATACAATAGATAAAAAGAGCATTTTCTTCAAATTTTTAGTTAATAAATAGGCTGAAGCTGAGGGCGCAATCATTAGTGCTACTACCAGTATGGCACCAACAGCATCAAAAGCGCCAACAGTAGTTATTGAAGACACAGACATTAATCCGTAATGAATTATAGCAGGAGAAAAACCCAACGACGCCGCAAGACCTTTATCAAAAGTACTTAGCTTCAATTCTTTGAAAAATGCAATCAAGAGTGTTATTGTAATCATTAATATGATGCCAATAACCCATAATGACTTTGGACCAACATCAACTTCTGAAATTAAGAGTCGGTCAAAAGGCGCAAAAGCCAATTCTCCAAGTAAAACAGCATCGACATCTAAGTGAACATCATTGGCATTTTTTGCAATCATGATCACGCCTACACTAAACAACACTGGAAAAACGAGACCTATAGCTGTATCCTCTTTTACTAAACCTGTTTTCTGAATGTATTCAACTAAAACTACTGTTATCACTCCAGTAATTGCTGCAAGTAAAATGAGTAGAGGCGAGTTCAAATCTTGAGTTATAAAGAAGCCAACAACTATTCCCGGAAGTATAGAGTGGCTTATGGCATCACTTATCATAGCCATTTTTCGAAGCACTAAAAATGTACCAGGAATTGCGCAAGCTATAGCTACTAAGCTAGCTATGAGTTGTATTTCAAATTGAGCGCTACTCATCTTGTTGAGTTAATTGATTATACAAATTTGAAGCAGATTTAAACCCTTCATTAGTTAAACTCCATGTAGTGCCTTTTATGATTACATACTTTTTTTCAACTAGTTTTTTAAGTGTTCCTTTTGTAAAACCTTGAAAATTATTTAGGATCTTAATTTCATGCGGATGAGATATGTTTTCATGTGTTTCTGCAATACCATACATGAAAGCCAATGTTTTATGAAGCTCTAAATCACGCCTATTCTTAATGAATCTAATTTGTTTAAATAATAAACCTCGACTCGGTGAAAACACAAAAGAGATAAAAACAAAAACAGCAGCAACAATAACAATAACGGGACCTGTAGATAAATTATTTTGGCTTGCACTAATAGCTGTCCCAAAAACACCAGAGCATGCACCAAATAACGCAGCAAGAAACACCATTTTTGCTAAGCTATTAGTCCACTGTCTGGCAGCAGCAGCAGGAGCTAAGAGCATTGCACTCATTAATACAACACCTACGGTTTGTAAGCCTAGAACGATAGCCAATACGATAAAACTCGTGATTAAAACATCAATAGTTTTAGTATTAAAGCCGAGTGTTTTAGCATAATCTTTATCGAACAATAAAATTTTGAATTCTTTCCAAAATAAAAGAAGTACAAATAAGCATAAACCAGTAACAATTGCCATCATCCAAACATCACTTTCGATTAATGTGGCTGCTTGACCAAATAAGTATTTGTCGAGTCCAGCCTGATTTGCGTTTGGTTGTTTTTGTATGAATGTGAGAAGCAGCATGCCAAAGCCAAAAAATAATGACAAGATCAAACCTAAAGCAGTATCAGATTTTAAATGTGTTTTAGTGATAATACCTCGAATCCAAAAGGTACCTATCAAACCGCTCACCAAAGCACCTAATAATAAAGTATTACTATCTTTAGCACCTGTAATTAAAAATGAAATTGCGATTCCAGGTAAAGCTGCATGAGAAATAGCATCACCTAAAAGGCTTTGTTTTCTAAGTACAGCAAAGCTACCTAACATTCCTGTTACAGCACCTAAGATTGCTGTTCCAAGCGTAATGGTTCGCAGCGTATAATCTGAAAATACTAAATAAAAATACTCTTGAATATTCATTATTCTTGTATACTCACTTTATAATTGATACCATAGGTCTTTGTAAGATTATCGTCATTGAAAATATCTTTAACTGGGCCAGTAGCAATTTTTTTAACATTTAAAAATGTTACCCAATCAAAATACTCAGGAACTGTTTGTAAGTCGTGATGAACAACAACTACTGTTTTTCCTACTTTACGTAATTCTTTTAAAATATTGATAATTGCTATTTCTGTAGTTGCATCAACGCCCTGGAAAGGCTCATCCATAAAATAAATAGCGGCATCTTGCACTAAGGCTCTAGCTAAAAAAATGCGTTGTTGTTGACCTCCAGATAATTGGCTTATTTGTCTGTTCTTGAACGGAAGCATTCCTACTTTTTCAAGTGCTTCTAAAGTCGCTTTTTTTTCTTTTTGTCGAGGACGTTTTATCCAACCTAAACTACCGTAAGTACCCATCATAACGACATCAAGTGCTGTGGTAGGGAAATCCCAATCTACACTTCCTTTTTGAGGGACATAAGCTACTAATGACCGTTGTTTTTTATATGATTTTCCATAGATTGACACAGAACCAGCAATAGGGTTTAATATGCCTAAAATAGATTTGATTAGTGTAGATTTCCCAGCACCATTTGGCCCAACAATAGCCATGAGTACACCTTCAGGAATTTCTAGGTCGATATCCCAAAGTACAGGCTTATAATTATAAGCCACAGTTAAATCGTCTACTTGTACAGCAATCTTATTATTCATTATTTTAGTGCATTTACAATAGTATTTACATTGTATTCAAACATACCAATATAAGTTCCCTCAACAGTACCTGCATTTCCAAGAGCGTCAGAATATAAAGTGCCACCAATGACCACTTGATGACCTTTGGATTTTACGGCTGCTTGTAAAGCTTCAATCGTACGTTTTGGAACAGAACTTTCAACAAAAATGGCTTTGATATTTTTTTCAATAATAAATGCTGATAATTTTTGTACATCTTGGACGCCAGCTTCAGTAGCTGTTGATAATCCTTGTAAACCAACAACTTGAAAATCATAAGCTTTTCCAAAGTAATTAAAAGCATCATGAGCAGTTACTAAAATTCTTTTCTCCTTCGGTAGTCTTTCAATACTAGTTTTCAACCTTGATTGGAGTGTATCTAACTTAGAAAGATAAGCTGCTTCATTGGTTTTATAAATTTCAGCATTTTTAGAGTCTTGTTCAGTAAGTGTTTTGGTGATTTTTTTTGCAAATTGCTTGTAATAATTAATATCAAACCAAACATGAGGATCATAATTTGATGCAAAATAATCTGACCCAATCAACGTGCTCTTATCCAATTCTTCTCCTAATGCAATTGGTGTTTTTGTTTTGCTTTTCATTTTTTCAAAAACTTCAACAAGCTTTCCTTCAAGGTGCAACCCATTGTAAAAAATAATGTCTGCATTTACCAATTTACTAACATCTCCTTCGCTAGCTTTATAAAGGTGAGGGTCAACACCACTACCCATGAGACCTTCTACATTGATGGCCTCTCCTCCAATATTCTTAACCAAATCTGTAATCATGGTGGTTGTGGTTACCACATTAAGTTTTTCATTAGTCTTAGTTTCGTTATTACAGCTAGAAATTATAATAACAATAAGTAGAATTAATATGTTTTTTGATAGTCTCATTTTGATTGTTTTTTAATAGGTAATCTAAAGCTTACGCCAGCACTGATAAGTATATCTTGTCCTTTAGTTATTGCTGAACCAACAGTTGCATCAAGTTGTACATTGTTTGATACTAAGTAAGTGAGTCCTGCATCCCAAAGATGGTTAGCTTTACTGTCTTCAGGGAAATCGCCGTAAACTTCTACATAAGCACCCAATTTATCTGAAATACTATAACCATAAGACAGGGTGTATATGTAAGCTGTTTCTGGGGAATCGTCTCGCCATTGTGCGCCAAGATTGTAAGATAAACTTGATTTTTCGTTTAATGAGTGAGCAAATGAGAATCGAAAATCAACACCTGTTGTTTCTGGTCTGTAATCTTGACTAGCAGTAAACGGCAAATACAAATGTCCTAAAAACCCTATAGTTGGTATCCAGCCGTTTTCATCAACTATTTTAAATTTCGTACCTAATAATAATGGATTAAATCCACTAGTAATATCGTCTAATTTATTTCCATTTATTGTGGTTTGTCCTTCTACAAAATCCCATCCAACACGTAATTCGAGGTTATCTAGTAAACCCAATCTAACCAGAGTTGTGTTATAGGTATAGGTTTCAGATTTAATACTATTATCTTCAAAGCTCTCATAAAAACCACCTGTTTCAATTTGAATAAATCCAGGAGCAATAGTTTGAGGTGATTCTGTAGCATCTGGTCTATCTGTGATCAATGGTTCTGAAGCAACAACAGTATTAGCGCCTTCATTCTGAGCAATCAATACATTGCTAAAAATTAATAATGCAAGAAGTAAATTTGTGCTTTTAGTTTTCATCAACATAAATAATTTTGGTGAAATTTTCATTTAAAACGATGGTATTCATACCAATAGATATTTGGGTCATTTTATTAGTGTTAAATTGTTTTGAAACCTTTAATGTGTTTCTGTATTTAATTTCATTCAAAGCGCAAAATTCAAAAAATTCTTTATCGTCACTCATGAGTCTTGAGATAGTATATGTTTTTCCTTCAATAGCATCTGCAAGTGTAATAGATGTATCTTTTGTAGTAATCTTTCCATCAGCATTAGGTATAGGATCTCCATGAGGATCAAACTTTGGATGACCTAGATAAGCACTTATTTTCTCTGCAAGTAAATCTGAGGTTTGATGTTCCAGTAATTCTGCTTCACGATGTATATCATGTAATGACAGATCAAACATTTTAAACAAAAAGGCCTCCCAAAGACGATGCTTGCGTACTACATTGAGTGCCATTTTTTTGCCTTTTTCAGTCAGTTGTAAAGCTTTATATTTCTCATAATGCAGTAAGTTTTTTGCTGCTAATTTCTTAGCCATGTCTGTAGCTGCGGGACTTGAAATACCAAGTTGTTTGGCTATGTTTCCAGGCTTAGTGTCTTTTACATCGTGCTTATCGTTATTATAAATAGCTTTTACAAAATTTTCAATTGCTATAGACATTTTTAGTGCTTTAATTAATTTTTTAAGCTTACTTAAATATTTTACAAATGTAACTAAAAAATTTAAGTTAGGACGTCTTTCCATTAATTAGTAATTTCACGCTTTAATTTAAATAGGTTTATTAATGTATCGATTCTCTACCTTTTTGTTGTTTTTATATATTGGTCTTAATGTTTCTGCTCAGACTAAAAAAACACCTTTTCAGCCTATAGATGTTTTTGAATTAGAATGGGCTTCAGATCCGCAAATTTCACCTAGTGGTTCTCAAATTGTATACAAGCGAAATGATTTTGATATTATGAGTGACAGGTCAAGAGGCAATCTCTGGATCGTTAATTCTGATGGTACTTCGCATCGCAAACTCACTTCAAGAGAAGTTAATGAATCTCAAGCAAGGTGGTCTCCTAATGGTGATCGAATTGCATTTATAAGCTCTACAGATGAAGGGTCAGAAATATATATGTATTGGGTTAAAACGGGTCAGATAGCCAAATTATCTCAACTTGAACAATCGCCAAGAAATTTAATCTGGTTACCTGATGGAGAATCTATTGCATTTACAATGTTTGTTTCGCAAAAACCACCAGTAATTGTAAATATGCCAAAAAAGCCTAAAAGTGCGAAGTGGGCTAAACCTGCACGAATTACCAATAGGTTAAAACATGAAACTGATGGTCGTGGATATATGGAACCTGGTTTTAGACATATTTTTATCATCCCAGCGGAAGGTGGTTCGGCTCGACAGATTACGAGTGGCAATTATGATCATAATAGTAGTCTTTCATATTCACCTGATGGTAAACATATTTACTTTTCTGCCAATAGAGTAGAAGATTGGGAATACAGATTTAATAATAGTGAGATATATGAAGTAAATCTAGCTACTAAAAACATAAAGGTGTTGACTACTCAAGATGGACCAGATTATTCGCCGAAAGTTTCACCCGATGGAAAAACTATTGCTTTTTTGGGCTATCTAGATAAAGTACAAGCACATCAAAACACTGTTTTACACTTAATGAATGTTGATGGTAGTAATCGTAAAATTATTTCCTCAAATTTAGATGAAAGTGTTTCTAATATTTCATGGGATACTTCAGGAAAAGGATTATATTTTACTTACGACGATAAAGGAAACTCTAAAATAGCTCATATAACTACTACAGGAAAAATCTCAAAGCTTGCAGATAACCTTGGAGGCACCACTTTGGGAAGACCTTATGCATCTGGTTCTTATACAGTGTCAAACAACGGGACACTAGTTTTTACTCAAACACGACCAGAATATCCTGCAGACCTTGCCGTTATTCAAAATAAAAAACCACCAAAACGCATAACCTATTTAAATAAAGACATTTTAGATTACCGCCAATTAGGAGAAACAGAAGAAGTCTGGTATAAATCATCTTATGATGGAAGAGCGATTCAAGGCTGGATCGTAAAGCCACCTTTCTATGACGCTTCAAAAACCTATCCTTTATTGGTTGAAAATCATGGTGGACCTATTTTGAATTATGGAGACCGTTTTACTGCTGAAATTCAATTATATGCTGCAGATGGTTATGTGGTATTCTATCCAAACCCTAGAGGTAGCACCAGTTATGGAGAAGAATTCGGAAATCTATTATATAATAATTATCCAGGGCAAGATTATAACGATGTTATGGATGGTGTAGACTATTTGGTAGATCAAGGCATTGTAGATAATGATAAGTTATTTGTAACAGGCGGAAGTGCTGGTGGTATCATGACCGCTTGGATGATTGGAAAAAATAATCGTTTCAAAGCTGCTGTAGTAGCTAAACCTGTTATGAATTGGATTAGTAAAACATTGGTGGCAGATAATTATTTTGGATATGCTAATTCTAGATATCCTGGGCAGCCATGGGAGAATTTTGAAACCTACTGGAAATTTTCCCCTATTTCTTTGGTAGGAAACATAGAAACACCAACAATGGTTATGGTGGGTATGAATGATTTGCGAACACCACCAAGTGAAGCTAAGCAATTATATCATGCTCTAAAGCTAAGAAAAATAGAAACTGTTCTTGTAGAAATCTATGAGGCCTCACATGGTATAGCAAGAAAACCTAGTAATTTAATAAGTAAGGTTACTCATACTTTGGCTTGGTTTAGAAAATATAACGAATAGCTTACTTGCGTGTTTGATTATTATTTTTTAATCATGCCTTTAAGAACGAATATTACAATAAGTTCTATTCCTATTGAAAATACGATATACAATACACCTATGCTAAGTACATATTTCAAGACGAGTGTATAAATTATAAATGCGCCAACGAAACACAAACCACTCGTCAAATCATTCGAAAAAGTGTGAGGCGCTGATTTGTAATCAAAATAATATGCTACAATAATTAATATTAAACTCAAAAAGAAAAGGTTTACTTAGCTAGAGTGTTTTAATGACAACCACAATCATCTTCACCACATTGTTTGGATATTGACTTTTTTTTCCTAGCGATAATTCCAAACTTATGCAGTAAAAACCAAATAGCAATACTCAAAGCAATGAAAACGAGACTGTTTTGTATTATGACATTCATCTTTACAAATTACTATTTTAATAATTGATAAGCAATTAAAGCTACAACATATGCAAATCCACTCATGATGAAGAGTTGTAAGGTTGGCCATTTCCAGCTATTGGTTTCGCGTTTTACAATAGCTAATGTACTCATGCACTGCATTGCAAAGGCATAAAATAGAAGCAATGAGATCCCGCTAGCAAAATTAAATAATGGTGTTCCTAAAATTGGATTGATCTCACCAGCCATTCTATTTTTTATAGTTTCTTCTTCATCACTGCCAACACTGTAAATAGTAGCTAATGTTCCAACAAAAACTTCTCTTGCAGCAAATGAACTCACAATTGCAATCCCTATTTTCCAGTCGTAGCCTAAAGGTCTTATAGCAGGTTCTATAGCTTGTCCTGTAATTCCTATAAACGAATGTTCCAATTTGTGAGATGCTATTTTTTGTTGTAATTCTTCGTCAGATAAATTTTCTGAAGCGTAAGCTGTTGTGACTATTTCTTCTGCATTATTGAATTCATCACCAGGACCATAGGAAGCCAAAAACCATAAAACAATTGAAATTGCTAGAATAATTTTACCTGCACCAAATACAAACGATTTGGTTTTTTCAATCACGGTTAATGCCACATTTTTAAGTAGTGGTAATTTGTAATTGGGCATTTCTACTACAAAGAAGGTCTTACTTTTTATCTTTAAGACTTTATTTAAAATCCAAGCTGACAAAATAGCGGCTCCAAATCCGATTAAATATAATAGCATCAATGTTAGTGCCTGATAACTTAATCCTAAAAGTCGTCCTTGAGGGATAACTAGTGAAATAATAATGAGGTATACTGGAAGCCTCGCAGAACACGTAGTAAATGGTGTGACCAAAATTGTTATGAGTCGTTCTTTCCAACTTTCAATGTTTCTCGTAGCCATTATGGCTGGAATAGCACAGGCAGTTCCAGATATTAAAGGCACAACACTTTTACCACTTAATCCAAATCGACGCATAATTCGATCCATTAAAAATACGACACGACTCATATAACCACTTTCTTCTAAAACGGCAATGAATAAGAATAAGAATGCGATTTGAGGAATGAAGATTACAATACCTCCAAGACCAGGAATAATACCTTCGGCTAGTAAACTGGTAAATGGACCTTCAGGAAGTTTATTTTTTGTCCATTCACTTAGTGAGGCAAACGCACTATCTATAAAATCCATAGGAACTTCAGCCCAATCGTAAATGGCTTGAAAAATAGTAAGTAATATGACAAAGAAAATTAAATATCCCCAAAATTTATGAGTTAGAATTCTATCAAACCGAATTCTCAAATCTTTAGCAGATTTTAAATCTATGGTTTGCCCTTTTTTAAGAATTGTATTTATAAATTGATAACGTTTGATTGTTTCTTTTTGCTGTAAGCGTTTGAGGTCTGGCTTGCTTTTTGTCTTAAAATTGTTTAAGGCATCAATTTCATTTCTATCTGTTTTACCAAAATTCACATCTTGTGTAATTACTAGCCATAGTTTGTAAAGTAATTGATTAGGAAATGTACTTTTCAGACTGTCAAAATAGTTACGATCAATTTCAGATGCATTTAAGCATGGTGCTGTTGTAAGTTCTCTATAATCAATGATAAGTTCTTTTAGTTTTGAAATTCCTTCATTCTTACGAGTACTTATCAATGCGATTTTAGTTTGTAACTTTTCTTCTAAATACTCAATATCTAACGAAATACCTTTATAACGCATTCGATCAGACATGTTGATCACTAAAATGGTAGGGATCTCTAGGTCTTTTATTTGAGTAAAGAGTAATAGGTTTCGTTTTAAATTCTCAACATCACTAACTACAACGGCTACATCAGGAAAATCTTTGTCATTTTTATTGAGTAGTAATTCAATAACCACATTTTCATCTAAAGAAGAGGCATTTAAACTGTAGGTGCCAGGCAGATCAATGATGTGTGCTTTAACTCCTCTGGGTAATTTACAAACACCTTCCTTTTTTTCTACAGTAATTCCAGGATAATTCCCTACTTTTTGGTTTAAACCTGTCAACGCATTAAAAACAGAAGTTTTGCCAGTATTTGGGTTTCCAATAAGAGCAACATTGATTTGTTTAGGCATTAGTAATGTCAATTAAGATGTGAATGGCAGTTTCTTTTCTTATGGCTAAATGCGTACCGTTAATGTTGAGGTACATTGGGTCTGCAAAAGGTGCAACTTGTACCAGTTCTACAACATTACCAGGCAAACATCCCATTTCTAATAATTTAAGAGGAACATGTGCAGAAGACACATCAGTAATGATACCCTGTTGTCCTCGTTTAATTTCTGCTAATGTGATTTGCAAGCTTATTTAGATTGATTTTAAAGAAGCAAAAATAAGTGAAAAAATCTTGCTAAGGAAATAGTTGTGATAAAACTATTTATATTCTTTTTTTAAGGTTTTAATATCTTGTAAAAGAGAGTCGATTGAAGATGAACTTGTGCCATTATAGAATCCACGAATTTGACGTTTTTTATCAATGAGCATAAAGTTTTCGGTATGAATCATATCGTATTGATCTCCATTTCCGTTAGTTTTTACCGCTAAGTAACTTTTCCTGGCAAGTTCATAAATATGTTTTTTATCACCAGTGACTAAATTCCATTTCTTATCATTAACACCTTTTAATTTAGCATAACGTTTTAATTGCTCAACCGAATCAATCTTAGGTGTTACAGAATGTGATAAAAGCATGACTTCATTATCATTGATTAGTTCTTCCTGAATGCGATGCATTTGATCTGTCATTACAGGACATATAGTTTGACAGGTCGTAAAAAAGAAATCAGCAACATATATTTTGTCTTTATAATCTTCTTGAGTTATCGTTTTTCCATTTTGATTAACTAATTTGAAATCTGCAATCGTATGGTATTTTTTTTGATGTCTTATCGTGCTGTCTACTAATGAAACATCTACTCTATTTGGTTGGTAAATAGGTAATGGTTGTTCTACTTTTAAAATTGAATAGAATATTGAGATGATTACAATAGAAACGATTAATAATACAATAAAAAAGAGTTTGAATTGTTTGAAAAAAGCGAACATGACTTGATTTTTTAAGGCTTTACTGTAAGATTCGAGTGCAAAAATACGACAGATTCTCTACAAATTCAGTACTTTTAACATGCTATATTGCTAAAAAAGAAAACTATTATTCTTCATGAGGATCTCATTATTCACGTTTCTAAGCTTACTGTCATTCAGTTTGTTCTCTCAAGATTTCAATGAAACTTTAGAAGGTGTACGACTAGCTGAAGCCAAATCAGCTTTACAGCAGATTTTTCATCGTGCAAATTTGAATACAGGTAATTATGATTTGAAATATCACAGACTTGAACTAGATATAGACCCTTCGGTTTCATTTATTACAGGAGATGTTACGTCCTACTTTGAAGCTAAATCAAACATGAGTGAGGTTACATTTGACCTAGCAAGCAATATGATGGTCTCTCAAGTCATGCAGCGAGGTAACTCACTAACTTTTACTCAAAATGGTGATGATGAATTAATAATTACACTGCCAACAATACAAAGTGCAGGAGTTTTAGATTCATTAACGATTAGTTATTCTGGTAATCCTGTGAGTTCTGGGCTGGGTTCTTTTGTACAGGAAACACATAATGGAGACCCAATAATTTGGACACTGTCTGAGCCTTATGGTGCTAAAGCATGGTGGCCTTGTAAACAAGATTTAATTGATAAGATCGATTCTGTAGATGTGTTTTTAACTACGCCTCGTTTTAATCTATCTAACGAAGCATATATAGCAGTTTCAAATGGTTTAGAGCAAAGCCAAGTCATCAATGCAACAGAAAAAACTACACATTTTAAGCATCGGTACCCAATACCTGCTTATTTAATTGCTATTTCAGCTACAAACTATGAAGTATATTCACATGAGGTGCCTAATGATGGTAGTCCGTTTGAGATTATAAATTATGTATATCCAGAGAGTTTGGTCAATGCACAAGCCAGTACACCAGTGACTGTAGATATCATGAATTTGTTTATTGATTTATTTGAGTCTTACCCTTTTGAAAACGAAAAATATGGTCATGCACAATTTGGTTTTGGCGGAGGAATGGAACATACAACAGTATCATTTATGGGAAGCTATAACCGAAACCTAATAGCTCATGAATTAGCACATCAGTGGTTTGGAAATAAAATTACATGTGGGAGTTGGAAAGACATTTGGCTTAATGAAGGCTTTGCCACATACCTTTCTGGTCTTGTTTTTGAAAACCTTGATGGTAATGATACATTTAGATTATGGAAACAACAACGAAATAACTCAATAACTGCTTTTTCTGGTGGAGCTGTTTACTTAACAGATGCAGATACTACGAATGTAAGTAGGATTTTTAATGGAAGATTAAGCTACAATAAAGGTGCTATGGTATTACACATGCTTCGAAAAAAGCTAGGCGATGTTAACTTTTTTCAGGCATTAAAGACCTATTTAAGTACACCTGAACATGCCTTTGATTATGCTAAAACCGAAGATTTTATTTCAATTGTTGAAGCGTCATCAGGAGAAGACTTAACAGCGTTTTTTGATGATTGGTTATATAATCAAGGATTTCCTATTTATACGTTAACTTGGAATCAACCTAGTATAGGAGAAATTTCTATTGAGCTTTCACAAATGCAAAGCCACCCATCAGTTTCGTTCTTTGAAGCTCCAGTTCCTATTAGGCTTATTGGCACTTCTGGAGAAACGTTAGACCTTATTTTAGATCATACGACTAACCAGCAAAACTTTTTTGAGACCGTTGGTTTTATAGTTCAAGATGTGCTTTTTGATCCAGAATCAGATTTAATTTCAGCTAATAATCAAATTATCCTTGGAGTTGAAGAATTTGAATTTGACAACGATATAGTAGTCTATCCTAACCCTTCAAAAGACATCGTTAATATTAAAGTGCCAAACACAATTACTATCGAGTCTATCGAAATATTCAACACACTTGGTCAATTAGTTCAAAAGCAAAATTTTTCAAATCGTATATCGATAGAAAATATGGCTTCAGGAATGTTGTTTTTCAGAATTTCTACAAACAAAGGGGTAGTTCACAGATCCGTGTTAAAAAACTAATAAGCTCTATACACATTGCTTTATAATGTGATTTTAAAAATGTACTTTTGTGCGTTTATAAAATTAACGCATTTGATAGATGGAGTTTGTAATTAAAATATCTCAATTTTTATTGAGTTTATCAGTATTAATTGTTTTACATGAATTTGGTCATTACTTACCAGCAAAAGCTTTTAAAACGCGCGTAGAAAAGTTTTTTTTATTTTTCGATCCTTGGGCTAAACGACGTTCGAAAGAGCAGTTAGTCTCTTTTAGAGAACAGAAAGCAAAAGATTATGAAGCTGAAGGCGAAGCCTTTAAACCTTCTTTTTGGGATAAATTTGAACCTAAAAGTCTAGCACTTTTAAGAAAAAAAATTGGAGAAACAGAGTATGGTATTGGTTGGCTACCATTGGGTGGCTATGTGAAAATATCTGGAATGATAGACGAAAGTATGGACAAAGAGCAAATGGCTTTACCGCCTCAACCATGGGAATTTCGTTCTAAGCCAGCTTGGCAACGTCTTATCATTATGCTAGGTGGTGTTATAGTGAATTTTGTTCTAGCTTGGGCGATTTATGTTTTTGTTTCAGGATATTATGGTGATACTACAGTAGCTACAAACAGTATAAAAGATGGTTATATAATAGACAACCCTGTGCTAAAAAGTGTAGGTCTTAAAACTGGAGATCAAATTGTTTCGGTTAATGGAACAACTTATGAGAACCTTGCAGACTTAAGTTACAGTTTTATAACAGCCAAAGAAGCGCACGTTGTTAGGGATGGAGAAGAACTAAAAATTGATTTTCCAGTAGATTTCCCAGGGCAACTTACAAAGTCTAAAAAAGAAGATGGTGCATTATTAAAGTTAAGAGTTCCTTTTTATATTAAAGGTGCCATAGATACGATGCAAAATGCTAAAGCCCAAATAAAAGAAGGCGATGTTATTGTTGGAATCAACAATAGGAAATTAAAGTACTTTGATCAGTTTCCAGACGTTTTGAATGCTTATAAGAATCAAACGGTTACAGCAACGATACTTAGGGATAAAAATGAAATCAAACTACCTCTTAATATTAATGAAGATGGTAAGTTAGGAATTATAAGAGGTGGTAATATTGATGTTTTTGATAAGTTGGGTTATGTAGATGTGGTAAGGAAAGAGTATACGTTTACTGAAAGCTTTGGAGCAGGTACGACGAAGTTTATAAAGCAATTTAAAAAGTATGGCGAACAACTAAAGTTAATTTTTACGCCAAGTACAGGAGCGTATCAAGGTGTAGGAGGGTTTTATGCCATTTATAATGTGTTTCCAGATACGTGGAGTTGGGAGTTTTTCTGGGGAATTACAGCCTTTCTTTCTATCATGTTAGGTGTGCTTAATTTATTACCAATACCAGCTTTAGATGGCGGACATGTCATGTTCTTATTATATGAGATGATTTCTGGCCGTAAGCCTAGTGAGCGCTTTTTAGAACGTGCACAAATGATTGGGTTCTTAATATTAATTGCATTAGTGCTTTTTGCTAATGGAAATGATATATTCAAGGCGATCACGAACTAAAACTGGCATAGAATCTTACTGATTTGTATTAGATACGATGCTGATATTAATTTCTATTAAAAAAAACGATTAAAATTATAAAGTCGTTTTGCATAAATTAAAAAATAACCTATATTTGCGCTCGCAAAAGCGAAGAATAACACTCCTCTTTAGCTCAGTTGGTTAGAGCATCTGACTGTTAATCAGAGGGTCCTTGGTTCGAGCCCAAGAAGAGGAGCTTTCTTAGACTTCCCGTCATTTTTGGCGGGATTTTTTATTTCCAGCCTCTTGAAAGGCTTATGTTTGCTACGGATAAGCGCAATGAAAGGATCTAATTTTGCGATTCGATACTTATTTTTAAAAAAAATCAATGTTTCAGGAAATATCGAACCCGAAATCTTTTTTTTAATATTTGTTGGCGATGATTTATAGAGTTTATCTATGCATGCATAAATGATATTCCGAGTTTTAAATACTCTTCAAGGTTCTTACTCAGGCTTTCCTTTCTCAAATGCCATGTCTGAAATTACCCATAGTATTTACAAATCAGAATTTATGGGTGGAAAGCAATCCGAAGATCAAGCCTCACATATTAAAAGTCTTGATGCATTTATGACATATTATAATCATCATAGATATCCTTGCCGATTGTATGGTAAAACGCCTATGGAAATTATTAAAGGAGAAAGTATCGATAAATCGATGTTTTCTGAAACGCTTAGTAATGCAAGGATCAATAGATTAGAAATCAATAGAAACTTTAATAAATGTATCGTCAATACTTCGGCTACGCTCAGCACAAGAATAGGATGCAAAAGATCATAGTCTTTCAAATCCTAATTCTCAAAATCAATTTTCAATATATCAATGAACTTAAAAAAGAGATAAGACAGTTTTTAAAACTGCCTTAACTCTAACTTACTCTATTTCAATACTGTTCCAACTTTGGAATGCCAACCCGCCATCTGGCAACTTCATTAAAACAATACACTGTATTGTTTTTTAACACTCAGCCCTATCGCGGTTTTTACGATTAATGCCCTTTACATTTATAGCGTTGTTTATTGTTTTGAAATCCATTTTTAATCGAGATTCCATTGCATTTGGGACATTGGATTTTTTCCATGACCTAATTTACTACATAACGATTTAAAGAACCTAGGTTTTAAAAGCTCTAAGCAATTTTGTTTTCTATCAAGATATCAATGAACATAAAAAACCAACAATTAAATTTTACTTTAACTATTGGTTTTCAATTGTTTACAATTGCATTTTGGTCTATGACCTAGTTTACTACACTACCCACTACCAATCTGTACCATTACCCCATATTTAAAATCATTGCTTTCCCTAACCCTAAGCTCTGAACTAATGAGAAGATTTCATTTTTTTTAATAGTTGATTTATCATTAAAAGATACCAAAACATGAAAACCATCTGCCGATGTACCTTCTTCGATTACTTTACCTATTTTACGTTCTTCAATTGTATCAGCTAAAATATGACGGAGTGAAAAATCCGTTTTTGTTTTCTCATTTATTTTGATATGTACTTTTATAATCATAAATATTTAGGATAAACAAAATTATATTTTCCAGTATTCATTTTATCCACAATATCCAATGGAGTAACAACAATACCAATATCTAATTTGGTTTCATCTTCATTTAAAATTCCAACCTCAATGAAGCTTTCGTTAGCTTTCCATTTAAACCACTTATTAGATACTTCTATATTAGATGTGCCATAATCTTTAGTATCTCTAAAACTTGGGTTAGTGATATTTTTACTAATAGGTATGTTACCTATTTTTCTCCAAAGATTCATCTTTATTCCAAATTTAATAATAACATGGGCATAAAAATCAATATCAGATTCAATAATGTCATTCAAATTTGGATTTTCATTAATCTCATATTTTCTTTTAAACACTCTAATAACTTCTGAGTTTAACTGAGTCGTATCTAGCATAATAAATTGAAAATACCCTTTCTTATTATTATTTAATTTAACTTCAAAAACATCTCCCCTTTTTACTACTATTCTTCTAGCCATAATTTAATTCTTTATTCCGTATTTACTCCATTTGGTTGGGCTAATTGAGTTTATTTCATTTAATAATTGCCCACCGTGTTTACGTAAACCATATTTATTAATATATCCTTGTTCTAAAATCCTAGCTGCTTGCTTATTGAGTTGAGTTGCACCTGGTATTGCTCTATATCTTAGAAATTCTTTACCTGTTCCTAGCGAGTTTAAATGCTCCAAGAAACGGATATTAGGGCTTCTACTAGTAATTCCAACATATCGTATATTACTACTAAAATCTAAACCTAGATAGACAGCAATCAACACTTCTGTTAACTACTGTCTTTCAGTGATTTAAATTCTATTTTTAAGTCATATCCTAGTTTGGGACACTACCGATACTACCTAAATAAATCATACATTTAAAATATCAACTAAATTATCTAAAATTTTACCATCATCGTTTAATTCATAATTCTCATCAAAACCAGTGGTCAGAAGTTGGTCATTAACCCAATCATGCAAATCTAATAGATAGTCTTCATCAAAATCTATTATCACTTTTGATTCTTCAGAAACCATGTCATTATTTACTTTTTTAAACTTTAGTAAATAATCATATTCTTTTTTCGATAGTTTTATTTTCATTTTATTCTTGTTTTCTTTTTAATCTTGCGGCTCTTTTTGTTGATGTTGGATTTACTGAAACGACCTTACCAGTTTGTGGATTTACTGCTATAGTTCCTTTCTCTCCGACGAATCTCTGCGAAGGTCTACCTAAATCATCAAATTTAACAGGTCCAATTTGAAGAGGTTCTTTAATTGCTTGAAGCATACTTGATGAACTAACACCTCTATCCATTTTTTGATCTAAACCATGCTTAGTAAATCCAGTTACTTCGATCCCATTAGATGCTTTTATAGATTTTGATTTTGAAACATCATCTACAACTTTACTTGGTACTACTATATCATCAGCAACTTTTGTCATGACTTTAGTTGTTGTATTAACGGTTGAAAAAGAACCTTCAGTTAACACCATAGCTGTTGCATCAAATGCAGCTTCATATGCCCATACTTGTGCCCCATCGTAATGACTTATGCCCTCTTCATGTGCAATTTGCTGCATATCAGAAGTAATACCATCAACTATAGCCCCACCTAATCCTGAAATACCATTTTCAGAAAGAGCTTTAGCGTATGGTGCTGCTGATGAAAATGAATTAACAATCATAGAACCGACTTGTTCTGGGTTGATATATGCACTACCAATTGCTTTCAAACCATTCCATACACTCTTTGCTTTTCTTTTAACAGCAATTTGCATATTTTCACTGTCTGAATTATTCTCACTAACTGTGCCAACTTCATTACAATCAACACCCTCTGGACAATTTCCATCTGGATCAGCAAAGAAGATTGGGTTATTCATAGTGTATGCATAAAGGGAATTATGTATCTGCCCCTTTGCATCTGATAGAGCATCAATGTTTGACCACCTTCCTAGATCAGGATTATAATTTCTGGCTCCAAAATCATAAGTATTCAAATCTAATTCTTCAGAGAATTCTTTACCACCAAATTTCCAATTTAATGCAACATTAGCATTTACAATTGCGTCATTATAGCCCTTATGTTTTAAGCCAAAGGGATAGTAGTCTAAGACCATTTTTTTGACCTTTCAATAATTTTAACAAGCCATTTCCAACTTTTACTACAGTATTTTAAAGAACGTTTCTCTTTACTAAGAATCTTCAATTTAGAACTTCTATCCCCAAAAATTGATTCTTAAATGAGCTTCAAGATAAATCTTGTTTCTTGAAAAACAAATCGTTTTTCTACTTAATCTTTTAATATGTGTTCGAAGTGTTAGATTGTGTCTTTCAATTCTGTTTGTACAATATTGAAACCGTTTATGAATTGATTTCGGAATGATGCTCGGATAAATATTTAATCGATCTGTATAAATGCGCTTTGGATCTAACAATAATAATTTATTGATAAGTGGCTTTATATTTTCTGACGTTTTTCTGCCAACAAAAAAATCTATCACAAATTTTGTTTGTCGTTCTATAGCATAAGTAGTCCAAGTGACATTATCTTTATTACCTATAAAACTCCAAAGCTCATCAACTTCAAATTTGCAGCCAAGCTTTTGAAAGTAAGGCGGTTTAATAGCCTTACTTATTTTGAGCATTCTTGACAACACTGTTTTAGCTGAAATATCAATGATTCGAGAAATACTTCTGATACCACAACCTTCTTTTAATAAACTTTTGATTAATGCATTGGTATCGGAATTGTAAGCTCTATAACTATACTTTAGTTGAAATCGTTTATTACAAACTTTACATTTATAGCACTGCTTATTGTTCTGAAATCCATTTTTAATCGAGATTCCATTGCATCTGGGACATTGGATTTTTTCCATGACCTAATTTACTACATAACGATTTAAAGAACCTAGGTTTTAAAAGCTCTAAGCAATTTTGTTTTCTATCAAGATATCAATGAACATAAAAAACCAATAATTAAATTTTACTTTAACTATTGGTTTTCAGTTGTTTATAATTTCATTTTGGTCTATGACCTAGTTTACTACACTACCTACCTTACCTATCATTGCAATAAAATTTTTCCAAAGGTTCATAAAAAAATTGAAGAAAAACACCATCATATTTCTCAGAAAATTCACTAAAAAAAGGGTCCTTTAAAATTTTATTCAAAAGCTTTTGGTCGATATCGTTAGAGTATTGAATATCTTTCTCTGATTTTATCAAAAATTTAAACTCTGGGTAATTATTATCATAAATAGTGTCATTAAAAACAGTTTTAATATTTTCTATTTTACAAGGCATTAATTCAGAAGCCAATTTAAAAATACTAATATTTTTTAAAGGTGTAATTTCATTATCGCTAATACCATATATTGTATTTAGTTTATATTTCTGTGAATTGAATACGTGAATCGGTTGATCTATAGAATCAAAACTACCATCATTTGACAGTTTCAATCCATAATAAAAAACACCTTCAAAATCATAATAATTTCTTGACTTAGGGAGAGCATATAAATCTATTTTATTATTCTGCAGTTGCTTGTATAAAACTTTATCATAGGTTTTAACATATTCTAAAAATTCTTTTTTATTATTTGAACCAAAATAATTTTTAAATCTGTATGCATCATATATTTTTCCTAGAGTGTTTTTATCAATTTGGCTAACCTGATGTCTATCTATATTTTGAATTACTATACTACCTAGCTTACTGTTGGTAATTAAGATATAAAATAGGATAATTAATGTAAGAATTAAAAAACCAATTTTAATTCTTCTTTTTTTCATTTCTCTTTTTTTCATTATACTCTCTTATATATCCGTAATGCGCTCTCAACCTTGGATTAGTCACATATTTTTTCTCAAAAGCGTTAAACTCTTGTTGATTTGCAAAACGAATTCTGGCAACTAAAAACCCTTTGTCATTTAATATTGCAAATTGGCCAAAGACCGCTCCATTTTGATCATTACCAGAAGCCCCAAAATTAAGATACTTAAAATTTAGATCTCTTCTACTTGCTTTCAAATATATCTCAACTTTTGCAATAAGAGTTCTATCTCCAATCTCAAAAGGAAGATCAAATGCATATGTATTACGATCGGCAAGAAAATATTTCCTAATATTATTAGTAAACGATGCATCATAATTTAAACGGTCTCCGCCTATAACAAATATAGGTTCTAGAGTACTATAGGAAGCGTAGTCGTTATGAACCTCAGATTCTCCATTACGCCATTTTATTTCTCTTTTAGCATCACGTATTCCAAATGCCTCAACCGCTTTAGCAATAAAATCAAAAATTATATTCTTATTGTAACAATCAGGGCAAAAGTTAGCAATGTCACTTGAATTTCCAAGTGGATCGGCAACAGTTTCATCTAAACTATTAATTGCACTAGCGTAATAGTCTTTATATGCGTTAGCATTTTTACCTTTATAATCTCCTTTAGCGTTTTCATCACTTTCACTACCAAAGTTTCCAAAGTAGTTAACCGCACCATTTTCTAAACTATTACCGTACGAATCTGTAACCCCTTCTGGTGCTAAGCCATCAGGATCCATAAAGTAAATAGGGTTATCAAAGCCATAGTTGTATGGTGAATGCCTACGCATTTGCTCTGCCAATGGGTCAAGATTCATCCAACGGCCTAAAGCAGGATCGTAATTACGAGCTGTAATATCATACCATGATAAATCCATCTCTTCTTGGTATTCTTTGCCGCCGAATTTCCAATTTAATGCAACATTAGCATTTACAATTACGAGTGAATTCAGTCAGAACTTATTACCCAGCAATATGTATATATCCAATGGCAAATCATTAATCTTGAATTGTCGTTTTTGAAATTTGTCATGTGAATAAGATCTTTCAATATTGATTCATCTTTAAAACTTTTACTTTGCATTTTATCAAATAAATCTAACAATTTGTTTAATTGTTTTGATTTTTTATTTTGCCCTAGTTCTTTGTATATACAATTTTTATAAATCTCATTAAATAAGGTATGGTTCATATATACATAATCATATTCTTTATCTTCAGCTAAAGTGATAATTTCATTACAATTCTCTTTTTGATTAGCCAGAAGAGCAACTAAATTCATATATCCTTCTTTAGTATTATTTTTCAAAATATCTTCTTTAATAAGACTAGTTTCTAGAGTTTTTAAATAGCTAAAAGGGGATATAATATTTTGCGATTTAAGACTATGTCTTAAACAGCTTAGAACATCACTTTCATGATCCTGAGGTTTGATTTCATTGCACGATAAGAGAATGATTGAAATTACAATTACATTTAAATATTTAAATTTCATTATTTAATTTTTTATAGATGATTTTGTATTGATATAATAATAAGAGGACACTTTTCGCTCAACATACCTTTCGAATATTTTATACTGACTATAATAGGTATTAATAACGACATATGATTGATGGACTAGACCTTGTTTATATCCAAGGTTATTCTTTGGATAATAAATAAAAGCATCTAATTTATACTTGGATGTTTTTGCTCTTTTGCCGAAAGCTGTACCTTCACTATGCAAAATATTTTTACTAGTTTCTACTGTATAACCATACGGAGCATTAAAACTATTGCTTTTATAACCTCCGACATGAGAATATAACATTAACTCAAAATTAACTCTAACACTTTCACCACTAATATCAATATAACCATCAGCTGTGAAAGGAATATTTGGTCTTTGAGACAAACCTTTTATAAAGTCTGATGTTAAAAGAATACTTTTACCATTTGATTTTGCGTGAGCTAAAGCGTACATAAAGTGGTCAAGGTTTTGTTGCGAATTAGATAAATCATTTAATTTCAAAGCCTCTGAGCCAAACATTTCAAATACATCTTGACCAGATACTGTTGTTACACCTGGAACAATTGGGTCATCACCTATTAATTGAGATGCTTGACTTTTATCTATTCCATATTGCTCAGCGAATGAATCAACAGATGCTAATTCACCTGCAGTGTATGTTGTCATTCCGTTATCATCAATACTAGCTGTCCAAGCTACATTTTTATTTCTTTTACCTCCTCCTAAAAATCGACTGTAATCTCCAGAAAGAGTTACAGATGCGCCTTCTAGACCATTCCCATACGAATCTGTAACCCCTTCTGGTGCTAAGCCATCAGGATCCATAAAGTAAATAGGGTTATCAAAGCCGTAGTTGTATGGTGAATGCCTACGCATTTGCTCTGCCAATGGGTCAAGATTCATCCAACGGCCTAAAGCAGGATCGTAATTACGAGCTGTAATATCATACCATGATAAATCCATCTCTTCTTGGTATTCTTTGCCGCCGAATTTCCAATTTAATGCAACATTAGCATTTACAATTACGTCATTATAGCCCTTATGTTTGAGCCCAAATGGGTAGTAGTCTAAGATCATTTTTTTGACCTTTTAACAATTTTATCTCTTATTCTTTGTAAAACGTGAATATTTATAAATGAATTTATTTTTATTCTTTATTTCAATTAATTCATTATTAAAATTAACATACTTAAAAGAATCTTTATCTAAAGTTATATCTATTTCTAACCCAGATTTATCTAAAGGGAAATCAATAACAGAACTTAATAACTCATCGCTATTGATTATCCAATAAGGATCTAATAATTCTTTTATTGGCCTAATCTTGATGTAGAAATTATTATCATTATAGTTTTGAAAAGTATTTTCTGTAAGCTTAAAACACTTATTTTCATCATTACAAATGAAAAATTCGAAATGCTTTTCTTTTATCTTAGGCTGAACAAAATCATCAATTATAGCATTAATTTTTATTGTATTTACTTCACTAATTTCGATTACTACAGGGTTGAAAATTAAGCGCTCCGAATTTAAGATAATATGATTATCTTTTATATTCCATTTACCTCTGCTCCAAGCTGCTTCATTATGAGATATAATAATCGTCTTTATAATATACTTTTTATTGTAGAGAAAAGTATTATCCTTGTTAAAAAGAAATTTGGATACACGTTCTATCTTCACATTGTTACTCGTTTTTTCTGTTTTTTTAGATATATATTCACCAGATATGTCTATTTTATCGTAATCACTTTTTTTAGAAGCACTACTCATAAATAGAAACAAAGAAAAAATCATTAATATTCTTTTCATTATTTGGTTTTAAAAGATGATTTTTGTTTTAACGTTTAAAATATAACCTCTTTGCAAGTTTTTATTAGACTTATAAGTTAAGGTTTTTATACTAAACAATATCTATCGAAAAAATTTGGTTGTCTTAACATATGTAGTATGCATTTGTTCACCTACTTTTTGTATAACGTAATTTTTCATAAATTAATTTCTCCTTACTTTTGATTTTTACTGATTTCTTATTGAAATTAATGTATGTAAAATCATTCTCACTTAAAGTAATATTTATTTCTAAGCCATATTCATCTAAAGGAAAAAAAATAAAATCGCTTAATAACTCATCAGTGTTTATAATCCAATACCTCTCCACATATTCTTTTATTGGTTTTATCTTAAGATAGAAGCTATTGTTAGTATAATTTTGCAATGTGTTTCCAGATAGCTCTATACATTCATCTTTGTCTTTGCAAATAAAAAATTTGTATTGACTCTCTTTAATTCCATATTCTTCAATTCCATCAACCACTAAATCATTAGTAGAGATATTAATTTTTATTGTATTTACCTTATTAGTTTTTATTACTTCTGGTTTCAAGGTTATACCTTCAGAATTTAAGATAATATAATCGCCCTTAACATACCAATTACCTTTACTCCAAGCAGTTTGATCTTCAATTATTATATCGGATTCAACAAAATATGTATTATCGTATAGAAATGTATTATCAATATTAAAATTAAACTTAGATATACGCTCTGCTTTTACTTTAAAGACATTGTTAATTTTCGATTTTTTTATTGCTCTATATGTATATTCTCCATAAAAACCTTGTTCGTCATGAATCATTTTCTTTGAAGTACAACTTATGAATATTATACAAATGATTATTAATACTTTAATTTTCATAACTATTCATTTTTTTTTCTATAGTTTTTTCTAAACCATGGATGAGTAATGCCAAGAACTGAATTAGGCTTATTTATTTGAGGCCCTCCTAGAGCATAAGTTAATCGATGTGCTCTAACTTCACTTCCAACACCAGGTAAATTTGTAAACTTGACTGCCTTCATAGGTTTAGGCTTGTACAATTTATCTCTTAATAGAAATACAGCGTCATATACGTGAATTAGTTCATGTATTTTTGTCCACATAACACCATCCGTACGGATAATAAAATTCCTTGTAGTCTGACCAAAATAAGTTTGTCCTTTCTTTTTAATGCCATTCTCTTCAGCTAAGTTTCTTGATATCTCATCATTAATTGTTATTCCTAAAGGAATTGCAAACTTTAATAATGTCAACTCATTTATAGTTCGTTTTAAGATAGTTATTTGGTCTTGCAAATCAGATATTGCTGCTCGAATTTTTTCAATTCTTGTTTGCCTACTATTTCTATACTTTTCTTCTTGTTTTAATTCCAACTCACTATTAATATCATTTTTTTCACCAATTCTATCATAGTGTTCTTGAATTTTATCATTTAAATGATCAGTGGCATTATTTAAGAGCGATAGACCATTATCGTTACTTTTCCCTTTATTTTTTATTACACTAAACCCACTATAATCTCCAGTGAAACTACACGAACAGTTCTCTAAACTATTTCCATAAGAGTCTATAGCTCCTTCTGGTGCTAAGCCATCAGGATCCATAAAGTAAATAGGGTTATCAAAGCCATAGTTGTATGGTGAGTGCCTACGCATTTGCTCTGCCAATGGGTCAAGATTCATCCAACGCCCTAAAGCTGGGTCGTAATTACGAGCTGTAATATCATACCATGATAAATCCATCTCTTCTTGGTATTCTTTGCCGCCGAATTTCCAATTTAATGCAACATTAGCATTTACAATTACGTCATTATAGCCCTTATGTTTGAGCCCAAAGGGATAGTAGTCTAAGACCATTTTTTTGACCTTTCAACAATTTTAACAAGCTGTTTCCAACTTTTACTACAGTATTTTTAAAGAACGTTTCTCTATACTAAGAATCTTCAATTTAGAACTTCTATCCCCAAAAATAGATTCTTAAATGAGCTTCAAGATAAATCTTGTTTCTTGAAAAACAAATCGTTTTTCTACTTAATCTTTTAATATGTGTTCTAAGTGTTAGATTGTGTCTTTCAATTTTGTTTGTACAATATTGAAATCGTTTGTGAATTGCTCTTGGGATGATACTTGGATAAATATTCAACCGATCTGTATAAATACGTTGCGGGTCTAGTAATAATAATTTGTTAATGAGTGGTTTTATATTTTCTGAAGTTTTTCTTCCAACAATAAAATCAATAACCATTTTAGTTTGTCGTTCTATGGCGTAAGTAATCCATGTAACACTTTCCTTATTGCCAATAAAGCTCCATAGCTCATCGACTTCAAACTTACATCCCAATTTATTAAAGTATGGAGTCTTGATCTGTTTACTGATTTTTAGCATTCTTGACAACACTGTATTCTTAGAAATTTTCAATATTCTAGATATACTTCGAATCCCACAGCCTTCTTTTAATAGATTTGTTATCATAGAATTAGTTGAATTCTCATATGCCGAATATTTATAGCCTTGTTGAAAATATTTTTTACAACAATGACAACGATAGCGTTGTATACCGTTTCTTTTTCCTTTTTTGATTGCATTTAAACTTTTACAATATTTACATTTCATTTAATAAAGATATTTAAGCACCATTTTGAACCACGTTGGGATTTGAAACCCTCGTTTGGAGCGTTCTTACAAACTTTCAATATGTCAAAGAACTAAAATAAGCCTTCCGAAGAAGACTTATTTTACATATAACTTACTGATTAACAGTATTTATTTTTTGTTTTTTTTGAAAGAGCCAATTTGACCCATTACCGTCTTTGGAACATTTTTATCGCAGTTGAAACGATTTGTGTCCTACTCTTCATCTGATATTTCAGGTGAAGCAATTATTGTCACTACTATATTATTTTTACACCAGACTTGTAATCCAATATCATCAAATTCGTATACATACTGAGGAATTCCATCATCTTCATAATCTAATATATCTACTTCTCCATAATATTTTTCTCCTGTATGTGAAATAAAATCTTCAATTGTCATTCCTATTAAATTTCTCCCTTTGTAAAGACATTCATCACGACAGTTAATTGATTCTATTTTGTTATTATCATCAAGATAAAGCGATATATCAGGATTATCAATTCTGTATTTGTCACAATCATTATCTCCATCTTTTCGATAAATTTTAAATTCGAAGGTATCAAGATAATTGTAAATCGATTTATTGAACATAAAGTCTCCTACACCTAAAAATGGTTGAAAAATTGCTATCATATATTAATTCCCTTTGTGTTTTTTAGAATGCTCTTCACCTTTTGAACGTCTTTGAGCATTTTCACGAATATTTCTTATTTTCTTCTTTATTTTATTTTTTATCTTTTTACTAGCACCTTGTAATTGTGATTCTAAATTTTCAATTAGGGCATCTTCAGACTCAGTTAGCCCTTGCCCAGAACCATGTTTTTCATTTTTACTCGAATCCTTCGCAAACTCAAAAGAGAACTCATAAGTCATATCATTTTCATCCGACACTTGAATAGCAGCAGTAGTTAACATAGCTAAACCAGCCAAACCTGAGACAATAGCTTTATACGGGTTCGCATTCGATGGGTTAACAACTAGTGCCCCAGCAGCAGCCATTGACTCATCCGATTTTCTACCAATTTCTGTAGATGTAACGCTAACAAAGTCATCATTGGAAAAAAGACCTGTTGCCATATATGCTGCTTTGTCTGCTCCAGGAGTATAACTAATATTTCCGTCATTACCAAATTCAAACACCTGTCCATTTTGGTCTACAGCAAGAAATGAAGAAATCCCCTGTAACTCAATAGTACTGGTTTGCTCATTACCATCATCATCAGTATAAGAATATGAATGCTCGTATTCACTACCGTCATGCCAGTGATAACTTGCGTCATCATCTCCTTCTGCTTTGTAATAAAACCAGTCTTGTCCATCTGGGTCAACAAAGACTATAGGGTTGTTTGCAGCATAGTGATATGGCGTCATTGAAATACTATGGTCAATATCTGCTAGTGGGTCAACAGAAAACCATCTACCTATACTTGCATCATAATTCCTTGCTCCAAAGTCATGCCATTCTAAACCAAGTTCATCATTTTCTTCCATTCCATTAAATCCATACGGATGGTCAGTTCCATTGATAACGTTATTATATCCACGGTGTCGCAAGCCAAAAGGATAGTAACTACCCGTAATTTTTTACAGCTTTTACACTTTTTTTACCACTACCTCAACTTCAACAAGCGGGTTATTTCAAAGAACAGCTTTAACTAAAAAGAAATACTGTTTTGATTGGTTTTGACCTAATCATTTTGCTTTGAATTTTAAAGCATTTTGCCCAATTATTCGATTTTTTATTAGGCACTTTAGTTACCTTCTTGTACTTTTGATTAATCAAAAGTACAAGAAGGTAACTTACAGGCTTTTATTTTTATTACGGAAACCCGTAATTAATCCCGACATTAATTTGAGCATTTTTACTGAAAACCGCATTATATAAGGATTTAATCCCGACACCATTCCCGACACAATATTTGCGTATTAAGGTCTATATCCATTAGAATCTATTACATACCTTGTACCTCTACCATCTCCTTCCTTTTTAAATATAGAAAGTTCTATAAGCTCTTCAATATCTCTTAACGCAGTTCTATCAGTAATATCAAATAAAGCTCTATATTCACTATTGGTTATATATTCTGATTTTCTCAATGATTTAATAGCAATTTTTTGTCTTTCATTTATATCAAGGGTGGCTAAATAAGAGTCTGGGAAAATCTCTTTAAAAAGTGTTACTGACACCCCTCCTGAAGTTTCTTCAATTCTAGGTTCAGGAAGCCCTGCGTCAAAGCATTCCTCAATGATTTTCAAAGTTCCACGACCCCACGATTCAATAAATCCAGCATGAAAGAAAGCCTCAGCTACATTGGGGTTTCTTGGAAAGGAAACATGTTTCTTTTTGAGGTCATCCTCAGATAATGCATCAGGAAGTTCACCTTGATTCCAAAAAATAATTCTATCGTCATAAATACTTATCTGTATAGGTGTTGACTCATAAACTCTATGCACAAGTGCGTTATGCAAAGCTTCCCTCACTGCATCGAAAGGATATTCAGGAGTTTCAACTCTCTGTCCCTCAATATAAGATATTTTCTTTCTGAAGTATTTAGTATTTAAAATATCCGTTGTTCTAAATGCTAAATCAAAAAGATTACCCTCTATTAGTTCTTGACTTATAAGGTCACTGTCTGAAATTCCAAACCTCCCTATCTTAACAAAAGCACTTATATAAAATCGCTTTGGCTCTTTTCCGAATAAAAGCAATCCAGCTCTTTTTAGTTTACCGTTTTCAACGAGTCTAAGATTTTCAAGAATTATATTCGTGTCAGTTTCTGATTCTAAGGCAGGCAACCTTCCACTTGATTTAACCATGACCTTAAAAGCATCGATCATTTCTAAGTTAATATCATCAAAGGTTGCATTGGGCTCGATAACATCATCCCATGTTCTTCCCGATTTTTTCAATAAAAACTCAGTAAGTTTAATGCCTGTTAGTTCTTGATTCGTACTACCTACTCTTAGATAATACTTACCATTATAGGATATGGCATTACTGTATGGCTTGGTAATAATCTCAATATAGTATAAGGAGTTCTGTTCGTGTAAATTCACCTCACAAAAAACACCAAGTTTTGAAGATACCTTATTTGGAAGATCATCCATTAATTTCTTATAGTCAGTAATCCCACTAACCGTACCACCGTCAGTTTTTCCAATAAAGACGCTTCCTCCTTCAGCGTTTGCAAAACCAGAAATCCACTTCATGTACTCATCTCTCCAAGACTGCTTCCATTCTATGTTTTGTTTTTCAGGCATAATTCTATTTTAATATTCTTATGAGGAAATTCAAAGTTAGGAATTTTTAAAAGAGCTAAAAATAATAGAAATCTATAATTTGTGAGTAAGTCCAATTTTTTTATTAACGCTATCCATATTCAACTTACTAGCATTCTTTAAAAAAAGTTTAAAACCTTTTCCTTCAATCAAAGAGTGCCTCACTATTTTGCCTGTTTCGTTTCTATGCACTGCTGCATATCCATTAGAAATAATAATTGGGCTAGACTTATAAGCTTTCATATATTCTGAAGTGTTAATCTGCTTTTTTATAAATTTCGCTAATGTATCAAACACTTTTTTGTCGTCCTTATTTAACTTATAAACTGCATTGATATCGTTAGAACTTTTTACTTGTATAAGCATTATATGCCAATACCCATTTCTTCTTGCTACAGAATAAATATCAGATGGTGTCTGACTACCCGAAGATTTAAAGCAAATATACTTTGGAGATAACGCTTTTACTTTTCTTAAAATATACTCTTCAGCCAAATCACCAGCTTCACGATTACTAACACCTGCTAATCCTCCACTTGCTAGAAGTATTTTCTTTTCAGAACGCCACTTAGTAACTACATCATTGACAAACAATTCAAAATTTTTCATAACATATTAATATTTATTTTAATGATTTACTCAATCAAGACTATCTTGAAGAGCGCTATCATCCATTCGTTTTGCATCCTTTAAATAACCATCTGACAAACCTCTAAAAACACCTGCCACATTTGGATGGGTAATTTTTATTTCGTCTGCCAAAGAATTAAAATGTTCTGCTCTATCTCTTTCAATATAACCACCTGAACCAGCTGCCCTAGAAGTGAAACTTTGCCTATTGAAAACCTGCATTCTAAATCCAAAATACACATCTTCACTACTCAGTCGTTCAAGGGTATCAAAAATGGTTTCAGGAAAAAATATAGGTTTATCACCATTAGGATATCTCGCCAATAACTCTCCTATTTTACGATCAGTTACCATAGATCTATGGTTTTCTGAACCGAGTATTCTAACTTCATCAACCCATGTATTTAACTCATCCTCTATAATACTTCCATCTGGTTGAAGACCAGGAATTAAATTAAAATTACTGAGTATTCGATACGCATTTTCACCCATAAGCTTTCTGACTTCTGGATTATATTCAGCAATCTCTTTTTCTTTAAGTTCTTCATCCTCTGGAAAAAACTGATTCTTTATAAAATCCATGTAAATTGATGGGGATTTAGCTGTGGCCTGGTATAAATACTTTGGTGAAACACCATTTCCTAGCCTGTCAAATATGAATAAGTACTTATACTCAATTCCAGCCATTCTTTCAATATCCAAGGCTTCTCTGTCCTGTAAATCACTAAAAACTTCTCTTATGAAATGATGATTTACTCTAGCGTTTTCAGGTTCATTTATTTCATTTAAATCTAGATTTTCTAAAGTTTCAACAAGAAAAGTAGAATCTAACTTTTTTGTTATCCTTGTGCGCCCTAAAGTGTTTAATACCGCAATTGGTCTTTTATATTTCATATATTTTTCAACTGCAAAAATCACGGCATCTTCATCTCTTGGAATGTACCAATTTTGATTCACCCAATAAGCTTCTTCTATTTCTTCATTTTCTAACGAGTCTATGTAACGAAACAATTCAAAATCAACTCTCATTGCTAATAACACTTGCGTAATGGTCTTGTAGTCATATACTTTTTCTTCATAAAGCCTTTCAAAAACATCTAAAGTTTCCTTTCGTCCTTTGATGCGCTCTTTTGAACCTATATAACTCGTTAATAACCATTTCTCTTTAGAATCCTTGGACTTTAATAAAGTCAAAATTTCTCTTTCTTGATTATCACTTAATGCAACATTGACTAAGGATTGAGCATAAGCATAAGGGTTTTCAGTTTTCTTAGCTAAATCAATAACCTTTTGAAGATCAAATTTCTCAATTACTTCTGAAACAAATTCGTCTCTTAGTTTGTTGAGCTCTTTTTCTCTTTTTTCATAATCGTCTACAAGTTCTTCTACTCCTTCAATAAATTCTGGATGATCTTCAAATAAAAATGATTTAGCCAATATAATATTAGTGGGCTCGAATTCTTTTGCTTTACTTTCCATTTTTAAAAGCTGTTCTTCAGGTAGCGACCAATCGGTTTTTGAATAAGTTCTATGGCGACCAATTAACTTTCTAAACTCATGATATAAAACAGCCTTATTCTCTTCATCTTCATTTATAAATACATCAAAGCAAGACAGCACATCATCAATCTTATTCCAATTAATATCATCTAATTTATCTACTAGCACTCTAGCCATTGAAATATCCCCTTTTCTAGTTAATTCTATCAAGCTATCGACAGAATATTCATGCATATTGTATACCTCTTGATTTGTAACGGATACTCTTCGTGTCTCAGAGAATAAACGCCACCTCATCTTATGGGTAGGAAAAGCTGTATCCGATCCACTGTAGAGCATTCCAGAGAACAACTGAAATGCAACTTCAGGATACTCTTTCTTTAAAATTTCTAAAACCTGCTTCCTTTCATTCATATTTGCGTTTGTCTGAGGAAACCATATCCGAAATATACTTTTCATTGTGTTAAGAGGACTATTAGTCATTGGGAGTTTTTCAGGTTGTAGTTTGATCAATTTACACAGTACTCTTACTACATTGGTCAAATAATCAGGCATCCAAGCAATACTCTCTAAAGCCCAGAGTAGATTAGGTAAATCATTAGATGCAGTCAACAGACCCTTTTCTTCTTCGAAAAAACCTAAAACTCTTTTATCTTCAATGGCGTTTTGTAATTCTGATATAAAAACTTCTGGAGAAGCTTCAGCAAGTAGAGGTAAGTTATATCCAATAGATCTTAATGCATTGCTGTCTGCCAACTTCAAAATATTTTCTACAACCCTATCAACAAACGATTTTGGGTTGTCCAAAGCAGAGAGTTCATAATTCTCGGCAAGGGTTGATAGTACTATTAATGTTTCACATATTCCTTTTTTTAAGTAATTAGAATATTTAGGTCTTGCATTGTAAAATGCCGCCATGTATCTTTTCTCAGGATCAAGACCATATTTAGGGTTTGTTTCTGAAAGAACTGTAACCGCTAATTCCTCAAATTTATTTATGACGTCCTCAGTTACAAATCTCGATAAATAGACCCATGAGTCAGCATGGGAAATTAATCTCCATTTTGAACCTATATTATAAAGAGGTGTCCCTTCTTTGTGTAAGACTTGATTTAGATACTTACTATATGAGTCATACTCTTCTCCACTGATCTGCTCTATAATCTCTCTATCACCTTCAATACTGCTGTCGTACCTTGAAATAAGCAAAAATGGAATAAACAGTGACGCATCTTTATCATTTATCCATAATGGTTTTTTAGATGAAAAGTCTAAACTTCTCCTCAATACGGAAATATCTCGCCCCGCGTTCTTAGCAAATAACTTGGATTGCTCGGAGTCAACTCCCATTTTCTGTAAGTTTTCAATAAAAACTTCGTAACTAACAATAGGTAAATTAATAACATTATCATTACTAGAAGAATAACTATTACTAACAGGAACAATGAGTGTATGCCCTCTTGAAATAGCGTTATTCATATCTACATCCTCTACCAGAAACTTCGGTATGAGAAAAAGGGGCTTTTTAGTCTGAATAAGCTTTCTAAAACTATTTTGATTCTCAACTATTAGTGTTTTTGCATGAATGCTATCCTTAAGACTTACTTCCATGTTTTCAATTACTGCAAGAATAAAAGCTAAGGATTCTTCACTTGTGCTAGATTTAATATAGGATACCTTCCCTGAGTCTCCATTTAAAAATGTTTTCAATTTATCTTCTTCTTGTAACCTACTTTCAACTAGTAATTGTTCTGGAAATTTAAGGCTCTCTTTTGTCGACCATTGTTCCCAATACTCGTCAGCACAATAAACGCCGTTAACTGGCTTTCCCAAATGTTCAGATAACCATATTTCCACTGACGGTGCTAACTCTAGCCAATGCTCAATATCAACTGCATCATAAAATCTTACATCTGCCCATATACCTTCAGCTTTTTTCTCTTCAGCCCAATCATTTTTCTTTGTGTATTTTTTTAATGTAACGTTGATGTAGCTAGTTTCACTCTGCACCTTACCAAGAGGGTTTTTAGTACGCTTCTCGTAATCCTCATCAGCTTTCTTTTTCTTTTTTTCAGTTACTCCAAACTCCCAAACCGAATTTCCCTCAGGAATATAGAGGTTACCTTCTTCTGTCTCAAGATCTCCATCATAACCTCCTGTCTGAATATCATCTCCATAAGGAAACTCAATTCTTTTAACATTCTCGATTTTTATACCTGATAAAATTAGCTTTCTTATTAATAGGGGTAATAGGCTTTTACTCTCAAGTGTATCTGCCCAATGCTTTAAATCTGTTGAATTTACTAACTTCATAAAATGATTCTATTTCTTAATTATTTGATAGTCAATGAAAAGTCAAAGATTGTACCATCAAGTTAAGAACGTCATTTTGGCATGAACATAAATGAGGTTTTCCGTAAATAGATAAGGTTTTTAATTTATGGGATGCATACTTTCAATCATCTGATGAAGGTTTTCAAGATCATCTTGAAGGTATGCTTCAGTTGAAGAAATAAATCGATGTCCCATCATATATTGAACCTCTCGGATATTATGAGAACTAAGAGAATGAGTGATCACAGAAGCCCTAATTTGCTTCACATCCTTGACCTTATAATTTATACGCTTAAGACGTTTAAACAGATGTCTTAAGATGATATCAAATCTATCTGAATTAAGTGGGAATAAGGCGTCTGTGTGGCTTTGTATGGCATCTTGGAGTATTTCTCTGTCCTGTTCTATGTATTGAAGCAGTGGCACTATTTGCCATGATTTAAGTTCTAATGTTCTACTATTCGTCTTTCGAGTTGATGGGACATAGAGTTTGCCTTTATTGATATCTATATGCTCTAGTTTTAATGACTTAAGTGCTGTTGTATTAAGACCTTGATAGACCATAAATCCAGTGATCACTTTATTACGTAACGCCACCTGTGGACTACTTGGAAACTTAATATTCCTAGTTGGATAACTATAGTATAAATCTTCAAGTTCATCATACTCCAGTAGATTATGATTGAGTGTTCGTTTTATGCCTCTGATGTTCATGCTCTGCATGGGATTGGTATGTCTGCCATTGTCATCAATAAGGTAATTGAATAGTATTTTTAAAGCACCGATTTGGTGCTTTACCGTACTTTTAGATAATCGTTTTCCATTTTTAATTTGCTGAAGGTATTTCACATATCCTAAACAAGATTTGTAATCAATCGTTTCTAATTCAAATCCTTTGGAGTTACACCAATTAGAAAAGAAGTTTGCAGAGCGTAAATATGATTCTACAGTTCCCTTCGCATATCCCTGTCCATATAGATATTTTTCAAATCTCTTCATTTTCTATCTGGCTTACGATATGGGTATAGATTTGTGTACTCTCCAGTGATGAATGTCCCAAAAATGTACTGATAGACTTCATAGGTACGTTGTTCTGTAACAAGTGGGTAGCAATACTGTGTCTGAGGGTATGGAGGGTTATATTCTTGCTGATGATTGTCTCGTTCTCTGTGGATTCGATGATGACCTTTAACCGGTCAGCCATCGTTTTGTCATTAATGCGTCTTCCAAAATTAGAGACCAAAAACGCATCGGTTTGAAAGTGTCTTAAAAACTCAGGACGGGCTTCATATAGGTAATCTTCCAGTATCTGAAGATTATATCTGTTAATGGGGACAAAACGCTCTTTGTAGTTCTTTCCTCGTCTTACATAGATGCGTCCTTTTTCAAACAGAATATCCGAGGCATCAAAATGTACCGCTTCGTTTCGTCTGAGTCCACAACTATATAGAAGTACTAGTATCGCTCTATCACGCATCTGAAAGTGTTCGCTCATATGAGAGACATGGCAAGCATCAAAGAGTTCTTTGATTTCATCTTGAGTGAGAATGACTTTAATATTTCGATAGTTAATCTTCTCTCCCCTAAGGTGCACACCAAAGTTCACATTGGTATTGTGCTCCTTAAGGTAATCCAGGAATTTCTTGAGTGCCTGTTGGTGCTTGTTCAAGAATGCTTTTGAGAGTCCACCACCACGTCTATCATTGGAACGATTGGATAAATGGTCATAATACTCTTTAACTATTTGGGTTGTGATGTGTTCAATTCTTGTGTGTCTGTTTCTCTCTAGGTAATAGAAGAACTCTTTTAAATGGTTAGGCAGATTGTATACAGTAGTTGATGCATATCCCAGTACTTCCAACCAATCTTTAAAAGAGCTTAGGATCGTTATAAATGACTCATTGTGTAGCTTTAATTTCTTCATTTTTTTCTTAGAGCTTTTACATTTATAGGTTTTGTGGCGAGATGCTCGCCACTCTCTCATTTTCAAATACTTAACCTCGCCATTGTTACAGTGGCGAACCTCTGGCGAACTGGCGCACCGTAGCACGGTGAGGCAATCATTTTACTTGTACTTTTTCTATGCTCTTTAAACAGATACTCAGTGCATTATTAATACTGTTCTCCAATTCTCTGAACTCATCAACATCCACTATTTCATACGTGAAAGATTCCGACTCAATATCATTTCGTTTTTTGATATAACCTTCCTGTAATAGTAATTGGTGGTATCTGCGAAGCGTACTCTCTGCTATGCGCAGTTCTTTTCTAATTTCTTTATTACTAAAGAGCGTATCCCTCTTTTTACTTAAATGGGCTTTAAGCCCTTCGAGGTAGTTTCTTGTTGCTCCATTTAAGCTATCTGATTTTCTGAGCAGGACGGATTTGATAAGCGTATTTGCCTGTTTGATGTCTTCAAGAGTAGTCTCGATGTATTCCTCTCCAGTATGCACATCAAATTTAGATTCTCTTTGGTGTTGATGGTAAAACGTGACCGCTTCAATGAACTGAAGGTAATGTGAGTTACTTCGCCTTGGTTTAAATACTGATTTTGGAAGTGATAGGTATTCAGCAAAGGGATTAATCACTCGTACTGGCTTTAGTAGCCTCTGTACATTTTGCAATATCTGTTTGGCGTCAATTTCATCTTGAATATTTACTTTGCCTGCGGAGGCTCTCCGCTGGTAGTTCATAATACGATCATCTTGTGCTTCGGACTCATCGATATAGAGAAGGAAGGAGCGATTGGAATTATCTTCATACAAGCTTTCTTGTGTGGTACATCCAGCAACTGAAACAGGACCTTCAACGGTTAAGTTCTTCGTTTTGCCTTCACCGCCGATTCCTTTTTGAACAACGGATTTAGTAATGCGCTTTTTTGTCTGTAATTCTCGAAGTGGATACAGTACCTCTTCTGCACCATCTAAGTCTTCTATCAGTACCAGTTTGTTTTGAAGTGCGTGTCTTTTGAAATAGTAAAAAGCATTGGCTGATAATACCGTGATTTCAACTTTGTCTTCTTCAGGAATGAGTTCTGCAACTTTAGATTGGAGATGTGTTTTTCCAACTCCTGAACTTCCAAATGAAATACAATGTAATGGATTCGAAGTTTTTCTACTTGTGAATATCAAGTACATGAGGAGCCGATTATCGGATTCTCCAATGACACCACTTGCTCCAATGAGCTTATTGGTCTTTTCAAGAAGGTTCTTAGATTTTAGAATATCTATTGCTTGACGTCGCTCTTTTTTTGAAAGTTGATATTCGAAAACTTCATCTTCGTTTTCTTGTGCAAGTAGTTCTATGCGATAGCTCTCTAGTTTGTTAATCAGTTCCTGTAATGCTCTTCTAATAATGGAAGTACCTACTTCCAAAAATTCTGCTAGTTTTCTAACGAGCTTTTCAACACCGTTTGAATTGTATAAATCAATGTTATGACGAAGCGCATGAAACTCATCTTCGATTCGGTTTACCTTCAACGTTACTCGCATTCTATCCAAACCATGAACATTCAATCCTCCAAGAACATGGACTTCTAATACCTCAGTTGTAAAGATAAAATGATTAGGATTTGATGTGTCAAAAGTATTCATATCTGGTAATAATTGCGCTTTGATATATTTATACACAAAATTAGATTCAAATATATGCTTTATTACACAATAATAAAAATATATTATTGTGTATTTTGCTATTTCAATTATTTGTCCCTACATTTGGTCGATAATCGACATTTATAAAATCTTCCATTATGGCTGATATTACCGATACACAGAAATTACTCTCAGATAACCTGAAAGCTATTCGTAAAGAAAAAGGACTCAATCAAAATACCGTTGCTGAACGCTCAGGAGTTATTGCTTCCACATACTCTAGGATAGAAACCTGCCAAGTGAGTCCTAATTTATCAACCTTAGAAAAATTGGCAGAAGCTATGGAAGTTCCTATGGAACGATTATTTAAACAAGACACTCATGCTGACAAGACCATACTTGAGAAATTGGAAATGATTGGAAGCATGGAGGAGTATAACCAGCAGATTGTGGAGATAATGATTGATACTGTTTTAGAAAAGGATAAGCTGGAGAGAAGTCAGCAAGTCAAGATGAAAAAACGATTATCTGAACTCAAAGATATACGTGAGAATAGTTAATTTATTTAATCGTTTAATATCATCTCTAAAAAATCATCACTTTCTACCATTGCTAATTCTAAAATAGATTTCCAATAATTGTAGCCATAATACTGAATATCCCTTTCTGCATTTTCTAGAACTAAATCAATTATATCTTCAATGGGTAGCTTATCAGAATACGTACGAATAGTATTTTCTAATGACGTTATGACCGTATCAGCGTTTTCCTGAAAACGCTTACATAAATGCAAATTTTTATAGTGATTTTCAATTCTAGTAAAAAGTAAATCATCTATATCATGAGGATTGTCAAGATAAAATTTAGTTGAAACAGCATCGTCATGAGCTATATTAATATCAACAAAAAGATATTGCTCTTCTGGAAGATCATCCAAATATAAGTTGAGATAAGTCAACTGACCCTGATCTCTCCAGTCTTGCCCCTTATAAGAATTACATTTAGTACAGGAAGGAAATAGATTCTTCGGATGGACTGAAAATTCTGGAAATTCATCTTTATTGACGAAATGATCAAAAGAGTTTACTTCACTGATCGTACAATTTTGACAGGTACTTAATAGACGGTTTCTTTCAGTGGTGGTTACAGCAATTTTTAGCTTCTGCATCTTTTTGCTTTTGTATGAATAAAGCTTGATAAGATCAGTTTTATCTTGGTTTATGAACCCATGATTTACCAAACTAACAAGATCATCATCGTCAAAACCTTCATCATAATCATCAAACTTATCCGAAATTAGAGCCTCGTGCGCCTGAAGTCGTTCCTTGTAATTTGGGTCCTGAGCAGAATTCTTTTTTGAATTAACGACTGCTTCATAAAACTCAAAGCTATCTTCATTATATGGTTTAAGTTTACGCATCGAGATTATTTATTAAGCTTTTAATGTAGACCTTTGCATTCAACCCCAGAGGCACCCCATCGGACTCCACGTAATTAACAATGTCCTCATAGGTTTTTCCTTCTTCCACCAATTCACGGATAAGCTTTTTATAGTGCTTGGGTGTTTCCTTATTTCCGAAGACTTCCTCAGAAAGTATTGTCAAATTTTCTCCAAACGACTCCATAGCAATCTTTCTAATAGATGGAACATTCTCATGACGCTCAATGACATAAACATTTCGTGAAAAGCACTCACGCACTACTAAAGGAGAGTGAGTTGCCAAAATACAGTAAGATTGAAATTCATCGACCAGACTATATATAGTATTCATCAACTGAGTAATAGCATTAGGATGTAAATGGGTCTCAGGTTCATCAAATAAAAGCAATGAGTCATACCTAATATTGGCAACAATTTGAGAAATAATATACAGAATAATACTTTGACCCGAACTTAGTTTTTTTCTTACCTTATTAAATCCCTCAATGGAAACATCATACTCGTGCCTATTGTGCGTTATAATAAACTCCTTGACCATCTCAGGGTCCAGAAAATTTAGAAGTACCGTTCTCCACTGTTCAATTCGTTCCTGCTTTTTAATTTTCTTCCATGTATTGTGAAAACGGAGCAAGAGTCCTTTTTCAGTTAGCAGTTCTCCTTTTTCATTTCTTAGTCCGCAATAGATATAATTGAAGGTTGCCGTTTTTTTAGGTATTTTGAAAGTATCAAAAATGCTATAAGAAACTGCAATTACCTTACTGAACAATGGAATCTTAGGAATAAAATGATCTTCATTATTCTCAGCTATGTTGACTGGCAAAGATGTCATAAGCTGAGTTTTTCCAGTACCATTTTTACCTATTAACGCATACACTCTATTTGGCAGTTCATCGTTGTCTCCAAAGTTAAAGCTGACATTAATCGATTCAGAAGAGAAATTTGGCTTGAAGCTATAGTCAAACGAATATAGGTTTTCAAGATCAGCTCCATAGATTAAATGCTTTGCTTCCCTTAATACACGCTCGGGCTCATCGTACCGAATTAACGAGTTTACAAATCTTGAACTCGTCTCAAACTCTTCCTGTATATCTGGAAAAAATGCAGCATCACGAAGTGCGTAAAGAGCTCCGATAAAATCATTACCCAACAAATCTCTTAGATCTTCATAATATTCAATTTCCTGTCCCAAAGAACAAAACCTCTCATCTAGCTGAACAAACTCATCTGGTATAAGCTCAGAAATAATACCTTCTTGAGTAATGATCTTTAAGTCACCTATTTTGTGATAGTTTTCATCTTTGTCATAGTAGAACATAACAAAATGACTTAAAATCCCATAATCATTCCACCCATTATTATAGACAAGCACAAATGATGGAAAATCTCGTGGTACTTTATGAGAACGTTTCCTATCTGCTCTACCACCTGGTCGTTTCTCAACATAAAAAGGAATTGAGTTTCGTTTGATATTTGCAGGAAAGTACTCACTATTGTCAAACTCCTTAATGGTGTAAATAGGATAACCATCATCATTATATTCTGTGAGAGATAATTGTAGTTTATCTTTCTCAAGAACTTCATTTATTAGGAAAACAAACTTGAGAATCTCATCTTCACTAACCCTGAATCTTGGATTGACCACAGCCTCAATGAATCTTATAAAGATTTCATCTTCATCATATAAATTCAGTCTATCTTCAAAGAGGTATTCTATTTCCCAATCATAATTATTAATCGTATGCTGGATAATATCTCCTTCGGCATCTTTAAAACGGTCATCCTCTGAAGGCATAGATTTCAAATCCCATATAGCATTAAGAAAATCTAATATGCCATTGTTATCATCTTCATGAAATGGGTTGGGTTCATTAAGAATAAGTTTAAATATACTTTTCTTATTCTTGGTAGATATCGTTTGTTGCATATATTATTATAACCAGATTACATGTGAAAATGCCAATAGATAATGTGAATTATTTCTTTTCTAGACCTTCAAAAAACTCCCCAAAGGACATTTTGTGGACTTGTAGCACCCTATATAAGCTCTTCATTGTAAAGTTAGTAGAACCCTTTTCCATTTTCCAATACTGCATTCGGTTTATACCATTGTCCCATGCAAAATTCTCATAACTTGTATATCCACTCTCTATTCTTAACTCTTTGAGCCTATCAGCCATTAAATTCAAAACCTTTTCAAAAGTCTTATCTGTATCGTTTTTTTTCTTTGCCATAATGGGTAACCTTTTTCTTACCTAGCAAAGATGACAATGACCTTTATTTTAAATTACATATTAAAATATACATATTTTAATAAACTTTTTTTATGTTTGTCCGTATTAATCTTTAAATCAGACATATTATGAAAAAATTATTCTCATTATCACTTATTACAATTCTCGCTATTTTAAGTTCATGTAGTCCAACCAGAGTCGTACAATCTACTGGCACAAACGTTCCATCAGGAACTAATGTTCCCTTTTCCAAAATTTCTAACGGAAGCTTTGCTGAGGAATATATCGGTGCCGATGTAATTGTTGAATGTCAACTCTTATCACAATCGTCAGCCATGGCTCAGTACTCAACCAAGAAAATACCAGATGGTCATTTTGCCTTTGAAGTCACTAATAGCGATGTAGATGTTAAACGAAACGAACTTACAGGAGCAATGGAAGGACTTGTAGTGTTTGCCCCAAATTCATATTCCGATCTCATATTTTCTTTAAAGAAAGGAGATAAATTAAAACTTCGTGGAGGAACCTTAGTGACCAAAGCAAGAGGTGGAAAGCTTTATGGGATTAACTCACGTTATATTCATTTTGTAGCAACCTCAGTAGATAAACCTTAAATCAAAAACTTATGAAAAATTTAATAATACTTCTATCTGTCTTTATTCTGACCAGTTGCTCTAGTCAGAATAAACTGGATAAGACTACAGCCCTTAAAATTCTTAAAAAAGACTTTAAACAATCCTGCAAGAATGATGCGGATGATTTTATAAGTACTTCTTATGACGGCCCTAACTACTCTGCTCTTGAATCTTACTTTTATAATTTAGAAAAACAGGGATTGGTCACTACCAAAAAGATTAGAAATAGAAAGAAGGAGGTTACTGGAGTTAGAATAAGTCATACTAAAAAAGCTGAATTGGAATATGAAGCAGGTAAAGGATATAGTTCCTTTAGTGTGGCAATGACCAAGTTTGTTCCAAAGGAAATTATTGGTATTTCTTATGAGGAAGACGGCAATAAAGCCATTGTACAATTTAAGGGAGATTGGGTACATACACCTTTCTATAACTTGCAGATAGGCAAGACTAAGTGCAATGAAGAAAAAGGTACATCTGTTAGAGCAAGTTTTATTCGTTTTGATACAGGGTGGCAATTGCAATAATTCTCCCATGTTAAATAAAAACGTCTAAAGTGATAATGACTCGTAGTTCAATTATCACTTTAGACGTTTTTATCTTAGTTGTATTACTGGAATAGGTTCTTGATAATTATTTAATACTTCACCTTGTTTAGACAATAAATAAATTGAGACTAAACCATTAATTAAACCCATAATTATCAAAAAAGAAATAATTGGTATTATCATAATCAATAAGAGCTTATAAATGATACTAATCTGCTCTTTTCTAATAAATACTATAAAAAACAATGGAGATAACATCACCATAATCTTGCTAAAATTAAATATAGTACTGTATCTAACATTATGGACATTATTCAACAAAAAAAATAAGCCAAGGGTTAATAAATAAATTAATATGTATAAAATTAAAAACTTAATTACTTTCTTAAAAAGATTATTAGGAAGACTCTTAATCATCAATTCACTCTACCATTATTGATAAATATTATCTATATTTTAATATTTTCTCAACCAATATAAAATTTTCGGTTTTTAATTTCAAAAAATACAATCCATTTGAAAGATCTTCAATATTGATAATATTTTGTGGTTTAATCTCTTTTACTTTTTTCCCTTCTAAGCTAAATATCTCTATCGAAAGAATTTCTAAATACATAGAACTTGATATATTAATACTACCATCTGTCGGGTTTGGATAAATAGAAATATCCACTTGCTCGTTTATTTCAATATCAGAAAGTGTAGGGACACAATCTATGTTATTCAAAATATCATCCGAAATAGGGTTAATTGCATTTCCATTAATAATTAATTCGCCTTGTATACCATCGTTTTCCAACAAAGCAAATAAACCGCAAAAATCAATCAACGAATTATTATCTTGAATAATAACATCTCCACCTACATAGGTTAAATTCTCTATTCCATTTAAATTTGTTATTTCAGTATCATAAATAACTAGATTTCCATCAATAGAAAGTACTGTTTCTAAACCATCAAGTGTTGTTATTGGATCATTACTATATTGTCTGCCTTCAAAGAAAGAACCAATAACAACATCAAGGTTGAAACTATTAAATTGATTAGATACTAAACTTAGAAATTGTGTTCCAGTCAAAATAGTAATTATAGTATTAGAAACATTGAAATAGTTATTAAAAGAATAAGGAGCTGAAAAATTCTCTTTTAATAATTCACAATTAGGTGTTTCAAGATTAGTTAATGACCTCCCCGTTTCAAGAAGTTCCTTAACTGTATGAGTAATAATTCCTCCACCTTCAGTATAATCAACAAAGAGATAATCATAAATGTTTTTGTAAAGTGTTGAATGTAAATGAACGTTCTCTATACCCGAACCTCCAATTTTTCCTATTAATTGATTTTTACTTACAATCGAATCTTCATATATATCAGGCCTAATATTTTGAAGGTGAGCAAACCTTATAGCAAATGTTTTATCTTCATTTGATTGTATTATTATTTGTTTCGCGTAAGAACCTCCTTCAGGATTGAACCCACAGCTATTACTTTCATGCTCAGATACTATTTTTATAACTTTTCCATTAAATGGGGCTCTTAGGTCTTTTCCACATGCCAAATTAAGTTTCCAATTATACCAGTCCTGAGCATTTCCATCTAAGCAGTTATGTGCTGTACTAAGGTTCAATGTAAACCAACCATCAGTTTCACTTGAAGTTCCTTGCATTGGAAAATCGATACTGGAAATACCCTCATCAACAAACCCCATTGAATCATAATAATTTATTGGTTGAATAGTAAAAATATTAGAATACTCAATAATAGTATTTCCATTTATTATAGCTTCTAATCTAACAATAAACTCAGTTGGTGCTGTTACAATAGGTGTAGTCCAAATTATCCCTTTGTTGATAGCATTATATTGGTAACTTCCATCCTCAACCCAAGTATTACCACCATCAGAGGAAAATGAAATATCAATTGGGTAGTTATGAGGAATCCCAACTCCATCAAGTGTTTTCAAATCAACATTACCAACTACGAAATAACTGTTTTCTAAAGGATAAGTAATATCCAAATTAGGTGATAGGTTGGTGCAATTTCCATTGGAAATATCATCCATAGTAGGATCATAACCATTAAAGGCTACGTCATATAATCCTGAATGGATATTATTATTAAAATACCCGAATAGAGCACAAAAGTCACTGAGATATAAATTATTTTTAATTCTTATATCATCTATTGAATCCAAGTTTTCAAGACCACTTAAACTAGTTATAGACGTACTTGAATTACCAGCTCCATTATTGAATAAGTATAGAAAATTCAATGATACTAAATTTTCAAGACCATGAAGTGTTTTAATTTCTGATGATTGAATTACTAAACTGCCAGGCAAAGAAGTAATTCCCTCCAATCCCTCCAAAGATTCGAGACCATTGGCACCTAACACATAAATAGAATTACCTATGAATACTAAATTTTCCAGCTCTTTCAAATCCTTTAATCCAGAGGAACGTATATCTAAAAAATTCCCTATAGAAACCAAATTATTAAACCCGTCTAATGATTCTAAATAAGGATTTCCAAAGATTTCAAGGTTATTTGATATTGATGAAATAGTATTTAATGCCGTCAAATCTGTTATGTCAGAATCTGGTAAATATGATGCTATCCTTAGAGAACCATTGATATCTGTATAAGAGGAAACTCCAAAATCATCAATTTCTGACTGTGTTGTCAATAATACATCTCCCTGATATATGTTTTGAGAATACATAAAAAAAGTGTGGAGAAAGACGAAAAAAAAGGAAAAACATCTCATAAACATGAAGGGATTTAATTTAAACAAAAAAAAACGTTGTCGACTAATAATCAGGGAGATATTATAAATATACAAACTTTATCCAATAAAGTTTTTAAATTCTATAATTATAATTTTCAATTACAAATTCTGTCCTTTAGATAAAAATATCCTAAGTCGTAGTGCGCTACTTTTAGGACATTTTTTGGTCACGCTAACCCAAGTCGAGATCTTTTGGGACAGCGTTGGGACAGCGTTGCAAGATTGCTTTTGCACAGTTCAACTGTGAAAAGCGATCTTGGCAATAGGGATTCCCTATTTGCATTTACCCTTTTACGAAAAGAAAACAGGAACTGTAATAGTTCCTGTCTTGTTTTAATTTAAAAAATTTGTTCTTAAAGTTCTTGATCCATTTCACTATCGTAAGCCTTGTCCTTATTCAGTTCTGAGAGTCGTTGTGTGTTTTTTAAGGCTGAGACCCAATCTGCGTCATTCCCTTCCTTCTCATGAAATACATTCGGAGCGATAAGACTAAAGCCTTCATAGTAACAATATCTTAGATTTACAGGTTCTTCCTTTAAAAGTGTTTTTATAAACTCAGGATTATCTTTCACGTTGTAATAGAATGATTTTCCAGAAGCAACGATTCCATTACAAAAACGATTAAAGACTTCCCTTGAAGAATAAAAACCTAGTACTTGGGCTGTCTTTATAATCTCAAAACTATCAAGTGTCCTTCGAAGTTCAATAAGTCGTAACTGAAAACCAACGACATCTTTGACTTGTTTTTTCTTTAGTTGATCATGTAGAAATTCATCGTAAGCTATATCATCCTCTAGAGTATGATGCTTCAAAGTCATTTCAATAACATCCCAAAATTGTTGTTCTTCCGTCATAGCTTTTAGTATTTGAATTATATCATAACAAAAGTGTACGCTAACGTTCCATATCTTGTTCTCTAACTTTTTTAGATTGCTGATGTTTTAAGTTTTGCAAACGGTTTTGTGCTTTTGTTTTCTCCATTGTAATACGCTCAGGTTCGAAACCCAAGGTTTTTAAGCGATAGCGTCTTCGAAGTCCATGGACACCAACGATCTTTCCATCTCTGGAATAAAGCTTTAATCCAGCTTTTTCAAATTCACTATAATGAACTTTCTCGCTTCTCTGTTTAGAAAATACTTCAACGAGTTTCATTTGAATCTGTTGCCTTTCACTACGCTTTCCTCTAAGATTCAGCTCCCTTTCGATATCAAGTTGTAACATCTGTACTTTTTTTTTCGAATGGTTAACCTTGCTATTCGTAAGTCCTAATTCTTTGTCCTGCCAAGCTTCCATACGAGTCTTTACCTCTTTGAACTCTTTTCTGGTTAGTCTAATAGGTTTGCCCGTGGCAAATTCCAAGGCACTAATGACATTATGGATATGAAGATGCTCCTTGTCTGAATGCATTGAACTTATGACCATAGCATTCGGAGCACGCTCTTTGGTATATTTACGTGCAATTTTTAGAAGTACCTTCTTTGGAAGATGTTTGGTGTCTTCTTTATGAAAGGATATGATCTCGTGATAGGCACGATTGGCATTCTTACGCTTAATAAGACGCTTTGATTCATTGGATTCAAACGAATCTATAATATTCTCAATTCGCTTATTTAAAAGCAATGAGCGCTTGTACTGATCTGTTTCACTATTGATGATCTTTTCAAACTGCCTATCCAATCTTATATAGCGGTTCATAGTGAAGCCAACATCATTTTGATCGTCTTTTGTTAGGATATAGCGAATGGTATTCTCCAGTGCTTTTTTTGACTTAATACTCTTTGACTTTATGATCATTATCTATGGGTTTATAAATTGTTCAAATGATTCTTCTAATGTTTCAAAACGCTCTAGAATTTGATGTATCAGTTCAGAGTTTACATTGTCCAGAAGTTCTTCTGTGAGTGATATCAGTTTCATCAGTTGTAAATGCAACTTTGATAGTTGTTCTTGGTTATTAAATAAGTTGTCATTGGACTCAAGTTCCCTATCTATAATCTGATATAAAAACTTAGAGATGGAGAGCTCTCCTCTTTTTGTATCTATGAGCTGTAAACGTTCTTTGTCAAAACCAAGGGTAAACTCTTTTCTGAGGTTTCGTTTCTGGCGTCTGTAGTTTTTGTAATAGCGTTTCCAATAGGTCCGTTTGGTCTTCTTAACCTTCTCATGACTTGGATTTGAAACTAAGGACAGTTCTTCTTCAAGATATTCATGAACTGATTTATATGGAAACGCTTCACTACTCATTAGCGTTCTATTTCGTTGTCTTGACCTTCTTTAGACTTAGCTTTGTCTAACTCAGATATCCTATTCTTTTGGATGATTTGGCTCGATGGAATCTCCTTAAAAGCAATATCTCTCTCAATACCAAGTCCTAAAGGACTTGTTAACGCTTCAAGCTCATCTATAGAGAATCCTCCCCATTCATCTACAAAAAATCCAGTGACATAACCAAAACAAACATTGGTCTCTGGGTCATACTCCGATGCATACCAAGTTCCAGATCCGCATGGATCAAAAAACTTGGCTATAAATATTGGGTCTTTAACATTGGACTGATCTCCAATCTCTTTAAAACGTTCTTTAAGTTCTTTTGTAATTAGTTTCATGATTTCTGTATATTTAATTGCTGTTCATTCTCGTTTCTATATGGCGACAAATCGATATACTGAATTGAGTAATCAACCTTATCATTCGTATCGTCTTGAGGTTTCATAGCTAATCGCTTTTTGAGTTTCGATTGCTTGTATGCTGGAATGATTTTAACCTTTAATGGTTTCTGACCATTGGGAATAACCAGTATCTTATTATCCAATTCCCTGATCTCATTGGCGTACATCAGAGGTCGAGTCTTTTTCTGTTTCGAAGTCTTATCCTCGTAGGTGTAGCTCCCCAGTAATTTTTCAAGTTCAAATGCCTTTTTGTCCTGTCCTCCGTAGTAGCATTTTACAAAGCAGTTCCCAAGGATATTATCCTTGAGCTCTTTGTAAGGACTTAAAAGGGATTCGTCTTGGAGCACAATAAGCTGTGGTATCTTGAACTTACGACTGTTACTTATGGTGTTACTGTAATCAGGAAGCCCTCCTATGAGAGTTGAGAACTCATCCAAAACCATCATTATATCTAGGTCATTTTCACTTGGAAGCTTTGAAAAAGCAAAGCGATAAAATGATTGAAATACCAAAGACACCATTGGAGCATATAGTTTAGTATCACTCACTGGCGATTGAATAAAAAGTATATGCTGCTTTTCTCTAAACGCCTCAAATGAAATATTAGTCACTGAAGTGATGTCAGCTAGTACTGGATTATCCCCGAGCCAAGACAAGGCAGATAATGCTGTCGCCGTTATGGATTTTAAAGTGCGCTCAGAATTTCCGGCTAGAGCAAGGAATTTCGACCATACATCTTCAGAAGCTTTATCTGCAAATAGCCTTTCAATAACATCAGGTGAACCCTGGTATTCCAATAAAAGCCTATAAACATTTCCAAGATTGGCATGAATACGAGGTTCAGATTCCAAAACATATTTAATAAAAAGAGACAGACAATCCTCCCCAGAGGTGGAGAAGAAATCGGTTTCCTTGGAGACACTTCCCATCAGCGTCTTTGACACTTTTCTAATTGCCGCCTTGTTATTGTGGCAACCATCAAGCGGATTGAGATATACTCCTCTTTTTTGAGTGAGGTTCATAATAAGAGGAATAGCTCCCTTACTTTTTAGATATGGAACCGTTTTGGATAACTCAGAAGAGTTATCATTAACGACCATTGAGGAATTGCTGTTCATCAGTGTTGGGTATATATGAACCTGAGTTTTTCCCTTTCCGCTTCCAGCCACAACGCACATGTTTTGTCTACTGGTTTTTAAATCCAAAAATCGTTTACCGTCCACACACCATCCTTTATTGCTTTTTGAGATGAGCTTACTTGGATTTCCAAACTCGGCGTTGACACTATGGTCTTTTTGAGTCAGATCATCAAATATCTCTGAGATAAAAGTACCGATACCCCCTAATGACTCTACTGCGATATCTATAATTGATTTTATCATTTCTATTTTATTTTTAGATTAAAAACTTGTCCGTCATCTTAGCAACAAAGCCAGAGAGAACTTCTACTATTTTGGCTACTGCATAAAGACATAGAAGCAGAAGTTTCCAGAGGCCTTTAAGCAGGTATTTGATTGCCGAAACAAATACACTTCCTTTTGTTTTCATGAATTTCAAATTTTAGAAGTGAAGCTGATTCGTATTCCTAGCTCCTTGAATATGGATGCGTACAGTTCTGAGAACATCAAGAAGTCACTATCCTGATGGGTAGTTGAAGGCTGATAAACTACCAACACTTCAATATTTGGATTATGGCGCTCAATACCCATGGATTCCTTTAAGAATAAGTCCCTTACTTTTTCGGGTGAATCCTTTATGAGTTTAAGATCATTATTCTTGTAAACTGAGAACCAATTTGGATGGTTTTCCTTCAAATCAGAAAAGACATAAAGGATAGACTTTTGCTCTTTGTAAGCTTGTAAGATTTCGAGCTCTTGAACTAATGGTCTCCAAATAGATGAATATTGACCTTTGGAATAGTCCTTGGGCTTATTCAAGATCTGCTCAACATCCTGTTTGAAAATAGAAACCAATTGTCTACGTTCAAGTTCATTTCCCAGCATTGAATGCTCGCTTTCAATAGAAGTCTCATCTCGCTCGTTGAGAGTCAAACTATTGATCGTTCCATATCTGAACATAGCAGATTGCCACATATCATTTTCAAAACCATAGGCACTGGTGAGGTTCTTGTAATCAACCTTTGCGATAAAATCAGTTTCGGTCGTATCTTCCAAAACAGATATAATCTGTCCATCTAGATTGGAACTAGAACAGTTAGCAAGCATTAATAGTAACATTATGTATATTGAATTTTTCATGATCTAGAATTTTAAGGTGTTAGTAAATGACGGTAACTGAGGAATATCATGTTCAAAGAACTTAGGTGTCTTTCCATCTGAGCGGTAGATACAATTGGTAGAATAGAATGTCTTTTGCGAATCCTCAAAGAGACGCTGAACAAGCTCTTGTATATTATTCGAGTAGATAAGGATCTGCTTTCGTGCCAGTTCAGTCTCTGCTTGTTCTTTTCTAATGGTCAGAATCTCTAATTTTAATGAAGCTACCTTTTGACTTAACGCATCAAGTTCTTCCTTGGTTAGTTTCCATTTGTCCAGAACCTTTCTCTCAGCACTTGTCAATCGGTGCTGATAAACTGTAATCACACTTACTGCAAAGAAAAATAGGTTCAGACAGGCAAAGTAAAATGGGTTGATACCTTGAGTTTGGCTCAGCACTCCTTCATTAAAACTAGTTGCTCTGAATATTCCAAGCACATAGAAAATTCCAAAGGCAATAGTAAAAAGGCTAAATAGAATGCCTCGTCTCTCCCAAAGATTTCTTCCTTTGCTTACCATATTAGGAACTTGCTCGCTGGCAAAGAAAATACTTCCACCTATGGCAATACCAACGATATATGAAGTGATAGCGTTATATCCCATTGCCATCAGTGCGGCAGAACTGAGAAAAAGATCAACCAAAATGATAAATAGTAAAAACCACCTGATCTTTTTGTAGCGCTTCTCTTTTTTTAATAATGAATTATCACACTGATCTAGTTCTCTTTTCTTGAGTCGTGCTTCAGTTAGGGTCTTCTCAAGTTCTGTAGACAGCTCTCCTAGCTTTTGATCGGCTTCGAGTTTATCTGAAATAATATGGTGCGTTTCGATTTCGGATTGTAGCTCCTGTCTCGCATACATCATCATCTTAGAATAAGCTCCTGAGATCACACCTGAATAGACATCCTTCTCGCAGTTTGGCTCTGGTTTATTCGGTTGCATGGTACCAAGGTCTTTTCCCAGTGGAATGGCAACTTCATTTTTAATGACTTCATGTTGCTTGTGAAGTTGCTCCTCAAGATCTTCAATCTTATATCTGAAGATGGTGAAGGTATTGTTTGTTCTAACAGTTCTATTTTCTTGTGCTTTCATTTTTTTGATTTTTAAGGATTAAAAATTTATATATAGCATAAAGAGGCACAAGGATTTTCAGTCCTTGTGTTCATTAATTGTTGTCCTGCATTTGTCATAATCTTTGATTTTAAAATGTTATTCAATAGTAATAGCACTCCTAGACTTAGAAGTGCTATTGGGTTACTTGGTCAATTCTGACATCAACCATTTAATAGAATCATTGTTTGGATAAAGCATTATTGCATTTGCAGCTATGCTAAAAGCCAAAGATTCGTAATCATTACGTTGATGGTTACACCAAACAGCATCACTTAATCTAAAAGCTGATTCAGCATATTTGAAATGGTACTTTGGATTTCTTACAAACTTTCTGTTATTCCTTGCGATGTCGAAAACTTTCTTAAAGCACAAATGGGCTTTTGCATAATTCTCTAAAGAAGAGTTAATCTTTGCGGATAAGTAAAAAAACTTGCCCTTTAGGTATTTTGAGTACATTAAAATACCTGAATCATCCGAATTGAAATTCTTTAATTCTTCGAATGCATTTTGCATTCTTACTAAGTTGCCTGATTTAATTTCTGCATTAAGCTTTTTAAGGAAATTAAATTGTTCTTTGTTTACATTCATAACTGTATATTTTTAATGTTATGAAGCAAATACACGGCTTATTAAAACCTTTTTTTTACTTAGGATTCTACTAAGCAAAAGTAATTCCTACTATTTCTACTATGGAGATATTTTTTGTAGATTTAGACTACTATGGGAACAAAAAAAGAGGGTATAGAAGAACTTAATTCCGAACAGAGACAACAGCTTATAAATGGAGTAAAAAGTGCATTGATTTCAAGACACAACAATAGTGAAGAAATAAAAACGATTGTTACGAACAAAATTTCTGGGTATCCAGGGCATAAATTCTATTCCACGCTTATCGATGATATAAAGCTTCTTTTAGAATTAGATAATCCATTTAGTAAAAGTTGGTTAATAAAACTACTTCACTCACCAGAAAACAATTTTGAAACAGAAAAATTAAATTATCTAAGAGATTATATAATAAAAGCTAATGAAATACGTGAGGTTCAAGCCTCGATTCCATTTCAAGATTATAAAGACGTTTCCAATAAGACCAAACGAGCAATTGGTCAATACAAGATTAGTCTTGTTAAAAAATATAATACTGTTCGATTAGGAATCATTGATTTTGAGATGCCTATTGAATATATCATTCCAAAAGAACTTAAACATTACTCAAAAGAATTAAAAACAGAAGAAAAGAAACTATTAGAACTTGAACAGAGTTATATAGATAATCCAGAAAAAATCACTCAAGTTAGAAATGCTCTTAAAAAAATAAGAGAAAAATTAAGAGAAGAAATTCCAATATCTTATCTATTAAGACGAAGAAAGCATGTTTTTATTCATTCTCCTGCTGGATCAGGAAAAACGACGTTTTTAAAATGGATTACTTATTCTCTTTGTAAGAATACAACATTCAAACTGACATTTCCTGTATTTCCAATATACATAGAATTAAGATCCTATGTCGGCTCAATCCAAAATATGATTGATAAGAAAATAACCGATCATATTGAAATGGATGAAATTCTAGCTTCAAAAGTACAAACCGTTCTTTGTATTGATGGATATGATGAATTTACTGGTGATGACAAAGTGTTATTGGTCCAAATACAGGATTTTGCTTCCAAAGACAATGTAACAGTCATTATGAGTGGCCGCACCAAGCCTAATTATGAAAAGTTTATGAAAATGGAAAGCTTCCATTTAAATATTCTTAACAAAAATGATATTAAGCAGATATTAAGAAATGTGTTCAAAGAAAAAGGTGAAATTTATTTCAATCAACTCATTGAAATAGGAATTGAGCAATTGCAAAACCCACTTCATTTAACTCTTCTGATGGGTTACATAAAAGCCAAAAACAAACTTGATACGATTTTAATAAGTAAAATATTAAAAAATAAAGGAGAGTTTTATAAAACTATTCTAATTGATCAGTACCTAAAGAATTATGAACCTAAGAGAAAAGATAATTCTAATGTCAGTAGCACTAGAAAACATGTTGAAATTCATTTAGTGTCTTACCTTGCTTATTTCATGACCTTTGTTAAGAACAACTTAGAAGATATTGCCTATCCAGACCTTCATGACGCCTTGACGGACTATATAACCGAAAATAAGCTGAGCTATGAAAAAGTATCTACTTCGGAATTAATATCAACTTTTGTTGATCATGATATCCTTACCACATCTGATGAACTTGTTGGGTTTGAAAAGAAAGAAATTCGTCTGTTTTTCGCTGCCCTACACCTCGCAGAAACCATTCAAAGTCAAAAAGAGTGGATAGCACTTAAGAGAAAACAATTGGATCACTCATACACTAACCCTAAATATTTATTTGGGTTAGGCAAAGCTATTAGGTATGGTGAAAATGAGACATGGGATTCTGTAAAAGATTATTTTTTTGGATTAGTTAATGCAAAAAAAATGATTGATACCAACATTGAGATTAAATATCATGACCGTTTTGTTTTCACATTTGATTTTTTTGAACAATTAGAAATATATATCGGTTTATTAGAGCAAAACAATTCACCATCAATAGGAAGCTTTAATTCAACTCTAAAGGTTTTTAATTTTCTCTCCAATGTTGTTTTGAATAACAATCGAATAGAAAAAGAAAAAAAGACTAGCAGAGGACTATTAGATTCGATTTTTATCTATGATTTGATAAGAAAAAATATTGTTCGGGATAAAATTCCCGAAAATTGGTTATCCGAAGAGTTTATCGATAGAATGAATAATAGTTTAATAACTCGTTCATATTATAACGAGGGTCATTATATTAAATATATATGTCTCTTACTATTGGGGAATAATCTAAATCTTAGATTTAAACAGATTATGCCATTAATATCTAAAATGTCTAATAGTTATGCCAAATCAATATTTACTTACAGGTTGTTTCATCCAGATGGCGATAAAACAAAAGTTCAATTTGACGTGTCTGACATCGTCCAACTGCTCTACGTAGACATGATAAACGGTGACCATCCATTTAAACTTAAGAAAGGAGAATATACCAATTATCAGTTTGTGTCTGACAACTTTAAAAAATTCAATTCGCAACTTCTAGATTATTTCTTTCATCTTCATCCTCAGCCCACGTTGATGCAAATATGTAGAATGATTAATTACTACCATAATAAATTAAATGGTCGAAGCGAATTAGTCGATGTTTCTGATAACTCTGGAGCAGTCATGATAGAATACTTTATCACTGGGATACTTTTAATCAATAGAGAAAAACATCTAATCAAATTATCTGATTTCATAAAGTACTTAGACCCAAAATTTAGAGATAAAGTCTTAGATGAATTCATTGAAATAATTCAAAATACATCAATAAACATTACTTCAAGAAAACGGTATCTCGATTTTTTAATATGGAATTTAAGAGAAAAAGATTTTTCTTTATTCATGGATTTGATAGACGACAAGTATGATAAAGTAGCGGATAGAGCAATAGGAGCTTTAACATATTTAATAACACCATTCAGAGGGAGAAAACCACATCTTACACCAATAGTTTTTGAAAAATTGGATTCTGTACTAAAGTCGTCGCAGAGGTCAGAAGACATAAAAAAGGGTGTCATTTTTTATTTAAGACATTGGCTATTAGATATTCCTGAATATTTATTAGATACAGTGTTTAATCTTATAAAGAACAGCGGAACGACATATTATTCACACGGGCTTAACTTTTTAGGAGATTTTAAGGTAAAAAAAGCGGTAAGATTTCTGGAATCCCTGCTTCACTCATCGGATTATTATTCTTATAGCTCTGATGCTTATTTTGCCTTATTTAATATTGATTACCAAAACCATTATAAATACTTTGATTTAATTAAGGACTCTTATGAGGATAACATTGGAAGGCTGGAATACTTCTCATCAAGTGAAGAGTTTATTGAAGATGTTTTTTTATTTATAGATGCTCTTCATCTTGGTGACGAAAAAACTCACTCTCTTTACAAGGAAATCAAACTAAAGAATGTTTCCAAAAGCATCCGATATATTTATAAAGATCACCTAACTAGGTTGGATTGGAAAATAACAAGACTAGAAGAAGCGAGAGAAGAATCTAAAGTAAAAAAACCTTCCTAATAGGAAGGTTTAGAGTGACCAGTTTTCTTCACAAGAAGAGATATATCCTTCTGATGAGAAACTAATGAAGTCAATCATTTTGAATCCAAAAATAGAATCCAACAATTCAATTTGACCTAACATTTCATGTTCGAATTGATTAAGTCCTAATCTGCCACCAGGGGCATTAGTCAATAGGGTAAAACGAGTAGCGTTTGAGATCAAAACAGATTGATATACTTCTTTTAGACAATCTGAATCCATAGCACTAAGCTCTATAACACCTAATAGGTCAGAGTATTCATTGAATAGCATTACCCATGAAAATTTCTTGAAATCAATCCTGTTTTTGTTAATTACATTCCGAATGTAGTTAACTGCAACTTCAGCAGAGGAAATATGAGGCATTTGTTCAAAGCGAGGTCTTTTGTAATGGATTTCTATTTCATTAATCGGTATTAAATCTTTAGCCATAATAAATTTGTTTAAGGTTTAACTTAAGTGAAATCATAACATCATACTATATAAATGTCAATAACAAGCATTTGATTATCAATAAGTTAATGTGTTTTTTTGTAATTTAATCTTCATAATACCAATGAACAATCGCCAGACTGACAGCGTCAAAAATTCCCACATTGTAATTTTCAGCCATCCATTTCTTTCTTACTGGAAACTCATAACCTTTGAGTTCCTCAAACCATTCAATAATCTTATGAGATATTTCATATTTGGATTCTGCTCCAAATTCATTAAACACCTCTCTTATTTGTGTTCTTGAGTAGCTATGAACTTCTAGATTTTGATCTTTAGCCTCACTACATATAGCATCTATCAGTGCTTGTGTTCGTTTGCTCTTTCTTCCTCTAAGGTCTTCCAAGTTTCTGGTAATAAGCACATTTGGCTTGAAGTGATCGATGTATGCCTTGATCCTTTTCATCACCTTTCGGTTATTGATGGGCTGTACATTCCCCATCCCAAAATCAATCATTTGACTTGGGCTACCAAAAAGAGCATAGGCAACTCCGTACCTAGTTGGATAAAGTGCGAGCACCGTATTTGTATTTTCCATGCTACTCTTCTAGATTTGTTAACCTGGCAATAATAGAATCGAGACCTTCACTGCGCTTTCTGTTTTTAAAGGTGTCTGGTGCATCTTCTAATTTCTCAAGAAGTTTAAAGCACTTATCTGCAAGTTCTTTATAGCCTAAGTCCAGTCCAAGTTTAATATTGGGCTGAGTTGACAGATCAAATAGAGTGTGATAGCCTAGCAGGGCTTTGGAGTTTGGTGCTTTACCTGCTTCAAAGCGGGACAGATTAGCAGGGTCTATTCCTAGAATGAATGCGAGGTCTTTTAATTTCAAATGATGAGATATACGCTTTTGCTTGTAGGGTAGTAATGTTTTTTTGTTCATAATGTAGAAAGGCAATGGGATTATCATTGCCTTTTTGCATATTAATCTATGTTGTCAAAGAGGTGGTAGGGTCAGAAAATTGTATATATACAATTTTTTTCGAGTGGTGGTACCACAATTAGTGGATAAGGTGTGGATGTTCAGGTGTTTCTGTTTTTTTGGGAGCCAAGTAGTTGATTAAGCCTTTCTCTGTCAGATAGACGCTGTGCACCTTGTGAAATATTGTAACAAGATTTTTTAATGGTGTTTAGTTTAATTATGTGAAGCTTGTTCACTGCATTATCGCAAATCGGTTCACTGATTTGCTTTTTATTTACCACAAGCCGTAAACGGCTTGCAAAATACAGACGCGGAGCTCCTTGTCTTTCTCGTTTGGTCAGTAGTACATTCCCAAAAGAGTCTGTGACTTCGATCAGCTCTTTTTTTATTAGACCATCAATTGCTGTTGATACCGCACGACCAGATAAATTGCAGCATATCGTAAACAAACGTTGGGATATCCATGCTCTTTCCAATCGTTTCCCTTTCATATTAGGATCAGCCACACCTATAGTCTTTCGGATAATGGTCAATAGCACTTTTAGTTCGCTCACAGAAGAGATGGTTTTCAATAAATGGTCAAAGAGAACATTTGAAACTTGTGTTGTATTTGAATAGTAATCCATTTATATAGTTTTACATTTCCCTGACGGAATTATAAAGAGTCAAACAATGTATTTCCTTACAATTTCTGACTCTATCTGCAATTAATAATTCTGATTATAGTGAGTTCATGTCCATTGAGATTCCTGAAAACCTACCTCCAGAGCGAAATACCGAGTTTCGAGCACTCTATAAAAAGCATTTTGGTCAGGATATTTCCGAGTCACAGGCAGATGAGGAGGCATATCGCCTGCTCAGTTTTTTTAGTATCGTATTTGATCTGTAAACTATGCTTTTCTATTACGCCGATAATAATATGTTACAATTGATATGGTCATCATTATTATTTAAACGAATTAAGCCCAAAATAGGGCAAGGAAGGATTTTGATGACCATCTTAATTCGTTTTTCCTTGTCCTTTTTTGGGAAATAAGAGCATTATGGAAAAAGATACACTAAAGTATTTTATCTATGCTCGTAAATCAAGTGAATCTGAGGATCGACAAATGGCTTCAATTGAGGATCAAAAGAAAGAAGTCGAGAAGATTGCAGAGGAACTTGATTTAAATATTGTAGGTGTGTTTAGCGAATCAAAATCGGCAAAGGCACCTGGCAGAAAATCATTTAATGAGATGCTTTTACGCATCGAAAAAGGTGAGGCCGATGGTATCATCTGCTGGAAACTCAATCGTTTGGCGCGTAACCCAGTGGATGGTGGAAAGATCAGTTGGATGTTGCAAAACAATATCATCAAACACATCCAATGCTTTGGTAGAGATTACTGGCCGTCGGACAATGTTCTAATGATGCAGGTAGAACTTGGAATGGCAAATCAGTTCGTTAAGGACCTGAGTGTTGATGTTAGGCGTGGAATGCGACAGAAAGCAGAACGTGGATGGAATCCCTTCCCAACGCTCCCTATTGGGTACCTGCATAATAAGGATCGTAAGGGAAAGGTAATGCCAGAGGAAATAACTACTGATCCCGAGCGATTCCCAATTGTTCTAAAACTTTGGAAACTTATGCTTACTGGTAGCTATTCAATCTCTGATATCAAAAAAAAGGGTGATAAACTTGGACTAGTTAACCACAAAAAAAGTCCGTACTGTGTACATACTTATCATAAGCTCTTTAAAACAGAGTTTTACTATGGTTATTTTCAGGCTAGAGACGCCAAAGGAAACCTAAAACGTTATAAAGGAAGACACAAACCAATGGTAAATGAAAGAGATTTTAATAAGGTACAGGTCTTTATTGGGAACTATAAGCGTGGAACACGAAGTAAATCATACAACTATACCTTCAAAGGACTTATGAACTGTGGAGAGTGCGGTTGTAGTATCACTGCTGAGAGAAAGTTTCAAGTACGATGTACAGGGTGCAGAAACAAATTCTCTTGCCTTCATCGAAATGACTGTCCGAAATGTGATTTGTCTATTAGCGAAATGAAGTCACCCAATTTTATTGATATCACTTATTACAGATGTACCAAACGAAGGCAGCCTTGTAGCCAAAAAACTATTACTGAAAAAGAACTGACAAGACAATATGCTAAGGCTCTAAAGAGTGTCCAGATTCCAAAAGATTTTTATGATTTTATAATAAAAGAGCTTAAAGAAATCTCTGAAAAGGAAAATCATGAAGAAAAAATTCTTATCGGACAGACAAAAAAGAAAGTGGGTGAACTTGAGAAAAGACTTAATGGTCTTGCTTTACTTAAAGCCGATGGAGATATAAGTAAAGAGCAATACAATGAGATTAAAAAAGAAACTATCAGCGAGCTCCAAAATCTGAAATTTGAGATTATAAGCCTTGAGCAGAATTTCTCAGACTGGATGACTATCGCAAAAGAATATCTAAATTTTGCGCTTAATACTTCAAAAGTGCTTACTGAGAGAGATGTTTTTACTAAAAGACAACTTCTTTTAAAGTTAGGTTCGAACCAGCTACTTATGAACAGAAAGCTCTTATTTTCAAAGGCCAAACCACTTTTGTCCATTGAAAAGTGCCATCAATTGTATGAAGCCGAAAAAGGCACGTTCGAACCAAAAAATCCCCTTGAAAAACAAGGCGATTTGGGTAGTTTTGACACATGCAATGTGTCCGTGTGCCCACGGGTGCACGATGTTAGAACCAGTATACAGGATTTCATGAAATGTTTAACACGAGTAGGGATAAATAACTGACAAATCAGATATAGTAATCGAAGGTCATAAACATTACTTCCAAAAAATTTAATGTTTTTGTGGATGTCAAAATTAACCTTTAATTTAGCAAAGCAAGCTTCAGCTCGAAAGAGTTGGGGCTTTTTTTGTTGCTGATATTTTACTGTCCTATTTTATAATCTGTACAGTAAATACCTTTGATTTTAAGTTTATAAAACTAAGGCGCATAATCAGTAATGAATCCCTTTAATAAAAGAGCAACAATTTCATGTCTCAAAGTAATAGAAAATTAAGATGCATATTCGAATCGATTTGGTATGAGTCACGTCACAGTAAGAACCGAATAGCTATTATATCTTGTAATAATATGATTACATCTATAACACCTGTTTTTCACTGAGGTCAGTAAAATGAAGTGATTGAAGCGTAGGAAAAAAGATGTCCTTTTAATAAGGAACAAAAAATTGTAGCTTGATTTAAACTTTTTACAAAAACAGACTATTTATAAATGAATAAGAAAATTAAATACATAAATTATGAATAAAAATATATTAATAGCATTGATTTTTTTTCTGGTGCTGGTGGCATTCTTTTGGATGATGCCTGATACTAAGGTAGAAACCATTGGAGACTTTTTCCAGAAGATTATAAAGCCAATTGGGTGGCCTTTATCCATTGCGATAGGGATTCGCTTAGGACTACTGAAATACAAAGAATTTGGAAATAAAAATGAGCCATGATAATCCTTAAGAAAACACTCCTAAAGAAGAAGTGTTTATTCTATATTCATTTGAGCCAAATCTCTTGTGCCCTATCAAATCCGCACCACCTGTGGTTCTCATCAAAACCACGTGAGGCTAGTTCATGTCTAATAATCCTATCAATGGGCATTTCAGTCTGTAAAATAAATCTCAATAGCTCACCATCAATACTTGAAAATATTCCAAGAATATTCTCCAAATGTGGCAATGGATCACTATCCATCTTGATATGACGGATCATATCGTAGTCCATCTTGGAATAATCCTTCGGTAATATTTTCAGAAAAGGCATTTCTAGTTCAAGTGATGTTGCTTCTTCCAGTACCGCCCAATTATTTTCAGGTCCATGAATGACACCAAACTTAATTTTCGCAATGCGATATTTAAAGTTGAGCCAGAGGGCATGATGAATAGCTTTCTCTTTTGTGCTGAAAAAATCTAAATAACTATCCCTTGTCATGACTTATTCTGATTATCTGATGTTGACTTCTTAGCTTTATTAGAGCTTGGATTAACCTTTTCGCTTTTAGGTTTCTCTCTTGAGATTTCCTTACTCCATTTTTCAGTGACATAGGAAATGATAAATAGTTCATCTCCTATGAGTTCTAGAAGTTCCTTGTTTTCCAATTCCACAAGATTATGCTCTTTGGGAATAGTACCACCAAATTTCTTCTTCAGAATTTCGATAAGTTCTTTCCTTGAAAAGTAAAACGCCAAGTTTTTCTTCATCAGAGAATCTGTTTCTTTTCCTAACGCTCGGTTACGAAGAACTGTTGCGAAGTACTTCATTAATTGTTCTTTGTTTGTTTTCATGATATTTAAATTTTAAAAATTGAACTTTTCTTTTCCTGCTTTGATTCTGAGTGAGCGATAGTTACTTCGATCATACTCATCCCAATCAGTGATTGGTTTTGTAGCTAGATAATGTGTGTGGTGACCAAGTTGGGATAAAACTTCCCATACTTCTTTAGGGTCAATAGATTCTTTGTTTTCCATACTCAAATTGTTTTAGGTGCGATTCGCAAAGGTTAATATGTATTATTGTTTAAGTTCGCTTAGCGAGTAGTTTGCAGTCAGTACTTCTATTTTTCGTTTTCGTTTCTTTCCTGAAACTGCTTTTTGAGCAGATAGTGGTTTATCAAATACGATAGTGTGCCATCCGTTTTTCTTAGTGTATTTAGTAAGGAGTTTAGAGGGATAAGAACTGAGTAAGAATTTACCTTTGACATTAGAAAGCGTATCCAATAAATTCTTGTAGTCTGTTTTGGTATAGCCATTATAATGACCTTGATTAGAATCGATATATGGAGGATCGACATAGTGAAAGGCATCCTCCATGTCACGGCTTCTAATGACCTTACATGCATCAACATTTTCTATTTGCACATTTTCTAAACGTTCAAAGACGTTGTTATCAAAGAGCAATTTCTTATTACGAAAAGCACTGACACGCTTAGAGTATTTGTCATAGCCCCAACTTCCAATCTGACAACTGAACCCCATATTTGTTCCTACATAAAATGCCCAAGCTTGTTGAAGCTTATTAAACAAATGAGGCATTCTATAAATAGCTACGGCAACGGAATAAGTCGCTCGGGAAAATAATGTCGCTTCAATTTTGGTTTTAAGATTGTCAAAGTCAGTGATAACAACCTCATAGAAGTTAACCACCATATTATTAGTGTCATTAATGACTTCTGCTTCAGATGGAGGTTTTGAGAAGAAAATCGCTCCACCTCCAAAAAAACTTTCTGTATAGATCCGATGCTCAGGAATTAATGGAAGTATGGCAGAAATCATATTGATCTTTCCACCATAGTAGGTTATGGGAGTTTTGGGCATAAATTGACGATTGGTTTAAGACTAATAATTACAACAAATGATTGTCAGAAAATGAAAAGTAGCTCTCTGAAGTGATGATTAAATGATCTAGTAATGTCACATCAATCAGATCGGCAAGTTTTAGTAATCTTTCAGTCACCTTCTTATCACTCTGACTTGGCTTTAAATTTCCTGATGGATGGTTATGGCAGACAATTAGAGCCGAGCTATTAGTCATAAGGACTAATTGATATACTTCCTTTAAATTAGTAGCTACTCCAGTTATCGTGCCTGAACCAATTTCTGATATTCCCAAGACTCGATTACTTTGTGACAAGAGCATAACCCAATAGAACTCCTTTAAATCAATGCGTTTCAGGTTAACAAATTTTCGCAGTATCTTATTTGCATCTTCAGAGCTTTTAATAAGTATCATCCTATCAAAAAGCGGTCGCTTGTAACAAATCTCTATTTCGTGACAACCCATAATATGAGTTGCTGGTAAAATTGTTTTCATAAAGTTTTAATTTAAGGTTCAGATTTAACTGTATCTTAAAAGCTTTAAAATTTTACAGATAGAGTCAGAAATTGTACTGATATAGGGATTACCAAATATGATGAGGCATAAGGGTTGAAGCTGAAAATGCAACTGAAGGGCGTCCATCAATCATAAGTTTTAAATAGATATCATAGTTAGATAAATTGACAAAATCTGAAGCTGAGAAAACAGGGTGAAATTCCTTTTCCATAAAACGAGCATCTGCCTGACCTAAGCGAAAGCATACAATTGTTCCTACATTCCCTAAAACTGCATCTCTGATATTTGCGTCCAATTGTGAAATATACTGATGTGCCATAATCAGTCCGAGTTTAAATTTGCGAAGTTCAGATAGCATTCCAACAAGGGAGGTTGTTGTATAGTTTTGAAACTCGTCTAAATAACAGAAAAAGATTGGACGTTTTTCCTCAGGAGTATCAATTCTTGAAAAAGCAGCCGAAGATATTGAGGTTAGAAGTAGTGAACCTAAAATATAGGAAGCATCAGCCCCTAAATAACCTTTTGAAAGGTTTACAAGTAATATTTTATTGTTGTCCATAATATCTCTCAAGGATATTTGTTTAGTATTTTCTACAAGGATTCGTTTTACTGAAGGGTAGCTGAGTAATCCTCCCAACTTGTTATAGATTGGCACAAGATCATTCTTACTGTACTGCTTAAATTCTTTTTCAAAAAAGTTTCTCACTTCCTCATTAGTGACTTGTTTTAAGCATAGGGATCTGAAATTTGAATCTTGAAGTACTTTTAAAATATCAGAAAAAGTAGCATAACTTTGCTGTAAGAGCAGAAGAATAACATTCCTTAAAATATGAGAAAGCTTAACTCCCCAGCTTTTGTTACCCCATAATCTCTCAAAGACTTCAAGAATATTTGAAGCCACTAATGGTTGTTTTTCTGATGATACTTTTCGAAGTGCATTATAACCAAGTTTTAAATTTGGATCAGTTGCATTTAAATAAACGATATCTTTTAATCTGTATTCTGGAATTAAATTTATGATTTGATTCACCAGATCCCCATGAATATCAATTAAACAAATACCAAATCCTTTTTTTAAATCTTGAGAAATTTTTGTCTTAAGAAGCGTGGTCTTCCCTGTTCCCGTTCTTCCTATTATATAGAAATGATGAAGACGATCGTGTAACCTAATACCAAAAGTATGTCTCTCTTCTCTGAAATTGCTCTCGGCAAAATAACATATTGAATTATCTTTTTTTAAAATCACTTATTTATTTTCTCGTACCTAAAATGAAATCAAAGGGTCAAAAACAGTAAAATATAACGTGTACTTTTATTCGTTAAATTTACACCAAAAGAAATGTATGATAAAGATTAGAACCTCAGTAGCCGATATAGACATTGAGTACTTTAGAAAGAATAAAGTATTTGACGATGCCACTAAGAACCGAATTTATGATTGGGAGGAGTTTTTTAGATCTAAGTTGATCTTGAAGCTTAATAAAGCTTATGATGATAACTGGAAACTAGATTTTACACAAACACCAGAGCAACTGTCTTGGATGGTAGATATTAAAGCAAACGATAGATCAACAGCTATACAAGTTAAGAATATAATTAAGGGATCTTTGAAAGGCTTTAATATTGAAGCTTTTTATGATGGTGTTGGAATCTAATTAATATGGAAACTCTAAAAGGAATATTAGTTCTTGTTTTAATTTTGGCTACAGTTTTTTTATGGCAAGGAATTAGGGAGATCAAAGGCAGAACAGGTAGGAGCAAAAAACAAATGAGTGATGATGATTTTAATTCTGGTTGTATGAAAATAGGGCTTTATATATCATTAATGTCTTTATTTATGATGATTATTACTTGTGAGTCTTAAAGCTAGCAAGTGTCTAATAAAAATTAAGTTATCTCTTCAAGTGAAAGATATTCGAAATTTACGTTTAAAGACTCATTAACGTAATTGATGAATTCCAAATCATATTCTTTTGCCTTTAACTGACCAACAATAACAATTTTCTTTTTAAGTCCTTTATGCTTTTTCTCTACTTGCTCTTCATAAAAAGAATAACTCAATAATTGTCCCAAGCCTTGTTTGATACAAGTCTCAGAAGTGAGAGCAGTTTTTACCTCATAATAATGAACTTCAGAGTTTGATACGAGTAGTAAATCAATAAAGTTCTTTTCAAAAGAAATATTTGCATTTGGATACTTTGAATCTAAATACTCATAAAGCCTTTCTTGAAACTTTTTATGGTGTTGAACTGTAATTGTCTCTTCTGTTCCCTTTCTGAATTGATCTTCGGTATTTAGCTTATTGGTTGCCTTACGGCTTCTATTTCTCTTTCGGGGCTTGATTGGTTTCGGTTTATCTTTCTCATCTAACAATCCTGCTTCATGAAATAGTTTCCGCATGAAATTAAAAACACTAAGGTTCGGTGGTTTTTTATCATACAGGTAACGATGCATCTTTGCATACTCAACTTTTTTAGTATGCTCCATTTTAAGTTCTCTTGTAAACCGCAAAAGCACGTCTCTATTAAAGACAGGAATCATACTTTGACCAGAATAGAGAAACGCCACTTTCCATTTGAAAAGATTATAAATTCCATCGACCTTTTCGATAGATTCAAAATCTAGCTGTTGAGCATATTCTATGACCTTAACGACACGATCTCTTACTTGTTCAAAAACTACATTGGCATCAAAATCAGATTCACCATAACTCTTAATCCAAGAATAGATATCATTAGAATAAGCTTTTGATTTCGATTTCTTCTTTGGGTCTCTTCTTTTGTAAATACCGAATTTAAGACTGCTAATCCCGTTTATACTTCCAAGCGGTCTAGTTTGATTTTCAACCCACTGTGTAAACGTAAATCTGTTATTGACATCTGTGTATTCTTCAATGGTAATTTTTTTGACTTCTGAAAGAGGCCATCTGTCTAAGAACTCTTTTAAGAGTTTTTCGTCTTCGTAAAGTGGAATTTCGTAATCATTCATAAAGTAAAAACCTTTAAAAGTTTATATTTGAAGAAATTAGTAATTATAAATCATCGTATGAAGAATTTTTTATTTTTATTTTCAGTTTTATTTCTTGGATTAATCTCATCAGCACAAAATGATAAGTCCAATAGAGATGCTTTTAAGCTCGAAATTGCAATTGATAGCATTAATTTTTATGAGCAAAATGTTGAAAGATCTCCTTATTTTGTTAAAGAAAAAGTATTACAAATTTACCCAAGTGAAACTCTATTAATAGAAACTGAAATTAAAGGAGATAGTATCTATTCCATGAAAGTAGTAAAAGAGAATATAAACCCTGAAAAAACAATAATTATTGATTTTCAACAAGAAGTAAAAAATAAACAAAATGAAAGGATGATTCTATCCGTTACTAATCCTTTTAATAAAACACTTAGATACGAAGCTTTGATGTTTGTAAATGGTGGAAGTGACTGGACACCAACAAGTATAATACCTGTTAGACCTAAATTAAAGACATTTGAAATGTGGAATGATGTAATTCTTTCAATGGTTCTTGTTGAATGGAGATTTGGTGAAAATTAAAATAAAAAAGCTACTTCATTTAAAAAGTAGCTTTTTTATTGGAACTAATCTCTTTTCTCAGTCCACTCAATAATTTCTATTTTTTTGAGCGAACCACTGAAGAGCCTTCTATGACCTAAATCGTCTTTACTAAATATTCCAATAATGGTTCCGTGGGCATTATCAGTATAATTAATTTTTCTTTTTATTATTTCTGCATCACTAATATTTATATATAAAGCATTTTTATAATGCCCATAATCAAAATCACCCTTACTTAAATAAATTGCATGACCTTCATTGCTAAAATTTAAATACCCCTTAATCATAACCTTTCTCCCGTCATATTTTTCAGGATTTGCAATTAAGTCAATTAGAGATACCACCTCAAATTCATTTTGAACAGAATTAACTTTTTCATTGTTGTCACAAGCAAAAATTGTAATCAAGATAAAAATTAATGTTTTCATGTATATTATTTTTTTATTCATTTTTAGTTTTGATACGTTCAGGATGTAATTCCCCATCTTCAAAATAAATTAAAGGCATCACGTCTGGCGTTACATTTGGACTAACATTAGAGCTATTCCTTGATGGACTATTAGGATCACTAGGTATTTCAGAACTTATAGTTGTGACTGACTGGCCACCAGTTTTGTAAGCTTTAGGATCGTGCTTTAATAAATCTCCTTTTGGAGTAGCAACAAAGGCCGTATATCCTTCGGTCTTATTAGCTCTTTGTCTATTAGCGTCTAAATCTTGATCAGAAAAAGAATTATCATCTGGAGGAATCAATCCATTCTCAGTGAAACCATGTCCTTCTCCAGCTCTATCTTGAGAATGAGTATGAATATCCCCTGTAACTTGAGAACTATCTATACCTTCCGGTAGTGGAACAGCTTCAGGAGTACCAGCAGTACCACCTTCATTTGCATCATTTTTATATCCTACTGGCACAGCATAAGTTGTATAAGTGTTCCCTGAGGCATCAGTCGTTTCATAAAAAACGCTTATTAACTCCACATTATTGTTTATCGAAACACCATTATACTGATTGGCAAAGTCAAGAGCTGCGGCTTCCTTATTCTTGAACTGATCACCAGGAGCCATCCCATCAGAATCATAAAAATATATTGGATTATCAAAAGCATAGTTATAAGGAGAATGTTTTCTCATTTTTTCAGCTAAAGGATCAAGATTCATCCAACGTCCAATTGCAGGGTCATAATTACGAGCTGTGATATCAATCCATTCTAAGCCCAGTTCATCTTGTTCTTCCTTTCCTACGAATCCATACGGATGGTCAGTACCATTAATTACGTTATTATACCCTTTATGTTTTAAGCCAAAGGGATAGTAGTCTAAGACCATTTTTTTGACCTTTCAACAATTTTAACAAGCTGTTTCCAACTTTTACTACAGTATTTTTAAAGAACGTTTCTCTATACTAAGAATCTTCAATTTAGAACTTCTATCCCCAAAAATAAATTCTCAAATGAGCTTCAAGATACTTTTCATTTTTTGAAAAACAAATCGTTTTTCTACTTAATCTTTTAATATGTGTTCGAAGTGTTAGATTATTGCGTTCAATAATATTAGTACAATATTGAAATCGCTTATGAATTGCTCTCGGGATGATGCTCGTGTATATATTCAGTCGATCTGTATAGATTCGCTTTGGAACTAACAATAATAATTTATTGATAAGTGGCTTTATATTCTCACTAGTCTTCCTACCAACAATAAAATCAATTACTGTTTTTGTTTGTTGCTCGATAGCATAAGTAATCCATATCACGCTATCTTTATTACCTATAAAACTCCAAAGCTCATCAACTTCAAATTTGCAACCTAGCTTGTGAAAGCAAGGAGATTTAATTTCCTTACTTATTTTGAGTAGTCTTGATAACACTGTATTTTTAGAAATTTTCAATATTCTAGATATACTACGAATTCCACTGCCTTCTTTAAGCAAGTTTTTGATTAAATCATTAGTATCAGAATTATAAGCTTTGTAGCTATACTCTAGTTGAAATCGTTTGTTGCAAGATTTACATTTGTAGCGTTGAACATTATTCTGAAATCCACTTTTTACGGATAGACCAATACATTTAGGACATTTTATATTTTCCATGTCCTAATTTAATACACAACGATTTAAGGATTCCTTATTTTAAGACCTACAGGAGATTTTGTATTCTATCTAGATATCAATTATCAAAGAAAAACAGCAATCAACATTTCTGTTAACTACTGTTTTTCAATAATTTAAATTCTAATTTTAAGTCATGTCCTAATTTGGGACACTACCCGATTAGTGCTGTACACTATGAAAAGTATTACCATTTATGATATACTCATTAAAATTTGGTTCATATATAATAAGGTCATCGTCTTTTTTATGATTCATTATATTGTTGGATTTAATGTTCTTTATTGTCAATAGGTTATCATCAATTAATCCATACAAAAGAATCAATTTATCTTTTTCAATAATGTACCCTTTTAAATTTTTGAAATATCGTTTAGATTTCTCTTTCCTAAATATATCAAATTCAGTTTTACAAACGCTGACTTGAATTTCCGATTTATCTGTTTTTTCAAAATACATTACAAAGGTATTGGCGGTATTATCAAAAAGACCTTTAGATTGAACATCGTTAATTATATCTTCAATTACAGTGGACTTAATGGAATGTGTTGATTCCATTTTTTCAATTTGCTCAAAATTGTAAATATTATTTGAACATGAAAGAACAATAACAGACATGAATAACACAAGGTTTCTATTAATTTTTCTTTTTAATAGGCGTTCCTTTTGTTGAAGGAGTGTATTGTATGTAAGATTTTGTTTTAACATCATAAACTTTTAAAATTATTAATTCTCCTCTATTTCTTCTTTTTATTTCTGCAAATTTTTTATCACCTTGTCCATACTTTTTATCTCTTTTATCAAAACCAGAAGGACCAGCATAACCATCAATACCTCCATCAGTTGGATGGCTATGAGTGTGTTCAAAATATACATCTTGACCCGAATTTTCACCCAAACTAGACCTTAATAAAGCACTTGCACCCCATTCTTTACCTTTAGAGTGAGATGTAGCAATCCAACTATTAATGTTGTCTTCAGTCAGCATACCCCATTCAACGTCAGTATTTTCAGCAAAAAATTCAAATAATTTATCAGCTCTATCTCCACCTTTATGATAAAAATAATCATATTTTCTTCCTTTACCATCTTTTGCATTAGTATTTTGAGATAAAGAATTTTTGTCGGCTTCAGCAGAATCACTCTCATTTACTTCACCATTTCCATCTGTGTCTATTTTTTCCCCTTCATCATTTACCGCATAAACTCTATCAATTTCATTACCATCATCATCGAAATATTTCTTATCATCTATTTTATTAATATCTCCATTAGAATCAACTCCGTAAGTAGCTTTCATTCCATCAGGGTCAATAAAATAGACTGGATTGTTAAATGCATAATTATAAGGAGAATGTCTACGCATTTCCTCTGCCAATGGGTCAATATTCATCCATCTCCCTAAGGCAGGGTCATAATTTCTTGCACCATAATCATACCAATCTAAACCGAGTTCATCTTGAAGTTCTTTTCCATTGTATTTAATTTTCTGAGCAGGATTCGTGCTTGTAATCACGTTATTATACCCTTTATGTTTTAAGCCAAAGGGATAGTAATTGTTTTCTTCTAAGATTTCTGTGTTATTTACGACACCATCTTTGTTGCTATCCATATAGGATACACGTATATTGCCTAAATGATCTTTGTATTGGTATACATGCTCAAAGTCTTTTCCTTGAGGTTGGATATAGCCTTCAGCATGAGGAAAAAACTGTAACACATCATCTTGGTAAATATACCCATTAGCATATTTGGTAACAACTAGTGTACCATTATCATTAACCGTTTTCTTTAGCTTAGTACCTGTAGCATCATAGGTATAAGTGATATCGTTGTTTCCTGTAAAATCAACAAGTGTTGGCAAGTTTAAATGGTTATAAGTAATATCGATGCTTTTGTTCTTATCTTCAATAAGGTTGCCATTAACATCGTAAAGATAATCTTGCCCAACTGTATTACCATCTACAAAACCATTGGCAACATCACCTGTATCTACAACATGTGTTAATTGATTGGCTTGGTATGTATAGGCTAAGTCATCCATAACTTCAAAATTATTTGAAGAACTACTTTTGGTATTACGCTCTAAATTAGTAATATTTCCATTCTTATCATAAGAAACATTACTCAAATTATAAAAATCATTCTGGATGAAATTCCCCAAAGGTTTATGAAAATCGGCAGCTACAATTCTATTTAAGGCATCGTAGGTATAATCATAACCACGTACAATTTGGCTATCACCTGTATCTGGATCTAACGAAACAGTATTCCAACGTGTTTCACTAATGTTTCCATTATACAGTTTGGTTGAGCCTGAATAATCTGTTGTATTGTAATTGATCTTAAATCCAAAAAGATCATGTGGTGTTCCAGTGATATTTAGGTCATCAATATTGTTAATTCCTTTAAGCCAACCTCTAATGTTATAGGTATAATCTACTTCTTGCAGTTCTGCTTCAAGATCAACCATAAAGAAATCATTTACACTTACTTGGTTTTGGTATAATGATAAATCACCTACCATATGACCTAAGGTAGTTGCTACAGTAGATACGTAAAAAGGTTCTCCGTTTTTAAGGTAGTAAATCGTAGTACCGCGTCGCTCTACAGTAAATACATCGCCAGCGGCATGATTGGTTTTATCACCTCTATTGACGCCATTCTCTCTAACTCTTACATTGCCATTATTTACAATATGTATAGCGTAATCGATACTATTTATATTTACATCTGAATCTGTATAGGATAAGCCTACTGCAAAGATCTTGTTGCTCTGTGTTGTAGTTACACTCACGTAACCATTACCTTCGATAGTTTCTACAGTAGAGAGTCCAGCATCCCAAGCATTAGAGTTTGGTGTTTTAGTAATGTTTGTTCCTACTACAGTCACATTTTGTTGATTGGTATAAGTGGCACTATTAGCCAAGCTACCACCAACTTGTTTTTGCTCTAATTGGCCTAACTCGTCATAATTGTGTTTGGCAATGAGTTGTTTTGCACCATCATTAATTGACTGTTCTTGTCTTAAAAGACGTCCAGTATGGTCGTAACGAAACTCATCTACGGTTACAATAGGATTAGAACCTAGCACTTTGTGTGTGGTATGTGTTTTAATCACTTTTCCTGTAAAGTCAAAATAGCTGCTTACTGCATCTGTAGTTTTAAACTCATTATTTCTTGTAATACTATATACAGGTCTTGCTTTTGCATCGTAGTAGGTAGATGAGGTAATCCAATCATTAGAACCTAAAATGCGTACTTTACTTCCTGTACTTAAGCCTTTAGTATCACTAGTAAATGGCTGGCCAAGTGCAGAGTAACCTATAAATACATCTTCAACGGCAGCATTTATATGAACAAAACTAGCATCGCCTATTAATGTTCCTGTACTTGATGCAGTGGTAGTATGAAAGACGACATCGTTTCTAAGGTATCTTATCTGAGATCCAACACGTTCTACTTTAAAGACATCAAATTGATTGTAAAACACGCCATTAGAATATATACCTAAACCTTCTTCATAGACAAAGAAACGACCATCTTCTCTTAAATAAATGCAATGATCTATTGTGTTGTAGTGGTTATTTGAAGCAGAGTTAATATCAGACAAGCCAATAAATAAGGCTTTATCGGTTTGGCTTACCGTCCATTGAATGTAACCATCTTCTTCTATTGTAGTCGCTGTAGTAAACCCTGAGTTGCTCCAACCAAATGGGACATCTTTTTCAATTTTGTTTCCTATTTCATCTAAACCATCAGTTGCTTGTATGTTCATATCATAAGACGCCTCGTATGAATTGCCTGTATCCCAATCGTAATCATCATAATAACTAATGGTATGCACTTCTTTAATGGTTTGAGGAAAGACCGCATTACTATAGTACAATTCGGTAATTGGAGTTGTATTTATAGTTGTAAACTTTCGAACTTCGTATAGATTTCCTGTGGTATTCCCCGTTTGATTGGTGACATCGCTTTGAGCTTGTGCTCTTGTATTATTACTTTCATAAAGTCCAGTATAAGCCACACGACCAAACACATCATATTTGGTAAAGAGCCAATGTTTAGTTTCTCTTAAGTTAGCATCCTGTGTGAGTACTGGTCTATCTAAGGTGTCGTATACAATATATTCCCAGTCTTTCTGTGGAATTTTCTTTTCTACCAGTCGATTTCTATGGTCATAACGGTATTGATAACAAAGATCATCTAAAACGCTTTGAACAATGTTACTTCCGCTTAAAATGTTTGCCGAGCCTTCTGGCGATAATACAAATGAAAGGTTACCAAAATCGTCATACACATAATACGTATCGTGAGCCACATTGCCATCAAATGTGCGCTTTAATACCACACGACCTTGACGATCTTTAAATTCTTCTGTGGTGTGATCTTTTATATGAGTTTGCGTATCATCCCAGTTTTCATCTTTGGTAACAGTCTTGTATAGTTCATTGGCTATATAATGCCCATCATAGATTAATGTTGCCACTTCGGTATTCCCTGGAGCGTAAGTTACCTTAAAGAGTTTGACATTATCATTTGCCGGATTTGTTGGATTAGCAGCGTCAAAGGTATTACTAAGGTAACCAAATTTAATGGTGTGTTCGTTGGTTAAAGCCCAATCTTTACCGGGAGCAGCTTGCTCTAAGGTACGGTTTAGCGGTGATTCTTCAATCACTGTTTCACTATAAGCATTAATAGAGCCTACTGCAATTTGATCGTCTATATATTTGCTAGCGTAATACGATTCTTGTAGCGTAAGTAGATTAGAATTTATGTAATCTAAACTGGCACTACCAAAACTTTGATTGGGATTGGCATAAGGCAAATACTGTTTGGTTTGCCTACCGTAGCCATCATAAACGATAGGCGTAACAATATCTTGTTTATTAGCTCCAGCTTGTTTGGCTATTGCTTGTATGGGTCTACCTAAACCATCAAAATAGGTGATGGATTCTATTTTTTGATCAGGATTAAGTGGTATGGCAGTTCCAGTTATATCATTCCCATCTGTAGTTTCTACTTGATAGGTGGTGGTCTTTACGTAATTTTCGGTGGTGGTTTGTGCCCAAACTAAGTTTGACACTAAAACTACTGCTATGGTATATAGTAACTTTTTCATCTTGGTCTCAGTTTTGTGGTCTGTAGTTATATTCGTTTTCGCTTAATATATTATCGTTGGCATCTTTAACATACTTAAGCCGATTAAAGGGGTCATACTCATAGTACATGGTATAACCTCTTGGGTCGGTTGTACTGGTTATCCCTTCTAAAATATTATAGGTATATGTATGTACATAAGCATTAGAGAGGCTTGAATGATTGCGGATAGCGTTTAAAGCATCGCGTAATGTATCTTCGGTTGTTGCATTGGTATCATTATTTGATGCGGTAATTGCAGCATCAACCAATGTTTGTAAACTAGAAGGGAAACTTGTTCCTGAAGGTGATTGTTGATAAGAGTAGTTTTCTATCTTGGCGATAGGCAACGTATGATTATAACCCCAAATGTAAATGACATGTGTACCATCAACTTTACTAATTTCTAGAGGATTACCATATTCATCATAGGCATGGTAGGTGATACGATCTTCCACATCATCTATAATAGACCAAGGCACACCTCCTCCAGGCGGATCACCTTCACCTTTAACGGCCTGAACGGTTTTAAGCATCGTCACATCATTAGCTGAATTGGCCTGTGGGAAGGTGTAAAAATCATTCTTTACAGTTGAAATACGAGCACCATCTTTAAAACTCTCTGTACCAATGACTGTATTTATTCGATTCTCTGTAGCGAGTTGAGATGCATAAGCAGAGCCAAAAATACTGGTACTTGTAGGTGTAGGATAGTAATATTTGGTTTGGTAATCTTCGCTAATGCCTTTTCGTTCTACATAGGCATGTTGCTCACTAATTTGATGATTATCTGGATCGTAAGTAAACGTTTGATTGGCGATCACTTCTTTAACTGAAAAATTATTGTTTGGTAAAGCTTCATAATAAAATTCTTTCGTGTCTGAAGCAGTAAGCTGTACTTTATAAGACGACTCGTTTGTAAATCGTGCTATGCTTGTAGTTATATTTGGCAAGTAAGCTGAAGTGTTAACAATAGTAAGATAATTTTGAGCCGTATTAGTGTTTTCGCAATTATAGGTCATATTATTACGATTATCTGTACTAAAATCGGCATATGAGTTATACGATGTGCGTATAAGGTTATCAATATTCGAAAGTAAGTTTTCGTTAATTATAAACTGTAATTTTTGTCCTTGCGGTACTTCAATATCAACATTGTTATCATAATTGTAACTATTGATGGTTTCTGTTAACTTTTGATTATTATCATTATAAGTGGTTTTTTCACGTAAATTACCTCTTAAATAGTCTTTCTCAATAACAGGTTCAAATGGATATACATAAGGTTCTGGGTAGATTGGAAAATCAATGGCCGAATCAAATATATATTTGGTAACTGATCTATTAATTATAGCTTGTCCTATACTAGTAGGTTGTGGATTATTAACATCCTGCTTAAACTCTGCTACATTTTTATAACCAATATAACTGCCTTGTGTGAGTTGGGCACTTAATTCATTTTGATGTTCTGAAACAAGGTAAAAGGCCTTCTTATCATTTGGAAAATCATATATGGATTTTGAATAGAGATAATGCCTAGTAAGTTCTGATTCACTATCTAAAGAACCACTTGAGAAACGATGTATAGGATCTACACCTCCTATATTGCCTGGGTGACCAGGATAGTCACCACCTGTTGGTAATTTACTTACTGTAATCCCATTTAATGTATGTGTAATAGGCTCTAAAGCATAATTGATAGCGGTATTTTGCTCTCTTTCGTTTTCATCAATATCATTAATTGAGGCCACACGAATGCCGCCACCATATAACCACCAGTTTAAAGGACCTGATTCAAGATCTTTAAGATATACATTTATAGATAGCGTAATCGGATAGTCTAATGTAGAAGTATCATAAGGAGGTTCAACTTCAGCTGTATCATCTTGCCTAACATAGATACGATATTTTCCTGTTCGTAGAACAGGATTGATTTGCGAGTAATTCTCATCAATATCCATTTTTATTATATCTCTTGCAGTATCAATTGTTGTTGTACTACCATTAACGATTATTGGTTCAAAATGAACATTATAATGAAATGGCTCAATATATTCGCTTCCAGAGGTTACATCAATATCAATTCGACTTACTTGATTTATAGTCACATCGATGATTTGATAAGCACTTTGATGAAAATTACTATCTTGGTGATTTTGTGTATTATGTATGGCACCATCTACAACAGTATTATAATTATCCGGATTTTGAAAGATTTCAAAAAAGTTCAATAAGCGATCCCCTTTATAGCTATAAGTATTACTTTGCCAATTAAATTTTCGTTTTCCTCCAGTAGGATAGCTAATACTAGTTAGTACACCTGAGGTAACTTCTTGACTGTAATTATCTGGGTTGTCACTTTTGTAATAGCCAAAATCGTCATAATTAGTTCGACCATGAGGTTTTAAATTTTCTAATCTATCATACTCAAACGTGTATTTTTGAATTTCAGTTGTTCCTGGTACTGAAACTTCTATATGGTCTAAAAACAGAAGACTATCATAATCATAATCGTTATTATCAATATCCAACATAGTACTGTCATAATTAAAATTATAAGTCTTATCAAGCAAACCATTATCAGAAATACTTATGACATCTAACCGCTCACCAAAGTATTCTGGATGATTCTCTGTAGAAATAAATGACACCGTAATGCCATCATTAAAAGTTATAGCTGTTAGTTTTTTAGAATCTATACTTAGGTAACTTTGAAAAAAATTGGCTGCAGGCTCGTAAGCTTGTGGACCACAACCAGCTTCCCAGCCACATGTGGTATCAAGATTTCCGCCTAAACCAGATAAGTTATTATGCTGGAGTGCTGGAAAAACGCCATTGTGAATATCATTTAGCATGAGTTGGTGCATCTCAGCGTTTGTGCTTTGCCAAGTAAAATCAGCAGCTAGACCATTTGAAACCCATAAAAAGCTAGCAAGAACCTCTTCATAACTCCTTCCTTCATTACCTTCTGGTATTGGGTTATTGATAATTTCATTAAGATCTGAATAGGTTTGGCAATCAATCTGATACCTTAAAGTGCTTTTTAATGACACCGAATTTGGTGTTTCAGTAGCAGGTTTATAAGAAAGGGTTGCTATGTTTTTCCCTGACGCATTTGTAACACTTTTCAGCTTCCAAGCTGAACGAAATTCAGGAATATTTTCTTCATTTAAGTTAGGAATAATATCGCCCCTATATGAGGATACATTAATATCATTTCTTATCGTTTTTTCTACTTGATCAAACAAATACACAAAACCATTGGTATCTGTTATGGTAAAACTTTTAATTACGTCTGCGTAGTGATTTGATGAATTCGATATATTTTCATAGGCAACCTCTATTTTAAGTTTTGAATCATTACCTACTATTTTTGGAACTAGAACATTATTTTCTTTAACAAAAATGAAACGCCCTGTTTGTCCAAAAAAGTTAAATTGATAGATATCCCGATGGTAATCGTATTGATTAAAATCTTTTCCCCATAAGGCATCAAAATAATACGCATTATCATGAACAGGCAATGTATTATAAACTCCTAAATTATGAAATGATGTATGGTTAACACCTATTAGCCCTAAACTACTAGAATTGATCTCATCTGGTAGCCCGACTACAGAACGCGAAATCACGCCTCCAGTATCTAAAGCCCAACCTTTACCAACCCAACCCGATTGTTCATTAACACGAATGCCAGAAGATTGGTATTGCAAAGAAAGATTGTAGTTTAGTCCATTAATAGACTTACTAAATAATGGAATAGCAATACCTGGTTGCCCAGTGTAATGACTTAAAGACACCTCTTCAAATTTCATGAGTTGTGCTACAGTAGGTGATGGTCTTGTTATTTCAGGAAGGGTAAAGGCACTTTCATCTTGTGCAATTACACTTATTGGAGTTATTGTAATAAGAATCAAGATGTTAAATCGACTCAAATATTTTTTGAGACTTTTAAGAAAATTTTTCATCAAAAAAAGAGTTTTAGTTAATGGAATATTAATTATGTGTAGAAAATATACTGTGTGTATTTTTTTTAAAATAAATTGAAGTAAAAGTATTAATGAAATGAACATTCAAGTAAAGGTTAAGCCTTTAACATATAAAGGTTAAATCTTTGCTTTTTTAAAGCTTCCTTAAATATATTCGTAGCGTAAATATTGATTTTATAACTCTATTTATTTACAAACTATGACAGAAACGATTAATGTCTTAATTGTAGAAGACGAACCACTTGTGGTAACTGTTCTCGAAAATGCTTTTAATAAAATATCCGAGACCAATATACAGTTTGAATTTATTGTAAAATCTGCAACAAATTGTGATTTAGCATATGAGCAAATTCAAAAAGCAGTAAGCAAAACACCCTTTGATTTAGTTTTACTTGACATCAATATTCCAGCATCAGATGATAAAAAATTATTATCTGGAGAAGATATAGGGATAGAATTAAAGGAATTGTTTCCGAGTATAAAGATTATCGTTTTTACATCGCATAATAACAACTACAGGTTAAACAATATTCTTAAGACGCTTAATCCTGATGGATTTCTTATAAAAAGTGATATTGACTTTGCAAAACTTACAGAAGCTATTAATTCTGTACTTGTTGATGAGCCATATTACAGTAAAGCTATAATTAAGTTAATGAGGCGTCATATTTTGAATGATTTTGTTCTAGATCGAATCGATCGGCAGTTATTGCATCTCATTTCAAAAGGGAATCAAATGAAAGATATTGTAAAAGTGATTCCTTTATCAAAGAGTGCTATAGAATATCGAAAACGGAATCTAAAACAACTATTTGATGTAGAACACGGAAATGATCGACATTTACTTTTAAAAGCTACAGAACATGGATATTTGTAAAGAAATGAAACACGCCAGAAAGTTACCAGCTTTCAACCTGCAAGAGGTATTAATTGTACTACTCATTATAGGTGTATTTATGTTAATAGCGTTGCCAAATTTGATGCCTCTAGTTTCTAAGGCAAAAAGCGTAGAAGCACAAATACAACTCAAATATATTTATAACAATCAAACCTCACATCGGTATTTATATTCAAAATATACAACAGACTTGTATGAGCTAGATTTTGAAGCTCCAAAAACAGTTAAAGAAAATGGCACCAGTAATTATGAGTATGAAATTTTAAATGCAGACAATACTACTTTTAAAGCTAGAGCCAGAGCCATTACAGACTTTGATGGTGATGGCATATTAAATGTATGGGAAATCGATGAAAATGGAACACCAAAACAAATAGTAAAAGACTAATGGTTGTATTGAAAATTTTCATATTGACACTATTTCTATTGGTGTTCTATCAAGATTATAGAGAACGCCAGGTGTATTGGTTCTTATTTCCACTAATTGCATTAAGTTGTGGTCTCTTATTTTATAACCAAACATTACCAGAATTATTCATTGTGTCTGTACTGCTCAATGGGGTTTTTATTGGACTTCTATTACTAGCAGCGTTTTGTTACTCTAGATTAGTACTAAACATAAAGTTTAACGAAGCTTTTGGTTTAGGTGATACATTATTATTCATTAGTCTTATATTTTCTTTCTCTACAATTTCTTTCATTGTGCTATTCGTTTTTGCATTAGTATTCTCTTTAATCATTCATTTGATCTTAAAAAGCTATTCTGCTACAACAACCGTTCCGCTAGCAGGTTATTTAAGTTTGTTCTTTGGAGTGTCTTACGTGGCTTTATGGTCTGGATTAACTAATACGTTATATGCCATTTAAGATGATACAGGAAGACTATAATATATCTACTCATCTTTTACAGCTCATTAGTAGTGAACAAGCCTATCAATATAACGTGATTCCTGTGGATGAAAATGACAATGAAATCGTTTTCAAATCGGAAGATACTTCAGAAGCTCTACGACAAGAATTACAAGTCGTAATTGGAAAATCGATACGACTCATTTATGAACCTATTGAGAACATAAAACACTATTTAGCAACAAATTACAGAATGAAAAAGAATGCTCAATCACAAGCATTTCATTATGCTTCTGATTTTTTAGAGCAATTACTTACCACAGCCAAAGCTATTGGCAGTAGTGATATTCATTTTGAAGCTTATGAAAATAAGTGTAGAGTTAGATTTAGATTAGATGGAAAGTTAAAAGAGTATTACATCATAAATGCAAAAGACTACCCAATCATCATAAACAAACTAAAGATAAAAGCAGGTCTAGATATTTCAGAAAAGCGACTCCCTCAAGATGGCCGTATCACTATAAAAACAGCATCAGAGGAATTTGATATTAGAGTGTCATCTTTACCAATACTTCATGGCGAAAAAATAGTATTGCGATTATTGAGTAAAGATGCAGATCACATTCAATTGAATGATTTGGGCTTTTCAGAAAGGGAGTTACAGATTTATAAGGAATCCACAAAAAAACCAAATGGAATTATTTTGATCTCTGGACCTACAGGATCGGGAAAGACAACAACACTTTATGCAACATTAAAATTACTAAATGATGAAGATACAAATATTTTAACTATAGAAGATCCTATTGAATATACACTTGAAGGCATTAATCAAGTACAGCTCAAAGAAAATATTGGACTTGATTTTGCAAGCACACTCAGAACTTTTTTGCGTCAAGATCCTGACGTGATTATGGTTGGAGAAATAAGAGATGCCAAAACTGCTAATATGGCAATAAGAGCAGCCCTAACAGGGCACTTGGTACTATCTACTATTCATACCAACTCAGCTTGGGGAACTATTTCTAGATTAGTAGACATGAATATTCCTCCATTTTTAATTGCAAACACTTTAAATGTTAGTGTAGCACAACGACTCGTTAGAAAACTATGTGCAAACTGTAAGACGAAAAATCCTATTGATGAAAACGATTTTCCAAGTTCATTTACTATTCCAAGTGATTTAAAAGAAACATTTACACCTGTTGGTTGTAACGTTTGTTATTATACTGGTTTTTCGGGAAGAAAAGCTATTTATGAGATCATTCCTGTATCAAAAGAATTGGCGACCTACATCAAAAGTAACGATCTAGATATTGACAACTATATCAAGGAACAAGGCATTATTACCTTAAAAGATAATGCTATTGACCTGATCAGAAAAGGCACAACATCTATTGATGAAGTCTATGCATTATTAATTGATTAATTCCAGAAACAATACTGTTTATGAGACTACAAGGAACACAAATAGCATCTATAATATCAATTTTTATAATAGCACTTTTCATTTCATTGTGCCATGCGCAAACCAATGACCGAATTACAGTAATTCAAAGTGAATTGTATAAGTTATCAGAAACCAATAAGGGATTGGAAGAAAAACTCAATACCAACATTTCGCTTAATGAAGTCACACTTTCAAATTTTTTGCTTGCCATATCTAATGTTCATAAACTCAACTTTAATATTTCACCTGAATTAAATAACATCACTATAACAAATAACTTTTCTGATGTTACGGTTTCTAATGCATTGATTTTTTTATGCAAGGAATACCACCTAGATATTGAGTTTACAGGAAGTATATTATCTATTAAACCGCATGTATCTATTCCAGAAGATAAAACATATCCTATTTTAATTGATTATGATCCTTCAGACGAAACCATAACTATAGATACTAAAGACAATGATTTGTATACTGTATTTAAAAACATCATGGACGCTAGTGCTAAAAATTTGATGTACGCACCAGGAATGGAAAATCAAAAGATCACATCCTACATAAAAACAACGAATTTTGATTCTGCAATGGATAAAATGGCACTCGCCAATAATATGACACTTACAAAAACAAAAGACAATTTCTATGTGTTTGATGAGCAATTTAATTCCGATAAAACCACTAAGAACACACGACTAAGAAGTCGTCTAAATCCTAACGTTTTATTTAAAGTCTTAAACAAAGAGCGTCAACTATTGGAAGTTGACTTTGAAAAAGCACCTGTAGCGGATATTGTAAAGAGTATAGGAGATTCTCTTGATATCAACTTCTTTTTGGCTTCTCCAATTGAACAGGCTGGCACTGTTACTCTAAAAACCAAATCTATAACCTTCGACGAGTTGCTCATTAAACTATTTGAGCCACAAACCACGTTAAGAGCAGCAAGTAATTTGTCTAATACTACAACGCAAAGTAATATTAGGCCTTCTAATCAACAAACCGATGGCAACCTATCTAATGATTATACCTTTAAAAAAGAAGGAGGTATTTATTTCTTTGGAACTGCTAATCAGTTGAGTGTTCGTAAAATAGAAATTATTACACTCAAATACCGTTCGGTCAACTTTATGTCTGATCCTGAATTACTTTCTAGTGGAAGTGCAGTAGCAGATAATTTTGTTACTGCAGGTCAAGGGCTTCAAAACCGTACAAATTTTAACGGCTTAAATAATGGGAGTTCTATAAATAACAGAACCCAGACGTCGAGAAATCGATCAATACAATCTACTGAAGATTCGCAGGACATTTTAGAAGTGATTCCTGAAGAAATCAAACAAGATTTGGATTTTAAAGTTGATGTAGAATTGAATAGTATTTACGTTACAGGAACCAGTGCTAAAATAGAATTTTTCAAAGATTTTATTAAAAAAATAGACAAAAGCATTCCTGTTATTTTAATTGAAGTCATGATTGTTGAAGCTCAAACGAGTAATACGCTTGAAGCAGGTGTAACTTGGGGTATTGGTGATGAGCCAGCAATTACAAAAGGCGGTTTATTTCCTACTACAGATTTAACTTTAGGTGCAGAAACCATTAATAGAGTCATTAATGGATTTAGTAATACTTCGGTTTTTAATTTCGGTAATGTAGTTCCTAACTTTTTTGCCACCGTAAAAGCTATGGAAACCAATGGTAATCTTAAAATCAGATCAACACCAAAACTTGCTACTTTAAATGGTCATAGAGCATCATTTTCTAATGGTCAAACATCTTACTATGCTATTGTGAGAAGGGATATTATAGGAAGCGATAATCCGCAAACTACAGAAATTCGTAACTACTTTCCAATTGACGCCAGGCTAGGTCTGGATATCAAACCTTATGTTACTGGAAACAAACAAGTATTGTTAGATATCAATGTCATTCAATCTAGCTTTGGACAGCGCATAGCTGACGATGCACCACCAGATATTAATTCTCGCACATTCTCTTCTGTAGTACGCATGGAAGATCAAGATATTGCTGTTTTGGGAGGATTAGAAGAAAATTATAAAAACAATTCTGGTTCAGGAGTTCCCTTTTTAGCAAGGATCCCAATTATTAAATGGTTTTTCAGTAAACGAGTTAGAGAGGCACGAAAAACGAAACTCACCGTATTTATTAAACCGACAGTAATTTATTAATGAAACCTAAATTGTCATCATACTTAACTTTTGAAAATCAATTTTATAGTATTGAACTAACACAGTTGAATGGTGAAACGTTGTATTATGGAATCCAATTAAGAAAAAAGAAAAACCAAGTAGAACTAGAAGATTGTTTTACCTATTCTAATATAAAAGATACTTCAAAATACATCCCAAAAAACAAAGCCACTTTCTTAATCATTAATAACCAATTTGTAATCACAAAACGAATAGAGAATAGTGAAGCAGACCATTTAAAACTTTTAAATCTAGCGTTTCCAAATATTAAGGTTGATGATTTTTACTATGAAATTTTACAACAAGAACACATTCATTTTATAGCTATTTGTAGAAGATCACATTTAGATGCTATTTTAAATGATTTCAAATCTAAAAACATTTGTATTGTTGACTTTTCTTTGGGTAATTTAATGATTGCCTCTTTGACAGGTTATATCTCAGAACACAAGATTCATACAAATAATGCATGTATTATTTGTGATGATGGACAGATAACAGATATTCAATTGACTAGTACTAGTAATTCAGTATACGATTGCAATACTGTAAAAATTGAAAACAAAGATGTATTGAATTTTTCTGGCGCTTTGAGTTTAGTTACTAAAACAAAAAACACTAGATCATACTTCGATAATACTCAAGAAGATTTAGTACGTAATTATAAGGAAAAACAATTTTTTATTCAATTTCTTAAAATTGGGCTTGTCACGCTTTTTTGTGCTTTGCTGCTAAACTTTTTCGTATTTAATAACTACCATAAAAAAATTGATGAACTCAGAGAAACAACACAAGTTTTAAATTCATCAAAAAGTAAGGTGGTTCATCTAAATGAAACCGTACAGAAAGCACAAAAAACCGTTGAAGACATTTTAAGAGCTAATAATTCTAAAAGCTCTTATTACACGAACGTGTTGATTAAAGATTTGCCAGAACAAATCCGTTTATCTGAATTTAACTACCAACCATTACTGAAAAAAATAAAGGAAAAAAAGCCCATTGAAAATGAATTGAACACCATCCTAGTTTCGGGTAGTATTTATGAGCGCACTTCATTTTCAGATTGGATTATTTCACTTGAACAAATCAATTGGATTGCATCGGTTGAGATCATAAAGTTTGAAGACGTTTCAAAATCATCTTCTGTATTTTCAATCAAAATTAATATAAAGCATGACACAAAAAACTAAAAACATCATTCTGATTATTAGCTTTTTAGCAGTGCTATATATAGCATATAAATTTGCCTTTTCTAATACGATAGACCTAAGAAAAGAGTATCATACATTAAAAAAAGAAGCGGTTATGTTTGATAATATGCCAATGCAATTATCTTCTCTAAAGCAAAAGGAGCGCTATTACGATTCGTTATTGACCAAGTATCAACTGCATGGAAATTCAATTCAAAATAACATACTTAAAACTATTAATCGGTATGCTGATAGTAACAATATTAAAGTTACTAATTTTATTGAGCCGCATAGTATTAATAAGAACGATCTAAAAATCAATACTTATCAATTTACTTTAGAGGGTCATTATAGCGATATAGTTACCTTGGTCTACAATTTAGAACAACACACCAAGTTTGGAGAAATAATCAATTTGAATTTTGAAAAGAAAAAAGACTTTAAGACTGGGATATATTATTTACAAGCCCATATTTTATTAAAAAGCTTTGGATAGATTTTTATTATGTGTTAAATCAAACTACTTAATTTAAACATTGGCAAATACATTGCAATGAGTATAAAACCAACAAATACACCAATGAAAATAATAATAAACGGTTCCATAAGATTAGATAAGGTCTTAGAACTGTTTTGAACTTTTGAGCTGTATAACGTATTTAATCTACCAAAGATATATTCACTTTGATTCGTTTCTTCAGCAACTTTTACTAATGCTATCATTCTATTATCAAATAGTTTATGCTTCTCTAGCGAACTACTCAATGAATTTCCTTGAATCACATTGGTTTCTATGGCATTAAGTGCCTTGGTAAGTGGATAAAAATCAATCATCTTTTTGACCAAATTAATACTATCTACTATGGGTACTTTTGATGCGGTAAGAAGCATCATCGATTGCGTGAACTGTGATAAATAAACTGTTTTCATAAAATTTCCAATAAAGGGTATTTTAACAAGTATAGCCGTTTTTATTCGTTTGTACCATTGTTTATTCTTTACAAAAGCACTTAAAACAAGAACACTTAAAATACCAATAAGGAACAACCATCCATAAGTTTGAATTAAGTTTGATAGTTTAATCACAAACAAAGTTATGGCTGGTAACTCTACATTTTGTTGCTTAAATATATCTTGAAACATAGGCACAACAAATTGCAACATAAAAATAACAACCAATATAGCAGTGCTTAATATGATAACAGGGTAGGTCAGTGCGTTTATAAGCTGTCTGCGTTGCTCATTTTTTTTTGCATAAAACGAACCTAGTTGCTCTGTTATTTCAGCTATACTACCTGTTTCCTCGCCAATTTTTATCGAATGATATTCATAATTTGAAAATTCTTTATAAGTATTGATCGCTTCTGAGAAGCTAAGTCCTCCAATAATACGTTGAAGAATATCATGTAGAATCGCTTTTGTACGTTTATCCTTTTGTGAACTACTAATCAGCTCAAGCGCTTGCTTTAATGTAATACCAGCATTAATCAAAACACTAAGCTCAGTATAAAAATCCTCCTTGAGTTTATTAGAAAATGGCTTTTTAAGAACCACTACTTCTTTACTTAGCATCACTTCAATGCTATTAATAGGCTTACTATTGCTATCTCGATTTTGCTTTATTTGATCTAATTGAAATGCCATTAATTCATGAACTGTGTTGCATCATTTTTTTTATAAATAAAAAGATGTTGATTTCTATGTTTTTTTGATGACCCAAATCGGATTGCATCAATATTTCCATTTGACACTTCATTACCATCAAAAAAAAATTGCTTATGTACAAACTCGATATGAAAAGTGTCGGTTGATCTTGTAATAAAATCAGGCTTTAAGTAGTAAACCATGGAGTCTGAATCAGACTTGAATAAGAGCTTATTTTCAGCATTTGAATATGATAACTTATTATATCTATTTATATCTATCCAAAGTGATTGCTCTAGTTGATTAAGTTGTGTTGTGCTTTTTAAATTCTCTTGTATAGACCACATATGACGTTGTACTAAAGTTAAAACTGTAAAAGCCATACCAATAACGATACTTGTAATAATAATTGTGATGAGCATTTCATTTAATGTATAAGCATTAACTTTTGATTTCATTGGTTATGAATTATTGATTCTACGAGCTTTTTTGTAGCTAGATTCTCTGCAGAGAATATGATTAATTCTAAAGCATCTTGTTTTCGGTTTTTCACAGAAAGTATCCAATCTCCATATTCATCTTGATAGGGTATGCTAATTTTTTTATTAATATATAAATACTCCAATTCGTTAAGCTTAGATGCAACAGCTCTTGTATCATTCTTGATGACATTATTAAACAAGTTGTTCAAGATGAAACTAGAAACCACAAAAATGACTATAATTAAAACAGTCGCTATTAATGTTTCCATGAGCGTAGATGCCTTAATCTTTTTTAGTAAAGCCATTTTGCTATCTTTTTCTTACTAGTCTCACTTGGTGCTCCAACGAATTGTTTTGTCAATTTATTGATATTTATTTCAGCATTATATAAGTGATTTTGGTACGTGGTTCCTTTGTTTTTTACAATAAAGTTTTTAGCGTATACTGTGCCAAAAACATGCCCTTTCAACTCCATATTTTGTTCGCAATACACCTCGCCTTCAATTTCAGCATCAGTATCAATCCTCAATTGCACATCATAGTTTATGTTTGATGTTTTTCCTAAACACAAAACACTTCCTTTAACTTTTGATGTAGGTTTCATCTCTAAAACATGAGCCTCATTTTCTTTCTCAGCCGAAAAATCTTTAAATAAAACTAATGAAGATGGGTAGTCTAATATCACATTTTCAGAAACTGTAATGCTTTGACTCGCAAATGCTTGCAACGTTCCTTCGAAACTGTTCAGAATATTTATAATAGGCGCTATTAGAATTACATCATTTAATTTAGCTGTTTCATGAACGCTGATTTTTGTATCAGATCTCACTACAATATGACCACAAAGCTCAATATCGTGCAATATGATATCAGCATCACTATAAGCTAGTAACATTGAATTGTTGAACGAGTTGGTTTGCTTTTTTGTAGACTCTAGATTTAAAAACTCAGTAGTGTTTTGATTATATGGAGGTAGCGCTATTAAAGATTCTATATGTGTTATCAAATCATCTTTTAGCTTAGGAAATTGTTGACTTACTAGGATTTTACCATTAACTAAAGTTGATCCATAATAGGAATGACCTGATATGTGACCCGTCTTGACGCCACGTTTTGGCAAGTAGACGAGTCCTTCAATCTTGGTGTCACCTACCACAACCAAAGGGTAATTATTATCTTTTAAGTAAAGGCTTATTTTAGGCTCTTCTTGTTGACTACCTACTAATGCTATTTTACTGAACGTTTTACTTTTTAGTTCTGTTTTGGCAGTCACTTGTTCGAAAACACCCCAAAACGTTTTTTTTACTTTGAGGGATTTATAGTCTTCACCGTATAATGAAACATCAGTTAATTTGTTTAAGTCTACAGGTTGGGTTAATGCATATTGAATGCCTTTATCTGTTAATTTAACCATTTCTATCATATGGTTAGTTTGCAACTTAAATTGTTTATGCGTATGCAGTAATATGATAAAGGATGACAGTATTAAAGCTATTATAATAACAATAAAAATCACCAACTGCAATGCGCCTGCCCTTAGTTTTTTCATGACTGATTTTTTCGCTTAAACATTTTTTGCTGCTTATTGAAACGAAGCATGACAGCATCATTATTGCCATACAACAGTTTAACGTCGTTTTTGATCTGCCCTTTTTTAAATAAATATTGCTTACTATTGATGGAAATAACATAGACGTTTTGTTCTCGATTACTATGCTTTATCATACCTAAATATTCTATAAGTAACCATGGTGTAGTTTGACTTTTAATTTTGGTAATTTTTGATTGTGATCTTTTCCTCGTGACTATTCCTAAAAAAGGATCTTTGTCTACGGGTTGGATTGAAAACGTATCAATTTTTGTATCTACTTTAAATTTTTTTATAGGTGAATAATTTTGTTGCTTTTGTTCAGGTAATTTAGGATTTATACCAGTAACTATTTTATAACCAATTATTCCCCAAACAGAGACTACAAGAACCAAAAGTATGTATGTCTTTTTTTTATTCTTCAATAGTTAAATTTTGTGTAGTATATTGAGTTTCAAAAGCAAAGTTTACTGCTTTTACACGCCACTGATATGAGTTTTCAGGAAGTGTTTTTGTGAAATTTGGAATAGATATTATAGTGTCTTCTACTATTTGAATAGGGTTCTCAAAATCAGGTGTAGCAATTTGTAATTGATAGTTATCACCATACACTAATGGCTGCCATGCAAAATTAATTGTGCTCATTTGAATGGTAGAGTTGTTGCTTGGTGCAAGTATAATAATGCGAGCTTCAGAGATGTCTTCTACCTCAATGATATCTTTGCAGTTATAGGCTATGGCAATTAGTAACAATAAGGGTATTACTTTTTTTAGCATCTTATTTTATATCAAATTGTTTTGATATAAAATTACTGACTAAGACTTAATATCAGATAAGGTTAAAGCTTAATAAAACTAAGGCTATTGCTTAAGTATTTTGAACTTTCTTGCTAACCTTTATAGTTTTCTGGAGAAAAGTCTTTAACCGATTCAATGTTATCGATCACCGTATTTAGATTTTGCATAAGATTAAGCGCTCTACTTGATTCTTGTCTGTCCATTTCGAATTTAGTTAGACAACCAGGACAATCTTGACTCTTAGCATAAAGTAAGCTTTTTAATGTTACTTCGATGAAAAAATTACAATTTGGGCAGTTAAATCCGGATTTTTTTTCAGGTTCTTTCATAATATTTTGTTTTAAGTTTTTAGATGATAGTACACTGCTATTTTTGAAGCTTTTGCAGTCTTGAAATAAATAAATCCATTCTGTTTTTTGCCTAAAGGATTTATTTTGTAAGTAGAAAATGTAAATGTCACTTTTCCTTTTTTATTTGTTAAGGCTTTTGCTTGACCCAAAGCTGGATTACCCACTAAACTTCCTTTTTTTATACGTATAGGATGAGAAAAAGTATCATGTAAATCAGCATCAGTATCTGAAACAACAGTAGCCACTATAAGACCATTCTTTATTGGTTTTTTGTCCTTAGTAAGAAAAACATCAATAGAAACCTCTGTTTGAGTTGCTGAAAATTGAATTTTATTTTGTTTGGTATCTAAGATATAAACATCTTTTCCGCTGCCATTTGTAGCATCTTTGAAAAGGTTTATCATTTGTAAGATGCCAGAAGGTAAATCTGTAGACTCTACCTCGATAGAAGCTTGCATATTGGTTGAAAACTCGTTCGTGTATGTTTTATTAACATCAGTATCGTTATCTCTTTTCGATATGTTGCCCTCAGTAGGACCAAGTAATACCAAAGTTTCAGCTTTTGTTTTGTTGGTCTTTATTTGGTTTAAAATATTGATTCCAATATCAAATTTTGCTTTTCGGACATTTAAAAAAGGCATGGTTACCAAAGAAAGTACAGGAATATTTACAACCATTTTTTGTTCTACACCACCATTATTATACTTATAACTGAAGGTAAGCATTTTTGGGTCTCCCAATTTATCAGGATCTTTTATGGGATCAGGTCCTTCTTCAAAACCAAATTTTTTAATAAAGTTAAAAGCAGCAACAGATGCATTGATGTTTGCATCAACAACTGCATCTACTGGTATTTGAATAATGCGCCCAAAAGTAAAGACATTGGTGTAATCAACCTTAGTAATCAAGTTTTTAAATGTTCCTGAGTCATCATTCATGAGGTCTTATTTCAATGTTAATATTCTTGTTTTTAGATTAGAGTCTTTATCATGATCATGGTAAGCACTTTCAAAGTTTCGCATCTCTACATGGACATTAATACTACATACAATATCTTCAGTAATATCGTTTAATTGATTGATATCAAAAACAGCTTTAAAATCAGATAAAGGAATTTCTTGTTCTCTCTTAGAACTAAATAGAATTTGATTGATTTTTTCTTTTAAATTCAATGCGAAAGAACTTTTTGCTAGCGCCTCTTTTTTGCCCCATCTTCTTTTTGGCAATTGTGCTAGAAAAGCTAACAGTATTTCTTTTTCTATAAGAGAAGCAATTGATTCTTCTTCTGCGTCGTCTTTTTCTGTTATATCGCTTTTAAAACGCCTTAAGTCAACGATTGGAATTTGTTTCAGCAAGGCCTTTTTTCGATCTTCAATAATCACATTGTAATTGACCAAATTATTTAAATAGAGTTCCCAAGTTTCTATAATTAAATCATTAATTTTTGAAATGGCATCATCTGTTAAGATGACGCCAATATCTTTTAATGCAAACTTCAACGCAAAATCAAAAGCCCTAATACTTGAATTAGGTATAGGAAAATATTCTAGGTTTGGCACCTTAGGATCATCACTAGAGTAATTTTCAGCCAGTTTTGCAGAGGCCTCATTAGAAGCATTTTGAGCTTCTAGTAACTCTAGCAGAATATATTCTACCAGTTTTTCTAATACAGAATTATCAGCCATTTGATTTTATGTTTTTATGTAACAGTTACAGGTATTTTTAACTCATTAGAACTATCGTTTTTCAACTTTAAGGTATAGTTACCAGTTGCAGGTGTAGCTATTGTTTCAATTTTAACATCAAAAGTTCCATTATTATTTCCAGAAGTTTTAGTGCCTGAAATTGATGTAGCTTTGAATGACGCAGCTGGATCATCATTTGCGGTATCACCTAAAATTTCAAAAGCTACCTTTTCGCCATCTACAGTGTTTCCTTCAAGATCTTTTACAGTTACCTTAATAGTTTCACTAGTAGTAGTTGAATTTAGGTTCAATGTACTCTTATCACTAGTTAACACTAAACTACCACCTTTATCATCTGGTATTAATATGGTGTAAGGTACGTTTGTTATTTCTTCTCTAACTGAAGATTCTCCTTCGCCATCTGAGATAGGAATATATGAAGTAACTGTAATGTTGCCTTGTTGGTCTTTGGTTAAACCTTCTTCTAAAACAAGCTCGAAAACAACAACTCCGGAAGTATCTGTTACTCCAGTTATTTGTGTTACAGGTGATGCTGTTGAATCAAATTTGATTTTAGAATTTTTGAAGCGCCTCATATAGGGTTTTATAACACGATGGCTAATGAGATGCTTTGTTTTAACTTCTTTATTTTCTTTCCTATTTTTACTATAGAGACTATTGCTGAGATGCTGTCTAGCAATTAGTATATCATTTCTAGTGTGCCCTCTTAAAATATTGATTTCTTTAAATGGAGAGTTAGCATCTAAATTTAATGCGACTTCTGTTCCAGATGCTAAATAACCTTGCGCATCTTTTACAACTATTTCTAAAGTGGCTTTATTAACGCCATCTATATTTACATTTTTTGGTCTAGTAACAATCATATCATCTGGTCCTACAGAAGTATTACTGCCTTGTAAGATACTTAATACTGTTTGTAATCCTGCAGGCATATCACTTTGTCCACCTTCAACTCTAACGTTCATGGTGTACTCTACAGAATACTTCGATTCTTTAGCAGCTTTTGAATGTTGTTTACTAGAGTAATTGGCCTTAGCCTTTACCTTAATAGAAAAAGGACCTATACCTAAGGATGCTTCTGCTTCCACATCAACACCTAACTCCGTATCACTTGAGGTTTCTTCAGTTGAAGAAGAAGATGCAGAAATATTTGCAATAAAATCAATAACAAAATTTGATACTTCTATGTTTGGTACAGTTAATATGACTAATAGGGGGACGGTCAATGTTGCTACTTTTCCACCACTATTATATTGAAAAGTAACATTTACTGGTTTCTTTTCGCCAGTATCGGGATCGGTTGTTAGACCTACTTCGTTAATAAACTCATAGGTTGTTTTAGCTGCCAAAGCCTGTGCCTTGATAATAGCATCCATTGGTCCTCCAATGAGAGAACTAAAGTCTAATGCATCAAGGGCATTGGTTGCAACTGTAGAAGGTGTTGTGTCTATTGCCATATTTAAATTATTTAATGGATTAATAAAAAGTTTAAGAATTGTTTAATCGAGTAAATCTTATCATGAGGTTTACTCATTTAAGTCAACAGGAACAAGATTTATATTTTGCTTTTTGCAAGGTTGAATAGATCTTCAAATTTGGAGTCAAACTTTGGACTCCACATAAAGCCAGGTTTTAACCTAGAGAAGAATGAATTAAGACCTATAGCATAATTTCCTCCTCTTTTATCAGAGCTATTCAAGTCACCTATCCATGCGCCTCCACTACAACCTTCGGTCATTGGATTATTCGACATTTCAATAAGACCTAATTTTGTTGATGCTACATCTCCTTTAACCTCTTTCATATATTCAGCATTACCATAATTTAAAGGATAACCAATTGATGTCCATTCTGAATATCGATTGTATGTTTTCCATCCTAAATAACCTGTTTTACTTTTTTTGTTAGTGACTAAAAAACTATAATCATAGCGGAAGGGTTCACTCTTCTTATTGTTTACCCATTTTTTTCTTGTAGTCTTTATTTTTACAGCAAATTTTTCGTTACCGCCATTTGCATAAGCTGGATAAAACATGATCTTATTAAACCATGCTCCAGTTGTGTGGTCTCTAACACAATGAGCAGCAGTTAATACAATTTGGTCATCTCCACAAAATTCTGCGCTGCCTGTGTAATCTTTACCGTTAGGTTTTGTGAAGAATAATTTTCCAGCACAACAAAAGGGTTGCTTAGATACATCTGCATCTTTGGGTGTGATATTAAAAGAGTCGTAGTTAAATTTTTTACCCTCAATAGACTCTACATCATCATTAGATTTTTTTTTCTGTTTTAGTTTAATTAAATCTTTTTCTGAAATTTCTAGAGCTGGGAGAGGAATTGCATTTCTCATTCGTTCTTCAGTCCAATAATCTTCAATAGCATTTAATTCGCTTTCATCTATAGATATAGAATCATTTTTTTGTTCTTTTTGTTCTTCCATGATTGATAAGTTTAAATTAGAGTGTTAACGTATGTGTTCTGGTATTTTTCTAATTAAATATCTTTGATAATATCATGAAATGAAAATCATATGTGTGAATGATATAAATTCTTTAGTGAGTGATACAAAATATTGAGTTTAAAGAATTTTAGATGTTCTTTTTTTTAAATTATTCCATCTTTTAATTTAAATTTAACTACCTTAGAGTGAGATAAATAAAACATAAAACGATGAGCCAGTCTTCAACCCCTTTACTGAGAGAAATAAACCTTGATTTTGATATCGATTCATTAAGAGAAGCTATAAAAAACACTGATATTGGTGAAGGTTCTTACTTAAATCCAATACCATTAGATGCCTTTGTTGTTAATGATATCAAAAGTTTTTTTAATATTGAAGAAGGTAATGGTTTTGGCGTTTTCATGAATTTTCAAGATGTTGAATTTCAACCAAAATGCCATTATTTAAAATTACAAAACCGAAATAAGTACCAAGAACATATCATGACTTTAGATGACTGGAAGAAGTATTTTCATGTAGAAGGACATTCAAAAATCATTTGTGCTCCAGATGGAAGCTTGTTTCTAAAACCACAGATTGATAACGGTGTTCAGAGTTTTGAAATTCTTAGTAAAGAAGGCAATACTTCAGCCACAAATAAAAACACTTATATCTCTTACACAGTTGTACTTTCTTTTTTTATTGAAGATAAAACCTATTATTTTAAGATTGACCCGTTAGTTAAGATTAGCTCAAAACATGGAGGAGTAAATTTGAATTAACATGTCTTAAAATATTATTTGCATGCTCAATAATACTAGGCAGTTTATTCTTTTATTTTCTTTAATAGTTTCTTTAAGTTTTTCACAAAACCGACATAAAGTGGATAGTTTGATTAAAACTCTCAATGAAACAGAGTGGTCAAAAAAAGAAGAGGCAATTTTATTAGAAACAATTTCATTTTATCACCCCAAATTAGATAGTGCTCTTTATTTTGCCAAAAAATCTTTGAAGCTTTCTAAAGAATTAAATGATCCAATTTTAAAAGCGGAAGCATTAGAAGGTATTGCTTTAATAGAACAGCGTTTAGGGAATGATACCCAATCTTTAGAAGCTACATTCGAAGCATTAACGGTGTATGAAAAATTAAACTTAGTTGAGCGTCAGGCAGCACTTCAAACACAGATAGCAACATATTACATTGGTGAAGAAGAGTATGTGTTAGCAATAAATTATTTAGAAAAGGCTTTTGAAATATATGAAGCGTCTGATAACAATATAAACAAAGCTTTAACATTAATAAATCTAGGCGAATCTTATAGGCTATCTAATAAAATCAATCAAGCAGAAGAAGCCTTTGACAAGGTGTTACAGTTAAATGAAAAACTTGATAACGATGTTATTTTAGGTTATAGTTTAGGAAACTTAGGAATAGTTTATTCTGACAAAGGCGAAATAGGAAAATCTAAAGAAGCACTTAATAAGGCCATTAAAATATTAACTGAATTAAATGATGATTATTCTGTTTCAATCTATCTTTCAGAATTGGGATTGATCTACAAAGACGAAAACAATTATGATCTTGCCGAAAGTAAGCTCATAGAGGCTTACAAAATGGCTGAAAAAGCAGGATTAAAAGAACAAATAAGAGATTTCAGCGCATTATTAGTTAATCTTTATGAAACTAAACGCGATTATCAAAAAGCCCTAATCTATCAAAAGGTATATCAAATCTATCAAGACAGCTTGGTTAATAAAATTAATATCAAGAAAATTGAGCAGTTAAAAGCTGGTTATGAAATTAATCAACGCGAATCAGAAATTAAAAGAATAAATGAAATAAGTAACAATAGAAAAAATATTGCTTTTGGCTTGGCTTTTGGAATCTTTTCATTAGCGGTCTTAATGTTTCTACTTTATAAGGCGTACAAAAAAATAAGAATTGTAAATAAAGACTTATCAAAACAAAAAAAGGATATTTCAGAGAGAGAGCAAGAAAAAGCATTATTATTAAAAGAACTGAACCACAGAGTTAAGAATAATTTACAAATGATCTCGAGCCTACTAAATTTACAGAGTAGTACAATAACTGATGATTCTGCAAAAGAAGTGATAGCATTAGGAAAAAATAGAGTAGAAGCTCTTTCTCTTGTTCATAGAAAACTTTATCAAGAAGGATTAGAGACCAAGGTTGAGGTTAAAACCTACGTTGAAGAACTCATTTTAAATCTACTACATGGGTACGCAACACAATTGGAGCCAGAATTTGATATTTCGCCAGTAAGTATAAGTGTTGATAAAGCAATACCATTAGCACTAATTATAAATGAATTAGTAACCAATGCCATCAAACATGCTTATATAGATATAGTTGATCCTAAGCTAAAGATTGTTATACACCATCAATACGATTACTTCAACCTTGAAATAATTGACAACGGTAAAGGGTTTGACCAAAAAGAAAGAGATAAAACCAATTCATTAGGACTTAAATTAGTTTTATCTCTGATAAAACAATTAGAAGGCACCTGTAATACGATTATCAATGGCGGAACGCATTGGGTCATTAAGTTAAAGATAGATGTAAAATGAGTAGTACTTCTTCTAAAATTAAAGTACTTATTGTTGAAGATGAAATAATTCTTTCACAAGACATTTCATTACGACTAAAAAACTTTGGTTATGAGGTTGTTGGTATCGCTGATAGTGCTTTCCAAGCAATCAATATATTGAGAGCTGTACGAGATGTTGATATCATTTTAATGGATATTATGATTAGAGGCGAAAAGGATGGTATTGAACTAGCTGAAATGATTAATAAAAGTTATGACATTCCATTAATTTTTCTCACCTCTCATGCAGATGTCAAACTTGTAAAAAGAGCAAAAGAAGTTAACCCTTGCGCTTATCTTTTGAAACCCTTTAACGATCGACAAATGGCTATAGCTATTGAATTGGCATTAGTTAATTTTTCTCAAAAAGCTCCAGAAAAAGATTTATTAAAGGAATATAAGTTTTCTAAAAATGAAAATGAAGTTTTAAAAATCAAAGATAGTCTGTTCCTTAAAAAGAATCATCGTTTTGAAAGGGTTTTGCTGAATGAAATTCAATTTTTACAAGCAGAAAATAATTATACAACCATACATACGAAGTTGGACGATTTTCTTTATTCAATGGTTTTAAAAAAACTGGAAATTAAATTACCAGTAGATCGATTTTTAAGAGTACATAGAAGTTACATTGTAAATATTCAAGCGGTTCAAGGTTTTGAAGGCAATATGCTTTTTATTAAAGATCATAAAATTCCTGTAAGTAAGAGCCATCAACAGAAAGTTTTTAAGTTGTTTAGAACAATATAAAGCTACTTCAAATAGAGGGTTAGTTTATTGTAATTCTGTCATAGAAACAAATAATGGGTATGATTATTTAGCTGTAGATAATCTTTTGCATTTACTTTTGAAGCCCAAAATGTAAGTGACATGAGTCTAAACCAATTTTTAGTAGTATGTGGTGTAGGTGTAAGTGGATAAATACTAAACTTTCAGAAGGAGTAACCCTTAACGTTTGAGGGATAATTTTTTTGCTCACATTTTAAAAACGTTTCGATGTAGCTATATAACCTTTATAAAGCTATTAATTATGAAACGAATTTTACTACTTATGCTATTGGGCATGTTAAGCACAATAGCAATTGCTCAAACCACATGGACTGGTTTAGGCGCAAACACAAATTGGAATAACACAGATAATTGGGACACCAACTTGGTGCCTACTGCTGCGGATGATGTTATCATTCCATCTGGATTTACGGTTATACTTAATGTATCTGGAACAGTTCAGTCTATAGATGTACAGGGTAATTCTACCTTCGAGATGAATTCTAGTTTTTCTTTTGCTGGAGACTCAAATTTTGGACCTAATACTACTATTAATTGGAATGCTGGTACTTTACTAGGTACTGCATTTACACTAACAAATCAAGGAGAAATGAACTTGTTAGGTAATAGTGGTAAATCTTTAGTTACAGGAACAATTCTAGATAATGAAGGAACTATGAATATTAGTTCAACTGGAGATTTGTTTATCAACGGAGCAAGTACAACACTAAATAATCAAGTTGATGGTATTTTAAATATGAAGGTAGCAGGAGGTAATATTACATGGGCTGGCGCACCAGGAGTTATCAATAATTTGGGAATGATAAAGCGGACCGACTCTACTGGAGAAGCCCAAATCATTACAACACTTAACAACACTAACGGAACGATTCAAGTAGAAGAAGGTATATTATCGTTTCAAAGTTCACCGAAGAGTTTTACAGATGGCACTTACAATGTGTTTTCAGGAGCAACTTTAGATTGGGATGTGCCAGTTACAATTTCAGGAAGTCTAGGAGGAACTTTAGATGGAAACATGAATTGGAATAGTAATATCACAGTTGCCGATGGTGATGCAGCAGATTTAAATTTCTCTGAAAATTTTAATTGGTTGGTAGGAACTTTATCAGGAGGCGGAACATTAACCAATAATGGTGCAATATCGCTATTAGGCAATTCAGCAAAGACGATTTCTGGAGAGACAACCTTAAATAACTTGGGAAGTATATCGATTATGTCTGCAGGAGATTTGTTTATCAACGGAGCAAGTACAATACTAAATAACCAATTAGGAGGTAACATAGATTTGCAATTTGATGGAGGTAATATTACATGGGCAGCAGCTCCTGGAGTTATCAATAATTTAGGAATGATAAAGAAGACTGTATCCACTGGAGAAGCCCAAATCATTGCAACACTTAACAACACTAACGGAACGATTCAAGTAGAAGAAGGTATATTATCGTTTCAAAGTTCACCGAAGAGTTTTACAGATGGCACTTACAATGTGTTTTCAGGAGCAACTTTAGATTGGGATGTGCCAGTTACAATTTCAGGAAGTCTAGGAGGAACTTTAGATGGAAACATGAATTGGAATAGTAATATCACAGTTGCCGATGGTGATGCAGCAGATTTAAATTTCTCTGAAAACTTTAATTGGTTGGTAGGAACTTTATCAGGAGGCGGAACATTAACCAATAATGGTGCAATATCGCTATTAGGCAATTCAGCAAAGACGATTTCTGGAGAGACAACCTTAAATAACTTGGGAAGTATATCGATTATGTCTGCAGGAGATTTGTTTATCAACGGAGCAAGTACAACACTAAATAATCAAGTTGATGGTATTTTAAATATGAAGGTAGCAGGAGGTAATATTACATGGGCTGGCGCACCAGGAGTTATCAATAATTTGGGAATGATAAAGCGGACCGACTCTACTGGAGAAGCCCAAATCATTGCAACACTTAACAACACTAACGGAACGATTCAAGTAGAAGAAGGTATATTATCGTTTCAAAGTTCACCGAAGAGTTTTACAGATGGCACTTACAATGTGTTTTCAGGAGCAACTTTAGATTGGGATGTGCCAGTTACAATTTCAGGAAGTCTAGGAGGAACTTTAGATGGAAACATGAATTGGAATAGTAATATCACAGTTGCCGATGGTGATGTAGCAGATTTAAATTTCTCTGAAAACTTTAATTGGTTGGTAGGAACTTTATCAGGAGGCGGAACATTAACCAATAATGGTGCAATATCGCTATTAGGCAATTCAGCAAAGACGATTTCTGGAGAGACAACCTTAAATAACTTGGGAAGTATATCGATTATGTCTGCAGGAGATTTGTTTATCAACGGAGCAAGTACAATACTAAATAACCAATTAGGAGGTAACATAGATTTGCAATTTGATGGAGGTAATATTACATGGGCTGGAGCATCTGGAGTACTAAACAATTTTGGTTTATTAAGACGATCTGAAAACACTGGAGTTGCTCAAATTTTTGTAGGCTTAAACAATTCTGGAATTATTGAAGTGGCTTCTGGAGAATTAGAAATAACAAGTTCAAGCCCTTTTGCTAATTTAGAAGGAGGAGTGATTAAAGGTATTGGTGTTTTTGATTTACCACTCGTAGCTAATTATACCAACAACGGAATATTCGCACCTGGATTATCTCCTGGAACATTAACTGTTCAAGGCGATTATACTTCAACAGCTACATCGCAACTTGAAATGGAATTAAATGGTTTAACACCAGACACTGAGTACGATGTACTAGCTATTACAGGAAATAATAATGTGTTTGAAGGTAGTGTAAACGTAATAATGGGTTTTGAAGGCACTCTTGGAGATGAATTTACTATCGCTACAACAACGGGTGCCATAACCACAGCTAATTTACAATCACCTATAGAAAATATCGATTATGATGGCAAGCGTTACACGTTTGAAGTATCGTACCCAGACAATAATAAAGTGGTTCTTACCATAATCGATAAGTTAGATATTCTTCCTCCAGACATAATAACACAAGACATTACGGTTCAGTTGGATGCTTCAGGAACAGCAAGTATTATGGCTTCACAGGTTGATAATGGGACTACTGATAACTGTACACCAACAAATGAATTACAATTCTCTTTAGATATTACAGATTTCACTTGTGCAGACATTGGCGATAATACGGTAACACTTACGGTTACTGACAATGATGGTAATTTTGCTAATGCTCAAGATACAGTAACGGTTGAAGATGTAATCAATCCAACAGTGGTAACGCAAGACATTACGGTTCAATTAGATGCATCAGGAA
>NZ_CANNDQ010000002.1 GCF_947503375.1 uncultured Psychroserpens sp.
CTGCTTCATATCCTGCTGCATCTGCACAAGCAATACTATCTGGGAACTCAGGTACTGTAATATCAGCTTCTGGTGCTGCATCGATAAGAATTTCAAATGGTCCAGCAATTAAATCTCTATCGCATTGATCTTTATCTATATAATTAATTGTGATTTTTCCACCGCAAGCGTCATACTCTACATCAACAATAGGCTCAATAGAACCTGATAATTCACATCCAGTCCCTTCTAAACCATTGCTATATGTTGCATTTGCAACTTCGTATTCAGCCGCATCAGCACAAGCAATACTTTCTGGAAATTCTGGTAATGTAATATCAGCTTCTGGTGCTGGGTTAACAGTGATAACATATGGTCCTGCACTTAATGGACGACCACACGCATCTTCAGCATCGTAAGATACTGTAATTGAACCACCACATTTTCCATAACTGTTAGATACTGTAGCTTCAATTATTCCAGAAATTTCACATGCTGTTCCTTCTAAGCCATTACTATAAGTAGCATCTCCTGCAACAAAAGCTATAGCTTCTTGACATGAGAATGAATCTGGGAATTCTGGCTTAGAAACTAAAGCTTCTGGTGCTTGTTCTACATCAAACTCATATGGTCCTGCACTTAGTGGACGACCACACTCATCTTGTCCGTTGTATGTTACTGTGATCTTTCCACCACATGCATCGTAATCTTTTTCAACTGTAGCTGTGATTGATCCTGAAATCTCACATGCTGTTCCTTCTAAGCCATTACTATATGTTGCATCTGCTGCTTCATATCCTGCTGCATCTGCACAAGCAATACTATCTGGGAACTCAGGTACTGTAATATCAGCTTCTGGTGCTTGTTCTACATCAAACTCATATGGTCCTGCACTTAGTGGACGACCACACTCATCTTGTCCGTTGTATGTAATGGTAAGTTTACCACCACATGCATCATAATCTCTTTCAACATTAGCTGTAAGCGATCCTGAAATCCCACATGATAAACCATCTAAATTGTTACTATATGTAGCATCAAGTGGAGTGTATGTTGCAGCATCTGCACAAGTAATACTATCTGGTAATTCAGGTGCACTCACTTGAGCTTCTGGTGCTGGTATTACATTGATAAGTTGTTGAGCATTGATTTCTCTTTGGCACTCATCAGTATACGTCCAGTTAACAGTAATTGTACCACCACAAACTGTAAAGTCTGGCGTAGCATTTCCTGTTACAGAACCCATAATACTACATGCACCTTTAGATACTCCATTACTATATGATAAATCTCCTGCTTGGAAGTTATATGCTTCTTCACAAGTGATTGTATCATCAGCTACTTCTTCAAACTGAGCCATTGGTGCTGGCAAAACAGTGATTTCTTGAGTAGCACTTACTGATCTTCCACAGAAATCTGTAGCTGTCCAAGTTCTTACTAAAACACCACCTGCACATGCAAGTCCAAGTTGAGAATCATCTTCTTCAAAAGTTAAGGTAAGATCTTTACCTTCAGAGCAATTATCAAAAGCAACAACTTGAGCTGGCTCAGGAATTTCATCAATACAACTTACAGTAGTATTAACTGGTACACCATCTAACATAGGATCTTCTTGATCTGAACCTTGGAATACAATTTGTAATGGCTCTGCAAAGTTGCCACATAAATCTCTAATTGTATAATCGTAAACAGCTACCCACTTACAATCTGTACCTTTAGAATAACTTGTTTTTTCTACGAATACTGGACCACCACAATTGTCACTATATAGCATAGCAATTTCTTCTTCAGAAGGACCTTGATTCTTATCTAAGAAACATGCTTCAGAATTTAGGTTTCCTTGTGGTATTTCAGCATTTTTATTTAAAGCTGGTGGTGTTTGATCACTACCACTATAATTTACATCTAATTCAGCTGCCGGATTTCCGCAAGCATCGGTTATTTGATACTTGTAATTAGCAGTCCATGAACAATCATCTCCTTCAGGTGCGCCAAATTTAACAACTGTTACATCTCCTAAACAATTGTCTGAGTATAATGCAGCAATTTCTGCTTCGGTTGGTCCTAATGGAGCATCATTGAAACATAAATCTAAATTTGAACCTCCTGCAGGAACTTCTGCTCCCTCATTTAATTCTGGTGGAGTTCGATCTCCTCCTACATATCCAATTTTGATTTGCTCTTCGAAATCTCCACACTTAACATCATAAGTGTATTCAACTTCCCAATCGCAATCATTTCCAGACATACTTTCAGTTTTTACAACTGTAGCCACTAGTCCAGGGCATTGGTTCATATACAAGTTTGCAACATCTGCCTCAGATGGGCCAGGTGGTGCGTCTTCTTGGCAACGATTGAAGAATGTACTTCTTTCAAGCGTCTGCCCGAACACTGGTCCCATACTAAACATAAAAAGCATGATAAAGACTAATGCCTTCATGCTTCTTTTTTGTTTTGTAATAAGATCAATGCTACAACACGATAAATTAGTGATCGACTGCCAAATTTTGGCGCGCCCACCACTTCGGGTAAAATTGCTCATAAACATAACATTTGGTTTTAAATTAAAATTATCTTAACATTTATTTATTGACATTAAATTCTTTATGTCAACATAACAGTAGTAGCGTTGATTTTTGCAGGTTTGGGGCCGTTAATAAAATCAAGTTGCAGGACGAATTAACGTCATACAAACGAAAATAAAGCTTGAATACCTAGATATTCAAATACTCAATAAATGTGCTAATAATCAATTGTTGTGCTATCAAACAATTTTAGGTAAGATCATAAAAAACAACTGCTATTATGTTATTTTTTATGTGGCCAAAATGAACATTATTCACCTTGACTTACTTTCAAAAGTAGATTATAAAATATTGACTGCCAAATAAATTTAGTCTTTTTTTATATAATAAACAGTTGAACATTTTTTTTTGCATTTAATCGAAAAGTAATTCATTTTCGATGCAAAAATCTTCGATAAAATGTATTGATTTTTTTATCAAATCATGAAATACTATGTCTTCTTTAACATATTTCACTTCGTTTCTATAAGCCATTAAAAAAGACTCGATTAGAGGTGATGATTTTTTAGGCTTTCTAAAATAAAGTGCTTGTGATGCGTTCAATAATTCTATGGCTAGAATACGTTCAACATTATTAACTAAAGTAAATGCTTGAGTTGCCGCATTAGCGCCCATACTTACATGATCTTCTTGACCATTACTCGACACAATACTATCTATACTTGCAGGCGTAGCTAATTGCTTATTAGCACTTACGATACTAGCTGCGGTATATTGTGGAATCATAAAACCCGAATTTAAGCCAGGATTGTCTACCAGAAAAGTGGGTAAGTGTCTTTCTCCAGATACGAGTTTATAAATTCTTCGCTCAGAGATGTTACCAAGTTCGGCAATCGAGATTTTTAAATAATCTAATGCTAAAGCCAAAGGTTGTCCATGGAAATTTCCACCAGATATTATTTCGTCATCATCAACAAAAATATTTGGATTATCTGTGACCGAATTTATTTCGGTTTTAAATGTTTTTTCAACAAACTTCAATGTGTCTTTCGTAGCACCATGTACTTGTGGTATACATCTAAAAGAATATGGGTCTTGTACATGGCTCTTTTCTTGTTGAATAAGTTCACTACCTTCCAAAATCTCTTTTATACGATCGGCTGTTTTTAATTGTCCGAAATGTGGTCTTACCATATGCACTAGCGCATTAAATGGTTCTATCCTACCGTCAAACGCATCTAAGGAGATACAAGCTATAACATCTGCCATATAAGACAACTTGTAAGATTTAATAAGTAAATGTATTCCGTATGCGCTCATGAACTGAGTTCCATTTAGTAATGCCAACCCTTCCTTTGATTGTAATTTAATGGGCTCAAGACGCAATTCATGTAAAACATGTTCTGTATTAGAAATGTTTCCTTTGTAATACACTTCTCCTTTTCCAATAAGTGGCAATGCTAAATGTGCTAATGGTGCCAAGTCTCCAGAAGCTCCCAAAGACCCTTGCGTATAAATCACAGGTAAAATATCATTATTATAAAAGTAAACCAGACGCTCAACAGTTTCTACTTGTACTCCACTATGACCATAACTCAATGATTGTATCTTAAGGAGCAACATTAATTTAACTACTTCTAAAGGCACATGTTCTCCTATTCCACATGCATGAGACATCACAAGGTTTTCTTGCAATTGCGCTAATTTATCTTTTGTAATTTTAACATCACAAAGCGACCCAAATCCTGTATTAATTCCATATATAGGTTTACTTTCATCTTGCATTTTCTTGTCAAGATAGGCTCTACACTTTGAAATTTTTTCGACAGCTTCTTGTGATAGTTCAATTGTTTTGTTGCAAAAAATAATATCACTTATTGAAGAGAGATCAAGTATCTTGGATGATATTTTATGTGTGGAATCCATTAGTAGTTATTTAATACTTCAAAATTCAACATTACAAGTATAGTATGCAACAAATGTTAATAATTAATAAAATATTAATAAACTCCTTATATTATTATATTTTTGAGAAAACTTAAATTAAATAAAATGAAACGATTATTCTTATTATTGTTTGTGATTTCTGTTGTAGCCTGCCAAGAGGAACCTAAAGATTATGTAACTCTTAATGGAAAAATTTCTAATCCGCATGAAAGCAACACTTTAAAAATTTTCAAAGGTAAAGAGTTTGAAAAGACAATCACTATTAATGAAGATGGTACATTTAGCGACACCTTAAAAGTTTCGGAAGGAGACTATACAATCAAGCATGGGGATGAATATGGTTCGATATATTTGAAAAATGGCTTTGAATCTTCTTTTGAAACAGATTACAATGATTTTGACAATACCTTAGTATATAAAGGAGATGCATCAGATATTAATAATTTTGCTATAAAATCTTATTTGGTATCTAACGATTATTTTACTGAAGACCTATTTGCTAATCCTAATACAGAAGATCTAAACAAAGCTATTGAAGACTATAAAATAGGTTTTAAAAAGTTGCAAGATAGTTACCCTGAATTAGATTCTCTGCGCATTGCTAATGGTCAAAAGAATATGGAAGGCACTATAAAATCCTTGAAGGGATACCTCTCTAGTAAAATAGCACTACGAGAATCGCTTCCAGAAGGCACACCTTCTCCAACTTTTGAGAATTACATCAATCACGCAGGTGGAACGACATCACTTTCAGATTTAAAAGGAAAATACGTATATGTTGATATTTGGGCGACTTGGTGTGGCCCTTGTAAGCGTGAAATACCGTCATTAAAAAAGGTTGAAGAACAATTTCATAATAAAAACATTGAATTTGTTAGCATTTCTGTAGACGATGAAAAACGTAGTGGCACTAAAGAAAAAGCTTTTGAAGCATGGAATAAAATGGTTAAAGACAAAAATTTAGGCGGTATTCAATTATTTTCAGATAATGCTTGGAAATCTGATTTTGTACGTAATTATAAAGTAGATGGTATTCCACGTTTTATATTAATTGATCCAGATGGAAACATCGTTACTCCAGATGCTCCTAGACCATCAAATCCAAAATTAGTAGAATTACTAGAAGAAAAACTAAATATATAAATCACTTACACACATGAAAAACCACGCAATTAAGCGTGGTTTTTTTATTGCTTTTTATTTTCTTGTTCAACCTTGGGTTGCTCAGGCTGTCTGAATAAGTCAAGATAAGCTTCGCCTAAAGCTTCAATAATATGACTGGCTATCATACTTTGATAACCTAAATCTTCAACTGCTATATCAGCAGATCTACCGTGAAGATATACTCCAAATAGAGTTGCGTGTAATGGATGATATCCTTGCGCAATCATTCCTGTGATAATTCCTGTAAGTACGTCTCCTGTTCCTGCAGTTGCCAAACCTGGATTACCAGTAGAATTAATATAACATTTGTCGTTGTATACAGTAATAGTATTAGCGCCTTTAATTACTATTACGGCATTGTGTTTTTTAGAAAATATCTTGACCTTCTTTAATTTATCAAAATCGTCTTTCCAAGTACCAATCAAACACTCTAACTCTTTAGGGTGTGGTGTTAACACGCAAAGCTTTGGTAAATATTTTAAAAGCGTTTTCTTTTTTGAAAGTATGTTGAGTCCATCAGCATCTATAACCATTGGTGATGCATTAGTTTTCAAAAATTGCGCTAAAGCAGATATGGTTTTAGTATTCGTCCCAATTCCTATACCTAAACCAACTACAGTAGGTTTAATTTCAAATTTGATATCTGTGATTATTGTATCGTTTGCATCTGTAATAACCATAGCTTCTGGTAAAGCAGTCTGCAAAATTGAATAACCGCATTTTGGTATAAAAGAAGTCACCAGACCTGAACCTGAAGCTAGAACTGCTCTGCTTGTTAAAAGTACAGCTCCAATTTTACCATAGCTTCCACCTATGACTAGCGCATGACCATAACTCCCTTTATGTGAAAATTTTTCTCGTGGCTTATACATAGGTAAGACTTCATGCTTACCTATAAGTTCAACATCAGTTTCTGTTTTAAATAAGAACTCACGATCAATTCCAATATCTAAAACTTCCCATTGCATTGAGAATTTTGCTGTATCTGGCAAAAAGAAAATAAGTTTAGGTGATTGAAAACTAAGTGTATGATTTGCCCAAACGACTCCATTTTCATTTTCTGGTATTTTATCTGTGTAGGCTCCAGATGGTATATCTATAGATAATGTAAAAGCTTGACTTAACTTAAAATGCATAAACAATTGACTAACCCATTCATCTGCTGGTCGATTGAGTCCGATACCAAATACGGCGTCAACTATAATATCATCTTTGTTGATTTTTGGGAAATCTTCTTTACAGCCAAGAAGTGTTGGCCAATTTTTAGTAGTCTGCTTTATACTATCGTAATTGATTAAAAAATCTTTAGAACGCTTATCACTACAATTTACTATATACGTATGTACATTATATCCATGAATGATTAAGTGCCTTGCAACGACAAGACCATCTCCACCATTATTTCCGATACCACAGAATACATGAATAGGCACTTGAGCCCCTTGCATTCTAATGTGTAACCAATTAAATATTTGGATTCCTGCACGTTCCATTAATTCAACTGAAGTAATCCCTTGTTTTTCAGCAGTTAACCTATCGCCTTCATAAATTTGTTCTTTAGAGAAAATTTTCACGTGTACTATTTTTATTAAAAGTAAAAGTAATACTTTTGAAACGTAAATTAAAACCAAACATCTGAGTGTAAGATGTAATCTTTATCTTATGAAAGTATTAAAATTTGGAGGAACATCAGTTGGGTCTGCGGCAAATATAAATAGTGTTATAACCATCTTAGAAAATCTGTCTAAAACTAACAATATCATTTGTGTGGTTTCTGCTGTTGGTGGCATTACAGATGAATTATTGTATGCTGGTAAATTAGCTCAAGAAAAAGACAACTCTTATAAAGATGTATTCAATTCAATTAAACGCAATCATCTAAAGTTAGTTGAAACTCTAATTCCAAAAAAAAACAAAAGTGTTGTAAAACTTGTAGAAGAAAAACTAAAAGAACTTAATGACCTGTTAGACGGACTTTATTTGATAAACGAATTATCTTTAAAGACTTCAGATAAACTTTTAAGTTTTGGTGAGTTATTGTCGTCATTCATAATCTCTGAAACTTTAAAATCAAGACAAATCAATAGTGAGTTGAAAAATTCTCAAGAACTCATTGTTACAAATTCAAATTACACAAAAGCAGAAGTTTTATTTGAAACTACAAATACTAATATTCGCAACTATTTTAAAGCTACAAATCAAAAAATCACAATAGTACCTGGTTTTGTTTCAAAGTCTAATCAAGGAGAGTTTACAACATTAGGTCGTGGCGGATCAGATTATACTGCTGCGATAATAGCTGCTGCACTTAAAGTAGAGCAATTAGAGATCTGGACTGATGTGAGTGGAATGTATACTGCCAATCCAAAAATAGTTAAGCAGGCTTTTCCAATTAAGCACCTTTCTTATCAAGAGGCTATGGAACTATCGCACTTTGGAGCTAAAGTGTTGTATCCTCCAACTGTACAACCTGTATTAGACCTTAATATTCCTATACATATTAAAAATACTTTAAAACCAGAGGTAATAGGCACAGTTATTGGTGTCAAAACTGAAAAAAAAATAACGTCTCCTGTAAAAGGAATTACTCATATTAACAACATCGCTTTACTAACCTTACAAGGCAATGGTATGGTAGGTATTCCAGGGTTTTCAAAACGTCTTTTTGAAACTTTAGCTCAAGAGAAAATTAATATCATATTTATCACTCAAGCATCATCTGAACACTCTATCTGCTTTGGTGTTGATATTAGTGATGCTGACAATGCAAAAATTGCTATAGACAACAATTTTGAAAATGAAATTTCGCTCCACAAGATCGATCCAATTCTTATTGAACAAAACTTATCTATAATTGCATTGGTGGGAGATAATATGAAAAATTTCCAAGGCATTTCTGGAAAAATGTTCAGTACACTAGGGAAAAACAATATTAATGTTAGAGCTATAGCTCAAGGTGCATCTGAACGTAACATTTCTGCAGTTATCAATGAAAATGACGTAAGAAAAGCATTAAATACACTTCATGAACGCTTTTTCGAAGTTAAAACAAAACAACTCAATGTTTTCATTGTTGGCATTGGAAATGTTGGCGAAAAACTTATTGACCAAATAGAGCAACAACACAGTTTTCTGAAAAAGAATTTAAAAATAGATGTTCGTATAATTGCACTGGCAAACTCTAAAAAAATGGTGTTTAATGAAAATGGCATTAATCTCAAAAATTGGGCTTCACAATTTCACTATGCTGATAAGTCTACTTTAGATAGTTTTTTTAATAAAACAGTGACTCTTAATCTACGCAATAGTATTTTTGTTGATATCACAGCTGAAGATAGTGTAGCCAATTATTATGAAGCCTATTTGAAGCAAAGCATTGCTGTAGTTGCATGTAATAAAATTGCTTGTTCAAGTACTTTTGAAAGATATAAACGACTACAAGAGCTATCATTAAGTTTTAACACACCTTTTCTTTATGAAACCAACGTAGGTGCTGGTTTACCAATTATTAATACATTAAACAATTTAGTGGCATCAGGCGATAAAGTAACTAGTATTCAAGCTGTATTATCTGGAAGCCTAAACTTTATATTCAATCACTTTAGTGATCGTACTAATTTTCATGATACTGTAAAACGGGCTCAATTTGAAGGCTATACAGAACCAGATCCAAGAATAGATTTAAGTGGTGTTGATGTCGCTAGAAAGATATTAATCTTAGCAAGAGAAAATGGTGGCACTATGGAGATAGAAGATATAGATAATCAATCTTTTTTAACTCAAGCTAATCTCGATAGCAACTCTATAGATGATTTTTACAAAACATTAAAGGCTGATGAGGCTCATTTTCAAAAACTATATGAAAAAGCAAAGTCTAAAAACTGTCAATTAAAGTATGTTGCAGAGTTTAAGAATGGTAAAGCGAAACTTGGTCTAAGAGAAATTCCTGAAGGACATCCATTCTATAACTTAGAAGGGAAAGACAATGTAGTCATGTTCTATACACAACGTTACCCAGAACAACCTTTAATTATAAAAGGTGCTGGTGCTGGTGCTGACGTTACTGCATCAGGGTTATTTGCAGATATTATTAGAATTGGAAATAAATAACCATTTCTATTAAAATGAAAACAGATATGAATGAAATAAGGATTTTTTCACCCGCTACTGTTGCTAATGTTTCCTGCGGTTTTGATGTTTTGGGCTTTTGCTTAGATACCATAGGTGATGAAATGGTTGTTAGAAAAACAAAAGAAAAAGGAGTTTCTATTTCTAAAATTATTGGTTCAGATTTACCTTATGACATTCAAAAAAATGTTGCTGGAGTTTCGGCGCTAGCCTTGTATGATGACGCCAAACCTAATTTTGGTTTCGACATTGAAATTTATAAGCATATCAAACCTGGAAGTGGAATCGGAAGCAGTGCTGCAAGCGCTTCAGGAAGTGTGTTTGCTATTAATGAATTGTTAGGTAGACCATATTCAAAAACACAACTTACCCACTTTGCTATGAAAGGTGAGGCTATAGCTAGCGGTAGTGAACATGCAGATAATATTGCTCCAACTATTTTTGGAGGTTTTACACTAATAAAAAATACATCTCCAATTAAGGTATTACAGCTACCTACTCCTGATGAGCTATATGCTATTATTATTCATCCCCAAATTGAAATCAAAACATCTTTAGCAAGAGCAATCTTACCTAATAGTATTCCTCTGAAAGATGCCATTACACAATGGTCAAACCTTGGAAGCTTAGTTCATGCACTGCATACCAACGATTATGACTTACTAGGTAATTCATTAGAGGATGTTATTATTGAACCGCACAGAAGCGAACTAATTCCGCATTTTCAAATGGTAAAAAAAGAAGTACTAAATAATGGTGCTTTGGGTTGTGGTATTTCTGGCTCTGGTCCTTCTATATTTAGTTTATGCAAAGGCGTTAAAAATGCCAAACAAGTTAAGAATGCGATCAATAATAGCTATTTAAAAACAGAGGTTTCATTTGAAATTCATTTATCAAAAATTAACACAGAAGGTATTAAAATTTTATAGAAACTCGGTTACTCATGAACTATTTTAGTTTAAATAAAAAAGCGCCCAACACAACATTCAAAAATGCTGTCATTAAAGGACTTGCACCAGATAAAGGTTTATATTTTCCAGAAAAGATCGAGCCTTTACCTAAATCATTTTTTGACACTATTGGCGCCTTATCAAATACTGAAATCGCCTATGAAACCATTAAACAATTTGTGTCTCCTGATATTCCAGAATCGGTCTTGAAAACGATTATTGAAGACACCTTGTGTTTTGATTTTCCGGTAATACCTATAAACGAAACTATTTCAACATTAGAGTTATTTCATGGCCCTACAATGGCCTTTAAAGATGTAGGAGCGCGTTTCATGGCTAGGTGCTTAGGTTATTTTAATACTGGCAAAACAGAGCAGGTAACAGTTTTAGTAGCCACATCTGGTGATACTGGAGGTGCTGTGGCCAATGGATTTCTGGACGTTAAAGGTGTAAATGTAGTTATTTTATACCCTTCTGGTAAGGTAAGTGATATTCAAGAAAAGCAATTAACTACGTTAGGTCAAAATATTACTGCGTTAGAAGTAGATGGCGCATTTGACGATTGCCAAGATATGGTTAAGCGTGCATTTTTGGATGAAGAACTGACTAGTGTAATGCAGCTTACTTCTGCAAACTCTATCAATGTAGCAAGATGGCTACCTCAGCTTTTCTATTTCATGTTTGCTTATAAAAGCTTACATAAGACTCATAGAACTATTGTGTTTTCGATTCCAAGCGGGAACTTTGGAAATATTTGTGCTGGCATGATGGCGCAGCAATTAGGTCTTCCTATTAAGCACTTTATAGCAGCAAATAATGCTAATAATGTGGTGACAGAGTATTTAAAAACCAACTCTTATAATCCAAAACCTTCAGTGCAAACTATAAGTAATGCAATGGATGTTGGTAACCCAAGTAATTTTATTCGTATTCAAGAAATATACAACCATAATTTTGATATTTTAAAAAATAACCTGTCTTCATATAGTTTTACAGATAATGAAACAAAAATGGCCATAAAAGAGCTATATGATACTTACAACTACATTTCTGACCCTCATGGTGCTGTAGGTTACCTAGGCTGTAAAGCCTTTTTAAAATCACATCCAGACACGTATTGTGTGTTCCTTGAAACTGCACATCCTACTAAATTTTTAGATGTTGTTGAAAGTGTTATTTCTGAAACCATTGATCTTCCTCCACAAATTAAAGCTGTGATTGATAAAGAAAAGGTTGCTACTAAAATTTCTAATTACGGTGCGCTAAAAGATTTTTTATTGACATCTGTACACTAAATAACGTAATAGTACACCATGAAAAAGTGACATATAGCGCCACCTAAAACAAATAGGTGCCAAATAACATGGTTGTAGGGAATTTTCTCAATAGCATAAAAAATAATTCCTAAGGTATAGAAAGCACCACCTGCAAATAGTAAATACAGCCCATTTAAATGCATTCTTTCTGCTAAATTTGAAAAATCGAAAACAATCAACCAACCCATTACCAAATACAAAAGTGTAGAAAACGTCTCAAATTTACCTGTAAAGAACAGTTTTAAAATAACTCCAAAAGCAGCAATACTCCAAACAACCCAAAATAGTAGCCATCCCAAGCTATCTGAGAGAACAATTAGCAATACTGGTGTATAAGTACCTGCAATAAGCAGATATATACTAATGTGATCAATAATTCTAAAGTAATGTTTACGCTTATCACCATTTACTGCGTGATAAAATGTAGATGCTAAAAAGAGAATAATAATTGATATGCCATATACGATAACACTAAATAGAGCATAAGGTCTTTCACTTTTTAAAAAAATAATAAGTAGTATTAAACCTGCTATCCCTAAAGCAGCTCCTATACCATGGCTCCATGCATTTAACCGTTCTTCTAATGGCGATTGTGTTCGCATTATTGTTTGACCTCTACAGTTTTATTGTCTAACCATTTCGTTGTTAAATCATAGTAATCAAATTCTACAACTGGCTCTTGTCGTTCTAACTTTCCATCTTGAAAAGCACGTTCTAATATATCTTCAATTAAAAAGTCTTCCTTAGCATGTAAAGGATCAAACTCTCGTTTTAATGAAATGTCAAACATACTAGCTGTGGTGTTGAACCAAAATGCACGCCATCCATTACGTAATTCTTTAATTAACTGAAAGGTGGTTTTTCCAGTTTGTCTATGAATGAGCTTAACTAGTATCTGACCTTCTGTACGTGTTAATTTTTTTAACTCGGCTGAAAATTCATCTTCGATGTACTTCTGAATTATTTTTGCATAACGTTTTTTTGCTCGTTTACTCTCTAAAGTTTCAAGACGAGCTTTTAATGCAACTAGTCGTTCTGCTGCTAATTTAGCATAAGGATAAACTTTTAATGTTTTTCGCTTTAAGACCAAATACCTAATACGCTCATCTTTACTATCAAATTTTAGTTTTCGTAGCATAATAACCTCATCTAATTCAATAGCAGTTTGTGGGATAGAATCGCCTTCAACCAAAATATATTCAACGGCTGTTGTGTCCTGCTGTACTGGCTTGATTTGAGCCATTAGCAAAACCGGAAATAAAAGATATAAGTACGTTATAAACTTCATTACATAATACTGTGCTAAAACCATTCCAAAATTACGGATTTACAGGTACTAAAACCTTAAAATCGTATTAATATTATAATTAAATCCATTTTTCTTGTACTTAAAAAAACCCATAAATGATAATCATTTATGGGTTTTTTTTATGTTGTCAATTATTTAAAGCCGCTGTCGATTATCATCAGACCTAGTATCGATTAGCTTATTGTAAGGATCTACGCCAACTTCTGTTGGTTGTTCGTCTACAATGATAGATATCTTATTATTAATTTTTGAAATCTTATGCTTTTTCAAATACAGTACTTTTTCTTTTTTCTTTCCATTGACATCATCTTCAGCAAAGACGCCAATATCTATATAATCTTTTAACGGTACTGAAAGTAGTGGTCGTGTCTTTCCTTCTGGCAAAAACGAAATAGAGTCTTGATCTGCTTCAGAGTAATAACGCTTTCCTTTTTCATCATTTCTGTATTTGCTCACATTGAATTCAATATCAACTTTATACTTACCGTCATCCAACGCTGTACTAGAAACGTCAACCACTCTATTGTCATATAATGTAATGGTTTCAAACATATCTTTAATTACATATTGTAAACTATCTGGCGTTACAGCTTTAATATGATTAACCATATCTATTGAGGTCGTATAAGGCGGTTCTTGAAACTTTACTTTCTCAACATAATCTTTAAGTGCATTATTAAGCACATCGTCTCCAATATAATCACTCAAAGCATAAAAAATAAGTGACCCTTTTTGATAACGAATATACCCTTGTCCATCATTATACATCAACGGCTTTTCTCGTTTACTTTCAAACGTTCGTCGTGTTAAATAATCATCTAGAGACTTCTTCAAAAACTTGCGCATTTGTGATTTTCCAATCTCCTTTTCAAGTACTTTAAGTGCTACATACTCAGATAAACTCTCAGATAGCATTGTTGCTCCTAGTACATCTGCTCCAATAACTTGATGTGCCCACCATTGATGAGCTACCTCATGTACTGTAATGGCATAAGTATAATCAACGCCTCCTTCTTCGCTATCGTCAACATCTGCTATAAAGCCTGCATCTCCAGCAAAAGGAATTGTATTAGGAAATGATTGTGCAAAACTTCCTCTTGGGAATTCAACAATACGCAACTGTTTATGTTGGTACGGACTAAAATTCTCGCTATTGTACTCAAGTGAGGCTTTCATACCTCGCATCATACGATCTAAATTATACTCATGTCCTTTATGATAGTAGATTTCAAGATCTACATCTTTCCATTTATCACGCTTAACTTCATATTCAGCTGAGTTAAAAGCGTAAAAATGCAGAATCTTACTATCCATCTTATAGTTAAAATAATGCCTACCACCTTCTGTCCATTCCTTCTGAAGGTAACCAGGAGCTATTGCTATTTGGTCTTCGCTCGTACTAACAGTAGCTTCAAAATCAATCCAATCACTATCCTTGGAGATATAAGTGTTTCCTAATGCAGTAGAATCACTTGGATGCGGTTTTAACTCATTTGGAGGTAATCCATATTTTTCTCGTGTCTTATCATCTGTTAATTCACCTCCACTATATCCAAAACCAGGAAATAACTGAACATTGTTTATAAAGGTTCCATTTGCAATTACGGGTGAGTTACGTCTTAAAATGGTATTAGGCTTATTTTTAACAGTGAAATACAACTGTATTGAGTCTCCAGGATTCAATGGTTGCTTTAATTTGTATATGTCGAAATTATATAACGTGTCTTCTAAAACTAAAGTATTATCTCTATCAAATTTAAATGTACTTGGATAACTGTTGTGATTTAAGAAAAGACTATCTATCACCTGATTGGTTTTATTAACCATCGTATAATTTCCAGAGGCATCAAAATTTAACATTTTAGGAAAAATATTAAGATCAACTTTAACAGCAACAATTCTAGGTTGCGCATAGTCTTCATACTTTTTGTATTTCTTTTCCCATTCAACAGACTGTTCTTCTCGTTCTTTAGAAGAATAACGTGTGTTGGCTATATTATTTTCGTGATAGATTTTAAATCCTAAAGATAAAAATCCAATCAGTAAAATTATAAATGTAGTAGCCACTGGTAACTTAAATCTAGATCTAGCAATCTTTAATCGTTCTTTAAATGAATGTGGTAATCCTCTAACCCAAAATAAGCCTGCTATGAGCATTAAAATCAAACCTGCTATAAACCAATAACCTTTGTAGATTAGATAACGTGCTAGCGAATTACCATATCCGTTCATATCGTTATAGCTAAACCCAGGACCTTCATTATATTTAAAGATAGATTGTTCAACACCCGCAAGACCTAACAATGGAATACCTATAGACAATACAATAAGTACAAACAACCCTAAATATGGATTTCTAATTAGTGTTTGTACCATAAGTGATAAAAATGCCCATATGATGTAATTAATAAGTTTTAAACCGTAAAGCTCTTTAATGTACAAGCCTAATTCAATATCATAATACCCTTTATATAATTGAAATAAAATTCCTGATATCATTATTACAGATAATAACAACATTTGCATTTTCACAATCGCTATAAATTTAGATAAGAAAAGTGACCAATTAGGAATTGGTGTAACGTCTTCTAAACCATTCATTCGTGTTATTTTACTTCGGTTTACTAGCATACCAGCATACAAGAACGTACAAATATTAATTGCTATTACAAAAGCACCTCCACCTTGTAACATGCGCCATGTTCTTGGGTAAGTTGGTGTTCCAAATGGGTTGCTAAAATCAGAAAGTGCTATTAAAACAATAATCAATCCTACTAGAACAATACTAATAAACGGCCAACTTTTAACGATATATTTAAATTCAACATTAGAAATCTTCCATGTGGCTTTTAAATTCTGAATAAATGAATAATCAAAATTTACTTTTGGAAGGTTGATTCTAGTTATACCACCAAAATTACTTTTAGTTGAACGCTCTCCTTTTTTCTTTTTGAACAATGAAAATGAAATCGCATTTTGGCTAAACGTAAAAAATTTATAAACTAAACCAAATATCAAGCTTGCAATACCTAACCACAATAACCTATTGTAAAGAATAACTTCTTTTATGGGCAAATGCAACTCATTTTGTTCAGCTACAGTCCAATATCGTGTATAATATTGCACTGCTGCTGCTCCATAAGGATCCAACATGGCGGCCATATATCTATGCTCTGGGTCAGATAGCAAGCCTTCTGTTAACCCTTGTACAAAAAGTAATAAGATAACCGTAATAAAACCTGCTGCTATATTTCTAGTAAATGTAACTACAGCAAATACAATGGCGCCAAACAATAAGATATTTGGTAAGATGTAAAGCCAATATGTATTGAAATAAGAACTGAAATCAAAGGCGGTTACTATGTCTGGATTTGTTCCAGGAAGTCTAAATCCAATAAAAATACCAATACCAATCATTAATACGATGCAGGTAACTATAAGTATGGAACTAAAAAATTTAGCAAATAAATAATTAGCCTTAGAAAATGGATAAGAATATAAGATTGTATGCATTTCACTCTTATAATCTCTGTACACTGACACACCAATAATTGAAGGAAACAGAAAGAAAATAAATATCGATAATCCGCTAAATAGATTATTAATTCCTAATGGCGAATTTACTATTCTAGAAGAACCAGTAGTAACCGTTACACTATCGAAAATTCCAGCTGAAGAAGCCGAAAATAATAAAGATAATGCAAAGAAAATTGATAAATATATGTAAAAGGCTGGTCTTTTAATCCAGTATTTTATTTCATGAAAAAATATAGTTGAAAACATAATGTATTTTTTAATAATTAAAGATCAATCTTAACTTAGCACAGGTTCGTCATGCCTTAATGCTATAAAATACACGTCGTCTAATTGTGGTTCTGCATAGGAGAAGTCCTCATCAGGACTCTCATCTGATAACACTCTTATATTTAAGCTATTGTCTTCATTATAGTTTGATGAAAGCACATTGTATTTGGTTTCATTAATTTCTAAATCTTCTCGTTGTATAACTTTAGTCCAAATCTTACCGTTCAATTCTTCTCTAGCTTTAGTAGGAGTAGAATGCTTTAAAATACGACCTCCATTCAAAATAGCCATTTCATTACATAATTCTTTTACATCTTCTACAATGTGTGTAGAAAATATTACTGTGCAATTGGTTCCTACTTCTCTGAGTACGTTCAAAAACCGGTGTCTTTCAGCTGGATCTAAACCTGCCGTTGGCTCATCTACAATGATTAGTTTCGGATTATTAAGTAATAATTGTGCAATGCCAAATCGTTGTTTCATTCCACCAGAATAACCAGCCACATTCTTTTTTCTAACATCATACAAATTGGTAATCTCTAAGACTTCTTTCACCAAAACTCCTCTGTCCGATTTTGAACTTACCCCTTTTAAAGTAGCAAAGTAATCTAATAGTGCTTCGGCAGACATTTTAGGATACACACCAAAAGACTGTGGCAGATAACCTAAGATCTTTCTCAGTGCCATTTTATCTTCTAAAACATTGATATCGCCAAACATAATAGATCCAGAGTCAGGACTCTGCAGTGTTGCAATAGTTCGCATCAATGAGGACTTACCTGCACCATTAGGTCCTAACAAACCAAACATTCCTGTTCCAATTTCAAGGCTAAGATTATCTATAGCTTTTACTCCATTCTTGTAGGTCTTTGTTAAATCTGTAATGACTAGTTTCATTTGTTTTAGTTTAAAAATTAATTTATAAGCTGATAGGTGTAAAAATAGTTCATTTTGTTACAAAAATTAATTCACTAACGTTTTAATACTAAATAAATCCTTTTATTTTTACACAAATACAAACAATGAATACTTATGGCTACAAAAAGCATACTTAATAAAAAATCACTTGATTTCCTTGAGAACTATTTGAATAATGCAGCTCCAACTGGTTACGAATGGGATGGACAAAAATTATGGATGGATTATCTTAAACCTTACGTAGATGAATTTATTACTGATACTTACGGAACTGCGGTTGGTGTGATCAATCCAAAGGCAAAATACAAAGTAGTTATTGAAGGTCATGCAGATGAAATCTCATGGTATGTTAATTATATATCAGATAACGGGTTAATCTATGTTATAAGAAATGGAGGTAGCGATCATCAGATAGCACCAAGTAAAGTGGTGAATATCCATACTAAAAAGGGAATCGTAAAAGGTGTTTTTGGATGGCCAGCAATTCACACCAGAAACAGAGCTAAAGAGGAAGCTCCAAAGCCTGATAATATTTTTATAGATTGTGGTTGCGCTACTAAAGAAGATGTTGAAAAATTAGGCGTTCATGTTGGTTGTGTGATTACTTATCCTGACGAATTCCATATTTTAAACAAAGATAAATTCGTGTGCCGCGCATTAGATAACAGAATGGGTGGTTTCATGATAGCGCAAGTAGCACGGTTGCTTAAAGAAAATAAAAAGAAATTACCTTTTGGATTATATATCACAAACTCTGTTCAAGAAGAGATCGGACTCCGAGGTGCTCAAATGATTACTGAGACCATAAAACCAAATGTTGCTATTGTTACTGATGTTACACACGATACCACAACACCTATGATCGATAAGAAAAAAGAAGGTCATCTCGAGTTAGGTAAAGGTCCTGTTGTGGCTTATGCACCAGCTGTACAACAAAAATTGCGTGATCTAATTACAGATACAGCAGAAGCAAATAAAATTCCTTTCCAACGCTCTGCATTATCTAGATCCACTGGCACAGATACAGATGCATTTGCATACAGTAACGGAGGTGTTGCTTCCGCATTGATTTCATTACCCTTACGTTATATGCATACTACTGTAGAGATGGTACATCGAAAAGATGTAGAAAACGTGATTAAAATGATATATGAAACACTACTTAACATAAAAGAAGGTGACACTTTTTCATATTTTGATTAAATAAATAATGCAATTGCAACATCAAAAACACTTATTTGATATTCCAGAGGATGTCATTTATTTAAATATCGCAAGCCAATCTCCAGCTTTTAAGGCCGTTTATGAAGCTGGCTTAGAAGGCTTGAAACAAAAAAGTCATCCGCATACCATTAAAACATCAGATTATTTTGAGCCTGTAACTGAACTCAAAAAATTATTTGCAAAACTCATTGAAGTTAATGATTATAATCGGATAGTCACTATTCCATCTCTCTCCTATGGAATGGCTACTGTCACAAATAACATAAAGTTAAAGCCTACCGATGAGATTTTGGTTATTGAAGAGCAATTTCCTAGTAATATCTATTCTTGGCAAAAATTAGCCAAAACCTATGATGCTAAAATTGTGACTGTAAAAACCCAAAATGAAAGTGGTAGTAAATCACAGCAATTAAATAAAAACATTCTCAATGCTATAAACAAGAATACAGCAGTAGTGGCAATGGGAAATATACACTGGTCAAATGGGAATTTGTTTGATTTAAAAACAATCAGAGAAGTCTCAAAACAATACAATGCATTACTCATTATTGATGGAAGCCAATCTATTGGTGCTTTACCTTTTTCTGTTAAAGACATTCAGCCAGACGCCTTGATTTGTGCTGGTTATAAATGGTTATTCGGACCCTATGGTTGTGCATACGCTTACTATGGTGAATATTTCGATAATGGAACACCAATTGAACAAAACTGGTCTAATCGACTGCATAGTGAAAACTTCTCTAGTTTAACAAATTACGAATCACAATATAAACCTTTGGCCAATCGCTATGCCGTAGGTGAAAGTGGAAGTTTCATTTATATAAAAATGCAAATTGCTGCTTTAAAACAAGTACTTGATTGGACTCCTAAAGCCATTCAAGCTTACTGCAAAAACATTACATCGAATGCCGTAAAGAAATTAAAAGCGATGGGATGTGCTATTGAAAATGATAATGACAGAGTTCATCACCTCTTCGGTATTAAACTACCCGATCAAATAGATATAGAAGCACTCAAGAAAGCGCTGTTAAGTGAAAACATCTTTATATCCTTTAGAGGGAATTATATCCGAATATCATGTCATTTATATAACACACCTGAAGATTTTATCCCTCTAATCAACTGCTTATCATCGCATATAGATAATGCTAAGTATGGATGAACTAATTGATATTGTTGATGAAAATGGAAATGCTACTGGTAAATCAGCGTTAAAATCTGAAATCCATTCAAAAGGCCTCTTTCACCATACTGCACATCTTTGGTGTTACACATCAAAAGGTCATATCTTACTACAACAGCGAGCAGCCACAAAATCTATAGCTCCACTACTTTGGGATGTTTCAGTAGCAGGGCATGTAGATGCTGGTGAAACGATTGCAAAGGCGATAATTCGTGAGGCCAAAGAAGAAATTGGCTTAGATCTTTTTGAACACCAACTTATAAAAATTGGTGTGTTCAAGTGCTTCCAAACCTATGAAAATGGAATTATAGATAATGAATTTCACAATACATTTATTTCAAAAATAGACGTTGCAATCAAGCAATTAATACTTCAAGAAAATGAAGTTGAAGCAGTTAAGTATGTTACAATTTCAGAGTTTGAAACCCTATTGCAGAAAAGTGAAATCAATAATCACTTTATCGCTTCAAATAGCAATTATTATCATTTTGTTTTAAATGCAATAAAGAAACAAATTCAACAATAATTTTTAGTACTTTCAACTCATGAATACACTATTATTAGCTGTCGCACCAATACTTATCATCATCGTTTATATCTATTGCAAAGATAAATACGAAAAAGAACCAAGAGGCTTACTTTTATTAAGTTTTGTATTTGGAGCCATCGTTAGTATAGTTATCACCACAGTTTTATATATCGGCTTTGATATTATCCTGCCTTTACCAGATGACTATAGTGTTATTCAACAGTTTGTAAAAGCTTTTTTTGTTGTCGCTCTGGTTGAAGAATTCAGTAAATATGTTATTGTGCGTTACTTTGCACAACCAAAAACGGCATTTAACGAACCCTTCGACGGGATTATCTATGCGGTAATGATATCTATGGGTTTTGCCGCAACAGAAAATGTTTTTTACGTTCTTGAAGGCGGTTATCAAGTAGCGATATTAAGAGCCTTTACTGCTGTACCTGTCCATGCTACTTTTGGTATATTGATGGGTTATTTCATGGGAAAAGCTAAATTTTCAAATCATAGAATTCGATTAAATCTTTATGGATTGGCACTAGCCATTTTATTTCATGGCGCTTATGACTTTTTCTTGTTCATCGATTTTATCCCTGGCATTTGGATTGGTGCATTTGTATCCTTAATTATTGGTATCGTTTTATCTCAAAAAGCAATAAAAAAACATCAAAACATATCACAATTTAAACCTGAAGATGACCTTACGAAAACGTTATAATTTGTTATATTTATAACCAATTAAGAAAACAAGTTTCAATGAGTCAATCGTTTAAGGTAAATGCCAATAAATCATTCGATTTTGATATTTCGGAAATAGACAGTTCCAATCTAAATAGTATCAAAACTTCAGTAAACAAATATCATGTTCTGTATGAGGATTCATCTTATAAAACTGAAATAATACATTCAAATTTTAATAAAAAATCATTTGAAGTAAAAGTTAACAATAACACGTATAACATATACATTTCAAATGAGTTAGATGTTCTTGTTAAACAAATGGGGTTTGAATTGAGCAGTTCAAAAATGATAAATGAAATCAAAGCACCAATGCCAGGACTAATCCTTGAGATAAATGTAGAAGCTGGTCAAGAAGTTGAAGAAAATGACACACTATTAATCCTAGAAGCAATGAAAATGGAAAACGCACTAACATCTCCAAGGGCTGGTATTATAAAATCTATTTCTGTAGTAAAAGGAGATGCTGTAGACAAGAATCAATTACTAATTGAATTCCAATAAAATGAAAAAAATATTAGTAGCGAATCGAGGTGAGATTGCAATTCGCGTGATGCAAACTGCAAAAAAAATGGGCATTAAGACTGTTGCTGTATACTCTACAATAGATAGGCATTCGCCTCATGTTAAATATGCTGATCAAGCGGTTTTAATTGGGGAAGCGCCTTCTAATCAATCTTACCTTTTAGGAGAAAAAATTATTGAAGTTGCAAAACGCTTAAATGTTGATGGCATTCATCCTGGTTATGGCTTTTTAAGTGAAAATGCTGATTTTGCCGAATTATGTGAAGCCAATAATATCATTTTCATAGGTCCAAAATCACACGCCATTAAAGTCATGGGCAGCAAATTAGCTGCTAAAGAAGCTGTAAAAGCCTATAATATCCCAATGGTTCCAGGAACAGATGAAGCCATTACAGATATTTCTGAAGCTAAAGAAATAGCTAAAACTATTGGCTTCCCTATTCTTATAAAAGCTTCAGCAGGTGGAGGTGGTAAAGGGATGCGCATCGTTGAAAAAGAATCTGAATTTGAATCTCAAATGAATCGCGCCATAGGTGAAGCTGTAAATGCATTTGGAGACGGCTCCGTATTTATTGAAAAATATGTTGCATCGCCTCGACACATTGAAATACAAATAATGGCAGATACTCACGGTAATATCATCCATTTATTTGAGCGTGAATGTAGTATTCAACGTCGTCATCAAAAAGTTGTTGAAGAAGCGCCTTCAACTGTGCTAACACCAAAATTACGCGAAGACATGGGCGAAGCTGCTATAAGAGTTGCAAAGGCATGCGATTATGTTGGTGCTGGAACTGTTGAGTTTTTATTGGATGATGCACATAATTTCTACTTCTTAGAGATGAATACACGACTTCAAGTAGAACATCCTGTTTCAGAAATTATTACTAATACAGATTTGGTAGAATTACAAATACGTGTTGCTCGTGGCGAAGTACTACCAATGAAACAGGACGATTTAAAAATATATGGTCATGCTCTTGAATTGCGTGTTTACGCTGAAGACCCTTTAAATGATTTTCTTCCAAGTGTAGGCAAGCTAGAGACTTACCAGTTACCTTTTGGCAAAGGCATAAGAGTAGATAACGGTTTTGAGGAAGGCATGGAAATACCTATCTATTATGATCCAATGATCTCTAAGCTCATCACCTATGGCAATACACGCGATGAAGCGATAGCATTAATGTTAAAGGCGATAGATAATTATCATATTGAAGGAATCCAAACTACGTTACCTTTTGGCACCTATGTTTGCGAACATGATGCTTTTAGAAGTGGAAATTTTGACACGCATTTTGTTAAACGCTACTACGCACCTAAAGATTTAATTGATCAACAAAAAACTGAAGCACATATCGCTGCACTTGTTGCGGTAAAATGCTATTTGGAAGAACAAAAACAGTTGCGCATACCAAATTAATTGATTTAACAGGTTAAGACCTATAATACTACATACCATTTCTATGGATTCTAAAATAAAAAACCTCAACGATAAACTACAAAAAGCCTATTTAGGAGGCGGACAATCAAGAATTGATAAACAACATGAAAAGAAAAAACTAACCGCTAGAGAGCGTGTGATGTATTTCTTAGATGAAGGTTCTTTTGAAGAAATTGGAGCATTAGTCACACATAGAACCAAAGATTTTGGTATGGAAAACCAAAAATTCTATGGGGATGGTGTAGTTACAGGTTACGGAACAGTTGAAGGACGATTGGTATACATCTTTTCGCAAGATTTTACTGTTTTTGGCGGCTCTTTATCAGAAACACATGCTGAAAAAATATGCAAGATCATGGACTTAGCAGTAAAAATTGGTGCGCCAGTTATTGGACTAAATGATTCAGGCGGAGCTCGTATTCAAGAAGGTGTACGTTCTTTAGGTGGTTATGCAGATATTTTTTATAGAAATGTTCAAGCTTCAGGTGTAATACCACAAATTTCGGCTATCATGGGTCCTTGTGCTGGTGGTGCTGTGTATTCTCCAGCTATGACCGATTTTACAATAATGGTCGAAGATACAAGCTATATGTTTGTTACAGGTCCAAATGTTGTTAAAACCGTAACTAATGAAGAAGTGTCAAGTGAAGCTCTTGGTGGTGCTAGTACACACTCAACCAAATCTGGTGTGGCTCACAAAACCGCTTCTAACGATATCGAATGCCTAGAAGATATCAAAAAACTTTTAAGTTACTTGCCACAAAATAATACTGAAACACCTACTCTACTACCATACGAACTAAAAGAAGAGGTTAGAGATAGTTTGTCAACTGTTGTACCAGACAATGCTAATAAACCTTATGACATGCATGATGTCATTCAAGGAATTATTGATGAGAATTCATTTTATGAGATCCATAAAGATCATGCTGAAAATATTATTGTTGGTTTCGCGCGCTTAGGTGGTCGAAGTATTGGTATTATTGCTAATCAACCCATGTTTTTAGCTGGTGTATTAGACGTGAATAGCTCTAAAAAAGCGGCACGTTTTGTACGTTTCTGTGATTGCTTCAATATCCCTTTACTCGTATTAGAAGACGTGCCAGGATTTTTACCAGGAACAGATCAAGAATGGAATGGAATTATCGTTCATGGTGCCAAGCTTTTATATGCATTTAGTGAGGCTACTGTACCTAGAGTTACGGTAATTACTCGTAAAGCTTATGGCGGTGCTTATGATGTAATGAATTCAAAACATATTGGTAGTGACATGAATTTTGCTTGGCCTAGTGCAGAAATTGCCGTTATGGGAGCCAAAGGAGCTGCTGAAATTATTTTCAAAAAAGATATTAAGGCTGCTGAAGACAAGGAAGCTAAGTGGAAAGAAAAAGAAGCAGAATATGCTGAGCTTTTTGCAAATCCTTACAGTGCAGCAGAACGTGGTTTTGTTGATGAAGTCATTCATCCAAAAGACACTAGACGAAAACTCATAAAAGCTTTTGCAATGCTAGAAGATAAAGTTATTGATGGTCCTAAGCGTAAGCATGGAAATATTCCGCTTTAATCAATTAGGAAATTTACTTTTATCTAGTCCTGGAACTATTCTTAATGCATTTTTGTAATATACTTTTTTTAATACATCGTCAGGCAGGTCTAAACCATACATTGGCCAAAATGCATGGTATTTTTTGTGATATGGAAAGTATTCATCATCACTTTCAAGCACTCTGAAATATGTTGGAAACTCTTCAGGTTTCCAGCTGTCTTTTCCAAATAGAATTCGGTCTTGATACTTTATAAAAAATGCTTTTGCAAAACGAGGTTGTCTACCTAATTCGGCGATTATAGCTCCAATGCCAACATTCATATTAGGCATTTTATCAAGCAAACGACCCAATTGTTCTAGATCGTTAGCAAACCAACCCATATGTGCATTAATAAACGTTGTATTAGGATGGGCTTTAAACATGTTATGCTGCTCTTGAATAATTTGTTCCCAAGGCGCAGGATTATTAGCACCACGTTTACGACGTGGACGCGTTTTTAACTCTAACCAACGTTCATTATCTCCATTAAATTCGTCCCAAAAGGGTTTAGGGTCTGCTGCATGAATCAAAACAGGAATCCCTAACGCTCCACAAGTTTTCCAAATTGGGTCCAAACGCTTATCATCTATAGTTAAACGCTTTCCATCAACGTCTTTATTATATAAGCCCAAACTCTTGTAAACTTTAAGGCCACGAGCACCATGCTTTACGTCTTCTTTTAGTTGCGCTACTTTTTCTTCAATCCAACCCTCTGCTCCTGCACCTTCAAAATCTATGTTACAGAATACAACAAACCGATTTGGAAAATTAGCATCAATGTTAGCCATAGATTTCTCAAGATCGCGACCTGTTCGGCCACTCAAATTTACCATAATTTGCATGTTAAGTGTATCCATAGCAGCTACCACAGGAGTTAAGTCTTGATTTGGCATATTATATTGATGTCCATGTACATCAATAAATGGGAACTTGGCTTTATTAATAACTTCTCCTGGAACGACAAGCGTAGATGTTGGATTATAATCTTCAAAAGAGATATCTTGAGCAAACGAGATGAATTTTACAGCTAATATTGAAACAATAAGTAAATAGTGTTTAATTGTCATAAGTGAAAATTTATATAATAAAATTAAACATCATTAAGGCGTATCTTACAGATTTAGTATGGGTTTAACATTTAGTTATCGAAAACACGACCATAGTAGTTTAAATCTACAATTTCGCCTTTAGTTGTTCTGTAATCGTTTCGTATAGTACCTTCTAGCTCAAATCCATTTTTCAATATTACTGCTATACTTCCTTTATTTCTACTATTTGCTCTACAAAGCAATTTAATAAAATGGTATTTTTCAACGATATGATTCACTACCATTTGTGTCGCTTTAGTCACAATTCCTTTTCCTTCATATCGCTTATCAATAAAAGAACCTAACTCAGCTTTAGGCACATTCCAATCAATATTCTTTACATCTACCAATCCGACAAAAGCGTTGGTTTTAGTGTCCGTAATCATAAAAGGCAAATAAGTCTTTTTGACAATGCGTTTCTGAATCTCAACACAATAAGCTTCGGTCTCCTCTAAAGTGCGCGTTTTAGACACAGTACCAGCAAAGAAATCTTCCAAACGTGGTCTATTTTTATCAATTAAATTGAAAAAAGCTTCACTTTGTTCAGCTTGTAGCAGGTTGATGTTATAGTGATTAAATTTCATGAATTTATATATTTAATAACCGTCTATGGTAATTAATTTGTCCAAGATGATATGCTAAGTGCATAGCCAAATACATTAGAAAAAAAACAGTAGTCATAGGTTTATCAATAACGCGATGTTTGTATTCCTGTTGCAGATCATCTTCAGATAATGCTTGTAAAGTGTTAGTTACCATTTGCATGGTTTCCTCTACCTTCTGAATTAATTCTGTACGCGGCACATCTTTTTGAGTAAACTCTAAATCACGCTGACGTACATATCCAGAATTGCCAAGTGTTGCTCCAATGAAATGATTGAGATTTCCAACGAGATGTAAACATAAATTCCCAGCAGAATTTGAAATACCATTAGGAACTAACCAAAGATTAGATTCATCAGCATATAGTCGAATTTCTTTAATAAGCGCATTTAAGTCTTTGTTATACAAAGTAATAAGTGATGCTGTGGTCATAGGATTTATAGATTGAATGTAAATATTTGTTATTGCTATACGCTGCTATCAAAAATAGACAATAATTGACTTACTTTTGCGGCATGCAAAGCAAACCTACTTTTAAAGTTGAATTTATAGCACTCATGGCATCGTTGATGTCTATAGTAGCGTTGTCTATTGATGCCTTATTACCTGCATTACCAGAAATTGGCAACTCGCTTGGCGTGACCAACCCAAGTGACAATCAATTGCTAATTACCATGATCTTTTTAGGTCTAGGCTTTGGGCAATTGATTTTCGGGCCTCTATCTGATAGTTTCGGACGAAAACCCATGGTGTATTTTGGATTTGCTGTATTTGTTATTGCCAGCATTGTTTGTGTAACCACCAATAGGTTTGAAGTTATGATCATTGGACGTATTTTTCAAGGCATTGGCCTGTCTTCTCCTAGAACAATTGCTATTGCTATGACTCGTGATACTTACAGTGGTGATTTTATGGCCAAAATACTATCTATTATTGTCATGTTCTTTATTTTGGTGCCCATTGTTGCTCCAACGTTTGGGCAATGGCTACTGCATTTATTTAATTGGCAAGCCATCTTTAATGCTAATCTGGTTATTGGTTTACTTATCGTGTTATGGTTTTGGCAACGACAACCAGAAACCTTAGCACCAGAGCACAAAATCAAGTTTTCGTCTTCTATTTTTATTACAGGGACCAAAGAATTTATTCGTTACAAAGAAGCGGTTGCTTTTACCATAGTCTCAGGTTTTATTACGGGTTCGTTTATGGTGTATTTGAGTACGTCTCAACAAATTTTTCAAGAGCAATATCTGCTTGGTGATTTATTTCCTTATATTTTTGCAAGCACAGCCTTTTCTGTTGGCTTTGCAACGTTTACCAATAGCAGACTTGTAATACGTTTTGGCGCTTATAATATTGCGTTTAGAGCAGCTATAGCCTATACAATTATTTCTTTGTTATATGTGGTATTGTTTTTTGATGGAACTAATCCAAGTATTGTCATCTTACTTACATTCTTTTTATTACAATTTTTTGCGGTTGGGTTTCTCTTTGGCAACTTACGCTCACTAGCTATGGAACCTTTAGGCCATATTGCTGGTATTGGTTCTGCAATTAACGGATTTGTATCTACAGTAATGGCTGTACCTATTGCCAATTATATTGGTGGTTTTGTAGAAACTTCCGTCCTGCCTTTATTTATTGGCTTTTCGATATTTGGTATATTGTCGGTTACAGTATTTTTATGGTTGAAACAAAGAATGTGATATAGTTGAAGTCATTTAATTTACAGTATTTCCGCTTTAAAGGCTATTCAACTTTTTTGTTAATAATTAGGCATAAATAAAAAACTAAGTTTATGCATCAGTCCTCAAAAACTTTTTATGCATGGCTTCAGTATTTTCTTTGAAGTACCAACCCTTATCAAGTTGGTCTATATCAATTTCGATAAGTGGATTTAGATGATATTCAATGTTTAAAAATGAATGCCTTAACATGTCGTTTTCGGCCTCTAAGGCTTTGTTTATTGATGGTAGTTCGTGTTTTCCAATTCGAATTCTATAAATGATCTTTTCAAAATTAGCTTGCAGCTCTTTGGTCATCTCCCCTTGACTTAAATTGCCGTCAATATTGGGTAAACGCACCTTTTTCTGAAGTGTGAGTGCTATTTTTTCAACCTTTTCTGGTTCAAGTGTATAGGTTGTTCCCATTAACACTTTAGTTTCTGGCTTTTCATCTGGTTTAGTATCGACTATATCCTTACGATAAAGCCCTCTATAGGCTTGAAATATATATTGGTAGCTCTCGTTCCCATCACTATCTGCAGACTCGTTTAAAATCATTTTAATTTTATGAGATTTTTCATCTGTTGCAGTAATACGTGCTTTAGTTGATAACTTTGTTTTGCTCAAGATTGAGATCGTTACTGGTAGTAAATTTACATGAGTAACTTCAATTTTCTTTTTCAAAAAGAACTTATAAATCATACCAGATGTGAATTTCATAAACCAATTTAATCTAGATGGTAATCTAAACATCAAGCCTGCAAACGAACCTATTAATGCGCTAAAAAACATACCTCGACCAAATACGTGCTTCACTAAAACTAACACGCGTTTTAAGCCGAGTTTTACCAAGTCTTTACGAATATGTTCTTGATAGGCATTCAAGCTATCAAAAAACTTAATCTTATTGATTTTCTTTTCTAAATAACCTTTTATATAGGCTTCTTTTTCAGAAGTAATAAATGGAAATGCTTCTTCCTGACCTTCCCTTCGTTTTCTAAAACCACCTTCTACAGCTGCTAGAGAGTTTAATGTACTAAGCTTCCCATAATGAAATGCATATTGTCTTGCTTTTACAGATGCAAAACCTCCAAAAGCACTTACTTCCTCTCCTGGTAAGCTTATAATTTCTTTTTCTGAATTGATAGGCAATATAGCAACACGCTCTGCTTTTTCATTTTTACCATCTGTGTTCAAAGAAAAATCGAATATGATCTTAAATACAGTATTGGCAAATAAGTTTTCATCTTCAATGGTTTTGATACCTAAAATTTTATAACCGAGTTTTTGAAAATCAAATTTCTTACCTTCTCTTTTATAGCGTTCTATTTCTGAAATTAGCTTTTCAAATTGATTAGGCGCTATAACTAGACATGAACTGTCAGGCTTGTTTTCTTTGACACAAGTTTTTATAAGTTCATTTTTAAAATAGGCTACAACATCACGTGTGCCTAAAGGGATGATATCATCTTTAAGGTTGGTCTCAATTTTTACATATGCCGTATCTAAAATTTCTACAGTTAAGCTCTTTCCTAGTTTATCGTTATTTTCTAAATAATTAAATATGGTGTTTCTAAGTTTTAGGTTTTCTCTTACGTCAGATATTTTATGTTCTTCTTTGACACGACCTTGATTCTTCAATGAGTTTATTAAACTTGAGGTCACACCAACAAACTTAGATAATTCTCCATTGGTTTGTGCCGCTTTCGCCTTCATACTCACGGGTATTAAAGACGATTGAAGGAATGTTTGGTATTTTTCGGTTCTAACGATTGGATCTACAAACAGAATTAGCCTATCAGATTTATTTGAGTGATCACCAAAATCTTGAAACGCACCAATACGATAGGCTTCTCTTATAGGTTCGTTATTGAAAGTTCCGCCATCTACATAAGGAAAGTTAAAACTTTTGTAAGACATCTCATTTTCAATTGTTTCATTAAATACACTGCTTTTTTTAGTTACAGAGTCACTAGTGTATAAATGATTTAACTTATTAAACTGAATTGGCCATTGACCGTTTGGATTTTCGCCTTCACCATCAAATTCTTCTTTGTATCGCTTTAAAATAACAGGCTCAAAAGCAATTGGAAATGCACCACAAGCCAATACGGACGAACATATAATTGCCCAAGCTTTGTCGCTATTAAGATCGAAGTGACGGTTATCTACATCATCTGTATCAGAGAACTGCAGCCATCGTTTATCTGTCTCTTTGTGATTGAGTTTATCTTTCTTAAATACAAAATCTATGATTCGTAGCTCTGTATGGTTTTGAGCACCAACAGATTGGATCACATTTTTCTCTAATTGAGGTAGCCCTTTTTCATCTTTTTTAATTTCAATAGGCAAAAGATTAGTTAATGAGCAAGCAAATGGAACTCTTACTTGATCTAAAACTTTCACTTTATTTAAATTCTCGAATTTTGGCTCGATAATGAATTCTTTAGCCAACTTTTCAAGCAGTCCTCTATCTAGTAAAGAAAATGATTCGTGAATGTTAGGTTTGAAGTTTTTAATTTTTTTGTTTCCAAAAAGGCTCACAGCATCTAATCTATTGACCCACAATTCTTCTTGGATTTTTTGAGCTACTTGAAGTGCTTTCAATTCTTCAATTTTATCAAAATTAGCTGCTTCAGTATTATTTCCTTCAAAATAAGACATCGAAATTTCATCTATCAAGCTGTCATGAGTAACGTCTTTTAAAAGATACATCATAGACTCATAATCAATGAGTGTTTTAAGCATTACAGTAAGTGCTATTGCTCCTGCACTTGCGCCACTCATACCATCTACAACAACATCGTCGTATTTATTACCTTCTGCATCTTGTCCGTACAAGATTAATAATTTTAGAGCTTCAGTTAAGGCAGATCCAGAAAAAGAACCTAGCGAGACACCGCCTCCCATTGCCAAACAAATTTTTAAAGTTTTAGCCATGTTTTTTTGTTTTTGTATTTAAATAACCTGTTGTGCACATCGCAATAATACTTATAATGGTATATAAGCCAGACCACGTCTGACAAGAACGGGCTATCTTAAGGTTTCATAAATACTGATTACTTAATAATAAAATTATGCATTCATTATCTATATTCAACTATGAAAAAAAGTTGTTTCAACAAGATTGACCAATCTTATTGAGGGCAAACAACTCATAAAGGGAGATATGTAAATTTAATAAAAATTACTGACTAATCGCTTTACTTAATTTTATACATCTAAAAAAGTACTAACTCTAAAGAATTAATTACCAATTATTTAATTTGAATCTAGATAATGGCAAAGGTAATTGCTAAACATTTTTTGATTGCAATCGACGAACTATAATAGCAGCAACAACTATATTAGGAACCCAGCATAACCAAGCAACAATTTTGTAAGCAATTATAAAATCTTGAAACAATACTGTTAATGAAGGCAACCAAATGCGAAGTGTAACAGCAGCAAAACATGCAGCATAGCTGAATATCATGAACTCCTGATGCTTAACAATATTTCCTTTCTTAATTGATAAATAACCTGCTATTGTAGAAACCAGCCAAATAATTCCTAAACATGTAAATCCGAAGATTGCAATGATACCGCCTGTTGCAAAACACGCTATATACAAACTAGAAAAGCCACTTAATAACACTGCAACTGTATATACTTTACCAATAATTTTATGTAGCCTGAGGTTTTTATACCTAAACTCATGATTGAACTGTATCCAACCAATACCTAACGCCAAACCTCCAAAGTAGATATGCGTATAAAAGGTAAAGTTCCATAGACTATTATTTAATAACGCTTCTGGTTTTGATGATAACAATCCGAAATTAGCGTCTATAAACAAGTAAATAATAGGGTACAAACCTATAGCCACACTTGATAAGGCAAAAACAATAAACGCAATCTTTTTTATCATTTTTTAATTTGAATTCTACTCCTAATTAATTCTCCTGATAACTAATCCTATCACGAATACCTCCAGTTTCGCGATGAATGATTACATCTGCCTTGTAGCGTTTTGCCAAGGTTTTAGCTTTACGTATGGCTGCACTCTGCTTTCGGTGTTTAGATGTGATACGTTGATTACCTTCTCTGCGAACTGCCCAATCGCCTTGATAAGGCACAACATGTTGGTGCCATGTTCTCTTTTTATAAGTGCTATGACCCAAAGCCTTGAGAATAGCTTCAATTAGCTGCTGGATAGCTTTGGCTAAGCTGTTCTTATTTGACATGTGTTAGTATCACTTTAGATATAAGCAATATAATAAAACTATTAATCCAAAAATCGGTAATACGCAGATTTTAAATAAGCGCCTTCAGGAAAACCAATAGGATGGTCGATATCATGCTGGGTTTTTAATTCTATTGAAAAAGGTCTATTACAATTTTGCAAGGTTTGTGCATTAATGTCGTAAAAAGAGATAGATGAAACTCTAGATGAACACGATGCCAAAACTAATATCCCTCCTTTTGCAGTTAATTGAACGCCTAAATAAGCCAATTGTGCATACTTCTTTTTCGCTAAAGCGACTTCTTTTTGTTGCTTTGCAAAACTTGGAGGATCAATAACAACAACATCGAAAGTAATTTTCGATATTATAAATTCTTCTAAAATTTGAAATGCATCTCCTGCTTTTACAAAGTGTTTGCCTTTATATGGGTTCAACTTCCCATTTTGAATGGCTATCTCCAAAGCCTGCGCGCTTATATCTACACTTGTAACTTCAGTAGCTTCATTAGCCAAAGCATGCACTGAAAATCCACCTGCATAGGAAAACACATCTAAAACCGTTTTATTTTTACTTAATAACCCTACTTGTCGTCGGTTTTCACGATGGTCTAAAAAATAACCAGTTTTATGTCCTTTAATCACATTGGCTGAAAAATTAACACCATGCTCTACAAATTGTACTACTTCATCTATTAGAGTACCATAAACTATTTCTCCATCTTTGAGTTGATGTGTATTGGAATTTTGTAAACTTCGGCTTAATCTCAAAACTACCGTTTTGCATTTAGAGATAGAGATCAAACTCTTAAGAATTGTTTTCAAATAAGGCAGCCAAATTTCAGAATACAGCTTTACCACTAATACTGAAGCATAGACATCTGCTATTAAAGATGGAAAACCATCATTTTCTCCAAATAACAAGCGATAACTATTGGTCTTAGTTCTCAATAATAAGACTCGCTTTTGATAGGCCTGTTCAATCTTTCTAAGAAAAAACGAATCATCTATTTGAACAGATCCACTTTCATTATAGATCATCTTGATACGAATTGGAGATTTAGCATCATACAAGCCAATTCCAATCATTTTATTTGCGCGTTTGCCAAATACAATAGCCAAATCACCAGTTTTGGCATTTGGGTTGACTTTTATAATACTCTCAGAAAACACCCAAGGATGACCTTGTTGCACATAATTTTCGCCTTTAGCTGTGAGTTTTACTGCTAGTCGTTTAGGATGATGCGTCCAATCTATAGATGAAGAAAAGTTCATGATTGCAAATTAATCTCTTTTTTAGATATTAAGCCGATTATATAAAAAAAACGCAACCATTTCTGATTGCGTTTTTCAAATGTTAAGTAATTATATTTTAATTATTTGACTTCTTCAAAATCTACGTCTTCCACATCACTCCCTTCAGCTTGCCCATTCTGGCTGGCGTCCGGTCCTGGTGCTTCTGCTCCACCTTGCTGAGCTTCGGCTTGCGCTTTATACATTTCTTCTGAAGCAACTTTCCAAGCTTCATTTATTTTTTCTAAAGCTGGCTCAATAACAGACACATCTTTAGTTTCATACGCTTTTTTCAATTCTTCAAGCGCATCTTCAATTGGCTTCTTCTTATCATCAGATAATTTATCACCAAATTCTTTTAACTGACTTTCAGTTTGGAAAATCATCGCATCCGCCTGATTCAATTTATCAGCAGTTTCTTTAGCTTTTGCATCTGCTTCAGCATTAGCTTCGGCCTCTTGCTTCATTTTCTGAATTTCCTCTTCTGTCAATCCTGAAGAAGCTTCAATTCTGATATCTTGAGATTTACCAGTAGCTTTATCTGTAGCAGATACTTTAATAATACCGTTGGCATCTATATCGAAAGTTACTTCAATTTGAGGTGTTCCTCGTCTTGCTGGTGGAATACCATCTAAATGAAAACGGCCAATCGTTTTGTTATCAGCAGCCATAGGACGTTCTCCTTGTAATACATGAATCTCTACTGAAGGCTGATTGTCTGCAGCCGTTGAAAACACTTGTGATTTCTTAGTAGGAATCGTTGTATTTGCCTCAATCAATTTTGTCATTACATTACCCATAGTTTCAATACCAAGAGATAGAGGTGTTACATCTAATAATAAAACGTCTTTCACATCTCCAGTTAAAACACCTCCTTGGATACCAGCTCCAAGAGAAACAACTTCATCAGGGTTTACACCTTTACTTGGTGACTTACCAAAGAATTTCTCTACGGCTGTTTGAACTGCAGGAATACGAGTTGATCCACCAACTAAGATAACCTCATCTATATCGCTTTTTGATAAACCCGCAGCTTTTAATGCAGACTCACATGGCTCAATTGTACGCTTAACTAAGTCATCAATTAATTGTTCAAATTTTGAACGCGTTAATGTACGTACCAAGTGTTTTGGTCCAGAAGCTGTAGCTGTTACATAAGGTAAGTTGATTTCAGTTTGAGCAGAAGATGACAATTCGATCTTCGCTTTTTCTGAAGCTTCCTTTAAACGTTGTAAAGCCATAGGATCTTTACGTAAATCAATCCCTTCTTCAGAATTGAACTCATCTGCTAACCAGTTAATGATTTTTTCATCAACATCATCACCACCTAAGTGAGTGTCTCCATCTGTTGACAATACTTCAAATACGCCATCTCCTAATTCTAAGATAGACACATCATGTGTTCCACCTCCAAAATCGAATACAACGATTTTTTGATCTTGACCTTTTTTGTCTAAACCATAAGCTAGCGCTGCTGCAGTAGGTTCGTTAATGATTCTACGAACTTTCAAACCAGCAATTTCACCTGCTTCTTTTGTTGCTTGACGTTGTGAGTCATTAAAATAAGCTGGCACTGTAATTACAGCTTCGGTTACGTCTTGACCTAAGTAATCTTCAGCGGTCTTCTTCATTTTTTGAAGAATCATTGCTGATAATTCTTGAGGTGTATATAAGCGTCCGTCAATATCAACTCTTGGTGTATCGTTATCACCTTTTACCACTTTATATGGTACACGTTCTGCTTCTTTTTTAGACTCAGAATATTTATTTCCCATAAAACGTTTAATAGAATAAACTGTTTTTGTTGGGTTAGTTACTGCCTGTCTTTTTGCTGGATCGCCAACTTTAATTTCGCCACCTTCTACAAAGGCAATTACCGAAGGTGTTGTTCTTTTACCTTCAGCGTTTGGGATTACAACTGGTTCGTTACCTTCCATTACAGAAACGCAAGAGTTAGTTGTTCCTAAATCGATTCCAATAATCTTACTCATAATACTATATTTTGTTTTATAGATTTCCGCCTTAGACGGAAACGTTGTGTTCTTTTTAATTTCGGTAAGTATATGTCAATCATTATGCCATGACAAAAAATATGACATGATGTCATTTTGCGTTTTAAACTTTTTAGGAAAACCTATGAAATTAACGCAAACAAACTATATTTGGCACACTAAAACGATTTCGTATGGAATGTATTTCTGTTTTTGACATGCTAAAAATAGGTATTGGTCCTTCTAGTTCGCATACGTTAGGGCCTTGGCGTGCAGCAGAACGCTGGATCAAAGAATTAAAAAACAATCAAAAGTTTAATAACGTTGAAAAAATAACCGTTGATCTGTATGGTTCTCTATCTTTAACAGGTAAAGGTCATGCTACAGATTCGGCTATACTTCTTGGCTTAAGTGGAGCTGACCCAGAATATATTCCTGTTGAAGATATAGCTGTAATTATTTCATCAATTAAAAATTCTAAAAGTTTACAATTCAATAATGAGAAAACTATTGATTTTAATATTGATACAGATATTATTTTTAACAGAAAGTTTCTACCTTTCCACGCAAATGCATTGACATTTTCTGCTCATATAAATGGCAGACGCTATAAATCAACTTACTACTCTATTGGTGGCGGTTTTGTTGTTCAAGAAGAACGAAAAGTATCAAAAGCCAATAAGATTATCTTTTACTGTACATTTCCTTATCCTGTTTCTAAAGGTGAAGAGCTCTTAAAATTTTGTTCAGATTTGAACTTACCTATTTCAGGTGTGGTTCTAGAAAACGAAAAATCAATTAGATCAGAAGTAGAAATAGATACTGAACTTCAACGTGTATGGGATACCATGTTAGAGTGTATGTACCTAGGTTGTCATACTGAAGGTAATCTTCCGGGTGGGTTAAACGTAAGACGTCGCGCTTATGACATGCACCAAAGTTTAAAAGGTCACACACCTTATTCGACTCCTATAGAATGGCTTTACTCCATAAGAAATACGGAAGTAAAATTTCGTCAAATCTTAAAATGGGTGAGTTGTTTTGCTCTTGCAGTGAATGAAGTTAACGCTTCATTAGGTCGTGTTGTTACAGCACCAACTAATGGAAGTGCAGGTGTTATTCCTGCAGTACTTATGTATTACTTGGTTATTGAAAATCATGATGGGAATTTTGAAGATATTAAGCGTTTTCTATTGGTTGCTAGCGAAATTGGAAGTATTTTCAAAAAAGGCGCAACTATAAGTGCAGCTATGGGTGGATGCCAAGCAGAAATTGGTGTTTCATCTGCAATGGCAGCTGGAGCGCTGTGTGAATTATCTGGAGGCACACCTGAACAAGTTTTGATAGCCGCAGAAATTGCTATGGAGCATCATCTAGGAATGACATGTGATCCTATTGGTGGTTTAGTGCAAATCCCATGTATTGAGCGCAACGCCATGGGAGCTATCAAAGCTATTAATGCAGCAGAGCTAGCATTAGATACAGATCCTAAAAATGTTAAGGTTCCATTAGATAAAGTTGTAAATACAATGTGGGAAACGGCCAAAGACATGAATACCAAATACAAAGAAACTAGTGAAGGAGGTTTAGCAGTTGGTGTTCATTTTAGTGATTGTTAATAGGCTCTATAAAAACAAATCTATTTTATCATTTAATATTTTTTATTTTTACAAACTGAAATCCATTGTATATGTCAACTGCAAAAAAAGAATACAAACGAATTACCGTAAAAACCTTAGTAGATATGAAATCTAAGGGCGAAAAAATATCGATGCTAACCGCTTACGATTACACGATGGCTAAAATAGTTGATGAGGCTGGTGTTGATGTAATTTTAGTTGGTGATTCGGCTAGTAATGTCATGGCTGGTCATGAAACTACCTTGCCCATAACTTTAGACCAGATGATCTATCATGCCTCTTCAGTAGTGAGAGCAATAGACAGAGCCTTAGTTGTTGTTGATTTACCCTTTGGAAGCTATCAAAGTGATCCAAAAGAAGCCTTGCGTTCAGCTATTAGAATTATGAAAGAGTCTGGAGGTCATGCCGTAAAAATGGAAGGCGGAAAAGAAGTTAAAGAGTCTATCAAACGTATTTTAAATGCTGGCATTCCTGTAATGGGACATTTAGGCTTAACACCACAATCCATTTATAAGTTTGGAACATATACTGTTCGTGCTAAAGAAGAACAAGAAGCACAACAATTGAAGGAAGATGCACTTATGCTAGAAAAAGCTGGGTGCTTTGGAATAGTCTTGGAAAAGATTCCTGCAAAATTAGCTCAAGAAGTTGCAGAAAGTATTTCTATTCCTGTTATAGGCATTGGCGCTGGAGCAGGTGTTGATGGTCAAGTTCTTGTACTTCACGATATGATAGGTATGACGCATGAGTTCAATCCGCGATTTTTACGTCGTTACATGAATCTCTATGAAGACATGACCAAAGCTATAGGACAATATGTTGACGATGTTAAAACTATTAGCTTCCCAAATGATAAAGAACAATACTAACCTAGAACAATCAATGTGTCTCTAGAAAAAGTCGTATCCAATAAAAACAATCTACAAGTTCTTTACGAAGACAATCACATCATTGTAGTAAATAAGCGTGCTGGAGATATTGTTCAAGGTGATAAAACTGGAGATAAACCGCTTAGTGATATAGTAAAAGACTATATAAAAATCAAATATAACAAGCCTGGTAATGTTTATTTAGGCGTTGTTCACAGATTAGACAGGCCTACAACTGGTATAATCTTGTTTTCAAAAACCAGCAAAGCTTTACCAAGACTCAATAAATTGTTTGCAGAAAAAAACGCTCGAAAAACCTATTGGGCTATTGTAAAAAAAGCACCTGAAAAACCAAAAAGCACACTCATCAACTGGCTAAAGAAGAACCCAAAGAACAATAAATCTACAGCATACTCAAAACTTATTGAAGGAAGTAAAAAAGCAATTTTACATTACAGCATATTAAAAACTCTTGATAATTATTCGCTATTAGAAATTGAGTTAGAAACAGGAAGACATCATCAAATTAGATGTCAACTTGCAAAAATAGGCTCTCCAATCAAAGGAGATTTAAAGTATGGCTTTAACAGAAGTAATGCTGATGCAAGTATTAGTCTGCATGCTAGACGTTTACAGTTCACGCATCCCGTTTCTAAAGATCATATTGACATTATTGCACCTTTACCCAAAGATCCAATATGGAGTGCTTGCGAATATTAATTTAAAAAGGGTAATCTATAATGAGTTGAACTCCGTCATCTGGTTGTGATTCTAGTCGAAAATTGGCATTTATCAATTCTGCCCTACTTTGCATATTTATGAGTCCTGAACCTTTCTCTTGTAATGTTGTATCAAAACCAATACCATCATCAGAAGCTACGATTGATAATTGATCAGATTCATAGATTAAAACCACCTTTATATGCTCAGCTTCAGAATACTTTACAGAATTTGAAAAAAACTCTTGCAATATTCTAAATATGATAATCTCATGTTTTTTATTCTCGATCTCTCGTTTAGCACCTCGAATCTCAAGTTCAGCAGTTGTAAACTTCATACGCTTTAACCGATCGAGCTCATTAGTAATTGACTCTTCAATACCCATATTTAAAAGCACATCATTATTTAATGATTTAGATAATGAACGAACTTCTTTTAAACTCTGCTTTACAATTCCTGAAGTTTCTTCTACTTTGTTTTTAATATTCTCTGGCACCTTACTACCCAACATATTAAGTTGCATACTTGCATAAGCAAGCAATTGACCTACATTATCATGCAATTCCCATCCTATATGCTTTAGTGTTTGCTCTTGAATTTCGGTTTGCGTACGAGAGATTTCCTCATCAAACTGTTTTTGCTGCTCCATTTTATCAATAAGCAGTTTATTTTTTCGCTTTTGAAAGGTCACAAAAAATAAAATGACCATGACTGCCAATAAAAGAACAACAAAAATCACGTAAGCAATTAAGGCTATTTGTTCCTCATTTATTAACTCTTCTTGTACAATGAATACCAAAAACCGAATATGATACATGAATAAGTAAAAATGTTAATTATCAATAAAAATAAAGATCTAAATTCTACAAACTTTTCATTTATAGCATAGAAATAAGAATCAAAAATAAATAAAGGCGTAACACATAAATACCAAAGCAATAAAGCTACACTAATGTAAAATGATGGTAATTTATAATAGATAAGTATAGACTCACTTTTTATTAATTCTATAAAATATAAAATAATGAATATACTAACTATAACCATAGCTAAAATATTATCATAAGGCAATGTCTTCACAAAAAAGGCATCTGTAAATGAATAAAATGCAATTGAAAAGACACTGTAAAAAATAACAACAGCTCTTATAATTATCTTAAATATTGGTGTACTCAATAATCCAGAGTAAAAAACTCCTAAAAACCCAATACTTAAAAAAGAATATATATTATAAAGCCACCTATTGCCACAAAACACACTATTTTTTAATTGTATATACCAATCATAATCATAGTTGTTCAGTAGAATGGTACTATAATAGCCTAAAATTTCGACTACAAAAGTTAACCATAAATACTGAACAAATATTTTAAATGTGTAATTCTTGGTATTTTTTAAATAAATGGTTCCAAAAATTGCAGCAAATAATTCTAATGACTTTGTAATTAAAGCCTTGTTATTTAAAAGAAAATCTTTCAAATATACTCTTTCTACTGTGGGTAATTAGCCGAAGGTGGTTCACCGTCACCACCATGATTCAATCCATTTGTTCCAGGAATATCACCATTGCTATATTGAAAATTAAGCATACTACCTTCAGCGGTATTTAAATAACCCGTTGGAATTAAAAACATGGTTGTGTAACCAGCACCTTCTTTACTTTGAGGATAAGCACCTAAATAAATTCTTATTCCATTCATAGTGTAACCAGAATCACTTGCTTGATCTTTAGCAATTTCAATAAAATCTTCAATATCAGTAAGTGAATACCATGATGAACGATTGTCGCCTCCTTCTCTCGTTACAATAGAATCGCTAATTAATCGATGTCTTAAATTATAAGCTTCATCAAGTGTTCTTGCTTCAGCAGGAGTAATTGTTCCTTGAGGAGGTTTTGGCAACATTTCTACAGGTTCATCTTTACAGCAATAGAAATACATTGCTATTGCCCCTAAAATTATTCCGAGAATAAGTAATACTAAGTTTTTCATAATTGGTTAGTTTGAATTAATTGTTAAGCCTAAAATATTGAAAATCTTTACAAAAAACTATATTTTTTAGTCTTTTTCTTACTGAAAAATACGTTTAAACCGAATATTACTTCCAGAAATCCTCTGAGCTAATCGATTTATGGCATTCTCGCTAACCTGTAAAACTCTTGGGTAACCTCCAGTTACCTGACAATCTCTCATTAAGATTATAAGCTCACCAGAAGGTGTTAATTGAATAGTTCCGGGCAATACTAATGATGTTATTATAGACTTTAGTTGGTTAGGGAACGGTTCTTTCAACCTTATTCCCATTCGATTACTATCTTTTGATATTGAAAACTTTCTTGAAAACAACGCTTCTTGTTGCTGTTTCGATAACATTTTAAACTCTGGTCCTTCATATACCTCAAATAAGTTGTTTTCAAAATAATGCAAGTTTAACTTAACTGATGCTGTAGAACTCATTTTAGCATTTCTGTAGGCTTCAATTTTAATGCAATCCCCTTTTTGTAGTCGCAAATTAGAAGTTATATTTGGGCACATACTTCGGCTTTTCATCACGTATTCAGTAAGCAAACCTCCTTTGACAGCCAAATAAGCTCGGCAACCAAAGCTTAATTTACCGAAAGACAGGATGTCATTTTTTTTTACGGCTATTATTGAATTTAATTTTACATGCTCAGCATTCATTAATGCATTGAGATTTGCTCCTGAAAGAGAAATAACCGTATCACAATGAAAAAGTAGCTTTGGTCCAGATACTGTAATTTCTAAAACAGCATCATTAACATTATTACCCAATACAGAATTTGCAGTTTTAGCTGCATATTGATCCATCGCTCCAGATAAAGGCACTCCAATATTCTGCATACCAAACCTACCCAAATCTTGAATAGTATCGTAGAAACCAGCTTTTAATACTTCAATCATAGATGATCTCATTTTCTAATTTATAAACTCTGCTAGAAACATCTCTAGATATAGTATGATAATCATTAAGAGTAATAGGAAAAAATTGAATACAATCTCCAGGTTTAGCAAAACAAGAAACCTGAGCATTAACATTAAAAAAGTTTAAAGGCGAATTGCCTATCACATTCCAACCAGCTGGGCTAGCATTTGGATAAATTCCTGTTTGCATTTCTCCAATGGCAACAGCACCTTTTTCTATATTGAATTTTGGTCTTCTTTTTCTTGGATAATATAGCCGTTCATTGAGACCTCCTAAGTATAAAAAACCAGGTAAAAATCCTATAAAAAAAACAGTGTAAATCGGCTCAGAATGCAAGCGAATAATTTCAGATTTTGATATCTTATTTTTAGTTGATATTTCATCAATATCTAGTGCAAATTCGTCAGCATAACATACTGGTATACGCCACAGCTTGTGACTTGCCTTGTCAAGTTTCAAGCGGCTGTTATATTGCAACTTTAGGGCTGATATTTCATCATTGATATTATCAATAGTTCTATTATAAGTAATTAACAACGAGTTATATGCGGTTTTTACTTGAACTATTTCTTTAGCATAATAAATTTCTAAGTTATTTTTATAAAATAAGATGTCGTTTAATACATTCTTATCAATAATTTGAGGCCAATTCACTAAGATTGAGCGCTCTGAAAAGTGATGATATGTAAGATTATAATCCACCTATAAACTTACAAAATTTTGATGTTATTTTCTGTTAATTTTTTTACTAAAAATTTTAAATTTTCAAGTATATTTTCATGGTCGCTATGCATACAAAATGTATCTGCTTTTAATACCACTTCTACTCCACTAACTGTACTAACTTTTTCTTTAGAAATTATTTTATAAACGTGATCAAAAATAGATTTTGAATCCTGTATTAAAGCATTGTATTTTGACCTTGAAACTAAAGTTAGATCCTCATTATAATTTCGGTCTGCAAAAGCTTCAAATTTAATTTTCAATCCTTCATTTTTAGCCATTCTAGTAATTACAGATTGATAAGGCGCATATAGAACTAAATTTTTATCATATGATTTTATTACATCTATTATAATTTTGGCTGTTTTTTTATCTACTGCAGCCAAATTATACAAAGCACCATGAGGCTTTACATGATGCATAGTCATATTTCTTTCTTCTAGTACGTTCTGTAAGGCATCTATTTGTTCTACTAAGACTTTTGAAAGTGCTTTTTTGGTCATGAACATTATCTGTCTCCCAAAACCATTTTTATCTGGAAAGGATGGATGAGCACCAATCTTGACTTTATGAGAACTAGCAAGTTCAACTACTCTTCTCATAGAGTATTCATCACCTGCATGTCCACCACATGCCACATTACATGACGATATGAATGGCATTAATGAAGTCTCATTACCAATACCTTCACCTAGGTCGCAATTAATATCTATTTCAAACATTTATTTCTTATAGTATATTAAACACTTTCAAAATACTCTTAATTCCTAAAAATACAGCTATTGCTAAAATTATAAATCCAAATACATTTTGTAGTAATGTATTTCTATGCTTATTAAGAATAGACATTTTATTCATTACCCAAAGTAAGAATCCAGCAATAATAGGCAACAGCAAACCATTTGCCACTTGTGCAAACTTGATTATTTTTATAGATTTAAATCCTACAGAAGAAAAGAAAACACCTAATCCAAGAATAATTATCCAAACCCATCTAAACCGTCTAGACCTCATATTAGACTTCCAACCTAAACAACCTGAAACAACATAAGCTGCAGCTAAAGGCGCTGTAATAGCACTTGTTATACCAGCTGCAAACAATCCAACAGATAGAAAATTAGCTGAAAAATTTCCAAAAAGTGGTTCTAAACCTTTAGCTAAATCTGCTGCATTATTAACTTCATGAGCCTTTATTGCTGCAGCAGATATAATGATGCACATAGAAACCAATCCGCCTAAAACAATAGCAATGATGGTGTCTTTTCTCGCATACTTCAAATCGGAAACAGAATTCCACTTCTCTTTCACGAGGGCCGCATGCAAGAATAAATTATATGGTACCACTGTAGTTCCTACCAAAGCAATAATGGTCAAAATATTATCATTAGAAAATTTAGGAAGAAACATTCCTTTGAAGACCTCTTTTAGACTTGGCCTTGTCAAAATAGCAGTAGCTAAAAAGGCCAAACTCATTAAAACCACCAAAGCAACAAGTATACGTTCCAGCGTTTTATAATTCCCAATGTATAGTATTACAAAGGCTATGAGTCCAACAAATAAGCTAAAAACATTTAGTTTTAATATCCCAAGGTTAAAACTATGATCTCCAAAAATAGTCTCTAATCCTAAAACACTTCCACTGATATTACCTGCTTCATAAGCTGCATTACCTATTACTATAGCTGAAAGGATTAAAGCTATTGCCAACCCTCTTATTAAGGGATGTTTTAGTTCAGTTCTTATAACTTCAGACAATCCTTTTTGAGATATAATTCCTAATCGTGCTGCCATTTCTTGCAAAACTATTGTAGCTATAACAGATAATAACATAGCCCAAAGCAATGTATAACCAAAATTAACACCAGCCAACGTACAAACTGTAACCGTTCCAGGACCAATGAAAGCTGCTGCAACTAATGGCCCTGGACCTATATTTTTGAACCATTTTTTAATCACGTTCAACAGAATTTAGAGCATATATAGCAAAACTTCCTAGCCAATGACCACCTTCATAGCTATCACCAACAATACTTGGTAATGAATAATTAATATGCTGATTAGCAATGTTTTTCAAATGTTCATATTCTGGTAACGCTCTTGATATCTCATTTAAGCTCCATGCCCTTGAAAAGTTAACACCATCCAGATGCACCAGTTTACCATCGGTTCTATCACTTACTCTTCCTGTATCTAGAGCAAAGTCCTCATGTTTTAGTTTTGGAAGAAAATCGTTGAGCCACGCCTTGAATTCTTCAGTAGACAAGACACGTTTCATCAGCGCTGCTTCTTCAAGACAAGGTGAGAGAAAATCAAATCCACTTGGCTCCCAGCTCAAAGGACAGTCATTATCGCTTAAATAAAAATCTTTAGCTCGTTTTTCTATGAGAGATTTTAATTGATCGTTTTCAACAGTTTTAGCATAGTCATAAGCAAAAGATAATCCAAATGCTGTATTGGTATGCTCTCCTACACGAATTGGATAGTTTAGTTTAGGCAAGAATTCTAAATATTTCCCTACAATCAAATCTGTTAATGGTTGCAGATTAATTTCTAATTCCTTAGCCACTGGATCATCCCAAGTGTGGAGCTCTTCAGCTAATTTTAGCAACCAAGCCCATCCATATGTTCGCTCATAGCTTGTATTATGCTTTCCGAAAAAATAAGACACTTCTTTTTCTATATTAGTCTTAGACATATTTTCTAGTAACATCTGTTTCATCTTTTCAGCATGTTCTAATTCTGGGAACTGCTTTAATAAACTCACCAGGCTCCAATGCCCATGAACTGCAGAATGCCAATCAAAACAGCCATAAAAAGCAGGATGCAATTCTTGAGGTGTTTTTAAATCTTCGCCTCCTCCAATAACTTGATTCAATTTATTTGGATATTCGGTTTGAATACAATGTATTGGCAAACTTGCTAAGCGATTTGCTTGTGACAAATCAATCTTTGCAATTGATTCTTTCTTGATTTTTATTTTATTTTGAGCGTTTTCAACTTTTTGTTCTTCTGATGAATTACAACTAACAAATAAAAATATAGCTAGTAAAATTTGATGAGGTTTCATTTAGAATTATGTAAGTTAGACAAGTAAAAATACAATTTAAATATACGATTTAGTATATTTTGAAGCGTTCAATCACAAATACTATGGTTGCAACAAATACTAAACTAAAAACAGCCATCTTTCTTCTTTGAATAAATCATTGTTAACAGCTCTAATTATACTTACTGAAACTAATAACCTAAAATGGTTCATTTAAATAACTATCTATAAATGAAATCTTAAGAAATTATCATATATTTATAAATGATCTAACCTAAAAGGATGAAAAAAACAATATTGATTCTATTTGCATTTTATTTGATATGTAGTTGCAATACTACAAAATCATTTAAATATGACAATAATGTATTAAACCAACAGAATAATATATTAAGTCAGCAGAAAGACGCATTATCATCATTTAAAGATTTTGAGAAAACAGAAAAAGAAAGAGATCTTTTCATTCAGGAAGTAATTGAACTCGATAGCTTATTAAACTCAGAAAATTACATAGAAAAAGTTAGGCTTTTAGAGTCTCAAAAACTTTCAATTACCATTGATAATGAAGTTATAAAACTTGATTTCTCTCAAATGTTCTGTGATGATCTATCGAGCCTAAGTGAAAACAAAAAAACAGAAAACATAAATAAGCTTCGTAATGAAAAAAAGCTTAGCCTAACATGTAGAGGCATAGCTAGCGATATAGATATTTTCCCAACAAGAACAGGAAATCTATCTAAAGATTCTAAAACTTATTTAGAAACAATTAAAAAGTTAATCAACGAAAATCAACATATTATTATAGGAATGACATATAAAGACTATCTTAAGTTAGAACAAAATAAAAATATAACTACCGACTCAAAGCGGTTTATTTTTAGAAAAAAATTCTTAAAATTTCTAAACAGTGAATACAATGTTAGTTCAAATTAAAAAATCATACAGTTTAATAATAATATCTACATGCTTTTTAATCATGTTTTCATCTACCAGTGTCTTAAGTCAAGATTCTAGTGAAGCTACACAAAAATTCGAACAATTCACCAAAAACCAAAAAACTTCTTTGACAGATTCAGTTGACTACTACAGTGATTTGAACGAAGTTGCTAGACTAAAATATGAAATTGCTAAAGAAAAATATTTTGAAAGTCAATATGTTCAGTATTTTACTGAAAACCTAGACCACAGGAAACAAACATTTGACTGGCAGTTATTTTCGACAAAATTAATCTTCTTTACTGTAATTATAATAGTTTTATGCGGTCTCGTCTTTTCAGGTATTCAATTCAAACAGTCTATTAACCATTTGAATAAAAAAACAGCATCAACCGACAGCAGTTCTGAAGACAGTTCCCCAATTTTAGATAAAACTGAAATTGAATTATCTCTAACTAATGGTGTGAAGATAAATTCTTCGATAATAGGGTTACTAATCTTATGCGTATCTATTGCTTTCTTTTATTTATACATATTATATGTATACCCAATAAACCAAATAAATATTGATAACACAGGCTTTTCTGAAATTGAGAATACTACTTCTCAAACAACAGAAGGCATATAACACTTTTTTAGTATAAAATCTAAATAAAAAGTCTTTTTTAAAATAAAAAATATCACATAAAAACTTACACTTATTGGGCACAGTTATTATAATGTAATATGAACTTAGAAAAAGGTATTACTGTTTTTTCATGGAATTTAAAAAATCAATTAAATGATCGCATAATGACCACAACCGTGAAAAAAAATTTGGATGATAATAATTACTATCCTCAAGACCATCTATGGAGGCAACTTACAGATAATGAGCTTAAACTATTAATTGACAAAAAACCACCAAAAGAGTTTCAAACCATAGGCTTTTTTAAAACATCTAATTCTTATAGAAAAAAAGCAGAAGCATTGTTAAAAGCATATACATTAAGAGAGCTAAATGAAAACCAAAAACTGCATTTATTTACGCTCAAATATCTTAAAAGTTTTATGCTTAAAAAAGATCATATTGATATTCATAACATTAGTCAAAAACAAAGTAACCAATCTACATTAACTACTAATGAAGGAAAAAAAATAGGCTTGCATATTGATAGTTGGGAAAAAGCTTCATCCCAAGACCGAGGAAAAGTAAGAAATAGAATCTGTATTAATTTAGGAAAAGAACATCGTTATTTTCTATTCATGAATAAGCGAATAGATGAATTAAGAGCAAAGCCATTTTCTTCTTTAAACATAGGTACACCAGATCATTATAATAGAATTTATTTCTTTTTGGAAGCAAACCCAAACTATAAGCTCTTCAGAATTGAACTTAAGCCATTTGAAGCTTATATAGCACCTACTGAAAATTTATTTCACGACGGAAGTTCTCTAAATAGTAAATCTATAGATATTAGTATAACAGCTAGAGGGTATTTTGGTATTAAACCACGAAATAAGTATATTTACTATTACTATTAAACTTATAATAGCAGCCTAACTTATTCGTATGAAGAATTTTAGAAAACTTGCCTCATTTATTTTATCGTTAATCCCATTTGTCTCATTTGGTCATATAAATACTGATAACACCTCTAACAATTTAAATGAAAGAGTTAAAGATATTAGGGAAAAACTAAAAAAAGTTGAAAATAAAGATTCTAAGGTTTTACAAGATTTATTTAACAATAGAACCTCCAAAACATTAAACAACGATTTTAGAGACTTACCATGGTCTGATTGGTCTGATTGGGATAATTGGGACAACTGGAGTGATTGGGACAACTGGGATAACTGGAACAATTGGGGAAATGTAATGAATTAGCATGGTCTCAGAATCTTTAGATCTTCTAATTTTTCAAGGCACTCCATTTTGTAATATAGATTGTCGATATTGCTATCTTCCAAATAGGCTAGACAAGAGAGTTATAAGTACCGAAACCATAAAAAAAACCATTGATCTATTATTAACTAGTAATCTCATAGGAAAAGAACTTAGTATTGTATGGCATTGTGGAGAGCCATTAGTTATACCAATAGAGCAATACAAAACCTTTTTTGATACTATTTCAAAAGCATTAAAAAATAAACCTATAACTGTTAAGCATTCTTTCCAAACAAATGGGTTGTTAATTAATAAAAATTGGGTTCGCTTTTTCAAGAAACAAAACATCAATTTAGGTCTAAGTATAGATGGTCCAGAAACAATTAATGATGTTAATAGAATTACTAGATCAGGTAAAGGAACTTATAACACATTAAATAAGTCTCTTAAAATTCTTCGCGACAATGATATTGACTTTCATGTAATTGCAGTTATAACTAAAGAATCCATTGATAAAGCAGATGAATTATACGATTTCTTTAAGGCCTTAGGAATAAGTAGACTAGGATTAAATATAGAAGAAATAGAAGGCTCAAACACTAAAAGTAGTTTTATTGAAAACTATAATAAAAACAAGGTGTTTAATTTCTTTAATACTTTATATAACAAACAATTAAATGATAAAGATCCGCTATATATTAGAGAGTTAGATAGGGTGAAAAAGAGAATATTATATGCAGATTTAGATAAAAAAGCTTTAGATAAAAGATATATAAACGGTCAAGAAATAACACCATTTAAAATACTTTCTGTTGATGTAGAAGGTAATTTATCAACATTTTCTCCTGAATTAATGGGACAGAAATCTAAAGATTTCAATGATTTTCTATTTGGAAATATATTTTCTATGAATAATATTAATGAGATGTTAAGTAACACAGCTTTCAAGCAAATATATAGAGACATTACTTCTGGAGTAAAAAAGTGTATAGATACTTGCCAATATTATGATTTTTGTGGTGGCGGAAGCCCTTCAAACAAATTCTTTGAAAATGGAACTTTTGATTCTACAATAACATATAATTGTAAAGCTTCAACTCAAATCCCTTTGAACGTTGTTCTAAATAAACTTTCTGAAGAGTTATAATGAATGCTACACTATGAATTTCAATAGAATAAATTTTAATTTGAAAAATAAAAAAACAGTTTAAATTTACAGTTTGGTATATTTTAGAAGTATTCACTTACAAATACTGTAAATACTACTTATATTTAAACTTATAAAAAGCCATAGTCTATTTTTGAATTAGTGATAGCAAAACTTCAAAACCATGTCTACAGAAACTAAAAAGCAAAAAAAATGGGTGAAAACCTTAAAGATTCTTGCAGCTTATCTTGTTGCTGCGTGGACATTTTTACAATTTGTGGACTGGATCTTGAACCGATACAATATTTCTCCGTATTGGGTTGATGTACTACTATGGGTATTTATTGGTATTATTCCTTCTTTAGCAATCTACTTATATCACCAAGATCGAATTAATAAACGCATACTAAAACTTAGAGAGAAGATCATTTTCCCTTTGAATATTGTTTTACTAATTATCACGCTATACTTTGGTTTTGGAAATAGTGATTTAGGTGCTACAACTAAGAACATAACCTATGAAAACGATTTGGGTGAGGTAGAGACCAAAACTATTACTAAAGAAGAATTTAGAATTGGTATTCCAATTTATACATTTGAGCAAATAGACAATGATAGCACAATATCATGGATGCATTATGGTATTGGTAAATTATTACACGAAGATTTGCTACAAAACAAAAGTTTAAGTCCAGATTTTTTATATGTAACCACAACAACATCAAAAATACGAGAAGCGTCTTTGTTTTATGATTTTTATGTAGATGGTACGTTCAAAAAAAATGGAGATGATTTTGAAATCACAACTTCTATCCGCAAATCAAGCAATGGAAAAACATTAAAAGAACAAACATTTAAAGGACCAAACTTTTTAGAATTATTAGATGATATTAGTGTGTTTATAACTGCGCAAGCTGGTTTTGTAGAGCGCAATTCAATTCGTTATATCGATCTGCCACTAAATGAGTTTATGAGTAGCTCGATGCCAGCGATTGAGGCTTTTGCAAATGATGATTATAGCAAAGCATATAGTATCGACAATACATTTGCTCTAGCTTATTTAGAAAATGCCAAGCGATCTACATTATACAATAGAGGTAAATTGGAAACTCAAGATATTATAGATAAGGCATATGCTTTGAGAAACAAACTTCCTTTACAGAAACAGTTGGAAGTGTATATTCAAAGAAACTTGGCTTATGAAAATTATGATGAAGCAGAAAAACTAGTAAAACTACAGTTGGAAGTTGATCCAAACAATTACTTTTACAATCAAATTCTGTTTTCTATCTACGGTGAAACCAGACAGGTAGATGCTTATTTTAAAAAATCTGAGCAGCTTTTTGATAAAGACCCAGGCCCAGAGGAAGGTATGAATTTAGCTGGAGCTGCTTTAGTTAGTGGTGAAGACGAATTATTAATTGATGCTATTGAAACTTACGAAGTTATAAATCCCAACCTTTCTTATGTTAAACTACAACCCTTACTTCTAAAAGGCGACATCAAAGCTGCAGAAACTTTATTAGAAGACATTAAATTACAATATCCAGGTAATTCTAATAGAAGTCAAGTATACGACACAGTAGTAAACTACTTAAAAAACAATTCGCCAACAATCAAAGATTTACAAAAATTTGTTGGTACCTACAGGTCTGGCAGCAATGAACAAATTATGGAACTATGGATAGAAGGTGATCGGCTAATACAGTATATCAAAAACCAACGTATGACTACCTTTATACCAGCAGGACCTAAAAGTATTGCGAGTGGCTTTATTAGAAATCAAACTTATAAATGCGATTTGGTTAAAAATAGTGCAGGTAAAACCTATGCATTATCGGTATCACAATTTAATAGGCTAAATACTTACACAACTCTATATTGGAAAATGGATTCTAGCATTGAACTAGCTAATCAAGCCTATGAAAAAGGGAATATGGTTGAAGCTGAACAGCTTTACAGCGTAGCTTTTAAAAATAATCCTGAGCACAGTTATTTAGCAAATATACTTAAACATCTTAACTATATTAAAACTAAAAGTACTGATAGTTTAAATGCCCAAAATAAGGCTTATTCTGGTAATTATGGTCCAAGAAAATTTTGGCTAGAAGATGGCAAATTCTATTATAAACGAAAAGGCGACAATGTAGATCTACCAAAAGCTGAATTATTACCTATATCTGAAAAGTCTTATATGTACTTAAACAGATTAGGTACTATTATGACTTTTGAATCTGCAAATAAAACTAAAATTGCTTCTGTACCTTATAGCTATGATATTAACACTAAAGATTGGAAGCGCCTAGATGACGACACTAATTATTTTATCAAAGAATAATTTAACCTAACCAACCTTCTCTATCCATACTTCTGTATTGAATGGCTTCGGAGATATGCGCGCCTTTGATATGGTCAGACGCTTCTAAATCGGCAATAGTTCTTGAGACTTTTAAAATACGATCATAAGCTCTTGCCGACAAGCTTAGTTGTTCCATAGCAGTTTTTAATAGTGTTAAAGAACTCTCATCAAGAGCACAAAAGGCGCTAATTTGTTTAGTAGTCATTTGTGCATTATAATGCACATGCTCTGAATTAGCAAAACGTTTTGTTTGAATTGCTCTGGCATTAGTGACTCGTTTTCTAATAGCTACAGATGATTCTCCTTTTCGCTTATCTGATAGTTTATCAAAAGGCACTGGTGTTACTTCTACGTGAATATCAATTCGATCTAACAAAGGACCAGATATCTTACTCAAGTAGCGTTGCATTTCTGCTGGAGATGAGGTCACTGGTGCATTTGGATCATTAAAATAACCACCAGGACTTGGATTCATACTTGCTACCAACATGAAAGATGATGGATAGGTTACTGTAAATTTAGCTCGAGATATAGTTACCTCTCTATCTTCTAAAGGCTGGCGCATAACCTCCAAAACCTCACGCTTAAATTCTGGTAACTCATCTAGAAACAGGACACCATTATGAGACAACGATATTTCTCCAGGTTGTGGGTAACTTCCTCCTCCTACTAAAGCGACATTTGATATGGTATGATGCGGACTTCTAAACGGACGCTGAGCCATTAAACCTGAATGTGCTTTAACACGACCCACAACAGAATGTATCTTAGTCGTTTCTAATGCTTCATGTAAAGTCATAGGAGGCAAAATACTTGGTAATCGTTTAGCCAACATTGTTTTTCCAGAACCTGGTGGTCCAATTAAAATAATATTATGACCACCAGCCGCAGCGATTTCCATGCAACGTTTAATACTTTCTTGCCCTTTGACATCACTAAAATCAAACTCTGGAAAATTTAGATTTTTATAGAACTCTTCTTTAGTATCTATAATTGTTTTTTCTATAGGTTCATCATTATCAAAATAATTTATAACCTGTCTAATATTATCAACCCCAAACACATCCAAACCATCAACAATAGCTGCTTCTTTAGCATTCTGTTTTGGAAGAATAAATCCTTTAAAACCTTCTGAACTAGCTTTTACCGCTATAGGCAAAGCTCCTTTTATAGGTTGCAAATTACCATCTAGAGATAACTCGCCCATAATGAGATATTCTTCCAAACGATTAGCTTTTATTTGCTTTGTAGCCACAAGAATACCAATTGCTAAGGTTAAATCGTAGGCAGAACCTTCTTTACGTAAATCGGCTGGAGACATATTAATGATGATCTTCTTCCCAGGAATCTTATAACCGTTATTTTGAAGAGCAGCTGCAATTCGAAAGTTACTCTCTTTAATAGCATTATCTGGAAGACCTACTAAATGATAACCAATACCAGAATCGACATTGACCTCAACTGTTATTGTAGTTGCTTCAACACCAAAGACAGCACTACCGAATACTTTTTTGAGCATATGTAGAATATTTACTCAAAAATAGACAATATTCTATAAAATCAAAATGTTTTAAAGGAAGTACTCAAAAATCGCTTGGCATTGACGTGACTTATCATATAGAACAACTCTTCGCCTATATAGCTTCTAAGATTAAGATACAATGCTTTTTCAGTATTTTTTTGAGCTACAACGTAGTAATCGGTACCAAATAGAATTTTATGCTTTACTTTATCATCTTCTAACAAATATTTTAAAAGTGGAAACAGTTCTTCATTAAAAACGATAAAGCTAATATCTGTATATACACCTTCATAGGCTATCATAAGGTCATAGATAATTGATAACCAGCTTGCATTCCACCATATAGTTCTCTTATTACCATGGGTTAATGTGTTTTTATATTTACTGTTTTGATAATCTATTTTAGAAACTTTAGAAATTTTATTGTTATAGTTAATCCAGCTGTCTTCTATATAACGTAACCATTCTTTAGTTCCTCCAAAATGAGCTAAACATATTTTTAGTTTACTCAAATCGGTCTCTTCTCCCAAATAGTTACTTAATAGCGTCTTATCTAATAAGCAATGGTAATTTAATGGGTGTGTGAAATTTGTGGTGAATTCGTAATTCTTTGTTTGTGGAAGAGGCAAAGGCTTAATAAGCTTATCATCTTTATAAGTAAGAATCGGATGATTTCTCCATTCTTTTTTCTTCTTTCCTCTATAAAACACAGTGCCTTCTATACAATGTGTTATGATTGGAATTTGATGCTCTTGAGCAAACCTAAAGGTTTCAATTAAATTTTTATCAAAGGGGTAATACCCTAGAGCAGGATACATCTTGATGCCATTAAATTTATGATTTGAAAGGTTTTTTTTAATATAATTCTCATAAGAAAACCCATTTATATTGATTTTCTTATCAATGATTCTTCTTGGGTCTGCAAACACAAAAGGAAGTATTTGTCCCCTATTATTAGATTTCACTTTCAACAATTCATCGAGTTGTTGCATATAATTGTATGTAGACTTTCCTGCTTCCATATAATCCATATCCATTGGCAATACAACAAATCTGGTGTCGGGGCCATACGTTTTCTCTAACAAATCGAAGACTTTACCTTGACCAGAGTCGACGTAAGTAGCATAGCGACCAATAGTAGAAAATCGCTTGAATGCCGCTTTGCTTTGAGCACTAAAAAGATTGCTTAAAGCTAAAATATTGATTAACATTTTGAATATCCAATTGCACAAAAACAATATCAACGTGTACAACCAATACAAGATGTGTGTAAACTTTAAAATAGCTATAATGAAATATTTTACCTTTTTGCACTTGTGCAAAAAACGTCTGTATTTTCTATTTCGAAACGTTAAATTCAAGTAATACCATTTAACCACCTTCATGGTAATCACTTGATAGAATAAAGGCAATATCTTTTTACCAAAATTATTGGGCACATGATCTATAGTAAACGTATGCGTATGACAGTTATAAACTGTATACTGCTTAGGCATATCTACTTTCGATTTTACTGTAGGCTCTAGTTTATGATCCATGTACTTGTTGAATAGTTTCTTTAGCTAATAATACTATCTATAATTTCATCTAGATCATGTTCATGATCTATTCCACCAAGCCATGATGCTGTTTCATTATGATCTAAAAAGGAGTTTAAAGCTTGACTTACTTGATGTCTATTATCTAACGGTAAATTGTCGACAACTGCTTCCAAGTTTTCTAATAGTTGCTTAGGGGTTACCGTTTCTTTACTAAGTTCAAATGCTATTTTTCCAGTAAGGTCTAAAAATTTTAAATAATTAACCTTTGTTGTTATTGGTGTATTTATATTGAGCCTATTAAAGACCTCTTTAGTAAAACCTCTGGTCTGTGGTCCTGAAACTCCGTCAATAATAACAGGTTTTCCGTAAATATACTTTAAGACCATTTGTAAGTATAGTGTTTCTGATTTAGAAGATTCATGATAATCTACATTGACACTTTGATCAACATGCCAATGATCTTGATGATTAGGATAAAAATGATTAAGAACAATGCCAAAATGCTTCCGCAAAAAGGATTCTATACCTAAATATAACTCTTTATCATGCAAAAAATTTTGAGTGATTAGTGTTTGGTCTTGCCAGAAAATAGCATCTAAATCAAAGGCTTTTCCATGACCATGCTGCCCTGGCTTATCAACAAGGATACCAGCTGTAGTGATGACGTCTGGTTTTCCTAAAGGACAATGATCAAAAACCTCTTCTAATGCTGCTTCTAAAGCTTCTAAAAAATGCTCTTCGATTTTAAATGTACGCTGAATTCCACGAGTCCCATAAGGGTGTTGAGGCAGTCTTGCATAATGCAAAGCAATACCATTAATAGTATCAATACTTTTCATGTTTATTGATTTTAAGATTAATAACTCTATTAATTAGTATTCTTAGGAAGAACTTAAAATTACAAAAAAGATTTACAACTTGCATTTAATCTTTAAGAATTATAAAAACGTACCTAAAACACAAGACTGGATCATAGTGTCATTTATTCAAAAAATAGTAACTACCTCAAATTTATATATCTTAGGGCTTTAATTGAAAGCATAAATGAGTTTAAAAAAACGTATTGGTCTCTTACTTGGACCAACACTATTTATTGTTATAATCTTATTCTTTAAGCCTGATGGTCTTTCAACTGAGGGTAATGCAGTATTAGCATCTACAGCTTGGGTAGCTGCATGGTGGATTACCGAAGTCATTCCTATTGCTGTAACTGCTTTATTACCTATAATCTTGTTTCCTTTATCTGGTGGGATGGATCTGTCAAATACCACAAGTGCTTTTGGTCATAAATATGTTTTTCTTTATCTAGGCGGTTTTGTTATTGCTATTACTATCGAAAAATGGAAACTTCACAAACGTATCGCATTAAATATCATCCATATTATTGGTAGTGATGTTCGAAAAATTATTTTGGGTTTTATGATTGCTACGGCATTCTTATCCATGTGGATTTCAAATACAGCTACGTCAGTGATGATGTTACCAATTGGTATTGCTATCATCAAGCAATTAAAAGATAATCCTGATACACTTGAAAATGAGAATCAAATTTTCGGTAAAGCGCTAATGCTTGCTATTGCCTACAGCGCATCAATTGGTGGTATTGCCACTCTTATTGGCACACCACCAAACTTAGTTTTGGCTGGCATAGTTTCAGATACTTATGGTTATGAGATTACTTTTTCACAATGGTTTATGTTTGGCTTTCCAATTTCATTATTACTCTTATTTATTTGCTGGAAGTACCTTACACGTTATGCATTTACATTTAAACAAACCCAATTTCCTGGTGGCAAAGCTGAAATTAAACATCAGTTAAAAACCTTAGGAAACATTAATTATGAAGAAAAAGCGGTAGCGCTCGTTTTTGCACTCACTGCATTTTGCTGGATTACAAGATCATTTATATTAAAGCGTATTCTCCCAGCTATTGACGATACCATTATTGCTATCTTCTTCGCCATCATATTGTTTTTGATTCCTTCAAAAAATAAAAACGAGAACCTTATTAATTGGAATGAAGCCGTAAAGCTACCTTGGGGAATTATCCTTCTTTTTGGAGGTGGCATGGCGCTAGCCAAAGGTTTTGAAACTAGTGGTCTTGCAGCTTGGCTAGGAAACCAAATGGCTTCTCTACAAGGCATGACCATTATTATTCTAATTCTAATATTAGTAGCGGCTGTCAACTTCTTAACTGAGATCACATCAAACCTAGCAACTACTGCTATGCTTTTACCTGTTTTAGCACCTATGGCACTTAGTGTTGATATCCATCCATTTGTTCTAATGGTAGGTGCAGCTGTAGCTGCATCGTGTGCATTTATGCTTCCTGTAGCAACCCCTCCTAACGCGGTTGTATTTGGTTCTGGTTATTTACGAATTCCAGATATGGTAAGCAAAGGTATTGTAATGAATCTCATCTCAATTATAATAGTCACACTATTTGTGTACTTTCTACTACCAGAGCTTTGGCAAATAACTGTGGATGGTTTCCCAAAAGAATTATTACGTTAATTTCTTAACAAACGTTAAAGCTCTTTTTTCATTATAATAGACATTATTCTTCTGAATGAACCCAACATGACCACCATGTTTAGGCATTTCTAAATATAAGTTTTCATTTTGCTTGGCTTCTTTTACTGGAAAACATTCTGGAGATAAAAACGAATCATTTAAGGCATTGATTAGTAGTGTAGGTACTTTTATGTTTTTTAAAAATTGTAAACTACTAGATTTTTCATAATACGCTGAGGCATTCTTAAAACCATGTGCTAGCGAGGTGTATACCTCATCAAAATCTCTTAAGGTTTTAATTGAATTGATCTTTTCCTCAGTGATTTGATCAGGGAATTGTTTGAGTTTCAATTTTAGTTTATCGACCAGATGCTTTTTAAACCGAATGGCAAACGCTTTATTCTTCAATTTATGCAATTCTATTGCAGAACCATTGAGATGAACAGGTACAGAAATAGCTATAGCTGCTTTGATTTCGTTTGGTACAACTCTGCCTTCGCCTAAATATTTAAGCGTAATGTTTCCACCTAAACTGATGCCTTTAATATATAGTTTTGAATAACCTTTTTCTTCAATGCAATGTTTAACTACATCATCAAGATCGTTAGTAGCTCCTGAATGGTAGCTATAATAAAATCGGTTACCTTCGCCACTGCATCCTCTAAAATTGACACAAACTGCATCTACTCCATTTTGGTTAAATAATTTTGCTGCTCCTGTGACATAAGGTCGTTGTGCATGACCTTCTAATCCGTGAAGTAAAATGATAACTGCGTCAGATTTTCTTTCAGAATAACTCCAATCCAAGTCTAAAAAATCGTTATCACGAGTTGCTATACGTTCTCGTTTTTGCTCTAAGTTCTTAATTCTACGAAATAATCCAGAATATATAGTGGCAATAAATCCGTTTTTAAATTGAAAAGGTGGTTTGTAGGTCGATTCTATTATTGGCATAGGTGTTGTGAATTTATACTTGTAAACTAGTAAACTTGAAAGTGTCACCATTAAACAGTCCTTTATCACTCAATTTTAGAGCAGGAATAACAAGCAATGCCATAAACGATAATGTCATGTAAGGTGAATTTAAAGTACTACCAAGCTCTTTAGCCATTGCATCTAATTTGGCATAGTGCTTGCCAATTGTCTCTCCATCTTGATCGCTCATAATTCCAGCAACAGGCAACGGAACTATTTGTACTTCATTTTCTGTAACTGCACAAATACCACCTTTATTTTCAATAATAAGATTAACAGCTTTGCAAATCATTTCATCAGAAACACCAACTACAATGATATTGTGTGAATCATGGCCAACAGATGAAGCGATTGCGCCTTCTTTCAAACCAAAGTTTTTAATAAATGCTATCGCTGGATCATCATCATTGTATCGATCAACCACAGTCATTTTTAAAATATCTGATGTTGCATTAGAAACGAGATTATCATTCTCAATAGTAGCGTCTTTTATTAATTCATTGGTAACTAACTGACCTTCTATGGCTTCAATAACTCTTATACGCTTTGTTTTTGGCGCAATTTTAAAATTAGAAATAGATTTCTTCTTGGTATTAAAATTGTTAAGAGTTTCAAAACTGGTAGACTCGATCATCGATTTGCCATTTTCACTAACCAACTTTCCATCTATATAAGTTTGTAGTACTTTAAAGTCCTTTAAGTTATCTACAACTATACAGTCAGCAGCATCTCCAACTTCTAATAACCCAACATCTAAGCCATAATGTTCAACTGGATTGACGCAAGCTGCTTGCAATACTTTGAACACATCTATACCTTTCTTAATTGCTCTTGCACAGAGTTGATTGATATGACCTATTAGTAAATCATCTGGATGTTTATCATCACTACAAAACATCATTTGAGTAGCGTACTCTGGTAATAAACCTATTAATGCTTCAAAATTTTTAGCTGCACTTCCTTCTCGTATGAGTATTTTCATCCCTTTTTGAAGCTTCTCTAAACCTTCTTCATAAGTAAAGCACTCATGATCTGTTGAAATTCCAGCATTAATATACTTGGTTATGTTATCGCCAATAACTCCTGGCGCATGACCATCAACTGGCTTTTTGTAATGCTTTGCCCAAGCTATTTTTTTAAGTACGTCTTCGTCATTGAATAAAACACCAGGATAATTCATCATTTCTGCAAGGTATTTAATTTCTGATCTAGACATGAGTTCCTTTATATCGTCGGAATCTATAATTGCTCCAGCAGACTCAAATGATGTAGCAGGCACACAGGATGGCGCACCAAAATTAAATTTAAAAGGGGTTTGATTACCATTGTTGATCATAAAATCTACGCCTTTAACACCCAGAACATTTGCAATTTCATGAGGATCAGAAACTGTAGCGACTGTTCCATGATTTACAGCTATTCTAGCAAACTCACTTGGCACTAACATAGAACTTTCAATATGAATATGCGCATCAATAAAACCTGGGAGTATGTAATGTTTGATATCATGGTCTTTTTTTTCTATAGCTATTATTTTCCCGTTATCAATAACGACTTCTCCTTTATAGATATATTTGTTCTTAATGTTTACGATTTGACCTTGTATTCTTTTCATTAAAACGCTATAATTAATCGAGTGTGATTTTTAAAATTTCAGTGGTTTCACGTGATGCCTTAAAGCGGTTATCTGCTCGTTTCCCAATGATCCATACAATGTCATTATTTGAACATAACAGCCACGTGTTCTCTTTATCTACTAAAGAGAATTTTTCATCTTTAAAATATTTACTGAGTTTCTTTTTGCCTTTCATTCCAATTGGAAAAAAAACGTCACCATCTTTCCATTTTCTAACTATTAATGGGAACTGAATACCAGCTTTGTCAACATAAATAGTGGTACTAGAATGCTGAGATATTGCATCAGCTTCATCAAAAAATAAAATGCCTTTTGGTGTTTGAAACTCTTTAGCATTGGCTTTTATTAAAAAAGATTCTGATGCTTCTGAAGTTAAATCTGTTAAAATAAGGTGCGCTCTATCTTTAATTAAACGATGTGAGTTTGATAAAACTTGTTTACCAGATTGTGCTTCTAACAAATCTACAATATCTGTCCACTGGGTAAAACCATATGATTTAAACATTTCAAATAAATACGCTTTAGGATTATTCACTTTTTTAAACTCTGAAACTTTAAATTTTATTTGAGATTCATCTATAAAATCAATTGCTCGTTTCGCAACAGCATTTAAACTTTCTTCAACGATATCTGCTGTATCATTAAGGTGGTCTAGAGTTGTTTTGAAATTAACTAGTAATTCTGGATGTGTTTCTTTAAGGGCTGGAATGACGTGATGTCTTAATTTATTACGAAGATACTTATCAGACGCATTGCTACTGTCTTCCCTCCATCTTAGATGATTGGCTTTAGCATACTCCTCAATTTCTTCTCTTGTAAATGGCAATAATGGACGAACTAACTTATCGTTTATTTCAGGAATACCAGTAAGTCCATTTATACCAGTTCCTCTAGATAAATTGATTAGAAATGTTTCTAAATTATCATCTGCATGATGTGCTGTTAGAATATAATTGAAGTTTAAATTTTCGGCTAAGTCGTAAAACCAATTGTAACGTAACTCACGAGCAGCCATTTGTGTTGACAATTTATTTAATTTAGCATAATCTTTTGTATGGAAGCTTTCACTAAAAATTTCAATATTTAATTGATTTGCCAGATTAACCATGAAAATTTCATCTTCATCGCTCTCATTTCCTCTAAGATTGAAATTACAGTGCGCTAATGCAAAGTTAAAATCAAGCTCATGGCACAAATACGTAAGCACTACGCTATCTAATCCGCCAGAAACAGCAATAATACTTCTACTCTCAGTTAAGAACTTAAACTTCTGGTTGATATGATTTTTGAATTTTTCTAGCACGAATTCAAAGGTAAATCTTTAAATGTTTATTTACTAGCTAATTTTCTAGAACCTCACGCATAGCTTTGGCTTTCACTAAGCATTCTTCGTATTCTTTTAAAGGATCACTTTTTGCAGTAATAGCGCCTCCAACAGAGTAAGATATATATTTGTGTGTACTGTTGTAAAGAATACTCCTAATCACTACATTAAAATCAAAATCATTATTAGGTGTAAAATAACCTACTGTTCCTGAATATAAACCGCGCTTAGTTACCTCTAAGTTTTCTATAATTTTCATAGCAGATAGCTTTGGTGCTCCTGTCATGCTTCCCATTGGGAATGTGGTTTTAATAATATCAACAGGATGTGTACTGCTATTTACATTTGAAACGACAGTTGAGATCATTTGATGCACTTGTTCAAAACTATACACTTTACAAAACTCTTCTACTATAACACTTCCTCTGGTCGCTGTTCTTGAAAGGTCGTTACGTACTAGATCTACAATCATTACATTTTCACTACGCTCTTTCTCATCTTTAGCCAATCTTAGCTTCAAAATTTCGTCTTCATTACTATCTTTCGAGCGTCTTGCTGTACCTTTTATAGGTTGCGAAATTATTTTCTGAGCTTCTTTTTTAAGATAGCGTTCTGGTGATGCAGACATCAAGTACTTGTCATAAACCTTTAAAAAAGTTGCAAAAGGTGGCTTGGATATTCCGTTAAGCTTTTGGTAAGTTACTATTGGATTAAGTGTTGTGTTTTCGGCATAAAATTCTTGACAAAAATTAGCTTCATAAATATCGCCTCTATAAATATGGGCTAACATTTCGTTCACTTTTTTAAAATAATCATCTTTATGAATGCGTAATTTGATTTTAATTTGATCTTCAGTGTGCTCTGATAATTCTTCAGAAACATTAATCTTTTCTATTGCCTTAAGATCCTGATCTATTTCGTTAGCCACAACATTTATATAATGCATTTCTACGGTATTACCTTTTATTAAAAATAATCGTTTAGGCTGAAAAAAATACAGTTCAGGAAAACATAATACATCATTATTGTTAGAAGTCAACGCTTCTAAGTCGTTTTTAAGATCATAGGACAGATATCCAAAAATCCAGTCTTTAGTCACCGATTGGTAGTCTTTTAACTGCTCAAAAGCATTGTAGTAATCTGTTTGAAAACTGGTAAATGCATCCACTGCTAATACAGCATCATAATTAGAATAATTATGTTCGTAGCTATTAGAATCTAGCCATACAACTTCATAGAACTGTTGACTCCAAAACAATAATTTTTGTTTATATTGCTCAACATTATTGATGTGATGCGTTTGTATTCTCCTCAAAATAAGATGATATTCTTAATCTTTCAAATGTATTAAGAAACTATCATATATTCAGAATAAAATTGCATTACAAGACCATTATTATTTTATCTACTTATTTATGAACTCTAGAACATTATCCCTTTTAAAATTTAATCAATTCTGTTTCTTTCTATTTGCATTGAGCATTAATACGTATGCTTTTCAATGGTATACACATGAGGATAGCAAATTAGGATTCACATTACAATTACCCGAAGCTCCTAATTATAATGATGAATATGAATCTTTTACAATTTATAGCTACAGTAAACCAAATGCAAAAACCGTGTTTTCATTCTTTGCTTTAGATTTTAGACAATTAAATAATAAGAAAGAGAACCAAACTATAATTGACGATTTTATTACCAATACCATAAACAATATTAATGGCAAACTCATCGATAAAGAGAAAATTCCATACAAAGGAGGTTTAAAATATCAAATACAAATAAAGGTCAACGAAGTGAATATGATGCGTTCACAGATTACCCTTAAAAATGATATTATGTGTTATTTATCTGTTGAAGATGTAGAAGCAAAGATGACTTCTAAAGATATTGATACCTTTTTTAATTCTTTAAGAATAAATGCTCCTGAACCTCTTGAAGCAAAATCACCTATAGTTTATAAAAATGACAAAGGTGCTTTTTCATTACCAATACCAATTGAGCCACAAGACATCTCTAGAGAAGTGCCTAATCCTATAGATGAAAATGGTGAACCTTATAAACTGAACATGTACTTATCATCAGATTTTAATAATAATGATAATTACCTCTTTAGATATAACGACTTACCAGCAGGATACTATATGGAAGATCCTGAAACAAGTTTCATAGAAATGGAAAATTCTCTAACTGGTAAAGCTAGCTTAGTCGCTGAACCAAAGACTATTTATTTAGATGGCTATGAAGGAAAAGAATACGAACTATTAATTGACGACCAATACCATACAATTTGTAGAGTATACTTTAGAGGAAATAGAACTTACTTATTACTCAAACAAAAATTAGTTGCCTCTGAAAAAGTAACTAGAGATCATCCATTTTTTACTGAATTCAAGTTTGAGCCATATCTTCCATCTGAAACGATCCGTTTTAGTCCTGAAGGTGAAAGTTTTGAAACCTTATTCTTTGAAGACAGAACATCTACAATTGACACCGTAGATTATAATGATTCTTATTTAAAAGGATCAGCAGATTATTTTGCAAAAAACCCTAACACTGGTGGTGTATATCAGTTTGGATATAGTGAGTTAAAACCGTATTTTAAAATTACAGATATGCAGACGTTTTATGATACCAATATTGACGTTATTAAGAATTGGAACGATACTATACTAAGCAAAAAAGAAATAAAAATAGCTAATACTGATGCTGTAGAATTACTTTTACAAAATAACGAGACAAAAATCACCACGCGACACCAAATGTGGCTAAATGATAAACACTTATTTTTCATGTCGCTTTACGCTGGTAAAGAAGAATTGAACAGCGCTTTAAGCGATTCGATCTTCAAGTCGTTCAAACCTGCTAAAACTGAGACAACTTTCGACTATTACGCTTCAAAGACTGATGCTATACTAGCACATTTAAAATCAAATGACACTATTGTTTACAACGATGCTTTAGGTGCTTTCAATTATTATGAATTTGAACCAAAAGCCGATGTTTCAAAATTACACAATGAACTTAAAATCAACTATACTAACGTCATAAGAAACAATGCTGTAAAAGTTAAAATCATTGATGAGTTAGCTAATGTTAATGATAGCACTACATTAGAAGTGTTACAAAAGTTATATATCAATCCATCTTCATCAGAAACAATTAAAGCATCGATTATTACAACTATTCCTCATTTAAAAAATGAAAACAGATTAAACATATACAAGACACTTTTGCTTAATTCTCCTCCAGAAGAAAACGATAATAACTATGGTTGGTCGATTTTAACACCATTTAGAGATTCGTTAGATTTTACTAATGCTAACTACAAAGATTTTATAAAACTAATAGACCATCAGCATTATAGAGAAGATGTATTAGATATTTCAATTTCGTTAATTAAAGAAAAGAATGATGATGCTTCATTTGTTGCAGAATATTTTGACACATTATTTAAACATGCTGCCTCAGACTTGAGGGCATACCAAGATGTACAACAAAACGAGTCAGAAGATACCAATTATACTTATAACAATTTAATTTATTCCTATTTGGATCTACTCAATACTGTTCAATATAAAAATGAGCAAACTGATGCCTTTACTTCTGCCATGATCAATGAAGAAAAAAACAGATGGCTACAAGTAAAAGCAATTACGGCTCGTATTATAAACAACCAACCTTTAGAGCGAACATTTTTAGAAGATCAAATGGACAGCCTATCTTCTAGGATGGATATTTTAAGGGGATACCATAAAATAAATCAGTTTAATAGAGTTCCAAAAAAGTATATAAAACCAGAATCCTTTGCAAAATTATCTCTACATGATTTTATTGGTGAAGACTACAGCTATCCAGATCATATTGAAACTTTAGGCAAAGTCACTAAGGACGGTAAAGCATATTATGCCTTTTCTTGCACCTATATTTCTGAGGATGAATCTGAAGAAGACACCTCTTACCTAGCCATTGTACAAATTGGAAAACCAATCACTCAAGACAATGATTTTTCTCGTTATATCTCTTATTCAAATTGGGAATCTCCAGAAAAAAACTGGAAGCAACAAGCACTAGATTTGATTCCAGATTTAATTGAATATGGTTATTAATTTTAATAATTGTTGTAAATAGGGTTACTTTTGCAACATGGAAAACGATGCACCAACTTTTGAGGACTTAAATCTTAATACGCCTTTATACAATGCGCTTAACGATCTAGGTTTTACTCAACCAACACCTATTCAAGCTCAAGCATACAATGTAGTGGCTTCGGGAAAAGATGTTGTTGGTATTGCTCAGACTGGTACAGGTAAGACCTTTGCTTACATGTTACCCATTTTGCGTCATTTAAAATTCTCTACTCAAGAAAACCCAAGAGTTCTTATTTTAGTGCCTACACGTGAACTGGTAGTTCAGGTTGTAGAAGAGGTAGAGAAGTTGGCTGCATACATAAATATTAGAGTTTTAGGTGTTTATGGCGGCACTAATATCAATACACAAAAACAGGCCGTTGCACAAGGGCAAGATATAATAGTAGCAACTCCTGGACGCCTATTTGATCTAGCTGTTAGCCACGTATTACAATTGAAATCTATACAAAAATTAGTTATAGATGAAGTCGATGTTATGCTCGATCTAGGTTTCAGGCATCAATTATTAAACATCTTCGATATTTTACCTGAGCGTAGACAAAATATAATGTTTTCAGCAACTATGACTGAAGACGTAGATGAACTCATCACTGATTTTTTCATTAAACCAAAACGTGTAACGATTGCAGTTTCTGGGACACCTTTACATAATATTGAGCAACAACGATATAAAGTCGTTAATTTTTATACTAAGGTGAATCTTTTAGAATATTTATTAGAAGATGAACAGACCTATCATAAGGTTTTGATCTTTGTTGCCTTTAAAAAACTTGCCGATTTATTATTTGATCAAATTGAAGAACGTTTTCCTAGCGAAGCTTGTGTCATACACTCAAACAAGACTCAAAACTACAGATTACGAAGTATAGAACAATTCAGGTCTGGTGAGCATCGAATTTTAATAGCTACAGATGTTATGGCTAGAGGTTTAGATATTGAAAACATAAGCCATGTAATCAATTTTGACACTCCAAAATATCCTGAAAACTATATGCATCGTATTGGTAGAACTGGTCGTGCAGAACAGCAAGGGAAAGCATTGACCTTCTCTACAGATAAAGAAATTGAAGCTATAGAAACTATAGAAAGCTACATGGACAAAAAAATTGCGTTACTTGACGTGCCAGATAATGTTGAGATTTCAAAGCAATTGATCGAAGAAGAGCGTCCACAAATTAGAGAACGTAATAACCCAATTAAAAGAAGAACTGAGGATACTATTGGACCAGCTTTTCACGAAAAGAAAGACAAGAACAAAAAAGAAAATCTTGGTGGTTCTTATAAATTTAAAATTGCTTCAAAATATAAGAAGCCAAAAACACGTGGCGACAAAAATTACAATAAGCGAAATAAAAGGAAATAAAAAATCCCTTTCCAATGACTTGAAAAGGGAAAGCTAAAAGCCATTATAAAGTCAAAGAAATATAATATACTAACCTTTAACCCTAAAAATTATATTTATTCCATAACCTTAATCTGACTTTCAACTATATCTTTAATTGGTACAATAAGTTTGCCTTCTTTATTTTTAAGTATTACAGAAATATTGTCTATAGCGTCAATTTCAAAAATTGAATTATTAAATTCTATCTTCTTGCCTACTTCAAATGTTTTTCTAGTGTAAAAAGTCTTTAGTAAATCACTAATCACCTCTTTAGCTCCTAAGCCAAAGGCCAATGCAAAAGCAAGTAGAAATGCACCTAAAATGAGCGTCAGATTGTTTGTAATGATATTTGTATCTACACCAGCTTGATTTAGTGCAGTAATAGAAATAAAAATTAGCAGTAAGAAAAAAACGATTTGACTTATTATTTTGGCACCAGATAAATCCATTGAGTCAAAGAATGCTCGCAATCCTTTTTTTACAAAATTAGCGAACAATAGTCCTAATGTAAAAATAACGAGTGCCACAAAAAGTTGTGGTAAATAGCCTAAGAAGTTGCTAATTTGTTCTGAGAGAATATTCAGATTCAAAATATCTGATACGACGATTAGTAACATGATATAGATAATCCACTTTATAAAAGTTGAAACAATCTTAATTGTATTAAAATTAAGTTGTTTGCCTTCAACAATTTCTATAGCATTTAATTTATCATCTAATGTATTTGCTTTAGCAAGCTTCAAAGCTTTTTTAACAAGTTTTACAACAAGCTTAGCTATTAACCAACCAATAAGTAATACAATTATTGCCACTAGAATGTTAGTTGATACCTTTACGATTTCTGGCCACATACTTGTGAATGAATCTATGGCTGTATCTTTATATTCTGAAATTTTATCCATGTCCTAAATGTGATTAATTATTATTTTTATCTCTTTTATTCATTACTGTTTCTATAACGTCACCTATGTTGTAAGAAAACAGTTCTGCTAATTCCATGAGTAACTTTGCTATGGCTATATCATTCATAACCTTAGACTTCAGTTCTGGCGGTACTGATTTCAATGGCTTATCTATGTCTCTAAATAAATTTTCCATTATACTAGGTTATTTTCGTAAACTGTTAACAACTTGTCTTTTGCACGCTTGATTCTCATCTTAACTGCACTTTCACCTATATCTAAAACACTTTCAATCTCTTTAATAGATAGATTGTCTTGGTATTTTAATAAGAGTATCATTTTCTCATCTGGAGAAACTAACTCTAATGCTTGTTTTAGTTTATCTAATCTCATATCACTAAAATCAACATCATCTACTTCTTCTGATATGTTTTCTATATCTGCATAATCAACAGATTGCTTTTCAAATTTTTTAGCTGTATTTCTAGTTACATAGTTTACACAATGATTATAGGTAAATGCATACAACCAAGTTGAAAATTTAGATTTCTCTTTGAAACTAGCCAATTTTACAAAAAGTTTTAAAAAAACATCCTGTGTTAGATCTTTAGCTTCGTCTGAGTCTTTAGCAAATCCGTAACATTTATTATAAACCAAATTGGCGTATCTGTCATACAATACTTCAAATAACAGCGTATCATTGTTTTTAACAATGGCTCTCACTAGCGCTTCATCTGTTATGTTATGAATATCTTTTAAGGGTTCCAAAAATGCTTGGATTATAACTAAGGTTAATTTTAAGACACCTATTCTTTTTGAAAGTCACATAAAAGTGTGGCTCTTATTAAATTTATGAAATTTTAATGTCTTAATAAGTCCTCTTCTAAACAAAAAGAAAAATAACAAACATATAATTATAACGCTAACTCAATAAAACGATATGATTTTACGTTTTTTCAAATAATAACTACTTTTGTAAAAAGCCTGCTTAATGAGAGAAGACCTACACAATGTTATTCCTAACTTACAGCCGTTTAATTATTCGCAACACCATGATTCACTTTTTATTAATCAAAAATGGGTTTTGGTAAATGGTATTTCTGAAAAAAAATCTATTTATACATTCAGAGAAGATAATATCTTAGAAATTTCTAGAAAAGAATCTGTAATTAAGACTTCATGGACCCTTAGTATTAATAATATTTTTTCGATTGAAACTGAAGACGGACTTATAACTGTTAAAGCCTATTTTAAAGATAATGATGTATTAGTACTGAATCATCAAAACAAAGAAGAGTTTGCTTTATTTATAAACACCACCAACTATAAAGAAGAGCTCAACTCTATTAAAGACGTGCAATTATTTTTAAAGGAAAAGTACAAGCAAAAAGTTTCTGATTTAATTTATACTCATCAATTTTATTATATTGAGAAGTCCAAAGAATTTGGTCCATTTACTGTTGAGCAGCTTTCTGAAAAAGTAAAAAAAGATGAAATAAGTTGGTATTGTTTTGTTCGTGATATTAATGAAAACGATTATAGCAATCGCTTAAGAATTATTGATCTAATGAAAGAACTTTAAAGAAGGTGCTTATTTTGCTTTTAAATGATCTTCAATATCGCTAATATGTAAACTTAGCGCTTGAACTGAGATTTGTATTTCTTTTATCAATAATGCTAAAGAAACTATAAGTAATATAAGAGCGAGACCAAATATCCAAACCGCTAACATGTGATAATTGATATAGATTAAAAACATGGTTAATACACATAGTAATAAACTTGAAATTCCAAAAATTTGCATCCAACGTGTTAAATTTAGTCTAAGCTTTAAATTATTTATTTGTTGAATCAACGACGAGTCCATCTGCTCTAAGTATTTGTCATGTAAATTCCTAATCACAGCTGCATATGCTAAAAACCTATTGGTATAAGCCAACATAATTAGCGATATAGCAGAAAATAAAAGTGCAGGTGTTGTTAGTGTAAGCTCGTTCATGGTTTTATTTAAAATTATAAAATATATTCAAAAAAAAGCGAACCATTAGGTTCGCTTAAAATTATAGCAATGCTATTTTTATATGTGCAATGCTCTATCATCAGTAGCTGCTAGTGCAGCTTCTTTAATAGCTTCAGTAAATGTAGGATGCGCATGAGACATTCTTGAAATATCTTCAGCCGATGCTCTGTACTCCATAGCTACAACAGCTTCGGCTATTAAATCTGCACATCGTGCACCAATCATATGCACCCCTAAAATTTCATCAGTATTTTTATCTGCAAGAATTTTCACAAAACCATCTAGATCCATACTTGCTCTACTTCTTCCTAAAGCACGCATAGGAAATTGACCAGATTTATATGCAATTCCTGCCTCTTTTAATTCTTCTTCGGTTTTACCAACAGCTGCAACTTCTGGCCATGTGTAAACCACACCAGGAATTAAATTATAATCAATATGAGGTTTTTGTCCTGCTAAGGTTTCAGCAACAAAAACACCTTCTTCTTCAGCTTTATGAGCTAACATTGCACCTTTGATTACATCACCTATAGCATATATATTACTAGTACTGGTTTGCAAATGCGCATTAACCTCTACTTGTCCGCTCTCGTTCAGTTTAACACCTGCAGCTTCAGCATTTAAACCATCAGTATATGGGCGACGACCTACAGAGACCAAACAATAGTCGCCTTTAAACTCTACTTCTTCACCTTTCTTATTATCCGCTTTAACAATCACCTCATCACCTATTCGCTCAACAGATTTTACTTTATGAGACATATTCATTTTGAATTTCGCCTTTTTAAAGACTTTATTAAGTTCTTTTGATAAACCTGCATCCATAGTTGGAATGATTCTATCCATATACTCAACAACTGTCACTTCAGAACCTAAACGACGATATACTTGACCTAACTCAAGACCAATCACTCCACCACCTATTACAATCATGTGCTTAGGGATTTCCTTAAGTTTTAATGCTTCAGTAGAAGTAATAATACGTTCTTTATCTAATGCAATGAATGGAAGATTTGATGGCTTTGAACCTGTTGCTATAATGGTATGCTTTGCTTCAATTTCTCCAGCATCTTTACCATCAATTTTAATATGAGTTGCATCTTTAAAGCTTCCTAAACCTTCATAAACATCAATCTTATTTTTATTCATCAAAAAATCAATACCTCCAGTAGTTTGATCTACAACTGCTTGTTTACGCGCTATCATTTTCTCAAGATTGACCTTAATATCACCAGGAATTTCGATACCATGTTCTTCAAAATGCTTAACAGCATCTTCGTAATGATGAGATGAATCTAAAAGCGCCTTACTCGGAATGCAACCTACATTTAGACAAGTACCTCCAAGTGTAGAGTATTTTTCTATAATAGCTGTCTTCATTCCTAATTGTGCGCAGCGAATTGCTGCCACATAACCACCAGGTCCAGAACCTATTACTGCTACATCGTATGATTTCATAAAATCTGTTTTTGTGTTCGTTAAAAATCGAATACAAAAATACGAATGTTTTGTGGGAAGGCAATAAAAAAATAGGGCCTAATATAATGGAGTTCTACCGGTTTTTAATCCAAGGGAAAGAAGATATCCTTTTGTCTCTTCAGCATCTTCTCCTCCTTTTTCTGTATGGTGCAACAATGTGTATCCATGAGGCACTTTAGCGTTGGTTTATGTTAAACCTAAGAAGGGAAACCCAACATCTCACCCATACCAACTGTAAATAACCAGCAACCATAAATAGCGTGCTCAATTGATACTAAAAGTGTAGATTTTGTTTTTTTATAAGTTAAAGCAAATAAAATTCCTCCAATAAATGTAAATACCATGACCAAACCATTTCTAAAAAATATATGAGCTAGAGAAAACAATGTCGCATTTATAATGATGAAAAGCCATTGGTTATTAAATAGGCTTCCGTAACGCTGAAAAAAGAAAGTTCTGTATATTAATTCTTGTGGGTAGACAGAAAAAAAACTATAAATAAATAGAATAGTTAACCAAAGTAAAGGCTTATTTAAAATCACGACAAAAAGATTAGATTGGTCTACTAACCACATATAAATAATTGTAATGATCGCTATTACTATTAACTGCATCAATGCGCGCTTAAAGAAACTTGCCCAATCAAGGCCTGATGCAATCTTGAATTTATTTTTTTCTATTCGCAACAATACAAATACAACATACAAAAAACCAAATATACCTATTAGCAATTTGATCCATATTGGATAACTCAAACCGAAGCTTGCCGGAATTAATACAAAAAAAATAAAGAGTTCAACAAGTTTATATAAGGTAGATTGCATACTTAAATATAAACAATTAAGATTATACTTGAATAGATGTTGTGTGCTTAACCTCGTTAATCATAAAAGCACTGTGTGTGCTTCCTATATGACTGATGGTTGTTAGTTTTTTTACCATAAAATCTCTAAATTCATCCATATCAGCTACAATAACTTTCAATAAATAATCATAATCACCACTTATATGATAGCATTCTAAAACTTCATTCAATTTAGCAACTTCCTTTTCAAATTGCATGACATAAGCTTTTGTGTGCTGTAATAATTTGATACTACAAAAGGTTACAAATGCTTTATCAATACGCTTGTTGTCAATTAGAGCTACATATTTAGTTATGATGCCTTCTCGCTCTAGCTTTTTTATACGTTCGTATACAGCAGTAACTGAAAGGTTCAGTTTACCTGACAATTCTTTATTGGTTTGTTTACTATCATCTTGCAAAAAGTATAGTAATTTTTTATCGGTTACGTCTAGTTGAATCATTTTGAAAAATTTTCGGTGTAAATCATTAAATAATATTAATTTATGTAAAAATAACTATAAAATATAATTTTTAAAGTTTTATTTTCTTATTTTATAAATAATTATTGATTAAAAATCTACATATAACGATATTTGATGTGATTTTAACTAAATAATTTAAACTAATGGCTTTTAAACCAGCAAATAACATACAGGATTTACAATATTTCGGAGAGTTCGGAGGAGTGAATCCTTCAATTTCAGATTCATCAACTTATACATTTTTATCTGCAAAAACAATGTTTGATACTTTTGAAGGGAATGCAGATGGATGCTACCTATACTCAAGACATTCATCACCTTCAAATCTCTACCTAGGCGAAGCTCTAGCTGCCATGGAAGGCACTGAAACCGCAAATGTTTCTGCCTCAGGAATGGGAGCTATTACACCTGTACTATTACAGCTTTGTAACGCAGGCGACCATATTGTTTCAAGTAGAACGATTTACGGAGGTACTTATGCATTCCTTAAAAACTTTACACCTCGCTTTAATATTAGCACTTCGTTTGTAGATATTACTAAACTTGATATTGTAGAAGCAGCAATAACAAAAGACACTAAGATTTTATATTGTGAATCGGTAAGCAACCCTCTATTAGAAGTGGCAGATATAAAAGGCTTAGCAGCTATTGCTAAACGACATAACTTAAAACTTGTGGTAGATAACACATTTTCACCTTTATCTATTTCTCCAGCTAAACTTGGAGCAGATGTAGTGATACATAGTTTAACCAAATTTATAAATGGATCGAGTGACACGGTTGGTGGTGTGATTTGCGGCTCTCAAGAATTCATTGATGATTTAAGAAATGTAAATGATGGCGCATCTATGCTATTAGGCTCTACAATGGATAGCCTACGCGCTGCGTCAGTATTAAAAAACTTAAGAACATTACATATTCGCATGCAACAACATAGTTTTAATGCAACATATTTAGCTGAAAAATTTGAAGAAGATGGCTTAAAGACTGTATACCCTGGATTAGCATCGCATCCATCTCACGAATTATTTAAGTCAATGATGAATGAAAAATATGGGTTTGGAGGTATGTTAACCATAGATGTTGGAAGTTTAGATAAGGCTAATGAATTTATGGAAATGATGCAAGAACGTAATTTAGGTTACCTAGCTGTAAGCCTAGGGTTCTATAAAACTTTATTTTCTGCTCCAGGTAGCTCTACCTCTTCTGAAATTCCTGAAGACGAACAACAAGCGATGGGATTAAGTGATGGTTTAATTCGTTTTTCAATAGGATTAGATGCAGATATTGAGCGCACATATAAAATGATGCGTGAGTGTATGGAGGAATTGAATATTTTAAGTAAAAAAGAAGAGACAGCTTTAATATAAACAAATAGTAAAGTATAATAAGCCTTTTAGTGATTAAAAGGCTTTTACTTTCCTTTTAATCGCTCCCAAAGTGCGGTCATAGTATACTCAAAGTCTTCTAACTCTGGTTCAAATGGTTTCATATTTAGACGTCCATTAGCCTCATAAAGTTTTAAATTAAAAACAGATTTATAACCTTCTCTTGTTTTTACTAACGGATATCTTAAATCATTATATAGATATTCACCATTAGACAAAGCTTCAACGTTATAATAATTGTTACTGAACCAAGCTAAACAATCAATATCTTCATCATAAAACTTATTTAATACACGTCTCTTAGGAATCGTTTTCCATTCTGAAAACCGATTCGATTTATCGAGTAAAGAATAAAAAGCCACTTTATAATCATTGTCCGTTTCAGCAATACCATACCATAAAATATTATTTAAAATTGAAGGCTGTGTACTAAATCGCTTGTATGAAATAGCATTATCTTCTAGCGATGACTTAAAAACATTATCAATATAAACTTTGTTAAAAATAGTAAACAACAGATATGCCGAACTTATACCTAAACCGAGTTTTAACCAAAATCGACGTCTAGGGTTCTGCCGTTTGATTAACATCAAAACAAGCATACACAACAAAAATGGAGTTGTATATAGCAAATCTGCTACTGCTATAGTATTGAATGCTACTCTGTATGAAGAAAATGGTGCAAATAATTGTGTCCCATAAGGTGTAAAACAATCTAAAATTGGATGTGTAAATAACGTCCAAAAAAATAGTAATATCCAATCTTTTTGAGTTGTAGAATTTAGTCGACTACCCGAATTATACAATCTATGAATCAACCAACCCAGCAAAAAAGCAGCAAAAATTGAAAATAAAATAGAATGCATAAACCCTCTATGAAATAGCATTGCATCAATTTCATTATTATATAACAAGCTTCCAACAAAAACATCTAAATCAGGTATCGTTCCTCCAATTGCGCCAAATAATAAAGCTTTATTACCTATTTTTTTTCCCAAAACGGCTTCTCCACAAGCAGCGCCTAGTACAATTTGAGTTAATGAATCCATTTAGATAGTAAATATTAAAGTGCAAAAGTACGTAACAATTATGATTTGCAGAATAGCCAACATTATTGTAACATTACAAACACTAACTGTCACTAAAGTCAAATGAACGAAGACAAAAATATTTCAGAATTTAAAATTCAAGATCAAAAAATCATAGATAATACAGAATTAAGCATTTGGGAAGCTCTTACACCCGTTATAGCTTTAGTAGGAATGTTGGCTTACAATATTTATGTTTTTGGAGATGATGCTTTAAGTGGCAGCAATCAATTCGTGCTCTTATTAGGTGCAGCTATAGCAGCTATAATTGGATTTAAAAATAAAACACCATACAAAAGAATGCTAGAAGAAGTTGCAGAAAATGTAAAGTCTACTACTGGAGCGCTTTTAATTTTATTAATGGTTGGCGCACTTGCTGGAACATGGTTAATAAGTGGGATAATTCCAACAATGATTTATTATGGTTTACAAATTTTAAATCCAACTATCTTTCTTGCAGCTTGCGTAATTATTTGCTCAATTATATCGATTGCTACAGGCAGTTCTTGGACTACATCAGCTACAGTTGGCATTGCATTAATTGGAATTGGAGAAACTCTTGGGATCTCAATTGGAATGACAGCTGGTGCTGTTTTATCTGGCGCATATTTTGGTGATAAAATGTCACCTCTAAGCGATACGACTAATTTAGCACCAGCAATGGCTGGGGGCGAATTGTTTTCTCATATAAAATATATGGCTTTAACAACAATACCAACAATAGTAATTACCTTAATAATATTTATTGTAATTGGGCTAAATATTGACACGAATGGAACTCCAGTAATTCAAGATAAATTAAATGCAATAGATGGAGCATTTAACATAAGTCCGTGGCTATTTATTGTACCTGTTCTAGTAATTATTATGATAATAAAAAAGACACCTCCACTTATAGCACTCATGTTAGGAGCGCTCCTTGGAGGGTTTACAGCAATAATAGTTCAACCACAAATAGTTATAAATATAGCTGGTGCTGAATCTTTGACCTTTCAATCTGCATACAAAGGTATTATGAATGCTTTAACAATAGATACAGCTGTTAATACCTCTAGTGCCGAGTTAAATGACTTGTTTACTGCTGGAGGAATGAAAGGTATGTTAGACACCATTTGGTTAATTATTTGTGCTATGGTTTTCGGTGGTGTAATGGATGCTATTGGTGCATTGTCTAGAATTACAAGATCATTATTAAAATTAGCAACAACAACCTTTGGCTTATTTGCAAGCACAGTAGCTAGTTGTTTGGCTTTAAACTTAACTGCTTCAGATCAGTATTTAGCATTAGTTGTACCAGGAAAAATGTTCAAAAAAGCTTACGAAGATCGTGGTTTAGCTCCAGAAAACCTAAGTCGAACACTTGAAGATTCTGGTACAGTTACGTCAGTACTCATACCATGGAATACCTGTGGAGCTTATCATTCAAAAGTATTATTTGGGTATGCTGGTGCAACTGCTTACATACCTTATGCTTTTTTTAGTATTATAAGTCCATTTATGACCTTATTATTTGCTGGTTTTAATATAAAAATCAAGCAAATTAAAGGTGAATTTAATTAATTCATAATTAGATAAATTTTTAAAATACTTCGGCATTGTCAGTCCCATGACAATAGATATCTTTGCAGCCAAATTTAAAATTTAACTCAAAAAACGATATTAAAATATGGCAGTATTAGTAGGAAAAAAAGCACCTCAATTTAATGCTCAAGCGGTTGTGAATGGTCGCGAATTTGTAAACGATTTTTCTTTAGGTCAATTTATTGGAGAAAAGCATGTTGTATTATTCTTTTACCCAAAAGATTTTACATTTGTTTGCCCGACAGAATTACATGCATTTCAAGAAAAACTACAAGAGTTCAAATCAAGAAATACTGAGGTAATTGCTGTATCTACAGATACAGAACAATCACACTTCGGGTGGTTACAAATGGAGAAAAACCAAGGTGGTATTAAAGGCATTACTTATCCTTTGGTTGCTGACACAAATAAGACCATCTCAAAAAACTATGACGTATTAGCTGGAGATTATTTTTATGATGAAAATGATATGCTTCAAGCTGATGGAGAATTAGTAGCTTACAGAGGCTTGTTTTTAATTGATAAAGAAGGAATTGTTCGTCATCAAATAGTTAATGACTTACCATTAGGAAGAAATGTTGACGAAGCTTTACGCATGGTTGATGCACTACAATTTGTAGAAGAAAACGGTGAAGTTTGTCCTGCAAATTGGAATAAAGGAAAAACTGGAATGCAAGCTACTCATGAAGGTGTTGCAGAGTTTTTAGAAAAACATGTGAATTAAATAAAATTCATTTAATATAAAGAAAGCCACTTTATAAAAAGTGGCTTTACTTTATTTGAGTAATTCTAGCAAAGTTATATACCCTTTTTCTTTAGCTCTATCATAAGCTGTCTTTCCTTCATTATCTACTTTAGCCTTATCAGCACCATTTTGCAATAGAAAACCCACCATCTTCTCTTTATTATACATACTTGCAAAAATCAATGGTGTGGTCCCTAAATTATTTTGAGCGTTAATATGAGCACCGTGTTTCAAAAGCATGTTTGCAAACCTTATATTTCCTTTAAAACATACACCAATCAAAGCTGTATTACCTGTAGCATCTTTGGCATCAATTTCAGCTCCATAATCAAGTATGATTTTGGTTGCTTGCTCGTTATCAAAATAAGTTGCAAAGATTAATGGTGTAAAACCACGACTGTCTTTAACATTAACTAAAGCTGGATTCTTTTTCAAAAGGTTTTCAAGTGTAATACAATCGTTTGTCTGTATTGCTTCAAATAATAATTCAGTATTGGTCATCTCAATCTATTTTAACTAAAAAGGAATGATTACTAACGCATCATTCCTTATTTTGATGTATTGATCTTAAATTAGTCTAAATCAAATCGATCTAAATTCATGACCTTAGTCCAAGCGGCAACAAAATCATTTACAAATTTTTCTTGACCATCGTTTGCGCCATATACTTCACATACTGCTCTTAATTCAGTATTGGATCCAAAAATCAAATCAGCTCTAGTACCAATAAATTTCACTTTACCAGTTCTACGATCACGTCCTTCGAAAAGACTATCATCATTAGAAGTTGCGCTCCATGTATAAGTAAAATCAAGAATATTAGTAAAGAAATCGTTTGTTAGGCTTCCAACTTGATTTGTAAATACTCCATGATTTGATCCATCATAATTAGCTCCTAATACTCTTAGTCCACCTACTAAAACGGTCATTTCAGGAATTGACAATGTCAATAAATTAGCTCGATCTACGAGTAAGTCTTCAGCAGTAACATGTAAGTCTGAATTCATGTAATTTCTAAATCCATCCGCTAAAGGCTCTAAATAACCAAAAGATTCTAGGTCAGTTTGCTCCTGAGATGCATCTCCTCTGCCTTGAGAAAAAGGTACAGAAATAGATTGACCAGCTTTTCGTGCAGCCTCTTCTACACCAGCAACTCCAGCTAACACGATTAAATCTGCCATTGAAATCGTACCAGAAAACTCTTTTTGAATTCCTTCTAACACATTTAAAACCGCATTTAATTGTTTTGGGTTATTAACTTTCCAACTGCGTTGTGGCTCAAGACGTAAGCGTCCTCCATTAGCACCACCTCGTTTATCAGACCCTCTATAAGTAGAGGCTGATGCCCAAGCTGTAGTTACCAATTGAGACACAGACAACCCTGAAGCCAAAACCATTTTCTTTAGAGATTCAATATTAGAGTTGGTTAGTGTATAACTCACTTTAGGAATTGGGTCTTGCCAAATTAATTCTTCTTTTGGCACTTCAGGCCCTAGGTATCTATCAATAGGTCCCATATCTCTATGCGTTAATTTATACCAAGCACGAGCAAAGGCATTTTCAAAAGCTTTATGATCTTTATGGAATCGTTTTGATATTTCTAAAAATTCAGGATCTATTTTCAAAGCCATATCGGCTGTAGACATCATCAATGCTTGTTTACCGTTTGGATCTCCAGCTTTTGGAGCCATTTTAGCATTTGATTCAGCAGTAGGTGTCCACTGATGTGCTCCAGCTGGACTTTTCGTTAATTCCCAGTCATAATTCAATAATACATCAAAATACTCGTCATCCCATCGTGTTGGGTGTGGTGTCCATGCACCTTCTAATCCGCTAGTAATAGTGTCGTCTAATACACCTGTTCCAAAAGTATTTTTCCAACCTGTACTCATTTCTTCTATTGAAGCACCATGTGGCTCAACGCCAACATATTTTTCAGGATCTGCAGCACCATGTGCTTTGCCAAATGTATGTCCTCCAGCAACTAAAGCTACTGTTTCTTCATCGTTCATTGCCATTCGACCAAAAGTTATACGAATATCATGTGCTGATTTTAAAGGGTCTGGGTTACCATTAGGACCTTCTGGATTTACATAAATTAGTCCCATATGCACAGCTCCTAAGTGTCCTTCTAAATCTCCGTCACTCGTATCATATCGTTCATCATTATCTAACCATCCTGTTTCACTTCCCCAATAAATGTCTTGCTCAGGCTCCCAAACATCTTCTCTACCTCCTGCAAAACCAAATGTTTTAAAGCCCATTGATTCTAATGCACAATTTCCAGCAAGAATCATCAGATCTGCCCAAGAAATTTTATTTCCATATTTCTTTTTAACAGGCCAAAGTAATAAACGTGCTTTATCTAAATTTCCATTATCTGGCCAACTATTTAATGGTGCAAAACGGTGTGTTCCAGAACCAGCTCCACCTCTACCATCTCCTACACGATAGGTGCCAGCACTATGCCAAGCCATACGAATCATAAATCCACCATAATGACCATAGTCAGCTGGCCACCAATCTTGAGAATCTGTCATCAAATCAATAACATCTTGTTTCAAAGCTGCAAAGTCTAGACTCTTAAATGCCTCTGCATAATTAAAATCTTCACCCATAGGGTTAGATTTAGTCGCATTTTGTCGTAAAATATTTAGTTTTAGCTCATTAGGCCACCAGTCACGGTTACTTGTACCTCTTCCTGCTGTTTTCTTTTGCTGCCCACTTAAGAAAGGACATTGACTAGCATCTGATTCGTTAATATTCCATGCTTCTCCATTAGAATGTGGGTTATTTTCCATTGTATCTTATTTTTTAAAAGTGATTAATTGTGAACTGTATAAAGTTAGGAAAATTACACTCCAAATTATAAATTGAGCGTATTTTAATAAATTATGTAATTATTGATAAAATTAATGAAACCTAAGAAAAGAATTACATAAATAAATTGATACATCATGATAAGAGACTGTTTAATATACAAAAAGCCACATTAAATAATGTGGCTTTTAAAACAACCTAACTAAATCAATCAAAATATTATCTAGCGATAATTTTATTTATTGTTTAACAAATTTACAAAATAATTAAACAAAAAATAATTATTTATAAAAATATTAACGTTTGCACTTATAAATAAACAATATTAGAACTGACAAATTTTTCGTAACTTATAGAATAAATCAAATCTAAACTATTATGACAGACACCAATTATATAAAAATTTTTTCAGGAAATTTTATAGTTGTTCAATTAGCGAAGGATCGCTTAGAGAGTGCAGGTATTAATGCTATCATTAAAGATGAATCTGAATCTGGGCGCTTAGCTGGCTTTGGGGCATCAATACAGGGCTATCAAGAACTATACGTAAGTAACGAGGAGTTAGATAATGCTGTACGAATTATTGAAGAAGTGAAGGAAGAGCTTGAAGCATAAAAATCTTGAATTGAATTACTTTAAGACCTGATAATTATGCTGTTACGGCATACATTTTCTCTCGTAGCACTTTAATCTTCTTATCATTCATATATTCGTCAAAGCTCATATAACGATCAATGACTCCATTAGGGGTTAATTCAATGACTCTATTTGCTACAGTTTGAGCAAACTCATGATCGTGGGTTGTAAATAATACAGTGCCTTTAAAATTTTTAAGAGAGTTGTTAAAAGCAGTGATACTCTCAAGATCTAAATGGTTAGTAGGCTCGTCTAGCATCAATACATTAGCTCTAATCATCATCATTCTACTCAACATGCAACGTACTTTTTCTCCACCAGATAAAACGTCTGAAGTTTTAAGAGCTTCTTCTCCACTAAAAATCATTTTTCCTAAAAAACCTCTTATATATACCTCTTCGCGCTCTTCTTCGGTAGTAGCCCATTGTCTTAACCAATCAACAAGTGTGAGTTTATTATTAAAATACTCACTATTATCAAGCGGTAAATAAGATTGGGTCGTTGTAATTCCCCAGCTATATTTCCCTGAGTCTGCTTTTTCTTTATCATTGATAATCTGATAAAAAGCTGTTGTAGCTCTAGAGTCTTTTGAATACACGACCACCTTATCACCTTTAGATAGATTTATATCTATATTTTGAAATAAGACATCATCATCAATAGATGCTGCTAGCCCTTCAACATTTAGAATTTGATCTCCTGCTTCACGCTCGCGCTCAAAAATAATTGCTGGATAACGTCTACTAGATGGTTTAATATCAGAAATATTAAGCTTATCAATCATTTTCTTTCTACTTGTTGCCTGCTTAGACTTTGCGACATTAGCAGAAAATCGTCTAATGAATTCTTCTAGTTCTTTCTTTTTCTCTTCTGCTTTTTTGTTTTGTTGTGCACGTTGTCTAGCAGCTAATTGCGATGACTCATACCAAAACGTATAATTACCAGAATAATGGTTGATTTTTCCAAAATCTATATCAGAAATATGTGTACATACTGCATCAAGAAAGTGTCTATCATGGGATACGACAATCACACAATTATCATAATTGGCTAAGAAATTTTCTAACCATGAGATCGTTTCATAATCTAAATCATTGGTTGGCTCATCCATTATTAGTACATCTGGGTTACCAAAAAGAGCTTGAGCCAATAATACACGTACTTTTTGTTTTCCATCTAAGTCTTTCATCATGGTGTAATGCATGTCCTCTTTAATCCCAAGGTTTGAAAGCATTGCAGCCGCATCACTATCGGCATTCCAGCCATTCATTTCTTCAAATTGCACCTGAAGTTCACCAATTTTTTCAGCATTTTCATCGGTATAATCTGCATATAGCGCATCAATTTCAGATTTAAGCTTATATAAAGGTTTGTTTCCCATTATCACTGTTTCTAGAACTGTATGCTCATCATATAAATTGTGATTTTGTTCAAGTACAGACATACGCTTTCCTGGTTCTAAATGAACATGACCTGAAGTAGGTTCTTGTTTGCCAGCTAAAATCTTCAAGAAAGTTGATTTGCCTGCACCATTGGCACCAATAATCCCATAGCAATTTCCATTATTAAAAGTTGTATTAACTTCATCAAAAAGTACACGTTTTCCAAATTGAACTGAAAGGTTAGATACTGATAACATAATGTGTATTTTAAATTTGTGCAAAAGTAGAAAAATCAATTCACTGAGAGAAACAACTGGTCATTAATTTTGTATTCAAAAAAAAGACTACAAAAACACCTGTGAACCAAGATTTAACAACGTATTAACAAGAGTTGTTACTTGCAACCTCTATTTTTGTTAACATATAGAACTACCTACAATCTAATTATGAAATTATACTCTGTTATTCTTATAGCAATAACACTATTTATAAGTTGTGAAAATGCAGCTCATAAAGAGGGTGAATATGTATATTTTGGCGGTGAAATCATTAACCCAAGTAATAACTATGTAACCCTTAACAATAGATTTACTGGGACAGATACTATTTATCTAGATGAAAACAATAGATTTCTTCATAAAATCTCTGATATAAAACCTGGTCTTTATTCATTCACACATGGTGGTGAATTTCAAATGATTGTTTTAGAAGAAAATGACAGCTTACTATTTAGATTGAACACGAATGATTTTGACGAATCACTCGTGTTTACTGGTCAAGGATCTAAAAAGAACAATTACCTCATCAAATCATTTTTAAAAGACGAGGAGGAGAATAAAAAATTCATGAAACTCCATCAGTTAGAACCTGAAGCTTTTATAACTCATATGGATGAATTAAAGGAGCGTAAGATTAAGTATCTTGATGAGTTTCTTGAAAAAATTCCAAGCTCAAAAATTTTTACAAACATTGCTAAATCAAGTATAGATTATAACCATTATGCCTATCATGAAATGTATCCATTTGGGTATTATGGTAACAATAAGTTGGTACATGTAAAAGATTTACCTGAAGATTTTTATGATTACAGAGCGGATATCGATCTTGACAATGAAAATTTAAGTGAGTTATATATCTATAACCGATTTTTATTCTGGCATTTTAATAACATTGCTTTAAAAAAATATTACGACAACGGAAGCCACCATGCCTTTGATAGAATGTCTTTAGATTACAATATTGAAAAACTAAGACTTATTGATAGTAGTTTAACAAGTGAACCAATTAAGAATTATCTCTCAAAGCACGTAACACGAGACTTTATTTTAAATAGTGACAACCAAGAAGCTTCAGTTGATATTTTAGATTATTATCTTGAGAAAAGTACCAATACTGAAGACAAATCTTATCTTAAAACCCTATACCTTGCTTCTAGCAAGTTAAAGCCTGGAAATAAAATCCCAGACACGAAGCTTATAGATTTTGATGGAAATACATTGACTTTAAGTTCATTAATAGATAAGCCAACTGTTGTGTATTGCTGGTCTTCTAATTTTAAGATGCACTATAGAAACAGTCATTACATGATAAAAAATCTTAAGTCTCAATATCCCGATGTTAACTTTTTGGCCATTAATTTCAATGACAATAAAATGGAGTATTGGAAGAATACAGTTAAAGTAATAAACTATCCTAAAGACAACGAATACAAATTTAAAGACCCTTCAGAAGCTATAGAAAAATATGTGATCACATTTACTCATAAGGTTTTCATAGTTAATAAAAAAGGTGAAATTATAAGTTCAGATGCTAACCTTTTCGGTGAAAAAATGAAGCGAGACCTTCATAATTTAGTCTCTACATCTTACTAATAAAAAAGACACATATTGTTTAATGTGTCTTTTCATAAACAGTTATATAATAACTAATCTTAGTTAGTTCCCTTTTTTGTAATCGGCTAAGAATTTCTCTAACCCAATATCTGTTAATGGGTGTTTTAATAACCCAACAATTGAACTCAAAGGACCAGTCATTACATCGGCTCCTAACTTAGCACAGTCTATGACATGCATTGTATGTCGTACAGATGCGGCTAAAATTTCGGTATCAAAACCATAATTATCATAAATCATTCTTATTTCAGCAATTAAATTTAATCCATCTGTAGAAATATCATCTAATCTACCAATAAAAGGAGATACGTAAGTTGCACCTGCTTTAGCTGCTAATAGTGCTTGACCAGGAGAAAAAACTAAGGTAACATTGGTTTTAATGCCTTTGTCACTAAAATATTTACATGCTTTAACGCCATCTTTGATCATTGGTAGTTTTATTACAATTTGATCATGTAACTCAGCTAAGGCTTCTCCTTCTCTAACCATACCCTCAAAATCTGTTGATATAACTTCAGCAGAAACATCACCATCTACAATATTGCAAATGTTAACATAGTGCTTCATGATATTATCATGACCCGTTATTCCCTCTTTGGCCATTAATGATGGATTTGTAGTTACGCCATCTAAAATACCCATATCTTGAGCTTCTTTGATTTGGTCTAGATTTGCTGTATCAATAAAAAATTTCATTTGTTGTGTGTATTATTTAATTGTGAATAATTTACTGCTACGAATTTACAACTTTAACATACCTTAGAACTCATGTTTTTTTCAAAACATATTAACAACTCATCCTATATTATATTTAACTAATTGATTGTAATTGTAAATTCCCTAGAAGTAGAATCTGAGCATAGAAATTCTTCACAATCACAATCACCACCATTATTAAATAGCGGATCAACATAAAGAAACAATGTAAACCTATACGTTCCAGAGACCTCTGGAGTGCCTTCAAATGAAACAGTTCTGTAGTTGACAAACATCTCTAAACCATCAGGTAGCTGACCGCCAATCTCGAAATAGTAATCATAATCATTGTCTCGTGTTTCGTTTTTAATTTCTACGGTAACTTCGTGATAATAATAAATATCAACTCGCCCATCACTAAAAGTTGTTTTATGAATTTCTGGTCTACGATCAATAATGCATTCTAGAAAATCGTCACAACCAGAAAACATGACTAGCGATAAAAAAAGTAAAGGAAGTAGTCGTTGTTTCATAATCGTTAATTATAAAACTCTTGACATCAAAAAACATACCATTATTATACCTTATAATGATTCAATAGAAGCTTTTCATAAATTCGGTCTGGTAATACTCGTTTTAAAACAATAGAAAATTTTTGCATAAAAGCACCTACTTTGTAATGAACTCTAGGATTGGCTGTATTAATAATCTTATACACTATTTTTGATACCATCATCGGGTCACTTCCTTCATCCACATGGTCATCTATAGTTTTTAAAGTAGCACCATATTTAATCTCGTAAGGAGAACCTTCAATTATTGGAGCGTGATATCGACCAGCTGCAATATTAGTTGCAAAATCTCCAGGAGCTATATTCGTCATTTGAATATTGAAATCTTTAATTTCCATTCGAAATGCTTCAGTAACCAACGCCAAAGCACCTTTGCTAGCACTATATATCCCTCTATAAGGCAAACCCATATATCCAGCGATCGAGGTGATATTAATGATCAAACCTGAATTTTGTAATCGCATTTGAGGTAAAACAGATTTTATCACGTTAATAGGTCCAAAAAGGTTGGTCTCAAAATTACGCTTGATTTCTTCTTCAGGAATTTCTTCAATTGGACCTGTAATTCCAGCTCCAGCATTATTAATTAACACATCAATTCTTCCAGCAGTATTAATAACCAATTTTACGGCAGATTCTATTGAAGTATTATTAGCAACATCTAAAGCGATTAGTTTAAATTTTGAATATGGATAACGCTTAGGATTTCTACTGGTTCCAAACACTTCGTAACCCTTAGATATTAAAAATTCTCCTATTGATTTTCCAATTCCTGTAGAGCCTCCTGTAATAAGTACAACTTTAGACATTTTTATGAGTTAAAAGTTTGAAGTTAAAAATACAATATAATTAGGTAAGTTTTGCGCACAAAAAAAGGCAAGCTACCTACATCACACCGCTACGACCGCGTACCTTTGCTTCGTTCCCGACCTGGAGGATTGAGCAGGAGCTGGTTGTGTAGGACTTGCCGAGTGCAAAGATACAATCTTTTAATACTTTTGCAATGATTTTTTAAACCGAATTTTTTAAATACCTTGCATCAAAATTTGATACCTAATGTCCTTAATTAAACCTTTCATTATCATTGTTTTATGCACTTTTTTAGTTACCTGTGGAAACTCAAATAGTAAAACAAATAGCTTCTCCATAACTACAAATGCTAAAGATAATATCATCAAAGTTGGTCAAAACCTTACACTTTCTATCGGAAACCCAAATCATATTGACATTTCTTCGATTACCTATCAATTGAATGGCAAAACCATTGATGAATCTATTCTATTAGATACCGAAAAGTTAGGTCAACAAACTATAACAGCAATAGTCAAGTACAACGATACTCAAGAAGAAATATCTACTACAATTACTATTCTAAATGATAAACTTCCTGAAATTTATGGTTATAAAATTATAAATGAATACCCTCATGATATTACCTCTTACACTCAAGGTTTAGAGTTTCATAATGGCGAACTTTACGAAAGTACAGGGCAATATGGTGAGTCTAAACTTAGAAAAGTAAACTACAAAACTGGTGATGTAATTAAGAATATAAACTTATCCAAACAATATTTTGGTGAAGGACTAACCGTTCTAAATAACCATATATATCAACTCACATGGCAAGAAAATACCGGTTTTGTTTATGACGTCGACACATTTGAAAAGACAAGTAGCTTTAAATACGGAAAGAGTAAAGAAGGTTGGGGAATTTGTAATGATGGACAAACACTATACAAATCTGATGGTACAGAAACTATTTGGTTATTAAACCCTGAAACATTAACTGAAGACTCCAAAATTCAAGTCTATACTAACAAAGGAAAGATTATAGGTATTAATGAGATGGAATGGGTAGATGGAAAGATCTATGCCAACCGCTATCAAAAAAATGGTGTTGCTATAATTAACCCAAAAAATGGTGCTGTAGAAGGTGTGATAGACTTTTCTCCTCTTCGCAAACTTGTTACACAACATCAAGGTTTAGATGTATTGAATGGTATTGCCTATAACCCTGAAACTAAAACCATTTTTGTAACAGGTAAACGTTGGGATAAACTATTTGAGGTAGAAGTATTCAAAAAGTAGCGCTCACTCACTCAAACGACCATTTTACTAATTGGCTGTTTAAAAAATAATTTTTCTTATGGTTCTTTGTACTATGAGAAAAACACTAACCGTTAACATCCCTAAACCATGTCATGAAGACTGGAGCCAAATGACACCTCAAGAGAAAGGTCGTCATTGTAAGGCCTGTGAAAAGACTGTTTTTGATTTCACAGCTAAAACAGACGAACATATCGTAAAAGCCTTTGAACAAAACCTGGCAATTTGTGGTCGTTTTAAAAGCACTCAACTCAATAGAGGGCTCGTATTACGTCGTAAAGAAAAAAATAACTATTTGTCTTTCATTGCCTCATCTTTATTTACATTTTTAGTCTTTGGAACTCAAGAAATAAAGGCACAAAATACTCCAAAAATTACACAAACAGACTCTATAAATCACAAGCATTTAAAAGGAAAGGTCGTAGCTTCCATCTTAAAAGAAAAAGTGATCTCTGGAACTGTAATTAGCGAATATGATGGTCTTCCTCTGCCTGGAGTAAACATTGTTATAAAAGGAACGACTACAGGCACTCAAACTGACTTTGATGGCAATTACAAGTTAAAAGTTAAGTCTGGTCAAGTTCTAGAGTTTAGTTTCTTAGGTTTCGAAACAAAAGAAATGAGAATATTACAATCTAGAAATAATAAATTAAACGTTGCATTAGAAGAAGATCTTATGGGAGATGTTGTGTTTGTAGGTATGATTTCTACATCCTCCGATACTGAATATAGTTATACTAATGAAACAGTAAATTATCAAATAAAAAAACGAAAAGAAAGAACCAAAAATTATTTTGCGTTTTATAAAAGAAAGCTTCAAGAAGAAAAAACCTTTCAAAAATTAAAACGGCAACAAATACGAGATGGTAAAATAGAACGCACCGTCGTTGGCAAACTCTTGTATTCGCTATCAAATATTTTCAGAAAGAAAGAATAATAGTTAATTTTAGCGTGATCAAATAAGCGCTCATGCAAATTTTTGAAAAACAAATTATAGTCTCATCTAAAGATTTAGACGAGCGCAAACATGTGAATAATGTACGTTACGTACAATGGGTTCAAGACATTGCAGAGCAACATTGGAATATAGAAGCATCAGCAAATCTATTAAACACCTATTATTGGGTAATGATTAGTCACCATATTCATTATAAAGGTGAAGCTTTACTTGGTGATGAGCTTCTACTTAAAACTTTTGTCACTTTATCTGATGGTGTTAAGTCTACACGTATTGTAGAGGTCTATAATTATAATTCGAATAAATTATTGACGACTTCAGAAACAATTTGGTGCTTAATGGCTGTTGAAACCAATCGTCCAACTCGAATTATTCCAGAAATAAAAACATTATTTAGTTAAAAATAATTTAAACTACCTGTTAAATTCTCTTAATAAGGAATTCGGTATCATTTTAAATGTATTTATTTGAATAACTAACCATTCAAAATAATGCCAGTGCAGAAACTTGCAGCTCTATTGTTCTTTATATTTCCTATAACGGTTATCTCACAAAATATTAACGGAAAGGTATATGATGCCGAAACAACAGTTAAAGGTGCTCTAGTAGTCAATATTACTCAAAACAGTATTACGTATACTGATGATAAAGGTGATTTTAAAATTAAAGCCTCAGTTAAAGATTCATTATATGTAAGTTCACTTTTTCATACTAAAGCTTTTATGGTCATTGAGAAAAAACATTTTGATGACATCATTGTTATAGAAATCAAAAAGGCTGTAAATGAATTAGATGAAGTATTACTAAGGGATGAACGCGAAAAAGAATTTGACTCTATTGTACTAGGAACAAGACTAAAATCTCAAATCAAAGAGGATATGAAACGTAATCCTCACCTGTATTCAAAACCATCAGCAAATGGTGGAAACATCCTTGCCATAATTGGTCTTATTGGTAAACTTTTTAAAAAGAAAAAAATTGAAGAGGAACGCTTAGTTCCAATAACATATCAAGATCTAAACACACTTTTTGAAAACGATCGGTTCTTTAATAAAAAGTTACTCGCTTTTGACTTGAACATCACTGAAGAAATACAACCATTATTCTTTGATTATTGTGATGCCAAAGGCATAGACTCAAAATTATTAGCAAAAGATAAACAGGTAGAGTTATTAGAAATCCTTGTCACCTGTAGCGAAGAGTTTTTAGCACTTATTGAAGCTTCAAAAAAACAAAATTGAAATATATAATATTTGAACTAAAAATCTGTTTTTATACTATATATTGACTTCAAAAGTTATATTTTTAGCACATAAATAGCACTAGAGTATTTTTAATTACTCAATTTATATCTATGAAAAGATTTTTTTACGTCCTACTTACATTAGTTATTTTAATATTTTGGAGTTCTTGTCGAAAAGACTTTGATTTCTCACCAAGTACTGGAAATCTTACATTCTCAAAAGATACGGTGTATTTAGATACTGTATTTACAAATATAGGCTCAAGCACCTATAATTTAAAAGTATACAATAGAAGTGATGATGATATTTCTATTCCAAGTGTTAGACTGGCTGAAGGTGAAGCATCAAATTATAGGCTAAATGTAGATGGAATGCCTGGTAAAGTATTTGAAAATGTTGAACTCTTGGCTAATGACAGTTTATTTATATTCATAGAAACCACATTCGATATTGCATCAGTAGTAGCGGCAGATAACCAATTTATATATACAGATGCTATTGAGTTTGATAGTGGTAACAACCTTCAAAAAGTAGAACTAGTAACACTAGTTAAAGACGCCGTATTTATTTTTCCAGATAGAGACAATAGTACAGGCATCATTGAAACACTAACCTTTGATGTTGATGGTGATGGCACACCAGACCAAACAAATCTTCAAGGACGTTTTCTTGAAGATAGCGAGCTCACATTCACAAATGAAAAACCATATGTAATTTATGGTTTTGCTGCCGTAGACGATGGTGATGTTCTCACTATTGAAGCTGGTGCTCGTGTACATTTTCATGCCAATTCAGGATTATTAGTCACTAATAATGCTTCGTTAAAGGTCAATGGCGCCTTAAGTACAGATCAAGATCTATTAGAAAACGAAGTCATTTTTGAAGGTGATCGTCTCGAACCTATTTTTGAAGATGTGCCTGGACAATGGTCTGCAATTTATTTATTTAACGGAAGTGTTGACAACGATATCAATTACGCTACAATTAAAAACAGTACTGTTGGCATTCTATGTGAAGGTGATCAAAGTGCTTCAGAAGACAAATTGACCATCACCAATTCGCAGATCTATAATTCAAGTAATTTTGGTATTCTTGCACGTGCAACTTCTATAACTGCTGAAAACCTCGTAATCAATAATTCTGGGCAATCGTCATTTGCTGGCACTTTCGGTGGGAAATATAATTTTACGCATTGTACTTTAGCTAATTATTGGAATTCAAGTTTTAGACAATTTCCGTCTGTTTTAGTGAATAACTTCTTTGTAAACCCAGACAATTCAGTGCTTACAAACAATCTTGAAGAGGCGAATTTCAACAATTGTATTATTTATGGAAACGACAATGCCGAAATAGATGCTTCTAGTGAAAACGGTAGTGATTTCAATTTCAAATTCACAAACTGTTTAATTAGATATGATGTTAATAACAGTCCGCTAAATTTTAACGACATCACTCGTTTTGATAATATCATTTTAAATGATGATCCAGATTTCAAACTTCCTTTTGAAAATGATATGAGAATTGGAGATAATTCGGCAGCTAATGCTCAAGGAAATCCAATGTTTGTTATACCCACAGACCTTTTAGGAATGAATAGAAGTACACCTTCAGATCTGGGAGCTTACCAACATACTACATTAGATGAAGATTAAAAAAAAGCCTTTCTGTTGAAAGGCTTTTTCAGATCATCTCTTAAGTTAAACAAATAAAGGCTTAGTGTGCATCATTTCATTTACCTTTTCAGCTATGGCTTCTAACTTAGTATCATCTTGATGGTTTACAATGGCTTCATCTATAAAGCCAACTATAGTTTCCATATCTGCTTCTTTTAAACCTCTTGTTGTTATAGCAGCTGTTCCAACTCTAATTCCTGAAGTTATAAATGGACTCTTATCATCAAAAGGCACCATATTTTTGTTAACTGTAATATCTGCCTTACCAAGAGCTTCTTCAGCATCTTTACCAGTAACGTCTTTATTTCTTAGGTCAATCAACATCATATGATTATCCGTTCCGCCAGATATGATATGATAATCTCTTTCAACAAAAGCTTTAGCCATAGCAGTAGCATTGTGTTTAACTTGAAGCATATAATGCATAAAATCATCAGAAAGTGCCTCACCAAAAGCAATAGCCTTAGCTGCAATGATGTGTTCTAATGGTCCACCTTGATTTCCTGGGAACACTCCTGAGTCTAACAAACCAGACATCTTTCTAAGGTTCCCGTTTTTAAGTCGTAGCCCAAATGGGTTTTCAAAATTCTCACCCATCATAATCATACCTCCTCTCGGACCCCTGAGTGTTTTATGCGTAGTAGTAGTTACGATATGGCAATGTGGCAATGGATCGCTTAAAATCCCTTTGGCAATTAATCCTGAAGGATGAGAAATGTCGGCAAGCAAGATTGCACCAACATTATCAGCAACCTCTCTAAATTTAGCAAAATTCATATCTCTTGAATATGCAGAGGCGCCAGCTATAATAAGTTTTGGTTTTTCTTTTTCTGCTACATCAGATAGCATATCATAATCAATACGACCTGTGTCTTTTTTGACACCATAAAATGTAGGATTGTATAATTTTCCTGAGAAATTTACTGGTGAACCGTGAGTTAAATGTCCACCATGAGATAAGTCAAATCCTAAAATAGTATCTCCAGGCTTTAGGCATGCAGCAAATACCGCAGTATTGGCCTGACTTCCAGAATGTGGTTGTACATTTGCCCATGCAGCACCAAATAAAGCCTTAGCTCTATCTATCGCTATTTGCTCAACTTCGTCAACAACTTCACAACCACCATAATAGCGCTTACCTGGATACCCTTCAGCATATTTATTTGTTAATACAGAACCAGCAGCTTCCAGAACTTGATTACTTACAAAGTTTTCAGAAGCAATAAGTTCTAATCCGTTTATCTGCCTATCGTTTTCAGCATCTATAAGTTCGAAAATTTGTTGATCGCGTTGCATATATCGAGTTTAAATTAAAAATTTATCAAAAATAAGAAATCATTACTTTAAAAGGTTTTAAAAAATTTAGTTTAACGCAGTGTTTTATGAGCAGGTTATCAACAGTTGAATCTTAAATCTATTTTTTGTGATTTTATACAATCAAAAACAAAAAAAATATGTAGGTTTGAATAGAAAATTATAACAACGCAATACATTAAATTATGCCTTTATCAGCAAATAATCCTGATCGTACATCTTGGTTGCATGTGGGAAAGAATTCAGATTTTCCTATCCAAAATATTCCTTTCGGAGTATTTTTAACACGAGATGACATTATCACAATTGGTACTCGAATTGGAGATACAGCAATAGACCTAGGAGCTTTACATCAATTGGGATATTTTAAAGGAATCCCACTTACTGATGATATTTTCCTTCAGGATACATTAAACGACTTTATAGCTGATGGTAGAAAAACATGGCGATTGGTACGAAATCGAATTGCTGAAATTTTTGATGTAGAAAACGATACTTTAAAAAACAACAATCCTCACAAAGAGATTGTATTATTCAGGTTAGATGAGATAGAGATGCAATTACCTATTCAAATTGGTGATTACACAGATTTTTATGCGAGTAAAGAGCATGCTACAAATGTTGGGACGATGTTTAGAGATCCAGAGAATGCACTTATGCCTAATTGGCTTCATTTGCCTGTAGGCTATCATGGTCGTAGCTCATCTATCATTCCTTCTGGTATTCCTATTCATCGCCCTCAAGGTCAAACTATGCCTGAAGGCGCAACCTCTCCAGTATTTGGCCCTTCAAAGCTTGTAGATTTTGAATTGGAAATGGCATTTGTTACTACTGATGCTAATGATCTTGGAGAACCAATTCCTATTGAAGAAGCTGAAGAATACATTTTTGGATTAGTACTATTCAATGATTGGTCTGCTCGTGATATACAAAAGTGGGAATATGTTCCATTAGGTCCTTTTTTAGGAAAGAACTTTGCCTCTTCAATGTCGCCATGGATTGTTACCCTTGATGCACTTGAACCTTTTAGAGTTGAGAGCCCTAAGCAAGACCCTAAACCATTAGAATATTTACAATCTAAAGGTAAAAAGAGTTTTGACATTCATTTAGAGGCAGCAATTCAGCCAAAAGGCGCAAAGGAAACTACTGTTTGTAAATCTAACTTCAAGTATATGTATTGGAACATGTCTCAACAATTGGCACACCATACGGTTAATGGCTGTCCTGTTAACTCAGGTGATATGATGGGAAGTGGAACCATATCTGGCCCTACAGAAGATTCTTATGGCTCTATGTTAGAGTTATCATGGAAAGGTACTAAACCTCTAAAAATGAAAGATGGCACTGAACGTAAATTCATAAATGATTACGATACTGTCATCATGAGAGGTTACTGTGAAAACGATGGCACTCGAATTGGGTTTGGTTCTGTAAAAACACAACTATTACCTGTTTTTAACCCGAAGAAAAAGAAATAATTTATAGTTTATAAAAAGCCTCAAACGCGATGTGGAGACCAACAGTTTCCACATTGCGTTTTTGTTTGGCATCATATTTGGATTTCATACTACAAACAATCAATTAAAAATCCAGAATTATGAAGCAATTACTACTTACAACAGTACTTCTTCTGGTACTAACATCATGTAGCGGAAGAAAACAAATTGAACAAGCAATTAGTCATGGTAATTATGACCAAGCAATCAATAATGCGTTACGTAAACTCGAAAACAACAAAGATAAAAAGCGTAAACAAGACTATATTGTTATGCTCGAAGACGCATATTACAAAGTTTTAGAAGAAGACTTGCAAGAGATAGAACATCTTAAAAAAGATGGAAATCCTGAGCAATATAAAACCATATATGAAACCTATTTAGACCTCAAAGCAAGACAAGATGCGATCAAACGTGTATTACCTTTACAAATAAATGGGAAAGCACTTAGCTTAAAGTTTAGCGATTACACATCAGAAATTGTAGATTATAGATACAAGACCTCAGAGTATTTAATAGATGAAGGTATTACACTTCTAGATTCTGAAGACAAATACAATGCTAGAAAAGCGTATGATATCTTCAACTATATTGAAAGCATCAATCCAAATTTTGAAGAAACCAGAATTCTGATGACCGAGGCGCATCAAAAAGGGATTGATCATGTTATTGTGTCCATTGAAAATCAAACACGTCAAATTATTCCACAGCAACTGGAGGTAGATCTACTAAACTTCGATACTTACGGCTTAAATAAATTTTGGACTGTTTATCATGCTAATTCAGTGTCAGACTTAAACTATGATTATGCAATGCAACTACAATTAAAACGCATCCATATTTCGCCAGAGCAAATTAACAGAACGCAAAAGTTAAAACAAAAAGCTATTGTCGATGGTTGGGAATACCAAACAGATAGTGATGGCAATATAATGGTTGATAGTCTTGGAAACAAGATAAAGATAGATAAGATTATAAATGTAAGAGCACGTTACTTTGAAGTGAACCAATTTAAATCAACACAGGTAATAGCAGATGTAGTTTATACCGATTTGAGAACAAATCTGACTCTTGAAGCATTCCCGATTGACAGCGAATTTGTATTTGAGCATGTTTACGCAACAGTTAGAGGTGATAAAAGAGCTTTAAACAGAAGAGAGTATAACTTGACTAGAAATAGAAGGGTTCACTTCCCTACTGATGCTCAAATGGTATATGATACAGGAGAAGATCTAAAATTAAAATTAAAAGACATCATCAATTCATATCAAATACGAAAAAGTTAACTTAGGTGTATAAAAAAGCTTCCATCAAATAGTGGAAGCTTTTTCTTATTAACTAGTAAAATTTTAATTAGTTGAAGGCTTTTCTGAATTCTATAGGAGACATCGCTGTTTTATTCTTAAAAAGTTTAGAAAATGAAGCTGGATGTTCAAAACCTAAGCTATAAGCTATTTCACTAATGGTGAAATTTGAATTAGAAAGCTGTTCTTTGGCCTTATGAATTAACTTATCGTGAATGTGCTGTTGTGTACTTTGACCAGTCAAAGATTTTAGCATAAAACTTAAATAATTTGGAGATAAATTGAGGCTATCTGAAAGCCATTGCACAGTTGGCAAACCTTTTTCAATCAGATTGTTACTAACAAAATAATCGGTCAGCGTCTTTTCCAATTTACCCAATATACTATGATTAGTAATCTGACGTGTAATAAATTGTCGTTCATAAAAACGTTCAGCATAATTAAGAAGTAACTCTAGCTGTGAAATGATGATTTTCTGACTAAACTTATCTATGTTAGATTGGTATTCGCGCTGAATATTCTTTAAAAGCTCAGTCATCATTTGCTCTTCCTTTTTTGAAAGAAAAAGCGCTTCATTGATAGCATAACCAAAGAAATCATATGCTTTTATTTGACCAGCCATTGGTGAATTCCATAAAAAATCTGGATGAATCAATAATAACCACCCAGAAGCTCCACCATGTTTAACGTTAGGATTCTCAGCTAAGCTCATGACTTGATTGGGAGACACAAACGTCATTATACCCTCATCAAAATCATAAACTTGTTGCCCATAAACAAACTTATACGAGACATTACGTTTGAGACCAATAGTATAATAATCTTGAGTCCATTTTAAATTTGAGATATCATCTGGATATCTCACTTGAGCATAGTCTATTAAACTAATCAAAGGATGCTCAGGTGCCATAATATTGGCTAGTCTATGGTAATCTGCTACTTTTTTAAAATGTTTAATTGCTTTCATTTTTATAAATTTAAAGAAAAGATTTTAGACAAGCATACCACCAGATACCTCAATACGTTGCCCATTAATCCAACCTGCTTTCTCAGAACACAAAAAGGCAACTACCCCTCCAATATCTTCAGCTTGCCCAACTCTACCTAGCGCAGTGACACTAGAAATTAAAGCTGACTTTTCTTTGTCTTTATTACTATCTCCAGCAAAATCAGTTGCAATTGCGCCTGGTGCAACAACATTAGCAGTTATCTTACGACTCCCAAGCTCTTTAGCCAAATAACGTGTAAAAACTTCTACTCCACCTTTCATCATGGCATAAGCTGACATACCTGGTAAGCTGAAACGAGCTAAACCACTTGAAATATTTATAATTCGTCCACCTTCGTTAATGTAGGGCAATGCTGCTTGCGTTAAAAAGTAAACACTTTTAAGGTGTACATTCATCATTTCATCAAATTGAACTTCTGAAGTATCTTCAACTAAATTATAAGTACCTGTACCTGCATTATTGATTAAAAAATCAAAATTTGAATCGTTGCATTTATTCTGAAGGTATTGTGTAGCTTCATTGATAAAATCTTGTCCACCATTATAGTAGTTTGCATTAAATTGAAAAGCAGTTGCGGTTTGCCCTAGAGCTTCAATTTCTCTTACGACCTCATTTGCTTTTGATTTGTTGCTATGGTATGAAAAAATAATATTAATACCTTGCTTAGCTAGGTTTATTGCCATATCTCGTCCTAAACCTCGGCTAGCTCCTGTAATAAGCGCTGTTTTTTGTCTCATGTTTTCTATTGTTTTAATTACAATACAAAGTTGAGCAACTATAACAGATTTTACTTTTCCAAATCTATGAATCTCTTGTCTAAATCTACGAGTATGTTTTTTTTAGAAATACTACAGCTTATTTACTCAAAACGACTTAATTCAATATCAGTAATAGCTCCATGAGATGCATGAGCTACTGTAACTCCATTTTTTATGACTAACAGCTGCGGTGATTGATGCATCACTTGAAACCTATATCCTATTTCATTAGAGACATCTCTATGACTCAACAAATCCAAATAATACAAATCTAAATCTGCATCAATATCATACATACTCACAAATTGATTCATAACCATACTACTAATACCACAGCGTGTAGAGTGCTTAAAAATAACTTGCGTTTTGGTTTTTGAGCACTTTTCTATCTCATCAAGTTGAGATACATCAGTTAATGCTTGCCAAGGCAAATTTTTTTCTTCTTTAGGGTCTGAAGTGCCAAATATGTTTTTAAAAAATCCCATTTTAATTCTTTTTTTATGCCTTATACATTTGTATTTTATCTTAATAGTTGCAGGCAGATGTAAATCTTACAAACTGACTAAACGTCATATTTTTACACACTAATTCAGTCATTTTGTCGTTTAATCCTTACATTATACAATTGGTAAGATTATTGACTTAATGCTTTCGTAAATTACTAATAAAATAACAGTTATAGATATATGAATTTTAATAATTATACCATAAAATCTCAAGAGGCCATTCAGCAAGCACAGCAGCTTGCCCAAAGCTTAGGACATCAGCAAATTGAAAACGAGCATATTACAAAAGCTATTTTTGAAGTTGATGAAAACGTATTACCGTTTATACTTAAAAAGTTAAATGTTAATATTGAAATCTTAAAATTAACATTAGATAAACAACTTGAAAGTTTTCCAAAAGTTTCTGGAGCTGACTTGATGATCTCTCGCGAGGCTAGTAAATCTCTAAATGAAGCCTCAATTATTGCTAAAAAAATGAACGACGATTATGTTTCAGTTGAGCATCTAATACTCGCCATCTTTAAATCGAACAGTAAGATTTCTCAAATGCTTAAAGATCAAGGCATAACAGAAAAAGGGTTAAAAGCCGCTATTGAAGAACTAAGAAAAGGTGACCGAGTAACATCTCAAAGTCAGGAAGACACATATAATTCACTTAATAAGTATGCAAAAAACCTGAATCAATTGGCTAAAGATGGAAAACTAGATCCAGTCATTGGTCGCGATGAAGAAATTAGAAGAATACTTCAAATCTTATCAAGACGCACCAAAAACAACCCAATTCTAGTTGGCGAACCTGGCACTGGTAAAACCGCAATTGCCGAAGGTTTAGCTCACCGCATTGTAGATGGTGATATTCCTGAAAATTTGATTGATAAGCAAATATATGCGCTAGACATGGGAGCGCTTATTGCTGGAGCAAAATTTAAAGGCGAATTTGAAGAGCGCTTAAAAGCAGTCATTAAAGAAGTAACTACAAGTGAAGGTGATATTGTATTATTTATTGACGAAATCCACACGTTGGTTGGTGCTGGAGGCGGACAAGGCGCAATGGATGCAGCAAACATATTAAAACCTGCTCTAGCAAGAGGAGAACTTCGAGCAGTAGGTGCAACTACTCTTGATGAGTATCAAAAATACTTTGAAAAAGATAAAGCTTTAGAGCGTCGTTTTCAAAAAGTAATGGTTGATGAGCCAGATACTGAAAGTGCTATTTCAATTCTTAGAGGTATTAAAGAAAAGTATGAAACACACCATAAAGTTCGTATTAAAGATGAAGCCATCATTGGTGCAGTAGAATTATCAGAACGCTACATTACCAATCGTTTTCTTCCAGACAAAGCTATAGATTTAATGGATGAAGCGGCTTCAAAGTTGCGTATGGAGATTAACTCAAAACCTGAAGAATTAGATGCATTAGATAGAAAAATCATGCAACTAGAGATTGAGATCGAAGCCATTAAGCGAGAAAAAGATGAAGCAAAATTAAAAGCTTTACGCGCAGACTTAGCGAATATTAAAGAAGAGCGCAACGAAATTAATGCCAAATGGAAGAGTGAGAAAGAAGTTGTAGATAATATACAAATAACAAAATCTAATATTGAAGATTATAAACTTGAAGCTGAGCGTGCTGAACGCGAAGGTGATTATGGTAAAGTTGCAGAAATTAGATACGGTAAAATAAAAGAGGCACAAGAGCAATTAGAGGCACTTCAAAAAGAATTATTGCAAAATCAAAATGAAAGTTCATTAATTAAAGAAGAAGTTACCTATGATGATATTGCTGAAGTAGTAGCAAAATGGACAGGTATCCCAGTTACTAAAATGCTACAAACTGAACGTGAAAAGCTTTTAAAGTTAGAAGATGAATTACATAAGCGCGTCGTTGGCCAAGAAGAGGCTATTACTGCTGTAAGTGATGCCGTAAGACGTTCCAGAGCAGGATTACAAAATCCACAAAAACCAGTTGGTACATTCTTATTCTTAGGAACTACAGGTGTAGGCAAAACTGAATTAGCCAAGGCTTTGGCAGAGTACTTGTTTGACGATGAAAATGCAATGACTAGAATTGATATGAGTGAGTTCCAAGAAAGTCATAGTGTAAGCCGATTAGTTGGTGCACCTCCAGGGTATGTTGGTTATGATGAAGGTGGGCAGTTGACTGAAGCCGTAAGAAGAAAACCTTATTCAGTAGTGTTGCTCGATGAGATTGAAAAAGCGCATCCAGATACATTTAACATCTTGTTACAGGTTTTAGATGAAGGACGATTAACTGATAACAAAGGTCGTGTAGCCGATTTTAAAAACACAATAATTATTATGACCTCAAACATGGGAAGTCAAATTATTCAAGAACGATTTGAGGCTACAAACAACATAGAGTCTGCTATGGAAGCTGCTAAAGTTGATGTATTAGGACTATTAAAACAAAGTGTTCGTCCTGAGTTTTTGAATCGAATAGACGATACCATTATGTTTACGCCATTGACTAAAAGTAATATCAAAGCTATTGTTGGTTTACAATTAAAAGGGGTGCAAAAAATGATTGCTAAACAAGGAATAACCTTTGATGCTACTCCTGAAGCAATAAGTTACTTAGCTGAACGAGGGTACAATCCTGAATATGGTGCTAGACCCGTTAAACGTATCATTCAGAAAGAGGTTTTGAATGCCTTGAGTAAAGAGATTCTATCTGGTCAAGTAACCACAGATAGTATCATTTTATTAGATGCCTTTGATGATAAATTAGTTTTCAGAAATGAAGCCAGTTTCATATCAGAAGAAATATAAGATTTAACTGTAACAAAATAAGTTAATAGTAGTCTTTTAAGTGGTTGGTTAGTGAAAAGCAACGTAAGTTTTAGAAATAAAAATGAGCGTTGCTTTTTTAATAAAAAAGGGTTACTATCAAGCAACCCTTTCTTCATGTTAATCTAATTTCAATCAAAACTTTAAACCAAGACCAAGACCAACAACTAGAGGATTTATTTCAACCTCTGCTTTACTCGCCGAATCATTATTTGGAGTCACATCAGTTTTTAATAATAGTTTTTTTATATCTAGGTTTAAAAACCATTTATCGTTTAAATTATAATCTACTCCTGCCTGAAGTGAAAATCCAACAGTGTTTTCATAATCAATAGCATTTAGATCACCTGGATCGGCTGAATAGAATATGGTATAATTAATACCAGCACCAACGTAAGGTTTAAAATCTTCAGCATAAAAATGGTATTGAAAATTAAGTGTTGGTGGTAATAACCAAACATAACCTAAATCTGCTCCATTTTCTATCTCGACTTCATGTTTTGTTGTTGCTAATATTAACTCTAGAGCAAGATTTCTATTTAAGAAATAGCTAAAATCTAGTTCTGGCACAAACGTTGTAGAAATGTCTACATCAGCACCATCAATATCATCACCTGGAGATGGTACGACAGCAATCAACCTAAAACGTGCTTGCCATTTGCTGTAGTCACCATCAGATTTGACTTCATCTTGAGCTTGCGCATTAAATAAAAATAAACAACTTGCTAATACACTAAAAATTATTTTTTTCATAATCTATTTGATTTAATATTTATCACAAAAATAACTTAGACTCTAATTATAAAATCTGACAAAAGTCATAGTTTAAAAACTTTGTTTTTAATCGATTTTTACAAAGAAAACTTTTTAAAAAATTCTAATTTTATTACTTTAATATTCTAATCCTAAAAACACAAATTTATGGGCATGTTTCGCTATTATGACATTGGTCACGCAGAGGTATTTATTTTTGATGATTTTCTAATCAAACAAGTCAAAGAAGGTGCTTTAATTGATCAAGAAGAAACTGAAGAGTTCAAAGTTATTTTAAAGGAACATTTTTCTGATAAAAACATGGCCTATATTTCTAACAGAGTCACCTCCTACTCTGTAAATCCTTTGGTATATAAGGAAGCTGAAAAAATTTCAAATTTAGTGGCAATAGCTATCATTCCTGGCGACGAAAAAATGCGAGCAAGTGCAGAATATGAAAGTCAATTTTATAATAGACCCTTTGGTATTTTTGAAAGCTTGAGTGAAGCCATACAATGGGTTCATAAGATTATTGAAAAAGAAAACGAAACCACTTATGCTGAGCCTGTTTAATTAACTTTTTTGAGCAAAATATACCATTCGGTATATTTTTTATATATTTGTGTTATGCTAACTAAATCAGAACATACTAAACTTCATATATTACAGACTGTTGCTCCAATTTTCAATAAAAACGGCTACGCTGCAACAAGTATGAGTGACATAACTAACGCTACAGGTTTTACTAAAGGTGCAATTTATGGTCATTTTAAAAATAAAGAAGCTTTATCCATATCTGCATTTAAATATAATGTAAAGCAAATGATGTCTAAAATTTCTGAATATATATCAAAAAGTGACTCACCTATTGAGAAGTTATTTTTAATATCAGATTTTTACAGAAATTATTATGCTTACAGTAAACAATTAGGAGGCTGTCCAGTTTTGAATGTCGGAGTTGATGCGAATAATCAAAATACGTTATTACTTGAAAATGTTCGAGTAGTGGTTGAAAGGATACAAGATCAAGTCGCCGCAATTATTGAAGATGGAATCGAAATTGGGGAAATTTCTACCGAAATAAATGCAATGCATTATGCCAAACGCTTAGATACGTTGATTCAAGGTGCAGTGTTTATGACCTATACAATGAACGATGATTTTTATATGAAAGACACGATGGATCAAATTGACCAAATGATTTCAAACGAAATGAAAGCTTAAAATTTTTTAACTATAAATATACCGATTGGTATATTTTTAAACACTTAATAAAATGAATTTACCAAAAACAGTATCAAGTACAGCAACAATTAGATTTCAAGATTGTGATCCTTTTAATCATCTTAATAATGCCAGTTATATCAATTACTTCATGAATCATCGTGAGGATCAATTGATAAACATATATGACATAGACATATACAAAATGGCTCGAAATTTAGGCAAAAGTTGGGTTTCTAATAGTAATCAAATAGCCTATTTAAAACCTGCATTTTTAATGGAAAAAGTAGTCTTAGAATCTCAGCTGATAGCATTTGACACCAGTAATTTAAAGGTTGAAATGCGCATGTACAATTCTGATAAAAGTCACTTGAAATCTGTGATCTGGTGTGGATTCACACATTTTAATCTTCTAAAGCAGGAAAAAGAACCACATTCAGAAGAATTTATGAGTTTTTTTAAATCTATTATAAATCCAGTTGATAGTACAAGATTTGAAGATAGAATATCCGTTTTAAGAACAATTAAAAACACGATACAAAATGCCTAGTATTAGTACTGTAGAAAAATTTATTGCACAAGTAGAAGCTAATAATCACGATAAAGCCATTGCAAATTTTTATAGTGAGAATGCTTCAATACAAGAAAACAATGAAGCACCTCGTAAAGGCAGAACACTTCTAATTAAGAATGAGAAGAAGATTTTAGCCAAGACAATGGCTATGAGTTCCAAGTGCATCAGACCTTATTTTATAGAAAATAATCGTGTTATTATTTGTTGGAAGTTTTGTTTCAAATGGCTAGATGGAACCTCAACTCATATTGAAGAATTGGCATATCAAATCTGGGAAAATGAACGAGTAATTTCTAAACAATTTTTTTATGATCCCAAACAACGCGAAAAACATTAATGAAATGAATTGATAACATAATTATCTAATAGCGAATTGTTTCTGTTAATAATTAGATAAAAAGTCGTTAAAAAGACAATAAAATTTAAGTTTTTCCATTAGTGTAATGTATAAATATATTAAATTTGTATGCTATTAGTTCCCAATTTACCTAGAATCAATGAATACATTGAGTTAAAATTCTAACCAAATTTTAACCCAATAATTTTATTAAAACCTGCATTATATATGGATGTATCTAAATACATAGATCATACGTTATTAAAATCTTCCGCTACTGAAAGAGATATCATCGATCTCTGTAATGAAGCCAAAAAATATAAATTTTATTCTGTTTGTATAAACAGTTGTTACATTCCTTTAGCAAAACAATTGTTAAAAGATTCTACAGTAAAAATCTGTACAGTTGTAGGGTTCCCATTAGGTGCCACATCAACAGAATCAAAAGTGTTTGAAGCTACAAATGCCATAGAAGCTGGTGCTCATGAAATTGATATGGTTATCAACATAGGTTTTCTGAAGAGTAAAAATTTTGTTGAAGTCTTTAAAGATATAAGTGATGTGAAACTCGCTATTGGTAAAACACCTCTAAAAGTGATTATTGAAATAAGCGAGCTTTCAAAAAATGATATTGTTAAAGCTAGCGAGATTTGTTTAGATGCTAAGGTAGATTTTATAAAGACATCTACAGGTTTCACCAAAAGTGGTGCTACATTAACTGCTGTAAAAATTATAAAAAAAACCATTAAGAATAGAGCAAAAATCAAAGCATCTGGCGGGATTTCAGATTTAGAAACTGCACAAAAGTATATTGAAGTTGGTGTTGAAAGAATTGGGACATCTAAAGGTGTATCTATTATTAACGAGCAACTATCTGAAGCTTAAGCTCAAACAAACTACTAAATTTTCTATCTTTAGCTCATGAGCATACATATAGAAGCTAAGAAAGGTGAAATTGCCGAAACCATATTACTACCAGGAGATCCGTTAAGAGCCAAATGGATAGCTGAAACATTTTTTGAAAACCCTAAATGTTTTAACACAGTAAGGGGAATGTTAGGATATACTGGCACGTACAATGGGAAGCTTATTTCAACAATGGGAACAGGAATGGGTGTCCCTAGCATTTCTATTTATACTCACGAACTGATCACAGAGTACAATGTAAAAAATTTAATTCGCGTTGGTAGTGCTGGTTCATATCAAAAGCACGTTAATCTTAGAGATATTGTTTTAGCAATGGCAGCTTCATCCACATCTGGAGTTAACGAATTACGCTTTGGTGGTGCAGATTATGCGCCTACTGCAGACTTTGGCTTATTTCAAAGTGCTGTTGAAATTGCGAAACAAAAAGGGATTCCATTAAAAGCAGGAAATGTTTTAACTAGTGATGAATTTTATGCTGATGACTTTGAATCTTACAAAAAATGGTCAAAATTTGGTGTGCTATGTGTTGAAATGGAATCGGCTGGATTATATACCATTGCAGCTAAGCATAATGTTAATGCGCTGAGTATCCTTACCATTTCAGACTCTTTAGTGACTGGAGAAAAAACTACTTCTAGCGAACGAGAAACAACATTCAAAGAAATGATTGAAATTGCATTAGAACTTGCCTAAAATAGTTATTAAAGAAATTTTAAATACTTTTATCAAAAACATCAATCAAGCTTCATAAAAATGAAATACATACTAATACTTGCTTTATCTTTATTTTCACTTACTACATATTCACAAGATAATGAAACAACGAGTGAAATTACGACCTATTATCTCATTCGTCATGCAGAAAAGGATAGAAGTGATAAAACTGATAGAGATCCTAATCTAACACAAGCTGGACATGAAAGAGCAAACAATTGGAGTGAGGTTTTTAAGCACGTTACGTTTGATGCTGTTTATTCAACCAATTACAACCGAACCAAGCAAACTGCTACACCTACAGCTAAAGCTCAAGGCATTGAATTACAATTCTACGATCCAAGGCATTTATATTCTGAAGAATTTGCTGAAGACACACAAGGTAAAACTGTTCTAATTGTTGGTCATAGCAATACAACTCCAATTTTTGTGAATACCATTTTAGGCGAACAAAAATATCAATATATGGATGATAATGACAATGGGAGCTTATTTATTGTAACTCTTTTTGATGAAAAAAAAATAGACCAAGTACTTCACATTAATTAACACTTATATTCTCTAATTCAATTTTAGACAACAGTTTTAATTGTTCATCCATAAATAATTGAGGTAACTCTGAAAGTTCAATAGATTTATCGTTCGATTTGTAGTTATTATAATCAACAAATCGAAGACCATTCACATAACGTTCATTGTATGCTTCTCTAAACCGCACACCTCCTCCATCCACTAAATAGGAATATGCCAAATAATCTACTTTATACGTTGTCGTATTAATCCAATACAGGTATACATCTTCAAAATCTTTTCCTCCACCATCTTCAGAAAACTTAACTTCAATAGTATAATACTTAGTACCTTTTATTATGTTTACACCTTTATAGGTTTTAAATACCGCTTTATCATTTAAGCCGTATGGTAATAACGCAAAATAATTTACAGAGTTAATACTGTTTTGAATACTTTTAGCTTTTTCTTTTGAAATATCTTTTTGCTCTCCATTAATCGTAAGTAAAAAAGGCTTCATATTACCATAGGAAGCAATCACTTTTTTGCCATTATCCTTTACTATTCTAGCATATTCAAATACGCCGTTATTTCGTTTTGACACATAGTGCTTATGCCTAAAATCAAATTCCATTATATAATTATGATAGTTATCTCCACCAGATACTTCAATGGTTTTATCTATAATACCTTGTGCAGATTCTTGAGAATTACTATCTAATCCACATATCAAAAATGAGATCAATACTACGGTTAGCTTTATTCTTAGGTTCATCATTAATAATTCAATTTATTATACATTCAGAAAAAGTAAATCTTTTGATTTCACATACAAAAGAAATAATATTACTCTTAAGTCGGAATATTAATGCTTTAATAACAACCAAAAATAATTACCTTTGTATCTTATGCAAAACCCAGTAAATATAAAGAACAAAAAAGCAAAATTCGAGTACGAAATTCTTGACACGTACACAGCTGGCATTGTTTTGACTGGAACAGAAATAAAGTCCATTCGTGATAGTAGAGCCTCAATAGCAGAAAGTTTTTGTGAGTTTAATGATAAAGGCGAATTGTTTGTTATAAATATGACTATACAAGAATACATCTATGGAAATTATTACAACCATAAGCCTAAAGCAGAGCGCAAATTGTTGCTCAACAAAAAAGAACTAAAAAAATTAGAAAAGGAAGTCAATATAAAAGGTAATGCTATTGTTCCATTAAGACTCTTTATTAACGAAAAAGGATTAGCAAAACTAGAAATTGCATTAGGAAAAGGAAAAAAACTATTTGATAAACGCGAAACAATAAAAGATCGTGATAATAAGCGTAATCTAGATCGCATTAAGAAAATTTATAAGTAATTTATCCTCTTTATAATTATACATTTACTTTTATAGTTAAGTTTGAAAAACGCTCAGGCAACCTTTTGACAATAAATGTCGTCTATATAATTGCACACCTACAACCTAAACTCTAAATGACACAAAAACTACCAGTAACGCTCTTTCTTTTTTTACTAATTACAATCAATGGTTTTTCTCAAATCAAAGGCACAGTAACCGATAGTAAAAATAAACCGTTACCGTTTGTTAATATATTTATTGAAAACACATATACAGGTACCACTAGTAATGAAGATGGCAATTACGAACTTAATATCAAAACACCCAATACATATACTATTGTCTTTCAATTTTTAGGTTATAAAACGATAAAGAAAACCGTAAAGATTACTTCATTCCCTTTTACGATAGACACTACTATGGTAGATGAAGAAATTTCACTTAACGAAGTGGTTATTAACTCTGAAGAAAATCCTGCAAATAAGATTATAAGACAAGCTATTGCAAAACGAAAAGAAAACCTTGAAAAAATTAAAAGCTACAAAGCTAATTTTTATTCTCGTGGTTTAATACGTATTAAAGAAGCTCCTGAAAAAATACTAGGTCAAGAGCTTGGTGATTTAGGTGGAGGACTTGATTCAACAAGAAGTGGTGTTATTTACTTATCTGAAACCGTTTCAAAACTGGATTTTTTAAGACCCGATAAACTCAAAGAAAATATTATAGCTTCCAAAGTAAGCGGTGATGATAATGGCTTTAGCTTTAATAATGCCATAGATGTCGACTATGATTTTTATAACAATACTATAGAGTTAGGAAACCAAATGATCTCGCCTATTGCAAATAATGCTTTTAGATATTATCGCTATAAACTTGAAGGTGTCTTTTATGATGATAGAGGAAATTTAATTAATAAAATTAAAGCAATTCCTAAGCGAGAAAACGATCCGGTTTTTGAGGGCTTTATATACATTGTTGAAGACCAGTGGACCATTTATGCTTTAGAACTAACAATTACTGGAGTCCAAGCTCGAATTCCAGCAGCAGATAAAATTAGTATCACACAAAATTTCTCCTATTCTGAAACAGATGGTATTTGGGCAAAAATATCTCAGAATATCGATTTTAAATACGGTCTTTTTAGTATTAAAGGTGATGGCCGTTTTACTGCTGTTTATAGTAATTACTTATTTAATCCAGAATTGACTCGCAAAGATTTCTCAAGAGAAATTGTAAGCTTTGCAGATGAAGCAAATAAAAAAGATTCTCTGTTTTGGAGCAACACAAGACCAGTTCCATTAACACAAGAAGAAGTTACAGATTATATAAAGAAAGATAGCATACAAATTATCAAAGACTCTAAAATATATCAAGACTCGGTTGATCGTGTCAATAATAAATTCAAACTAGGAGATATTATTGGAGGTTATACCTATAATAATTCATATAAGAATTGGCGCGTAGGAATAACGACACCGCTAGAGGCCATAAGTTTCAATACTGTTCAAGGTTGGAATGCTAATATTGGCGCTTTTTATACAAAGGGTTATGATGACTTTGAACGTTATTTTAGTATAAGAGGTAATATTAACTATGGGTTTAGTGACCAACGCTTACGTGCTACTGTTTCTACTACTTATAAATTTAATAATAAAAGTAGACCATACTTAACACTTTCTGGTGGCATTATTACGCAACAATTCAATGCAAGTAATCCTATATCAAAATTACTAAATAATGGTTTCTCATTGTTTTCTGAACAAAATTTCATGAAGATCTATGAAAACAGTTACATACAGATCGTTTATTCAAACGAATTGTTCAATGGTTTCAGAATAAACACAAGTTTAAGTTACCAAAGACGTCAAGCATTATTTAACACCACAGATCAAGTTTGGTTTCCACAAGATAATAGAGTATACACAAGTAACAATCCAATTGACGAAACGGCTTTTAGTATTGCTCCTTTTCAAACACATAATATGTTGAAATTAAATCTAAGTGCTCGAATCAATTTCGCACAAAATTATTTGAGTTATCCAAATGGTAAGTTCAATGTGCCTAGTTCAAAGTATCCAACGGTAATTTTAGGTTACGAAAAAGGGGTTTCATCATCAGTAGATGATTATAACTTTGATCAAATTAAATTACGTGTAAGGCAAGGGTTTGATATTGCAGACAAAGGTCGCTTTCAATATAACATGAGAGTTGGAAAATTCTTCAACGCAGATAACATTGCATTTGTAGATTTTCAACATTTCAACGGAAATCAAACCCAAATAGGTTCAGGTTCGTACTTAAATGTTTTTAATAACTTACCATATTATACAGGAAGTACCAATGAGTCTTATGTAGAATTGCATGCCGAACATGATTTTAATGGATTTATTCTTGGTAAGCTACCACTATTGAAGCAACTCAATTTCAATTTAGTTATTGGTGCTCACGCTTTGTCAACACCAGACAATAAACCTTATCAAGAATACACGATTGGTCTTGATAACATTGGTTGGGGTAAATTTAGATTTTTACGAATTGATTATTTGCGTTCTTATCAAAGCGGATTTCAAAGTGATGCCATTTTGTTTGGGTTGAAGTTCTTTTAATTCTTATCCTCAAGCAGTGGTACAAATCGAAACTCCCCAAACTCATGCTGCTCAAACTCTTTTGCGCCTTTTCTAATAAACAACGTCATGATTTGCACATCTTCTCCTACCGGAATAACTAAACGACCACCAATTTTTAATTGACTTAACAATGGCTTAGGTACAAAGGGTGCTCCAGCAGTAACTATAATACTATCAAAAGGCGCTTCCTCTTCTAAACCTATATAACCATCTCCAAAAATGAGTTTTTTGGCTCTGTAACCTAATTTAGGTAAAAATTTACTGGTTTTTTTATAAAGTTCGTGTTGACGTTCAATACTGAAAACTTTAGCTCCTAATACACATAAAACTGCAGTTTGATAACCACTTCCTGTTCCAATTTCTAAAACTTTATCACCTAAAGTAATTTGAAGTAACTCACTTTGAAATGCTACTGTATAAGGCTGAGAAATCGTTTGATCTGCAGCAATTGGAAAAGCCTTGTCTTGATATGCATGATCTAAAAAGCTGGAATCCATAAATAAATGTCTTGGAATTTTCCCGATAGCATCTAACACACAACCATCGGTAATACCCTTGATTTTTAGAGTATTCACTAGTTGTTGTCGCAGTCCTTGATGTTTAAACGTGTCTTTCAAAGCAGTTAGGTTTACCATGTAAAAATAATTCAAACATTTTTATACTAAAAGTTAAATCTATCGGAATTATCAACGGTGTAAAAACTAGTATATTTTATTATAGAATTCGTAAAAAAAAACGACTAAAAACCTTATTTTTGTTGAAAACGTAATACAATGCTAAAAGCTGGTGTACTAGGTGCTGGGCATCTTGGTAAAATTCATTTGAGACTTCTCAATCAATCTGAAAAATATGACCTTATTGGGTTCTATGATGCAGATGAAACTAACGCTAAAAAAGTAGAAGAAGAGTTTGGTTACACATACTTTAATTCTATTGAAGCACTTATAGATGCCGTTGATATGGTAGATATTGTAACACCTACATTATCACATTACGATTGTGCCAAAAAGGCAATTGCCAAAGGCAAGCACATTTTTATAGAAAAACCTATTACTAATACAGTTGAAGAAGCAGAACACATTAGAGAATTATTAGCCGAACATGATATTCGTGGTCAAGTAGGTCATGTAGAGCGTTTTAACCCTGCCTTTATAGCTGTTAGAGATCAGATAAACAATCCAATGTTTATAGAAACACATCGATTGGCAGAATTTAACCCTCGAGGTACAGATGTTCCTGTAGTATTAGACTTGATGATTCACGATATTGATATCATATTAAGTGTTGTGAAATCCAAAGTTAAAAATGTATCTGCAAGTGGTGTTTCAGTTATAAGTGACACACCAGATATTGCCAACGCTAGAATTGAATTTGAAAATGGTTGTGTCGCTAATTTAACAGCAAGTCGTATTTCTTTAAAAAATATGAGAAAAACTCGTTTTTTCCAGAAAGATGCTTACATCTCGGTCGATTTTCTTGAAAAGAAATGTGAAGTCGTAAAAATGAAAGATGCGCCAGAACAGCCTGGAGATTTTGATATGATCTTACAAAATGCAGAAGGCATCAAAAAGCAAATTTATTTTGACAACCCAGAGATAGCCAATAATAATGCTATTCTTGATGAGTTAGAAACCTTTGCAGACGCCATAAATAATAATACCTCTCCAATTGTAACCTTACATGATGGCACAGAAGCACTACGCGTTGCTACGATGATAATCAATCAATTTTAGCAGTCTATCATGAAAGTTTTCAAATTATTTACTCTTACCATTGCTTTATTTGTCTTTAACATCTATAGTGCTCAAACCAAAGCCGAACATGTTGAATTAACAGACTTGATAAGGAACTTGATCCAAACCACTAAAGACGAAAAAAATATAAAACAAGCATTTTGGCTTCCAAAATCATATTGGGAATTAGCACTCAAAGATAGCCCTTATGGAAATCAAAGCTTGATTGATGAGATTAATGCAGTTATAGAAAATTATAGCATTTTTGCAGTCACAGATGTCACTATTTCTCATATAACTGGTATTAAAAAGAATACCTTAACATCAATCCATTTAATTGTTGACGATACGCAATATGCACCAATTGAGATGTTACCAAATGATATTGAAACTATAGTAAGTAGTATCAAACCTATGCTAGCAAAAATGTTAGGGGATTTTGGTAATAGTATTGAGATTTTTGTTTTTGACAACTCTAACGATATCATTCCCACAAATCTTGAAACATCAAAATTTACCTTAGAAGTAAACACTACAAATTTTGACTATTACTTACCACTATCATCTTTAGTTGAAAAAAAGATTTGTCCTGTTGATAAAAAAGCGCATAATGGGAATTGGATGTTTTGTCCATGGCATGGAAAAAAATTAAAATAAACAGTTATTATAAATATGAAAAATGTAGCAGTAATTGGCGCAGGAACTATGGGAAACGGAATTGCCCACACCTTTGCGCAGTCTGGATTTAAAGTACAACTTATAGACATTAGCGAAGTATCACTCAAACGAGGTTTAGATACCATAGCAAAAAATTTAGACAGAATGGTTGCTAAAGAAAAAATTTCTGAAGCCGATAAACAAACCACCTTAGATAACATCACAACATTTACAAGTATTACAGAAGGTGTTGAGTATGCTGGGCTTGTCGTTGAAGCTGCAACTGAAAATATTGACCTAAAACTCAAGATTTTCAAACAACTTGATGAAGATTGCCCTGATGATACCATTCTAGCAACCAATACATCTTCAATTTCAATTACACAAATTGGAGCAGTAACCTCAAGACCAGAAATGGTAATTGGTATGCACTTTATGAATCCGGTTCCAATAATGAAATTAGTAGAAATCATTCGTGGTTATAACACTAGTGATGACGTGACTAATACCATTATGGAATTATCAAAAACCTTAGGTAAGATACCTACCGAAGTAAATGATTATCCTGGCTTTGTGGCAAATCGTATACTAATGCCAATGATAAATGAAGCCATCGAAACCTTATATAATGGTGTGGCTGGAGTTAATGAAATAGATACCGTTATGAAATTAGGTATGGCACATCCAATGGGACCTTTACAATTGGCAGATTTTATTGGATTAGATGTCTGTTTGTCAATTCTCAATGTGATGTATGAAGGGTTTAAAAACCCAAAATATGCACCATGCCCATTATTAGTGAATATGGTTAGAGCTGGTAAATTAGGTGTTAAGTCTGGTGAAGGTTTCTACGACTATTCTGAAAGCAGAAAAGCTGAAAAAGTAGCGAAACAATTCAAATAGTCAAAATTAGCAGAGTTTGATTAATTGTCTATATCTATCTGCTTAAACCTGAAGACGAAATCATGGCGAAAATACGTCCTTTTAAAGCGGTAAGACCAACACGAGACAAAGTAAGCCTTGTTGCTTCACGATCGTATCAAACTTATACACAAGCTGAGCGTGAAGCACGTTTGGATTATAATCCGTTTTCGTTTTTACACATCGTTAATCCTGGGTATAAATACGACCGAGAAATTACTGGAACCGAACGCTATGCATTAGTGAGAAATCGCTATTTGGAGTTTAAAGAAGATAATGTTTTTGTTCACGATAACACTCCAACGTATTACATTTATAAGATTGTTGACAGAGATCATCAGATCTTTAATGGTATTGTAGCTGCGGCAAGTGCAGAAGACTATGAAAAGGATGTCATTAAAAAACATGAAGATACGATCGAGTATCGCGAGCAGGTTTTTAAAGATTATCTAAAAACAGTAGGATTTAATGCTGAACCTGTACTACTCACCTATCCAGACAATAAAACCATTTCAACAATAATAAAAGACGTACAAAAAGAACGTGCTGAATTTGAATTCACGACAACTTACAGAGATACACATTACCTCTGGAAATTAGAAGATCCCAATTTGATTGAGATCATCCAAAATGAATTTGATTCTATGCCTACAATTTATATTGCAGATGGTCATCATAGATCTGCATCATCATATTTACTCTATAAAGACGAAAAACGAGACAACGAAAAACATGAAGGTACAGAATCGTATAATTATTTTATGACGTTTTTAATTCCCGAATCAGAATTGCGTATACATGAGTTCAATAGGTTAGTCAAAGACTTAAATGGTTTAACTAAAGAAGAGTTTCTTATACAACTTGATACCATCTTTAGGATTCAAAATCGAGGCATAATGCCTTACAAGCCTTCAAAGAAACATCATTTCAGCATGTACTTAGATGGCGAATTTTATTCATTATACCTTAGAAAATCGCTCTATAATTTTAAGACAGCCTTAGATGCCCTTGATCCGCAAATCTTATATAATACAATATTGCAACCTTTACTCGGTATTGAAGACCTACGTAACGATGATAGAATAGACTATATCAACGGAAAAAAAGACATTATCAATGTTAAAGATAAAATTGACAATGGTGAGTTTGCTGTAGGTTTTGGTATGGTTCCTGTAGATATTAATGAAATGAAACAAATTGCAGACGACGGTCTTAAAATGCCTCCTAAAAGCACGTTCATTGAACCTAAATTAAGAAGCGGCGTCACTATTTATGAGTTTTAATCAAAAGGAGATCATGCATATACAAGATAACTTAAAGAATATTAACGCTCAACTTCCTAATCATGTCACTTTAGTTGCGGTATCAAAAACTAAGCCTGTAAGTGATCTAATGGAAGCTTATACTGCTGGACAACGTATTTTTGGAGAAAACAAAATTCAAGAAATGGTCGAAAAACATGAACTAATGCCTAAAGATATACAATGGCACATGATAGGTCATGTACAGCGTAACAAGGTCAAGTATATGGCTGATTTTGTAAGTTTAATCCATGCGGTTGACAGTTTAAAATTACTTAAGGAAATTAACAAACAAGCAAAAAAACACAATAGAATTATTGACTGCTTATTACAAATAAAAATTGCTAAAGAAGACAGTAAATTTGGGATGTCTCCTTTAGATGCAAAAGAATTAATTACATCTGAAGACTTTTCTGAATTAAAAAACGTTTCTATAACTGGTGTTATGGGTATGGCTACTTATACTAACGATACAGAACAGATCAAACAAGAATTCAAGACGTTAAAAACCACATATGATGACCTCAAAACTACAAACCATTCACTTGAGGTTATTAGTATGGGTATGAGTGGAGATTATCAGCTAGCAATAGATGCTGGAAGTACAATGATACGAGTTGGAAGTAGTATATTTGGAAGTCGGAACTATTCAAACTAAAAGAGAAATATATTTACGCAATATTAGACATAGAAACCACAGGTGGAAAGTACAATGAAGAAGGCATTACAGAAATTGCGATCTACAAATTTGATGGTCATAAAGTAGTAGATAAATTCATTAGCTTAGTTAATCCTGAGCGAGAAATTCAACCTTTTGTAGTAAACCTCACTGGTATTAATAGTAATATGTTAAAAAGCGCACCTAAGTTTTTCGAGGTAGCCAAACGTATTGTTGAAATTACAGAAGATTGCATCATTGTTGCACATAATGCGCAGTTTGATTATCGCATCTTACGAACTGAATTTAAGCGCTTGGGCTTCGGTTTCAAGCGTAAAACCTTATGCACTGTAGAACTTTCTAAGCGACTCATTCCTGGTCAAGATTCGTACAGTTTAGGTAAGTTAACTAGAGCTCTTGGTATTCCTGTTAGTGATAGACATCGTGCTAATGGTGATGCTATGGCAACCGTCAAGTTATTTAAGATCTTGCTGTCAAAAGATCTAGATAAGAAGATTATCAAAGACAATGTAAAAACTGAAATTGTTGCACGGCTTAAGGATAATCATAGAACCATAATTGATGAACTTCCTTCTGTAACTGGAGTATATTATATTCATAATGAACATGGTGAAATCATATATATTGGAAAAAGCAAAAACATAAAGCATCGTATCAATCAGCATTTTACCAATACAAGTACAAAGTCTAAAAAAATACAATTACTTGCAAAATCTGTGACTTACGAAGCCACAGGTAGCGAATTGGTCGCCCTACTGAAAGAAAGTGAAGAAATAAAACGCAATAAACCATTGTATAATAGAGCCTTACGTCGAACTCTGTTTTCTCATGCATTGTATCGTTTTGTTGATAAAAATGGGTATATTAATCTAAAAATAGAGCGTATAAATAAATCCCTTACTCCAATAACTACTTTTAGCAATTCACAGAGTGCTAAAAACTTTATCTACAGAGCTATTGAAGATTACAATTTGTGTCAAAAGCTAACAGGTCTAGACACATCAATGAGTAATTGTTTTGATTACACCATCAAAAAGTGTTTTGGCGCTTGCATTAATGAAGAGCCTCCTGAAGAATACAACAAAAGAGTTGTGCAACTCATTGCTAAAAACAGTTATGATAACAAGAATATGGCTATTATAGATCAAGGTCGCGATATTGATGAAAAGAGTGTAATATATATTGAGAATGGTGTATTTAAAGGGATTGGTTTTTTTGATTTAAATCACCAAATCAACACCATTGAAGTTCTAGAATCGATAATAACACCAATGGAAAATAACAGAGATACACAGCATATTATTCAAAGTTATTTGAGAAGAAACAAAAGACTAAAAACTATTGTTCTTGAAGCTAATTAACTTTTTAGTACATTTGGTATAGTGGCAAATCAAAACCAACATAACGATTGGAGAAGTAAACTACATGAAATTATTTATGAAGCAGATACTCCTGCTGGTAAGTTATTTGATGTTGTACTTTTAATAGCAATACTAGCAAGTATAATACTTGTAATGTTAGAGAGTATTAAAAGCTTTGATGATAAATACCATACATTTCTGGATATCTCAGAGTGGGTAATCACCATACTCTTTAGTATTGAATACATTGCTCGTATTATTTCGGTAAAAAAACCTTTAAAATACATGCTTAGTTTTTATGGTGTTATAGATCTGCTCTCTACCATACCAAAATATATTTCCTTGTTCTTAGCTGGTACGCATGCTTTAGTAGCTTTACGTGCATTACGTTTGTTAAGAATATTTAGAATACTAAAACTAGCTCGTTATTTAGGAGCATCGAATCAATTAGCAAATGCTATTAAAGCTAGTAGAGCAAAAATTGCAGTCTTTCTATTTGCAGTAATTATTGCTTCTGTTATTTTTGGTACCATTATGTACTTGGTTGAAGGCGAAGAACACGGGTTTACTAATATTCCTAAGAGCGTTTATTGGTGTATTGTCACACTAACCACTGTTGGCTTTGGAGATATTGCACCAGAAACACCCATTGGTCAATTTATTGCTACAATAATCATGATACTTGGTTATGGAATAATAGCAGTCCCAACTGGAATAGTTTCCGCAGAATATACTAAAGCTTCTGAAGATGATTCAAATAAGATCTCAGACGAAGAGCGTGAGCAATTAGAAACAGTCCAACTCAACACTCAGTGCTGCGTTAACTGCCTGACTGAAACACACCGAGATGGTGCTGAGTATTGTTTTAAATGTGGTTGTAAATTACATCATGACTAAGACTCTCATTTCTATTGTTGGACCTACAGCTATTGGAAAAACAGCATTAAGTATACAACTTGCACAATATTATAATACTGAGATCATTTCTGCAGACTCAAGGCAATTTTATAAGGAAATGCAAATTGGTACTGCAGCTCCAACACCTCTAGAGTTGGCTTCAGCACCGCATCATTTCATTCAACATAAATCTATTGAAGAACCATATAATGTTGGTGATTTTGAAAAAGATGCCATTCATAAATTAACCCAGATTCATGGAAAAAATGACATTGCAATCATGGTTGGTGGTTCAGGTTTATTTGTAAAATCTGTAACTGAAGGGCTAGATAAACTGCCTAAAGTTAAACCAGAAGTAAGAACAGAATTAAATAAGAAATTCGAATTGAATGGATTAGACCCTTTAGTTGGTCAACTAAAAATACTAGACGACAAATCCTACCATGCAATAGCATTAGACAACCCTCAACGTGTTATAAGAGCCTTAGAAGTTTGTTTGTCTAGTGGACAACCCTATTCTTCTTTTTTAACCTCAAAAGCTAAGCAAAGAAATTTCAAAACGTTAACTATTGGTTTAACAGCTGAACGTCATATTATTTATGAGAGAATTAATAAGCGCGTAGATCTTATGATTGCTAATGGCTTAATAGATGAAGTTAAAGTTCTTATATCCAAAAGACACTTGAATGTTTTAAACACTATTGGTTACAAAGAACTATTTAACTATTTTGAAGGTGATTGGAACTTAGAATTTGCAGTTTCTGAGATCAAAAAAAATTCACGCCGATTTGCAAAACGTCAACTCACTTGGTTTAAAAAAAATGAAAATACCCTGTGGTTTAATTATAACACTGATACCGAAGAGATCATCAATGTTATTTCGAAAAAAATAAGTTCATAAAAAAAGCCAATCTATTCGGATTGGCTTTTTGATTTCTATAATCATTATACTATACATCTTGGTTCACCACAAGTCTGAAGCCTTCTCCATGAATGTTTAAAATTTCAACATTTTCATCCAGTTTAAGATATTTACGAAGCTTAGCTATGTAAACATCCATACTTCTAGAGGTAAAATAATTATCGTCTCGCCATATTTTAGTTAAAGCTAGTTCTCTAGGCATCAAATCATTCTCATGAAGTGCTAACAAACGTAATAATTCATTTTCTTTTGGGGATAATTTAATTGGATCTTTTCCATTAAACTTAAGAAAACGCAACTTAGAGTTCAAATCAAATTTACCAATCTTAAATTCAAATTGCTTGCTATCAGCTATTGTATCTGTGGCTTTACGCTGCATGATAGCCTTTATTTTCATTAGTAATACTTCACTATCAAAAGGCTTGTTCAGATAATCGTCTGCACCAACTTTATAACCTTTAAGCACATCTTCTTTCATGGCTTTAGCAGTTAAAAATATAATTGGAACATCGGTGTTTTTCTCACGAATCTCCTTAGCTAATGTAAATCCATCTTTATAAGGCATCATTACGTCTAGAATACAGAGGTCATAGTCATCTTTTTTAAATTTCTCGAAACCTTCCATTCCGTTTTTTGCATGAACAACATCGTAGTCGTTCATGTTGAGGTAGTCTTTTAAAACTGTTCCAAAATTAGGATCGTCTTCAACTAAGAGTATTTTTTTGTTTTGTTCTTCCATAATTTATGATATTAATGGTAGTTTTATTGTAAATATGCTACCTTTTCCTTTTTCACTTTCTACTGATATATGTCCTTGATGGTCATCAACAATTCGTTTTACATAGGCTAAACCTAGCCCATGACCTTTTACATTGTGTACATTGCCTGTATGCTCACGATAAAATTTTTCGAACACACGTTTTTGTACTTGTTTAGACATACCGTTGCCTTGATCTGCAATTTTTAATAAGATATTTGTTCCAATATTTTCAGTGTAAACATCAATTTTTGGAGCGTCATCACTATATTTTACAGCATTATCCAAAATATTTACGATTACATTTGTAAAATGTGTATCGTTTGCCAAAACTGAAGATTTTTCTGCATTTAAATGTGTTTTCACATAACCTTTTTTATCTTCTACTATTAGCTCGATGTGAGTTACAGCATCTTCAATTAAGTCGTGAAGCTTTACTCTTTCCTTACTTATATTCAACTCATTCTTTTCAAGCTTAGAAATTCGTAATACATTTTCAACTTGAGCATGCATTCGCTTATTTTCGTCTTTTATCATTCTAAGGTAACGCATGACTTTATCTTGATCTCCTAGAACCTTAGGGTTCTTAATTGAATCTAAGGCCAAATTGATTGTTGCAATTGGTGTTTTAAATTCATGGGTCATGTTATTGATAAAATCTGTTTTTATCTGAGATATTTGACGCTGCTTGATTAATTGATAAATAGCGCTGGAATATGCAATTATTATTACCGATGTAAAAATAATAGATAACGTAATCATCCCTAAAATAGAGGACAATAGAAATCGCTTACGCTTCGGAAAATCAACATAAAGCTTGTAATCACTTTGACTGTCATTATCTAGAAAAATTGGAATCCCCATTGAGGTGTTAGGATTTAAATCAAAATTTTCAGATTGTACTTTTGTTGCTAGATCTTTATCATAAATAGCAAATTCAAAGTCAGTACTGATGCCATTATTATCTAATTGTTTTTCAAGTAAATAAGAAACTTTTTCAGTAGAAACCCTTTTATAAACAGGAATATTCTTGAACTGATCTCTAGTTATAGACTCAAATTGAGCCTTTTCAAGATAAGTGAGGTTATTTATGTTTTTTATAGATTTTTGAACACTTATGTTGTTATTACCATCTATTTGATTTTTATCATAAACCTCAGTTATTCTAGTATTTCTTACGCGACTTAAGTTAAAACTGTCTAAACCAATGTCAAAGAACAAAGATGGTACTTTAAAACTCTCTTCAGAGATAGAATTACCGTAAACTCTAGTTTCGTTAGATAAATCGTCTTGCTCTAAAATAAAAACCTGTCGTATAGCTGTTGAGTCTGGGTCTACACCACTCTCAATTAGCTTTTGCAGTTTTTTTGAGTAAATTTCAAATTCATTTTCTTCAATGGCTCTTGATACAGAACTCAGAGAGCGTTTTACGTTTAGTGTAAAGTTTTTTTCTTCGTTTTCTAGCGTATTATTTATAAAATAGGCTTGAACGAAAATAATCCCTATGAGTGATAAACTCATTAAAACCACCAATAAAATGAATAGCTTTTTGCCCATCGCTCAAATTTAACATTTTAACATTTAGTTGTACTTGTCTTTAACCTTACATTAACACTAATGATAATGCGCATAATTTTAAAGTTGTTCTAGTATGTCTTGATGTATTTTCAATACTTGAGAATGTAGTGTATCAAAATTATTATTAACAATCACAAAATCAGACTGTTTTATTTTGTCTTCATCAGACATTTGATTGTTCATTATGGCCTCTATCTTGGCCATAGTGGTTTGGTCTCTTTTTAAAACACGTTCAATTCGTTTAGCTTTATCTGCAACTACTGTGATAATTAAATCGTACTCAGATTGCTTTTGCTGTTCAAAGATGATGGCGACTTCTTTTATTACATAAGGTGCATCTTGTTTCTTCAACCAACGTTTAAAATGTGAACCTACTTTTGGGTGAACGATAGCATTCATTTGCTCAAGCAAACTTTTATCATTAAAGATTTTATTTGCTAAATACGAACGATTTAATTTATCATCTACGTATGCCTGATCACCAAATAATGCAATAAGTTTTCTTCTTATTACTTTTGATCTATTCATGAGTTGTTTCGCTTCAAAATCAGCAATATAAACTGGTTGACCTAAACCTTCAAAGAGCTTTGCCACTGTAGATTTTCCGCTACCTATACCTCCTGTAAGTCCAACAACAATCATTTTATAATAATATATTCAATTTTATTTTGTTTCATTTTTGACCGTTTTACAAAACTTGGAGCTTGTACTAGTTTTGCCGTAAAGTATGTTTTTTGAGTTGAAATAGCTTCTGAGTAATCGCAAACAATTTTAAAATCTAAAGGCTTGACCCTCTTGTAATCATCAAGGCTTACATCATAAGTAACCTTCAATGCTTTTGGAAAATAATTCACTTGTATATTTGGAGGTAAATTTTTAATAATCACTGGAACATCAAGTACACCTTCTGTAAATTTTTGAATCTTAGCGCTTACTTTAACTTTCTCTTGAGATAATTTAACTGCTGTTTTATTCTTTGGAATTATTAAATTTATATCTAAATTAACATCTTCCTTTATGCCCTTTATATCAAATAGATCAGTCTTTATGTGATTTATTTCAGATATATCTTTATTAGATCCAATAATATTTACAGAGTCTGGCTCTGTTATAAAACCCAATAAAGAATCGTAACCTAATGCATATGAAACTTCAGATACTAACTTTACTGGAACTCTTTTTACTTCTAATTTAGCAAAAGGAATTTTTAGAGTATCCGGATGTATTGAGACAATCTTAAGTGCTGAACCCAACTGTTTTGCTATATTAGAATTGTTACGATTGGCTAACCAAATATAAGTACCATCATCTATATAAGTGTCTTTGTCAAAATCAATGGTAATGGTTGGGTTATTAAAATAGTTTGCCAGAAGGTTGAAACCATAAGTTGATATCTCAATATCTATGCTTGGTTTTTCAGTATTTACCAAAACACTTTCTTCTGGAAGGTTCTTATAAATGACATCAAAATTTAGAGTTTCGGTATAATTTTTAGAAAGCTTACTAAACACTAAAATTATAAAAGCCATCAAAAAGAATAACCCAAAAACATTGAGTTTCTTGTTTTTTATTGACTTAATTAATTTCGATTTTAATTTAGTTAGCATGATTGAAAAATAGATCTGAAAAATATCTTTTAGGGTCCTTATTTAATATCTTAATTGCAAAGGTAGATTTTAAAAACCCAAAACCATAACCAAAAAACTGAATAAAAATTGCAAATATAGCATTGAGTGCGACACTCAAACTTTTCGTTCTATACAACGCCAATATGAATGCGATAACAAGATATATAAGATAGCATAAGAACAACTTATTATAGTAAAAAAAGAGTGCTATTATAGCAATAATAAAGCCCAAACTAAACACAGTTGGAAACCAAAATATCATTCGTTCGGTTTCAGGATGCCAAAAATTAAGTATTGGTCTTACCAACCCAAACTTGTAAACTTGATTATAAAATTTGCGCCATGAAATGCGCCTTTTGTGATACACAAAAGCGTCGCTGATAAGTTTGGTCTCAAATCCCAAATTGACCAATCTAATAGAAAGGTCTGGATCTTCTCCTGGGTGAATATTACCAAAACCTCCTGAGGCAATAAAGGCATTCTTAGATAATCCCATATTAAAACTTCTAGGCTGAAATTTTTTATTATTAGCTTTAGAACCTCTTATTCCACCAGTAGTAATAAATGAGGTCATAGCAAAATTAATAGCTTTCTGAAGATTGCTAAAAGACACATGAGCTGCATCTGGCCCTCCATAACAATCTACATAATCATCAAGAAGAAATGTGTTAACTATTTTCAGGTATTGTTTTGGCAAAACACAATCAGAATCTAGTATGATAAAATAATTACCTTTAGCCATAGACATTCCATAATTTCTAGAATCTCCTGGTCCAGTGTTTGGCTTATAGTAATACGAAATTTTCAATTCGTGTTTAAAATTATCGACAACTGCTTTACAATCTAGAGTTGATCCATCTTCTACAATTACGACCTCAAAAGACACACTCTGCTCTAAATTATTTAAACTTTCGAGTAGCTCTTTGATTTCATCAGGTCTATTGTATACAGGTATTATAAACGAATAGTATAATGTTTCCATACCCTACAAAGGTAATTAAAGAAAACACAAAAGCCACCTTAAAGGTGGCTTTTGGAATTTTATTTGAAATAAGCTTATTGCTTCATGATTCTTACTGTTTCAGTTACATTGTTAATAGTAACTTGAACGAAGTAAGCTCCTTGGCTTAAGCTATTCATATTTATATTGCTTTCAATAGCGTTAGGTGCAGTTCTTAGAACTTCTTGACCTAACATATTGTAAACAGATACATTTTCGATATTACTTTGAGCCTTTAATGTCAATTCATTTTTCACTGGATTAGGGAAATATGAGAATGCATTTTCATTTTCAAAGCTTTCAGTACTTAACGTATCTGGAGACCAAACCTTAAGATCAAAAGTATCTCCTGCATCTGTAGCTGCAGTTGTATATTGATAAATTCTTACATAGTAAGTATCACCTACAACTAATCCGGTAGCATTGATTTCTTCGACAATAGGCGCTGTTACCACTGAATTATCTGCACAATCTACTACAGCTAAAGCACCACATGTACCAGAATATAACTGAACTACACCGTCAAAATTCATGATTTCGAAAGTGATATTTACGTTAGCTGTTAATGCTTGGAATGAATACCATACATCATCATTAGCATTACCCATAAATCCATTACATGCTTCAGCCTCAAGACCCGAATCTGTAGCTCCTTGAATAGTACCGGAGGTTGCAGTCGCTGAAGCAGCATCAACAATTTCTGTTTCTTGAGTAACAGATACTGCGGTAGCACATTCGTCATTTGCTGGTGGGCAGGAGAAGTTTACTTCCCCTAGTACTAAATCACAATCACTATCACTTGAGTGCTCAATTGTAATAACTACAGCTGTACCTTCTGGAAAAGGACCTACATTTGTAATTCCTAAACCAGCACCAGCAGTAGCAGCTACACCAGCATCGTTAGAAATTGTTACTGTACCAGAATCTCCAAGATCGGTAACATCAACATCTATAAAAAATTCGTTAGTTCCACATGCTGGCACGACAGATGTTGTAGCAGATGGAGTTGCACATAATTTTCCATATAAACAAAATTCTACTAATACTTCAGGATTATCTGTCCAAATCATTGCATAGTATGTATTTCCTCCCGATAATCCAGTAATTGTACCGCTTACATTATTATAGCAATTGGCTCCTACTTCAGTAAGTGCACCACATGTACCTTCATATATTTCGATACCTGGAGAACCCGCACCTGATTCAAATTCCATTTGACCATTAGCAGGCGCCGTAAAGCTGTACCAAAGACCAAGGTTTCCAAAACCATCACAGCCTGTTAATTCTTCAGTATCTTCATTAGCAAAACTAGTAGATGCTGTCGTTAGACCTGGACATGAAGCAGCAGGTGCAACTGTTCCTAAATCAATAGCACCAGAACATGTATCGTTAGTAGGAGTCGTAGAGAAAGGTACTCCAGCAGTCCAAGGGCTAAACCCACCTGTATCACAATTAGCTCTTACAAAAAATTCATAAGACGTGCTTTCTGTTAAGCCAGCAGCTGAGTCAGTAACCACGCCAGCACCAGTAGAACCAGAATCTATAGCGGCATCAACATCAGGATCTCCTCCTGGTGCTAAAACTACCCATTCGTAACCTAGTGTTGCACTTGCATTATCAGTCCATGAAAAATCAGCTGTAGTTGCTCCTACGGCGTCAACAGAAGCTCCAGTAACATTAGGACACGTTGGTGTTGGAACAAATGTAATTGACCAATCGTCAACTTGACCAACATCGCCACCTGCATCATCACATACCAAAAGGTTCCATGTACCATCGGCATCAACACCATCAAAACCAGCTAATGCTTCATCTGGAGCAAATGTACCCATTAATGCAGGTCCATCAGCACCACCATCAGGTAATGGTGTACCACCATCTTGAAGTGTAACTTGTATACCATCATTTTGATTTCCTTTATCATCAATTAACAGTACTGTAACAGTTCCTGAAGGATCTTGTAAACTGATAACAATATCATCAGCCCAAGTATGTGTTACATTAAGTGTAACACTTGCAATTGAATTGGTACCACCAAGTGTACCAACACCTGTAACAGCTAGTGGTAAAGTAAGTTCATCAACTGTACCACAGGTTAATGCATCAGTACCATTTCCGTTTTGCATGTCATAAGGTCCACCAGTATCTGTAAAGGTTTGAGCGAATCCAAATGAAAAACAAAATAATGTAATTAGTAAAGTAATTTTTTTCATATTAAGTTGTTTATAGTTAATAATTTTTTAAAAATATTGATATTTTACTAAAGTAATGTTAACAAAGATGAGTAATCGATTAAATACACATATAAACGATAAAAAACACAACATAAGCTGAATTCATAAAAAAAGACCTTATTTATAGCAATAAGGTCTTTATTATTAAGCCAATAGGCTTTTATTTATTAATCTACAAATTTGTCCATTACAGCATCACTTACACCCATGTTGCTAAATCCGCCATCATTGAATAAATTTTGCAATGTAACTCTCTTGGTCAAATCACTAAATAAAGTTACTGTGTAATTGGCACAATCCATTGCTGTTGCATTTCCTAAGGGAGACATTTTTTCAGCATAAGCAATGAAACCATCAAACCCTTTAACACCTTGACCTGCAGTAGTAGGTGTAGGCGATTGAGAAATTGTGTTTACTCTAACCTTTTTGTCTTTTCCAAAGAAGTAACCAAAGCTTCTAGCTATACTCTCTAAATAGGCTTTATTATCTGCCATATCATTATAATCTGGAAACACACGTTGTGCAGCCATATATGTTAGTGCAACTATACTTCCCCATTCATTCATAGCATCTGCTTTGTATAACGTATGCATGACCTTATGAAACGACATTGCAGATACATCAGTTCCTTTTTGTGTCCAATCGTAATTTTGATCTGTGTAATGCCTACCTTTTCTAACATTGACAGACATGCCTATAGAGTGAAGTACAAAGTCTAATTTTCCGCCAAGGATTTCCATAGATTCAGACACTAATTTCTCAAGGTCTTCTACAGACGTTGCATCTGCAGGAATAATCTGTGATCCTGTTTTTTCTGCTAATTCATTTATTTGTCCCATTCGCATTGCAATTGGCGCATTGGTCAACACGAATGTACCACCTTCTTCATGTACACGTTCTGCAGTTTTCCAAGCGATAGAATTAGCATCTAACGCTCCAAATATAATTCCTCTTTTTCCTTTTAATAAGTTATATGACATGTTAAATTATTTAAAAATTATTTTCATCCTTTCGAAAAAATTCATTTTCCCTTGAAGTCTTTGTAACGAGGCATTTATTTCCTCAATATAATTACCGCGTAGTGAATTTATCTTTGCTTTTTTATATAAACGATAAGCATCCATATAATCAGCTCTTAGTTCATAAGCTTTAGCCATTTGATTATAAATAAGTCCTTTATCAACACCATCTATTTTTAATGCTTTTTCACCAAATGTTATCATTTCCTTGTAAGCGCCTTTATCTATCAAAAAATAAGAATAGTTAGTGTAACCAGCATAAAAACCTCTAGAATATTTTATAGAAAGCCTATAATGTTTTTCTGCTTTAATATAATTAACCATTTTATAATGATAAATCCAGCCTAAATGATTATGAGCTTTACCATAATCTGGATACTCTGACAGCATCTCTAACAATAAGTCCCTACCTTCAACAATCTTGTTATCGCTTAATAGGTCATCTGCTTCTAAAAACATGCTATCCGCATCAGTTTCTCTCATTTACTATTAAATTATAAAATTCAAATATAACATTAATTCAGTAACTGTTTAGCATGCTCTAGTGCAGAATTTGAATGGTTTAGTCCTCCCAACATTTGTGCTATTTCTACAATACGTTCATCTTCACTTAATAGTTTCAATTGTGTCTCTGTACTATTATTAATATCTGATTTATAGACTTTAAAATGAATATCTCCTTTTGCTGCAATTTGAGGTAGATGCGTAATTGTGAACACTTGCATCGTCTTACTCATTTGCTGCATAATTGCTGCCATTTTATTTGAAATCTCACCTGAGACTCCTGTATCAATTTCATCAAACATTATCGTCGGTAACTGTAAATATTTTGATAAGATAAATTTTATGGCTAACATTATTCTCGACAATTCTCCTCCAGAGGCTGCTTTTTTAAGCTCATTGAATTTCCCTCCTTTATTAGCTGAGAATAAAAACTGTAAGTGGTCTGTACCATTTGATAAAAATGTTTCTGACTCTTGTATTTGAATATTAAACTTAGCATTAGGCATGCCTAATGCTGTTAAAATAGTTTCTAGTTGCTGATTCAATTCAGGAATTGCTTTTATTCTAGACTCGTGAATTTGATTCGCTAGATGCTTAAGTTTATTAGAAGTTGAAGCTATCATCGCCTCTGCCTTTGTAATCTTGATGTCTAAGTTTTCTGTTTCAAAAACTTTATCTGCCAACTCATCTCTAATTACAATAAGTTCTTCTACAGTTGAAACAGCGTGTTTTTTCAAAAGATTATTCAGCACTAAAAGCTTTGAGTTCACTTGCTCTAATCGATTTGGATCTACTTCTAGGTCTAGTTGAAGTGTTTCTATTTCAGAAAAAATATCATCTAATTCGATTAGGGTACTATTAACACGTTCATAAACTTGTTTGTAAGGCAATGCATAGCTCTGTAGTTTAGAAAGCTGGTTTTTGATCTCGGTTAAATGGGTTAGAATTCCTATGTCATCATTAGCCATTAAATTATGAGATAAAGCAAGTGCTTCTTTAATATCTTCAATATTGCTTAAAGTATCGTACTCGCTTTCTAAAAGTTCTAATTCTCCTGAAATCAATTGCGCTTCTTCAAGTTCATTGAGTAAAAAAGTATGATAATCTAATTCTTTTATTGCGTTATTTTTTTGTGATAGCAGTCGATTTAATTCTTTATTTAGGGTCTTAAATTGTTGTAAAAGAATTTGATAATCAGACAAAAAATTCTCATTACCTGCTAGAGCATCAATAACTTGAAATTGAAAACTGTCATCGGTTAACTGCAATGTCTGATGCTGAGAATGAATATCTATAAGACGTTCTGATAGTAACTTTAAATGCTCTAAATTAACTGGTGTATCATTAACAAAAGCTCTTGATTTACCTGAAGGTAAGATCTCTCTTCGTATTATGGTTTGAGGTTCGTAATCAAGATCTTCAACATCAAAAATAGGTTTCAAATTGTATTTAGCAATATCAAATGTAGCCTCAATAACACATTTTTTAGAATTGTCTTTAACATTACTTAAATCTGCTCGTTTCCCTAAAATAAGTGATAATCCTCCAAGAAGTATTGACTTACCTGCTCCTGTTTCACCAGTAATAATTGTAAGACCTGAATTAAAACCTACGTTCAGGTAATCAATTAGCGCGTAATTCTTTATAGATAAATTAGTAAGCATTCAAATGAAGTATAAGGTTAATTTATTTTAGTACACTACAAATTTAACAGTAAAGTAAACCAAATTCCTTAGTAATTAATATTGCGCCATTTAGAAGCATGCATAGGTGCAACCTTTGTTAAAGTGGAAATCAATTCAGATACATTGACCTTTGGACCTCCATTAAAAATCTCTTCTATCTCTTGAGCTTTAGCATCAAAAAAGACACGCATTAGGTATGAATTTGGTCTTCTATTGTTCATTGATTGGAGACCCATCAAAGACTTAGATATGTTTTGCTTGCCCTCTGTAGCATCTGCACTCATGATATCTAAACCCTCTCTGTGATAGTTGTAAAGAACATCTCTGAACTCTCTATAGGTATCTGATAAGACATTATCAATTAAGATAAACCTAGACTGCTGACCATCTTCAAGTTTCCAACCTTTGAAATTCCCTTGTTGAGAATAGTTTAAGATAATTTGTGCTTGCTTGTAATAATCGTCACCTCCTTTAGGTGCAAATGTGTCGGCATCCATACCTAGAATCATATACACATGAAAAGCAATCACTGAGATTAAATTAGATTCAAATTGAGTTTCATTATATACCATATTTTGAAACTCGAGGTATTGAAAACTAAAATCTTTGTCATTATAATTGTAAACAGGTGTACTATATGATGAACCAAATACTGGTCTAGCCGCTTGTACTTGTATTGAAGCTTGAAAAATATCATTGTTATAATCTGTAACATTAATAACCATACTACAGTTTATTCGCTCTTGAGACTTAAAGGTTTTATTAGTCCATGTGGTATTATTAACAAACTCTTTTAATTGTCGCTCTAAGGTTTTAAATACCTGTACGTTTTCATTTCCTGTGAGTTGAGCATTGACAATCAGGTCACAATTAAGCTCTTGAGCATTAAGCTGAAAAGTGAAAGCAAGTAATAAAACATATAAAAAATTACGCATGTTTTTGTTTTAAAATGAGTTGTAATAAATCATGAGCGACTTCTTTTTTAGACTTTAACTCATGCTCAATAATTTCTTCCTTATCTGTTATAAAAGTAACTTTATTTGTTGAACCACCAAAACCTGCGCCTTTATCGTTTAATGAATTAAGTACTATTACATTTAAGTTTTTTGATTTCAATTTTCCTTTAGCGTTCTTTAATTCGTTATTTGTTTCTAAAGCAAAGCCTACTAAAAATTGATTGGTTTTGATTACTCCTAGCGATTTTAAAATATCATCCGTCTTTTCTAACTCTATTGAGAACGTTGCTTCTGCCTTTTTTATTTTTTTATCTGCAATATTTTTCGGTCTATAATCTGCTACAGCAGCTGAAAGAATAGCTATATCTACAGAAGCAAAGTAAGCATGTGCTTCCTCATACATCTCTTTTGCACTTACTACACGTTTAACATTAATCAAATTATGCGAAATAGTTTCATAGGAAGGTCCAGATATTAGAATCACTTTCGCTCCAAGATTTGCGGCTGCTTTGGCTATTTCAAATCCCATTTTTCCGCTAGAGTGATTTCCAATAAATCGTACTGGATCAATAGCTTCATAGGTTGGTCCAGCAGTGATAAGAATCGTGTTACCTCTTAATGGGAGTTTATTCAATACATCATTTTCTATAAATTCGATAATAGCTTCAGGTTCTGCCATGCGACCTTCTCCTACAAGCCCACTTGCCAACTCTCCAGATGTAGCAGGAATCATAATATTCCCATAAGACGTCAATTTTTCAAACGAATTTACAGTTGATTTGTGCTTATACATATCTAAATCCATCGCTGGTGCAAAATACACAGGGCATTTAGCCGAGAGGTATGTCGCCATAAGCAAATTGTCGCAAGTACCATTAGCCATTTTTGACATTGTATTTGCTGTTGCTGGCGCAATAACAAATAGATCTGCCCATAACCCTAATTCTACATGATTATTCCACATAGCATTGTCATCATCGTCATTGGTAAAAGACGAATACACCGGATTTTTAGACAATGTTGAAAGTGTTAAAGGTGTAATGAAGTCTTTTGAAGCAGGCGTCATAACGACCTTTACATTAGCGCCTGCTTTAATAAATAATCTAACAAGACTGGCAGTTTTATAAGCAGCAATACCAGCAGTAATGCCTAAGAGTATGTTTTTGCCGCTTAATATAGACATGCTTGTTATTCCTCTACGTTGTCGTCAGTATTTCTGTAATAGATTTTATCATCTAACCACTCTTGTACTGCTAACGCATGTGGTTTAGGCAACTTTTCGTAAAATTTAGAAACTTCTATTTGCTCTTTGTTTTCGAAAATTTCTTCAAGGCTATCATTATAAGTTGCAAACTCTTCTAATTTGTCAACTAATTCGCGTCTGATATCTGTATTGATTTGTTCTGCTCTTTTTGAGATTACAGAAATTGCTTCATAGATATTGTCTGTAGGTGTATCTATGACATTTCTATCATAGGTTACTGTTGTTACAGGAGCGTTGGTCTTTTTTAAATCTGACATAATATATTATGATTAACTTTTTGTATTAAATTGTTGCATCTGTGTTTGTATTTCCTCATTCATCTTTTCTACTTCTTCATTAAGTTCAGAATTAGGAAAATATTTATGAAACGTACTGTAAAAGCTTAATGCTCTTTCAAGACGTTCTAATTTTTTATTTTGTACGCTATTTACAGCTAACTTATAAGCAGAGTCTAAACGGTAAAACATAGCTTGTTCTCTAAAACTCGAACCAGGATGATCAACTAAGAAATTATCAAATGCCTTAATTGCTGCTTCATAATCTGACGACCTAAAGTATGCAATTTTATTATATTGCTTTGCTATTTCAAAGGCTTTCTTCTCTAATTTGTAATCTAGTTCATTGATGAGCTTATTTGCTTCGGCTAAATACTTTGAATCAGGATATTTATTTACAAACAATTGTAATTTATCAAGTGCTTCATAAGTTTCTTTTTGCTCCTTAGAGTACATAGGAGATAACTCGTAATAACTTTTAGCAGATAAAAATGAAGCTTCTTCAACTTTCTCACTTCTAGGATAGGTATTCTCAAAACGCTCAAAATGATATCCTGCTATATGATAGTCTTTCATTTTGTAAGAACACATAGCATGCATATATCTTAGCTTCTCTCCTTGCGGCTTGCCAGCATATTGAGGTGCTATTTGATGAAATAAACGAAAAGCCTTACCCCATTTCTCAGCTTCATATAACTGTGTACCAAGTTCATACTTAACTTTTATGTCTTCAGATTTTAAAGCTTTTTGGTACTCGCTACAAGATGTAAAAGCTAAAGCTAGTAAAAGGATGTAAAAAAAATTCTTCATAAAATAAAAACAGGTTGCAAAAGTACGTATTTATAACGTATTATAAAAACTATTATTTGATGCTAAAATAAACGTTGATCATGGAGCTAAAGTATGTTTAAGTATAATTTAACTTTTCATAGTTAATCCATACTAGCTAATGCTTGTTTAATCTTTTCTTTCAAATGGTCTGTAGCTGAAACTAAAGGTAATCTCACATTAGATTTAGCTAAGTGAAGTGATTCTAAAACTGCTTTAATTCCAGCAGGATTATTTTCAGAAAAAATAAGTGATGTCATATCCATCAAATTAAAATGAATTTGATAGGCCTCTTTGGCTTTCCCTTCTAAACCTAAACGTATCATTTTTGAAAATTGTTTCGGTAAAGCTTGACCAATAACCGAAATCACACCTGCTCCACCAGCCAAAACCACACCAAGAGCTAAATCATCGTCTCCAGAAATAACAAGAAAATCATTTGGTTTATTTTTTAATAAGGCTAAGTATTGCGCAACATTATTACCTGCTTCTTTTACCGCAATGATGTTTTGAAAATCTCTAGCTAGACGAAACGTTGTTTCTGGCAACATATTAGACGATGTTCTTCCAGGCACGTTATATAAAATTATATCAATGGGAGATACTTCAGATATTGCTTTGAAATGCTGATAAATACCTTCTTGAGTTGGCTTATTGTAGTATGGAGAAACAGACAAAATTGCGTCTATTTGACTTAAATCTGTAGTGTTTATTTCAGCTATAACTTGTGATGTGTTATTACCACCAACCCCTAGAACTAAAGGAACACGACCATCGTTAGCTGAGATAACAGTATCGATAATTTGTTTCTTTTCATCTTTAGTAATTGTTACGCTTTCACCAGTGGTGCCACTTATAACTATGTAATCTGTACCGTTTTTGATATTGTAATCTACCAGATTGACCAATGCATTATGGTCTACAGATAAATCATCATTAAAAGGTGTAATAATTGCTACGCCAGTTCCTCTAAATTTTGTCATTTATAGTTTATTTAAAACGGTTAAATATTTGGTTAATTCTTTTTTAAACAAGTCTACTTGTTTAGTATTTACGTCTATCATTAAGTCGTACATTCGTTTATCATCTTGTGTTAAACCTACTTTAAAATTAGCTTTTGAAGCAGCTGTTATAAGATTTAACTCTAAACGCTCTTCAGTATAAAAACTGATAAGCACATCAAATTCAGTATCTATAAATATTTGTAAGTCGGTATTATTTATTTTTCCTTTCCATCCGAAATCTTTAGGATTAAAATAAGTATCCCAAAGAGGATTAGCATCTTTAACATCATCAACAAAAGCAATGATTTTAACTTTTGCTGGTAAAATGCCCAACGCTTTGAAATAAGACCTAAACACATCAAAATCTGAAAACTCATCCATATTTAAAATAATACCAACTGTTTTCATTTTTTTGTTACTTACAGTCACTTGACGTGTGTTTAACAATTTGTTGATATATTTTTGATTAGAATTTGCTTTAAATGCCTTTAAAATCATTTATATTTATGCTTTGCACAAATGTAGTAAAATCTACTATGTTGTTACGCCAAACATTTCACAATATATACATGACATATAAACTGTTCACTTTACTTATTTGCCTTAGTTTTCTAACTGCTTGCAAGCAAGATGCTCATCTTTATAAAATTGAAGCCAAACAAATCAATGTTACTGATAGCTTAGAAATCGATGAAGATATAGAGTCTTTTATAAAGCCCTATAGAGTTCAGATAAATAAAAACCTAGACAGCGTCATTTCGTACGCTAAAGAGACCTATTCTAAATCTGATGGTGAATACAACACAGCTATTGGTAATTTGATGGTAGATGCAGTTTATGAGCAATGCAACCCTATTTTTAAATCTAGAACAAATCGCGACATAGATTTTGTCCTTTTGAACCATGGTGGGATAAGAGCTATCATCTCTGAAGGAAATATTACTACTAGAACAGCATATGAAGTGATGCCTTTTGAGAATGCTGTAGTTGTTGCAAAATTAAAAGGCGAACAAGTAAAAGAACTCATTTCGTATTTGGTTACTGAAAAACGTGCGCATCCCATAGCAAAACTAAATTTGGTAATCGATAAAGATGATCAATTGTACTCTGCTACAATTAATGATAAGCCTATTGATTACAATTCTACCTATTATGTAGCTACAAATGACTACCTCTATAATGGAGGAGATCGGATGAACTTCTTTAAGACCAACGATAGTCTTTATGTGCTAGATTATAAGATTAGGAATGTTCTTATAGACTATTTCTCAAAAACAGACACTATTGCTCCAAAACAAGACAATCGATTCATTAAGATCAAATAGTAGATATGAAAAGACGTGATTTTATACAACAGACTGCAGCTGCAGCTTCATTAGTAAGTCTAGGTGGATTAGGATTAACTTCGTTTACTAGTAAACCTAAAAAAATTACAATATTACACACCAACGATGTGCATAGTCATATAGATCCGTTTGGCCCTGATGATGGTAGAAACCCAAATAAAGGTGGTGTAGCGAGACGCGCTAGTCTTATTAAAAATATCAGACAAGAAAACCCGAATACTTTGTTACTTGATGCAGGCGATATTTTTCAAGGCACGCCTTACTTTAACTATTATGGAGGCGAGTTAGAATTCAAACTCATGAGCATGCTAAAGTATGATCTTGCTACCATTGGAAATCACGATTTTGATAATGGCATTGATGGATTATATGCGCAATTACCGCATGCGAAATTTGATTTTGTTTCAGCAAATTATGACTTTTCAAATACGATTTTAGATACTCACGTAAAGCCTTATAAAACCTTTATTAGAGATGGGATAAAAGTTGGTGTTTTTGGTCTCGGCATACAACTTCACGGCTTGGTAGACAATAATCTGTATAAAGAAACCAAGTACCTTGATCCAACAGAAACTGCTCAAGACATGAGTAGAATACTAAAAGAAAATGAACAGTGTGACCTTATTATATGCTTATCACATTTAGGGTATAATTACAAACATTTACCTGATAAAATTAGCGATTTAAAGCTAGCCGAAACAACAAAGAATATTGATTTATTTATAGGAGGTCATACTCATACATTTTTAAAGAAACCAACTGTTGTAAAAAATATTGAAAATAAAAATACTTTAGTAAATCAAGTGGGTTGCTACGGAATAAATCTCGGTAAAATTGATTTTTATTTTGATATAGATAAAAATAAATCTGCCAATGGTACTTCCATAATAGTATAGGCCTAATCTGATGTTCCATCAACAATCATATCCTTGAGTTGTTCTGTATTTGATGTAAAATATGTACTCAAATCCATCTTCTCTTTCTCTTTTGATTCAGTATGAAAATCGTACACATACTTATACAATAAGAATAAACCTCCAATGTGTAGAACGCGTTCAAAAGCTTCAAAAAGCCAATAATAGATATATAAGTTACAGATGTAATCTAAAACGTCAGAAAAAACAAAACAGAACACCATTAATAGGAAGGTTATAGACTGTCCTGTTTCTTTACTTAAATATACAGCAAAAGAAAAGTAGGTCATTGCAATGAGTATGATACCATGAAGTACATAGAGTACCAGATTGACTTCATCAACAAAGTTCTCTTTAGCCACTTCATATAATACATAAAGAAAGTATGAATTAAGCAATAAGACTAGAATTAAATATAAAGACACTAACCCTTCAAACCTAATACGCTTTAGCTTTCCCAATAAAATAAAAATAAGTAATAAATAACCACCTATATACATTGATTTTGAAAGTTTCAAAGCCATTTCTCCAAAACTAAATACTGAAAAAGCGTCACCTATGAAAAAAATCACAAACGTAAAAAGAAATACATTTGCCATTTTATTAAGCTGGCAATAGTAAAATGTAAATAATATAGTAACAACTATTAGCTTTGCTATTCTAGGCACTAGAACAGAATCAAAATATGTGGCAATGATAGAACAAGTAGTAATTACTACTAATACGATAACTAAAGCCCAATTTGGAGACAATGGAAGACTTTTATTCATAATATTTTAATACAAGTAGGTAAGCAAATATAACAAAAATTATAACTTTAAACGATGTTTTTATACATTTTATCGATTATTTTGTTAAAATATACTATTTTATATAGGTTTTAGATTTGGCTACGTCTAAATCAAAAACCACATCATAATGAAAAAATACATTCCATTAATTTTAAGAATTGCAGTAGCAATAATTCTAATTCAAACCTTAAGGTTCAAATTTTCAGCACATCCTGATAGCGTATATATATTTACAAAAGTAGGTTTAGAACCTTACGGTAGAATAGGTATTGGGATTGCTGAGTTAATAGCTGGAATTTTACTACTAATTCCAAGAACTGTTTGGCTAGGCGCTGTCTTAACATTAGGCATTATCGGAGGTGCAATTATGATGCATCTCACACAATTAGGCATAGAAGTAAATAATGATGGTGGTGTATTATTCACAACAGCAATAATTACTTTCGTGCTTTCGGGTATTATTCTTTATATATACAGAAGGGATCTGCCTCTTATCGGCAAAAAACTTAGCTCAACTAGACATTAACATCTTGCTGCTGAGCTAAAAAATTAACTTGTTTTCTATGTGATAATTTAGATTGCAAATAGAAAAACAAGAAGGCAAATACTAAAAATATAGAACACAACACATTAAGCAAGTTCATATCAGCTATGTAGAAGTATGCCAATTGGATAACCTCAGAGAACATAATACAAATTGTGCCTATTAATAAATTCATAGATTTTTTATCATCTCTATACATATAGTTGATAAGTGCTATTCCCATTAAAAGCATCACCACAGCGTTATAAAATAATTCTAAGTAGTACTCATAATAACTAAGCTCTGCTCTAGTAGTATCTGATACATAATACACAAAAAACAAACCTAGTATTACTAATAATGTTATTTGTATAGGTAACTTAGCTAGCACATACTTCATATCAATTGACATAAAAATTCTTATAATTAAGAAAATATATGACAAGATATAAAGTCCGTTTCCAATGAAATAAAAATAATCAATCTCTGGATTGAAATCTAGATTTACAATCCAAGTCATATAATTAAGAATCTCAGAAATAGTAAATGTAACTAAGAATAATAAAAAGAATAAATGTTTTTCTTTTACCTTAATTAAGTAAAGACCAGTTAGCAAAACTACAGCTAAAGCTCTAACTCCAGCAGCTTCTATTTCTAAACCTTTGAATTGTAATCCAAGGAAAAATAAGCTGAGTGCTAAAATAAACGCTCCTAAAAACTTGTAAATTTGCATGTTACACATTTAATTTATTGAAGCAAATATAAAAATTACCAATAAATAAACGATTAAATTCTTATTTAATCGATAAAACGTAATAATATGTAAGAATTTACTTTATTAAAATTAAAAAATCCTCCTCTGAAATTATAGAAACACCTAAAGCTTCTGCTTTTGTTCGTTTGCTAGGCCCCATTTTATCTCCTGCCACTAAATAATTTGTTTTAGAAGATATAGAAGACGAAACCTTTCCGCCGTTATCTTCAATTAATTTTTTCAGCTCAGTTCTAGATACCGATTCAAACACTCCAGAAACCACAATTGATAACCCTTTAAGTTTATCAGTTTGATTAGCTAATTTTTCAGCAGATAACTCTAATTGAAGTCCTTGCAACTTTAGATTTTCTATAATTTGTATATTCTTTTCAGAAGTAAAGAATTCAATAACACTTTCAGCAATTCGATCACCTATTTCGTCAACAGAAATCAAGTCGTCAAACGAAGCTTTAGATAAAGCATCTATAGTTTTATAATGTTTTGCTAACTTTTTGGCTACAGTTTCGCCTACATATCTAATACCTAGTGCAAACAAAAGGCGTTCGAAAGGTATTTGTTTTGAGGCTTCAATACCATTGATTAGATTTTCTGCACTTTTTTCAGCCATACGCTCTAAAGGAAGTACGTCTTCTTTCGTCAAGGTATACAAATCTGAGTAATTAGATATCAGTTTTTCATTTACCAAAAGCGCAACTGTTTCTCCTCCCAACCCCTCAATATCCATGGCCTTACGAGATATATAATGCTGAATTCTACCTATGATCTGCGGATTACAGCCATTATAATTAGGACAATAATGCTTAGCATCACCCTCTTGCCTTATTAATTCAGTTTCACATTCTGGACAATGTGTGATGTATTTAGTTGGTTGTGAGTTTGTTGTTCTTTTGCTCAGATCAACAGCTATGATCTTCGGAATGATCTCACCCCCTTTTTCAACGAATACCTCATCTCCTACCCTCACATCTAATTTTTCTATTTGATCTGCATTATGCAGCGATGCTCTTTTTACTGTTGTTCCTGCTAGCTCAACTGGTTCTAAATTAGCGACTGGCGTAATAGCTCCAGTTCGACCTACTTGATAAGTAATTTCATTTAATCGTGTTGAAACCTGTTCAGCTTTAAATTTATAAGCCATTGCCCAACGAGGTGCTTTTGATGTATACCCTAATTCTTCTTGCTGAAATAGGCTATTTACTTTAACGACTACACCATCTGTTTCATAAGGTAAGTCATGACGATGAATATTCCAGTATTCAACAAACTCAAGCACTTCATCAATAGATTTGGCTAATGTTGCTGCTTCAGGAACTTTAAATCCCATCTCTCTTGCTTTGTCTAAGCTTTCAAATTGACTAGAAAACCCCAAGTCTTTACCTTTAATACTATATAACAAACATTCTAAAGGTCGCTTTGCAACCTCAGCACTATCTTGTAACTTCAAACTACCTGAAGCCGTATTTCTTGGGTTTCTATAAGGTTCTTCTCCCAAAGCAACACGCTCTTCATTCATTTTATTAAAACCGTCAAAAGGAAGCACGATCTCACCTCGTATATCAAATCTTGATGGGTAAACACCTTTTAGTTGTAGTGGAACAGACCTAATCGTTTTAATATTTGCAGTCACTTCATCACCTTGTGTGCCATCGCCTCTAGTAACTGCTCTTAACAAAGTTCCATTTTCATAGGTCAAACTTATAGATGCACCGTCGTACTTAAGTTCGCAAACAAATTCGATTTGGCCATCTACTATTTTTTTGATCCGTTTTTCCCAATCTAAAAGATCTTCTTTAGAATATGAGTTATCTAAAGAATACATGCGATGTTCATGAACAATGGTATTAAAGTTTTTAGTCACCTCTCCCCCAACACGTAATGTAGGTGAATTAGGGTCATAAAACTCAGGGTATTTATGCTCTAACTCTTGCAGTTCTTTGAGTTTCATATCAAACTCATAATCACTAATAGTAGCATTGTCTAAGATGTAATAATTATAATTATGGGTTCTTAATTCGTCCCGAAGCGCTGTAATTTGTTGTTCAATATTCATGTAAACAGTTATGAAAAAAGTTGCATTCTATACTCAATATTTAAGACAACTAATATACTAAAATGTACTTCAAGAAAATTCTTCTTTTCTTTATTTTTGTTCGTTTTTTATATAGTAAAACCAAGCTTTCGAAGGTTTTAAATTTATTGATCGTATTGCTTGACTGCCCTTATGATTCGGTCCCTTCCAAACAAATCCTTTTTTAACTCAATAGCTTTGAAGTTATAATTTTCCAAAAGCTGAACGGTATCTTTTCCTAAATACTCATTGATCTCAAAATATAATTTACCATTATTTTTAAGATTATATCTCGCAAACTCACATATGGCAGTATAAAACTGTAAGGGGTTATTATCGTTAACAAACAATGCTTGATGTGGTTCGTAGTTTAATACATTAGGTCTTATTTCTTTTTTCTCTAGATCTCTAATATAAGGTGGATTAGATACTATAATATCAAATGGCTCCTTAAACTCAATTTTTGAATGATCTGCTAATAAGATATCCTTCTGAATAAAATCTACCGTTACGGCATTTAACATTGCATTTTTTTGAGCCATATCGAGCGCTTCTGTCGAAACATCTATAGCCTGCAATTTGGCATTAGGTATCTGTTTTGCTAATGTTACTGCAATGCATCCAGATCCTGTACCAATATCAAGTATTTTTGGCGATCGTGCTTCAGTATCTTTTATAATCAAATCTACTAATTCCTCAGTCTCAGGTCGTGGAATAAGCGTATGTTCATTTACTTTAAATGTCAAACCATAAAATTCAGTTTCACCAATAATGTACTGAATTGGTTTTTCTTGTTTTAAGAATTCTAAAGCTTCTAGAAATTGTTGCTTTTGATGTTTGTTAACCTCAAAGTTTGGGTTTAAAACTAAATGTAGATGGTTAATGTCTAAATAATGCTCGATAAGCAATCTAACAAAAGATTTGACTTCTGTTTCACCATAAACAGCATCTAACACTTTATGATATAGTGCTACGACTTCATTTAATCTCATAAGACCTTTGTCATCCAGACACCACAAGAATAATGTCCAGTATTACCTAAAGGTTCCGTTCTATGTACGAAACCATAATCTTCATAAATATGAATAGCTGCCTTAAGCTGAGAAGCAGACTCTAAATAGCACGTTTCATAGCCAAAATGTTTTGCAGCTTTAAGGCATTTAGTAAACATTTTCTTTCCAAAACCTTTACCTCTAACTCTTGGTGAGAAATACATTTTTTGAAGTTCACAAACATTTCCATCAAATTCTTTTAATGGTTTTATCCCAGCACCTCCTAAGACTTCATTTTCATTAGTAACCACATAATAAACTTCTCTTTTTCCTTGATAAGATTCATACATGAAACGGGTTTCTGGATCTTCATATGCAGTCCCTTTCAATGGAATATTAAACTCCGGGAAACACGCTTTAATAATAGCTTCAATTTGCAGATTATCTTCTGGGCGAATTTCTCGAATAACAATATTATCTTTGCTCACTTTATTATTCTATTTTTGCTTTGTGAAGATAGTATATTTCTAAAAAAAACATCATGAAGAAACTCATAATCTTATCAACAGTCCTTGTCACTTTTTTATCATGTTCTGTAAATAAAAAACCCGAATTTTTACGTGTAGAGAACATTAAGGTTTTAGAGTCTACAAGTGAATATATCACCTTAACCGCTGATGCTTTATTTATGAACCCAAATGATATTGGTGGTGAATTAAAAACAGATGAGATAAAGGTCTTAGTAAATGGTAATCATGTCGCTTCAGTAGCGACAGAAAATTTTAAAGTTCCTGCTAAGAAGGAATTTTCAATTCCGTTAAAAACAAATATTCCAACCGATAGCATATTGAGTAATAATAACCTGAGCGGTTTATTAGGAAGCTTATTGAGTAAAAAAATAAAAGTACAATATAAAGGAGATATTAAATATAAAGTATTAGGCTTTTCACACAGCTACGTCATTGATAAAACCGAAGATGTAAAGCTCAAATTCTAATCCTTGCTTTAAGAAAGTATCTTTTTTATTTGGCATATCATATCAGAAACTAAATAAATACTTGGAATGATAAACCCTAATACACTGTAAAATTTAGCTTTTGATGTGTACTATGGATTTGAATAATTAAGAGTCTCAAAAACCATTTGATAAGCCATTACGATTATGAAGATTCAAAAAGGATAAGCTATGAGGCTAATTATGAAATTTTTGACCATAAACAAATATATGAACATAAACTAAGCTTTTGAAAGATCACGAAATTTACATAAAACGTTGTATCGATATTGCAAAAAATGGTCTAGGCACTACCGCTCCTAATCCTATGGTTGGCTGTGTTATTGTTCACGATCATAAGATTATTAGCGAAGGATACACGAGTTGTTATGGTGGTAATCATGCCGAAGTTAATGCTATAAACAACACATATAACAAATCGCTACTCAAAAATTCAACATTATACGTAACACTTGAGCCTTGCTCACATTTTGGTAAGACACCTCCTTGCAGTGATTTGATTATTGAACACGAAATACCAAATGTAGTCATAGGATGTTTAGATGATAATGTTTTAGTTGCAGGAAAAGGAATCGATAAGCTAAGAGCCTCTGGATGCAAAGTCACTGTTGGTATTTTAGAATCTGAGTGTAGACAACACCACAAACGCTTTTTCACTTTTCATAATAAAAAACGACCATACATCATCTTAAAATGGGCAGAAACAACTGATGGTTTTATAGCTCCTAAGACAAAAAATAAAAAAGAACCTGTTTGGATTACCAATCAATTATCTAGGCAATTGGTTCACAAATGGAGAGCTGAAGAACAAGCTATTTTAGTAGGCACCAATACAGTTTTTGAAGACGACCCAAGCTTAACTGTTAGAGATTGGACTGGAAAACACCCAATTAGATTAGTAATTGACAGAACAAGTAAACTATCAAAAGAACATGCTGTATTTAATAAGGATTCTGATACCCATATTATTTCTGAAAAAGTAGCTGATTTCAACAAACCACTAGCGCAACAAATTTGTGCATATATATACTCTCTAAATATCAATTCTTTAATTGTTGAAGGCGGTTCAAAAACTTTACAAACCTTTATTGATGAAAACTTATGGGATGAAGCTCGAGTATTTTATGGAAATGTTAAATTCAATACAGGAATTAAATCGCCTCAATTTTCTAGAACACCTATCAATAAAACACTCATAGAAACAGATGTTTTAAAAATTTATACTAATGATTAAAACATTAATATTTGATTTTGGTGATGTTTTTATCAATCTAGATAAAGAAGGTGCTATGAAAAATGCACTCACTTTATTTGAATTGAATGAATTACCCGAAGATCTTGTAGCTATAAACATCTTATATGAACAAGGTCTTATAAGTACAGATGAATTTCTTAGTTTCTATACTGATAACTTTCCTAATCTTACCAAAGTAGAAATTATAGATGCCTGGAATTTTATTTTGAGAGATTTTCCTGTAGAACGTTTAAAGTTTCTTAAAACCCTATCGGAAGAAAATAAGTATAAACTCATTTTATTGAGTAATACAAATGAACTCCATATAAGCTGGATCAAAGATCGTATCCCCTTTTATGAGAAATTTAAATCCTATTTTGATGCATTTTATTTATCGCATGAGATCAATTTAAGAAAACCAAATACAACTATTTATCAATACGTTTTAAAAGAGAACAACCTAAATCCTCAGGAATGTTTATTTATTGATGACACAAAAGAAAATACAAAAGCTGCCGCCAAACTAGGGGTTCATGTTTGGAATATCGATGAAACTCAAGAAGATATTTTAGATTTATTCACCATTAATAACCATTTATTTTGATATACCTACTCCTTAGTATAACAGCATCAACACTCATATTTATCATTTTTAAATTATTTGATAAATATCAAATCAATACACTTCAAGCAATTGTAGTTAATTATTTAGCTGCATGTCTATTTGGACTTTGGAGTTACGAACGTTCAATAACAATGAATGAGATTGTAACATCAAAATGGATATTTGGCGCCATCGGTCTTGGGTTTCTTTTCATAGCTATTTTTAATGTTATGGCAATGACAGCACAACGTAACGGACTTTCTGTAGCGTCTGTAGCATCAAAAATGAGTGTGATCATCCCAGTTATCTTTGGTATTTACGTATATCATGAAGGTGTTGGTGTTCAAAAAGTTATAGGTATACTCTTGGCTCTGGTTTCAGTTTATCTTACATCTGTAAAACCAAAATCTTCAAAAAATTTAACCAAAGGGCTTTGGTTACCTATATTACTGTTTTTTGGTTCTGGTGTTATCGACACCTCCATCAAATACATTGAGACTACTTACGTTGCAGAAAATGGTATTCCTTTGTTTTCAGCAACTATTTTTGCTTTTGCATTTATTATAGGTTCGTTGATTTTGATTACTAAAGCCATTAAAAAGCCGTATACTATTCCTCTCAAAACCATTTTAGGCGGAAGTGTTTTAGGAATTGTGAATTATTTCTCCATCTATTATTTGCTTAAAGCTCTAAACCATGAACACTTAGAAAGTTCAACTTTGTTTACCGTGAATAATGTAGCTATTGTCATGGCATCTACACTATTAGGGCTAGTAGTATTTAAAGAATCTATTTCAAAAGTAAATTGGATAGGTATATTCTTAGCTATCATTTCAATTGTATTGGTAACTTTAGCCTAATGAGTTTAAAAGATACATATCATACAATAACACAAAATTCTCCCGAAGTCTTATTTAAAGACAAGAATAGTAAGTTTTTTGGTTATGCGTTTCCAATAGCGAATGAAGAAGATGTAAAATCACACTTAGAAAGATTAAAAAAACAACACCATCAAGCTAGACATTGGTGCTATGCCTTTCAATTAGGCAAACACAAAAAGGAGCTAAGCTTCAGAGCTAATGATGATGGTGAACCAAATAATAGCGCTGGCATGCCCATTTATGGACAAATACAATCATATGATGTTACCAATATTTTGATCGTAGTGGTAAGGTATTTTGGAGGTGTAAAACTTGGAGTTAGCGGGCTCATTAATGCCTACAAGACTGCTGCTCAATTAGCCTTAGAATCATCAAAAATAGTCACCAAAACTATAAATATCGATTACCTTATCGCTTTTGATTATAAGAATATGAACAAAGTGATGCGAGTTATTAAAGAAAAACAATTAGATATCATCAATCAAAAGTTAGAACTGAGCTGTGAGCTTACAATTTCGGTTAGATTAAAAGACGCATCTTCTATTTTTGAAATTTTCGATAGCCTATATGAGATAGACATAAAGGCATTGAACGATTAAATTTGCAGTTGGTCTAAAATATACTGAGGACATCTTGTAGGTCTATTCTTGTTAATATCAATAAAAACCAAAACTGAATTTCCTGTAGTTAAAATTTCATCATTTTCATTTAGAATTTCATAATCAAACTCAATTTTTACTGATGGTGTTTTTACAAGTTTAGTCTTTACTTTAATGAGGTCGTCATAAGATGCTGACTTTTTGTAATTTATAGTCAATGAAATAACTGGAAGCATAACACCTTCATCTTCCATTTTTTTGTAAGAAAAACCCATCTGCCTTAGCCATTCTGTTCTTCCCATTTCAAAATATTGCGCATAATTACCATGATACACCACACCCATTTGATCTGTCTCACCATAACGCACTCTAAATTGTATTTCACTTGATTTAGAAAGATTCAACATAACTTTTGATATTTTTTTTGTATTTTCGACAGGATTTAAACATGAGGAAAAAATTCTAAAAATTCAACACATTTTGATTTTTTTATTAAGAAATTTGTTCACATATTTGTCCTGTAAAAATGATTTCAAGAGAAACTCGAATTTCTCTTTTTTTTGCTAACTAACTAACAACACAAAAATTAACTTAGAGAATGGATGTAACTGCGCAATCGGTATGGAGTAACTGTCTCTCATTTATAAAAGACAACATACAACCACAAGCCTATAAAACATGGTTTGAACCAATAGTAGCAGTTAAACTTACAGATAATGCTTTAAGCATTCAAGTCCCTAGTAAATTCTTTTATGAATGGCTTGAAGAACATTACGTTAAAATTTTAAAGGTTGCGTTAACTAAACAATTAGGAGAGTCTGCTAAATTGGTTTATGTTATCAAAATGGAAAATACCTATGGAAACAAACAACCGTTCACAGAAAAAATACCAAGTTCAAATCGTGGTGCTTTAAAATCTCAAGACGTAGACGTTCCTCTTAATAACAAAAACCCTGAACTCAAGAATCCATTCGTGATACCAGGTATTAGAAACGTTAAGATTGAATCACAGCTTAACCCTAATTATAGTTTCGAAAACTTTTTAGAAGGAGACTCAAACAGGTTAGCCAGAAATGCTGGTTTAGCGGTAGCTAATAAGCCTGGAGGTACATCTTTTAATCCGTTATTGATATTTGGTGGTGTTGGTTTAGGTAAAACACATCTAGCACATGCTATTGGTGTGGATATCAAAGATAAATATCCAGAAAAAACCGTTTTATATATTTCTGCGGAAAAATTCACCCAACAATATATTGACTCCGTTAAGAAAAACAATAGAAATGATTTTATTCATTTTTATCAAATTATAGATGTTTTAATTATTGACGATGTACAATTCCTATCTGGTAAATCTGGAACACAAGATGTCTTCTTCCACATTTTTAACCACTTACACCAAAACGGGAAACAGGTTATTTTAACCAGTGATAAGGCTCCTGTAGATATGCAAGATATTGAGCAACGCTTATTATCGCGTTTTAAATGGGGACTTTCAGCTGAATTACAAAGTCCTGATTTTGAAACTCGAATTTCTATTCTGAAAAACAAACTTTATCGCGATGGTGTAGAAATGCCTGAAGAAATCATAGAATATGTAGCCAAACATATCAAAACTAATGTACGTGAACTAGAAGGCGCTATCATTTCACTAATTGCTCAATCGTCATTCAATAAAAAAGAAATTACCGTAAACCTTGCTAAAGAAATTGTTGAAAAATTCGTTAAAAACACCAAACGCGAAGTCTCAATTGATTACATTCAAAAAGTAGTATCAGATTATTTTCAAATGGATGTTAGTACACTTCAATCTAAAACAAGAAAACGTCATATTGTCCAAGCTAGACAACTAGCTATGTTCTTTGCCAAGAAATATACAAAAGCTTCATTAGCTAGTATTGGATCACAAATTGGAAAACGCGATCATGCTACTGTACTTCATGCTTGCAAAACTGTAGATAATCTTTCCTCTACAGACAAACAATTTAGAAAATATGTTGAAGACCTTTCAAAGAAGTTATCCTTATAAGTAATTAGGTATTATGACAAGTATTCTAATGGTATGCTTAGGTAATATTTGCCGTTCACCATTAGCACACGGTATTTTAGAATCAAAACTTCCAAAAGATCTATTTTATATTGACTCTGCTGGTACAGCAAATTATCATGTAGGTGATGCGCCAGATTATCGCTCTATTGCTGTGGCTAAAGCCAATGGGATAGATATTTCGAAACAACAAGCAAGGCAATTCAAAGTAACCGATTTTGATGCTTTCGATCATGTTTATGTAATGGATCAATCTAATTTTGACAACGTCATTAAACTTGCAAGGCACACGAATGACATCGCTAAAGTTAAACTCATTTTAGAAATTGACAACTCCATAAAAGATAAAAAGGTTCCTGACCCTTACTATGGAAATATTTCCGATTTTCACGACGTATTTAATTTACTCAACACTACTTGCAAACTATTAGCAAACCAGCTACAAACCAACTGATATAAGAATTTTCTTTAATGATTTAGCTGTTTTTTTGTATTTTTAGCAAAAATGCTTCCTAAATAATTAATACTATGAAAAATTTAACCTTATGCTTAATGTGCATTTTCTGTACATTAGGTTTTTCCCAAGACATTGAATTAGAATTATTTGCTAATGGGTTTTCAAGTCCATTATGCATAAGAAATGCCGGAGATGATAGACTGTTTGTTGTAGAACAAGGTGGTGTGATCAAAATTTTAAATGCTGATGGTTCTACAAATCCTACTCCATTTTTAGATATTGACCCTAGAGTTAGTAGTGGTGGAGAACGAGGTTTGCTATCTTTAGCATTTCATCCAAATTATGCTGCTAACGGTTTCTTTTTTGTCAATTACACTAACAATTCGGGAGACACAGTCATTTCAAGGTTTACTAGAAATACAATAGATGAAGCAGATGCTAGCTCAGAAGTAATCTTACTAACCATTGACCAACCATTCTCAAATCATAATGGTGGTGATTTACATTTTGGCCCTAATGATGGTTACCTTTATATTTCTACTGGTGATGGTGGTTCTGGTGGTGATCCTGGAGATAGAGCTCAAGACTTAATGGAATTACTTGGCAAAATGTTAAGAATTGATGTAGACAATACTGAAAATGGAAATAACTATGCAATACCATCTGACAATCCTTTTGTTGGAAATCCTAATGCTTTAGATGAAATTTGGGCTTACGGATTAAGAAACCCTTGGAGGTTTTCTTTTGATCCTGAAACAAGCGAAATGTGGATTGGAGATGTTGGTCAAAGCACAACTGAAGAAATCAATAGAGTTGCTATTAATACTGTTGGCTATAATTTTGGTTGGAGATGTTATGAAGGCTCAAATACGTTTAATACTACTGATTGTCCTCCAGCTGCAGAGCTAACGTTTCCAGTGGCTGAATACCCTACCCCTTCTTGCTTTTGTAATGTAGCAGGCGGGCAAGTTTACAGAGGAAGTGTTTATAGTGACATACTAGGTGTATATATTTATGCAACAACAGGAAATGGACGTATAGGCACTGTGGATTCCTCAAATAATTTAGTAGATCAAGGTAATTTTAACAATGGCGTATGGGTATCCTTTGGAGAAGATATTAATAGAGAAATGTATATTGTAGATATTACTGGAAGTATACATAGAGTTAAAGGTACCATTTTATCAGTTCCAGAATTTGAAGAAAAAAACATATCAATCACTCCTAATCCTGCTTCAGAGTTCTTAAATATCAATACTTTAGGCAATACAATTGAAAATATTTCAATAATAGACATCAAAGGAAGCGTTCTTTACATAGAAAAAAATGTAATGCTCTCTGAGAGAAATATTAATATTTCGTTTTTAAGTAAAGGAGTATATTTTGTTAAGATTAAAACCAACAGTAAGTCATCAGTAGTAAAGAAATTAGTAGTAAACTAAAAGCTATGAACGCATCTCTTGGAAAACTTTATCTTATTCCAACACGTTTAGGAGACAATCCACCTTTGGAAGTTTTACCCATTTCCGTAAAAAAAATTATCGAACTTGTTGATGATTACATTGTTGAAAATGAAAAATCTGCAAGACGCTTTATTAAAAAAATTCATTCAAGAAAATCGCAAGCATCATTAAATTTGCAACTTTTAAACAAGTATACACAAGATCACGAAATCGCTCATTTTCTTGATATTTGTAAAGATGGTAAGCCCATGGGATTGCTGTCAGATGCAGGTTGCCCTGGAATTGCTGACCCTGGAGCAGACATTGTTAAATTAGCGCATGAAAATAACATCAAGGTCATTCCACTTGTTGGACCCTCTTCAATAGTTTTAGCCTTAATGAGCTCTGGAATGAATGGGCAAAGTTTTACGTTTAACGGTTATATTCCTATTGAAAAAACAGAACGCAAAGCATCTCTAAAAAGAATGGAGCGCTTGTCTTATGAGCTCAACCAAACACAACTTTTTATAGAAACCCCTTATAGAAATAATAAAGTGATTGATGAAATTTGTAGCACACTGCACCCTCAAACGCGTGTGTGCATCGCTTGTGATATCACCTTGCCATCTGAATTCATTAAGACCATGACCGTTAATGAATGGCAAAAGGTTAAAGTAGATTTACACAAGCGTCCAGCTATATTTTTAATACATAAAGATTAGCTACACCTGCCCATTTTAAGTTAAAGAAACATTAAAAAAAATGCTTCACTAGATTACTTTGCTATATTTGAGTCTTAGCTAATTAGACCATCATGCAAACAAAATTACGTCTACTCTTTTTATTTGTTTTTTCAACTTCGCTAGCAATAGCACAACAGCCTAAAAAACCAACTTCATCTGAAATATATGAATCTATAAAAAAACTTAATGTTTTAGGATCAGTATTGTATGTTGCTGCGCATCCAGATGACGAAAACACACGTTTGATATCATATATGTCAAACCATGTCAAAGCGCGTACAGCTTATCTTTCATTAACACGTGGTGATGGTGGGCAAAATCTCATTGGACCTGAGCTTAGAGAATTGTTAGGTGTCTTGAGAACACAAGAATTATTAGCCGCTCGACGAGTTGATGGCGGCGAACAATTATTTACTAGAGCTAACGATTTTGGATATTCAAAACATCCTGATGAAACACTTGCCATTTGGGATAAAAGTGAAGTGTTAAGCGATGTTGTATTGGCGATTAGAAAATTTAAACCAGACGTAATTATAAATAGATTTGATCATCGACGTGCTGGAAAAACTCATGGCCACCATACAAGTTCTGCATTATTAAGCATGGAAGCATTTGATTTGGCAAATGATTCTTCATCCTACCCTGAGCAATTAACAGAAACCGAATTATGGCAACCAAAACGACTATTTTACAATACCTCTTGGTGGAGATATGGAAGTAGAGAAGCTTTTGAAAAAATCGATAAAAGTAATATGCTTGCTTTCGATATTGGTGTCTACTACCCTTTAAAAGGCCTATCTAACAACGAATTGGCATCTCTAGCTAGTAGCCAACATCGATGTCAAGGATTTGGACAACCAACTCGCCGTGGCACTGAACAAGAATATATTGAATTTTTAAAAGGAGAGCCTATTAACATGGACTCTGATATTTTTGATGGCATAGACACGTCTTGGAATCGTATTAATGGAGGAAGTCAAATTGGAGAGATTTTACTAAATGTTGAAAACAACTTTAACTTTGTAAACCCGTCTTCACATATACCTCAATTATTACAAGCATATCAACTTCTGTCTTCTATTGAAAACAAACATTGGAAAACCATTAAAACTAAAGAACTAAAATCAATTATCGAGGCTTGTGCTGGCATGTATTTAGAAGCATCAGCCGAGACTAACTGGGCTACTGTAAACGAAACGATTAATTTGAATATTGAAGCTTTAAACAGAAGTAAACAAAACATAACTTTACTAAGCATAAATACATCAAATGATTTAGAAATTTCAAAAGATGTTAGCTTGAATGAGAACACAAAATTCAATTTTAAAGAAACTATCACCATTCCTAATGAACAAAAACCAACAACTCCATATTGGTTGGCTGAAAAAGGAACATTAGGAATGTATAAAGCTGACAAGGATTTTATTGGTAATCCTGAAACACCAAGAGCATTCAATGTGGATTTTAACCTTTTAATCAATAAAATCCCTATAACTTTCACAAAACCTATAGTGTATCGCTATTCAGAACCTGATAAAGGTGAATTGTACAAACCTTTTGAAATCATACCTGAAGCAACTGCTTCATTGTCTGACAAAGTTTACATCTTTGATAGCGACCAACAAAAAGAAATAGAAGTTACTATTAAAGCAGGTAGAAAAAATATCGAAGGAACCATCGAAATGTGCTATCCAGACAACTGGAAAGTGTATCCTAAAACACAAAAAGTATTTATCAAAAATAAAGGTGATATTCAAAAAGCAGTATTTACTATTATACCTCCAAAAGACCAAAGTGAAGGTTTCATTTCGCCTATGATTAAAATTGGAGAACAAGTCTATACACGTCAACTTATAGAAATTAATTACGATCATATTCCGTTTCAAACAGTTTTACTACCAAGTGAAAGCAAAATTGTCAGGCTAGATATTCAAAAGCATGGAAAAAACATTGGTTATATTAAAGGTGCAGGTGATGTTATTCCTGAAAGTTTAAAACAAATCGGCTATAATGTTGAAACCATAAAAACTGAGAACATAACCCATGAACTTCTTAGTAAATTTGATGCTATAGTTCTTGGGATAAGAGCTTATAATACCGTTGAAGGTCTAGAATTTAAACAGCAGCAACTTTTCGATTATATTGCTCAAGGTGGCAACCTCATTGCCCAATACAGTAAAAGCTATGGACTTAAAACAAAACGCTTAGCACCTTATGATTTAACAATATCAAGAGATCGTGTAACCGACGAAAATGCCAAAGTACACATTTTAACACCTGAGCATCCTGTATTGAATTACCCTAATAAAATAACATCTAAAGATTTTGAAGGTTGGACTCAAGAACGTGGATTATACTTTCCAAATAAATGGGCAAATGAATTTACTCCTATCCTATCGATGAATGATAATGGTGAATCTCCAAAAACTGGAAGTCTACTTGTTGCAAAACATGGTAAAGGGTATTACGTATATACTGGACTTAGCTTTTTTAGAGAATTTCCTGCAGGAGTTTCAGGAGCCTATCGTCTATTTGCTAACATTTTGTCATTGGGCAAGAACGATGTCAACCAAACTAGTGAAATAAAAAACTAATCAACTAAATCATCAATCAAAAATGGAAAAATACAAATGGAGCAAGATGTACACCTTAGTATTAATTGCTAACCTCATCTATCTAATCGTATTTTACTTCATTACTAAAGCTTTCTGAATATGCAAACATTAGATTGGGTCGACTGGTTAGTTTTGGGCATAACATTACTATCTATAGTTGGTTATGGCACATGGAAAACCAGAGGTAGTAAAAATGTTCAAGATTATGTTCGTGGTGGCAATACGTCAAAATGGTGGACAATAGGTTTATCTGTAATGGCAACTCAAGCTAGTGCCATTACATTTTTATCTACAACAGGTCAGGCCTTTTCTGATGGAATGGGTTTTGTGCAATTTTATTTCGGATTACCAATAGCTATGGTTATTATCTGCTTGGTATTCATCCCAATTTATCACCGACTGAAAGTCTATACTGCTTATGAATTCCTTGAAAATAGATTTGATTTAAAAACTCGAAGTCTTACAGCTATATTGTTTTTAGTTCAAAGAGGTTTAGCAGCAGGAATTACCATTTTTGCACCAGCAATTATTCTATCTGTAGTTTTAGACTGGAACATTATTACCCTAAACATCATAATAGGTGTATTAGTAATCATTTATACTGTTTCTGGAGGTACAAAAGCAGTAACGGTGACTCAGAAGCAGCAAATGTTTGTCATTTTTGCAGGAATGCTTGCTGCTCTCTTTATTATTTTGAGTTTAATTCCTAATGAAGTTTCATTCACTAACGCATTAGATATTGCTGGCGCTAGCGGTCGTATGGAAGTACTGGATTTTTCATTTGATTTAGAAAATAGGTACACCGTTTGGTCAGGTTTAATTGGAGGTACATTTTTAATGCTATCCTATTTTGGTACCGATCAAAGTCAGGTGCAACGATACCTTTCTGGTAAGTCAATGAAAGAAATGCAAATGGGATTGATATTTAACGGACTTCTAAAAGTCCCAATGCAATTTTTTATTTTACTAGTAGGTGTGATGGTATTTGTTTTTTATCAATTTAACCAAGCACCTCTAAATTTCATTGATGCATCAACAGAAACCGTTCTTGAATCAAAATATTCTGAAGACTATCGTGATCTTCAATCCAAACAAGATGCGCTTTTTAATAAGAAAAAAGAATTAAGTATAGCATTGTCTAAAGATAGTGACAATGCTGAGCTTAGAAAAGATTTATTTTATTTAGACAGTATCGAAAGAAGTAATCGCTTAGAATCTAAATATCTTATAAAAAAAGCTATCGACACATCATATGCCAATAGCTATGATAAGCTTAGTAAAGAACTAAGTGAGTTAAACCCAAATGATATAGCATTTTCTGAAAAAGAAACCGAATTAGAAGCGCTTTATAAGGCTTCAGCTAAAGACACAAGAACCAACGACAGAGATTATATGTTCATTACATTTATCTTAAAGTATCTACCTAAAGGACTTATTGGTTTACTACTTGCTGTGATTTTATCTGCTGCCATGTCATCAACAGCCTCTGAAGTTAATGCATTAGCAACTATAACTTCTATTGATCTTTATGGCAGAAATCTCAAAGAAAACAAAGGTGAAGCCCATATGGTAAAGGCAACAAAATTCTTTACTTTGGTTTGGGGATTAGTTGCAATTGTAATCGCTTGTTTTGCTAATCTTGCTGAAAATTTAATCCAACTAGTAAATATTATTGGATCTATTTTCTACGGAAACGTTCTCGGTATTTTCCTTTTAGCTTTTTTCTTCAAATTTGTTAAAGCAAATGCTGTTTTTTCTGCTGCCATTATCACACAAGTTATCGTTATTGCTGGATGGTGGTTTGATTGGATGCCTTATTTATGGCTAAATTTATTTGGATGCATATTAGTTATACTAATGGCTTTTATCATTCAAAAAATTACTTATAACAAATAAAAAAAGCACAGTTAGTTAAACTGTGCTTTTTTTCTATACCTAGGAAAAATAAATTACATTGCTCCCCATTCTTTCAATGAGTCCATATTCATTTTTACGTAATCGTCATTTTTTGCTTCTTTAGCTCCTGCAAGTGAAGCTTTTGCTGCTGCAATTGCTCTATCCTTATTCCCAGCTTTAGCATGAATTAAAGATTGTTGACGTAACCACCAAAAACGAGGTTGATCTTTTGTCATATCAACAGCCATATCAATCCATTTTGCAGCTTGATTAATATCTTTATCCGCTTCTAAATAATACCGCGCCGCTGCATAATAATCTCCAGCTCCAGGACCTGACATCACTCTATCTATAGCTGCTGAAACTGCTTTATCTGTAGGCACTTCAAACTTTATACCTACATATGCCTTTTCCCACATCATTCCAATTACTGCTGAATCATTAGACAAATCATCAAATGAAATGGTAAAGGTTTCAATATTCATAGGCAAAGGATATACATCAGCAGATACTTTAGCCGCAACTTTAGAATCATCCCAATTTCTAGGCGTTCCCCAATTCTCTGTATCAGAATAAAAAGTAACTTCCCAAGACTTTTCAGAAGGCGTTACAAAAATTGCATAAGAACCAGCTTTTAATTCTTTACCTCCTACAGTAACGTCATCACTAAAAGTGACCATTGTATTCTTATTCGCTCCAGTTCTCCACATTTTACCATAAGGCACTAAATCTCCAAAAATGGTACGTCCTCTCATATTAGGTCTAGAATACTCAATAGATACATCTGTTAATCCTACTTTCTGCTCAACTTTTGCTAAAGGACTAGGCTGTGGTGTTTCAATTTGCGCATTTGTATTGAAAGCCATCGCAAAAACCGCAAATATTAATAATAATTTTTTCATTGTAATAGATTTAATGATTAGTTTTAAATTCACGTAAATTTACGAACTAGACAAGCCTATATTTGTTAATAAAACTATAAATTAAGACATTATACCTCTTCAGTATTATGATGAAAAAATACTTTGCTGAAATTATTGGCACGTTTGCTATGATTTTTTGTGGTTGTGGCGCAATAGCAATCAATGAAATTACTAATGACAGTATATCTCATGTAGGCGTAGCTATAACTTGGGGACTAATAGTTATGAGTATGATATATGCGTTTGGAGAAACCTCTGGTGCCCATTTTAATCCAGCGGTTACTTTTGGATTTGCTGTAGCCAAAAAATTTCCGTGGAATGAAGTCCCAAAGTACATTCTAGCACAAGCTTTAGGTGCTTTTTTAGCATGTTTTTTACTATGGTTTTTGTTTCCTGAAAGCGAAACTCTTGGCAGCTCTATTCCTGCCGACGGATTTGAGCCTTATAAAGCTTTTGTGCTAGAGTTATTACTAACCTTTTTCTTGATGGTTGTGATTATCAATGTTTCTACTGGAAGTAAAGAAATAGGTACTATGGCTGCTATTGCAGTTGGAAGCGTTATTTTACTAGAAGCCATGTTTGCTGGCCCAATGACTAAAGCGTCAATGAATCCTATAAGGTCTTTGGCTCCTGCTTTGGTTTCAGGTAATTTGCAACACCTGTGGTTGTATCTTACAGCTCCGTTCATTGGAGCGTTTTTGGCCATCAAAAGCTGTAGCTTAATCAAAGACAATAACTGTTGTTGATATTTCAAGCATTTTTAGAAACAATTACTTATAATATCTTGTTAAATTTTGTTTAGCTTTTATTTAAAATAGTTAAACATTTTGTATATTTACATTACAATTATAAATTATGGCAAAAAAGAAAAACATTACTAATAACGATATCATTTCTTTCTACATGGATTATGTATTAGAGCATAATCAACAACCAAAAACGGTTTATGCTTTTGCTAAGTCTAATAACTTTGAAGAGCAAAAATTCTATACCTTCTTTGGTTCTTTTGATGCTATAGAAAAACACATTTTTAAAGCATTCTTTGATAATACGATTAGTGTTTTAGAAAAGAGCAATGATTATGCTTCATTTGATGCACGAAATAAACTATTAAGTTTTTATTTTACATTCTTTGAAAACCTTACTGCTAATAGAAGCTATGTAATATTTGCTTTACATAAACACAAAAATAATCTGAAAGGCTTACAGCTATTAGCTGAATTAAAAGAAGCATTCACCACTTATATAGAACATTTAGAAATTGAACTTATAGAAATCAAACAAGAACAAATTGATAAAATTCAGCGTCGTGGATTGAAAGAGTCTGCTTGGTTACAGTTGTTGATTACTATGAAGTTCTGGATGGATGACACCTCTTCAGGATTCGAAAAAACTGATATCTTCATCGAGAAATCTGTAAATACAACTTTTGATGTTTTAGATGTAGCACCAATAAAGAGTTTGATCGACTTTGGAAAGTTTATTTTCAAAGAAAAAATGCACATAAATTAAAATTGCTCTAAATGAAAGCCATAGATAAAATACCAACTTCAAAAATTCAGCGTGCTACAAAACTAGTATCAACAGGTGCTAAGGTAGGTGTGAATTATATAAAATATTATGGTGATAAGATCACAAAATCGGAAACCGAAGCAAAAGAGCGACTAAATGAAAATAATGCATCAGATATTTATGACGGTCTAAAACAACTCAAAGGAAGTGCATTGAAAGTAGCCCAAATGCTAAGCATGGAAAAAAGTATAATGCCGCAAGCATATGTAGAAAAATTTTCTTTGGCTCAATTCTCTGTACCTCCATTATCTCCACCTTTGGTTATAAAAACATTTAAAAAATATTTTGGTAAGAACCCAAATGAGATTTATGATACTTTTAACGCAACGTCTGTAAATGCTGCTAGTATAGGTCAAGTCCATCTAGCACATAAGGATGGGAAAAAACTTGCTGTGAAAATCCAATACCCAGGCGTTGCAGAAAGTATCACATCAGATCTAGCTATGGTAAAACCTATAGCTATGAGTATGTTCAATATTAAAGGAAAAGGTTCAGATAAATATTTCAAGGAAGTTGAAAACAAACTTATCGAAGAAACAGATTATATATTAGAAGTCAAACAAAGCAAAGAAGTTTCTGCAGCATGTGGCATCATTCCTAACTTAAAATTTCCTGAATATTATGAATCGCTTTCTAATGAGCGAATCATTACTATGGATTATATGATTGGTGAACATCTTTCAGAGTTTGTTGCTCATAATTCAGATCAAAACATTGCTAACACCTTGGGACAAGCATTATGGGATTTTTATATGTTTCAAATTCACAAGCTTAAAAAAGTGCATGCTGATCCACATCCAGGCAACTTTTTAATTTCTGAAGAAGGTCAACTTATCGCACTAGATTTCGGCTGTATGAAAATTATCCCTCAAGAGTTTTATACACCCTATTTTGAACTAGCTGAAAAGGGAAATATGTCTAACATGGATTACTTTGTAAATAAACTTTATGAACTAGAAATCCTCCGAGAAGATGACACAAAAGAAGAGGTAAATTTTTTTACAGCTATGTTTTATGAAATGCTAAGCTTATTCACACAACCGTTTCATGCGGAAACCTTTGATTTTTCTGACGAGAAATTCTTTGGCAAAATAGCTGAACTAGGTGAAAAATATTCTAAAAACACCGAATTACGTAAAATGAATGGTAATAGAGGATCTAAACACTTTATTTATATGAATAGAACATTCTTTGGCTTATACAACTTAATGTTTGACCTAAAAGCTAAAGACATCAAAATCAATAATTTCCTTACACTCTAATGATCTATATCAATACAGATGATATTACCAATTTTCACCACATATATCGAATTAACTTAATTAATAGTTGCTCTGGATATAAATCTGCTAATTTAATAGGCACAACATCTACCGATGGTATTGAAAATGTAGCTGTATTTAGCTCTGTAACACATATAGGGTCAAATCCGCCAATGCTGGGTTTCTTTCTCAGGCCTACGACTGTATTGAGAAACACTTATGAAAACATAAAGACCACAGGTTATTATACTGTAAATCATATTCACGAAGATATTTTAAAGGATGCCCATCATACATCTGCAAAATATGATTCACATATTTCAGAATTTGAAAAAACGAACTTGAATTCAGAATATAAAGAAGACTTCCAGGCACCTTATGTAAAAGGTGCTCCACTTCAATTAGCCATGAAATATGTTGAAGAATATGATATCAAGTCAAATAACACAATTCTTGTCATTGGAAAAATAATAGGTTTACATGTCAATGAAAATCTATTAACTGAAGATGGTTTTATTAATTTATCCAAGGCAAGAGTAGCTACAATTAATGGGTTAGATGGTTACGCTATACCAGAACTCAAGGCGCGTTTTGGTTATCAAAGACCCAAATAATAAAGCAAATGAAAATTCTTGTAACAGGAGCAACTGGTTACATTGGTAAACGATTAATTCCTTTAATTACCAATGATGAGCATCATGTTGTATGTGCTGTTAGAGATCAACTACGCGCAGATAAAAACTATTTTGAAGATGAATTGATTGATGTTGTTGAAGCAGATTTCTTAAAACCTGAAACACTTAACAACATCCCTAACGATATTGATGTTGCATATTACTTAATTCACTCCATGTCTAATTCCTCTAAAGACTTTGAGTCGCTAGAAGAACGTTGTGCCAAAAACTTCAAAAATTACATTGAAACGACTTCAGCAAAACAAGTAATCTATTTAAGTGGAATAACAAATGAAGATCAGCTCTCTAAACATTTAAGATCACGCAAAAATGTAGAAAAATTACTAAAATCAAGTAGTTATGCACTTACTGTTTTCAAAGCTGGAATCATAGTAGGCTCTGGAAGCTCCTCTTTTGAAATTATAAGAGATCTAGTAGAAAAACTACCGTTTATGATCGCTCCAAAATGGCTAAACACAAAAACACAACCGCTTGCAGTTAGAGACGTATTATCATTTTTGAACAGATGTATCGGCAAAGAAGAATTATACAATAAAACATTTGACGTATTTGGTCCAGAAATACTAACATACAAACAAATGCTTCTTCAATTTGCTGAAGTGAGAGGTTTAAAGCGGTATATTTTAACTGTACCAGTAATGACACCTAAATTATCTTCTTATTGGTTATATTTTGTAACCTCAACATCTTATAAACTCGCAACGTCTTTAGTAGATAGCATGGGTGTTCAAATTATTGGTAAACCAAGTAAAATCAACAACATACTTAAGGTAAATCCACTTACCTACAAACAAGCTGTAGAACTGGCTTTTGAGAAAATTGAACAGAATAGTATCATTTCTAGCTGGAAAGATTCTATGATTAGCAGTGATCGTCTTAGAAATAATCTTCACAAATATATCAATGTTCCAAAGTTTGGTTGTTTTAAAGATTACAAAGAGCGTAAAGTAACTAATACCAGTGAAACTATAGAAAAAATATGGCGCATAGGTGGCACAACTGGTTGGTATTATGGCACATTTCTTTGGAAAATAAGAGGCTACTTAGATAAACTTTTTGGTGGTATTGGCTTACGTCGCGGGAGAACTAGTCCCACAGATTTAGATGCTGGTGACGCCCTAGACTTTTGGCGTGTCATTTTTGCTGATAAAGAACAAAAAAAATTACTCCTTTATGCTGAAATGCGCTTACCAGGCGAAGCTTGGTTGGAGTTCAAAATTGAAAATGGATTATTGAAACAAACTGCCACGTTTAGGCCTCGCGGACTTTGGGGACGATTGTATTGGTACAGCGTATTACCATTTCACGGGTTTATTTTCAAAGGAATGATAAATAAGTTGGTAGATGTCTAAATACAAGAAACAAAATTTACCTGAGAAAATATGTCTAACATGTGGCTTATCATTCAGCTGGCGAAAAAAATGGAAACTAAATTGGAATAATGTAAAATATTGTAGTGAAAGATGCAGAAGAAACAAGAAAATATAGCATTAGTATGGTTTAGAAATGATTTAAGGGTTCAAGATAATCTAGTTTTAAACAAAGCCATTACTAATCATAAACACGTTATAGCCTGTTACTGTTTTGATCCTAAACATTATGAAATATCACGATTTGGATTCAAAAAAACAGATAGATTTAGAGCAAAATTTCTAATAGAGACCGTTGAAAATTTAAAGGCAAACCTTAAATCTTTAAATATTGAACTGTTTGTCTTTACAAATGCTCCATACCAATCCATACCAAATCTTATCGATATATTTAAAATCAAATCTATTTATCTACAAAGTGAATGGACTGCTGAAGAAATCGAAACTTTGAACTCTATTAAAAAATCGGTAGCCGATAACATTGCATTTAATGAATATTATGATCAATTTTTATATCATCCAAACGATATAGGAATGTCATTTCTAGAAATCCCTCAAGTATTTACCAACTTTAGAAAAAAAATAGAGACCTATTCTAGAGTTAGACCTGTAGTAGAAAACCCCTCAGCAGATCAAATAAACGCTATTGAAAACACCACACAAGTACCAACACTTGAAGATCTAAAACTTGAACCTTTTAACACACATCCACAGTCAGCATTTCCTTTTAAAGGTGGAGAAACTTATGCCACTAAGCGACTTAATGATTATTTCTTTGAAAGTAAAAAGTTAGGGTTCTACAAAAAAACGCGTAATGGCTTAATTGGAACCGATTTTAGTTCTAAATTTTCACCATGGTTAGCTAATGGAAGTATCTCTGCAAGAATTATATATTGGAACGTTAAACAGTTTGAAAAACTATATTTTAAAAATCAATCAACCTATTGGTTGATCTTTGAACTCATTTGGAGAGATTATTTTAAATACATTTCCTTAAAACATAAAAACCATATTTTCAAAGTTGGAGGCATTTTAAATAAAAATTATCACTGGAAAACCGATAATGATGAAGTCCTTAAGTGGATCAATGGAGAAACCAAATCTTCCTTTGTAAATGCCAATATGATAGAACTCAAAAAAACAGGATGGATGAGTAATAGAGGCCGACAAAATGTTGCTTCTTTCTTTGCTAAAGACTTAATGATAGATTGGCGAATTGGAGCAGCATATTTTGAAGCTATGCTTATTGATTATGATGTTCACAGCAACTATGGAAATTGGATGTACGTTTCTGGAGTTGGTAATGACCCTAGAAATCGAAAATTCAATGTAGATCTACAAGCAGAACGATACGATACAACAGGCAAATTTCAAAAACTCTGGTTACAAGAAACTTTATTTTAAATGAAAACACTCAGACTCATATTAGGTGATCAACTCAACATTAAACACACATGGTTCAAAAAAACTGACCATAATGTTTTGTATTGTTTATTTGAAATGCGTCAAGAAACCGATTATGTAAATCATCACATCCAAAAGGTCATTGGTTTCTTTTCAGCAATGCGACAATTTGCTGTAGATTTAGAACAACTAGGTCATCAAGTATACTATTTAAAAATCAATGATAAGGGGAACTCACAACACCTTGACGACAACCTTTTACACTTAATAAAAACACACAACATTGAACACTTTGAATATATATTCCCAGACGAATATAGATTAGATAAGCAAATAAATACGTTTTGTAAAACACTACCTATAACATCTAATGCTGTTTCAGCTGAACACTTTTATACTAATCGAGAAGACGTCGCACAATTTTTTAAAGGAAAAAAACAATTTCTCATGGAAAACTTCTACAGAAATATGCGGAAAAAACATAAAATTCTAGTAGTTGATGATCAGCCAGAAGGTGGAAAATGGAATTTTGATAAAAGCAATAGAAATAAATGGAATGAAGACGTTAACATACCTGGTTATAAATGGTTCAATAATGATGTTAAAGCGGTTGTAAAAGCCATCAAAAAAGCAAATATCAAAACCATAGGTAAATTTAATACTAAAACCTTTTCATACCCAATAACTAGAGTTCAAGCCCTTGATCAACTCAAGTTCTTCTGCGAAAAACTATTAATTCATTTTGGTTCCTATCAAGATGCAATGCATACCGAAGAGCAATACCTCTTTCATTCACGGCTATCGTTTGCAATGAACTTAAAACTCATCTCTCCAAAAGACGTTGTGACGACAGTAATGAACTATTATCGAAAGCATGATGATAAAATTGGTATTTCGCAAATTGAAGGTTTTATAAGACAAGTTATCGGTTGGCGTGAATATATGAGAGGTATGTATTGGGCATTTATGCCTGAATACAAAATCAATAACAAACTAGATAATTATAACAAATTACCAGATTTTTTCTGGACAGGGAATACTAAAATGAGTTGCCTAAAACATGCCATAAATAACTCATTAGAAAATGGTTATGCACATCACATTCAGCGTTTAATGATTACTGGAAATTATGCATTACTTACTCAAACAAATCCAGACGAAGTAGATGATTGGTATTTAGGCATTTATGTTGATGCCATAGAGTGGGTTCAGTTAACCAACACTAGAGGAATGAGTCAATTTGCAGATGGTGGTAAAATTGCTACGAAGCCATATGTATCGTCTGGGTCTTATATTAACAAGATGAGTAATTATTGTACAGATTGTCATTACAATAAAAATAAAAAAACGGAAGACAACGCTTGCCCTTTCAATAGCTTATATTGGAATTTCCTAGACGAAAAAAGAACACTGCTCAGTAACAACTTTAGAATGAAAATGATGTATAGTTTGTTAGATAAAATGAATAAGCAAGAGCTTCAAGCCATCAAAGAAAAAGCACAACATATTATTAAACATCAAGATGAATACTAATGCACCAGAGATAAATGTGGTTTGGTTAAAACGAGACCTTCGACTGGAAGATAATGAAGCCATTAGTAATGCTTTAGCTTCAGGTAGGCGTACACTACTACTCTATGTCTTCGAAACTATGCTCATAGAAGACGATCATTACAGTAAACGTCATTGGGATTTCGTTAAAGAGTCTATTAAAGATTTAAACCTATGTTTAAAACCCTATCATTCTAAAGTATTAACTGTTAAAAGCGATATTATCACAGCTATTAACCAATTAATGGAGTGCTACACCATTAGAAATGTATATTCACATCAAGAAACAGGTATTCTAATTACTTATAATCGCGATAAATCATTTAATCGTTTTTGTAAAAATAATCTTATCACATGGCATGAAAATATCAACAATGGTGTACAACGTGGTCTAAAAGATAGAGAACAGTGGATAAATTTATGCAATGCTTATTTTGAGCTCCAACCTCTAGTTTTCACACCACAAGAAAATCAACTATTACATTTAAGAGAAATAGAACAGTTAGAAACACTTTTACATGTACCATCTCTTGTGACTAATAATAACTCAGTCTTCCAAAAAGGAGGTAGAACGATAGGTCAAAAATATCTTCAATCATTTTTAGAAAAGCGTTATGTAAATTATATGTTTCATATTTCTAAACCCGAATTATCTCGAACCAGTTGTAGTCGTATTTCTCCTTATTTAGCTTGGGGAAATATATCTGTTAGAGAAGTCTATAGAAAGACATATCTATTAAATGAAACGCTATCGAATAAAAAGCCTTTAGAAGCATTTATGTCTCGATTGAGATGGCAATCTCACTTTATTCAAAAATTTGAAATGGAGCATACTATGGAAAAAGAAAGCTTGAATAAAGGTTTTCAAAAGCTTAAGAAGCATGTTTCAGAAACTTATCAAAAAGCATGGAAAAACGGAAAAACTGGTTACCCGTTAGTCGATGCAGCGATGCGTTGCCTAAACGAAACTGGTTATCTCAATTTTAGAATGCGGGCATTAGTGGTTTCATTCTTCACACATAATCTATGGCAACCCTGGCAAGCAGCATCGCGACATTTATCACAACAATTTCTAGATTTTGAGCCTGGTATCCATTATCCGCAATTACAAATGCAAGCAGGTGAAACTGGTACAAACATGCTAAGAATATATAACCCAATTAAAAACAGTCTAGAACATGATCCAGACGCCGTATTTATTAAAAAATGGGTTCCAGAATTAAGACACTTAGAAATACCCCTAGCCCATCAGCCATTTCTAATGACAGAGATGGAACAACAATTCTATAATTTTAAGTTAGGTATAGACTACCCTTTACCAGTAGTTGATATAGAAGAAACTCGTAAAAAAGCGACAGAAATCCTTTGGAATCTACGTAAAAATAAAAAAGTCAAGGACGAGAACAAGAGAATTCTTAAAAAACACACCCTTGCAAAATCAAAAAACTAAATATAAATTATTGTTTATCAGATATTTATACACAAAAACAACTTACATTAATAGAATTATGTTAATTTTTTGTTTAAGTATTATATAAAAAGATTAAACATTTCGTAAATTTGAGTGATTCAGATTTTTGAACATTGGTTTTAGATTCAACACATCCAAATAAAGAACATAAACAAATCATTAATGATTTAATTGGGAAGCCTTATTCATTTTTTGAATCGTTTAAAATGGGAGGCGTTGGTTCTAAACGAATGATTATTGAAGAAGTGAGTCCAAATATGCAACAATATTTAAACTTAGTATCCGATATAAACTATGCAAATATAGAAATGCGTTCAGGTGGTATTCTTATTTACATCAATAAAGGATTAAAAAATTTCACATGGATTATTCCTTATTACCAATTGGTAATCTATAAAACCAATGGTGCAAGCATACATTCACAAGGAAAGTTTATCCATTTTAGAAATAATAAAACCTTTAAAGAGAATAAGACGTTCTTGAACAAGCTCTTAGATGCAAAAGTACAATATGATACACGCTATGATTTTCAAAGATAAAAATGAGTTAGACATAAGAGCAATAGATAGGGTTATAGAGATGGCTTGGGAAGACAGAACATCATTTGAAGCTATTGAATTTCAGTTTGGCTTAAAAGAACAAGAAGTGATTGAACTAATGCGAAGAGAAATGAAGCCGAAAAGTTTCAAAATGTGGCGAAAGCGAGTTCAAGGACGAAAAACAAAACACGAAAAATTAAGAACATTTTCTGAGGGTAGATTTAAATGTTCTAGACAAAAACAAATTACCCAAAACTCAATATCGAAATGATAACGTGCTTTGTTCATAGAGATGAGTACTTGAGACAGCACATTAAAAAGAAAACAAATGAGCATAAACACATTAAACTTAAAAAATAACGGCCATAGATTAAATGGTTTTTCAACTTCAGATATTGGTGATGACCATCTTTATACAGGTTTAGAGACACCAATGAAAAACGATGCATTCATACTTAGTGATTCAGAAAAAAAAGAACGCATTGCCATTTTATTTGAAGAAATTATGGATGTTATGGGTTTAGATCTCACTGACGATTCATTAAAAGGCACACCAAAACGTGTAGCAAAAATGTATATCGATGAAATATTTTCAGGGTTGAATCCAAAGAACAAGCCCAAAGTCGCATTATTTGATAACAAATATCAATACAATCAAATGCTTGTAGAAAAGAATATCACCTTCTATTCCAACTGCGAACACCACTTTGTTCCAATTATAGGAAAAGCACATGTAGCATATATTTCCTCTGGAAAAGTTATTGGACTTTCAAAATTAAATAGAATTGTACAATACTATGCTAAACGCCCACAAGTACAAGAGCGTTTAACCAATCAAATTGCTGAAGAGCTTAAAAACATACTACACACTGAAGATATCGCTGTTATTATTGATGCTAAGCATTTATGTGTTTCATCAAGAGGGATAAAAGATGATACCTCAGCCACAGTTACAACCTACTATGGTGGTCAATTTAATACTACTGAAAAAATCACAGAATTACATAACTATATAAATAATTAAGACTATGGAAGTAATAAACAGAGCCTTAGAATTTGAGCAAAGAAAAATGAGATCTTTATCTACTAGTGATCGAGTTAAGATTTCGCGTGAAGCAAAAGCGTTGATTTTAGATTTAAATCAAATCTATAAAGAACGAAAAGACCAAAAGATTATGGATATTATGAAACGTTTAACAGTAATCAAACGTAAAGTAGAAAAACGCCTTAAAGGACATTTATCTGCTGTATAACAAGCATTACAAAATGCTGGTAACTATAATTTTACCTACATTTCATTTTTTTGATTGTTTTAGCTTTAGTTTAAATCAAAAGGTAAAATGGGTTATCAGCTTTTTATATGTAATGTATTAATCAATACCAAAAACACACATGAAAACATACGTAGTTGTTGGAGGCAGTAAAGGGATAGGAAACGCCATAGTAACTACCTTACTGGAAAATCACTATGTGATCAACATAAGTAGAAGCGCTCCAAAATTAACACACCCAAACCTAACGCACCACCAATGTGATATACTTACTGATCAACTCCCAAATATTGAAACTGCAGACGGCTTAGTCTATTGTCCAGGTAGCATTAATCTTAAACCTATTTCACGTTTTAGTTTAGATGAGTTTCGCAATGACTATGAAATTAACGTGATTGGTGCTGTGAAAGCCATACAAACATATTTGAATGTGATAAAAAATGGAGAAAATCCTTCTATAGTTTTATTCAGTACAGTGGCTACTAAATTAGGAATGCCTTTCCATTCAAGTGTAGCAGCAGCAAAATCTGGAGTTGAAGGCTTGGTAAAATCTTTGGGAGCAGAATTAGCAACAACACTCAGAATTAATGCAATTGCACCTACAGTTACAAATACTGAATTAGCTTCAAAGCTTCTTAGAAATGAAAAAATGATAGAAAATATCACAGAGCGCCATCCAATGAAAAAATTCCTCCAACCTCAAGACGTTGCTGAAATGGCAGAATTTCTACTTTCTGATAGATCAAGCTCTATTTCAGGTCAGGTATTTGAAATAGATTGTGGTATTGTAAGTTTTAAAATATAGGTATGAATCCGTACAAGATCTTTATGGCAACATTATTCTCAAAACCAACAATACATCAATTGAACAGATCTTCTATTTACAATATAGAAATCAACACAATTGATGGTAAACCCTTAAACTTTTCGGATTTTAAAGGAAAGTATATGCTAATTGTTAACGTTGCCTCTAAATGCGGTTTCACATCTCAATATAAAGCACTGCAAGACCTATATAATACTCATAAAGAAAAACTAATTGTAATAGGTGTGCCATGTAACCAATTTGGAAATCAAGAACCAGGAGATGCTGAAACCATTACATCATTTTGTAAGATTAATTATGGTGTAACATTTCCAATTACTGAAAAGGTTGATGTTAAGGGCACTAATCAACATCCGTTATACGCATGGTTAACACAAAAGCTAAAAAATGGTGTAAAAAACTCAAAAGTAAAATGGAATTTTCAAAAATACATTCTCGATACTAATGGTGAACTAATAGATCATTACTACTCTACGACCTTACCAACCAGTGCAAAAATTACAAAACATATAAAATAGAAACCAATGTTTGGAATATTTAAAAAAAGCTCTGAAGTAGATAAGCTTCAAAAAAAATATGAGAAGTTAATGAAAGAATGGCACGCACTATCTACAACGAACAGAGCTGAAAGTGATAAAAAATATGCAGAAGCTCAACGTGTATTAGATCGTATAGAAGCACTTCAATCCCATAAAGAATGAAGTTTATAAAGTCTTTTTTAGTATTTGTGATTTTAAATTTTACTGCGCTTTTCATTGGTTCATGGCTCATGGCTCAAGGTCCACAAAACAGATGGTATATTGATCTGAACAAAGCGCCTTGGACTCCTGATGGCTGGGTTTTTGGTGTAGCTTGGACTATAGTAATGATATGCTTTTCGGCTTACATGGCCTATTTGTATCCCGAAAGGCCAACAAATAAAATAGCACTATTATTCGCCATACAATTTATTCTGAATATCAGTTGGAACTTCATATTTTTCGATCAAAGACTTATTAATATTGCGCTTGTAAACATTGTTGTACTTGCAATTATTATTACAGCATTCTTATTCACATACTTAAAAGATTTAAAAGGAAAATCTATACTCATCCTTCCTTATTTAATATGGTTATGTGTTGCAACATCGCTTAATCTTTACATTTCAATTTACAACTAATATGAAAATATACAGATTACATAAAAAGCAAAACTTACCCATTACAATTGACATTGCTTGGGCGTTTTTATCAGATCCAAAAAACCTCAAGACCATTACGCCAGATTATATGGGCTTTCACATCCTTTCTGGTGCAGACAGGCCTATGTATGCCGGACAAATCATTCAGTATATTGTCACACCAGTTCTAGGAATTAAAACCAAATGGGTTACAGAAATTACCCATAGTATTGACAAACATTACTTTGTAGACGAACAACGCTTTGGTCCATATTCACTTTGGCATCACAAGCACTTCATAAAAGAAATTGACGGAGGCGTTGAAATGGAAGATATCATAGACTATAAAGTTCCTTTAGGAATTCTAGGTCAATTGGTTCATCCAATTCTAGTCAAGCCTAAACTTGAAGAAATTTTTAATTATAGAACTCAGAAATTGGAAGAATTATTCGGAACTTACAACCCATAAGAATTACTGTTTTATGAAACAACCATTAACTATTTTTTGGTTTAGAAGAGATTTACGATTAGACGATAATGTAGGTTTCTATGAAGCTTTAAGAAGTGAAAAACCTGTATTACCTATTTTTATTTTCGATTCAGAAATAATAGATACGCTTCCTAAGGATGATGCAAGAGTAAACTTTATCTATGATACTTTACAAACTATGCGATCTACACTTCAAGATGAACGCAATAGTAGCATCGCTATATTTCATGGAAACCCTATAGATGTCTATAAAAAATTAGTTGAAGACTACAATATACAATCTGTATATACGAATCATGACTATGAACCGTACGCCAGAAAACGTGATAATGACATAAAGGAGTTTCTAGAATCAAAAAGTATAGAATTCAAAACTTTTAAAGATCAAGTCATTTTTGAAAAAGATGACGTTGTTAAAAATGATGGCGATCCTTACGTGGTTTATACACCATACATGAAAACATGGAAACGTCTCTTTAAAGATTTTGATCTAGAAATCTTTTATACCAATTCTTATTTAGACAATCTAATTAAAAACTCACGCTTACCAAATTTAGACTTATCAGATATTGGTTTTGTAAAATCTAAACAAGAAATCAAAGATTTTACTGTAACGCCTACGCTAATTCAAGACTATGAGAATACTCGAAATTTTCCTGCTAAAGATGCCACATCTCGATTAGGACCTCATCTTCGCTTTGGAACAGTAAGTATTAGGAAAATGATAAAAAAAGCAATTGCCGAAGACAACGAGATCTTTTGGCAAGAATTGATCTGGAGAGAGTTTTTTATGCAAATCCTTTGGCATTTTCCACATACATCCAACAAATCTTTCAAATCAAAATATGATAGAATTGAATGGCGGAATAATGAAGAAGAATTCAACAAATGGTGTGACGGAAAAACAGGATACCCATTAGTTGATGCTGGTATGCGTCAGCTAAATCAAACTGGATTTATGCATAACAGAGTTCGCATGTTGGTTGGCAGCTTTTTGTGCAAGCACTTGTTGATAGATTGGCGTTGGGGCGAAGCTTATTTTGCTGAAAAATTACACGATTATGAAATGGCTAGTAATGTTGGAAATTGGCAATGGGTCGCTGGTTCTGGTGTTGATGCTGCACCGTATTTTAGAATTTTCAATCCTACGACTCAAATTCAAAAATTTGACAAAGATCTTCAATACATAAAGCAATGGGTACCAGATTTTCAAGAACTCACATATCCTCAACCTATAGTAGATCATAAAATGGCTAGAGAACGCTGTTTGAAAGTTTATAAAGATGCATTGAACTAACTTAAGATTAACATTCTTTTATAATTACCTATTTCATTTTTAATTAATTTTAAGTTCAATCTAAAAATCAATAAAATGAAAACAGAAGAAGTTGCCCAAAAATGGGCTCAAATGTGCAAAGAAGGTAAAAATCTAGATTGCATCAACGAACTTTATGCAGACAATGTTATAAGTAAAGAAATGCCTGGTATGCCAGGAGAAGTTACCACTGGAAAGCAAAATGTTTGGAATAAAAGCAAAGAATGGTTAGAAAGTGTAGAAGATTTCCACGCCAGTTCTATAAGTGATCCAGTTGTAGCTGGTAATTTTTTTACAGCTAAAATGGGTTTTGATTGTACATTTAAAGAGCGAGGTAGACAACAAATGGAAGAAGTGTGTGTTTATGAAGTGAAAGATGGTAAAATAGCCAGTGAACAGTATTTTTATTCTTTCGAATAAGGTAGTGACTCTATAAATTAATAAAAGCCTTGATAGGATCAAGGCTTTTATTAATAGTTACTTATTGGTTTTTAATTACCATCAATACGTGTGATCTTTGCTCCTATTGCTCGCAAACGTTCATCTATATTTTCATAACCTCTATCGATCTGTTCAATATTATGAATTGTAGAAGTGCCTTTGGCAGATAATGCAGCAATCAATAACGATACACCTGCCCTAATATCTGGAGAAGTCATTGTAGTCGCTTTCAATTGTGATTTGAAATCGTGACCAATAACTGTAGCACGATGCGGATCACATAAGATAATCTTTGCACCCATATCTATCAACTTATCAACAAAAAACAAGCGACTTTCAAACATTTTTTGATGCACAACTGCACTCCCTCTAGCTTGAGTTAATACTGTAAGTATAATACTCAAGAGATCTGGTGTAAATCCTGGCCAAGGCGCATCAGCAACGGTTAGAATTGAACCATCGATATAGTTTTGCACCTCATAACCATTTATATGTGCAGGAATATGAATATCATCGCCTTGACGTTCAATATTAATTCCTATCTTCCTAAACACATTCGGTATTTGACCTAGATCATCCCAGCTCACATTAGTAATTGTCAATTCACTTTTGGTCATGGCAGCAAGACCTATCCAACTTCCAATTTCTATCATATCTGGAAGCATCCTATGGCTAGTTCCTCCTAATTCATCAACGCCTTCAATAATTAACATATTAGAACCAACACCACTTATCTTTGCTCCCATTCGGTTAAGCATCTTACATAATTGTTGTAAGTAAGGTTCGCATGCAGCATTATATATAGTTGTAGTGCCTTCTGCTAAAACTGCAGCCATAACTATATTAGCAGTTCCTGTAACTGATGCTTCATCAAGAAGCATGTAGGTTCCTGTTAATTTATCAGCTTCTACACCATAGAATAAGTCTTCTTTATTATACCTAAATTTAGCTCCAAGATTTATAAAACCTTCAAAATGTGTATCTAAACGACGTCGCCCAATCTTATCTCCACCAGGTTTAGGAATGTATCCTTTTCCAAAGCGCCCTAACAGTGGACCAACAATCATTATAGAACCTCTTAAACCTTTACCATCTTCTTTAAATTCTGCTGATTCTAAATACTTTAAATTAACCTCATCTGCTTTGAATGTATATGATCCTTTGCTTGATTTATTTACTTTAACACCTAATTTTTTTAGTAAGGCAATAAGTTTATTGACATCGATAATATCTGGAATATTATCAATTTTCACTTCTTCAGCTGTTAAAAGAACTGCACATAGTATTTGTAAAGCTTCGTTTTTTGCGCCTTGAGGTTGTATTTCTCCTTTTAGTTGGTGACCTCCTTCAATAATAAATGTTGCCATGAAGTTGAGTTAGTAGCGTTTTCTATTTCTATTAGAATTATTCTTTTTATGATGTGATTTCTTATTGTTAGAATATTTCTTTTTATTACGTAATAAGCTAGTTGAATCTGATAAGTCCTCAGCACTAGATTTTAAATTGATCTTACCTCCAGAGAGTTCATATAAATGCTCAAAAATTACATCATCTTCAACCGTATCTTTGTTCCAATTAAGAAAACACTTTTTCATATGATTAGCTATGGTGTAGACCAACGCTTCTTTCAGATCTCCATCTTCCCAAGTATTAGCAACATCAATCATCGTTTTTATATTATTCCCATAAAAACGATACTTCGGATGATTTTGAGGGTATTTTAAAGGCTCTGGACGCTCAGATAATTCTTCCTTTGAGGGCTTTGGGTAAGGCGACTCAGCATCTAACTCAAAATCAGACATAATAAATAATTGATCCCAAAGCTTATGCTGAAAGTCAGGTACATCTCGCAAATGTGGCTGGAGGTTTCCCATCACATTAATAATAGATTTTGCAACTTTATTGCGTTCTTCTTTTGTTGGTAACCCCTTGGCGTAATTGATCATCTTTTGAAGATGTCTTCCATATTCAGGAATAATCAAATGTTCACGCTCTGTATTGTATTCTAAATCGTCTATCAAAATATTATATGTGTAGAATTTGTAAATGATGCACGAAGTCCTTCTGCATGAGTGCAAAATACAAAAAAATAGTTAGCAATCTATAAACTTAAAGAGAAATAACGCCTTCAACTTTTTTAGCAACTTCTTTATATTTAGAAATAACAGCATCAGGATCTTTCATTTGTAAATTTACAGATACACTGGTATATTTTCCTGTTTTAGATTCTGTAGTGTTAATAACAGCACCTACATTATCAAAAAGAGCTTCTATTTGGTTGATCTTTTTTGCGTCTGATGGCACAATAAACTTGTATAAATATTCTGATGGCCAACTTGTTGTTTCATAGAGTTGACTCCTTAATTTTTTATAAAACTCTTCTGATTTTTTCTCTGGACTCATATTTTTTTTATTCGTAAGCAAATATACACTTTACTACATTTTGCTTTGCATTATTTATTGTTAATTTTACAACCAAAACCTTGCCAATTTGAACACGCAAAAAATTGTAATTACTGGTGGACCTGGAACAGGAAAATCTTCAATCATAAATGAACTGACAAAACGTGGTTATACTTGCTTTGAAGAAATCTCTAGACAAGTAACTCTCGATGCCAGAAAAGATGGAATTGAACAATTGTTTTTAACGAAACCTCTCCTTTTTAGCGAATTACTTCTGAAAGCTAGAACTCAACAATTTAAAGATGCAAAGACTATTGAAAAAGACCTTGTATTCTTAGATCGAGGATTACCAGATGTTTTGGCTTACATGGATTACGTGAAAAGTGATTATCCAAAACATTTTATTGAATCCTGTGAGAAACACACTTATAATGCCGTTTTCGTATTAGCGCCATGGCAGGAAATTTTTACAAGTGACAGTGAGCGTTATGAGAACTTTGATCAAGCTATTGAAATTCATGATGCCTTACTAAAAACATATCAACGATTTGGATATTCTCTTGTTGATGTGCCTTTTGATAGTATAGAAAAACGAGCTGACTTTATTTTGGATGCGTTAAATTTGTAGTGATGCCACATCCTATAAACATACTTGAACGCTACTGGAATTATACCTCATTTAGACCTTTACAGGAAGAAATCATCAATGCAGTTATCGATAACGAAGATACGTTTGTGCTTTTACCAACTGGTGGTGGAAAATCTATTTGTTTTCAAATTCCGGCATTGATAAAAGAAGGAATTTGCATTGTCGTTTCACCTTTAATTGCGTTGATGAAAGACCAAGTGAATGGACTTAAAGAAAAAGGAATTAAAGCTATGGCCATTACAAGTGGGATCAATTATAAAGAACTTGACACACTACTAGATAATTGTATTTATGGCAATTATAAATTTTTATACCTCTCACCAGAACGTTTACAACAAGATATTGTGCAGCATCGCATACAACAAATGAATGTTAATTTGATTGCTGTTGATGAAGCACATTGCATCAGTCAATGGGGAAACGATTTTAGACCAGCTTATAAAAATATAAATTTATTAAGACAGCTACATCCAAGTGTTAATTGCATCGCTTTAACTGCTACCGCAAAACCAAAAGTTATTGATGACACCATAACGGCACTTGATTTTATTTCACCCAAGATTTTTAAAGCATCATTTTCAAGACCAAACATTTCATATCAGGTCGTGTATAGTGAAGACAAGGTCTATGATCTAGAGCAACTGCTTAAAGCATATAAAGGCGCATCAATTATTTATGTAAGAAGCCGGAAGTTATCTATTGAAATTCACCAACAGTTAGAAAAAAAAGGATTTAGTTCAACCTTTTTTCATGGAGGCATTTCAAATAATGATAAACAAGAGCGCTTAGACCAATGGATGATGAACCAAAAAGAAATTATGGTTGCAACCACAGCGTTTGGTATGGGAATTGATAAACCAGACGTAAAAACAATATTTCATATTAATTTACCTGAAAGTCTCGAAAGTTATTACCAAGAAGCTGGTCGTGCAGGTCGAAATAACGAAAATGCTTATGCTTTTCTACTGACCAATTCATCAGATGAGCAACGATTGAATAACCAGTTTATAAAATCTATGCCATCTATTGATCAAATTAAATTGACCTATAGGAAATTATGCAACTATTTTCAAATCTCCTATGGTGAAGGTGAATTCTCTAAACACCAATTCAATTTTAATAGTTTCTGTAAAGCCTATGATTTTAAAAGCAATCAAACGTATCGTATTTTACAAATCCTAGACAGAAACAGTATTATAAAACTATCACAACAGTTTAATTATAAAACTACGTTGCAATTTATTGTGAGCAATACAGTTTTGTATACGTATTTAGAAACACACAAACATATAGCGCTTGTAGTAAAATCTATTTTAAGAACTTATGGTGGGATTTTTGAGCATTCATTGGCAATAAATCTATCATTGATAGCTGATAAAGCTGCTACGTCTGTAAAGCAAATTATAGCAATCTTAAGGCTGTTACATAATGATGGTGTTGTAACTTTTCAGTTTTCAGATACTGATTCTGAAATTATATTTTTACAACCAAGAGAAGATGACAAAACCATTAACCGAATTGTGACAACCGTAAAACAACAACAACACGTAAAATTAATGCAAGTGAATGCTGTTTTAGATTATGCAAATCATAATTCTATTTGTAAACAGCAACAATTATTAAGTTATTTTGGGGAAACAGCTTCAGAAAATTGTGGAAGATGTAACGTATGTTTAAAAAATGCTTCATTAAAAAACAATGTAGATTTAAAAACAATACAGCACGACATCATTTCTACTTTAAGTATCAAAAGTCAAAATTCAAGAGCGTTAGTAGAACGATTACCTTATAATAAGAATGAAATTTTTAATGCCTTGAAGGTATTATTAGAACATGATATGATTGAGACCACACTTGCAAACCTCTATAAAATTAAAGTCAATGAGTAACGAAAAGCTAAGAATTGTATTTATGGGTACACCAGACTTTGCGGTTGCCATATTAGAAACACTAGTCAATGCAAATTACAATATTGTGGGTGTAATAACTGCGCCAGACAAACCTGCTGGACGTGGTAGAAAACTCCACGAATCTGCTGTGAAGAAATATGCACAAACTAAAAATCTAACTATTTTACAGCCTACAAATCTAAAAGCAGAATCATTTCTTGATAAATTGAAAAGTTTAAACGCAAATCTTCAAATTATCGTAGCATTTAGAATGTTACCAAAAGTAGTTTGGGACATGCCAAAATACGGTACATTTAATCTTCATGCATCCTTATTACCAAATTATAGAGGTGCTGCTCCTATTCATTGGGCAATAATTAATGGTGAAGCTAAAACTGGCGTGACAACATTCTTTATAGATGAAAAAATAGATACTGGTGCAATGATCTTACAAGATGAAATTGCCATCGAAAACAATGAAACCGTAGGCAGACTTCATGACAAACTCATGATAATTGGTAGTGAACTAGTTTTAAAAACTGTTGGTTTGATTGAAGATAACGCTATTACAACAACCATTCAACCTCAAAAAGACAATCTAAAGACCGCATATAAACTAAATAAAGAGAATTGTAAAATTAATTGGAACGAAAGTCTTGATGACATTTATAATAAAATAAGAGGATTAAATCCATTCCCATCTGCCTGGTGTTATCTTATCAATGGAAATGAACAGTTAAGTGTTAAGTTATTTTCTGTTGAAAAAGAAGTTGAAACACATCAAGACACAATTGGAGCAATTACGGTAACTAAAGATACGTTAAAAGTTGCTGCAAGAGAAGGTTACATAAGCATTAAGGAAATACAATTGCCTGGCAAACGCAAAATGGATGTAAAATCTTTGATAAATGGCTATAATTTTGAAAAAAATGCAAAAATGCTCTAAACCCTTATAATCATTGATATTACAAAAAATCCGATGAAATGCACAGCCTTTATTAACAAATGCGCTAAGTTATCAACAAATACCTGCATTTCCCTTGCTATTACTTGCATACATGGATATTACGTATAAATTTGTAGACGGATTTAACAAAAACGTTTAACCCAACTATTTATTAATAATTTAAAATTTAATTTTATGAACAAAACAGATTTAATCAATGGAATGGCAGAAAATGCAGGAATTACTAAAGCAGCTGCTAAGAAAGCATTAGATTCATTATTAATCGACATCGAAGGATCTTTACAAAAAGGTAACAGAGTTTCTTTAGTAGGATTCGGTTCTTGGTCAGTTTCTAGAAGATCTGCTAGAGAAGGAAGAAACCCACAAACTGGTAAGACTATACAAATCAAAGCTAAAAACGTAGTAAAGTTTAAAGCTGGTTCTGATTTAAGCAATGCTGTAAACTAAGCATCTCTTTAAAATAGATTATAAAAGCCCACTATATTAGTGGGCTTTTACTTTTTATAACATCATTGAGTTATTTGTAAAAACAAAATGTTCTTGCTAATAGTAATACACTCATGTTTAATAATGGAATTTGTTGGTTATTAATAAAATATGTTTTAGATTTAGAATATAAATCATAAACTATGATTACCTCAAAGCCCAAAAAAGGTAATTTATTAATTGCCGAACCCTCTATAATTGGAGATCTATCATTTAATAGATCTGTTATTTTATTAGCTGACCATAATATCGAAGGCTCTATAGGTTTTATACTAAACAAACCTTTAAATTATAAACTTTCTGATCTGATTTCTGAAACAGAAGCAGATTTTAAAGTGTTTAATGGTGGACCTGTAGAACAGGATAATCTTTATTTTATTCATCAAGTACCCGATTTAATTCCAGATAGTATTGAAATCTCTCTTGGTATTTTTTGGGGCGGAAACTTTGAAATTGTTTTAAAACTTCTCAAAGAAAAGAAACTAAAAAAGTCTGATATCAGATTTTTTCTAGGCTATTCTGGGTGGGATTCTCAACAGTTGGATAATGAACTACAATCCAATACTTGGATCATCTCAGAAAACATTTACAAGAAAGCACTTATAGAAAAGTGTTGTGACTCATTTTGGAAAGAAAAAATGTTAGAGTTAGGTGGTGATTATTCATTGTGGTCTAACGCTCCTGAAAACCCAAGCTACAACTAAGCTAATCTTATTTTTGCATTCAATAGCTGAACTAGTTGTTTTGATACTTCACTAGTGTAGGCTTTCTTTCTATATTTATAAATAGGTTGTATACCAATGACTACATTAGTTATAAAAAGTTCATCTGCTTTTTGAAGTTCAAATGGAGAAATTGATGCTTCCTCTAAAATGTAATCTTCAGATTGCTCTAGTATTACCATCAATTGCTGTCTCATAATTCCTTTAAGGCAGCCATCAGTTAGTGGTGGTGTTTTTATAGTTTTACCATTCACAAGAAATAGATTGCCGTTCAAAGCCTCTATTACATTCTTATTCGTATTCAACATCAAACAATTATCTAAACTATTTTCGTTAGCATAGATACTTCCTAATACATTAATAACCTTATTATTGGTTTTTAAAGTTGATAACAATCCTGGTGCAACAAAATAATCTTTAAAAAGATCTACAACATAGGTGGCATTATCTGTTAGAGTATAAAAATCTGTTTCTAATGGTTGAGCAACAATCGTGTAATTAATATTTTGGTCAATTGGTAAATAAGCACCTCCTTCACCTCTATCAATAGTTATCCTTACTCTAACTGAAGACTTATCTAACTGATTAGCTTTGGTGGTCTTTAAAATTTCAGCTTCGAGGAATTCTAGAGTAAAATTCATTGGAATTTCCATCCGCAAAATACGCATTGAAGCCATTAATCTAAAATAATGATCTTCCAAAAAGAGTATTTTTCCATGCACCACTTTTATGGTTTCAAATAAAGCATCACCAACTTTATGCCCTCGGTTCTCTACTGAGATTACTGTAGTATTACTTACTATGTTTCCATTGAGATTTATCATAAAAAAAGTCTCGATTAAAAATCGAGACAAATATAAAACTAATATGATTTAGAAGTTCTAAGCAGAGCCTAAAACTTGTTTTAAATCTGATATTTGATTTTCCCAAAGCATTTTAGCTTCTTCGAGTTCATCCTCTTCAGTAAAATCTGTAACAATAATGGAAACATCTTTAGTAATCTCATCAACTTGAATTTTAATTTCAAAATAATAAGATGCATCTTCATCTTCATCATTGATCCACCTAAATTTTATACGTTCACCACTTTTTTTGCTCAAGAGCTTTGCTTTTTCTTCAGAATCGTCCCAAATAAAAGTGAAGAATTCTCCTCTTGAATTCACATTGTCTGCAAACCATTCTGATAGACCAGATGGTGTTGATATATATTGATATAAAAGCTGCGGAGATGCATGTATTACAAACTCCATTTCAAACTTAACTTTTTCTTCCATCTCTTTTTAATTATGAGGCTCAATATATACAATTAATTGTTGAGTTTAAAACTAATACTGAAAAAAAATATTTTACCTGTTTAATGTTTGTTGAGATAGATTTTGTTTTTATATTTGCAGCCAAATTTATGGCGAGGTAGCTCAGTTGGTTAGAGCGTCGGATTCATAACCCGGAGGTCACGAGTTCAAATCTCGTTCTCGCTACTATTAAATCATTCAAAAATCAACGGTTTAGTTCACACTAAACCGTTTTTTTATAAAAACTATTTATGATTTTATTTGCTTAAGTATTCCAAAAGAATATAAATTAGAACAATCTCTGTAGGATTTTTAAAGTACAGACGAAACACGTAGCTAATCATACATTACTCTTTATTATTTTTTAAAGTTTCTTAGAATGAATTGATAATCGTTTCCATGCTCATTTGACACTATAATTCCGAAAGTATACAATTTATAGGATATCAAATAATGAGTTAGATAACCCGTTCTATTTCCATCTCTCTGTAAGTATTTAACTTTAACAATTTTAGAAATCCCATATTTTAAATATTTACTTTCAAGTCTTTCAAATTCAACGCCTCTACTTCTAGGTTCAACTAGAAGTTGATTTTCAAGTAGATCAACATACATTGCTACTGCTTCTTTTCCAAATTCAAAGTATGGGCTTGATTGAAAAGAAATACTGTTCAAATAATTATTGTTTCCAATAAAAATTTCAACATTTTCATTTAATTTACTCAAGTTGTTTAGTCTTTCTAATTCATAATTTGACAATGTGTCTAAGTCTATTGAACTTTTTATTAATTCAGTAAATGTTTCAATACTTGACCTTTTAAAATTGTTAGGTAAATACACTTTTCGCTCTAAAAAATGAACTAGATGAATATTATCCTTGTTAATTGGGTTATGATTGTTCTTTTTATTGGATTCACAATTACAAATAATAATTACTATTGAAAACAGGATTAGAATTTTTTTCATAATTGTGGGTTAGGGTTGGTGTGTGGTTTGTACTCTGAAGGGAATGCACTATACACCATGTTGTATGGTATTTTTTAAATTATTTTTCTCTGCCCATTCAGTCCAAGAACCATCATAGACGTACCTACTCTTTTTGATCGCAATTTCACATGCAAGTAATACAATACAAGCGGTCAATCCAGATCCACAACTGAACACAAAATCGTCTTCAATGTTACATTTGTCGCTAAATAACTTTTTCAGCTCTTCTTTAGACTTGTACTTTCCATCGGTTAAAACCTCTTTATAGGGAATATTTATAGACTCTTTTATATGTCCACTTTTTAATTCTTTTCTAGGTTCTTCTATAATCCCATTAAAACGATCTTCTGATCGTGCATCAATGAGGGTAAACGTTCGTTTTTCTATATTTTTTCTTATGGTGGAGTAATTGACTATATAATCCTCATTAAGTGAAGCTTCAAATGTTCCGAATTCATAACTGCTCTTAGTTCTTTTTTCGGTTGGTAATCCCCTTTTAATCCATGTCTTTAAACCACCATCTAAAACAGATACTTTATCATGCCCCATTGCTTTAAACATCCACCAAGCTCTAGGACTAGAATATATTCCAAGATTATCAAAAATTACAATCTCAGAAGATTGACTAATTCCAAGTTTTCGACATTCTAATTCAAATTGTTCTTTGGATGGTATTGTATTAGGCAAATGGCTATTTTTATCAGAAAAATTAGCCGTAAGATCAAAATATCTAGCTGAAGGAATTGTTATGTCTTTGAATTCAGAATTTTTCCCATCAGCGGTCTTAGTCAAACTTGAATCTAACAATATCAAGTCTTTTTTATTTAGGTTTTTTTTAAGCCATTCTATAGAAACTAACTCTTTCATTTATTTTAGTTATGTACGATGGTTTTGTGTTTCATTACGTTCTTTGAGACCTAAGATAGCAAAAAGAAGGAGCGTAAAGGGAATTCGACAGAATTTCCATGGTAATCATAGAACACTACCTAACAATTAACTATAAACATCGTTAGCTACAGTTTTTATTTTCCTATTTATTATTATGTCAATTCTTCTTTTATTTTCTTGTTGTAATAATGAAGGATATAAATTCAATAAAATATTCGGAATCATTATTGTCAATCCAAACACAATACTCACATTAAAAACTTTATAAATGGCAAAAATTGTAACAAAAACAAATCCTATTAAATGACTTATTTCTGATAGAGTCATTTCATTTCGTATTTTGATCAAATCAACGTTTTTATTTTCTAGCGTTATTTTTTGATTAAAAAATTTGAAAAAAGTATTTTTCACAATCCACTTAAAGTATTTGATTCCTATATTTTTATTCAGAGTTTTACTTTTAATAAAATTCAAATTTGATAGTTTTTTATAGTATTTGGTTTTCATTAGGATATTGTTAATTATCATTCCAACTATCCAAGATATAAATGATAGTGATATTCCAAAAACAAAGCCCAAAATTAAGTGTTTAGTAATCATTTTTCTGAAATTGTGGCCAGCATAAGTATATGAGTAATGGTATTGATATAATTATTGTACCTACATCTATAAATCTAAAGAAAATCAAAATAGTTATACAACCTACGGATCATTACTTACTGCTTAGATAACCTCGCTTTTTCTCTATAGCTATTAGAGATCGTTTCAAATGGAATAAAGTATATATTTGTATCTGTACTCCTTAGGCTATCACTACTTGTAAAATACAGTAATGTATCTGCTTCGGTTAGCTCTGCATAAAGATCACTTCCAGTTGTATTTACTTCTTTTATAGCTTGTGGTATAGTCCATTTTTTACCTAATTTATAACTCACATACAAATCACCATATGGTGAAAGGTTCTCTGTTCTTCCTGAAGATTCAAAAATAATGACATCACCACTACGATTAACTTCTAAATTCCATTCACCTTGTTCTGAGTTAATGGTATTCCCTAAGTTTATGGGCACATCAAAAGTTTCATTTCGTTTTTTTGCCATATAGAGATCGCCTTGACCATAGCCACCAGAACGATTGGATGCAAAATATAAATTACCATGCACATCTGTACAAGGACTATATTCACTTTTTTCAGAATTAATACTATCGCTCAATCTAATTGGAGTTCCCCATTGATTGTTCTTGTCTTTGGTTACTCTCCAAATATCTTTCGAGCTCTGGGTCCCTTCATTTAAAGGTCTCTTAGATATGAAATAGATCGTTTGGCCATCACTGGTTAAATGCGGTGCACTATCATCATATTTCCCTGAAAAAGAAGCTAATTTTGGAGTAGACCATTTACTGTTTTCTTTTACTGAATGATAGATCGCATTTTTCATATTTCTTGTTCCCCATTTACTTGTACTTCTAGTAAAATAAACTTCGTTCCCACTAACTGAAAAGGTTGGCGCGTATTCAACTAATTGGGTAGAAACATTTTCAGGCTCAAACAATTTTGGCTTTAATTGTTTAACTGCGCCTTTATAACTAACCAAAAACAGCAACAAAGCAGAAGTACTTACTATAAATAATCGGTTTGCGACTTTTAATTTATTCATTGTATAAATTATTACGTTTACACTTGCCAATTTTTACGAATTAGTCGTTATTTAATTTTCAAGATAAGATCTAATTTCAATGTAATCAACATCAGTTCTATCTTCGTAAAAATCTTTTAGTACTGCTCTGTGAGCAGCTCCTACGATGACTAAAACTCGATCTTCTGCAGTGATCCATCGATCAATATTGGTCATCATGTAAATATTTCGTTCCCACCAATTAGAGACAAACTTTGCGCCTACATAACTTGAATCTCCGACAAACTTTGCCGTTTGATTTAAATACTGGTCTTTATTGCGAATGTCTTCTTCTTCAGAATTTCTATAGATGAAATAATCGAGTAGTGTATTTCTTGCTAAAAACTCAGACTCTTTTTGGTCTTGTGCTTTAATAGATTTAAGCAACTTGTCTAAACGCTCTTTATCGTTCTCTTCGGCAAAGGTCATCAATTCATTAAATGGTAAGTCTAGCTTGTAATCAATAGAAAAGATCTTATCATGCTTTAGCTCTTTTGCTAATCTAAATCCCAATTGTTCTATTTCATTTATAGTATAATCACGATTACCTTCTAGTGTAGCATTATATAAACTATCAAGGTATGTTGAATTTGACGATGGAAACTCAAGCATGATCTTGGTTGGCTTATAGTCTTTAAGCTTTTGAACAATGGTCTTGATTTCCTTTTGCCGTTTTTCAGACTCTAAGCTTTCAAATTCAACAGATGAAAAATCTGAAGTGCCAGCAAAGTGAAAAACACCCAAAATTGCAACTTTGGGTTTATCACTAGATGATGACTCTTCTGCCTGTGTTTGCTGTGACCTATTGCAACTAAGAAGCGCTAAAGTAAAAAAAACAATTACGTACCTTCTCATTGTATTTTGAATTAAGTTGAATCAAACTATAACTATACATCAGCTCTATATATGTGACTTAAAGACTGAAAAATCTTATCACTTAAGTGATGCATGTAATAAAGATATCATTTTATTTTGAAGCAATATATGGTATTGATTATAAACAATAATACTAACCTTGTCTTATAAATTTTATCATTTGCTGAAGTGCATCAAAATTCAAGACACATTATTTTTTCTGTCCGTTTTAAAACATCCATTTGTATCGGAGCATCGTTATCAATAAAACCAAGTTTATAATATAGCTGATGTGCTTGTGGCATTGCCATAGTGGTTTGTAGCCAAAGTTGTTTGACTTCATTTTCTAAGCATCGGCAAATGCAACGTTCAATTAGCTTTGTTGCTATACCAAGTTTTCTGTAATTAGGTTTAATAAATAATTTAGCAAACTCAAATTTATCATCATCAAGACGCTTTAAGGCAACACAACCAATTATATCTTTTCCATATTTGGCATAAAACAAAAAACCACCCTTTGTAAGGTAAGCTTCGTCTGGGTGATTTAAAGTGAATTTATCGTCTTCCTCTAATTCTCCATTTAAAACTTCCATAAGCCAAGGTCCTGCTAACTTATAGAAATGTGTTCTCAAACTTGGTTTATAATCAATAATTTTTACTAATAGTTTATTGGACTCAAAAATTCTTTCATGGATTGGATGTGTATTGATCTGCCAATCAATTCTATTTAATATATTAAGGGTATCTGGGTGACCTGAAACAAAGATATCTCTTAACGTGTTAGAAAAAGAAAGCCAAAGCGGTTCAATCTTATTTAGTAATTGCTTCCCTTTCTTTGAAAGACATACAAGTTTTGAGCGCTTATCGTTTGGGTTAGGTTGAATTAAGACTAACTCATTTTTTTTTAATTCTATTAAAATATTCTTTACAGTAATATGAGAGAAATCAATATGCGCTGCTATTTCTAGTATGGTTAAAGCAACACCTGATTTTGCTAAAACATAGTAAACGGAAAACCAGCTGGCTTTAAATGAAATATCAGATTTAGCATATATTTTGTCGCCATCTTTCTGTAATTTTTCACTAATTCGTCTGAATCGCGATGCCGCTGCCAAGTAGCCTAGCTCTTTTAAAATGTTTGACATGATATTAAATTTATGAAAGTACTTTTATAAAAATATAAAATACATTTCATAAATTTAAACTTCGAGGTAATAATTATTATGGTGATGTAATGGAATTTGTGCTATTTTAATTGATCACAATATGCTTTTATGCCACTAAAAATCTTCCCAATGATCAACTAGCTTCTCATTCATTTGAATATTTTCAGTTTCGTAGGTTGCTATTAAATCATACTTGATTGTTGGCACTTTTTTAATGTTGAGCGCTTTCATTATTTCTGATGTTGGTATGGTTGCTCTACCTTTTTTTATCGTGTTTTTAACAATGCATGCTGCTATAGGTTTTCCTTTTCGTTCAATTTTCTGCTCAACATAAATCCATTTCTCATCTACATAAGATATTCTGGTATATATTTCGGCCTTTTGAAACACCTTAAGTGGTCTATAAAACTGAATACTAATGGCTTGACTAGGAAAAAACCATTTATTTTTTGATGCTACTTTGAAAAAGTTTGATCTAACCATCAAATCTAAGCGTCCTGTTTCTAAAACAGTCATAATAGCAGCATGATTCATAACTGAAACGTCTATGTCTGTGATCCAAACTCTAAATGATTTGCAAACTGTTTCTGTTCCAATGAGTTTCTTTTTAAACTTTGCATGTATTAAGGCAATGATAAGTCTAATCCATCGCATTTGATTTCGGTATTGTATTGGTAAGGTCTAAGTTAGCAAAAGAAAACTAACTCATTAGGTAAAGGTCAAGTAATTTGATATATAGGCAATTCATATTGTTCTGTTAATAGTTTAAATACTTTATGATCAAACCCAATTGGCCTAAATGATAAATGTCATGGTGAAGCATTCCATTTAATAAAAAAGCGTAATCGTAATTGCCTTTGAAGTCTGTATCATAGTACTGCTCTTTTAGAAATGCATCATCCTTTTCTTCCAGTAATGCAATCAATTCGGTTAACGTATCATCGTATTCCAATTTTAATTTGGACCATCCTTTATCTTTTAAAGTAGTATTTGTCAACCAATTTTCTTCACAGTCGTCAGTTTTACTACCTGTACGTGTCTTAATTTTTAATATTGCTTCATTTCTCCATAATGTGAGATGAGAAATTATTTCGGCGATACTATGCATATTCTCTATTGGTCTCTTAAAGACTAGATCGTCATCAATAAAGTTCAATTTACTTTCATAAGTGCTTCCTATCCATAACTTCCCATTTTGGATACACTTTAATTCTTTGATAATGTGTTCAATTAAGATTTTCATTTTAATAGATCTATTTTTTACTTACAGTATTTTTCCATCTCAATTGTAGCCCATTCTTGGTGTCCTACTTTAATATATACTATAGGTTTATCCGTTTTAGAAAACCCAGCTTTTTCATAACACTTAATTGCTCCAATATTCCATTGATAAACATTTAAAAGAATTCTTTTCTTTTGAAGCGTATTGAATGTGTATTTGGTGAGCTTATCGATCAATTGAGTTCCAATTCCTTTTCCACGCATTGTTTTTTCTCCAATCAAAATTCGGGCAAGTTTAGCAATATGCCCTTCTTCAAGATAAATTTCGGCCATTCCAATAGGTTGTTGGTTTGCATGTACGATTTTAAATACCATTCGATTTGGGTGAGATAAATACGATTCAATTTGTGTTTCGTCTATTGGGAAGCTAAAAATTGATCCAGCAAATTGTATCAATTCTGATTCGTTAGAAATCCACTTTTCAATATGCTTCCAATCTTCTATTTTAAATGTTTCTAGTTTTATCACAGTTGTTCTTCAGCTTATGGCTAACGGGTTTGTGTATGAGTAATAGTGCGTCTATATACACTGCTTTTCAGAAAGTAATTTACAAAATAAATAGCAATAGCAATTTGAATAAAAACTCAAACTGCTATTACTTACACACGTCGTTAGGTACTGGCTTTATTTCACCAATTTGATAATATTTTCTACCATTTCTACCCTTGCCGTTGTTATAAAACCATCAAATTGTTCTTTAGTCATCTTTGGATTTTCTATAAATTCATAATTAGAAGTCCACACAATCATTGATTTGTTGTAGCCTAAATCTACTACTTTAATCATGTTGTTCATGTTCTTTGCAGGAACGCCTTCAACCACCTGATATGAATAAGTTCTAGTTTTATCATCAAAACCAGTAATCTTTTCTTTAAAGTGACCATTTCCATCTGCAGAAGTGCAAACTCTTTCACCTCCAACATTTTTTGGACCTATCCATTGTACTTTAGATACAAAAGATGATAGCTCATCAATATTGTCCATTTTGCGAATTTGTTCCCAGACTTTATCTGCAGAACTTTCTATTTCAGTTACTAGAGGTGTTTGTGCTTGTAATAAGCTGGTTGCAAAAATTAATTGGATAAATAAAATTGCTGCTTTTTTCATTGTTTCAAGTTTTAAAATATTAATAAAAAATCTGTTTAGTTATAGTTTTATAATTCATTTTACTCAGGTCTTAATTACTGTTGCTTTAGGATATTTTTTCTTAATTTCTTTGTATTTACCTGTGCCACCTGTCACGTGTTCTCCCGTTTCTATATAGTGTTTTAGACCCACTAGAGTTCCAGACATTTGTTTTTTGAATCCTCCTTTAGCTACTATTCCAAGAAAAGCTGGTTTAGTTCTAAATTGAAACTCGTATGAAGCGGTTGAAGTACCATCTCCATTATCTTTTACGCTATAAAAAGCTTGAGAATTGTCAAAGTTTAATGGTAGTTTAGCTCCATCAAGGACTACATTGCGCATTACCATATTCTCATTGTCAATTTCTTCAATTCGCTCTTTAGACCATTGCGTTCCTTTTTCATTAAAATTACACTTGCGCTCAGCTCCTAATTCGCCTTTTAATGAACCATTAGTATATTCTGAAGTATAGATATATGGTGAGAAGTTTGATATTTCTCCATAATCTAAAACCATAGCTTCCCATACACGTTCTGCAGGTGCATTTAGTATCATTTCTACTTTGACAGCGCGGAACTTTTTTGCCATACTTTGCGCTGAAGCATTCAGGCTCATTATTGCTAAGACTGAGAATGTCAATATTGATTTCGTTGTGATTTTCATAATTTAAAATTTAAGTTCTAATACTTTGATACAATGCTTGGATAAGTGTTACAAAACTTAAGCAACCTTATTTGATAGTTTTTCAATTTCTTTTGCTTTGTTTTGACTTGTGTTTCCAGTTTCAACATAGCATTTCAAGTCATTAGGAATGTATGCGATTTGTTTTTTTAATTGCATTTTCATCATAGGGTTCATAATACTACCTACTAAACCCTTAGTCTTCACTATTAGATGCATATCCACTTTTGTCCTCTCTGGGCTTATTGCAGTTAGTTGCCAATTATTGATTGCGGTATCTACAAAAAATGGAAACCCTTCAATAACTTCGTATTCGAGGATATAATTATTTGAATCAAATTTTCTGATTACTTCTTTGATTTTACCTGATGGTAGTTCGCAAGATCTATTGTTTGAAGGCGCTCCATTAATTACTGGTGGGCTAAAAGCTTTAGAATGATTCAAACCTGATACCCATTTGTAAGCATCAACAAATTGATTTCCCAAGACTTCCCAAACACTTTCTATTTGTTTGTTGATAATAATTTCTTTTTTAAATTCCATATCAATAAATTATATATGAGTTAATGATTTACTGTTTTGATACGAGAATAAGGGATGTGTTACAAAAGCAAAAAAGTTGCTTCAAAATGAAACAACTTTTTTACATGTAATCGTTAAAAAAAGAATCTATAGCTTAAAGTAACTCGATAGTTTATCGTTATTAATAAGTTCATTAATAATGGTCTCTTTGTCAAAATCTTCTTTAACTGGATGTTCTTGAAATAGTTTAGTGTAAGTTGTAGTAAAATCGTCTAAAGCTTCTTCGTGGTTATCTTCTACAAAATCTTTCACTTTTGCTTTTGTTTTGATATTGAAAAGCATTTTTTCCTCATCTAAAACGCCCATTTGCTTCAAGGCTTTTGCTTTTTTAGGGCATCGACAAGGGTTTTCTTTATTTACTAAGCCACACTTGTTGTTCATATAGTTAAACAAATCTTTACGTGCTCTGTGAAGTTTTATTCTAAAGTTTTGAGGACTAACACCAAAAATGTCAGCTCCAAGCGCATGGTCAATACCAAAACTTGCACCTAAAATAAAGATTAAGCGTTGTTCTCTATTTAAACACATAATCATTCCACTCATACACTGAACTTGCATTTCTTTAGATAGCTCTTGGTAACTAATTTCTTCCTCAATACTTAATTCTGGATTTTGAACTTGGTCCAAACGTTTTCCATAATCATCAAAGTTAGAAAATTGTGTTTCACCTTTTCTTCTTTTAGATTGCAAAAATTCGTTAACAACTATACGATACAACCATGTCCTAAATTTACTTTTAAAGTTAAATTGCCCTAATTTAGTAATGACTTTAATTAGAACTTCTTGAGTTAAATCTTCTGCGTCTACAGGATTATGACACATTTTCCATGCAACATTGTAAATGAACGGCTGATGAAAGCTTATAATTTCACTTAAAGATTCTTTGTTACCATCTATAGCTTGTTTAACAAGGTTTTGCTGTTCTGAATCTGAATATGATTTACTAAAAGGAAACTGCATAATTTATAGGTTTTTTTAGTTTTGATACAGAATAATTGAAGGTGTTACAAAAGTTTTAGTTTTTTTAGCTTTTGCCTAACGTGCTTATGTATGGCTTGTAGTGGTCTTGCGTCTAAGTGAGTTACACAAAATTTATATAAATTAAAGATATATAAATTTTAGTGTATTCAAAGCTATGAGCTATACACGTTGTTATAACCAGTTATTTTTTTGTATAAAGAGGATTCGTTCTATCTTCATCAAATAATTCCATCATTAAATTCGTTATCATATTGTTTGCCCATTCAGCGATTTCAATTTTTTGAATAGAGTAAATAAACCCTTCCATTCTAAATTCACTTCGAGTATCAATTATTTTACGCTTTTCCAAAAATGATATTGCCTTATCAGCTCTATCATCTTTCTGGACTTTAGAATTAGTGGAATGTTTACAGATTTCTTTTTTATCACTATGGCTAGGTTTCATAGCAGTCCAAATTCCACTTTTAGCCTTAAAATTTTCCCATTCAATTGATTCTAATCTTGAGTGAGTTATTAGATTTCGAAGTTTCACAAAATGATTGTAGTCGTCATAGAGTTTACTTGATTTATCAAAATCTTGATTTTTAAGTATTTTGAATAATGCAAAAGGACGTTTATCCATTTTTGGACGTTCTAAATTAATATATTTTTCTTTCAGTAAGGAGTTATTGGTCACATTATCTTCAATTTCGGTAAGATAGCATTCGAAAGCAGAATACAAAGTCAAAATTAACGGTGTGACAAGACTGACTACTATGTCCTTATTTTTTATCATTAGAATAGATAATTTATCAACTGACTTAAATAATGGGTAATGTTGAGGGAAAACTGTATCTATTCCTGGTACGTACATAAGTTTATCTAATTAGTTACAACTCTCTATATCTTGATAAATATACCTTTTTTAGGTTTTTTTCACCTAAAACAAGGAGGTTTTAAGACTCTTTTTCAATACCATAAAAAAAAGCCTCTTTTAAAAAAGAAGCTTTTTAACGATTTCAACGTAATGCTAAACAGCATTTACTTTAGCATTCCAAATACCTGTTTGTGCAGTAGTTTTTACATAGGTTGAAAAGTCTATAGGTGGTCTTCCTAATACAGTTTCAATATCTGAAGTAACAACTGCGTTTTCAGGGTTACCCAAAACTTCGGTAAATAAATACTCGATCAACCAAATGAAATCTTCTGGTATGCTTTCTGCTCGCATAGCATCACTATACGCTTTGATACTTACAGGTTCAAATTGAATCTCGTCTTCAATAACGTCAGCTATCTCGCCAATAGCCTGCTTAAATGTTAATAGTCTTGGACCTGTTAATTGATAGATCGCACCATCGTGCTTAGCATACAATAAGGCCTCAATAGCTACATCTGCGATATCATTGGTGTCAACAAATGGAATTTTTACATCTGCTTGTGGCAATGCAACAAAGCGTTCTAAAATAGGTGATGTCAAAAAATTCTCACTAAAGTTTTGATTGAACCAACTGGCTCTCACTATAGTATGCGCTATCCCAGAATGAATGACCACTTGCTCACACAATTGTGCTTCGCGCTCACCTTTACCAGAAAGCAATACTAATTTTTTAATATTTGCTTTTTTAGCTTGTTTGGTCAATTCTTCAATGGCTTCTAATGCACCAGGAACTGCCAAGTCAGGCTGATAGGTAATATATACCTTATCGATATCTTCGAGTGCGTTTGCCCAACCTTCTGGTTGGTGCCAATCAAATGGGATTTCTGCAGATCTAGACCCAATTCTCACCTTGTGACCTAATGTTTCAAGGCGTTCAACGATTTTACGTCCAGTTTTTCCTGTGCCTCCAATAATTAAAAAGTGTTGTGGTTTCATAATTCTAAATTTTGTGTTGTGATTTTTATTAGTGTAATTATTAATATGATGAATGTGACTGTTGAAGTCACTGTTCGTACAAAGTGTAACTTATTCCATCGCTCTTCAAAAGATTCGCGTAGCGATTTTAGTTCTTCAGGATCTAGAGCGCATAGATGAATCTCATCTAACATTTCATTCAATGACACATTACCAAATATGGTAACCATTACAACTCCTAAAAAATAAATCACTAGAGTTACTATAAGTAGCCAGACTATTACATTTAAATTATGTCTGTTCAAGTAGAGAATAATACCATTCAATAAAACTGGTCCAAAAAAGATGAGAAAGAATATTGGGTTGAGAATAGCTCTATTCATTTCTTGAAAAGCTTTCAAAAAGCCGAGATCATCTAATCGACCTATTCCAGGTGTAACTGCATTTGACCAAGTAAAACATAATCCTGCAGATAATCCAGTAAATACAATTAATACCAATAAAACAATGTGTTGTGTATTCATGTCTTTATAAGTTTTAAATTATAAGACAAAAGTATCTCAGCACTACTTAAAGCATTTGTTTGAAAAGAAATAAAATTTGTTTGAAAAGTGCTTTATTTGATCTGGCTAGGCCTAAAACCAAATTTCTTGGCAAAAGCATTAGAGAACGAACTCAAACTATCATAACCAACATGCCACGCTGCTTCTTGTACCGTGGCTTTTTTTTGACTTATCATCTCGTAAGCTTGAGACAAGCGTTGTTCTTGCAAATATTTAAAGACTGGTAGGCCAAATACAGTCTTAAACTCTCGTTTTAGTTTAGTAGTATTAAATCCTATAGCTTTAGATAGTTCGGTTAATGAAGGTGGATCATCTAAATTATTAGATAAAATATCTCTAGCTAAATATAAGCGTTCTCTATCTACAGATGCTATATCTTTTGAATGATTGAGCGCTAGTTGTCCAAAAAAGTGAGATAGTAATGCCGTGATCTGACTTCTAAAAAACATCATCTTCGCTTTGCCTTCATATTTTATATTAAATAAACTATCTGTAATATGGTGCATTTCAGGTGTCATGAAAAAATGAGGCCCTTCAACATAGTGATCTTTAGGGTTTACCAACTGATTTAATAACTCTGAAAACAACTCACCTTCTTGATTGGGCAACTTATCTAAATGCCGTATCGCTGTTGCTATAACAATGCATTGCAGTGGTTTATTCTTTGAGACACTATGGATAAACTCAACATTTTCATTTGCAAAAAACGATAACGCAAGTCCTTTGGTGTATGCAAAGCTTTTAAGATGGTTTGGGTATTTTACATCTAGATTTACATTACCAGAACCATAAAAAGCTACAGCAATAATAGGTTCATCAAAAAAACAAGAATCTATAGTTGTTTTAATAGACGCTGCAGTTTCTATCAAAATTATAAAGTCGTTTATATGAATTACATCTCTAGTCATACTATAAACACTAAAGTTAGTTTTTTATTGATTCACTTCAAATTGATAACTGCTTTAATTTGTTATGTTAATCTACAAGCATTTCAATAATCTAAAAAGGGCATTAAAGCGGAAAAGCATACAAAATAATGCATTTCATCGTATTTTTTTGCATTTTATAGATGATTATTAAAATAAAATTATATATTAGCCCCAAATTAAAAACCCAAATTAAACAAAAACCCCTAATCTGATGAGAAAAATTACAGTCCTACATGTATTGCTATTACTTATGTTTTGTAGCGTACATTCTCAAACAACCAACTTACAGAAAGCGCAAAGCTATATTCAAAGTAAGGGTGAAGTATGCTTTACATTTACCGCTAATAGTGAGGCACAATTTCAAGAAATTGCTAACTTTTTATCTATTGGACATAAAATTAATAGAGAAACTTTAGAAATTGAAGCCTATGCTAATGCAGAGACGTTTGATCAATTTTTAGCGTATGGATTACCATATACGGTTAACGAAAGTGATAACGAGTTCAATCCGAATTTTGATACTTTAGCTTGGGATGTAGATTGGAATGCTTATCCAACTTACACGCAATATGTAGCAAAAATGAACTATTTTGCTTCAACTTATCCAAACTTATGTACACTTGAGTCTATAGGTAACACTAATAATGGTCGAGAATTATTAATGTTGAAAATTTCAGATAATGTTTCAACTAATGAAGCAGAGCCTGAGTTTATGTACACATCTTCTATGCATGGAAATGAATTAGCTGGTTTTCCTTTAATGATAAGATTAGCAGAATACTTATTATCAAATTACGGCTCAGATGCTGAGGTTGATAATATTGTTAATTCAACAGTCATTTATATAAATCCTTTAGCAAATCCTGATGGCGCCTACAGAGATACAGGCAATAACGTGATTAATAACCCAAGAAGGGGTAATGCAAATAATGTAGATTTAAATAGAAATTACGCAGATAACGTTGCTGGTATTCACTATGATGGTGTTTATGAAGTTGAAACTGTTGCGTTTATGAAATTTGAAGAAGCTCACGATATTGTGTTATCTGCAAATTTTCATGGTGGTATAGAATTAGTTAATTATCCTTATGATAACACATATGATCAACATGCAGATCATGATTGGTTTGAATACATTTCTGTAGAATATGCAACTAACGCACAAAATAATAGCCCAGCTGGTTACATGACTGTTGATGAAGATTTTGATGTTTACCCAAGCCCTGGTGTAACTCATGGTGCTGAATGGTATCGTGTATTTGGTGGTCGTCAAGACTATATGAACTTTTATAGAGGAGGTCGTGAGGTTGTTGTTGAACTGTCAAATACTAAATGGATTCAAGGGTCAGCTATTGATGCTCATTGGGATTACAATAAACAAGCTTTTTTAGATTACATGAAACAAGTAAACTTTGGCTTTCAAGGAATTATAAGTGATGAATCTGGTAACCCGATCAAGGCAAAAGTTTCTATTGCTGGTCATGATAACCTGAACTCATTTATATTTTCAAATGAAGATTTTGGAGATTACTACAGGTTAATCAAAGGTGGAAGCTATAATGTTACTTTTGAAGCACCTGGTTATGTAACACAAAACATAAATGTAACTGTAACAGATAATATGAAGACCATACAAAATGTGACTATGGTAGCCTCTACTTCTACTCCAACATCTAATAATGTTACAATTAACGAAAATCAAAGCGCTTCTTTATCTGCAAGTGGTACAGGGACTATTAACTGGTATCAGAATGTAGATGACGATACACCTGTATATACTGGTGCGAATTACTCTACCCCTAATTTAACTACAACAACTTCGTATTTCGTTGAAGACGAAATACCTGTTGCTAATGTTGGATCAACCAATTATAATGCCAATGGTGGTTTCTTCGCAGGTGGTACTGGAGATCGATACTTAGTGTTTAATAATACACAGCCAGTAGAATTAGAACGTGTTACTATTAATGCGCAACAAGCAGGAGAAATGGAAATTCAATTACAAGACAGTAGTGGTAATACATTAGATTCTAGATTGATTTTGGTTGAATCTGCAGGTGTACAACAAATTGATTTGAACTTTTTTATTCCAGTTGGTAATGACATGAGATTAGCTAGTACTGAAATGTCTAGTGGTTTTAGTCTATACAGAAACAACTCTGGCGCTACATACCCATATACTAATGGATCAATAACTATTACAAATAATAACATCAACAACTTAGCATATTATTATTTCTTCTACGATTGGGAAATTGCATCTTTAAAAAGTGCAAGACAAGAAGTTGTAGTTACAGTTGAAGATACACTTGGTGTTGAAGAAAACACGATAGAAGCTGTAAGTATTTATCCAAATCCATTTACTAACTCAGTTACAATTAAACTACCAACTCAATCTACAAGCTCAAACATTGGTATTGAACTGTATGATGTGAGCGGTCGTTCAATTTTGAATATTGAAGAAGTAACTGTGAGTAATGGCCAATACAGTTTACAAAACATTGAAAACATCTCAAGTGGTTCATACTTTATGAAAATAACTGATAATGAAACTAATAACCAAGTTGTAAAACGATTAATTAAACAATAAATCGTCCAAACATCATATAAAAAGGCTGAAATTATAATAATTTCAGCCTTTTTAAGTTATTGAAAATCAAATATATAAAAATATTAAATACATTTCATCGAATTTATTTGCATTTCATGGAGTAACCGCCTATATTTGAACTTTAAATTAATTAGTCCCAAACTAAAATTTAACCGCTTATGAAAATTTCTACATTACTACAGGTAAAGTATGCAATATTATTTAGCATACTATTTACGACAAGTTTGTCATTTTCTCAAACTACCTTAGGCTCATACGATTTTGAATCCGGGCTTCAAGGATGGATAGACGGAGGGTCTGACTCTGGTCTATTAAATAATGCATCATACTCTTGTGCTGGTTCTCGTTCTATTTACACAAAAGACGATACGACAGCTAGTAATAGAACTACATCTCCAACCTTTGATTTAACACCATACACAAGTGTAGATTTCTCTTTCTGTGTAACTTTTGCTGCAGTAGATAATGGTGAAGGTTTCCGTCTAGAATTTTTTGACGGAACAACTTGGCAACTACTATATACATACACAAGAGGTGTAGATTTTACAACAGTTGGTGCTGGAGTGAATTATAACTTTACTTACAATGTAGATTCAGCAACCTACACTTTTGCAGTAGATTCAAGATTTAGAATATCTAGTACAGCTAGTGCAAATGGAGAATATAGTATTCTTGATGATATACTAATTGAGGCATACTCTCCTGCTGGTCCTGAAATAGAAATTACTGGTAACGGAACTATTATTGCAGATGGAGACACTACACCAAGTGCAGCAGATGATACTGATTTTGGTTCTATTGCCATGCCTGGTTCTACTCCAACAACTTTTACAATTAACAACATAGGTAATCAGCCTTTAAACTTAACAAGTTTACCGTTTAATGTAATTATTGGTGGTGCAAATCCTGGAGATTTCTTAGTGACAACTTATCCAGCAAGTACTATTAATGCTGGTAATAGTTCAAATTTTACGATAACATTCACGCCATCTGCTGCAGGATTAAGAACAGCTACTGTAACCATAGCTAATGATGACAGTAATGAAAACCCATACAATTTCAGTATTCAAGGTACAGGCTTTATTCCTGCTCCAGAAATGAATGTCACCGGAAATGGTACAACCATAAATGATGGAGATCCAACTCCTAGCGTTGCAGACGATACTGATTTTGGATCTGTAGATGTCTCAGGAGCGACTCAAGTTAATACATTTACAATACAAAACACTGGAAATGCAAATCTTACAATAGGTGCCATTACAATTTCAGGTGCCAACTCTGGAGATTTTACAGTAACTGCTAACCCAAGCGGAACAGTTAACGCTTCTGGTAGTACAACATTTGACATCACATTCGACCCAAGTGCTACGGGTTTAAGAACAGCCACCGTTAGCATTGTTAATTCTGATGCTGATGAAAATCCATACAATTTCAATATTCAAGGTACTGGAATAGTACCAACATACTCGCAAGTAACTGTAGATGTAGATTGGCCAAATTGGTCTTCTGAGAATAGAGTTGAAATTTACTCTCCATCTGGAACTTTACTAACCACAATAGATAATGGATATACAGGTGGTACAAATAACAGTTATTCTACAACAGTAGATCTTGGATGTTTAATAGACCTTAACAACTATTATTTTATCATGTATGATACATTTAATGATGGTTGGAATGGTGCCGATAATATAACCATAACGGTTGGTGGTACTGCTGTGATAAATCAAAATGGTGATGCAGCTACTTCCGGAGGAACTACAGTATTCTTCAATGTAAGTGGTGGTTCCGGAGGTTCAGAAATTTCAATCTCTGGTAATGGTCAAGAAATTGCAGATAACGATGTAACGCCTTCTGCTGTTGACGATACAAATTTTGGAACTGTTGGCGTAGGTTCAAGTACAGCCAATACCTTTACTATAGATAATTTTGGTTGTGTAGGTACATTAAATTTACTTGGTATCTCTCCATATATTACAATTACTGGCACCAATCCTGGAGATTTTTCTGTTACTGCTATCCCTCCAAATTCAATTGCTAGTTCAGGCAGTACAACCTTTGAAATTACATTTACACCTACAGCTGGTGGTATACGAACAGCTGATGTAACAATACTTAACAATGATTCTGATGAAGGCACTTATAATTTTAGAGTTCAAGGTAATGGCTCTGCGCCATTGACCGAAGGACCAGGAGGAGTGACTTCAGACCTACAGCTTTGGCTTAAAGGTACAGATGGACTTGGTTATACTGATGGACAATCTGTAAGTATTTGGTATGATCAAGGACGTGGTGCTGATGCTACTGTAAATACGCCTGGTCAGGAGCCAACTTATTATGACAATATAACTAGTAATATCAATTTTAATCCAGTTGTTGATTTTGATAATGACTATAGCACAGTGCCAATTGACAGTGATTTCTCTTATGATGATACCTCAACTCAATTCTTAGAAGGTACTAGCGGATATTATTCGCAAGATGTATTTGTTGTTCTTATTCCTGATGTAACAGTAAATGCTAGTTTTGGAAGTATGGACGTGTTTTGTGGCGATGAGGATTTCACAACAAATAATACAGATGCAACTGGAATTGGTTTAGGAAGATATACCGTACGTTTTTCAAATGAAATTTTGTGCTATGCTCATGGTCCAACTAGTAGTGGTGATGGGTATGGTGTAGCTGAAATTGGTACAGGTAATACTTATTCTAATGCAGGTATTATAAATGCTAGAAATAACTTAGCTGCATCTCAACAAGAATTATATTATAATGCAAATAATAGAGAAACCAATCAAAATGATGTAGCAGATTTTGCAAACGTAAATGATGCCAGATATTGGATTGGTCGTAGTGAAGGCTGGGAAGCTAGTACAGATGCACGTATTGCCGAGATTATTACTTTTTCTTCAAGAAAAGATGATGCAGATTTAACTAGAGAACGCAATAGGATACAGTCTTATCTGGCCATTAAATACGGAATTACTTTAGGTGTAAATGGTACATCTCAAGACTATGTTGATAGTGATGGAACCGTTATTTGGGACCAATCAGCAAATACAGGCTACAATTATGACATTGCAGGTATAGGTAGGAATGATGTATCAGACTTGAATCAAAAACAATCAAGAAGTGTTAATAATGCAACAGATGCAGGTGGACGTATAGAAGGTATTCTTACTATAGGTTTAACAGACATATACGACACCAATAATTTAAACCAAGCTAGCAACCCTACAACATTTAATGATAAGGAGTTTTTAGTATGGGGAAATAATGGTGCAGACCTTAACTTAGCATCATCAACTATTACTGTAAATATGAGTTCTGGTATCACACCAGCCTTGACAACAGATGTTAGTTTTACAGCAATGCAGCGAGTTTGGAAAGTTGTTGAAAACGGTGGAGACATTCCTACAGCAAAAGTAAGAATTCCGCAAAATGCAATTCGTAATATTACACCTCCAGGAAGCTATTACATGTTTATTTCTGATACAGGAATTTTTGATCCTACAGCAGATTACAGAGTAATGACTCCTGATGGTAGTGGAAATTTAGAAACTGAATACGATTTTGACAATACAAAATATATCACTTTTGGTTATGCGCCTCAAGTTGTTGTTGAACGTTCTATCTATTTTGATGGTGCTGTTGACTATGTAGACATGGAAGATGCACTAGACTTAAACCCAAGTGAATTTACAATATCAGCTTGGATCAAAAGAGATGCTGCCGATGTTGGTACGAAATCGATCTTATCTAAAAGAAATACAGCATTTACGCAAGGTTATGATCTAAGAATTCTTAATAATAATAGCATACAGATGTTCTGGAAAAATGGTAGTGGTGATCAAATCTTAACATCACTTATTTCTATACCAGATGATGAATGGCATCATGTAGCTGTAACTTATGACGGTACAAATGCTATACTTTATATTGACGGCGTGATAGCAAGACAACAAGCAAGATCTGCTCCTGTTGCTACTAATGAATCTTTCTACATTGCTGCTGCTGGTAAAGGAACTCCAGTGCAACACTTTAGAGGTAACATAGACGAAGTTAGAGTTTGGGATAGACGACTTACCGAAAATCAACTTAGATTTATCATGAATCAAGAAATTCAAGATAACTCTACCATAGTTGCTGGCACAGTATTACCAACAACCATTACTAAAAATGAAGTAAACACCATTCCTTGGTCTGACTTGGCTGGATATTATCCAATGTCTGTTTATACATACACAAATACTGAAGATGCTTCAGGCAAAGGAAATCAAGGTGCTTTAAGAAACTTGAATACGGTTGATAGACAAACTGCACCTCTACCATACGAATCTACACAAACAGGTAATTGGGGCAACTCAAGTACTTGGGCCAATGGAAGCATTCAAACCACACCTGGTACAACATCTTTGGTTGATAATACGGTTACCGTAGATTGGAACATAGTTAGAACCAATCATGATGTAACAATTGTTAATGATTCAGATTTACCAGCTGGCAAAAATGGTAATAGAACACTACTAGGTCTTATGGTTGATAGTAACGAGCTAGAAATTAGTGGAGTTACTAATACAAGTACTAATACAGGTTATGGACTAACTGTTAGCCATTATTTGGACTTAACAGGTACTATTGATCTAGAAGGCGAATCACAATTGATACAAACAACAAATAGTGATCTAGTTGTTGCGAGTTCTGGTCGCCTAGAACGTGACCAACAAGGAACTGCAGATACTTATACTTACAATTACTGGTCGTCGCCTGTAGGAGATGCAGATCAAGAAACGAATGAGTTTAGCTACACTTTACCAGATGTCATGCAAGGTATAGGCTTCTTAACCTCGGGTTATGATGGTTCAGCTAGTCCATTACGTATTGCTGATTACTGGATATGGAAATTCGCAAATCTGCCGGATGACGATTATTCTGCATGGCAACATACAAGAAGTACTGGTACTGTTCTTGCTGGTGAAGGATTCACTATGAAAGGGCCAGGGACAGGTGCTTTGACAGATGATCAGAACTACGTCTTTAGAGGAAAACCAAATAATGGTCATATTGATTTAGCGATTACTGCTGGAAATGATTACCTTGTTGGTAACCCATACCCTTCAGCAATTGACGCCGTAGAATTTATAAATGATAATGCTGGAGTAATAGATGGTACACTCTATTTCTGGGAACATTGGGGAGGTGGATCACATATCCTATCTGAATACCAAGGTGGTTATGCATTACTTAACTTATCTGGTGGTAGCCCTTCAGCAACTCAAGGTGTTCCAGATCCTGATGTGAGTAATGTGAATGCACCAAGAAAAACACCAGGTAGATATATCCCAGTAAACCAAGGATTCTTTGTTGTAGCAGGTGGTGGTGGTCAGATTACATTTGAAAATGACCAGCGTATCTTTCAAAAAGAAGATGGTACATTAAATGGCAGCTCTGTTTTCTTAAGAAATGCTGAAAATACAAATAATGGTCAAGGTGAAGCTAACACTGGAGATAACAGAATGAAGTTTAGAATTGGTATTTACACAGTAAATACAATTCAGCGTCAACTATTACTAACCATTGATGAAAATGCAACTACAGGTGTAGATTTTGGTTACGATGGTAAACTTTATGAAGAACAGGTCGATGATATGTTCTGGATGATAAATAATGAAAAGTACACTATACAAGGTAGTAATGAAGTTGAATTAGAAACAGTATATCCTTTAGGTATTACTGTTGATAATACTGGTTTAAATACGATTTCTATTAACAGACTCGAAAATGTGCCTGACGAGTTAGACATATTTATTCATGATAAATCAGATAATACATATCATAACTTAAGAGAAAATGATTTTCAAATCCATTTAAATGCTGGTGAATATCTAGACCGATTTGAAATGACTTTCAGAGATGCTAATGAAACACTAAGCGTTGAAGAAAGCGAATTAGATGATCTTGAGGTATACTACTCAAATGAAAATGAGAGTCTTGTATTACTCAATCCTAATTATAAAGATGTAAAGTCTATTGAATTATTCAACATTGTTGGACAGTCGATTACAACCCTTGAAGATATTTCAGAACTGGACTATTCTGAATATAAAGTTAAGAACTTAAGCACCGGAACGTACATTGTTAAATTATATACTGTAAGCGGTTCAGTATCTAAACAAGTTTTAGTGAAAAAATAGACCCAAATCTACCTTATTCTTAACTGAAAAATAGCCTCAAATTTCTTTGAGGCTTTTTTTATTTTAAAGCGTTTAACAATTCGGCGAGAGAGAGTTGTTCTTGGTTACCAGTAGCCATGTTCTTTAAGGTATAAGTACCAGCATTCATTTCAGATTCGCCTAAAAGCACTACATAAGGAATATTGCGCTTATTCGCATAATTAAATTGTTTGATGGCTTTTTTATTATCAGGAAATAATTCAGCACTAACACCTTCATCTCTAAGTTGAGCAATTGCTTTCATACTAGCCATAGCTTCTGCTTCTCCAAAATTGATAAACAACACTTTTACTGTATTAGTAATCGTTTCAGGAAACAATTGTAAATCTTCAAGCACTAACGCTATTCGATCCAAACCAAAACTAATACCAACACCACTCATGTCATTAAGTCCGAAGATTCCTGTAAGATCATCATAGCGACCTCCACCTCCAATGGAGCCCATGTTTACACCTTCTGGAGCAGCAACTTCAAAGATGGCTCCTGTATAGTAATTAAGTCCGCGTGCAAGTGTTACATCTAATTGTAGTGTTGCCGTTTTCAATTGAAGTGTTGAAATAGCAGTATTAATAAATTCTAACTCTTCAATCCCTTTTTTACCATTTTCAGATGAATTTAAAATAGATTTGAGTTCGGTGATTTGCGTACCAAAATTACCAGTTAAACGAAACAACGGTTGCAATTTCTCTATTCCAATTTGAGGAATTCCTTTACTCAACATCTCTTCTTTAACCTTCTCCTCTCCTATTTTATCTAACTTATCTAAAGCCACCGTAAAATCGATGAGTTTGTCTTGAGCGCCAATTACTTCAGCAATACCAGATAATATTTTTCTATTGTTAATTTTTATCGTTACACCATCTAGGCTTAAGGCTGTAAAAACGGCATCATATAATTGTACGAACTCTACCTCTTGCCACAACGAATTGCTACCAACCACATCTGCATCGCATTGATAAAATTCTCTAAAACGTCCTTTTTGTGGTCGATCTGCTCGCCAAACCGGTTGAATTTGATAGCGTTTAAATGGAAAATCGATCTCATTTTGATGCTGTACCACGTACCTAGCGAATGGTACTGTTAAATCGTAACGCAAGGCTTTTTCTGAAATGCTTGATGTAATTTTATTTGAGTCCTTTGTGTCATACAAGCTATTATCTACTTTACTTAAGTAATCTCCAGAGTTCAATATCTTAAAGATTAAACGATCGCCTTCATCACCATATTTTCCCATCAAGGTACTTGAGTTTTCAAAACTTGGTGTCTCAATCGGTTGAAATCCGAAAGTTTCAAACTGCGTTTTAATTGTATCAAAAATATAATTTCGCTTTGCAACTTCAACAGGATTAAAATCTCTCGTTCCCTTTGGTATACTTGGTTTCTGCGCCATAATCGTGTCTCACAAAATGAGAAGCTATTTAAATGTGGATGTAATTTTTCACAAAAATATTATAATTTTTATAGGCAAAGCCAAGTTATTTCAATTTTATAGTAACTTTATAGGTGTTTTGTAGTCTTACAATAAAACGCAACAGCCAAATATTCACCATGTTTTCATTAGTTAGAGAAAATATACGTATTGCTTTTGACGCTATAAGAAGTCAGCTTTTACGCACAATACTTACCGTTTTGATTATTGCTATAGGTATTACTGCCTTAGTTGGTATTTTAAGTGCTGTTTCTGCTTTAGAAAATACTATTTCTAGTGATTTCTCCTCAATGGGAGCCAACACCTTTAATATACAACGCTATGATTTTGATGGTAATGGCCGTGGAAATGATGATCAAAAAGTAAACCCTATAATTAGTTATAGGAATGTAAAAGAATTTGAAGAAAATTTTAATTTCCCTTTCACAAAAACGGCTGTTTCTTTTTTAGGAACGCGAAGTGCTGAAGTAAAATACAATAGCGAGAAAACTGATCCAGAAGTGCAAGTTTATGGGGTTAATGAGAATTTTATACCGAATTCTGGCTTAGAGATAGAATCTGGTAGAAACCTCAACTACTTCGATGTGCAAAATAGTATCAATGTTTGTGTCATTGGAAGCGATCTTAAAAAAGCATTGCTTGATGATGTCAACCCTATAAATAAGACCATTAGCATTAGAGGTTCAAAATTCAAGGTCGTTGGGGTCTTAAAAGAAAAGGGCGCTACTTTTGGTAATAATCAAGATTTAAGAGTATTAATGCCGCTTCAAAAGGCTAGAACCATATTTACCAACTCAAATATAAATTACAGCCTAAGTGTAAAAACGGACAATAAAGACATGTTGGAAGGCGCTCAAGACGAAGCTGTTTTGTTATTTAGAAATATTAGAAGGTTAAATCCGGTAGAGGAGAACAATTTTGGTTTAGAGCGTAGTGATGATCTCATCAATAGAGTCGCTTCAATTACAGATACGTTGTCAATTTCTGCATGGATCATAGGAATCATTACCATATTTGGCTCTACAATTGCACTTTTAAACATGATGTTGGTTTCTGTATCTGAACGAACACGGGAAATTGGCGTAAGGAAGGCTTTGGGAGCAAAACGTGGTACTATCGCCTTTCAATTCTTCATAGAAACCATTATTATTGGTCAGATAGGCGGTATTGTAGGAATTCTTCTTGGAATACTCGTGGGTTGGGCAATTTCATCAGGATTAGGATTTCAATTCACCACGCCATGGTTTGCCATGTTTAGTGCGGTTTTGATCACATTTATAGTCGCTATTCTTTCTGGTTCAATGCCAGCAATTAAGGCTTCGAAATTAGACCCAATCGAATCGTTACGTTATGAGTAACAAGTTTCGGTTAGCTATTCATTGCCACTAACTAATTTCTCGAAATACTTATACAGTTCTCCCTTAGTAATTACTGCACCTTGTTCTATAAGTTTAAACTTATCTAAGTTTTTTGATTCTGAATAGTCTTTTTTAGAAGTGTAAAACTCTATAGCATCAGATAATAAGTTATTTCTAAACCAATCAAAGCCGTCCTTTGTTGTTAAATCAATTGCTTTATTATTCACTTTAAGAGCAATGAGTCGCATGTCTTTCTCTGTACAATGAAACAAATGCATTTGTTGCTTAGAAATATGCTCTAGATAGTTTACTTTAGAGAGTACTCCTTCCCAAATTAAATCACTAAACACATCCAACTCCTGCTCTGCGACTTTTGGTTGATTAGTTTTAATAGCTGTCCATTCATCTGCAGTGATTGATTGAGTAGCTAAAAAATTGATAAATTCCTGATGCAGTTCTTCAAACTGTTCTTTAGTAAGTCTTGAATATTTCATTTTACAACTAATCGTTTAAATATAGAATTGAAAAAGCCTCAACGTTACGTTGAGGCTTTTGTATATACTTTACTTGAAAATTAAGCTTCTGCTACAACCTCAAATGGTAAATCTACTGATACTTCTCTGTGTAATCTGATAACAGAATCGTATTTTCCTAAACGTTTTACGGTACCACCAGCAATAGAGATGAATTTTTTATCAATATCGTGACCAGCTTGTTGTAATGCGTTTGCTAGATCAATATTGTTCACAGAACCAAATAATTTGTCTCCTGAACCAACTTTTGAAGCAATTTTGATCTCTAAAGTTTTAAGTGACTCTGCAGTTTTATTAGCTGCATCAACAATACTCTTTTCTTTGTAAGCTCTTTGCTTTAAAGTCTCTGCTAATACTTTTTTAGCAGAAGGTGTAGCCATTACAGCTTGTCCTTGAGGAATTAAAAAATTTCTACCATAACCGTTCTTAACTGTTACAATATCGTCTTTAAATCCTAAATTTTCAACGTCTTGTTTTAATATAAGTTCCATAGTTATTGGTATTTTATTTTAATAAATCTGCTACGTATGGCATTAACGCTAAGTGACGTGCTCTCTTTACAGCAACAGATACTTTTCTTTGGTATTTTAATGATGTTCCTGTTAAACGTCTTGGCAATAATTTACCTTGTTCGTTTACAAAACCTAATAACCAATCTGGATCTTTGTAATCAACATACTTGATTCCAGATTTCTTAAAACGACAATATTTCTTCGTTTTGCTAGTGTCAATGTTTAACGGAGTTAAATATCTAATCTCTCCGTCTTTTTTTCCTTTTGCTTGTTGTTCAATTGAAGACATAATTACGCGTTTTGTTTGTTTCTAGTTCTTCTCTTTTCTGCCCAAGCAATTGCATGCTTGTCTAATTTTACTGTTAAGTAACGCATAAAACGCTCGTCACGTCTAAACTCTACTTCTAATGGAGCAATAGCAGATCCATCAACAGTGTACTCAAATAAGTGATAAAAACCACTTTTTTTGTTTTGAATTGGGTAAGCTAATTTTTTTAAGCCCCAATCTTCTTTGGCTATCATCTTCGCTCCTTTAGAAACAAGAAAATCTTCATATTTCTTTACTGTTTCCTTTATCTGATCTTCAGATAAAACGGGATTTAAGATGAAAACAGTTTCATAATGATTCATATAAATGTATTTTACAATTAAAAATGGGTGCAAAAATAACTATAAATTCTATATTTGACAACATTTTTTATGCTTAAAATCTAGGTAAGATAGTTTTCTTAAAATTTTGTTAAAAAAAACACTTTACCGATGTTTTTTGGTTTTTATCCGAATTTTTTGTACTATTGTCGATATCTTAACCTAAAATATAATAATGTTATGACTTTAAACTGTGTAGTAGTTGATGATTCTGCGATTCAACGATTATCGATTGTAAAGTTAATTGAGAATCATAGCTCACTTAACCTTATTGCAGAATACAGTAGCGCATTAGAAACCAAAAACGGGCTCAATACTCATAAGGTAGATTTAATCTTCTTAGATATTGAAATGCCAGTTCTAAATGGTTTTGAGCTATTGGACGTACTCAACAACAAACCCCAAATTATTTTCGTTACAGGTAAAACTGAATACGCGTTTAAAGCTTTTAATTATGATGCAACCGATTATTTACAGAAACCTATAACTAGGGAACGATTTAACACTTCTGTAGAAAAAGCATTAGAGCAACATAAACTTAAGCTAGATTTTAACGAAACAGATGGCGAACACATCTTTGTTAAAAGTAACCTGAAAAAACGTAAAGTTTACATTAAAGATATTAAATGGATTGAAGCTTTAGGTGATTATGTAAAATTAGTCACTGAAGAAAATAGCTTAGTCGTTTTATCTACAATGAAAGCTTTTGAACATGAATTACCAGAAGGTAAATTTTTAAGGATTCATAAATCTTATATTGTCAACCTTGACAAGGTCGATAGATTTAATAGCAAAAATGTTGAAGTTGGTGCTTATGAGATTCCTTTAAGTAGAAACAAGAAGACCCAACTTGTTGATGCTTTGAATAACATTTAAAAGGCAATTAAGACCATTTCGTTTGAAGATATAACGTTAACAACTTAATAATTATCGACATTTAAAATTACTCTTATCGCCCTAAAATCTTTCACACTCAAGAAGCTATTATTTATTTTAATAATGGCTTCTTTTGTTTTTGCTAATGATTGTTTTTGAGGAATCTTAATCAAAATATGTTTCAAGTATTGATTTCTAATCCTTGAAACTGGAGGAAACTCAGGGCCTAATACATGCTTATCAAAAACTGTTCTTAATGATCTAGCATACCAATCGGCACCATTGTTAACTTTCAAGTAATCTTTATGCTTCAAAGTAATCTTTATCATCCTAAATATGGGTGGATACTTATACGTATAGCGGTCTTCAATTTGTTCTTCATACATTTGCGAATAATTGTTGGTAGACACCTGCTGCAAAATACGATGAAAAGGATTATACGTTTGAATTAATACTTTTCCTCGCTCTTTAGTGCGTCCTGCTCTTCCAGAAACTTGAGCCATTAGCTGATAACTACGTTCGTGCGCTCTAAAATCTGGAAAATTAAGCATATTATCAGCATTCATGATACCAACAAGCTTAACATTTCTAAAATCCAATCCTTTAGTAAGCATTTGTGTGCCTACAAGAATATCAATTTCTTGCTGTTCTAATGCAGTAATTATCTTTTCATAACCATATTTACCTCTTGTAGTATCTAGATCCATACGAGCAACATTAAAATCTGGAAACAACATCTTTGCTTCTTGTTCTACTTGTTCGGTACCAAAGCCCTTAGAATCTAGTTCTACACTACCACAGGCCTCACAAGTTTTGTGCATAATCACGTGATAACCGCAATAATGACATCGCAATTGATTTTTATATTGATGAAATGTTAAACTGACATCACAGTTAGGACATTGTGGCGAGTGACCACAAGTATTACATTCAACAATAGGCGAAAAGCCTCTTCTGTTCTGAAAGAGTATCACTTGATGACCTGCGGTAAGAGTGTCTTGAATTTCTTCTATCAAACGGTCACTAAAATGACCATTCATACGTTTGCGTTTATGCTTATCTTTTAGATCTACAAGTTCAATATCTGGCATCAATACATCATTGTATCGATGATTGAGTTCAACCAAACCATACTTGCCTTGCTTGGAGTTATAGTAACTCTCTAAACTAGGTGTAGCTGAACCTAAAAGTGTTTTGGTTTTAAATAAACTCGCCAATACAATAGCAGTATCTCTAGCATGATACCTTGGTGCTGGATCAAATTGTTTGTATGATGATTCGTGCTCTTCATCAACAATAACTAAACCTAAGTCTTGAAATGGTAATAATACTGATGAGCGCGCTCCCAAAATAACCTGAGCCTTAGGTGAATTATTTAATACATTGTTCCAAACCTCAACACGTTCGTGCGATGAATATTTACTATGAAAAACGGCTACTTTTTTACCAAAATAATTTTGGAGCCGTTCTACCAACTGTGTTGTTAAGGCAATTTCAGGAAGTAGATACAAAACTTGTTTCCCTTTTAAAATTTGAGCCTCAATGAGCTTTACATATAACTCAGTTTTGCCAGAAGAAGTTACACCATGCAGCAGTGTAATACTTTTATTTTTAAAGGATTGAATCACTTCATCTAAAGCAATTTCTTGATATTCATTTAAGCGTTTCAAATCTTCATTTTCTCCACCTTCATACTGAACACGATCTGTTTGGATATAATATTCTTCTAAAACCCCTTTATCAACTAATGCTTTCACAATTGCAGAAGAGGTATCACTTTCAGAAATAAGATCTGAGACCTTTACAGGTTTTTTAGTTTGAGCAGAAATTGAAAATAAGGTCATTACTACGTCACGTTGTTTTGGAGCTCTGCTTAACAACTCCATTAGCTGTTGTAATTCGTTTGGAGAAGTATAAGCTGTAGTAATCTTAACATATCTTACCAGCTTAGGTTTGTACTTTTCATAAATCTCTTCTTGAACATTAATGATATTTTTTTCTAACAACCGCTTAATGACGGGTAGTACATTTTTTTTATCTAGAATAGACATCAAGTCTTGAATCTTTAAAGACGATTGATGATGTAAAGCTTCATATACGATAAATTCATCATCTTTTAATAATTCATCGTTAACCACAACCTCACTATTTCTAGAAATAACCGTCTCGCTTTCAAGAATAAATGCACTTGGTAGAGCCGCACGCATCACCTCTCCTACTGTACACATGTAATAGTTAGCCATCCATTGCCAATGCACTAGCTGTATTAAAGTCACGACTGGTGACTCATCTAATATCTGATGAATTTGTTTTGCTTCATAGACCTTGGGAGCTTCGATATGCACTCGCTCAACTAATGCTGTATAAATTTTAGATTTCCCAAAAGGCACAGACACACGCATACCAGGCTGTAAAAAGTTAGCTTCTGCTTGAGTGATAGCATAAGTAAAACTCTTTTCGAGAGGAATTGGTAATATAACGTTGATAAAGTTATTCAGTACTGATCAATTTAAAAATTAGTGCTTTACTCTAACCCAGTATTGGGTTTTATAAAAGAATGCTATGTAACCTCTTACTTGAAGTTGATTTGGATTGTCTTCATCTATTTTAAGCCTACACGTATATACTTTACCATCTTCGGGGTTGGTGATGGTTCCTTTCTTATATAGGTTTTTTGCAACCTTCATCATGTTCTTTATGATAACTAATCCCATAATAGGTTTATTATAGTCATCCCCTTCACAAAATTTACAAGGCAAGTCTCGTTTTGATTTGTCAAATATTTCTACAATTTTTCCATATAGTTTTCCATTTTTCTTATAAATCTCTACAATAGATTTAGCTTCGCCAGTTTCGTCATCAATGGTTTTCCATTGGCCTACTACATCCTGTGCATATAAAAAGCTAGCAAATGCAAAGCAAATTGTAAAAAATAGATACTTCATACTATCTGTGTTTTCGTAATGTTGTTAAAGAGACATTAAGTTCGAAGCCTAATAATAAAATATTAGCATTAAGCCATAAATAGAACATCAGTATTAATAACGCACCAATAGAACCATATAGTTTATTGTACTGTGCAAAATTTTCAATATAAATTCCAAACAAGTAAGATGTAAGTATGATGAGTAACGTAGTAAATAGAGCGCCTACAGAGAAAAACTTGAACTGTTTCCCTTCTTTGGTACCAAAATAATATAGCGTAGCTGTAGCTAGATAAACCATTATAATAAAAAACATATACTGTGAAAACACTAACCAAAAGTCACTCTTATTTTCAACATGAGCGAATTTAAAGATGTTTTCCACCACATAGATATTAAAAAAGCCTAATACAGCTACAGTAAGAATTAGCAATAATGCCAATATCAAAGCAACACCTAAAGCATATAAATATTGTTTAAATACATTTCTGGTAAGTTGTTCGTGGTACGAACTTTCGAAGCCAGAAAATACTGCATTAACACCATTGGCCATTAAAAAGATTGAAATTAAAAATACAGATGAGATGAGACCGCCTCCTTTTATATTTTCAAAAATGTTTTGAGAAAAGAATTCTGTAGTTGTTGGTGGCAAAAACGATTCTAAAAACACCAAAAAATCTGTCTCAAAACCCTGTATAGGAATATGAGGTATAATTATAATTACAAATAATAAAAATGGAAATAGTGCCATAAAAAAACTATAAGCAATTGCACTGGCCCTGGTACTCAATGCACCTTTAGCTATACCAATTATGTAGAGTTCAAGAAGATCGTATAAAGACAAGCCCTCAAGCACTTTTAATTTAATGCTTTTAAAAAACTTAACCAATAGATTCACCACAGGAATTCGTTCAAGTTTATCTTCTATTGGTTTAGACATGCTAAGAATTTATTATTGATTTTTATCTATGATGCCTATATAATTTAGACATGCATAAAAGTAGAAAACTTATACTAGCAAATTTAAGAAAAGTACAAAAACTTGCAATGTAACATAACGATGCTTCCATCTAAATCAATTATCTTTGGCTTCTTAAAGTTTTAGCAAAAAAACAAAAAACAATGTCAATATCATCACTAAATGCCATCTCTCCTATTGATGGTAGATACAGAAGCAAAGTAGACAAATTAGCACCTTATTTTTCTGAAGAAGCACTTATCAAATATCGGGTGCTTGTAGAGGTAGAATATTTTATTGCGTTGTGTGAACTCAAATTACCACAATTATCAGGTATTGACTCATCTATTTTTGAAGAATTAAGATTGATCTATTCAAACTTTTCTTCTGAAGATGCACAATCTATAAAAGACATTGAAACAGTTACAAATCATGATGTCAAAGCTGTTGAATATTTTATAAAAGAAAAATTTGACAATCTTAATCTTAGTAAGTATAAAGAATTTATTCATTTTGGATTAACCTCTCAAGATATTAATAACACTGCAATCCCATTAAGCATAAAAGATGCTATGAACGATGTGTACGTTCCAGAATATTTTGAGATACTCGACAAGCTTAAAGCACTTGCAAATGAATGGAAAGACATTTCTATGCTCGCAAGAACTCATGGGCAACCTGCATCTCCTACGCGTCTAGGTAAAGAAATTCAAGTCTTTGTAGTACGCTTGGAGGAGCAATTCAATTTATTAAATGACATTCCAAGCGCGGCTAAATTTGGAGGCGCAACAGGAAATTTCAATGCGCATAAAGTTGCTTATCCGCATATAGATTGGAGAGCTTTTGGCTCTCAATTTGTTCAAGAAAAACTAGGATTACAACATTCGTTTCCTACAACTCAGATAGAACATTACGATCATATGGCCGCATTATTTGATGCGCTTAAGCGTATCAATACGATCATTATTGATCTTGATCGTGATGTGTGGACTTATGTCTCTATGGATTATTTCAAACAAAAAATTAAAAAAGGTGAAATTGGAAGTAGTGCCATGCCTCATAAAGTGAATCCCATAGATTTTGAAAATTCTGAAGGCAATTTAGGTATTGCAAATGCAATATTTGAACATTTGTCTGCTAAGCTCCCCGTTTCAAGATTGCAACGTGATTTAACAGATAGTACTGTATTACGTAATGTTGGTGTTCCGTTTGGACATACATTAATTGGTTTTAAGTCTACGCTTAAAGGGTTAAATAAATTATTACTCAACGCTATCAAATTTGAGCAAGATTTAGAAAACAACTGGGCTGTTGTTGCTGAAGCTATTCAAACTATACTTCGTCGTGAGGCTTACCCAAATCCTTATGAAGCTTTGAAAGGGCTAACCCGAACCAACGAAACTATTAACCAGCGTTCTATTTCAGAGTTTATTGATAAATTAAAAGTGTCTGAAGCCATAAAAGAAGAACTAAAAGCTATTAACCCAAATAATTACACTGGCATTTAACATATGATTTTTAATAAAAATACAGTTGCTTTAATCTATACAGGACTACTTGCTTTGAGTTTCTTTTTAGCAGGTATTTTTAATGTATTAGACTATTTTATTGTTAAAGCCATATTATTTATCGCCTTCACATTTTTAGGAGCTATATTGGTTTGGATAGCTCTTAAAGATTCAGATCAAAAAAAATCACCTTGAGTTTTAACCCAAGGCGATTTAACATTAACATTTTTAAATTACGTATCGTTATTCAAAAAAATTTGTGAACTGTTTCAGTTCAGAGTCGTTGATATTTGCTTTTTCAAACACACTTGTCAAAGTCATGATTTTATCTACATTCATATCATCACCCAAAACCCTTACAACTGCAAAGCCTCTATCGTTAGAAGCTCCCATTAGTATAATTTCTTCAATACTGTCTTCTTCTCCTAAAAACTTAACGACAAACTTACCATCTGTAGTGTTTCCACCGCGCATAAGCTCTTCATATTTTGGATTATTAAGGATGGTCTTCACTTTAGCCAATTCCACTTCAAATTCTTCAGCTTTATCATCGCCTTCAATTACATAAGCTAAAAGACTTAATTTCTCAATAGATTCATAAGCTTCAAGTTCTTCTTCGGTAAGGGTGGTCTTATCAATTTTCAACATACTTGTTGGTATATCTAAAGACGTAAACCCAGGAGCTAACTCGCTATCAACATAATAGCGTTGTAATGATGGGTCTTGGTTGCAACTTTGTAAGGTTACAACCAAGAACAACATCATGATTATGGTTTTGATTGATGAATTCATGTAGTATATGATTTAGTTTTTATCTTTTCCAGCTTTCTTTAACTGATCGCCACCAGGCATATTCACTTGATTAGTCAACTTAGAAATTTGTCTTAAGTCGATATCTCCAGTTAAAGTTAGAACAACACTTTCAATTTCTCTTTTCTTACCATTGATTGTAATGTCTTGTCCTTTGGTCATTTCTTTTAAACCATCAACAAACATTAATAGTTCTTTTACGTGGTTTTCATCTTTTCCTTCTTTTACGTAAAAATTAACGGTTTGATCACCATCTTTGATACGCATCAACTCTTCTAACTTTGTAGATTTTAAGTACTTCGTTACAGTTGCATTCATTTCTGCAGCAATTTTAGAATCTCCTGTTGTGAACACTTTAAAGCTTGTAATACTCTTTGCCATGTTTAAATATTCCTGTGCTTCAGGATCATCTAAATCAATTCCCATAGTTGCTAACATTTTGAACATTTTTTGATTGACAACTACAGATGTTACACCTTCTTGATCTTCGAACTTATCAAATATACCTTGCCCGAAAGAGGCGATTGATGATAACATGATTGCTACGATTACTATTACATTTTTCATGATTACTTGTTTTTTTAATTATTAATTCTTTTGTTTTAAAAATTTGCTTGTTGTTTTTCCGAGCTCTCCAACATAACTCGCATTTTGTGCACCTAGATTAAAATTATCAGATACCATATCTAATGCGTTAAGGCTAGAAGCACCTTGGTTAAAATTATCAGATACCATTCCTAAAGCATTTAGGCTTGTAGTACCTTTATTGAAATTAGAAGATAGCATTGCCAGTGCTTCTTTGGTTTTGAAATAAAGTTCTTTTTCTTCTTTTGTTAATTGCTCAAAAGAAATAACTTCAGTTGAATTAGAACCTTCTCCAAAAATATTCGGAATAAATATTCCTAACATTAGAACTGCTACTGCTGCGACAGAAATCCATTGGTACAAATTGTTTTTCTTCTTAGGTTTTAATGGAACGTCTTTCGTATAAAGTTCTTGTTTTGTCGTATTGAAATGTTGAAACATAATCTGGTACGACTCTAAATGAGAAGCCACATTATCTTGAGCAAAATATGCTTTTAATTTTTGCTCTTCCTTTAGTGATGTTTCACCATTATCATACTTTTCTAATAGTTTTTCTATACTATTTAACACCATAACTATGTGTATTTGTTAATTTTTCTCTTATTGTCTTTCTAGCTCTAGATAAGGCGACACGAATTGCTGTTGGGTTCATATCTACTACTTTTGCAATTTCATCAAAATCATACTCTTCTATATCTCTGAGCTGTAAAATTATTTTTTGTTGTTCGGGTAACTCTTCAATTATTTTAGATACCCAATCGACACTATCTTTATTTTCAACTTGGTTTTGTAACGACGTGTTATTGTCTTGATAATTACTGTGAACAATTTTTAAATTCTGTGCCTGTTTCGATTTTAAACGATCTAAGCAAAAATTCTTCGTCATGGTCATCGAAAATGCTTCTACGTTTTTATACTCACTTATCTTAGCTTTATTGTGCCACAATTTCATCAAAATCTCCTGTGTTGCATCTTCAGCTTCTTCGTTAGAAACGAGAAGGCGTTTTGCTAAACGGAAGACCTTATCCTTAAAAGGCATTACTAATTTTACAAAATCAGTTTGTGTCATTGTTTGGTTGTTAGTTCAAAACAGTTGATTATTCTGCTTCTTGATATTACGACGAACCATGGTAACTTTTGTTACACGATATTTTTTAATTTACAATAATGTAAGTAAATTTATAGTTTAATAGACTAAAGCCTTATAGGTTTTAAACTAAAAATTGAAAAAGAAAAATATGAAGTTATTTAAGATTAGTCTCCTAGTACTTGTTTCTATGGTTTTTACAAGTTGCTTTGAAGACAGAGACGACAATGCAATTTCTGCAAGTGAAATAAATGATTTTGTTTGGAAAGGAATGAATGCTGCTTATCTTTATAAAGCTGAAATTCCTGATTTGGCAAATGACAGGTTCTCTTCTGATGAAGCATATGGAAATTATCTAAATAGTTTTTCAACTCCAGAAAGTTTATTTGAAAGTTTAATATTTGAAAGACAAACTGTAGATCGTTTTAGCGTTATTATACCTAACTACATTACGTTTCAACAATCGCAACAAGGCACATCTCTTTCTAATGGTCTTGAATTTGAATTCTATTTAAAACCTGGAAGCGAAACCGAAGTCTTCGGCATCATAAGGTTAGTACTTAACAACAGTGTAGCAAGTGGAATGGGCTTACAACGTGGGCAAATATTTGATGCCGTGAATGGTACGCCTTTAAATATTAACAATTTTAATGATTTTCGCAGTCAGAATACCTATACCTTAAATTTTGCCAACTATGATGATAATGGTACTCCAGAGGTCGCTGATGATACTATTGTTTCAACTACAGATTCAGCGACTTTAACCAAACAAGTATACACCGAAAATCCAATTCATTTAACAAGTGTAATTGATGTTGGGGGAGAAAATGTTGGCTATTTGGTATACAATCGATTCAATCAAAACTTCAATGTTGCTTTAAATGATGCGTTTGCACAGTTTCAAGCTAGTAATATCCAACATCTTGTTTTAGATTTGAGGTACAATCCTGGTGGTTCGGTAAATACGGCATCGCTTTTAGGAAGTATGATTACTGGTCAATTCAACGGTCAAATATTTTCTAAGCTAGTATATAATGAAACACAGCAAGCTGCTAACCAAAATTTCAACTTTGTTAGCACTTTTGGAAGTAATGTAATTAATAATCTAGGCCTTAATAAAGTTTACGTGTTAACTACAGATGACTCTGCATCTGCAAGTGAATTGGTAATCAATAGTTTAGACGCCTATATTGATGTAGTACAAATTGGTAATTTTACTACTGGAAAAACACAGGCATCCATAACTTTATTTGATTCACCAGATTTATCACCAAACGATATCAATCCAAATCACACCTATGCGATGCAGCCTTTAGTTGCAAATTCTATAAATGTAGATGACGTAGAAGTACCTCCTACAGGTCTAACGCCTGATATTGGCATCTTAGAAGCACCAAGGAATTTTGGAACACTTGGTGATGTTAATGAGCCATTATTAGCAGCAGCTATTGCTGACATACAAGGGCTCGGTCGATTTGCACAACAAACAGGTTTAAGATCTATAAAAAGTAAAAAACAGCCTTTAGAAGAAGTAATGTACATTGAAAATGATGGCACACTCAATAAGCTTAAGTTTCAGTAAAAACATAAAAAAAAGCCACTCAATGGAGTGGCTTTTCTGTTTATAAACCTAGCGTAAACCCTATATTAATATTTCGCCCTCTGGTTGTGTAACCAAACAACTCATTATACGCTTCATTTAAAACATTACTAATGCTTCCAAATAACTTAATTTTGTCTTTCGCGATTTTATGACTGATATAAAAGTCTACTAAACTGTAAGATCTCAAAGAAACTGTTTCACTGGTAAAGGTATCGTTATTAAAAAATGCATCGTCTCTATCGTCATTGAACTGATAACTTAAACTCATGAACGTTTTATTGGTCATTTCATAGTTAAGAGCAGCATTAACTTTGATTTCAGGAATTCTAAGATTCAAATCGTCTTCTACTTTTGTGTAAGTTCCATTAGTCCTTAACTGCAAGTCTTTCGTGATTTTCACGTTAGCGACTAATTCTATTCCACTTGCTGTGAAATCATCTTCAATATTGGTGTATTGAAACACAAAATTTCCTTGGTCAACAAAATCAACAAAATGTTCTTCCATACGATTAAAATAGACCACACTTAATGTTGCTTTATTTTTAATCCCAATCTCTGCTCCTATTTCAAAAGTTGTGTTTTCCTCTGGTTTTAATTCAATATTCCCAAATGAAGGTTCAAATAATTGAAACAATGAAGGTGCGATAAAAGAGGTACTATAACTTACCAATCCTTTAACATAACCAAAATTGAGGTCTTTTTTAAATGACGGATTAATACTATACACCAAATGGTTACCATATTCGCTATGATTATTCAAGCGCATGCCTGCATTAATGTTTAGTCCAAAATCTGATACGTATACAACATTCATATAAGGGTCTACAATAGTAAAAGTAGCATCATCAGGATTGATATCTTGAATAAAATCTGAACTATCAAAAGGAATAGAAAAACTTTCAATCTTATTTTGCTGTGCATTAACACCTATAACTGTATAGAACTTATCATTGAAATTGTATCGATTAAAGATATCTCCAACAAAACTCTCAGCCTTAAACCGTGTCGGAAAACTAGATACAATCTGTCTATCGATATTATTGTAAGCAGCATTTAGAGTAATATTTCCTTTATTATACTTAAACTCTGGAGAAACACCAATTCTATATTGACTTGTAGTTGATAAATTATCGGCATCTGCAAGTCCAAAGCCATCATCAAACTCAGTTTTGAATTTATCAAAACTTGTGTAGGCTTTTAACTTAAATGCATCTGAAAATTGATAGCCAACACTCAAATAACCATTGTGTGTATTAAATGCATCAGATTCGCTTCCAGATTCAATAGCTGATAAGCCATCTGTAAATTGATGCCCAAAACTAGCTAGGTAGCTAAATTTATTAAGCGTTCCATTAATAGACACACTATTTAAGAAGTTTTCAACGGCATAATCATCGTCCTTTTGAGATTGATTAGTTCCTAGAGTACTCGTTAAGTTAACTGCAACTGCATCTTTTGTAGCGCGTTTCAATTTGATGTTGATAACAGCTGTAGCCGCACCAGTTCCGTATAGTGTGCTTGATGCTCCTTTTAAAATTTCAATACTCTCCACTTGATTGGCATTTAACAAACGTAAATCGTAATCATTTGCTATTTGTGAAGCATCAGTAACTGCAATACCATCAATAAGTACTAATACTTGACGATTTCTACCACCTCTTACAAAGTAATTCAAATTTTGTCCTGCATTACTTTTTGTACCATTAATTTCAATACCAGCGGTATTGTTAATTATTTCAGCAATAGATTTTCCCTGCTGATTTTCAAGTTCTTTTTGAGTGATCTTGGTAATAACCTTACCAGAATTTTCTCGTTTTAAGTTGAATCTAGAATCGGTTATCACTACCTCATCTAATTGCTCAATTTTTAATGAATCGGTTTGCTGTTGTGCCATACCAAAAGCTGAGATACTAAAAGATAGTATACCAAATACCATTGTTTTTTTGTTCATTGTAATCTAAAATTACTCGGAATAGCATGAATCTTTCACACCAAAACTTTTATCCCGAAAGTTTGACTTCTATGTTTGAATTTGGCAGGTCTCCTGACTTGCGTCTTGCTATTGGTCTTCCCAGAAAAAATTCCAGTGACGTGAAGGTAATAGCAAGCCTAATAGCTTACAGTTGCGGGAACAGTTCTGGACTTTCACCAGATTCCCTTTTAATCAATAATCGCTAAACGGTTATTGAACCTAAATTCGATGCGAAAGTAAACATTTTGTTTAAGGATTCACTAATAACTTTAAATAATATTACTTTTGAAGAAATTAAAGCTTAAATTTTGAAAAGACTATTTATTATTAGTTTTTGCGTTGTTCTATTTAATTGCAAAGAAGATAAAGCCGTATCAAAACAACTGCCTAAAACAACAGAAACATCATTTCTTAGTTATGCTGAAGGCTTTTCAGTATCAACGAATGAAGCATTTAGTGTTTTGAACATAAATAACCCTTGGCCTAAATCTGAAAAGAGCTATTCGTATGCACTAATTAAAAAAGAAAATGCACCAAAAATCACGTTGAATAAAGATGAATTTGATGGAATTATAACAATTCCTATTCAAAAAATAGTTGTTACATCAACAACTCACATTCCTGCATTAGAGCTCTTAGGAGTGGAACAATCACTTGTTGGTTTTCCTGGAACAGATTACATCTCCTCTGACAAAACCCGACAACGAATTGACAACGATAACGTGAGAGAGTTAGGCACTAATGAAGGTATTAACACTGAAGTCTTATTAGATTTACATCCAGATGTAGTTGTTGCCTTTGGTGTTGATGGTACGAATAAAGGCATGGAGGTCATCGAACGTTCGGGAATTTCTGTTATATATAATGGTGATTGGGTAGAAAAATCACCTTTAGCTAAAGCGGAATGGATTAAATTTTTCGGTCTACTTTATAATAAAGAAAATGTTGCCGATTCAATTTTTAACCAAATCGAAAAGGATTACTTGGAAGCTAAAAAAATTGCATCCAACGCAACTTCAAAACCTAGCATACTATGTGGCGCAATGTACAAAGATGTTTGGTACTTGCCTAATGGCACAAGCCCTGAAGCACAGTTTTTAGACGATGCCAATACAAATTATCTTTGGAGTGACACTAAGGCATCTGGAAGTCTAGCATTGAGTTTTGAAGCTGTGTTTAACAAGGCTAAAGATGCGCAGTTATGGTTAAGTCCGTCATATTATACAAGCTATGAAGATTTAGCGAAAGCCAATTCGCATTACACAGAATTTAAGGCGTTTCAAAATAAAAATATATTTACATTTTCTAACACAACCGGAAGAACAGGTGGTATTTTATATTACGAAATGGGAATAGCTCGTCCAGACCTTGTACTAAAGGATATGATAAAAATATGCCACCCAGAATTACTAACTACCTATGAAACCACATTCTTTAAACCATTGCAATAGTTGAATTCTAAATACACATACACGTTTTTAGCCTTAAGTATCGTCTTGCTAATTTCTATGTTGGGAAACATCAGTTTAGGATCTGTAACTATTCCGATCACTGATGTTTTTGCTAGTATTTTTGGAACCTCAGAGAACGAATCTTGGCAATATATCGTTCAAAATTACAGATTACCTAAAGCGCTTACCGCAATTTTAGTAGGCTCTGGTTTAGGAATATCAGGATTATTGATGCAAACCTTATTTAGAAACCCGTTAGCAGGCCCTTTTGTACTTGGTATAAGCTCAGGTGCAAGTCTAGGTGTTGCATTAGTGATTTTAGGCTCTGGGATATTTGGAGGTACTTTTGCTATAGTATTGATCTCTAAATGGAGCATTGTTGTTGCTGCAAGTTTAGGCAGTTTCTTGGTACTATTAGCGGTAGTGTTAGTATCATCAAAAGTAAGAGATACGATGGCGATCTTAATTATTGGACTCATGTTTGGAAGTATTACTGCAGCTGTAGTAAGTGTGCTCTCTTACTTTAGCTCAGCAGAACAATTACAACAGTATATTTTTTGGGGATTTGGAAGTTTAGGAAACTTATCATGGAACGAACTTTTGATTTTTTTCTGTATTTATTGTTTAGGTTTACTTTTAACACTATTTTCTATAAAAGCCTTAAACACTTTTCTATTAGGAGAAAACTATGCTAAAAGTTTAGGGTTGGACATAAAAAAAAGTAGATTTATCATTATTTTAGCAACAAGTTTACTCGCTGGAACCATTACTGCTTTTGCAGGACCAATTGCGTTTATAGGCTTAGCGATTCCGCATTTAACTAAACAACTATTTCATACTTCAAACCATAAGGTATTATTACCTGCTGTGTTCTTATTTGGTGCTATATTAATGCTTATCTGTGATAGCATAGCTCAATTACCAACTAGTGATTACACCTTACCAATCAATGCTATAACATCTCTAATTGGAGCTCCAGTTGTGGTTTGGTTATTAGTAAGGCAACGTAAAATGATGTTTTAAAAATAGTGTGACAAAAGCTAACAAACATATCGTCCTTAAAACCAACGACCTGAGTATTGGATATCAGTCAAAAAAGCATACAGCTGTCATTGCACAACACATTAATATAGAACTCGTCAGAGGTGAACTTATTGGTTTGGTTGGCGCTAATGGGATTGGTAAATCTACTCTACTAAGAACATTAACAGCATTACAACAACCGCTTTCAGGTACTATTGATTTGAATGGTAAATCACTTAACAGTTACTCAAATGTTGCATTGGCTAAAACAATGAGTTTAGTATTAACCGAACAATTAGTTTCTAAAAACTTATCGGTCTTTGAGTTGATTGCTCTTGGTCGTCAACCTTATACCAATTGGGTTGGTAATCTTAATGAAGAGGATATCGCCATAGTAAACACTTCTATTCAAAACACTAATCTCAATGATTTAAAACATCGCAAATGCTATGAGCTAAGTGATGGTCAACTCCAAAAAGTAATGATTGCTCGTGCTTTAGCACAAGATACAGATTTGATCATTTTAGATGAACCTACAACACATCTAGACATGTATCATAAAGCCTATATTTTAAAACTGTTACAGCTATTAGCTAAAGAAACCAATAAAACGATTCTATTTTCTTCTCACGAAATCGACTTAGCCATTCAACTGTGTCATACAATGGTTGTCATGACCACTGATAATGTTGTTTACGACTCACCATGCAATTTAATAGACCAAGGCATATTTGAAACCTTATTCCCAAAAGATTTGATTGGTTTTGATAAACAAACAGGTAGTTTTAGAGTAAAAAAATAAGCTAATAGTTTTCAGCTATCAACCTTCCGTCTTCAACCTTTTATTTTATCTTTGGGTAAATTTCAACTCTTTTCATGAACGATAATCTAATACTTATTATAGCCATTCTTGTCTCTGGAGCAATAGGTGCCTATTTGGGCATGTTATTTATTAAACTAAAAAGTAAAAGTGAGCAAAGTACATTAGCGGAACGTCAAAATCAAATGTCGATTACTATTGAAGATCTTAAACAAAACTTATCCCAGCTTGAAAGCGAACGTGAAGCTATAAGACGTGAGAAAGAGTTTTTAAATACTGAATTAACACGAAAAAATACTGAATACGAAAATCTTCAACAACAAAACTTAAAGCGTGATCAAGAGTTAGAAGAACGCCAAGCACAACTGAGAAAGGATTTTGAGTTATTAGCTACAAAAATTCTTGATGAGAAATCTGAAAAATTCACGCTTCAGAATAAAGAAAACATCAAAAATATCTTAAACCCATTACAAGAAAAAATTCAAGTCTTTGAGAAAAAAGTTGAAGATACCCAAAAGGAAAGTATCAGTATGCATTCGGCTTTAAAAGAGCAATTATTAGGTTTAAAAGACCTTAACCAACAAATGGCTAAAGAGGCAACCAATTTGACCAAAGCCTTAAAAGGAGACAGTAAAATGCAAGGAAATTGGGGTGAATTGGTCTTAGAACGTGTATTAGAGAAGTCTGGTTTAGAGAAAGATCGTGAATATTATGTTCAACAAAGCTTTACACTATCTGATGGGTCAAGGGTTTTACCAGATGTTGTATTACATTTACCAGACAATAAAAAGATGATCATTGATAGTAAAGTATCATTAACAGATTATGAACGTTATGTCAACGCAAATGATGAAGAACGCCATGTGTTTTTAAAATCACACATCAATTCTATAAGAAAGCATGTTGACCAGCTTTCAGAAAAAAACTATCAGGACCTATATGATATTGAGTCGCCAGATTTTGTACTCCTTTTTATACCGATTGAACCTGCTTTTGCAATAGCAATAAACGAAGATAATTCGCTATACAATAAAGCGTTTGAAAAGAACATTGTAATTGTAACACCCTCTACATTATTAGCAACATTGCGTACCATAGATACCATGTGGAATAATGAAAAACAACAACGCAATGCGATAGAGATTGCAAGACAGGCTGGAGCACTTTATGATAAATTTGAAGGCTTGGTAAAGGACTTAACTGGAGTAGGTAAAAAGATTGATGATGCCAAACGCGATTACACTTCAGCTATGAATAAATTAGTTGATGGTCGTGGTAATCTGATTACAAGTGTAGAAAAGCTTAAGAAAATGGGAGCAAAAGCAAAAAAATCGTTACCTGAAGCAATCATAAAACGTGCTCGCGATGAAGCAAAAGAATAATTGATTATGATGAATTATAAAACTGTAGACTCATCTCGAATTAGTATTTCTGAACTCATGCAACCATCACATTCTAATTTTGGTGGTAAAATTCATGGTGGTTATATCTTGAGCCTGATGGATCAAATTGCATTTGCATGCGCCTCAAAACACTCTAAAACCTATTGTGTTACAGCTTCTGTAGATACTGTAGATTTTTTAAACCCCATTGAAATTGGTGAGTTAGTGACTATGAAGGCTTCAATTAATTTTGTAGGTCGTACCTCTATGGTTGTTGGTATTCGTGTTGAGTCTGAAAACATTACAACTGGAGAAGTAAAACATTGCAACTCATCATATTTTACAATGGTTGCTAAAGATGATAAAGGTAATTCTATAGAAGTACCAGGTTTAATTATTAATGACGAGGTTGAAGTTAAACGCTTTTTAAAAGCCATAAAACGTACAGAAACGAAGCACTCAAGAAAAGTTGAATTTGACAGTAAAGATTTTTCACATACTAACTATTTAGAAGAATTGAAGCAATACAGAGTTAAAGTGGTGCTCCCAAAAAATTACAACTAAAAAAAGCCATCAATTTAAATTGATGACTTTTTTATTTATTTTGGTTTAGTTGTTATTAATTACTGCTTCACAAAACGTTTGGTTTGTGTACCACTATCTGTAGTAACTCTTACAAGATAAACACCACTGTTCCAATTATTCACATCAATTGATGTAGATAAGGCATTAAGTGATTTATTGAATACACGTTTACCTAAAACATCATAAACCGAAATCATTGCTTCAGTATCACTTTGAGACATATATATATTTAATCTAGTACTAGCAGGATTTGGTAATATTGAAAACTCATTGTTATTTTCTACTTCAGAAATACCTAAAGTCGTTGAAGCAGTAATATTATCTAGATCCATTGTTCTTAAACCAGATTCACCTAACCATGTAGCTCCAGCGTTACTAATAATCCTTGTTTCTGCAACACTAGCAAGTACACCTTCAATAGTATTAGCTCCGCCTAAATTTGTAAAATCTGAAGGAGAAATAGGGATTGTAACCGATTGCCATCCCGAACCAGCAGTAACTACAACAGGATTGGTAGTAACAATTTGAGTTCCTCCAACATTGGTAGTTTCATCACTTAAACCAAATCGCAAGGTTAAATCAGCAGTTTCTGCTTTAACATCAAATGTTATAGCAACAATACCTTGTGCTGTATAATTACCAGACCATTGTACATTTCTAGAATAAATTACCATTTTACTACCAGGACCTCCACCACTTCCAGTAGTCGTATAACTCATGTAGTTGTCTCCAGCACCATCAGGACCGCCATCAACAATATTAGTTGGTGGATTAGAAGCTGCGTTTCCTACAGCCCATCCAACAGTACTTCCGCCTTCAAAATCATCAACTTGATCGGCGACCACTTGAGCAAAGGTGATGGAAGATATTGTCAAAAAAGTAAGTATAAGTAGTTTTATTTTCATAGTTTTTCTTTAAAAGCATATCAAATATAATATTTTTTTTAAGGTCTTTATAATTGTATGTACAAAAAAAGCCACTTAATAAAAAGTAGCTTAATATAATTTGAGCTCTATTTTTAATTATTGTTTTATAAAACGTTTTGAAGTTGTAGCATTTTCATTGGAAACTCTAACCAAATAAATACCATCATTCCATTTAGAAACATCAACTGTAGATACTAATGAGCTTATCTTAGTTGCGTAAACTTTTTTGCCTAATATATCATAAACGTCAATTGATGTTTCATTAGCAGAGTTAGGCAAATTGATAGTGAAATATTCTTTTCCTGGATTAGGAGAAATACTAAAATCATTTAATTGAAAATCATCTTGGCTTAAAGTTAAACCTTGCATTGTAATACCTCTATTGGTTGTACCATGCCATTCCAAATTATAACCTTCAAAACGAGATCTAGCCCAAGCTAATTCTATTGATGTCGCTGAAGCAGAAAATTCATAATCGTTATTATTACCAGTTACTGTAGCTCTAGTAGCTACTATAGTCCTCATGCCAGAATCTAAAACATCAGATACAATGGTCCAATCTCTTTCTCCTTCTAAATCTTCAGTTGGTGTTATCCCTGTAGCATCTTGACCTGGCTCTTGGCCTTCAAACCCATAGTATCTATCGGTCAAATTTGTTCCATCATAAATAACAACATCTTCTCCTGATGTCATTCCTTGTACTCCAAAACCAAGACCTAACCATCTATTGTCTGGACCAATCATTGTTAGCGTGACGGTAGTAGGATTAACATCTATTTGAACAGAAAACTCTAAACCTGAGGTATTAGATAAATTTATCATACCTGTGGTATAAGTCTGACTGTAGGTAAGGTTAAAAAAAAGTAAAGCTATTATAGCCAAAGTAATTTTTTTCATAACATTATTTTTTATTCACAAGTTCAATTATAGATTCGTTTTTTGTCATTGCCGCATAATCTTTTGCTGTGTTTCCTCTATTATCTTTAAAATCAACATCAGCTTCAGCTTTAATTAGTAATTTAATTATGGGCTCATTCCTTAAAATAATGGCATAATGTAATGGTGTTGTTCCATTTACATCAGCGACATTAGGATTGGCTCTTAATTTTAATAAATGCTCAACCACTTTTGGTCTTTTTTTATAAACAGCAGCCATTAAAGGCGTTCCATATTTACTATTTCCATCAATATCCTTTACATGAGAAGCTAAAAACAATGCAACATCTTCATTTCCTTTATAACATGCCAGTGTTAATGGCATGAAGCCATTATTGTCTATCGAATTTATAGTATCAGGATTAACAGCCATTAACATCTTAACTTCTTCTAAAGTACCGAATCTAGCAACATCAAAGACATCGTTTTGACTATAGCTGATTAGGGATGATAACGTACACAGAAATAAAATAAAATATTTTAAATTCAATACTATAGATTTGAGTGACAAAAAGCTAAAATACTAATTTTATGATGAATACGCCTTGCATTTCATCGAATAAAACCATTATTTGCTCAAATACATCTTGCGTCTAGAATATAAATTATAGAATTCATCGTCTTTCAGACTATCAATAAACAAAATACTCTCACCTGTACTCTTCATCTCTGGGCCTAGTTTTTTGTTCACATTAGGGAATTTATTAAATGAGAATACAGGCTGTTTGATGGCATAACCTTCTAAATGTGGTTTGAAATCAAAATCTGTTACTTTCTTCTCGCCAAGCATCACTTTTGTAGCATAATTCACATATGGTTCGCCATAAGCTTTTGCGATAAAAGGCACTGTTCGTGATGCTCTTGGATTAGCTTCAATGATATAAACCTTATCATCTTTGATGGCAAATTGAATATTTATAAGTCCAACAGTATTAAGTGCTAAAGCAATCTTTTTAGTGTGATCTTTAATTTGTTGCATCACAAATTCACCTAAGTTAAAAGGTGGCAATGTTGCATTACTGTCCCCTGAATGAATTCCACAAGGCTCGATATGCTCCATGATACCAATAATATATACATTCTCACCATCACAAATTGCATCAGCTTCTGCCTCAATGGCACCGTCTAAATAGTGGTCTAACAATAATTTATTATTAGGAATCTTACGCAGAAGGTCTACCACATGTTCTTCCAATTCCTTTTTATTGATAACGATCTTCATGCCTTGCCCTCCAAGCACATAAGATGGTCTTACCAAAATTGGAAAATCAAGCTTATCAGCTACAGCTAAAGCTTCATCAGCAGTTGATGCTGTATCAAATTCTGGGTAAGGAATGTTGTTTTCTTTTAATAAGGTAGAAAAACTTCCTCTATCTTCAGCTAGGTCAAGAGATTGGTAAGTTGTTCCAATAATTTTAATTCCGTAACGGTCTAACTTCTCAGCTAACTTCAATGCTGTTTGGCCACCTAATTGTACAATTACACCTTCAGGTTGCTCGTGACGTATAATATCATAGATGTGTTCCCAAAATACAGGTTCAAAATAGAGCTTGTCTGCAATATCAAAATCGGTAGAAACGGTCTCTGGGTTGCAATTGATCATAATAGTTTCATAGCCACATTCAGCACTTGCCAATACGCCATGAACACAGCAGTAATCAAACTCAATTCCTTGACCAATTCGGTTAGGACCAGAGCCTAAAACGATGATTTTCTTCTTATCTGACACTTGACTTTCATTTGCCGAAAAGACATCACCATCTTTGGTTTGCACTTCATTTTCAAATGTGGAATAATAGTATGGTGTTTGCGCTTTAAATTCTGCGGCACAAGTATCTACCAATTTATATACGCGATTAATATTAAATTCATCACGCTTATTATATACTTGACTTTCCAAGCACTTTAGCATATGTGCTATCTGGCGATCACCATACCCTTTTTGTTTGGCTTCTAAAAGTAAATCACGTTCGATAGTATCAATTGTGAAATTAGAAATCTCTTTTTCTAATTCATACAATTCTTCGTACTGTTTTAGAAACCACATATCAATTTTTGTGATTTCATGAATTCTACTCAGAGGAATACCCATTTGTATAGCATCATATATAGCAAATACACGATCCCAACTTGCATAGGTAAGCTTATCTATAACTTGCTGATAGTCTTTATATCCTTTACCATCTGCTCCTAATCCATTACGCTTAATTTCAAGAGATTGTGTTGCTTTGTGTAGTGCTTCTTGAAACGAGCGTCCAATAGCCATAACCTCTCCTACAGCTTTCATTTGTAAACCAAGTGTTCTATCAGACCCTTCAAATTTATCGAAATTCCATCTCGGAATTTTTACAATAACATAATCAATGGTAGGCTCAAATAGGGCTGAAGTAGATTTTGTTATTTGATTACTCAATTCATCTAATGTGTATCCTAAAGCTAGTTTTGCCGCAATCTTGGCAATAGGATAACCCGTTGCTTTACTAGCTAATGCAGAAGAACGAGAAACACGAGGGTTAATTTCAATCGCTATAATGTCTTCTTTTTCATCAGGGCTAACTGCAAATTGCACATTACAACCTCCAGCAAAATCACCTATGCTGCGCATCATATGAATGGCCATATCACGCATTTTCTGAAAGGTCTTGTCAGAAAGTGTCATTGCTGGTGCCACTGTAATTGAATCTCCAGTATGAATTCCCATAGGATCCATATTTTCTATGGTACAAATAATGACAACATTGTCGTTTTTGTCTCGAAGTAATTCCAACTCATATTCTTTCCAACCTAGTAGAGCTTTATCAATCATGACCTCATGAATAGGCGATATTTCTAACCCTCTAGTTAAAGATTCATCAAATTCCTCTTCATTATAAACGATAGCAGCTCCAGCTCCTCCTAAAGTAAAAGAGGCTCTAATACATAAAGGAAAACCAAATTCTTGAGCAATTTCCTTACCTCTTAAAAATGACGTAGCAGTTTCTTGAGGTGCCATGCCAACACCAATTTTTGTCATTAGATCTCTAAACTGTTCTCTATCTTCTGTGATATTAATCGCATCTATATTAACACCAATAATTTCTACATCAAAATCTTCCCAGATTCCTTTTTCATCGGCTTCAATACATAGATTTAAAGCGGTTTGACCTCCCATTGTTGGTAAAACTGCATCTATTTGAGGGTGTTCTTTTAATATCTTAATTATCGATTTTGTAGTTAATGGCAAAAGATAAACGTGATCAGCCATAGATGGATCTGTCATTATCGTTGCTGGATTCGAATTAATTAGAATCGTTTCAATTCCATCTTCGTGAAGAGAACGTAAAGCTTGAGATCCAGAGTAATCAAATTCACAGGCTTGCCCAATAATAATAGGACCTGAACCGATAATGAGAATAGACTTTAATTTTTCGTTTTTTGGCATGTTTTATTTTTTTATGGTTGTAAAAATAGGTAACAAATAGGTACAAAAAAAGGTGTTACACCTAAGTAACACCTTTAAAATATTAACAATTGTTAATCATTATTTCTTATGTCTAGTTTCAGATGATACAGACAATTTCTTTCTTCCCTTAGCTCTTCTACGTGCTAAAACTTTTCTTCCGTTTACAGAAGCCATTCTTTCTCTAAAACCGTGTTTATTCCTTCTTTTTCTTTTTGACGGTTGAAACGTTCTTTTTGGCATTGTCTTATATTTTTAAAAAACTTATATCTTTTTTATTGCTTTGGATTGTTCTCAAAACTGCGTGCAAATATACAAAGAGTTTTTACTTTGACAAGCGTAAAATAAAAAATATTTACAATAGTTTTTCTTAACTTTGTTGGCTAAATTTTAATCTTGAAGAATGTTCAATAAAAATATAAAGTTAGTCATAGCATTTTTAATTTTTGCCTTTGCCATCTATCAATTCACTGAAGGTTACATTGGAAATGGTATTATGTATATATTACTTTCGCTCATTTTTGTATTTCTATACTTTAAGAACGAATTTATCCTACTTGCTTTTTTAAAATTAAGAAAACAAGATTTTGAAGGCGCTAAGAAATGGCTCAGTAAAATAAAAAACCCATCTAGTGCCTTGGTAAAAAAACAAGAAGGGTATTACAATTATTTACATGGTATTATGGTTGCACAGACTAATATGAATGAAGCTGAAAAATATTTTAAGAAAGCTTTGAATCTTGGTTTATCAATGGATCATGATCTGGCCATGGCAAAACTGAATTTAGCTGGAATTGCTTTTAGTAAAAGAAGGCCTCAAGAAGCTCAAAAATTATTGAATGAGGCTAAGAAGCTAGATAAAAGGGATATGTTGGCTGATCAAATAAAAATGATGAAGCAACAAATGAAAAAAGCTTCTATACCAAATCAGCATTACGGGAACAGAAACATGAGACGTCGTTAGAACGATATAACTTCATTTTAAAGCATAGGAGCCCAAAGCCTACTAAATGATTCTTTAAGCTTTTTAATCTTCGGTCTGTTTTTCCAGCGTTCGATATCAATAATTTCAGAACTCTCTATATCCTGAATGAATTGTGCTTTTAAGGCTTCACTTTTTTCTGAATCGTAGATCAAAGCATTAATTTCGAAATTGATATTAAAACTTCGATTATCAAAATTACAAGTACCAACAGTACAAAATTCATTATCAACTACCATCGTTTTAGCGTGGATGAATCCTTTGTGATATCGGTATACTTTAACCTCTGCTTCTAATAGAGACTCAATGAATGAGTTTGTTGCGTTTTCAGCAACCCAACTATCTGAGTCTTTTGGGATTAATAATCGAACATCGACTCCAATTTTAGATGCAATTTGCAAGGCTGTAATAATTTGCGCATTAGGTATAAAATAAGGCGTTGTAATATAGATGTAGTTTTCGGCATTATTAATAGCTGTTAAAATTGCTTCCATAATATTAGCCCAATCGGTATCTGGCCCACTTGCTGCTATTTGTAGTGCGACATCTTTTTCACATTGAATCTTTGGGAAATAACTTTCTTTGATTTTTATTTCATCTTTAGTGACAAAATCCCAAGTGGTCAAAAAGTGAAATTGAAGTACTTTTACTGCTTCACCATAAATACGTAAATGCGTATCTCTCCAATAGGGTTTAGTCGTTTTAGAATTAATGTAGTTATCTGATATATTAATACCTCCAATATATCCTATTTTACCATCAATGACAACTATTTTCCTATGATTACGATAGTTTGATTTACCAGTAAAACTTGAAAAAATTACTGGCATAAATGGAAAGTGTAATACACCACTTTCATCTAATTGATGCTTCATTACCGAAGACAGATCACTACCAACATCATCATAACTTATTTTGACTTCAACTCCAGCCTTTGCTTTGGCGCAAAGTATATCTAGCAATTCTGTCCCGATACCATCATCTTTTAAAATATAATATTCGAGATGAATATGCTGTTTGGCGTTTTGCAAATCTTCTAACAATCGATCGAACTTAACTTCACCATTGATTAGAATATCAACTTCATTGCGAATGGTCAATGGAGAACGTTCACTAGCCTTTAGTAACTTAACAAGTTTTATCTTATCATCTAATTTTTCATTAATAACCCTCAGGTCTCTACCTTCCATTTTGATGCTCTTCCCAGCCGACTGAATGATATTTGAATTAATAATATGCTTTCTATTAAAAATTTTAGTTTTTCTATATTGTTGACCAAACAGGTAGTATATGATCAATCCAAAGAAAGGAAATAGCGCAAGAATTATAATATAGGAAACTGTTTTTGTTGGGTCTATATTTTTAAGCAATACAGTAATTATGGCTGAAACAGCCAAGATATAGTTGATTATAATTATAATCGACCAAGCATGCTCTTTTAAAAATTCAATCATTAAGGTTTAACTGAATAGTATCCTTCCTTAGGTATTTCTATATAATACTTTTTATTAGAAGAATTATTGAGTTTCCCTTCTCGTAACCAAGGGTTATGCAATTTTAAAATCTTATAGTTGATCCCAAATCTCTTTGCAAATTGAGAAAAATCGGTTACAATGGTATCTACTTCTACTTTGTAAGTAGGGACCGTTTTATATAGATCTTCTTTTTTAAAATTGAATCCATACTGCTTTGGATGATTTAATATCTCTTTCAGCGCTATAATTCTAAACAAATATCTACCCGTTTCCTCTCCTAGTAACAAATCGTAATAATCACTAACACCTTGTTCTTCTAAACGTCTTGAAACACCTGCATTACCTGCATTATATGCTGCTGCCGCTAAAGTCCATGAGCCTAACTTTTGCTTAGCTTTTAATAAATATTTACATGCTACTTCTGTTGCCATTTCAAGATGATAGCGTTCATCTACATTACTATTTATTTCTAATCCGTTTTCCCTTCCAGTTGTCTTCATTATTTGCCATACACCTCTTGCTCCTGCAGGAGATACTGCATTTGTAAGACCACTTTCAATTACAGCCAAATATTTAAAATCATCTGGAACGTTATTTTTTTTGAGTATTGGCTCTATGATAGGGAAGTATTTTTCTGCTCGTTTAAACATTAGCAACCCATTTGATTGCCAATACGTGTTTACTAATAGCTCTCTATCCATTCGCTCTAAGATATCTGGATTTTCAAGAGGCACTGGTTCACCGGCAAAATCTAACGCTTTTGGAACAGATAATGCATACACATTATAATCATTAACAAGCTTAGGTTCATTTTCAATATTTTGATCTGAAGGTCCTTTTTGAACTGCGAAGATGAATAATCCTGATATTGATATTAGACCAATTGCTGCTAGTATATTTTTAATTGTCTTCATTTTTTCTTTTTTATAAATGTATAAAATTAAATAGTGGCTTTCAAGATTCATCTAGTATTAGTTTTGGTAAATTTTCGTTAAACCACTTATATTTATTTATAACCATAATATGTGTTCCACCTTTAACAACGATACAATCTCCTTGACATGAATGCGGAAATATAGCATCTTTATCACCATGAATGTAAACTGCTTTAGGATTTGGTTGTTCTTGATCCCATTCAATCACGTTCTCAATTGCCCAATCTAAATAGCGTTTATCACTAACTGATAAATACTTTTTATAAAGTTCAACACGTTTTGTAACAGTCTCTCCAAAAGCATATTTTGCTAAAAAATCAATACTACCAACAAGCTGAGTAGGTAATAATTTATAAGCTTTTGTAAACTTCATAATACGCATACGCTTAGGTAACTCGTGTTTTGATTTTACACTTGAAACAACAAATAACTTTCTCAGATGCATATGCTTACTCATTTCTTGAACAAGAATACCACCAAAAGACACTCCTAATAACACTACATTTTCGTGCTTAATATTAGCAATCATTCGTTTAGCATAAGAGGCTAATGATTCTTTTTTATTAGGAATCATCCACTCGAGCCAATGTATTTCGAATTGCGCTTTAGGCAATTGAATATGCTCAAAGATTGTTGGGTTAGCTGCCATTCCAGGCATGAGATATACATGTATCATATTTTGGCTCATAACTATTTAAAAATCAGTTATTTTTAATTTTTATGATATTTTTTGTAAATTTGTAATGCAAAACTATATAAATCTATAGTTTCTACCCTACCAACCATTGAATTAAATACAAATTACTATGATTGATGCAGCAGAACTGACTGACAATGACTTTTTACGTCAATTTGAACTTAAGGTTGACGACGAACTTGCCAAAATTGAATATGCACTTCAAGACAGGAAAATTTTCTTGACCAAGCTAATTATTCCAGATACTATCAAATCTGAAGACTTTGAAGAAGAGTTTTTAACTCTTGTGTTTGAGAACATAGCTGAACGAAATATTAGTGTTGTGCCAACGAGTCCAGAAATTGCAAAATTTATAAGACGACATAGAAAATATAAAAAGATGTTACCTGTAGGAATTAGAATATAATCAGTTCATATAGACACATAAAAAAACCGAAGTAAATACTTCGGTTTTTTTTTGAATAGTCTTCTTTTTATTGTCTTGTTGCGCCAACATTACACATTGCATTATTATCTGTTGGGTTATTGAATATATAAGAAATATACTACACAAATGAATTATAAAACTTTTTCCTTAACAAACTCAAATCTCACTAATCCGTCTTCATCAATCTTAGTCAATTCTACTTCATGAAGCGTATTAATTAACTCTGGATTCCAAGGTGCTTTTACTTTTATGTAATTCTCCGTAAAACCATGAATATAACCTTCTTTATTTTCTCCCTCAAATAAAACAGTTCTATTAGTTCCTAATTGGCTTTCATAAAATGCTCTACGTTTTTTTACAGATAAACCTCGTAACATTTTACTGCGTTTAGCACGAACTTTTTTTGGAACTACTCCTTCTAGAGAAGCTGCAACTGTATTGTCTCTTTCAGAGTATGTGAACACATGTAGGTATGAAATGTCTAATGAATTTAAAAAATTGTAAGTCTGCAAAAACAATTCATCAGTCTCTCCAGGAAAACCTACAATTACGTCTACACCAATACATGCATGAGGCATAACCGCCCTTATTTTTGAAACTCGATCTATATAGAGTTCTTTCATGTAACGACGACGCATCAGCTTTAAGATTGTATTACTTCCGCTCTGTAAAGGAATATGAAAATGAGGAACAAATGAATTACTTTTTGCTACAAATTCTATCGTTTCATTTTTAAGTAGGTTAGGTTCAATTGATGAAATACGTAAACGCTTAATGCCTTCTACTTTATCTAAGGCTTCTACTAATTCATAAAAGGTGTGCTCGTGTTTTTTATTACCAAACTCGCCCTTTCCGTAGTCACCTATATTAACTCCAGTCAATACAATTTCTTTAATATTTTTTGCAGAAATCTCTTTTGCATTTTGCAAAACGTTTTCTAGAGTATCACTTCTTGAAATACCTCTTGCTAATGGAATCGTGCAATAGGTACATTTATAATCACAACCATCTTGTACTTTTAAAAAGGCGCGAGTACGATCGCCAAAAGAATAGCTACCAACATAGAAATCTGCATCTTTAATCTCACAGCTATGCACTTCTCCCATATCATTCTTAGTCAAATCATTGAGGTAGCTTGTAATGTTAAATTTCTCGGTAGCGCCTAACACTAAATCAACACCTTCAACATCTGCTAATTTCTGCGGTTTTAATTGTGCATAGCATCCTACAGCCGTAATAAAAGCTTCGGGATTGACCTTTTGTGCTTGCTTTACAATAGATTTAAATCGTTTATCTGCATTTTCAGTAACTGAGCAGGTGTTAATAACATAGATATCTGCTTTTTGCTTGAAATCTACACGATCAAAACCTTCATCAGTAAAGCTTCTAGCTATAGTAGAAGTCTCTGAAAAATTCAGCTTACAACCTAATGTGTAAAATGCGACTTTTTTATTCATATCTGGATTAGTATTTCCATTAGCACAGAAATCTATTTATATTTACTCGTTTTCTATAAATAGTGGGCAAATTTACAACTAATGAGCAAAATGCTAAAACGCACATCCTATAATTATTCATTTTTTCATCTAATTTCTAGTGTTTTAACACTTTCTATACTCCTATCATGTAGTAACAATGCCGACACTATAAAAGAACATTTGGTTTTTCGATATAATGAACATAAAAATATTGGTTCTTTAGATCCAGCATTTGCTAAAGACAATGCAGACATTTGGGCTGTTAATCAGCTGTTCAATGGTCTTGTGCAAATGGATGAAAATCTTAATGTACAACCATGTATTGCCAAACAGTGGAATATTTCTGACGATGCACTAACCTATTCATTTACATTAAGAAATGATGTCAAATTCCATAAACATAGATTGTTTGGTAGTGATTCAACCCGAACTGTAAAAGCTAGCGACTTTGAATATAGTTTCAATCGCTTATTAGATAAAAAACTAGCCTCGCCAGGTAGTTGGACGCTAAGTAAAGTAGACACTTTCAAGTCTATAAACGACACCTTATTTCAAATACAACTCAAACAACCTTTTCCAGCGTTTCTAGGCTTACTTACAATGAAGTACTGTTCTGTGGTACCAAAAGAAATTGTTGAACATTACACTAATGATTTTCGTTCGCATCCTATTGGAACTGGCCCTTTCAAATTTAAGCGCTGGGAAGAAAACTTGAAGCTGGTTTTCAGGAAAAACACTATGTATTTTGAAAAAGATACAGATGGAAGACCTTTGCCTTATTTAGAAGCAGTTGCTATTACATTCTTACCAGATAAGCAGAGCGAATTTTTACAGTTTGCACAAGGCAATATAGACTTTGTTTCTGGTTTAGACGCATCTTATAAAGATGAAGTTTTAACTGCAAGTGGTAGTCTAAGAGCATCTTATACATCTAGCGTGAATATGATTCGCGGACCGTACCTTAATACTGAATATCTTGCGTTCTTTATGGAATCAGATATTCCAGAAATACAATCTCAATTATTGCGACAAGCTATTAATTCTGGGTTTGATAAGCAAAAAATGATGACCTATTTACGAAATGGTATTGGCATTCCTGCTCATGGTGGTTTTATACCAAAAGGGCTTCCTGGTCATGATAATAGTATTGGTTACACATACCAACCCGAAAGAGCACAAGAATTGATAGAGCTATTTAAAGCTGAAACAGGAATATCTAAGCCAGAAATTACTATTACTACTACTAGTAATTATTTGAGTTTCTGCGAATACATACAACGTGAGCTTCAAAAGATTGACATCACTGTTAATGTTGATGTCATTCCAGCTGCCACTCTAAAAGATGCAAAAGCAAACGGCAAGCTAGATTTGTTTAGAGCAAGTTGGGTCGCTGATTATCCTGATGCTGAAAACTATTTGTCACTTTATTCTAGTGAAAATTTTGCGCCTAACGGTCCGAATTATACACATTTTAAAGACGCTCAATTTGATACTTGGTATAAAGAAGCGTTTTCTATCACTGATTCGAAACAGCGCGAATTATTATACACAAAAATGGATAGTCTGATCATGGCTAAAACACCAGTAGTACCATTGTTTTATGATGAAGTGGTAAGATTCACTAGAAAAGAAGTTTTCGGACTTGGTATTAACCCAATAAATTTATTAGTTCTAAAGCGTGTTAAAAAAATAAAAAAACAGTAATTATCTATTCATCTTTCTTGCGCCATTGCTTAGTAACTTCAAAAACATGTTCTAGAATTGCCTTATCAACATCTGTAAGTTCAACTGCTCTTCGTTTCATAACCACTGTTGCCACTTCAAACGCCTTTTTAGTCAAGTAAGTTGTAAATCCTGAATGTCCTCCCCAAGAAAAGCTTGGCACAAAATTTCTAGGAAACCCACTTCCAAAAATATTTGCACTAACACCAACTACAGTACCTGTATTAAACATTGTGTTTATACCACATTTACTATGATCACCCATCATTAAACCACAGAACTGTAATCCAGTTTTAGCAAAGCCCTGCGTATTATAATTCCACAATCGTACTTCAGCATAATTGTTCTTTAAATTAGAGTTATTTGTATCAGCGCCAAGGTTACACCATTCTCCTAAAACAGAATTCCCTAAAAAACCATCATGGCCTTTATTTGAATATCCGAAAAGTACAGCGTTATTTACCTCACCTCCTACTTTACTATGAGGCCCAATAGTTGTTGGTCCATATATTTTTGCTCCTAATTTTACAGTAGCATGATCACAAAGTGCAAAAGGACCTCTTATAATACTACCTTCCATAACTTCAGCTCCTTTACCTATATATATTGGGCCTGTACTTGCATTTAATGTTGCAAATTCAAGTTTAGCACCTTCTTCAATAAATATATTCTGTGAGTTTAAACAGTTATTTGATGCTGGTATTGGTTGCGACTTACGATGTTGAGTAAGCAATTCATAATCATCTTTAATAGCGTCTCCATTTTTTGAAAAAATATCCCACGCATGTTCTATTTTTAGAATTACCTCATGGTATTCAATAGCCTCATATGTACTAAAGTCTACTTCTTCCTGAGATTCCTTTGAAAAAAAAGCAATGACATCCTCCTCTTTAAAAATGGCTTGATTTTCTCCAAGGTTTTTAATCATAGCAACTAATTCTTTATTAGGCAAGTATGATGCATTGATCATCACATTAACATCCATCTCTACCATTGGATATTTTTCAGAAAGATAGTCTTCAGTTAATGTAGTTGTTGTAAAACCTAAATGAGATTCCCATTTTTCTCTAATAGTTAGAATACCAACTCTGATATCTGCTACAGGTCGTGTGAATGTAAATGGTAACAAATTATTTCGTGAAGGGCCATCAAATAGAATATAATTCATAACTAGTGTAGACAAAAGAAGTAAAAATCAAAAATACTTTTTGAAAATAACTTCAAAATTAATTATTCCAAATGTAATGCAATTGTAGATAACAAAAAAGCCCTCAAGAAAATCTTGAAGGCTTAAGTATGATGTATGGCTGAGCTTATTTTTTAAACTTAGCGTATTTGTTCTTGAACTTATCAATACGACCAGCAGTATCTACTAATTTAGATTTACCAGTATAGTATGGATGAGATGTTCTTGAAATTTCTAATTTAACTACTGGATATTCAACACCATCAACCTCAATAGTTTCATTTGTCTCTGCAGTTGACTTTGTTAAAAACACGTCGTCATTAGACATATCTTTAAATGCTACAAGTCTATAATTTTCTGGATGTATTCCTTTTTTCATCTCGTTATTCGATTTAGTCGCTTTACATTTTTCGAGGTGCAAATTTAAGTATTTTTTGTAAATTACCAATAAATTATTTTATTTTTTATTACTAAAATCAATTTGTAACAATTTCTGTCATTGAGACACTAACCTCTTGTATAACAAGAAATCAACTAAATTATGGAAAACGAAAAACCAAAAATCAAGCCTATAGCCTATAATTACGGTGCTTACCTTGGCGTTTTAACAGCTGCTGGATTAATTATACAATATGTAGCTGGATTAGAACGAAACTGGGTAGTAAGTGTTATTAGTATTATCCTAACCATCATTATTTATTACTATGGTATAAAAACATACAAACAACAAAACACAAATTACCTTTCAATAAAAGAGGCGATTAAAGTTGGGTTAGCAATAGCAGTTATTGGAGGTCTTATTGGTGCTGTGTATACCTACATACATTATTCATATATACAGCCTGAATTTATTGAAGCTATTAGAGAGCAAGCTTACTCAGATATGACCTCTCAAAATCCGAATATGACCGAAGAACAACTTGCTACAGGTGAAAAAATGATGAATATATTCACATCGTCGTTTTTCATGGCTACCATGACACTTATCTTTTCATTATTCTTTGGTTTAATCATCTCGCTAATTACTGGAGCTATTATGAAAAAAGATGACCCAAGTTTAGCTTAAATAATTTCAGTATTTTTGAACATTAAATATTGAAACACAATACATGAATATATCAGTAGTCATACCACTACTTAACGAGCAAGAATCATTAACAGAATTACACGATTGGATTTCAAAAGTCATGGAATCCAATCGTTTTTCTTATGAAGTCATTTTTATTGATGATGGTAGCACTGATGAATCTTGGCAAACTATTCTGAAACTATCTCAAGGTAATGAACGTGTTAAAGGCATACGATTCTTAAAGAATTTTGGTAAGTCTCAAGCACTACATGCCGGTTTTAAAAAAGCTAAAGGCGATGTAGTTATTACCATGGATGCAGATTTGCAAGACAATCCAGAAGAAATTCCAGAGCTTTATAACATGATCATTTCTAAAGAATATGACCTCGTTTCTGGATGGAAGAAAAAACGATACGATTCCATACTTACAAAAAATTTACCTTCAAAATTATTCAACTGGGCTGCACGCAAAACGTCAGGTGTAAAGCTTAATGATTTTAACTGCGGATTGAAGGCTTATCATATTGATGTTGTTAAACATATTGATGTTTATGGTGAAATGCATCGTTACATACCTGTACTTGCTAAAAATGCTGGCTTTACAAAAATTGGCGAGAAAATAGTGAAACATCAAGCTAGAAAATACGGCGAAACCAAATTTGGCATGAATCGATTTGTTCATGGTTTTTTAGATTTGATCACGATATGGTTCATTTCCCGTTTTGGCAGAAGACCAATGCACTTGTTTGGAGCCTTAGGTGTTATAATGTTTACTATAGGCTTTGCCTTCGCCATTTACCTTGGCGTAGATAAGCTTTTCTTAAACCCATCAGGACGTTTGATCACCCAACGCCCACAATTCTACATTTCACTTGTAACTATGATTATTGGTACTCAATTTTTTGTAGCTGGCTTCTTAGGTGAAATCATACTAAGGACTCAAAAAAACAAACAACGGTATTTGATAAAGCAAGAGTTAAATTTATAGTGATGACACTTTAATTAACGTTAAGTTATTGACCAACATATTTTGAAATCCGTACTTTTGCAGCATAATTTTTTTTGAATGACACATATTGAACCTCAACTTTTAGAACGTGTAAATACATGGTTGACACCAACCTTTGATGAAGACACTCAAAATCATATAAAACATTTAATTGCCAACAATACTGAAGAACTTAAAGAAAGTTTCTATAAAAACTTAGAATTTGGTACAGGTGGTATGCGCGGCATCATGGGAATTGGTACAAATCGCATCAATAAATTCACACTTGGCAAAAACACACAAGGTCTTAGTAATTATTTACGTCAACAATTTCCTTCTGAATCACTAAAAGTAGCTATAGCTTATGACTGTAGGCACAATAGTAAAAGTTTAGCTAAGGTAGTTGCCGATGTATTCTCAGCTAATGGCATAAACGTTTTTCTTTTTGAAGACCTACGCCCCACGCCTGAATTGTCGTTCGCTTTAAAACATTTAAATTGTCACTGTGGTATTGTATTAACAGCTTCTCATAACCCACCAGAATACAATGGTTATAAAGTATATTGGCAAGATGGCGGACAATTAGTTCCGCCACAAGATGCAGAAATTATCTCAGAGATCAATCGACTTGACTATTCTGAAATAAAATTTGAAGCTAACAATGACTTAATTCAATACATTGGAAAAGATGTAGATGACATATTTATTGATGCCTCAGTAAAAAACGGAAGTTTTGATACACCTTCAAAAGCTAAAGATGATTTACATATAGTTTTCACATCACTTCATGGAACATCAATTACAGCCATACCTGAAACTTTAAAACGAGCTGGCTATGTAAACGTTCATATTGTTGAAGAACAACGAGTACCAAATGGAGATTTCCCTACAGTAAAATCTCCAAACCCTGAAGAACCAGAGGCTTTAAAAATGGCTATACAATTGGCAGAGAAAGTTGACGGAGATATTGTAATAGGTACAGATCCTGATTGTGATCGTCTGGGTGTTGTTGTAAGAAATTTAGAAAATGAACTCGTGATTTTAAATGGCAATCAAGCCATGATCATTATGACACATTTTTTATTGGAAGAATACAAACAAAAAGGAAGTATCTCTCCTAACGATTTTATTGGCAGCACTATTGTATCTACGCCTATGATGCAAATCATAGCAAACGCTTACAATGTAGAATGCAAAATAGGTTTAACTGGCTTTAAGTGGATTGCAAAAATGATCAAAGACTTCCCTGATCAGTATTTTATTGGAGGAGGTGAAGAGAGTTTTGGATTTATGGTTGGTGATTTTGTAAGAGACAAAGATGCTGTTACTGCCACTCTTTTAGCCTGTGAAATCGCTGCACAAGCTAAGGCTAACGGCTTCACAGTATATGAAAAATTAATTCAGCTCTACATAGAACATGGGTTTTATAAAGAACGTTTGGTTTCGTTGACAAAAAAAGGCATTGAAGGCGCTCAAGAAATCAAACAAATGATGATTGATGCTCGTGAAAATCCGTTGAAAAATGTTAATGGCTCAAAAGTGGTTCGTATTGAAGATTATCAATTATCCATTACAAAAGATGTTTTATCAGGAAAAGAAACACCTATAGAGATCCCAAAATCTAATGTCTTAATTTACTACACTGAAGATGGTAGTAAAATTGCTTTAAGACCTAGCGGTACAGAACCTAAGATCAAATTTTACATAAGTGTAAATACAACTCTAGACAATGTGGCAGAATTTAAAGCTACGGAACAAAAATTGGAATCTAGGATTGATGCTATCCTCAAGGATATGAAGTTAAATTAAATGAAAAAAATTTTAATCCAATTATTACCATTCATAAAGAAATTTAAAAAACACGTTATTTTAAATGTATTTTTTAATATTCTTTATGCTTTGTTTAGCTCTCTTGCTTTTGTTTCTCTAATACCTATGTTAAACGTATTATTTGACAAAACACAAAAGGTAACTGAAGCACCCGTTTGGACCGGAATTGGAAATATAAAAGATTATGGTGAAACCTTATTAAACTACAAGGTAAGTAGCCTCTTAGACAATGGTAATGCCCAAATGGCGTTGCTCATTGTGATATCTATAGTGATATCTACATTTTTACTAAAAAACTTATTTGGTTACTTTGCCATGCAACACGTAATGTATCTTAAAAATGGTGTACTCACCGATTTGAGAAAAGATATGTACGAAAGAATTATAAGTTTACCATTGCGCTTCTATGCAAAACGACAAAAAGGCGATGTAATGGCTAGAATTTTAGGCGATATAAATGAAATGCAAAATTCATTCTTTATCATTCTAGAGCTTATTGTAAGAGAACCACTAACTATTGTTTTCTCAATAATACTAATGTTTACTATTAGCTGGCAATTATCTTTATTTGTGCTACTATTTATACCTGTTGCTGGGTTTATGATCTCTAGAATTGGTAAAAGTCTAAAGAGCAAATCATTAAGAGCGCAAAGAGAATCTGGAAAACTGATTTCAATTGTGGAAGAAACATTATCAGGATTGAAAATTGTTAAAAGCTATAACTCTGAGCCTACATTTAAATCCAAGTTTGAAAAGTCTGCAGATACCATTTTGAAATTAAATAATAATATCGGACTTAAAAACAATTTAGCAGGTCCATTAAGTGAGGTTCTAGGTATTATCACAATAGCAGTATTGCTTTGGTATGGTGGTCAACTAGTATTAATTGATAAAGTAATAGAAGGCACAACTTTTATTGCATTCATGGGACTTTCTTATGCTATCCTTACACCTGCTAAAGCCATCAGTAAAGCATCATATAAGGTAAAAAATGGATTAGCTGCTGCTGATCGTGTTTTTGAAATATTGCATCATAAGAATGACATGATAGATGCTCCAAATGCAACTGAATTAAAAGCTTTTAGCAAACAGCTAAAAATAGAGAATATCTCATTTAAATATGAAGATGATTGGGTGTTGAAAGATTTTTCCATGACAGTTCCAAAAGGAAAAACAGTAGCACTAGTTGGTCAATCTGGAAGTGGTAAAAGTACCATAGCCAATCTTGTTACCCGTTTTTACGATGTAAACAAAGGCACCATATCTATAGATGATAATGATATTAAATCTCTTACAAAAACATCGCTTAGATCATACCTAGGATTAGTAACTCAAGATTCAATTCTATTCAATGATTCAGTAAGAAACAATCTTTTGATCGGAAAAAAAGAGGCTACAGATGAAGATATTATAAACGCTTTAAAGATCGCTAATGCTTGGGAATTTGTTAAAGATCTAGATGGCGTTTTAGATTTCAATATAGGTGACTCTGGAACTAACTTATCTGGCGGTCAAAAGCAACGCTTAAGTATAGCTAGGGCAGTATTAAAAAATCCGCCAATAATGATTTTAGATGAAGCCACTTCAGCTTTAGATACTGAAAGCGAACGTCTAGTTCAAGATGCTCTTGAAAATATGATGAAAAACAGAACATCTATTGTAATCGCACACCGATTGTCAACCATTCAAAACGCAGATGAGATCATTGTAATGCAAAAAGGTGAGATTGCAGAACAAGGCAGTCACCAAGAATTAATGTCTAAGAATGGTGTTTATAAAAAACTAGTTGATTTACAGAGTTTTGAATAAGTAAAAATAAGCATATAGATTAAATCAGAAAAGGCTGGAGCAATTGTTCCAGCCTTTTCGATTCAATTACCAGCATTTGGGGACACTGGTAATGTATAAGTAAGTTAGGCTAGAACAAACATATAATAAATAAATGATTCAAACAAGAAAAAAATGTATTTCATCGATTTATTTTACTCTTTATCGATAATAATAAATGTAAAATTCTAATAATCAGAATATTATATAATTTATCAAATTTTCATTAAACTTTCACTATTTTCATAAGTCTAAATAAAAAACAATTTTTGGAGCAAGAACAAGATTTCATACAACGATTAATTACTAAAGAAACCAAAGAAGCAGCCTTTAAAGAGTTATTAGAACTTTATAAAGAACGATTATATTGGCACATTCGACACATAGTAAAATCTCACGACGATGCAGATGATGTTCTACAAAACACCTTTATTAAAGTCTATAAAAGTATTCATAACTTTAAAGGTGATAGCAAATTATATTCATGGATGTATCGCATCGCAACAAATGAATCTATAACACATATTAATAAAAATGCCAAACGCACACAACTATCAACAGAAGAGTATCAAAATCAAGCTATTAATAATTTAAAAGCTGATGTATATTTTGAAGGCGACCTTATTCAATTACAATTACAAAAAGCAATAGCAACCTTACCAGAAAAACAGCAATTGGTCTTTAATATGAAATATTTTGAAGACATAAAATATAAAGATATGGCAGAAATTTTAAAAACTAGCGAAGGTGCTTTAAAAGCATCTTATCATATAGCTGTCAAAAAAATCGAAACGTTTTTAACTAAACATTAAACGTTTTGAATAAAAATTAGTCTTAAATTAAAAGCAAAGTTTTTTTCATGAAAGACAAAAAGTTACATAACATCAAATCATCAGGTTTTAAGGTTCCGAAAGATTATTTTAAATCTTTTGATGAAAAGCTACAAACATGCTTGATAGAAAAAGAGTCTATGGAAAATATTGAAACTCCAGGTTTCAATGTTCCTAAGGATTATTTTGAAACGTTTAATGATAATCTCTTAGAAAAGCTTCAAAATGAAACACCAGTTGTTCAATTAAAACCTAGAAAAAAATTATATTATATTACTGGTATAGCTGCATCACTAATTTTAATTTTTACCCTCTATTTTAATCAAACAGAATCTGAAGACATCACATTAGAAATGGTAGAAACTTATTTTGAAAATAGTAACTTAGACAGTTATGAATTAGCAGAGCTCTTATCAAATGCTGACATGCTAGAAGATGACTTCGTCATTACAGAAACACCATACGTTGAAGATAATTTAGAATCATATTTGCTTGAAAATGCAGACTTAGATATACTTTTAGAATAATGAAACAAACACTACTATGAAAACATTAATTCCCATAATACTATTCGTTTTTAGCTTTTCAGCTTTTGCCCAACCAAATGGAAAAATGAAAGAGCGAATTAAAGCACAAAAAATTGCCTTTATCACAGAGCAATTAGATCTCACTCCTGATGAAGCAGAAAAATTCTGGCCAATTTACAACAAATTTGAAGCTACTACTGATAAGGTGAGATCTGAAGACTTGAGAACCATCAAAAGAGAGATGCGTGACAATCCAAACCTTTCAGATAAAGAAGCTGATGCACTTTTACAACAGCTAATGAATGCCGAAAATAAAATGCATGAAGCTAAATTAAAATTGGTCAATGACCTAAAGAAAGTTATTCCGTCCTTAAAAATAATACGGCTTAAAGCTGCAGAAGATGAATTCAATAGAAGGTTGTTAGATCGTCTAAAAGACATGCGACAAAACCGTCCAAAACGTAACTAAAAAAAAGGAAGTTCCATTACTTTCTTTCTTTAAGTCAAATTGTAAGTTTACTCATTCTACCACTTCCTAATGTATAAGCGATACCCAAAATTTTAATAAAAACAGAAAAGCAAAATTAATAACAGACTAATCTGTTCAACAAAAGCAATTAAAATGTATCTTTGCACGCTGATTTAAATTAAAATGCGTTTACACAGAAATTTATGTTTTGCTGTTATTGATGGCTTAACCTTGATCTTCAATGAAGGCAAATATGCAGATAAGGTTATACAACAACTTCTTAAACGAGACAAACGTTGGGGAAGCCGAGATCGAGCATTCGTTGCTGAAACCACTTATGATATTGTTAGATGGAAACGCCTTTATGCTGAAATAGCTGAAGTTAAAGCACCATACGACAGAGATAACCTATGGCGAATTTTTGCTGTATGGGCAACATTACGTGGTATCAAACTACCAGATTGGAAATATTTTGAAAGTACACCTACTCGAAAAATCAAAGGCCGTTTTGATGAATTATCCCAAACAAGAAAATTCAGAGAGTCTATTGAAGATTGGATGGATGAATTAGGTGTTAAAGAATTAGGCGAGTCTATATGGACAAAAGAGATCTCTGCTCTAAATGAGCAAGCTGATGTTATTTTAAGAGTAAACACTTTAAAAACTTCTAAAGAACACTTACAATCAGAATTATTCGATCAAGATATTGAGACCGAAAGCATAAAAGACTATCCAAATGCCTTAAAATTAAAAGAACGCGCCAATGTATTTCAAACAGAAGCCTTCAAAAATGGTAGCTTTGAAGTACAAGATGCTTCCTCGCAATTAGTTGCCGAGTTTTTAGATGTGAAGCCTGGAATGAGAGTTGTAGATGCTTGTGCAGGAGCAGGTGGAAAAGCATTACACCTCGCCTCATTAATGGAAAACAAAGGACAAATTATTGCTTTGGATATATATGCCAATAAACTCAACGAGCTAAAACGCAGAGCCAAACGAAATAGTGCTTTCAATATTGAAACCAGAGCTATTGAATCTACTAAAATAATCAAAAAATTATATGGCAAAGCTGATCGTGTCTTAATAGATGCGCCATGTTCAGGTTTAGGTGTTCTAAAAAGAAATCCAGATGCTAAATGGAAACTGCAACCAGAATTTATTGATAGCATAAAAAAAACGCAACAAGACATTTTACAGCAATATTCTCGTATCGTTAAGCCTGGAGGAAAATTAGTGTATGCTACATGTTCGATCTTGCCTTCAGAAAACAGAAAACAAGTTGATTTATTTTTAACATCTGAAATTGGAAAAGAATTTACCTTTGTAAAAGAAAATAATGTTTTTGCCCACAAATCTGGTTATGACGGATTTTACATGGCACTGTTAGAAAAGAAAAATTAAATGAAATACATTTACACTTTATTAGTTGTATTGATAACAGCAACTGCTACTGCACAAATCCCTTCAGGTTACTATGACCATGCCACTGGCACAGGATATACTTTAAAAACACAATTAAAGAGAATCATTGATGATAATGATGATGCTGAAATTAATAATTCGGTTGAAGAAATCTATAATCAGCAAACCTATAATGCTTTAGATGATTTTAATGCAACTTACGAAAGAGACTTCTACTATGATGCTGGAGGAGAGAATACTATTTTAGATATGTATTCTGAAGATCCTTCTGGTGCAGATCCTTATACCTATTCACCCATTTCAGACGAATGTGGAAATTTTAGCGGTGAAGGTGATTGTTATAACAAAGAACATGTTATTCCGCAATCGGTTTTTGGCTCTGAATTACCAATGTTTAGTGATGCTCATCATTTAATCCCTTCTGATGGTCGTGTAAACGGATTTAGAAGTAATTTCCCATTTGGAAGAGTAGATGACTCGCAATTAGTATCTCAATCAGGAATTACAAATCCTACTCAAAATGGCTCAAAATTAGGTGATAATCTTAACAGCGGTTACTCAGCTGGATACTCACAAACTGTCTTTGAACCTATAGATGAATTCAAAGGTGATATCGCTCGTATTTATTTTTATTTTGTAACACGCTACGAAGATCAAATAAGTGCATGGAACTCTTATCCTATGTTTGATGGTAGTTCAGATAAAGCACTAGCTGATCCATTTCTCAATATTTTGATCACATGGCATCAAAATGATCCAGTATCACAAAAAGAGATTGATCGTAACAACAATATTTTCTACAACCATCAAAACAACAGAAACCCTTTTGTAGATCACCCAGAATTTGTGGCTTTAATTTGGGACACAACTCCAGATACTGAAGCGCCTTCAGATCCTACAAATCTTGTTGCCTCTAACCCTACAGATAACAGCATAGATTTGGCGTGGACAGCTTCAACAGACAATATTGCAGTTGCTTCTTATGATATATATGTTGATGGTGTAAATACATTCAACACCAATAGCACCTCTTATAATGCTACAGGTCTCGCACCTGATACCAACTATTGTTTTACTGTAAAAGCTAAAGATAATTCAGCAAATGAATCTGGGTTTAGTAATCAAGCTTGTGAAATGACTACAAATAATGGTAGTTCTGGGGGAGATGTAGATTTATTCTTTTCAGAATACATTGAAGGTTCTGGAACTAATAAAGTATTAGAAATTGCAAACTTTACTGGATCAGACGTTAACTTATCTGCTTATACATTAAGACTTAGTACAAACGGCAATGCATCTTGGGGAACACCATATATATTTCCAAATGCAACTATTATTGATGAAGATGTTTTTATTATAGCTAATGGAGGTTCTGCTGTTTGTACTTCTGAATATGACGATCTAAATAATGATATTACTTCATTTAATGGTAATGATGCCATTGGTCTATTTAAAAATGATGTTTTAATAGATATACTAGGTGATTTCAATAGTAGTAGCAATTATGCTCAAAACACAACTTTAGTTAGAAAACCTGAAATAGATAGACCAACTATTACTTTCGATATCAATCAATGGAATAGTTTCCCATCTAATAACTGTGATGACCTAGGAACACATACACAAACATTAAGTGTAACTACATTCACTTTAACCGAAGTTAGTATTTATCCTAATCCAGCAAAAGATATAATAAACATCAACCTTGCCAACACACAAGAAACAAAAGTTGACATCTACAATGTATTAGGAAAGCCAGTCTTTTCTGAAACAATCAATGGTAGCCAATCTATTAATGTAACAACGCTTTCTGAAGGTATATACATCATAAAATTGACACAAAATGATCATACACTTAGTAAAAAACTAATCAAACGTTAGTTATTTTCATTAATACTAATAAAAAAAAGCGACCTACGTTTGTAAAATATATGGGGCGCTTTTTTTAGTTAATAAGAACGTGAATAACTCAAAATATTCGAGCTTATTATTTGCTTAATATCTATTGAAAAAAAGTAAATTTGCATTTTACAAAACTCAACACAAACTAAGACATAATGATTCATTTCTTCGGAAACCAAAACAGTAAAGTCTTTGCTGTTCAAGCAACAAAAGAATTATCAACCAACACTATAAGCAAATTAACGTGGTTATTTGGCAACCAGCCAAAACTAGAACAAGCATCTATTGATGCTTTTTTTGTTGGCCCAAGAGCAGCTATGATAACACCTTGGAGCACAAATGCGGTTGAAATCACTCAAAATATGGGAATCGATGGTATTGTTCGTATTGAAGAATTTGATTCATGTAGCAAGAGTTTTACAGATTACGATCCAATGATATCTGAAAAATTCAATGGACTACATCAAGATACATTTACAATTGATATACAACCTGAGCCTATTGTTGAAATTGTTGATATTTCAGCTTATAACACACAAGAAGGCTTAGCCTTGAACGAAGAAGAAATAGAGTATTTAGAAAATGTATCTAAAAAAATTGGTCGTCCTCTCACCGATTCTGAAGTATTTGGATTCTCACAAGTAAATAGTGAGCACTGCCGTCATAAAATTTTCAATGGAACGTTTGTTATTGACGGAATGGAAATGCCAAATTCTCTTTTTAAGATGATAAAAGAGACCTCAAAACAAAACCCTAATGATATTGTATCTGCTTATAAAGATAATGTCGCTTTTATAAAAGGTCCAACAGTTGAGCAATTTGCACCTAAACGAGCAGATATACCCGATTACTACGAGACCAATACATTTGAATCTGTAATCTCACTAAAGGCTGAAACACATAACTTCCCAACAACAGTAGAGCCCTTCAATGGTGCAGCAACTGGATCTGGTGGTGAAATAAGAGATCGATTGGCTGGAGGAAAAGGCTCTTTACCTTTAGCCGGAACTGCAGTATACATGACGTCATATTCTCGATTGGAAGCCAATAGACCTTGGGAGCTACAAATGAAAGAGCGTCCATGGTTGTACCAAACACCAATGGACATCTTAATTAAAGCGAGTAATGGTGCTTCCGATTTTGGAAATAAATTTGGACAGCCGTTAATCTGTGGTTCAGTATTAACATTTGAACATGAAGAAGAAACTAGAAAACTAGGTTTTGATAAAGTAATCATGCTAGCTGGTGGAATTGGCTACGGAAAATTAGACCAAGCCATTAAAGCAACACCTGAGTCTGGTGATAAAATCGTAGTTCTAGGAGGTGAAAATTATAGAATTGGTATGGGTGGAGCCGCAGTATCATCTGCCGACACTGGCGAATTCTCTAGTGGTATTGAACTTAATGCTGTACAACGTTCAAATCCTGAAATGCAAAAACGTGCAGCCAATGTTGTTCGTGGCATGGTTGAAAGCGATGACAACAAGATCATATCTATCCATGATCATGGTGCAGGCGGACATCTAAACTGTTTATCAGAATTAATTGAAGATACTGGCGGATGTATTGACCTAGATCAGTTACCTGTTGGAGACCCAACCTTATCTGACAAAGAAATTATTGGTAATGAATCTCAAGAACGTATGGGATTGTTAATTGCAGAAAAGCATTTAGACCACATCAGCAAAATTGCTGAGCGTGAGCGATCTCCTTTATATACTGTTGGTACAGTTACAAACGACAAGCGCTTTTGTTTCAAATCAGAAACTAAAGGAAGTAAACCTATGGATCTTGCTCTTGAAGATATGTTTGGTAGCTCTCCTAAGACGATCATGAGTGACAAAACAGTGAATCATAATTATAACAATTTGTCTTACAATGACGAAAAGCTATACGACTATCTAGACCAAGTCTTACAACTAGAAGCAGTAGCATGTAAAGACTGGCTTACTAATAAAGTTGACCGTTGTGTCGGTGGAAAAGTAGCCAAACAACAATGCGTTGGAGCACTACAATTACCACTAAACAATGTTGGTGTTATGGCTATTGATTATAATGGAAAAGAAGGTATAGCAACCGCTATAGGCCACTCACCCATTTCTGGCTTAATCAACCCAATTGCTGGCAGTAGAAATAGTATTACTGAAGCACTCACCAATATAATTTGGGCGCCTTTAAAAGATGGATTACAATCTGTTTCATTATCTGCCAATTGGATGTGGCCATGTAAAAATGAAGGTGAAGATGCTAGATTATATGAAGCTGTAAAAGCGATTTCAGAATTTTCGATCGATTTAGGGATTAATGTTCCTACTGGTAAAGATTCGCTATCGATGAAACAAAAATATGCAGATGGAGACGTTATCGCTCCTGGAACGGTAATTATTTCAGCAGCAGCCAATTGTAATGAAATCCAAAAGGTAGTTGAGCCAATTTTCAAAAAAGAAAAAGGAAATATATACTACATCAATATATCGCAAGATGAATTTAAATTAGGAGGTAGTAGTTTTGCTCAAATCAACAATACCATTGGGAACGACGCACCTACAGTTATAAGTTCAGACTATGTCAAAACCATATTTAACACAATACAGAGTCTCATAAAAGAGGATCAAATAGTAGCAGGACACGATGTAGCTTCAGGAGGATTGATTACAACTTTATTGGAATTATGCTTTTCTGAAAACAATCTAGGAGCTGAATTAGATTTGACAGCACTACAAGAAAAAGACATCGTAAAATTATTATTTGCTGAAAACTGTGGCATCGTTTTTCAATCTGAAAATGATTCTATTGAGCATATACTCTCTGAAGCTGAGATAGATTTTTTTAATATTGGAAAAGTGACCAATTCTGACGTACTAAGTATTATTAATGAAGACGAGGTATTTACAATGACCATTTCTCGATTAAGAGACGTATGGTACAAAACATCATATTTATTAGATCAAAAGCAAACTGCAAATGGCTTAGCTAAAGTACGTTTCAACAATTATAAAAATCAACCTTTACTATACAAATTTCCAAAACACTTTACAGGAAAACTTCCACATATAGATACTAGTAAACCAAGACCTAAAGCTGCTATTTTAAGAGAAAAAGGAAGCAACTCTGAACGTGAAATGGCAAATGCAATGTATTTGGCAGGTTTTGACGTGAAAGATGTACACATGACTGATTTGATTTCTGGTAGAGAAACACTTGAAGATATACAATTTATTGGTGCAGTTGGAGGGTTTTCAAACTCTGATGTCTTAGGGTCTGCCAAAGGATGGGCTGGTGCATTTTTATACAATGAAAAAGCAAACGCAGCTTTAAAACAGTTCTTTAAAAGAAAGGACACGCTTTCTATTGGTATTTGTAATGGTGCTCAACTCTGGATGGAGCTTGAATTAATGAATCCAGACCACGATGTTCATGGAAAACTCACTTACAATACATCAAAAAAACACGAAAGCGCATTTACTTCAGTCACCATTCAAGAAAATAATTCTGTAATGTTGTCAAGTTTAGCAGGTTGTTCGCTAGGCGTTTGGATAAGTCATGGTGAAGGTCGATACAACTTACCGTATTCAGAAGACAACTATAATATTGTCGCTAAGTATGGTTATACAGAATATCCTTCTAATCCAAATAGTTCAGATTTCAACACAGCTATGTTATGTGATAAAACTGGTCGTCACCTTGCGACGATGCCTCATATTGAGCGTTCTACATTTCAATGGAATTGGGCTTACTATCCAGACAATAGAAAAGATGAGGTTTCTCCATGGTTAGAAGCTTTTGTAAATGCTAGAAAATGGATTGAAAACAACTAAAGGTCAATCTTTGATAATCTTATTATATTTCTTATTTTGCATAGATTAACGCTTTTAAGAATTAATGACAGAGATTTCTAGACTTTTCGACTTTCCGTATTACCAATTAGAGCACAAACCAACAGATTCGGCTTTGGTGACAAAAAAAAATGGTAAATGGGAAAAAACTTCAACTCAAGAATACATTGATAAAGCAAATGCGGTAAGTAGAGCTTTATTAAAATTAGGAGTTAATAAGAATGATAAAATAGCCATAATATCTTCTACTAATAGAACCGAATGGAATATTATGGATATTGGTGTATTGCAAACTGGCGCGCAAACAATTCCTATATACCCAACAATTTCTGCTGAGGATTATGAATATGTCTTAAACCACAGTGAATCAATTTACTGTTTTGTTTCTGACGAAGAAGTCTTAAATAAGATCAATAAAGTCAAAGCAAATACAAGGTTAAAAGAGGTCTATTCTTTTGACCAAATAACTGGTTGTAAACATTATTCTGAATTATTTAAGTTAGGAGAGGATGAAAGTACACAAACTGAAGTTGAAGCCAGAAAAGATAACGTAAAACCTGACGAGCTAGCAACTATAATTTATACATCTGGTACTACTGGAAAGCCCAAAGGTGTGATGCTATCTCACTGGAATATTACCAGTAATGTCTTAGATAGCTCTCCCAGAGTTCCTTTGCAAGAAGGTGAAACTAGGGTTTTGAGTTTTTTACCAATTTGCCACATATTTGAACGTGTACTAATTTATGTTTATCAATATGCTGGTGCTTCAATTTATTTTGCAGAAGGTTTAGATAAAATTGGAGAAAATGCAAAAGAAATCAAACCTCAAATGATGAGTGTTGTACCTCGATTACTTGAAAAGGTGTTTGATAAAATCATGGCCAAAGCAGAAGAACTTTCTGGTATTAAAAGCGCTTTGTTTCATTGGGCAGTAAAACTAGGAGAGCAATGGGAACCATACAAACAAAATGGCGCTTGGTATGAATTTAAACTTAGCATAGCTAGCAAATTAATATTTAGCAAATGGCGTGAAGCACTCGGTGGAGAATTAAGTACTATGGTCTCTGGTAGTGCTGCTCTGCAACCAAGGCTATCTCGTATATTTTGTGCAGCAGGAATGCAAATTATGGAAGGCTATGGTTTAACTGAAACGTCTCCTGTTGTATCAGTTGGGTTGTATAAAAATCAAATGTATAAAGTTGGCACTGTTGGCAAACCTATTGATAATGTTGAAGTAAAAATAGCCGAAGATGGTGAACTTCTTATCAAAGGTCCAAACGTTATGATGGGTTATTACAAAGACAAAGAAAAAACAGACAGTGTGATGACTGGAGATTATTTTCATACTGGTGACAAAGGTGAGATCGATGAAGAAGGTTTTCTTAAAATTACTGGACGTAAAAAAGAAATGTTTAAAACATCTGGCGGAAAATATGTTATCCCTACTTTATTAGAGAATGAACTCAAACAATCCCGTTTTATTGAGCAAATCATGGTAGTGGGTGAAGGCGAAAAAATGCCTGCTGCTTTGATTCAACCTAATTTTGAATTTGTAAGAGATTGGATAGAACGTAAAGAGAAAAATATCGGTTCGTCTGAAGCTGAAATCGCAAATTCAGAAATCATCATAAAGAGAATCCAAAAAGAAATCGATAAATGTAATGCCAAATTTGGAAAATGGGAACAAATTAAGCGCTTTGAACTTACCCCAAACATATGGTCTATTGATGGAGGACATTTAACGCCAACCATGAAAATGAAACGAGATGCTATTAAGGGCATCTATAAAGAGCTTTACAACAAAATTTATCGCTCCTAATAGGCTATACAAAACTATTGATATCTTTTTAATAACTATATTATTGATTTTGTAAATATTTATGTTAAATCGTATATATTTATCATAATAACTAATCAAATTAATAATATGAATGCAAAAACTTTTATTGTTGCTGGCTTAGTTGGTGGCATTGTTAACTGGCTGCTGGGCTGGTTATTTTATGGAATTATCTTTGCAGATTTCTTTCCTCAACCTGAGGAATCTTCAAAAACAATGGTTTTTATACTATTAGGTTGCATGACATTTGCGCTCTTTATGTCCTATATTTATAATAAATGGGCACAAATTTCAACGCTAGCCACTGGCGCAAAAGCTGGGGCTGTAATTGGACTTTTCATGGCCCTATTCTATAATTTCTTCAATATGGCTATGAATTCTGAAATGACTTACGAAATGTTTGGAGTAGACTTAGCAATATCTATAGTTATGACAGCGCTTACTGGCGCCGTAATTGGAGCTATTAGCGGAAAAATGAATGCCTCTTAAGAGTTAAAGTTGAACAATATGTAAAAGGCGTCTTAATTCAAGACGCCTTTTTTTATATAAATTTTAAGAAAAGTATGGTGAAAAATAAATACTTGTATTACTGTAATTTTCACTGATCTTTGAATGGATAAAGACTAAAAGTTATAATTAAAACTGAGTATTTATAGGCTCTAAGACATTTTTAGTCCTTTTCTAGTACCTTTTTCAAACCTAAAAATCTTTCATTTACTTTTTCTATAAATACCTTTGGTTCAAGAACTTTAAATTTTATCAATCATGAAAAAATCTGTCTATTTATTTACAACCTTATTTTTGTTTTTATCGCTCTTTATTAATGCACAACAACATCAAAACAGTCATTCAAATTGTGACACAACAACTACTGGTCGCACTATTAAGTTTAATGGTAGTTCAGATGTAGAAGCAATAATAATAAACGTTTCTGAAGATACAAAGATAGCTGAAATAGCTGTTAACACCACTATTAAATCTGGTCATCTAACTGTTGAAATCCATGATCCAAAGGGCAATAAAAAGGGTAATTTTTCAGTTGAAAGCTTAATAAAATCTAGCGAAAAAAAGAGTGAGTTGGTTTGCGGACAAATGCACAAGCAAATTAGCGATCCAAAAGCTGGCAAATGGATTGTACATCTTATACCAAAAAATGTATCTGGAGAAGTAACAATTCAAACATTTATGAGTAATTAAATAGTGCTAGAAATATGCAAATCAACTACAGCTATATTTATTTTAACAAAACTATTTTTTTTTTCAATTAGCACTAGTAGTAAGCTTCAATAGCTTTTCGCTTTCAACATCAAAAAACGAACAATCAATAGAAGGTAAACTACAACTCGACTCTATATGGAGACCTGTAGTTTACCTTTCACATATTCCTACATTTAATGATATGTATACCATGTCTAATGAAATAATTATTGCTGAGACCACTATAGACAACCAAGGTAGTTTTCATTTTTCAACAAAAGCATTACCCTCAAAAGACAAACTATATAGGATTCACCTCTCTAAAAAAGACACACCAGCTGCTTCACTAATCATCGGTGGAAAAGAAGAAAATCATATTTTTTTTATTGCAAATTCTAATTCTTATGTATATGTAGAAAATAAAGATAAGAGTAGCCTCTTTGAAGGCTATACGATTAAAGGATACCAACCAAATAATGATTTAAAAAAAATAATAAAAATGATCCATCAGCGCGAGCAATCTGATGCAAATGATAATGCTCTAAAAGTTGAGTTCATTAATAAAACATTGTGCGAGAAACTTCTACATATTGCTGATACAAGCTCACATCCTATTGTATCATTATATGCACTTAACAATAGTAAATTTGAAACTACATTTTTTGAAAATCAAAAATTCTATGAAAGTTATCTCAAAAAATGGAACAATGAAGATTCCGCATATTTCAAGGAATTAAGAACTAAATTCCCAAAAAAAGAAAACAGTTCAAGTTTGAGATATATTTTCATAAGTATTGTTTTTTTCATTTTAGGTTTTCTTATCAATTACTACATGAATCAGAAACAGAAACGAACTAACAATCAATTAAGATTATTAAGTGTCCAAGAACGAAAGATCTTTAAACTTGTCCAGTCTGGGAAATCGAATAAAGAAATTTCAGAAGAATATAATATTGAAATAAGTACTGTTAAAAGCCATGTCAGTAATATCTATTCTAAACTAAGTATTAAATCAAGAAAAGAAGCAATGAATATTAAATAAAGATTATTTCTTATATTTATGTAACCATAATTAACAATCATTACAATTAGTTAGTCGCTAATTCTTATTTCGCAAAATACTATGCGTGCATAATTTTTTATAAAATACTATGCGTGCATAGTATTTTTTTAGTATATTTGGGTTTAGAAATTCATGACTATGAAAGACAAAACCATCGACTATGTGCTTCGTACCACTTGGTTAGCCGTAAATAAAATGTACAATGAAGAAGCAGCACAATTTGGCACTACTATGGCTACTGGCTTTGCTTTGCTTAGTATTGATCCAGACAATGGTACACCTTCAACTTCACTAGGTCCGAAAATGGGAATGGAAGCGACTAGCTTATCACGAACACTTAAAACTATGGAAGAAAAAGGGTTGATTGAGCGTAAACCAAATCCTGATGATGGTCGCGGTGTGATTATACATCTTACAGAATTTGGAAAAGAAAAAAGAGCATATTCAAGAGAAAGAGTAATTACTTTCAATGAAACCATACGAGATAATGTTTCTGAAGAAGAATTATTAAACTTTTATGCTGTAGCAGAAGTGATTAATAATATGATCTCTAATAAACAGATTTATAATAAAAAAGAACACACGGTAAAATAATATGAGTAAACGTAGAATAAAAAAAATAGCAATTATTGGTTCAGGTATAATGGGAAGTGGTATTGCTTGCCATTTTGCAAATATTGGTGTTGATGTATTATTGTTAGACATTGTTCCAAGAGAGCTAAATGACAAAGAAAAAGCCAAAGGCTTGACTTTAGAGGACAAAATGGTTAGAAACAGATTGGTTAATGACGCGTTAACCGCATCAATAAAATCTAAACCGGCACCACTTTATCATCCATCATTCAAAAATCGTATCACAACAGGAAATCTTGAAGATGATATAGCAAAGGTAAAAGATGCAGATTGGATTATGGAAGTTGTTGTTGAACGTTTAGATATTAAACAGGAAGTTTTTGAAAAACTAGAGCACTATAGAACACCAGGAACTTTAATTACTTCAAATACATCTGGCATTCCTATAAAATTTATGAGTGAAGGAAGAAGTGATGATTTTCAGAAGCACTTCTGCGGAACTCATTTTTTCAATCCAGCACGCTACTTAAAATTATTTGAGATTATTCCTGGTCCTAAGACCGATGCGTCTGTATTAGAATTCTTAAATGGGTATGGTGAACAATTCCTTGGAAAAACATCGGTCATTGCAAAAGATACACCCGCTTTTATTGGTAATAGAATAGGAATCTTTAGTATTATGAGCTTGTTTCATGCTGTTAAAGAATTAAACTTAACCATTGAAGAAGTAGATAAACTTTCTGGTCCAGTAATTGGTCGTCCAAAATCTGCTACATTCAGAACTGTAGATGTTGTTGGTTTAGATACGTTGGTACATGTTGCCAACGGTATACGAGAAAACTGCCCTAATGACGAACGTCATGCGTTATTCAACCTTCCAGAGTTCATTAATATCATGATGGAAAACAGATGGTTAGGAAGTAAAACAAAACAAGGATTTTATAAAAAGAATGTTTCGGCAGATGGTAAGAAAGAGATTTTATCATTAGATCTAAATACTTTAGAATATCGCTCTGCTCAAAAAGCAAAATTTGCAACATTAGAATTAACAAAGTCAATTGATAAAGTAGTAGATCGTTTCAAAGTTTTGGTTTCTGGTAAGGACAAAGCAGGCGAATTCTATCGAAAAAGTTTTGCTGCCCTATTCGCTTATGTATCCAATAGAATTCCAGAAATCACAGACGATTTATATAAAATTGATGATGCCATGAAAGCCGGTTTTGGCTGGGAACATGGTCCATTCCAAATTTGGGACGCCATTGGCGTTGAAAAAGGAATTGAAATAATGAAAGCCGAAGGCCTTCAACCTAACGCATGGGTAAATGAAATGTTAGCGTCTGGTAACACATCATTCTATACTGTAAAAAATGGCGCAACTTATGCTTATGATATTCCAAAGAAAGTCCACGAAAAAATACCTGATCAAGATAGCTTTATCATTTTAGATAATATCAGACAATCAAATGAAGTTTATAAGAATTCAGGCGTAGTTGTTGAAGATTTAGGCGATGGAATTTTAAATGTCGAATTCCAATCCAAAATGAATACAATAGGCGGAGACGTATTGGCTGGATTGAATAAAGCTATTGATATCGCTGAAAAAGATTTTGCTGGATTAGTCGTTGGAAATCAGGCTGCAAATTTTTCTGTTGGTGCAAACATAGGAATGATTTTCATGATGGCAGCAGAACAAGAATATGACGAACTCAACATGGCCATCAAATATTTCCAAGATACGATGATGCGTATGCGCTATTCGGCTATTCCTACAATATCTGCTCCTCACGGAATGACATTAGGAGGTGGTTGCGAATTATCGATGCACGCAGATAAAGTAGTAGCAGCAGCAGAAACGTATATTGGATTAGTAGAATTTGGTGTAGGTGTTATTCCTGGTGGAGGCGGCTCTAAAGAAATGGCATTAAGAGCGCAAGACACTTTTAGAAAAGGCGATGTAGAATTAAATGTGTTACAAGAATACTTCTTAACTATTGGTATGGCAAAAGTAGCCACTTCTGCGTATGAAGCGTTCGATTTAGGAGTGCTTCAAAAAGGAAAAGATATTGTAGTTGTAAATAAAGATAGACAAATTGCAACAGCCAAAGCCCATGCTAAATTAATGGCTGATGCAGGCTATACTCAACCTGTAAAACGTAGAGACATAAAAGTTCTAGGTAAACAAGCATTAGGTATGTTCTTAGTAGGTACTGATGCTATGGAAGCTAGCCACTACATTAGTGAACACGACCAAAAAATAGCTAATAAATTAGCTTACGTTATGGCAGGAGGTGATCTTTCAGAACCAACATTGGTAAGCGAGCAATACTTACTAGATTTAGAACGTGAAGCATTTCTTTCACTTTGCACAGAACGTAAAACTCTTGAAAGAATTCAACACATGTTAACCAAAGGTAAACCTTTAAGAAACTAAGAAAATGAAACAAGCATATATAGTAAAAGCATATCGAACAGCTGTAGGGAAAGCGCCTAAAGGTGTCTTCCGTTTTAAAAGAGCAGATGAACTAGGGGCAGAAACCATTCAGCATATGATGAAAGAATTACCAAACCTTGACGTCTCTAGAATTGATGACGTGATCGTTGGTAATGCCATGCCAGAAGGGTCACAAGGTCTCAACATGGCAAGATTTATCTCTTTAATAGGATTAAATAGCGTTGACGTTCCTGGCGTTACCGTAAACCGTTTTTGTTCTTCCGGAATTGAAACTATTGGTATTGCTACAGCAAAAATTCAAGCTGGAATGGCAGATTGTATTATAGCTGGCGGATCAGAAAGTATGAGCTCTGTACCAATGACAGGATTTAAACCAGAGTTGAACTACGATACTGTAAAAGCTGGTCATGAAGAATATTATTGGGGAATGGGAAACACAGCGGAAGCTGTTGCGAATCAGTTTAATGTGTCTCGTGAAGATCAAGATGAATTTGCATACAACTCACATATGAAAGCCTTAAAGGCACAGGCAGAAAATCGTTTTCAGGATCAGATCGTTCCAATAACAGTCGATCAAACCTACATTGACGAAAATGGAAAAAAAGCCACAAAGTCATATACAGTAACTAAAGATGAAGGGCCTCGCGCAGGAACTAATATGGAAGCATTAGCTAAACTTCGAGCTGTTTTTGCTCAAGGCGGAAGTGTAACCGCTGGGAATTCATCTCAAATGAGTGATGGTGCTGCTTTTGTTATGGTAATGAGTGAAGACCTTGTAAAAGAACTAAACATTGAGCCTATAGCCCGATTGGTTAGTTATGCAGCTGCTGGTGTTGAGCCACGTATTATGGGAATTGGACCTGTTAAAGCCATTCCTAAAGCATTAAAACAAGCTGGATTACAACAAAGCGATCTTGAATTGATAGAATTAAACGAAGCATTCGCATCACAATCTTTAGCAGTTATACGTGAATTAGATTTAAATGCTGATATCATTAATGTGAATGGTGGCGCAATTGCACTTGGCCATCCGCTAGGTTGTACAGGAGCAAAATTATCTGTACAACTATTTGACGAAATGCGAAAACGTAATATAAAAGGTAAATATGGTGCTGTAACTATGTGTGTTGGAACTGGTCAAGGAGCCTGCGGAATTTTCGAATTTTTAAATTAAAAAGGATTAAACAAAATATAGCAATGGAAGCAATAGAAAAAGACATACTAAGAGGCGGACAATTCTTAGTCAAAGAAACAAAATGTGAAGATGTATTTACACCTGAAGATTTTTCAGAAGAGCAACAAATGATGAAAGATGCGGTTATGGAATTTAATGACCGTGAGATTATTGCACATAGAGAACGATTTGAGAAAAAAGATTATGCATTTACTGAAGAGTGTATGCGAAAGGCTGGTGAACTTGGGTTCTTAGGTGTAGCAGTTCCTGAAGCGTATGGTGGTTTAGGAATGGGATTTGTTTCTACGTGTTTAACATGTGACTACATCTCTAGTGGTACTGGTTCTTTTAGCACTGCATTTGGCGCTCATACAGGAATAGGCACTATGCCAATTACGCTATATGGTACCGAAGAACAAAAACAAAAATATGTTCCAAAGTTAGCTTCTGGTGAATGGTTTGGTGCCTATTGCTTAACTGAACCTGGAGCAGGTAGTGATGCAAACTCAGGTAAAACTACGGCTGAATTATCTGAAGATGGTAAATCTTATAAGATCAACGGACAGAAAATGTGGATATCAAATGCAGGTTTCTGTAAGTTATTCATTGTATTTGCAAGAATTGAGGACGATAAAAACATTACTGGTTTTATTGTAGAAAACGACCCTTCAAACGGAATCACATTAGGTGAAGAAGAACACAAATTAGGGATTCGTGCAAGTTCTACACGTCAAGTATTTTTTAACGATACAGTTGTACCAGTTGAAAATATGCTTTCTGAAAGAGGCAATGGATTCAAAATTGCTATGAATGCACTTAATGTTGGTCGAATAAAATTAGCTGCTGCATGCCTAGATTCGCAGAGACGTATCTTAAGCTATGCTGTAAACTATGCTAATGAACGTAAACAATTTAAAACACCAATTGCCGATTTTGGTGCTATTAAAACAAAATTAGCTCAAATGGCAACTAGTGCTTATGCTGGTGAATCTGCTACATATAGAGCCGCTAAAAATATTGAAGATCGTATTGCTATTCGTGAAGCTTCTGGTAACTCACATCAAGAAGCCGAACTTAAAGGCGTTGAAGAGTATGCTATAGAATGTTCTATTTTAAAAGTAGCCGTATCTGAAGACGTTCAAAACTGTGCAGACGAAGGCATCCAAATTTTTGGAGGCATGGGCTTTTCTGAAGAAACACCAATGGAAGCTGCTTGGAGAGATGCTCGTATTGCGCGTATTTATGAAGGCACCAATGAGATCAACAGAATGCTTTCTGTAGGCATGTTGGTAAAAAAAGCTATGAGAGGTCATGTAGACCTATTGAATCCAGCAATGAAAGTACAAGAAGAGTTAATGGGTATTCCTTCATTTGAAACACCAGATTATTCTGAATTGTTTTCAGAAGAGAAAGCCATGATCGCTAAACTTAAAAAAGTATTTTTAATGGTAGCTGGTGCAGCTGTACAAAAATTTGGTCAAGACCTAGAAGAGCACCAACAATTACTAATTGCTGCTGCTGATATCTTAATTGAGATCTATATGGCTGAGTCAACGATTCTAAGAACTGAAAAAAATGCGAAACGTTTTGGCGAAGATGCTCAAAAAGTACAAATAGCAATGGCCAAATTGTACCTATACAATGCAGTTAGTATTGTTGAAGGTAAAGGAAAAGAAAGTATCATTTCTTTTGCTGAAGGTGATGAACAACGTATGATGCTAATGGGATTAAAACGATTTACGAAATATCAAAATTATCCAGACATAGTTGACTTACGTAATGAGATTGCTGAAAAAGTGAAAGCTGAGAATAAGTATTGTTTTTAAAATTTTAGGCTAATTCAATTTTAAAAACGGAAGCCAATTCATTAAGTTGAATTGGCTTTTTTAGTATCTTTAGAAAAACTATATCATAAATTATGAAGTATTATATTTTTCTATTTTTTTTTACCATTCCTCTACTCTATTTTTCGCAGTCTAATATCGAAGTTTTAGCATTTGATCTCGATATAACCAATGGAAGCTATGAACTTTCTAACTTCAAAAACTTATCTAACAATGAAGGATATGATAATCAACCCTCATTTTTAGATGATCGTTACATTCTTTTTGCATCAACTAGAAATGGTCAAACAGATATTGCAAAATATCATCTGGATTATGACTCAAAAACGTGGCTAAACTTTAGTGAAGGTGGCGAATATACACCTATAAAAATACCAAATAAAGATGCCGTCTCTGCTGTTCGTTTAGATAAAGATGGTAAACAACGCCTGTATGCATATAGTCTAAGAAATGGAGAATCTTCAGAACTTATTCAAGATTTAGTCGTTGCCTACTATACTTGGTTTGATGAGTACATTATTGTCTCTGCCGTGATTGAAGGTGAAAGCCTAAATTTATTTGTAACCAACCTTCAAGATGGCAGAAGTCGTAAATTTAAAAATAATGTTGGTCGATCATTTCATCGCATACCAAATTCAAATTTGATAAGTTATATTTCAAAAGAAGACCCAAATCAATGGCAAATAAAATCATTGAATCCTACAACTGGAGAAACCAAAGTCATCGCAAATACAATTGAAGGTATTGAAGATATCTGTTGGTTAAATAGTAAAACCATTCTTTCTGGTAAAGACCATCAACTTTATAAGTTAACCTTACAAAAAGATAATAATTGGAAACAAATCGCAGATCTATCCAAGAACGGCATCACCAAGATCACACGTTTGGTTGCAAATAATAAAGCCAACAAGTTATTGATTGCTGGAGAGTTAGGTTCTAGTACAACAACTGAAACCAATGCAGAAGGTACAAAAACAGAAAAAAGCGAATCAGAAACTACAACCTCAACCAATACTGCTGAAACTACAAGTGTTGAAGCTATAGTCCAGAAACAGTTAAATGCTTATAATGCTAGAAACATTGATGCATTTATGGCAACTTACGCCACAGATGTAAAGCTTTATAATTATCCTAATCAGCTTCGTACTGATGGGTATGAGCAAATGCGAAAAAGTTATTCGGAATGGTTTAAAAATGCTCCAGATTTAAACGCATATATAAAAAAACGAATCGTAATTGGCAACAAAGTTATTGATGAAGAACAAGTAACAGCAAATGGACAAATTTTTCATGCTGTTGCCATTTATGAGGTTGAAAATGGAAAAATTAAAAAAGTAACATTCATTCAATAACCCAATGTATTAAACAACTAATATGTCCTCCTAAACCCATTTTCGAACGTCTTATAATAAAGAACATGTTTAATTTAAAACATAAAAAATGAAATATGTATTAATAATAGTCTTCTTGTTTAGCATATCATTATCTGCTCAAAATCAAGCAGCTATCAAGCATAATAAAAAGATTCTAGAACCAAAACTAGAAAACATCAAATGGATTTCTGGCAACTGGAAAGGTGAAGCTTTTGGCGGACACGTAGAAGAGAACTGGAGCGAACCTTCTGGAGGCTCAATGATGGCAACCTTTAAACTCATTACTGATGGCAAAGTATCATTTTATGAAATTGAAATCATCAGAGAGGTAGAAAATACATTAGTACTTCAACTAAAACATTTTGATAATGAATTAAAAGGTTGGGAAAGTAAAAACGAAACTGTAGATTTTCCTTTAAAAGAAATAACAGCTAATAAAGTAGTTTTTGAAGGAATGACCTTCGAAAAAGTAAATGATAATGAAATGAATGTTTTTGTAAATATTAAAAATGGTGAAGGCGGAGCCGAAATCATAGCCTTTAATTATAAAAAGTAAATGCTATGAAATACTTAATAGTAGTTAGTGCACTTTTATTTTCAATTGTCAATCAAGCACAAACTCATCAAAAAATTTATGATATCATTGATAATGTTTCCGCTGAACGGATCAAAAGCGATATCAGAACACTGGCTAATTTTGGTACACGACACACGCTTAGCGATACTGTTTCTAATTCTAGAGGTATTGGTGCAGCCAGACGTTGGATAAAACAGGAATTTGAAACCATATCTAACGATTGTAATACTTGTCTTGATGTGTTTTATCAGAAAAATTTAGTGAAACAAGGTGAAAACGATCGCATTACAAAAGATGTTTGGGTTGTGAATGTTGTAGCTGTGCAAAAAGGAACAAAATACCCAAATAATTATATCATCATGAGCGGAGATATAGATTCTCGTGTTAGTGATCCAAATAATTTCACTTCAGACTCACCTGGTGCTAATGATAATGCATCAGGTATGTCAGGAACTATTGAAGCCGCTAGAGTACTCTCAAAATATCAATTTGAAAGTAGCATCATCTATGCTGGTTTGTCTGGTGAAGAGCAAGGGTTATTTGGTGGTAAAGGTTTGGCTGCTTATGCAAAAGAAAACAATTGGAATATTATTGGTGTACTCAATAACGATATGATTGGCAATATTAAAGGGGTAGATGGTGTGATAGACAATCGTACCTTCAGAATATTTTCTGAACCTGTTTCTCCTACTGAAACTGAAGCTCAAAGACGATCAAGACGTTTTTATGGTGGAGAAGTTGATGGAATTTCTAGACAACTTGCACGCTATGTACATCAAGCAACAAAAATCTATTTACCAGAAATGAACCCAATGATGGTGTATCGATTAGATCGCTTTGGACGTGGTGGTCACCACAGACCGTTTAATGATGCTGGTTTTCCTGGAATTAGAATTATGGAAGCTCATGAAAATTACACACAACAACATCAAGATATAAGAACCGAGAATGGTATTAATTATGGTGATACCTTTGAACACGTAAATTTTGATTATACTAAAAAACTTACAGCTGTTAATGCTATCACTATGGCAAGTATAGCTTCTGCTCCTCCTGCTCCAACCAAGGTTGCTATTGGTGGTATTGTTGAAGCTTCTGCTAGGTTAAAGTGGAGTTTGGTTGAAGGTGCAGTAGGATATAAAATTTATTGGAGAGATACTACTTCTCCAACTTGGGATCATAGCAGATATGTTGGAAATATTTCGGACTTTACTTTAGAAGGTATCGTTATAGATAATTTTTATTTTGGTATAGCTTCAGTTGGTAAAGATGGTTTTGAAAGTGTTGTTGTATTTCCAAATGAAATCCTGAGAAACTAATGTCTGAAATAAAAGAATATTATTTTAAAACTGACACCGAATGGAGAGCGTGGTTACATGAAAATCATGAGCAAACTAAAGGTATTTACTTAATTTTCTTCAAAGTTGAAAACAAAGAGCCATCCATGCGTTGGGAAGAAGCTGTAAAAGTTGCATTGTGCTATGGTTGGATAGATTCTACAGTTAAAAGTCTAGGCAATGGCAAACGTCGTCAATACTTTTGTTCTAGAAATCCCAAAAGTGTTTGGAGTGCCTTAAACAAGAAATATATTAAAACGCTGATAACTGAAGGATTAATGCACGAAAGCGGGCTAAAAAGTATTGAAATAGGAAAACAAAATGGTGGTTGGACCGCTTTAGATCATATTGAAAATGAAGTTATTCCTGAAGATCTTCAAAAAGTTTTTAATACAAATAAAAAGGCTTTTAACAATTACAAAAATTTTGCGCCATCGTATAGAAAAGGCTATTTATATTGGTTGAATAGTGCTAAACGAGAAGCTACGCGTCAAAAAAGAATTATAGAAATCATTCAGCTCTGTGAAGCTAACATAAAAAGTAAAGGAAATTGGTAACATTAAAAAGTGACATTTTCACGATAGGTTTATTAGATCAATATCATCTTTTTATTCCTAATAAAATAGCAGAACCATTTGCAAAGGCAAAACAACTCCGTGTTAAAGTTAAAGCAACGTTTAAAACAAATACAATTGAATTCTATGCTGCTATTAAAAAAGATAAAAATACAGATGATTACAAAATGATGTTTGGTAAGCGCTTACAAAAGGAACTAGGTGTTTTTTTGAACGACTATTTTGAAATGCAATTATTGGAAGACACTTCTAAATATGGTGTTGATATGCCTGAAGAACTCGATGCTGTCTTTAAAAGTGAACTCGAAGCCTTTGAGATTTTTGAAAGCTTAACAGCAGGAAAAAAAAGAAGTATTATCTACACCGTTATAAGAATCAAAAATAGTCAAACACGAATTGATAAAGCTTTACTCATGTGTGAAAATTTAAAACGCGGAGAAACCAACCCAATGCATTTATTCAAAAGTTAATACATCAGTTTTTTAATATTATCCATGTATCCTCTACTAACACGCACTACATCATCATTTTGCATGGTAACATCATAACTCTTTGAATATTTATTGAGCTCCTTTACTTTGTTTAAATTAATAATTGAGGATCTATGAACGCGAATAAAAATAGCACTATTAAGCTTTTCTTCAAGTGTAGAAATTCCATAATTACTTAAAAACACATCGGCTTTGGTGATTAATTTTGAATAGTCACCGTAAGCTTCAATTCTAATAACCTCATCAATAGGAATAGTAATGAGCTTATTGTGCTTTTGAACTAAAATACGTTCTGGATATTTTGAACTCTCAATAAATAAGCTCTCTGCTAGAGGTCTTGCTGTATTCTCTATATTTGACTTAAATAATCGTTCTACAGCTATCTTGAAACGCTCTTTAGTATAAGGCTTCAATAGGTAGTCAACAGCATGAACCTCAAAAGCTTTTAATGCATATTGATCGTAAGCTGTAGAAAAAATGATCTGAGGTAATTCTTCCAAATGTGTCAATACATCAAATCCTGTCATTCCTGGCATTTGAATATCCAAGAATACAAAATCAGGCTTGAACTCATTAATAATTTTAACTGCATCTACACCATTATTTGCTTCTCCTAAAAGGATCAAGTTATTAAAATCTTCAAGATATTCTTTAATCAATTTTCGACCAGATGCTTCATCATCTACAATAACTACTTTTTTCATAATTCGAAGCTTATTTTAAGTCCTTGAGGTTTATTATCTGCCAACTTTAAAGTTGTCTGATACATTTTTTCCAATCGCAATCGTGTATTGGTCAATCCTATTCCTTTCTCAAAAACTTGAGCTTTATTTCTTATACCTATACCACTATCTGAAATTTCAAATGCCAATTTATTGTTTTTCTTATGGATAGAAATTGAAATACTTCCACCTTCAATTAAAGATGACAAACCATGTTTAATTGAATTCTCAACCAAGGGTTGTAATAGCATTGGTGGTATAAGCTCATCCATGATTGACGCATCAACATCGATATTGATTTCTAAGCGTTCTTGAAAACGCTCTTTTTCTAGATCTAAGTATTTTTTAACAAATTTCAGCTCTTCTTTTAGTGGTACTAGCTCTATTTGAGATGCTTTCAATTGATAGCGAAACAAGTCTGATAATTCAGCAATAAGATGTCTGGTCTTTTCGTTCTCTGGAGGTACAGAGGCACTTATTGTATTAAAAATGTTATATAAGAAATGTGGATTCAATTGTGCCTTAATTGCAGACAGCTCACTTTTTAAAGCAGCATTTCTAAGTTCACCCTCAACAATTATCTTTTTCTGATTTTCTCTGTAATAATTGTAAGCATGTAAAATACCAAATTGCAAAATATAAAATAATGCAGGTATGTAAATGTCCCAAACTTTTCCTGAGCCTTGCAAATGGTAAAATTTAACCACTTCAGTTATGTAATAGTAAGATTGTTGCCAAACAATAACAAAAGTTGGTAATAAAATGACGTGTAATAACAAGCGCTTGCTTAAAGACCAATGCTTCAATACTTTAAATAGTAAATACCATATTGGAATAGTGATAATGAATTTCAATATATAATCTAGACCACTATCGTCAATAAAAATGATAAGATCTCCAAACAGCTTATCATTTTTATCACTAAACCCTTGCCTATTGGCCCATAATGTTACGTAATAAAACACAGCCATAAACACATAGAATGCTATAAATGCTAATAATTCTCCAACACGGACTCCAAAAATTGGCTTTTTAAAAAAACTGGTTTGCATCGTATTTGCTTTTAATATCATCTAAATTAACATTATTCTCATTGAGTAGATTACTATTTCAGATGAATCGCCCTATAGTAAGACGAATTGACCTAGTCTATTCATCGACCCATAGCTCAACTCAACAGTTTGTAAGTGCATCACTTACAATTAGATGACATATTTGTATCACAATTAAAATACAAATATTATGAAATCATGTTTATTATTCATTTCACTTTTATGCACATCATTTGGTTTTACACAACACATTATAGATGGCAATATAAAAAACGACAATGGTGAAGCGATAGTTTCTGCGGTTGTCTCTGTATTAACTACAGAACACAATGCTTTCGTTAAAGCAGCCATTACTGACGAAACTGGGAGATTTCAAATTAAAGAGATTGTTAATGGCAACTACAAATTATTTATTACCAGTCTTGGCTATGTAGATTACACTTCACAACCATTTAATGTTTTTGATAGTGATACAACTTTAGATCGCATAATCTTAGAAACTGATACGGAAACCCTTGATGAGGTCACTATAATTGCTGAAAAGCCTATGATACAAGTTCTGGCAGACAAAACTGTTTTTAATATAGCAAATACCACTAACGCTATAGGTGATTCTGGATTTGAATTATTAAGAAAAGCACCAGGAATTATTATTGATAATTCAGATACTATTATTGTAGAAGGCAAAGCTGGAGTATTGGTATTTATTGATGACAAACCTTCAGTATTAAGAGGTCAAGATTTAGTTAACTATCTTAAAACACTACAAGCTAGTGATATAGAAGCGATAGAGATCATCACTCAACCATCATCTCGATACGATGCCGAAGGTAATGCTGGAATTATAAACATTATATTAAAGCGAGATAAAACCCTAGGCACAAATGGAAGTATGGCTTCTGGAATCACCGTTGGTGATTTTGCAAGAATAAATAATTCTATATCATTTAATAATCGCACTAAAAAAACTAGTCTTTATGGCACATACAGTAATCGTTTTGGTAAGAGTACAAGTTTTATAAATCTATATCGCTTGCAAAATAACATTATTTTTGATGCTAGAACAGAAAGTGTTTTTGATAATAAAAACAACAATATTAGAACTGGTTTTGACTACTATACAAGCAAGAAGTCAACATTTGGAATTATTATTACTGGGAATTTCAATACATCATACTCAGAAAGTGATTCAAGAACACCTATTATTGAAAACGGTAATACAAACCCTTCGCAAGTATTAGTAGCAGCTAGCGATACAGAAAGCAAAACTTCAAATCTATATACCAACTTAAATTACAGATTTAAAGATACACTAGGTCATTCATTAAATCTTGATCTAGACTTTGGAAAATATAAAAGTGATAGAACCAACCTACAACCTAATCAATACTTCAACAGTAATGAAACACAAGTATTAAGTGAAAATATCGTTTTTTTTGATACACCTATAAATATCTCAATTTTCTCAACTCAAGCCGATTACAAACAAAATTTCTTAAAAGGCATATTGAGTTTAGGAGTTAAGTATTCAAAAGTAAATACCGAGAATAGCTTTGATGCATTTGACAGATCTAGTGGTGGTAATGTATTAGATACAAGTCAATCTAACGACTTTGATTACGACGAACAAATTAATGCTGCATATTTTAACTACAATAGAGCGTTTGAAAAAGTAAACATCCAATTTGGATTGCGCATGGAAAACACCATATCTGATGGTCAACTTGAAAGCTTACAAGCCAATCAAAATAACCGAGTGGAACGCAATTATACAGATTGGTTCCCAAGTGGAGGCATTACATATCAATTCAACCGAAAAAACAGCCTAGCACTCAATTATAGTAAACGTATTCAGCGCCCTAATTATCAAAACCTAAATCCATTCCAATACAGAATAGATGAATTATCATTTAGACAAGGAAACCCTTTCTTACAACCACAATACACTGATAATATAAAATTGTCTCACACCTATAATTACAGATTGACCACCTCCTTAAGCTATAGTTTTATTAGTGATTTCTTTGCTCAAGTTACCGAGGCTGGTCAAGATAATACTAACTTCATCATCACAAAAAATGTTGCAAATCAAAAAGTAATCAATTTGGGAGTTTCGTATCCTACCAAATTCAATAATTGGTGGAATGTCTATTTTAGTATGAATGTGTATCGCAGTATTTTTGAAGCCACCAATCCAGATTTTGTTTCTATTGACCAAAATACACTAAGCTTATATGCACAAAATACTTTTAAAGTTTCTAAAACGTTTACTGCTGAAGTTTCTGGTTGGTATAGTTCTCCTTCAGTTTGGGGAGGTACATACGAAACAAAAAGTTTAGGATCTTTAAATCTCGCATTTCAAAAACACTTTCTTGATAAGAAATTAACAGCTAGACTTAGTTTCAATGACATCTTATTCACATCGCCTTGGAAAGGTACAACCCGATTTGGAAATTTATTTATACAAGGTAATGGTGGTAATGATAGTAGACAAGTACGTTTCAACTTAACCTACAATTTTGGTAGAGATGAAATAAAAAAGGCTAGAAAACGCAAAACAAGTATAGAAGATGAAAAAAATAGAATTCAATAACAAAAACTATAATACCATGAACTTTTTAAGAACACAACCAAATGACCTTAATACTGTTAGACTACGTTTAACCACCTTTTTAACATTTTTAATTACAGTAATTAGCTTTCAAGGCTTTGCACAAAAGACCTATTTAAAAATTCATAAAGGCACAGATGCCAAAGATGTTATCATGTATCCACCAGGAACGATTTTTGAATTAAAAAATGAGCACCATTATGTAGTTATGCGCTATAGTGAAACACCACGAACATATCTAATAGATGGAAAGTATAAGTTAGTTGTACATCCAACTTATAAAAAGCAAAAAGATATCTACTATTTAGATAGCGGAAAAGTAGAGTTAGCTTTAACTGCCAATTTCGGAAAAACCAATTCAATTCAGGATAATTATGCATCAAATGGTATCACTGCAGAAGTTGACATTACCGATTCTAACGAAAATAAAGGTTATAAAAATCTAGTTTTTAAATTAAGTAATGGCATTGTATTTAATTATAGCGATGGAAAATATAATGCTAGTTTGAATGGAATGTATTTAGACATCAAACATAAATATATTATAGCAAGCGAATTAGGTGAACTACGCTTAAGTTTTAGTCCAAAGAATGGAGAAGTATGGTGGGTTTTCAAGCCAAAGAAATTATAAAAAAGGGAAGCAAATTGCTTCCCTTATAGTTTATATCCCACTTATAAAACTTCCATAAGGATCTTTAAATTGAATTCCTTCAGTAAAGCGATACTTACTTAACTGTTTGAACTCTACCAATGCCCAAAGCACAAATTCTTTTACAAAATAACTCTCTTCTTTTTTCAAATTTGGTTGGTACTGCCCTAATAAATCATCTAAAGGTGAAATGGCATCGAGTAACGCTTTGTACTCTTTGTCTCTTAAATCATCAAGAATCTCAAAACCGTCTTGTTGATTAAAAAACCATGAGATAATATCATCGTAAGGGGTTTCATCTTCCTCCTTTTTTAGTTTTTCGATCGTTGGGAAAAACTCAGGAAACAAACTCTTAACTGCTTCGCCAATCAAATTAAATGCTACTACAGCTGCACCTTCTTGTTCACCTTCATAAACCAATTCTACTTTACCTGTAATTGAAGGGATAACACCAACAAAATCACTTAACCTTAACATCGTTTGATCATCACCAGCTTTTAAGGAACGACGCTCAGCTGTACTCAATAAGTTTTCTAATGCAGTAATACTTAATCGCGCACTAACACCACTTTTAGCATCTATAAATTCACTCTCTCGAGCTTCAAATACAATTTGCTCTAATAGATCTCTGGCTAGATCTGGAACAATAATATTTTCTTTTTGACGTTCCACTAATTTGGCTTCTTGATTAGTAATTAGTCTAGCCGTTTCTATATCTACAGGATAATGTGTTAAAATTTGACTTCCTATTCTATCTTTCAAAGGGGTAACAATACTTCCTCTATTGGTATAATCTTCTGGATTGGCAGTAAAGATGAATTGAACATCTAAAGGCAACCTCAATTTAAAACCGCGAATCTGAATATCACCTTCTTGCAAAATATTAAACAGTGCTACTTGAATTCTAGCTTGTAGATCTGGCAATTCGTTGATAACAAAAATACATCGATTAGCTCTAGGGATCATACCATAATGAATCACTCGATCATCAGCATAACTCAACTTTAAATTAGCGGCTTTAATTGGGTCAACATCACCAATAATATCTGCAACGGTAACATCTGGAGTTGCCAATTTTTCAGCAAAACGTTCGCTTCTATGTAGCCAAGCGATTGGAGTTTCATTTCCCTTTTTGGTAATCAATTCAGTTGCAAATCTTGAAATTGGCTGAAAGGGATCATCATTAATTTCTGAACCTTCAACATAAGGAATATACTCATCTAAAAGATTTAACATCAAACGAGCAAGTCTTGTTTTTGCTTGTCCACGTAATCCTAACAAATTAATATTGTGTCTCGACAAAATAGCACGCTCTAATTCAGGAATCACAGTATTTTCATATCCATGAACACCTTCAAAAGTTGTCTCCCGACTTTTTATTTTAGTAATGAGATTATCACGTAATTCATCTTTAATAGGTTTTGTTTGATAACCTGCTTTTTTTAAATCGCCTAATGTTTTAATTGTGTCTATTTTCATTTTATCCTTTAATTCTTTTTTTTCTATTTGTTTCGTAATCTTCAAAGATCATCTCGCCTAATCCTTTTAAACCTGTATAGAATGCTTTCCCTTGGTTAGCTCGTGTAAACTCTTGCACAAATTGCATGAGATATTGATCTTGTGCAATCATGAAGGTCGTAATTGGAATATGTAGCTTTCTAGCTTGCTGAGCCATAGCATAACATTTGTTCGTGATGTACGGATTTAATCCGTTGCTATCTTTATAATATTGCCCATCAGGTAAACGCAAACAACTTGGTTTTCCATCAGTGATCATAAATATTTGCTTATTAGTATTACGCTTTCTTCGTAATAAATCCATAGCTAATTGCAACCCTGCAACAGTATTGGTATGATATGGTCCGACCTTCAAGTATGGTAAATCTTTGATTTCAATTTGCCAAGAATCGTTTCCAAAGACGATAATATCTAGTGTATCTTTGGGGTAGCGCGTTGTAATCAACTCAGCTAATGCCATAGCTACACGTTTAGCTGGAGTGATTCTATCTTCTCCATACAAGATCATACTGTGGCTAATATCAATCATCAAAACCGTACTCATTTGTGATTTATGAAGTGTTTCTTCAACCACCAGATCATCTTCCGTGATGTTAAAATTGTTAATACCATGATTAATTTGTGCATTACGCAAACTTTCAGTCATAGAAACCTTGTCTAATGCATCTCCAAACTGATAGTTTCTAAAGTCACCTGTGTGTTCATCACCAATGCCTGGACTTTTACTTTTATGATTACCTTGACCGCTACGTTTTATCTTTCCAAAGATATGGTCTAATGCTTGTTGACGAATAGCACGTTCTGTTTTTGCCGTAATTGCCATACTTCCATTACCATCTGGATCAATTTCTTCTTTGATGTAACCTTTCTTTTTTAAGTCTTCTATAAAATCATCAATAGTATATTCTGAAGTTGTAAGCTTATATTCCTTATCCAACTGCCGAAGCCAATCAATAGCTTCATCAAAATCACCTGATGTGTACGTAATCAATTCTTTAAAAACTTCAAAGAGTTTGTCAAAAGGTGATTGGTTGGGAGCTTCGTAAGATTTGAATACAAACCCTTTTCTGTGATTTTCTTTTTCTTTCATTGCACTATAAAATTACGACTATTTATATCGAAATAAAAAGCATTAACATCTCTTTTAGAAATCGTATAATTAGTTTAACTATCTTTAGCCAACTAAACCAAAAGCATAATGAAAAAAATACTTTACTTTATGTTGCTTTTTGCATCATTTTCTCTTTTCTCTCAAGAATTTTCTCTCGATTTAGTAAAAAATATGAAGCCAAGAAATATTGGTCCTGGAGGTATGTCTGGTCGTGTAACGGCTATTGATGTTGTGCATAACAATACAGATATCATGTATGTTGGCACTGCTTCTGGAGGTTTATGGAAATCAACATCGGGAGGCATTAAATGGGATCCCATTTTCGAAAAAGAAGCAACAGGATCAATAGGTGCAGTAGCCATTCAGCAATCTAATCCTAGCGTAATTTGGGTCGGTACAGGAGAAGGTAATCCAAGAAACAGCTTAAATGGTGGTTATGGCATATACAAGTCTTTAGACTCAGGTAAAACTTGGCAGCTTATGGGTCTTGAAAAAACACGTCACATTCATCGTGTAATCATTGATCCAACCAATCCAGATGTGGTTTATGCGGCTGCTATTGGTTCTCCTTGGGGAATTCATCCTGAGCGTGGTGTTTACAAAACCATTGATGGCGGAAAAACTTGGAATAAAATCTTATTTGCTAATAATAAAACTGGAGCTGCCGATTTGATAATGGATCCAACAAATCCAAACAAACTTATAGCTGCCTTGTGGGAACACAAGCGTGACCCATGGTTCTTTAAATCTGGAGGTGAAGGCTCAGGTCTACATATAACACATGATGGAGGAAAAACCTGGAAAAAAATCACAGAGAAACAAGGGTTCCCTAAAGGGGAATTAGGACGTATTGGCATTGCCATCGCAGCTAATAAACCAAATGTAGTTTATGCTTTAGTTGAAGCTAAAAAAAATGCACTTTATAGAAGTGAGGATGGAGGTGCTAATTGGAAGAAGATTAATGATAAAAACGATATAGGCAATCGTCCGTTTTATTATTCAGAGATCTATGTTGACCCCCAAAATGAAAATAGAGTTTACTCCATTTATACTTATGTGAATGTTTCAGAAGATGGCGGAAAAAATTTCAAACAACTGATGCCAGCCTATGGTGTTAGCAATGGTGTACATCCAGATCATCATGCGTGGTGGATACATCCAACTAATGGTAATTTTATGATTGACGGTAATGATGGAGGCATGAATATCACTAAAGATGGTGGAAAATCTTGGCGCTTCATTGGTAATTTACCAGTAGCACAGTTCTACCACATCAATGTTGATAATGACATCCCATATAATGTATATGGTGGTATGCAAGACAATGGTTCTTGGAGAGGTCCAGCCTATGTATGGCGTGTGCAAGGTATAAGAAATAGTTATTGGCAAGAAATAAGTTTTGGTGATGGATTTGATGTTGTTCCCGATCGTGATGATTCTCGTTTTGGATGGTCTATGAGTCAACAAGGCTATGTGAGTCGATATGATTGGCAAACAGGAAATAACTATACGGTTAGACCTACTCATCCAAATCCTGAAGTTGAACTTCGCTTCAATTGGAATGCAGCTATAAATATCGATCCGTTTGATAACAACACACTCTATTTTGGAAGCCAATTTGTGCATAAATCAACTGATAAAGGACAAACTTGGACTGTAATTTCTGAGGATTTAACAACTAACGATCCCGAAAAACTAAAACAGAATGAAAGTGGAGGTTTAACGATGGATGCTACTGGAGCTGAAAATCACTGTACAATTTTAGTGATCGAACCTTCAACACTAGAACGAAATATGTTCTGGGTAGCAAGTGATGATGGTCGAGTACATTATACTCAAAATGGTGGTCAAGATTATACCGAAGTTACAAAAAACATTAAAGGACTCCCTTCTGGAAGTTGGATTACTCAAATAAAAGCATCTAATAAAAATAAAGGCGAAGCACTTTTAATCGCTAACGATTACAGACGCTTTAATTATACACCTTACGCCTATAGAACAAAAGACTATGGCAAAACATGGCAACGCATTGTAGATAATGATGATGTTGAAAGCTACACGTTATCAATTGTTGAAGATCCCGTAGAATCTAACTTATTATTTTTAGGTACTGATGATGGTTTGTACATCTCAATTGATGCTGGAGAGAAATGGACTAAATGGACTGAAGGTTTTCCAACAGTATCAGTAAAAGACCTAGTTATTCATCCCCGAGAACACGATTTAATTATAGGAACGTTTGGTCGTGCAGCTTGGGTACTAGATGATATTCGTCCGTTGAGAGCAATAGCAAAGAACAAACAATTGATAAATCAAAAATTAGAATTATTCGCTCCGCCTACAGCATATCAAGCGGCCTATCAACAACCTACAGGTAGTCGATTTGGAGGCGATGCTATGTATCATGGTGAGAACAGAAATTATGGTGCTAGATTTTCGTATTATGTTAAAATAGATGAACAGAAAAAAGAAGATGAAGACGACGATTCAAATGAAGACTCAGATAATGATAATTCAGATGAAGAAAAGCCAAATGAAATAAAATGGGATTCACTTACTATGAAACTCTATGATGGTGAGCGCTTGATTCGTACATTAAAACAGAAAGCTCCAGACTCTACTGGTGTGTACAAGTGGACTTGGTTTATGAATGAAGCTGGTGTGTCTTGGCCTTCAAGAACTATAAGAAAACAAACTAGAGAACCTTCAGGTGTTTCAGTAAAACCTGGCACTTATAAAGCTGTACTTCATTTTGGAGATCAAACCTCAGAAACAATGGTAACAGTGAATACTGATCCAAGATTAAATACTTCAATAGCTAACATTAATGAGGTTTACACTGCATCTAAAACACTTGAATTAATGCAAAAAACCATAGCAGATGCTGTAAAACAATTGGTTGAAAGCAAACAAATTGCCACTAAATACAAGTCTGATTTATCAAAACTAGATAAAGAACAATACAAAGAGGAAATTAAGGTCTCAAAAGATGTTATTAAACAAATTGATGAGCTTATTGATAGCTATCTTGGCAAAGAAGATAAGCGACAAGGTATAACCAACACTTCTGTGGTAACTGTAACAGATCGTTTATCTACTGCTAGTTGGTATGTTGGGTCTCGTCAAAATGGTTTAACTTCAACTGAGCATACATTAATAGAACATGCAAAAGATGCTGTAAACAATGTATTAGAAAAAACAAATAGTTTTTACAATGAGTCTTGGAAACCTTATCAAGTAAAAATGGAGTCAGTAAAAACTAATCCTTTTAAAGAGATTAGTACTTTCAGATTAGATTAAAATAAAAGGCAATTAGTATTTAAAACCTTTCAGGAGTGACAACTTGAAAGGTTTTTATTTAGTGAACATTTTTTAAGCCTTTCAAATCTTTAATTAAGATATGCTTACCAGAGGTTTCTATCAAACCATCTTTCTTAAATTGTGATAAAATACGAATGGCTGATTCTGTAGCAGTACCTACAATGTTAGCATAATCTTCTCTAGACAACACAGCTCTAAGGTAATACTCTTCATCAATTCCAAAATTATCGTAAAGATAAACTAGCGTATCTGCTAATCTTTTCTTAACCGACTTTTGAGCCATATTAACAATGGTATTGTCAGCATCTTTTAGGTCATGAGCCATTTGTCTTAGCACATCCATGGAAAAATTTGCATTTCTCTGCAAATCACCAATAATTTCCGATTTTGGAATAAAACAAACTTCCATATCGTTTAAAGCAACGGCCTGAAGGTTGGAAGTCTCCTCTCCTATTAACGAACGTTGTCCTAATAGATCACCTTTAAAAACTAGTTTTACAATTTGATCTTTTCCATTTTCACTTAGTTTAGATAGTTTACAAATACCATCCTTCACACAATAGACACCATTTATATTTTCGCCTTCTTCAAAAATGATAGTGCCTCGCTTTATAGTATGAGATGTCTTACAACCAGATATACGTACTAACTCATCTTTAGTCAATGCCTTTAAAGAATTAAACTGACGTATGATACACTGTTCACATTTACTCATATTTCTTTTTTAGAAACGGACTGTAAAAATACGCAAAACATGATAAAAATCATATTATAACGTCTATTCATTTACAAACTTTGCATCAGGTATAAATGAGCAAATATTATGGAACAAACAACTTGTTTCCACTGCGGTGATGATTGTAACCATACAATTATAACCTTCAATAAAAAACACTTTTGTTGTAATGGTTGTAAAACGGTATATGAGATTTTCTCTGAGAACGATTTAACGTGCTATTACGAGTTACAAACATCTCCAGGAGCAATTCCAAAGGAAATAGAAGGCAAATATGACTTCTTATCAGATGAAAGTATCATAGAAAAACTTATTGAGTTTAATGATGGAAGTACACAGATTACTACATTATACATTCCACATATCCATTGTAGTTCTTGCATTTGGATTTTGGAGAACCTCAATAAACTAAATCCAAATATTACGTCATCTCAAGTTAATTTTGGTAAGAAAACAGTTCGCATCACTTATAACACGAGCAGCAATTCACTTAAAGATGTTGTTTTACTGCTTAGTGCTATTGGCTATGAACCTTATATCTCATTAGACGATTTTAAAACAGGAAAACAAAATGTAAACAGAGTATTAATCTACAAATTAGGAATAGCTGGTTTTGCTTTTGGTAATGTGATGTTCTTATCCTTTCCAGAATATTTTGAAGTAGAAGAGTTCTGGTTAGAACAATATAAACATCTATTTCGCTGGTTGATGTTTACGTTTTCGTTACCAGTCGTGTTTTATGCAGGACAAGATTATTTTATATCTGCTTACAAAGGCTTACGGGCAAAGCTACTCAACATTGATGTTCCTATAGCGCTTGGTATTGCTGTATTATTCATAAGAAGTACAATTGAGATCAGCTTCAATATTGGATCTGGTTTTTTTGATAGTCTTACAGGGCTTGTATTCTTTTTATTACTCGGAAAGTTCTTTCAACAAAAAACATATACGTTCTTATCTTTTGAGCGTGACTATAAATCCTATTTTCCAATTGCAGTTACTAAGATAGCAACTCACAGAAAAGAAATTCCTATTCAAGTTTATGATATAAAAAAGGGAGATCGACTCATCATTAGAAATGAAGAACTCATTCCTGTTGATGCAATTCTTATAAACGGAAAAGCTAGAATTGATTACAGTTTTGTCACTGGCGAATCCAAAACTGTAAGTAAGCATTCGGGAGACAAACTATTTGCTGGTGGCAAGCAAACATCTGGAGTTATTGAAGTTGAGGCTATTAAATCTGTAGAACAAAGCTATCTAACCCAATTATGGAGCAATGATGTATTCAATAAAAGTAAAGAAGACCATTTTAACACTTTGACCAATAAGATCAGTAAGCGCTTTACTATAGCAGTATTAAGTATTGCTGTAATAGCAACATCCTATTGGTTATTTACTGATGCTTCAAAAGCCATGAATGTATTTACGGCTGTGTTAATTATTGCCTGTCCTTGTGCCATAGCATTATCAGCACCATTTACTTTTGGAAATTTACTACGCATTTTTGGGAAGCTAAAATTCTACGTAAAAAATGCAGCAGTTATTGAACAGTTAGCGGATATTAATACTATAATCTTTGACAAAACTGGCACCATAACATCTAACAAAACAAGTACAGCAAATTATGAAGGTGCTGCATTAACCGAAACTGAAGAATTACTTCTAAAAAACACATTACGTGGTTCAAATCATCCGCTTAGCAGATCACTCTACGAAATCTTAGATGCTAATGATATTGTTTCTTTGAATCATTTTGAAGAGCACCTAGGTAAAGGAATTGAAGCCACATACAACAAAGATAATATCAAAATAGGATCTGCAAGCTTTGTTGGTGCAAGTGAAAATCAAGTATTGAACACTACTGTACACATCAGTACAAATAATACTTACAAAGGTAAATTTACGTTCTACAACAGTTACAGGAAAGGTTTATCAAAACTATTTAATACCCTTAAAAAACATTACGATCTAGTGATTCTTTCTGGAGATAATGAAGGAGAATTAGAGAACCTCAAAAAAATGTTACCTACAAAAACAAAATTGATCTTTAACCAAAAACCCAACGATAAGTTAGAATATATCAAGTATCATCAAACTGAAGGTGCTAAAGTACTCATGATTGGTGACGGACTCAATGATGCTGGTGCATTAGCACAAAGTAATATCGGTATTGCTTTATCAGAAAATGTAAATGTATTCTCACCTGCTTGTGATGCTATCATGGATGCTACAAAATTTAACCAACTCAATACATTCATTGACGCTTCTAAAAGTGCAATTAAGATTATTAAATGGAGTTTTGTTTTGTCTCTCATTTATAACATAGTTGGGCTCTATTTTGCTGTTACAGGCCAGTTAGCTCCAGTAGTGGCTGCAATATTAATGCCGTTGAGCTCAATTAGTGTTGTTGTGTTTACAACTATTGCTACAAATTTTATTGGAAGAAAACTATCAAAATCATGAACGCAACACTTATAAAAAAATATAATATTCCAGGCCCTAGATATACAAGTTATCCAACAGTTCCATTCTGGGACGAAGCGCAATTCTCAAAACATAAATGGATTGAAACTTTCAAAACTTCTTTTAAAGAAAGTAATGCTGATCAAGGAATTAGTTTATACATTCATCTTCCATTCTGTGAAAGTCTATGTACATTTTGTGCATGTCATAAACACATTACTAAACGACATTCAGTAGAAGATAAATATATTGATACTATTCTTAAAGAATGGCAATTATACCTAGACTTGATGTCTTCAAAGCCTATAGTAAAAGAAATTCATTTAGGAGGTGGTACACCTACATTTTTCTCAGCTAATAATCTAGATCGTCTTATTAACGGATTATTAAAACCAGCTATACTCCATGAAAATTATGAATTTAGTTTTGAAGGTCATCCTAATAATACAACCAAAGATCAATTAAAAGCACTATATCATTTAGGCTTTACTCGCGTAAGCTTTGGAATTCAAGATTATGATCCTAAAGTACAGCACGCCATACACCGTATCCAAACCTTTGAACAAGTTGAAAAAGTCACAAAATGGTCTCGAGAAATTGGGTATACATCTATAAGTCATGATCTCATTTTCGGCTTACCGTTTCAAACATTAGAGACCATCACACAAAGCATTGACAAAACTAAATTGTTAAGTCCAGATCGTATTTCATTTTATAGTTATGCTCATGTGCCATGGGTAAAAGGTGTTGGTCAACGTGGCTTTAATGAAGCCGACTTACCTAAAGGCAATCAAAAAAGAGCACTTTATGAAACTGGTAAAAAACTACTTACAGATTTAGGCTATAAAGAAATTGGCATGGATCATTTTGCGTTAGAAACAGATGACCTATATAAAGCTGCAAGCAATAAAACCTTACACAGGAACTTTATGGGCTATACCACTAATACAACCCAATTGATGATTGGTTTAGGAATGTCGGCTATAAGTGATAGTTGGTATGGGTTTGCACAGAATGTTAAGACCGTTAAAGCCTATGAAGAACTAGTTGAATCTGGTGATATTCCAGTATTTAGAGGTCATATTCTTACTAATGAAGATTTAATAATTCGGCAACACATTTTAAACATTATGTGTCACATGGAAACGTCTTGGCAAAATGAATGCTCAAAATTCTCAAAACTAAGTCAAGTTATAGAAACTTTAGATGAATTGATAAACGATGGCATAATTCTGATAGAAAACAATGTCTTGAAAGTTCCCGAAATGGCCAAACCGTTTGTTAGAAATGTATGTATGGGGTTTGATCTAAGACTACATGATAGTTACCCTGAAACTCAAGTATTCTCTATGACAATATAATTTTTTGAAACATGATAAAAATCATATTCTAAGACTATAACCTAACGTAATTTTGAATCATAACTTCTAATAGGTATGAGTGTTATATATATTTTATTGAGTATCAGCATTATTGTAGCTGTTGTGTTTTTTATTGCATTTATAACTGCAGTAAAAAATGGACAGTATGATGATAGTTATACACCTTCTGTTAGAATGCTCTTTGAGGATGAACTTATCAAAGAGCAACCTGAACCATCTATTGATAAAAAAAAGACTAATTAAATTATTATGGAAGTACAACAGTTTCATTACGATAATAAAATCGTAAAAAATTTCCTCTATGCTACAATGCTTTGGGGAGTTGTCGGGATGTTAGTAGGATTACTACTAGCTTTTATGTTTTTATTCCCAAATTTAACCGACGGCGTTTCTTGGTTAAGCTTTGGGCGTTTAAGACCATTACACACTAATGCAGTAATTTTTGCCTTTGTAGGTAATGCTATTTTTGCTGGTGTTTATTATTCAACACAGCGATTACTAAAAGCTAGAATGTTTAGCGACCTTTTAAGTAAAATTAATTTTTGGGGCTGGCAATTGATTATTGTTGGTGCTGCAATAACATTACCTTTAGGCTACACCACATCAAAAGAATATGCCGAATTAGAGTGGCCATTCGATATTGCTATAGCCATCATCTGGGTTGTTTTTGGGTGGAATTTAATTGCAACCATTTTAAAGCGTCGTCAGCGCCATTTGTATGTTGCCATCTGGTTTTATTTAGCAACATTTGTTACAGTTGCTGTACTACATATTTTCAATAGCTTAGAGTTACCAGTAAGCGGATTAAAAAGTTATTCTGTATACGCAGGAGTTCAAGACGCCTTAGTACAATGGTGGTATGGTCATAATGCCGTAGCGTTCTTCCTTACTACGCCATTCTTAGGGCTGATGTACTACTTTGTTCCTAAAGCAGCAAACAGACCTGTATATTCGTATAGATTATCGATTGTGCACTTCTGGTCACTCATCTTCATCTATATATGGGCAGGACCGCATCATTTGTTATATACATCACTTCCTGGTTGGGCTCAAAATCTAGGAGTGGCATTTTCTGTCATGTTGATAATGCCTTCTTGGGGAGGAATGATCAACGGATTACTTACACTTCGTGGAGCATGGGATAAAGTAAGAACAGATCCTGTATTAAAATTCATGGTAGTAGCTATTACAGGATATGGTATGGCTACTTTTGAAGGACCTATGCTATCATTAAAAAGTGTAAATGCAATGGCTCATTTTACAGATTGGATTATTGCTCACGTTCATGTAGGAGCTTTGGCCTGGAATGGTTTTCTAACCTTTGGAATGATCTATTTCTTAGTGCCTAAACTATTTAAAACACGATTGTACTCTACTGGATTAGCAAACCTTCATTTTTGGATTGGCACCTTAGGAATCATTTTTTATGCACTTCCAATGTATGTTGCTGGCTTTACACAATGGGCTATGTGGAAACAATTCAACCCAGATGGAACGTTAGTTTATGGTAACTTCTTAGAAACGGTTACTGAAATTATTCCAATGTATTGGATGCGAGCTATAGGTGGTACATTATTCATCGTAGGTATGTTAATTATGGTCGTTAATATAATCATAACCATAATGAATGGTAGCAAAGTTGGAGATGAACTCGCAGAAGCACCTGCACTACAAAGAGTGTCAAAGAAACGTGTTGCTGGAGAAGGTTGGCATACCTGGTTAGAGCGCAAGCCAATAAAACTTACCATTTTTGCTACAATTGCTATTCTAATTGGAGGTATTGTTCAAATTATTCCAACATTATTGGTCAAATCTAATATCCCAACCATTACTAGTGTAAAACCTTATACCCCTTTAGAATTAGAAGGTCGAGATATCTACATAAGAGAGGGTTGTGTAGGTTGCCACTCACAAATGATTAGACCTTTTAGAAATGAAGTTGAGCGTTATGGAGAATACTCAAAAGCTGGAGAATTTGTGTATGATCATCCATTCCTTTGGGGAAGTAAACGCACAGGACCAGATTTACATCGCATCGGTGGTAAATATTCTGACAACTGGCATTTAAATCATATGTATGATCCACAGAGTACCTCATCTGGCTCTATTATGCCTGCTTATCAATGGTTAGTAAGAAATGAACTTGATAAATCACAAACCGAAGCTAAAATGAAAGCTATGGTATCATTAGGCGTTCCTTACACCGATGAAGACATTGCTAATGCGCAACAATCAATGCAAGACCAAGGAACTCAAATTGAAAAGAATCTTTACACCGATCCAGATTTTGCGCAAACCTATGAAGCAGATAAACAAGCTGGAGGTGAAGAATTTATTGAAATGCGCAATAGGGAAATTGTAGCTATTATCGCTTATTTACAACGTCTTGGAACTGATATTAAAGTAAAAGACGCTGAAGTTTCAACAACTCAAAACTAATTCATTATGCTAAAGTTCGTAAAAAACCATATGGAAAGCATCACAGGAATAGAAATCTATCCAATGATTTCCTTACTCATATTTTTCAGTTTTTTCGTCATCCTCTTTTGGTGGGTAATTACTGCAAAAAAAGACTACATCAAAAAGGTGAGTCATATTCCTTTAGATAACCAAAACACCACAGAATTATGAGACAGTTTTTCCCATCTTGGATAAGAGTACCTCTTGTATTCTTCATTATTTTCGGAGTCGTAGAATACTTTATTGACTCTGGTGACAAACCAGCATTTATTGAAGAACCGCTTGTTTTACTCTTCTTATTTTTAGTATTGCTAATCATTATCGCTGTAGAAGCTATCGTAGGTTCTATAGGTAACATCTTATATCAAAGTTTAGACGCAGAAGCAAAAGCTAGATATGATGCAAAACAAAATGCGCCTTCCAAATTAGCACTTTGGGTTAAGAAAACTTATTTAAAACTATTAGGTTCAAAACCAATTGAAGAAGAATATGATATCATTCTAGATCATAATTATGATGGCATAAAAGAGCTGGATAATGATTTACCACCATGGTGGCTATATGGTTTCTATGCTACTATTATTTTTGGAGCAATATACTTAGTTAGATATCATGTGTTTAATGGAGAGGATCAATATGAAGAGTTAGATGCTGAAATTGCTCAAGCAAAAATTGATATTGAAACCTATAAAAAAACAGCTAAAGATCTAGTTGATTTCAATACAGTTACTGTTCTCACAGAATTGAGCGATTTGAAAGCTGGTCAAGCCATTTTTGAAACCAATTGTGTTGCTTGTCATAAAGCTGATGGTGGTGGTGGAATTGGTCCTAACTTAACCGATAAACATTGGGTTTTAGGTGGTGGAATTAAAAATGTATTTAAAACTGTTTCTGAAGGTGGACGTGATGGTAAAGGTATGATTGCTTGGAAACAAAGTTTAAAACCTTCTGAAATTGCTCAGGTTTCAAGTTACGTGTTGCAATTTCAAGGTACTTCTCCAGCTGAGCCTAAAGCCCCTGAAGGCGAAATATGGGTAGATGAAAGCGCTCCGATTGAAGATATTCCAACTGAAGAAATGGAAGTGAAAACAGATTCAATAATCACTATTGAATCTACAGAAACAGAAGATTAATTGGTAGGACTTTCAAGATCATTATTTATTGAAAATCGTAACAACATATTGTCGTGAACACACCTAAAAATGAAAGCTTTAGAGATTCTATCGGTACACTAACTGATGAAGGCAAACGTGCATGGGTATATCCTAAGAAGCCAAGTGGTCGTTACTATGAAAAACGAAAAATAGTAAGCTATGGTCTGCTCTTGTTTTTATTTGCGGCTCCTTTTATTAAGATTGGTGGTAATCAATTTCTAATGTTCAATGTGTTAGAGCGTCGCTTTAATATATTTGGGTTTCCGTTTTGGCCACAAGATTTTCATCTGTTCGTGATATCGATGATCATAGGTGTCATCTTTGTGACCTTATTTACTGTTGGCTTTGGTCGTATTTTCTGTGGTTGGATCTGTCCACAAACGATATTTATGGAAATGGTTTTCCGAAGAATTGAATACTGGATTGATGGTGACAGAAATAAACAACGAAAATTAGACCGACAAAAATGGGATGCAGAGAAGATTCGAAAGCGGCTATTAAAATGGTTCATATTCTTAATAATATCTTTCTTAATAGCTAACGTTTTTCTAGCTTATTTAATAGGAAGCGATAAACTTATCAAATACATCACTGATGGTCCGTTTCAACATTTAGGAACACTCTTCCCTCTACTCATTTTTACTGCAGTTTTCTATTTTGTTTTTGCATGGTTTAGAGAACAAGTGTGTATAATTGCTTGTCCTTATGGTCGACTACAAGGTGTTCTGCTTGATAATAAATCTATTGTAGTTGCCTACGATCATAAACGTGGAGAAGGCGAAAATGGTCGTAAAAAGTTTAGAAAAAATGAAGATAGAGCGGCACTAGGACATGGTGATTGTATAGATTGCTTACAATGTGTACATGTATGCCCAACTGGTATAGACATAAGAAATGGCACACAACTAGAATGTGTAAACTGTACTGCTTGCATTGACGAATGTGATCATATTATGGAGAGCATTAATCTTCCAAAAGGATTAATTAGATATGCCAGTGAAGAAAATATCGAAAAGAAAAAGAAGTTTGAATTTTCTCCGCGATTAAAAGGTTACACAGCTGTATTAGTTATACTTATTGGTGTTTTAATAGGAATGTTAATGCTTAGAAATGATCTAGAAGCTAGAGTATTAAGGCTTCCTGGGCAATTATACGAACATAAAGAAGGGACTATTATAAGTAATGTATTTACATACAAGCTTATAAATAAAACAACCAAAACTATAAGCGATGTAAGCTTTAAACTACGAAAGTATAAAGGAGAAATTAAATTGGTATCAACATCAAACACCTTTGAAGTTCCTGCTCAAGGTCTTGCTGAAGGTACATTGTTCATTGAAATTGATAAAAACGAACTTAAAGGAGATAAAAACAAATTAATGATTGAGGTCTATAATGGTGATGAGTTAATTGAAACAACCAGTGTCAACTTTTTAGGTCCAAGAAGTTATAATTAAATAAAAAGAGCATTATGAAAATTAATTGGGGAACAGGTATCGTGTTAGCATTTATAGGGTTTATAAGCTTCATCATGTATTTCGTTATCAATATGACTACCAACGATAAATATGATTCTTCACTAGTAACAAAAGAATATTACAAAGAAGAGTTGAAGTACCAAGAAGATATCAATAAAGAAACTAATGCTAAAAACTTAATCACTAATATCACATGGAAACGTACTTCAGAAGGTTTAGAACTATTGTTCCCAGATAACATGGACGCTAAAGCTATTACTGGAAAAGTGTTCCTATATAGACCATCTAACAAACAAGTAGACTTTGAAACTACAATTTCATTGTCTAATCACAATTTGCTCATACCTGACAAACGTTTGTTGGATGGTCGTTGGAACCTTAAAGTCGATTGGCAATATAACGGAAAATCATATCTCTACAAAAAAGAAATTGTGTACTAAATGTTTTGGTCTGCTATCATATTAGGTCTATTAGGAAGTTTCCACTGTATTGGGATGTGTGGTCCTATTGCCTTTATGTTACCTGTAGACAGAAATCACACCTCTAAGAAAATTTTTCAAATTTCTATTTATCATTTTGGACGATTACTAGCATACAGCCTTATTGGATTGATCTTTGGACTTGTAGGCAAGAGCTTATATATATTTGGGATACAACAACAACTATCGATTGCTATAGGAGTAATAATGATTATAATCGTTTTAATTCCGAATAACGTATTTAATACGTATAACTTCTCGAGACCTGTTTTTAAACTTATTTCTAAAGTAAAGTCTACTTTAGGCAAAGCATTGAAAAGAAAAACAGCAGACACATTTTTAACAATTGGTTTTCTTAATGGGTTTTTACCGTGCGGATTGATTTATATGGCAGTTATTGCATCTCTAGCAACACAGAATGCAATACAAAGCAGCATATACATGCTACTATTTGGTGTTGGCACTATACCATTGATGACGACAGCTGTTTATATTGGTAAATTTTTAAATACGACCATTAAACAACGTATACAAAAAACGATTCCTATTTTTGTTTTAATCATTGGTCTACTATTCATCATTAGAGGTATGGGTTTAGATATTCCTTACTTATCTCCTACACCAGTTATTGAAATGACTTCAAGCGCTATCGAATGCCATTAAACGCATTACTATACTATCTACTTATTTGAATACAAACTGATATAAGTCATACTTTTCTCGAATTGAATTATGTAACTTTAAGATACATAATTCAATGACCATGAAAAAGATCATTCTATTAACCGATTTCTCCGATAACGCGCTTGATGCTATTCACTATAGTATGCGCTTTTTTTCGTCAGAAAAATGCATATTCTACTTGATGCATGTTCATAAGGCTGGTTCGTTTATTTCAGATGATTTAATGACCTCTTCATCCGAAAGTATTTACGAATCAATTACGAAAGCTCCACGAGAAAAGCTAAATACCTTAGCTGAAAACCTCAAAAAACAATACAATAACTCTAATCATACATTTGGGATTATTATTGATTTTGATGTCTTTACAGATGCCGTAAATCAAGCTATAAAAACCTATGATATAGATATTGTCATCATGGGTTCAAATGGTATTTCTGGTGTTAAAGAAGTGATCTTCGGAAGTAATACTTTAAACGTCATTAGAGGTGTAATATGTAAAACATTGATTATACCCAATAATTACATGTTTAAACCAGCTAAGAACTTTTTACTTCCGCTACAAGATAAAGACATCATCAATGAAGAACAAATCAACCTTGTAAATGAATTTACAAAAAAGCAACAACTTAAACTTCATGTATTAAGAGTATGCTCAAAAGAAAAAATTGTTGAAACAATACGAACTGACAACTCAAAACTCAACACTACCAGTTGCAATTACAATATAGAATCTTCTAAATTCTTTGACGCTGTAATTGATTACTTAGAAGTTCATGACATAGATTTAATGGGATTGATTGTTCATGATAAGTCATTCATTGAACGCTTATTTACCGAATCGCCTACTATTAAATTGAGCAAAGTCATTAAATTACCGTTACTGATTTTTCACTCATCAGAACATTAAAATTAAAATCTTATGATAAAAAATCTTGATCGAATTGAATGCGAACTGATATTAAAACAGAACTACATTGGTCATTTGGCTTACGTATACCAAAACAAACCTTTTGTTATTCCAATAACTTATTTCTTCAATGCTAATAAAATTATTTGCTATTCTGGAGAAGGTCATAAAATCAATGCAATGCGTAAACATGCTCCAGTTGCTCTTGAAGTTTCAGACATTACTTCTGTTAATCATTGGCAATCTATAGCTGTACATGGTAGTTATGAAGAATATGAAGGTAGTGAGGCCAAAGCACTATTGCATGAGTTTTCTTTAGGAATTAAAGATATTATTATGACCAAAGAACGGCGTGACTTAGATTTTATAAGTGAATTCTCGGCCAAAATTGCTAAAAACGATATTCCAATAGTATTCGTTATCAATATTGAAGAAATCACCGGAAAGATGAGGCGTAAATAGAGCTTCTTTTATGTGAAAGGCACTTTTTTTCTATCTCGCTTTATAAAATGAATTTTATCTTCAATAACAACCTTCTTCCTGTAACCAAATAAATGAAACACTTTGGTAGTTAAAAATAAAGCTATCCGTCTATTAGCAATAAGGCAATACGTGTTTTCTGGGTGTTTACTTATTCCTGGAAGAAGCCTCAATAACTGATGAAATTTTAGACTTCTTAGGACAGTAGATAAAACTAACCAGAAACGAGAAAGCTTTCTTACAATAAAAAAACCATCTTCACCTTGTTTTTGATAGAGTGGCATAAAAATGAGACCATTTAACGGACTCTTTATTTCACTTACGCCATCGTGAGCTAATAATTGATGTTTAATTACCTGTGTAAAATTTTTAAATCCAGAACACATTTCAAACTCATTAGTCTCAGCTAAAGAGTGCCTATACATTATTTCATAAAACCCTTTTTCTATATGTAGCAATTTATCATACTCTTTATAAGAAATTAAATGTTTATTTACCATACTTAGTTTTTCCATAACCAGCCAAACAAATGCTTCGCAGTATAATATAGACTTTTCATCATCATGCTTCCCAGCTTCAAAACCTATAGACACATGACCAAACTCATTGATATAAGACAATAGAGGCCCATCTAAATACTCCTCTATACCAAGAACGATAGGAATATTAAATTTGTCTGCCAAAGACCTATTATTTAGCGAATCGCTTATAGTGATAAATGGAATTGTTGAAGAAGACGTTGTATGAAGGTCTACGAACACTAAATTACCATTGTGTTTTTTACTTATATCTTTAATGGTATTGTAAAGTTCGTATTGTTCTCTTTGCTCTTCAAATTCAAAATATTTACTGTCATTCAACACTTTGATATCGTCTTCAGACCATAATCTATTAAGATCAAAATCCTTATATCTAATTCCAGCTTCAAAAGCACTTATGTTTCCTAACAAAGCATAAAAATTACCATTGATTTTTATGGCTTTAGATACGATGTCTTCAACAATTTTTCTCAGGCCTAAAACACCTGCTGGTTCATTTCCATGAATACCTCCAATACATACTAATGTTGTTGCATTGTCAATATGACTTTGGCTGTATATAATTCTATTTGTGACAGTCTTGTTGATAGGTTCTGTTATGGTTTTAATCATCTACTGCAAGTTAAGTTTTTCTAAATCGGTAATGGTAAAGATACCTACTAACTCATTATGGTCTAATACTGGCAAACAACTGATTCCATGATTATACATGAGTTGCTTAGCATCTTCAATACGCATTTCTGGATAAGCAGTTTTTATATCTTTTTGCATGATATCACATGCAGATTGATCGTCGTATTTTTCTTCTTTAGAGATATCATTTTGATAGATCACACCAACGATCTTATTGTCTTTATTGATAACAGGAATATGATGAATACGTTTCCATTTCATAATTTTCTTAATCAAACGAACAGAATCATTTTCGTTTACTGTAAAAATCTTTGTAGACATTACTTTGTATATCTTATTTTGAGAAAAAGCATCTCCTTTATCAAAGGTCTTGGCAAGTTTCCACTCACTAACGGGTACATCCTCTTTTTGGTTCTTATGTAAATGATAAGTGAGTAATATATTAGCTTCGTCTCTTGACACTACTTCTTGGAGTTTTCTGCTGCTTCGTACAAGCCATTTACTACCTGATGTATTTTTATCTATTCGGTCTTTTATGATGTTCAAATAGAATTCAATATCTACAGGATCGACATTTGCTTTAATGAGTCCGTCATGAGCCATAGGTAATAGAATATGCTTTGCTAGATCTTTTGCCGATATGCCTTCATTAAACCAATTAAAATAAGTATCCATTCCTGTTCTTGCTGCTTTTATAAAATTACCTGTTGCATCTTTGAACGACATTCGCTTCCAGATAGATTTACAGTCTTCAGGCATTCCTAACATGACACCAACCCAAAACATAGCATTTGCAATTTCGTCTTTAATGCTTGGTCCAGATGGGATATATCTATTTTCAATACGCAAATGCGCTATATTATTATGTACACCATAACATACGCGATTCCATTTATAGAGTGTTCCGTTATGCAACCCAAGAGCTTTCAATTCTGGTTTGATACCCTTCTTTAAATCATTAACTGCATTCCCTTCCAAATCTGATGTTACCAAAGGTGCGTAATGTGCTACATCGTCTGTGAATACATCTAAAATTGAATCTCTGATCCAGTCGTTCCCAAAAGACACTCTAGGCTTTTCTTCTCTTAGTAAATGTGCTTTATTTCTAGTATCTATACTTTGCTGAAAAAGTGCTATTCGAGTTTCACTCCAAAGTTCTCTACCCAAAAGCATAGGTGAATTTGTCATTACAGATAATACTGGTCCTGCAATAGCTTGCGACCAATTGTATTGATCTATAATATGCTCTAAATCGATTTGTAAGTGTACTTGAAAACTTGTATTGCATGCTTCAAATAAAATAGATTCATGATCTAGAATCAACTCATCTATACCTCTAACCTGTACTCTAAAATCTTTCCCTCTAACCTTGCGCATCACATCATTTAAAACCTTATAACGTTGATGTGGTGTCATATTTTCAAAAACGAGGTCTTTGCGTTTAAAAGTTGGAAGTATTCCTGCGAGAATAATTTTGTTTTGATCGATACTATTAGCACATAGCTTGGCTTTATCTACCAAATTGAATAAGTCGGTTTCCATTTGAGAAAAACACTTCCCACTTAATACTAATGGATCTAAATTGGCTTCTATATTAAAAAGTCCGAGCTCTGTTGTAAAATGTTTGTCATCAATTTCATCTAATATCTGTAAGGCGTTAAATGATGGCCTATAATATTTATCTACAATGCACAATTCTTGCTCTGCACCTATGCGCTGTGTTCCTTTCTCGAAAGCATCAGTTTCAATCATTAGCTTTAATGCCTCTAAATCATTTAATAAATGATTAATGAATTGCTTGCGTTGAGACTGGTTAGTAATTGGTTGAACTGATTGTGATCCCATAATATTTGTACATGATTATCAAATTTAAAACATTAACACCAATGCTTTTATGACTTTTGTCATAGTAAAACTTTTATGATAATGCTACCTTTATTATGAACTAATAAATACTGTTAATCATGAAAAAAAGAACACCTATTTCAGCAATTATGACCAAAGATGTCATTACACTAAATCATACAGACAATCTGGATAATGCAGAATCATTGTTTAAAAAACATAATATTAGACACATTCCAGTTGTAAGTGGCAACGAAATTATAGGCATGTTGAGTTACACCGATTTGTTACGTATAAGTTTTGCTGATGCCATTGATGAAGATGAAAGTACTGTAGATACTATTGTGTATAACATGTTTACTATAGAACAAGTTATGGCTAAAAACTTGACTAGTGTTAGCCCAACTACAACCATAAAAGAAACTGCAGAAATTCTTTCAAAAAAAGAATTCCATGCTTTACCAGTAGTTGAAGATGGAAATCTTGTTGGCATCGTAACAACGACAGACCTAATCAATTATTTACTTGAACAATTTTGAAGTTATTGAATAATAAAACTTATTGACAAGGTCATAAAAGCAATTGTTTTTATTAGTTTAGATGACTAATACTAAGTGATAATTGCTTTTATGACTTTTATCATTTTAAATAAACAATCAACGAGCAACCTTTACGCTTTTAACACTTATAAAAAATAACATGAATACTCCAAAAACAGTCACTGCAAGGGAAGCTGTGTCTATCGTTAAATCAAATGATCGTGTATTCTTTCAAGGTGCAGCAATGACTCCAAATTTACTTATAGATAATTTGTGTGATCGCTACCAAGAACTTAATAATGTTCAAATTATTCAAATACATACCGATGGTGAAGCCAAATATATGGAAGCACCTTATAGTAATTCATTTAAACTATACAGTTGTTTTGTAGGTAGCAACGTAAGGAAAGGTGTCAATTCTAATAATGGTGATTATATTCCTATTTTTTTAAGTGAGATACACTTGCTATTTAGAAGAGCCATCTTGCCGCTAGATGTTGCTTTTATTCAAGTATCTCCACCAGACAAACATGGTTATTGTTCTTTAGGCACTTCAGTAGACGTTACGTTACCAGCAATACAAACTGCAAAAGCTGTAGTAGCTTTAGTAAACCCTCAAGTTCCAAGAACGCATGGAGATGGTATCATACACATGAAAAATATAGATTATGCTGTTGAGATAGATAAACCTATTCATCAAGCTGTTTCTCAAGAACTTTCAGAAACTGAACGTAAAATTGGTAAATACGTTGCCGAATTAGTAGAAGATGGTGCTACTTTACAAATGGGAATAGGAAATATTCCAAATGCGGTATTACACAACCTAACCAACCATAAAAGACTTGGAATTCATACTGAAATGTTTTCTGACGGTATTTTACCACTAATTGAAAAAGGAATCATTACTGGCGAAGAAAAAGAAATTAAAACTGGGAAGATTGTCACCTGTTTTACCGTTGGTACCCAAAAACTGTATAACTTTATTGACGATAACCCTCTCGTTCATTTCAAAGAAGCTGGTTACACTAATGATACTTCAATTATAAAACTAAACCCAAAAGTAACAGCTATTAACAGTGCTATAGAAATAGATATTACTGGACAAGTCTGCGCTGATACCATTGGCAAATATCAATATTCTGGAGTTGGAGGACAAATGGACTTTATACGAGGTGCATCACTATCTAAAGGTGGTAAAGCTATTTTCGCAATGCCGTCAATAACCACAAAAGGCGTTTCAAAGATATCGTCGTTTTTGAAAGAAGGCGCTGGAGTGACTACTACAAGAGCTCATGTACATTACGTGGCTACAGAATATGGTGTGGTTAACTTATTTGGAAAAAGCTTAAAGCAACGCGCTGAAGCTTTAATCTCTATATCACATCCAAACTTTAGAGAAGCATTAGAGCGTGATGCACATAATAGGTTCTCTAATTTGTAACTCAATAAAAAAGAAGCCAGATAAAATCTGGCTTTTTTATAAACTATAATTTTAAGAATTAGATCTTAAATGTTAGTACTGGTAATGTAGAGTGGTTAGCAATATCTTCACCTATACTTCCACTAAAAAAATGAGCAATACCCTTTCTTCCATGAGTAGGTACAGCAATTAAGTCGGCGCCTACAATATTAGAAAAATTCAACACGCCACTTTCTACAGTATAATCTGAAATATAATGCACATTATTAATAGCATTTACGTTTCCATCAGCTTTTTCTAAAAACCTAGCTACAGTAGCTTCCATTTCTGTAGAACTTTTAAAACGCTCTCCTGGTAAGTTAACATAAAGTAGTTTTAAATCTGATCCAGAATCTTTAAAAAACTGTCTCGCTTTTAGATAAGGTGCTACCATTTCATCACTAAAATCACATGCAAATACAACGGTTTCAACTTGAACACTTTCAGGTTTTTGTTTAACTACTAGCACAGGAATGTTTGAATGTCTTACCACTTTCTCTGTATTAGACCCAACGAAAATCTCTGATAAACCACTTGAGCCATGAGAACCCATTACAATAAGATCTGCACTGTGGTCTTCAGCAACTTCACTTACCTCACTAAACACCTTAAAATGTTTAACAATAGGAATGATTTTTACACCTTTGAGGTAATCTCGACTTAAAAAATCTTCGAATTTTTGTTCAGCCAATTTCAAAAAGAAAACAGCTTTAGCTTGCTGCTCATTATCTGAATCGGTTAAAATATTATTTGCCATCTCCAACATATGCAATGCTAATATTTCAGCATTATTCTTTTTAGCAAGCATCGCTGCAGTTTGAAGTGCATATTCAGAATGTTCAGAAAAATCTATTGGTACTATTATTTTATCCATTTTAAAAATTTTAGTTAAAAGATTATTTAGTTATAAGTATAAGGTATTTCCTACTAATAGAAAAACACATCATCAATTTGATAACAAAATTAGAGGTTATCCCTTAGAAAAAAGATGACATAAATCATGTAAGCGTTTATATTTTAATTAATTTTAGTTTGAATTAAATAATCATTAAATTTCAACTTACAAAAACACTATACAATGAAACACTCAATTTTAGGACTACTTTTTTTTGCAATGCTAATGATCACTTCATGTAAAAGTGATAAAAAAGAAGCTGAAACAGTAGTTGATGAACCTACACAAACCGAAGAAGCGACTGAAAACTCAAGACAACCTACGGAAGTAAAAGACGAGCCTGCATATTACTCTGAAAAACGAAAAGTGACTTTAGCGTTAGAGTCTAAAAGTGATAGTAATGTTACTGGCAACGTGCTCTTTACTCAAGATCAAGGTGTAGTTACTATGATTGCTAGATTAAAAGGACTATCTCCTGGTGAGCATGCTATTCACATTCACGAAAAGGCTGACTGTTCTTCTGCTGATGGAAAATCATCTGGCGGACATTGGAATCCAACTGGTCAACCGCACGGAAAATGGGGAGAAGCAACGGGTTACCACAAAGGTGATATTGGTAACTTCATTGCTAATAATGAAGGTAATGGAAATATTACCAAAATTACAGACGAGTGGTGTATTGGATGTGGTGATGAAACGAAAGATATTTTGGGTAAAGCCATAATTGTTCATCAAGGAACTGATGATTTTACATCACAACCTTCTGGAGCAGCAGGAGCTAGAGTTAGCTGTGGTGGAATTATTGAATAAATAACCGAATTAAAATAAGTAGAAAAGAAAAGTTATATAAGCTAACTATAGCTTTTCTTCTTTTATTTGTAAATAAATATAACAACACACTGAATGCAACTAGAAACATTAATTTCTCAGTTTCAAAATAAGGATGAAAAGGCATTCGAGAAGTTATACCATATGTATAGCGATAGTATTCATGGTGTGATCTATAATATTGTTAGAGATATTGATATTGCTGATGAAGTCATGCAAGATGTTTTTATCAAAGCTTGGAATAATGCTAATACTTACAATCCTAGAAAAGGTCGATTTTTTACATGGATTCTCAATATTGCTAGAAATGCAGCAATAGACAAGACTCGCTCTAAAACATTTAAAAATTCTAGTAAAAACCTCAATGCCGAATTTTTCGTAGATATATTACAATCGACAGACGATCTTGATAATAAAACTGACGCTATTGGACTTAGAAATTTCGTAGAAAAACTTGCTAAAACATGTATTGAAATAATTGAGTTACTTTATTTTAAGGGCTATACGCAGAAAGAAGCCTCAGAGACTTTAGATATGCCTATAGGCACTATAAAAACAAGAAATAGAAATTGTATTAAGACACTAAGAGAAATGTTATTATAACAAATGGATATTAACGCTTACATAGCATCAGGAATTTTGGAACTTTATGTTGCAGGACGACTTTCTAAAAAAGAAAGTCTAGAGGTCTATGAACTTATGCTTAAACATCCTGAAATTTCAAAAGAGGTATTAGAGATTGAGGCGTCAATAGTTAAATTAACTGCAGCGACATCTCAAAATGAGAGTTCAAAAAATTTAGTAAAAATAAAAAGACAACTACATTTTAATGATTCTAGTTCAAAAGTTGTTTCTATATCAAAAACAAGAACCAATTGGCTCACTTATGTAGGTTGGGCTGCAGCATTAATAATTGGAGCTGGATTCTTATGGACTATCAATAAAAATCAACAATTAGAATCTCAAATTACTTCTACAGAAATAGAAAATGCTTATCTAGAAAAGCAAATTGAAGATGCAAAAATAGATCTAGCTGCAAAAGAAAACTTACTAAACGTACTAAGAGATAAAGATATTATTTCGGTGCCTTTAGGAGGTCAAGGCGATTTTGCTAATGCTTATGCTAAAGTTTATTGGAATAAAGCAGACAATAACATTTACTTAGATGCCCAAGGACTACCAGATGCTCCAGAAGGCAAAGTCTGGCAGGTATGGTCACTAACACTAAATCCGTTAACACCAACAAGTCTTGGTACAATAGATGATTTTAATTCTGACGAGAATAAGATTTTCAATATTACCAATACAAACGAAAGTCAAGCCTTTGGCATAACACTTGAGCCAGATGGAGGTAGTGCATCTCCAACCATGGAACAATTATATACTTTAGGTATAGTCTCTCAACCTTAATTTTAAAAATAAATCTTAGTTGTATTCATGAGCATATAACAAATTTATTATATATTCGTTACTAAGCTAGAGCACTACCATCTCAATATAAATTCATTACATATAGATTATGATGAAACAGGTTTTGGTGCTTATTCTATTTAGTTTTACTTTTAACACATCTTTTTCTCAAGGTACTGTTGAGGCCGAATTTGATACGATTTTTAATTTTCAGTTCAAATCGTTAAAAGATAAACATCAGAAAAAAATTCTGATAGATCAATCTCATAATACAATTTATTCGCTCTCCTACGGAAAAGACACAGCTCGGGAAATGTTGAGAATTATGAATGAAGACGGTTTTGATGTTCAGTTTACAGCACAAGAGATAAATACAACACATTTAAAAACAACTCAACCAGACATGTTAATTTTACATGGCATGCCTAACGATAAAATTATTTTAGACAGTGGAGACAAAAAAGAAATCGTTTACAAATCACCATTAACCAACACAGAAGTTGTTGCTATTAGTAAGTATGTCTATAATGGTGGTAGCCTCTTTTTATTTTTAAGTCATTTCCCTGGTGGAAGCGGAGCATTGCCGCTCTTAGAAGCCTTTAGTATAAAATTTAGAGATGGTTATGCATATCATGCTGATTCTCCAGGACACAATGGTGGCTTCTGTAGCCATTTTGTGATGACTTCAAATAATGGAATGATTAATACCAAACACCCTGTATTAACCTCAAGTCTAACAGATGAGCTAAACCCTAAAACTATAAAATTTTTATGTGGTGCTGCTATTTTCAGAAATCCTGAAGATAATATACTCTCATTTCCAAAAAATACGATCAATTTCACACCAACCAATGATGGTAGTGCTGATATAGAAGAAACTTCAAATAGTTATGCAGGAATGATTGGATTTAACTTTGGTTCTGGCAGAGTGATTGTGTGTACAGATCAAGGTATTTTTAGAAGTCTGGATCTCATTATCGATGGCGAAAAAATTCCGGTGACCATTCATGATCCAAATTGTGATAATGCAAGTTTGTTCTTAAATTCAATACGTTGGCTAACTAAATTACAATAGCCTTAACTTGATTTTATTAAGATACAATACTTCCGTTTACAACTCTTGTTTCCGGATTGAGCAGCGTAACATCTTTTCCATCAACAGCACCGAGAATCAAGCATTCACTCATAAATTTTGCAATCTGTTTTTTGGGGAAGTTAACCACAGCTATTATTTGACGATTCAGTAAATCCGCTTTTGCGTATAACGTAGTAATTTGAGCGGAAGACTTTTTTATTCCTAAGTCACCAAAGTCTATCGTAAGTTGGTAGGCAGGATGCCTAGCCTCAGGAAAATCATTTACCTTAATAATGGTTCCAACACGAAAATCAACCTTTGTAAAGTCTTCAAAAGTTATTATATTATCCATAATCTAAAAGTAAAAAAAATATGGCACTTACACCCTCAAATATGCTACCAATAGGTACTGTAGCACCAAATTTCGAACTTGTAAATACGGTAGATGACACCTTAGTTTCTTTAACCGAGGCTAAGGGCCTCAATGGTACTTTGATTATGTTTATTTGTAATCATTGTCCTTTTGTGAAACATGTGAATGAAGAACTATCTAAACTAGCTAAAGACTACGTCTCAAAAGGAATTAATTGCATAGCAATTTCAAGTAATGATATAGATAATTATCCTGAAGATGCACCAGATAAAATGAAACAAAATGCTATAGATAATGATTTCATTTTTCCATATCTGTACGACCAAACCCAAAATGTTGCTAAAGCTTATGATGCCGCATGTACACCAGATTTTTATGTTTTTGACAAAAATCTTAAATTAGTTTACAGAGGACAACTAGATGATTCAAGACCAGGCAATGGTATTCCTGTTAATGGCAAAGACTTACGAAATGCTTTGGATACAATCATTAAAGGCGAGCTTATTTTGAGCACCCAGAAACCTAGTATAGGTTGTAACATCAAATGGAAAGCATAAAAAAAGCATTCACTAACGTGAATGCTTTTTTCTCTTTTTCATAGCAATTGATCCCAAATTATTTAGGCATTACAACGCTATTAATCACATGAATAACACCATTACTACCCATAACATCTGTAGCGGTAATCTCACTATAATTTCCATTTTGATCTTTCAACCAAATCTTATCATCTTTTTGAATAACCATCAAAGTTTGTCCGTTAAGTGCTTTTAACTCCACTTTTCCTTTACCTTTCTTTAGCGCAGTTACAACATCCTTAGCTGTTAGCTTTCCAGATACTACGTGATACGTTAAGATATTAGCTAAGGTTTTTTGGTTTCCTTTTTCTAATAGAGAACTTAAGGTTTTTGAATCAATTTTTTCAAATGCAGCATTTGTTGGTGCAAACACAGTAAATGGTCCATCACCTTGTAATGCTTTTACTAGTTCTGCAGCTTTTAGTGCTGTTACCAAAGTTGAAAAATTTTCATTCCCAACTGCAACATCTACGATGGTCCCTTGCGCTTTTGCTGTATGACTAAATGTTAATGCAACAACTGTGGTCAAAATAAATACTAACTTTTTCATAATTTTTTAATGTATTGGTTAAACTAATTAGTGTACTTGTTTCCGTTTTGAAGTACTTTCATTTATATTTACACAGCATTGTTACTTCTGGATGAGTAACCTTTTTATTTTGTGAAATCTTTAACATTAATGTCCAACGAGAATACTATCATTTCTAGACTTAAATTAAAAGATGAGTCAGCTCTAGCCGATTTATACGATAAGTATTCGGCTGCACTTTATGGTGTAATTGTAAGAATGTGTAAAGATGAAGGTAATGCTCAAATCATTTTGCAGGATACATTTATGACCATTTGGGAAAAACCGCATTTATATGATGCAAAAAAAGGGCGATTTTACACTTGGGCATATCGTATTGCCAAGAATAAAACGTTAAACTTTTTGAGAAAACCTGAAAACCTCATCCAAGTAGAAGATTTGAGTGTATATAAAGATAAAACTGAAGACGTTACTAATGATGTAGATACATTGAAATTAAAAGGGAGCATACAACATTTAGATGCGCATCATCAACGTGCCATCGAATTGGTTTATTTTAATGGACTTACACATCGCGAAGCACATAAAGAAATGGGAGTCCCTTTAGGCACCTTCAAATCTTATGTAAGGCAAGCGCTTAAACAACTACAACAATCGTACGTTAAACTGATCGTGTTTTTGATGTTATTAATTGAGATAACGAAATGATGGATAAGACTTACATATTGAACAATGGAATTTTAGAACTTTACGTGTTAGGAGAATTGAATAGACATGAGCAACAACAAGTAGAAGATGCCCTTGAACAATATTCTGAATTAAAAACCGAATTAGATCATATTGAGAAAAGCTTTGAAACACTAGCATTACAGAATGGTATGCATGTTCCTTCATCTGTAAAATCTGCGCTACTAGAAAATTTATCTTCTGTAAGTCCAAAAACCGTTCCATTACAAGCTTCGACTAAGTCATTAAACAAATACTATATTGGCATTGCAGCTAGCGTTGCTGCTTTATTATTGATTGGGCTCTTCTATATCTATTCAGAATTAAATACAACCAAAGAGCAACTACAACTAGCTGAAGAGGAAAATATTAAACTCAGTGATGAGATTAAGAATCTTAACAACGATTTTAATGAAATTGCCAATTGGTATATAACTATCAATAATCCAAATACTCAAAAATATATTATGACAGGTAATGCCTTACGACCAGAGGCTACTGTTGTGAGTTATGTAAACAATATTGATAAATCTGTTATAATTAATACTAAGCAATTACCAGAATTAGATGATGCTCACGATTATCAAATGTGGGCAGATGTTAAAGGAGAAATGATAAATATGGGATTAATAGACACTTCAAAAGAGATGTTGGCCATGACTTACATAGATGATGCTGAATCCTTGAATATCACTATAGAGCCTAGTGGTGGAAATGATCATCCAACCGTATCCCAACTCATCACAAATGTTTATTTAAGGTAAACCAACTAAAATTTTTTATAAACAAAACTTATGGGTATGCTATAAGACATACTCACGGGTCTGCCACGTTGCTTACCTGGAATCATTTGAGGTAATAAACCAATAATACGTTCAGCTTCATTTTCTAATAATTCATCTGGACCTCTGCTTCTAATCTTAGCTACGCAACCGGTTTTATCTATTACAAATAACACGTGTACCTTACCACTTATTCCAGCATCTAGTGCATCTTCAGGATAAGTGAAGTGCTTTTTAACATGAAGTTTCATTTGTTTTTGGAAGCAATCCATTTGCTCTTTTTTAGACCCTTTTTCACATCCTGGAAATATGGGTACATTTTCGATAACCGCAAATGGAATCTCAATATCCTCCTCTACATCTTCAACATAAACTTCATCAATTTTAGCAATGTATTCAACAACGGCATCTTCTTGATTGACTTCTGTGCTACCAATAGTTTGTTCTTCTTTATCAAAAAGATTATCTACAATATTGATCTCTTCTGATGTTGTAACAATTGGTACGACCTCTCCTGATTGTAGTGGAGGTGCCGGTGGCGGAATGGTCTTTACTTTTATAATCGGAATCTCTTCCTCATAGACATCTTCTACCTGAACAATATCACGTTCAGTAACTGTAGTTTTATAACTCTTAAATTCAAATGTAAGGTACGTGAGTAACAACATTAAATTTAAACCTACAGCAAAATAAAGACTACTATTTCTAGCAACTTCAATCTCTGGGTTTTTTTTGACTTGCATGGCTTTGGTGTTTAATTAGTATCAAGTTAGCCCATAAAACCAAAAAAAAATATGATAATTATCATACAAGACTGTTAAAACTAAGCTTGTTATTAGCCGCTTATAAAATTCTTGTTGATTTCATATAAAAAACACCTGCTTGCATATTTGAAACAGGTGCTTTCAACTAACAAAAAAACTCTAAAAACACCATATCTCCATATGGTATACCCTTATAATTATTCCATTTCTGTTAGTTCTAAATTCAACTTAAAAACTATAACTTATATTCCCTTTTATGAAAAAGGGTACTCCAGGTGTGAAATGAATTTCTTCAATTGGTTCTATTTCGTTTTGCAATCTCGATTTAGTTGCAAATTGAGTTTCATTCCATTTAGTATCAAAAACATTTTCTATTGTGACTCCTATTGCGATATCATTGAATGTATAATTCATATTAAAGTCGGTTATAAAATAACCTTTAGCTATAATACTATTATCTTCATTTGCTGGTCTATCATCAACATATCTATATTTGAGTCCGCCTGAGAATCCATTTAAATCTGATACAGATAAACCGCCGGCTATTGTAAAATCTGGAGCCAATGGAATAAAATCTTCTTGACTAATAGCCTCAAGGCTTCTAGCCTTTGTATAAGTAGCATCTGTATCTATGTATAACCAATCATTGACTTGATACCTTAAGCCCATATCTACACCTAAACGTTCTGTTTTACCACTTGGCTCAACTATTCCCGCATCACCAACATAGACAAATTCCTGTTCTAAAAACAAATACCAAAAAGCAGTGTTTACAAATAATTTATCTGTTGGTTTCCATACATTACCGATATCTACTCCATAAGCTTTAGGCAAAATATCTTTGCTTGTATTGCTCACTATAACTCTTGTATCGTTAGAATGAAAACCTATACCAGACTTGATGTAGAGTTGCAAATTTTCTTTTGCATTATAAAATACATTTAACTTCGGGCTAGCAATCGTTTTTGTTTCTGACAGTACTTCGTAAGTCGGTTGTAACTGGTCTTCATATAAAAATTTAAAGTAATCTAATCGTAAGGCTGGAGACAAAGTAAACTTTCCAAATTCAAATTCTACATTTACATAAGCATCAATATTTGTTTGGTAAATATTACCTAACTGAATATTTTCTAGTGTACTTCTTCGGTTAACAGTTCGAGATAATTCTACATTGTTATTGATATCATGTCTAAATCCGATTCCAGCTTCTATATCTACAGCAGTTTTTCCTAAATAAGTATTTTTTAGAAATAATGTATTAGCTCCAAAAATATGACGATTTTCCTTTTGACGAATTTGATCTCCATTGATAGAATCTTCTAAAAAAAACGTGAAATTTGAATACAGTTCAAATTTGTAATTAGAGTAAAATGCATTAGCTTTTAATTGCAAGTCATCTGTAATATATTTGTTAAACTCTACATTCAAATTGCTGCGCTCTGTTTGACCGCCTTCAGTATCATCAATAGCACCAAATCGAGAAATATTTCCATTATCGACCTCGCGTTGAGGAATTTGACCTGATGCATCCCAACGGCTTATAAAATGCGACGCTGTGATACTTAGTTTTTCATTATTCTTTGACAAAACCGAATACTTACCAAAAACATTCAAACGATTAAAATTCTGAGAAGACTCAAAAGGTCCGTCTGTAGCAATATATTCTGTTGCTATATATGCATTTTGACGATTGGCTTTTTCAAGAATATTGAACATTCCTAGTGTTCGTAGCGTATTAAAGTTGCCAAGCTCAAAACTTATTTTACTATTCTTGATATGATCTTTGGTTGAGAAATTAACGTAAGCAGCAGTATTAAAATCACCTTCTTCAGCGTAATATGTTCCTTTTCCAAAATCTATCTTTTGAATAGTTTCAGGAATTATAAAATGCAAATCACTATAGCCTTGTCCATGAGCATGAGAGACCATATTTACTGGCATGCCATCAACAGATATGGATACGTCTGTACCATGATCTACATCAAAACCTCTGAGAAATAGCTGTTCAGCCTTTCCGCCACCTGCATGTTGGCCTATGATTAAGCCAGGTACTTTTCTTAAGATCTCTTGGGATGAATTTACTGGACTTGTTTGTAGGTCTAATTTAACTATTGATTGTAAAGGATTAAGCGCTTCTTTTATTATCATTTCATCGAGGAGAAACATTTTTTCCTTTAATCTGACGGAAAATACTGATTCAAAACTTTGCGAATCTAATTGAATTATCTTTGGTGAAAACCCAAGAAGTCCTATTTTGATTGAATCCCCAACTTTAGTCTTACTTAAAACAAATAATCCTGTTTCTGATGTGTGTGCATGACTTCCTGAATTCAAATTGTAAACATATGCGGTCTCTAAAGGCTGATTATTTAAGTTTACTACCACACCTCTGAGCGACTGACAAAAAGCATTAGAAGATAGCACTATAAACAATAATATTATGTGTTTAAATAAACGCTTCATACTTGAATTTACAATTGATTGATTTTTGATACCGTACTCGGACCTAACTCATAACTACTCGCCAATAATTCTTCTTTTAGTGGTTGAAGGTCATTAATTCTTCCAGCGGCTTTATAAATTTCTGCAGCATGATATAGCGTCTCAGGCACGAAGGTTTTACCTATGATATAAGTATCTACAATACCTAAAGCCATATTGATATCTCCCTTTTTAAAATAAACCCAAGCCAATAAGTCATATGATTGTGGTGTAGGTCTGTTTTCAACTTCTTTTTGAGCAATAGTTAATGCGCTTTCGAGTTTACTTTTTATATCTGTATACAAAAGCACATTATACTTGTTATACATATCACCATAAGCTGTATTTTGCATAGCCTCGTTATATAATGCCAATTGCTTTTGGACTAATTCATCATTATTAATAAATTCGGCGATTTCTGCTTTGAGCAAATAATAATCTGGGGCAAAATAGGTGCTAGTTACTGTATCTAATATTCGCAATGCTTCGCTTGGATTTTTTTCATAAGAAAATACAATCCATGCAATACCTTTTTTTGCATAGGCATCATTAGGATCTAATCTTAAGGCTTTTAAGTAGTATTGATAGGATTTCTCTATATCTCCTGCATGACCATAAAAATCAGCTATATTAGTATATGACCATTGTTTTAACCCTTTTAAATTTGAGGTTTCAGCTATAGCCATTGCCTTTTCCATATACCTTATAGCAGCATCAAGATTTCCTTTGTGATCACTCCATTTTGATAAACGAATGAGGTAATCAAAATCTGAAAAGTTCTCAAAGGTATTTAAATAGGTGTGTGCTAATTCGTAATTACCAAGTTCTAGATGCACATCAAAAAGCATTTTTCTTGCCTCTTGAATATCTTCGCCTAATAATTCTGCTTTAGATAGTAAATCTAATGCTTCTTTGAAGCGATGTTGTGAAATAAAGTTATAAGCTAAACTCTTAAGATATGCTGGCTTATTATAGTTTGTTATAGTATTGACCTTAAGTAGATTTACTTCAGCTTTTTTTAGATAATCAATATTCCCTGTAGCTGAAAAATAATCAGTATAAGCGTTAGCTAGTTTTACAAGATATGGAAACTGATTGGGATGTTTTTCTAACTTTTCAACCCAAAAAGCTTCATTTAATTTAGCGCGTTCTAAAGCTGCGTTATTAGCAACTAATAAATAGGTATTGTAATCATTACTATTTGTGATTTGAGTTTTAGTTTTGGTATGACAACTAGAAGCTAAGATCAAGATGAGCACACATCGCATTGTTTTATATACTGACTTCATAATAATTAGTTTTTGAGTTTTTTTGTTTGAGTAACTCTGAAATGAAACCTTAAAAGTCTCATTTCAGAGTATTAGCTTTTTACCAAGGGGAAGCTAAGTATGGAAATGTTGACAGAAATGGTTTATCGTTAGCATCTACATTATCATCTGTTAGTCCTGGATTGTCAGTACCGGCTGGTCCGCCAAATATCAATAATAACTCTGTAGAAATAACATCATCTCCTAAAGCACGACCTGTTAATACATTAGTGCCGTCAAAAAATGTAGTTGTTCCTGTTAAAGAAACGGTTAATACATCTGTTGCTAACGCTGTTGTAAATTCTTCAGCATTAAATCCTAGTGCATTGGTATACATAGGGTCTGTATGTGCGGGATTTAAAGCTTCTAATTTTGTCTGAAACTTGTTTTGAAATGCTGCATTTTGATCTGAAGGCACTGTCATGTTAAACATACTTTTATCAGCCATATCAACAAAAACAGTGTTTATAGCAGGTCTTCCCATTTGATCTTCTTGGATATAGGTTCCGCTAAAATCTAGAGGTATTTGTTGCATAGGGTCATTATTTCCACTATCATCATCATTACTACAGTTATAGGCTGTGAAAGACAATATTGTGGCTATCATTATTAACTTTATTTTATTAAATTTCATAATTTGAGTTTTAGATTGTTGTTCTTATTGTTTTCTTTTAGCTTCTACCCAAAGGTTTACAGAGTTTCCATTTCCAACCATTGTTTTTGGTAATTCTACAGCAATAGATAATACATTGGTACCTTCAAACGTATCTGTTCCTGGATTGTTAAAGCTTGTGGCTGTACCACCTATAATTTCACCATAACGTGCAAAATCCATGAAAAAAGGATCATCTCTCGGGCCAGCGAAAAATTGCATCCCATTGTTAGCTTCAATGATAGCACCAGAACCATAAGTAGTAATATCCACACTATTAGTAGTTGCCGATGTTAGAATGGTACTGTTCAACCCATTTTGTGAAGGAGTGGTTGGTCCAAAAAAGTACATCTTACCATCTCTAGGTATGGCTTGGATTACTAAATCTTCAACAGCGTCACCATTATTATCAATGTTAAATTCAAAAAGTACATTCTCGTCAAATGCAGCTTGAGCTGTATTAGCAGGACTAATTAAGCCTTGAACATTAGCTACAAAGACAATGTTGTCTGTATCTTGGGCCTGAAATCCGTAAATGTCTGTGATATCGCTTGTACCACCTGCTATTGCTGGCGCATCAATATGATCTGCTGCAATTGCAAAAAAGCAGACTAATGCGATGAGTGCTGCTCCAATTAAAATTTTTGTGTGTTTCATAATACTTGAGATTTTTCGTTAATATTAATTTGTCTCTGGGAACACTTACGGAAAAACCTTAAACGCGGTTTTGTTAAAATTTTGTTAAATAAAAATCAATCAGATTATTCGTAGAAAAAATTAACTTTGCAAAGACTTTAAAACTGAAACCATGAATCCATCAACTAGTGGTTGGATAGAAAAATTCTGCTTCCAAATCTCTAAAAAAGGTATTCCTTACAAAAGCTACCAAGAACTCTATGAGAACTTGAGAAGCTATGGTTTCATATATGGAGTGAATGTTGGTTTTACAAATCATATAGAGCAAATTCACAATTATTCAGAAGACGAATTGGCTAAGATCAACTTGATTACAGGCTTGTATCAAACGTATCATTTCCATAAAGATTCATTTTCAAGCGAAGTATTTATAAAAGACCTTTTGAGTTTTTATAAAGCGCTTGAAGTATCAGACTTGTCGCTTTGGGATAAATTAGTCATTGGAAAAAGTGATAGTTCATTATTAGAGCGATTGATTCATGACCGCGTTCAAATAGATGACAACCTATTGACCAGAAATTTCAATAAATCTATTACGAATTCATTGTTATTTGTAGATGTTTTAACCTTCGATCAATATTTATCAAATGGTATTGAGCCTAAGTCTTATACTGCAAATTTAGAGAGTATAATCATTGGCACGCTTTACCAATCTCTCAATTCTAAGAGTAAGGTCACCGATTATGACAAAGAGATAATAGATCTTATTGAAACCTCAGCTACTGTGCCAGATGCTGAATTAGACGTAGAAGATCTCATTTATGATATCGATTACAAAATAAACAAACACGAAAAGCAATATTTAATTGATTTGATGTGTTTATCAACTTGGGATGATGAAATATTAGAGAAATCTGAATATCAGTTTTTGATCCAATTAGCGAAACGTTTAGAACTTGAGGTTCCTATTATTCAAGAGTCTATATTGTGTGTTGCTAAGTTTCATACCAAACATAAAAAAGAAGTTCTCCTATTTCAGCAAAAAAACCCCATTACAAATTTTTATGAAAATTCGTCTCAATTGGTAAATAAATTGATTCGACGAAATAGTAAACGTTTGGTTAAAGAAGTAAATCAAAGTAAAGAATTAATGTTGTTAATTTCAAAGTCTACGCATACTGAACTCAGTAAAGATGAGCAAAAAAAGCTACAATCTCAGCTGTTAGACATTTTAAAAACGATACCTAGTTTGGCTATTTTTATGTTACCAGGAGGCGCTATACTACTTCCTATTTTTGCAAAACTCATACCAAACATGTTGCCGTCTGCCTTTGACGATAACCGCATCGATAAATAACCTCTATTTTATAAATCTGAAACTAGCCTTACCAGTATTTGTATTAACGGTTATAAAGTAAATACCCGATTTTAAATATTTTGCTGAAACATTTAATTGTTGACCCTCAAATGAAGTTGTAGTCTTAATTATTCGTCCGCTTATGTCTACGATCTCATACGAACCATTTTGAATTGAGTTAAACTCTAGAGTAAAATTATCTTTAACTGGATTAGGATATAATTTGATATTACTTTTAAATATGTCATCATTAGATAAAGTTGCCGTAGAAGAAGAGGTACTTATCAATGTATTTGTTAGTGTACCATCTATAGAATACGCGGTAATTTTAAACCAAACCTCATCATTATTTGAAAGGGTTGAATTTGACCATATGTATGAAGTATTTGTTAAACCTGAAACAATTGGATCAAAACTATTTTGATTATCTGTACTATATTCTATATCGTAAAAAATGGGTCTACCATCATCGGGATTGTCTAAGGTCCAAGCTATTGGTAGACTGGTATCATAAACTCCAGAATTAGGATAGGTTATTGTCACTTGAGGATCTTGATAATCATGCAATAACTCGGCAAATCCAATACCAGTAACAGCAACACCATTAATGGTTCCAGTGATAGATGTAGCACCTTCATAGAAACGAAATGGCAATTGTACTTCAGTATTATCATGTAGTGTTGTTATTATCAAATCTATATTATTTACTGTAGATGTTAATCGCCATTGACTTGAATAACAACGCATATCGTCTGGCATCCAATTGTATGCGAGTCTTTCAATTTCGAAATCATCAGTTGTATATTGTGTATTTTCGTCAACATAGGCCGATAAAATCTTGTACTTATCATTATTAGGTATTAAACGATCTGGTGTAAATATGTTCCATAGGTTTAAATCCATCCCGTTAGATAATTGCATACTAAACCATTCATATTTTTCTCCAGTTAACGGATTAAAATTTCCATACTGTCTATCTATCCAACCTGTACCTATAACTGCTTCTGTAGTCCCATTGAATGTAATGGTACCAGTAACTTCATTCATGGTTTGAGAAAAATAATAGGTATAGTTACTTTCACCTTGATTTAAAAATCCATCATCTCCAAGAATTAATGGTCGCTTGATCGTATTGAATTCTATATCTAATCCAGCATTCGATGATGCCTGCGCAAACAACTCATACTCAAACGGAATTGGTACATTGCTCATATCTTCTTTATTTTTCCAATATTCGGTTGCTGCCAAAAACACATCTGCCTCAATATCAAAACTTGTTGTTGAAAGTGTTGTGTATATTAATGGCTTTACATCCTGTAAAAATGTACCTGTATCATCATCTGTTATATTTAGAATTCTGAAACCGTCAAATCCAGACTGAGGATAATGAAAAAAAGTATACATGAAACTGTAACTTTTTCCTGAAGTTTGACCTACAACGTGACCAGCAGAATACCACCATTCGATAGGTTCTGAAGCATGACGACCTTCATCGTTAGGAAACGCAACTTGACCAGCTGGTGTGTAAGGATATACTTTCCAATCTTGTCCAGAAGCTAAAAAACTTATACAGCAGATGACTATTAGTAGGTTGATTTTAGATTTCATAACTTTAAGTTTATAGTCGAAAACTACAGGATTTGATTCATTTTTTGCTAATATTTGGGTTAAGACGCATATTTTTTAGACTCAAATACATAATAAGTAACAATAATAGATGATTTACGTCTAACAATCAATGTAACAAAACTAGCCAATCATGGAACTAATAAATTATTATCTCATACTCAAAATAGAAAAAACTGCAGATCTTGATACCATAAAAAAAGCTTTCAGAAAAGAAATCGCACTTTACCATCCAGATAAGAATTCTTCTGAAAGTGCTAAAGCTCATTTTGATTTGCTCGTTGAGGCATTTGATATCTTATCACATCCTGAAAAGCGAAAGGCTTATGACACTTTACTTAGCTCTAAAGACAACAATAAACCGCTTATTATAGAAGCGAAAGCTGAGCAACAATACAAAGAATGGAAGAAAACGTCTAAAAAAAGATCTAATACCTATTGGGATACTTCACTTACAGAACTTCTTATGCTAGATATTTTTTTAGAAACTGGGTTATTTAGTGACCTCCTCTCTGAAACTGGTGATTTATTTGATGGAATCGGTGACTCGTTAGGTGATATTGGAGATCTGTTTGATGTCTTTTAAGTTAACCACTCTTTAAAATCTTTAACGCGCTCTCTTGCGACGATAATGTCTTGCTCTTTAAATGTCTTTAACTTGATTTGTAGTCGTGAATTGGTATAGCTTACCATATCATCAATAGCATTGATATTAATAAAGAACTTACGACTAATTCTAAAAAATTTATTTGGTTCCAATTCATCTTCGAGTTGCTCAAGCGTAGTATCTAACAAATAATTTCTGTTTTCAGAAGTGTATACATAGGTCCCTTTGTTTTCGCTATAGAAACATTCTATATCATCAATATTAATAAGCTTTAAATGTTGACCAACTTTAACTGAAAATCGTTTTTTATATTCACGTTCAATAGGATTTACCAGAAGCTTTTTAATATCATTAAAGTCTAGGGTCACACTTTGTTGTTTAGGTAAGCGTTCGTTGTATTTTAAAACAGCTTTAGCCAGATCATCTTCATCAATAGGTTTTAATAAATAATCGATACTGTTAAGTTTGAAGGCTTGTAATGCATATTCATCATATGCTGTGGTGAAAATAACAGCAGAATTGATATCGATAGTCTCAAAAATCTCGAATGAAAGTCCATCACTAAGTTGAATATCGAGGAAAATCAAATCTGGATGTTCGTTGTTTTGAAACCATTCTATTGACTCTTCAACAGAATGCAACATGGTTTGTGCCTCCATGTCTAAAGTGGTTAACATGCGTTGTAGTCTTCGCGCTGATGGTTTTTCGTCCTCAATGATGATGATATTCATTATTTAATATTTGTATGTTACTTTATAAACAATAGTTTGCATTTAACGGGTTTACTCCCAAAACGTGGTCTCTTGGTCTTCTTCTAAAAACGTTTTTATTTTTTTATCTTCCCAGCTTTTCTTAAACAGGAGTCTTCCTTTAAAAACTTTCCAGCCATGAATTACAATAAAAGCAGTCCATAGTACTAGAACTGAAACATTTAATGCCGTAATATTGCTTGTATATAGCCCTTCTTGAAGAATATAGAAGTTATACGAAATAAGCGCCACAACAATACTATACAATATTAAATGCAAATAAAATATTCTAATGCGATGGACTTGCGCTTTTGCTTTTAAATATTGTTTCTGCTCGTCTTTATCTAATTCCATAACCTAAAATCTTTATTAACTACTCTCTCCTCTACGTTCTTTCTCCATAAATTCTTTAATCTTACGATTTTCCCATTGTGTTCCAAAAATAAAATTTGGAATAAACACTGAACCCGTATGTATTAACAGAAATGCACCCCAAATAGAAAATGTGATAAAATTGTGCCATTGAAAATAACTTTCACCTTCATTTAAATTGTTAATATTGATAAACACAATGACAAGATTAACTAGAATAAAAATCAATACATGTATATAATATCCTTTAAGTTGCTTCACTCTTATTTCAGCAAGTTTATACCGTTCTATGTAAACTAATTCTCTTGATTCCATTATTCCCAATGCTTATTTTCTTTATCCATCAATTGTTTGATTTTGCGCTCTTCCCAATTTTTTCCAAACATAAAATCTGGTCCAAATACACCAAGAAAATGGAATAGCAATCCAATTCCCCAAAAGAGTGCTGTAGCAAAGGTTCCAAAGCTAAATAGCCTCCCTCCATAGGTAACAATCAAAATGATAATAAACAAATTGACAATCACATAAGATGCTAAATGCCAATAAAATCCCATGAGCGCTTTTACTTTTTTCTGTGCTCTCATGTAAGCTTCTTCTTTTTCAAAAGCTCTCAGAGCAGATCTTTCTCTTTCGTGAAGTTCTATATTATTTTCCATGATATTTATAATTAATTCCAATGTTTTTCGTCTTCTTCACGCATAAATTTTTCAATTTTACGTTGTTCCCAAGATTTTCCTAGAACACCATCATTTACATATACCTTGTAAGCATGAAATGCTAATCCCATTCCCCAACCTAAAATCGGAAACCAAAACCATTGAATGGTATGTGGTGTATAGCGATACCAAATGAATATTAAAAATGGGATAACTACACAATAAGAGAGTAAACTATAATAAAATTCTTTCATCTCTTCTACACGTTTACGTGCTCTAACATATCTGTCGTCAAATTTAGATTTTGGTTCTATAGCTTTCATGATTGATACTTGTTTTGTAAGCATTGGGATTGCGACTGCAAAACGATTTGCTTGTTGATTGATTGATACTGTCTTATTTGATAATAAGTTGTAACGCTGTTTGATATTTTCTAGTCCAACGCCACTACTCTTTTTTACAATTTGTTTGGGTTGCAAATTATTTTCTACAATAAGCATACCCTCAGACTCATAAATTTTAATACGCAATGGCTTACTACTAGTTACCATATTATGCTTTACTGCATTTTCTAAAAGTAATTGTAATGACAGCGGCACAACTTTACTTTCAGGATTAGTTGCTTTTTCAGGAATTTCAAATATGATACTATCTTCAAAACGCATTTTTAAAAGTGACATATAAGTTCTTGCAAAATCTAATTCTTCATCAACGGTTATAAGTTCTTTGTTTTTTTGTTCTAATACATAACGATAGACTTTTGATAGTGATGTAGTGAACTTTTGAGCATTCTTTGGGTTTTCTTCAATTAAACTGGTTAATACATTTAAACTGTTAAATAAAAAGTGTGGATCTAGCTGATTCTTCAACGCATCAAACTTAGCACTTGCAGTACCTGCTATTACCTTTTGTTCTTTCAGTTTGTTCTTCTGATAACGGTTATAGAAAAATATGATATGAAATACAGAAACAATCACAAGTGTAATCCACAATCCAAAAGAATAACCTTTCCATGAATCGTTTGCTATAAATTCTTCAAACGTATAATCGTAATAAATGATTGAAATATTAACGCGTAATAAGAATAAACAAATAAGCGTAATTATAGTTGATCCAATGATACCAAATACAATACGTTTTATTGTATCGCCTCGTTTCCATTGACGTCGTTCCATATAATCGAAGAAGAACGTATTAGAATACCCAATGACAAAGGTATATAGCTGATAGAAAGCAAAATCAATAAAAAACTCGTTAACCGATTCGTAGTCGAACATCCCTGAGAATAGGTTTCCAATTATATATACAGCACAACCTATAAAAAAGGTGATCCCTATTTTTTTTACTGATTTTGACATTTATACTACAATTTACAAGATTCTACAACCGATTCTGCTCTCTTTTTCCCCCATGTAGGATGGAGTTCGCTTTCTGGTTTAAAGTTAGCAAAAAGTTTGATGGATTTTTCCATTTCAGCACAGAACGGTTTGGTGTCTTGTCCAAAATATTTTGCACTTCCCATTCCCCATTCTGCTTTACTAAATACCACTCTTGGGTTTTCTGGAGCCATTGCATAGGCTTTAGCATATAACTCTGTTATTTTACCAGAGTACTTCATACCATAAGTCATTCCGTCAAAAGCAACCCAATTGGTAAGTATATGTGCTTGTAAAACCATAATTTCAGCATTGTCTTTACTGATAGCTTTAGCCTTATCTATATGCAACTGCGCTTTATCTAGCTGCGCTTTTAATATGGCTTCGTCTTTTGTATTCCAGCTTTTTACACTATTGATCTGTGCAATATAATAGTGTGGTAACCATTGGTCTGGTTCAGCATTTGAAATACGCTCAAACATATTTTCTGCTTTATCTGTATCGCCTTCTTGCCATAGTTCAAACGCTTTCTGCATTCCCTTTTCAAAATTACTCTGCGCTGTCGTCATAGCAGAGGCTAAAATTAATGTGATGATAATTAAATGTTTCATGATGTTAAAGTGTTATGGTTTGTGTTATTGGTTTTGTACTGACTTCAAATTTAGCGTCTTCCCATTTTGGTGGACCCATAAAGCCTTTAGCATTATTAGAGCAACCGTAATCTTCTTTTGGAATTCCTAAAAAATTGGTATCCATTTTATTGTTTTCATTTTCGTCATGGTAAAAGGAAATGGCATACACCCCTTTCGGTATATTTTTAAATACCACTTCGCAACTTTCATTTTCTATAGTGCTGAATGTTGCTTTTAATCCTTTTCCTAAAAATGAATCTTCAGAGTTATAAAGTGCTACAAACACCTTACCTGTATTGCTGCTTAAATTTTCTATTTTAACTATGATATCTTGACCTGTAGCATCTTGTGCGCTTAATCCAGATATACTGAGTAAAAAGACAATGAAAATTTTGGTTAGTGTACTCATGATTGCTGTGTTTTAATTTGATAAGACAAATATCCTTCAGCGCATCAAGTTATTAAAAAGCATTTCACTGAATTGTAGTTTTTTTAGGATGAATTGTGAATTACTATAACCTTTTAATAATTCATATCGTAAATATTGATGTTAGATCAAACAAAAAAGCACAACCTTTCAGTTGTGCTTTTTTAATATATGGATTGTTTTACTAAAACATTTCTCTACCAGAAAAATGGAATGCACCTTCAATAGCCGCATTTTCATCACTATCACTTCCGTGAACAGCATTTTCTCCAATAGAAGCCGCATATAATTTTCTAATAGTACCTTCAGCTGCTTCAGCAGGATTAGTTGCACCTATTAACGTTCTAAAATCTTCAACAGCATTGTCTTTTTCTAAAATTGCTGCAACAATTGGTCCTCGAGTCATATAAGAAACCAACTCACCAAAAAATGGTCGTTCTTTATGTATTGCATAAAACGACTGCGCATCTGCAGTAGTCATTTGTGTTAATTTCATCGCTACGATTCTAAAACCTGAAGCGGTGATTTTTTCTAAAATTGCACCAATATTCCCTTTTTCAACAGAATCTGGTTTAAGCATTGTAAATGTTCTATTTGTTGCCATTTGTATGTTTTAATTTATTCAGTTTATTTTATTCTTTTTAAATAAGTCTTCATGAAATTGCAATGTAACAAATTAAGCAAAATGAATAATTCTCGTTCGCAATTTTAAGGTGCAAAAGTAATACAATTCTTTAAAAATTCGGTACTAAACCATATTAAAAAATTGTATCTTCGCTAACTATGAATACCAACGATATTAATAGCATTAAGTCGCTTTTAAGTGCACCTAAAGCAATTGTAATTATACCGCATAAAAACCCAGATGGTGATGCCATAGGCTCTACGCTTGGTCTCTATCATTACTTGAAACGATATCATCATGACATAACTATTATTGCACCAAATGATTATCCCGATTTTTTAAAATGGATGCCAGGCGAAAACACTATTTTAAAATATGATAGTCAAACACAAGAAAGTGAACGTTTAATAGCGCAAGCAGTACTTATTTTTACATTAGACTTTAATTCATTAGGTCGAATTGGAGATATGCAAACTTGTGTTAGCAACGCAAAAGGCATTAAAATTATGATCGATCATCATCAGCAACCCGATGATTATGCAACTTATATGTATTCTGATGTTAGCATGTCTTCAACTTGTGAAATGGTCTATAACTTTATTGAAATGCTTGGTGATACTAATGCTATTGATAGCGATATAGCGACTTGTCTTTACACAGGAATAATGACAGATACTGGCTCTTTTAGATTTCCGTCTACCACAAGTGCAACTCATCATATCATTGGTGAATTAATAAAGAAAGGTGCTAATAATTCTGAAATTCATAATAATACATATGATACAAATAGTTATGAACGCTTGCAGCTTTTAGGGTGTGCATTGAGTAACTTAAAAGTTATCCCAGAATATAAAACAGCATACATTACATTAACTCAAGACGAACTCAATACTTTTAATTTTAAAAAAGGCGACACCGAAGGTTTTGTAAACTATGGATTATCACTTAAAGGAATTATTTTTGCTGCTATTTTCATAGAAAACAATCAAGAAGGCATCGTCAAGATTTCACTAAGAAGTAAAGGCGATTTTTCGGTTAACGAATTATCAAGAGCGCATTTTAGTGGTGGAGGACACACCAATGCTGCAGGAGGAAAAAGCGACCTCAACCTTAATGATACCATTGAAAAATTTATTAGTATCTTACCCAACTATAAAAAAGACCTCAAATAGTAATGAAATATATTTTTACACTTTTATGCGTTTCAATACTTTGTAGTTGTAAATCACCTACGCCAAGAGAACCTGAATCGGTCAAGTCTGGTTCTTTTATAAGAGAATCTGCTGAACGAAATAAAAAACTCAATCAAAAAGAGCGCACGCGTTTTGAAGCATTAATGAATCAAAATCCTGAGTACGATTACATCGCTTCTGAAAGTGGTTTTTGGTACTATTACCATACTAAAGTAGAAAAAGACACTATAACTCCTCGTTTTGGAGACATCGTTAATTTTAATTATAATATAAAAGACATAAATGGTAATGTTATTTATACTAAAGATGAATTAGGTACCCAGAATTATGCTATGGATCAGGAAGAGATTTTTACAGGCCTTCGAGAAGGTTTGAAATTATTAAAGCCAACAGAGTCTGTCACCTTTTTATTTCCATCTCAAAAAGCATATGGATATTATGGAGACAATGATAGAATTGGAACAAACATACCTCTTATTTGTAAAGTAAAAGTAAATCATATAAAGCAAAAACAATAAATACACACACATGAAATTGATTAGCAAAACCCTACAATTATTAGTACTATGTATCGTAGTTACTGCAACCTCATGCAAAGAAGAATATCCAGATTTAGATGATGGCCTTTACGCAGAAATAGTAACTTCAAAAGACACCATGATTGCAAAACTATTCTATGATAAAGTACCAGTTACTGTTGCCAATTTTGTTGCATTAGCAGAAGGAAATCATCCTATGATGAGTGAGGAGTTTAAAGGCAAACCATTTTTTGATAGCTTAACTTTTCATAGAGTAATGGATAAATTTATGATACAAGGTGGTGATCCAACTGGCACTGGAAGTGGAAGCCCAGGTTACAAATTTACTGCTGATTTTCACCCAGATCTAAAACACGATAAAGGCGGAATATTATCTATGGCTAATGCTGGTGGGTTTAATACCAACGGAAGCCAGTTCTTCATTACTGAAGTGCCTTACCCAAGCTTAGATGCGTATGACAAAGAAGGTAATTTGAAACCATGTGATCAGCCAAGAGTTAGCTGTCATTCGGTATTTGGAGAACTTGTGAAAGGTATAGAAGTGCAAGATTCTATATCTAATGTAAAAGTCGGACAAGGAAATAAACCTTTGGAAAATGTTTATATTCTAGAAGTAAATATTATTAGAAAAGGTGGTGATGCTAAATCGTTCAATGCGCCTAAAGTTTTTGAAGCTGAACTTCCAGAAGTTGAAGCTGAAATTGAACAGATTAAAGAAGAAAAACGCTTAAAAGCTGAAGAAGAAAAACGAGTGAGAGAAGAAAAAATTGCTAATGCTTCCGAGGCAACCAAACCTATATTAGAAGATTACGAATCTAAAAGTAAAACCTTAGCTTCTGGGTTAAAAAAACATATTATTACTGAAGGTACTGGACCAAAACCAAAGCAAGGTGCTGAAGCTATGATTGCCTATGAAGGCTATTTTGTAGATGGCCGCTTATTTGACAGTAACCTCCTCGAAGTTGCCGATAAGTATGGTATGGTAAATCCACGACGTCAAGCAGCTGGTGCTTATGGTCCAACAAAAATGCCAATCAAACCAGATGCACAAATGATTGCTGGTTTCAAGGAAGCCATTGCATCTATGCGTGTTGGTGAGAAAGCATTTTTCTATATTCCTTCCCACCTAGCTTATGGTGAAGCAGGAAGACGAGGCATTGCACCGAATACAGATCTTACATTTATTCTTGAAATGACAGCTATAGTGCAGTAACTTAGTAAATAAAACCATAAAAAAAGCCTTTCAAATGAAAGGCTTTTTTTATAATTTACTGTTGGTCATTACTTCTTTGGAATATGCTTCAATATCTCTAACACAAAAGTCCAATATTTTTGAGCAGAAGAAATTTGAGCTCTTTCATCTGGTGAATGCGCACCTTTGATATTTGGACCAAAACTAATCATATCCATATCTGGATAGTTGGTACCTAAAATACCACATTCTAAACCTGCATGACATGCAGCAACATGTGGTTCTTCACTATTATTTAATTCTTTATATAATGGCACCATAACTTTCAATATCTCTGAATTCATATTGGGTTTCCAACCTGGATAATCACCACTAAATTCTACTTCACATCCTGTTAATTCAAACGTAGCTCGCAACGTATTTGCCAGATCCCATTTTGAACTCTCTACAGAACTACGAGTAAGACATCCAATTTTTATATGACCATCTTTTATTATAACTCTAGCAATATTATTTGATGTTTCTACCAAGTCTTTAATATCAGGACTCATACGATACACGCCATTTATAGCAGCATAAACAGCTCTGGTAATACCTTCTTGCACGCCCAAATCCATGATTTTCGAAGGTGTATCAATTTTTGAAACCTCAATAATTAAATCTGGCTCCATAGTTTTATATTCGGCCTTAATATCATTTGCCATATCATTCATCTCAGAAATAAAAGCAGCTTCGTGGATGGCATCAATGGCAACTATGGCATTACTCTCTCTCGGGATAGCATTTCTTAAACTTCCACCATCAACCTCAGAAATACGCAAACCAAAATTCTCAAAACCATCAAATAGCAGTCGATTCATGATTTTGTTAGCATTACCTAACCCTTCATGAATTTGCATTCCAGAATGACCGCCTTGTAGCCCTTTAACCAATATTTGAAATCCTATTTTAAATTCTGGAGTATCTTCTTGTTCGTAAGTTCTAGTTGCAGTAACGTCAACACCTCCAGCACAACCTACACCAATTTCGTCATCTTCTTCTGTATCGAGATTTAAAAGAATTTCACCCTCAAGTACACCTCCTTTTAATCCCATAGCACCAGTCATTCCTGTTTCTTCATCTATTGTGAATAAAGCTTCTATAGCTGGATGTACAATAGTTGTACTTTCTAATATAGCCATGATAGTCGCAACACCAAGACCATTATCGGCTCCTAGCGTTGTACCTTTAGCTCTCACCCAGTCACCATCTATATACATTTCGATACCTTGTGTGTCAAAATCAAAAACGGTATCATTATTTTTTTGGTGCACCATATCAAGATGTGATTGCATAACTATGGTTTTTCTATTTTCCATTCCAGCTGTAGCAGGTTTTTTAATAATCACATTCCCTACTTCATCTTCGATAGTTTCTAAACCAAGATTAGCTCCAAAATCTTTCATAAACTGAATCACAAGTTCTTCTTTTTTCGAAGGTCTAGGAACAGCATTTAGATCTGCGAATTTATTCCAAAGTGCTTTCGGCTCTAATTGTCTTATTTCTGAACTCATTATTGTTAAATTTTAGTTTCGCAAAGGTACATTCTTTTTAGTATTTTTGAGTTATGCTAAAACACAAAAAAAGCCTCATAGCATTTTCTATTATTCCACAGATTTTTCTTCTGAAATTACTAGCTCATTATCCAAATTTTGTTGAAAACATCTACAGTCATGGTATATATATCTGGATATCAAAAGCAATGCGTTATGCGTTTGGCTGGTTACCCTTCTCAATAGGTGATGTGTTTTACACACTATTAAGTTTATATGTTATACGTTGGCTTATTACAAATAGAAAACGAATCATTAACGATACCAAGCATTGGTTATTAGAGGTCTTATCTACCATCTCTATTGGTTATTTTGCATTTCATGTCCTTTGGGCATTCAACTATTATCGTTTACCACTACATGAATCATTAGAGATAGATAACGAATATACAACGGAAGAATTAGTTACGATCACAAAAGAACTCATTACCAAGGCCAATCAAATTCATTTAAACATAACAAAAAACGACTCTATAAAAGTTGAGATGCCATATACGAAGTCTGAACTTCTTAAAATGATTCCTAGTGGTTATAACGAGCTCTCCAAAGAGTTTCCATATTTATCTTATCATCCTAAGAGTATTAAACGTTCTATATATAGTATTCCATTAACTTATATGGGATTTTCTGGCTATTTAAACCCATTTACGAATGAAGCGCAGATAGATGGTTTAATACCATCCTATAAGTTTCCTACAACTGGTAGCCATGAAGTTGCACATCAATTGGGTTATGCCGCCGAAAACGAAGCCAATTTCATTGGAAGCATGGCAGCCATGCATCATCCAGACATCTATTTCAATTATTCTGGAAATGCCTTTGCTTTAAGGCATTGCCTAGGCGAAGTCTATAGAAGGGATCATACCACCTACGAAAAACTTATCCAGACTGTGAATAAAGGAATTTTAAAAAATTATCAAGAAGTAAGAGATTTTTGGGACAGCTATCAAAACCCAACTGAGCCATTATTTAAATCTACTTATAACAACTTTTTGAAAGCCAATAATCAAGCTAATGGAATGGAAAGTTATAGCTATGTGGTGGCACTTTTAGTCAATTATTATAAAAGCAATGATTTTTGAAATCACAAACGTTAAAAAAGCACGCATTACCCTTTTTCTCTTTCTATAATTTTTATCTTTAAGAACTAATTTTAATCAACTATTACACATGTTAAAAACACCTTTGGTTATTTTAATGCTTTTATGGAGTTGCTCTTTATTTGCACAAGAATACTATCCTAAAAATGATGGTGTAAAGACCATTAATTCAAATTACACAGCATTCACTAATGCAAAAATCTATATCACAGCAGATCAAGTCATAGCTAATGGCACACTTTTAATTAAAGATGGGAAAGTCGTTGCTTCAGGCACTCAGGTAAGTATTCCCGACAACAGTACAATTATTGATATTGAAGGCAAGAGCATTTATCCTTCTTTTATTGATATGTATTCAGATTTTGGAGTTGAAAAACCTAAGCGGCAATCTGGAGCTGGTAGAAGCCCTCAATACAATCCAACACGAACCGGATATTATTGGAATGATCATGTAATGCCAGAAAATAAAGCTATTGAAAAATTCAAATTTGATACAAAAAAAGCTAAAGAATATCTTGATGCAGGTTTTGGAGTTGTAAACACACACATTCAAGATGGTATTGTTAGAGGTACTGGTACTTTGGTTGCTTTAAATACTGATGCAGGTAATGAATCTATTATTCTAGATCAAAACTCAGCACAATATTTTTCATTTAGAAAGAGTGTTACTTCTAGACAATCATATCCAAGTTCTATTATGGGAAGCATGGCTTTATTACGTCAATTATATATAGACTCAGACTGGTATGCTAAAGGTAATAGTAAGACTAAAGACCTTTCTATTGAAGCACTTAATACTAATAAAGGTTTAGTTCAAATTTTTGGAGCTGGCAGTAGAGTTAATGCCTTACGCGCAGATAAAGTTGGAGATGAATATGGAATTCAATATGTCATTTTAGGAGGTGGCGACGAATACGAACGTATTGATGAAATAAAAGCTACAAATGCTTCTTTTATTATTCCTGTAGATTTTAGAGATGCTTATGAAGTAGATAATGTGTTTTTAAGTGAATCTTTAGCGCTAAGTGACATGCGAGCCTGGCATCAAGAGCCAACAAATCCAAAAGTATTGGCAGATAACAATATAACGTTTGCTTTCACTACTCATGATCTAAAATCACCTAAAGTCTTTAAAGCTAAACTTATCAAAGCTATTGAATATGGACTTTCAAAAGAAAAAGCACTAGAGGCTTTAACAACTGTTCCTGCTAAACTACTTCAAAAGTCCTCTGAGCTAGGACACTTAAATAAAGGTGCTTACGCAAATTTTTTAATCACTTCTGGAGATGTATTTGATAAAAAAACGACCGTATACGAAAACTGGGTTCAAGGTAAACAAACCATATTAAATGATATGAATATTAAGGACATCAGAGGTGATTATGAATTTAGTTTAGCAGGTGAAACTTACAAATTAAGTTTAAAAGGTGAGTTAAATAAACTGAAATCAGAAATTACAAGTAATAATAAAAAAAGAGGCTCTAAAGTAAGCTACATGAACGATTGGCTTTCTATAGCAATGACTACAAAAGATTCTATAAAACAGGAATTTATAAGACTTGTGGCTTACTTATCTAATGGTACGAATCTTAATGGTAAAGCTAAGTTTCCAAATGGAAATGAAATGACATTCTTTGCAAAAAAAGTAAATGACAACGCCAATAATGATTCTTCTGAAAAAAATAAAGAAGATAACACTATTGAGACCACCTTTCCTGTGACCTATCCTAATACTGCTTACGGGTTTAAACAACTTCCAAAACAAGAAACATTATTATTCAAGAGTGCTACAGTTTGGACAAATGAAGCTGAAGGTATTTTAGAAGAAACAGATGTTCTAATAAAAAATGGTAAAATTTCTAAAATAGGAAAGAATCTATCAGATTCTAATGCTACAGTAATTGATGCTAAAGGAAAACACTTAACCTCTGGCATCATTGATGAGCATTCACATATTGCTGCAGCTTCGATTAATGAAAGCGGACAAAACTCTTCAGCTGAAGTAAGCATAGAAGATGTGATTGATAATGAAGATATAGATATTTATAGAAACCTTGCTGGTGGTGTAACATCTATTCAAATTTTACATGGATCTGCAAATCCAATTGGCGGACGCTCAGCTATTATCAAACTAAAATGGGGAGAATCTGCAGAAAACTTAATTTTTGATGATAGTCCAAAATTCATAAAATTCGCATTAGGCGAAAATGTAAAGCAATCAAATTGGCAAAGTTTTGAGCGCTTTCCTCAAACGAGAATGGGAGTTGAGCAATTATATATAGACTATTTTAACAGAGCTAAAACTTATGATGCTTTAAAGAAAAGTGGAAAACCCTATCGGAAGGATATTGAAATGGAAGTCTTAGCTCAAGTTTTAAACAAAGAGCGATTTATCTCTTGCCATTCTTATGTACAGAGTGAAATCAATATGCTGATGAAGGTAGCTGAGCAATTCAATTTCAAAATCAATACGTTTACGCATATTCTTGAAGGCTATAAAGTAGCAGATAAAATGGCCGAGCATGGTGTAGGTGGATCAACATTTAGTGATTGGTGGGCTTATAAATATGAAGTTAATGATGCGATTCCGTATAATGCTGCAATTATGCATGATGCAGGTGTAGTGGTAGCCATAAATAGTGATGATGGCGAAATGTCTCGTCGTTTAAACCAAGAAGCAGCAAAATCTGTTAAATATGGAGGCATTAGCGAAGAAGACGCATGGAAATTCGTAACACTTAATCCCGCAAAACTATTACATATAGATGATCGTGTTGGAAGCATTAAAGTTGGGAAAGATGCAGATGTTGTTTTATGGTCAGATCATCCTTTATCCATATACGCTAAAGCTGAAAAGACCATTATTGAAGGGGTGACTTATTTTGATTTGAAACGTGATGAAATGATGCGTAATGCTATCAAGACAGAAAAAAGCAAACTCATTAATGCGATGATGCAAGCAAAAAATAAAGGACTTAAGACACAACCTATAAAGAAAAAGGAAAAAGATCAAATGCATTGCGATTATATTGATCATGAACAACAACATTAAAACAACAACAATGAAAAGTTTACAAACATATATAATACTTCTAGTATTGCTTGCTTTTGGTTATTCAAATGCTCAGCAAACTCCAGCACCAAAGCAAAGTGAAACTATAGCTATTACAGGTGCTAAAGCACATATTGGTAACGGCCAAGTTATAGACAATAGTTTAATTATTTTTAAAGATGGTATTCTTACCAACGTTTTAGATGCAACTGTTGCTCGAATAGACCTTAGTGGCATGACAGTAATTAATGCTAGTGGCAAACACATATATCCTGGTTTTATAATTCCAAATACAACCTTAGGCCTAGTTGAAATTGATGCTGTTCGCGCAACTGATGACGATGCAGAATTAGGATCATGGAATCCACATATAAGAAGTTTGATTGCCTATAACTCAGAATCAAAGGTAGTAGAATCGATGCGTCCAAATGGTGTATTGCTCGGGCAAATAACACCACGTGGTGGACATATTTCAGGCTCATCTTCTGTAGTTCAATTTGATGCTTGGAATTGGGAAGATGCAGTAGTAAAAGAAGATGATGGTATTCATATGAATTGGCCAAACAGTTTTTCAAGAGGTCGTTGGTGGTTAGGCGAAGACCCAGCAATGAAAGCCAATAAAAACTATGAGAAGCAAATTAAAGAAATTGTTGATTTTTTCAATGAAACCAAAGCTTATGCTAGAGCTTCTAACCCAATAATTAATTTACCTTATAAGGCTACTCAAGGTCTTTTTGACGGTTCTAAAACACTATATATTCACGTTAATGACGAAAAAGGAATTATTGATGCAGTAAATTTTTCTAAAGAAAATCAAGTGGAACGTATGGTGATTGTTGGTGGTTATCACGCTTATAGAGTTGCTAATTTATTAAAACAAAACAATATCCCAGTACTTTTAAAACGTGTACATTCAAGACCAAGTCAAACTGATGATGATTACGATTTACCTTTTAAAACAGCTAAATTATTAGTCGATAAAGGTGTTCTTGTAGCTTTAGAAGGTAGCGGACAAATGGAACGTATGAATGCACGTAATCTTCCATTTTATGCTGGCACTACTGTAGCATATGGTTTAACAAAAGCGCAGGCATTAGAGTTAATAACATTAAATACAGCAAAAATTTTAGGAATTGACACTAACTATGGGTCTTTAGAAGAAGGCAAAAGTGCAACACTATTCATTTCTGAAGGAGATGCTTTAGATATGCGAACCAATATTATCTCACATGCATTTATTGACGGAAGACAATTAAGCCTTGAAACCCATCAAACCAAATTATGGAAACGTTATTCTGAAAAATTCAAGAACCAAGATTAGTGTGTATATAAAAAAGACCTGATTAGATCAGGTCTTTTTTATTCATTTTTAATTTTACTCAATTACTTCTGCACCATCTATTTTACTAAATAATTCTGAATCAACTTTAGTTTTTAGAAGTTCAATATTTGTAAACTCTAAATCGTTGCGTTTAGTCGTTGGAAGGTTATTTTCATAATTATACCATGTTAATGTTTTTGGTAATAATAATCCATTTATGGTTTGCCAATCACTATAATTGATAAAATGAAATTCCTTTCCTTTTTCTTTAGTAAAATAGGTTACTGTATAACCTAACCAAACCATTTGGTGTGTGTTAGCATCGTAGTATAAAATATATTCATCATCAGGTGATTCTCCTACTCCACTTTCATATGAAATTTTAATTCCAGGATAACTTTTTCCTTCAAACTCTAAAGCTTGAACGTCTTCATAAATTATACCATCATCTGCTAAAATAAAAGGCATCGCATAAAAATAGAACATCAAGTTATAGTAAAACTTAGGATTGCCTTTATATGTAGTTGTGTCTTTTTTATGTAACCATACTTCAGTACCATCGTAACCTATGGTGTGGTTTGGCATATCGATATGTGAATTTCTATTATACAAATCTGTAGTAGTGACCTCATTTCCAGATTCTTTAGCCATAGTAAATTTTAATGTTTGCATTTTTCGCCATGTTTCTAATCCGCCATGTGCTTCAAAAACTTTGGTGATATGTTCTGGATATACACTTGTTGTAATATTTAACTCTGTTTCAGAATAATCAATTGATTTAACTACTTCTTCGTCCTTAGTGTTCTTGCATGAAGCAAAAACTGTGAGCATCATTAATAAAAATAGACTTTTGTATTTCATTTTTTATTTGTTTTAGTTTTTACTTAGACGAAGACTAAATTAATAGTTTACAAAAATGCCCCAGACATTTCCGAGGCATTTTTTTGAATTTTTAATTCTTCTTATTCAATAACTAATTTTTTAATACTCTGCTGATGTGGTGTTATTAGTTCAACAAAATACAATCCACTTTGGAACTGTGAAACATCAATTATAGTCTCCTTATTTTGTAAATTATATATATTGTGAATCAACTTACCTTGAATATCATAAATATTTATTACAACTGAATTTGGCAAAACATTATTTAGCTTAACATTTAAAATATCGCTAACTGGATTTGGATAAATCTCAAAACTGCTAGTTTCAAACGCTTCAACAGAAAGATTATCTTCTACAAATTCTGTCTGAAATGTATTAGTAATTATTGGTGCATTGAAATCAAAAAAAATAGCGGCATTATTTGGTATAATATCGCCAATTGCATATCCTGGTTTAGGCTTTACTTTAAAATAGACATAACCGATACTACCTTCAGCATCATCTTGTTCGGCTGGTAGATTTATATCTTCAAAAAACCACTCTACGCTACTATTTGTTCTAGTGGATACATAATCATGACTTGATCGTAGCATCACAAAAGTGGTCTCATCTAACTGAACATCTAAAACATCTTCAATTCTCACAAATGAAGCTGCAGCTGTTCCAATATTTTGGAATCTAATCGTGTAATATAGGTATTCATCTGAATTGATAAAATTATCATATTGAACTGCTCTTCCATGAGATTCCAATTTATCATTAGGATCAAAAGAACCTATTACTTCCTGTGTCAAGGATGAGATGTTATTTTCAGCAACTAGATCGTTAGTTATTGTAATGTATTCAGCTGTATTTGTTACTAGATCACCAAGATTTAAATCTATTGAAGCTGTAAAAGAAATTAATGCTGTGAGTGTTTCTCCAGGTGGTATATTAACAAAATCGAGGCTAAACCCATTTGCATTCAAAGTGGTTGTGTAATTTGCGTTAGTGCTTATGGAGTTGACAGTCAAATTTGAATCTACAGTAAAGTCTAAACTACCAGAAGTCGTTATCAGTCCTAAATTTTCAATAACCAAATAATTATTATGAACAAATCCAGGTTGAGGTGATTGATCACTAATTATGTACACTGCTATATCCTCACAAGATTGTTGATCTACTATAGGAAATTCAATATCTACATTCTCTCCAATTATAATACCTACATCTTCAAAAACGGCTGTAGTAACATCATAACAATCTTCGTAATCATCATAGAAATAATAATTAATATCATAAGTATCAGTATCTTCAGAACTTGCTAATGTAAAACTACCTGTTGAAGAAGAAACTGTATTAATTACTGCATCATCATTAAGCTCGTAGGTAAAATATCCATTATTAAAACTTTGTTCTCCAGTATCAAATACGCCATTTTGATTAGTATCATAAAACGCCCTTACGTTAATAAGACCAACTTCATTACAATCAATAAAGGTCACTTGGATGTCATCCTCAGCAACACTATCACAGCTATTGTTATATAGAATTACTGAATATGTACCAGATTCTGTTGCGTCATAAGCAGATTCAGACGATACAAAAACACCATTATAATACCATTCGTAAGTATCTGCAAATGGTGACTCCGCTTCAAGGGTAACTAAATTGGTATCTGAATCACATATATTCAAATCTGGACCTAGATCAACTTCTACGTCTCCTGTGATGCTTCCAGCACCAACTTCGGAGAGATTAGTTTGAGAGATCGAGATGGTTCCTATATCATTAGAAAAATTAGTAACTAAAATAATATATATTTCGCCAGATAAGGCATTTTCAATAGTAAGGTTCTCTACTGAATTAGCAGAATAACTACAATCTACAATATTCCCATAAGGATAAAAATTAGGGTTGTTCGTATTATTAACACATTGGTTTGCAGTTGGGCAGCCTAAATCTAATACTGAACATGCGTTATCAAGAGAGGCAAATGGTCCCCAAGCCACAAAATCAACATCTAAGCCATTACCACTACTGCTGGTTTGTACAATTTCTATTTCAATAGGTCCAGATTCACCAATTTGAATAATATTCCATGTTTGGTTTGGTGTAGAAAACAAACATGCAATATCATCTGTACCAGGAAGACCTACAGTATTAGGTGTGGTTAATGTACCATTACTAGTACAAAATGCAATCGCTTCTTCACAGACTACATTAGAAGGTGCATCTCTCAAGCAGACATCAAAAGAAGACGTTTCTTCGTCACTACCTTCTGAAAATACTCTAATAAAATACGTGCTACCTATATTAAGTTGGCTAGCAACAGATGTTGGATTTGTAGAGCAATACAACTCAACAAGATTATCACATGTACCACTGTATACAGCATGATCTAAATTAAATGTTCCAGCAGTTACATTTTGTATATTAACCAACTGACTTTCTGTTATAGCAGTAAATTGAAACCATACATCATCATCAACATCGCCCTGACAGTTTGGAGTTTGAACATTAGATCCTGTAGCTCCAAAAATTGTGCCTGAAGCAATTAAATTACACGTATCATCAGCTGTATCTTCGACAAGAACTGTAGCCGAACAAGCCTCATCATTTTCTGGAGGACATGTTGATAGTTCAATTGGAGCACTATTTATGCTGCAATTTATATCTTGATCATTTTGTACACTTACTGTAATTTCATTTAAAAATGGAAATGGGCCTATTTGATATATCCCTATAGCTGTTGCATTTATTGTAGTTGCATCAAAGCTATTAAATATGGTAATTGAGCTAGCATCACCAAGACTTGTAACGTCAACATTAATAAAAAATTGATTCCCATTTGCACAATCCTCTTCAACTATAAAATTAGCATCTGGATTAGAACAAGTTAAACACACAACACTATAATTAATTCCTGCTGCACAACAACCATTACCATTAAAACAACTTACTGAACCATCAGAATCAACCGCAAAACTTATAGAATCTCCAGATGAAATATAACTCAATCCAGAGATATTACCATTAGCACCATAAGGTGTAGCTTGATTTAAATCTGTAACACCATCTGTATCTAAAATAATAAGTTGGTCATAGGAAAATTCTACTGCTCCTGAATCTATAGTTAGTTTTAAAGGGCTTCCGTCTGAACTTGTGTATGTAACAACCGTATTGTCATTATTACCATAACAATAAGATACGTCTAGTGGTCCATTTGCACAATCTAGAGTGGTTTGTGCTTCTATTTGTGTGATTCCAACTATTAAAAAAAGGAAAGTGAGTAATGTATGTTTCATATTGATGGTTAGGTTTAGAAACAAATGTAAGAAAAATTTTATGGAATATTCTGACTGCAAGTAATGTACAATTGGCTACAGTTGATTAATACAAAAAAAGCCTCAGAGATGATCTGAGGCTTTAAAAGATTTTAATCTTTCTTTATTCAATAATCAATTTTTTAATCCATTCTTTGTGACCTGTATTAAGCTTTACAAAGTACATCCCACTTTGAAAATTTGAAATATTTAGATCCGTTTGTATTTCAGATAAAGAACGACTTAAAATGAGTTTACCTTGTATATCATAAATACCAAGAGAGACATCTATATTTTGAGTTCCTTCATTTAATTTAACAGTAATTACATCGTTAGCTGGATTTGGATAGATTTCAAAATTGGTAATTTCAAACTCTGAAACAGATAAAGCATCTTCGATAAATTCACTATCAAATCTATTGGTGATCACAGGAGCGTTAAAATCAAAATAGATAGCTGCAGTATTGGATATAATATCTCCAACTGAATAACCTACTTTTGGTTTAACTCTAAAATATACAAACCCTTGACTTCCCAATTCGTCATCTTGTTCTGCTGGTAAATTTATATTATCAAAAAACCACTCTAAATTGTTTTCGGATCTGGTTACTACATAATCATGACTCGAACGGAGCATTTGAAATGTAGTCTCATCCAAGAGATCACTCAATACATCATCAATTCTAATGAAAATGGCTTCAGCTGTTCCTAGATTTTGAAAACGAATGGTATAATATAGATACTCGTCTGATATTGCAAAATCATCATAGACAATTTTTGGACCATGAGCTTCCATTTTATCATTTGGATCCCAAGACCCTACAACCAATTCAGATAAAGTAGAATAGTTATTTCCAACAACCAAATCTGTACTGTCTGTAAGATAATCTGCCGTATTAGTCACAATTTCTCCAAGGGCAACCGAAGCTGGACAAGTCAATGAAATACTGATATACTCAACATCTCCTGGCTGTAGATTTACAAAATCTACTGTAAATCCTGTTGTAGTAGTTGTAATCGTGTAATTTGGATTTACCGAAAAAACATTATTATAAATCAATAATGGATCAAAGGTAAATTCAACTGTGCCAGACGAAATGGTAGTAAATCCTAAGTTTTCTAAGACGAGATGATTCGTGTGAGTAAATCCAGGTCTTGGTGGTGCCGAATAATTAATTAAATAGACAGCTAAATCTTCACAACTTTGTTCTTCAACAATTGGGAAATCTACATTAATTGAGCTACCTGCTGCTACACTTACATTATCAAAAACACTAATTACAGTATCATAACATGCAGCAGACTCCTCATAGAGGTTAAAGGTAATGTTATAGACATCTGTCTCATTGGCACTTAAAATTTGAAAGTTCCCTGTAGAAGAATTCACCGTATTTACATTACCATTAACTTCATAAGTAAAATAACCGTTTGAAAAGTTAACTTCATTTGCATCAAAACTATTATTGGCATTAGCATCAACAAAAGCATTCACATTTATAATACCTACAGATGAAGAACAGAAGACATCAAAATCAAACTCTGCTGTACAACATGAATTTCCATTGGCACAACTTACAGAACCATCTGTACTGTAACGCACAGTAATCGTACTTCCTGAAGATGTGTAATTTAACCCCGTAAAATCACCATCATTACCATATGGTAAATTAGGGTTTAAAATTGATCCATCAGAATCAATAATAGATACTTCATCAAAATCTACTTCTGTACTACCAGCATTAAAGAAAATAGTTAGAGGAGAACCATCTGAACTTTGGAACCCAAACTCGGTATCGTCATTATTTTCATAACAATAAGTTGTGTTTACTACGCCATTTTCACATGTTACTATTTGGTTTGGATTGGCTCGTGTGGTAAAACTTTCTTCATTACAATCAAATGCATCACCATTGTCATTGTATGGCGTTATAGTTGCATAATAGGTAATTGAAAAATCTAGTGTACCTAGATCATAAGTCAGTACATCACCTACATCTAAATGATCTAGTACTTCAGTTCCTCCTGGTGTAATCCCTAAAGAAATTTTATAACCATTAACGATAACAGTAGCTGGACTCCATGATAGATCGGTATTTTCATCTACATCTTGATCTAAATTTAAAGGTGAAGTCAATATAGCATCACAATTAGGCACTGCAGAAGTATCTACACAACTCACATCATAATCAATAGGTGTATAGTTTTGGTCTGCACAACTATAAATATCGTCTGAGTCAATATAAACAGTAATTCTATTTCCTGTAGAAACAAACGACAAACCAGTTAAATCCCCATTATTACCATAGCTTGTGTTTTCAGGATTTAAATTTGTGATCCCATCTGAGTCGATAACATACAATTCGTCCCAGTCTACTTCAACTTGCCCTGCATTAAAAAAGACTTGTAGTTGTGAACCGTCTACACTTTCATATGTATATTGCGTAGCATCATTTAACTCATAACAGTATGTTGTATTTACTGGCTCAGCGTCGCAATTTATTTCTATTGGACATGAGCCACTTATTAAATTAAAATCTTCTATTACCACACAATTTCCATTAGGTGTTAAAACTCTAACATATATAGTTTCTGTAACGTTTATTGATGTATAGGCATTTTCATTAGTAATTATATTAGCACCAGAAAATGCATCATTATAAGAATTGTGAAATGTAATCTCAAACAGTGCTGCATCTACTCCATTTAAAAGTTCAGGAATTACAGATGTTAAGTCAAAAACTGGATCTGGACCACAGTTTGTAATATCTGAAGGAGTTACAGTTACTGGTGTTTCTCCTTCATTAACATCTACACTGGCATTAGCCATACATCCAGTTACTAGATCGGTTATAGATACTGTGTAAGTTCCGCCTTCAAAAACTACAATTTCGGGATCTATAGCACCTGTATTCCATAGAAAAGAGTATTGTTGTGAACCGCCATTAATAAAAGGCGTTAAAACAATTTCAGTACCAGAACAAACAGTATATGGACCATTGAAATTTATTTGAGGATTAAGACTTAGATTAAAAAATATCTCAACAATAGCAAAATCGGTTGATTGATTATCGTCTACTCTAACAATAACTTCAACAGAATTTCCACTCACTAAATAAGCTGTTGGATCTAAAATTGAATTGATTTCATTTTGTGCATCAATTTCTGATTCATAGTATGTGAATGTATAATCCAATACATTTTGACCGTTGACTATATTTGTTTCTTGGGATGTCAAGTCGAATATTTGTGTGTCATTCGGGTTGTCTGTACACAGATCTACTATAACAGAAGAGGCAGGAACACAATCTAAATTCACCACCAAATCAAGCTCTGTTAATTGATAACATTCACCACTTACATTAGATACTCTTACATAAATTGTTTGCATGGATTGAATAATATTGGTATAGTTGTTTGGTAAAGCATTGGTGAAATTTTGTGCATCTTCTATCGTTTCATGAAACGAAACAAAAAATAAATTGGGATTATTTGTGCCTAAAATTTCAGAGACTTTACTACCAAGGTTAAATGTAAAAAAACCATCATCGTCAGTATCACATTCTATTAGAGGTGCTGGTGCTGTAATATCTGCCTGATTATCTACATTTAAAAACAGTGCTGTATTTTGATTGACATAAAAACAACCTGTATTACTATCAGTTATTCTTGGATATAGTGTTTGCGAATAAGCAGTTATATTAGTATATGCAGATGGAGTTGCTATGGGATTGACATTATTAAGAGCATCTTGATAACTTTCATAATAAGCAATTGTAAATGATGGGTTACCTTGAGTAAATTCAAAATCAAAAAGCGTTAGATCAAAAGTTGAAATACCATCTATTTCACCTTCATCACATACAATAACATCTTGAGAGAACACTTGCAATGCAAACTCTAATACAACTAGATCAAATGTAGTAAGCTCTAGATTTCCAGTTGAAACTTCTAGTACACTAACATAAATAGTTTGCGGATTAGATGTGTTGAAATAAGGATTTGGCAACGGATTAATTGTTTGATCTGCATCACTTTGAGTGAGATGATAAGTAATACTATACGCACTAGGGTTTAGACCATTCAGTATTTCATTGTTCTTGCTCGTGAGATCAAACGCTACTGTCCCATTACCTTCTGTATCACAAAGTTGATAATCTGAAGGTTGTGCAATTGTTTGAGAAAATGTGATAAAAGAAATTAATAAGAAAAGCGGAAAAAGTAATTTTAATTTCATTTGGTTAGTTTTAAAGTGTGGTTATAAGAGTTGTAAGCTATTCTGCAATCAATATCAATTATATAACATGCAAAGTAGAATTATTCCTACCTGAATTTTTTAAACCACCATGAAAATAATACCTTCTTTTTGACAGATAAAAGCTTAAATTTGTTGCATCAAAGTAAGCCATTAAATGACTCATAAAGTAATTACAAGCGTTCAAAATTCTTATATAAAAGAATTTTTTCTTTTAAAAGAAAAGTCTCGCGAACGCAAAAAATCAGGTTTATTTATTATTGAAGGACAACGAGAATTATCTTTAGCCATTAAAGGAAATTATGATATTGAAGCTTTATTATTCTATCCAGACCTATGCCCTATCGCTGACCTCAACAGACTAACAGCTTCCCAACTTAAGAGAATTGAAATATCAAAAGACGTATTTCAAAAATTGGCGCACAGACAAACCACTGAAGGAATTATTGCAGTAGCTAAAAGTAAAACACATGCAATACAAAAATTGAAATTAAAACGTAAAAACCCACTGCTATTAATAGCTGAAGCGCCTGAAAAACCAGGAAATATTGGTGCGCTCTTACGTACTGCTGATGCAGCTAATGTTGATGCTATAATTATTGCCAACCCAAAAACCGATTTATATAATCCGAATATCATTAGATCTAGTGTTGGTTGTGTATTTACCAATCAAATTGCTATAGGTTCAACAAAAGAGATCATCGATTACCTAAAACTAAATGAAATAAATTACTATTGCGCTGCCTTACAAGCATCAATAAATTACCATACTCAAGATTTCACTAAACCTACTGCGATTGTTGTAGGTACTGAAGCTGATGGGCTTACTGAAGCTTGGTTAGAAGCATCAACTCAAAATATAACCATACCCATGCAAGGCGAAATTGATAGTATGAATGTTTCTGTTGCTGCTGGAATTCTTATTTTTGAAGCAAAACGCCAACGTGATTTCAAATAAAAAAATATGACTCCAAATACATTATTCAACATCATTATATGCATTATAGTCATCAGTTTCTTAGTACACAAAATACTTGATGCTTTAAATGCCAAACATTACGACGACGCCATTCCTTTAGAATTGCAAGATGTTTACCATGAAAATGAATATAAGAAATCTCAAGCCTATAAAAAGACAAATTACAAATTTGGTATTTGGAGTTCGCTATTCTCAATCACATTAACTTTAGGTTTTCTATTCCTTGATGGTTTTGAATATATAGATCAAATAGCTAGAACCTACAGTGAAAACCCAATTGGCATTGCTTTAATATTCTTTGGTATAATTATGATTGGTAGTGACATAATCTCTATGCCATTCTCAATTTATAAAACCTTTGTTATTGAAGAGAAATTCGGATTTAACACAACCACAGTTAAAACCTTTATTCTTGATAAAATAAAAGGTTGGCTTATGATGGCAATCATTGGTGGTAGTATTTTAGCACTTATCATTTGGTTTTATCAACAAACACGAGAAACATTCTGGTTATATGCATGGGCAATAGTGATTGTATTCACCATTTTCATGAATTTGTTTTATGCCAAACTCATTGTCCCTCTTTTTAATAAACAAACACCATTAGAAGAAGGCCCTCTTAGAGAAAAAATTTCAGAATATGCACAATCTGTAGGGTTTAGTCTTAATAAAATTTTTGTAATAGACGGCTCCAAACGAAGCACAAAAGCAAATGCCTACTTTTCTGGCTTTGGTAATGAAAAGCGCATAACACTCTACGACACGCTTGTTAATGATTTAGAAGCGGAAGAAATTGTAGCAGTCTTAGCCCATGAAGTTGGGCACTACAAAAAGAAACATATTATTTTCAACCTTACAGCCTCAATATTGCTTACAGGTCTAATGTTGTACATTCTATCTGTTTTTATTTCTAATCCATTACTTTCTAATGCATTAGGCGTAGACCAGCAAAGTTTTCATGTAGGCTTGATCGCCTTCGGATTGCTTTATGCACCTATTTCTGAACTTACTGGATTGGTAATGAATTGGTTTTCTAGAAAATTTGAATATCAAGCTGACGATTATGCTAAAAACACTTACGATGCAGCACCTCTTATTACGTCATTAAAAAAATTATCTAAAAATAGTCTGAGTAACTTGACACCACACCCTCTATATGTTTGGATGCATTATTCTCACCCAACATTATTACAACGTGTTAGAAATTTGAAAGCTTAAATTTAGGAACTACTAAAAAAAATATAAAATTATATTGATTTAATTGATATATCAATTATATTTACATCAACTAAAAATAATTTCATGTTTCTGTTACCAAATGAATCTGTTTTTTACAGTATAGAAAAAGCAATAAAGACCTATAGACGTTTGGCACAAAATGAACTGGCAAAAGCCTTCAATGATATAACGATAGATCAGGCATTAATTTTGATTTTTATTGCTAACAACCCTAAACTCAATCAAGCAGAAATAAGCGAACTTATTTTTAAAGATCGAGGCTCTGTAACTCGAATGATTGAATTGCTAGTTAAAAATAACTACTTGAGCAGAGAAATTCATCACTTAGATAGACGTAAATTTAAATTAGATGTCACTAAAAAAGGTGAAATAGCACTGCATAAGATTACAGCAATTGTTGCTGAAAATAGATCAGTCGCTCTAGAAAATATTACTAAAAAACAAACAGGCTCATTACAACAAACATTAAATCAGATAATTACTAATTGTTCAAAATAATATCATGAAAAATCTCATCTTAACTTTCGTCATTGCATGCTGTTCAACACTCTACATTTCTGCACAGAATCAAACAGAAAAAGTAAACTCGTTTTCAGAAGCTTATCTCAAAGCATATTTTAATATGGAGCTTGAAAAATCTAGTGAATTCATGGATGACAATATGGTCTGGACTGATCCAACTTGGAGTGAAATTGACCCAAAAAACAAACCAATCACTGGAAAACAAAATATTCTTAACCATTTAAAAATGGTATCAGACGGCATTTCAAACATGTCGTATAAAATTGACCATCAGTTTCAAGCAGCAGATATACACATTTTTGAAGGCATCTTAAGTTATTCTTGGACTAATACGCAAGGTAAAGTATTTTCATTTTCTATACGTGAGGTCACTATCTTGAAGGTAAAAAATCAAAAAATCATTGAGCATAGTGACTATGCTGATTTTAAAACATGGAGAAAACAATACCAGCAACAAGTATAGTAATTTTATTTTACGCTAATTTTTGCTATTTCTATCTTTATATTAAACTACATTATATCTATTCTTTTTTAACCAGTATTTTTTTCTGAATAAATTACTATAGCCTTAATTAAGATGAAATCTTAACTTCAAAACAAAATCACGCTAACCCATTGCACATTACATTTGTTATTGCTACTTTAGTTTTATGGCAGAGGTAGATATTGAAAAAGAAAAAGCAGATATTGCAAAAGCTTACAAACGACTTCTAAAAGTAAGTTATCAAACGCTCACAGCAACCGATAAAAAGCTAATACGTGAAGCTTTTGAAGTTGCTGTTGATGCCCATAAAGATCAGCGCCGAAAATCTGGCGAAGCCTATATATTTCATCCCATTGCTGTAGCTACTATAGTTGCTTCAGAAATTGGATTGGATGCCACTTGTATTGCTGCTGCACTTCTACATGATGTTGTTGAAGATAGTGACGATTATACACTTGCAGATATTGAACGACTCTTTGGTGCTACCATTGCACGAATAGTTGATGGCCTAACTAAAATATCATCGTTAAATAAAGATGCTGATGTTTCTACTCAAGCAGAGAATTTTCGTAAAATGCTCCTCACGCTCAATGATGATGTGCGTGTTATCATTATAAAAATAGCAGACCGACTCCATAATATGCAAACTATGGACTCGATGCGACGTGACAAACAAGAAAAAATTGCCTCTGAAACCCTATACATTTATGCTCCTCTTGCACATAGAATTGGGCTTTATAATATCAAGACCGAACTAGAAGATCTTGGCTTAAAATACACTGAACCCGAAGTGTATAATGATATTCTAGAAAAGATAAAAGAAAGTAAAGAAGATCAAGACAATTATATCAAAGCTTTTTCTAAGGTAATAGTAGATTCCTTAAATAATGAAGGCTTGAATTACGAAATTAAAGGACGACCAAAATCCATATATTCTATTCGTAGAAAAATGGTGAAACAAGGCGTTTCTTTTGATGAAGTCTATGATAAGTTTGCTGTAAGAATTATCTATAAATCAGATGTGTCAAATGAAAAATTCTTAGCTTGGAAAATATATTCTATAGTAACAGATCACTTTACACCTAATCCTACAAGATTACGTGATTGGATCTCATCACCAAAGTCTACAGGCTATGAAGCACTTCATATTACAGTTATGGGACCTAAAGGGCGTTGGGTAGAAGTACAAATCCGTAGTGAACGCATGAACGAAATAGCTGAAAAAGGCTATGCAGCACATTATAAATACAAACAAGGCAATGCTGAAGACGCACTTGATACTTGGATTGACAAACTTCAAGAAGCACTTGAAAGTAACGAAACTAATGCCGTAGATTTTGTCGAACAATTTAAACTCAACCTCTACTCTAAAGAAATATATGTATTTACGCCAAATGGTGATTTAAAATCACTTCCAAAAGGTGCCACACCTCTTGACTTTGCATTTAGTGTTCATACGCAAGTAGGAATGAAAACTCGTGGTGCTAAAGTAAATGGAAAGCTTGTTCCCTTGAGTCATGAACTTTCAAGTGGTGATCAAGTTGAGATTTTAACTTCAGAAAATGCCAAACCCAATAGTAACTGGTTAGATTATGCAACTACTGCCAGAGCCAGAAGTAAAATAAAATCGTCACTTAAGGATGAGAAAAAAGTAATTGCCGAAGACGGAAAAGAGATTTTAAGACGAAAACTCAAACAACTTAAGATCACATTAGATGAAAAATCGGTAAATGAAATGGTAAATCATTTCAAGTTGAAAACTAGTCTTGATTTATTTTACAGAGTAGGTATTGGTACCATAGACAATAAAATGTTAAAGGAATATGCGTCTTCTAGAAGCAACATGTTCATGACCTACATTAAAAATAAAATTAGAAAACCAACTGTAGCACCAGATATTGATAAAGAGGAAATCACTGCCAAATACGACATGCTTGTTTTTGGTAAGGAAGAAGAAAAACTCGATTATAAATTATCAACCTGCTGTAACCCGATTCCAGGCGATCAAGTCTTTGGCTTCTTGACAATTAATGATGGCATTAAAGTGCACAAAAAAAATTGTCCGAATGCACTAAGTTTACAATCTAATTATGCTTATCGTATTATGCAGGCCAAATGGATAGATTCTTCACAGCAAGAATTTGCTGCACAAATCGCATTATCTGGTATAGACAATCTTGGTCTAGTTAACAACATTACAAAAGAGATTTCATCCAATATGCATGTAAATATGAAGAGTATAAGTTTTGATACTGATGGTGGTGTTTTTACAGGAAAAATTAATGTCGTAGTCACTAATAATACCATGCTAAAAAAACTTATGGATAACCTTAAAAAAATTAATGGAATAGATAAGGTGACAAGAGTTTAAAAATTGTGTAAATTTGTCGCTTAGTTATGAGTGAAAAAATAGAACAGACAAATCAAGAGATCGTAAAAAACGTTTTTACGCAATTTCTAGAAGAAAAAGGCCACAGAAAAACACCTGAGCGTTACGCTATACTTCAAGAAATCTATGATAGTGAAGAACATTTTGATATAGAATCGTTATACATCAAAATGAAAAACAAGAATTATCGCGTAAGTCGTGCTACACTTTACAATACTATTGAAATTCTTTTAGAATGCGCCTTGGTTCGTAAACATCAGTTTGGTCAAAACCAAGCCCATTATGAAAAATCTTATTTCGATAAACAACACGATCATGTCATTTTAACCGATACTGGTGAAGTGATAGAGTTTTGTGACCCTCGAATTCAATCTATAAAAAAAACAATAGAAGAGGTGTTCGATATCTCTATATCTAATCATTCACTCTACTTTTACGGCACAAAAAACAAACCAACAAACTAATTACACAATGGCAGTAGATTTACTACTAGGATTACAATGGGGCGATGAAGGCAAAGGAAAAATTGTTGATGTACTCACCTCAAAATATAATATTATTGCACGCTTTCAAGGAGGTCCAAATGCTGGACATACACTAGAATTTGATGGTATTAAACATGTGTTACGTACCATTCCGTCAGGAATTTTTCATGACGATTCTATCAATGTGATTGGTAATGGAGTGGTTATTGACCCTGTTGTTTTTGTTCAAGAATTAGATGGTTTAGATCAGTTTAACTTAGATTATAAATCAAAACTTATAATCTCAAGAAAAGCACACGTTATTCTACCAACGCATCGCTTATTAGATGCTGCTTCTGAAACGGCTAAAGGGAAAGCTAAAATTGGATCGACACTCAAAGGTATTGGCCCAACTTATATGGATAAAACGGGTCGTAATGGCATTAGAATAGGTGACCTTGAATTAACCAATTGGAAAGAAAAATATAGAGCATTGGCTAACAAACATGAGGCCATGATTGGGTTCTACAATGTAGACATTCAATATGATTTAAAAGAAATGGAAGCTGAGTTTTTTGCCGCTGTAGAACGTTTAAAAGAATTACAATTCATAGATAGTGAAGAGTATTTAAATCAAGCTCTTAAAAATGGAAAACCTATTCTGGCTGAAGGCGCACAAGGTTCACTTTTAGATATTGATTTTGGCACTTATCCTTTTGTTACCTCTTCAAATACTACAGCTTCAGGCGCATGTACAGGTTTGGGCGTAGCACCAAATAAAATTGGTGAAGTTTTCGGAATCTTTAAAGCCTACACAACACGTGTTGGTTCAGGACCTTTTCCAACAGAATTATTTGATGAAATTGGTGCAGAAATGGCTAAAGTTGGTCACGAATTTGGAGCGGTTACTGGTCGCCCGAGACGTTGTGGTTGGTTAGATCTTGTAGCTCTTAAATACGCATGTCAAGTTAATGGTGTTACCCAATTAAGTATGATGAAAGGAGATGTATTGTCTGGTTTTAAAACCTTAAAGGTCTGCACAGCATACAAATATAAAGGTGAAACCATATCGCATTTACCTTTTAATATTGAAGAAGATAATGTAACACCTATCTATGCAGAATTTAAAGGCTGGAAAGAAGACTTGACTCAAATGAGAGACGCATCTCAATTTCCCAAAGAGTTAAACGATTATATTCTGTTTCTTGAAAAAGAATTAGAAATTCCAATTACTATTGTCTCTGTAGGTCCAGATAGAACACAAACAATTAATAGATAGGTATTAAAAATCTGTTAAGGCATACTATTCCGAGAAGATAATAGTTATTTTTGGAGCAAATCATACAACCTTGAATCTAATTTTTAGATATATATTCACTTTAGCTTGTTGCCTTTCAACATGGCTATCATATACACAAGAGACTAAGCCCAAAAAGATAAAAATTGAGTACTCTGGCTTCACTGTTAAAGACTCTCTCAAAGGAGATAATGTCACTACATTTGTAAGAAGTGACCAATCACAAATTCACATCGTCCATGAAGGGGTTGATATGTGGTGTGATAAAGCTATATATTATCAAAATGAAGATTTCATTGAAGCCTTCAGTGATGTTGTCATGAAACAAGGCGACACAATTAATATGAGTGCAAAATATGTAGAATACAGTGGTATTACACAACTTGCATTTGCTGCAGGTGATGTGGTTTTAACTGAACCTCAATCGGTTTTAACTACAGATACGCTTTATTTTGATCGTACTAAACAACAGGCCTATTATAGAACTAAAGGAAAAGTTGTTAGAGACTCGTCAGGAACCATTACCAGTCAAGTCGGTCGTTACTATATGAACGATAAAAAATACCGCTTTTTAAAAGATGTGGTTTTAGTTAATCCAGATTATACTTTGAATACAAACCAGCTCGATTTCTATTCTGAAACTGGTCATTCCTACATGTATGGCCCTTCAACTATCGTTGGAGAAACCAGTAAAATTTACTGTGAGCGTGGTTTCTATGACACTAATAATGATACTGGTTATTTTATTAAAAACTCAAAGATCAATTATGATAATCGCGAAGTAATCGGTGATAGCCTTTACTTCGATAGAAATAAAAATTTTGCATCAGCTACTAATAATATAACAGTAACTGATACTATTAACAACAGCATAATCAAAGGCCATTATGCTGAAGTTTTCCGAGAAAAAGACTCTGTATTCATCACTAAACGTGCGCTTGCAATTACTGTTCAAGAAAAGGATTCTATTTATATCCATGCCGATACACTAATGGTCACAGGAAAACCAGAACATCGAATCACTAGAGCTTATTACAATGCAAAAATGTATAAAAGTGACATGAGTGGGAAAGCAGATTCGATTCATGCAGACCATAAAACAGGATTAACACAACTTATCAATTTAAAACGGTTTGACTCTCAAGAAGACTATGCCGAGAAAAGAAATCCGATAGTATGGAATTTAGGCAACCAAATGACTGGAGATTCTATTCATTTAATTTCGAATGTCGAAAAAGAAGAGTTAGACTCATTAAAAGTATTTAATAATGCATTTTTAATTAGTAAAGACACACTAGGCGATGGATTCAATCAAATTAAAGGACAACGTCTAATAGGCTTATTTGAAGATAATGAACTATACAATGTAGATATTATCAAAAATGCAGAAATTATTTACTATTCGAGGGACGATAAAGATTCACTAATTGGAATTAATAAATCAAAATCTGGTAGTATTAATATGAAGTTTGATGAGGGCTATAAAATCATAACCTTGCTCAATCAAGTTGATGGTGATATATATCCTGAATCACAATTCCCAGAAAATGCAAGGCGATTTAGAGGTTTTGTTTGGAGAGGTGATGAACAACCTGAAAGTGTTGAAGACCTCTTTAATGGCGATCCTCCATTAGAATTACCAAAAATCAAAGGATTAGATGCATTTGTTTCTGAAGAAGAATTTTTTGACGATGCTATGTTTGAACGCATTGAATCTGCTGATGAGAAAGATGATGATGATGAAAAAAAAGCCTCAAGAAACTTACCAAAAGATATCAAAGATGCCAAAGCAGAAAAAGACGCTATCACAACAGATAAGCTTCCCAAACCACTGATAAAAAAAGAAAAAAAGAAGAATTGATGCTCAACGATTTCTTTACATATCAAGCACAAACTACACCTCATCCCTTAGCGTTAAGCATTTCTCATGCCAATGGTTCATATATATATGATACAGATGGAAAGGCTTATTTAGACTATGTTGCCGGTGTTTCGGCATGTAGCTTAGGACATAGGCATCCAAAAGTTATCAAAGCTATAAAAGATCAATTAGATCAATACTTACATGTTATGGTTTATGGCGAATTTGCTCAAAAACCTGCAGTTGCTCTAGCAAAGTTACTCTCTAAAGTTTTACCAAAACCATTAGAAACAACCTATCTTACAAACTCGGGTACTGAAGCCATTGAAGGAGCACTAAAGTTAGCAAGACGTGTTACTGGTAGAAGTGAAATTATTGCAGCACATCAAGCGTATCATGGCAATACTATGGGTGCTTTGAGTATCATGGGATACGAAGAACGTAAAAAGCCATTTAGACCATTAATTCCTGATGTGACTTTTATTTATTTCAATGTTGAAGAGGACTTATTACGTATTACCCAAAAAACTGCTGCTGTAATCCTTGAAACAATACAAGGCGGAGCTGGCTTCATTGAGCCCAAACAAAATTATCTTAAAAAGGTAAGAAAAAGGTGTAATGAAGTTGGCGCACTTTTAATATTAGATGAGATCCAACCAGGGTTTGGTAGAACGGGTAAGCTTTTTGGGTTTGAACATTACAATTGTATTCCTGACATACTAGTTACTGGTAAAGGGCTTGGAGGTGGTATGCCTATTGGAGCCTTTACGGCATCAAAAGAAATGATGACTCACCTGCAAGACAATCCAAAATTAGGACATATTACAACATTTGGTGGCCACCCAGTAATTGCAGCCGCAGCATTAGCAACAGTTAAAGAAATTACCCAAACCAATCTCATCTCTCAAGCCTTAGAAAAAGAACAACTTATAAGACAATATTTGGTTCATCCATTAATAAAAGAAATTCGTGGTAAAGGTTTAATGCTAGCTCTTTTAATGCCTACGGCAGAGATTACCACAGAAATTATACTAAAATGTAAAGCAGAAGGTTTGATATTGTTTTGGCTACTTTTTGAACCTAAAGCCATCCGAATTACACCTCCACTAACCATTTCAAATGATGAATTAATTAAAGGATGTAAGCTTATTTTACGTGTTCTAGATTCTATTTCGGCATAATTCATGTACTACAAATAATAAATTAACCCTTTGATTTTCAAAAATAAACAACACAGCTAACCCTCATTTTTATCACTGTTAATTATTTTGTTGAAAACATTGATCACAAACATTGAGATTTTTAAGGGATAAGAGTACTTTTAATATAACCAATAATGCAATTTGCTTATGGAGTTCAGTCAACCTGACGACAACAATAATTTTTCGCTTACACGTTTCGAATCGATGCTTAAAACCAATCATGTTTTATTTTTCGATTCTAATGAATTTGAAAACATCATCCACCATTATCTTGAAAATGGCAAGATAGCTTTAGCAAAAAAGGCCATAAAGTTAGGACTAGAACAGCATCCAACTTCAGTCAATCTTAAATTGTTCCTCACAGAAATATACATTATGGAGAATAAATTTTCTGAAGCAGATGATGTTTTAGATGAACTTTACATTCTTGAACCATCAAATGAAGAGATATACATACAGAAAGCTAGTGTGTTTTCTAAACAAGACTTTCATGAAAAGGCAATAGATACTTTAAAAGTAGCTTTAAAACTTAATCAAGGTGAAGAAGGGTTGAGCGATTTATTTGCACTCATAGGAATGGAATATCTATTCTTAGACCAATTTGACAATGCAAGAGAATATTTCACAAAATGTCTTGCACTAGACATTGAAGATTATTCTGCACTATATAATATCATTTACTGCTACGATTTTCTAGATCAGAATAACGAAGCGGTAGAGTTCTTAAATAATTATCTTGATAAAAACCCATATTGTGAAGTGGCATGGCATCAATTAGGACGTCAATACTTTACAATAAAAGACTATGATAAAGCCCTTGCTGCTTTTGATTTTGCAATTATCTCAGACGATAGTTTTGTTGGCGCCTATCTAGAAAAAGGTAAGGTTTTAGAAAAGAAAAAACTTTATAATGAAGCTATAGAAAATTATAAAATCACATTAGCTTTAGACGAACCAACTTCATTTGCCTTGCTTCGTATTGGCCACTGTCATGAAAAATTAGGACAAGATGACCTAGCGGTTCAATATTTTTATAAAACAGTTCACGAAGACCCATTATTAGATAAAGGATGGATTGCTATCACTAAATTTTACAACAAAAGACAAAACTATCAAAAAGCGCTTTTTTACATTAATAAAGCTATAAATATTGATAGTGAAAATGTAATTTACTGGAAACTTTATGCTCAGATCAATCATAGACTTAATTTTCTTGAGGAAGCAGAGCGTGGTTATAAAAAAACACTTGATTTTGGTAATTATGAATTGCAAACCTGGCTATCTAGAACAGACATTTTAATTGCCCTTGGAGAATATGACGCAGCTATTCTAAACCTTATACAATCTGCAGAATTCTACCCTGAAACTGCCGAAATCGAATATCGACTAGCTGGTTTATATTTTACATTACATGAAAGTAATAAAGGCACTTATCATCTTAAAAATGCATTACTTCTTAATCACGAATATGAATTTATTATAGAAGAGCTTTTTCCTAAAGTGCTGCAAAAACCTTCAGTTCAGAAAATGATTTCTGAATCTAAAAAATAGTCTTCAAAAAATAGTTTAATTTCTACTTTTAGCCAAAAAATACTCGTAGCTATTTCATACCTTTACGCTATAATCAATCCTAATGCAACGACAATTTAAAGACTATTTCTTTATCACATTAAAAGGTATAGCCATGGGAGCTGCAGATGTGGTTCCAGGTGTTTCTGGTGGAACCATTGCGTTTATATCAGGTATATATGAAGAACTTATAGAAAGTATTGATAACCTTAATTTAAGTGCATTCAAACTCTGGAAAGAAAAAGGTTTTAAAGCCGCTTGGAGTACTATCAATGGTACTTTTCTTCTAGCCCTATTTTCAGGAATAGCTATCAGTATCCTATCTTTAGCCAAGTTAATAAAATGGCTACAACACAATGAGCCAATCTTATTATGGTCTTTCTTCTTCGGACTTGTACTGGCTAGCATTTTATATGTAGGCAAACAATTGAAAACTTGGTCACTAAAAATTATTATTGCTATAATTATCACTTCAGTCCTTTCCTATTACATTACGCTTGCAGAACCTTTTGCGTCTCCCGATAGTTGGACATATCTATTATTTTGTGGTTTTATTGCCATTATTGCAATGATATTACCTGGTGTTTCCGGCGCTTTTATCCTTCTTATTCTTGGCGTTTATCAAACAGCTATCAATACTGTAAATAACCTTATAGAAGGTGTTTCAACTGGTAATTTTGAGTTATTAAAAGACGCTTTGTTTAAATTTTTTGTTCTTGCTTTAGGTGCCATAGTCGGACTTAAGGTATTTTCCAAAGCGCTTAATTGGATGTTTAAACATAAAAAGAACCTAACCTTGGCTATTCTTACAGGGTTTATGATTGGATCATTAAATAAGATATGGCCATGGAAAAGAATACTAAAAACAAGATTCAATTCTGAAGGAATTGAAGTAACAGCCTTAGATGAAAGTATTCTACCTAGTAATTACAGTGGAGATCCACAAATACTTTATGCCGTAATTTTTATGATTACTGGATTTGCAACGATATTGATTCTCGAGAGCTTAGGACGTAAAAAAGCTGATTTGTAATGCAAAACACTAGAAGCCTTAAAGATCGTATTTTTCTAGTCATCAAAGGCTTAGGAATGGGAGCAGCAAATAAAGTCCCAGGAGTTTCTGGCGGTGTTGTTGCCTTTGTTGCAGGTTTTTATGAAGAGTTTATTTTTTCACTACAACGGGTTAATAAAATTGCATTTAAGCTACTATTCAATGGCAGGTTTAAAAGTTTTTACCAATACATCAATGGGAAATTCTTAAGCCTTTTATTCTTTGGAATGATTGTAAGCTACTTTAGTGTTTCAAAAATTCTAGATTATTTTCTCAAAAACTACGAACTATATGTCTGGAGTTTATTCTTTGGAATGATAATAGGCTCAATATATTATATCAATAAAGATTTCAAAGATTGGAATTATAAAAGTATTCTTTCACTAGTTTTAGGAATCATTTTAGGCGTAGCTATTAGTTTCTTAGATCCTGCAAAAGAAAACGACAACTTATTATTTGTTTTTTTCTGTGGTATTATTAGTGTTTCAGGAATGACGTTACCAGGATTTTCAGGCTCATTCGTTCTTATTCTTCTTGGAAATTATGTGCTGTTACTTGTAGATGCTGTAAATGCGCTTTATGATACATTTACAGAGCTGTTTTCGGGAAATTTTAGTTTTATTAAAAACGAGGTTCGATTGCGTTTATTAAAAGTGTTAGGTGTTTTTACACTAGGCTCAGTAACAGGTCTTGTGTCTTTTTCTCATGTTCTAAGTTATGTTCTAAAGCACTATAAGAATATTACCACTGCTTCAATTATTGGTTTCATCATAGGATCACTTGGCGTTGTATGGCCTTGGAAAGAAACGATTTTCAAAACCAAAGATGATGGCAGTTTTTTATTTGACTCAAGAGGAGAAAAAGTGATTGCCAACTATGAGCGTTTTTTACCTGAGTTAAGCGGTGAAACTTATTTTGCTATTGCTTATATAATTTTAGGAATTTTGGTTGTACTAGCATTAGAATGGTATGGTCAACGCACAAAGAAGGACTTATGATTAGATTTGGATTATTAGGAAAAAACATCGCTTATTCATTTTCTAAAGGTTACTTTACAAAAAAGTTTAAAACTGAAGGCTATCCGTTTTCCTACGAAAATTTCGATTTGAAAGATATTTCAGATTTTCCAACGTTGATACAAAACAACGTAAATATTGGAGGTTTTAATGTCACCATTCCATATAAAGAAGAAATTTTGCCTTATTTAAATAAGATTGATAAAAAAGCAAAAAAAATAGGTGCTGTAAATACAATAACTGTAGCTTATGATGGCAAGCTAAAAGGGTATAATACAGATTATTACGGATTTAAAAAATCTATCAAACCATATTTAAAATCACATCATAAAAGCGCATTGATCTTAGGGACTGGAGGCGCCTCAAAGGCAATAGTTTATGTACTAAAAAAAATGAAAATAGATTACGATCATGTCTCTAGATCTAAAAAACCTGAAGCTAAGTTTACTTATGATAGTCTAACTGAAGATGATATTAAACATTACAAGATCATTGTTAATTGTACACCTGTAGGAACACATCCAAATGTTAATATTTGTCCAGATATCCCTTACGATGGAGTTACTAAAGCGCATTTGTTATACGATTTGATCTATAATCCAGAAGAAACTAAGTTTATGAGGTTAGGCAGACTTCAAGGCGCACAAACATGTAATGGACTTAAAATGCTAGAGTTTCAAGCAGAAAAAGCATGGAGCATTTGGAATTCTACATTATAAAGGCGTTAAATAAGGTATCTTTTTTGTAAATCAGCCACCTATTACTATCTTAGCTTTCTAACATAAATACATTGAAAGATGTCTGAGAATGATAACCTGCAAGATGCAGATGGAAAGATTGAATCAAATACAACTCAAACCACTCCAAATACTGAAGCCGAAAATAGTATTGATGAGACAAGTAAGAATGTAGAACAAACTATAGAGTCTACTCTTGAAACCAGTACAAGTTCAGAAGCAAATGCTGAAAGCAAAGAAGCACCTTCTGAAAGTGATATAAAAGCTGACGCTCATGTTGAAGAAATTGAAGAAGCAAATGCTGAAGATGCTGAAGATGAAAGCAATAGTGAGCGCCATACATTAGAAACTAAAGATTATCACGCCATGTCAATGGAGCAATTGACAGATGAGTTGGAAGTGCTTTTAAAAGAACAAAAAATTCAAACCATAAAATCTCAAGTAGATGAAATTAAATCTGAGTTCAACTCAAAATTTAGTGAGTTACTAGAACAGAAGAAGGAAGAATTTTTAAATGAAGGCGGTAATGAAATTGATTTTTACTATACGACTCCAGTTAAGAAACGTTTTAATGAGGCCTATAAAACCTATAGAAATAGCTTAAACAGTTATTATAAAACTCGTGAAACAAACTTAAAAGAAAATCTAGAACGTAGACTTACTATTATAGAAGAAATCAAGGGACTGATTAATGTTGAAGAAAACATCAACACCACTTACAAACACTTTAAAGATTTACAAGAACAATGGCGAAATGCTGGTCCAATTCCCAGAGATCGCTACAATAACGCTTGGAATACATACCACCATCATGTTGAGATTTTTTATGATTTCCTGCATTTAAATCGTGATTTACGCGATATGGATTTCAAACATAACCTAGAGCAAAAAACTAAAATCATAGAGCGCGCTGAAGAACTAGCAAAAGATGATAACATCAATAGAGCCTTTAGAGAATTACAAGTGCTGCATAAACTTTGGAAAGAAGATCTAGGACCTGTTGCCAAAGAACACAGAGAAGAAATATGGGGCCGCTTTAGTAATGCTACAAAAACGATTCATGATAAGCGTCAGGCTTATTATGCCGATTTAGATAAAGCTTATGAAGTTAACCTTGAAAAGAAGGAAGAGATCATTTCAAAAATAGATGAAATTGCTAAAGACCAACCAAAATCACATCAAGCATGGCAAAAAAATATAAAGCTAGTTGAAGGCCTAAGGCAAGATTTTTTTAATGCTGGCAAAGTACCGCTCAAGGTTAATGAAGCCACTTGGTCAAAATTTAAAACATCTGTTAGAAACTTCAATAGAAATAAAAACACCTTTTATAAAAGCTTAAAGAAAGCCCAATACGAAAACCTTCAAAAAAAGCTAGAGCTTATAAAAATTGCTGAAGATAACAAAGACAATGACGATTTTGATTTGACTACACCTTTAATGAAAAAAATACAATCAGATTGGAAAACTATTGGTCATGTTCCACGAAGAGATAGTGATAAAATATGGAAGCAATTTAAATCTGCATGTAACCATTATTTTGATAAACTTCATGCTGAACGAAATGCTTCAAATAAGGAAGAAATGGCAGCATTTGAAGAAAAAGCAGCTTTACTTGAAACGGTTAAAAGTATTGAACTTTCTGGCAAACCAGAAAAAGATATTGAAACTATAAAAGACAAGATCAAAGCTTGGAAAACTATTGGTCATATTCCAAACAACAAACGTTATATCGATGGAAAATTCAATAAAGCTATTGATGAATTGTTTGGAAAACTCGATATAGATAAAGCCAAATTGGAAATGATCAAGTTTGAGAATAAATTAGAAACACTTTCTAATCCAAATGACACTCGCTTATTAGACAACGAACAAAACTACATTAAGAAGAAAATTAGTGAAATAAAAAGTGATATTAATCAACTTGAGAACAACCTTCAATTTTTCTCGAATGTAGATGAATCAAATCCTTTAGTTAAAGATGTTCTTAAAAACATTGAAAAACACAAAGACAATCTTAGTACGTGGAAAGATAAACTTAAAAAGGTTAGAAACATGTACTAATTAAATTTGCATACAAATCAAAGCCAATGAAAACTATTTTATTCTTTATTTTACTATGTGTATCGACAGTCTCTAATCAAAAAAAACCGATTGATAAATGGGTTCAGTCAGTCATTGATGATCTAGTAGAAATGAATGACTTAGAAAAATATAGTAATGTTGAAATTCCTTCGGATGTGAACATTAATTTTATTGCAATAGAATCGGTTAAAGATGTAACTATAGTTGACGATACGATAAATATGCTTGTTGATCATGGAAAAGGCAAATATTGCACTAAACTAACATTTAAGTACATTGAAAAAAATAATAGATTTTATCTAAAATTTTCAGAAGTTATCACGAGAATGACACCTCTTGATACCGAACGAAAATACATCAACCCATGGGTGAGCCGATCTAAAGTTTGTGATTAAAATCAAAATTTCATATTTCTATTATCAATTGCAGCAATGGTCTTGCATAATTTCTAAACGAGCATATGACATTCAAAGATCTTGATCTTAACAAACCTCTCCTCAAAGCGATTGATGCTGCGAACTATACAGTACCAACATTAATTCAAGAACAAACAATTCCTTTAGTATTAAAAAAGAAGGATATTATCGCTTCGGCGCAAACAGGAACAGGAAAAACCGCTGCTTTTGCCTTACCTATCTTACAATTATTATTTGATAAACAAGATGCTCCTAAAAAAGGAAAAAAGATCAGAGCATTAGTAATTAGTCCAACACGAGAATTAGCTGTTCAAATAGGAAAAAACTTCAAAGCTTATAGTACTTATACCAATCTAAGGCCTACAGTAATCTTTGGTGGCACTGGTATTGAGCCACAAATTGAAATATTAAAAAAAGGGGTAGATATAGTGATTGCAACACCTGGTCGCTTACTTGATTTACACAAACAAGATCTTATTAATCTAGCCCATATAGAAATTCTTGTTCTAGACGAAGCAGACCTAATGCTTGATATGGGTTTTATAGATGATATTAAAAAAATAGAACGTTTATGTCCTGAAACAAAACAAAGTTTGTTGTTCTCAGCCACGATGCCTTACAAAGTAGAGCAATTAGCTAGTAGTATTTTAAAATCCCCAGAACGTATAGAAGTTACACCTACCTCATCACCTACGAAAAATGTAAGTCAGTTATTATACTATGTACCAAAACGCAATAAAATAGAATTATGCTTGCACTTATTAAGAAATACTGTAAAAGGGAATGTTCTCATTTTCAGACGTACAAAATTTGGTGTTGATAAACTAGAACAAGCGCTTTCAAAAAATGGCTATAATGTTGATCGATTACATGGCGACCGCTCACAAAGTGAACGTCAAACTGCACTTAATAAATTTAAAAATGGGAAAGTCAATATCTTAATAGCCACAGATGTTGCCGCTCGAGGCATTGATATTAATGAGTTAGATACAGTAATCAATTTTGATCTACCAAATATACCAGAAACCTATGTGCACCGAATAGGCAGAACAGGTAGAGCTAATCATTTCGGACAATCATACTCTTTTTGTTCAGCCGATGAAAAATCTTATGTAAAAAAAATACAACAGTTAATTAATGTTCAAATTCCTATTGAAGAACACCATCCTTATCCGTTAGATCCATCAGCAAAACCTATTGTTCATAAAAAGAAAGGAAGCAAATACAAAAAAGGGAGAAAAGGTGAAGGCTCAAAAAAGAAAAAAAAGCGCTGGTATTAGTTAATATGCGAATTCTTAATGCCTATAAAATCACTACCAAACTATATAATTCCATAAACATGCGTTATGTTGATTTTATTCACATAAGATTTGAAAGGATCAATTCCAACTAACATTTTTTGCTAAAACTATATTCAACTCTATGATTAAAACAAAAAAAAATCAAAGCGTTTCAAAAGTTTATAAATAGATTTTATAAAAGTCTGTATCTTTAAGTATAAAACCTAACCAAAATGAGTTCAGATTACAATAATCCTGCATTTAAAAAATTGCTCAAAAGACTACAAGAAGAAAGTTGGCAACTCGAACTAATCATCTCTGGTTTTGCCATTTTTGGACTTTTCACAGCATTTGGACCTATAAGTGAAGCTGCTGAAGCTGCTCAATTTAAAAAGCAAATATATACTACAATAGTGCTAATGATTGTACTCATATCATGTGCGATTTTAATATTTAATTTATTGTTGCATGTGATTCTAAGAGGACTTTGGATTGGTACTTTAGGTTTACGCTACGTGTCTGGTGATATTGACTACGAATCACTCAATTACAGTGAAAAATTCACGAATTATTTAAAGAAAAAAGTTGGCTCGTTTGATAAATACGTAGCAACCTTAGAAAATTATTGCAGTATCATTTTTGCTGTTTCTTTTTTATTGATTTTCTATGTGCTAGCATTAACATTCACCATTATTAGTATAGCTGTCATCGCTTCTTTAATTTTAAGTAATGATAGCTTACCCGAAACATTCAGAACCATCGTAGGAACTGTACTCATTATTTTTATCATCTTAGGTATGATTCTTACATTTATTGATTTTATAACTCAAGGTTGGCTAAAAAAGAAAAAGTGGGTGTCAAAAATTTACTTCCCTGTATATTGGATTTTTAGTTTTATTACGTTATCATTTCTATATAGACCTCTTGTTTATAATTTTCTAGATAATAAATTTGGAAGACGTTTAAGTTTTACATTAGTCCCTATTTATATTTTAATATTAGTACTTGTATCATTAAAACATAAATCGTCTAATTACTTTGATATTGATGAACATTCAACAGATCTGGTTGCTAAAAGAGGTAATTATTTAGACTTACTTACCAGTAAAAATGATTTTATTGATGAAGTCGCTATAACGTCAAAAATAGTTTCCAAACCATATATAAACATATTCATGCCCTTTAGTGAAAAAATTGAAAACAATGTATATAGATATAATCCTAGTTTAAAACCAGAAAAAGATGAAAGAGGTCTAAAAAGTGATATCATAATTTTTGATGCTAATGAACGTCATGTAGTAGAAAAACAAAGAGTAGCATATTTGAAAACAGTAAATAACATCTATTCTGTAAGAATAGACTCTATTAATTACGACTCTGAATTTATATTAACCGAAAACAAACATCAAGACCTAGGTTTTGAGACTTTTATTAAGATCAAAAACCTTGATGAAGGGAAACACTATTTGAAGGTGATACGAAAGCGTATTAGAAAAGAAGATACTACCTATTGGCGCGTCGCTAAAATCCCGTTCTGGTATTATAAAGATTAGTTACAGTTTTAGACGCTTATCAAAGTGATGTTTGAGCAATGGGATCTGTATGTAAAGCATTATAACAAATAGCAATAACGTATACATTACCGTTTGCGAAATAGTAACTTTAGACAAGACATCAAAAAATCCATTTTGAGTTATCGATTCTAAATTCAAATCACCAAACCAATTCATGCCATTGGTTTGATTGCCTAACATCAAATAGATGAATGCGCCAATAACTGCAATACTTATCCAGGTCCAAACAGTCTTAGAGATCAGAGGTTGATATGTAGTTACCACACTTTTCTCTTTTTGAATAACACCCTGCATTACATGCTTAGTGAAATCAATTGAAGGTGTTTCTAAGGATGAGTCTTTCATTGCCTTGTGTATTAACTTCTCAATATGTTCATCAACGTTCTTTTGCATAATATTCAATAATTTCGGGTTCAAGATACATCTTAAAAACAGAAGCGAGTTTTTTTCTACTTCTATACAAACGTATTTTCACATTATTTGCTGTGATACCAATGACCTGAGCAATTTCATCTAAAGATAGTTCCTCAAAATAATATAAGGTTAATATAAAACTATCATTACTTGGTAGAAGCGCTAAACAATTTTGAATCGCTTGTTTTCGTTCTTGTAACTCTATTCGATCTATGGCACTCTCCATGACTTTTATTTGGTGCTCTGTAAATTCATTGATCTCAATATCGCTCTGATATTTCTTATTCTTTTTTATTCTATCTAAACACGTATTATAAGCTACTCTATAGATCCATGTTGAAAACCTTGAATCCCCTTTAAATTTACTTAGCGACTTGAATACTTTAATAAAAGTGTCTTGAGCAACTTCTTCAGCCTCCTCTTTGTTTTTGAGCATCCTTACGGCTAAAGTATATACCAAATCCTTATAACGATCAACCAACACCGTAAAAGCATTAGTATCACCTTCAATAATTTGATTAATAATTATTTGATCGTCGTTGGTAGTCATTTTTAAATTTAGACGACCTGTTTTTCATACTGGTTACAAAATAGTAGTACTAAAAAATAAAAAAACCTGTAACCAAAATTAAAAACAAATCGTCATAAGCTATGAACACATTAAATTTAATCAATTAAAACAAACATTTATGGGATCAGAAGTAGTTATATTACCTTTAATATTTGGAGCAATATTTGGCGTATTTTATCTTTATTTTTCAACTAGAAACAAAGAACGTTTAGCGCTTATTGAAAAAGGAGCAGATGCTAGCATCTTTGTTAAAGGCAAAGGACACACCGCTCCAATTTGGAAAGTTCTAATCTTAAACTTAGCACTTTTATTGATGGGTATAGGACTTGGTGTTTTTATAGCGTCTTTATTAGATACCTATTCGTCATTGGATGATGACGCTGTATATCCTGCGACGATTTTCTTTATGGCAGGAGTAGGACTCTTTATTGGTTTTAAAATGACTAAAGACTTAGACAAAGAATAACACTTAAGCCAACAAAACATTTTAAACACTGCTATTTGTATGAATAGCAGTGTTTTTATTTTTTAGTCCTTTCAAATAAAGAAAATAGATTACATACATAAGATTTTAGCACTTTTTTAACTTTAAGATTATGTACCTTTATCACTTCAATTAAAAAATAAAACTACCCATGAAAAAATTAATAGCGATTGCTTGTATCTTAGTATGCCTCTCAGCATGCAAAGACGATAAACAACCAGCTGAAATTATGTCTAACATTGAAACCAATAAAGACTTTGACAAGGTCTTAAAAGCGTATCATGAAGATGGCTTAAAGCTCAACCCTTTAACTGCAACTGCAGCAGGAGATAACAGATATAATGATCAATTACCAAATGTACTATCTGAAGATTATCAAAAACGATTGAAAGCTTACTATTCTAGCTACAAAGACAAAATAAACACCTTTGACGATTCAGTTCTAACTGAAAGCCAACAATTAAGTAAAGCTGTTTTAAATTGGGATTGTGACATCAATCTTGAAGGTTTTGAATTTAATGAAGACCTCACTCCTATCAACCAAATGTGGACACTTCAACTCTCTGTAGGTCAATTGGCAAGTGGCGCGAGTTCTCAGCCTTTTAAAACCGTTGAAGATTATAATAATTGGCTAAAACGATTAGATGGCTACCTTGAATGGATGAATTCTGCCGAAGAAAAAATGAAAGAAGGTATTGCTGTTGGTCACGTACTCCCTAAATCTTTAATCGTTAAAGTACTACCTCAGCTAGAAGCTTTAACAACAACTAATTTAGACGAGCACTTATTTTTTACACCTGTTAGAAATTTCCCAGATAATTTTTCAGAAGAAGACAAAACAAAACTTACTGAAGCATACGAAGCAAAAATTAAAAATGAAATCATTCCTGCGTATACAAAATTACATCAGTTCATGAGTACGATCTATTTAGATGCTGGACGCGAATCAAGCGGAATTTCAGATACACCAAAAGGTGAAGCTTATTACGATCACCAAATAAAAAAATACACGACAACCAACATGACTGCTGATGAGATTCATCAGTTGGGCTTAAAAGAAGTAGCACGTATATTATCTGAAATGGAAAATGTAAAGCAACAAGTAGGTTATGAAGGCGATCTAATTTCATTTTTTGATTATGTTAGAAACAACAAAGTCCTGATGCCATACGAAAATGCAGATGATGTGATTGATAACTTCAATAAAATTCACGAGACCATGAAGCCTCAAATTGAAAAACTATTCGATTTAAAGCCTAAAACTCCTTTTGAAGTTCGCAGAACAGAGGCCTTTAGAGAAGCATCAGCAAGTGCAGAGTACAATCCAGGCTCATTAGATGGTACGCGACCAGGAATTTTTTATACTCCTGTACCAGATGCTTCAAAATACAATGTGTTTTCTGATGAAGCTTTATTTCTACATGAAGCCATTCCTGGACATCATTATCAGATATCGTTACAACAAGAAAACAAACAATTACCCGATTTTAGAAAAACACTCTGGTACAGTGCTTATGGTGAAGGTTGGGCTTTGTATAGTGAATCTTTAGGAAAAGAATTGGGCTTGTATACAGATCCTTATCAATACTTTGGAATGTTAGGCATGGAAATGCATCGCGCTATACGATTAGTTGTTGATACTGGTATTCATACTAAAGGTTGGTCTCGTGAAAAAGCCATAAAGTACTCTTTAGCCAATGAAGCTGAGAGTGCTGCAAGTATCACTTCTGAAATAGAACGCTATATGGCTAATCCTGGACAAGCATTATCGTATAAAATAGGACAACTAAAAATTTTAGAGTTGCGCGCTAAAGCAGAAAAAGCATTAGGTGATAAATTCAATGTGGCACAGTTCCATAACCAAGTGTTAGATTCTGGGTGTATTCCTTTAGCTTTATTAGAAACTAAAATAGATAATTGGATTGCCTCAATTGAGTAAATACTACACCATTTTAATGGCATTTTTCATTACCAATGGCTTTGCGCAAATCAAAGTTATTGGTAGTGAAACTAATTACCCTGTCTCATATGCCACAATTTCTTTTGGTAATGGGCAAGGTATTTTTGCCGATGAAGAAGGAGTGTTTGTATTCACAAAAAAACGCTATCCAAATGTAGATTCCTTATACATTTCGGCTCTAGGTTTTAAAGATCTAACCATTGCAACAAGCAATCTATCAAAAATGCTTTATTTAGATACTGAAACCAATACTTTAGACGAGGTCGTTATTCTTACTACTCTGAATAGAAAATATAAAAAAGAAATTTTAAAACCATATCTGGATGATGATTATTACAAATGCTGGTTGCCAACTATAGAAAGTGAAATTGCTGTTTTTTTTCCAAATGAAGACGAAAAGCTTAAAAAAATTACGTCCATATCGTTTCCTATAACATTAGAGTCTCGCGATTGGAATAAACGAAAACGTTCCAATGCCGATAAGCGTAAGTTTTCAACGTTATTTAAAGTCAAATTTTATAAAAATAAGCAAGGAAAGCCAGGTCAACCACTCACCTATAGCAATATTGTATTTAGAGCTACCGAAAAAAATGGTGATGAATTTGAGCTTGATGTCTCTGAATACAATTTAATAATTCCAGATGGTGGCTTTTTTGTTTCACTACAAGTATTAGGTTATACTGATGACTACGGGAAATTGCTTCCAAATAAAAAGTATAAAGAAATAAAAACTAAAACTGGCATCGTAAAAATACCTACCAATTTTAGACCATTACTCCCTTTTACAGATAAGATTACTACACATAGAACTTTTATTAAACGTATATTCATTAATGGCAATGATTGGGTTCAATTCAAAAAAGGTAATGGTATAGAATCTGGTTTATTAAGAAATAACCTCAACAATTATGGTGTTGGTATGCGTTTTAATGTGTACAAAGATGAATAATCCTTGGCATTTATACTTTATGGCCAGTTTATATATTATTGCAGGAATTATGCATTTTATAAAGCCTAAACTTTATATGCGTATTATGCCACGATATTTACCTAATCATAAGCTTCTTGTTTATCTTAGTGGTTTTGCTGAAGTACTGTTTGGCTTGGCGCTTTGTTTTTCATCTACCAAACCATTTGCTATTTATGGTATAATTACCATGCTAATCGTATTTTTATCAGTTCATTTCTATATGCTTTCCAGTGAAAAAGCGAGTGCAGGTTTTCCAAAATGGCTTTTATTATTGCGTATACCATTACAATTTGGCCTGATGTACTGGGCTTGGTGGTATTTGTCTAATTGAAATAAAGTGTTCACTCATTTATACTTTTGTGATTAACTATGTATATATATTTTCATGAAAACATCTAACCTTTATGAAAAATTTACAAATATTATTATCAATCCTATTTAGTGTTCAACTATACTCGCAGAACTTATCAGAAATAAATCGAGACTTAAATATATCAGACTCATTAAATTTTGAAATTGAAATACGCGTGTATCAATTTAAAGGTATATCAAACTATTCTTCTCTCTTTAGAATGTATAAAAAAAATTCCAAGAAATGGAAAGCAGAGTTCTATGAACACTATTTAAAAGCCAATCAACAACCAGAATCAATAACAAAAAAACAAATTCTAAAGCCTTTACATGATTTTGAATTTATTCGACTTAATTTTTTAAGAAGTTATATTTTAGAATTACCTAATCTACAAGAAATAAAATGGAAACTAGCAAAACGAGGAGATGTAGAAAAAAGAAAAGTACAGCGCAGAGGTAAGGTAATTGAAGAATACGATCTAGTTAATAGTACTAAAACACCTTTAGATGGTAATGGATATATAATTATATTCAAGGATAAAAGTAGGAATAATGAATTTCACTTCTCTAATCCCTATTTTTATTTAAGTAATTATTCTGAAATTGATGAATTAATATATGTATGTGAAATTTTAGATATGATTACCAATGAATTTGGTATTTGGAAAAATTGAAAATAATATTATACAACTCTTTTATATAAAATGAGGAGAAAAATAAATTTGGTTGTTATATAATAAACTAGACCAGCCTTATGAAAAAATTAACTCAATGTTTTATTCTTATTCTATTAGCAGTATTTAGTGCACAATGTTCTGATGATTATAATGATTCAGATACTGAAGCACCTCAACTTACGGTCACTGATGCCGATGGAAATATTTATAACACCATTACTATTGGAAACCAGACATGGATGCTTGAAAATTTAAAGACCACTAAGTATAATGATGGCACTCCAATTACAGCATATACATTTGCAACTCATGGTAATAATTGGTTAAATTTTAATACACCTGAAGCCTTATATCAATGGGCAAATACAAGTGATCTCAATAACGTTTTTGATGAAGAGCTTCCCTTTGATTATTATGGCGCTATGTATAACCATCTTGCTATAGAAAGTGGTAAATTAGCTCCTGATGGGTGGCGCATACCAACTGTACAAGATTTTGTTGAACTACAAAATTACATTGCTAATAATGGCAACTCTGGTAATGAAGCTACAGCACTTAAATCTAAATTAGGATGGCTATCTTCAAGCGGAAACGGTACAGACCTCTATAACTTTAAAGGCCTGCCAAATGGCTATGTGAATACGCTTGGTGGCCCTACAGCATCAGAGCTCATAAGTACATGGGCAACTATTGATTTCAATTCTGTTGATCAAACCCGGAAAATGGTATCCCTTTTTGATGAAGCTACTATTTTATACATTGACAATTCAATTAAGATTGGAGCAGCTATCAGATGCATTAAAGAATAGCATCATAAATAAATTACTATTTCATTTTTGTTTCTGAAAAGACTAAGAAGTTCTTCCGATTGAATTTGTTTCTTTAATTTAGCTACCAACAATTCAACAATGAAACAAACTGAAAAACTATTAGGCATTCTGGTTTTCATTTTAATGATTACACGCCTTTTGATATACTATCCCTTTTCTTCACTAGCCATTACATTAACTACTGTTTTTTTGTCTATACTTTACTTCTACTGTAGTTTTGCCCTCTTAAATAACATTAGATTAAGGTATGCTCTTAAAAGTCAATCTTATAAAGGTATAAGCAAACTGCGTATAATAGCCACTATTTTTTCAGGTTTTATAATTTCTTGTGTATTGATTTATGTATTGTTCAAATTTCAGTTATGGCCTTATGGGCATATTGGTTTACAAATATCACTCTATGGTTTATATATAGTTGGTATCATTACGCTAATTAAATATGTAACTACTAAAGATATTTTCTATACCTTATTACTAAAACGTTTAGCAATTATTGGAATAGCAGCAACTTGCATCCTTTTTATTTCTTCTGAAAGTTTTTTAGAAATGAAAAATAGAGGTTTTCCTGAATATGTTGAAGCTGAAAAAGCATTAATGAAAGACCCACAAAATGAAGACTTATTGAGAAGAGTAAATGTAGAACGCATGAAAATGGATTTATATAGATAATATATCCCTAAGCATAAGTGAAATCATAATTATTAAATACTCTAATTGGAATATCAAATAAACCTTTTCAATTTAATAATAGCATTTGGTACGTTTCAAGCGCTTATTTTTTGTATCCTTTTATTATATAAAAGTAATTTCAAAGATGCAACAAAGTACTTAGGCCTGTGTGTTTTGTTTTTATCTTGTTATCTTATTTGGGTATTAAAAGCAAGTTTTGGATTTCAAGCACAACATCCTAATTTAAGGTATCTTCCTTTGTTTTTCCTTTGGGGAATTGGCCCAGCATTTTACGCTTATTTATCGTTTTTTTTTCATAAACCAATACCTTTTGAGAAGTTAAAATGGCATTTTTTTCCACTCTTAATTGAATTTATTTATTTCAATTCATGCACATTCATTTTTTGGATAAACAATTGGCAAAAAACCAATATGAATCATTTTGAAAAAACTTGGACGTCGAGCCTTTTTTCAGTTGAGCATTATGTTGGTTTAATTTCTATAGCGATCTACCTCATCATGTCTATAAATCTGTATAAAAAAGAAACAAAAAAAATAGCACACAATAAGAAGTTAATCTATATTCTTATTTGTTTTTCAATAATTTGGCTGATATGGTTTCCGTACACAATCATAGATTCGCTATATTATGATTTTAATCTTCCAGTTTCAAAATTTTATTCATTTTACATTTTCTTCACTGCCCTAACTTACGGCATTGGATTCATTGGATTTCGTCTTAACACTCAAGAAACTATCAAACGAAATTTTGAAAAAAATTCTGAAGCAAAGGAGCTTGCCAAAACTATAACTCACAAAATGAAAATAGAGAAGTACTATTTAGATCCAAATGTGAATATCAATAGTTTTGCAGTAAAAATGAATTTGCACCCAAATAAAGTCTCTGCCGTTATAAATAATATGATGGGTTATTCCTTCAGGGATTTTATTAACATGCATCGTGTTGAAGAATTCAAATATCTAGCAAAAACATATGATTCAAAATCAAAAACAATATTAAGCTTAGCCTTAGATGCAGGTTTTAATTCAAAAGCTTCATTTAATAGAGCTTTTAAAAAGTTTTGTAATATGTCACCAATTGAATATCTAGAAAAAAATCAAAAAATATAGACTCAAAACACATTTTGAGTCGATAGTCGCATATTTTTTACATTCATTTACAAAAGTTATTCATCAATTAAATCAATGTAAAATGAAAAGAACTCTCAAACTATGCCTTACACTAATAATTATATGTTTTACTAATCTAATCATTTATGCCCAAGATTATGAAAAGAAAATTGAAGAATTACTTGAAGCTAATGTAGGAAGTATAAAACCATTTAATGGTTCACTGTTAGTAGCGAAAAAAGGAGAGATCATATATAGAGGTGCTTTTGGTTTAGCCGATTTAAGTTCAAAAAGAAAAAATGTAATAGATTCAAAATATTTTATTGGTTCAATAACCAAACTTTTTACAGCGGTAGCAATTCTGCAACTTGTTGAAGAAAAAAAAATAGCATTAGATGATAAACTTTCAAGATGGTTGCCAGATATAAATGGCTCAGAAAAAATCACTATTCATCATTTGCTAACACATCAATCTGGATTAAGAAGAGACTCTCATCAAGACTACAATGCAGAAACCACTTATACCGAGCGTTTGTTCTCTGTACAAAATGATTCTTTAATGTTTGAGCCTGGAGAGAAACAAGCATACTCAAGTGTTGGGTTTTATGCGTTAAGCTACATTCTAGAAGCAGTGAGCAATATGTCATTTGAAGCATACTTCAAAACGCATATTTTTGAGCCGTCTAATATGCTTAATACTGGTGTAAAAAAACAAAGAAGTCAAAAAGTTGAAAACCTCTCTAACGGAATTGGAAAAACTACAGATACACATGGTGTAAATGATATTGGTAATGCTCAATACTTTGATAGTTATTCTTTTGCTGGAGGAGGTTCACTCTATTCTACTGTAGATGACATGTGGTCTTTTTTTACTGCATTAGAAAAGGGAAAACTCTTATCTCATAATACAGTTAGGATGATGAAGTTAAAATGGCCTGTGAAAGAAAAGAATGAAAAATCAAGGCTTTATTATAGCTATGGATGGGAAATATATGACTATTCAAATCAAAAAGGACCATTCTTGATGATTGATTTTGCTGGGAAAATTTATGGCTATAAATCAATGATACGATATTATGAAAAAGATGATATTGTGGTAATAGCCCTCTGCAATAGTGAATTTAGTGAACGAAGTATTTTAGCACATACCATAAGGAAAATTCTACTTGACAAAGATTATAAACTTCCTAAACCTTCACCAAAATATATTCCAATAGATGAGTCAATGAAACACTACATAGGGATTTATGATTTCCCATCAGAAAAAACAACAGCTGAAATTAAAATGATTAATGGAAAGTACTCACTTACATCTCATGGTGATAAGCCAATATATTTATATCCTACTAGTGAAAACACTTTTTATGCTAAAATAATACCGCTTAAGATCACATTTATAGACAAACAAAAAATGGAATTTAATTTTAATGATGAAATGATTGAAACATTAAATAGAATAACAGAATAGCTTTGTAAGGCATATCACTTAACCAAAAAATCAAAATAGGTGTCTGAAAAAGGTTCCCAACGCAACGTAAAATGCCACCACTCTTTAGCATAATTTCTAAAATTATGTTTTAGCATTACGCGCTGTAACAATTGACGATTAGCCTTTTGTTCTTTAGTTAAATCATCATGATTAACCCAAGATTCTTTTCCAAAAAAATCATAAGGGCTTCCCATATCTAGAGGCTCATTAGTAATACCATCTATGATTGTTAGATCAATTGTGCTACCTCTACTATGTCCAGATCGTGTTGCAATGTATTCTTCTTTAAATAAAAAACGCTTTTCAACATCTGGATAAAACGCTTGTTTATTTATGGTATCATTTAAATCTCTTGCCCAGCGCATAAAATGGTTTACTGCACGCTGTGGTCTGTAACCATCATACACTTTTAAGCATAGATTTTGCTGTTGTAGCTCATGCTGAACTAGTTTTAACGCTTCAGCAGTTTCTCTAGTTAAAATTAATTTGTTAGCCTTATAACCATCAATTGTGTCACCAACAAAATTATTGGCAGTAAAATAACGCAATTCTACATTTAAATCAGGAATCATATCTTTTACATACACAAAACCATCAGGCAACTTAGATGTATTTTGAAAACTAGATACTAACAGTAGTATTAAAAATGATATGACAGCAATTTTGAGTTTCATAGGATATAGGCTAATTTAGATAAAAATTAAGTGATGGACTTATTTTCTGAAGGAAAAACTGTTTTAAAACTTCCCAACGCAGAACTTATCTATATATCTAACTTCTATAATAAAATAAAAGCAAACCATTATTTTAACTATTTAAAAGCTAAAATAGAATGGCAGCAAGATGACATTACTATTTTTGGAAAAACCTACAAACAACCTAGGTTAACAGCATTATATGCTGAAAATAGTGCATCTTACTCCTACTCTAATATTACGATGAAACCTAAACCTTTTACTAAAGAATTGATACAGCTAAAATCAGATATTGAAAAAGCGTCTGATCATAAATTCACTTCAGTCTTATTAAACCGTTATCGCAATGGTAATGATAGTAATGGTTGGCATGCAGACAATGAGAAAGAGTTAGGTAAAAACCCAATAATAGCTTCATTAAGTTTTGGCGAGAAAAGATATTTTCACTTTAAACATAGAACAATAAAGACTGAAAGGTACAAGTTGGCTTTAGAGCATGGAAGCTTACTTATAATGCGAGGAGATATGCAACATCATTGGTTACATCAAATTGCAAAAACAAAAAAACAGGTTGATGAGCGTATTAATCTTACTTTTAGAAGAATTGAACATATGTAAAAAGAAAAAACCGAGATCCCTCAATCTCGGTTTTCCTAATTTGCATTTTATCTATGTGGTAGATTTAGGGTCACTAATTCTGCACATAAGCAAATATTAATTAATTAATCCATTGAACTAAAAACTAAATTTTAGTACACTCCAAATATAAAACTCTATTTTAATTAATAAGTCTAAATGCATAATTAATCGATGAAATGCATTTAATTTTAACATTATAAGATAAAATAATGTATTTCGTCGATGAAATGCGTTATCAAAAAAATTAAGATTCAAATAATTTTTACTAACAAACGTTATACAAAAACTAAAAACCTTTTGTGTATTTTTGATAAATCAATATTTAAAAAATAGACCACAAATGAAAGCAATATTGAGTTATTTATTACTCTTTTTTTCAATAGCCGTTTTTGCTCAAGAATCCAACTTCATAGCTAAAGATATTGCTATTAACAAATATATTGATGGTACACTATTAACACCTAAAAACAATGACAAGTCAATATTAGCAATTATCATTGCAGACTCTGGTCCAACAGATAGAAATGGTAATCAAAATTTCCAGCAAAACAATGCACTTAAGCAATTATCAGAACAACTATCAAACAAAGGGATTGCCACTTTTAGGTATGATAAACGAATTGTAAAACATATTAGAAACCGTACTGTAGATAATACCATTACTTTTGATGATTTTATTAGTGATGCCACATCTGTTATTGATCATTTTAAATCAAAAAACAAATATTCAAAACTATATGTGATTGGACACGGTCAAGGAAGTCTAATTGGTATGATAGCTTCAAAAGATAAAGTAGACGGTTTTATTTCTATAGCTGGATCAGGTTTAAGTATAGACCGTGTAATTATTGATCAGGTTTCAAAAATGGATTCGGTTTTAGTTGCACCTACCAAACGCGCATTTGAAACTTTAAAAAAAGGGAAGACTACAAAAGATTATCCTATAGCCTTAGGGTCTATATTCAGTAAGGATGTACAACCCTTTATGATGAGTTGGATGCAATATGACCCACAAAAAATTATTAGTACTTTAAATGCACCTATTCTTATCCTTAATGGAACTAAAGACTTATTAGTACCCGTTGAGGAAGCAAAATTATTAGCTAAAGCTTCAAATAATGCATCGCTTAGTATCATTGACAATATGAATCACGTTTTTTTTATTATTGAAGGCAAAGAATTAGAAAACTCAAAATCTTATAACGAACCTTTTAGAAAAGTTTCTGAATCATTGATAAATGAAATCACATCATTTATTTTTAAATAATAACAAAATCATCACCTGTAAACATTAAAAAAGCATCTCAAATTTGAGATGCTTTTTTACTAACTAACCAACCAAATGAAAATGTTTACTCCATTATTTAAGGTAATCACTCCTATTATAATATCAACATAAGCATTTACAATTACTATATAGCAAATGGTATGCCAAACTCAATTTTCGAATACAAAATATTTGATGTATATTTAATATCAAAATAATATCATATTAAATTATTAAACTTAAACTCATTCCAATGAAAGAAGAAAAAATAATAGTCCCAGCTAATGGTTATTTAATGCTTTTTGTGTTTTTAATACTATTTTTTGGAAGCATTATAACTATGATCATTTTAAAGAATCCTTGGTTTATAATTGCAACAGTAATTGCAATCTTTATAGCTCCTGGCTTTATTATGGTTCAACCCAACGGTTCAAGAGTGCTACTGCTCTTTGGAAAATACGTAGGAACAGTGAAAAAAAACGGTTTCTATTGGGTTAATCCGTTTTACACTAAAAAGAAGATCTCATTAAGAGCTAGCAACTTTGATAGTGAACGCTTAAAAGTAAACGACAAACTTGGTAATCCTGTAATGATTAGTACTATATTGGTCTGGAGAGTACAAAACACTTATAAGGCTGCATTTGATGTAGATAATTACGAAAATTTTGTACGTGTACAAACAGATGCCGCTGTTAGAAAATTAGCAAGTATGTATCCATATGATAACTTTGCAGACGAAGGCGTAGATGAAGACATCACTTTACGATCTAGTGTAAATGAAGTAAGCAATGCTCTTGAAAAGGAAATAGACGAACGCTTATCTATTGCTGGAATTGAAGTTCTAGAAGCACGTATAGGTTACCTCGCTTACGCGCAAGAAATTGCCAATGCCATGTTGAAGAGACAACAAGCTACAGCTATTGTTGCTGCAAGACACAAGATTGTTGAAGGCGCAGTAAGTATGGTTGAAATGGCAATAGAAGAACTCAATAAAAAAGATGTTGTTAACCTAGATGAAGAACGCAAAGCAGCTATGGTTAGTAATTTAATGGTAGTGCTTTGTGGAGATAAAGATGCTTCTCCTGTAGTGAATACAGGTACATTGAGCCATTAATAATGGAAAAAATAGATTGTATAATGAAAACTAATAGACCAAAAATTGAAGTCCCTCTAGAATTAGTTGATATCATCTTAGACTTAATTTCTTTGACACTTTACATCCTAATGCTAGGTTACATAATACTAAATTATAGTCAACTTCCAGAAACGATACCTACTCATTTTAATGCTTCTGGTGAGGCTGATGGATTTGGTAATAAATCAACGATCTGGCTACTACCTGCTTTAGGTATAGCAATAGGTATTGGTTTAATACTAATAAATAAAATGCCCCATTTACATAATTACATGGTAAATATAACCGAGGATAATGCCCTAAAAAACTATAGGTTCAGTACGAGAATCGTTCGCGTAATAAACTTTTTTTTAGCTGTTTTATTTTTAGTAATTGCCTACATGATGATTGAGAATGGAAAAGGGAATGTTATTGGTTTAGGTTCATGGTTTGCTCCAATTGTTATTGGTTTTAGTATATTACTACCAATAGCTATTTATATGTATAATCGTAAAATTAATAAATGATGAATCGCAATCTCTTATATAAAATACTTACCCTTACTGTTTTTGCAGTAAGCATCGGATTTGCACAAAGCAAAATTACTTCCGAAGACCTTTTAATAATGAACGATAGTGTTAAGCTTCCTGGCACACTAACTTATAATTCAGAATTAAAATCACAACCATTAGTTATTTTTGTACATGGTTCTGGGAATGTAGATAGGAATGGCAATCAGATGATGATGAACGCAAATGCCAACTATATTAAGATGTTAAATGACAGTTTGGTTTCCAAAGGAATAGCATTCTATAGATATGATAAACGTACAGCAACCCAAAGTAATTTAAAGTTTTTGATGAATGGTATGAGTTTTGACGGGTTTGTTGAAGACGTCAACCTTACTATTAACAAGTTTAAAAATGATAATCGGTTTTCTTCTATTATACTCATAGGCCATAGTCAAGGCGCATTGGTATCAATGTTAGTAGATCATGCACATGTAGATAAATACATCTCGTTAGCTGGACCAAGTCATTCAGTAGATAAAACAATTATTGGTCAAGTTAGGCGTCAAAATGGCGACTCAATAGCTACCATCGTAGAATCTCATTTTAAAGAATTGGCAACTACAGGTAGCATAGAAAAAGTAGACCCAAATCTCATATCATTATTTAATAAACCAACACAACCATTTATGGCATCATGGATGAAATACAACCCAACTGAAGAAATTAAAAAAGTGAACTTACCTATTTTAATTTTAAATGGTGATAAAGACATACAAGTATCTGTGGACGATGCCGAAAGGTTACACGAGGTCAATAAAAAATCAGAAAAAGTTATTATAGAGAATATGAATCATGTACTTAAAACTATTGAAAACGACAGTGAAAACCTACCATCCTATTCAAGTCCAGATTTCCCGTTATCACAAAAGTTAGTTAGTACAATTGAGGCATTTATAAAACAATAATATGTCTAAAAAGAAAGCATTTGCGCTACGCATTAATGAAGATATGCTCAAAGCCATTGAAAAGTGGGCTTCTGATGAATTTAGAAGTACCAATGGGCAGATTGAATGGATGCTCATGCAATACCTTAAAGAAAAAAATAGACAGCCTAAACCTAAAAAAACCAACAAAAGCGACTCTTAATTGTGTCGCTTTTTTTATGCGCTTTTATTTTGGTATTTTGCAGTACTAAACTAATACCTAATATGGATACACAACCTTTCATTACTGATGATACTATAATATTTGGAATATTAATGCTAGCCTTAGGTTTTGTTTTTTATACAGAATCTTTAAAAGGTGGTTTCTGGGAAAAATTCTATAAAATTATTCCTGGTTTATTTATGGCTTATATGGTACCTGCCTTATTAACAACTACAGGACTTATTGCTGCTGAATGGGAAACTACATCAGATAATGGAGAGGTCATGAAACACAGTTCAAACTTGTATTATGTTGCCAGTCGTTATCTCTTACCAGCCGCTTTAGTTTTAATGACATTAAGTATCAATTTAAAAGCTGTTTTTAATTTAGGTTGGAAAGCATTAATTATGTTCTTTACCGGCACACTAGGCATTGTTATTGGTGGACCAATAGCGATATTGATTGTAGCATCTATTGCTCCAGATGTTGTAGGTGGTGCAGGTCCAGATGCCGTTTGGAGAGGCTTATCAACCTTGGCTGGAAGCTGGATTGGAGGTGGTGCTAACCAAACTGCTATGCTAGAAATTTACGGTTATAATCAAACAGAATATGGAAAGATGGTATTTGTAGATATTTTTGTAGCAAATGTCTGGATGGCACTATTATTAATAGGAATAGGTAAGCGAAACAGAATTAACAAATGGCTCAAAGCTGATACATCTTCAATAGAAGAATTAAAGGAAAAAGTTTCTACATTTTCTGAAAGCGTAAAACGAAACCCTTCACTTACCGACATGATGATAATTGGTGCTATTGCATTTGGAGCTGTTAGTTTAGCTCACATAGGCGCTTCAATATTTGGTCCATTTTTTGAAGATATCGTTTCAGGCATAGAATCTCCAACTACAAAAAACATGCTTACGTTTTTAGGTTCTAAATTCTTTTGGATGATTAGTATAGCTACGCTTATTGCTATATTATTATCATATACTAAAATTAGAAATTACGAAGGAGCAGGTGCGAGTAAATTTGGAAGTGTTTTCATCTATATTTTAGTAGCAACCATTGGAATGAAAATTGATATTCGTTCAGTATTTGAAACGCCAGGATTAATTGTAGTAGGTCTTATTTGGATGTCTATTCACGCAATTCTCCTTATAGGTGTCGCCAAATTAATAAAAGCGCCTTATTTCTTTTTAGCAGTTGGGAGTCAAGCTAACGTTGGTGGTGCTGCCTCTGCGCCTATTGTAGCATCTGCGTTTCACCCTTCATTAGCAACTGTAGGCGTTTTATTAGCTGTTTTAGGCTATGCTGTAGGTACCATAGCTGCTATTGGCTGTACAATTTTAATGCAATTAGCAGCTGGAGGCTAGCATATCAAAAATAAATAATAGATATTTGCGCTCTTAAAATCAAAATCAAATGAAGTCATTTCTTGCTGTTTTAATTGGACTTATTTTATGTTCTTGTGCTAATGATAAGCAACAACATAACTTTAAATTAAAAGGTTACGTAAAAGGTTTAAAAAAAGGCACAGTCTATTTACAGAAACAAGAGGATTCTACAGTAATCACTCTTGATTCTCTTGAGGTAAAAGGAAATCCAAATTTTGAATTACATACAAATTTAGAAGAACCAGAAGTACTTTACTTAAAGCTAGATAAAAATGTAAAAGATGAAGAAATGATTGTTTTCTTTGCCGATACAGGTACAACTGAGATTAACTCTACCTTAAAACTTTTCAATTACAATGCTAAAATAAAAGGCTCAAAACAACAAGAAGTTTTGGATGATTATTTGACTATGATCACAAAATCAAATAATCGTAATTTAGATATGCTTCAGTCAAACTTTGAAGCTTTAAAGAATAGTCCTGATTCAATAAAAGACAAGTCTTTTCAAGAGCAGCAAAATAAATTTTTAAGATTAAAATATAGTGCCACTATTAATTTTGCTTTGAATAATCGAGATAGTGAGGTAGCACCTTACCTAGCTATATACGAAGTTCCAAACACATCAATACGTTTCTTAGACACCATCTATAACGCTTTAGATAATGATATTAAAGCATCAAAATATGGGAAGCTTCTAAAAGACACTATAGACAAACGAAAAGAAGCTGAACTAAATTAGAGTTCAATAACACAATAAAAAAACTCCAATCACTAATTGATTGGAGTTTTTTATTTTAGAGCCGATAGAGGGACTCGAACCCACGACCTGCTGATTACAAATCAGCTGCTCTAGCCAGCTGAGCTATATCGGCTTTACAGCCTGTAAATATAAACTTGTTATAATTATTTGCAAATAGCTGACTAATTTTTTCTTCTATAATTTGTTTACTTTTTCTATTAGAGCTCTACCTCTAGTTTCAAGTTCATTATTAATTGCTTTAAAATGTGCTTTTTTATTTTCAACACTCTTATCGTTTACTTTTGCTATGAGTTCATCAAAAGTTGCGATAGCTTCATCAATAATTGCTTCACTCTTTTTTGTGTCTTTGTCTGTATTAGAATATTCCCAAACATAAACCGCTTCTATAATATCTCCTAAAACAAAGTTGATGTCTTTTTTTAGGTCTCTAATATTTGCCATATTTATTAAATTAATTTGCTACAAAATTAAACATAAACTTCTAATAGTTTTGCATTTGAAGCTGATATTTTATAGGATTTTATTGCCGCAGGAAGTAAAATGGTTTCGCCTTGTTTAATTTGCTCGGAAGTACCTTCGGTTTCTATAATGGCTTCACCCTCTACACACATATATATAAAGAACGAATCCTGATTATTTTCTTTTGATAGTGTTTCGGTTACATGAAGAAAACTAGTGGTAAAATAAGGACAGTTTACCATTTCATTTGATCTGTTTTTAACCTTTTGATAGTCTACTCGGAAATTATCATCCATTTCAAAATCAAACGCATCTATGGCCAAATCATTGTGAAGTTCTCTTTCATTACCTTGATCATCTACTCTATCCCAATCATAAACTCGATAGGTTATATCACTGGTTTGTTGAATTTCAGCTAACAATACTCCAGCTCCAATTGCATGTACACGACCAACTTCAATAAAATAAGTATCACCTGAAGTGACGTTATCAAAATTTAAAATCTGAGGTAAGGTCTTATCATTCAAATGCTTCAGATATTTTTCTCGATTCATTTCTTGATTGAATCCAACTATCAAATTAGAACCTTTATCAGCTTGCATCACATACCACATTTCGGTTTTACCAAATGAATTATGACGCTTTGCTGCTAATTCATCATTAGGATGTAATTGAATTGAAAGGTCTTGCTTTGCATCAATAAATTTGATAAGTAATGGAAAGGTATTACCAAAAACACTAAAGTTTTTTTCGCCTAATAGATTTGCTTTGTAATGCTCTAATAACATCTTAAGAGATTTCCCTTTTAAATGTCCATTTGCAACTATAGAGGTATCGCCTTCAACATCACTTATTTCCCAACTTTCTCCAACATTGTTAAGTTGAGTGTCTTTATGTAATAGCGTTTTTAGTTTTTCTCCTCCCCAAATCTTATCTTTCAAAATGGGTGTGAACTTTACAGGGTATAATAATGTATTCATGAGCCAGAATAAGTTACGAAATTCCGAGGTGTTTCATAAAGTGTAATTTCTAAATCAAAATCAGGGTCTAACTTAGGCTTGATTTTATTATAAATAACGACAACAATATTTTCAGCAGTTGGGTTCATATCCTGAAATTCAGGAACTTCGATATTAAGATTTTTGTGATCGAAAGCATCTTCAACTTCAGATTTGATAATATCTTTTAAAACCTTCATATCTATAACATATCCTGTTTCACTATCGATAGCTCCAGTTACACTTACAATCAATTCATAATTATGTCCATGAAAATTTGGGTTATTACACTTCCCAAAAACTGCATCATTTTTCTCTAAGCTCCAATCTTTTCTATATAAACGATGTGCTGCATTAAAATGAGCTTTTCTACTTACAGTTACTTTCATTTCTTAGTAATGTTTATATGTTCGTAAAACTTATCAAAGATGATCTTAAACCATTCTGTATACAGTTTTGGATGCAATTCAATATCAACTTTTACAGATTCTAATGGCATCCATTTCCAGTTTTCTACTTCTTCTGGATTTATAATTGGTGCTTCATTATAATGACCAATCATAATATGGTCAAATTCATGTTCTGTTAAACCATTATCAAAAGGTGCTTTATAAATAAAAGAAATGGTTTCTTTAAGATTTGTGATAAAACCCATTTCTTCTTGTAAACGACGCTTTCCTGCTTGTACATTAGTTTCGCCTTCCCGCTGATGGCTACAACAAGTATTGGTCCATAACAATGGAGAATGGTATTTATGCTTAGCACGTTGCTGCAACATCAATTCATTATTATCATTGAATATAAAAACAGAGAAAGCACGATGCAATATTGCTTTTTCATGAGCTTCCATTTTTGGCATTGTTCCAATTTGCTCATCGTTTTCATTAACTAGAATTACGTGTTCTTCTATCATAGCAAGCAAAAATAACAATCAAAAATTTAAAATTACGTCAAACTTATCATAAAATTAAAAAGGGCTTGCCGCTACTGATTATTTGTTTTTATAAATACTATCTTTGCAATCATTTTGAAAGAATTTATGAGTTTTACAAAAGAAATTAATAGACGTCGTACATTTGGTATCATCTCTCATCCAGATGCCGGTAAAACAACCTTAACTGAAAAACTTTTACTTTTTGGTGGTGCGATTCAAGAAGCAGGAGCTGTTAAAAGTAATAAGATAAAAAAAGGGGCCACAAGTGATTTTATGGAGATTGAGCGCCAACGTGGTATATCTGTTGCTACTTCTGTTCTAGCTTTTGAGTATGACGGTATAAAAATTAATATTCTTGATACTCCTGGTCACAAGGATTTTGCTGAAGACACATTTAGAACATTAACGGCTGTAGATAGTGTTATTGTAGTTATTGACGTAGCTAAAGGTGTTGAGGAGCAAACTGAAAAACTTGTAGAGGTTTGTAGGATGCGAAACATTCCTATGATTGTTTTTATAAATAAAATGGATCGTGAAGGTAAAGATGCATTTGACTTATTAGACGAGATCGAACAAAAACTTGGGCTAACTGTAATTCCTTTAAGTTTTCCTATAGGAATGGGATATGATTTTAAAGGCATCTATAATATCTGGGAAAAAAACATCAATTTATTTAGTGGTGATAGTAGAAAAGATATTGAAGAAACTATTGAGATCAATGATTTAAATGATGAGACATTAGACAAACTGGTAGGTGAAAAAGCTGCTCAAACATTAAGAGATGAAATCGAACTAGTAGATGGTATATATCCTAAATTTGATAAAGACGACTATTTAAACGGACAATTACAACCTGTATTTTTTGGTTCGGCATTAAACAATTTTGGTGTACGTGAGTTATTAGATTGCTTTATTGAAATAGCACCAAAACCAAGACCAAAAAATAGTGAGGAACGCTTAGTAAAACCTGATGAAGAAAAGTTCACTGGCTTTGTCTTTAAGATTCATGCCAATATGGATCCTAATCATAGAAACCGCTTAGCATTTATTAAAATTGTATCTGGTGAGTTCAAGCGAAACACCCCTTATTTACATGTAAGACACAATAAGAAATTAAAATTTTCAAGTCCGAATGCATTTTTTGCAGAAAAGAAAGAGATTGTAGATATTTCATATCCTGGTGATATTGTTGGACTTCAAGATACTGGGAATTTTAAAATTGGTGATACACTTACCGAAGGTGAGGTTCTCAACTATAAAGGAATTCCAAGTTTTTCACCAGAGCATTTTAGATATATTAATAATGCAGACCCTTTAAAATCTAAACAACTCTATAAAGGAATAGACCAACTGATGGATGAAGGCGTAGCACAATTATTTACTTTAGAACTTAATGGTCGGAAAGTCATTGGTACAGTTGGTGCGTTACAATATGAGGTTATTCAATACCGTCTAGAACATGAATATGGTGCAAAATGTACTTATGAAAATTTAAATGTTCATAAAGCATGTTGGGTAGATCCAAAAGACTCTAAAAGTGATGAGTTCAAAGAGTTCTTAAGAGTTAAGCAACGTTTTCTTGCAAAAGATAAACGTGGCCAGCTTGTGTTTTTGGCAGATTCAGCATTCTCATTACAGATGACTCAACAGAAATATCCAAACATAACATTCCATTTCACTTCTGAATTTGAATAAATCTTGAATGTAGTTCGTCGATAATGCACTTGCAAAAATGCGTTTTATCGGTTTTTTTAAACACTTAATCGATTTAATTGAAATTACAACGTTTTAGTTATCTACATTTAATTCAGATTCAAACCCCAAATTGATCTACTATGAAAACTACTGCAAATGTATTCAGTAATGAAGATATTACTGTAACTTATCAACCATGCGTGTGCGTAAACGCTGAGCGTTGTGCCAAAGAACTTTCAAATGTATTTAGACAATCTGTTATTCCTTGGATAGACCTTGATGGTGCATCTACTGAGAAAATAATTAAACAAGTTAAAAAATGCCCCTCTGGTGCATTGCAATATAACATCAATAAAAAAGAAGTCGCTTAAACTATATACTGAATTGCTATTAAAAAACCCTTTATATCTAAATGATGTAAAGGGTCTTTATTTTATGCTTGTCCTGTAGGGCCAAAATTAAGCGGAATTGGAGGTTGCTCATAATCTTTAATTTCTCCATGAGATTTTTCAAATCTATTGATATTATCACCTAAAGCCTTGAGCAATCGCTTGGCGTGTTGTGGTGTTAAAATAATTCTAGATTTAACCTTACTCTTTGGTGTTCCAGGCATGATACTTACAAAGTCTATCACAAATTCAGAAACAGAATGATTAATGATTGCCAAGTTGGAATAAGTTCCTTCTGCTACTTTTTCATCTAATTCTATATTGATACCTTGTTTCTTCGGGTTTTTATCTTCAGCCATAATTAAATTTTTATTTAATGTTTAATTTAACACAAAATCCCGTAAATAACGGGATTTTGTGATTGTATAGAAATTATAATTTAAGAAATCAAAAAATAGTTTCATTAATTATAGTTCATCTCTTCTTTAGCTTTCATCATTTCGTTAAATTCTTCTTTAGAACCAACAATAATGTTATCAAAGCGTCTTACACCTGTACCTGCAGGAATTCTATGTCCAACAATTACATTTTCCTTTAATCCTTCTAAGTCATCAACTTTTGCATTTACGGCAGCTTCATTAAGAACTTTAGTCGTTTCTTGGAACGATGCTGCAGAGATAAATGACTTCGTTTGTAAAGAAGCTCTCGTAATACCTTGTAAGATTGGAGTTGCAGTAGCTGGCTGTGCATCTCTAGCAGTTACCAACGCTTTATCTTCTCTTCTAAGTATTGAATTTTCGTCTCTCAAATCTCTAGAGGTTAAAATTTGACCTGGCTTTAACGTCTCAGAGTCACCAGCATCTTCAACGACTTTCATGCCGAAAATTTTATCATTCTCTTCAATAAAGTCTGCTTTATGAGCTAATTGATCTTCTAAGAAAATAGTATCACCAGAATCAATGATTCTAACTTTACGCATCATTTGTCTTACAACAACTTCAAAATGCTTGTCGTTAATCTTCACACCTTGTAAACGATATACTTCTTGTACTTCATTAACTAGATACTGTTGAACAGCAGCTGGCCCTTTAATATTTAAGATATCGTTTGGTGTAATCGATCCGTCTGATAATGGCATACCAGCTTTAACATAATCATTTTCTTGAACTAGAATTTGATTTGATAACTTCACTAAGTATTTCTTAATCTCACCAAGTTTAGACTCAATAATAATTTCACGGTTACCTCTTTTTATTTTACCAAAAGAAACAACACCATCAATTTCACTTACTACAGCAGGATTGGATGGGTTACGCGCTTCAAACAGCTCAGTAACACGAGGTAAACCTCCTGTAATATCACCAGCTTTCGCTGATTTACGTGGTATTTTAACTAAAATCTTACCAACCTTAATTTTTTCGCCATCGTCAATCATCAAGTGAGCTCCTACTGGTAAATTGTATGAACGTATCGTTTCTCCTTTTGAGTCTTCTATATGAAGTGTAGGTATTAATTTCTTGTTTCTAGATTCAGAAATTACTTTCTCTTGGAAACCAGTTTGCTCATCGATTTCGACTTGGTAAGTCACACCTTGTTCTATATTTTCATATCTAACTTTACCAGCAAACTCAGAAATAATTACACCGTTATATGGATCCCATTGACAAATAGCATCTCCTTTTTTAACTTTATCACCTGGCTTAACATAGATGAAAGATCCGTAAGGGATATTATTTGTACTTAGTGTAATACCCGTTTTAGCATCAACAAGTTTTAATTCAGATGTTCTAGAGATAACAACGTCTACTTCTTTTCCATCACTATCTGTACTCTTAACAGTTTTAAGATCTTCAATTTCAGCAATACCATCAAACTTAACTGTTAATTTGTTCTCTTCTGAAATGTTACTTGCAATACCTCCAACGTGGAATGTACGAAGTGTTAACTGTGTACCTGGCTCTCCAATTGACTGAGCAGCAACAACTCCAACAGCCTCGCCTTGTTGTACCATCTTACCTGTTGCTAGATTACGTCCGTAACATTTAGCGCAAATTCCTTTTTTAGCTTCACACGTTAATGCTGAACGAACTTCTACAGCATCTAATGGTGATTCACCAATTCGCTTAGCAATAGCATCGTTAATATGATCCCCTGCTCCAACTAAAAGTTCTTCAGTAATTGGATCATAGACATCGTTTAATGAGGTACGACCAACAATTCTAGCTTCAAGAGTTTCAATAACCTCTTCGTTTTTCTTTAAAGGATTAACCTCAATACCTCTTAATGTACCACAGTCTTCGCTGTAAATAATTACATCTTGAGATACATCAACCAAACGACGTGTTAGATAACCAGCATCAGCGGTTTTAAGTGCTGTATCTGCAAGACCTTTACGTGCACCGTGAGTAGAGATAAAATATTCTAAAATTGAAAGACCTTCTTTAAAGTTAGAAAGAATAGGATTTTCAATAATTTCGCCACCACCTGCAGTAGATTTTTTAGGCTTAGCCATTAACCCACGCATACCTGTTAACTGTCGAATCTGTTCTTTAGATCCACGAGCCCCAGAATCTAGCATCATATATACTGAGTTAAATCCTTGTTGATCTTCTCTAATACGCTTCATAGACAACTCGGTCAATTCAGCATTAGTAGAGGTCCATATATCAATAACTTGATTATAACGTTCGTTATTAGTAATTAATCCCATGTTATAATTAGCCATGATGCCATCAACTAAGCCATTGGCTTGATCAATCATACCTTGCTTTTCAGCAGGAATAATAATATCACCTAAGCTGAATGACAATCCGCCTTGAAAAGCAAATTTATATCCTAAGGTTTTAATTTCATCTAAGAAAGCTGCTGTTTCTGGCACACTTGTTACCTTTAATATATTACCAATAATATCACGTAATGATTTTTTTGTCAATACTTGGTTGATATAGCCAGCAGCTTCAGGTACTTTTTCATTAAATAGTACTCTACCAACAGTAGTTTCAATAATTTGAGTTGTTAACTCTCCATTTTCATCAAAATCTTTTGTTCTTACCTTTATTCCAGCATTTAAGTCAACCTTCTTCTCGTTATAAGCAATAGTTACTTCGTCAGGAGAGTAGAATGTTAAGCCTTCACCTAAAACAGAAACTTCTTTTGTAGACTTTCGCAGTTTGGTCATATAATATAGACCTAGAACCATATCTTGTGAAGGTACTGTTACTGGCGAACCATTTGCTGGATTCAATATGTTATGTGATGCAAGCATTAATAACTGAGCCTCCAAAATTGCTTCTGGACCTAGCGGTAAATGCACTGCCATTTGATCACCATCAAAATCGGCATTAAATGCAGTACACACTAATGGATGTAACTGAATTGCTTTTCCTTCAATTAATTTTGGCTGGAATGCTTGAATACCCAAACGGTGTAATGTAGGAGCACGGTTTAGTAATACTGGATGTCCTTTAAGAACATTTTCTAATATATCCCAAACTACTGGCTCTTTTCTATCTATAATTTTTTTCGCAGATTTTACAGTTTTCACAATACCTCTTTCGATTAGTTTTCTAATGATAAAAGGTTTGTATAATTCTGCTGCCATATTTTTAGGCAATCCACATTCAAATAATTTCAATTCTGGCCCAACAACAATTACCGAACGTGCAGAATAATCAACACGTTTACCAAGTAAGTTTTGACGAAAACGTCCTTGCTTACCTTTTAATGAATCGGATAATGATTTTAATGGCCTGTTAGAATCGGTTTTTACTGCAGAAGCTTTACGTGTGTTATCAAATAATGAATCTACTGATTCTTGTAACATACGTTTCTCATTACGGAGAATGACTTCAGGAGCTTTAATTTCTACTAAACGCTTTAAACGGTTGTTACGAATAATAACACGACGATAAAGGTCATTCAAATCTGATGTTGCAAAACGTCCACCATCTAATGGTACTAATGGTCTTAATTCTGGTGGAATAATAGGAATGGCCTTCATGATCATCCATTCTGGCTTATTCTCACGGTTAGCATTAGAATCTCTAAATGCCTCAACTACTTGCAAACGTTTTAACGCTTCAGTTTTACGCTGTTTAGAAGTTTCAGTATTTGCTTTGTGACGTAATTCAAAAGATAGCTCGTCTAGGTCTATTCTTGCTAAAAGGTCTATTAAGCATTCAGCTCCCATTTTAGCAATAAACTTATTTGGATCTGTATCTTCTAAGTATTGATTTTCCTTCGGAAGTGTTTCTAGAATATTAAGATATTCTTCTTCTGTTAAGAAATCCATTTTTTGTAAGGGTTCTCCTTCAGCATTAATTGCTTCTCCAGGCTGGATTACAACATAACGTTCGTAATAGATAATCATATCCAAACGCTTAGATGGCAACCCAAGTAAGTATCCTATTTTATTTGGTAACGAACGGAAATACCAGATATGAGCTACAGGCACCACAAGATTGATATGCCCAACACGATCTCGACGTACTTTCTTTTCAGTTACTTCAACACCACAACGGTCACAAACGATACCTTTATAGCGTATTCTTTTATATTTACCACAAGCACATTCAAAATCCTTTACAGGACCAAAAATACGCTCACAGAATAAACCATCTCTTTCAGGTTTATGTGTTCGATAATTAATAGTTTCAGGTTTTAAAACTTCACCACGAGATGCTGCCAAAACAGATTCTGGAGATGCCAAACCAATTGAGATTTTATTAAATCTCTGTACTGTATTCTTATCTTGTCTTCTAGCCATAATTACTTTATAGTCTATAGTTTGTTGATACAATTTTCTATAATTGAAAATTGTATCAACTCACCAAAATTTATTCTTCTAATCTAATATCTAATCCTAATCCTTTCAATTCGTGCATCAGTACGTTGAAAGACTCAGGTAATCCTGGTTCTGGCATTGGCTCTCCTTTTACAATAGCTTCGTAAGTTTTAGCTCTGCCTATAACATCATCAGATTTTACTGTTAAGATTTCACGTAATGTACTTGATGCTCCATAAGCTTCAAGTGCCCAAACTTCCATCTCACCAAAACGTTGACCACCAAACTGTGCTTTACCACCCAATGGTTGTTGCGTTATCAATGAGTAAGGACCTATTGAACGTGCATGCATCTTATCGTCAATCATGTGACCCAATTTAATCATGTAAATCACACCTACTGTTGCTGGTTGATCAAAACGATCTCCTGTTCCACCATCATATAGGTATGTATGACCAAATCTAGGCACACCTGCTTCATCGGTAAACTCATTGATTTGATCTAGAGTTGCACCATCAAAGATTGGAGTCGCGTATGTACGTCCCAATTTTTGTCCAGCCCAACCTAAAACCGTTTCGTAAATTTGTCCGATATTCATACGTGATGGTACACCTAGTGGATTCAATACAATGTCAACTGGTGTTCCATCCTCTAAGAATGGCATATCTTCTTGGCGAACAATACGAGCAACAATACCCTTGTTTCCGTGACGACCTGCCATTTTATCACCAACTTTCAGTTTACGTTTTTTAGCAACATATACTTTAGCTAGTTTTATGATACCTGCTGGTAATTCATCACCTACAGAAATAGTAAACTTCTCACGACGTAATGATCCTTGTAGGTCATTCTCTTTGATCTTATAATTGTGAATTAAATCTGCAACTAAAGAATTTAAGTGGTCATCTGTAGTCCAAGTTCCTGAAGTTAAATGCGTGTAATCATCTACAGCATTTAACATTTTAAGGGTGTATTTCTTTCCTTTAGGAATAATTTCTTCACCTAAGTCGTTATAAATACCTTGAGCAGTTTTACCATTAACAAGAGCGAATAATTTTTCGACTAATACAGCTTGTAAATCATCAAACTTCTTGTAATAGATATTCTCTAATGCTTCAATATCTTCTTTATCTTTTGCTCTCTTGCGCTTGTCTTTTATTGCTCTTGAGAATAATTTCTTCTCAATAACAACACCATGTAACGAAGGTGATGCTTTTAAAGATGCATCTTTAACATCTCCAGCCTTATCTCCAAAAATAGCACGTAATAATTTCTCTTCTGGAGTAGGATCAGATTCACCTTTTGGTGTGATCTTTCCAATAAGAATATCACCTGGCTTGATCTCGGCTCCAATTCTAATCATACCATTTTCATCAAGGTCTTTCGTAGCCTCCTCTGAAACGTTAGGAATGTCATTAGTAAGTTCTTCGTTACCTAACTTGGTATCTCTAACTTCTAGTGAATATTCATCGATATGAATTGATGTAAAAATATCATCACGAACAACTTTTTCAGAAATCACAATTGCATCCTCAAAGTTATACCCTTTCCAAGGCATGAAGGCTACTTTCATATTTCTACCAAGAGCGAGTTCTCCATTTTGTGTAGCATAACCTTCACAAAGTACTTGTCCTTTTTTAACTTTATCACCTTTCTCAACGATTGGTTTCAAATTAATAGAGGTTCCTTGGTTTGTTTTTCTAAACTTCACCAATGGATATGCTTTGGTATCACTATCAAAACTCACCATTGCTTCTTCTTCAGTACGCTCGTATTTGATAACAATTTCGTTAGCATCAACATACTCAACAACTCCGTTTCCTTCAGCATTGATTAATACTCTAGAATCTGAAGCCACTTGACGTTCAAGACCTGTTCCAACGATAGGTGCCTCAGGACGTAATAGTGGAACTGCTTGACGCATCATGTTAGATCCCATCAAAGCACGGTTTGCATCATCATGCTCTAAGAACGGAATCAATGACGCCGAAATTGAAGCAATTTGATTAGGAGCTACATCTGTATAATGAACATTTGCAGGGTCGATTACTGGAAAATCACCTTCTTGACGAGCAATGATTTTATCTTCAAGAATTTTCCCATTATCATCAACACTGATATTCGCTTGAGCGATTAGCATATCTTCTTCCTCCTCTGCACTTAAATATGTTGGTGCATTCTTGATATCTACAACGCCACCATCAGCTTTTCTATAAGGTGTTTCAATGAATCCCATTGAATTCACTTTTGCGTAAACAGATAGTGAAGAAATTAACCCAATGTTTGGTCCTTCTGGAGTTTCAATTGGACATAATCTTCCGTAGTGTGTATAGTGCACATCACGAACCTCGAAACCTGCTCTTTCTCTAGATAACCCTCCAGGCCCTAAAGCTGATAGACGACGTTTGTGAGTGATCTCAGCCAATGGGTTGGTTTGGTCCATAAATTGAGATAACTGGTTTGTACCAAAGAAAGAATTAATCACTGAAGATAAGGTCTTCGCATTAATTAAATCGATAGGTGTAAACACTTCGTTATCACGAACATTCATACGTTCACGAATGGTACGAGCCATACGAGCTAAACCAACACCAAACTGAGATGATAACTGTTCACCTACTGTACGTACACGACGGTTAGATAGGTGATCAATATCGTCAATCTCTGCTTTAGAGTTGATCAATTCTATTAAATATTTGATAATGGTAATAATATCTTCTTTGGTAAGTACTTGCTTATCCATTCCGATATCTAAACCTAATTTTTTATTCATTCTGTAACGACCTACTTCTCCTAAAGAGTAACGTTGGTCTGAAAAGAATAATTTGTCAATAATACCACGTGCTGTTTCCTCATCTGGTGGCTCAGCATTACGTAATTGACGATAGATGTGTTCAACAGCCTCTTTTTCAGAGTTTGTTGGGTCTTTTTGTAAAGTATTATGAATAATCGCATAATCACCTTGTTGCGCACTTTCTTTATGTAAAAGAATCGTTTTAACACCAGCTTCAAGGATTTCTTCGATATTATCTTTATCAATAATTGTATCACGATCTAAAACAATTTCGTTACGTTCGATAGATACCACTTCTCCAGTATCTTCATCAACAAAATCCTCATGCCATGTATTTAAAACACGTGCAGCAAGTTTACGACCAATGACCTTTTTAAGACCAGATTTTGATACTTTGACTTCTTCAGCAAGATCAAATATCTCTAAAATGTCTTTATCACGCTCAAAACCTATGGCTCTAAACAATGTAGTAACAGGTAATTTTTTCTTTCTATCAATGTAAGCATACATCACCTGATTGATATCTGTAGCAAATTCTATCCAAGATCCTTTAAAAGGAATAACTCTTGCAGAATATAATTTGGTACCATTAGCATGGAACGACTGACTAAAGAATACGCCAGGAGATCTATGTAGTTGAGAAACCACAACACGCTCAGCACCATTGATACAGAAAGTACCACTTGGTGTCATGTAAGGAATTGTTCCAAGATATACATCTTGAACAATAGTTTCAAAGTCTTCATGCTCAGGATCTGTACAGTACAGTTTTAGTCTTGCTTTTAAAGGCACACTGTATGTTAATCCTCTTTCAATACATTCTTCAATTGTATATCGAGGTGGATCAATGAAATAATCCAAAAACTCTAAAACAAATTGGTTACGTGTATCTGTAATTGGAAAGTTTTCCATGAAGGTATTATATAAGCCTTCATTTCCTCTTTCTTCTGATTTTGTCTCTAACTGGAAAAAATCCTGAAAGGATTTTATTTGAATATCCAAAAAATCTGGATATTCAGTTCTATTAACTATGGAAGAGAAATTTAATCTTTCAGCTGTATTTGCTAACATCGATGAACGAGATTTTGATTAAAAAAAAATTTATTTTTTTGTGTACCGTTTTAATACACAAAAGGGTTTAGGTCATTCCGACTAATTCGGAAGACCTAAACCATAATTTGTAGGTTTGTTAAGCTTACTTAAGCTCAACCTCAGCTCCAGCTTCTTCTAACTGAGCTTTTAAAGCTTCTGCTTCGTCTTTAGCAACACCTTCCTTAATTGGAGATGGCGCTTCATCAACTAAACCTTTAGCTTCTTTTAATCCTAAACCAGTTAATTCTTTAACTAATTTTACAACAGCTAATTTAGAACCACCTGCTGCTTTAAGGATTACGTCAAATTCAGACTTTTCTTCAGCGGCTTCACCACCTGCTGCACCTCCACCTGCTGCTACTGCTACTGCTGCTGCTGCTGGTTCGATACCATATTCGTCTTTTAATATTGTAGCTAATTCATTAACTTCTTTTACTGTTAAATTAACTAATTGTTCTGCGAAATCTTTTAAATCTGCCATTTCTATCGTTTTTAAAAATTTTAATAAAATATAATTTGTTTAAGTGCGTACTTATTTGGTTACCCTTATTTCTCGGATAATGTTTTGATGATACCTGCCAATGTTCCACCACCTGATTTAAGTGCTGAAATAACATTCTTAGCTGGCGATTGTAATAATGTAACAATCTCTCCAATCAATTCTTCTTTAGACTTGATATCTACTAACATGTCTAATTGATCATCACCAATGTAAATTGCTTCTTCAATAAAAGCACCTTTAAGCAATGGCTTATCAGATTTTTTACGGAAGTTCTTAATTACTTTAGCTGGAGCATTACCAGTTTCAGAATACATTACAGAGGTATTACCTTTTAAAACTGAAGGAAGGTCTCCGAAATCTTTATCAGAAGCTTCCATAGCTTTAGTTAATAATGTATTTTTTACTACGTTTAATTTTACGTTTGCTTTATAGCAAGCACGACGTAAATCTGAAGTGTTACCTGCATTTAATCCAGATATATCAGCTAGATAAATATTTGTATTATCTGCTAATTGAGCAGTTAACTCTTCAATTACTTGTGATTTTTCTTCTCTTGTCATAATACTAAAGATTTAACTACTTAACTTAATTTTGGATCAACAGCTATACTTGGGCTCATAGTACTAGACATGAAAATACTTTTCATGTATACTCCTTTTGCTGCAGTTGGCTTCATTTTATTTAAAGTGGTTAACAATTCCATTGCATTCTCTTTTAGCTTATCAGCAGTAAAAGATGCTTTCCCTATTGGAGCGTGAACAATTCCTGTTTTATCAACTTTAAAATCTATTTTACCAGCTTTCACCTCAGATACTGCTTTAGCAACATCCATAGTAACTGTTCCTGTTTTTGGATTCGGCATTAAACCTCTTGGGCCTAATACTCTACCTAGAGGACCTAATTTACCCATGATTGCTGGCATTGTAACGATAACGTCTACATCTGTCCAACCACCTTTAATTTTTTCAAGGTATTCGTCTAGTCCAACGTAGTCAGCTCCAGCTGCTTTAGCCTCTTCTTCTTTATCAGGAGTAACCAGTGCTAAAACCTTCATGTCTTTACCTGTTCCGTGAGGTAACGAAACAACACCTCTTACCATTTGATTGGCTTTACGAGGATCTACACCTAATCGTACTGCTAAATCAACTGAAGCATCAAATTTTGTGTATGTAATTTCCTTTAATAATGCTGAAGCTTCTTCGATAGAATACAATTTATTCTTCTCTACTTTAGCTAAAGCTTCTTTTCTTTTTTTTGTTATTCTTGCCATTTCAAAAATTTTTAGTTAGGTGCTTCACCACCTTTAACTGTGATTCCCATTGATCTTGCAGTACCTGCAACCATCTTCATAGCAGATCCAATTTCAAATGCGTTTAAATCTTGCATTTTGTCTTCTGCAATAGCTTTAACTTGATCCCAAGTAACTTTAGCTACTTTTTTTCTGTTCGGTTCTCCAGATCCTTTTTTTACTTTGGCCGCTTCTAATAATTGCACTGCCGCAGGAGGTGTTTTGATCACAAAATCAAAAGACTTGTCTTTGTAAACAGAAATTACAACTGGTAGAACTTTACCAGGTTTGTCCTGAGTTCTAGCGTTGAATTGCTTACAAAATTCCATGATATTAACTCCAGCAGCACCTAAAGCGGGTCCAACCGGTGGCGACGGATTCGCTGCACCTCCCCGAACTTGTAATTTAACTACTTTACCTAATTCTTTTGCCATTTTACTAATTTTAGTTTTGTATCTCTTTCAATAAGGAAGCTAAAAGATATACTATCTATATTTGTAACAATTATTATACTTTTTCAACTTGCATATAACTTAATTCTAATGGGGTTTTTCTGCCGAAAATCTTAACCATTACTTCAAGTTTACGCTTTTCTTCATTTATTTTCTCTATTGTACCATCAAATCCATTGAATGGTCCATCAATCACTTTTACAGTTTCACCTATGGTGAAAGGTATTGCCACATTAACATCTGCATCTACAGAAAGTTCATCAACTTTACCTAACATTCTATTTACTTCAGACTGTCTTAACGGAACAGGGTCTCCTCCTTTAGTTTCTCCTAAAAACCCAATTACATTTGTTATTGACTTAATAATATGAGGAATTTCTCCACTTAAGTTAGCCTGAATCATAATGTAACCTGGAAAATAAACACGCTCTTTGTTTATTTTCTTTCCATTACGAATTTGTATTACTTTTTCGGTTGGTACTAGAACTTGATCAACATAATCTTCCAAACCTAATCTAGAAATTTCATTTTCTATATACGTTTTGATTTTGTTTTCCTGACCACTTACAGCTCTAACAACATACCATTTTTTATTTACGCTTGTTTCTGACATTACCTACTTACTTTTTTAATTGTTAAATCAAGTCAAAATAAGCTTTGATAACCTTACTAAAAACGGTATCAACTCCCCAAATGGCTAATGAAAAAATTATTGAAAACACAGCCACTAAAATAGTTAAGCTTTGAGCTTCAGACCATGTAGGCCAACTCACATTATTCTTTAACTCATCGAAAGATTCTTTAATGTAATTTATAATTCCTGCCATTTGATTTTATATTTATTCATTTGAATACTTCAAATGAAACTTATTAAGAGTGTCTCACTATAAAAGTAAAACACTTTGTTTGTTTTCTTTACTTGCACGGGTTGAGAGACTCGAACTCCCGACACCTGGTTTTGGAGACCAGTGCTCTACCAACTGAGCTAAACCCGTAAATATAAATCAAGGCGTTCGCCTTTGACGAACACCTTAATCCATATTTATATACTAAATATTTTAGTCTAAAATCTCAGTTACCTGACCTGCACCTACTGTTCTACCTCCTTCACGAATTGCAAAACGTAAACCTACATTCATTGCAATTGGTTGGATTAACTCAACAGTAATAGTAAGGTTATCTCCAGGCATTACCATTTCAACACCATCAGGAAGCGCAATGTTTCCAGTTACATCAGTTGTACGTACGTAAAACTGTGGACGGTAGTTATTATGGAATGGTGTATGACGTCCTCCTTCTTCTTTTTTCAAGATGTAAACCTCAGCTTTGAAACTTTTGTGAGGAGTAACTGAACCAGGCTTAGTAATTACCATACCTCTTGAGATTTGAGTTTTCTCAATACCTCTTAATAAGATACCAGCATTATCACCAGCTTCACCTCTATCTAAAATTTGACGGAACATTTCAATACCAGTAATTGTAGATGTCAATTTCTCAGCACCCATACCAATGATTTCAACAGGATCTCCTGTGTTAGCAACACCAGTTTCGATACGACCTGTAGCTACAGTTCCACGACCTGTAATAGAAAATACATCTTCAATTGGCATTAAGAATGGCTTATCCATATCTCGTACTGGCTCTTCAATCCAGTTATCAACAGCTTCCATTAACTCCATCACTGTATCTACCCATTTTTGTTCACCGTTAAGTGCTCCTAATGCAGAACCAGCAATTACAGGACCATTATCACCATCATACTCATAGAAAGATAATAAATCTCTAATTTCCATTTCTACTAATTCTAATAACTCATCATCATCAACCATATCCACTTTATTCATGAATACAACGATACGAGGAATACCTACCTGACGTCCTAAAAGGATATGCTCACGAGTTTGTGGCATAGGACCATCTGTAGCAGCTACAACTAAAATAGCACCATCCATTTGAGCAGCACCAGTTACCATGTTCTTTACGTAATCGGCGTGACCTGGACAGTCAACGTGAGCGTAATGACGATTAGATGTTTGATACTCTACGTGTGACGTATTAATTGTTATACCTCTTTCTTTTTCTTCAGGAGCGTTATCGATAGTATCGAAGTCTCTCGCTTCAGATAAACCTGCATCAGCTAATACTTTAGTAATAGCAGCAGTTAAAGTTGTTTTACCGTGATCTACGTGTCCAATAGTACCTATATTAAGGTGTGGTTTTGAACGATCGAAAGTTGCCTTTGCCATGTTTAATTTATTTAATCTTAATTTATATTAGTGTTCAATTTTTATTCTATACTAAAAAGAGCCAATGACGAGATTTGAACTCGTGACCTCTTCCTTACCAAGGAAACGCTCTACCCCTGAGCTACACCGGCTTTTAAGGTAGTTTTGATCGATTCTAAAAAAACAATCAAAAACATCAACTCATGAAATTAAATTAGATATTAATTTAATTTAGAGCGAGAGACCGGGTTCGAACCGGCGACATTCAGCTTGGAAGGCTGACGCTCTACCAACTGAGCTACTCTCGCATTTTTTATAACTGTTTTACCAGTTAATGGCTTTCAATATTTCACTTTTTAAGATTACCGCTTTAAAGTAATCTACAAGAATAAATTCTTGTTAAAATTTTGTGGGGAGAGCAGGATTCGAACCTGCGAAGACGTAGTCAGCAGATTTACAGTCTGCCCTCGTTGGCCGCTTGAGTATCTCCCCAATAATTTCAAAATTTCAAGAGCCGATAGAGGGACTCGAACCCACGACCTGCTGATTACAAATCAGCTGCTCTAGCCAGCTGAGCTATATCGGCTTTTAAACCACTTTTTTCTCACAAAAAAAGCCCGCTATTTCTAACGGACTGCAAATGTAAAGATTTATTTATTTATTCAAAACATTTTTTGAAAAATTTTATCAGATATATGACCTTAATTTCTGTTTTCGCTTTTTTAATTGTCTTTCAAGTGATGAAACGGCCATATCTACTCCTTCTTCGAATGTCTTGCATTGTTTTTTTACTACAAAGCTATCTCCAGGTACATTTACTTTAGCTTCAAAAATTTTATTTTCCTTATCACTGGTGTTTTGCACTTTTAAATAGACGTCAGACTGAATGACTTTATCATAGAACATGTCTAGCTTATCCATTCGCTTTTGAATGAATGCTATAAGCTTTTTGTCTGCTGTAAAATTTACGGATTGTGTGTTTACCTTCATATTCACGCTTTTATTGGTTAGACGAAATTAATTTTTACTTCTTGGATGTGTATTTGAGTACACTTTTTTTAATTCAGCTATACTATTATGTGTATAAATCTGTGTGGCTGCTAAACTTGAGTGACCAAGAAGCTCTTTAACAGCGTTTAGATTTGCACCTTGATTTAATAAATGAGTCGCAAATGAGTGCCTTAATATATGAGGACTCCGTTTTACCTTAGAAGATGCTATACTAAAATAGTCATTTATAATTCTGTAAACAAGTGTTTCATAAATTTTAACCCCTTTTTTTGTCAAAAATAGATATGAATTATCTACAATAACATCTAGCTTACTTCTCAACTTTAAATACGTTTCTAAGGTTTCAATGACTGATGGTAATAACGGGATAAATCTTTCTTTATTTCGCTTTCCTAATACTTTTAGAGTATTATTAATTATATCTACATTACTTAACTCTAATTGCACAAGTTCTATACGTCTAATGCCTGTGGCATAGAATAGTTCGACTATAAGTCTGTTTCTTACGCCTTCAAAATCATTTGTCAAACTCATTTCTTTGAGCACTTTTTTCATCTCTTGCTCAGAAAATGGTACTTGTATTTTTTTGCTGGTCTTTAATGCTTTATGCTTAGATAATGGATTTACTTCTATTTCTTCAATCTTTAATAGAAACCTATAATATGAATTTAGTGACGATATCTTTCTATTTACGCTTCTATTGGTAAGTCCTTTTTCTACTAAAGTTATTATCCAACTACGTATTTGTTGATAATTAACAGCTATAATTTCGTCTGTATCATATTCAAATCGTACAAATTCAGAAAACTCTTGAAGATCACTCATATAGGCTTTAAGTGTAAGCTGGGAATAGTTTTTCTCGAGTAATAAGTAATCTGAAAACGATTTTAGTGACATTTCTATTTATGAGTTGAGACTCTAAAATAACAAAGTTTTAACTACTTCATTACTTTTAATAAAAAAATCCCACTATTTCTAGTGGGATTTTTTTATTATTTAAACTGATTATATGTTTTCTTGATCTTTTAGACCTTGTACATACTGAGCTTTTTGTATTTGAGCTCTACGTGCTATAGAAGGTTTCGTAAATTGTTTACGCTCTTGTAACTGATTTTTAATAGTAGTTCTTACAAACTTACGCTTGTAACGTTTTAACGCTCTGTCTATATTTTCTCCTTCTTTTACTGGAATTATTAACATAGTTCTTAACCTCCTCTCTTTTAGAATTTTTAAGGCTGCAAATATATAAAGGTTTTTAAAATTTCAAAACAAAAACGTTTAATTGTTTTAAATAGCAGTTATTGTATTGTCTAGTTTTTAAATAGTGACGCTCGCTTACTTAAATCTTTTATGAGTTGCTCATCTTCTTCACTTTCTAATAAAATGTTATAGGTGCGCCAAAATGATTTATCGTAAGGTTTTGGCGCAAATATATCTGCATCCCAATCACCATTCAAAGCATCAGAAATGGCTTGCTTATCTTCAATAATTTCTGAAAATAAAATTTCTTGAATCGTATAATAAAACCGTTCTTCGTTATAATACTTGGCTTTTTCTTCTTCTGTAAGTTTTTCATTGGTCTTTAGCCCAACATTAACCAATTTTGGAGTTTCATAATAAATATAGTTAGGGTACATTTTATCGTTATATTCCATATAAGTAATGACCAGCTTATGGTTTACTTGAGTCCCAAATAGCGTTTTACTTCTACTTTTTTGAGCTGGCGATGCAGCAATAAGTTCATATTCTATTTTCTTGATTGCATAATTATCCCAATAAATATAAATCCACCCATTGGCTTTATATCCTTCATTAAAAATCCCTTTAGTGTCTAATCCAATAAAATCGTTACTATCGGAAATTTGAATTTTATAAATTTTACGATCATTATCAACCAAAACTGTATCTAATTTGAATTGGTGTTTATCTAAAACATCTTCACCAAATAGTGATTTGGAAAGGTTAGCGTTTCTTACCAAATTAAGCTTTCCTTTGAATAGATTTTCTAATCCATTAACTCTAGTATCGTTCCATTTGATTGCCTTAACTAGAGAAGCCGTTTCTATAGTATCTCGTTTTAAATTCTTTGCTTTGAGTTTTTTGTAATTTTCGTAGCGTTTTAAATATGAATAGTATGAGAATATACTATCTACATCTCTAAGGTCGTAACTTTTGCGAACTTGGTCAACATTAATTTTTAAATGATCTTCTGATGAAACTGCAAAACCAGAATCATAAACTGTAATTGCACTTTCAATTAACCATTTAAATTCTTTAGCATTGCGTTCTTTATGCCTTAAAAACCCTTTTTGAATATATGAAGAATCAGGAAGATTTTCGGGTAATCGCTCTAGAGCTCTTAAGACAATATCATTCCCTGTTTTTGGTCGCGTTTCTGCAACCAAAATGATTTCATCTAATGATGCAATATCTTCTTCTAAATAAATATCTTGTGTGTTGTCAAATTGATTAACAGGTGTTTTAAAACTTTTAAAACCTATAGAAGAAATGATTAATGTATCTGTTTCTAGCTCCTTAGGAACTTGTAAGACAAACTTACCGTCTTGATTACTTATAGTTCCTATCGTTGTGTTCTTTACATAAATACTAGCACTTTCAATTGGAAGCAATGTTGAAAAGTCTAAAATTTTGCTTTTAACTTCAGTCTGAGACGACACTAGTGTTGAAAACAAGCATAGAATTAAAACAACAATAAAATTTAAAACAGATCTTTGCATTGTTATTACATTAAGTTGCGGGCTTATAGTCTTTTTTATCAATCACCATTTTAGCAATAATTTCCCTTAGTATCTCTGATGTACCTCCACCAATTGGACCTAATCTGCTATCTCGAAGTAATCTTGCCATAGGATATTCTTCCATATAACCATAACCTCCTAAGAATTGGAGACATTGGTAAATAACTTCATCTGCCATTTTCGTCGATTGCAACTTAGAAATGGTAGCTTCTTTTACCACATATTCGCCTTTGTCTAAACGATTTGCAACTGTATAATTAAACTCTTTACAAACTAACATATGGGCATAAGTATCAGCAAAGGAATGTCTTAATGCTTGAAATTTGTCTATGGTTCTTCCAAATGCTTGTCTTTCACTCATGTAGTTTTGAGCATAATCTAAAGCAAATTCTGCTCTTGCATGTGCATTCACTCCCATAATCAATCGTTCAAGTGCAAAGTGTTGCATGATGTATGGAAACCCTTTATTTTCTTCACCCATCAAATTAGAAGCGGGAATGACAACATTATCAAAAGCTATCTCGCCTGTGTCTGATGCTCTCCATCCTAATTTATCCAATTTTGTTGCAGATACGCCTACAGTTTCACGATCTACAATAAATATACTTATGCCTTTATTTCCAAGTTCAGGATTTGTTTTAGCTGCTACTACTAAATAATCACTAGTGACTCCATTTGTTATAAAAGTTTTAGAACCATTAATCACATAGGTATCTCCGTTTTTTACTGCAGTTGTACGCATGCCAGCAACATCACTTCCTCCAAAAGGTTCAGTAATACATAAACACCCAATTTTTTCGCCAGAGATACTTGGTGTCAAATACTTTTGTTTTTGCTCATGATTTCCTTCTTTATTGACATGAGTCATTGCTAAATACGCATGAGCCCAAATAGCAGCAGCAAAGCCACCTGAATTTATTTTTTGAAGTTCTTCTAATAGTATAACAGTGTAAAAAAGATCGAGATCTAAACCTCCATAAGCTTCAGGGTAAGGCAATCCGAAAAAACCCATTTCTCCAAATTTCTTCCATATAAAGCGATCTATAATCCCTGTGTTTTCCCATTTTTCTATATGAGGCACAACCTCTTTTTGTAAAAAGTCTTTTAAACTCTGTCTAAACATCTGATGTTCTTCAGTGAAGTACATACTATTCATAATTGCAATTTTTTCTAAAATTAGAGTGTCAAATATAGCTTAATTATCTCAATTTTTTTGACAGGAAACTCTTTTACTTTGGCTAATTCATCTAAAGTTTTAAAGCCTTCTCTGAGTATACGTTCTTCGATGATATTGGAAGCAATCTCGTAATCTATATATTGAATGGTAACTAATTCACTTACAGTAGCTGTGTTTAAATTGAGTTTTGTAATTTCTATTGAGTTTTTAACTGTAAATTCCTTTAAAGCGTTTTCGATAACTTCTGGAGATAAGCCATAAACATCATGAAGTTGAATATCGGCAATAAACTGTCCGCCTAACCTTGTCCTGTATGCAATAATACGTTCTGAAAGTTTAGGACCAATACCACTCACCCTCTGCAATTGGCTAGCAGTTGCGCTATTCAAATCAATTTTTTGATCGAATGTCTTAGCCTTTTTAATTATAGGCTGGTATTGATGCTTCGGCTTTGGATTTGTTACCCAATCTGGAAATTTAAAGTAAGGTGATATCTTATCTAAAAGTGAGTCTGATACTTTTGTTACATTTTGAAATTCTTTAGCAGAATTGACCCATTTATTTTGTTCTCTGAAGTTGAGTAATCTATCAATCTCTTCATTAGAAAGACCCAACATATAGCCTTTATAATCTGTAATAAAATTTGGATTGAACGGATAGATTTTAGGTTTATTATTGTCTAATTCAATCAGCCTTAGCGAATCTACTTCTTTCCTAAATTTTGCTAGATCATGAGAATTGATCTTTATTTCTTCCGAAGGAAAATCTATAAAAAAATAGAGGCATTGTACGATTAGAATTACTATCAATAATGTAAAAATCCCACGACGTTGTTGTTTGGTATACGTGAAGTAGGATTTGAAATTTTTCATATTTTTTATTCTTTGGTATCTCTAATTGCTCCAACATATTTTTTCATTTCATCTCGAACTTTAGGGAATAAGAAAAGTAAACCTATCATATTTGGAAATACTAATGCTAGAATCATAGCATCAGAAAATTTAATAACTGCATCTAAAGTAGCTGCTGCTCCAATAACAACAAACAATAAAAATAATATTTTATACACTAGATCAGCATTTTTTCCTTTTCCAAATAAGTACTTCCATGATTGTAACCCATAATAAGACCATGAAATCATAGTAGAAAAAGCAAATAGTACGATAGCTATGGTAAGTATGTATGAAAATCCAGGAATTACTGAATCAAATGCCATTGATGTTAAATCTACTCCTCCAACTGATTCTCCTGTTGCATTTAATAATACACTACTACTTGATTCTCCAGCTGCTCCATATTGAAATACACTTTGCAAATTACCTCCATCAATATTAAAGAAAATAATAACTAAAGCAGTCATTGTACAAATCACTACGGTATCAATAAATGGTTCTAGTAGTGCGACCACACCTTCTGAAGCAGGATATTTTGTTTTTACTGCTGAATGAGCAATTGCAGCAGACCCAGCTCCTGCTTCATTAGAAAAGGCAGCTCTTTGAAATCCTACAATTAAAACACCTACTAGACCTCCTAGGCCTGCCATAGGGGTGAATGCACCACTAAATATTAAACCAAAAGCATCTCCAATATAACTGAAGTTTGAAAAGATAATGACTAAACAGGCCAATACATATATTCCAGCCATAAATGGTACAATCTTTTCTGTGATTTTAGCAATACGTTTGATTCCTCCAATAATTACTATACCAACTAAAATGGCCAAAACGACACCAATAATGACTCCAGTAGCACCACCTTCTAAATTAAACAAAGAACTTAATTGTACAGCAGCTTGATTTGACTGAAAAGCATTACCTCCTCCAAAAGATGCTCCAACACAAAGTATAGCGAAAATAGCACCTAATACTTTACCAAATCCAGCCATGTTTCTTTCCTTTAGTCCTTTCGACAAATAATACATAGGACCTCCATAAACTGTTCCGCTAGAATCTACGTCTCTATATTTTACACCAAGTGTACATTCTACAAACTTTGTAGACATACCGATAAGCCCACAAATGATCATCCAAAATGTAGCTCCTGGTCCTCCTAATGCTATTGCCACTGCAACACCTGCGATATTACCTAACCCAACTGTTCCAGAAACAGCAGTAGCTAACGCTTGGAAGTGACTCACTTCGCCTTCTTTACTTTCGTCTCTAATCGTATCTGGTAAATCTCCATCAACAATATTCACTGCAACATGTTCTTCTGCTTTATTACCTCCTTCTATTTCATCATATTTACCTCTAACAGTATTAATTGCCAGCCCAAATTTAGTTATGCTTGGAAACTTGAAATAAATCGTAAAAAATGTAGCCCCTAAAACTAATAACAATACTACAATTGGAATATTATATTCTCCAATAGGGATAGATGTTAATACAAAACCTTCCCACCAGCTTGCAACTGGCATAAAGGCATCATTAATTTTTTCGTCAATACCCTTGTCTTGAGCAAAAATTAAAAATGGTAATATTAGTGTGAATAATGAAAGAAGATATTTCTTCATAATATGGATTTTGTATTAGTTAGTTTTAAATTAAGATTCACAAGATGCTAAAAAAAAATGATTTTTTAAAGCATCGGTTGTTAAAATGAAGTTTATGCTATTTTATGTTATACACAGAATTTAGCTTCTCGATTTGTTCTGGTCTTCCCAAAACGATGATTTTAGAATTTGGAACGAGTTTCAACTCAGCTTCCGGATTTACCACATAATCACCTTCTCCATCTTTAAAACCTATAACTGTACACCCTGTTTTACGTCTAAGGTCTAAGTCTTTAATTGTTTGCACTTTAGTGGTGTTATACAACTTTTCTGTAGAGATCTCTTCTATATTAATATTTGATTTCCCAACAATAGAAAGGTTGTCTATAAACTCTATCAAATCTGGAACTACTACTAATGAAGCCATGTGGTCTCCTCCAATTCTATCTGGCAAAATAACATTATTGGCTCCTGCCAATTTTAATTTATTGTATGAAGTTTCTTGAGAGGCGCGACTAATAATACTCATAGAATTATTAATCTGTCTTGCAGACAGCACAACAAATAGGTTATCGGCATCATTAGGTAATGCGCTAATAAGCGTACTTGCTCTATCGATTCCAGCTTGTAAAAGAACCTCATCTTCGTTAGCATTACCATTTACAAAAGCAATGTCTTCACCTTCAAATTTATCTATAAGTTCTTTGTTTCTTTCGATCACTACAAACGGTTTATTATAGGCCATGAGTTTCTTTGCTGCTTGTTTACCATTTCTTCCATAACCACAAATAATGATATGATTGGTAAAACTGTCTATTTTCTTTTGCATTTCTTTCTGTTTTAATTCTTCTAAATCATTTTTGCTTAATATATATTCTGTAATCACAGTAATTGCGTAACCTAAAATGACTACACTAGCTAAAATTAAAAATATTGTAAAAATTTTTGCATTATCATCTAATGGCTGAACTTCACCAAAACCAACAGTTGTAATCGTAATTACTGTCATGTATAGTGAGTCTACCCAAGAATAGTTAGACATTATTCTAAACCCAAGTACACCAACGATCAAGAGTAATATCAGTAAAAAAACTGCTGTATAGATTTTGGTCCTAAAAAATTTAATCAATGGATTCATATATTATAAGTCAAATACTGAAGAGCGTTTTGTGTAAATAATATCTTTTATTCTAATCCAAAAAGCAAAAAATAGGTACAATGCAAAACCAAATCCTACGGTAACAAATGTTAAATACATAAAAGATGTTCGAACTACTTTAGCTCTAATACCTAATCTATCTGCAATGCGTTGGCAAACATAATAGCCACGTTTTTGAAAAAAATATAACATTTGATAGAATAATTTCATAGTGCAATTTAACGAATTATTTAATGATTAGCGCATTCCCTATAGCACATTGTAAACATTTATTTTTATCGCAATATTCAGTTTTCAACTGAATTAAAGCTTGAGACTCTAATGCAGAATTAGATCTTTTTTTTAAAAGATCAAATTGTTTAATAATGCTGTTTTTTTCTGAAGCAATTTGGCTTACGATATTAATTATTATTTCATCTATAAACTGACCATTATATCTAGCATAACTAAATTTTATTGGTAGAATTGTATTTATTAGAAGTAAATCAATAAATGACCTGGTCACGCGTTTTTTACTAGCTTTAGATGCACTTTCAAACGTATAATGCGAATCCCAATATATTGATGCTGAAACACTAAAGCATTCGTAAAAATCTTCTAAGCTTTTACATTGCATGATCTTAGAAAACAAATGTGGCTCTTTGTGGTATAGATTGGCTAATTGTGACAACCGTAATGTTGGAAAATTTACTGGTCTTAGCCTAAAAAACTGCAATGGTAAAGTATGCTTATTGGTGAGTTGATACTTTTGTGCTAAATATTTATATTCACGCTTCAAATCTTGATAATAACTCGTTTCAAAAGGGTTTTCCAGCAAACCACTTTGTCCAAAAAACAAAGCTTCAAGTGAATCTAAATTTGATCGTGTTTTTCTAATCATTGAAAAAGTAATTGAATTAGCCATACTGAAAAACGCTTCACTATTAACTTTAAGTCCAAAGCTCCTAGCTAGCATTTTAAATAGGACTGCTTCCCAGTCATTCTTTGAATCATTGAGTAGTTCTGAAACCAGGTTCGATTTTTGTTCTAGACGTTCAAAATATAAGCGCTCTAACCAATGTCTAAAAATAAAATCTTCTACTGACGCAAAATCAGTTTCGCAATTGATCCATTTGTTATTACTATTTGAGAGTAAATTCTGGTAATTGTTTAATACCTCTCTATCTATATACTCTCTTAATTGTAATGTTGGAATGCTAGAATTATCTTTCCTGTAGATCTCAATATCATGGTTATATACAACATGTAATATGACATTATCATAAGTTTTATCCTGCTCATGATTATGTGCAAACCAATCACTAGAGTTCACATGTATTTCTACATTTCCAGCCCATAACTGGTTTCCTACTCGAATTTTTGCATTAAAAAAATCTGGTCCAGAATTTTGATTGTTCATTCCAGTAGAAATGATTAATATTGGGTCATGCTGTGTAGTTTTTATATTTACTGTGTTAAACTTTTTATACTTCCATATATAATGTAGAAAATTTTCTCTCATGTGCTAAAATTAAAAAATTACATGAACAAAAAAAGGTTTAACTAATATTTTAGAAATTGATTGGTTGATGTTTTGTATTTTAAAGAGAAAAAAATGAACTTTAAATTAATTTTAATTACAGCTTTATTTTTAGGAAATATGGCATTGTACGATTTCAATATTTATAGTAACACTAATGATTGGTACATTGTTGATGATGTAGTAATGGGTGGAAGATCAAATGGAAATTTTGATATTAATAGTGAAGGTCACGGTCTTTTCTCAGGAACCGTTTCCTTAGAGAATAACGGTGGATTTTCATCTGTAAGACATCAATTCAAACCAAAAGATGTTAGTGATTTTTCTAAAATAAAACTGCGTATCAAAGGCGATGGTAGTACATATCAATTTAGAGTAAAAACTGATCGCCGTGACTATGCTTCTTATATCTATGAGTTTAAAACCGTTGATGATTGGATGACCGTAGAAATTCCTTTTTCTGAAATGTATCCCAGTTTTAGAGGTCGTAGGTTGAATCAACCCAACTTTTCTGGTGAATATATAGCAGAAGTAGCTTTTTTAATTGGTAATAAGAAAGCACAAGACTTTAAATTATTGATTGACAAAATTGAATTAGAGTAATAAAATCAATCTATATATCCCATTTGTTTCATCCAATCGTTATTGAACATCTTACCAACATAACGGCTACCATGATCATGAAATAATACAACTACAACATCATCTTTCTTAAAATGATCTTTTAACTGTAAAAGACCTTTTATAGCAGCTCCAGCAGAATTCCCTAAAAACATACCCTCTTCCTTTGCTAGTAGCTGAGTGTAAACAGCTGCATCTTTATCGGTTACTTTAGTGAAACCATCAATGATACTAAAATCTACATTTTCAGGTAAAATATCTTCACCTATCCCTTCGGTAACATAAGGGTAAATTTCATTTTCGTCAAATACACCTGTCTCGTGATACTTTTTAAAGACACTTCCATAAGTATCAACACCCCAAACTTTAACATTAGGGTTCTGTTCTTTTAAATATTTTCCTACTCCAGAAATGGTTCCTCCTGTACCGACGCCTACTACAAAGTGGGTGACTTTTCCATCGGTTTGCTTCCAAATTTCAGGACCTGTACTTTCATAATGTGCTTTAGCATTACTTGGGTTATCGTATTGATTTACATACCAAGAATTAGGTGTCTCCTCTCCTAAGCGCTTAGAAACTGAATAATAACTTCTAGGATCATCTGGTTCTACATCGGTAGGGCAGACAATAACCTCTGCTCCCACAGCTCTTAAGATATCCATCTTTTCTTTAGATTGCTTATCACTTATTACAAAAATGCACTTGTATCCTTTAACTATTGCCGCCAAGGCTAGTCCCATTCCTGTATTACCAGACGTCCCTTCTATTATAGTACCTCCAGGTCTTAGTCTCCCATCAGCTTCTGCATCTTCAATCATCTTAAGAGCCATACGGTCTTTAACTGAGTTCCCAGGATTAAATGTTTCGTATTTAGACAATACCAAGCAAGGGAGTTCTGATGTAAGTTTGTTTATTTTAACCAGAGGTGTATTACCAATAGTACCTAATATGTTTTCTGCGTAATCCATAGTTGTTCTTTTGAGATGCAAAAATAAATATTTAAAGTTTAAAGTCGGTGGTTTTTTGAGTAACAATTATTCAAACCGAATAGCTTTTACTGGAGAAATCTTTGTGATGATTACTGAAGGAATCAATAGCATTAATAGGCAAGCTAAAAATGTACCTATATTCAACAAAATGATATAATCTAAACTAATGTATACTGGAATAATTGAGACATAATATTGCTCAGGATCTGGAAATTTCAGTAAGCTAAACTGTTGCTGAATGAATAGTAATGTTAAACCAATGAGATTACCCCAAAACAACCCCAAACCAATAAGATAAGTTGCATTGTACAAAAATACTTTTCTTATACTCCAGTTGCTACTACCTAAAGCTTTTAGTATGCCTATCATTTGTGTTCGTTCTAGAATTAAAACTAGTAAGGCTGTAATCATATTTATTCCAGCAACGATAATCATGATAGTTATGATGCCATAAGTATTATTATCAAAGATCTTTATCCATTCAAATGTGGTGTAATACCGTTCCTCTATAGTCTGGGTGTTTAAATTTGAAGGCGTAACAGTGCGAATTTGAGAATCTTTTTCCTTTAAAGCATTAAAGTCGTTAAGAAATATTTCAAAACTACCTATTTGATTTTTTTCCCATTTATTAAGTCGTTGCACATGACGCAGGTCGCCAATCATGATATTTTTATCTATATCCTGAAAACCAGAGCTAAAAATACCAACAATTTTAAAGGTTCTAATAAATGGCAATTGATCTACACGCTCTTTACCAAACACCATCTGAAAAGCGTCTCCTAGTTTAAAATTAAGTCTATTGGCAAGATAACTTGAAATCAACACATCGTTAGTCATTGATTGAGAATAATCAGGTACAATCCCTTCAATTAAAAACGCTTTGAGATAAGACCAATTGTAATCTGCTCCTACACCTTTTAAAACGATCCCTTCAAAATCGGTTTCGGTACGAATTACTCCAAATTTAGTAGCAACAGCCTGTATATGCTTTACGCCATCAACACTATTGAATTTTGGATAGAAATCTTGCTCTATTGAAATTGGAATTAAAGATTCATTAGACGCATTAGTATCAAAACTTTCAATCGTTAAGTGACCATTAAAGGCAACAACTTTTTCTCGCACTTTTTTTTGAAGCCCTAAACCTGTAGCAATCGCAATAAGCATAACGATGATACCAATAGCAATAGCCGTAATCCCAATTTTTATAATTGGTGCTGAAACACTACTTTTATACGCTTTACTACCAATAATGCGTTTAGCTATAAAAAACTCGTAATTCAAAATTAAAAATGCGTTTATCGATGTTCAAAAATAGGGTTTTCCAAATAAATATTGTACTTGTTTTGATTCTGATTTCCTGTGGAAATAAAACGAATCATGAAACAGTTAAAAATGATTTGATTCTAGAGGAAGTTCAGAATAATAGTACAACAGTAACTCAAACCGAAATTATCGTTGGAGCCAATAGAATTAATACCTACTTGCCATTACTTGAAGGAAAACACATTGGTTTAGTAGCGAATCAAACCTCTGTTATTTTCAACTCTGATAATGAGCTACACACACATCTTGTAGATTCGTTAATAGCATTGAAAGTAGATGTTAAAAAAGTCTTTGCACCAGAACACGGTTTTCGTGGCACTGCTGACGCTGGCGAATTGGTAAAGGATGGTACCGATACTAAAACTGGGATTCCAATCGTATCGCTATACGGAAAAAACAAAAAGCCCTCACTAGAACAACTTACTGGGCTAGACATTGTTATTTTTGATATCCAAGACGTAGGTGCTCGGTTTTACACTTATATTTCTACTCTTCATTATGTTATGGAAGCTTGTGCTGAAGCAGGCATTACTGTTATTGTATTAGATAGACCAAATCCTAATGGCCATTACGTTGATGGCCCTACACTGAAAATGGAGTACAGAAGTTTTGTTGGAATGCATCCAATACCTGTAGTTCATGGCATGACGATTGGCGAGTATGCAAAAATGATCAATGGTGAAGGTTGGTTAAAAAATAAAGTTACCTGTGACCTTAAAGTCATAGAGATGAAACATTATACTCACGATAAAACCTATAGCCTGCCAATTAAACCTTCTCCTAACTTACCAAATGATCAAGCTATTAACTTGTACCCAAGCTTATGTTTTTTTGAAGGCACAAATGTAAATGCTGGCAGAGGCACCTCAAAACAATTTCAAATTTATGGCAGCCCTTATTTAGATAAAGACGTATATACGTTCAAATATTTACCATCACCCAATCAAGGTGCTAAGTTTCCAAAACATGAAGGCAAATTATGTTATGGTGAAGACCTAAGTGAACGTGAGCAATTAAATACATTAGATTTAAGTTATTTGATAAATGGGTATCATAACTCAATTGATAAAAAACTATTTTTCAATGATTTTTTTATCAAATTGGCTGGAACGGAATTACTTCAAAAACAAATAGAAAATGGGCTATCTGAAGCAGACATCAAAGCGTCATGGCAAGATGAACTTTCAGCTTTTAAAACCATGAGACGGCTTTACTTGATTTATGAATAATTGAAAACTATTCGTCATTCTTAGAAGCCACTTGATCGTCTTCCATCGCTAAAAGAATAGTGTCGTCTCTCAATATTTTTATTACAAAAACATATCGAATAGGTGATTGGACTGCCACAAACACATGTTTACCTTTACTTAAATTGGTTAAAGGAATCTTTACAGAATTGGTTTTAACTTCTATATCTACTTCACGTTTGTAGTTCATATTAACCGCATACACTTTATTGATCCGCTTTTCACTTTTAAGTATAAGTGTATCCTTGGTTGTATTGAGTTCTTGAGTAAGACCTTTTGCTCTTACATTGACATTTTTTTCAAGGATGGCAAAATTGTTTTGAGCTTGAATTTGGCTCCATGGAATTGTTAAAAAAACAAAAAAGATTACAAAAAAAACTGTTTTCATGTATACACGCTGTTAACGTCAACGTTAATGAATTAATAGCTTTTTATTATAATCCCGAACTTTAAAACTACATTTGATTGAGGCTAAGTCAACAAAAAAACCTATGAACTGCATAAAAAACAGACCAAATCATTAAATTTCTGATTTTACCGTAGTAGGTTTCCTATATTTATGAAATGGTTGCTTTAGTAAGGCCCCTATTTTTCCATTGGCTCCTTCATCTGGAAATGTGTCAACACCATAGACTATGGCATCACGATCTAATTTCATAAATGTGCCAAAAATACGATCCCAAATAGAGAAGATATTACCATAATTACTATCTGTGTACGGCAACATGTAATGATGATGCACTTTATGCATATCAGGTGAAACAATGATATAACTCAACACCTCATCTACTTTTTTAGGTAATTTGATGTTGGCATGATTGAATTGTGTAGCAATAAGAGATAGTGATTGATATAAAAAAACAATAGCTATTGGAGCGCCTACAATAAAAACGCCAACAAGCGTAAACGCAAATCTAATTATACTCTCTAAAGGATGATGTCTGTTTGCTGTAGTGGTGTCTACATTATGATCGGTGTGATGTACCAAATGCACCATCCAAAGTGGCTTAACTTTATGTTCTACGTAATGTGCCAAATAAGCACCAATAAAATCGAGGAGTAATACACCTAATAATACATAAGCCCAAAGCGGCAAATTAGGAATCCAATTGATGATCCCAAATTGAGATGTTTCAACCCACTTTGCAGTTCCAACTAACAAAAACGCCAAACCAAAATTAATTACGATCGTTGTTACTGTAAAGAATAGATTTGGAATAGCATGCTTCCATTTTTTGTATGTAAAATTGTATAAGGGCAAAGTCCCTTCAAGTAACCAAAATAGTGTAAGACCACCAACCAAGATGAAACTTCTATGCGCTGAAGGAATGGTTTTAAAATATTCGATGATAGCTTCCAATAGCTCTAAAAATTACTATTAATAATTAAACTCGCTTTTTTCAAATTTACTAAAGAAACTTTACTTCTCCATACACTAGCGTTAGTTTCATCTTTTAAAAGTCCATATGAAGTGAAATGTAAAAATGCAAATAATGACGCATTGGATTCATCAACTTCTGAAGGTTCAATTCGTTTTAGCTGACGTAAAACCTTTTTAGGTTTATTAAGTAATAAAAACTGTTTTAGCTTCAGCAGTTCTACTTTTTGCTCTAGAGCTTCAATATTTTCTTGACGTTCATTTAATAAATATGTACTAGCTTCCTTTAAGTAGATATTTGATAAGATCACAATTTCTGGTCTTAATTTATCATTTACAAGTGCAGCGTAATCTAAATATTTAGTAGATAAGCGATAGGCTGTGTTAAAATTGGCTTTCTCGCGATAATTGGTCAATTCAGCTTTTAAATAAGACGTATCTATTGCATATGTTTTTATAAAATTTGCTAAATCTAAATAACCCATATCATACTGGAGAGTAACATTAATAATATTACCATTGATATCCATAACTTTGATAGTGTCATCATTAAATTTATCAATATAAGACTGAGTTCGTTTTCCTTTAATCTGTTTATATAATTCAGGATATTTATTTTCATTAACTATCACTGGAACAAAATGTTCCCAGATGATTTCATTAAAACCCTCATTACCAAGCAAATCTTGAATAACTGGTATTCCGTTTTTACTTTTCACCAAAACAGGATAAGGCTCAACTGTAGCGTTTTCCCATAACATTAAAACCAGCTTATCTTGAACTAAAGCCAGTCGCTTTGCAATATCTAATGATGCCATCCATTCTTGAGCGCTACATAAATTTGATATTGAAAACAGTAATAAAAAAAATAAAATGGTTTTCTTCATAAGGCATTACTATTTAATTCTCTGTTTCATGGCTTCAACAATATTGTATGCAGCCGGACATATCGCAACGTTTTTAAGTGTCAAGCTAGATATTTGTTGAAATTTTTTCCTGTTTGTATGAGGAAATTCTCGACAAGCCTTCGGTCTAACTTCATAAATAGAACAATAATTGTCTACACCTAAAAAAACGCATGGTACAGACTGTAATACATAATCATTATCTTCATCTAGCTTTAGGTAAGTATCTATAAATTGTTTTTGTTTCATTTTAAAATGCTTAGCTATACGCTCTATGTCTTTAGTTGTAAATAATGGCCCTGTGGTTTTACAACAATTGGCACATGCTAAACAATCGGTTCGCTCAAACTCATCCTCATGAAGTTCTTGCATCAAATAATCCAATTGCTTTGGCGGCTTTTTTTTAAGCTTAGAAAAGAAGATTTTATTTTCCTTATACTTATCTTTGGCGAGCTTTGGAAGATGGTCTATTACGTCTTGCATACTACAAAAATACTACTTTTATGAAAGACCTTTTTGGAAAAGCCTTACTAGATTATCAGCACAATAATTATACCGAAGACCTAATTACTTCAACTAATATATCTGTTGATGATGTATTACCTTTACCGTATTTGTTTAGAGACTTTTCTGAAATGCCTAAGTTAGAGCAAGAAGCCTTAAAACGATCTCAAGGTAAGGTTCTTGATGTAGGTTGCGGCTCTGGAAGCCATAGTCTATATCTACAAAACAAAGGTCTCGATGTGAAAGCAATTGATATCTCATTAGGTGCAGTAAAAGTAGCAAAGGAAAGAGGTGTTAAACATGTTGAACTGAAAAACATAATGAAAGAGTCTGACACTTTTGACACCATTCTTTTACTTATGAATGGCACAGGAGTTTTTCAAAAATTAGATTTGGTAACTGCACATCTTAAACACTTAAAAACTTTACTTAATACAAATGGTCAAATCTTAATAGACTCTTCTGATATCAAATACATGTATGAAGATGACGATGGTGGATTATGGATAGACACCAATGCTAATTATTATGGTGAATTAGACTATTTCTTGAGCTATAAAGGCGAAGATGAAGAACCAATGAAATGGTTGTATCTTGACTTTGAACGTTTGCAATTGGCCAGTCAATCTGTTAGGTTACAATGTGAAATAGTTTTAGATGGTGAGCATTTCGATTATCTAGCAAGGTTAAGCTAGTATCAAGTATTAAAAAATTACTGTTGCTCTCCACCAACAAACGTTTGCTCAACCTTTATATTAGGAATTTCATTTTGATTTACCGTCATGATGTCTTTATCTAAAATGATAAAATCAGCAAATTTACCAGCTTCAATACTCCCTTTTTCGTTCTCCTCAAAATTTGAATATGCTGCCCAAATCGTCATTCCTTTTAAAGCTTCTTCACGTGTTAGCCCATTTTCTTTCTGAAAACCGCCTTCTGGATAATGCTCTAGATCTTGTCTTACTACTGCTGCATAAAATGTTAAAAACGGACTCACTTGCTCGACAGGAAAATCGGTTCCTAATGCTACTTTTCCATAAGCATTTAATAACTGCTTATACGCATAAGCACCTTTGATACGCTCACTACCAAGTCTATCTTCAGCCCAGTACATATCACTTGTTGCATGCGTAGGTTGTATAGATGGAAATACATTTTCATAAAATTCAAAATCTTCTTGAGAAACGACTTGAGCATGTTCGACACGCCAGCGTCTATCTGATTTTCCATTCAACACTTTGTTGTAGGTTTGCAAAACGACATGATTAGCAGAGTCACCTATAGCGTGAGTATTCATTTGATAGTCTGAATCAGCAATACGCTCAGCATTAGCGTTAAAGGTGTTTAAATCGGTAACTAACAAACCCATATGTTCTGGCTTATCAGTATAAGGAGCTCTAAGCATAGCACCTCTAGAGCCTAAGGCACCATCGGCATAGAATTTAAATGAACGTACATTCAACTTATCTGTTTTAATTGTTCCTTTTTTGAGATAATAATCAACATTCTCTTCAGAAAATGAGACCATAGCGTAGACTCGCATCTTTAAATCTCCAGATTGCTGTAAACTATCAATGAGTTCTATAGATTCTCGATCAAGACCTGCATCATCTACTGTAGTCAACCCTAAATCGAAACACATTTTTTGTGCTGCCAATAGCGCGTTTATTTTATCATTTTTAGTTGGTTTAGGCCAATACTCTAATACTAAACTTTCGGCATTGTCGACCAAGACTCCTGTAAGCTCTCCATTTTCTACTATAACTTCTCCACCTTCAACCTTACTATCAATTGTAACTTTTCCAAGATCTAAAGCTGCTTGATTACATAAAATAGCATGACCATCAACACGTGTCAATGCAATAGGTGTTTTAGGAAATAATTTATCTAGAAGTTTTTTATTGGGAAATGCTTTTTCTTCCCAATCATTTTGATCCCATCCTCTACCCATAACAAAAGGCATCTTTTTATCATTTTGAAAATCGAGAACACGCTTTACTACCTCTTCAAAACTTTTTGTACCAACTAAATCTACGGTTTGCTCTCCAAACCCTAAAGCTAAAAAATGGCAATGCGCATCAATAAATCCTGGAACAATAGTTTGGCCTTTTGCATCTATTAAACGTTCAGAGCTGTAAGCAGTCTTTATAGCTTGGGAAGTGCCAACCTCAATAAATTTTCCATTTTTTATAGCGAAAGCCTGTGCTTTATTAAAGTTATCATCTACAGTATATATATTACCATTAACTACAATAGCATCAACATTCTGTTTTTCTTTAGTACATGAGTATATAATAATTGTGAATAAGAGAATGATTAGTTGTTTCATTGGTTTCAATTTTTGAACTATAAAAATACAAAAAGCATTCATTCAAATGAATGCTTTTGATGTAATGTGACACATAGGACTATAAATTCTACCCTATTGAATCAAAAATCAAACTGATAGGTTGCTCCTGCTAAAAACTGAATGCCTTGAACTGGATAGTTCAACCAACGTTGGTAATCTTGGTTAGCAATGTTATTGGCTTTTACATAGGCCGAAAGTTGATTGTTTATTTTATAACCGATGTGTGCATTGGCATCAAAAAAGCTATCTAAAGTTACTGTCATTGGTGGATCTACAGGAAAGAAACTCTCTTCTATTGCAAACTCATCTTTTCGTTCACCAACAAAAAAGAGATTTGCACCAGCAAACCAATGTTCATCAATCTGATAGTCTAAAAATACAGATGCTTCAATATCAGGTAAATTCCATGCTTCAGCTTCAATATCGGTATCATAGGTAAAATATTCTGCCTTGAGCGCTAATTTGAAATTTCGATTTACATCAATATTCAATGCTCCTGCTACAGAAAACGTAGTAACGTCGTCATATACAATTCCAAATGAGTTTCCAAATTGATAATTTTCTTCAGCTGTACCTAAAAAACTATTGGCCTTGTACAAAGCCTTACCATTATCTGCAACATAGTGACCACTTATATCATAGCTCACTGAATTTGAAAGTTTTCCTTTTAACCCAATTGATGCATTGTATGCTTGGTCTGTAGGAACAATGAATAATGTTGGAGAAACAAATGGATTTTCTTGAGCAAAATCATAGTATGAATTTTGAATAAGACCACCTTTAATACCACCATAAGCAATCAACAATTCATTGACCAAACGATAACTTGCTGTAATATTTGGATAAATAAAAAGTTTATTATCACTGGCTTCTGTATCATTTAAATACACCAAATTCACGCCTAAATTAACTGTTAGATCATCTTGTATCATTTGGTAACTTGGTGCTATACCAACATTGAAATTACCATATTTAAGCTCTTCCTGTATGAAATAGTTTCTGTCAAATGTTCCTCCCAAATAATCAAGAGTTAGCTCAGCGTTTATAAGTTCATCTTTGATTGGAACATCAAATTCTGATTTTAAAACAAATCGGTTTTCACCAGAATCTTGATCATCTCCAAAACGTCTATACAATACATCTCCACTATTGACTATTGCATTTTCAAAATTAATTTGCCCGCCAAAATTAGCAGTATAAAATGAATGGTCAACATCAAATCTATCAATAGTTTGATCAGGAACTCCATACCAATTAAAGGCTTGCAATTGAAAACCACCTTCTACCTTCCAAGAGTAATCTCTTAATTTCTGACTGTAATGTGCATTTAAGCTTGTTTCAGAAAAATTATTATCAAAATTTACATCCTCAATATTGCCTTGTGATGAGTGATGGCTAAAATAACCTCCAACACGTTCGGTATTACTCAAAGCATGATTAAGGTATATTTCTCCCAAAATAGTAGTATAAGTACCTACACCTAGAGAGGCATAATTATCATAAAGCTTAACTGGTTTTTCTTTATCTACATTAGCTGCTTTACCTTTGGCTGGAGTAAATGTTGAAGCTACTGGGATAGAAAATATATTATACTTGATCTCCTTTTTCTTGGTGGTTGTTGAATCGTTCAAAGAAGGTGCTTCTTTAATTTTAAACGCATCAGATATTGTAGGTGTGTAAGGTTTGACAACTTTTACCACATCTGTATCAATAGTATCTTTATTACGCTCTTGAGATTGCATCACAAAGAAGTTGCCAAGTAATATTAAAATGATTAACAATTTTTTAAACATAGTTCTCGTTTTGATAAAACAGTATTAGTTTGGAGGGTTAGCTATAACAGAATCAAAGCCATCAACGTATTTTAGTTTATAGCTCATAAAATTAATTTTGCTCAGATTCAACAGATGAATTGGTTTTTGCTTCTTCTGTTTTTATTTTATCTAATTCGGTTTTTGCTTCTGTAACGACATCATCAAACTCTGGAAAATTAGAAATTACATTGTCTAAAATATATGTGGCTTGAAAAGCATCTTTCAAGGCGTAGAAATTATTAGCCATAACCACTAAGCCTTTAGCACTATAATATTTATAGCTACTGTAATCTCTAGCCAATTTTTGAATAATCCCATTGGATGATTCGTATTTGCCTTCTTTATTTTTAAAATAAGCATTGTAATACAACGCTTCGGCCACCAAAGCTCCAGATGCTATTTTTTCAACTTTTGCGTAAGCTGTTTTTGCTTTTTCTTCATCTCCTGTTTTAATAGCAGATCTCGCAATAATGATTTGAGCATCACTTTTAACTTTAGCATCAATCTTAGAGATTTGAAGTGTCTTCTCTGCATAAGTCACAGCTTCAGCATAATTCTGTTGCTGATAGTATGCGTTCATTAGGTTAGACTGAGCATAAGTAATGTTTTGTGGATAATCTGCTTCATCTTCTAAGCGTTTCAATAATGGAATGGCACTATTCCAGTTGGAATCATTGAGATATATTTCTGATAGCTTTACTATAGCTTGCTCTGTGAACTCTCCTTTTTGTTTACCTATCACATATTCATAATGCGGACGAGCATTTTCAGGCAATTGTTTTTTAGCGTATAATTCGGCAATGTAAAAATGAGACTGAAGCGCATGAATTCCATTTGGAAACTCATTTAAATACTTATTAAATTGGCGAATGGCAGCATCTGTATTATCGTTAAGATATTGCTTTTCGGCAGCCAAATATGCAGTGTTATCTAACTCTGCATCTGTAACATCAACATAATCTAAGGTCTTTACCCAAGCAGCATACTCATCAACTCTACCTATATCTATGTAAATTAACCTTGCGGTTGCTACTGCTTGACTAGCCTCTTCGGTTGATGGGTATTGATTAGCAACTCGTCTCAATTTATTCAGCGCTCGTTCATTATCGTTAGTATTGTAATAGGACAATCCTTGTCTTAGTAGTGCTTTTGGAATAAATACGCTATTTCGATACTCAGAATTGAGTCTGTCATACATCTGCATAGCATCATCTATTTGATTTGCTTTTACATAAGAGTTTGCAAGTTCATACATCGCATCATCACGCAAAGATGACTTCTGAAAGGTCTCTATAAACGACTTTAAATCCTTGATCTTTTTTGAACCTTGCCCTATATAACCATAACTCATTGTCTTTTGAAACGTAGCGTAATCTGCTTCAATCTCATTAATTGAAATGGCTTGCTCATATGCAGCAATCGCCTTATTATAATTACTAGAGACAAAAAAACCATCACCTAATCTTAGGTAGGCATCATTTAAACGTAATTTATCATTACTATGATTGTTAATGAACTTTTGGAAGCTAGCTGTTGCTTGATCGTAATTTTTTAGTTTGAAATAAGTGTATGCAATATTGTAATCTAAATTATTATATTCTTCAACTTGAGAAGCTTCATTTTGTTGGGCAAATTGCTTGAACCCAATTAAGGCATCGTCAAAACTGCTGAGATGATAATCGGTCTCCGCTTTCCAGAATGTAGCTCTAGCAGTAAATGTTTGTTCTTTTGCCTCTTTTATAGATGTATTGAACAAGTCTCTAGCTTCATTGTAATTACCTTCGTTGTAGACTTCTATTCCTCTATAAAAAGCTACCTTTTGATAGGCTACCCGGTTTTCAAAACTCTTTTTGTTTTCTAAAAGCTTTATCGCTTCTTTATAGTTTTTAGATGTGATATATGAATCAATCAACAAGGTTTCAACTTCTTCTTTATAGTTTGTATTTGGATATTTATTCAAATAACCCGTTAACACCTGAGGAACCGATTGATAAGGGTTACCAATTTCATAACTAATCTTTGCATAGTTAAGCCAGGCATCTTCTTGAATTTTTAAATCGTAGTCCATTTGAGACGCATTACGAAATGCATTCAACGCTTCTTGCTTTTTATCTAAGTTGATGTAACTTTCTCCCAAATGATAATAAGCATTTTGGGCTACTGAGTTGTTTCCATCTATGATTTTATTAAACTCAGCTATAGCGTTTTCAAAATTATCTTGTTTATAGTAGGCATAACCTAACTGATAATAATCTGTATTATTCCATCTGCCTCGCTTTCCTTTATAAGCCTTTAAATATGAAATAGCATCAGCGTATTGCTCTAAGTTAAAATAACTCTCTCCAATGATCTTAGAAAGCTCGGAGGTTTCTTGCGGACTACTTTTACCTAATTGCCCTTTAGCAAGTTCTATTGCTTTTTCAAACTTACCAAGCTTGAAGTTTAAATCGGCTTGATAGTATGATAATTTCTCTTTGTACTTTTCTTGATCAATTACTTGTTCGAAATATTCATTTGCTTTGTCATAATCATCACCTTCATAAGCCATATAACCAATATAGTATTTGGCTTGTGAGCCATAATCTTTTGAATTTACGACTCGATTCAAGTACTTATTTGCTCCTGTTTCATCTCCTGTTGAATACAAAGCGTAACCATAATTGAAGTTAAAATGATCTCGCTCAGAACGTGGTACACTATTTTCATCAACTTTATCGTACCACTTTCTGGCATAGGCATATTTTGCATTAGCGAAGTAATAATCAGCTACATCTAAAAATGCTGTATTTCGTTTTGTGCTTGTTGGGTAATTTTCTACAAAATCTTGAATTAGATCATCAGCATTTTGTTGATTCAAGCGTACTGCACAATTAGCGATGTAATAGGCGCAATCTGACTCTAAAGTTTCGTTAGGCGCTTCGTTTTTAATGGCTTCAAATAAAGATTGTGCAGCTTGATATTGTCTATTATTATACAATGTGAATGCCTTTTGATACTCTACTAAGTCACTAGTGTAAGCTGCGGTTTGCTGTGCTTGAAAATAGGCTGAAAACAGCAAAAAGCTTAGCAAAAAACTTATTCTTCTGAAAGTCATTGTGTTCGATTTTAATTGATGCCAAAGATAATTTATCTCGTATCTATAACGCAAGAATCAAACTATAATTATACACAGTGTTATTAAAAGCCTAAATACATCCAAAGTTATAATTTGAAGTTTGGGTTTTGAGTTATTTATGATACATTTACACTTCTATTAAAATTGAACACTTAAGATGTCTGAAACTATTTTACAACTCAAAAACGCTGCAATATACCAAGGTGAAAGTATGGTATTGTCTGATGTTAACTTTGAAATGAAAAAAGGCGATTTTGTTTATCTCATAGGTAAAACTGGAAGTGGTAAAAGTAGTTTTATGAAAACATTGTATGGTGATTTGCAATTGACCGAAGGTGAAGGTCATATTGTAGATTATGACTTAAGAACACTTAAAGAAAATGATATCCCGTTTTTGAGACGAAAGCTTGGTATTGTGTTTCAAGATTTTAAACTTTTACCAGACCGAACCATTAATGGAAATTTAGAATTTGTACTTAAAGCCACTGGCTGGAAAGACAAAACAAAAATTGCTGAACGCATTGAAACGGTTTTAGATAAAGTAGCTATGAAAACCAAAGGCTTTAAATTTCCTCATGAATTGTCTGGTGGAGAACAGCAACGTATTGCTATTGCTAGAGCATTACTTAATGAACCAGAATTAATATTAGCAGATGAGCCTACAGGAAATCTCGATCCTCAAACCAGTATTGAAGTTATGGAGGTATTACGCGATATTAATAAGAATGGTAATACCATCTTGATGGCTACCCACGATTATGCTTTACTTTTAAAATATCCAAGTAAAACATTAAAGTGTGATGAAAATAAGGTCTTTGAAGTCGTACAACGAAAAAGCTAGAACCCTAACCATTTTAGGAAATGTTGAAATGCATTTTCTGGGTTTGCTACCTTAGATACCTGCTTAGGACTATCCACAAAATCTATAATAAAAACCCCAAAATTAGATGGTGTTTTTTGCGCTTTAGTATTGTGTAATGGCATTAGAAACTCATTGTTATTCATTGGAAATACAATTTGCCTATTTTCTAACACCTTGCCAGAGCTTAAAACGTTCTCTGGATTTTCAGCGTCATATATTTTGTAGTGTTTTCCTTTTTCTATTCCATATTTAGAGACATCTACAACAACATCATTACCTTTTTTATCAAATAATGCTACGTTATAAGTATTTAGATTCAACTGATAACGATTAAAAGCCAATACAGGATGCAAGTCGAAATCATCAACTACTCTTGAAGTGCTTTTATGATCAATATTGAATGTTGTTTGCCACTCATCAAACTTGAAATCTTTATACTTCACAATTCTAAACGCTGGTCTGTTTGTTCTTGAGTAATACGTATTGTTTTTAAAATTCCAATGATTTGCATTGTCTTTGGCAGACCAGCTAAACTGCACAAATCCTGTATGAATAATATTATTAGTAAACGTTAGTGATTTTGCCTGAAGAATTCTTAAACCATTAGAGCGGCCAATAATAATGTTATCTTTAACAATCACATCTTCAATAGGCGCATGTTTATTAAAGCCTAAAGTTAATGAAGGTGCATCACCACGTATTTCATCTTTAGTAAAATTAGAATTGTGATACAACACATTATTTATAACTGAAATATGTTTTGCTACATTAATTCCATTTCTATCATCTGATGCAACTATAATGTTATCTAAATGTCTGCCAGATGGTAGTCCGTTGTTAAAAAGGATGTTGTTTTCTAGTTTAATATGTTTCACATATTCAAAATTAGCACGTCTTCCAGCAGACCAAACCTCTATACCCTTATAGTAATTATTGAAGATGATAGAATTCTTGATTAATCGTGTGCTGTCACTTGAATTTTGCACATAAATCCCTTCACCTCTACCTCTACCATTTTTAGCAACATAACCATTATTATAAATGATACAATCTTCAATGATTGATCCAGCTCCATGTTTCCAAAACCCAAAACCTAAACCTGGAACGTCATGAATTCTCAAATTGTAAAATTTACAATTAGCGCCTTTCAAATGCCTAAGTCCTCTTCCTATTTTAAAATTCTCATCAGCTTCAAATCTAGAAAAATCTCCCAACCAAGTTATCTCAAAATTTTTATAGATGACTTGTTTACCATTTACTTCGAGTACTGCTTCTCTTTTTGATTTCACATTACCATTGAGTGTAACTTTATCTTCTTCATATGCAGAAACTGTGACATAAGCATTAGGAATAGTACTTTGAACAGTACTTCTATATCTTCCATTATATACCCCTTCATGCAACCAAATTATATCATGTCCATTAACCACTTCTGGCTTTTGATTTAATGCAGTTTCGAGATCCCATGGGTTTTCAAGCGAACCATCTCCACTTGCTCTTCCTGGTGTAGTTGTATGTGCTTTTGGAAACACATGAAACTCTTGTTGAGCAAAGATGGTAATGCCAACAAAAAAAATAAAAACGAACGCAAAACTCTGTTTCATAACACTAATTAGGCAATTACTATACCAATTTATCGTTTGTGAAACCAATAACATCATAGACTATCATAAAAAGTGTATTTTTGAACTACAACATTAGTTTTAATGCTTTCAGTACTCGTCCCTGTATACAACTATAATATTGTTGCGCTGGTAACACATATTCATACACAATTACAATTAAATAACATTGTTTTTGAAATTATTTGTTTTGATGATGGTTCAACAACAGAAATAGTCAATACAAACTTAAATATTTCAAATTTAGATTTCGCAAATTATATTATAAGCAAAGAAAATCATGGTAGAGCATCTGCTAGACAACTTTTAGCTAAAAAAGCCACCTACTCTTGGTTATTATTTGTAGATGCTGATGTAATGCCAAAATCAGAATTATATATTCATAATTACCTACAACACATAGATCATGGTTATGAAGCAATATATGGTGGTTTTGCTTATGAAAAAAAACCACCAAAATTAGAACACAAATTGCGATGGTCTTATGGAAAAAGATATGAACAGATATTGGCGAAACATAGAAATAAAAAGCCTTATAAAGTTATTATTTCGGCTAATTTTATGATCAAGAAGTCTGTTTTTTTGAATATAAATTCTCAAATAGAACAAAAGGGATATGGTTTTGACAATTTTTTTGGAGCCTTACTTAAAGCCAATAGTATTAAAGTATTACATATTGATAATGAAGTATACCATTTAGGTATAGAAACTAGTAGCACTTATTTACAAAAGACAGAAAAAGCGGTAGACACTTTACTATCACTTCACAAAGCTAACAGAATAAAAACGCATCAAAACAGTTTATTGAATCTATTTATAGTATTAAAGCAATACAAACTTCATTATTTATTTTCGTCTGTATATAAACAATTCAAAGGCACTATAACTACTAATCTATTGAGTAAACAACCTAAAATAAAGCTATTACAACTTTATAAAATTAGCTACATGTGTTATAAAGATTTAAGAAAAGTATGAATCCTCAAGTATCGATAGTAATTCCGTTATACAACAAGGAAAAACATGTACTAGACACATTATATAGTGTTTGGTCTCAGAGCTTTTCTAACTATGAAGTGATTGTGATTAATGATGGTTCTACAGATAATAGCCTTGAACAATTAAGTCATTGCAATGATAAACGACTACGAGTCTTTACAACTAAAAACAAAGGCGTATCACATGCTAGAAACTATGGTATTACTAAAGCTAAAGCTGAACTCATAGCTTTTTTAGATGCCGATGATATATGGTTAGAACATCATTTAGAAGATTTGATACATTTGTATAAGCAATTTCCTGATTGTGGGATGTACTGCAAAGCTTACAATAAAAAAGACGGAAATATTATCATCAAGTCAAAATATAAAAACATCTCAAGTCACATACCATGGAAAGGCATCGTGACTGACTATTTTGATTCGAGTTTGTTTAATAGTATTGCTTGGACTTCTGCGGTAATGGTTCCAAAATCTACATTGGAAAAGACTGGTGGTTTTGATACGAATATCACTCTAGGAGCTGGTGAAGATACTGACTTATGGATACGAATTGCATTAAATTACCCAGTAGCGTTTAGTAGCAAGGTTTCTGCAATACACATCTTACATTCAGAGAATAGAATAAGTAACTCCAATACTAATGTGAGGCAATTTATTGACCTAGATCGTTACAATTATGAAGCCGAAACAAACATGTCTCTAAAAAAATACCTTGATGCTAATAGGTACTCAATAGCCATCCAATACAAGCTTGCAAAAAACTCAAATAAGGCTACACAATACATTAAAAAAATTGATAAAAGGTTATTGAATAACAAGCAACGTTTTTTACTATCTCAAAGCCCTTTTGTTTTAAGGCTGTTCTTTAGACTGAAGCAGATTTTAAAACAGCAAGGTATATTATTGAGTAGTTTTAGATGATTTAAATTCAGTATAATCACGTATATAATCACTCTCAGAAAACTCACCAGAAGCAATTACAAGACATACAGATCCTGCTGAAAAATTCTCTAACTCTCGCCAAATGCCTTTAGGGATTAACAGTCCTTTATTAGGTTTATTGAGCACTATGCTTTTCTTAGAATTACCATCATCTAAAACAACTTCAAAACTACCACTTAGGGCGACTAAAAACTCTAATTGTTCAATATGTGCATGACCACCTCTGTAAGCATCACTAGGCACATCATATAAATAATAAACACGTTTCATGGTAAATGGCAAGACATCTTTCTCTATAACCGAAAGTGTACCTCTCTCATCCTTAATTTTTCCTAGTGTAATAATCTTTATATCCTTATTTGTTGTCATTACCTATTGTTGTATAAATGTTTGAAATCTTTAATGCCTTTTAGACCTATTTTTATTTTGCTTATTAGCTCTGAGAATTTTATATACTTATTTCTCAACAGGAAAAGCATATAATTTGGTAACCAAAAATACACCAAAAAATTGTGCAGTTTATAATTTAAAGCGGCTCGTGCATAAACAATTCGATTGCTACCTAAATCCATTCCTGAATTGAGTTCTGGATGTGCCACAATAAAATTGTTATTAAAGTAACTGTGTGATCCCTTATCCACGACCTCTCTGGCAAAAAGATATTCTTCGGCTGTTTCAAACTGACCACCCAATCCAAAATGTTCATCAAATGTTATATTTAAGTTGTTTATTTTATTAATATTCAAAGCTATTTCCCATGATATAACCCCTTTAATCGATTTAACTGAATGCTTGAAATTTTCAGTTTTATAATCCCTGTAGGGTTTTCCATTAAAAGACATTGCTTTGAATGTAATAAGCTCAGCTTGTGGCATTTTATTGAAAGCATCACCTATTACATTAACAAATTCTTTTTCATATACTAAATCATCATCGGCTATAACCACAATATCACATGTTGCATTTTTTAAGGCTAGATTCCTACTTTTAGATAGCCCTTTTTCAAATGAATTTATAACTCTAATATTAGCATTCTCAGAATTTAAAATATTGCGCTTAGAGGTTTGATTGACGATAAGGATCTTAAACGAATCCAAATCGTGACATGGGAACATTCGCGATAAAAAATCAAGAGTTGTTCTGTTTTGAGTGGCAATTAAAACTTCTAATGTATGATATGAATTGTGTTCTATAATCAATATATATATCTTTGGAGCAAATGTATATAATATAAATGAAGATTTTATTAGTTGGTGAATTTAACCGGTCTCATAAATTTTTAAAACAAGGTTTGGAAGCATTACAGCATTCTGCAACTGTAGTTAGCCTTCAAGATGGTTTTAAAAAAGTAGATACCGATATCGTAATTAAACACCATTATGAATCAAAGCTTTTAAGAAAATTGCATTTAATTTGTTTTAAACTATTTAATATTGATCTACATTCTCTATCTGTAAAAAAACAAATTAAAAAGCTTGAAAAGCAACTTTCTGGTTATGATATTGTTCAGTTTATAAATGAATCTTCTTTCTCTTGTACTGCAGAAACCGAACTAAAAATATTTGATTTATTACATCATTGGAATAAGAAATCATTTTTGTTATCAACAGGATGTGATTATCCAAGCGTACTCTATGCTTATCAAAAAAAGTTCAAGTACTCTATTCTTACGCCATACTTTGAGAATAGAGTAACTAAAAAAAAGTTCAGATACATGTTCAAATATATAAATGATGAATTTTCAGCATTGCATCATCACATGTATAAATCAATAAGTGGTGTTATTTCTTGTGATTTAGATTATACCATTCCATTAGAAGACCACCCTAAACATTTAGGGCTTATTCCCCACCCAATAAATATAGATGCGATCAAGTTTTTGCCATTAAATTTTGATAATAAAATTGTCATATTTCATGGAATCAATAGACAGAACTATCATAAGAAAGGCAACGATTTTTTTGAAGAAGCATTAAAAATTGTTTTAAGTAAGTATGCCGATAAGATAGAAATCATAACATTAGAAAGTGTTCCTTATCATGATTATATTGCTGCATTTGATAACGCTCACATCGTTTTAGATCAAGTCTACTCGTATGATCAAGGTTACAATGCTTTAGAAGCTATGGCAAAAGGCAAAGTGGTGTTTACAGGTGCAGAACAAGAATGGTTAGATTATTATGGTATAGAAGAAGATACTGTAGCTATAAACGCGCTGCCAAATGTAACATCTATTGCTGATAAACTAGAATGGCTAATTAAAAATCCAAACGAAATCAAAAGAATATCAAAAAATGCGCGTCAATTTGTTGAAGACAAGCATCACTACATTAAATGTTCTGAACAGTTTTTGAGTGTCTGGAATGATACCTAACTGCCTTTTAGTTTTGGAAACCTTAACTCTAAAGATACTCGAGTAATATTTTCATTTTTATTCACCGCTGAACCATGAATTAAATAAGGAGTAAAAACTAGAGCTTCACCTTGCTTTGGGTTTGGTCTTATCATACATATATTACCATTTTTAGTTTTTAGGATACACGGCACATAATAAGTATTCCCATTGATTTTAGCACCTTTACTTTGCGTTCTTAGAATTTCATTCTCTGGAATTAAATGACTTCCTGGCAATACAGGCAACGACGAGAGTTCATTGCAGCCATGAATAGGGATCCACACATTAACGATATCTTGATAATACGACAAATATCCATCTCTATGAGGCGGGTTTATATCTAAGGAATTAGGCCGACTTATTCTAATTTGAATATGTGTTTTATCCAGCTCTTCTATGTATGATGTGAGTTTGAAACCAAGTACTTCACTAAAATGTTCAACTAGAGCTTCGATATCAAAATTAAAATCTGAGTTTTGAAGATTTCTAGTAATATCAATGATATCATTATGAAGCTCATTATTACTAACAATTTGATGATAATTATCTAAAGTGAATGCCGTCTCATCAAAATCTGAAACATGCAACTTTATAGCTTTAATTACATTGTATTCAATTGAGGATTTAAGCTTGAAAAAATCAGAATCAGAAAATGCTTGAATAATCCCATAACCTTCATTTTTCCAATCCATTTTTGATATAGGACTAGACGCTTCATCGTATAATAGCACTTCGTTTCCCCAAAAAAAATCTCCATCAACCTCAAAATCGTATGGTTGGTTATCTATAAGAACACTACAAGACTCATTCATTTACTCATTGTTATAATGCAATATTAAGGAATATACAAAACGTTTAAAAATTGAAAATAATTTTTATTAAGATATACTTCAATAATTTTTCTCGTATTTTGTTGTTAAATAGAACTATTATTAGATTTATATTTTAAATCCGTAATTTTTTAATGTCGTTAGAATATCCAAACTTATTTATTCCTGGAGCAGCAAAATCTGGAACTAGTACTTTTCATGAGTTACTAGATAAACATCCTGAAATATGTATGTCGTCAGATAAAGAGCCTTTTTATTGGGTAAGAGATGATTTTGACGTCAATTCGAAATTAGCCAAGCAAGACTATCTATCACTATTCGATAGTACAACAAATGTCACTTATAAAGGAGAATCTAGCACTTCGTATATGCTATTTCCAAATTTCATTGAGCGCATAAAGACATACAATCCAAATGAATTAAAATTTATTTTCGTGCTCAGAAATCCTGTTGACAGATTATATTCTCACTATTGGTACATAAAAGGTATAGGTGATGAACAATTAGATCTTAAAGATGCTGTTTTAAATGATAAAGATATTGAACCAAATATTGCATCTCATCATAAGAATGGTAAGTACAAGCACTATTATCAATATGGATTATACGGGAAATGGTTATCAAATTTTTTTAATGCCTTTAAAAAGGATCAAATCAAAATTATAGTTTTTGAAGACTTTAAAAATGACCCATTAGGAGTTCTAAATTCTTGTTTTAATTTTTTAAAGCTAAATAGTCTTGATTACATACCTAACTTGCATAATAACGAAACAATAGTTCTTAAATACCCTAAGCTTTATAGCGGTTATCAAGATCTTACCAAGGGAAGATTAAAACTTATTAAACCCTTAAATAAGTTTGTTCCAAGGAAAATAAAAGTATTTTTAAAAAAAGATGTTTCTAATATAATCGTAGAAAAAACGAAAACAATTGATAAGTATCCTAGTCTAACTTTAGAAGAAAGGAATTGGATAAAAAATCTATACACTGAAGATTTTGAATTGTTAAAAGAAGTGACACAATTAGATTTTAAACTTTGGGAAGATTTCAACTAAAACAAATGGGATTATTAAAAACAACAATCTATTCAGGAATTAGTACTACAGTTTCATTGATTTGTAGGTTAATTACGAATAAAATTGTTGCTGTTTATTTAGGCACTAACGGCATGTTTTTATTAGGACAATTAAAAGATTTTATCAATCTTGGAAAAATTGGAAGTAATTTCGGTTCAAATAATGGTATTGTAAAATATGTTGCTTCATACAAAGATGACAAAACTAAACTGACTTCTTTTCTAACAACTGGCTTGAAATTGCATGTTTATTTCTCTGTTTTATTAGGTTTGTTGACCTATTTTTTCAAAGATCAACTCTCAGATTATTTATTTAATGATCTTAAGTTTTCAAGTGTTGTGGCTTTACTTTCATTTTCCTTCATCGCACTGTCGTTACATAGCTTCTTTATGGCTATTTTTAATGGCTTGAAACACATCAAAATCTATGTGACTATTAATATTATTGCTTCAATAATTTCAGCACTAATAATGGTGTTTTTAGTTCTGAAATTTAATACTATTGGAGCTTTCTATGCATTAGTAATCAACCAAATTCTTGGGTTTACAATCTCAATATTTTTTATTAGAAAAATTGGATATTTATCGTTGAAAAATTTTTCATTCAAAATAGATGTATCTCATTTTAAAAATTTAACAAAGTTCTCATATATGGCAATTGTTGCACCACTTTGTATGGTTGGCGCAACATTATTCATACGGTTTTTTTTAAACAATGAACTTGGCAGTGAATATGCTGGGTCTTGGGAAGGTATGTGGCGTATTTCTGGAATTTACATCATGTTTTTAACTACCACTTTTCAGTTTTACTTATTACCTACATTTTCTGAAATTTCAGGTAAATCTTTAAAAAAGGAAGTATTCAAGGTATGGACATTGAGTTTTCCAACAATTATAGTTATAACATTAATGGTCTACCTCTTAAAAGATTTTTTTATACCATTGTTATTTTCTGAAGAATTTATATTGATCAATACTATTATTTTATTTCATCTTTTAGGTGATGCAGTAAAAATAAACTCTTGGGTATTAGGAAATATTTTAATTGCAAAAGCAAATACAAAAGTGTTTATTATATTTCAAATTGGATGGACATTTATTTTTTGTACACTAGCTGTCGTTTTTACTCGACTATATGGTTTTATTGGTGTGTCCATAGCTTACTTCTCTACTTACGTATTACATTTTGCAGCAATGAACATTTACTTTAGAAAGCTACTTTGGGTAAATCGCTAAAATGACCTATTAATTCTCCTCAGTAATTACCCCAAAAAGTGAACTACTAAACACCAGTAGCACAATTAGATAATGCATTAAATAGCTAAAGAAATGCCCCATAACTGCACCTTGAATACCATAAAGTTCTATTAAACACACACTTGTAAGGTATAGGATTACCACTAAGAAAATCTCAATAATTATAAACTGAGCAAACATTTTTTTAGCTAAGAATTGATAAGCGATAACTATAGATAACACTTTAATAAAATCACCCAATAATTGCCATAAAAACAGATCTTCTACAGGTTGAAATTCTTCAGAAAATATTATTTGTACAACTAAAGGCCTTAAAAAATAAATGAGCACTAGCCCTAAACCAAAAATTGGCATCACAGATCTGTAAAAACCAAACACTTCTTTCCTAAATTCTTTCTTATTATCAATTTCACTAAATCTAGGAATGATGTAAAGTGTCATTATAGAGGTGATAAACATAAGGTAGTAATCAGAAACTCTATTCATCGCTTCCCAATAACCAGCCTGTTTGATCCCAAGCTCTTCAATGATGAAATTTCGAATTAAAATTGAGGTAAATGGTAAAGCAATTGCAGTTACTAAAGCCATGGTGGCATAAGGCGCAAAAGTTTTTAATACACTTAAACTTACATTAGAAATTTTAACTTGTGTCATTAAATTTCTTCTATTAATAATTCCAACCAAAGTGATTAAAAATAATAACGAAGGGGCAATTACAGCAGCAACTAAAGCGCCATTAATATGTTCAATATATATGAGATACACAGTTACTAATAGTCCAAGAATCTGACCAATGATATTGATAACCAACAACATTTTAAAATTAGAAAACCCATTCATAATCCCAAAACAGAACATATTTAATGAGTAAAAGGGTAATGCTAAAGCAAGTACTTTGATAACATAGGTAAATGAATAGTTTAAGAAAAGAAAGTCGTTTATATAATCTGCATTATAATAGCATAAAAACGACATTAAAATAGTAGAGAAAAAACCTAAATAATACGTAGTAGAAACTGTTTTACTCAACTCAATAGTATCGTTTTTAAACTTTGCTATAGTTTTTACGAAACCATTATAAAATCCTAGAATTGCAAACGACTGTATTGCACTTAAAAAATTTCTCAGATTACCTATAAGTGCCATTCCTTCTACTCCAATAAATATTGCTATAGCTTTAGAAGTTAAAATTCCAGCAATAATCTTAGTAGCTATTGTTGCCGAATTCAAATGTGCAACCTTAAACAGCACATTGGTATTAATGTACTTAATAAGTTTTTTCAATTAGTATTGGTTTAGGGCATTAATAACAGTTTGTACCTCATCATTAGTCATTATTGGACTTATTGGCAAACTTACTACAGAGCTATGAATAGCTTCAGTAATAGGCAAATATAGTGTTTTATAACTCAATAAAGCTTGTTGTTTGTGTGGTGGTATTGGATAATGAATAAGATGACCAATACCTTTATCATTTAAAAAAGATACAAAAGCTGCTCTATCTATTACTCGAACTACAAACACATGAAATACATGATTTAATGAATCATTGTAATAAGGAAGCTCAATCTTTTTATTATTAATACCAGATCGGTATAAGCTAGCTATATCTTGACGTCTTTGATTATCTGCATCTAAATACTTCAGTTTAACGTTTAGGAATGCTGCCTGAATTTCGTCTAAACGACTATTTATTCCTAAAGTTTGATTAACGTACTTTGTTGAGCTACCATAATTACGTAATAATTGTACGGTATTTGCTAAATCCAAATCATTGGTGGTTACCGCACCTGCATCACCTAAAGCACCCAAATTTTTTGTAGGATAAAAACTAAATCCAGCAGCATTTGATAAATTCCCTGCTTTTTTATCGTCATCATTTAAAATAGCGCCATGTGCTTGGGCTGCATCTTCAACAACAAGTAAATCATGAGTTTCTGCAATTGCATTAATAGCATTCATATTTGCTAATTGACCATAGAGATGCACAGCAAGTATGGCTTTTACATTTGGGCTTAAATGCTTCTTTATCTCTAATGGCGAAATATTAAATGTGGCTTCGTTAGGTTCAACAAAAATAGGCTTCAACCCAGCATTGATTACAGCCAAAATACTAGCGATGTATGTATTTGCTGGAACAATAACTTCATCGTCAGGTTTTAACCTGCCAAGTTCGATATAGGCTTTAAAAATCAAGGTAAGTGCATCTAAGCCATTAGCAACTCCAACACAATATTTTGAACCACAATAACTAGCAAAATTTGTTTCAAACGTGCGCACTTGATCTCCTAGAATATAATATCCAGAATTCAAAAATGATTTAAATTGCGATACATATTCATCTTCAAACCTTGCATTAACCTTATTTAGATCTAAGAATGAAATCATATCATCACATCGTTTAAAAAATTATAATTTTTGGTATTGATCTTATAAAAATCGTGAACTACAGCTCTTGCGCCAAAACTCTCTTTCCACTTTAACAACCCTTGATTGATTTGCTGTCCTTTATTTTCATTAGAAATGCCAAAACTAAAATAATGCTTATTATTAAAAACGGTATTAATCAACTTATCAAATATAGCATCAAGACCAGCCAGATCCTTTTTTGAGTTCATTGTTGAAATGTATTGTGCGTGGGCAACATTTTTAGTTTCGAAAATGGTAACACCAGCAATGACCTCTGCATTATAATAAGCATTAAACTGCCTTATTTGCTTTGGGAATTTTTCCTTTAGTAATGTAATCTCTTCTATAGAATGTGTTGGTAAAGTCTCATATCGTTCCTTTAAATTAGGAATTAGTATAGCATCAAAAAATGCTTTAAAAGTATCAACTTCTTTAACTTCAATATGATTTGACTTAGCCTTTTTCAAATTACGTTTCCGATTTGATGAGTTGATTTTTAATGGATTTTTTAAATCTATAACAGCAGATATGTCTCTTCTACTAATTTGAGCTTGGGTTTTAAAAAGTAAATAATCTATTTCATCACTAGGTAGTTTGCAATAGATTTTTGGTAATAACTTCAGTTCAAAGTTTTCAATTTGATGTTCACTCAAGTACATTAAGCAAGTCTTAAATGCATTTAAAACATCTTGAAACTTACTATCTGTTTTTAAAAGAAAACCACCATAACTCAAGCCTTGATGTGAATATATTTGATTATCATTTCTATTGGCAGGCAAAACTGCAAAAAGAGAATGATTATTATAAACCATTAATGAATAATCATCAAATCGATCTTGATGATAATCCATAAAATCTCTTTGAAATAAAAATGTAGCATTTTTAGAATTAGCTATAAATTCGTCCCATTGTTTTTTTAATTTGGGTTGATATTTTTGAACTGAATATTTCTGCAAAATTTAAATTCTATTAAAGAAAATGGTAGCATTTAAAACGTACAAATTACAATAATTTTAAATGTTAAAGATTGTTTTAGATTCAATTTTTTATATTTGGGTCACTCAAAAATACGCTTTTGAAATCAAAACAAATATTTAAAGAAAACAATGTATTAATTACTATATATGCTTTTGTTTTCTTATTCCTAATATTTCAAAAAGCTATTTATTCTCCAGACACATTTGGTTATTTAAAAGCGATGCCCAACAGGCATTTAGGCTATGTGATTTTTTTAAAGATATTCGCCTTTCTATTTTCTGATGCATTTGAATTTGCTGTAAAAGTTTTCCAAATCCTTTTTTCGTTAGTAAGTATTCATTTCTTTTATAGTAAGGTATCTCAATTACTAAAACTCCATATCCTTTTTAAAAGTGCCGTTTTATTGGTTTTATTGTTCCCCCTTTTCTACCCTATATATGCCGCTAATAATTTATGTCCTGAAGGCATCAGCTATGCTTTATATCTTTTATTTGTAGCCTTTAATTTAGATTTCATATTTAATGAGAATTCTAGGGCGTTTAAGTTTGCAATCATAACCTTTATTATGCTTGTATTTACTAGAGGCCAATTTATGTTTACATACTTCATATTTGCTTTTATATACATCTTAAAATATCGTTCTCATTTAAAAAACAAAACTCACGTAATCAACCTTTTAATATTAATATTTATACCTGGAATCGTTATCATTGGAGAAATGAGTTACCACAAATTAAAGGATGGGATTTTTATGACGACACCTTTTGGATTCACTAACATGTCTTCTGCTGCTTATTATATCTCTGAAGAAGATGACGCTAAGCTTATAAGTAATCCAGAGTATAAGAGCATCTTTAAAAAAAGTTATAATGAACTCAAGCGAAAAAAACTATTAATGTCATCACAATCGACCTCAAACTACAAAGAAAATTACGCTTTTTTTCACAACCATATTCCTCAAATCTGCAATCATACCACCTACAAAATCGCTAGAACACATTTTATAAATAAAACCAAAAAATCTTCCGAAGAAAGCAAATTCACCATTGCTCAATCATTCTATAACGCAGAAAAAGCCAACAAAGAAATTACACTCATACTCCTTAAAAAGAATTATAAAAAATGGATTCAATTATATGTTGCCAATCTGTCGTATAGCTTTTATAACTCTATAGGCTTTGTCATAATGGTAATTCTTTTTATTTACAGTACATTTAAAGTTATTACAGTGTATCACAAATGGCATGCACTACTTTTTATATGTACTGCATTAAGCTTATCTAACGCCATATTAATTGCTATTTTTAGCCATTCAATAATGCGATATGTTTTTTATAATTACGCCTTAATTTTACTATCATTACTCATAATTTTTAAAATTTTCAGACATGGAATCAAAGATTGAACTTTCTATAGTAATGCCATGTTTGAATGAGGCTGAAACCCTAGCAACCTGCATCACTAAAGCCCAAACTTTCCTAACTTCAAATCAAGTTTCAGGTGAAATTATAATTGCAGATAACGGAAGTACTGATGGGTCGATTGACATCGCGAAATCTCATAATGCAAGATTAGTACATGTGAAACAAAAAGGCTACGGAAGTGCTTTAAGAGCTGGAATTAATGCTTCAAACGCCACCTACACGATTATGGCTGATGCTGATGACAGTTATGACTTTAGCCATTTAATGCCTTTTTTAAAAGAATTAAGAAATGGTTATGATTTGGTCATGGGAAATCGTTTTAAAGGTGGTATAGAAAAAAATGCCATGCCTTTTCTGCATCAATATTTAGGCAACCCTGTTTTATCTTTTATTGGACGTTTATTTTTTAACATCAAAATAGGTGATTTTCACTGTGGCCTAAGAGGTTTTTTAAATGAAGCCTATGCCAAATTAGACCTGAGAACAACGGGAATGGAATTTGCCTCTGAAATGATAGTAAAAGCCAAGCTAAACAAATTAAAAATTACCGAAGTACCAACAAAACTATCAAAAGATGGCAGAACTAGAACGCCACATTTAAACACCTGGAGTGACGGTTGGAGACATTTACGTTTTTTAATACTTTATAGTCCTAAGTGGTTATTTTTATATCCAAGTATTATTATGCTATTATTTGGTATTACAACTTCAGTATTTCTAATTTTTAGGCCAATTGCATTTAACCATATTACATTTGACATACATACGCTTTTATATACATCAAGTATCACCTTAATAGGATTCCAGTTTTTTATTTTTTATGCATTAACAAAAATATTTGCAGTAGAAAATGGATTGCTTCCCAAAAGCAGCAGATATACCAATTTATTTAAATATCTTAATTTAGAAAAAGGCCTCACCCTAGGATTAGTGTTGTTTGTGATTGGAATCGTTTTAAGTATTAAAGGATTATTTTTTTGGGAAGCTGTTGGTTTTGGAACATTGACAAATCCCTCAGACACTCTAAGAATTGTAATACCTGCAGTTTTCACAATATTGCTAGGCATCCAAATAATTTTATTTAGTCTCTTTTTTAGTATTTTAAGCTTAAAAAGTCAAACTAAATCCTAAGCAACATGTTATCCTATTTTTTCAAAAACAAATAAGTTATTGAGCCCAAGTTGAAACTTTTTATGCTTTATCAAACGGTATTTCTTTTTGTCAAATAATGTAAAAACTTCTTTAGTTTTAAAACCGTAATGTTCTTCTAAAGACATGCCTTCAACTAAATTCATTTTTTTTAAAACCCATAAAATTTGATCGACAAATGGTGAAGGTACTGTGATAATGATTCGACCTTCTGGATTTAAAAAAGGGTAAAATTCAGAATTAAAAGATTGTTGTTCACTTCTAGGAATATGCTCTAGTACAGCAAGCATAATTATACAATCAAAGCTTTCATCTCTTGAAATAGCACTAGGAAAAGTCCCAGAAACAAGATGATGCCCATCACGTTGTTTTGTTTCTTCTAACAATGGATCTAAACCAATACTAGGTTGAATGTTTTTTATCTTTAGCAATTTAAAAAGATGCCCATCAAAACAACCAATATCAAGTAATTTATCGTTAGTTCTCACATATTGAGTGGCAACTTTAATTCTCCAATCTCTTAAAAACTTATCTAGATACTTCATTCTATACTTACAATCTGTGTACGAATTTATAATAAAAAAAAGGAACCCAAAATTGGATTCCTTTAATATTAAATGTTTTATAAAACTATATACTTTTATTACGTTTACGCTCTACTTCTGTAAGGTAAATTTTACGTAATCTTAAATGATTAGGAGTAACCTCAACATATTCATCTTTTTGGATGTATTCTAATGCTTCTTCTAAAGAGAATTTAATTGCAGGAACAATTTTCGCTTTATCATCTGCTCCAGAACTACGTACGTTACTCAACTTTTTTGTTTTAGTGACATTAACAGCCATATCATCACCACGAGAGTTTTCTCCAATCACTTGACCTTCATAAATATCTTCTCCTGGATCAACAAAAAACTTTCCTCTATCTTGTAATTTATCAATAGAATAAGGAATAGCTTGCCCTTTTTCCATAGACACTAGAGATCCGTTTTGACGTTCTGGAATTCCACCTTTTAACGGTTGGTATTCTTTAAAACGATGCGCCATTATAGCCTCACCAGCTGTAGCAGTTAATAATTGGTTACGTAAACCGATAATTCCTCTAGAAGGAACAATAAACTCACATACCATACGCTCACCTTTAGCTTCCATGCTTAGCATTTCACCTTTACGCATTGTTACCATTTCAATTGCTTTCCCAGAAACAGTTTCCGGTAAATCAATTGTCATTTCTTCAACAGGTTCGCATTTTACACCATCAATTTCTTTGATAATTACTTGTGGTTGACCGATTTGTAGTTCATAACCTTCACGACGCATAGTTTCAATTAAAACTGATAAGTGTAATACACCACGACCAAACACCATAAATTTATCTGCACTATCGGTTTCTTCTACTCTAAGTGCTAAATTTTTTTCTAATTCTTTTGTTAAGCGCTCTTTGATATGACGTGACGTGACGTATTTTCCATCTTTACCAAAGAAAGGCGAGTCGTTAATTGTAAACAACATACTCATCGTTGGTTCATCTATAGCTATGGTTTTAAGCCCTTGAGGGCTTTCAAAATCTGCAACAGTATCTCCAATTTCAAAACCTTCTAAACCAACCAATGCACAGATATCTCCAGTTTGAACTTCATCAACTTTCTTACGTCCTAAACCCTCAAAGACGTGCACTTCTTTGATTTTAGATTTCACAATACTTCCATCACGTTTTACTAAAGAAATATTCTGTCCCGATTTTAATTCACCACGAGTTAGACGTCCAATAGCGATTCGTCCTGTAAAGGATGAAAAATCTAAAGACGTAATTAACATTTGTGTTGTACCGTCTTCAATTTTCGGCTCAGGAATATGGTCGATAACCATATCTAATAGCGGTTCAATGTTTTCTGTCTTATTCTGCCAATCATCACTCATCCAGTTGTGTTTGGCCGAACCATAAACCGTTGGGAAATCTAACTGCCATTCTTCAGCTCCAAGTTCAAACATAAGATCAAATACCTTTTCATGTACTTCATCAGGTGTACAGTTTTCCTTATCTACCTTATTTATAACAACACATGGTTTCAATCCAAGATCGATAGCCTTCTGTAACACAAAACGGGTTTGAGGCATTGGTCCTTCAAAAGCATCAACCAACAACAAAACACCATCAGCCATGTTTAAAACACGCTCTACTTCTCCTCCAAAATCGGCGTGGCCTGGAGTATCAATAATATTAATTTTTGTGTCTTTGTAGATTACTGAAACATTTTTAGATGTAATAGTAATTCCTCTCTCTCGTTCGAGATCGTTATTATCAAGAATTAAATCTCCAGTATTCTCATTCTCACGAAATAACTGACAATGGTACATAATTTTATCTACCAAAGTTGTTTTACCATGATCTACGTGTGCAATAATTGCAATGTTTTTAATATTAGCCATAATGATGCTCTTATTTTAAGCGTGCAAAGGTACATTAAATTAATGTGTAATTCTCAATATGGTGAGAATATTTAACAGTTGTCATTTTAATGTACTGGATTATCAAACAAATCAATAAACCATTGAATTTCACTACTGTTCGCTTAAAAAATAAGCTAAAATATCTAATACAACTTATAGTTAATTATATGTTATAATTATAAAAACATATAATTTCTGTTTGTATCTTACGTTTAGATAGTTGATTAATAGTAAATAGCCACTTCAACCAGCCATTTTATTTGGGCAATTTACATCTGACAATATTAAAATAACAAATAGGTGTAACGTTTAAACTGTTTTAAACTTACCTCTTAAATCAATTTATGCAGATGAAAATGATTAGTAAATATTCGAAATTTGTTCCATATCTATACTTTATTGCTGTTATTGTTTATTGGTTTACTGATGTAAATAAAAGTTCTGGAATTACTGCATATCCTATACTTCTATTTGGAATTCCTTTTATATGGCAACTCATAAAGCCAAGTAAAAAATTAAATTTTACACTTGGTATTACTTTTGTTTGTATCTCATCGTACCTTATTTTGGCATACCTCTCTGATTTGTTCAACATTATTACTTTAACAAGTGCTACCAAACAGTTCATTATATATGGTGGTTTATTTGTTGCCGCAAACTTTATTATGGCATTATGGATGATTCGCAATAGTATCAAACGTTCATTTTAAAGTGTAAATTATATATGTATTCACTCTGTTGAATTGCATTATTTAGACTTATAATTTCGTAACTTTGTGCCTTAAATCTCAAACGTTAAGCATATGAATCTTACAGATGTTCCGAAATTAAAACATACCGATTCTGATAATTTCTTTTTACTTTGTGGCCCTTGTGCTATAGAAGGCGAAGATATGGCACTTCGCATTGCAGAAAAAGTAGTCAAGATTACAGACCGCTTAAAAATCCCATATATTTTTAAAGGAAGTTTTAAAAAGGCCAATAGAAGTAGAATTGATAGTTTTACTGGTATTGGTAATGAAAACGCTTTACAAATACTTAAAAAGGTATCAGAAACTTTTGATATTCCAACTGTAACCGACATACACGAAGTTTCTGATGCTGTATTGGCGGCTCAATATGTTGATGTGCTTCAAATACCAGCATTTTTAGTACGTCAGACCGATTTGGTTGTTGCAGCTGCAAAGACCAATAAGGTGGTTAATCTTAAAAAAGGACAGTTTATGAGTCCAGAAGCCATGAAACATGCAGTTCAAAAAGTAAAAGACTCAGGCAATGACAAAGCATGGATCACGGATCGCGGAACGATGTTTGGTTATCAAGATATGATTGTAGATTTTAGAGGTATTCCTACCATGAGACATTATGCGCCAACTGTATTAGACGTTACCCATTCATTACAGCAACCAAATCAAAGTATAGGTGTAACTGGTGGTAGACCAGATATGATTGAAACTATTGCTAGAGCAGGTGTCGTAAATCATGTTGATGGTTTGTTTATTGAAACACATTTCGACCCAGCAAATGCTAAAAGTGATGGTGCAAATATGCTACATTTAGACAATCTAGAACGCTTGCTTGCTAATTTAACTGCCATTAGAAAAACCATCAATAGTTTATAAGTCATGCTAGATGATTTAAATATAAGAGCGGCTACATTAGAAGATATTCCAGAAATCACTACCATATTTAGAGATACTATACGCGCTGTAAACAGTAGAGATTATAATGAAAAACAGATAGCGGTTTGGTCCTCTGGTGCAGATGACATAGACAAATGGGAAGAACGGATAAAAAAACTTTATTTTATTGTTGCCGAAATTGGAGATACAATTGTTGGCTTTTCATACCTAACTAAAGGCTATTATCTAGATGGCTTATTTGTTCACAAAGATTTTCAGCGTCAAACCATTGCATCAAAACTCTTACGCATTATGGAATCTAGAGTATCTATAAATGGTTTTGATACGATTAAATCTGATGTAAGTATTACTGCCTTAGAATTTTTTGATTCTCACTTTTATGAAGTTGAAAAAAAACAAAAAAAATCCCATAAAGGGATGGTATTTGAGAATTATATCGTTTATAAGAATCTATAAGCTCTATTTCCAAAACGTTTTGTCTTTATGCTTTTCAGCTTCTTTGAGTATAAAAATAAATACCTTATCATCAATAGTTTCTAATGTTCTATAACGAAGTGATCGTACTACTTTTCTATTATCTGCTTTTAAATATTCGGTGTACTTTGTTAGATGAGCCGAATGCCAAAAACCAACATCAACATAATCTTTTGTATGATTGAGATAACATATTGGTCGCTTTCCAATATAATAAAATGGCACACGCCATTTATATTTTAACTCTGCTTCAGGAAGTGTGAATTCTATTAACATTTGCAAATGCAACAGTATAGATTTATAGGGTTCTGGCTGACTTAATATATATGCTTCTGCAGGTTTCAAATTCGGAATAATTTTTGACTAAATTAGTGATATGAAACAACTTTTCACAGTCCTTGTTTTTCTTTTCGGCTTACAACTGGTTATTGCGTAAAATTATGCTGTTGCAGATGAGATCGTTAAAATCATCCTGAAAAATGAAGTTTACACGAGATATTACGAAGCGTTTTAAATAAAGTTTTGTTCGACACTTAAAATCTATCCCAATAATTTGCTTTAATAAAATAAAAGCTTTTACTTTGTAATTCAAAGTACTTTTAATTATGAGCGAACAAGATTATTTAAAAGATATTAGTGAAATTAAAACGATGATGAGTAAATCGTCTCGTTTTATATCGCTTAGCGGTTTATCTGGTATTCTAGCAGGAATATATGCTTTAATTGGAGCAGCAACGACCTATTGGTTAGTTACGACATACAGTGATGGTGTATTGTACATATTTCACGGTTGGGTATTTTGGACATCCATATCTGTGCTATTATTAGTGGCTTTTTTTAGTGCGATCACTGGTGTTATTCTCACTACAAAAAAAGCAAAAAAGAATAATGAAAGTATTTGGGACAGTTCATCAAGAAGATTGTTACTGAACTTTCTGGTTCCACTTGTTGTAGGTGGAATTTATTGTCTTATAATTTTAAGTCAGGGCAGATATGGACAAACTGGCGGATTGATGCTGATTTTTTATGGTTTGGCCTTGGTTAGCGCATCAAAATATAGTCTAGGCGATATAAGGTATTTAGGATACATAGAAGTTATATTAGGATTGATAGCCAGCTATTATCCTGGTTATGGATTTTGGCTTTGGGTACTTGGTTTTGGTATAATGCATATTGTTTATGGCACTTGGATGCATTTTAAGTACGATAGAGCACCATCATAATTTTGAAGCATCAGTTTTGCTAACTTTACATCTGTTAATTTTCAATTAATAAACTATTAGTTTGAGCATTATAAATAATATAAACAAAGTCTTTGATCACAGAATTCGTTTAGGAATCATGTCTGTATTAATGGTTAACGAATATGCCGATTTTAATTTGCTTAAAGAATTGTTAGGTGCTACAGATGGCAATTTAGCTAGCCATACGAAAGCTCTAGAAAAAGCAGAATATATTGTTGTAGAAAAACAATTTATTGGACGAAAACCTAACACTCGCTACGCAACTACAAAACTTGGAAAAGCAGAATTTAAAAAACATATTACCGCTTTAGAAAAATTAATTAAAAAACAATAAATCCTTTTTTTTATATATTCACTTTGAAATACAAAGTACTTTTAAATTAGAATTATGAAACAAATTTCAACCCTTATTGCTTCACTTACATTCAGTATCCTTTTTTTTGAAAAAAGTATCGGACTTAACTTATCAATCTTTACTGTACTTACTATAATATTACTTGCTATATATAATCCAAGTACATTTAAATCGAGAATCACTTTACTACATGCATTGGCATATCTCATTACAGCAGTAGTTGTGTTTGTGAACCACTCTGTACTATCAATTCTTACCAATTGTGCTGCTTTTTTATCATTGGTAGGTTCAGTATCTAAAAGTAATACTTCAGTATATATAAGATGGCTTAACGGAACTTATACAACCATCGCTAGTTTTTTTCATCGTAATTTTCAAGTTGATAATCATGAGAAAGTAAACTGGAAAAAAGATATTGACGTAATGCATTGGGCAAAACTCATTGGCATTCCTTTAATATTCATCATAACTTTTGTATTACTCTATAAAAATGGCAATCCATTATTTAATGATCTAGTTTCTAAGATACATCTAAACTTCATTAATCTGCAATGGCTACTATTTAGTGCGTTAGGCTATTATTTATTCAATAACATCACCAAACCTGTTCAAGTAGAACCAGCTACCTCATTAGATCTAAAAACAACAAACACATTATTAAAATCTGAAAAAATTTCAGAAGAAAAACTAAAAAAAGAAAAACAATTAGGCACCACTCTTTTAGCGCTTTTAAATGTACTAATAGTCTTATACATCATTACAGATGTCATCTACATTACATCTACAAATACGGTTAGTGCTCCAGACCTATCCAATCAAGTTCATAGTGGAATAAACACGCTCATCGCTTCAATTATTATAGCTATAATAATCATCCTTTACTTTTTTAGAGGTCATCTTAATTTCTATTCAAAGAACAGAACGTTGAAAAACTTAACCTATCTATGGATAATTCTAAACATTGTATTGGTTGTTTTAATTGTTTTAAAGAATCACAATTATATAACATCTTTTGGTTTAACCTACAAACGAATAGGTGTTCATGTGTTTATCATCTTAACACTATTTGGGCTCTTAACCACTTACCTGAAAGTACTGCATATTAAAAACCTTACTTTTCTTTTTAGAATAAACGCACAAGTTGCATTTATTGTACTTATAACATTAAGTGTTATCAATTGGGACAGCACAATAACAACATACAATCTAGAACAAGCGCGAAGCTTTGATATAGACTACCTCATTGATCTTTCAGATAGAAATGCGGTTATACTTCACGAAAAGAAGAATACTATTAGAATTTCTCAAACAGAAAAGAATAGAATTGAAACCAAATACACTAACTACGTAAACAATTTAATGCAACTGGATTGGCAAGAATTTTATTATGAACTGTACACTATGAAAATTAAAAAATAGACCATATGAATATCCCTGAAAATTTATCAAAATCATGTCTGCTTGCTGCGTTGATCTTTTGGCTGATCATAGGTTCAGACGACTTTGAAAGCGATATGATTCCTTTTATCTTTTTGTCATTAATTCCAATATTCGTTTGCGTGATGATCGTTATTTTAGGAACCATCTGTCCTATTTTTTGGATTGCAAGCAGCACAACTTTCAACAATAAACAAATCTTCAAAACATATTTCCCTTACTACACTATACTAACATTTACTATATGCCTATTTGGGATCATCATTTCAAATTTTGATATCTACATGATCGCATTTTTTACTTCCGCATATATCACTACAAACCAATCTTGGGTTTGGTTTACAAAAGAAAAGCATAAATGAAAAACTTAAGAAAACAAGTAATAGAGTGGCTTTTTGAGCATTCGCAACGTATATATACCAATATGTTTAAAAACCATAAGCCTTGGGGAATTTATAGAAACGAACTTCTTACCTATCCAGAACAATCTTTTGGTAAACATTTGGGTTTGTTTTTACAGAAAAACAATTTTGAACTCATAGCTAAAGTAGAGCGCCATGATGCGTATCACACTTTAACTGGCTATGGCACAAAAGTAGAAGATGAAATTGCACTACAATGTCTTTGCTATGGTAATGGAAAACGAAGTTTATACCTCTATGGCGCACTAATTTTGGGCATTATGATATTGCCAGATTATTTCAATTACTATTACAAATCCTACCAGATTGGTAAAAGCGCTAATCCTTTTCATCATTTTGATTACAAACATTTATTGCATGTAAATATAAACGACTTCAGACATGCTATTTTTTCAAAACCACTACGTGAGAACTTAACTTTTAACCTATGAAAAAACTAAAGATCTTAATTCTAATAGGCGTTTTCGTCATGACTGCTTTAATCGTAACTGATAACATTATTAGTTTTCAAGCAAGAAATAAAGTTTACAATTCTGTAACCGAGATTCCTAAAAACAAGGTTGGTTTAGTATTAGGTACAATCAAATACCTATCGAATGGAAATGTGAATCTGTATTACAGGTATCGTATCGATGCCGCTGTAGAACTTTATAAAGCTAAAAAAATTGATTTTATTTTAATTAGTGGAGATAACGGAACAAAAAATTACGATGAGCCTACAACATTTAAAGCAGATCTAATTTCAAAAGGAATTCCTGAAGATCGGATTTTTTTAGATTATGCTGGGTTTAGAACATTGGATTCTGTAATAAGAGCTAAAGCAGTTTTTGGTCAAGAATCTATTACCATAATATCACAAAAATTCCATAACGAGCGTGCTATTTATCTTGCTAAACATAACAACGTAAAAGCCATTGCTTACAATGCAAAAGCTATACGAGGTCGATACGGAATTAAAGTTCAAATACGCGAATATTTTGCAAGAGCCAAGGCATCAATTGATGTATTATTTAACACAGAACCAAAATTTTTAGGAACGAAAATAGAGATTAAATGACCATCAAATTCAACTTATCCTTTTTTGCAACAAGTCTCATACTGCTTTTAGTTGAAATATACATTGCTGTATATCTATCTGAAGGTTTTATACGCCATACGTTTGGCGACTTTTTGGTGGTCATTTTAATATATTGTTTATTAAGAAGTTTTATACGAACAAAACCAATTTATATCGCCATTTTGGTACTAGGCATTGCTTTTCTAATTGAATTTTTACAATTATTCAATCTATTAGATCTCCTTAATCTTAGAAACAACAAATGGGCTATCATTATTCTTGGTAGCACATTTCGCATAACAGACCTAGTTGCCTATACATTAGGCGTTATTATAACAACAATTATAGACTTAAAAACAACAGTATGAAAACCATAAGATCACTTATTCTTAACCGATTCAAAGTATTATCGTTACTTACAGTGTCGATAGCTTTAAGCATTATATTGTTGATGATTAGAATTAAAATTCATCACTCGTTTTACTTACTGTTCTTAGTTTGGAACTTATTCTTAGCGCTAATTCCTTATGCGATCACAACAAGCTTGATAAGTAAAGTCAAAACCCAGAAATTCATGTTACTCATTTGGTTTGGTGTATGGCTACTATTTTTACCTAATGCGCCTTACATTATCACAGATCTATTTCACCTGAAACGCTCTGAAAATCATTTGATGTGGTTAGATGTGTTGGTCATTGTATCTTTTGCTTTTAATGGAATGATCTTGTTTTTCTTATCACTTTCTGATATGGAAAAACTATTAAAGCAACACCTTAAGACGAAGTTTATATTTCCGGTAATGCTAATGATTTTTGCACTCACTGCTTTGGGTATTTATCTCGGGCGCTTCTTAAGATACAATTCTTGGGAGATTATAAACAATCCAATAGAATTGATCTTAGATGTTCTAAAACTTATATTTGAACCCAATCTTGAAGCATATGTATTTACGTTTACTTTTGGTAGTTTTCTTGCCGTATCGTATTGGCTACTAAAAGCATTTTCTAATTCTAAAGTCTAAGCTATTGTACTTAGAAAAAGATAACATAAAATTTAGCTTGCCCATCTAATTAAAACGTATTACCGTCAACATAGTCTTGTAGGTATTTATAACGCTCGGTCAATTGACCATTTGCTGTTGTGATTTTAGCACGCTTTAAAATACCACGTTCATCATTATTAAAAAATGCTGGGATCACGTGTTCTAAAAACATCTCTCCAAAACCTTCACTCGCGTCTTTTGGTAACTCACAAGGCAAATTATCTACAGCCATAACTGTGATGGCTTCATCTGCATCAAAAGGTACTTCGCTTTCGGTATGAGGATCGTAGCCGTAAAAAGGATCTGCTATCGTAGATGGCCTAATTGTACTAGCTACTGGACCATCAATATCACATGAGATATCTGCAACCAAATTGATTCTGAAATCAGGATGTTTGGCATCTGCTCTAGTAAAAATAAAAGGTGCGCCATCACCATAAAAATGACCAGCTATAAAAAAATCGGTTTGTTTAGCATACGGCATAAAGTTACTCTCATAGCCACTAGGATCTTTATAGAACTCATACTTATTACCTACTTTACCATCAATGCGCTTGCTGTATTCCATCACATCAACCATACAATAGACTGGCTCTGTAAATTGTGACGTGAGATATAACGCATCACTTACTTCTTTGATCTTTAAATGATCTAAGATTTCTTTGGCTCCCATAGCAACTTTACCTGTTCCTGATAGAACGATCTTGATGTTAGGCAATGTGATCTTATTGAGTTCTGCTTTTACCTCATCTAAATCGGCTAGTGTTTCTACTTTAGGCAAATTGAATAGTTTATCTCGTAATCCTAAAGCTCTAAACCCATTATAAGCACCTACTAATCCTGCATAACGACCAAAACCAATTAATCGTGCACCACTTTGTTTGACAATGGTTTCATGATCGTACATTTCAATGCCTTTGTTAAGCATTTCAACCAATAGTTTTCGGTTGTAGGGTTGTTTCTTTATGGTATGCGAAAAATAGAAATACTTTTTGTTAGGAATTAAATGTTCTAAAGGCACTTCTTTTACACCTAGCATGACATCACAATCTGACACATCATGGGTTACCGCAAATCCTTCTTTAAGATACGCATCATCTGAAAACACACGAATGTCTGAAGACTCTACAACAAATTCAGCTTGAGGAAATTGTGCTCTAGCTTCGGCAAGTTTTTCTGGTGAAAATACCACACGACGGTCTGGTGGGTTTTTACGTTCTTTGATGATGGCGAATTTCATATGGAAAATTTTCCACGAAAATAAGCTGATTTTATGGCTTTCACAAGCAGGATTTTAATTTAAAATTAATCGTTGTGTTCGACCTCACTTTCATTTTTTAAAACGTAATCGCCATCATCTTGCTTAATATATAAGACTTTATTTCCTGCTTCTCCATTTCTGGTCACCTCAGTACCTTTGATGGTTTTGGTTACTTTTTCGGTATATGTTTCTTGAACTTTACCAATTGCTTTTCCGTTTCCCCATTTCCATGTCACTTGTGTTCCTTCTTTTATCATAATTTTAATTTTTTCTATAAATTAGAAATAAATACTGACATTTTTTCTTAACAGAATGATAAATCAAGATTGGTATAGCTTTTGAGTTAATATTTTTAGTAATTTCGCACTCCTTATGACTGTTTTAACAGTTTTATGGAAATGCGTTAAGGATTGAAGCGACATCCTTTTTACGTCAGTTTGAGTAATGCTACTGAAAGGCAGCATTTTATCGAGAACTTGTAAAAAGATATAGCGGAAAGCCTGACCTGAAAGGGAACGCTAAAATAGAAATACTAAGAAATGGGGTCGACTGGTTTTGACAGCGAGACTCATTAAACGGTAAGCACGTCGTGTAACGACTATGATACACGTAAAAGGCTAGGTCAACTTTTTAAACGGCGAGAATAACTACGCTTTAGCTGCCTAATCTGAATTATAGTAAGATTAAGCCATGTCCTACTAGGTAGGAAAGCTAAATGTCTCCAGAAAGCCTTGGTTAATGGCGTTCTAAATAGAGGCATCGTAAATATTAACTAAGGTCATATAGCGCTTTGATGTATGGTCGAGATTAAGAAGCTAAGTGCTGAGTAGGTTGTCTTTTGCCAGCTCACCATCGAAAACCCAATAATAGAATAAGCGTGTAGAAAGCTCTTTAATAGCTTGTTTGGACGAGAGTTCGATTCTCTCCGACTCCACAAATAAGTGTAGCTTAATAACAGCTTTACGCATAAAAAGCGCAACAAGTTTATTTGATTGCGCTTTGTTGTTTAAAGATGTAAAAAATCAACTCTATAAGATACATTTACAGGATGTGAGTGATTGAGCACAACAAGGTTAATCTCTTCAACGCTTCCTTCGTTTTCTAAAACTTCATACGAAAGAGAGCCTTTTATTTTTTATTAATAATTTTCAAACTCTATATCGAATTTCAGCGTGTCTTTTCCAATTTCAATTCGAGTTAGTTTTTCAGTTGGATATCCATTAGTGTAATACCCAAAATCCTTTATAATGAATTCTCCGTTCTGTTTATATGAAAGCCTATACGAACCATCAATTTTTGCAATTCCTGTCATATCAGCTTTATATTTGACCTTATCATTCGGATTCAGAGAAATATATTTCCCGTCAGTAATCACCATTGGTTCTATTTTTAGAGCATCGATTTTAAAACCAGTTTTATTTATAATTTCAAAATTAGCGACAACTTGGTTATCACAAGAGCTCAGAGTTATAATAGTTATTAGTATTCTGATGAATTTAGGCTTCATAATCGATTTTCACAGTTTTGAAAAATGATGTAGAATGGTGTTTGTATACTATGTTGTTGCTTTAAGACTAAGTTAGCAAAAGAAAACGAACCATAGGAAAATCCTACGGATTTTCCAGTATGTAGAAACTGAGCTATTAACTATACACGTTTTTGAGAGTCTTTTTTTTTATCTTCTATAATTCCATCTTCTTTCATCAAACTAAAACCATAATCTCTTAAAAATGAAATTATTGGGATAGTATTTTTCCCTTTTTCTGTCATTGAGTATTCTACTTTTACTGGAACTTCAGGAATAATAGTTTTTTTTAAAAATCCATCTGAACATAACTCTTTTAAGTTTTTACTCAACATCCTGTCCGAAATATTAGATATGTTTTTCTTTAATTCAGAGTATCTCCATGATTTATCTTTTACTCTCCATAAAATCGGCATTTTATACGTTCCGCCAATTTTTGCAAATACGTATTCAACAGGTGTGTAATACTTTTTATTATCACTTAAAAATTCAGGCATACTCACATATGTGTTAGTTACTAACAAATATAGCAATTTGTCGAACAACATAGTATTCAAAATATCTTTGTGTTAATAAAACTAGTAATAATAAGAAAAGTAACATTGACTATATACTGTTTTATAACATTTATAACAATTTGTAATTCAAGATCATAAACAGATAAAAACCTAATTGAAATAAAAAAAAGAAAAAATGAAAACTCAGATAAAAGAAATTGAAAATTACGTGCATTTTCATGGCGCAGAATACAAAGGAAAAGTTTTAATGGTTGCAAGTAGTCCAACCATTTCTGAACAAACAGGTTGGTCAATAGGTTTTTGGGCAGCAGAATTAACACATCCTCTTCATGTATTTCAAGAAGCTGGTTATGAAGTAGATTTAGTATCTACTGAAGGAGGTAAGATTGTTATGGATAGTTATTCTAATCCAACAGATAAAAGTGGTTATTCAGCCCATGATGTTGTATCATTAGGTTATATGCAACAAGATTGGTTTAATGAAATGTTACAAAACACAAAAAAATTAACTGAAGTAGATCCAAATAATTATGATGCTATCTTTTTGATAGGTGGTCAAGGTCCAATGTACACATTTAAAGGAAATAAAGACTTGCAAAAGCTATTTGTCAATTTTTATGAAGCAAATAAACCAAGTGCAGCAGTTTGTCATTCAACAACATTATTGTTGGAAGCAAAAAAATCTAGTGGCGAATTGCTTATAACAGATAAAATGTGGACAGGATTTGCTAATACTGAAGAAGATTTTGCTGATAATGCGGTTGGTATGAAAATTCAGCCATATCGAATTGAAGATGAGGCAAGAAAAATACCAAACACTACTTTTAAAGTGACTTCACCTTTTACTTCATATGCAATTGCGGATGGAAATCTGATTACTGGACAACAACAAAATTCTGGATATGCGGCTGCAAAGTTGTTAGTAGCTCAGTTATCAAAATGATTTGAATATGATATTAGCATTTATAGGTATAGGAAATGTAGGTTTTGCACTAGCAAATAACTTGCAAAAAAAAGGACATAACATTATTATAGCTCACGATGATATAAATAACGAAACCGTAAAAAAAGCAATAGTAAAGAACAGTAATTTTACTATTAGTAAAATACAAGAAGCTATTGAAGTTTCAGATATGATATTTCTTGCAACTCCATTTTTTTTAAATGAAGATATTTTGAAGCCTTTAAAATTTTATGGTAAAACACTTATTGATTGTACAAATCCAATAGCTAAGGGCTTATCACACGGATTAGGCAGCAAAATATCTGGAGCAGAAAAAATACAAGATTGGTCTAAAGATGCAAAAGTAGTAAAGGCTTTTACAATTTATGGTTTTGAAAACTTAATTGATTCTAGTTTTCCTAATCATAAAATAAAACCTGTGATGATGATTGCTGGTAACCATTTAGAGTCTAAAAAAAATGTTGCAAAATTGAATGCAGATTTAGGTTTTGAAACACTTGATACAGGAAATTTAAATCAAGCATTACACCTTGAACATATGACTTTACTCTGGGTTAAAATGGTAAGAAGAGATGGACATCATCCAAATTTTACTTGGGCTATGTTGGAACGTTGATTTCTCAAATGGCTCCCAACGTGTTCGTGTATGGTTCAGTTGCGTGGTTTAGCACTTAACTTTGCAAGTACACACCAAGCTGAAAATCCGAGAGGATTTTCAGAAGCAGGCGAGAACAAGCAATTACTTATAGCCATTGTTGTACACAGTTTTTATTGTATTGAGTTCATAACCATTTCATATAATTCATCCGCTCTATTTGTAGTTCCCTGTCCGCCTCTTTCTTTCGTCATTCGGTTATGTTCCTCAGACCTTGAACCTGCATATATAAAGAACGGTGTTTTGTTTCCACTTTCTCTAACAGCATTTAATAATTTGTATCCTTCTTTTGGTCCTTCTTTTCGCCCCATATCAGATATAATAGCAACGTAGTCATTATTTTTTATTAATTCTAAGGCTTCATTTGTGTTTAATGCTAAACTGAATTCAATGCCTTGGGCCTCAAAAGCTTTTCTTTCATAAATATTATTTTCGGGTCTATCGTCAACCCAAATAATTCGGTTTTTTGATGTCTTGATTTTTTCCCTTTGACTTGTTCGATTAACAAGTTCTAATATTTTTTCTTGATACTTTTCAGATAATTCGGGATTAAGTTCAGCATTTGGTTGTTTAGCAGAAGCTGCTGCAAGAGACATTGCTGTGGACATTTGAACTTTTACAAAATTATCTTCATCCTTAAAATCTGAGGGACCATAAAGCTTCCTATGGTGATTTGCCACCAACCATAAAAAACCGAAAAATACTATCACTGGGAATAGTACTAAGAAGTAAATCAATGGTATAGCATTTTCGCCAATATTCTGTCCAAAACTCACAACTAATGATGCAAACCCATAGACTAGTACAATGAACAATGCAATTATACCTAAAGGGCTTTTCGTAAATCCTTTTGCTGAATCTGCAAATCCTTTAACATTTGATTTCATAGGCTAGTCTTTAAATTGTGTACAACTCGTTATATAATGAAAAATGGTATGCTTTTCAGTTCCAGTATCTGGATAAGCCTGCTTCTATGGTTGTTTTGCAACCTTAAAGTTACAATTATATTGACACTTTTTTATACGTAGTTCTACGTATATTTTACTAAAATAGATTGGAGTTAATAGGTCAAAAAGCGGTTTACCGTAATGCTATAAAAAACAAGGCGCTATATTTGCTTTAGAGTTTCGGCAGGACGAGCTATAGATCACGCAAACAACTTTATAATTAAAGTTGTGATAAAAAAAGAGATGCCAGTGACATCTCTTTTTTCTTTTCATAGCATTTATATATTGTACTATGCCATTTGTTCTTCATGTTTACCCTCGTAGACCTCTTCAACAAGTTTTGCGTTAAAAGCTGGTAGATCATCAGGGCATCTACTGGTCACCAAGCCTGCATCTACAACTACTTCTTCATCTACCCAATTGGCCCCTGCATTGAGCATGTCTACTTTAATTGAATCGTATGATGTAATCTTTCTGTCTTTTAAAACATCTGCTTCTGCAAGTAACCATGGTGCATGGCAAATGGCTCCGACCGGTTTATGGTTTTCAAAAAATGATCTTACAAATGCTACTGCATCTTTGTTCTTTCTTAACAGATCTGGATTAATCTGTCCGCCAGGTAACATTAACGCATTGTAATCACTTTGATCAACCTCATCAATGGTTTTATCAACCTGGTATGCATTACTCCAATTTCCATCTGCCCAACCTTTAATTTCACCAGATTCTAAGGATACGATGTGTACATCTGCTCCTGCAGCTTCTAATGCTTTTTTTGGTTCTCTTAATTCACTTTCTTCAAATCCGTTTGTAGCTAATATGGCTACTGTTTTTTTATTTAAATTTTCCATTTTTATGTTTATTTTTAGTATTGTATTAAATTTAATGCTCGTCTTTTTTTTAAACTATAGGTTGCCCTAACTAACATTAGTATTTAGTTCACTCAACGCTTTACCTATTAAGGTATTGCCTTCTAAAATTTCAAACGTTACGTTATAAGGAGCATCATCATGTAAAGCTTTTACTAACGTTTGCGCTACATCTGCTCTACTAATTTCGCCTTCTTTATCTAGTTTTTCTTTCAGTTCTATTTTTCCTGTGCCTTCATCATTATTTAAAGCTCCTGGCCTTACAATGGTGTATCTGAGTCCGCTTTCCTTTAAATGCTCATCTGCATTGTGTTTGGCTTGTAAATAAGCTTTTAAGTCTTTTGCTTTTTCGGGTTGGTCTGCTCCCATCGAACTCAACATTACAAACTTTTTTACGTTGACCATTTTTGAAACTCCAATTAAACGTTTAGCGCCTTCTTGATCTACTTCAACTACGTTTTCACCTCCAGAACCAGCTGCAAAAAGAACTTTATCTACACTTTTTACTGCGGTTGTAAGGTCTCTGGTTAGATCTGCCACAATAGTATCAACACCATCTGCTTCAAATTTTTTGCGTTGCTCCTCTTTTCTTACCATCGCTATAGGGTTGAAGTATTGTGATGATTTTAAAAGATGAACTACTTTCTTTCCTGTATTTCCATTGGCACCTGCCACTAATATATGTTCCATGTGTCTTTCTTATTTACTATTTACATAGAATGCATAAATAACTCCAGGCAACCATCCTATTAGTGTTAGTAATAAGCTAATTAAAAATTCGGTTCCAAGACCATGTTTTAATACCACTGCTAATGGTGGTAAAAATATGTTTAATATGATTGTTAATATTGACATTGTTTCGTGTTTTATTTGTTCAATACAAATGTATGACACGATCAAGGCCTATTTTAGCTTAGAAGATTTCAATGTTAACGCATATGGTTATGCAGTGTTGATTTTTTACAAATAAATTTCGTCAAAGCATTGTATTGTAAATCTTTATCAAATGAGTTCAAACTTCTACTAGTTATTTAAAGTAACTGATGGGAATTGCTCATTAAAGCCTGAATTCAACAATGGTCTAAGGTCACTTCCATCCTTATTCATAATGTAAATCTTTTTTGTGCTACTTGAAGTACCAGAAGACCAAATGATCTTTTCTCCATTAGAGGTAAAAACTGGAGTGATATCATCTTTATGAGATTCAGAATTGCTTCTAAGAGATTCTGGTCGTCCTTTAGTTATATTTTGTTGTTCGCTACCATTAGACTTCATGATACAAACATCTAATTGCCTATTACGATCGGCTCCATATACAATCTCTTTTCCACTTGAAGACCACGAAGGCATGAAATCATCATAATCATTTTTAGTTAAACGAGTGAGATTGCTTCCATCATTGTTCATAATATAGATCTCCCAATTTCCATCTCTAACAGATTGAAAAGCAATTTTTTTTCCATCAGGTGACCAAGATGGACTTCTATCTGAGGTATTCTCTATATTTGATAAACGGACTGTCTTACCAGTATTTATGTTAACTTTGAAAATTTGCCAATACCCTTTGTGTTCTGCAAAGTAAGCTATATGCTTTCCATCTGGAGACCATTCTGGATCTAGATTATAGCCATTAGAAATTTCTAAAAGTCGCTTTACATTTGTGCCATCACTATTCATAATTCCGATACGATGCCCTCCCCAACGATAGGTCGTAAACGCAATTTTTTTTCCATCAGGAGACCAAGACGGGTTATAATCAGGACCTTTATATGTTGTGATTCTTTTCTTATTACTGCCATCGACATTGCATATCCATATATCCCAATTCCCTTCGGTATTAGACACATAAGCAAGTTTTGAAAATATATTGGTTTTATTTTTACTGCTTAGAAAAAGTATTAATATAAAAATAAAAATTGATATTATAGTTATGATTAAAGTCTTCATTTTAATAGTGTTCGTTTTTATTCTAAAAGCACTTCTCTTTCAGTTTTTTTGTCTAGTAAAAAGTAAAGTGTATATAATAAGAGGTTATACTGAAAATTATTCTGTTATGAGTCTTATACCATTGGGAACAAAGGATGGCGCGTAATTATAATCTTTTTTAGTAACCTTTTTTATATTACTACCATCTATATTCATGATATATATGTGCTGATTATTATCTTTATTTCCTCTTTCAAAGACAATTTTTTTATTATCTGAAGACCATCTTGGCCTTATATCCATAAGCTTATGATTAGTGATACGCTTAGTTTCATTTTCAAGAATGTATAATATGTAGATTTCTAAATTACCATGCTCATCACCATAATATAAAATCTTATTTGCGTCATTAGAAATTTGTGGCATTAGTTTATTACCGTCACTACTAGTAAGAACTTCCCGTTTAGAACCATCTGGTAACATTCTAACAATTTGATAGATACCACTAACATTTGAAGAGTAATATATGTATTCGTTTTTTCCCCAATATGGTGTGGTATCTGTTACAGTGTTATTTGTTAGTCGATTAAGATTATTACCATTTTTATCAATAGTATATATTTCGCTATTACCATCTCTAGTAGAAATAAAAACGATGTGTTTGCCATCTGGAGACCAAGATGGCGCATATTCTGCATTACTTGAATTAGTTAGTTGTGTAAATACTTTCGTTCTTAAATCCATTAACCAAATCTTCCACCATCCTAATCTTTCTGAAGCGAATACAATATAATTACCATCTGGAGAAATCACTGGACTACTATCTTTACTTCTATGGGTTGTAATTTGCTTCAAGTCTCCTTTAGAATTTGTTACAAATAATTGATCTGTACCATTGATTTGCTTTGTAAAGAGTACCTCGTAGTTTTGCGAAAACAATTCACCAACTGAAATGCTCAGCAAAATTAGTAACAAGTATAAGATTTTATTGTTCTTCATAGGTGCTTTTGAGCGCATGAAATATTATTTTTTCAGTCCAGTAATCTGAGTTACTTTATTAGATTCTAAGTTAATCGTATGCAAGCAGAACTGACCTGACAGACTAGATGAAAATGTAATATTCTTTCCATCTGGACTAATTGTTGGCATTAAATCATTTGCTTCTTCAGATGTAATCTGTTTCAAATTACTTCCATCAATATTTATAGTATAGATATTTGAAACGTCTTTATCTTTATATTCAAACGCTATAAAATCATTATTTGAAGAAAAAGATATATTACTTCCAAGCTTATCGGTTAACTTTTTTGGTTTATCTAAGCCATAAGCTATCCATAACCCCTTGTTGTTTTCATCATTAACCATTATTGCTGTATACAATCCATCTTTACTCGACTTTAAGAAATAGCTTTTAAACTGCTCATATTTAAGAGGTGTGTTTTTATTTGTAGTACTCAAGTAAAAATTAAACTCCTTATTAGTTTTATTTGCCCATTGAATACCATTTTTGTTCCAAGCAATTATAAATTGTGTACCCATTTCTAGCTCGTCAATTGAAGTCATAACACTATTAGAGATTAAATTAAATACTGTGACTCGTAGTTGTCCCATATTAGGCCCATTAGAATAAGCTATAAAATCATCACTCGTTCCCCATCTTGGTTCAATTGACCAATTGCCATCAGTTTTAGTGATTTGCTTTAGATCTGACCCATCCTTATTAATAATAAAAATTTCTGGTTCTTTTTCAATTCTATATGAATAAAATAGAATTTGGTTGCCGTCATTAGAATATTGTGGCGAGAAATCGCTTTGAGCAATTATTATGTTACTTATTAGAATTAGAATAATTAATGATAATCTTTTCATCTCATAATTGATTTAAATATTGAAACAAAATTAGATGTGACTATCCTTAATTAAAATCAAATTGTGTTAATTAGTTAATTTTGTGATAAATGGTTGGACTATTGTTAAAAACAGCTTTCAAAAAGGCAAATCAATTTTATGAATTAACCATTTGTCACAAAGTAAACGAAACAACACATATCACTTTATGAATGGAATTGACCTTTTTAAATTTGGTAAATTTAATTTCTGCTAAAACCTGCTGAAGTAATTTCTTTTTTTATGTCATACGTATTACCGTTATAACAAAACTTAGAGTTGCCTACTGGAGTTTTTTCGTTTGGTGGCACTTTATATGCCCTTAGCATTTCTTTGTTTGGATTGCCAGGAAAATTAAAACTAGATTTTAAAGCTAATATTATACTGTCTTGAGACCTATTAGACACGTAAATAAGATTTCCACAAGAACTAGGTTCTTTAAAGAAAGATAGATATGAAACAGCATCTTGACCATATAAATCACCATGAGCATCAAAACCTCCATTACCATCCTTATAAAGAGTACGATATATTTCTATAAATGTGAGTTCACTTATATCTTTTAAATTCGTATCCATTATATTTGAATTAGGTGTATTTGAACTTTCTTTATCAATCTTACAGCTCGATAATAAAAATGTAATAAATAAAAGTATGTATAGATTATTTGATTTCATAAATGAATATTTAAATTAAAATAGAAAATAAAGATACCAAATGTTAAAGTTAAAAATAGAACATATAATATCTTTAATAGAATTATGATTTCATGCTAAAAAAGATTTCTTCATATTATTCAATCCTACCAATAACAACTAATAAGTTGTTGTTGATGAGTCTTTTAATTAGTTTATTTTTTATTTTAAAGGCCTATACAAATCATTTAATTAATGATTATAATTATCCTTTTAGTTGGATACTAACTTCTTTAAAAATAAGTATTACATATTTACTTTGGGTTATTTTAACACCTTTAGTGTATTCTTTAACAAAAATAGTTCAGGTTTTGAGTCTTTTTAAATTGAACAAATTCTTTCAATTTATATTTGGTTGTATAGTTCTAGCTGTTTTTCATCAACTAATTGTCTCAAGATTAGACGATTTTATAAACTTTACAAATAGTGGTTACTTAAAATCATTTTTTGGTCATAACAATATGGTTACACTTATTATTGGAAGTTTTTCAAGTTTTATTGAACTTCTAGTAATCATTGCTGTTTTCCTTGCTTTTGATTATCAAGAGAAATTTCTAACAAATCAAAAAGCATTAATTGCATCACAATTAACTGCCTTGCGTATGCAATTACAACCTCATTTCCTATTCAACACTTTACATTCTATAGCAGCTATGATTGACATAGACAAAAAGAATGCTCAAAAAATGTTAAGTAAACTAGGTGCTTTACTAAGACGTATTTTAGAATATAATGACAATCAATTGGTTACAGTTAAAGATGAACTCAGTTTTATAAAAGATTATTTAGATTTAGAACAAGTTCGTTATAAAGATCGTGTTACGATAAATTACAATATAACTGAAGAGTCTATGCCTTTAAAAATACCAAATATGATATTTCAGCCCTTAGTAGAAAATGCGGTTAAGTATGGTATAATCCCAACTATTAGTAATGGCGAGATTAATATAAATATTTGGCTGGAGCAAAATAATTTTATGAAGGAAAAGGCACTAATACTTCAAATTTCAAATACATTTAATAAACATAAAAATTATATAAAACCTGATGGTACAGGAACTGGCTTATTGAATGTTAAAAAGCGGCTTAAACAATTCTATGATAATAGATTTTTGTTTGATGTAGGTTTTCAAACTCAAGAATTATACGCTGCTAAAATGGTTTTACCAATTATAAAATAACTATGAAATTAAGATGCTTAATCATAGATGACGAATTTTTAGCAAGACAACGTTTGCTTAATTTATTGAAGTCATTTGAAAATATATGGGTCATTGGTGAATGCAAAAATGGTGAGGAAGCCATAGAAAAAATAAACATTAAAGAGCCAGATTTAATCTTTTTAGATATCCAAATGCCAGATATAGATGGTTTTACTCTTTATAGTAAGCTTCAAAAAAAGCCGTATGTTATTTTCACTACTGCTTATGATACTTATGCTATAAATGCCTTTAAAATTAATGCTGTAGATTATCTATTAAAACCATTTGATGAAGAACGCCTCTCTATTGCCATTGATCGTATATTACGTATTCAAAGAACAAACAGGGCATCACAATTAGAAGAAAAAATAAAACAACTTATCAAAAACACAACACAAGTATCAAGCAGTTTCATAACTCAAATAACGCTATCTCAAAGGGGAAGAAACATTCTTATACCTGTAGATGATATTATATATTTTAAGAGTGACGGAAATTATATCAAACTGATTACCAATGAAAAATCTCATTTATACAGAATGACCTTAAACAATCTACAAACTAAGTTAGACCCAAATCAATTTTTAAGAATTCACAGAGCAATAATACTAAATAAATTCCATATCAGACGCTGCATTTATACTAATAACAATGTGTATAGATTTGAATTAAAAAATGGTATTGAAATACTATCTTCTAGATCTTTTAGCTCTCAAATTGCGGTATATTTATCAACTAACCTCTTTTAAATTTCATCCTTACTTACAAAATAAAACAAGCATTGATTTGTATTCTATTACAGGTCTTCATTACACAATCAACTATTTTTTTTATCTTTATAATATCTCCCTTGCACGAACACTGTTTAGATATAGGTGTTTTAAAACCTGTATTAGACATTTGTATTTAGTATCTATATTTTTTGGTAACGAATAACTTTTGAACAAAGCTTTATTTTATTGTGCATGAATTCATTGATGATAGAAACGCTACAACATTAAAAATAATGACAAGAAATCGTATCACAGAAGTAATTCTAAATTTTAAGAATCCTAAATAATTAAACATTATGAAACTATTACTTATAGATACAGCGGCCAAAACCAGTTATCTCGATTCACTCATTGGAGCTGCAATTATCCTTTTAGTACTAAGCCTTATCAATGAAAAGATTGTAGATTTCATAAGAAAATATGTTTCTGTAAAACCAAAATACAATCCTCTTAATCTATATAGAAATATCAATGCAAAAACTACATATGGCATAACTGAAGAAAACTTAGAATTAAAATATCAAAAGAAGAAAGAAATAAGTTCACTAGCCATATTGGTTGGTATCATTGTGGCACTTTTTTCTAAAGCCAGTTTATTTGACATGCTATCTAGCAACCCACAAGACAAATTATTTTGGCCTGATGGTTTAGTAATAGAATATAAAACATGGTTCGATATTCCTAAGTTTATTTTAGGCGTATTATTTACAGGGTTCTTCTTAAGCTTTGGATCTAAATTTTTTCATGATTTGTTAGACATGCTCTACCAGACCAAAGAATACAAAAGAAAAATTCTTAATAAACAACTTTATGAACAGGAGAATGCTTCTGATGTTTCAGATTTCATCAAAGCAGATTCACATGATCTAGCTAAAAAAGCTTTAGCTGAAAACGGTAAAGAATTGAAAGAAAAGTATCCAAGTCTAATTACAAGCTTAGAAATTGGCAATACTGTTAACGATCAAATAGGAATTATTGCCAATGTTAATGATAATCCACCTACAGACTTTCCAAAATATTTGACAATCAAACTAGAGAGTGGGAAATCTGCTAGAGTAGAGATTGAAACCATAATAAATTTTATTGCTGATGCCCAATATGGCCTAGAGTGTAGAGTTAGAAATCGTAAAAAAATCACAATAACTGGTGCCTTTGGTGGTGTTTTATTAAGTAATGCGATAGATGATACTAAATACTTTCTCACTTGCTCCCATGTTGCACTTAGTGGAAGCAGTAAAGATAAAGGCGGTTTTAGTGCAGGTCATCATTTTGATGAAGACATTCAAATTCTTGGAAAGAAAGGAAGAGCTTCAGGTCATCTTATCTATGCAAAGTTAGATGAAAACAACGATACTGCCATTGTGAAGCTTGATGATGATTCAAAATTCAATTGGAGTAATATTCTACCTGATGGTAATATTTTAAAATCTGCAATATCTATAGCAGCTATTGAAAATGGTAATGATGTTGCATTTTACAGTTCTAAAAAAAAGCGACTTATCAAAGGTAAAATTCATAAAAAACGTTCCAAAAGCAAAGTACTCGTTAGGTATAGAGATACAGAAATAAAGTCTTTCTTCAACGTCATAGTTGTTGGAGATAATTTTGGAGATACATGGAGTTCTATTAGTGTTAAAGGCGATTCAGGATCTATACTTTTTGATTCTAACTACAGACCTTTCGGCTTAATTATAGCTGGCGGAAACAATCCGAACTCTAATGGAAATTCGTTTACCTATGCGATTCCTATTAAAGAAATTCTAGACAAAACTAACACCAAAATATACCAACCTTAAAAACACCTTTTATGAAACATTATGTCTTGTTTGTAATTATCGTATTTCTTTTTGGATTTAACGCTTCAAAACTCAACGCTCAAAAAAAGGACAGATACCCTTTAAGTGATGCCATACACTACTTCACCCAAGATTCCATTGAAAAAGTTAAGGTACTAAAGGCATATTTTGATAACTCGAATGCGTTAGATCAAAATAAATTTATAGACGCTTCAGGTTTAAATTTCAATGGACCAAGCAATATTATGCCTTTAGAAGTGATATCTTCTCAAAGTGGAACGAACGGTAACCCTCTAGGCACGCCTTTGATTGATGCTCTAGGAACAGTAATTGCTAAACGATTCAAAGAAGAATTAACACTTGCATTTCTTGAAAACTTTAAAGAAAAACTTAAAACGCAACCTTACTTAGGCGAGCTATTTCCAAATGCAAAATTGATTCTGTTATATGACGACCCTTTTAACCACAAAGTTTGGTTGAGTTCATTTAGAGGTGCTTTAGATGAAGATTTAAGAGCACTACCTAATAACATACCTAGTCTTTTAGAAGAAATAAAGTTAAGAGTCGTTGATTTGACCTCCGATCAAAAGCGTCTTATAGAAATATTATTAGCTGGTTATACACCTGTAAGACAGCTATTTGAAAAGCCAGAACATTCCTTTTTGGCATCATCTACTTTATTAGAAAATTTAAGTCAAATCGAATTTCAGAATAAAAAATTATCATCAAGCTTAGTACTAATGAATGTGCTTATCAAAGAAATGGGAAATGCTACATATGATAATTGGGCAAATGATGAGGCTATAAGCAGACTTAAAAATCCCGAAGTTGCAAGAATATTTATTGGGCTTACTATAGAAAAGTATAAAGATAAACTCAGGCTTGTGAAGTTTAAAAATGGAGTTGCAGATACCAATCTGTATTCATTTTTAAACAATACTCATGCAACGGTAATTAGTCCTGTAAGAGCTTACATAAGTATTGTAGTTGATGAGGTAGAAGCCTTATCTGAAGCTGTAAATAATTTACAACTCTTAAAGGAAGATAAAGCTCTAAAAGGCGAACAGCTTGTTTTTTCAGACTTTTTACCCTTAATTGATCAAAGCCTAAAAAGTTTAAAACTAGTTCTTGACGATACAGTTATTGAAAGTATTGGTCTAAATATCGATAATCTTTCAAGTATAATTAGCACCATAGAAACCTCATCAAAGTTTATAAACAGCATATACAAAAGTATTGACAACAAAGAGTATTCAAAAATTGTAGTAAGTGCTTTAGCTTTCATTTCAGAAAATATACCAGAAGATAAATTAGAATCAAGTGCTGCGCTTAAAGAATTTGCTAAGTATTCTAGCTTTGCAGTTAATTTAGCAGGTGCTGAAACTTCTGAAGAGATGACTGCAGCCATTGAAAGTGGCATACTACCAGTACAAAGCTACAGGCTTAAAAGAAACAATTCATTCAGTATCTCAGTAAATAGTTTCGCCGGTATTTTTGTGGCCAACGAATACCTATTGAATGATGACGCTAAAAATGAAACTTCAGGTGTTATTGGCTTTACAGCTCCAGTAGGAGTTGCATTTAATTTTGGTTTCAATACACGAAAAATAGAAAATGGTCTTATTGCAAAAGAAAACAAAAAAATAATTGGAAGTATATCCATATATGCATCGCTTCTTGATGTTGGTGCCATCACAACATATAGACTCACTAACGATGAAGACCCTATTGAAGGTGTTGAATGGCAAAATGTATTTTCTCCAGGTCTTTATCTTGTAATTGGAATTCAAAATACACCTCTAGCATTAAGTATAGGTGGCCAATACGGTCCCGAATTAAGAAGCGTTGAGGCCAATGAAGGTATAGGCACTCCCACAATTGAATCTAGAGCATTTAGATTAGGTTTGTCGCTTACAGTTGATATACCATTGTTGCATTTGTATTCTAAGAAGAATAAAAACAACTTTTGATTATTAAAAAACAGGAAATACTATGAGTCTTAAATCTGAAACTTAATATTATCACTTTAAATTCTTTTGCTCATGAAACAATCAATTATTACTACAATTTGCTTTGCATTAGTATTTATTTCATGCAAGAAGACAATCACTCAAGTAACAGATCAAGACATCACTCTAGAAGATATGCCTCCAATAGAAACTTATGAGTTTGGATTTGGTGGTGATTTGAATGATGATGGTAAAGTATCAGACATTGATATGAAAATTTTACACGCTGCATTCGACAACACCATCATGCCTTTTGCTGAGCTAGATATTAATCGAGACCATCTTATAAATACTAACGATATCATATATTTAGAAGAGATATTAAATGGTAAAAGATCATCTCTTTTATATGCTGATTTCATTGAGGACGATATTGAAACAGGAGAACCTGCTGAGCTTATAATTGCTGGCACTAATTTCAATGCTGATACTAAGGTTAAGTTCTTAGACCAAATCATAACACCTTCAAAAGTAATCACCAATAGATCTGAAGTAGATAGTTTATATGTTTACTTTGAACGGTTACCTGAAATTTCTGAGGAAGGCGCTTTAGTAAGTGTGCAATCAAACCATATAAATACGCTAGCCGTTCCTGTATACAGATTTGGCATGACTGCTGGCAATATGGCCTTTTCAGAAATCTCCGAAAAGATCATGTATCAAGAAATTCCTGAAATTCCAAAAGAAAAACTGGAGCTAAGTAAAAGCAGTTGTTGTATCACGCATATTACATTTAAAGGCATTATGCCAGACATACGCATCGCTGCATACAATGATAGCGGAGCCGAAGCTGAAGGTAGTGGTCTAAAACTAAAACCTGGTAAAAACGCTAGACTTAGGTCTAAAGCTAAAAATATCACTGTCATTATTTATAAAGATAATGTTCCTTTTGAAACCTATAATTTTAATTGTAACAACATCGAAAAGAAAGTCTACAAGGAAAATTTCACTCCAGCTACTGATGGTACAACACAAGTAAGGCCACAGGACATTTTTGAAATTGTTGATTTTAAAATTCAAGACCCTTGCGAAACAAAGTCAATGCCATTCCCAAAAGATATTATTGTAGGCACTCTTCCTAGAGACAATGCAGATTGGGATAAGCCAAAGCCTCACAAAGGTTCAGGTGCACTAACTCGAATTAGTGTGCCGCTTACAAGTGTTGCTGAAATGGAATGCACAAAAGCGTGTTGGGTGCAATATGTATCTACAACTATTACTAAAGCTGGAGATCGTAAACCTTTATATGACTCTAAAGGCTATCACATAGATAATGAAACGCTTGAAAAAGGTAGTGATTGGTATTGTTATCAAGCACAGCAGGAAAAAGACGGCAATCTTGTTTTAACAGATGGTCCACATATTGTACATAATGATACGATTTGGGTTGGAGGGAAACGAGTTGTCTTAAATAAAGGAGATGTGATTATTAGAAAATCATTTTTTATAACAGAGTTGATTTGTATTGACCCAACACCAGAGAAAGTTCTAGCTGCCTTTAGCTGGTCTGTAACAACAACCTACACTGTAGATCCCGATAATTTAAATACAGGTGGTGTTACTGATACTACTAAAATAAGACCAATTAATTTAAAAGTAATTCCAAATAATAAAGACAAAAATAAGTTTAAAGCTAAACTCAGAAAGAAAAAAAGGGACAAGAAAAAGTGTCCTGATTAATACTCTACATACTATTTCGAAAAATAATAACCCTTGAGTGGTACTCAAGGGTTATTAATGTTATAGTTAACAATAATTATTACCTTCCGCTTAAGTTTTTGTTATAAGCCCAAATTTCGTCCCAGCGATTTGTAAAAGTCCCGTCTAGTGTATCTAAAAAAGTATCCCACGAGTTTTCACCATGAATCTTAACAAAGGCTTCTTTAAACTTCATATCTCTATCAAAGTCTGCCCAATTTTTTGAAAACCCTACCGTAGCAATATGTCTACCTAAATTTCCTTGTAAAAAATTGTTATAGTATAAACCCCAAGGGTTTTCGCCTTCAAGCGATTTTACCGTAGCGCTAACTTGCTTAAAAATGTGCCTTAAAGAGTAGCCATGATCATTATCAACTTCAAAAAATCTTACATACAAGATAGGATACTTTACCTCAGGTCCAGTAAGCATACTTGTATTTGATAATTCATCGTCCTGAGACCAATACTCTATGGTTTGTATTTCCTTAACATAAGGCATTACATTATCTCTCCAATCTGCATCATGACCACCTTCTCCTGGTCTTGAATCGTTATGCTTGAACATCATTGGTCCCATTTGCCAGATCATTCGTCCAGCATTTGGCCCTGAAGTAATATTATAAACATTTGCAGTATAAGGTGCGTCCTTATGATACGTCTGGTTATGCTTGCGCATATTTTCTTGTAGTGTTTTTAACTTAGTGTAATCTGGAGTAAACATGAGGGTTTCCCACATGGTATAATCTTCAGAATCTTGAGCATATACATTTAAACTCATGGTAAACACCATTGCTAGCATCATCGATGATGCAACTAATTTTTTCAACATAATTAATCGGTTTTTTGTTGGTTAGCTAAGCATTATGCAATTTTTACACATGCTATTGATTGAAATTTTAATTTGATAAAGCGTATAATAAATGAAGTTTCACTTTTCATTTAAGATAAAGGATCAAACTTGGAGTTGGTCTAAATGTAGGAAACCAATGTTATGCAAAACAAGTGGTTTTGGACGAAGAGCTTTAATTATTGTACCAATGCTACTTTTAATTTATCGAAAGTCTTAAGCAAAAAAAAAGTTAACGCTTAAATAAAAAATTCTCACTTCTCTTTTTTATTATCCTTTTTCAAAAAAGAAAAAATACCTTTTTTCTTTTTTCTTTTCTCAGAATCCGTATCAAATTCACGCTCTTTTTTATCTTTAGTAAATAGGCGTTTTAGAAACCCATCTCGTTTTTCAGCATCACAATCTAAAGCAGATATAGTAGCTTCAGTGGGTGCTTCAAAACTTGCTTTAGTTATGGCATTGAACTTAGGGTCTGAATTCATTTGCTTTAAAAATAAAGCTGCTATAGGCAGTGCCGAATTTGCACCCTGACCAATTGAAGTTGAACTGAAACCTAAGCGGTGATCATCATTACCAACCCACGACAGCATCACTAAATTAGGGCTTAAACCTACAAACCAACCGTCTTTATTGTTTTGAGTTGTTCCTGTTTTACCAGCCAAATCATTTTTAAGTCCATAAGTACTTCTCATGCGTTTGGCAGTACCTGAATTGATCGTAGACTTCATCATTTCTACCATTAGTTGTCTAGTGTCTTCAGAAAAAGCTACTGATGTTTGTTTTTGAGTTTGTCTTTCATAAATGACCTCACCTACTTTATTAGTGATTTTCGTAATATAAAAAGGTTTTGAAACATATCCTTGATTGGAAAAACTTGTGTAAGCTCCAATTAATTCTAGCATTGATAATTCTGCTGTTCCTAATGCAAGTGATGGTACTTTTGGTAATTTACTTTGAATACCCATTTTCCTAGCTTGTATAATGACAGCTTCAATACCAACATCTTCAAGCACTTTAACTGCAACAGTATTAACAGATTCACTTATAGCTTTCTCAATAGAATAATTAAGATGCCTATCTACCTCCTCTTTTCCTCCATTAGTAGGTGTCCAATCTTTTTGGTTAGTATACGTCACCTCTTTTACAGGATAGTATGCACAAGCATCTATACCATTTTCAAGTGCTGCTGTATATACAATTGGCTTAAAGGTAGAGCCTACTTGACGCTTTGATGCTGATACATGGTCAAATTTAAAGTTCTCAAAATCTATTCCACCCACGTATGCTTTTACTGCACCAGATTTTGGATTAACGGCTATGAAACCAGAACTCAAAAACTTCATTATGTGCGTAAGACTATCGATTACTGAAACTTCTTTAGTGACAGACCCTTTCCAAGAAAATAGTTGGGTATTCACTTTTGTATTCAATGAATCAAAAATTTTTGTGTCACTCCATTTCTTTTTCTTTAATCTTTTATAAAGTGGTAATGCTTTAATTCGTTGATTGATTAGGTCATGGTTTACAATCCAAGGTGCATTTTTACCATAATCTTTTTCTAATTGAGATTGCAACGACTTCATGTGTTGCTCCATGGCACTCTCTGCATAACGCTGCATATCTATATCTAATGTGGTATAAATTTTTAAACCATCTTTATAAAGATTATAGGTTTGGTGATTTGCCTTTGCCAAACTATCTAAAATCGTTTTAACATCCATTCGTACTTTCTCTCTGAAATAAGGTGCAATTCCTTCTGTATGCGTAAACTTTTGATACGACACTTTTAATGGCATTGAACTGGTTGCTGTACGTGTTTCTGAAGTGATATAATTATACTTTTCCATTTGCTGCAATACAACATCACGTCTTAGTTCGCTTCGCTCTGGAAACAACCTAGGATTAAAACTATGAGAAGCTTTAAGTGTACCAATTAATGTAGCAGATTGCGAAAGATTCAATTGGCTAGCAGATACACTAAAAAAACGTTGTGATGCACTTTCTATTCCAAAAGTGTTTTCGCTGAACGGAACTGTATTCAAGTATAACGTAATAATATCTTCCTTAGAATATATACTTTCAATTCGTGAAGCCAAGATCATTTCTTTAACTTTATTCACTGGCATTGTGAACCAGCCATGAGACTCACGACCGTAAAGGTTTTTAACTAACTGCTGACTTATGGTACTTCCGCCTCCAGAAGAAGTATCTTGTAATAATAATGATTTGAAGAACACACGAAACAAACTTTTGTAATCTACCCCTGAATGCTCATAAAATCTAACATCTTCTGTTGCAACTAAACCATCAATTAAATGCTTAGGAAGTTGCTCATATTGTACGATTTGTCGATCAAAAATGAAATATTTTCCTATCAATGTTTCATCAGCATCCAATAGTACACTTGCTTCAGCTTGTTTAATATTTTGCAATTCTTGTTTTGAGGGTAACTTTCCCCATAAACCTGAATATACCGACACACAAAATAAAAGGGTTAAAACAAAAACAGATACAACAATTTTTATAAATCGCTTTAACCAACTATTTTTAAAGGTTAATTTCATAAATTTAAAAAGTGTTAAACACATTTTATATACGAACGTAAAAACAAAATTGATGTTTTACAATACATAATATTTATTATTTTTTTCATTATTTCAAATCGTCAACCAAATAATCATGCTGAAACTTTACATCATTGGAATTTCTATTCTCATTACAGCTATAATTGCTAATGCTGTTGTGATAAAAATCGGACTTAAATCGTGGTATGATTTTATAGAATTATTATCCCAAAATGGTTCTTCTTCATTAAGTCAACTTTCGGTTTTAGATTATATCTGGCTTTTTCTTGGTTATCCGCTTATTCTAGGTTGTGGTTATTGGGTTGGAAGTAAATGCTATGATTGGTTTTTCTCCTAGAATTTATTTACTTAATTTACATTCATGGAAAAAACAGTTTCTCAAGCTATAGCTTACAGGCGATCTACACGTATTTACAAAGACGAAGCCATAGATCCGGAAAAAGTAAAACAGTGCCTATACAATGCATCATTAGCACCAACCAGTAGCAATTTGCAGTTATGGGAATTTTATCACATTACCTCTAAAGAGGTTTTAAGTAAAATAGCTAGTGCTTGTTTCAATCAAAATGCAGCAAAAACGGCCCAACAATTAGTCGTTGTAGTCACTCGTAAAGATTTATGGCGTCAACGCGCTAATGCTAATATTGAATTTTTAAATAAAGTATTTGATAAACCTGATTTAGAACCTCGATTAGAAAAACGCAAAAAACAAGCTACAGATTATTACAAAAAATTGATTCCTACAATTTATTTTGATGTATTCGGAATTCTTGGTCTTATCAAATATTGGTGCTTTCAAATTGTAGGTTTATTTCGCCCGATTTACAGACAAACCCGCTTAAGTGATATGCGCATTGTAGCTCATAAAAGTGCTGGTCTAGCCGCAGAAAATTTTATGGTAAGTATGGCAGCTATAGGCTATGATACTTGTCCGATGGAAGGCAGTGACACTTTACGAGTGAAACAGATTTTAGGCTTACCTAGAGGCGCAGAGATCAATATGATTATAGGCTGTGGTATTAGAGATGATAACGGTATTTATGGCCCACGTTTTAGAGTCCCTTTTGAAAATGTTTATTATAAGGTTTGATTAGTTTTTAAAATTTTGCAATCCAACTTTCAGCCATTCAAGATACTCATCATCATTAGGTGTGTATGCTGTGGTGTGATTCAGCATTTTCATATCATGGTCTAACAACACATAAAACGGTTGAGAGTTGTTTTTAAAGTTAATGGTTTGCAAGGTTGCCCATTTATCTCCAATAGTTTTAATCTTCTTAACGTTTCCTGAAGGTTTTAAGTATTCAAACTTTTGATCTTCGGATAGTTCTTTTCGGTCATCAACATATAATGAGATGATCACGTAATTATCATTGAGCATATCAAACACCTTAGATTTACTCCAAACTTGTTCTTCCATCTTTCTACAATTAACACAAGCCCAACCTGTGAAATCTAACATAATTGGTTTGTTTTCTGTTTTAGCAGCAGCAATTCCTTCATCTAAATCTTTATAACAATTTAAGCCTAAAGGACACTCGGTATTTTTTTCATAAATACTATAAAATAAAGGCGGTGGAAAGCCACTCAATAATTTAAGGTTAGCATACTTGGTGTTTGTAAGGCCTGGTATTAAATAAATTACAAATACTACAGTGAGTAAACCTATTGCTATTCTTCCTTTACTTAATTTTTGTAAAGGACCATCGTGAGGAAACTTGATTTTCCCAAATAGATACAATACTAAACCAATACCAATAATAATCCAAAGGCCAATGAATATCTCACGCTTTAAAATTCCCCAGTGTTCTACCAAGTCAGCATTCGATAAGAATTTTAATGCCAAAGCCAATTCTATAAATCCAAGTACTACTTTTACAGTATTTAACCATCCACCAGATTTTGGTAGTGAGTTTAGCCATTTAGGAAACATTGCAAATAATGTAAATGGTAAAGCTAGAGCTAAACCAAACCCACTCATCCCTAAGGTTAACTGTGTTGCTCCTCCATCGGAAGTTAGAGAGCTTCCTAATAAAGTTCCTAAAATAGGTCCTGTACAAGAAAAGGAGACAATAGCCAAAGTAAGCGCCATAAAAAAAACACCTATTAGACCTCCTATCTTATTAGCTTTACTATCTAGAGCATTACTCCAAGAAGACGGCAACGTTAATTCATAATACCCAAAAAACGAGAATGCAAATGCAATAAATATGATGAAGAAAATAATATTTAATGTGACGTTTGTAGATACATTGTTTAAAATCTCAGGGTCTAACGAGTCTAGTAAATGAAATGGTAAACTAAGTAAGAAATAAATTAAGAAGATGAAGAAACCATACATTACAGAGTTAGCAATTCCTTTTTGATTATTACCTGCACTCTTAGTAAAAAAGGACACCGTTAATGGTATCATTGGAAATACACAAGGAGTTAACAAGGCTATAAGACCTCCTAAAAACCCTAATAGAAAGATTGTTAAATTACTTTTTTCTTCGACCTTCTCTTCTTCATATTGATCTTGACCTGTAACGTTTAAATCTAACGCTTCAGATTTTGCTTTATTTTTATCATCAATAACAGCATCTTTAACGTTATTTTGACTTCCATCTAAAGCAATATCAAATTGCTCCTCGCCATTGACACATTTCTCGTCGTTGCACACCATATACAATACATCAGAATTAATACGTGTAATGGTAGAATCATTAAGTTTGATTCGTTGAACAAACTGAGCTTTATCATTAAAATATTTGATATCTAATTCAAAAACCTTATCGAAAATAGGTTCTGCATTTGGTTCAGAGGTTTTACCTAACAAATCGTAGGTATTAGATACATTGGTATAAGAAAACTGTGTTGGGATTGGTCCTAAACCTTCATAGGCTTCTTGTGAATATAAATGCCACCCTTTATCTATAGTGGCATCGTATATGATATCGTATTCGGTTTCTGAGATTTTTTTAACTGAAGCCTTCCAAGTCACAGGCTGTAAAAACTGTGTTTTTTCACTAGGTTCAGCTCCAAAGATATTTTCAACGTTACTGTCTTTCTTATTTGATGGCTTGATAGTAAAAGTCAAATTAACGGTATCAGGAGGTAAACATTTGCTATCATCACATACCATAAACTCTACCTCACCTTCAATGAGAGATAGTTCTTCGTTAAGGATTTTTACACGTTGTCTAAATTCTGCTTTGTCTTCAAAAAACTTAATCTTCATTTGAAAAACTGGATCATCAACTACGTGCCCTTCTTCTTCAATAGTTTTACCTAATATTTCGAAATCAGTATTTGAAGTATAAGCAAACGTTGTTGGAATTGGTCCATCTTCAGGAACATTTTGTGCATACAAATGCCAACCGCTATCAATAGTTGCATTTGAAATTAGTATGTACTCACTATCTGATATTTTTTCAACTGAAGTTGTCCACATTACAGGCTCAAAAACTTGAGCGCTTAAAAATGATATAAAAAACAATGCACAAAAAAAGCTTAAAACTAAATGTTTCATAAGTTGATGTTAGGTCATTTAAGTCATGAATTGTCAAATTTATGATTTGCAATTCAATTATACCTATAAAAATTTCCTAAAATAGATAAGATCAAGTTGTAAGCTGTGACAGATCAGTAAAAGACATTAATCGAAAGTTTTCAACTCTAAGCCTTCAAATTTCCATTGTGTAATGCCGCCTTCTAGGTCATAAATCTTAACAAATCCAGCTGCTTGAAGTTTTTTTGAACATTTTGCGCTACGCCCTCCAGATTTACAATACAGAATAACTGGCTTTGTCTTGTCAAGTCTAGTGATGTCTTCATCAAAAGTAGGAGAATTGAAATCAATGTTTTGAGAATTATTAATAAAACCATGCTCATACTCTTCAGGTGTCCTTACGTCAACAATTTGTACATCTTCAAGTTCTAAAAGAGATTTCATCTCTTCAGGAGTGACTACTATAATTTCGGTTTGAGGATCATTTTTGCAACTTGCAAATAAGATTACAAAAACAATACTTAAGGCAATACTGATTTTTTTCATGTTTGATTGATTTTATGGATAAGAGACTTCACCTTGCCATTCGCTAAAGCCTCCTAATAGGTTGTATGTTTTTTCAAATCCGAGTTGATTCATTACAGCACATGCTTGCGAACTTCTTCCTCCAGCTTTGCAATACACATAATAAGTTTTAGATTTGTTTAATTGCTTTATTTCATCAACAAACCCTTGACCTTTGTAAATGTCAATATGAATTGCATTTGGAATAATACCTTCTTCAATCTCACTAAGTGTTCTAACATCTAAAATTGCTGCATTTTTATCTGCATTCAATTTTGAAGCCCATTCATTTTGTGATAAATCTGCCATAATTATCTTTAAAAAATATATACATCAAAAACCATGCTAATTTAGCATTTTCTTATGTTAAAGACGAAAAAAAGTCCGAAGTGTAACACTCCGGACTGTTAAAATTTATAGTTATTTGTCGATTTACACCTTAATCGAACAACCTATAGCTCTAGTTTTTGGTTCTTTTACTTCCTTACCAGCAAGTAATGCATCAACGGCATCTTCAACATATTTAATATTTACTGCTTTGGCATCTTTATAATTATCATCAATTGCACCAATGTATTTTACTTGATTCCCTTTTTTAGTACGCTCTAGTACATAAACATGTGGTGTTTTGGTAGCGCCATACTGAGGATATATTTTTTGACCTTCATCCATCAAATAAGGAAATGTAAACCCTTTAGCTTTAGCACGTGCTTGCATGGCTTCCATATTATCTCCTGGTTTAACATCTGTATTGTTTGGCATAATCGCAATTACAGGATACCCTTTGTCTGCATACTTTTTATTTAAAGCTTCTACTCTATCTTCATAAGCTACAGCGTAAGGACAAGTATTGCACGTAAATACTATTATAAAGCCCTTAGCTGTTTTATAGTCAGACAAAGACACCGTTTTACCGTCTATATTTTCTAATTCAAAATCTGTAGCAATATCACCAATATGATAGCCATGACCTCCTCCAAAGTTTGTAAAAGAAGATAATGCAACTATAGTAATTATTGCAAAAAATGTGTTTAATGCTTTTTTCATAAGTTCATATTATTTAAGGAATGGTTTAACTTCTCGTTCTAATTGCTCATAATCGAATGAGCGTTCGTAAAATTTTCGTTTGTTTTTATTAAATATTAGAGTTGCTGGAATCGCTCCAGTCCAATTTTGATTTACTTTCGGAATCCATGAGTTAGAATCTACATCATCTAAAGCTACAACTTTAGATTTTAGCCCTTTTTCTCTTATGTAAGGTTTAAGCTTAGATTCATACTTACTTGGAAAATCTAAGCTAACTAAAAGCACTTCAACATTCTTATTCTTGTAGTTTTTATTGAGTTGTTCAAAATAAGGAAGTTCTTTTATACAAGGTGCGCACCAGGTAGCCCAAAAATTAACAACATAGATTTTATCACCTGTAGTTGTTAAGAATTTTTGAAGTCCATCAAAGTCATAAACTTCAAGAGGAGAGTCTACAATCAATTCTTTTTCAACCTCAGCAACTTGTTGATCTTGTTCTTTTGTTGTGCCGTTATTATTGCAAGACACTAAAAGTAGTACACATATGATATACACATATTTCATGTTATAAAGTTATTAAACCTAATCATCCATTATAAAACTTTAACAAAGTTTTAGACAAACGGTAATTAATTTAATTTACATTTGTATATACAATTATTGTATATGAAAGAATTAAATTTAAAATTAAAAACCAAAGCAAAGTTGCCGTTATCAAGACAAACGGTAATTAATTTGTTTTTGACCAATAATTGGATAAAAAGTGAATTATTAAGTGTTTTAAAACCTCACGATTTGTCTATTGAACAATTTAATGTCATGCGAATACTGAGAGGCCAAAAAGGAAATCCTCTTAACCTTCAAGACATTCAAGAACGCATGGTTAATAAAATGAGTAATACCACAAGGTTGATTGATAAATTGATTAAGAAAGACTTTGTTAAACGTACAGAATGTAAACTCAACAGACGTAAGATAGAAATTTACATCACAGAAACCGGATTAGATAAACTAACAGAAATAGATCAAATTGTTAATGATACTGAAACTTATATCACCTCGAATTTATCAAAAAAAGAATTAGAACAATTAAACATTTTATTAAATAAACTAGAAAAACAATAACCCAAAACACAAACATTAAATAAAGAACAATGAAAAACAACATTTTAAAAACTGGACTTATTTTAGTATTAGCAACCTCTATTGCGTCATTTTCTACAATTTCAGAAAAGAAAGTAAAAGTTAAAGAAAGTAATATTACCTGGAAAGGTCATAAGGTTACTGGTTCACACGAAGGAACTATTAACCTTAGTGAAGGGGTTTTAATATTTGAAGGCGATCAACTAGCTGGAGGTCATTTCACCATAGATATGACAACGATCAACGTTACTGATCTAGAAGCTGGTAGCGGAAAAGAAAAATTAGAAGGTCATTTAAAATCTGATGATTTCTTTGGCGTTAATAACCATAAGAAAGCAACCTTCCATATCACTAATGTAAAAGGAGAAAATAGCGCTTATAAAGTTTCTGGCGACTTAACTATAAAAGGAAAAACAAATCCTGTAGTTCTAGACATGGTAATAGACGAAAATACGGCTTCAGCAAAGTTTAAAGTTGATAGAACAAAATTTGATATAAGATATGGATCAGCAAGTTTTTTCGACAATTTAAAAGACAAAGCCATCTATGATGAATTTGATCTAAATGTTAATTTAACTTTTTAAAGTTACAGAAGTTGATTAATAGCAACATTTAGACAAGGAGATTCCCATTAATTTGGGAATCTTTTTTATTTTAGTTGAATAAATTTGAAAACTTAAAATTTCATCTTTATATTTGAACTTTATAATAACAATGAACACAAATTTAAATCATACTTGGTGGTGGATATCTCGAAACTCAAACTTCGTGAACTAACGCTATAGTATATTTAAAATAAAATATAAAAAAGGCTTGTCATTCACGACAAGCCTTTTTTAATAACAACAAATGAAAACATTCAGTCTATATACACATTACAAAAAGATATTAGCAGATACCATCACACCAGTGAGTATTTACTTAAAAATTAGAGATAAATACCCAAATAGCATTCTGTTAGAGAGTAGCGATTATCACACTAACGATAATAGCTTCTCATATATCTGCTTTAATCCTATAGCTTCAATTCAAGTAGACGAGAATATTATAGAGCAAGGTTATCCTGACGGAAGCTCAAAAAAGAACTATACAAAAAAAGTGTCGGTAACCGACGAAATTCATAAGTTCACAAAGCGATTTAAGGTTAATTCAGATGAGAACTTTAAATTTATTAACAACGGTATTTTTGGCTACACAGCTTATGATGCTGTAAAATATTTTGAAGATGTACAGATAAACAAAAAACCCAATTCAATTGAAATTCCAGACATCTACTATGCAGTATACCAGAATATAATTGCCATCAATCACTTCAAAAATGAAGCCTATATTTTTGCACACTGTTTTGAAACTGAAAATAATATCGATGAAGTATTACAACTCATCAATTCGAAAAATTTTGCATCTTATAATTTCAAAACCAATTCTGAAATTTCTTCAAATCTCTCTGATGATGATTATAAAAATCAAGTAGAAATAGCTAAAAAACATTGTGCCAGAGGAGATGTGTTTCAATTGGTTTTGTCAAAAAAATTCTCTCAAAATTTTAAAGGTGACGAGTTTAATGTCTATAGAGCTTTACGAAGTATAAACCCTTCTCCTTACCTATTTTATTTTGATTATGGTAATTTTAAAATCTTTGGAAGCTCTCCTGAAGCGCAATTGGTAGTTAATAAAGGTCAAGCCGAAATTCATCCTATTGCAGGAACCTTCAGAAGAACAGGTAACGATGAAGCCGATCAAAAACTGGCTAAAAAACTAGCTGAAGATGACAAAGAAAATTCTGAACATGTTATGTTAGTTGATCTTGCAAGAAACGACTTAAGTAGACATGGAAGCGAAGTAAAAGTGGAAACCTATAGAGAAGCTCAATTTTTCTCACATGTGATTCATTTAGTAAGTAAAGTAACCGGAAAAGTACATTGCAAAACACCAACCATTCAAGTAGTAGCAGATACATTTCCTGCCGGAACTTTGAGTGGCGCACCGAAACACAAAGCCATGCAACTTATAGAAGCGTATGAAAAAACAAACAGAGCATTTTATGGTGGTGCCATTGGCTTCATGGACTTTCAAGGTAACTATAACCATGCGATCATGATTAGAACCTTCTTAAGTAAAAATCATACACTGCACTGGCAAGCAGGTGCTGGATTGGTTTCAAAGTCAAATCCTGAGAACGAATTACAAGAAGTATATAATAAACTAGGTGCTTTAACCAAAGCGATCAAACTAGCCGAAGACATATGAATGTATTAGTAATAGATAACTACGATAGTTTTACATACAATTTGGTTCATTATTTAGAAGATCTAGACTGTAATGTCACTGTAAAACGCAATGACAAGCTAACCCTTGAAGACGTAAAGCACTTTGAAAAGATCGTACTTTCGCCAGGCCCAGGTATTCCAGATGAAGCCGGTCTTCTTAAGTCCATTATAAAGACCTACGCAGCTACCAAAAGTATTTTAGGAGTTTGTTTAGGACAGCAAGCCATTGGAGAAGTTTTTGGAGGCACACTTGTAAATTTAGATAAAGTCTATCATGGTGTTGCCACAAAAGTGAAAATTAGTGTGGATGATGAAGCCCTATTCAAAAACATGGATAAAGAGATAGAAGTTGGACGCTATCATTCATGGGTTGTAGATGCAAAGCTTCCTGAACAACTTGAAGCTACTTCCTTTGATGATAACGGGCAAGTTATGTCGTTGAGACATAGAATTTATGATGTTAGAGCCGTTCAATATCACCCTGAGTCGGTATTAACTCCAAATGGAAAACAAATTTTAGAAAATTGGATCAATAGTTAATATGAAAGATGTACTAAATAGATTAATTAACCATGAGAGCATCTCAAGTGAAGAAGCTAAAAATGTCTTAGTTCATATTTCTGAAGGCAAATACAATCAAAGTCAGATAGCGTCTTTTTTAACCATTTACATGATGCGTAGCATTACGCTTGAAGAATTACAAGGCTTTCGAGACGCACTGTTAGAATTATGTATTCCTGTTGACTTATCCGATTTCAATGCGATAGACCTATGCGGAACTGGAGGGGATGGAAAAGACACGTTTAATATTTCTACACTAGCATCATTTGTTACTGCTGGAGCTGGTATTAAAGTCGCAAAACACGGTAATTACGGTGTGTCTTCAGCATCTGGATCATCTAATGTAATGGAAACTTTAGGTGTAAAATTCACCAATAGCGAAGCGCAATTAAAACACACAATAGACCAAGCTGGAATATGTATCATGCATGCGCCTTTATTTCATCCAGCAATGAAAAATGTAGCACCAATAAGAAGAGCACTTGGTGTTAAAACATTTTTTAATATGTTGGGCCCAATGGTTAATCCGGCTTTCCCTAAAAATCAAATGGTAGGCGTATTTAACTTAGAACTTCAACGCATATACGGGTATTTATATCAAAATACGAATAAGAATTACAGCATCGTTCATGCTTTAGATGGCTATGATGAAATTTCTTTGACCGGAAACACGAAAATTATTTCTAATTCCTCAGAAACCATGTTGAGCCCTTCAGATTTAGGCTTAAACACCGTAGAAGAATCTGAAATTTTTGGTGGTGCAACTGTTAAGGAAGCCGCTAAGATTTTCAAAAAAATCATTAATGGCGAAGGTTCAAAAGCACAAAACAATGTGGTGTGTGCCAATGCAGGTTTAGCAATAGCTACTGCAAATCAAATAACACATCTAGAAGGATTCAATCTCGCTAAAGAAAGTTTAAAAAGCGGTAAGGCTAAAGCAAGTTTAGAGAAGTTAATCGCATTGAACAATTAATGGATATACTAACTAAAATAGTAACCGATAAACGTGTAGAAGTAAATCTTCGTAAACAGCTTATTCCTATAAAGCAGCTGGAAAGGTCTGTATTATTTTCACGAGATACTACATCATTATCAATGCGATTGAGATCTAGCACTACTGGTATTATTGCAGAACACAAACGTCGCTCACCTTCAAAACAAGTCATTAATCATAACCTAAATGTTTTTGATGTTGCCAAAGGTTATGAAGATGCTGGTGTTTGCGGAATGTCTGTACTTACCAATGGGAAATATTTCGGCGGAAGCTTAGATGATCTTCTGTTAGCACGTTCAAATTGCAGCTTACCAATACTAAGAAAAGAATTCATTATTGATGAATATCAAATACTAGAAGCTAAAGCTTTTGGTGCAGATGCAATCTTACTAATTGCTGCTATATTATCTACTAAAGCCATTGAACAATTCTCATTACTTGCTAAGCAATTACACTTAGACGTTTTACTTGAAGTACATAATGCGCAAGAGCTCAAAGAATCAATCATGCCTTCTATTGATATGTTGGGCGTAAACAATAGAAACTTGAAAACTTTTGAAGTAAGTTTAGAAATAAGCAAACAATTAAGTGAGTTCATACCAAACGATTTTGTGAAAGTTTCTGAAAGTGGTATCAGCAATATACAAGCAATTAAAGCATTACAAGCTTATGGTTATCAAGGATTTTTGATTGGTGAAAATTTTATGAAAACCGATAATGCAGGTAAAAGTGCAGCACAATTTATAAATAGCTTGACAAAATGAAACTGAAAGTTTGTGGTATGAAATATAAAGACAATATTAATGAAGTTGCTCAATTACAACCAGATTATTTGGGCTTTATATTTTATGAGAAATCAAAACGGTATTTTGAGAGTCAAATTCCACAACTACCTAAATCAATAAAAAAAGTAGGTGTATTTGTAAACGCTGAAATTGATCATATTATAGCAATGATTAACAAACACAGCTTGAATACAATCCAACTTCATGGCCAAGAAACTCCAAAGTTATGCAAGTATCTACAAGAAAATGGCATTGGAGTTATCAAAGTATTCAGTATAAACAATAATTTCAACTTTTCAGTTTTAAAGCCTTATGAGGATGTTTGTGATTACTTTTTATTTGATACCAAAGGAGAATTACCAGGAGGTAACGGATACACTTTCAATTGGGATATTTTAAATAACTACCCATCCTCTAAACCCTTTTTTTTAAGTGGCGGAATTGGGCTTAATGAGATTAAAAAATTAAAGGATTTCAAAAAAAATGAAGCTTCAAAATACTGTTACGCCATTGATGTTAACAGTCAATTTGAAATAAAGCCTGGCTATAAAAATACAAATGAACTAGAAAAGCTTAGACAACATGGGTTATAATATTAACGAAAAAGGGTATTACGGAGAATTTGGAGGCGCTTACATCCCAGAAATGCTATATCCAAATATAGAAGAGTTACAGCTGAATTATCTTCAAATTATGGCTGAACCATCATTCAAAGCTGAATTTGATCAACTCTTAAAAGACTATGTTGGACGTCCTTCTCCACTCTACTTTGCTAAACGCTTAAGCAAAAAATACAATACTAAAATTTACCTCAAACGTGAAGATTTAAATCACACTGGCGCACATAAAATAAACAATACAATCGGTCAAATATTAATGGCACAACGCTTAGGTAAAACTAGAATCATAGCAGAAACTGGTGCAGGACAACATGGTGTAGCTACAGCAACCGTTTGTGCTTTAATGAATATGAAATGCATCATATACATGGGAGAAATAGATATTGCTCGTCAGGCACCTAATGTTGCACGTATGAAAATGTTAGGCGCTGAAGTAAGGCCAGCTCTCTCAGGTAGTCGAACTTTAAAAGACGCTACCAACGAAGCCATTCGTGATTGGATTAATAATCCTGTAGATACCCATTATATTATTGGGAGTGTTGTTGGTCCTCATCCTTATCCAGATATGGTAGCCCGTTTTCAAGCTGTTATTTCAGAAGAAATTCAATGGCAACTCAAAAATAAAGAAGGTACTACAAAACCAAACTATGTTATTGCTTGTGTTGGTGGTGGCAGTAATGCTGCAGGAGCTTTTTATCATTATTTAGAAGATATAAATGTTAATTTAATTGCTGTTGAAGCAGCTGGTAAAGGTATCAACTCTGGTAAAAGTGCGGCCACATCTGTTCTAGGGCGAGAAGGCATTATTCATGGAAGCAAAACGCTATTAATGCAAACAAATGATGGCCAAATTACTGAACCTTATTCTATTTCAGCTGGCTTAGACTATCCTGGCGTAGGCCCGATGCATGCACATTTATATACGTCTGGACGTGCCGAATTTATATCTATTACAGATGATGAAGCGATGACTGCTGGTTTAGAATTGAGTCAGCTTGAAGGTATTATTCCTGCTATAGAAACCTCACATTCATTGGCCATTTTTAATCATAAACAATTTAAAACAGATGATATTATTGTGATCAATCTATCAGGTAGAGGTGATAAAGATTTACAAAACTATATTGACTATTTCAAAATATAAAATGAATAGAATAAACCAAAAATTACAAGAAGACAAGAAGCTTCTATCAATATATTTTTCTGCTGGTTATCCAAATTTAAACGACACGGTAAGCATTATTCAAGACCTTGAAAAAAACGGTGTTGATATGATTGAAATAGGCTTACCTTTTAGTGATCCTCTAGCAGATGGTCCTACCATACAAGAAAGTTCTACAAAAGCACTAAGCAACGGAATGACAACCGAAATACTGTTTGACCAATTAAAAGGTATTCGTCAAAATGTGACTATACCTCTAATTATTATGGGTTATTTCAATCCAATCCTTCAATATGGAGTTGAAAAATTTTGTAAAACATGTAAAGTAATTGGAATTGATGGTCTTATTATTCCAGATTTACCAATTGATGTATACAACGAGCAGTATAGATCAATATTTGAAGCCTATGGGTTAATAAATATATTTTTGATTACACCACAAACTTCTATTAAGCGCATACAGTTTATTGATTCTATTTCAAATGGATTTATTTATATGGTAAGCTCTGCAGGTGTCACAGGAAGCAGTTCTGGGTTTCGAGAAAAACAAACTACTTATTTTAAACGTATCGCAGACATGAAATTGAAAAATCCCCAAATTGTAGGTTTTGGTATTTCTAATAATGAAACTTTCACACAAGCAACTGCATATACAAAAGGTGCTATTATAGGCAGTGCATTCATAAAACATCTGACTAAAGAAGGCATAAATTCAATATCAAACTTCACTAACTCTATTCTTAATTAATGGCTCTTAATATCGTTTTATTTGAACCCGAAATTCCAAATAACACTGGTAATATTGGCAGATTGGCATTGGCCTCTGGATCTAAATTACATCTAGTCAAACCTTTTGGCTTCGAATTGAATGATAGCAGATTAAAACGCGCAGGTTTAGATTATTGGCAACATTTAGACGTCACTATATACGACTCAATCGATGCTTTTTTTGATCATCATTACGATAAGAAATTTGCTTTCTTTTCTAGTCATGGTCATAAACTATATTGGAAAATCCCATTTAAAAATGATATGTTCTTGATCTTCGGAAAAGAATCTGTTGGTCTTCCAAAGCATTTGATTAAAACCTATAAAGAGCAACTTTATAAAATACCTTTGCATAACGAACATATTAGAAGTTTAAATCTCTCCAATGCTGTAAGCATAGTGGTTTATGAAGGCTTAAGACAATTGACATGATTTTCGTTTTTAAATTGTAATGTATAGGTTTAATCTTCTATTATTTAATATCTTTGATAGGACTTAAAATACTATTTTCATTGATGAAAAGACTAATATTTACGTTTACGCTTATATCGTTATTAAATATCAATGCGCAAAGTAAAGTTTTAGAAAGTCTTTCAATGACAAGTAAACTACTGAATACTGAAATAAATTATTCGGTGTATTTGCCTAATGGTTTTGACGACTCAAAAAACACCTATCCTATTGTATACCTTCTTAATGGATTTACTGGTGATGAAACCGATTGGGTCAAACATGGAGAACTACAAACTGTGGCAGACCAACTTATTGAAAATGGAAAAGTCCTACCAATGGTTATCGTTATGCCAGATGGTGATGATCGTTTGTATATGAACAAAGATGACAACACCTATCCATATGAAGATATGCTTATAACTGAGTTTCTTCCTTTCATAGAAAACAAGTATCGTGTTAAAGACCATAAGAAGTATAGAGGAATAGCTGGATTATCAATGGGAGGTGCAGGTAGTTTAAGACTAGCATTGAAATATCATGAGCTATTTGGAGTATGCGCTGGATTTAGTGCTGGTATCTCAACTGAAGAAGAAATTATGTCTGAGTCATCAGATAGCTTCGACTCATATTTTGGACGACTTTCACCATCTATCATTGGCTCTAAAGGCAAAGATAGAATTACTGAAACCTATAAAGACTATGATGTGCTTCACTTAGTGAATACTAAAGCTGCTAAACTTTTAAAGACAGTAAAAATATACTTTGATTGTGGTGACGATGATTTTTTAACCGTAGGTAATGCGCAATTACATATTGATCTAACAAAAAAGGAAATCCCTCATGAATATCGTGTGAGAGACGGTAAGCATACTTGGGAATTTTGGAAAGATTCTTTGCATAATGGACTCATATTCATAAGCAATACTATGCTTAATAATTGATATAGCTATGATTACAAAACGAACCAAGTACTACAAATTAATTTCTGAATATTTTCAAGTTTTTTTAGGAATTGTTTTGGCAAGTATTGGCTTAAAAGCCTTCTTACTACCTAATGGTTTTTTAGATGGAGGCGTTACAGGCGTTTCACTATTAATCAAAACTTTTGTAGATGTCAATATTTCTTATTTATTGATTATTTTCAGTATTCCTTTTTTGATTTTGGGTTATTACACAGTTTCAAAGCGCATTATTGTTAAATCTATTATTAGTATTTTGGGACTGGCTTTATTTATTCATTTTGAAAATTTTGAAACCATTACAGATGACAAACTATTAATTTCAATTTTTGGTGGTTTATTTCTAGGCTCAGGAATTGGTATTTCTATTCGGAATGGCTCTGTTCTTGATGGTTCAGAAATTTTAGGTGTGTTCGTCAATGATAGATTTGGTATTAGTATAGGCAAAGTTATACTCTTGTTTAATGTAATTCTATTTACTATTACAGCATTTTTAATTTCTGTTGAAGTTGCTTTATACTCGATACTTACTTATATCGTTACAGCAAAAGTAACTGACTTGGTTATTGAAGGGTTTGAAGATTTTATAGGTGTTACTATTGTTTCAAAAGAATATGAGACAATTAAACTTGCTATCATAAAAGACCTTGGTGCAGGAATGACCATTTATAAAGGTAAAAAAGGATTTGGTAGTAAAGGCGAAATGCAAGATTTTGATATTATTCACACCATTATAAATCGTATTGATATTAAAAAAATCTACAGAATAGTCTCTCGTATTGATGATGAAGCCTTTATTGTTGAGTTTGACGTTAACAGTGTTAAAGGTGGTGTTTTACGACGCTATTTAAATAGAAAAAAAGACAAAAAATTAGCTAAAATTATCGCTGAACAAAATCTGTGATATTCATCTGTTTTTAAGCATATTTAAATACAACGCTTCAACCTTTGTTCTTGCCCAAGGTGTTCGTCTTAAAAATTTTAAACTTGATTTCACAGATGGATCATGAGTAAAACATCTAATATTAATTTGGTATGCCATATACTCCCAACCGTAATGAGCTTGCAAATCAGTAATGATTTGTTCTAACTTAATACCATGAAGCGGGTTATTCTTTTGAGTTTCCATTACAGCTGTTGAATCATTTTCCTAATCTTAACTGCTTTTTTCAAAATGACTCAATTGATGAGTTTCAATCCACCAAGTCGCAACTTCAATTAGCTCCTCTGGATCATCATTATTGTTTTTAAAAAAGGCATAAAAAGAAATATTTACTGGTCTGCTTTTTGAGCAATTTTTTTATCACAAACCTCTAGTATTTTATATTTTAAACCAATGGTCATTTAGTTGCGTCTATCACCACGACGTCTTGTATTATTTCGTTTATTCTGATTCTTACCAGATCGATTAGATTTTGAATGCTGTCGTTGTCTATTCTGACCAGGTTTAACAGGTTCAGTTGAAGCATTTGGATCTGGTTCAAAACCTTCAATGATCTCTATCTCAATTTTTTCACCAATTAGTTTTTCTATAGACCTTAAATAGCTTGTTTCATCAGCACTAACCAAAGATAATGCTTGTCCGTTGGCTCCAGCTCTACCTGTTCTACCAATTCTGTGTACATAATCTTCAGAAATATTAGGCAATTCAAAATTTACTACATGTGGTAACAATGGTATGTCTAATCCCCTAGCTGCTATATCTGTTGCAACTAAAACACGTACTTTTCCGCTTTTAAAACCAGCCAAAGCTTTGGTTCTTGCACCTTGGCTTTTATTACCATGAATAGCAGCAGCACTTATACCTGCAGAAAGCATTTTTTTTGTTAGTTTATTAGCGCCATGTTTTGTTCTAGTAAATACTAAAACTTGTTTCCAATTTCCTTCAGAGATTAATTTAATAATTAAGCCCGTTTTTTTATTCTTAGCAACACGATATACTTTTTGAGAAATGGCATCAACAGTAGAATTCTCTGGCGTGGCTTCAACTTGTACTGGTTGGTTGAGGATTCCATTAGCTAATTTTCTTATATCTTTAGAAAAGGTTGCCGAGAACATCAAATTTTGTCGCTTATCTGGCATTAGTTTCATAATGCGTTCAATGTCTCTTAAAAACCCCATATCTAGCATACGATCGGCTTCATCTAGTACAAATACCTCTACGCGTTTTATAGACAATAAATTTTGATTATGTAAGTCGAGTAAACGTCCAGGAGTAGCAATTAACACGTCAATACCTCTTCGTAATGTTGCTACCTGAGGTTTCTGATTAACACCTCCAAAAATGACGGTACTACTAATATTTAAAAACTCGCTGTAATCCTTCACACTTTCATACACTTGAGCTGCTAACTCTCTTGTTGGCGTTAAAATAAGTGCACGAATGGGTCTAAATTTTTGCTTAGGATTTTCTGATAAATAATGCAGTAAAGGTAAGGTGAAACCTGCGGTTTTCCCTGTTCCAGTTTGTGCAGATGCAAGAACATCGCGACCTTCTAAAACTGGAGGAATGGCTTTTTCTTGAATTGGACTTGGTTCTGTATATCCTTTTTTACTAATTGCTTTTAGTAAGGCATCAGATAAGCCTAAAGATTGAAATGACATATAAATTAGTTGGCGAATGATCGTCTAACTTATAGTACCATTCTTTTATTGATTGCAAAGGTACAGTTAATTTATTCGACAGTCTATCTTTGCTAGAAAAAGTATGATCGTTTTTTATGAATCATTTCTTTTTAGTCATTAGTTTTATAAAAGGATTTGTTTTCAAGTTCTTTAATCCGTGAATACAACTGCTCAAAACTAATACTCCTGCTGTGGCAAAAGCACTTGCAGCCACAACAGTTTCAGTTTCATGGTTAGCAATGCCAATGGCTACTAGAGCCCAAGCGCCAACGAGTGCAAATTCACGCATGTTTCGCTTCCAAGTGATGGCAAGATTAACGAATGTAGCAACGCAAATCATTAGTACTGTCCAAATTACTGGTGACAAACCAAACCCATTCCAATCTATTTTCACTAAATAAGCAGAAACATTAGCTATACTAGCAACAGCTATCCAACCACTATATATAACAAATGGCCACCATAAAAATAAAGTAACCGATATTGGCGCATGCCATAATTCCATGCGATTGTTCCAAACGATCTTAAGTAATGAGACCAAAACCATAAAAATAAATATACATGACCAACCTGTGTACCCATAAATCCAACTAAAAACCCATAAACTATTAGCTACACAAGATAAAATGAACCACCATCCAATCTTTAAAACAAAATCATCATCTCTTACCTTTACAAATAAACTTCTTCCTTGATAGATTATAAAACCTAATAATAACAAATAGATTAATCCCCAAATTGCAAAAGCATAACTGGCAGGTGTAAATAACGTCTTTAAACCTCCAGATACTTCACCTATTGTTGTGTTATTCATCACACCAGTATTTGATAAATAATTAATAGTTATCGTTGAACCCAATGCAATTCCATTCCCAATTTGTAAGCTTTTTTTCATTATTCTCTATTGATTTTATTTCTAAAAGATAATATTTCTTTTTTACTAACTTAGTCATATCAATTGTATTAATATCTCAAAATGAATATAAAGACTCTTAATGGTGTTAGTGATACAGAACTTTTAGAAGTCTTCAATTTAGCATTCTCAGATTATTTTATACCATTGCAATTAACACTAGATCAGTTTCAATCTAAGTTAAAGGCAGATCAAACAAAGCTAGACCTATCTGTTGGCGCATTCGAAAACGAAAAACTTATTGGTTTTATTTTACATGGAAAAGCCAAGTTGAATTGTAAATCTGTAATTTACAATGGAGCTACAGGTGTCATACCTGAAAAAAGAGGGCGTAAACTCACTCAGCGCATGTATGACTTCATCCTACCAATACTGAGAGCTAAAAGCTTTGATCATCTACTCTTGGAGGTCATTTCCGAAAATCATCCTGCTATAAAATCCTATGAAAATGTAGGCTATTATTCAGAAAGAAGGTTAATCTGTTTCAAAGGAGAACTTTCAATTGCACCAATCGAGACAATTTTTAATATTCGAGAAATTTCCGACTATAACTGGTCGGTAATGCAATCGTTTTGGGATGTATTACCCTCTTGGCAAAATTCTAGACAAAGCATCGAGCAGTTAAAAATACAGCATAAACTTATAGGTGCTTACTCTAACAATGAACTTATAGGATATCTGATTTACCACCCAAAAACTAAACGCATGCAACAACTAGCTGTTTGCAAAGAATATAGAAATAAAGATGTTGCTAAAGCTCTAGTTACCTATTTAAGTGAAAATTATGACAAAAACCTTTCAATTATAAACGTTGATGAAACCTCAAAATCGGCAATTAATTTTTTAACTGGTATTGGACTCAAGCCTTTTATTACTCAATTAGAAATGAAATTAAAATTAAAATCATGAAACCTCTTATTTTTCTACTATTTTTTTACTTAGCAATTAATTCAAACGCTCAAAACAAACCAGTTTCAGATACTTTGGCTGTAAATAGTATTGATGGTATTCTAACAGAAATGCTAAATATTATTTCTGGTGAAGAAGGAAAAAAGAGAGACTGGGAAGCTTTTAAGAATTTATTTCTTCCTACTGCTACATTTACGGTATTCTCAAATGATAAAAACTATGACATCCCAATACAGACAGCAAATCTTGAGGACTTCATTGAGTCGATGAAAGATGTGTATTACGATAGAGGGTTTGAGGAATACGAATTAGGTAAGGTAGTTGAAGAGTATAATGGATTGGCTAGTGTATTTCAAAGTTTTTATGGTAAAGATTCTGAAGGCACAGAAGAACGAGGAATTAATAGCTATCATTTGATCAATCATAAAGGCAGATGGTGGATCGCTAATATGGTATGGACCTTTGAATCTGAAGACTATAAAATTCCAGAAAAATACTTACAAAAAAATTAGTTTTACCATAACTCTAAAGCACCATACACTTACGCAATGTGTCTTCATAAATCTTTTCATATTGAGGAACCACTTGATGGATTCCAAACTTTTTTGATGCCTCTTTAGCATTCCGTTTAAACGTTGCTAAGCGCTTAGCATCACTTAAAATATGAATGGCGTTCTTAGACATGCTATCAATATCGTTTACAGCACTCAAATAACCCGAAACACCACTAATATTTACTTCTGGTATACCTCCTGTATTACTAGAGATAACTGGAACTCCCGAAGCCATAGCTTCTAATGCAGCTAAACCAAAACTTTCTGTTAATGATGGCAATAAGAATAAATCGCTAAAACATAGGATCTTATCGATCTCATTACTGTTTCCAAAGAAAATAACCTTATCACTGATGCCTAATTTGGCACATAAACGCTCAGCAGGTTCTCGTTCTGGTCCTTCACCAACCATCATTAGCTTTGCAGGCATTTCTTTCTGAATGTTATAAAACACCTTGATCACATCAGGTATTTGTTTTACTTCTCTAAAGTTACTGATATGCGTGATGATCTTTTCATCTTCTGTAGCCATCATATCACGCTGGCAATCTGTAAAATTATTTTCATGCTTGCTTAAATCGATAAAATTTGGTACAACCTCAATATCATTTTTAATATTAAAGAGTCGTAATGTATCATCCTTTAAACTTTGAGATACTGAAGTTACTGCATCTGATTTATTGATACTAAAGGTCACAGCTGGTTTATAAAAAGGATGACTTCCAACAAGCGTAATATCTGTTCCATGAAGTGTGGTTACAATTGGAACATAAATACCGTCTTCTTGTAACATTTTTTTCGCCATGTAAGCTGCATATGCATGAGGAATAGCATAATGAACATGCAAAATTTCTATGTGATGTAATTTTACCATATCAACTAATTTACTTGACAATGCAAGCTCATAAGGTTGATATAAAAACAATGGATATTCTGGAACATTGACCTCGTGGTAATGTACATTATTGCTTAATAACTCTAAGCGCACAGGCTGACTGTAAGTAATAAAGTGAATCTCATGTCCGCGTTTAGACAATTCTAAACCTAATTCGGTAGCTACAACTCCACTTCCTCCAAATGTTGGATAACATACAATTCCTATTTTCATGATTTATGATATGGTTTATTCAATAATAGCATCATAGATGGCCTCTTGAATATTTGTTCTTATATTTTCTCTTAGTAGTAAATTCTTTCCTGCTTTTGGATAGGTTCTGTTCGCTAGAAAAATATATACGATTTCTTCTTCAGGATCTGCCCAAGCATAAGTTCCTGTAAATCCTGAATGACCAAAACTTGTCATTGATAGGCATCCACAAGTTGGACCTTCATCTCCTAATTGCGGTTTATCAAACCCAATTCCTCGTCTGTTATTACTATCACAATAGTAACATTTATTGAACTTATCTAATGTTTGTGTTTTAAAATAGCGTTTCCCTCCATAATATCCCTTTTGTAAATAGAGTTGCATAATCTTAGCAACATCATTAGCATTACTAAAAACACCAGCATGTCCGCCTACACCATTCTGCATTGCAGCTCCCATATCGTGTACATAGCCTTGTATTTTTTGATGTCTAAAGTAGTCATCAATCTCGGTTGGAATAATATTTAAATCACTAAATTTCACTGAGGGATTATAAGTTGTATAATTAGCGCCTAAAGACTGATAAAAATGGTCTTGAACTAGCTCATCTAATGTTTTGTCGTAATACTTCTCAATATATTTTTTTAAGATGTAATAAGGCATATCACTATATCGATAGCGCAATCTAGATAACAGATCACTTTCTTTAATTATTTTCTGAATTGAATCTGGATAGTCTTTTCGCAGATACATGTCTTCAGCAACTTTAATACTAAACTTAGAACTAGATGCTTTTCTATAATACTTAAGGTCTGGTTTTTTGGTCACTGAGTCTAATGTAGCAACATAAAATGGAATCCAAGGTTTTAGTCTCGCATAATGAGAAAGCATCTGCTTGATTGTTACATCTTTTTTATTTGAAGTGGCATATTCTGGAAGCAGTTTTGACAGTTTCGTATTTAATGAAATAACTCCCTTTTCGTCCAACTCCATTATCAAAGGTAAAGTAGCCAAAATCTTTGTAAGCGATGCCACGTCGTATACATCTTCAAATTTCACTTTTTGCTTTCCATCGTAGGTGTGTTTTCCAAAATTCTTATTATAAATGACTTTTCCTTTTCTTGCAATTAATAATTGTATTCCTGGTGTCATTTTATTATCTACTGCATAGTTGGCAATAGAATCAACACGTTTGAGCATTTCTGAACTCATTCCAACACGTTCTGGCAAACCATAACTCAGGCTTTGTAAAGCATTATAGGTGAATCCAGCACCAAGTTTAAAATATTCGCCAGCCGATACAGGTAACTGACCCACAACTGGAATGGCCCCAAAAATAGCTTGAGCCGATTTTTGTTGAGCAATTTCACTATTTTGATAACTCATTACTATACCTTCTATATTCTCTATAGAAAGTAAATCGATAAGCGCATAAGGTCTTGTGAAAATATCTAAAACTACGGTATTAGTCCGAGCTATTTCGTACAACCAAACCAACTCTTTATCGGTGAATTCGAATTTTTCCCAAGGATTAGCATTTGAGCGATGCAAACCAATGATTACAGTATTGTAATTTTGAAGTTTGGTGATCATTTCATCTAACTTTTCAGCCTTTATCTCATGTACTTTAGTATACTTTTTAAGTTCTTTATAAAAGGTAGACCCATCATCATCTCCAAATTGAACGTATGCAATTTTTTTAGTTTGTAAATTCCTTAAAGGCAATAGTTCTGATTTGTTCCTAACAACTGTTATTGCACTTTCAAGTAACTCTTCGTAAAGCAAATCGTCTTTTATGCGATTGAGGTCTTCGACTAATGTTACTGTACCTATTGGGCTATAATTATTCAATCCTACTTTATATTTAGCCATCAATATTTTTTTTACTGAATGTGCCAAACGCACTTCAGATATTTCTTTTTTATTGTATGCATCAATAATTTTCTCAATGGCCTTAGGCACATCTTCTGAAATTAACAGAACGTCATTTCCTGCTTTAAATGCGGCTAAATCAATATCACCAGGTGCACTAAAATTTGAAACGCCTTTCATCTCTAATGCATCTGTAAAGATTAAACCTTTAAACCCTAACGAATCTTTTAAAATATCGGTTACGATATGTTTTGATAAAGACGAAGGAAATCCGTCTCTGGCTTCTAGACTTGGCACATTCAAATGCGCAACCATAACACTAGACAAGCCTTCTTTAATTAATCTTCGGTATGGATATAATTCAACAGAATCGATTCGCTTTTCACTAAAACTTATGGTTGGTAATGTTTTGTGAGAATCTGTTTCTGTATCACCATGGCCAGGAAAATGTTTTGCATTTGCCAAAACACCAGCATCTTGCATTCCTTTCATGAATGCAGAAGCCTTAATAGTAACATTATCGCGATCTTCTCCAAACGAGCGATTACCAATAATTGGGTTCTTAGGATTTGTATTTATGTCTACTACAGGAGCAAAATTAAAATGAACGCCTATACGCTTGCAATGCTCACCTATTTGATAACCAGTTTTTTCTATTAATTTATTCTCTTTGATTGCACCTAAGGTCATATTCCATGGAAATGCATATGTAGAGTCTAAACGCATACTCAAACCCCATTCTGCATCCATCCCAATTAATAGAGGTGTTTTTGAAATGGCTTGATATAAATTATTTAGTTTGGCTTGCCTAACTGGTCCTCCACTTGAGAAAATTAAACCTCCAATATGATGTTCATTGATAAGCTTTGCAATAGTATTTTCATGAGCTTTAGGTTGGTTTGAAAAGGCTCTAACCATAAACAGTTGACCAACCTTTTCTTCTAAATTCATTGTATTGTATAGGCTATCAACCCATTTTTGTTGCGCCTCAACATTATCATCTAGCAAAGGGTGTTGAACATCTTGTGCAGATATTGAAGAAAAAGAGAAAAGTAACATTGCAATGAGGGACACTATATATCGCATAAAACATTTGGTCTTTAAGGTGTTGTTCTTAAATTAGAACTAAAAACTATGCCAAAATAGTATTTTTAAGAGGAAGTATAAAGACTTTAAGATAGATTTATAAAGAAGGTTGTAAACAAATTTTACGAGTTGTTATTCAATTAAATCTATATGTCTATCGTGGTATCCTAAAAGATAAAGCACACCATCAAGACCAATGCTTGATATTGAGCTTTGCGCATTATTCTTTACTTTTGGCTTGGCATGAAAAGCGATACCTAATCCAGCTAAATTAAGCATAGGTAAATCGTTTGCACCATCACCTACTGCTATGGTTTGACTAATGTCTATTCCTTCCTTTTTTGCAATTTCTTGCAGATACTCAGCTTTTTTGTTACCATCTACAATATCACCTATATAACCTCCTGTTAAAACGCCATCTTTTATTTCTAATTGATTGGCATAGACATAATCCATGCCTAACTCCTTTTTCAAGTATTCCCCAAAATAGGTGAATCCGCCAGATAGGATTGCAGTCTTAAACCCGTAACTCCTTAGCGTATCAATTAATCGTTTAGCGCCTTTGGTTATGGGTAAGTTTACAGCAACATCATGAAGTACTTCTTCTTTAAGACCTTTTAAAAGTTTCATTCGCTGTTTAAAACTTTCATTGAAATCTATTTCACCTTGCATTGCAGATTCAGTAATAGCTTTTACTTCTTCACCAACACCTGCTAAATCAGCTAGTTTATCAATTACTTCGGCCTGTATAAGTGTAGAGTCCATATCAAAACATACCAGTCGTCTATTTCTTCTAAAAATGTTATCTTCTTGAAATGCAATATCAACGTCTAATTCTCTTGAGATTTGCATAAATTTTTCAGTAAAATCTGCTTTGCAATCTATTTTCCCTCTAATTGACAGTTGAATTGACGCGCGTGAATATTCTTCAGTTTTCACTAAAGACGTTCTTCCTGTTAGACGCTTGATAGCATCTATATTCAAGTTTTTTTCAGAAATCACTTCAGTAACTTTAGATATTTGCTCGGCAGATAGTTTCTCGCCTAGTATGGTAATGATGTAACGATCTTTACCTTGCAATTGTACCCAGCTTTCGTAATCCTGTAGTGAAATGGGTGAGAATTTAGCAGTTACACCTAGCTCATAAGCTTTAAAAAGAAGGTCTTTGAGTACTGAAGCAGAATTATTTCCTGCGTCAATTTCAAACATGAAACCTAAAGATAGTGTGTCGTGTATATTAGCTTGTCCTATATCTAACACTTTGGCACCATAATGTGACAAAACACCCATTAAACCAGATGTTAAACCTGGTTTGTCTTGCCCAGATATATTGAGTAAAAAAATGTCTTTGCTCATACCTAATGTAACTCGATTATTTTAAAAATCTGCTATGCCAGCTCTCACTAGCTGGTACTTCCCAATTTTCGTTGAACTCAGCAATATTAGTAACCATATTATTGAAAACTATGGTGTTTTTTGAAACCGCTTTATCTTTTGCCATTTTTTTAAAATCTAACAACGGTTTGTAAGCAATGTACTCGCCTTGCTTGTATGATACATTCATCTTGTCCATAAGATCTACATTATAATCTTTTTCCAATTGCTGAATGAAATGAACTGAGGCATCAATACTACAACCTGTAGCTTTATTAAGGTTTTGATTTAATGCAATAACAATGAAACGTTTATATTTAATGGTATATGCCGATTGCAAATCGCTTCCATGGGCTGTCCAATTAGAAATGAAAATGTTTAGTCTTTCTTCTATTTCTTTAATTTCATTATCGGTAAATGAGCGATTGGCTTGATATATCCAAACTCTTGATTCTTCAGGTAATGTACTAAAATCAACTAGCATAATTTTTCTTTTTCTGTCGCAAAAATACAAATTTTACATCCAATCTTTTTTACTAGATTCTATTTTAAATAGTAAAAAATCTATAATACTTTTTGCATTCTCTTCTTTTATATGAGGAATTGTAACTGCATTTGTAGATGAGTAAACCATAACTGAAGCTAAAGTTCTTCTCTTTTGAAAAATGGTTTGCTTTAGTGCTACACCTTGCACCTTATGAAGTTCTAAAAAATTAGTATTGATATCTACTAATTTACCTGACCCAACAATCAAATAGTTCTCATCTATACTATAATATGCTTTTTTATAACTGTAAATTATAGATAAGGACGCAAAAATGACAAAAGGAATATTAATTAAGAATAGTTCAACTGATATGAAACTAAAGATCAAATTCAACAGAGCCAAAACTATGATATAAGATAAAGTGCTTCTGTAAATGAAATACTTTTCGGGTTTCAATTTCACAACAGATGAAAAGATGTTTGGATAAAATTTTTGAATCAATTCATCTACTTTAAATTTGTTTAGACCAATGATAGTGAAGTGTTTTTGCTGTTTCTTATTTACCATGGCCTGGGTGAAATTAAGTTTATACAACCCTAACCATTGTTTAAGCCTATTTGTTTTTACAATTGTATTCTGAATACGATTGGGTTCGAGAACTAAACTGACTTTATTGAATAGACCTTTTGATATTTCTAAGCCTTTGTTTGTACTGGTAACTTTCAAATTAAAATTCTCTAAAAAAGTTTTTATCAACGAGAAAAGAAAGGCTATAAATAATAACACGAAAACCAGTGCGAAATTAAAAATAAGAAGGCTTAATATCTCTGTATCAGAAAATGCAAAATAACCATCAAATCTGGTTTTTATATTTAGTGATTCAAGAAAATCTTTAAAATCGTTATAAAGACCAATGATAAAGAATAGAATAAAAATAAAGCTTCTAAAATGATTTTCTGAAACGCCCTCTAAAAGTAACTTTTTAATTGAAACTTTGTAATATAATGACCCATCATTTTTAGTGGTTTCATACTGCTCTTGAGCTCTGTTTTCAAGCAATACGCGTTTAAGTGCATTTGCTTTTGCAACTGTTAATGCCTGAATTTCAATTTCGGTTTTATTATCTCCAGCAGTTTCAATAGATAGCGAAACAACATTTATGAGTTGCTGAATAAAGTTTTGTTTGATGTAAACGTTTTGAATCTTAGTTTTGGCTATTGAGGTTTCCTCTTTGTTAAGTATTCCTTGATGTAAAATGAAATAATCTTCGGTTACATAAAACTTAAAATTTACATATTTTAACAATGAATACGCTATAAAAAACAAAACACCAATACAAGCCCCAAGGATCACTTTTGTGGCATAAACATCTACAAAACGCACAAAGAATATTAAGAAAAATATCGCAACACGTTTGATAAACTTATAGAGACTAACGCCAAATATGACTATAATCCCTTTTGAAGATTGTCTAGATGGCGAATCAAAACTAAAGTCGTTCATTAATGATATTGGTTAAAAAAGCATTCATGTTTTCTGCTGTTTCTTTTGGTAGTCCCTTTATAGAAAGATCTCCACCAGATTCACCGGCCGAATAGATCTTTAGCGTAGAGAGATTTAATTTTCTTGATAAAAAAGAACGTTGAATCTCTATATGTTGAATTCTATTAAAAGGCAATGTGGTTGTTGAGGTTGTAATCAATCCCTCAGAATATGAAATATCTTTTTCACGCATTGCGTATTTACGTTTACTGAAGCCAACTTTGTACACAATTACTTGAATAAGGAAAAGAAAGACCAATACAACAATTAACCACCAATACAATTCTTGAAAACCTTCTCTATTAGAAAAAACCTTAAAAACGGTAAATACTGAAGCAATTAATCCGTAGGTAATAATTAGATTAAAAAGTATAATGCTGAAATAAGACTTCTCTACGTTTGTAAAATTAATATCATCAACCTTGGGAAGGCTTTGAATTTGTATTTGATGGTTTGTAAACATATCATTTAAATTCTTTTAGCCTATTTGTATTAAGGCTTTATTTTTTATGTTTTTTAAAGTTTCGGTAAGTTAAATAACCATACATGATCGTAGCAAAAATGAAATAGAAGGTTAGTCGACTCCATGAAAAATCTCTTCCAAGTAAATAATCTATTCCTATAACAATTAGACAGAAAATAATACCACCTACCAAAGCTGCAGTTACAACTTGTTTTTTATCTACTTTAGACATCTTAATTAATTTTTAATTATGACCTTTTTAATGCTCGTCTTTGGTGTATTTGTATCTAAATGCCAGAGCCATAAAAAGCCCAAAACATAAGAAGTGAAATAAAAATTTTAAAATTGAGAATGGCACGTCGTAAAAATAATTAACTACTGCCATTGATAGCGCGAAAAACAATCCGTTATATATACCATTTTTAATTATAGTTTTTACGGGAAGCTTCTCTCTAATCATTTTATAAGTCTTGCGCATTAGCAATTAGTTCTGCAATATCCATAACCTCAATATCGCTTTCTCGCTCTTTTGCTTTCACACCATCTGTCATCATGGTGTTGCAAAACGGACAACCAGCAGCTATAATTTCTGGTTTCGTCTCAAGTGCTTGCTCAGTACGCTCTACATTAACATCTTTATTTCCTTTTTCTGGTTCTTTGAACATTTGAGCTCCTCCAGCTCCACAGCAAAGTCCTCTAGATTTACAAGATTTCATTTCTACTAATTCAGCGTCTAACTTCCTTATCAGATCTCTTGGCGCTTCATAGACATCATTAGCTCTACCCAAATAACAAGGGTCATGAAATGTAATTCGTTTTCCTTTAAACTGACCGCCTTCAACCGTTAATCGACCATCATTCAATAAATTTTTTAAAAACTGTGTGTGGTGCATTACATTGTAATTACCTCCCAATCCTGGATATTCATTCTTAATCGTATTGAAACAATGCGGACAAGCAGTAACAATAGTTTTAATCTCATAAGCATTTAATACCTCAATATTTGTGACGGCTTGCATTTGAAATAAAAATTCATTTCCCGAACGTTTAGCAGGATCTCCAGTACAACTTTCTTCAGTACCTAAAACGGCAAATTCTACATTTGCTTTATTTAATAGTCGCACAAATGCTTTAGTAATTTTTTTTGCTCTATCATCAAAGCTACCGGCACAACCTACCCAAAATAATACTTCTGGTTGTTTACCTTGAGTCATATATTCTGCCATAGTTGGCACGTTGAGTTGTTCGCTCATAATTTATTCTTTTAGTTGCTTAACTAATTATTACTCGTTTTTCCAATTGAGTCTATCCATTTGGTTATATGGCCAAGGCGCTCCATTATTCTCAATGTTAGTCATCATATTATTGAGTTCAGTAGGTGCAGCACTTTGCTCCATAACTAAATATTGGCGCATTTGCATTATGATATTCAAAGGATCAATACTAACAGGGCAAGCTTCAACACAGGCATTGCAACTTGTACAAGCCCAAAGTTCTTCATTGGTAATGTAATCTCCTAATAATTGTTTCCCATCATCTTTGAACTCTCCGTTATTAGCATCTATATTTTTACCAACCTCTTCCAAACGATCTCGTGTATCCATCATAATTTTACGAGGTGATAATTTTTTTCCAGTTTGATTTGCTGGACATTCACTTGTACAACGACCACATTCTGTACAGGTATATGCATTTAATAAGTTAACCCAGCTTAAATCTTGCACATCGCTAGCTCCAAACTTTTCAGGAACAGCATCTTCTGCACCTTCAGGTGCTGCTGCAAAAGGATCAATATTAGGATCCATCATCATTTTAACTTCCTTCGTTACAGCTTCTAGATTATTGAATTGCCCTTTTGGTGTTAACTTTCCGTAGTATGTATTAGGAAATGCTAGAAGAATATGTAAATGTTTAGAGAAGTATAAATAATTTAAAAATACTAAAATGCCTAATATGTGCAACCACCAAGTCGTTCTTTCAATTAAGTGAAGTGTACTTTCAGGCAAATTACTAAACCAAGGTGCAATAAATTGACTAATAATATTACCTGAATCCATAGCTTGAAACTTAAGGTCGGTAGCATTCATCGTTAAGAACAGACACATCAACACCACTTCAAAATAAAGAATGATATTACCATCACTTTTAGGCCAACCTTTCATTTCAGAACTCAAAAAGCGTTTAAGCTTAATCACATTACGTCTTAGCCAAAATATAATTACAGTAATGAGTACTAGAACTGCTAAAATTTCAAAAGTGCCTATTAAAAATCCATATATGCTTCCAAGAGAAGAGAAAATACGATGCTTACCTGTGAGTCCGTCAATAATAATTTCTAGTACTTCAATATTGATAATTACAAAACCTAGATAAACAATTATATGCAGAATACCTGCAATAGGTCGTTTTACCATCTTACTTTGCCCTAAAGCAATCATGGACATATTCTTCCAACGTAGTGAAGTATTGTCAGACACGTCGATATCTTTACCAAGTTTTATATTTCTAATGAGTTTTTTTACATTTCTTGTAAAATAGCCAATACCAGCTATCAGAGCGATGGCAAATAATATTTGTGGTAAGTAACTCATAGTGCAGTCTAGTTATTTTGATCTTCTTTTGGTGGTGTATAGGGTATTTCTTTTTTAGATAAAATACGTCTATACCGTGCTGGGTGCAGTTTAATATCTCTGATTAATTCTTCCATTTCTTTTGACGCAGCTTCTAAATTATCGTATAGACCTTCGTCTTTTAAAAGCTTACCAATAGTTCCTTTTCCTGATTGAATGTTTTCGATAAGCATGTTTACTGAACTCAAAGTTTTATCAAGTTCTGCAACAGTTTCAGATAGTTTTACTTGTTTTAAATCTCCAGTAATGACCGAAAGGTCTCTCGTAATAGAATCGACATTGGCAAGAACAGAAGCGAGCTTTTCATCATTTTTATTAACAAGTGTATTTATTGAATACGATACTGCTTTAAACGATTTCATCGTAGCATTAAGCTCAGCGATAGCATTTTTTATACCATTGTCAGAATTGTCAGTAACAAGTGCATTCAAATTAACCAAAAGTGTATCAGCAGCCTTCAATGTAGTTCCTAACTCACTACCCACTCCTGAGAAGTTTTTTGTTAAGCTGGTGACAAGACCTTCTTCAACTTCAGATTTAAGAAAATCACCTGATTGAGCTATCTCGCCTTCTTCACTAATAATAATAGCAAGTGCATTTCCACCCATTAGGCCTGTTTCATATAATCTGATCTTACTGTTTTTAGAAAATTTTAATTGCTCATCTACGGTAAATGAAACTCTAGTTTTTCCAGTTTCATAATCGAAAATAATATTTTTGATTTTTCCAACCGTATTTCCCTTTACAGTCACAGGAGAAGACTTACTAAGTGCATTGTAGTCAAACTCTGTATAGTATGTATCTTGGGAGTCGAATAAATTTTCTCCTTTTAAGTAATTAAATAAGAAAATGAATAGTAAAATACCAGAAATGACTAATACTGCTGTTTTTACTTCTCTTGAGATTTTCAAAATTTTGATTATTTGGTTAAAACAAAATTAATGATAAATATATAAAGAATGTTTCTAATTAGATGTAGTTTTTAGAGCATCTGAAAGTTTGATTTGTTTCCCTTCTTGGAATGCAACTACAAAACTACTGCTATAACCTTTTTCTTTTGCTATATTTTCTAAACGTCTAATCTCATTATAATCTGAAGTATATCCATAATAATATTTATAAAGACTTCCTTTCTTTTCTCTGGATATATCACTTAACCCCTTAAAGTTGTAAGGCTTTGTTTCTAAGTCTCTTGAACTAGCTGCAATTTGTACTTTAAACACTATATTACTATATATCAAAGGAGTTTCTGACACTACTTCATTAGTAGAGGTTTCTTCATTATAAATATGCTCGCCAACGTTAAGATCTAATTGTTGTTTATAACCCATTATGGCTTTGTAAATAGAATTTGAAACTTCTCTTTGTCCTTTTTTTGAATTCAAATAATCTCCTTCTCTTTTATTAGTAATAAATCCTGTTTCAATCAATACGCTAGGCATATATGTGTTGTGTAATACCCAAAAGCCGGCTTGCTTCACACCTCTACTTTTGCGCTTTATTTTTTGACTAAAATTATCTTCAATATATCTTGCCAGTTGTATACTTTGATCAATATATGCTTCTTGAATTATACCTAAACTAATTAACGACTCTGGCGAATTAGGATCAAAACCCTCATAATGTTGTTCGTAATTAGACTCTAGGAAAATAACTTCATTTTCTTTTTTTGCAATTTCTATATTCTTATTATTGGCTCTAGTGGCAAGTACATATGTTTCTGTGCCATAGGCTTGAGAATTGTGAGCATTACAATGAATTGAGATAAACAAGTCTGCATCTTTCTTATTGGCAATTTTTGCACGCTCATGCAGTTCTAAAAACACATCTGTTTTACGAGTATAAATGACCTCAATATCTGAATGCTTTTCTAGTTCTGCTCCAACTTTAAGCACCATTTTTAATGCAATATCCTTTTCTTTATAACCATGCTTTGTTGGTCTTCCAGGATCTTTTCCTCCATGACCAGCATCAAGCACCACAACAAACTTATCATTGCCTTTTTGAAATGCTTCAGCAGATGTTAAAAAACTTGTAAATATTAGTGCAATCCATACGATTGCATATTGTAAGGTCGTTTTCATATTTATGTTAACGGTTATTACTTTCGGTTTATTTTAAAAATCGCCACTATCCTAACAATAATGGTAATTGCGCACTTTTGATAAATTAATTGAAAAATAAATTAATCATAAAAAATATATGTAATTTTGGCAATTCAAAAACCGAGCCATACTTTTACAAAAATACATCTAAAAGCATTGCGTACAAAAAGCTTTCATATACTTTTTACCCTAAGTTTTACCGTGTTTATCAACATGTTTTGCTTAGCTCAAGAGTTCCCAAAAACTAATGAGCCTATTAAACCAAAAACTGTAAATGACACCACTATTGTTAACATTGATTCATTACTAACAACACCTCCTGCTATAACAGAGATTGATAGCACGCTTACAGATACACTACCAAAGAAAAAAGAGTTTCTAACAGATATTGTTAAGTATAAAGCAAAAGATTATGTAAGATTGAATCAACGCTTACAGCAAACCACCTTATATAACGAAGCCGAAGTAAACTATGGTGATATGAATATTACTGCTGGTGTTATAGTTATAGACCACAATAAAAATCTTGTGTATGCTGGTAGATTAAAGGACTCTGCAGGAGTATATACCCAAGCTCCTGTGTTTACCCAAGGACAAAATGTGGTAGAGCCTGATTCAATCATTTTTAATACGGTAAGTAAAAAAGCTTTGATTTTTAATTCTAGAACCGAGCAAAGCGGTGGTACCATTATTGCAGAACTTACCAAAAAAGAAAACGACTCTGTTTACTTTATTAAAAATGGAAAATTTACTACGTCTGAAGATCTAGATGACCCAGAGTACTATTTTTTAATGCGTAACGCTAAAGTAGTTCCGGGTAAAAAGGTAGTTACTGGACTTACCAATATGTTTATTTATGACGTACCAACTCCAATAGGATTGCCATTTGCTTATTTTCCAATGAGCAAAAAACAAACATCTGGTGTGATCTTTCCTTCTTTTGGTGAAGATACTGGTAATGACAGAGGTTATTTTTTACAAAATGGCGGTTATTATTTTGCAATTAGTGATTATTTTGACCTTGCTACTCTTGGAGATTATTACACCAACGGAAGTTATGGTCTGCGTATAGAATCTAACTATGCGTTACGTTATCGCTTTAGAGGCAATTTAAGCATTCGGTATGAAAATTTAATCAATAGTGAACGAGGCTTTCCTGATTTTGCAAAGTCAACGATTTATAATATAAGATGGTCTCACAATCAAGATGCAAAGGCTAATCCAAGCTCTCGATTTTCAGCATCTGTTAACTTAGGTAGTAGTCGTTATTTTCAGCAATCAATTAATCAATTAAACCTATCAAATACACAAAACAACACATTAGCTTCCTCAATATCTTACTCTAAAACATTTCAAGGCGAACCTCAAGTCAATGCCAGTGTAACAGCTACACACTCTCAGAATACTAATACTGAAACTATAAATATGACCTTACCAACCTTCCAAGGAAGTGTAAGTCGAGTGTTTCCTTTTGCTCCCAAAGTGGGCACTAAAAAAGGAATTATTCAGAATATAAACTTTCAGTATAACGTGCGTGCAGAAAACCGCATACAAACTACAGACTCTCTATTCTTTAAAAAAGAAATGTTTGATGCTGCTGAAATAGGAGCCCTTCATTCAATTCCCGTTTCTACTAACTTTAAAGTGCTAAAGTATTTTAGTATGAGTGCCAGCGCAAATTTTGAAGAGAACTGGACCTACAACACGATCAATAGGTTTTATGATCAAGAAAATGAAACCATTGTTACAGAAGATTTAACGGGTTTTGATCGCTTTTTTACTTATAATTTTAGTACTAGTATTGGTACTACAATTTATGGATTATTTGACTTTAGAAAAGAAGGAAAGGACCCTAAGATACAAGCCATTCGGCATGTCATGCGTCCATCGATAAGCTATAATATTAATCCAGCATTTGACCAATATTATGACACTTTTGAAATTGTTGATGCCGATGGTACAACTACAGGAGATATTGAACGTGAGGAATTCACACGTTTTGAAGGTTCAATATTTGGTACACCAAATAGGAGGTTTTCAAGTTCATTAGGCTTATCTTTAGGTAATAATTTTGAAGCAAAAGTTAGAGATAAAGACAGTTCTGCTACAGAACCAAAGAAAATAATACTACTCAATAATTTAAATTTTTCTACTTCATATAATTTTGCTGGCGATTCATTAAAGTGGAGTCCATTGCGCGTTTCTGGAGGAACTCAAATATTAGATAACAAAATGAGTATCAACTTTGGAGCAACTTTAGATCCATATGCTCTAGATAATAATAACAGAAAAATAGATAGGTTTAACATCGATAATGGAGGAAGCCTATTTAGACTCACAAGTGCTAACGTGAATATGAGTTATACCTTATCAAGTAGTAGTTTTGATGGTCAATCTGAAAAAGACCAAGCTGCAATTAATGAATCGCTAAGAAGTGGTGGTCGAGCTGACGACCTATTTGGAAAACCTCAAGATTTTGCAGATCAAAGACTTACTGATGATGACAGGGATGAGAAAGACAAAACACCCAGCGAGCTTTACAATTATAATATCCCATGGAGTGTACGATTGGCTTATGCGGTAAATTATACAAACACGGCTCGTCAGAACGAAATCTCTTCGCATTCTTTGATGTTTTCAGGTGATATTGAACTATCGCCTCGATGGACTGTTGGTGCTTCTTCAGGTTATGATTTTCAAAATAAAGGGTTTACGCTTACCCAGTTTAGATTTGAGCGTGACTTATTGAGTTGGCGAATGAACTTTAGTTGGGTGCCTTTTGGTAATTTTAGTTCTTGGAACTTTTTTATTGGCATCAAATCCAGTTTACTTAAAGATCTTAAGTATGATAAACGCAGGCAACGTGATCAACAGTTGTAACGTTATAAACTCAACTAATTTAGTGCCTCAGCGTACAAATCAAAATCTTCAGCTTCAATAATCTTAACTTGCGCATATTCTCCAGTCTTTAAATAAGTGCTGGTAGCATCGATCAATACTTCGTTATCCACATCTGGTGAATCAAACTCTGTACGACCTACAAAGTAATTCCCCTCTTTTCTATCGATAACCACTTTAAATTCTTGACCTATTTTTGCTTGATTCAATTCCCAAGAAATTTGAGATTGGATCGCCATGATTTGATTAGCACGTTCAATTTTCACTGCTTCAGGAACATCGTCTTCTAAGTTATAGGCATGTGTATTTTCTTCATGTGAATACGTAAAACAACCCAAGCGCTCAAAACGCATCTCTTTAACCCAATTTTTAAGCGTTTGAAAATCTTCTTCAGTTTCTCCAGGATACCCAACGATTAAAGTAGTTCTTATGGTCATATTAGGCACTACTTCTCTAAAAGACTTGAGTAATTTTGTAGTTTTTTCTTTAGTAGTACCACGACGCATACTCTTTAGAATATTATCAGAAATATGTTGTAAGGGAATATCTAGATAGTTACAAATTTTTGGTTCACGATTCATTACATCTAATACATCCATAGGGAAACCTGTTGGAAAAGCATAATGCAAACGAATCCACTCAATACCATCTACCTTTACTAAATGTTCTAATAACTCGGCTAGATTACGCTTCTTATATAAGTCTAACCCATAATACGTTAAATCCTGAGCAATTAGTATCAACTCTTTAACTCCGTTTGCAGCTAATTTTTCAGCTTCAGTTACTAGGTCTTCAATAGGTGTGCTTTTATGTTTTCCACGCATTAGAGGAATAGCACAAAAACTACAAGGCCTATCACAGCCTTCTGCTATCTTAAGATAAGCATAATTTTTAGGTGTAGTCGTTAATCGTTCTCCTATAAGTTCATGTTTATAATCTGCTCCTAATGCTTTTAATAATTGCGGTAATTCTGTTGTCCCAAAATATTCATCTACATTAGGAATTTCTTTTTGTAAATCTGGCTTATAGCGCTCACTCAAACACCCAGTAACAAATACCTTATCAACTTCACCTGTCTCTTTTTTTTGCATAAATTCTAAAATAGTATTTACACTTTCTTCTTTAGCATTATTAATAAAACCACAGGTATTAATCACGACAACATTACCTTCCTCTTCATGCACGACATCTTTGCCATTGGCTTTCAATTGTCCCATTAACACTTCACTATCGTATACATTTTTGCTACAGCCTAATGTAACGACATTGATTTTGTTCTTCTTAAGTGATTTTGTTCTCATAGTTAAATTTCAGTGGGCAAAGATACATAATGATTATTGATATATTTGTTTATAAGAGATTAAACCTTTCACAAATGAAATTGTCTAAAAGTGAAACTATTAGCATGTTATCAAAAGAACTTATTCCATTTTTTTTATGCTTTATTTTATTTCTGAATTGTTCGTCAGATACTTCTGAAATAACAAACGAACAAGAAGCAGTAGGACAAGAAGAACAAACAACTTCTTTATATTTTCCACCAATTGAAATTACTACAACATGGGAAACTACATCAATTGCAGATCTAGGGTGGAATGAGAACGAGTTACAATCACTTTTAGAGTTTTTAGAAGATAAAAATTCTAAAAGCTTTATCATACTGCATAAAGGAAAGATAGTCGTTGAGCATTATATGAATGGTCATAGCGAGACCACACCTTGGTATTGGGCTAGCGCAGGCAAGACATTAACAACGGCTATCACTGGAATTGCGCAAGGTGAGGGTTTACTGCATATTGACGATAAAGTTTCTGATTATTTAGGAACAGGTTGGACGAGTAGTCCATTTGACAAAGAAAATTTAATTACGTGTAAACATCTTTTGTCAATGAATTCTGGCTTAGATGATAGCTTAGGAGATAATGTTTCGGTAGAAAACTTACAATATATTGCTGATGCCGGAAATCGCTGGGCATATCATAATGCATATCTGAAATTACAAGATGTTGTCGTCAGTGCCAGCAATCAAAATTGGTCAGATTATTTTAGTACTCGTCTAAAAAACAGAATTGGAATGTCTGGTGCATGGATCCAAAGTAATGACTTTAATGTATACTGGAGTACAACTAGAAGTATGGCACGTTTTGGTTTGCTTATATTAGCTAAAGGTAAATGGGGAGACAACCGAATCATACCTAAAAGTTTTTTAAATGAGTCGACCAATACATCGCAAGATCTTAATGAAGCTTATGGTTATTTGTGGTGGCTCAATGGGAAATCTTCTTACCGTTTGCCTCAAACTCAATTGGAATTCTCAGGAAACTTGATTCCAAACGCACCTGATGATATGTATTGCGCTTTAGGTAAGAATGATCAGAAAATTTACGTTGTACCTAGCCAGGATCTAGTGGTAATTAGAATGGGTAATGCGGCAGACAATGTCAATTTTGCACTATCATCTTTTGACAACGATCTTTGGGAAAAAATTAATGCACTCACGAATTAATTATAATTCTTTGGAGCAACTCGTTTCATCGACGCTTGTTCATAATTATAAGCCCATTGTAATAGCTCTTTTTCTTTTAAACGTGCCGTAATAAATGTTAACCCTTCAGGCACTCCAGCTTCAGTATAACCCATTGGCACTGTAATGGCTGGATACTCTGCCACAGCAGCTTCTGCAGCATGATAGTTATTTATAGACAATACACCATCAAGATCTAATGCTTGCATAGGTTTATTAAAAAATAACTGTCCATTAGATTTTAAAGTTGATTTCATCTTACTAAACTCATCATCGGTAGCAATGTCATTAGAAACACCATGAAATAATTTTTGTCCATAAGGCATAAAATTAACACTATCCTGTTTATTGAAAGTGATAATATCTTCAATAGATTCATATTCTAAACTAGAATTTGCGTAATTAGATAAGTAATTGGCTAGATCTTTTTTCATATCAAGATTCAATAGTCTAATAAAATTGGGTAAGTCTACTTTTTCTTCATCTATTTCAACTATCTGAGCACCTTGTTCTTTTAATACATTGATAGCATTAGCATAAAGTTTGTCTTCCATCAGGTGCTTAAACGCTCCAAAACGCTTATCGCTTAGCTTGGCATTTTTAAGGTCTTGATAAAAATAGGAATCATCCCATTCTGGATTTAAAGATTTTTTGTCTCTTGGGTCATTACCATACATTGCAGATAAAAGAATAGCGTTATCAGCTACAGTTCTAGTTATTGGTCCTGGTGTGTCTAGTGTAGACGAAATAGGCACAATACCTGTTCTGCTTAATAAACCAACGGTGGGTTTCAAACCTACAGTAGAGTTTTGGCTAGCTGGAGATAAAATTGAACCTGCTGTCTCACTTCCAACAGCTGCAGCACAGAAATTTGCAGCTACAGCAACGCCGCTACCTGAACTTGAACCACCTGTATCTATGACCTTTCGTCCATAAGGGTTTAGTGTTTGACCACCTATAGCACTATAACCACTTGGGCAATTACCGCAGAAAAAATAAGCCCATTCACTCAAATTTGCCTTTCCTAAGATTAGAGCACCACGAGCTTTAAGTATTTTACTTACATAAGCATCATCTGTAAAATTCTTTCTTAATGCAATTGCTCCAGCAGTTGTAGGCATTTCTGAAGTATTAATATTATCTTTTAAAAGAATTGGCATTCCAAAAATAGGATGCTTTAACTTCTTATTGAGTAACTCTTTATCTTTTTGAATAGCTTCTTCAATTACTCTCGGGTTTAGCGAAATGATCGAATTCAATGAAAAATCATTCTCTCTATCAAATTTTTTAATGCGGTATAAGTAGAATTTAGCAATTACCTCATAGCTTAAATTACCATCTAAAATATGTTTTTGTAACGTAGGAATATCTTGCTCCAATATCAATGGTGCAATGGCATTGTACTTTTCTTCTGAAAAATCATTTAATTGTGCATCTAAAGACCTCCAAATATCAGATGTATTTATATGCTTGGAGTCTAACACTCTAAAGTCTGCAAATTCTTTAGTCGTTATAGCACTCATATCTGTACTATCATCTATATTTTCTTCTACTTTCTTATCATCTTTCTTACAAGAAACTATAGCAAATATGGCAAAAATATAAAGTAAATATCTCATCGTTATTTTTTTCTAAAAATAATGAAAAATACACTTTCACTAGTCTTTATGAAGTATAAATTAAGAACTGTATGGATTAAAGTTATTTACAAAATCGTAAAAAAAATCTGAATTAAAGATCATTAATAGCAATCCTATGAAGAGTACGTATATAACATAAGTGTCGTGCGTATTTGCTTTAAGATTTCTATAACTGCAAATACCAATCATTATAAAGAACACTAATAATATAGCTTTTTGAAAAACATCAAACTTCCATAGATAATCAGGAATCAGCGGATTTTTTAGTGCTTTCAATATAAATAGATACTACATATTGCAAATAATATAAAATATAGATAAATGCGTTTGTAAAAACAGTAATAGAGAGTGTTTTTAGAAGCTTTTCATTATTCAATGCCAAATATTTATTTAAAGAAAGAATCTACAAACTCATATTTATTGAATACTTGTAAATCTTCAATCCCTTCACCTACACCAATGTACTTAACAGGAATTTTGAATTGATCACTAATACCAATTACAACTCCTCCTTTAGCTGTTCCATCAAGTTTGGTTACCGCTAGAGAAGTTACTTCGGTTGCTGCCGTAAATTGTTTCGCTTGCTCAAAAGCATTTTGACCAGTTGATCCATCCAATACTAATAAAACATCATGAGGTGCATTACCTACTACTTTTTGCATAACACGTTTTACTTTACTTAGCTCGTTCATTAGGTTAATTTTATTATGCAATCGTCCAGCAGTATCAATAATAATTACGTCTGCATCTTGATTAACGCCAGATTGCAAAGCATCAAAAGCAACACTTGCAGGATCACTTCCCATTTCTTGACGTACCATTGGTACATCTACGCGGTCTGCCCAAACTTGAAGCTGATCTATAGCTGCTGCTCTAAATGTATCTGCAGCACCAAGTACGACTTTAAGACCTTTCTTTTTAAATTGATAGGCCAATTTACCTATAGTTGTTGTTTTACCAACACCATTGACACCAACTACCATAAGTACATATGGTGTTTTCGAGCCATTTTCTTGCTTATTCAACTGAGGGATAACATAATCTGTATCTTCTCCTGAATTGGTTTCAGATAACAAACCTGCAATTTCTTCTCTAAGAATTTTATTCAATTCTGAAGTGCCTAAGTATTTATCTTTCGAAACGCGCTCTTCAATGCGTTCAATAACTTTTAAGGTAGTATTTACACCTACATCACTAGTCACTAAAACTTCTTCAAGGTTATCTAGAACGTCATCATCTACTTTAGATTTACCAGCAACAGCTTTATTAAGTTTTGTGAAAAATGAGGTTTTCGATTTCTCTAACCCCTTATCAAGTGTTTCTTTTTTTTCTGAAGAAAATATTTTTTTAAAAAAACTCATGGTGTAATTCCTATTTTAGAACTTCTAGTCAAATGTCGCGCCGAAAAGATTTTACTGCTATAATGGCAGAAAACTGTTCAAATATAGACATAAAAAAACTGCTTTCAAATTTGAAAGCAGTTTGTAATTAGACTAAAATATCTAATTTATTTTTTGTTTAAAAAATCATTGACAAACTCTGGTGCCATTACTGACTCAACAAACATATAAGCGCCAGTTTTTGGTGACTTAACCATTTTGATCGCTTTAGTAAGTCTTTTAGATCCTGTTTGTAATGATGCTACTGATTTCTTTGCCATGACTCTATATTATTTTATTTAATCTCTTTGTGAACCGTCATACGCTTTAAGATTGGATTAAATTTCTTAATCTCCATTCTATCTGGCGTATTCTTTTTATTTTTTGTAGTGATGTAACGAGAAGTTCCTGGCATTCCAGACTCTTTATGCTCTGTGCACTCTAATATAACTTGTATTCTATTTCCTTTCTTTGCCATTGTACATGTCTTTAGCGCGTTATGCTATTATTTTAAAAATCCTTTGGATTTTGCTTCTTTGATTGCAGCAGAAATACCAATTTTATTGATAGTCTTTAATGCTGAAGTCGATACCTTTAATGTAACCCACTTATCTTCTTCAGGAATATAGAAACGCTTCTTGATTAAATTAGCGTTAAATTTACGCTTAGTTTTATTCATTGCGTGAGAAACGTTGTTTCCAACCATCGCTTTCTTTCCTGTAAGTTCACAAACTCTTGACATTTCTTTCTAACTTTAATTATGTTTCTTTAAAACAGGGTGCAAATTTAATAAAACTTTGTAATATCAGCAAACTAAAAGTATTACTTTTTTAAAATTTCTTTTTGTAGCATTTCAAAGGCTTTATTTGCTGCTTTATTGATCACTTTTATGCGATGATTACCAAAACTGAATTGCTCAGAATATACCTTTTCTTTTGTGGCAACAGCTATATAGACCACACCAAGGTCTTCCGCTGTATCATCTTTAGTTGGACCTGCGTTACCTGTGGTTGCAATAGCATAATCTACATTTAATAACGTTAGCGCATTTGATGCCATCGCTTCAGCAACTTGAGCACTCACTACAGAATGGTCGTCTATCAGTTCTTCTGAAACTTTAAGCAAGTTAACCTTTGTTTCTTTAGTATAGCTTACAATACTTCCTTTGAAATATTTTGAAGCCCCTGGATTAGCCGTAAATCGTTCGGCTATAAGTCCACCAGTACAACTTTCAGCCGTAGCTACAGATTTGTTTAGTTGTGTTAGATGCTTACCCAATACTGCTTCTATAGATAGGTCGTCTTCAAAACCAACAAACACATCACTAATTTGTGGTAAAAGGATATCTGTTTGTTTACGCATTTCGGTCTCAATTGTATGCTTATCCTCTCCTTTGGCAGATAGACGAAGTCTAACACGTCCTAAGCTTGGTAAATAGGCTAGTTTGATAAAATATGGCAATTCATTTTCAAAAGTCTCAATACGCTCAGCTAATACACTTTCGCCTAATCCGTAGGTAAGAAATGTTTTATGTGCTATATATGGAAATTTAAACCGAGTTCTTAACTTCGGAATGACTTCATCTTCCATTAAAGCTTTCATCTCATAAGGCACACCAGGTAAGGATATAAAAACAGTATTTTCTTTTTCAAGCCACATGCCTGGAGCGCTTCCGTATTTATTCATCAACACATCTGCTTTTGAGGGCACTAAAGCTTGATCTATATTGACTTGCTTCAATGGTTTTTTAACAAAAACGTTCCAGATATGTTCAATATTCTTTCGTACAGAAGTGTTTTCAATTAAAGTATCGTCAAAATATTCTGCAATAGTTTTTTTAGTGATATCGTCTTTTGTTGGTCCTAAACCTCCAGTAAGAATGACTATATCAGCATTGGCTTCAGCTTCAGAAAGTGCTTTTAGTATATGTGTTTGATCATCTTGAACAGAAGTGATTTGGTAAACTGACACACCAATTTTATTCAGTTCTTTAGCAATAAATGCAGAATTTGAATCTACAATCTGACCTATGAGAATCTCATCACCAATGGTAATAATCTCTGCTAACATTATAAGTTAAAATCAGTTTTTATTTCTTGGGTAGCATTTTCTACAGCAGACAAGACTACATCTAACTCTTTAGAACAATCTTCACCTGTTTTTTCAAATTTGCCCCAATCTTGTACGACAATCAGGTCTTGAAGTACGCCAAGTTCGAATAAATCTACTGTAGGTTTCATTTTGTGTGCAGCTTGGTATGCATTGTAATAGTCATGCTCTGCTACAGCTGTTTTGAGACGCTCGGCATCAACTGGTACTTCCTCCAAAAACGCAGCGGCCAATGCTGCCACAAAATCATCATCATCACCAGCTAATTCACGTACTCTAAATAATTTATAATGTTGTTCCATTTATTTCACTGTTATTGAAAACAATTGCTTGTCTTCTATAAATCCGGTTAGTTTGTCATTAGCAATAACTTTGCCAACTCCAGCTGGAGTGCCTGTAAATATAATATCTCCAATCTTTAAAGTAAAATATTTTGAGACATATTCGATAATTTCATCAATTTTATATAGCATCAAACTCGTATTACCTTGTTGTACTAGAGTATCGTTCTTTTGCAATGAAAAATTGATATTATTTACATCTTGAAATTCTTGTTTTGGTATCCACTCTCCTACTACAGCTGCTCCATCAAAAGCCTTAGCCTTTTCCCATGGCAATCCCTTTGATTTTAATTGTGCTTGCAAATCACGAGCAGTGAAATCTATACCAAGACCTATGTGGTCATAGTACTTATGAGCAAATTTTTTAGCAATATGTTTTCCTACCTTATTGATCTTAACTAGAATTTCAACTTCATGGTGTATTTCTTCAGAAAAATCAGGAATAAAAAATGGCTGTTTCTTCAATAATATGGAGGTGTCTGGTTTTAAAAACACGACAGGGTTTTTAGGCTTTTCATTTTCTAATTCTTTGATGTGGTCTGTATAATTGCGACCAATACATATGAGTTTCATATTAAATTGTTGTGTTTATAGCAACTTATTATTAAAGGCCCTTAATTTAATGGCAGTCAATACTTTTTTAGTATACAGTGGAAAATCGGCATTGAGCAGCCAACCGAAGTAACCAGGTTCTTTCTCTAATACTTCTGTTACTAATTTACCTTTATGTTTACCAAAAGCGAAACATTCTTCTCCATTTTTATTGTAGGCTATAAATCCGGCAAAATCAGCAAATTTCTTGCGCGAACTAAATTCAGCCAAAAAATCAGCATTATTATCTAATTCCTCATACTTATCTAATTGTGCTTTCAATACTTCGTATGTAGCAAGTGTATCGGCTTCAGCACTATGAGCATCATCTAGACTTTTATTACAATAGAATTTATAAGCTGCACTCAAAGTACGCTGTTCCATTTTATGAAAAATAGTTTGTACATCTATTGATTGTCTATTTTTCATATCAAAATCAACTTCTGCTCTAAGCATTTCTTCTGCCAATAACGGAATATCAAATCGGTTAGAATTAAATCCAGCCAAATCTGAGTCTTTTATCATATTATACACGTCTTTAGATATCTCTTTAAACGTTGGTTCATTTACCACGTCTGCATCAGAAATACCATGTACTTTAGTCACCTCAGGTGGAATAGGAATCGTTGGGTTTACACGCTTAGTATAGGTTTCTTCTTTACCGTTTGGATGAACTTTTAATATGGAAATTTCAACAATTCTGTCATTAGTGATATTGATTCCTGTAGTTTCAAGATCAAAAAAACAGATAGGTTTTGTAAGATTTAATTGCATTAGGCTAATTTTTTGGCAAAGATAAGTAGAATATGCGGAAAAGATGATTTGGGCTTATTGAATAAATTGAACAATCTTTATACATGACGTTAGAAAACATGAACTGTATTTAGGTTTAAAAAATCAAATGACAAACAGTAGTTGCTTATAAATCTTTTTTAGTGGAAAAAATAAAAAAGCACAATCTTAAGATCATGCTCATGCTTTTTAGTTTTTTACTTTGTTTATCCTATATTTCTCTATTAGGATCCCAAGCTTCTAAATAATCTTTAACTGCTTTTACAAATTGGCCTCCAAGCGCTCCATTTACAACACGATGATCGTATGAATGAGACATGAACATTCTATAACGAATACCGATAAAGTCACCTTCGGCTGTTTCAACTACTGCTGGAACTTTTCTTATAGCGCCAAGGGCTAAAATACCAACTTGAGGTTGATTTATTATTGGTGTTCCCATTATACTTCCAAAAGTACCTACATTGGTAACTGTATAGGTACCACCTTGGATATCGTCTGGTTTTAATTTGTTTTCTCTAGCACGTCCAGCAAGATCGTTTACTTTTTTGGTCATACCAACTAAATTTAACTGATCTGCGTCTTTTATTACAGGCACAATTAAATTACCATCAGGTAATGCAGCCGCCATACCTAAATTGATATGTTTCTTTTTTATAATAGAATCACCTTGCACAGAAATATTCATCATAGGAAAATCTCTTAAGGCCTTTGCAACAGCTTCCATGAATATTGGCGTAAACGTTAAGTTTTCACCTTCACGTTGTTTGAATTCATTTTTAACTTTATTTCGCCAATTCCATATTTTGGTAACATCAGCTTCAATAAAACTTTGCACGTGAGCTGAAGTTTGTACAGATTCGACCATATGGTGTGCAATCAACTTACCCATTCTAGTCATTTCTATGATTTCATCATCTCCATTAGCAACTACAGGCACTGGCTCAGATTTCTTTTCAATAACATCAGATGAATTAGAAACTATTTTAGAAGACTCTTGTTCGGTTTTAACAGGTTTAGCTTTTGTACCTCTATTCGCTATATAACTAACCATATCATTCTTGGTAACACGACCATCTTTCCCTGTGCCAGGAATAGCATCCAGCTCTGTTTGATCTATACCTTCTTGTTTTGCCATGTTCTTTACTAGCGGAGAATAAAAACGTTCTCCTGAACTTACTACTGGAGCAGCCGCTTCTTGAGCTGCAGTTACTGTTTTTACAACTTCACTTACAGCAACTGGCTCTTTAATAGTTTCGTGTATAGCTGGCTCAGCTTTTGGTGTCTCTCCTGAACCATTATTATCACCGTCAATTTCTATAACAGCTATGGTTTGTCCTACTTGTACTACATCGTCAACGTCAAAGAGTTTCTCAACCAATACGCCATCAACTTCACTCGGTACTTCACTGTCAACTTTATCTGTAGCAATTTCTAATACTGCTTCGTCAGCTTCAATAGTATCACCAATTTCTTTTAACCAAGATGTAATTGTTGCCTCTGCAACACTCTCTCCCATTTTCGGGAGTTTTAGTTCAAATTTTGCCATATCTGTAATCTAGCATCAATAATATGTTTAACGGTTGCAAAATTAATGAAAAATCAATACAATTATTGAGATTATTTCAATTAATTATTATCAAAAGGAAATAACTTCACCTCTACTTTTAGAGCTGTCACTCCCAATGATAAAGTTAGAATTTTTTGGAAGAATTTTGAATGTAGCAGTACAATTTTTAGGTGTCCCGGAAATAATATCTATAATTGCTTTAAAGCTGAGATGATGATGATCTAAAATATACTCTGTATCATCCTCATAGACTTCCACATTATGCTGTAGCTTTATGTCTTGTTTCAAAGAGGCATTTAGTGCCTCATTCATTTTTGTAGAAATAAGTACATATTGAATGATCTTGGTTCTTCTTTTCCTATTATTAGAGCGCTTAAATAATGATGCTAATTGTATCCCAAACCACACAAAAGTATTGAAAAAGAAGTTAGACTTAAAATGCTTATTGTAAAAAATCTGCATTGCACCATAAAACCGTTTGGCGTACACCTTGTCTTTTAATGTACTTTCACCTTTGTAGTGTATTACAGTAACTTTGCCATAATACATGTTATGATAATTAGCGCTTTTAATTTTATATGATAAATCTACATCTTCGCCATACATGAAATAATCCTCATCAAAACCACCAACTTCGTTATAAACTTGCTTTTTCATCACCATAAATGCTCCAACTAAAACAGGAACTCTACCAGAAGCGATTTGCTCTAAGCGCTTTACGTAGTATGAATCTGTAAATCCGAATATTTTTTTTATAGCTACACTTGGTGTTGGTACGTAGCGTTTACTTTCAGGTAAAAACTGGCCTTGACCATCTATTAATCGACAACCCAAAATCCCAATTTCAGATTTGCTTTTAATAAATTTTAAGATGTCTTTAAACGTTGTTTCTGAGACTACAGTGTCTGGGTTCAAAATGCAAATATACTCACCTTGAGCTTCAGCAACACCTATGTTATTACCTTTTGAAAATCCGAAATTAGTTGTATTGGCTATGAGTTTGACTTTTGGGAATAATGCTTTTATCATTTCACAACTGTCATCTGAAGAGTTATTATCAACAACAATGATTTCAGCATCTAAATCGTTTAATGCTGCTTCAACACTTTTTAAACAGAGTTCTAAAAAGTAACGCACATTATAATTTAGTATGATAACTGAAAGTTTCAAATAGGATTAGGATTTTAAGGATGCCTCAAATGGAATTCTATTAATAATACTTCGTCCTAGAGTAACTTCATCTGTATATTCTAATTCGTTTCCTACAGAAATGCCTCTAGCAATTGTAGATGTTTTAACATCTAAATCTTGAATCTGCTTGTAGATGTAGAAATTTGTTGTATCACCTTCCATGGTAGAACCTAACGCAAAAATAAGCTCTTTTATTTGTCCTTTTTTCACTTTATCCACCAAAGATTTGATGTGAAGTTCATTTGGACCAATACCATCCATTGGAGAAATTTTACCACCCAAAACATGATATAACCCACGGAAAGAGCTAGTATTTTCTATTGCCATCACATCTCGTATATCTTCAACGACACAAATAACATCATCTATTCTATGTGGATTGGAACAGATTTCACATAGTTCAGTATCACTTATGTTGTGACAGCTTTTGCAAGATTTAATTGTACTACGCATGGCACTCAATGCTTCAGAAAGGCTTAAGGTTTGTGATTCGGGCTGGCGTAATAAATGTAGAACTAAACGCAATGCAGTACGCTTACCAACACCTGGTAATTGTGACATTTCATTGACAGCATTTTCAAGAAGTTTTGAAGAAAATTCCATAGTGGCGAATTTACGATATAGAGCTTAATTACACTAAATATTTTAGATCAATAGTAAAAAAAAGCCACTTCAATTTTAGAGTGGCTATTAATTTTTATAGGTATTATTCTTATTCAACCATAAGTTTCTTAGTCACTATGCCATTAAGATTGTTAATGGTTACAAAATATAATCCTGATGCATAATTAGAAACATCTATTTTGATAGATTCTACTAAACTTTGTCCATTAGTGAAATACATTAACTTTCCTAAAGAATTAAATATTTTAATTGAAACTTGATCTGGTTTACTCCATACTAAACTTACTTGATTAGTCGCTGGATTAGGAAACATTTTAATTGAATTGAGTTCAAATTCTTCAACGCTTAGAAGTGGATCAAATAAATCTGACCTCCATAAACCTCGACCATAAGTTCCAGCATAGAGCTTATTATCTGCAGTATTGATTTCAAGCTCACTAATAATTACATTTGGTAAATTATTACTAAAAGGTTGCCAATCTGCAAATGTATTATCAATATAAAACACACCATAGTTCATTCCCAAGTATAGACCGTCTTTTCCATTATTTTCCCACACTAAAGCACGAGCACTAAAATCTGGCAAACTTAAACGATATGGTGTCCATGAATTACCACCATTAGTTGATATATATACCTTTTGAGAACTTGTAGTTGCAATTGCAATTTTATTTGGATCTGAAGGGTGAATTGCAATAGAATTTATATTTCCGTTAAACCCAGATAATTGAGTCCAATTTCCAGCAATTCCTCCAGTTGTTGTTTTATAGAGATCACCACCTCTTGCAGCCAACATAATCAAGTTATTACTTGGTGCTATTTTCAAGTGATTCAAATTTCCTCCAAAATTTTGAGAAATAGATGACCATGAATTACCAGCATCTGTAGATTTATATACCTCATCATATCCAGTATAAATTACATCTTGTAACGATGGGTCTTGTTCAAATGGTGTGATCCAGTTACCAGATTTATTTAACGGGGAAGGAATAAACGTAGAATTTGAACCTTGATTAAATGATTTGTATAAGGTACCAAACTGTGAGGTCCCATAAAGAATGTTACTATTCGTTTTATCAACAAAACCTTCCATTCCATCAGCACCTAACCAATCTCTCCAAACACCATCAGAACCTAAAACAGAACTTCCATTATCTTGCGAACCACCTGTAACCACTACAGGATTAGTTTGGCTTACACCTATTTTATAAAATTGCCTTATTCCTAATCCAGGAGTTAAATCTCTATAGTATGAACTATTGACAACAAGTGGATTATCGGCAACAAATATACCACCATCACTACCTACATATAATTTATACCCTTGAGTACTATTACCAACATATTCCATAATATCAATATCTGCATGGCAATAGCCAATATTTTCTGCAGCAGCAGTTTGAGGCACCCATTGTGAGCTTACATTAAAATTAACGCCTCCATCTATTGACCTCCATGACAGAATGCCTGCAATATGAACATCATCTGCATCATTTGGGTTAACAACTACATCCATATCTCTTGGTGCCTGACCTCTATCATCTGAAGCTGTTGAGCTATATCCAAAGTAATTTTTATTAGTATGATCAAGTTTATTAAACGTTTCGCCGCTATCATCAGACCTGTGAAACCCTCCAAAAACTCCTCCAGAAGACTCAAGAACATATACAACATTAGGATCATCATTAGAAACGCCTATCATTTTAGGGCCAGATTCGAATGCATTATTAGCGGCTTCAAAACCATCAGCAAAAATTACGTTTACACCATCTTGAACCAACACATCATCGAGTGTAAAACCTCTACCGAAGTTTGCAGTACCTTCAAACGCTATATAGTAAGCTGATGATGCATTAGGAAGATTCAATGTGATATCTGTCCAAAAAGGGGACTCACTTGTATATGAAGCCAACTCTGTCCAAGAACCAGCAGCAGATGTTTTATACAACACGCGCATGGTATCTATATCACCTTCCCAATTTACGTTTGTATATGAAAAGTTCAATACTGGATTTGTTGTTCCTGAAAGATCTAAAACTGGAGTCACAAGGTTAGTTATAGGTGAAGTAAAATTACCTACATAACAAATTGCCATTGCATTTCCTGTTCTAGGTCCGACGGTATTATTTTGATTAGTTCCACCTGTAGTCCAATCATTATTACCTGAAATATATTCTTGTTGCCAAAGATCAAGACCATTTGGAGTTGTAAATGTAGCACCTCCATCTGTAGATTTGAAAAATGCATTTCCAGAAGCATAAACAACATTAGTATTTCCGGGTTTAAATTCGATATCATAACCGCTAGTAGCTCTACCATCGATGAGTGTCCAAGTAACACCTGCATCTAAAGACTTATAAATACCTCCAAAATCGACGCTACAATACATTTTATTTGTGTTAGTTGGATCAATAAGAATTTTATTTACGTTACCAACTCCTGTATCAGCTAAAATATTCCAAGTTGCACCAGAATCTGTTGATTTGAATATGGTACCACTTGAAGAGCCCCAAAAATAAGTTGATGGATTACTAGGGTCTATAGCTAGTGCATAAACCGTTAATGTGGAAAGATTATCTGTAAGTACTGTCCAAGTAGCACCTCCGTCAGTAGTTCTCCAAACTCCTCCTGTATTGGCTCCAACAATAATATGATTGATGTTTGTAGGCTCAACTGCTATAGAAGTTACACGACCAACACCAGGATTCCAACCAGAGGTTTGATTCCAATAAGAAGGTCCTAATTGTTCCCACGTTCCAACTGTGGTTCTATACTCTACAGAATTTTGGTTTACAAAGTTGTTGTAGTTTTCTAGCTCGTTAAAATAATACTCAGGAGTTTTAAGCATCCCGTTCTCATCCATATTCAATAACGCTTGATACTCCCAACGTTTATATGGTTTATATCCTTTTCCTCTTTCTGTCCCGACAATTGCAAAATGAGCTTCAGCTGATTGCTGAATTTCTTGCACAGTATGCGTACCTTCAGAAATCATTTTTTTATATTCTTGAGACCAAGACGATGTTGATAGAGTGATTAAAAAACCAAGCAGTAGGTAAAAATTTTTCATTTTAAAACTTTAGGGTTAAAAGTAGAATCTAAATAAAGATTACATATTCAAATATTCTGAAAATCTGCAACTGTAAAAACATGCATCTTAATTAGAAATTACTTAATATTGTTAACAATTTTTTACCAAAAATAAGATTTTTAAAATAAAACGCTGTCAAACCCCTAATTATGTCGACAAACGGTATCATTTTTCTCATTCTGGCTTACTTTGGAATACTCATTTTAATCTCTTATATAACTGGGAAAGAAGATACTAACGAAGTTTTTTTTAAGGCAAAAAAGCAATCACCTTGGTATGTCGTTGCATTTGGAATGATTGGTGCCTCATTATCAGGAGTTACCTTTATTTCTGTACCAGGCCTAGTGAATGGGGAACAGTTTGCTTACATGCAAGGTGTATTTGGTTTTTTTATTGGATATTTAGTAGTGTTACTTATACTCTTACCTCTATACTATAAACTTAATGTCACTTCAATATATCAATATTTAGAGCATCGTTTTGGAAAAGTAAGTTACAAAACTGGTGCATTTTTCTTTTTACTCTCAAGAGTCACTGGAGCATCCTTTAGGCTTTATTTGGTTGCCTTGGCTATGCAGTATATAGTTTTTGAATCTCTAGGAGTGCCTTTTTGGATGACTGTAGTGATATCAATTTTATTAATATGGTTATATACCAATAGAGGTGGAATAAAAACTATTGTTTGGACTGACACACTACAAACCCTTGCTATGCTTACTTGTGTTATTGTTGCTATAGCACTAATCGTTAATAAATTGGAATGGTCTGCTTCTGAAATTTTAAATAACACTAATTTCAAATCTAAAAGCAAAATAATTTTTTTGGAAGATGCTAATTCTAAAATTTATTTTTGGAAATATTTCATTGGAGGTATATTCATCACTATTGCTATGACAGGTTTAGATCAAGATATGATGCAGAAAAACTTAACTTGTAAAAATCAAAAAGATGCTCAAAAGAATATGTTTTCCATGGCTGCTTTATTAGTAGTTGTCAATTTCATTTTTTTAAGTTTAGGCGCTTTATTATTTATTTATGCAGAACAGTTTGGTATTGATATCCCAATAGTGGACGGAAGGACCAGAAATGATCTTTTATTCCCTGAAATAGCAATGAATCAAGGTTTAGGAAAAGGACTCGCAATTACCTTTATCATTGGGCTAATCGCAGCTGCATATTCAAGTGCCGATTCTGCATTAACTTCTCTAACCACATCATTTTCAGTAGATTTTTTAAATATTGAGAAAAGAGAAGTTGATCAACAAAAACCGTTACGAAAGAAAGTGCATGTTGGCGTGTCTATACTACTCATTATAGTTGTTATTATTTTTAATAGTTTAGAAGGTAGTGTTGTGAGTAACTTATTTAAATTCGCAACATTTACCTATGGTCCGTTGTTAGGCTTATTTGCTTTCGGAATTATTACAAAAAGAACAATCAAAGATCAATATACTTGGATTATTGGTTTAGCTGCCATTTTAGTAACTTACGGTATCACTTCGTTACCAGAAAATGTCATTGGTGATTATAAGTTTCATTGGGAAGTACTACCTATAAATGGGTTAATTACTATGCTTGGTTTATTCTTTATTTCAAAAAAAGCCACTACTAATATTGATTAGTTGCTAATAAAACTAGTGTACATGCTTCCTCAAAATATACGCCTTCTTGTTTTAAAACATTTTGAAATTCTGGATTCTCAGTTCCAGGATTAAAAATTACACGTCTCGGTTTTAAAGAAAGAATGTAATCGTAAAATGGTTTTTGCCGTTCAGCGTTTAAGTATAAGGTTACAGTATCAATATCTTTATAAGGCATCAAGTTTGTATCTATCGTAACACCACTTACTTCGCCCTCTTTGAGACCAAATGCAGCAACTTGCTGATTGTGATCTACGAGTCTTTTAATGGCTATATTCGAATAACGATTAGGTTTCAATGAGGCGCCAATAACTAAAGTTTTTTTATGCATAAATTTCAATAAAAGGATTTATTTTAATTTTTTATCAAATTTAATAAAGCTAGCTTCAAAACACCCTGAAATGTTAAAGGCATGTTAAGTAGTGTTAAAATTGGTAACATAAATTCAAATCTCACGTCTATGAGGTACAACCTATTCCGAGAGGAATAATTCATCAATCTAATCAATCAAAAAATGAAGAGAATTACACTGTTGTGTATGCTTTTATTTTCAATAATTGCTATTGCACAACCACCCAAAGAGGTTAAGTTCAGAAATGGTTCTGTATCTGGTCGCGTTATGGATGCGTCGCTTAACCAACCACTACCTTATGTTACAATCGTAATCAAAGATGCTGCCGACAAAACACTCACTGGTGGAATCACCAAAGATGACGGTACTTTTTTTATAGACAATGTCCCTGAAGGAAAACTAACTTTAAGTATACAATACATTGGTTTTAAAACTACAATAAAAACAATTACTATTGGTGATGGTAATTATAAAATAAATACAGGTGATATTTTATTAGAAGAAGATATAGAGAGCTTAGACGAAGTTACTGTAGTAGCTGAAGTTACTACTATTCAACAAAAAGTTGATAGAAAAGTTATTAATGTTGGTAAGGATCTTACTACCTCTGGACCCACGGCTAGTGATATTATGAATAATATACCATCTGTAAATGTCGATCAACAAACAGGAAATATTAGTCTTCGAGGTAATCAAAATGTGCGCGTTATGGTAGATGGTAAGCTTTCAAATGTTCCTATTGCACAACTACTAAGACAAATACCTTCTACCTCAATCAAACAAATAGAACTAATCACAAACCCTTCCGCTAAATACAACCCAGAAGGTATGAGTGGTATTATTAATATAATCCTACACAAGAATGTAAATATAGGCTTCAATGGTAATATAAATGTTGGAATAACAAAAGAGATCTTTGCAAAGTTTAATAGTTCGATAGATATGAATTACCGTAATGGGAAATTTAATCTCTATGGAAATTATGGCAATAATATTGGCAATAATGCTAACTATGGAGAAATTGAGCGCTTAGATGATAATTCACTTCAAGAATTCGATTTTGGAAATAATAACAAATCGCATTTATATAAAGTAGGTCTAGATTTTTATATGAATGACAACAATACCATTTCATTCTTTACCAACCAAAACCTTTATAACGGTATAGGTGATGGATCAACAGGTGTTCAATTTGTAAACCAGCCGCTTCAATTACAAATCTTTAATAATGATATAGATAATACGGTCTCTCAATATAATGGTGTATTTAATCATAAATTTAAAAAGGAAGGTGAAAAACTTGATCTAGAAGTAGATTATAGCATTTTTAATCAAGATGAAATTGCAAATTTCGATTTTGTAAACATCTCATTTCCGCCTAACTATGTAGATTTTGTTGATACCGAAAGAGATCAAACAGTTATTAACTTAGACTACACAAATCCATTAACTGACAATACAAAATTAGAAGTTGGTGGTGAAATTCGTCTTTTCGAGACCAATATTGATTACAATTCAACAGGACTTTCTATTAACGAACTTCAAGACAATATTCCAAATAATGGCGATGAATTCATCCAAACACCAAGTACAGATTTTACGTACAAAAGAGACATCTACTCCCTTTATGCAACTTACGGAAAAACATTTGAAAAATGGAGTTATCAAGTTGGTGTGCGAGCTGAGAGTGTGACTGAAGATGCTTCAGCAATAAGACAATTACAAAACACCTCAGAAAACACACCTTTTGAAAATGATTATATTCAGGTCTATCCTTCAGCATTTATAACCTACAACCCAACTGAAAAGAATTCTTATCAAATGAGTTATAGCAGACGTGTTGACAGGCCTGGCTTACAACAAGTAAATCCAATTAGAGAGTGGAGTACACCATTGATTTCCTCTTTTGGAAACACCAATTTACAACCACAATTTACTAACTCAGTAGAATTTAACTATACAAGAAAATTAAAGAAAGGTTCGATTACAGGTGGTGTATTTTTTAGACTCGTTGAAGACGAAATTAACAGAGCTGTTTTTATTGACCCACTCGATCTAAACAAGAACATTCTTACGTTTGATAATTTTGAAAACACTACAGCCTATGGTATAGAGCTAAGCAGTAACTACAGACCTACCAAATGGTGGAGTTTCAATGCAAGTTTTGATCTCTATGCAAGAGAACAGAAAGGGATTGCTGAAAGTTTAAATGCACCTATAGCAATAGCAACACCTGAAAATATTGTACGTACTACTATAGAAGTAGATAATATTGTTTACAATTTTAGGCTATTTAACAACTTTAAAGCTACAAAACGTTTGAACCTCTCCGTTTTCACAATGTACAGAGGCGAAGAAAAGGGATTACAATTTACTAGAAAGCCAATGTTTATGGTAAATACTGGTATTCGCTATAGCTTCCTTGAAGATAATAGAGCTACATTCAGTTTCAACTACAGTGACATCTTCAATACGATGAAGTTTGAATTTGAAGGCGATAGACCTTATCCACAAGTTGGTGAATTCAACTGGGAAAGCAACACATGGAATGTTGGACTTTCATACCGATTTGGTGGAGGAAAATATAGAGCTTTACAACGTAAGCGAAGAGATAGTAGAGAAAAATCTGGTAGTGGTGGATTTATATAAAAATTTATTTGCATTTAATAGCCTACATAATAGTTGATGGTTAGTGTTAAGTTTGGTTATTAAATGATACGCCCGAAGCCGAAAGGTTTCGGGTTTTTTATTATTAACGCTTACAAATGTTAAAGTTTTATAATTACTGTAATGAATTGTGTTTGAACTCGTCTTAACTATAACTACTTGATCTTACTGAATTAATTTGAATTAGCCTTTAAAATATTCTCTGATTTAAGTAAAATTACTCTTATTATATAAAGCCCTCAATTTATTGAGGGTTTTTGTTTGCCAAAATTTGTTAAAGTTGAATACGATCTGTAATCTTTATGTAATTACTTCGACTTAATAGTTAATAATTTGATTATTTAGACCCCTTAAGTAATACAAAGTTTTTAAGTGATTAATAGCAGAAAAATCCGTGGTGAACACTACGGATTTTTTTTTAGATAAGTATAACTAGTGTTAATAGATAGTTAAAAATAAAATGACATATAATAAAACAATAATTTTTACGTCTATACAATGTGATAAGTTTTAAAATTAATCAGTTAACATATCACTGTTTTATAGTTTTAGTGTTATTTATGATTGATTAATAGCTAGGAAATCCGAAATTGAAAAATTTCGGATTTTTTTTACCATTTGATAATCACACTTCCCCAAGTAAAGCCACTCCCGAAAGCTGCTAATACAACTGTATCTCCTTCGTTGATTCGACCTTGCTCCCATGCTTCAGTTAAAGCGATAGGTATTGAAGCTGCTGTAGTATTTCCGTACTTTTGAATATTGTTGAAAACTTGATGATCTTCTAACTTAAACTTACGTTGAATGAATTGTGCTATACGTAGATTGGCTTGGTGAGGAATTAACATATCAATATCATTGACCTCAAGATTATTGTTCATCAACCCTTCCATGATCACCTCGCTAAAACGTACCACAGCATTTTTAAATACAAATTGCCCATTCATATATGGAAAATAACTTTCATCATCTGGATTATTTTCAGAGATAATATCTGTTACCCAACGTGTTCCCATTCCTGGCGCTTTTACTACTAACTCTTCTGCATGTTCTCCTTGAGAATGTAAATGAGTTGACAATATACCTTTACTTGTATTTTCTTCTCTACTCAACACAGCTGCTCCTGCTCCATCGCCAAAAATTACAGAGACACCACGACCTCGAGTGGTTTTATCTAAACCATGTGAGTGTAATTCACTTCCAATTACTAACACGTTCTTATACATTCCCGTTTTAATGAAATTATCGGCTACAGAAATGCCATAAACAAAACCAGAACATTGATTTCTAATATCTATAGCTCCAACTGTCTTTATGTTTAAAGCATGCTGAACCTGAACACCTGGACCCGGAAAATACATATCTGGACTTAAAGTGGCAAAAACAATAAAATCAATATCATCTTTATCAATTCCTGCACGCTCAATGGCTATTTTGGCAGCTTTTACTCCCATTGTTGCAGTAGTATCTCCATCTCCTTCTTTAACCCACCGACGTTCTTTAATTCCAGTACGTTCTTGAATCCATTCGTCACTAGTTTCCATAAGTTTAGACAAATCGTTATTGGTAACCACATGGTCTGGAACATAGTGTCCTAAACCTATTATTTTGGAATTGTACATAATTACTTACTTGCTTTTTATAAATGTAATAAATTAATGTATAAAGCCTAAGTTATACATGAATTTTAACGCATTGCAAATATAATATACTTCGCTTAACAGCTTCTTTATGTTTAACGTTTAATGCACCAAAAGGTCTTGGAGCCCCGTTAGGTTAGTTATGCTTCCAAAAGAGAGTCATGGTTACCGAGCCAGAGAGTCTGTATTACATATGCTTTGGGAACAAGATCAATGGTTAGAAAAACATCTTAAAAGCAACCAAGAAATAGACACACCAAATGAAACGCTCAAAGATTAATATCCTTCAATAATAAAAAAAGCTATTCGTTTATTGAATAGCTTTTTTTTATGCCAAGTTGTCACAAATTACATATTGGCATTTTTGTTGTCATATAGCTTAAAACTTAATACATAACATAAAACTTATATATCATGACAAAAGGAAATATTAATGTTTCTGTAGAAAACATCTTCCCTTTAATCAAAAAATTTTTATACAGCGATCACGAGATCTTTTTACGTGAGCTAATCAGTAATGCTACTGATGCAACACTTAAACTAAAACACTTAACAAATATTGGCGATGCTAAAGTAGAATATGGTCATCCAAAAATTGAAGTTAAAATTGATAAAGAAGGTAAAAAACTTCATATTATTGATCAAGGTTTAGGTATGACCGCCGAAGAGGTAGAAAAATATATTAACCAGGTTGCTTTTTCGGGTGCTGAAGAATTCTTAGATAAGTACAAAGACTCTGCTAAAGATTCTGGAATTATTGGTCATTTCGGACTTGGTTTTTATTCAGCATTCATGGTTGCAGATAAAGTAGAGATTATTACCAAATCTTATCAAGATGCACCTGCTGCACATTGGACATGTGATGGCTCTCCAGAATTTACGCTAGAAAAAGCTGATAGAACAGAAAGAGGTACAGAAATTATTCTTCACATAGCTGAAGACTCAACAGAGTTCTTAGAAGAAGCTAAAATTCGTGAGCTATTGTTAAAGTACAACAAATTTATGCCTATTCCGATTAAATTCGGAACCAAAGAAATTAACGACCCTAACTTTACTCCAAAAACAACTACTGATGCTGAAGGTAAAGAAACCACTGAGCCTCATAAACAAATCACAGTAGATAACATTATCAATAATCCTGATCCTGCTTGGACAAAGCAACCTACTGATTTAGAGGACGAAGATTACAAAAATTTCTACAGAGAGCTGTATCCAATGCAGTTTGAAGAACCTCTTTTCAACATACATTTAAATGTAGATTATCCATTCAACTTAACAGGTATCTTATATTTCCCTAAGATGACCAACGATTTGAATATCCAAAAAGATAGAATTCAATTGTATCAAAATCAGGTATTCGTAACAGATAATGTTGAAGGCATCGTACCTGAGTTCTTAACCATGCTAAGAGGTGTTATAGATTCTCCAGATATTCCATTAAATGTATCTCGTAGTTACTTGCAAGCAGATGGTGCGGTAAAAAAGATCTCATCATACATTACACGCAAGGTGGCAGATAAATTAAAATCGCTTTTCAATACTAATCGCGAAGATTTTGAAAAGAAATGGGATGACATCAAAATTGTTATTGAATATGGTATGCTTTCAGAAGAAAAATTCTTTGAAAAAGCAGATGCTTTTGCATTGTATCCTACGGTTGATGGTAAATTCTATACGTATGAGGAATTATACAACAAGATTAAGGCCAAGCAAACAGATAAAGATGATAAATTGGTTATTCTTTATGCTTCAGACAAAGATGCACAGCACAGTTACATTGAGACTGCTAAAGCAAAAGATTATGAAGTATTACTATTAGATTCTCCAATAGTGTCTCACTTGATACAAAAATTAGAAACAACTAAAGAGAATGTTTCTTTTGCTCGTGTAGATGGTGATCATATTGATAACTTGATTAAGAAAGATGATACTTCAATTTCAAAATTATCTGAAGAAGAAAAAACACAATTAGACGAATTATTGAAAGAAATTGTGCCTTCAGAAAAATTTATGATACAATTAGAGGCGATGGATAGTGATGCCTCTCCATTTATTATTACACAGCCAGAATTTATGCGTCGTATGAAAGAGATGCAACAAACTGGCGGTGGAAGCGGAATGTTTGGTATGGGCAATATGCCAGAAATGTACAATCTAGTAGTGAATACCAATTCGCAATTAGTTAATGACATACTAAATACAAAAACCAAAAAGAAGCAAGAACGTTTGGTAAACCAAAGTTTAGATCTGGCACGCTTATCTCAAGGTCTATTAAAAGGTGAAGAGTTAACTAACTTCATTAAGCGTAGCTATGATATGATCAAGTAGTTGACACGCTGATAAATCAGCATCCTACATATATGCAAACCACTTTGTTAATACAAGGTGGTTTTTTCTTATGTAGAGAAACCGATTAACTAATTTATCGCAATCCTATCGACTCTAATAGGCTAATTTGATTGATTTACGTATCTTAATGTAATCAATCAAAGGTGAAACATGCGCACCGACAATTCTAAAATAAAAGAAATCTTCAAAGATCTTTCTTTTTCAAATGAAGAGATAAAGATCATTGAATCCGTATTCTTTAAAACTACCTATAAAAAAGGAACCATAATACTAAGTGCTGGTGATATCGTAGATAAACAATATTACATTTTAGAAGGTTGTTTACGATCATATCACATTGATGCTCACGGAAAAGAACACACTGTTCAATTTGGTGTTAAAGATTGGTGGATAAGTGATTATACTGCTTTTTTTTCTACCTCAAAAGCCATTATGAATATTGAAGTACTTCAAAATGCAGTTTTATACAAACTTTCCAAAGAGCATAAAGAGTATTTATATGCACAAATTCCTCGAATCGAAACATTTTTTAGAATAAAATTAGAGAGAGCTTTTGCTGCTTTCCAAAAACGAATTTTAGCCAATATATCTCAAACCGCAACAGAGCGCTACCTCAATTTTATAAATACCTATCCGACGCTTCAAAAAAGCATTAAAAATTATCACATTGCATCTTACTTAGGCATTACTACAGAAAGTTTAAGTAGAATTAGAAAAGAATTATCCCTTAATTGAAATTTCTTAACATACATCAATTTTTTAAAGGCTTGATAGTCATAAATTTGCACATCCTCATAAAGATAATTGACCTTTGTAATCCCTAATGATTAATAGCTAAAAAAGCACAAGTATTTAACTTGTGCTTTTTTTTTATTCTCAATCCCCATCATCACTAGTTTAAAATTTAAAACCACCCTTGACATCCTATGACACAAGCGTAAATATCTTTGCATTAAGTTTAACAATTAAATCAATTTAAAAAATGAGAAATGCAGTGAACTGGTTTGAAATCCCAGTTAAAGATTACAACAGAGCCAAACAATTTTACACTACAGTTATGGGAACTAAAATTACAGATCTACCTATGCCTGAACAAAACATGAAGTATGGGACTTTTGCTTATGATGAGGATAATAATGGTGTTGGAGGTGCTATAGTAGAAGGTGATGGTCAAGTCCCTACAAATAACGGCACAACTATTTATTTAAATGGTGGTGAAGATTTGAATTTAGCATTAGAAAAAGTTGAACCTTTAGGTGGTAAAATCATTATGCCTAAAACAGACATAGGACAATTTGGCTTTATAGCTCAATTTATAGATACTGAAGGAAACAAAGTTGCTCTTCATTCTATAATGTAAGTAACAATCAAAAAATCAAGATAGTGAATTACTATGCTGGTTCACTATCTTTGTTATTATGTCTCAACTCTCTAGACTTATATCCATATTAACCTTGTTAAAATCTAAGCGATTGCTAACTGCTTACGAGTTAGCTGAAAAGTTCGATGTTAGTGTAAGAACGATATATAGAGATATAAGAAAGCTTGAACAAGCTGGCATCCCAGTAACCACCATCGAAGGTCGTGGGTATTCATTGATGGATGGTTATACCGTAGCTCCTGTTCAATTTACTGAAAAACAAGCCAATGCTTTAATTACTGCACAACATTTAGTCAATCAAACCAATGACACATCTTTTGTTACTGATTTTGAAGAAGCTCTCATCAAAATAAAATCTGTTTTTAGAACTTCAATTCAAGAAAAAAGCGAGCTATTAAATAGTAAGATTTTTGTGTTTGACATGAATCATGAAGATATATCAAGTAATGCATTATCTGAAATTCAATTAGCCATCACTAATTTTTACTACATAGAAATAAATTATCGTAAAGTCAATGATTCTGAAACTTCATTCAGAAAAATTGAACCTTATGCCTTATACTCTACTCAGCGTAAATGGATACTTATTGCTTGGTGCCATTTACGTAATGATTATCGCGCATTTCGAATTGATCGAATTCAACATTTCAAAATATCATCTGAGACTTTTAATGATAGAAAATTCAATCTGCAAACCTATTTTCAAACCTGCCCATATAATGATAAATAATTCATTAACTTTAATAAATAATAAAACTTATTTGTATGTCAGTTAATCAACTTCTATTAAAATATGTAGTGCTAAGTATTTTTGCCTTTTTTTCAATCTCTAGTATTGGTCAAACTCTAGAAACTGAAATAGACTCTTACATTGGTGACATTTATAATTCTGAAACACCAAGTCTATCTATTCTAGTTGCAAAAGATGGTAAAGCCATATACAGTAAGGCATTTGGCATGGCCAATTTAGAATTAGATGTTGCTGCTCGGCCAAACAGTGTTTATGAAATTGGCTCAATAACAAAACAATTTACAGCCGTAGCTATTTTAATGTTAGAAGAACAAGGCCAACTAAAAATCACTGATGACATTTCCAAATACATTCCAGATTATCCTACAAATGGAAAGAGTATAACTATACATCAGCTATTAAACCATACCTCAGGTATAAAGAGCTATACCAATATGCCTAGTTTTTTTAGTCAAGCTAGAACAGATATGACACCAGTTGAACTGATAGGTGTTTTTAAAAATGAACCTGTAGAATTTGATCCTGGATCAGATTTTAATTATAATAATTCAGGTTACATCCTTTTAGGTCATATAATAGAAGTGGTTAGCCAACAAAGCTATGCAGACTTTATAAAGACACGTATTTTTGATAAACTTGGAATGGCAAATTCTTACTATGGAAGCATGACAAAAATGATTCCTAATCGTGCCAGTGGTTATTCTAAAGAAGATTCAGGATACAGAAACGCAGATTATTTAAGCCTCACATTACCATATGCTGCTGGATCACTAATGTCTACAACTGCAGATCTTTTAATATGGCAAAATGCCATATCTAACAACACATTGATTAAAAGGAGCTCTTTAGAAAAAGCAATTAACGGCTCTACATTAAACTCTGGCGAATACATTCCATATGGTTACGGATGGATTAAAGGAGATGTAAATGGCTCTACTACTGCAGAGCATTCTGGAGGAATTTTTGGCTACTCTACTAATGGTATATTTCTACCTGAAGAAAATGTATATGTAATTGGACTCACAAATTGTGATTGTGGTAATGTTGGAGGTATAACGACCAATATTGCTGCCATGGCTATAGGCAAACCATTTCCAAAGAAAGAAGATGCTATTGCTTTGAGTGAAAGTGAGCTTAGAAAATGGGTTGGTGCTTACGAATATGAAGGCGGTGTAATTAGGCATATTACAATTAAAGACAAACAACTCTTTAGCCAGAGAGAAGGCAGCACTAACCTAGAAATTTATCCTATGACTGCTACAAGTTTCATATTTGATGGCGGAGATACAGCTTATACTTTTTATACTGAAAATGGTAATCGTATGGTGAAAATGACAATAAATGGTAATACTATTGTTGGTAAAGGTATAGACAAAGCACCTCCAGCCATGCGAAAAGAAATCACATTAACACCTGAGGTTCTCAAAGAATATATAGGTAAATATGAAATTCAACCCTCGTTTCATATCACTATTAGTGTTAGAGACGGACGTCTTTATGGTCTTGCTACTGGACAAGGTGAAGTAGAACTTTTTGCAAGTGAAAAAGATAATTTTTTCTTAAAAGTTGTTCCTGCTGAAATCACCTTTAATCGTTCAACTGATGGCAAGATAGAAAGTTTAACTCTAAACCAAGGCGGACAACAAATGCCAGGAAAAAAAATAGAATAGGAATACTTTAAGACTACTAAAAATAAGCATATTGAAATTGATTTGCATCACCAAAACACATAAAAGAATCTTAACATAATAGCTTGTATTTTTCCCAAGCGCGATAGCTCTTTATTACTCATCAAAACTAGTTAATTTACATGAAACGATTAGAATTATTTGAATTTGAAGATTTTAATTGGTTACCCATTTTCATACGTTCTGGTATCACAAAGCTTATTATCGTACTTCATCGCTTTATAGGAACATCTGAGGTAATAACAAATCTTATTATTGAAATTCAAAAGAAAAGTCATTTTAATCAAATTATTGATCTGGGTTCTGGAGCTGGAGGTCCGATGCTGGATGTAATTCAACGTTTACAATCAAAGCATACTAACTTAGAATTAATTTTAACCGATCTGTATCCAAATCAAACCATTGTTAAAACCATTAATAATAAAAAACTTGCGCATGTAACTTACAGTAAAACGGCTTTAGATGCAACTAATGTTAATGAAGTGTCTCAAGGACTTAAAACCATGATTGCAAGCTTTCATCATATGAAACCAAATATTGCTAAAAAAATTCTTAAATCTGCTCAAGACAGTAACTCTCCTATTTTGATTTATGAAATTGCCAAAAATACCATTCCAACTTTAATTTGGTGGCTTTTACTCCCAATATCGCTATTGATTTTAATGGTCATGAGCTTAGTGATGACGTTGTTTGTTAAACCACTGTCTCTTGCACAAATCGTATCTACCTATCTTATCCCAATAATACCAATTATTTACGCATGGGATGGTCAAGCATCGCTAATGCGAACCTATACATTTAAAGATGTTAAAACATTACTTCCTGAAAAGGATGAAAAAAATTATGAATGGATTATCGCTGATGCTCAAAAACTTAATGGAAAAAAATTAGGTTATTGTATTATGGGTTATCCAAAAATGAATACCTAACCAACACGCTATGAAAAACTCTAATCAAATTACCAATCGATTTAAAGAGGTCTTTTTAAATGGTACTTGGATTGCAAACACAAACTATAAAACAATTTTAAGTGATATTACATGGCAACAAGCCACTCAAAAAATAGAGCCATTAAATACCATAGCCTTGCTAACATTTCACATTAACTATTACCTAGAAGGTGTCCTAAACGTCTTTAAAGGTGGTACATTAGACATTAAAGACAAGTATAGTTTTGATTGTCCAGAAATCACTTCTGAAACCGATTGGAATAATCTTCGTTATGCCTTAACTCATAACGCAGAAGTATTTTCTAAATACATTAAACTAATGTCAGATAATGAGTTAGATACCATTTTTGTTGACGAGAAATATGGAACTTACCGAAGAAATATTGAAGGCCTTATTGAGCACAGTTATTACCATTTAGGACAGATAGCATTAATCAAAAAAATGATTAAATAACTTCATTCATCTCAATGAGTGCTTTAAAAATACATACTAGTGCAGAGTTTGAGCGTACTTTCAATAATTATCCTGTAGATGTAAAGCCTAAGCTAATAGAACTTCGAAAATTGATTATTGAAACAGCTAAATCAATAAAAGATATTACCGTAATTGAAGAGACACTAAAGTGGAATAAACCAAGTTTTATTAGCAAAATCGGAAGCACCATTAGAATAGATTGGAAAGAACAATCACCAAATCAATATGCCATTTTCAATGCACAAGTAGACTGGTAGAAACGTTTAGATCACTTTTTAAAAACGCTTTACAATTTGAAGGAAAAAGAGCTATCGTGTTTCAAATAAATACTGAACTCCCAAAAGAAGAGTTGCGTTATTGTATCATTTCGGCATTAAGGTATCACAAAGTAAAACACTTACCTACATTAGGTATTTAAAATTAAATCCAAACGAAAATTTTAGAATAGTATGCAACTTGATATTGAATCATAATACGTTATACCTAGTGAATTAAAAAAACGCACGATACTGTAACACTCTAAAATCAAACGTATTGAACTTTGGATTCTTTGCCTTTAATTGCTTATATAAAGGTAATCTACTTATTGAAATATTAGCAGCACCAGAACCTGATGTCAATGACACCGTTTTAATTAGACGCCTTTTTTTACTATCGGATGGCCACTCAAATTGATGAATTCGGGGCACCTCATTAGACACTACTTTCAACTTTAGTCCATAAGATTTAATATGTCTTCGGAAAAAATATTCGGGTCCATTTTTACTATTTCCACCTGTAAATAATATTGTGTCTATTTTTGGGAAATCTTCAAGATAATTTAGAAGATTTCTAAGCTTAATATTTTTCATCCCTAAGTCTGAAGCATCAATTTTATCACGCTCAGCACTTTCAACAATATCACAAACACCTATTTTGTGTGTTATCAAGAATTCTTTTCGTTCTTCAATAGCAGCTTGCGAATTGTCGTATCTCAAATTTAAATTATGAATCTTGTCAATAAATAACCAAAGTGAATTGTAATAACTTCCATAGCAAAAATCAACATCTTTCTCGAGTAAATTACCTGTTGTGAAGCGTGGTGGTGGTAAAGTACCAACAATTAATTTTGTAGTATCTTCTTTTATAAAAGGTTCGTATGGATGTTTATGAAAAAACAACTAAAAATCAGTTTTAAGTTTCTCAATTTCTATAATCGTTTGTTTGTATAGCTTTCTATTCATTTTAGTCATATTCTGAGTCTCATCAAAAACTTCATTTAACAATGTTTTTGCTGCTTCAGTTTTATCATGACGAATTAAGAAATTGATATAAGCTAAACGTTCAGTATAATTTGAATATGGCAGATCTAGTTGTTTTAATTGCTTTTCGGCCTCTATTATATCACCTGTTTTTTCAAGTGACAATCCATATAAGAATTGTACTTTCGATCTTTTAAATTCTATATGATTAATTACTTGTTTTGAATAGTCAATGACACGATCATAATTTTCATTTTTGTAATAACAACTAATTATTTGTTCGATAACATGAAAATCATTTTGAAATGTAGAATCTAAGGCACTCAAATATTGCTTTAATGCATTATTATAGTCTTGAATTTCAAAATAAGCATCAGCTAACTTAATTCTATTCTCATAGGTTTCTGAAAATTGTAATTTTTGTTCTAAATCGCGAACTTTCTTTGTTGGATTGATTATGTTCGTTAGGTTTTCTTGTAACATCTTTGCATCTCTTTTCTTATATACGTGCATTATTAAATAAACACTACATCCAATGATTGGCAAGAAAATAATGGCAAAAACCCAATAATAACTGTTGTGGTTTTTCAATACATGATAAATACAAAATATTTGAAAGGCGACTATAAGGTAATAATACATGTTTTGAACTAGAAATTAAATCATAAAAATACTAAAGTAAATTTTAAAATGTATATATTAACTGTTCACCATTCAATAACAAATCATGGGAAAAGGAGACAAAAAAACCAAAAGAGGAAAAATTAATAGAGGTACTTTTGGAGCAAGACGACCACGCATAAAAAAACGCCCTAAAACTGAAGATAAGATCAACCCAAATAAAAAAGGCTAATCTATCTCGTAAACACTAACTCAGTATCTGTTGAGAGTGGTTGACTAAAGCCATAGCCTTCATAGTTGAATGCCTTTAAACCCTCAACGGTATTGATATCATTATCAATTACATAACGTGCCATGTAACCTCTGGCCAACTTTGCAAAGGTCATAATTGTTTTATATTCGCCGTTTTTTAAATCTTTAAAATTAGCAGTTATTACTGGTACTTTTAATAATTTGGGGTTTACAGCCTTAAAATATTCGTTACTTGCCAAGTTTAAAAACAATTCATCTTCATTAAGCTCGTCATTAAGTGCATTTGTAATTTTTTTTCTCCAAAATTCATAGAGATTTTTGTTCTTCCCTACGGGAAATTTTGTTCCCATTTCTAAACGGTATGGCTGGATTAGATCTAATGGTCTTAATATTCCATAAAGACCAGAAATGATTCTTACCTTATCTTGAAGTATATCTAACTTACTAATATCAATCTTATAGGCCTCTAAACCTCTATACACATCTCCACTGAAAGCATAAATGGCTGGTCTAGAATTTTCTTTAGTGAATGGTAATGCCCATTCTTGATTACGCTGGTAGTTCAACTGACCAAGATTATCAGAAATACTCATTAACTTTGATAAGCTTTTTGCCGATTTCTTCTTCAATAACTTATTCAAGCGCTCAGACTCTGACAAAAATTGTGGTTCAGAAGCTTTGCTCGTTGGTAATTTACTTTCAAAATCAAGTGATTTTGCTGGAGACAGTACTAATTTCATAAAACATAACTTTACTCAAAGTTACAATTACCTTTACTAAAATTCAAGGTTAGATTTTTATAATTTCAATACTGCAATAAATAGAATGAATACTTATACTACTAATCTTGGTGTTTAACATAATTACGCCATTTTTCAATACATTCATACATGTCTTCTGGTATAGGCGAATCAAAACTCATGGCTTTACCTGTAGTTGGATGTATAAATCCCAATGTTTTTGCGTGTAGTGCTTGCCTTGGTAAGATCTTAAAACAATTTTCAACAAACTGTTTGTATTTGGTAAATGTTGTTCCTTTCAAAATACGTTCACCTCCATAACGTTCGTCATTAAAGAGTGTGTGTCCAATATGTTTCATATGTACACGTATTTGATGTGTACGACCTGTTTCTAGCTTACAGGAAACTAAAGTCACATAACCTAGACGCTCCATTACTTTATAATGTGTTACTGCAGGTTTTCCTTTATCTTTATCATCTCCCTCAAATACGGTGTTTTGTAATCTGTTCTTTGGATGACGCCCTATATGACCTTCAACCTTGCCTTTATCTTCATCAATATTTCCCCATACCAATGCTATATATTCTCGCTCACTAGTTTTATCAAAAAACTGTTTTGAGAGATGCGTCATGGCTTTTTCGGTTTTGGCGATAACCAACAAACCACTCGTGTCTTTATCGATTCGGTGTACAAGACCTGGCCGTTCACTACTATTATTTGGTAAATTTTCAAAATGATATATCAATGCGTTGATAAGGGTTCCCGAATAGTTTCCATGTCCTGGATGCACAACCATTCCAGCTGGTTTATTAACCACTAAAAGTTGATCATCTTCATAAACTATATTTAAAGGTATATTCTCAGGCGTAAGTAAATATTCATATGGAGGATGTTCTAAAAGAACTCTAATTTTATCAAATGGTTTGACTTTGTAATTTTGTTTTACTGGTATATCGTTCACAAAAATACTCCCATCTTTTGCTGCTGCCTGAATTTTATTTCTAGTTGCATTTTCAATACGATTCATCAAGTATTTATCAATACGTAAAGGTGCTTGTCCTTTATCGGCAACAAAAGAATGATGTTCAAATAACTCATCGTCATTTGGTTCAGTAAAGGTGTCTGCAGTGGTCATTTTAGTTTCCGTTTCCTAAAATCAAATCTATTTTAGAAGTTAAAGGCAACATATCTCCAGCGTTAATAGTTTTTCCTTTATTACTTATAGATATAACTTGATCTTTTCCAATATCATCAACATAACTTATGCTTCCCACCTCAAAGCCAAGTGCTTCTAATGTTGGCTTTGCTTGTCTATAGGTTCGTCTCACAATATCTGGTACTGCTACTTTTCTGTAACCAGAAGGGTTTAAAATTAAATAAACTTTACGGTCTTCTTTAACTTGACTACCTGCCAAAGGATATTGCTCTATGACCGAATACTTTGGATATTTAGGATTAAAGTTAGCTGAGTCTTGAATTTCCATAACCAGACTATTGTCTTTCAATTCTATTTTAACAGTTTCAACAGTCTTTCCTTTAAGGTCAGGAACAGTAACAAATTCACCATGATTAGTGGTGCTTTTGAGCCATTGCATCATTAAAAACCCAAGAACTAATAAGGCTACGATTGCTAAAGCTAATTGCTTTAAAAATATTTTACTTCTTATAAATTTTATAAAACTCATTTACTAATTTTATATGTTGACAAATATATAAAAACGAAAGGGTTTTTACTTATGGGTTTATTTGTATTTTAGCTTAACTGATAATTCTTAAGTTTTATTATAACTTCAGGTTGTTAATTAATACAACACCTGTTTTGTAAAAAATTTATATGAAAAAAAATATCGCCATCATTATGGGAGGCTATTCAAGCGAGTATGACATCTCCTTGAAAAGTGGTCAAGTCGTTTATGAAACACTCGATAAAAACAAGTACAATGCATATCGCATACACATTTTTAAGCGTAAGTGGGTTTTTGTAAATGATTTTGACGAAGAATTTCCAATAGATAAAAATGATTTCTCTGTTCTAGTCAACGAAACCAAAATTACATTTGATTGTGTATTTAATGCCATACATGGCTCGCCTGGAGAAGATGGTTTTATGCAAGGTTATTTTGAACTTTTAGAGCTTCCGCATACAAGTTGCAGTATGTATCAAGCCGCATTAACCTTTAATAAACGTGATTGTTTAAGTGCATTAAAACCCTATGGAATAAAAACTGCCGAGTCTTTCTTTGTGAATCTTGGAGATCAAGTTGATGAGGATGAAGTTATAAAAAAAGTTGGGCTACCATGTTTTGTAAAAGCAAATAGAGCAGGCAGTAGTTTTGGCATAACTAAAGTTTATGAAAAAGAAGATATTCATAATGCTTTAGATGTAGCTTTTAAAGAAGATGACGAAGTTATTATTGAGTCATATTTAGATGGCACTGAGGTGTCGGTTGGTGTCATTACCTACAATGGTAAAATTACGGTATTACCTATTACAGAAATCGTAAGTAACAATGATTTTTTTGATTACAAAGCCAAATATTTAGGTGAGTCTCAAGAAATAACTCCAGCAAGACTTGATGAAGCTCAAGCAAAAAGAGTGCGTGTAATAGCTAAAAAAATATACAGAGTCTTGCGTTTAACCGGTTTTAGTAGAAGTGAATTCATCTTTAAAGATGGTGAGCCTCATTTATTAGAGGTGAATACTGTTCCTGGTCTCACAAAAGCTAGTATTTTACCTCAGCAAGCTGCTGAAGCTGGAATTAGCTTAAGTGCATTATTTGAAAATGCCATTATTGAAGCGCTCAAATAATTTATAATTATCTTTGATTGTTATTAGTTACAAAATAATCTATGAAACGTGCAATATTTCCTGGGTCTTTTGACCCTATCACTTTAGGTCATTATGATATTATAAGGCGAAGTGTAAAGCTTTTTGATGAAGTCATTGTTGCTATTGGTATCAATTCAGATAAGACCTATATGTTCTCGCTTGGAGAACGGCAACGTTTTATAGAAGACGCTTTTAAAGATGAACCAAAAATAAAAGTTGTTACCTATAAAGGTCTTACTGTAGACTTTTGTAAAGAAAATAATGTTCCATTTATACTAAGAGGGTTACGTAATCCTGCAGATTTTGAATTTGAAAAAGCTATAGCACACACCAATAGAGATCTAGCTCCTATTGAAACCGTTTTTTTATTAACTGCTGCGAGTACATCCTATATTTCATCATCAATTGTAAGAGATGTCATCAGAAACAATGGCGATTATACTAAGTTGGTTCCTATGAGTGTAAGAATTAAATAAGATTATTCTTTTTCGCTTTTTGCACTGCTTCAAGTTTATTATGTACTTGTAATTTACGGTAGATATTTTCAATGTGCTTTCTAACAGTACCTTTAGAAAGAATTAGATTTTCTGAGATTTGCACATAATTGAGCCCTTTACTTAAATGCTCTAAAACTTCAGTTTCTCTATTGGTAAGCTTTATATCTTCTTTATCTTTAGCATTGTCAATACTCATTGGGTTTCGTAATAATTTAAGTGTTTTTAATGCTATAGAAGGATTCATTGCTGCGCCTCCATTTAAGGTGTCTTTAATTCCATCATGAAGATCTTTGGCATTGATCTCTTTTAACAAATAGCCATCAGCTCCGGCTTTTATTGCATTGAAAATATTTTCATCGTTATCAAAAACAGTCAACATGATAATTTTTATGTGTGGATACTTTTGCTTTACGATTTCTGTTGCTTCAATACCATTAAGCACTGGCATTTCAATATCCATTAAGATCAAATCAAGATTATGATTACTTTCTAGCTGATTTAACAGATCTGAACCATTCATTGCTGTAAACTTTATATTAAAATCTTCAAAAAAAGATAATTTTTCAGTAACTGCTTTAATTAGAAACGTATTATCGTCAACAATGGCAATTTTGGTTTTCATAAGGTTAATTTTCAGAATAAAAAGTTACAATTTTATATAAAGAAAACTATACGACATATGCCGTAATTTTTATTGAACTTTAATTTTTAAGTTTACAGATGTTCCTTGTCCTCTAGTAGAATTTATATCGAGATAAGCAGCAATGTCTTGTGCACGTTTCTTCATATTATGGATCCCGTTACCCATTGAAGTGGTTTCTAAATCAAATCCTTTCCCATCATCTTCTACAATAATACTAATCAATTCATCAATACAATTGAAGTGCACTTTAATGTGATTAGCATCTGAATACTTTATAGCGTTGTTGATTGCTTCTTGAATAATCCGATAAATATTCATGCCTTGTAAAGAGGTCAATTTATAGTTTTCAACCTCAGGCGCGTTTGAGTTAAATTCATACTTAAATTGGTTAGTGGCTACATTAGCTTTATCAATAAAATTTGAAATTCGAGATTGTAAATCTTCAATTGTAATTTCACTTTTATTCATTGCCCAAATGGTATCTCTTAAATCGTAAATAGTTGTTGTTGTAAATTCACTGATACTTTTGAGTTTATCAGACAGTTTTTCAGGTAGTTTAAATCCGTATTTCAAATTATCTAGTGAGGAAATTATAAAGGTCAATTGTGCTCCAATATTATCATGTAAATCTCTTGAGATTCTAAGTCGTTGTTCTTGAAGTCTATTTTGAGTTTCAATTTTAAGCAACGCATCTTTGAGCTCATTCTCTTTTTTTAATTGTCTGTTTTTTAATTTTTGCTGACTATAAAATAGATAACCTAACAAAGTCAATACAACGGCTAAAACAGCTAAGCCTAAAAGTTGAGTGTTCTTTTCATTCAACTCTAATTCTTGTTCTGCTATATCGGCTCGTTGTGACAAAATCTCTTTTTCTTTCTTTTCAGTTTGGTACTCAATTTCTAACTCAGCAATTTTTTCGTTTGTTTTAATATTTAATAAGCTATCCCTAAAGGTTACAAGTTCTTTAAAATAGTCTAATGCCTTTTTATTATCTTTTTTAGCTTCGTAATATTGAGAATAGTTATGCAAAGCAGATTCAATATCGACCGCGATTTTAGATTTCTTAGCAAAATACATGGCACTATCTATGTAAGTCTTAGTATTATCAAGACGATTAACCTCTATTAAAACATTGGCTAAATTGTTATAACTTGCAGATATCCCTGCCATGTCTCCTATAGATTTTTCAATGGCTAATGATTTTCTAAAATACACTAATGCTGAATCAATCTCACTTAAATAATAGTAAACAGCACCAATATTATTAATAGATTCTGCCATACCTTTTTGGTCATTAAGGGCTTTCTCTATGTTTAATGAATATTTAAAATAGTCAAGTGCCTTTTCTAAATCACCTTCATTCGCATAAATGATTGCAATATTATTATATACTTCTGATATTCCTTTTTTATTATCAAGGCTTTCAAAGATTTCTTTAGCTTTAAGATGATATTCGATAGCTTTATCTTTTATATCATTATAACTATAAACCAATCCAATACTGTTAAACGTTGTTGCTATCTCACTTTTTAATTGTTTTGCTTGATAGATATCCAAAGCTTTTAAGTAATTGATTAATGCGTCATCGTATTTTGCCAAATTTCTATTAATGATGCCTATATTATTATATGCTGATGCTTTTATTAAGGAATCATTGGTTTGCAGCGCTTCAGTGGATAATTTCATTGCGCTTTCAAAATTTCCTAAATCTCTATATACGATACCTAAGTTGTTTTTTGATCTAGCGATTTGAAAACTGTCGCTGTTGTCAATAGAAATTTGAAGTGCTTTTTCTAGAATCTGAATGGCTTTTTGAGGATTTTTCTTATACAAAGCCATTGCCGAATCATTTAATTTTAATGGTTTTCCTTGTGCATTTACAAATGAATGTGTTACAATAATTAGCAACACAAAAACAAAATGTTTCATGGTTTTATTTGATTAAAATGACAATAAGGTACAATTTTCTTTCAGAATTTTTAAACTTTCAAAATAACTTGAGTTCCTTCGTCTTCTTGAGACAGCAATACAAGTTCTCCTCCAATATTTTTACTTCGTTTGTTCATATTGTTTAAACCACTACCTTTATTTACAGTTGATGTATGAAATCCTTTTCCATTGTCTGAAATGACAACTTTAAGTTGATCTTTAAGTTGTGATATTCGCACCTTTATTTCGGTTGCTGAAGCATGTTTTATACTATTATGAATGGCTTCTTGAATGATACGATGAATATTCATCCCTTCTATTGATGTTAGTGTTTTTTGCTGATCAACACCATCATCAACATTAAATGAAAATTTAATATTTCCGTCATAAATATGTGCCTTATCTATATAATTAGAAATACGTGTTTCTAGGTCTTCAAAAGTGATTTCATTTTTATTCATTGCCCAAATCGTATCACGTAATTCATAAATGGTTTCAGAGGTAAAAGCGCTAATTTTATTAAGTTTTGCAGCAAGTTTTTCATCTTTGATTTCAAATCCGTATTTCAAATTATCTATTGAAGAAATAATAAAAGTGAGTTGTGCCCCAATATTATCGTGCAAATCTCTTGAAATTCTCAAACGCTGTTCTTGCAATCTGTTTTGAGTTTCAATTTTTATAAGTGCATCTTTAAGTTCATTCTCTTTTTGTAGTTGCTTGTTCTTTAGTTTTTGTTGGTTATAAAACAAATAACCTAAAAGTCCTAAAATTAATGCAATGCCCAATAAACCATACAATTGATAATTTTTTTGCTGAATAGTTAATTTTTGCTCTGCCAGCTCAGCTCGCTGTACTAATATTTCTTTTTCTTTCTTCTCAGTATTATATTTGACCTCTAAATCTGCAATAGCCAATGCATTGTTCTTTGAAAAAACAGAGTCTCTTAAAGTTATAAATTTTCTATTAAGTGTCCTTCCTCTGTCAAACTCACCAAGCATATAATGGCTTTCAGCTGCATGAAGATATAATCTATCAGAACTCAGTTCAAATTCAGGATATTTCTCCAAAATATCGTAAGCTTTAGTTGCATAGTACAATGCCTGTTTAGGTTGTTCTATCTCATTGTAAAGCGCCATTAAATTTGAATATGCAAATAGCAAGCCTTTTTCATCTGCTTTAAAATCTTTAGGCTTATCAATAGCTTTTAAATACGTTTCGATGGCTAATTCAAAATTGCTATTTTCGTTATATGCGTTTGCCAAATTATCTAACAACCTGTAGTAATCTATAAGATCATTTATGCGTTCTGCAATGGCAATTCCCTTCTTAAAAGTAACTATGGCCTCATCAATTCGCCCAAGATTTTTAAGATTGATTCCTATATTGTTCAATGATCCTGCTTGACCTTTTTCAAGGTTTAATTTTTCTCTAATCTTAAGAGCCTGATTATGGTACTCTAAAGCCTTTTTATTTAAATTCATTTCCTGATAAATCAGACCAATATTATTCAAATAGATGGCTCGCCCTTTTTCACTACCATCAATGTCATTCATTTTAAGTGCTTCAAAAAAATATTCTAAAGCTTTGTCAAACTCGCTTCGATTCCAATGGAACATTCCAAGGTTATTGATACACATGACCTCAATATTTTTAAAATCATGAGTTCTACTCAGTTTTAATGCTTTAGAGAAGTAATAGTTAGCAGAATCAGATTGGCCAGTAATATCCATATATATACCATGCGTATTTATAAGTTCTACAAGGCCAAAATTAAAGTCTTTATCTTTAGCTAGTTGCTTCCCTTCTTTAATGACTTGCAATGCTTTATCAGTATTGTTAAACACATAGCTGAATCCAATTTTGTTTAGCATTCTAATCTTTGTAGAATCGTCTTGGGTGGCTCTAGCTACAGTTAATAAACTATCAAGATTTTGTGAAAATGAGGTCGTAATGATATTAAAAAGAAGGAGACTCAGTAAAATTTTAGATTTCATATTTGAACACAAAAAAAGCATCAGAATTGATATGCCTTTTTGGACAACAAAATTAACTGATGCTTTTTTAAAAAATTGATTAATAGCAGGAACAATATAAAACATATTGGGTTTGAGGTATATTTTTTTCGACAAGTTGCAATTAAAAAAGATTAAGCGTAATCCTACAAAAATTACGCTCAATCATAATCTCAACAACAAGATTTAATTATTAAGATTGTATGTGTAAATGGTTTTATCATTTGCTTTATAATATAGATAGCCACCAAACTCGTCAACTTGATACTCTGGTTTTTTATCTTTTAAAATGATTTCTTTTTCTACAACACCAGTATCCTTATTAACCTTCACCAAACCTACACCTTCATCAAGTTTAGTTAGTATAAATTGTGCGTTTTGTGTAGCTGATGTAGCCTTAAATCGTTTTAACATTTCTGCAACAGAAGCTCCAGAAGCGGCAGCCATACCATCTCCTAAATCTGCATAACGCTGACCTCTATCAGTGTAATTTCCCAATCGATTTCTATTTTGATTAGCAGCATCATAAGCTGCCATTGCCGTAGCAGCAGTAGCAACAGCAGTTACTCCAGCCAATATAGCTCCAAAAGCACTTTTGCCAGGAGCTCGGTGATATTCGTGCCATGAGGTCTCTCCTTGCCAGTCTAGAAGCATCATGTTTTGATCTGAGGTTAATAAGATTCCACCAGCTCTCACCTCTACACTTGTAGGTGCTTCTTTTCCTTCAAAATCAGACTCAGCCAAAACACTTGCTTCTCCTGTATTAGCATCTATAGAAAACAACTCATCATCTGCACTAATAAGATAGCGATCGTTTTTTGCGTCATAATCTGAACTCACAGCATCAGCTCTTTTATATTTTAATGGTTTTTTCCAAACCTGTTCTCCTGTTTCAAGGTTAACAATATTAGCATCCTCTGAGGTAATATAAATTAAACCTTGAGGTGTTTGAGCCATAGTTAAAATATTTTCCCCTGTTTTTAGTGGCTTCTTGAATAAGGTTTTACCATCATAAGAAATTTTATTGATGCCTCCAGAAGCAATACCAAATAAGATGCCATCTTCCATGATATAAAAATGTTGAACATACCCTTTTGTCTTAGGCGCTTTCTCCCATAAATCTGCTCCAGTAGAAGCACTAAACATTGTTATTTTAGATTCTGAAGCTGCTGCAAAAGTACCACTGCCTCCTACTACATTACTCACTACTGCTAAGCCTTGTGGCAAGATTTGAAAATTAGCTACAGATCCTTTTACTTTTCGTTCATCACCCCAAGCTTCACTACCATTAGCATTGATTTTATAGATTCTTGTGTTTTTACCATTGGTAGTTGCTGCAAAAGCATAAATATCGGTTTCAGATTCATTGTTAGTCATCCAATTTACATTCTTTACTTTATTCTGCCATAGCGTTTCACCAGATTTAGTTTTTGCTAAAATACCTTGACTTGTTGGTATTAATAATTTGTCTTTTAATAATAATGGTCTTCCAGTTACCATAAAGGTTTTCATGGTAACTTTTGTAGGATCAACTAGATTAAACCTGTAATCTTCTGCGCCAGTATTTAAATCATAAACAGCAACAGCGCTAGCATATTTTTCATTTGCTCTTCGTTGCCCGCTAACGACTAATTTGTTTTGCGGCATCATCACGTCACAAGTATAAACTTGTTTCCAACCATTATCTTCAGTACTGAATAGTTTCTTTCCAGACATGTAATCTATAACTGCTTTCTTAGTTGATAAATTAGCAAAACCTGTTTGGCCAATAATTACGTATGGTGCTTGAGGTACGAAAAATAATTCTTCAGGCTTAACACGACCATAGTCAGTAAAATTGAATAACAAATTATCTTCGCCAGGCTTTATACCAACTAAGCCGTCATTGGTTGCTACTACCACAGTTCCTCCTTCGGTAATAGTCATCTCATTAATCTTTGCTCCTAATTGATAGTTATGATCTGGGGCTTCTGCTTTTTGAGCACTTAGTAAAGTTGCATTCATTACGAATACAACTAGTACTAAATTTTTCAATTGAATTAATAGCGTTTTCATTATAAGTCGGCTTTAGTTTTCTTGTTTATTCAAATCGAAAGAGCCATCAGTAATTGTTTTTACTGAATTATCTCCGTTCACATTCTTGCATGTAAAATCGAATGTACCTTTTACTTTAGTATCTGTTTCTTCAGAGACTCTTAGTTCTCCAACCATAGTATCATCATAAGGTGCTTGCCAAATCTCTTGAGTTGTGTTTTGCGGATTATTGATATCTACGTCTACTTCAGTATAAGAGGCACTATTAAAAATATTAGCACCTCCACCAATAGGATAAGTGCCAGTACCAGTATATCCAACTATCGTAAATGCAAATGCATTACCATCGCTATTGGTAGCTATAATAACTAAATTTTGTTGACCACCTGCATTTGCAATTGTTGCTGAAGATGAAATCTCCATAGATTGGTAAGATGTGCCATTCACTTTGGCCACTAATACTCCAGAAGGCACATTTTGTGGTGTCTCTCCTCCACCATCGTCATCACTTGAACATGATGTAAATGTTACTGATGTTATTGTCATTATAAGTAACATGAATTGTTTTAAATGTCTCATTGTTGATATAGTTTTTATGGTTAATAACGAGACAAATTTGATGTAAAACGGAAGGAAAATCAATACGACAGATGTCGTATATTTTTAAAAACTACTGAAAATTAACACTTTATGAAATCGCAAATCAAAAAGTCAAAATCGAATATGTTTGTGAATTGATTGAATTTCAACTTGCTTTTTAGTTAGCTTTTGAAGAAAGGCTTGATGTGCTTCAGAATTTGGATTGAATGGTCGATGTAATAATCCTTTTTGAATAGCATCAATTTCAGTCATAGTGAGTTGTGCTTCACTAGAAATCCATACCTTCTTAAAGGCATTCCAAATATAATTAATGGCTGTTTGGTTAGGATGTAACATATCTTCGTCATAAAAACGATAATCTCTTAACTCATCCATCATGATTTCATAAGACGGAAAATAATACAGCTGATGTCGTGAATCAACAACTTGATGAATAGCAGTAATTAAATGAGATTTACTAAGTGTATTTTCTACAAAGCCATCTTTAACATGTCGAATTGGAGAAACTGTAAACAGTATTGAAACTTCCGGATTTATACTTTTTAACAAAGTAATCATTCTATCTAGAGATGCTAGGATTGTTTTAGGTGATAACAACTCTTTTAAAAATTTCTTCTGAGGAACCTTGTGGCAATTGGCTACATATTTATCTGATTCTATATATCTGTATGCCCAAGCCGTACCTAAAGTAATAATAAGATGAGTAGCTTCATTTAAGTGCTTTAACGTTTGTTTTACGTTGGTATTTAAATTGAAAAGTAAATGTTCTTTTGACGAGTCACTTAGTTTTGAATGTGCCTCAAAGCAATGCCATTGTTCATTATGCAAAAACACATCAGCTTTGGTATATACCTTTTTATTGATACTATTGCTTATCAGATTTTCAATTGCTAATGGGTGAAATAAAATTCCGAATGGATTCTTGAATTCTCGAAATTTAAAATAGGTGAACTTATCAGTAATATGTTCAGCAAAACATGAGCCTAACAAAACAATTTTAGATTGATAATCTATTTGATTATGTTGTTGTTTAGAAAGCAGAATTTTAGTCTGAAGATCCATTACTATAAGGTTTCAAAAGGTATGTATTAATACCAGTAAAGATAAGCAAGTAGATATAAAACTAATATAACTTAGAGCGCTAAAATAGTATTCTTCTCTTTTTTAAATGGTTCTATCCTCGGCAATTCTTCAATAGCAAGATCTATATATTTTAATGCTTTTGTCTTATTTCCTTTGTGCTTGTAGATTTGGGCTAATCTGTAATTAGCCCAAGCTTTCGGTACGCCATCAGCAGCAGAGTAATTATTAATGTAGGTGATTAAACACTTTTCTCCTTTATCTAATTGTACATTATATTCTGCCGCTACTTTACCAATTTGATAGTGCAACGCATTACGATTGTATTTTTGCTGTGCTGCTTCTATAGTTGAAATGGCTTTATTAGGTTGTTCTTGTGATTCATAGTGCTTTGTCAATTTATCAAAGCATGTAAGTGAACCACCAATTGTAACTGCTTTTTTATAATAGCTTTCTGCTAATTCAGGTTCATCATCATATTCATAGATATACCCTTTAGCTAGATAGCCGTCTACTTTTGAAAGTGCTTCTAATTCTTCAGCATACTTAAGAGACTTGTTTTTACTTCCACCTACAATTCCAGGCAATTGCATATATAGCTCTACCAAAGCCCAGCGTGTGTCTATGTGAGTTGGATCTAATTCTGCAGCAGTTAAAAATGCTTTTTTAATATCGCCAATAATTCCTAGAGCACTTATTTTACTTATAGTTAAAGCTTTCATCCCTAATGCACCTCCATACTTGTAATGATAATTAGCAACATTGGGTTTAATCTCTACTAATTTTTTATATTCAGTTATTGCTTCATCCCATTTACGCTGTTGCCCATAAGTATCTCCAAGCAATTCAATACCTTCAACATCATTGGGATGGGTATCAACATATTCTACTAACAACGATTCTGCCTTTGCAAACTTATTACTCTCAAGTAACTGCTTAATACTTATAATAGAAGACGATTGTCCAAAGCTTATTAAAGGGATAAAGAAAAGGATATATATAAATTTCATAATAGTATTTGGGCAAAATCTATACCAATAATTTCTTGGTATTATTTTTGATTTTCAAGGTATAAAGATAATGTGTTTAACTCTAAAATTCATAACTTCACTCAACCAAACGGCACAATAACTAATTTGTTGTTTTTTAGACGAAGTTTTGAGTTTAAATTACACGAAAACTGAAATTATGAAGCTAATACTAAACATGTTAATGATACTATGTTTTGCTAATTTTACTAATGCTCAAACTCCTCAAGATTATTCAAAATTGTGGAAAGAAGTAAACGATCTTGAAAATGAAGGTTTGCCAAAATCAGCCTTAAAAATTGTTGACACCATTGAAAAAGAAGCTGTTGAAAGTAATAATTCGCCACAACAGATAAAAGCGCTACTCTACCGAAGTAAATATGCATTAATTCTAGAGGAAGATGCGCAATATAACATTATCAATGATTTTAAAGTTGCCATTTCAAACAGCCAATCACCTACAAAAAATGTATTACAAAATGTATTAGCAACTTTATATTGGCAATATTTCAATCAAAATAGATGGAAATTTTATAATCGTACAAAAACCAGTACTAAAGTAGATGAAATTGATTTTAGAACTTGGGATTTACAAACCTTATTTGACGAAATACATAAGTATTATGAGCAATCGTTAGCCAATGGCTTAATACTACAGCAGACCGATTTAAAAGATTATGAAGCTATCATACACACTCAAAAGGGATCAAAAACACTTAGACCAACACTTTACGACCTACTTGCACATAATGCACTTCAATTTTATAAGACCAATGAAAATAACATCACTAAACCTGCTTATAAATTTGAAATCGATGATCCAAAATTAATACAATCTGCTAACTTGTTCTCAAGAATGCCAATTGCATCTAAAGATGCTTCGTCGTTGCAGTTGAAAGCTTTAAAAATCTATCAAAGCCTAATTAAGTTTCATCTTAAAGACAATACACTTGAAGCATTAGTTGATGTAGATATTGAGCGTTTAAATTACGTATATCAGAATGCTACTTTTGATAACAAACAAGAACTATTTCTCAATTCTCTAAATGTAGAACGTGAAAAATGGAGTAATATAAACGCCAAAGTTGTTACTTTATATGATCATGAAATTGCAAAAATATATCAAACGCTAGGTTACACATACCAGCCCAAAACCAATGAAACACATCGCTGGAAACTAAAAAAGGCCCTTGAAGTTTGTGATATAGCAATTAGTAGGTTTCCAAATAGTAAAGGTGCAGATAAATGCAGAATATTAAAAGCACAGGTCTTATCACAATCACTTCAAATCATCTCTGAAGATGTGGTGCCAATACAAACGAATGCGTTAGCATTAATTAGATACAAAAACATAGATGCTATCAATTTTAAAATTGGTATAGTAAGCAACAAGGAGCTTGAGATTCTACGTAAATTCAATACAGCTTCCGAGCATCAAAAGATTCTTTCTAAAATGAAAGTTATTCATAGTTGGACTTCCAATCTAAAAAATGAAAACGATTATCAACAACATGCAACAGAGATTGCTATTCCTAAACTAAATAACGGACGCTATATCATTTACGGGCAAGTAGAAGGGAGTGCTAACACATACATGTTTAAAGAATTACAAGTCTCTAATATTGCATACGCCTTAAAAGAGCAAAAAGGTAGTGCAACTTATCAAGTTGTTAATAGACTTAATGGAAAACCTATTGCAAATGCACAAATTGAATATACTTACAGAAAAAGTTATAAAGATGTTTACAAGACTGAGAAGCACAGTACAAATAACAATGGTGAATTCACAATTTCAAGAAAAAGATATACTCGTGATCATGCCAAATTAGATATAAAAACAGACGCAGATCATGCTTTATTTGAAAACTTATATTTAAGTCGTTACTATAATTATGGCGACGATAAACCTGATTATCCAACGTATAAAGGGTTTTTGTTTTCTGACCGAAGTATATACAGACCTGGACAACCGCTATATTTTAAAGGTATTGTTATGCGTACAGATGAAAGCAGATCTGAAGTTTCTGCAAATCAATATGTAGATGTTTTCCTATATAACACTAATGGCGAGGAGGTTAGTAAGCTTAACCTAAAAACGAATGCTTATGGTTCTATCTCAGGTGAGTTCATTATACCTAATGATGGCTTGACCGGTAATTTTTCAATTAGAATGCAAGGGAAACATGACCTCAACACGTATCACTCATTTTCAGTTGAAGAATACAAACGTCCAAAATTTGAAGCTGAATTTTCACCAGTTTCAAAAACATATAAGGTTAATGATACGATTACAGTAGATGGTAATGCTATTGCTTATGCGGGAAGTAGTATTACTGATGCCAAAGTGGTATATCGTGTACACCGAAAGGTACAATACCCAAGATGGTATTATCGGTACAGACCATATTTTAATAGTGAGCCTCAAGAAATAACTCATGGTGAGACCACTACTGACAGCAATGGTAATTTCAAAATAGACTTTAAAGCCATTCCTGATGAAAGTATAGACAAAAGTGCTTTACCTAAATTTAGTTATGAAGTGACAGCAGATATCACAGATATAAATGGAGAAACAAGAAGCGCAACCACTATAGTTAATGTTGGTTATCATGCGTTGATTGCTTCAATTGGTGCTGCAAATCACCTAGAAAAAAACAGTAAAGATCATAAGATTTCTATTGATACTAGAAATCTCAATGGAGAAGAAGTTTCAGCAAAAGGAACTATTAAGATTTATAAATTATTAGCTCCTGAAACCGTATTAAGAGACAGACCTTGGGCTGCTCCAGATTATCAAGAGTTTACTAAAGACAATTTTAAAGCATTGTTTCCATATGAAGCCTACAAAAATGAACATGATAGCAACCAATGGAAAAAAGGTGAACTAGTCTTCTCTGATTCATTCGATACTGAAGCTTCAAAAGAACTTAAACTTGGCAAGATCAAACGCTGGGCATCTGGAAAATATGCTATTGTACTAGAGTCTGAAGACCGTTTTGGGCAAACTGTAAAAGACGAAATACAAACTTTGGTATATAGCACTAAAGACCAAACATTAGCAGATAATCAATTGTTTGAGCTTAACACCAATAAAACCGAATATGCAATTGGTGATATCGTAGAACTTACACTTGGTAGTGCTGCTTCTAACCTAAATATTACATTAGAGATCGAGAAGAACAAAAAGATCATTAGAAAACAAGTTATCGCTTTAAGTGATGAAAAAAAGTCAATTACAATTCCTGTTACCAAAGAAGATCTAGGTGGTTTTGTAGTGCATTATCTTTATGTGTATCAAAACAGTTTCAGAAAAGGAACATTGAATATTTCGGTACCTTACCCAAAAACCGACCTAGAGATTGAAACACTCACGTTTAGAGATAAGCTTCAACCAGGGACAGATGAGACTTGGAGTTTCAAAATTAAAGGCTCAAAAGGTGATAAAGTAGCTGCCGAAGTATTAGCTAGCATGTATGATGCTTCTTTAGATCAATTTAAACCACATAACTGGAGTTTTAATCCCATTCAGCAACCAACATACTACTCGAGATACAGTATAACTGCTGATAAGAATTTTAGAACAGATCCATTTAGAATTGAAAACTTACAGTATAGTTCGGCAAATTATAGCGTACAAAATTATGATCGATTAAATTTATTTGGACTTGATTTTAGTAGTTATTATTATGCTAGACAAAGATACCTTAGAAGTTTAAAAAAATCTATCCCTTCTACTTATGTAGGAAAAAAATCTTCTACCGTAAAAGAAGGGTTTATAAATGGTACTGTAACAGACGGTGAGGGCTTACCTCTTCCTGGTGTGAATGTAATAATTAAAGGCTCTTCTAGAGGTGTTCAAACTGACTTTGACGGACAATTTTCAATAGAAGCTGCTAAAGGAGAAATATTGGTGTTCAGTTTTATTGGATTGAATGAATTGAAAATCCATCTTTCTGAAGATAATTATTACGCTGTTACACTCAATGAAGACAACGCGCTTTTGGATGAAGTAGTAATATCGGCTTATAGTACTACTAAATCTTCAAATAGAAGCGTAGATCCAGTAGGTTATGAAGCAGAAGAACTAGATGATAGCATCCAATTGGATACACTAGAAGAACAAGTTTCAGGCTTAAATGTAGCTTCTGTATCAAAAGAATCTGGGCAAAAAAATGAAGACCAACTAAACTTTGATAATGTCAAAATTCGTAAAAACCTTCAAGAAACTGCTTTTTTCTTTCCACAGTTACAAACTAACAATGAAGGTCATGTGAGTTTTAGCTTCACAACACCAGAAGCTTTAACACAATGGAAATTACAATTGTTGGCACACACCTCAACGCTAGAAAGCACTACTACATCATTAGAAACCGTTACGCAAAAAGAACTTATGGTCTTGCCAAATGCACCTCGTTTCTTACGTCAAGGCGATATCGTTTATTTAAGTACTAAGATTGCTAACCTTACCGATAAAGCATTATCGGGACAAGCAAAACTTAAGCTTACAGATGCAATTACAAATGAAGACATTACTTCAAAAGTACTCGTGTTAGAAACGACTTCAAATCCGTCAAATAGAAAATTTGCTGATGAAATTGAGGACTTTACTGTAGCAGCAAAAGGCAACACACAAGTAACATGGATATTATCAATAACAAACGATATAAATGCTGTTCAGTATGAGATCGTAGCTAAATCTGGTAATTTTAGTGATGGCGAACTACATGCACTTCCAGTATTAACTAATAGAATGTTGGTGACCGAAACCTTACCAATGTGGATTAAAAGTAATGAATCAAGAACATTCACTTTAGACAAACTTAAAACAAGTACCTCAACCACACTTAAACATCATAAACTTACTTTGGAGATGACTAGCAATCCTGCTTGGTATGCTGTACAAGCGCTGCCTTATTTAATGGAATATCCTTATGAATGTAACGAACAAACCTTTAGTCGTTATTATGCTAATGCATTGGCAAGTCATATAGCAAATAGCAATCCAAGAATTCAGGAGGTGTTTAAACAATGGGCATCACTAGATGTATTAATGAGTAACCTCGAAAAAAATCAAGAATTAAAATCCTTATTAATACAGGAAACACCTTGGTTACGAAATGCACAGAGCGAAACCGAACAAAAAAAGCGCATTGCATTGCTATTTGATCTAAATAAGATGAATCGTGAACTTAAATCTGCTAAACGTAAATTAAAGAACGCTCAATTATCAAATGGTGGATGGGCTTGGTTTAAAGGAGGAGATGCAAACCGATACATCACACAACATATCATTACTGGTTTTGGTCACCTTAGTAAATTAGGCGTTGCAACAACTGAGGATACTAAAATGATCAACAGTGCTATCAATTATCTTGATATCAAATTTATTGAAGAGTACAACGACATAAAAAAGTATAATCCAAATGCAGATCTATCTAAAGATCATTTAAGCTACACACAATTACACTATTTGTACATGCGTAGCTTCTATCCAGAAAATAAACCTTCAAAAGAGGTTCAAGGCATAATGGATTATTACCAAATTCAAATTCAAAAATATTGGTTAAAGCGTTCATTATATGCTAAAGGTCTAATGGCTCTAGTCACTCATAGAATGCAAGACATAACGACATCAAAAAAGATTTTGAATTCATTACAAGAAACCAGTATCACATCGGAAGAGCTAGGCATGTATTGGAAAGAAAACACAAGCTCTTGGTATTGGTATCAAGCACCTATAGAAACACAAGCATTATTAATTGAAGCATTTTCAGAAATAGAGAATGACACAAAAACCATTGATAATTTAAAAATCTGGTTGCTTAAAAACAAGCAAACCAATCAATGGAAGACTACTAAAGCTACTACTGAAGCTGTATATGCTTTATTACTTCAAGGTAGTGATTGGCTAAGCGTTACTGATATGGTCGATGTGGTTATAGGTGGGAAAGAAATTGCGCCATCAAAACTTGAAGACGTAAAAGTAGAAGCTGGTACTGGATACTATAAAACGTCATGGACAGGTTCAGCTATAAATCCTGCCATGGCAACTGTTCAGCTCACAAAAAAAGGAGATGGCATTGCTTGGGGAAGTTTATACTGGCAATACTTTGAAGATTTAGATAAGATCACATCTGCCGAAACACCTTTAAAACTTAAGAAGAAATTATTTAAAAAAACGAATACAGATACTGGTGAAACACTTACTGAGGTGACTTCTGATACCCATCTAAATGTAGGAGATTTGATACGAGTTCGTATAGAGTTAAGAAGTGATCGTACTATGGAGTTTGTTCATATGAAAGACATGAGAGCATCTGGATTGGAACCTATAAATGTGTTATCACAATATAAGTGGCAAGATGGTTTAGGTTATTATGAAAGCACAAAAGACGCATCTACTAACTTCTTTTTCGATTATTTACCAAAAGGTATTTATGTATTTGAATATGACCTAAGAGTTAACAATGCTGGTGATATGAGTAATGGTATTACAACAATTCAAAGCATGTATGCTCCTGAATTTAGTAGCCATAGCGAAGGCATTAGAATTAGTGTAGATACAGAGTAGCTGTTAGTTTAGAAGTGTTTTAACGACAAAACCTAGCATATAGCTAATTATAACTATATTAGTATAACTAACAAAACATAAGATTATGAACTCAAAAGTATTTTTGGTCTTGAGAATTTTACTCGGACTTTTCGTTTTGGTCTTCGGACTCAATAAGTTTCTACATTTTATTCCAGATTTCCCTTTAGAAGCTGATGCACTTGAATATTTTACTGCGCTTTCTAATTCTAAAACAATGACACTTGTAGCTATTGTAGAAATTGTAGCTGGATTAGCATTGATCTCTAATAAATTTGGAGCACTCATGGCTCTTATATTAATGAGTATCTCTATAAATGCTTTATTATTTCACCTTACACTAGATCCTGCTAATAGTGCTGGTGCAGTTGTATTATTAGTATTAAATGTATTAGTGTTATTTGGGTATAAAGACCAGTACAAAGCATTGTTGAACTAACTGATAATATTAAACACAAAAAGAGGTTTATAATAAGCCTCTTTTTTATTTCTGTGCATCTGGAGGAAATCCTTCGAGTACTTTTTCTACTAATACCTTAAATTGTGCTTCGCGCTTTTCAGGTGAGGCATTAGGGCTATAATTAGATTCTGAAACTGCTTGCCAAAATAATCCAATCTTGTTTTCGTCAACAAAGTCAAATACCACCTCTCTTGTCATTTGTGATTGACCAATCGGCAAGCCAATTGAAACACCTCCTCCAACATTACGTCCTGTACCTCCTACTCCAACACCAACATTACTCTGTCTAGCTTGTTGAAACTGACTACTTTTAATGTCTACAAAAAAATCTGGTGTTTCAGATAAAGTATAACCTCTAGCTTGCAACGCTGTATCTAGCGCATCCAATAAACGCTTGGTATCTAAAGCGCTCATACCAGTATTTAAATTGGCATAATAATTATATGTTTTATAGGCCTCAAAATCAGTAGTCTTTTCATAATCGTAGTTAACTCTAATAGAACCACATGAAGTTATTAAAACAAGTAATAGTAGGAAACAAATATTCTTCATTGCTTTTTTATTTTAAAGATAATCAAAAAACATTCTGTTCAATGATATGAGTCTAGATATTAGCCAAATAACAATATAGCTTACTAGAATCAATACTAAAATTAGTCATTAAGCATCTTCCAAAGTCTGTCTTTCAACTCTGTTATTCCTTTTTGAGCTACAGAAGAAATAAACATGTAATTGATAGGCAATGTCTGGTCTAATTCATGTTTTAATTCAGATTGAAGTTCATCATCAAGCATATCACTTTTTGATATAGCTATCATCCGTTCTTTATCTAACATTTCTGGATTGTAGCGTTTTAGTTCATCTAACAAAATATCATATTGCTCACGAATGTCTTTTGCATCAGCTGGAATCATGAACAACAGTATTGAATTTCGTTCAATGTGACGTAAAAAATAATGACCTAATCCTTTCCCTTCAGCAGCACCTTCAATAATTCCAGGAATATCTGCCATAACAAAAGTTTGATAATCACGATACTCAACAATTCCTAAATTTGGTTTCAGCGTCGTAAATTCATAGTCAGCTATCTTAGGCTTTGCTGCTGTGATTACAGATAACAATGTAGATTTACCTGCATTAGGAAACCCAACTAAACCAACATCGGCCAAAATTTTAAGTTCTAATGTTATGTGTCGCTCCTCAAGGGGTTCTCCTGGTTGCGCATATCGAGGTGTTTGATTTGTAGAACTTTTAAAATGCCAATTTCCTAAACCGCCTCGACCACCTTTTGCAACAATTCTTTCTTCTTTATCTTCTGTAATTTCGAAAACCACTTCATCAGTTTCTGTATCTTTTACTACAGTTCCTAAAGGCACATCAAGAAAAACATCCTCGCCATCAGCTCCAGTACTTCTACTCTTACTACCATGTTCTCCATGTCCAGCTCTCGCATGACGTTTAAATTTAAGATGTAGCAACGTCCATAAGTTTTCGTTACCACGAATAATGATATGACCACCTCGTCCGCCATCTCCACCATCAGGACCACCTTTTTCTATGTACTTCTCTCGATGCAGATGCGCAGAACCTTGTCCGCCTTTGCCTGAAGACACATGCATTTTTACGTAGTCTACAAAATTACCTTCTGTCATATATTTTTCGTCTTATAAAGCCTATTTAAAATAAGCTTGTATTATAGCTTATCAATTACCGCGTTTAATCGTTCAGTAATTTCGCTAATACTTCCTACACCATCTACGCCAAAATATTTGTTTTGAGCAGTATAATAATCTTTTAATATGGCTGTTTTTTTATAGTATTCGGTGATACGGTTTCTAATGATAGTCTCATCAGCGTCATCTTTTCTTCCACTTGTCTTACCACGTTCAAGTAGTCGTTTAACCAACACCTCATCATCAACCTCTAGCGCAATCATTGCATTAATTTGAGAATCTTTGCCGTCCATCAGTTGATCTAGTGCCTGTGCTTGGGCATTCGTTCTTGGGAAACCATCAAAGATAAATCCATTGGCATCAGCATTCTTTTCTACTTCAGCATTAAGCATATCTATAGTGACTTGGTCTGGCACCAATTCGCCTTTATCCATATATGATTTAGCTAGCATTCCTAAAGCCGTTTCGTTTTTGATATTAAATCGAAAAACATCTCCAGTAGAGATATGTACTAGGTTATATTTATCTTTTAAAAATTCAGCTTGAGTTCCTTTACCTGCACCTGGAGGTCCAAATAATACTAGATTGGTCATGTGTTGTGTAGTTTTTAATTGATATATTTCTGGAAGGTCTCGTCCTAATCCATTGTAATCCAATCCATAACCTACTATGAATTTATTTGGAATTTCGAGACCAACATAATGTAATTTATAATCTTTTTTGTAAGCTTCTGGTTTGTAAAATAAAGTAGCGATTTTAAGTTCGTCTACATTTTCATTTTTAAAAATGCGATGTACTTCTTCTAATGTATTTCCTGAATCAATAATATCTTCAAGAATGACTACTTTTCTGCCAGTAAGGTCTTGTGTTAAGCCTATGAGTCGTTGTATATCTTCAGTAGATTTTATACCTTCATAAGATGCCAACTTAATAAAAGTTACTTCACATGGCTTAGGGTATTTCTTAACAAAATCACTCACAAACATAAATGATCCGTTCAATATCCCAACAAACACAGGTACTTCATCCTGTAAGTCATTAGCAATTTCTGTAACCATTTTGCTAACTGCCGAATCGATCTCTTTTTCAGAAATAAAAGGTTTAAAGTATAAATCGTTAAGCTTAATCACGTGATTTTGATTTTAAAAAGGCAAAGATAATCAATAGATTGTCGATTACCGATTTTTTGAAATTCATTTTTATGAATGCTTTCTATTTTATAATGTATTTTTGTAAAACGAAAGTGAAAATTAAAAATTGCTTGTCGCTTTCATTCAAATGAAAATTACTATTGATGGACTTTTTTTCTTCAAATTTTAAAATAGGCATTCTTGGTGGTGGCCAATTAGGTAAAATGATGTTGTATACAACTAGAAAGTTTGATATTACTACTCATGTTATGGATTCAAGTGATCAAGCACCTTGTAAAATAGCTTGTGATAAATTCACTAAAGGCGACCTTATGGATTTTGATGCGGTATATAATTTTGGTAAGCAAGTAGATGTGCTCACTTTTGAAATTGAGAATGTAAATGTAAATGCTTTAGAACAACTAGAAAAAGAAGGTGTTAAGGTTTATCCATCTTCAAGAACATTACGAACGATTCAAAATAAAGCTTCTCAAAAATTATTTTACAGAGACCATAATATTCCAACATCAGAATTTACACGATTTGCATATATATCTGAAATTGAAGACGCTATAGAAAACGGCGGCTTGGAGCTTCCATTTGTTTGGAAAGCAGCACAATTTGGTTATGATGGTAATGGTGTCAAAGTAGTTAGGAAATTATCAGACCTAGAAGGCTTACCAAAAGGAGAATGCATAGCTGAAGACTTAATTCCATTTAAAAATGAATTAGCAGTCATTGTTGCTAGGACTGTGAGTGGTGATGTTAAAACATATCCAGTAGTTGAAATGGAGTTTCACCCTGAAGCCAATCAGGTTGAGTATGTTATTTGTCCTGCAAGAATTGACGATTCGGTGGCTAAAAAAGTGAAGAAAGTAGCTTTAACCGTTTCAGAGGCTTTCAATCATGTTGGTTTACTTGCTGTTGAAATGTTTCAGACAAAAGATGATGATGTGTTAGTAAATGAGGTAGCGCCAAGACCTCACAACTCAGGTCATCAAACTATTGAAGCTAGTTATACTTCTCAGTTTGAGCAACATATTAGAGCTATATTAGATCTCCCTCTTGGAAATACAGAGAGCAAAGTTGGTGGCATTATGGTTAATTTAGTTGGTGCTGAAGGTCATACAGGAGACGTTGTCTATGAGCATATTGAGGATATCATGAAGCTTGATGGCGTTACACCACACATTTATGGAAAAAAGCAAACTAGACCATTCAGAAAAATGGGACATGTTACCATTGTTAACGAAGATTTAAATGAAGCTCGTAAAACAGCAGAAATAGTAAAGAACACAATAAAAGTTATAAGTAAATAATATGAGTAAAGTAGGTATTATTATGGGAAGTAAAAGCGACCTTCCAGTGATGCAAGACGCAATAGATATTTTAAAAGAATTTAAAATAGATCTTGAAGTAGATATTGTATCTGCACATAGAACACCTGAGAAACTGTTTGATTACGGAAAGCATGCACATACAAGAGGTATTTCGGTTATTATTGCTGGAGCAGGAGGAGCAGCTCATTTACCAGGCATGGTAGCTTCGTTATCACCTTTACCAGTTATTGGTGTTCCAGTAAAAAGTAGCAATTCTATTGATGGTTGGGATTCTGTATTATCTATACTACAGATGCCTGGAGGAGTTCCTGTAGCAACTGTAGCCTTAAATGGCGCTAAGAATGCAGGTATATTAGCAGCCCAAATACTTGGCGCTTCAAATAAAACCATATGCGACACCATTATAGCTTACAAAGAGGGTCTGAAAACAAAAGTATTAGCTTCTTCAAAAGACTTACAATAAAAAACCTCGTTTTAAAAACGAGGTTTTAGAGCTATTAATCAATTATTTTTATAGAGTTGGTTAACTCTCTTAAAAATATAATAGCACAAAACTATAATATATTTTATCACATTCTCTAAAAATTATTATAATTAATAAACAAAGTAATTCACATTTAACAATTAATGTAAGAGTACTACTACTTAATTGATGTTTATTAAAAAAAACAGAAAAATTCATGACAATTTTAAATACACCCTTCGAAACATTATATCAAACTGCACCTTTTTCGAAAATTAAAAATGAAGACTATTTGCCTGCCTTTTTACAAGCTATAAAAGAAGCTAAAGCGGAAATTGATGCTATCACAAATAATCCAGCACTTCCAACCTTTGAAAACACGATTGAAGCTTTAGATTTTTCTGGAGAACAACTCGACAGAATTTCAAATATTTTCTTTAATCTTAATAGTGCTGAGACTAATGATGAAATTCAAAAAATTGCGCAAGAAGTGTCTCCGCTACTTTCAGAATTTAGTAATGATATTACACTTAATGAAACTTTATTTTCACGCGTAAAATTTGTTTATGATCATAAAGCTGAATTAAATCTAACTATTGAACAAGAAACACTCCTAGATAAAAAATACAAGGGGTTCTCAAGAAATGGTGCTAATCTTTCAGGTGACAAAAAAGAAAAGCTTCGTGAAATAGATAAGAAATTAAGTCAATTAAAATTAAAGTTTGGTGAGAATGTCCTAGCAGAGACCAATAAATTTGAAATGCTCTTAACCAATGAAGCTAATTTGTCTGGATTACCAGATGGAGCTAAAGAAGCAGCTCTACAGTTAGCCGAATCTAAAAACAAAAAAGGTTGGCTTATTACTTTAGATTACCCAAGTTACATTCCATTTATGACTTATGCTGATAACAGAAATTTACGAAAAAAACTAGCTGTTGCAGCTGGAGCTAAAGCATTCAATAGTGATGAAAATGATAACCAAGATAATGTCTTACAAATTGTTAAACTTCGTTATAAACGTGCTCAACTATTGGGTTATAAAACACATGCACATTTTGTTTTAGAAGAACGTATGGCAAAAACTCCAGATGCAGTTCAAAATTTTTTAAATGAACTTCTTGAAAAAGCTAAACCTGCTGCGGAAAAAGAATTTAAAGACCTTGAACAATTTGCTAAAGAACTGGATGGTATTGAAACATTAGAGAAATGGGATGGTGCCTATTACTCTGAAAAATTAAAACAAAAACTATTCAATCTAGACGACCAACAACTCAAACCATATTTCAAGCTAGAAAATGTAATTGAAGGTGTTTTTACTATTGCTGAACGTTTGTATGATTTGAAATTTGAAGAAATTAAAACCATCGATAAGTATCATGAGGATGTACTCACTTATAAAGTTTCTGATACTAATGGAAATTTAATCTCTATTCTCTATGCAGATTTTTTTCCAAGACCAGGAAAACGTAATGGTGCTTGGATGACGGTATTTAAACCTCAATATATTAAAAATGGTGAAAATAGCAGGCCACATATTTCTATTGTGTGTAATTTTACAAAACCAACCAAAAGCAAGCCATCATTACTTACATTTAATGAAGTAACCACATTATTCCATGAGTTTGGACATGCACTACATGGCATGTTAGCAAACACAACATATCCTAGTTTATCTGGTACTAATGTGTTTTGGGATTTTGTTGAACTCCCAAGCCAAGTACTTGAAAACTGGTGCTACGAAAAAGAAGCACTAGAGTTATTTGCAACTCACTATGAAACTGGAAAACTTATCCCAATGGAACTTATTACTAAAATCAAAGCCTCTGCCACCTTTCATGAAGGAATGCAAACGCTTAGACAAATTAGTTTTGGACTATTGGACATGAGTTGGCATTCCAACGAGTCACCTGAATCAATCGATTCAGTGAAAGTGCATGAGTCTGAAGTATTCAAAAAAACAAAACTCTATCCTGATGTAATAGAAAACTGTATGAGTACGTCATTTTCTCATATTTTTCAAGGTGGCTATAGTTCAGGTTATTATAGCTATAAATGGGCAGAAGTATTGGATGCAGATGCTTTTGAATATTTCTTAGAAGAGGGTGTTTTTAATAAAAAGGTTGCTACAAAATTTAAAGACCATGTATTATCACGAGGTGGAATTGAAGACCCAATGACATTGTATAAGCGCTTCAGAGGAAAAGAACCTAGACCAGATGCGTTATTAAAACGTGCTGGACTAATAAAACAAGAATAATTGATAGGTAAAGTAATCTACTTTTAAAACTAAAATAATTTTATTCCCTAATTTAAATTAAAACGAAAAGAGAAAGTGAAAGCATGAAGTTCAAGAGTTTTGTGATGCAAAAATCGATTCCTATTTAAAAGATGTAAAAAGATTAACAAAAGGATGGATAAACTTTCTAAAAAGAGGTATTATACAAATATAAAAAATAGGCTCCTAAGATCAATAAATAAAAGTTTTATATAATTCAATATCAAGGCAAATTGCATGTATTTGAAAAAAACCATAGAAAATTGTAAGAAGCTCTGAATAGAAAACCATGATATTTTTCTTTTAAAAACAATAGATAATTGTTATTTATATTAATCAAAAAAAAATAAACTTTCAATAATTATTGAAAGTTTCAAATATTTTATATATTTGTACTATGAATTACGAAGAAGCTAAAATAAAATTTGTTAGTACTTGGGGAAGTTTAGGTACACTTTGGGGAATAAATAAGGCTATGGCTCAAATACAAGCGTTATTGTTCGTCTCAACCAAACCACTATCTATGGAAGATATTATGGAACAACTCAAAATATCACGTGGCAATACAAGTATGAATTTAAGACAGTTAATGGATTGGGGAATTGTTACTAAAGAAATTATACCTGGTGAACGTAAAGAGTACTTCACTACTGAAAAGAATGTCCAAGAATTGGCAAGAACAATTGCAAAAGAGCGTAGTCGCAGAGAAATTCAACCAGTAATCAAAGTATTAAAAGAGGTTTCGTCAATTAAAGATGATGGCACCGAAAAAACAAAAGAACTTATAAAGCAAACCAAAGCTTTATACGAATTAACAGAAACTGCTGATGATATGATAAACAAACTCGTAAACCATAAACAAAACTGGATTACCAAATCTCTATTCAAACTTATTAAATAAAAAAATTTAAATCATTCTTTCAATAATTCCTGAAAGTTTAATAATTATGTGAATCATGAAAATAATATATTATATAAATAAATTTGTATTAATAACGACTCTAGCACTTTATTTCACTCTATTCTTAGGGCTTTATGCACAAATCGTACTAGGTATTGTTCAAGTTATTAGCAGTTTTTTACTTGTGTTCATATGGGAAAAAATAAAAGCAAACACTAAAGAGCGATTATTTATCTATTGGGCATTAATAAGTACTTATGGTACATGTTGGCTCTTTGATTGGAAAAACTTCAATCAAGACATACTAGTGATCTTCGGAATTATAATAATTCCAATATCTATAGCTATCTATTTCTTCTACATTCTTAAAACAACTAAAAATCATTTATCATGAATATTCAAATTCCAAACTGGTTAATAATTCTTGGAGGTTGTGGACAAATTTTTACAGCATTGATCTACCCTTACATCAGACACCAAGTATTTGATTGGTATAACGATGTAAAACAACTAAAACCTCTAAATCAAGAAATTGCTAAAACGTACGGCAGATACATTCAAGGTCTTAATTTTTCTTTTGGAGTAATCGCAATTCTTCTTCCTAACGATTTAAAGAATCATTCACATCTGGCAATAGCAATTACAGGTTTGATTGCTGCATATTGGGTTGGCAAAGTAGCAACTCAAATTGCTTATTACCCAATGTATGATATTCCTAAAAAACAACTCTTCAAAATTGGTGGCTATGGCATGAACAGTCTATTTGTATTATTCGCCATAATATACTCACTACTATTTATAACTAACATCTTCAACAATTAGAAACTAAGAAATTATGAAATCGGTAACAGTATCACAAATAGAAAAATCAGAAACCAACACCTTAGATATCATTGATTTCTATAACGAAGCAACAGAAGATTATGAATTTTGGAGCAATGACTTCAATATGCATTTTGGCTATTTTATTCCATTTAAAACTAATCCATTCAAAAGAGATTCTATGCTTAATCAAATGAATGCTCAAGTTGTCAAACGCCTAAATATAGGTAAAGGTAAAAACAGGCTTATCGATTTAGGCTGTGGTATGGGAGCCACAATGCGCTACGCTTTGAAACAACATAAAAACAGTATTGCTTATGGTGTTACATTATCTGATTTTCAACTCAAACAAGGCAATGAATTATTACAAGGAAAAAATGGTATTATTTTAAAAGAAAACTATAATCAAACCTCTTTTCGTTCTAATTCATTTGATTCGGCTGTAGCCATAGAAAGCTTATGTCATTCTGGTCATGATGAAAGATCAATTAAAGAAGCGTACCGAATATTAAAACCAGGAGGTCGATTCGTTATTGCTGATGCGTTTTTAAAAAAAGAAGTCAATGAACTATGCTATGGAAGTCATTATGCCTACCAAAAATTGTGTAGTCATTGGAGTTTAGCAAAGCTAGAAACACATACACGTATGAAAAAGAAACTTGAGGAATTCGGTTTTACAGACGTTAAAGTTGAAAATAAATCTCTAAGAGTTGCACCTTCGGTATTACATGTTCCATTTGCGATCTCAGGCTTTATTTTAAAAAAACTACTGCGCTTTAAATCAATTAAACGTGAGAGTTTTCATAATTTAAAAGGCTCTTTTTATGCACTTCTGTCAGGATTGCATATGAATAGTTTTGGATATTATATGATTAGTGCTACTAAAAAGAAATAAAGATGAAATTAAAAACAATAACTATAGCTGGAGGCAGTGGGTTTTTAGGACAGGTACTTGAAAATTACTTCTCAAAAAAAGGGTATACTATTTTTACATTAACAAGGCATCCAAAACGCTCTAATGAAATATTTTGGAACGCTAAGGATTTTGATAAGTGGACTAATATACTTGAACAAACTGATGTGCTTATTAATCTCACAGGCAAATCTGTTGACTGCAGGTATAATGAACACAACAAAAAACTTATTTACAATTCTCGAATTGATGCAACACATATACTTGGGCTAGCTATTAACCAATGTAACAGACCGCCAAAAACATGGATCAACTCCTCAACAGCAACCATCTACAAGCACTCAATGAACAAAGAAATGTCTGAGGAAAACGGAGACATAGGAGCTGATTTTTCAATGAATATTGCTAAGTCTTGGGAAAATACTTTTTATGATATTAATAACACTAAGACAAGAAAAATAGCAATCCGAACATCTATAGTTATGGGTAAAGATGGTGGTGCAACAGAACCTTTAAAGAATTTAGTACGATTTGGTTTAGGCGGTAAGCAAGCATCTGGACATCAAAAAGTGAGTTGGATTCATGAATTGGATTTTGCTAGAGCAGTTGAATTTTTAATTGAAAATCAAAATTTAGACGGTAATTTTAATCTTGCTGTTCCAAAACCAACTGATAATAAAACACTAATGAAAAGTTTAAGAAAAGTGATGAAAGTACCTTTTGGTATCTCACATCCTGAATGGCTTATCAAACTAGGCGCTAAACTAATCGGAACAGAATCAGAGTTGGTGTTAAAAAGTAGAAATGTAGTACCGAAACGTTTATTAGATAATGGCTTCTCATTTCATTTCACAGAGATACAAGAAGCATTGAGAAATTTATTAAGAACTTAATTATTAATTACTTATTTTTGAAAGAAAATTTCAAAAAAAGAAATGCCAAAACACGTTATAGATCCCAATCAATGGATTAAATTGTATTCTGACTATCTTTTTAATTACACCATTACACGTGTAAATGATAGAGAAATTGCTAAAGATCTAGTTCAGGATACCTTTGTTGCTGGCTTAAATTCTATGAAGAATTTTAAGGGCGAAGCAAGTGAACGTACTTGGCTTATTTCAATTCTAAAGCGTAAGATCATTGATTATTATCGTAAAATCAACTCCAACAAAGGAAAAGCCGAAGTTAGAATGACTTATTCTAGTGATGAAAATGAAGGCGATTGGTTGGAAGAACGTGTAGCAGATCCGTTTGATAAAACTGCTGAAGACACCATAGAAAATAGTGAATTAGGGAGAGCTATAGACAACTGCTTAAGTAAATTACCTGAAAAACAAGCACAAGTTTTCGAAATGAAAACAATTTTGAATTATGAAACAGAAGCCATTTGTAATGAATTAGATATTACTGCGTCTAACCTTTGGGTAATTATCCATAGAGCAAGAACAGCTATGGCAAATTGCCTTGAAAAAAATTGGTTTTAAATTATGAGTAATAAAATTTTCATCCCTTGTGAAGACGCTAATCATGTTTGTGATAAAACACAATACAAAGAAGCTACATTATGGGAAAAAATAAAACTAAATATCCATTTGATTTATTGTAATGCGTGTAGAAAATATACAAAGAACAATACTAAATTAACAAAACTGATTACTAAGAAACCTGTTACTATGGATACTTCTACAAAAGAAAGCTTGCAATCTGCCTTCGAAAAAGAATTAGCTAAGCATCAGTAATAATGCTAGCCAATACAACGGAATACTTTCTACCCAAAATGAACTATAATATTTACGCTGTTCAGTTCTTGCAAACAATAAAAACAGTATGGTAATCAAAACCACGACTAAAAGACTAATAAGTGCTTTAGAACTTACATTATGTTTAAAATATTCTAATAAAAAGAGTACAACTGATAATATCACACCAACAACTTTAGTTCTGCCAATACCAATTCTTTGCGGAATTGTTGCTAGGCGAAGACTATCATAGCTTAAATCTCTTATTTCAAAAGGCAACATCAATATGATCACTAATAAAAACCGCTGTATTACAGTTACAACAACATCATTTGAATAGATATCATAATCATTATTTACAAGTGGTAGAACTACAGTTACACCTGCCCAAACCATAGCAATGATATAAATTTTAAGACCACTGATGCTGCGTAATTTTTTGTGCTTATCTAAAAACACGTTTTTTGGAATTACTGGTATGGCGTACAAAAAAGTACACATTCCAAAAATGATCACACATCGTAATGCAGCTAGGCTTAGCTTAAAGAGATAATAACAAAAAACAACAAAACATATTAAAGAAAAAACTTGTATCACTCTTAACCAATTGGCCAAGCTTCTATGGTGAAATTTAGCCAACCCAAAATACTTTACAAAATTATAACCTGTTATAGATGCAAAAAAAATAAAATACAGCACATTTTCATCATAAGCTATATTAAATTGTATCAAAGTCAACCAGGATAGTGCATATACTGCCAAAGCCACATGAATACTACTGTTGATATAAAAATCAAATATGGTTCTCAATATACGCATATCACAAAAATAAGTAAACTGTTAATAACCGTTTCAAATGGTTGAAAAGTTTCATTTTCGTTAACAATTTAAGGACATTATTTGCTTAATTTTGCGAAACTAAAACACAACTTATATTTTAATGAATACAGCAGATTTTTCACTACGTCATATTGGTCCGAGAGAAGCAGACCAAAAGCTAATGTTACAAACAATTGGTGTAGATTCTATGGAGCAATTGATTCATGAAACCATTCCAGATGGTATTCGTTTAGAATCAAGCTTAGATCTTGATGCACCTATGAGTGAGCAAGAGTATTTGCTTCATATTTATGATCTTTCGAAAAAGAACCAAGTATTTAAAACCTATATTGGTCTGGGATATCACCCAACCATTATGCCTGCTGTAATTCAAAGAAATATTCTAGAAAATCCAGGTTGGTATACTGCATATACGCCTTATCAGGCTGAAATAGCTCAAGGTCGATTAGAAGCATTATTGAATTTTCAAACGATGATCACTGATCTTACTGGAATGGAGATTGCTAACGCTTCTCTATTAGATGAAAGTACAGCTGCTGCTGAAGCCATGAGTCTATTATTTGCTGTAAGAGATCGTGATCAAAAAAAGGCTGGCACTAATAAATTCTTTGTCTCAGAACATATTCTTCCCCAAACACTATCACTTTTACAAACTAGAGCTACACCCATTGGAATTGAATTAGTGGTTGGTAAAGAAGAAGATTTTGATTTTTCTGAAGACTACTTCGCTGCTATTTTACAATATCCAGGAAAACACGGACAGGTAACAGACATCAAGTCATTTATTGAACATGCTAATGCATCACGTATTAAAGTTGCTGTTGCTGCAGACATTATGAGCTTGGTTAAACTTGAGGCACCTGGTAAATTTGGTGCAGACGTTGTCTTAGGTACTACACAACGCTTTGGTATACCAATGGGTTATGGTGGTCCTCATGCTGCTTATTTTGCAACTAAAGAGGCTTACAAACGTGATCTCCCTGGTCGTATTATTGGAGTTACAAAAGATGCCAATGGTAATAGAGCTTTGCGTATGGCCCTACAAACTCGAGAGCAACACATAAAACGAGATAAAGCAACTTCTAACATTTGTACTGCTCAAGTTTTATTAGCTGTAATGGCAGGAATGTACGCCGTATATCATGGTCCAAAAGGTCTTGAATTTATTGCGGATAACATACACAACAAAACTGTAGCTTTATCCAATGCATTGAAACAATTAGGATTTGAACAGAATAACTCTTCGTTTTTCGACACACTACATATTAAAGCAAATGCAAAGGCGATCAAAAAAGAAGCTGAAAGTAAGAAAATAAACTTTTACTATCCTAATGAAAATGAAGTTGTTCTATCTATAAATGAACCTACTACGATAGGAGAACTCAATAAAATTGTATCTGTTTTTGCTAAAATCAGTAATCAAGATGCAGCAATCATCTCTGAGGTTTCAAGTGAAAATGCAATAGCTAGCGATTTAAAACGTCATACCAAGTTTTTACAAGAGCCTGTTTTTAACTCTCATCATTCTGAAACTGAGCTTATGCGCTATATCAAACTTTTAGAACGTAAAGATTTGGCGTTAAATCATTCTATGATCTCACTTGGTTCGTGTACAATGAAGCTAAATGCTGCATCAGAAATGTTACCACTAAGCTGGTTTAAATGGGGGAAAATTCATCCATTCGCACCAATAGATCAAGCTAAAGGATATCAAATTGTATTAAAAAAACTAGCAGATCAACTTACAGAAATAACGGGTTTTGCAGGCACTTCACTACAACCAAACTCTGGAGCTCAAGGCGAGTTTGCTGGTTTAATGGTTATTAAAGCCTACCATGAATCACGAGGAGATCGCCATAGAAATATTTGTATAATACCATCATCAGCTCATGGTACAAATCCTGCTAGTGCGGTGATGGCAGGAATGAAAGTCATCGTAACAAAATCAACAGATGAAGGTAATATTGATGTTGATGACTTAAGAGAGAAAGCTGAATTACATAAAGATAATCTTGCTGCTTTGATGGTAACTTACCCATCAACTCATGGTGTATATGAATCTGCAATCAAAGAAATTACTCAAATTATTCATGATAATGGAGGACAAGTTTATATGGATGGTGCCAACATGAACGCTCAAGTAGGTCTAACAAATCCTGGTAACATTGGAGCAGATGTTTGTCACCTAAATCTACATAAAACATTTGCCATACCACACGGAGGTGGCGGACCAGGTGTTGGTCCAATTTGTGTTGCCAAACAATTAGTACCATTTTTACCAGGAAACCCTTTAATTAAAACTGGAGGAGATCAAGCAATAACTGCAATTTCTGCAGCGCCTTTCGGTTCGTCATTGGCCTGTTTGATTTCCTATGGATATATAAAAATGTTAGGTGCTTCAGGATTGAAACGCTCTACCGAAGTGGCTATACTCAATGCTAACTACATAAAAAAACGACTTGAAGGTGCTTTCGAAACACTATATTCTGGTGAACGCGGACGTGCAGCACACGAAATGATTGTTGATTGTAGACCATTCAAAGCGCATGGTATTGAAGTTGTAGATATTGCGAAACGTTTAATGGATTATGGTTTTCATGCACCTACAGTATCTTTTCCTGTTGCTGGCACCATGATGATAGAACCTACTGAAAGTGAAAGCAAAGCTGAAATGGACCGGTTTTGTGATGCTATGATCTCTATCAAAAACGAAATAGATCAAATATCTAAGGAAAATACTAATAACACTTTGAAAAATGCACCTCACACGCTTGATATGATTACCAGCGATGAATGGTTATTACCATATACCCGTCAGGAGGCAGCATTTCCTTTAGACTACGTTAGAGCCAATAAGTTTTGGCCAAGTGTAAGACGCGTAGATGATGCCTATGGCGATCGAAATCTTATTTGTACCTGTGCGCCTATTGAAATGTATATGGAAGCTTAATTTTAAGAACTATAACGACAAATACCCTTGGTTTTCAAGGGTATTTTTGTAAATTATGTAATCTAAAGCCTGTTTTTTGTCAATTCATTAAAAATAAGTGATATTTTGAGAATTTTAATCAAGACAAAAATTTATTTAATTACATTAGTCAATTAATCTAAATGCGTATCAAATGGCAATTAAAATAACTGGAACTGGTAGTTATATTCCAGACATGATCGAGAAGAATGAAGATTTCCATCAACATGAGTTTTTAAATGCTGATGGTTCAACAATAAATCACCCTAATGAAATTATTGTTGATAAATTTAAAGCCATAACAGGCATCCAAGAAAGACGCTATGCCGATGACCAGCTAACCTCTTCAGATTTGGGGTTTTTAGCTGCACAAAAAGCTATTGAAGATGCTAATATAAATCCAGAAGAAATTGACTATATTATCTGTGCTCATAATTTTGGAGATGTTAAGGCCAACACTATTCAAAGTGATATTTTACCATGTTTGGCTTCTAGGGTTAAACATAGTTTGAGAATAAAAAATCCTAAATGTGTTGCCTATGATATTCTATTTGGTTGTCCAGGATGGGTAGAAGGTGTAATTCAAGCCAAAGCATTTATTAAATCAGGAATGGCTAAAAAATGTCTAGTTATCGGTTCTGAAACATTATCACGAGTGGTTGATAAACATGATAGAGACTCTATGATCTATTCAGATGGCGCGGGCGCTACCATAGTTGAAGCTACAGATGATGATGAAGGAGGTATCCTTGCTCATGAAACTGCTTCATTTACGTATGATGAGGCTTACTACCTCTATTTTGGAAACTCAAACAACCAAGAGCTCTGTAAAGACACACGTTATATTAAAATGCATGGTCGTAAGATCTATGAGTTTGCGCTGAGTAATGTACCACAAGCCATGAAAACATGTTTAGATAGTAGTGGTGTGGATATTAATGACGTGAAAAAAGTATTGATCCATCAAGCTAATGAAAAAATGGATGAAGCCATAATTAAACGTTTTTACCGCCTTTATAAAACGGAAGCTCCTGAAGGCGTAATGCCAATGAGTATTCATAAATTAGGTAACAGTTCAGTTGCAACTGTTCCTACCCTTTTTGATTTGATAAGAAATAATAAATTAGAAAATCAATCACTTAAAAAAGGTGATATTATTATTTTTGCTAGTGTTGGTGCTGGGATGCATGTAAATGCTATTGTATACAAATATTAATATGAATTCGAAAATTGCAATTTTAGGAGGAGGTAATCTTGGTCAAGCAATAGCTTCGGGCTTAATAAGCGACCATTTCAAACCTTCAAATATTGTAATTACTCGACACAAAACAGACTTATTAAAATCATTTAAAGAACAAGGAGTTGTAATTACTTCTAATAACATTGAAGCAGTAAAAAATGCTGATACAATTATCATTGCTGTAAAACCTTATAAGATTTCTGAAGTCTTGAAAGAAGTTGCTCCTGAAATTTCTTCCAATAAATTACTCATCTCAGTTGTTAGTGATTTTTCAATAGAACAAATAAAAGCTCAGTTACAATTTGATCCAGTGATCTATAGAGCAATGCCAAATACCGCAGCATCAGTTAATGAATCTATTACATGTATAGCCTCGAATACATCTGATGATGAATCAACAACTAATGTAAAGCGTATTTTTAATGCACTTGGCGAAACTATTGTTATTAATGAGCAACTTATGGATGCAGCAACTGTTTTAGGCGCCTGTGGAATAGCTTATGTACTTCGCTTTATTAGAGGTATGATTCAGGGTGGAATTGAAATAGGCTTTGATGCTCATACAGCAACTCAAATTGCAACTCAAACCGTAAAAGGCGCAAGTGAATTATTACTACAAAAAGGAAATCATCCTGAAGCCGAAATTGATAAAGTTACTACTCCTAAAGGTTGTACTATAGCTGGTTTGAATGAAATGGAACATCAAGGTTTTAGTTCAGCTTTAATTAAAGGTATTAAAACCTCTTACGATAATATCTCTAAATAATGTACGAAGGAAAGTTTCCGCACAAACGATATAAACTCACTTTACAATTTCTACAAAAGCACATCAGTACCTCTGAATCAATTTTAGATTTAGGTATAGAAAACCCATTTACAGAAGTCATGACAAAAAATGGCTTTACTGTAAAAAACACTTCAGGTATAGATCTAGACGAGAACCTTTCTGAAGTTAAAAATAATCATGCTGATGTTGTTACTGCTTTTGAAATTTTCGAGCATTTACTTTCACCATATACCATCTTAAAAACGATTAAATCAAAAAAACTAGTAGCAAGTGTTCCTCTAAAATTATGGTTCGCTTCAGCTTACAGAAGTAAAACCGATATGAGAGATCGTCATTTTCATGAATTTGAAGATTGGCAATTTGATTGGCTTTTAGAAAAAACTGGTTGGAAAATTATAGATAGACAAAAATGGACTAATCCAACTAAAAAAATTGGCATCAGACCTATATTAAGATTATTTACTAAGAGGTATTATATTGTGTATGCTGAAAGAATTTCTAACACTTAATTTAATATCAAATTGTGTTTACGTAGTTTTGAGTTTTAAGTAATTAAACTGATATTTTCTCAAATGGACTTCTATATCGTTATTTCTGCTCATAATGAAGAAGGTTTTATTGCCAAAACATTACAATCCTTGGTAAAGCAAACACTTCTGCCAAAACGTGTAGTTGTGGTCAATGATAATTCAACAGATGCAACAAAAACTATCGTTGAGGATTTCACTTCAAAATACAGTTGGATCTCACTGATAAATATTACCAGCAAAAATGAACATTTACCAGGCTCTAAAGTCATTAATGCTTTTTATAAAGGTTTTGAAACTCTAGACAGCAACTATCACATTATTTGCAAATTTGATGCTGATATCGTGTTACCCAATAATTACTTAGAACGTTTAAAAGTTATTTTTGAATCAGATAAAATCATAGGAATTGCTGGCGGTTTAGCATATGTTAAAGAAAATGACCAATGGGTTTATGAAAACATTTCCAATAAAGATCATGTACGTGGACCATTTAAAGCTTATAGCAAAAAATGCTTTGAACAAATTGGAGGCTTGAAACCTACTATAGGTTGGGATACAGTTGACACTTTGCTTGCAAGATATTATGGCTGGAAAGTAGTAACTGATAAAGAATTGCATGTCAAACATCTCAAACCAACTGGTGAAAATTACAATGAAAATTCAAAATATTTTCAAGGTGAAGCACTTTATAAAATGCGGTATGGTTTTATGATCACATTACTGACCGCTATTAAAATGGCATATAATAAGCAACGCTTGGCTATTTTGAAAAATTACTTAAAAGGTTATTTTAGAGCAAAACGAAACAATATAGCTCCAGTCGTTACTGTAAATCAAGGTAAATTCATTAGACAGTATAGATGGAAAGGGATACTTGGTAAGCTCAACTAAATTTCAATTAAAACTCCAATTTTTATAATCGTTAGAAGCTTCCAACTGGTCTTCAAGTTGATCTTCAAGTTGAGGAAAGAAGTCAATTCCTGTTAATTGTTCAATTTCATCTACAGAAACTACGTATTCGTAAAGTGGTTTATTAGAGTTTTCATGTGGCATTAAAAATGCAATCACTTTAGTCTTACCAGTATTATTATCAATAAGTACCTTATAAAATTGATTAGGCACACTGACCTTCTCTTCTCCAATAACTTTCATGTTTCCTTTCAAAACACCACCTGTTACGACGAAAACACCATTATACTTTCGAGCCCAATAACGAACTTTTTGTTCAAGCTTATTCCAAATACCAGAATTAAAATGATGTTCCTGAGGACTAATGTTACTGGTTAAAAATGTTTCGTCATGAGCAGCCTTACTATATTTTCGATCTCCTGCAGGGCACAAATGTCCACGATCATAACCTGATTTTTTATAGTTCCGCCAATGGGCAGCTCCTGTTTTTACTGCTTTATCGATCTCAAAATACGGTCGCTGGAAATTAGTATTCGATAGGTGTGATCTTTTTAACTCATAAGCCACCCATTCGGCTTGTTCATGAGTTTCACTATATGATAACGAATAACCTTCGTGATGTATTATTTGATCTGTGGTACTAGTAGGCAAAAAATATTCGTTGGTATCTGTTTTAGTCGTTTTACCATTTTCTATTGTTTTATGAGTTTCCTTTTCAGTTAAAAAAAACTCATAACCAAAAACACCTATAAGTATTAAAATTGCAAGTAGTGTGTATAAAGAACGTCTCTTCAAATCTAATCAATTACAAATTCTAATGGCTGTCCAGTAGCTCCATTAGGAAAACTGATTCCTAAAAGTGAGGAAATAGTAGGCGCAATATCAATAACTCGTGTTCGCTTAACAGTTTCTCCATTTGCTATGCCCTTTCCAAAAAACAAAAGCGGTACATGAGTATCATAATTGTACCCTGAATGGTGATCTGTGCCTGTTTGATTCCATTTGGTGTCTTTGAATACTTCAGGGTTAAATGTAAATAAAATGTCTCCAGATCGTTTTTGATTATGGCCATTAAACAACAATAGCTCTTGGTATCCTGATGGTATTGGAAATAGATTAATTTCAGAAGTCATATATACATTACTTATTAGCTCATAGGTTAACAATTTACGTGATATGACACTCTTTACTTCTTGAAGATCGAGATTATGCGCCTCTATTTTTTGATGATCTATAAACACTTGATTATTTATACGACTTAGTGCTAGATCAGAAACCTTATAGGTCGTATATAATAATTCATTGATCTCTTTAAGCATAGCTGTTGAATCAAATAAACCTGACGGAATTCTATTGTCTTTAAGATACGAAGGCACATGAGGCGCGCCATGATCTGCAGTTAAAAACACGGTATATTCACCTTTACCAACATAACTATCTAAAGCCTTGAATAAACGTTCTAGCTCTAGGTCTAATCGTAGGTATGTATCTTCAATTTCTTTAGAATTAGGCCCAAAATCATGGCCTACCTTATCAGTACTTGAATAGCTAATAGTCAATACATCTGTAATATTATCTTTTCCTAACTGCTCATGTTCTATAGCTTTTAAGGTAAAATCTGTGGTAATACTATTTCCGTAAGGAGAATTTGCCACCACGTGAAAACCATCATTATCATTCTTTAATTCAGCTAATCTATGAGGAAAGCTTGATTGCTTTTCGCCTTTTAAAATCCGCTCATATCTATTTGCATCTGTTCCGCTTTCTTCATAAGAATTGATATCATATAATGCATCCCAAGTTTTAAAATAACTTTCAGCTACACCAGAATGATTAAACTCCTTTACCCAATCAGGTAATTCGTTCATATAAAAAGTGCTACTCATCCAATCGCCATTACCTCCATGATCATAATCCCACCAGTAAGCCGCATTAGCAGAATGACCTGCTGGTAAAATAGCACCTCTGTGTTTCACTGAAATCCCAATTGTTTTTCCTCTCATTTGCGTAAAAAGTCGGTTCTCATCGGCAAAAGTTGATCCTATCATGTGAATTGGCGACTTCTTTCCATCTTTACTAGAGGTACCTACAGGTTCAACAGAATTATCTTCAACACAATTCACATTTCTATACAATGTTTTGTCAAACCAATCATTACCAATTATACCATGATATTTAGGAGATGTTCCAGTAAAAATTGAAGCATGGCCAGGTCCAGTTTTGGTTGGAATATAATTAAAGTGATGATTTTTGCAATTGAATCCTTCATTGATCATACGCTTAAAACCGCCATCGCTGTACTTACTATAAAACCGAGTTAAATAATCATAACGCATCTGATCGACAACAATTCCTACGACCAATTTCGGATTTTCATTTTGTGATACCGATACTGTGGTTATAAAAAATAAGCTTAGTAAAGAAAAAATAGACTTTAGCATAATAAAATGTTTCTAGCTTCAAAAATACAGATTTTAATACATCATGCTTTAAAATTAAGGTTAAATAAGATTAGTTTTTTTACTTTAGCGTAATCAAATTTTACTATGCAATACCTTACTAATATTGGCGCCTATTTTTTAATGATTGCAGAAATGTTTCGCAAGCCTACAAAATGGTCTGTGATGCGTATCTTGATCTTTAAGGATATCGATGATCTTATCATTGGTTCATTAGGTATTGTTTCATTTATTTCATTTTTCGTAGGCGGTGTTGTAACGATACAAACAGCACTAAATATTAGTAACCCTTTAATCCCTAAATACTTAGTTGGCTTTGCAACGAGACAATCTGTGATTTTAGAGTTTGCCCCAACTTTCATTTCAATAATCATGGCTGGAAAGGTAGGCTCTTTTATCACCTCTAGCATAGGCACCATGAGAGTTACAGAGCAGATTGATGCATTGGAAGTTATGGGTATCAATGCTATTAATTATCTTGTTTTTCCTAAGTTTATTGCATTAATGTTATATCCATTTGTTATCTCAATTGCAATGTTTTTAGGTGTTCTTGGCGGAATGGCTGCATGTGTATATGGAGGTTTCAGTACGCTTGAAGATTATATTATTGGAGTACAGACCGATTTTATTCCATTTCATGTCATTTATGCTTTCATAAAAACCTTCGTTTTTGCATTTTTGTTAGCTACAATTCCATCTTTCTACGGTTATTATATGAAAGGTGGTGCTCTAGAAGTTGGTAAAGCAAGTACAACTTCATTTGTTTGGACAAGTGTAATGATTATTTTATTGAATTACATATTAACCTCAATGCTTTTAAGCTAATGATCGAAGTTAAAGACATAGAAAAATCATTTGGTGAAGCTCATATTTTAAAAGGGATAAGCACCTCATTTGAAAAAGGCAAAACCAGTTTAGTTATAGGACAAAGTGGTTCTGGAAAAACAGTATTCTTAAAATGCTTATTAGGCTTATTTACTCCTGAAGCTGGCACGATTTCATATGATGGTAAGATCTATTCAAAGCTTACTGATGACGAAAAGCGTAATTTAAGAGCCGAAATGGGAATGGTTTTTCAAGGCAGTGCGCTTTTTGACTCTATGACCATAGCAGAAAATGTCATGTTTCCGTTGCGTATGTTTACTAAGCAAAGTAGAAGTGAAATGGAAGATCGTGTTGATTTCGTTTTAAAGCGTGTCAACTTAATTGATGCACATCATAAAATGCCAAGTGAAGCTTCTGGTGGCATGCAAAAACGTGTAGCTATTGCAAGAGCAATAGTTAACAATCCGAAATATTTGTTTTGCGATGAACCAAATTCAGGATTAGATCCAAAAACCGCAATGGTGATTGATAATCTAATTCAAGAAATTACTGACGAATATAATATCACCACTGTAATCAACTCACATGATATGAATTCGGTAATGGAAATTGGAGAGAAAATTGTATTTCTAAAAGATGGTTATAAAGCGTGGGAAGGTTCAAATAAGAACATTTTTAAAACCGATAATGAAGCTGTAACTAACTTTGTTTACTCTTCAGAGTTATTTAAAAAAGTACGAAAAATGTACATTGAAGAGAACGAATAAGCTTAATTCCTTTTAATTATAATCGTATCTGTTTTCAATTCTTTTTGCAACCATTCTTGCAATGCTCTTTCTCTAGCCAATACTATACTATCACTTAAAGCCACCTTCCACCTAACATTAGCCACTGTAACTGTATCAATATTTATAAAATCTTTGGACTCTAACATTTCAGAATAACCAAAAAACTCTAGATCATTAAAACGCACTTTAGCATCACGAGACAAGGTTGTAAACGACACTACTCTTTTTGTGTTTTTAGATTCAATTTGTTTGTTCAAATTGGTGATACTCTGTTCTAACTGCTCTACTTGTTTTTGAAGTCCAGATATAATCAAATCCTTTTGGTCTAAATCTCTAATTGCTCTATCATATGCATCTACAATTTTATCAAAACTTCTATTTTTATTACCTTTTATATCTAAAGTAAAATCTTTAATCTTATCGTAGTTTTTTATTTCATTATTCAAATCGGCTACTGTAGCTTCTGAAACTTCTCCATTAAAATATAAGGCAATTGTTTTCTCCTCATAATTTGGTGTTCCCTTTTGTAACCATAATTCATTATTATCTTCTATTTCAGTTTTCAAAAATCTATTATAATCACTCTCAAACCCGCTTTGTCTAATAAAATTTATAAAAGTCCAAATTGCAGGAGCCATAACTAATAAAGCAACCACTGAAGCCAATTGAGCTGTGCGCTTTCTTCTTTTAGAGTTTGCATATTTCAGCATTGGAAAACGCAGTACTTTCAACACTATAAAGGTTGCCAAAGCTATAAAAATGGTGTTTATTGTAAACAAGTACATTGCACCAACAAAAAACTCCCAGTTATGGGCTAAACCATAACCAGCTGTACACAAAGGTGGCATTAAAGCAGTAGCAATAGCCACACCAAAAATGACAGAAGCAATGGTACCTTTCTTGGTTCTTGCTATAATGAGTGCTGCGCCGCCAAAAAAGGCAATAAGAACATCTCTAACATCTGGTTTAGTACGACCAAAAATTTCATTAGTTTCTAGATCAGCTGTAGGAAAAAATTTAAAGAAAAGGTAAGCAGTTAATAAACTTAACACAATCATGGTCGCCAAATTTATCATTGATTTTTTTAGCGTATCAATATCATTAATTGCTATTGACAAGCCAACTCCTAGAATAGGTCCCATTAGAGGAGAAATTAACATGGCACCAATTACGACTGCTGGCGAATTTGCGTTTAAACCAACTGAAGCGACCATAATGGAGCATACCAAAATCCATGCCGTTGCGCCTTTAAATGGAATGTCATTTTTTATAGCTTGAACTGTTGCATCACGATCTGTATCGTCTCTAAAATCTAATAACTCGTTAAGAAACTTAGTGATACTTTGCCAAAGCCCTTCTGCATCTTTTCGAACTGCTTCTTTTGACTGTTCTACAGCTTTATCTTTATTTATTTGAGCTTCCTCTTCAGAAAAATTAAACTTACTCTCTTTACTCATAATTATCCGTAATGTTCGCCAAACTTATCTTTAACTTTTTGGAGCACTTTTTTAATGTCTTGCTCCTTTGTCTTTGGAAAGATAAGCAAAACTTCGTCTTTATCTACAATTATATAATCGTGTAAACCATCAACAACTACAATTTTATCGTTCTTAGTACGAATCATATTGCCTGAAGCATCATCTGTTAAGGTTCTAGAATTCACAACAGCATTATTACTTTCATCCTTATCAAGTTTATCGTACAAACTCCCCCAAGTTCCAAGGTCATTCCAATCAAAAGTGGCAGGAAGTACATATACATTGTGAGATGATTCCATGATAGCATAATCTACAGATATATTTTCTGCTTTTCCATAATTATCTCTTACAAAATCATCTTCAAAATCTGTATTATAGACCTCAATACCTTTTTCAAAAAGACGATATAATTCAGGTTGATTATTCTTGTATGCATTTACAACACTATTTACGCTCCAAATGAATATACCTGCATTCCAAAGGAAATTACCTTGTACTATAAACTGTTTAGCTGTTTCATAATCTGGTTTTTCTCTAAATTGAGCTACAGTTTTGATGGCTGAGTTTGATAGTTTATCATACTCAATATAGCCGTAACCAGTATTAGGAAATGTAGGTTGAATTCCTAAAGTCATTAATGCATCATTTTGAGCGCAAAAGTTAAATGCGTGTTGCACATTATCTGTAAAGGCTTGTTCATCTTCAATCCAATGGTCGCTTGGTGCAACAATCATAACTGCATCTTTATTCTCTTTTTGAATTTTTAGTGCTGCATATAAAATACAGGGCGCGGTATTTCGCATGGCTGGTTCTAAAACAACTTGTCGCTTTGTGACTTCAGGTATCTGTTCAAATACTAGATTATTATAGCGTTCATTGGTTAAAATGAAAATATTCTCTTTAGGAATTAAATTTGCCAATCTATTAAATGTTTTTTGAATCAATGTATCTCCAGTTCCAAGCATATCATGAAACTGCTTCGGAAAATCTTGAGTACTAACTGGCCAAAATCGTGATCCTACTCCTCCTGCCATTAATATGGCGTAATAATTTCTATTCATTTTAATTATTTAATAGTTCTACCTCTGCATTTGGATTGAATAAATACAGTTTTCCCGTTTTCAATTCAACGCATTCAAAACGCTTAACGCGTCTATTGCCTTTTTTAAAAACTTTTCCATTGTATAATTTAAAATCACTTCCAAAAGGGACTTCAAAAATATAGGTTTTATCGTTAGGTTCATCAAATTGTTTTAAAGCTAATGCTAGTTGGGCATCTGAATCACTGCTAGCTTTAGGATTTTTAAAGTGTCTTGCTAATAATGGCAATAGGTTTTCAGGAAATATCTCTGGGTTTAAAAAAGGCAGCATCAAATGTTGAAATGTTCGCTTCCACTCTATTCCGTGAGGTTTTATGTGCTTTCCAAATGATTTATACGCTTCAAAATGTGAAACCTCATGTATTAATGTTATTAAAAAGCGGTAGCTATTTAAATTAGAGTTTACTGTGATTTGATGTTTTCCATTAGGCAATCTTCTATAATCTCCATGTCTTGTTTTACGTTCCTGTTTGATCTTAACAACAAGATGATCATATTTTAGCAGCTCTAAAACTTGAGGAATGGCTTTTTCTGGTATAAATGCTTGAAGTGTTTGTTGCATGAAACAAAGCTAATATAATCAGTACAAAATATTATCTTTTGGTTGTTCGTTTTCTGGCAAATTCTTTTCATCGAGTATATCACGCAAATCTATTTCAATGGTTTTACATAATGCAGTCATTGGCACATCATTAATTCGACCTTCAAAAGGATCTTCACTATTATCACCAATGCTTTCCATAGTAGCGAAAATCCAAGAAATTAAAACAGAAAAAGGAATCATTAAGAACACATACCAAGGCTCGATCGTTCCAACTGTAGCCATTGAGTCATCTTCAAAAATGTCTAACAGTCCAAATGGCAAAAGCAAAATGAAAATCCATGTGAATACTTTTGAGAAATAACCATATTGTCTTGGAAATGGTGTGTTTTTTATACGTTCACACTTTCCTTGTAAGTTGTAGAACTCTTCTATACAAGATTGTAATTGATCTTCTTGAAAACCGTCAATATAGTCATTGGCTCTACACGCTTTTATATCTAAGCCTTGATTTTTCACTAAATGTGTTGCTGGATTGACACGTGTTTCTAGGTCTTCATACTCGGTTTGATTGACCAAACCTATTGCGGCATTACAAGAGATGTTACGCTCTCCATGCCTATCAAACAACGCTTCAACTGCTTTGTTTTCTTTAATAGTCCAAGGTTTAGGTTGGCGTAATTGAATACGCAAGGCATTTATCCAAGCCACATGTCTATGTATCAATTTGGCATGCAGCTTTTTGTTTTCTTCAGCATTATTAGTTTCTATAAAACTAATGACATGAACTGCCCAAGTACGACTATAATTAACAATCCCTCCCCAAATTTTTCTCGCTTCCCAAAAACGATCATAACTCTGGCTATTCTTAAAACCAATATAAAATGCAACAGCAATACCAATAACACTTAAAGGCTGAAATGGGATATCAATAAAACTCCATCCCAAATAGTAATAAGCACAAAAAATCACACCTGCATATACAGTAAATAAAATTAAATTTTTCCATGAATAACGTAAAATAAGTCCCCATCCTATATTTCTTTTTATATACATAAATCAATTGTGTTTGTTCGTCTTTAAAAATAAGCATTTTTGACTCACCATTAATTGTTAAAATGTATTAGCTTTCGGAAATATATTCAATAAGTTTTAGCTGTGAGCATCTTGTTAGGTCAAAGTGTTGTGCTTTATGATTACTAATTTTCATCTTCTAATTAGCAAATAAAACAAATTACCCTTTGATTAAAAATTCAAAGGGTATTCATAATATGTGGATTATTTCTTAAACTTTAGTTTTCTTCTAACTAAAAAATAAGTAATGGCTCCTAGAATAATCAATGGCCAAACATGTATAATTCCTAAAACAATATTTTCAATGAAATGCCAACCAAATATTAATGCTTCTTTAGATTTTGACCAAAATGTCTTATGATATACGGTTGGTTCTTCCTTAAAATCGACAGTTTCATATAAATCGATTTGAATAGTACTATAGGATACCTTGTTCGTTAAATATTTTAAACGCCCTTGAGCGGATTCAATTTCTTCTTGAATGATGCGTAATTTTTCTTCAGTGGCTAGAATATCTTCAACCGTAATGGCTTTTTTACGCAGAATAGACTCGTAACGTGATTTCACTTCTTTTTTAGTCTCTAATCTAGCCTGAATATCAATATATTCTTCAGTAACATCTTTAGTGGTAATATTTTCATACTCTACAAAATCTACCATAAAACCTATAGAATCCATCATGATATCAAAATGCTGTTGCGGAATTTTAATGGTAAATCTATTTTCTTTTTGATATAAATTATTTTCAAACCTTAAATCAGAAATATAAGCACCATAATTTTGCGCTATCCGTTTGATCCTTCTTGTGGCAATTTTGACATCTTCAACTTTATATCTTGCATTTGCCGATTTAATGATTTTCAAATCTGCAGGTACTTGATGGGTTCCAACTTGAGATTTTATAGTCGTTTCATCATCAAGCTCTACTGCTGCGTAATCATACTTAACATCTGCTGATTTTACAGAAACGCTTTCATTTGAACTCATATTTTCTTTACATGCCATAAAAGAAATAGCGACACATGAGATGAGAATTAATTTAATTTTTAATTTCACAAAGATTGCATTCATAATTTTATATTTTTAATGATTGTGAAGCAAATCTAAAGCGCAAACATGCACTCTAGTTGTAAAGCTATTGTAAACTGATTGTAAATTGTTTTACAATGCTCAAGCACTTGTAAATAAGTTGATTATATCTATTTGAATCCTGAAGAAACATATCTATTCAACCAACTTAAAGCTAATGTAGTTTCAAAGTATCTTGCAACCCATAGCACGTCTTCTAATGTGAAAGATTGGAATGGTGATGATATCGCACTATTTCAAGAAGATTTATTTTCAGAAGTAAAAGCAAAAGTAAGTGAGAAATGGTTTTATACCTATTTCAAAAACGAAGTCACAAAACTACCTCGAATTGACATGCTTAATATGCTAAGTAACTATATTGGTTATGAGAATTGGAATGCTTTTAAATCTGTTCATATTAGTAAAATGCTAGTTAATAAAAAAAAGAAAATATTCGTTTTACCTCTTATTTTTATGCCCATATTAGTTGTATTTGTGCTTACTATGAACAGACAAAATAAATTCCAATTTTGCTTTATTGATAATTTGAGTAATGCCAACATAACCGAAATTCCTCTAGATATAAAAATTTTACAAAATCAACAATCGCCTTTATATTTTAAAACAGATAGTTTAGGGTGCTTCACGTATAAAACTAAAGAAAAGGTAGTACGCTTTGTGGTTTCATCACCTTATCATAAAACAGATACAATTATTAGATCTATAGATACTAATAAGCATAATATTGTAAGGCTCAATAGCGATGATTATGCACTTATTTTAAAATATTATACTGAAGGGAATGTGAAAGATTGGACGAAACACAAACGTAAATTAGAAAAGTTGTTTGATGATGATGCCCAAATTTACAGACTTTATGATAATAATATTGGTGTTGAATTGTTAAGTAAGAACGAGTTTATAAGAACACTTACTTTGCCTACAGAAAACTTAAAACGGATTACTATTCTCGATAAAGCCTTTGAAAACGAAAAAATTGTTTCACTAAAATTCGTTATTAGATGAAAAATATCTTATACATATTACTTATACTTTTCTTAATTAATTGTAAGAATAATGAGCAAATGAATATCGAAGATTTGAAAGTAGAATCAGTAGAAATAGATGAAGAAATTATCTATAGTTCTAAAATTAACCACCAAACTATTGCTACGCATAAGCTTGAAGAATACTTTGATCTTTTAAAATTGAAAGAGAATCATCCAAATTTTAAAGATGATATTCTGCTACAGTTGAATGCTTTGAGTAAAGATAGGCTGTTAGATTATAATATTGCCAAAATTCTTTCTATTGAAAATATTGAACAAATAGGAGAAATTAAAAAGGTTTCAGATTCAGTCGAAAAATTGCAATTAAAATTTAATATCGTTTTAGAAAATGAAACCATAACAGATTCAATTCTAGCAATTATAACTTCAAGACCTATTATTTTAGATGGTGAAGAGATTATATCTAATAAAATCACGTTTTCAAGATTTGATTAGCACATCTTGAATACTGCCCATGGTTTTAAAGGTTTTTGTTGCTGCTGCAAGCTCATTATTATAATCATGTTGTGCGAAACCGAAAACATCAAAACCTCCATTTTTAGCGGCTATTACTCCAGTTAAACTATCTTCTATGACGATACAATCTTTAGGTAAAAACCCCATAGACTCAGCTGCCCATAAAAAAACTGCTGGACTTGGCTTCCACTTTTGAATTGCATAACAACTGAATATTTTGTCTTCAAAGTAAGGTAATAAACCCGTGAGTTCAAGATTAAGTCTAATCTTATTTTCAGGTCCACTAGAAGCAACACAAAATGGAATGTTCAAATTCTTTATTAATTGTGTGATTCCATCTATTGGTTTAATGTTAGTTTTAAATGCTTGAAAGCTACGTTCTCTGTAAATTTCAATAAAATGTTCTGGAAGAGGAACACTTATTAATTTTTCAATTTTATTTACACATGATTGAATAGATCCACCTTTAAAATGTTGATACGCATAATCAAGATCTATTCCTGCTCCTAATTCATTAGCCATGTTTACTAAGACTTGATTGCCGATTGGCTCACTATCTACTAAAACACCATCGCAATCAAAAATAACGCACTTATAGTTTGGCATGTTCAAGGAGTAGAATTAGAAACCTGTAAGACTTTACCATTATAATACTGATTTCCTTTTAGAGCAAAATCTTGAATATATACTGCCATTTCCTTTGCAGTAGTTGGTGCTTCAAAGTCTGGGAATGCCTCTTTAAGCATCTCTGTTTGTACAGCTCCGAGAGCTAGTACATTAAATTGTGGACCAGTGGTTTTATATTCTTCTGCTAACAATTCGGTAAGTGTAATTACAGCACCTTTACTTGAGCTATATGCTGCTAACCCAGGGAATTTCATACTACCTTGAATTCCACCCATTGAGCTAACTGTTACAACATGTCCATCGCTTTTCATAAACGGCAAAACAACGCGCGTCATTTCAGAAACACCAAAGACATTAGTTTCATACACTTTAGTAAAGTCCTTAAATGATGTTTGGGCAAATGGTTTGTTGAGCAACATTCCAGCGTTATTGATGAGAACATCTACATGCTTCCACTCATTTTCTATGAATTGTGTAACTTTTTGATAATCGTCTTGATCACATAAATCGAAAGCAAAAGAAGAAATATTATCAAAGTTAAGATTAGTAACAGGTTGAGCATTTCTTGATAATGCCAAAACATTATGCCCATGACTTGCAAACAAGTGAACCAACTCAAAGCCAATACCTCTACTAGTACCAGTAATGATAATATTTTTAATGCTCATACATTACAATCTCTTTAGTTTTAGTATTACTCATTGCTTCAATTGCAAGAGTTACCTTATTAATAAAACTAGCCATAAACTCGTAATCTAATTCAGATGGCTCATCATCTGCATGGTGGTAATAATCAAAGTTTGATAGGTCACAAGATGATATGGATTGACAAGGTGCTTTGAAAATAGCATAAAACGGATAATTATCTGAACGCTTAAAAAGCTGATATTTAATTGCAATTTCAGATGCTCCTAAATAATTTGTTTCGTTTAGGTACTCATTCATTTTTGTTGCCATGTTAGACAAATCATAACCTGTTACGAAGGCTTGGTATTTTTTATCCTTAAGCGGTACACCTACCATTTCAAAATTAACCATTGTATAAAGGTTTAGCGCTTCAGATTTTAATCGTTCAGCTAAATGAGTAGAACCAAGTAAACCCATTTCTTCAGCTGTAAATAAGGCAAATATTATACTGCGTTTATTGTTTTTATTAGTTGCAAAATATTTAGCCATAGCTAAAACTGCCGCTGTTCCTGCTGCATTATCATTAGCACCATTTGCTATAGAATCTGTCTCAGTAAGTCTTCCTCCAGAGGTTTTACTTTTGGCAGCACTTCCGTAACCAATATGATCATAATGAGCACCTAATATGATGACCTCATCTTTAAGTTTAGCATCTGTACCTTCAATAAAACCAACTACATTAAATGCATTAATACTATCTATTTTGAACTCATCTCTATACGTTTCAAAATAAGGTTTTACACCATAAGATCTGAATTGGTTTTCAATGTAAGTGGCAGCTTTATCTATACCTTCATCACCAGTTTTTCGACCTTGCAACTCATCAGACGCTAAATAATTAACCATAGCTTTAACTTCATCACTAGTAATACTTGGTGCTTTTTTATCTGGTTGACTACTAGCAACAAAAAACAATAAAATAAGAGATACAATCGTTTTCATAATTAGATTTAAAATTCTCATTAAAGGTAAAAAATCCTGCTTAATGCAGGATTTGTGTTAACATTTTTATATGATAGTTACAATAACATTGTTACCGGATTTTCTATATACCCTTTTAAGGTTTGCAAAAATTGAGCTCCAGTAGCACCATCAATAGTTCTATGATCACATGCCATAGATAATTTCATTGTGTTGCCTACTACAACCTTTCCTTCTTTGACTACTGGTTTTTCAATTATTGCTCCTACAGATAATATAGCTGAGTTAGGTTGGTTTATAATAGATGTAAAGCTCTCAATGCCAAACATCCCTAAATTAGAAACCGTAAATGTACTACCTTCCATTTCATCTAAAGTAAGTTTTTTATTTCTAGCTCTACCAGCATAATCCTTAACTGCTGCACCTATTTGTGTCAAACTTTGTTCGTTAGCAAAACGAACTACAGGCACTACAAGTCCATCTGGAACTGCAACTGCAACACCAATATGAACATGATTATTTAAGCGCATCTTATCATCAAACCATTGCGAATTTACTTGTGGATGTTGTTTTAATGCTAAAGCACAAGCCTTAACAATCATATCATTGTATGAAATCTTTGTGTCAGGAAGTGAATTATATTGTGCTCTAAAGGCAATAGCATTCTCCATATCAAACTCTACATTGAGATAATAGTGTGGCGCAGTAAATTTAGATTTTGCTAAATTTTTAGCAATTGCTTTTCGCATGTTTGAATTTGCTACTTCATCATAATCTTCTTGACCAGTAGGAACAAACTTTCCAACAGATGCTGGTTGAGATGTAGGTGTAAAATTCTCAATATCGCGTTTTACTATTCTCCCATTTTCTCCACTACCTCTAACTTGAGATAAGTTTATCCCTTTCTCCTCAGCCATTTTCTTAGCTAATGGAGACACAAATACTCTTTCATTGGATGTAGCTGTAGTTGCTACTGGAGTAGAAGTTGCTGCTGGAATCTCTTTTTTAGATTCTTCCTTAGGAGCTTCAACTGTTTTTTTATGTTCTTGTTTAGGTTGTTCTTCTTTAGCTTCAGAAGCGGTTGCTACTTTAAAATTTTTTGCAACATTTGACACGTCAGTACCAGCTGGTCCAATGATGGCTAGTAATGCATCTACTTTGGCTGACTCACCTTCATTCAATCCAACATGAAGTAAAGTTCCAGATTGAAACGATTCAAATTCCATAGTTGCCTTATCGGTCTCGATTTCAGCTAAAATATCACCTTCTTCTACAGTATCACCAACTTTTTTCAACCAAGTGGCTACGGTACCTTCCTCCATAGTATCACTTAATCTTGGCATGGTAACCACGATAACTCCTTCTGGTAATTCTTCACTAGGTTCTGACACATTAGCTTCTTCATCTGTAAGATTTGTCGTCACTGTCTCATTTGCATCAGTTTCAGCTTTAGTGTCTTCAGCAGCTCCATTTAATAATCCTGAAATATCTTCGCCTTCATCACCTATTATGGCCAAAAGTGAGTCTACCTTCGCTGTTTCGCCTTCTTGGATACCAATATGGAGTAATGTCCCTTCATTAAAAGATTCAAACTCCATAGTTGCCTTGTCAGTCTCGATTTCGGCTAATATATCGCCCTCTTCAACTTTATCTCCAACTTTTTTCAACCAAGTAGCGACAGTACCTTCTTCCATGGTGTCACTCAAACGAGGCATATTAATTACTTCTGCCATAGCTTATAATTTGTGTTGTATAAATGGGTAATCTTCTTGTTCATATACTGCATCATACATGACGTTTTTTTCAGGATAAGGTGATTCTTCAGCAAATTTTTCGCACTCTTTCACTAAATCTTTTACGCGTTTATCTATAACTGCAATATCATCTTCAGTTGCATACTTCTTTTCAAGTAAAATGTCTTTTACTTGAGTAATAGGGTCTATTTTTTTATATTCTTCTACTTCTTCTTTAGTTCTGTAATGCTGGGCATCAGACATTGAGTGCCCTCGGTAACGATAGGTTTTTACTTCTAAGAATGTTGGGCCATCACCTCGTCTTGCTCTAGCTATGGCCTCATCAAAAGCTTCAGCTACCTTGATAGGATTCATGCCATCTACTGGACCTGATGGCATCTCATAACCAAGACCTAATTTCCAAATTTCAGTATGATTAGCAGTACGCTCCACAGAGGTTCCCATAGCATAACCGTTATTTTCACAAACGAATACTACAGGTAATTTCCACAGCATTGCTAAATTGAATGTCTCATGTAATGAGCCTTGTCTTGCTGCACCATCTCCAAAACAGCATAAGGTTACAGCATCACTATCATGGTATTTGTCACCAAAAGCAATACCAGCTCCTAATGGAATTTGACCACCTACAATACCATGACCACCATAAAAGCGATGTTCTTTTGAAAAAATATGCATTGAACCTCCTAAACCTTGAGAAGTACCAGTTGCTTTACCGTACAGTTCAGCCATGACACGTTTTGGGTCTACTCCCATACCAATTGGTTGGACATGATTTCTATAAGCTGTAATCATTTTATCTTTAGTCAAGTCCATCGCATGAAGCGCTCCAGCTAATACAGCTTCTTGACCATTATATAAATGAAGAAATCCTCTTACTTTTTGTTGAATGTATACTGCAGCAAGTTTATCTTCAAACTTTCTCCAGAATAACATATCCTCGTACCATTTTAGGTAAACTTCTTTTGTTATTTTTTGCATTAGTGACGTTAATTATTTAAACGAATAACAAAAGTAACACTTTACTAAGGAATAAAAAAGACTGAAAATTGTAAAAATTGATGTGATCGTATCTTAACTTAAACTATAACGTTATAGCATAGATTTATCGAAAACAAGCGGTAATAGATTTGCTAAAGAATTTGATTTGACAACCTTACCTGTTTCTCCCATAAAATAAATCTCGATAGGAGATTCTTGTTTTACTTCATATTCTGCTATGGCTTGCCTACAAGCTCCACAAGGAGGAATTGGGGTAATCGTTTGTTGAATTCTCGAACCAGCAGTTAACGCCATTTTTAAAATTTTCACATCTGGAAACTGAGCTCCTGCATAATATATGGCCGTTCGTTCTGCACATAGTCCAGAAGGATATGATGCGTTCTCTTGATTATTTCCAGTTACAATTTGATCATTATCTAAAAGAATTGCAGCTCCAACACTAAACTTTGAATAGGGTGCATAAGCTTTTTGTCTTGCTACTATAGCTTTTTCCATCAAATGGAAAACATCTTGAGGTAATTCATCAAGATTATCAAAAACGGTAAGCGTTGATTCAATTTTAATATCTTTCATTCAAACTATTTTAGACAAAAAAACTATTGCTAAAAGTAACAATAGTTTTTATTTATAATTATAAAGCTGTTTCTAATATTCATCGTATTCTCCATCTAGGAAATTAAACGTTAATGAAAAACGTAATGTATTTTCCAGTGGGCTTTGTACTTTTGATGCAGAAAACAAGTATGATAAATCAATATTGATGGTCGTATATTTGAATCCAGCGCCTAGAGCAAAAAACTTTCTAGCACCTTTCTCTTCGCTTTCATTGAAATAACCGGCTCTGAAAGCAAATGAATCTTGATACACATATTCTGCACCAAGCGACCATGTAAATTCTTGTAATTCTTCACTAAAACCTCCTGGTGCATCACCGAAAGACTGAAATATTCCCTTAGCGAAACTCACATCATTATCTTGTCCAGCAATAATGTAATTTTCTTCTTCCGACAATACTTCATCTTCATCGTCTTGAAAGCCTGGATTATCACCGCTTTCATTATACGTAATACGCGTACCAAGTTCTGGAGGTGTTGGCACTAACAACTTCGTAAATTCTGCTGTTACAGCTAATTTATTATAATCGTCAAAAATAAAGTCAAAACCACCACCTAATCTCATAGTTGACGGTAAAAAGTTTTCTCTACCAGCATCATCGTATTTGATTTTTGGACCTAAGTTTTGAAATGCAAAACCAGCTCTCCAACGACCATTAAAACTATCATAAGCCTGTTCTTCACTTTGATAAAAACCTGCGATATCAACACCAATAGAACCTGCTGCTTGAGCATTAGCGTCTACAGATTGGATTCTAAGATCAGATCTTAAATAACGTAAAGCTACTGCCATAGAAAACTGATCAGCCAAACGTAACGAATATGAAGCGTCTAAGGTAAGTTCATTTGGTTGTTCTATTAAAGCATCTGAAAATTCATCTTGGACAATTTCAATTTCACCAAGGCTAAAATATTTGAAGCTCACTGCAAAAGCACTACGTTCATTAAGTCTATTGAAATAAGTAATATTACCTAAAAAGATATCGTTTACTAGTCTACTTAAATACGGTGTATAATTAACTCCTATACCAGATTTTGCTAATGAAAATGAATATTTTGCTGGATTCCATTGTTGTGAGTTTGCATCTGCAGAAGTCGCAACTCCAATATCTCCCATACCAGCTGCACGCGCATCTGATGCTATCAGAAGAAAGGGAACTCCTGTTGTTATTACTCTAGAATCAAGATCTGGAATGATCACAGTTTCTTGCGCATTCGTAAGATTGAATATTAAAACTGTGATAAGGGCTAAAATGTATTTTCTCATGTGTTTTTCTTATTGAATTGGCAATTTTAAATCGCCTAACAATTAGGCAAATATAAATCTTTATTATAGTATTACAAGTTTTTCAATTTTTTCGACTTGTTTATTTAAACGGTTAGATCTTACTTTTAGTTTATAGATGTAGACTCCTTTTCCAATTTTTTCTCCAAAATCATCTCTTCCGTCCCAAACAATATCTTTAGAAAGTGAGCTAGTCACCTTACTACCTCCATTAGTTTGACCGTTTAGTGTTCTAACTAGTTTTCCTGAAACGGTAAAAATCTGTACTGAAACGTCTAAAACATCAGAACTATTGTGGTTAAACCAAAATTCTGTATAGTCTATAAAAGGATTTGGGTAATTAAGTACATTATCTATCACTAACTCTTGATCTTTATCATGAACAATGAATTGTAGTTCAGCAGTTGAAGAATTATTATATACATCCCATGCTTTTAAGGTAAGTGTATGTAGTCCTGGCTCTAAATCTCTAAGTGGATAACTAACTTCTCCATTTTGAAAATCGTCTACATCTGCTTGGTAATAATCATTTAATACAAAAGGGTTGGTCTCATCACCATCAATAATAGCCGTAATATCATGACCAATACCGCTTGCCGTATTTATGCCATTTTCATCTTGCAATTTTACTAAAAGTGTAGGTTGTTCATTTGTAATACCACCAGAGACAAAGTTTTCATCATTCATAAACAAATTAATGATTGGCCCATTATTATCTTCTTCAGCATTTTCATTTATACCGCCTACCATTATATTTATGCTTGATCCTGCTCTGTTTTCTAGTGATAGATCTCTCTTAGTATAAAAATTCACTCTACCCGAACCTACAGGAACTCCTATATCTCGTGGAACGACGAATTCGAAATCAAAAAGCCCATTTGTAACTGTTGCTTGCCCTTTAAAGATAACTTCTCCCAAAGTTTTAAAATCCATTATGATATTTTGATTATCATTGTCAAGGGTTTGCCGATCAATCTCTTTATCGTAAACTGTAGCAGTTAAAATTCCATTATAATTAGATTGCAGATTACCCGCTTCATCAACAACTTCTCCAGACAACTTTACTCGTCCTAGTGCCTGTAATACGTCAGCATTAGCTCCAATAGGTACATCATTGATTTTTGTTAGCATGACATTAGGCCTAGCAAACGCTAATTTCATAGCTGGATCGCCAATATACCATACTAAGGGTTTTTGTGGATTTGAAGCAATTCCAGGATCATTTTTAGATAAACGTAATGCTTCAGCCATTGTGGGATATTCGTTAGATCCATAAGCAAATAAATAAGGTTCTATGATCTCATTGAATGACCTCCCTAGACTAACAAAAATCTGCCTTGTTGTTGTAATTAAGGCTATAGCTCCACCCCTTGGATTCCAATAGGTAAACTCTCCAGCAGTTTGTCTTAATGGATCATCAAATTTTGTATATTCACAAGTAACTGTTACAAATAGATTGTATTTACATGTATTTGCGACTTCTTGAGAGTCATTGATATCAAAAATACGTTCTGCTGCAAGGCCATCCTCACCTCCATGCCCAAAATAATTTACTACAAGTGCACCAACATCTATTACATCTCTTATCTCTTTATTCACCGTTGGATATCGTTCACCAGCTGATGATGATTCTTGTAGAAATGCATCTGAATGTACTTTAACAGCATTTATAAATGGCTTTTCTTGAGTGATTTCATTAGCTATATTATCTGTAGTTTGTTGAAGCAAAGCATCAGACCCTGGGTTATCAATATCGTCTGAGATCATTAAAATATTATTTCTCCAACTTCCTATTGAAGCTTCAGCATAATATTCTTGAATTTTATCTACTAATTGCTTTGCCCGCTGTGGTGAATCTGCGAGAATTCGTCCTACTGCAATGTCTGCTCTATTGGACACCTCCATATTGCCTTCGTTATCATCCATCATGGCATAAAAATCATCCGACACATATGAATTAGTTAAGCTAAAGCTAGGGTACGAAAACCAAGATGGAACAATATTGGTATTGTTTGGTATTCTGTTCTTATAATCAAACGATGCATCTCCAAAAAGACATAAATATTTAATTCGTTTATCAGGTGAACTTGCGTTATGATAAACATATCTCACCATATTACGAATACCACCTATATCCTGATTTCCAGAACTAAACTCACGATATATAGCTCCTAATGTAAGTACTTTTACATTTAAATTATATTGTTGTCTATTAATTTCAGCTAAACGATTGGCCTGAGATAATAAATTATTGGGTGTTACGATGATATAATCTATATCTTGAAAATTACCTTGACTATCTTGAAATATAGTTCCTTTTATATTTTGATTATTAACAAAGGTATTTCCATCACGTAATGGCTCAAAAAAGTTATTGTTGTTGTGCGCAATATATGTTTTTAATTCACCAGAGGCAGATTTAAAACTAAAATTAGCATCTTGATTACTATTAGGTATGCTGGTAACATTGAATTTATCTGTAATGTTCCATACTTCTCTAATGGCAGAAGCATTTGTGATGATATATTCAGCTATTCCTGGTGAGGTTTCAACTATATTATTTTGAAAACGTAATTGACCGCCATTATAAGTTAGATCTCGAGTGGCTTCAATTGAAATGTAATCTAAATAACCTAATGATGATGGTACACCATTGTTATCATATTCTAATGTAACTGTTATGTTTGGTGAAGGAAGTGATACCAAATCATTAAAATTATTACCTGTAGCTAAAATCCCATCGCCATTTTGATTTAGTGTTAATGACGTAATTTCGCTATTATTGACACTTATTTTCAATGAGGTATTTACTTCAGATATAGCTGCAGCGTAAACTCTTAATCGAGCTGGTTCAGTTGTAACTAAATTAGGAAAGCTGAATGTGAAATCTTTTTGATCTTCAACATCAAAACGATCACCAAACCATCGCCTACCTAATTTAGCAATATTAAATTCATCTACTTCATGAAATTTATAATCTTGAAATGTTGTAATTGAAATATCAGCAGTGCCTAAAGGTTGAGTTGCAGTTTGAATACGTTTTCCAAAATCTCCTCCAAAATTCACAAAGTAATTTGACCTGTTCGTATATGGGTTAATATTTGTATTAATAGTTCCGTTACTTGTGTTATTTGGATTATCTTCAATCACACCTGTAGGTCCCTCCGCATAGAATAGAATATAATCGTCATCATTGAATACACCATCGTTTTCACCAACAAATTTTATAGCATTTTCGGTTAAATCGATTGGATAAAATTCATTGTTAGGCATAGGTAGCATAGCGCCTCCATTACCGAAAATTTTAATCGTTCTTGGGTCTACATCTGTATTAACTCCAATACTTTCTAAAAAAGATTTAGTGATTTTAAAAATACCTGATCTTTCAACATAAAAACGTCTCCAGCTACCACTACTTAAAACCGAATTTATGATTTCTTGATTGTTGAGACCATTTCTACTTAGTGCACCTGTAGTATAGTTTACTGTAAAAGAAGTGATTTTTTTGTAAACGCCATTGTTATTAATGATAGGGGAAATGTTAAGAAAAGCATTTATCTTACCTCTATCAATTGAATTTGATAGTTTAACTTTTGGTGAATCTGGTATTAACTCTTTTTTTAGCCCTTTTAAATCGTTAGCGGTTATTGTTGAATAAGTAACATTAGATAATGTAATAGATTTTTCATTAACTGGAGTATTTATACTCCATTGAGCTACGAATTCAATTCCCTTATTATCACTGTAAGTATAATATTCATCATCAAATACTGGCAATTCGATTTTATAAGTTTCGGTTTCAAAAATCTTTGTGCCTTGCCATTCAACATTGAATTGCTTTTGCTGGGCAAATACAGATGCAACACAAGCAATGAAAGAGATGAGTAACAGTTTTTTCATAGTAATATAAACGACTATAAGTTTAGTATATTATAGCGTATTAATTTTTTATTCAAAATTACAACAATATTTGATTTAACCAACCGTTATTAAAGTCAAAATACATCGATTAACTGAGTAAAAGTCCGTTATATTGTACAAAAAACAGGATGAAATGCAACTTTTTTTTAATCTATTTCACAAAAAATGTTGTTAATTTCCCTTTAATTGCTATATTGCGTCTCTAAAATTTAATTAGCTTACTTAAAAAGTATGGATATGAAAAACGTCTTAAATCTAAGGATACTATTAGCCCTAATGCTATCTTTGACCATTGTAGGTTGTAGCAGAAATTCTTCATCTAAGAATAGTTCTAGAGCCACAGGTTGGAAAATAAACGATAAAAATGGTGGTTTTCAATACAATGATAAATTCCAAGAGCAAGAAACAGGACCTGGATTAGTTTTTGTTGAAGGTGGAACATTTACCATGGGAAAAGTGCAGGATGATGTCATGCATGATTGGAATAACACACCAAATCAGCAACACGTACAATCTTTCTACATGGACGAAACTGAGGTAACCAATAAAATGTATACTGAATACTTAGATTGGATTAAAAGAACCTATCCACCTGAAGAAGATAATTTTAGATTAATCTATCAAGGTGCATTACCAGATACACTAGTTTGGAGAAACCGTTTAGGCTATGCAGAAATGATGACTGAAAACTACTTACGTCACCCTGGATATGGTGAATATCCTGTAGTTGGTGTGAGCTGGATACAAGCTGTAGAATTTGCAAGCTGGAGAACCGATAGAGTTGCTGAGATGGACCTTCAAAATGCTGGTTATTTAGAGAGAGACTCTCACTTAAATGCGACATCTGAAAGTAATTTTAATGTAGATACTTATATTAATGCTCCAACACTAACATACGGAGGAAATGACAGTATAATAAATCCTGAAAAATCTCGTAGAAGGGTTCAAGTAACAGCTGCTGGAGATACGATTAATACATTTGCTAGAAGAGAATCAGGTATTTTCTCACCAGATTATAGACTGCCAACTGAAGCAGAATGGGAATATGCTGCATTAGGTATGAGTGAGCTTAGAAGTTATAATGTGTATAGAGGTCGTAAAAAATATCCTTGGGATGGACAATATACACGTTCAGGAAAAAGAAAGACCAAAGGAGACCAGTTAGCAAACTTTAAACAAGGAAAAGGAGATTATGGTGGAATAGCTGGATGGTCTGATGATGGTGCTGATATTACTGCCCAAGTTATGAGTTATGAACCTAACGATTATGGTCTTTATGACATGGCTGGAAATGTTGCAGAATGGGTAGCTGATGTATACAGACCTATTGTTGATGATGAATTTAGTGATTTCAATTATTACAGAGGAAATGTGTATACTAAAAACGCCATAAATGAAGATGGCACAGTTAAGGTGGTTACTCCAGAAGAAATTGTTTATGACACATTAAGTAATGGCAAAATTGTTGCAAGAAATTTACCTGGTGAAATTTTACAAGTTGCTGTTGATGATAACGAAACATACTTGAGAACTAACTTTGACAGAAGCGACAATAGAAACTTTAGAGATGGTGATACTAGATCTTCTAGAAGCTATTCGACTAATTTTGATGAAGAAGAAGCCGAGGATGCTGAAACGACGATGACAAGAAAAATGTATAACTCACCAAAGCATAATATTGAGAAAGATTCTACAGGTACATTAATCAAGGAATACGATACATCTAATGAAAGAACTTCTCTTATTAATGACGAAGTAAGAGTATACAAAGGTGGTTCATGGAGAGATCGTGCTTATTGGATTGACCCAGCTCAACGTAGATACTTCCCTCAAGATATGGCAACAGATTATATTGGCTTTAGATGTGCAATGTCTAGAGTAGGTTCAAAATCTCAAGGCCGAGGTAAGAAAAGAAATTAATACATTTTAATATTTATAAAAAAGTCCTAATCAATAAATTAGGGCTTTTTTTATTACATTTATTTCATGACAATTAAAACTATTTACCAAGCTTTTTTAGAGTGTAATTCTGTTAGTACTGATACTCGAAAAATATCAATGAATTCGATGTTTTTTGCGCTTAGGGGAGAAAATTTTAATGGAAATACATTTGCATATAAAGCATTAAAAAAAGGGGCAAAATATACAGTTGTAGACGAAAAAGAGTATGCAAACAATGAAAATTGTATTCTCGTTAATAATGTTTTAGAAACACTTCAGAATTTAGCTACTTTTCATCGTAAAACTATAAATATTCCTATAATTGCATTAACAGGAAGCAACGGAAAGACAACAACTAAAGAACTTATCAATGCTGTTTTATCGACAACATATAAAACATCAGCTACTAAAGGCAACTTAAATAATCATATTGGCGTTCCACTTACATTATTAGAAATGACCAAAGACACTCAAATTGGAATTGTAGAGATGGGTGCTAATCATCAAAAAGAAATTTCTTTCTTGTCTAACATTACATTACCAGATTATGGTCTTATCACTAATTTTGGTAAAGCGCATTTAGAGGGTTTTGGAGGTGTTGAAGGTGTTATCAAAGGTAAGTCTGAATTATATGAGCATTTAAAAGCAAACAACAAAACCATTTTTGTCAATACGAATGACAGAATTCAAATAAATCAAGTTGGTAATTATGATAAAATCATTGCTTTTGGTTCAGAAATAAAAATGACTAGCTCCCAACCATATGTAAACTTAAACTTTGATGGATATACAATAAAAAGTAACATAACAGGTGCTTATAATTATAATAATATTGCTGTTGCCATAGCCATAGGCAAACAGTTTAAAGTAAATGAAGCAGCTATTGTTGAAGCGATAGAGAATTATATCCCAAGTAATAACCGTTCACAAATCATAGAAAAGAAATCTAACAAAATTATACTTGATGCCTATAATGCAAACCCAACAAGTATGAAAGCTGCTTTAGATAATTTTTCTAATTTGAGTGAGAAAAATAAGATTGCAATATTGGGAGATATGTTTGAACTAGGTGACGACACAGATAAAGAGCATCAATACATTTCTGATTATGCATCTCAATTAGACATCGATAAAATATATCTTGTAGGAGAGCACTTTTCAAGAACAGAATTAAACTCTAAAAAAATCAACTCTTTTAAGTTATTTAAAGATCTAAAAACAGAATTGACTAAGCAATCTATAATAGATTCTTTATTACTCATTAAAGGATCAAGAGGAATGGCACTTGAACGCACTTTGGAAGTCTTCTAGAACCTATCTTTAGGGTTAAGTGGGTCATACTGGATTCGAACCAGTGACTTCTACCCTGTCAAGGTAACACTCTAAACCAACTGAGTTAATGACCCATTATATAAAACCAAAAAAGTTCACATTTCTGTGAACTTTAGTGGGCGCGAAGGGATTCGAACCCCTGACCCCTTGGGTGTAAACCAAGTGCTCTGAACCAACTGAGCTACGCGCCCTAAATATTGGACTGCAAATATAGGTTAGATTTTTAATTGGCAAAAGCTTTTTTGAAAAAAAATTAAATTATTTCTGCAACAATAAAAGTACTCCCTCCAACATAAATTAAATCTTTTGATGTAGCTTGTTCTTTTGCAGCAGTTAATGCCATAATCGTACTGTTATACGAGTAACCATAAAACCCGTTTTCAATAAACTTGGATTGTAATTCTTTTGCTTCTAATCCACGTGAAACATTTGGTTTACAAAAGTAGTAGATGGCATTTTTTGGTAACAAAGGTAGTATTGTATCGATATCTTTATCATTTACAGCTCCAAATACAATGTGTAGTTTTTCATAATCTTCTTCAAGTAGTTGTGAAATAGTATAAGATAACCCTTCTTTATTATGTGCAGTATCACATATAATTTTTGGGTGCTCTTGCAGTATTTGCCATCTCCCTTTTAATTGCGTATTCTTAACTACGTTATTTAAACCTTCTATTATGTGATCCTCAGAAATATAAAATTTTCGTTGGCTCAAAACTCGTATGGTCTGTACTGCAGTTTTTATATTGTGTTTTTGATAATTACCTTTTAAATCTGTTTGATAAGATTGATTAACACATTGGTCTGCGAAATATATTTTTGCATCATTTGCTTCAGAAATATTCATGAAAACAGACTTAGTTTCATTTTGCGTTTCTCCTATAACAACAGGAATATTTGGCTTTATAATTCCAGCTTTCTCTTTAGAAATTGCTGCATAGGTATTTCCTAAAAATTGTATATGATCAAAGCCTATATTTGTAATTACCGAGACTTCAGGGACAATAATATTTGTTGAATCTAATCTTCCTCCTAAACCAACTTCTATGATAGCTATATCTACCTCTTGTTTTGAAAAGTAATCAAACGCCATACCTACGGTCATTTCAAAAAAAGATAAAGAATGTGCTTTAAAAAAAGATAAATTTCGTTTTATGAAGCCAATAACAAACTGCTTGCTTATTTGGTTCCCATTAATCTTAATACGCTCCCTAAAATCTTTTAAATGAGGTGATGTATACAAACCAACTTTATATCCAGCCTCTTGTAATATTGAAGCTAACATATGACTTGTTGAGCCTTTCCCGTTAGTTCCAGCTACATGTATACTTTTAAAATTACATTGAGGATTGTTTAACTGTTCTGCAAGTAATAAGGAATTAGAAAGGTCTTTCTTAAAAGCAATTTTACCTTGATTTTGATACATAGGTAACTGTTTGAACATCCAGTTGACAGTATCTTGATAGTTCATAAATTACTGACTTACATCAAAGTTAATACTCACAAAACCTACCTGGCGAGCGGGTGCTTTAGAGTCTGAAGGCCACTTATGAGAGAGTGCAATTTTCTTGGCAGGTGCTAAAAGACAAGGGTGTGTATTTGTACTACCTCTTATACCAGGTTCGGCTTGTAGGACCTTTCCACTTCTATCCACAATAATTTTAACGACAACTAAACCTGTTTCATTGCATTCTTGCTTGAATATTTTTTTTGTTGCACTACCTCTACCTCCCAATCCAGAGCCTACACCTCCTTTTCCTGGTCCAGAACCTCCAAAATAACTTGGCGCATAAGGATTACCATCTAACTGACCCTTATCTCCTGGTTGTGAGTCATTTCCTTCTCCTCCAGCTTGAGAGCCATCAGCATTTTTTACACCATTAAACAAGTTATCTATATTCTTTTTCTTGGCTTCTTCCTCTTTTCTTTTTTTCTCTTCAGCCTCTATTCGCTCTCTTTCAATTCGTTCTGCTTCAGCTTTTGCTTTTGCATCTGCTTCCTTTTGCTTTTTTATAGCAATTGACTCAGTAGACTCGTTAGTAATAACATCTTCTGCCTTGCTATCTGGTTGAGAAGAGCTCTGTTGAACTTCCTCTGGCTGGTTATTTTCTAAAGTTTGCTTCGGTTTTGATCTGATGGGTACTTTTGGTTGAATATTACCGCTTCCGACTTCAGAATTTCCAAAATTTATAGCTACACCATACTCCAAAGGAGGATCCATATATTTTAGTCCAACCACGAAAATCAACAATACTAGTATCAACACAAGCAATGTTGTTAGCCTTGCTGAATTCTTTTCATGTTTGGTTTTGAAATATTTCATTCTATTGCGATTTTACTGCTAAAGTCGACTTTATCTTATTTCTATTAGCAATGTCCATTATAAATACCACATGCTTCATTTCTACGTCTTGATCAGAACGGATGACTATTGATGGTGCTTCAGAGTTGCCTACTTTAGCTAAAACTTCGGTTTCTAAATTTTCTTTAGATACTTGCTTCAGATCGACATAATAATTTACATTCTTGTCAACACTTACAGATACATTTTTTGTTTGAGTTGTTTTACTAGTAGAATTTGGAAGTAATAAATCTATGGCTTCAGCTGAAACCAACGTCGATGCAATCATAAAAAATATGAGTAATAAGAATACTATGTCTGTCATAGACGACATATTAAACTCTGGTGTTACCTTATTTCGTCCTCTTATATTCATTAGATAGGTTCATTTAAATGATCTAAAAATTCTAATGAGTTGGCTTCCATTTGATACACTACCTTATCTGTTCTTACTACCAAATGATTGTACGCAACATAAGCTATGATACCAACAATTAAGCCACCTACTGTAGTTGTCATTGCAGTATATAAGCCGTCTGCTAATGTTTTAATATCAATTGAACCTCCTGAATTAGCAATTTCAAATATTGATAATATCATTCCAATTACTGTACCAAGAAATCCAATCATTGGTGCAGCTCCAGAGATGGTTGCCAGAATACTCACATTTTTTTCTAGGCTATACACCTCTAGACGACCTGCATTTTCTATAGCAGTATTAATATCTTCTAAAGGTTTTCCAATTCTTGTAATGCCTTTATTAATTAATCGAGAAACTGGAGAATTAACTTGAGCGCAAAGCATTTGTGCTGAATCTACTTTACCATTACTAACATGATCTTTTATTTGATTCATAAAATTAGCATCGACTTTTGATGCTGCTTTAATGGCAAAAAGACGTTCAAAATAAATGTAAATAGCAACGACAAGTAGTACGAAAAGAATCGCTATGATGATCTGCCCTGCTGTTCCTCCACTGAATATCAATTCAATGATTGATAATGTTTTTTCGGTTGATTCTGAATCAGTAAGTAGTTCTGACCCATCTTGAATATTACTTTGTAATATCATATGTATGCTATTAAAAATTAATTTTATAGTGTAATAACGCCTATTTTAAAACTAAAGTATGTAATTTAAAATATTGTACGCGTAAACATAAAGGCAATGGCTCCAGCAATAAAGCCTACAGCAGCAAGCCATGCTATTTTTTTAAGATACCAGAAAAAGTCAATTTTTTCCATTCCCATAGCAACAACTCCAGCTGCTGACCCAATAATCAACATACTTCCACCTGTTCCTGCAGAATAGGCTATAAAATGCCACAATTCGTGGTCAATTGGTTCAGAGAACATTCCTAAACTTGCAGCTACTAATGGTACATTATCAATTACTGCCGAACCAACACCTAACAATAGAACAACCAAATCTGAAACTCCTCCTTCATACATCTCTGTACCTAGCATTGGCATAGTATCTTGCAACGTTCCAGCAAAACCAAATAGAATTCCTAATGACTCTAATGCAGCCACTGCCATTAATATTCCTAAAAAGAATAAAATACTCGGTAATTCAATTTTGGATAATGAATGATGCACAGGGCTATGATGCGAATGCTCGTCACTTTCTTCATTATCAATATGAGTGATACTAAATTTTGAGTTACTATATATTTCAGCAAATATGGCCACAACACCTAATGCTAACATCATACCCACATATGGTGGAAGATGGGTTACCGTTTTAAAAACTGGAACAGAAACAATACCGCCTAGTCCTAAATATAACATAGTAGAACTAAATTTGCTTTTAGGTTTGTTATCTGACTCATCAGAAACATTTTCTAAATTCCCTTTAAATGCCGGCATAAATGAAGCGATAAATGTTGGCAGCAACATACATATCAGTGAAGGAATAAATAGGTAAACAAATAAGTGCCCTGTGGTAACTTTTTTGCCAATCCATAACATGGTGGTCGTTACATCTCCAATAGGTGACCAAGCACCACCTGCGTTAGCTGCAATAATAATTAAACCTGCATACCAAATACGTACACTCCTATCTTGAATTAGTTTTTGAAGAATAGAGATTAAAACAATAGTAGCAGTTAAATTATCTATAATAGCTGAAAGAAAAAATGCTAAAAACCCAAAGATCCACAATATTCTTTTTTTACTCTTTGTTTTGATAAATCCTTTAATGGTTGAAAACCCATCAAAGTAATCAATGATTTCAACAATCGTCATTGCTCCAAGTAAAAACACTAATATTTCAGCTGTCTTTCCAAGATGATGTAGAAGTGTTTCTTCCATCCAATGCATTTTATCTTCGTGACCTAAATCTGAAAAACCATCTACCAAACCATGACTAGCTGAGTCAAACCATTGTGAGAATGAATCAATCCCTAATGAGATGAGCGCCCAACTAATTGCCATCATCACCAGAGCTGGAATTAACTTGTCGATTTTAATACTATGCTCTACTGTAATGGCCAAATAGCCTAATACAAAAACTAAAATAATTATGGTTTCCATAGGTTTCTTTTATATAAGTTGGTTAAGTGCTATTTCAAAAGCGGTAGCGCTAATGCCAGTTTTTGATTGATTCTTATTGTATACATTTTTAATGGCTTCTTTTATGATTTCAGAAGTATCGTTAAAAATAGCTTCGTCTGTCATTTGAACTTTCCGTTCCATAAAATATGCAAATACTCTTGCCATACCACAGTTAGAAATAAAATCAGGAATAAGACTTACTTTGGTGTCTGTATGTTCCATAATTGGTCCAAAAAATATTTCACGATCTGCAAACGGTACATTTGCTCCACATGAAATCACCTCTAGCCCAGTATCTATCATATTGTCTATTTGTTGCTTAGTAATTAAACGTGATGCAGCGCAAGGTGCAAATACTTCAGTTTCTAATGACCATATTTTTTCGTTAATTTCAGAAAAAGGGATTAAGTGATCACTTACTAAAGTATTTCCTGATTTTTTAAGATATAATTGGGTAATTTCTTCAAAAGTAAACCCTTCCTCTTTAATTAAGCCACCAACAATATCTATAATACCAACAACTTTAGCTCCCATTTGTGCCAAGTAAAATGCAGCGGCAGCTCCAACATTACCAAAACCTTGAACTACTGCACGTTTGCCAACGATAGAATCGTTATGGACATCATAGAAATGTTTAGCTGCTTCTGCTACTCCAAAACCAGTAATCATATCTGCAACTGTATATTTTCTAGAAACGTTTGGTGAATACTTAGGATTTTCGATCACTTTAATCACACCATGTCTTAATTGACCAATACGATTGATCTTATCAGCTTGTGTTGGTTTAAAGTGTCCTTCAAAAACACCTTCTTGAGGATGCCATACACCACTCTCTTCTGTTATAGGAATCACTTCATGAATTTCATCAACGTTTAAGTCACCTCCAGTTCCGTAGTAACTTTTAAGTAAGGGAGAAACAGCCTTGTACCAACGTTCTAAAACTCCTTTTTTTCTTGAATCATGTGGATCGAAGTTAATACCAGATTTAGCACCTCCAATAGCAGGGCCTGAAACCGTAAATTTCACTTCCATAGTTTTAGCTAGTGATAATACCTCATTCATATCTAAGCCTTTACGCATTCTGGTTCCGCCTCCAGCAGCACCTCCTCTCAGAGAGTTGATGACCGTCCAACCTTCTGCTTCAGTTTCTGGGTCTTTCCAATTAAAAATGATTTCAGGCTCTTTGTCTTCGTACTTTTGAAGTAAGTCTTTCATTAAGAATAGTTAGTTTATTTTAACAAATATAAAAAACAAAAAATGGCTTTAAAAAGTAAAGCCATTTTATTATTGTTAATAAGGTATTAAAATTTAGTTTAAGATCATTTTTCCAAACTTATGTGATTCAAAACCTGTGGCATATATATAGAATATGTTATCTGAAAGCTGTAATGTTTGTGTTGGTGCAAACTTAGTTAATCGCTTTGCACCTCCAGTATTACTATACCAAAAAGGAATAGTTTCAATCTGACCTTGATCGTCAAAAGACCTTAATACAATAACCTTTGCATTAATCTTTTTATAACCTGCTACTATTTTTTTGTTCTTTAATATTGATTCTTTTTCATTAGCAAGTATTTGTAGTTTATTATTATTTATAAACGGATAGAATGACCCTAAAGTTTTCATGTCATTTAAATACTCTTCTCCATAGCTTAAAGGAGTTTCATACAAAACTTCTCCTGAAATATTTAACTTGATAACTACACCAGGCCCAAACCTATGTGTATAATTATATTTAAAATTTTGTCCTTCAATAGGTTCACTATCTTTTGAATAACAATCACCTATGAGATAAATATCATCATTATTAACTAAAATATCTTTTACTTTTAAATCAATATAGCCTTTTCCTAATACTCGTTTTATAGTTTCTTTAGACCATTCTTGATGTACTACTAGTTTCTGTTCGGAAATGTTATAGACGAAAAAGCTATTGTCTTTTGCACCTCCAACTGATACGGTAGGTTTGGCATTATCTGTAGCAAACCCTAATAAGTATTGCTTATTATTAACTGTAATAACTTTGCTGTCTGAAATATAAAATTCATTAGATGACACCTGCTGCTCGCTAACTTCATCACCTTTTATTGTAATAACAATCGTTATTGGTTCTTTTTTTGAAAGATTAGTTTTCTTTACAATGGTAACCACCGCATCATTCTCAACAAATAAAGTTTCTGAATTAGCGCGTTTACTATCAAATGAAAGTGTTTGAGATGTACTTGAGACTTTATTTAATTCAGCATCAAATGTAAGCACATCAATTGCTTGTTTTGCTTTTTTTATAAAAGGTTTATTTACTAAAACGGCAAAAGTATTTTTATCATCTGAAATAGCGACATCAAAAAACCCAGAGTTGTTTACTTTTTCAATTGGTAGTGTATACAATTCAATGATAGCAGAAACAGTTTCTGTAGCATTATCATAAATCTGCGCATAAAGCATATTCTTCCCATCTTTCTTTACAGCTACATGTGAAAAGAAATACAGCTTATTGTTTCCTTCAAATACACTTAATAATGTAGCATCTTTTTGAGAGCGCATTGGTAGTTTAAACTCTACTGTAGAAAGTTTTTCTCCAGAGGCATCAAATTTTGTGATATAGATTATTTTTGGAGCATAAAATTGAGATCCTATTTCTTCAACACTGTAAACTGTAAAACCAGAATCTGTTGGAAAAACAAGATTAGGGTTTTGCAAACCAACTAAGTTTCTATCAGATAAATCACACCACACAAAACTTGCAGGCTCTTGAGCATAAATAATAATACTAAATAGAAACACACAAAGTGTAAAAAACAACTGTTTCATATTATTCTTCAAAATGTGCGTTATATTCATTTACAATTTTAAGAACACCTAAAATTCTATAACCTTTTTCTTTATTTTTTATTTTTTTTGCTAATTCAGGGAAATCAGAAACATATTTGCTCATTACGTTTTTAAAACTAAACATAACTTTAGATGATGCAAATTTTAAGTAATCTTTGCCATCTTTAACAGCAAGTATCTCAGTTTGAATTTTAGTTCCATCAAAATCTAAAGAAACTTCGGTATTTCCTTTCTTAGACAATGTCATTTCTCTGCCTTTGTCATCTTCAACTCTTATGTAATACTCGAAAAGATCGATTTTTCCTTCAACAGTTCTCAACAAGAATACTTTGGTTTTACCACTTAATCCTTCATATGGATGAGATTCATAGTAGTCATTTGCTATTTGGTATGCTTCTAAATCTTTTGCGTCAAATACTTGAGGTTTGTCATCTAATGTTTTAAAGAATTTTACTTTTCTCTGACTTTTAATTTTAAGAAATCGCTTGAGATAACCTTCAATTTTTTCACCTTTGTTGGTTATGATATAACCAGGTAATTTCTCTGACGCATCTTCCCAATTATCATCAATTTGAGCATAACTTACACCTGTTATCAATAGAACAAGTACTATAACTAAATGTTTCATTTAAAATAGTTTTAATTAAAATAATTTTATTCTGACTTATTCAAAACTCAAGCCAAAGTCTGCAAATGTAAGTAAATATTTACGCTTAAGTATTATAAGTGAAGATTTTACCAGAAGAATGATCATGACTTGCTCCAGTTACACTAGAGAGGCAATTAATATCGTTTCTCAATTTGAGTACACCTAATAACCCAAAGATCAAAGCTTCTTTATATTGAATGATTTCATCAGAAGGAATTATTAAATCGAAGCTATTCAGACCTTTAATCCTATCGGTTAGAAATGTATTATAAACACCGCCTCCTGTAAATAACACCTTAGAGTTAGGCTTAATGCTAGAAGAAACTTGAATAGCGATATGCTCAGTAAATGTTCGAAGGCTATCTTCATTAGAAAGTTTAGCTACCTCTAAAATTGGAAATATATAGTTTTCAACCCATTCTAAACCTAGAGATTTTGGTGAATCAAGTTTATAAAATTCGAGGGCATTTAGTTTATCTAAAACCTCAAAATTTATATGCCCAGATTTAGCAATATTACCATCTTCATCATAATCAAAACCCAATTGGTTGGCATAATAATTCATTACAATGTTAACAGGACAAATATCATAAGCCAATCTTTCGTTATTATTTTCGAATGATACATTAGCAAAACCGCCTAAGTTGATACAGTAATCATAATCTGAAAATAATAAACGATCTCCAATTGGTACTAAAGGTGCGCCTTGACCACCAAGTTCAACATCTTGAACTCTAAAATCGCACACTATTTGCTGCTTTAATAATTGAGCTAGTTTTGGTAGATTACCTATTTGATAGGTCAAACCTATATCTGGTTGGTGCAAAGCTGTATGTCCATGCGAACAAATTGCATCTATTACTTTAATTTGATACTTGTAAATAAATTGGTTTATGACTTTAGAAATGTAGCTAGTATAGGCTAAATCTGTTCTTTGAAGCTCGTGTTGATTTAAGCTTACAAGCTTTAATAGTTTTTCATTCCAATAATTGTCATAAGAAATAGTATCTGTATAATGAATTGAAAATTTCCAACTTTTATCAAAATCAAATGAAATATAAGCTAGATCTATTCCATCTAATGAAGTTCCAGACATCACACCAATTATATTGTACTTAGATTTTATCATATTAAGTAAAAATAGTGATCCTTATTGAAAATATACTAATAAAGACTTATCTTTGACATCATTTTTTAGCAAATCAATAATTTAAAATATCTATGGATTTTAGTTTAACCGAAGAACATATAATGATTCGCGACGCAGCTCGTGATTTTGCACAAAACGAATTACTTCCTGGTGTCATAGAAAGAGACGAAAAGCAACAGTTTCCTCAAGAGTTAGTTAAAAAAATGGGAGATTTAGGATTCATGGGAATAATGGTAGACCCAAAATATGGAGGTAGCGGTATGGATGCTATTTCTTATGTGCTGATAATGGAAGAATTATCAAAAATTGATGCATCAGCATCAGTGATGGTCTCAGTAAATAACTCTTTAGTTTGCTATGGTCTTGAAGCATTCGGAACAGAAGAACAAAAGCAAAAATATTTAGCTAAACTAGCAACAGGTGAATACCTCGGTGCATTTTGTTTGAGTGAACCTGAAGCTGGTAGTGATGCTACTTCTCAAGCAACAACTGCTATTGATAAAGGTGATCATTATGTAATAAACGGAACAAAAAACTGGATTACTAATGGTGGAAGAAGTGATGTTTATTTGGTAATTGCTCAAACCGATAGAGAGAAAGGTCATAGAGGTATTAATGCCTTTATAGTTGAAAAAGGAATGGAAGGGTTTGATATAGGTCCTAAGGAAGATAAATTAGGAATAAGAGGTAGTGATACTCATACTTTACAATTTAATGACGTTAAAGTTCCTAAAGAAAATCGAATTGGTGAAGACGGTTTTGGTTTTAAGTTTGCGATGAAAACGTTATCAGGAGGAAGAATTGGTATCGCAGCTCAAGCTCTAGGTATAGCTTCTGGAGCTTATGAATTAGCATTAAAATATTCTAAAGTACGTAAGGCTTTTGGCACTGAAATATGCAATCATCAAGCAATAGCATTTAAATTAGCTGATATGTATACTGAAATTGAAGCTGCCAGAATGCTTGTAATGAAAGCTGCTTGGGATAAGGATCAAGGTAATAATTATGATATGTCTAGTGCAATGGCGAAACTTTATGCGAGCAAAGTTGCTATGGAACAAACCGTAGAAGCTGTACAAATTCATGGAGGTAATGGATTTGTTAAAGAATATCATGTAGAGCGATTAATGAGAGATGCAAAAATTACTCAGATATATGAAGGAACTTCTGAAATTCAAAAGATAGTTATATCAAGAGGAGTGATCAAAAGTTAATCGTACAAGACTTGTTAAAAATAAAGCCCTAACGTACGTTAGGGCTTTATTTTTTTTATAATTTACTCTTCTAACTTCAACAATACAAAATGTTTAAGTCTTCATAGAAAGTATTATTTATTAGTTTATTTATGATTATTGGTGTAAAGATTAGATTTTAGATTAAAAA
>NZ_CANNDQ010000003.1 GCF_947503375.1 uncultured Psychroserpens sp.
AGATTGATAATGGTTCAGATGACAACTGTAGTGTATCAAGTTTGAGTTTAGATGTAACCGATTTTACATGTTCAGAACTGGGAGACAATACAGTTAACTTAACTGTTACAGATCAGAGTGGAAACAGTGCATCAGCATCAGCTACAGTAACAGTTGAAGACGTAATAGATCCAATAATTAATTGCCCAAGTGGAACAGTAATAGAAAATGTTGGAGATTTTATACTTCCTGATTACATATCTGATAATACCGTTGTCGTTTCAGATAATTGTGATTTTAGCGTTGTACAAACTCCAGTTCCAGGAACCATCTTACCTGATGGTGATTATATAATAAGCTTTGTTGTAACAGATGATTTTGGTAATACAGCCGAATGCTCTTTTGATCTTAAAGTAGAAGATACAACACTAAGTACAGCAGGTTATAAGTTGTTAGATCGTGATATTAGTCTATTCCCTAATCCAGTTGTGAACATACTAACAATAAAAAACTCAAGTAGTTTGGAGTTGGTTGATGTAGAAATTATTGATGTAACTGGTAAAACGGTTAATAGAGTAAACTTGAAGAAGAGCACTCAAAATGTAAAGGTGTCTTTAGATGGGTTTGCAAGTGGAATGTACTTTGTAAAGGTTAATGCTCTTAATAATAGTTCTATAACTAAAAGAGTTATTAAACAATAGTTAGTTTATTTAGCTAAGAGAAAAGCTATCGATGTGAGTTGGTAGCTTTTTTTATGCTCACAATTTTCATTTGTAGCGATGATTAAACGATAAGCTTTTAGAATGCTATTAATTTGTAGGGAATTATATTAAAAGTTAAATTGTTTATCGTTTCAATGAAGAGGGTTTTTGATAAAAAAACCCTCTTCTATTTTTTGTTTCTTCTTATAAATAGAACAATAATAATTAGTAGTACAATGCTAATTAACCAATAGGAAATATTGAATGATGAGGTTTTCAAATCAATAGGAGACGTGTCGCCTATTAGCACCAAACCAGCCCAATAGTCTGGATGTAAAGTTCTTCCCTTAGCACCCTTTATGTATTCTAATTTTGCATGTTTAAGAGCTAGATCTTTAGTCATTCCTTTTGAAATGTTATCGTAAAAGAAATGAAGGATTTCTGTGCTGGATTTTTCATCTATTTCCCAAAGACTAGTTAGCATACTTTCGCTTCCTGCATAATTAAAAGCGTGAGCCAAAGAGATCATTCCTTCACCTGCTTGATAGCTAGGTTTTCCGGTTTCACAAGCAGTTAAAATTGCTAAATTAGACGATAAATTTTGATTGTAGATTTCAAAGGTATATAATGAATTATCATCTGTAGCTATAGAATCGTTGACATTTTTAGCAAAGATCAAGCGCGATAATTCTGGAGATACGTTATTCGATTCGGCATGTGTACCTATATGAATAATCTTATGTTCGTTTGCTCTACTAGTAAAGATTTGTTTTGAAGCATTTTCATTTATAAATGAGATGCCATCAAATATTTTTGAATATTCTTTTGCTAAGTTAGTTGCAAATGGCTGAGGTAAAAGAGTAAGATAACTTTTGTCTAAAAAAACAGAATCAGTAATAACTGTCTTGTAGTTGCTTTTCATTTCATCTGTGAATTCTGGTGAAAAGGCTACAAAGTTTTTTTCAAAAAATTTAGGCTTTTTGTTTTTATTAATAAGTAACAGACTGTAATTGTATGAGATGCAATAACGACTCAATAAACTTACCTGATGAAGATCCTCATAAGAATTGATATTTTTAGTGCTAAGTACTTCAAAACTTAAGTTAAACAGATTTCCATCTGGTACTATGATAATGTTCTTATTTGAAATTGATTGTTCTAAAGGCTGCCATAAAAATGCATATAGATCGTAGTAAGCATTTACATTCTGCACAAATATTTCATTTTCGTTATTGAAATTGTCTAAGGTTTTATTCAATTTTTTAGTATTCAATTCAAACAGATTAACAGTGTCTTTTTCAATAAGAATGGCATATAATTCATCATATATATAAACATACCTAATAACCGATTGACCATTCTTTATACTATTATTGAACTCAAAAGATTTAGTAATTGAAGCATATTTCAGATCATAATACTTTGGATAATCTCTTTTTAGAGTAAGTAGAAAATCTTGCCAATTTTTGTTGACTTCAATAAATCTATCGATACTGTTTTTTTCATCAAGGGCTTGATTGATTTCAGCTAAAAGCACAGTCTCTTTTTTTAATATAACATCTGGGATTTCATTTGAAGAAAAACTTCCTTTTACATTAAGCTGCTGCCTTATTTTATTATAAAGTTTAGATTCGTGAAGACTTAAAATGGCTTCAATATATTCTTTTTTAGATGTGGACTTATATAACCAAAATGCAATTTGTTTTGAGAATTCAAATACATCATCATTGTCATCAAGAATTATTGAGAGATTTTGGTCTTCTGTAATTAATGTTTTTTGACGCTCAAGAATCGAAATAGCCTGCATGAGGTTTTCATATTGCGCCATAAGTATTTCTGGATTACCTTTACCTTGTTGTTCTATAATAATTTTTGATTTAAGTAGTAGTGCCATTGGTTTTTTAAGACTAGAACTAAATCCATCAAATTGATCGTTAAACCTGCTATCTGAAGCATCAAATATGACCAAAGCTTGATTAATATGTTTTAGTGCTTTATCATAATCTTTCGATTTAAAATAGAGGCTTGCAAGGTTAATAAGCTGAGAGCTTTCTACAGTGGTGGTTTCACCTTGATTTTGAATAACATAATCATAGGCTTTTTGTGCCATTTCTATAGCATTCTTATCGTATCCATTTTCTGAATAAAATTTCGAATAGGTTTGCATGGCTTCTAAATAGAAGTTGTCATAGCTTCCATCAAAGATAGACTCATAAAGTTTCTTACTTAGCTCATAATAATTCTTAGCTTGATCTACATTACCATAGTAATCATTGATGATTCCTTTGTAATAATATGCATCTGCAAGGCCCAGTTTGTTGTTTTGTTCTTTTTGTGTATAGATTTCAAGTCCTTTGCTAAAGAATGTATCAGCAAGCTCAAAATCTTTTAATCTTAAATAAATGTTACCTAGATTCAATACCGAATATCCAATTTCAGAATAGTTTTCAGGCATATGTTCTAATAGTTGATTATAGACATATTCGTTTAGGTCACGTGCTTTGGTATAGTTGCCTTGAGCTATAAAGTTGTCTGCATAATTCTCAATAGTTAAGAAGAGGAATAATCGTGCTTCTTCTTTGAAGAAATCTTTTCCATCTGCATCAGAATTTATAAAATTATTATAATTATTAATGGCTTTTTCGTTGTATGCAGAAGCTTCAAGAATATTACCTAGTTGAGCGTAAACAGAGCCAATATTTGATTGTGATTTTGCTTTGTGATAAAACCTATTCATCGCTGTGGGTTCTAGTTCATTGATTATTTTTTCTCCTTTCTTAAAATAATACAATGCGCTGTCTATTTTAAAAACATCCCACATTCTGGCACCTAATGAGTTGTATGCATCTAAAACTTTTGACTTGTCAGATTTAGAATAAGATAAGTAATAGTCTAATGATTTTTTACTGTGCCAAATGGCTTGTTTAATATTGCCTTGACGTCTATTATCTATACTAAGGTTATGATGAATTAATCCGAAAAGGTCTCCTGTGGCATCTGGTATTTTTTGCGTAACATCAAGGGCTAATAAATTTTGAGCTGCTGCATTTTCATAATCTCTTATGAAAGCATAAAACCTAGCTAACACTAAATGTTTTTGTCTTGAAACTGATAGTGAATCGGTAGCCGCTGTTATAGAATTAGCAAAGTCATTTACCTTTTTAATAGCGGCCGATTTATCTTCTACATTTAAGGTGATTTTTCCTAAATAATAGATGCGCTTGGTTAGCTCTAAATAAGATTTATTTTGTTGTAATTGAGATATGTTTTCTGAGAGTAATGTCTCTGCCTCTTTATATTCTTTGAGAGAAATAAGAGAATCTAAGCGCTTAGCATCACTCCAGTTTTTCTCTTGAGACTGTAGTGTACTGCTTAGAGTTGTAACAATAAAAAACAACAGGATATACACTTTATTATTACAAAGAAATTTCATGTGTAAAAAATTGTAAGTGATTATTTGTTCAAAACAGATAATAGGGCTTTACTATTTTCATTGTCAGAAAGCGCAAAATTCAATTTAGCTTTTTCTATATCGCCTTCCTTTAAATTGGCTAAACCTAAATAATAATTGGCATCATTTTTAAAGTAACTTTCGGGTTCTGAACTCACTTTTTCAAGATATGAAATAGCAAGATGCTCATTATTGTTTGCTAAATGAGCTACACCTATGAAATAATTTATAGTATCATTTTTTGCAGGCAATGCATTCCATTTTTGAATAGCTTTGGTATAATCACCTTGCTTATAGTTTACCATAGCATCATAAAACTCAAAGTTAGTAGAGCTACTCATTGTGGTTGGTAAACCAGGATCTGGAACGAAATATTTAGTATAGAGTTTCTCATTCGTGTCTTGATTGAAAAACCAAAAACTGCCAGCCACTATAATAATCATTGCAGCAGCAACAAACCTTCTTAATTGTAAATATCTAATTTTTGGTGATTTAGTATAAGGTGTTTTTCGAGTAGGAATGTCATCATGAAACTTATCTAGCTGTTCTTTTAGAGATTGTGTTTCAATTCCTAATAGTAGTGTTTTGGCATCTTCAAACTGAATCTTAAAATCAGCGTCACTACTTAACCTTGCTTCGAAGGCATATTGCTCTTCAGCAGCCATCGTGTTATTAATATAACGCTCAATGGCTTCTAATTGTTCTTGTGATATGTTATTGCTATTAGTTTCCAATTTTTTAAGGCTTTGAGGAAAAAACGATGCTTCGAAGTTTTTCCATACATCTGTATTTTTTATTTCTCACTGAAGCTTCTTCTAAATCTAATTCTGAAGCAATCACTCGTAAAGGTTTTTTACTATAGTAAAAATCGGTTAGTAATTGTTTACAGGGTTGTCCTAGATTTTTAAAAGCTTTAAGGATGGTTTTAAGTTGTTCTTCTTTTACATCATTTAATTCATCATCATTTTGTTTTAAGAAGATTAATTTATCATTTGTTAAGGGGTTTGTTTTTTTAAAAGCGTTTGACCTTAAAACATCCATCCATTTATTTTTCGCAATTTGATATAAATAACCTTCTAAGGCTGTATTGTTTTTTGGCTGAAAAGTTTTGGTTTTTAGATTTTTCCATACAGCAATAAAACTTTCTTGATAAAGGTCTTTTGCATGATCTACAGAACCACTGTTCTTTAAAACTAAAGCTTCAATTTTAGAATAATTACTCATATAGAACTCTTTTAAAGCAATAGGATCATTGGCTTTAATAGCATCTACAAGTTGTAATTGACGTTCTTTTTCGTAGGTTTCCCTCATGTTAATAGCTAATCATGAGTTAAGATACAATTATTTCAATTTTCAACAAATACTAAACTATTAAATCAATTTTTTCACGACTATCTACACCACATGCAATAGATATCTATACCGTCTTACTACTATTAAACAAAATTATCTTAAACCATTAGTTGATTACGTTACGCAATTAGTATGCTTTTTAAGTAAATCAATTTAACTTTTTATAATTAAATGGTTTGTTTCTGAGACATCGAAAATTTTAAAGATTGTCATCAATATATTTCTAAGATGCTTTGTTTAATCGTAGTATTCTTTAGGATAGTTCTTCAGAAGAAGTTGCGTATTTTTGTTTTAGTTGGGAGATCATTTCTTTAGTCATGGATTGAAGATCGTATGTATGACGCCATTTCCAATCAGTTCTTGCAGATGAATCATTTATAGACCTAGGCCAACTATTGGCAATCTCTTGTCTGAAATCTGGAGCATAACTGATAGCAAATTCTGTAATATGAGCTTTTATTGCTTCAGCAATTTGCCGCGGTGTAAAGCTAATAGCAGCCAAATTGTAAGACGATCGTATGGTGATCGTATCTGAAGGTGCTTGCATGATATTAATTGTAGCGTTAATAGCATCATCCATAAACATCATTGGAAGTTTAGTGTTTTCAGATAAAAAACATTGGTATTGTTTCTCTAAAATAGCTTTATGATATATTTCAACAGCGTAATCTGTAGTACCTCCTCCTGGTAAGGTTTTCCAGCTAATAATTCCAGGATATCGAATACTTCGCACATCTACATTGTATTTTTTATAATAATATTCGCACCACCTTTCACCTACTTGCTTTGTAATACCATATACAGTTGTAGGTTCCATTACAGTATGCTGTGGTGTATTGTCTCTTGGAGTTGTTGGACCGAACACAGCAATACTTGATGGCCAAAATATTTTTTTTATTAACGTTTCTTTAGCTAAATTTAAAATATGAAAAAGTGAATTCATATTCAAATCCCAAGCTTTCATCGGATATTTTTCTCCAGTAGCACTTAACATTGCAGCCATTAGATACACAGTATCTATCTTATGCTTTTCTACACATGTTTTTACTGATGAATAATCTTGAGCATCAACTATTTCAAAAATACCTGAATTGACAATGTCTAAATTTGAATGACTAATATCACTAGCGATGACATTTTCGGCACCATGTATTTCACGAAGTTTGAAAGTTAATTCTGAACCAATTTGACCACAAGCACCTATGATTAATACTTTAGACATAATTTATTAGCTAATTTTTGTTTACCAAAAGTAATAAGAATAAAGAGGAGATAAAATTTTATATGATAAAATTAAGAACTCTTTAATTTTTGTTAATTGCTCAAATGTCAGCTGCTAAATACATTCGCTTTGAGTATATTTACAACAATATTTAAGAAGTGTTCTATGCGTAATTACCTGCTAATCTATTGTTTGCTTTTTTTTATATCCTTTAATTGTGAAGATGAATCAAAGGTTTTGAATAACAAGGATGCTGTAGTAGAAGTGAAGTCAAAAAGTATTACTCAAAAAGAAATACAAAACATAGAGTATCAAGATTTTGGCCTGAGTAAAGACTCAAAAGAAGCGCTTAATAATTGGCAAAAATATCAAGAGTTATCCAATCAAATAGACTATTTGAAAACAGCAGATCTTTCATTTTTTAAAAGTGAAAAAACCGAGTTACAAACATTCTTAAATGATTTCAAAACTGAAATACCAAGAACAATTGCTACCAATGAAATATCAGCTAGAATACTCGTTTTGGAGACAAAAGTATTAAAGCTTAATAGTTTACTTACATTAGATAACATCAAAAAATCAGATCAACTAAAGGGTATTAATGAAGTGCTGATAGCCATGTCTAATCTTAACCTTCAAATTAATAAAAAATTTGAGTTTGATGCCAATAACATCTCAAAATCTACTATAGATCAGTAGCTTATATTAAAGTGATAATTCTTAATGTTTTGTTAATCTGTAACAAATAGAGATCTAAAGCTTCTAATTAATAACTAATTTTAAATCAAATTAAACCTTAAGTACATTATGAAAACCAATATCAAACGCATTTTGGTGGTTTCTATATTTGGATTATTTACTCTTATTGGATGTAAAGATGAGCCAAAAGAAGAAACTGCAATGATTGAAAAAACACCTGGAATTAATCTAGATTACATGGATAAGAACGTGGCTCCAGGCGATGATTTTTTTAGACATGTTAATGGTTCATGGCTAGATAATAATGAAATTCCAAGTGATAGAACTCGTTGGGGAAGCTTTGACGAGTTAGGGAAGAAAACCAATGAAGATGCACTAGCCATCTTAAAATCTGCTATGTCTGACAATAAAGATTTGAATACCATTGAAATACTTCCTGGTTCAGATCAAGAAAAAGCAGTAGAATTATTTAAAACGATAATGGATACTATCTCTAGAGATAAGTTGGGTGTAGATCCATTGAGACCATCTCTTGCAAAAATAGATGCCATAAAGAATATTGATGATTTACAAAATTACTTAACAGAGGCAACACCTTACGGTGGAAGAAGCTTCTTTGCTGTAGGTGTTGGCTCACACCCTAAAAACAGTGATATAAATGCTGGATATTTAGTTAATGGTCAACTGGGATTAAGTAGAGATTATTATGTTGATCAAGATGAGAATACTAAAGAAAAACGAGAAAAGTATAGAGCTCATATTGCAAAAATGCTAAAATACATAGACTATTCTGAAGCCGACGCCGAAAGAACTGCAGATGAAATTTTAGCATTCGAGACAAGAATGGCTAAGCCTAGAATGACTAAAGAAGACTCAAGAGATGCTCGTAAACGCTATAATCCAAAATCAATAGCAGATTTAAATGAAATGACGCCTGTTATTAATTGGGAAAATTACATTAAAGGATTAGGCGTTAAATCTATAGATACAATTATTGTAAGTGATCCAGGTTATTTCAAAGCCCTAAACACCATATTAGAAGAGAACAATGTTGAAGCATGGAAAAATTACCTTAAGTGGAGCTTGTTAGATCGTACAGCTGGTCAATTAAGTACAGAAATAGATAAGGTAAATTGGGAATTTTACGGCAAAGAATTAGTGGGTTCAAAAAAGCAAAGAGATAGAGAAGAACGTGCTTTAAGTACCATTAACGGAACTATTGGCGAAGCTTTGGGAAAACTTTATGTCGACGAAAAATTTCCACCTGAAGCAAAAGAAAAAGCTAAGCAAATGATTGACAATATCATGTTGGCTTTCGAAAATAGAATAAAAGAGTTAGACTGGATGACACCAGAAACTAAAGATAAGGCTATTGAGAAACTCAAAAAGATGAATGTTAAAATTGCTTATCCAGATCAGTGGAGAGATTATTCAGCACTTGAGATCAATGGTGTCGAAGATGGAGGTTCATATTATTCAAATATGAGAAATGTATCAAAATGGAATTTTGATGATGGCCTAAATAAATTAGGAAAAGAAGTAGACAAGAGTGAGTGGCTTATGGCACCTCAAGTTGTTAATGCTTATTTTATGCCACCATATAACGAAATTGTATTTCCTGCAGCAATCCTACAACCGCCTTTCTATAACCATGAAGCTGATGATGCTGTTAATTATGGTGGTATAGGCGCAGTGATAGGTCACGAGATATCTCATTGTTTTGACGATTCTGGATCTAGATATGATGCTGACGGAAACTTAAACAACTGGTGGACAGATGAAGATTTGACTAAGTTTCAAGCTTTAGGGAAAAAACTTTCTGACCAATATAGTGCTGTTGAAGCTTTGCCCGAGACTAAGCTAAATGGTGATTTCACTTTAGGAGAAAACATAGGAGATTTAGGAGGAATAAATGCCGCATATGATGGACTTCAATTACATTTTGAAAAAAATGGAAGACCAGAAAATATTGATGGATATACACCTGAACAACGTTTATTCATGTCATGGGCTACAATTTGGAGAATCAAATACACCGAAGATGCTCTAAGAAACCAAATAAAAACCAATACACATTCACCTGGAATGTATCGTGCAGTTATGCCACTACAAAATGTTGATGCTTTTTACGAAGCGTTTAATATTAATGAAGGGGATAATATGTGGTTAGCTCCAGAAGAGCGTGTTAAAATTTGGTAGTATCAATACTACAATAAAAAAAGCTGTTCTTGATAAAGAACAGCTTTTTTTATTCTAAAAATCTTCTTCCTCGTAATCGGGATACAAGAAATGATTGTAAGGAAAACGCGTAACATGAATTTCTCTAACCTCATCATAAACACGTTTTTTAAATGTATCTATATTTTTCTTGTTCAGTGCAGAAATAAATAATGCATTGTTACCAACACGATGCATCCAAGTATTTTTCCATTCATCTAAGCTGTAATGTGCCGAGGTTTTTTCAGTAACCAGATCATCCTCATCTAAGGGCTCCGCTTTATAGACGTCAATTTTATTGAAAACCATAATAGTGGGTTTGTCTGAACTATCAATTTCACCTAAAATTTTGTTAACAGAATCAATATGCTCTTCAAAATTTGGATGAGAAATATCCACCACATGTAGTAGTAGATCGGCTTCTCTGACTTCATCAAGAGTACTTTTGAAAGATTCTACTAATTGTGTAGGAAGTTTACGAATAAAACCAACAGTGTCTGTTAGTAAAAAAGGTAAATTTTGAATAACCACTTTTCGTACTGTGGTATCTAATGTCGCAAATAATTTGTCTTCAGCAAAAACATCGCTTTTACTAATCACATTCATTAATGTAGATTTTCCAACATTAGTATAGCCAACTAAAGCTACACGAACCATTTTACCACGATTGCCTCGCTGAACAGCCATTTGCTTGTCAATAGCTTTAATTTTAGATTTAAGCAATGCTATTTTATCACGTACAATACGCCTGTCAGTTTCTATTTCAGTTTCACCAGGACCACGCATGCCAATACCTCCTTTTTGCCGTTCTAAGTGAGTCCACATTCCTTTAAGTCTAGGTAGCAAATATTCACATTGTGCTAATTCTACTTGAGTTCTAGCATAACTGGTTTGTGCACGTTGTGCAAAAATATCAAGTATTAAATTCGTGCGATCTAAAACTTTACAATCTAAGATTTTGCTAATATTACGTTCTTGAGCTGCAGAGAGTTCATCATCAAAAATAGCAGTACCTACATCATGTTCTTTAATAAATTGTTGAACCTCTTCCATTTTACCCGAACCTATAAAGGTTTTAGGGTTTGGCATATCCATTTTTTGAGTAAAACGTTTTAAGACGTCTCCTCCAGCAGTATAAGTCAAAAACGCTAACTCATCTAAATATTCTTTAGAGCGTTCTTCATTTTGTTCTTTGGTTATTACACCAATAAGAACTGCTTTTTCAAGTGCACTATCTTTTTTTTCTATCATAAATTAAAATATCTACAAAGTTACATAATTGAACTTATGTCGATTGTATTTTAAAACTTAAATTTGTGAGGTGGAAAAACAAGAGAAAAAAGAAGATCTTTATACAGTAGCTTTTTATAATCTCGAAAATCTTTTTGATGTTTCAGATAATAAGAGAACACATGATAATGATTTTTTACCGTATTCTGAAAAACGTTGGACCAAAAAACGTTACGAAAGAAAATGTTACAAATTAAGTGAAGTTATTTCAAAAATTGGGCGTAATAAAACCAAAAAACCACCTACGCTCATCGGTGTTGCTGAAGCTGAAAACAAAAGAGTTTTAAAAGACTTAATTGCTACAAAATATTTAAGCACATATAACTATGGCATAGTGCATTATGATTCTAAAGATGAAAGAGGTATTGATGTTGGTTTTTTATATGATAAAGATGAATTCAAATTAGAAACATCAGAGACATTTTCGGTATATATTGAAAAGGAACCAGGTATTCAGGACTATACCAGAGATATTTTATTAATATCTGGACTACTTGATAATGAGCGCGTACATTGTATTGTTAATCATTGGCCATCACGTCGTGAAGGTGTAGAAATCTCTTCTGTTAAACGAATAGCAGCAGCAAAAAAAGTAATCTCTATTATAGAAGACTTAAAAAAAACTGAGTCTCAACCAAAAATAATTGTATTAGGAGATTTTAATGATAATCCTAATAATAAGAGTGTTAAATATCTTTCACAAAGCACATCACTTTTTAATCCAATGGAAACATTATTCTCTTATTCTAGGGGAAGTCAAAATCATAATTTCAGGTGGAATTTATTTGATCAAATTTTATTTACAACTAATTTTTTTGAAACTCGACCTAAAAGACTAAAATTCGAAAGCGCTAATATTTTTGATGAAAAGTTTTTAACACAATACAAAGGGAAATTTAAAGGTCAGCCTTTTAGAACATTTGTTGGTAGAAAATATAAAGGAGGTTTTAGTGATCATTTTCCTGTTTATATGTTATTAAGTAAGTCAAAATAATAGGCAAAATCTTTTTGTCGATAAAAACTGCATTTTATCTATTATAACATTGTTAAGGCTTTGTTAACTGGCATTTTTTTTATCTTCGGATACTTGAATTGCCCCTATTCATATATTATTGAACAACCTTGATGACTTAGGCTTGGTTTTAGATTAAGCCTAAAGTGTTTAACATCAATAAATTATATATCAATTAATAGTATATCACAAATGAAAAAGATTACGTTATCACTAGCATTGCTTTTTGTATTTTCAATTTGGCATGCCAATGCACAGATTACATCCTATCCTTATTTTGAAGACTTTGAATCAGGAGATGGAGGATGGATAGTCGATAATCCAGCAAATGGGTCTTGGGAACTTGGAGTTCCAGCAAATACCATTATCAATAGTGCAGACTCTGGCACTAACGCTTGGGTTACAAACCTAACAGGAAATTACAATACTAATGAATCTGCAGCTGTAGTAAGTCCTGTTTTTGATTTTACAGGTATAAGCGCACCGTCTATTGAATTTAGCATATGGTGGAATGCAGAGTTTAGTTGGGACGGAATGGTGCTTCAATCGTCGATAGATGGTGGAGGTTCTTGGCAAAATGTAGGTGACTTAGGAGACCCTAATAATTGGTTCAATGATGGGTCAATTGGAGGTGATCCAGGAGGACAAGAAATAGGATGGACTGGTAGAGAAGCCGTAACAAATAATGGCTCTAATGGATGGGTAGTTGCTCGCCATGCTTTGGAAGGTCTTGGTGGAGAATCTAACGTTATATTGAGATTCGCTTTTGGTTCAGATGGTAGTGTTCAAGATGAAGGTATTGGATTTGATTCAGTAAATATTTTTGATGTGTCTTGTCCAGAACCATTTGATGTAATTGTTGACAATATAACAGATACCACCGCAGATATTAATTGGACCGCTTCAGGTTCTGAAACTAATTGGGAAATTGTTGTGCAAACTGCAGGGACTGGAGTCCCTACTGGATCAGGTACAGCAACAATGAATAACCCATATACAGCAATGGGCTTATCTGCTGTAACTGATTATGAAGTCTATTTAAGAGCAGACTGTGGCTCAGAATTTAGTAGTTGGGTTGGACCAATTAATTTTCAAAGTGCTTGTGGTGTTTTTGTGCCAGACTATTTGGAACAATTTGATACAATTATTCCTAACTGTTGGGATGAAGCAGATGATGGAGATGCAACAACTGGACCTTTGAATCTTGGAGGAGGTCTATGGGGCAATGATGGATTTTTAAATAATGGATTTACAGGAGCTTACAAAATAAACTTATATCAAGGAGGCGTAAGAAATGATTGGATTTTATCTCCTCAATTTGATTTAACAGGAGGGCCTTTTCAAGTAGACTTTGATTTTGGGATCATGCAATTTGCAAGTTCTACTAATGCAGGAACACTTGGATCTGATGATACCGTACAATTATTAATGACAACAGATAATGGTGGTTCATGGATAACTTTAATAACCTTTGATAACACATCTGTGGTACCTGCAACAGGTACTCAAGTGGTATTCGATTTAACACCATACAGCGGTCAAACAGTTAGGTTTGGTATATTAGGATCTGAAGGAACTGTAGACGATCCTGAAGATAACGATGTATTCGTTGATAATTTTAGAGTAAGAAACATACCAACATGTCAAGAGCCTTCTGGTATTACAATTGATGGTTTCACAGATACTACTGCAAATATTAGTTGGACTCCAGGAGGAGCAGAAACGAGTTGGGAAGTTGCAGTTCAACCAGTAGGTACAGGAGTTCCTGCAGGCGCAGGAGACCCAACAACAAACAATCCATATTCAGCATCAGGTTTAACTGCGATAACAGACTATGAAGTTTGGGTAAGAGCAGACTGTGGCACAAATGGTTTAAGTAGTTGGATTGGGCCTGTAAACTTTACTACTGCTTGTAGTGTGTTTGTGCCTGAATATCTTGAAACTTTTGGAACCATTATACCTGATTGTTGGGATGAAGCAGATGATGGAGATGCAACAACTGGACCTTTAAATCTTGGAGGAGGTCTATGGGGCAATGATGGATTTTTAAATGATGGTTTTACTGGAGCCTACAAGATAAACTTATATCAAGGAGGGGTAAGAAGTGATTGGATTTTATCTCCATATTTTGACTTAACAGGAGGACCTTTTCAAGTAGATTTTGATTTTGGAATCATGCAATTTGCAAGTTCTACTACAGCAGGAACACTTGGATCTGATGATACCGTACAATTATTAATGACAACAGATAATGGTGGTTCATGGATAACTTTAATAACATTTGATAACACATCTGTGGTACCTGCAACAGGTACTCAAGTGGTATTTGATTTAACACCATATAGCGGTCAAACGGTTAGGTTTGGTATATTAGGATCTGAAGGAACTGTAGACGATCCTGAAGATAACGATGTATTCGTTGATAATTTTAGAGTAAGAAACATACCAACATGCCCAGAACCTAATGGGTTATCTATTGATGGTTTCTCTGATACCACTGCTGATATTAGTTGGACTCCAGGAGGTGCAGAAACGAGTTGGGAAGTAGTTATTCAACCAGCAGGAACAGGACTTCCTACTGGTGCTGGAGACCCTACAACAAATAACCCTTATTCAGCATCAGGTTTAACAGCTAGTACAGACTATGAGGTTTGGGTAAGAGCAGATTGTGGCGCTAGTGGCTTAAGTAGTTGGGTTGGACCAGTTCCGTTCACTACATTCAGTACACCACCACCACCACCAGTTGGAGTTACATGTACGTCTGGAAGTTCTTCTTTTATTTTTACAGCAGAATTTGATGCATTTGATGGATGGACAGGAGATTTAACAAATACAAATGAGGATGGTTCTTGGGAAATTCCTGGCGATTCGGGTTCTGGAGGCACAGGACCAGATGTAGCATTTAGTGGTGCAAATTATATGAACTATGAAGCTTCTGGAGGCACGACAGATACTGCTTCTGCAGTGACTCCTGCGATAGATTTAACTCCTGCAGTAGATGGCGCTGAATTATCGTTCTATATGCATGCCTATGGCGAAGATATGGGAATTATGAATGTAGGAGTAGGTAATGATCCAACAGGACCATTCACGACTGTATTTACTTGGGATGGAGAATTCCAAACAGGAGGAGATCAACCATGGATACCAATAGGAGTCAATTTAGACACCTATCTTGGTCAAGTTATCTACATAGAATTTAGCCATACAGGTACTGGAGATTTCGAAGGAGACATGTCTATAGATTTAGTTAGAGTAGAAACATGTGGGTCTTTCTGTATTGCTCCTAGTAGCATATTTACATCTAATGTAACACAAACGACTGCTGATATTGATTGGACAGCGAATAGTGGTGAGACAGCTTGGGAATATGTTGTTGTACCTGCAGGTACAGGTGAACCAACAGGATCAGGTAACCCCGTAACATCTACATCAATAACAGAAACTGGCTTAGATGGAGGAACAGAATATGAGATATGGGTTAGAGCCGATTGTGGAGGTGGTACGTTTAGTTTGTGGTCAGGACCAATTCCTTTCTTCACTGCACCAGTAAATAATGATCCTTGCTCAGCAATTACGGCTGTGGTAAATACTGATGATACATGTGATCTTACTACATTTGGAACGATTTTACAAGCGACTCCATCTGGCGTTCCTAGTGGTTCGTGTACAGGAAATCCAGATGACGATGTTTGGTTTCAGTTTGTAGCTACAAACGAAGTTCACTTACTATCTTTAATCAATATAGCAGGAGGAACATTCAATATTGATCACGCATTATATGAAGGAACAGATTGTAATAACCTAGTTGAGTTAGATTGTTCTGACGGAGATGCTAGTGTAACTCCTCAATTAGTAATTGGGAATACATATTACATTAGAGTGTTCTCTGGAGGGAGTGATGATGAAACAAGTACTTTTGATCTCTGTATTAGAGATGCACCAACAAACATTATATGCGAAAATGCAGAAAACTTCTGCCCTGATGCTGGAGGAGGATTGTCAAACCCTAACATTATAGGAATCCCAGACAATAATGATTTAGCGTGTTTAGGGACAGCACCAAACCCAACCTGGAATATCATTCAAATTGGAGATCCTGGTTTAATCGAAATAGAAATCAATCAAGAAGATGATGCTGGAAATGGATTAGATGTTGATTTTGTGCTATGGGGACCATTCGACTCAGTTGCACAAGCATGTACTGAAATTGTATTTGAAGACTGTCCTAGTTGTCCTAATAATACAACTAATCCAGACTTTTACCCTTTTGGTAACATAGTAGATTGCAGTTATTCTGCAGCAGCTGTAGAAAATTTGACAATTGATAATGCACTTGAAGGCGAAATCTATTTATTACTTGTGACCAACTTCTCTGATGATCCAGGTACAATATCGATTAGTCAAACTAACGATACTGGTGGTGCAGGTAATGGTAATGTTACTGCAGATATTACGGTTGATTTAGGACCAGATCAAGAACTTTGTGGTTTCCCTTCTTATGAAATTATTGCAGATTCACCTTTTGCAGATCGTGCAGAATGGTATTGTGATGGGTTTATTATTGATGGTGAAACAGACCTTAGTTTAGTAGTTACAGAATCTTGTACATACACTGTAATTGTTTATGACGATCAATGTAATGCTCAAGCTCAAGACTCAGTTACCATAACTTTTGGAATAGAACCAACTGCTAACCCAGTTGCCGATATGGTAACATGTGATGATGCGTCAGGAGATGAAATTGAAGATTTTGATTTAGAGTCGCAAACAGCTACTATATTAGGAGGGCAAGATCCAGCTGAATTTAATGTAACATATCACTTAAGTTTAAGTGATGCGCAATTAGGCACAGGCGCACTTACTTCACCTCATACTAATGGTAGTAATCCAGAAACAATTTATGTTAGAGTTGAAAATGTTGGCGCAACGTTTTGTACTGCCACTACATCCACCTTTGATTTAATTATCTCTGGACCAACTCCTACAGCAACTACTGTCACTTATGAAGAATGTGATGACGACTTTGATGGCTTTACTGATTTTGATTTGGCTTCGCAAGATGCGAATGTTCTTAATGGTCAAAGTGCTACTGACTTTACTGTGACCTATTATGAAACTCAAGCAGATGCAGATGCTGGAACGGGAGCAATTGATACTTCTTTACTATACAATAGTGATACACGAACAGTCTTTGTAAGAGTAGAAAGTAATGTTGCTTTTGATTGTTTCTCAACTACTACTATGGCGTTAGTGGTAAAACCATTACCTGACACATCATTTACTACAGATTTTGATTATGAAGTATGTCCAAATGCAACAGTGCCAGTTTTAATTACGGCTACTGCAAACAACTATTCTGAATCAGAAGTTAACATTGTGTGGTATCAAGATGGTGGAATTATAGCTGGTGAGAATAGCTTAACATTGCCAGTACTTGAGGCTGGATTCTATGAAATAGAAGTTACTTTTAATGATGGGACTATGTGCTCTAGTATAGCAGGTCAAACAATCATTGAATTAGAAAGCTGTGTCATTCCTCAAGGAATATCACCTAATGGAGATGGTATGAATGATACCTTCGATTTAAGTAGTTATGACGTTAGTAAGCTTGAAATATTCAATAGGAATGGTACTTTGGTATATTCTAAAAACGATTATACTAACGAATGGCATGGACAAACAAGTGATGGCGAAGAGTTACCAGTAGGCACGTATTTCTATACTATGGAATATGAAAATGGTAAACGAAGAAGTGCTTGGATTTATATTCAGCGTTTAAACTAAAATCAACTATTCAACCAATTAATATGAGTTTATACAGTATTGATTTCTTTTAACGAAATCAATACTGTGCAAATTCAATCCAACAACTAAAAACAACTAAAAACTAACAGATGAAAAAACTTTATATTATTGTTGTATTGCTTATTGCAACACAATTGTATGGACAACAAGATCCACAATACACACAATACATGTATAACATGAATGTGATTAATCCAGCTTACGCAGGGTCTAGAGAAAACCTTTCGTTTGGATTACTGTACCGTACGCAATGGACAGGAATAGATGGTGCGCCTCAAACTGGAACATTCTTTGGGCACCTACCTGTAGGAGAAAAAGTCGGTCTTGGATTGTCAGTTATTGCTGATCAAGTGGGTCCAATTAAAGAAACAAATGCATATGCAGACTTCTCTTACACACTGCAATTAGGTGGAGCTCACCGATTAGCTTTTGGCGTTAAAGCAGGAGCTACCTTTCATGACATAGGTTTGGCTGGAATTGATCTTATTGACCCAAATGATCCTTTTTTTCAAAACATTAATACTACCACACCAAATATTGGAGCTGGCGCATTCTATTATACAGATAATTATTATTTAGCCTTTTCAGTGCCAAATATTTTAAATTCTGTGCACTTAGATGCTAATGGTAATAAATTAGGTTCAGAAGAAGCACACTATTTTTTAACAGGAGGTTATGTATTCCAATTATCACCTAACACAAAATTAAAACCTTCATTTTTAGTTAAATCTGCATTTAGTGCACCAACCTCATTTGATGTCAACCTTAATGCTCTTTTTTATGAAAAATTTGAAATAGGTGCATCATATAGGTTAGACGACTCTTTTTCAGGTTTAGTTAATTTTGCTATAACACCAACAGTTAGAATTGGATATGCTTATGATAGTGTTACGTCTGATATTAGAAGATATGCACCTGCATCACATGAATTTTTATTACTATTTGATTTAAACTTTCCTAGAAAAGTTTCACGTTCACCAAGATATTTCTAAACAGTTAAGCTAAACATTATGAAAAAATTATTGACACTTTTTACAATAGCAGCATTAAGTAGTTTTAGCTTGATTGCTCAAAATAAGGATACAAAAAAAGCAGATAAACATTTCGCTAGATTCGAATTCGTTGAAGCTGCTGAAGACTATGCAAAATTAATCGAGGACGGTAAAGGAGATGCTTACATTTATAGCCAACTTGCTGAATCATACTATAATGTATTTAATACTCAAGAAGCTGAAAAGTGGTATGCAAAAGCACTAGAAAGTTCAGACGATCCAGAAATGATTTTTAAGTATTCTCAGATGCTTAAAGCTAACGGAAAATATGAAGAGTCTAATGCTCAAATGGCTAAATTTGCAAAAATGCGCCCAAGTGATGATAGAGCTATAGCCTATAACAAAAACCCTGATTATTTACCTAAAATTTTAGAAAAAGGAAAAAAGTTCAACATTCAAAACTTAGGGTTTAATACCCAATACTCTGATTTTGGAGGGACACTCCAAGATGGGAAATTATATATCACATCAGCAAGAAATACATCACGTAGAACTTACGGTTGGAATGAAGAACCCTTTTTAGATATTTATGAACTTTCAAAAAATGAAGATGGAACGTATCAAGCAGGTGTTTTGGTTGAAGATAAAGTTAATACCAAATACCATGAAGGCTTAGTCTCATTTTCACCAGATGGTAAAACCATGTACTTTTCTAGAGAGAGTTTCTTCGAAAAAGAGTACGAAAAAGATTCTATAACTAAAGTTAAGTATAGTTTACTACACCTGTTTAAAGCAACTAAAAGTGGAAGCACGTGGAGTAATGTTGAAGGTTTTGCTATCAATAGTGAAAATTATTCAGTTAAAAACCCATCGGTAAGTGCAGATGGTAAAACACTATATTTTGCTTCTGATATGCCAGGTGGTTATGGTCTTTTTGATATTTATAAGGCAGAAATCAATGTTGATGGTTCGTTAGGTGAACCTATGAATTTAGGTCAAAAAGTAAATACACAAGGGCAGGAAATGTTCCCATATATTAGTAGTAATAACACCTTATACTTCTCTTCAAATGGACATCTAGGACTTGGTAATCTTGATGTGTTTTATACCAAGGAAATAGATGGGAAAATGGCTCCAATACGAAATATAGGAATTCCTATTAACAGTAATGCTGATGATTTTGCTTTTCGTTTAGATGAAGAAACAGAAGAAGGTTTTGTGTCTTCAAATAGAGATGGCGGATTAGGAGGAGATGATATCTACGCAATTAAAAAACTACAACCTTTATGTGATGTTTTAATTACAGCTACAGTTATGGATTCTAAAACAAGAACACCCATTAATGCTGCTGATGTAACCATGTACGATGACCAAGGAAATAAAGTGTTGAGTAAAGTAACAAATTCTGATGGAACAGTTGAGTTTATTGTTGAGTGTGGTAAAGAATCCGAATTAGAAGTCGTAATGGATGGATATGAAAGCCAAAAACTTACAGTAGGTGCATCTGAAGATGAAGAAGAAGAAGTTACAATAATGCTGGATCCAATTGAAGTTATTGTTGGTCCAGAACAGATAAATCTTAACCCTATATATTTTGAATTCGATAAATCTAATGTTACAGCTCAAGCCGCATTTGAATTAGACAAGTTAGTTCAAATTATGAACAAATATCCTGATATGGTGATTAATGCAACTTCACATACCGATAGTAGAGGAAGTGCCTCATATAATGAGAGGTTGTCTGATAGAAGGGCTAAAACTACAGTACAATATGTAGTTTCAAAAGGGATAGATAAATCTAGAATTTCTGGAATGGGTAAAGGAGAAAACGAGCCTAAAGTTGATTGTGGCTCAAATTGTACTGAAGAAGAGCATCAGTTAAACAGAAGGTCTGAGTTTATTATTGTTAGTGGAGGACCACAAGCACAATAATATTGAATACATAATAAATGACTAACTAACCAACTTTAAAGCTCTGTTTTATAGCAGAGCTTTCTTTGTTTTGAATGTAACAGGTTCAAAACTTTAAAAAGTTTAATCCAACTATACAAGATGAAAAAAATTACTTTATTGAGTGCTTTTTTGTTCTTAACAATAAGCTTTAATGCTCAAACCTATCTTCAAGAAAACTTTGATACAGAAATACCTGCAACTTGGACTATAACAGACCAGGGAGGCGCTACAGGAGATTCATGGATTTCTGGTCAACAAGGCGGTGGAAATAGTCTTAATGGTACAAATGTTGCTATTGTTGATAGTGATTCTAACGGAAATGGTACAGAATTAATAGAAACACTCACTTCACCAGCTTTTGACACTACAGGAGCAACGGCACTTTTTTTAGATTTCGAACAGTTTTATCAAAATATAGGTGCAGATTTTGCCGTAGTTGAAGTTTTTGATGGTGCAAATTGGGTAGAAGTATTAAACCAAACCGCAACAATAGGTGCATTTAATGCACCAGATGAACAACATATAGATATCACAGCCTATTCTAATGCTGCAATGCAAATTCGTTTCATATATAATGATGGAAATGATTGGGCATGGTATTGGTTGGTAGATAATGTACAAGTTTATAATTCTACTTGTAATTTTCCGTCAGGACTTGATGCAATAAATTTAACATCTTCAACAGCTGACTTAAGCTGGATTCCTGGAGGTACAGAAACATCATGGGAGGTAATTAATCAAGTTGCTGGAGGTCCAGCACCTACAGATGCCGATTCAGGAACGATAACGGTTAACATTCCATTTCAAGTTACAGGTTTAGTTGAAGGAACCAATTATGAGTTCTATGTTAGATCCGATTGTGGTGTTGATGGTGCTAGTATTTGGATTGGTCCTTTTAACTACAGAATTAGTGGTCCAGGAGAAGTTTGTGAAGCAGCAATAACGGTTAGCAATCCATTACCTTATGTAACTACAGATGATACTTCAAATTATACTGATGATTACAGTGGTGCTCCAGGAACAGATTGTGGTTCTGGGTTTAATTACCTTAATGGAGATGATGTCATTTACGAATATACCCCTACGAGTGATACATCTATTGATATTGAACTCTCTAATCTAACTGATAATTATGCTGGAGTTTTTGTTTATAGCGATTGTGCAAATATTGGTATTCAATGTGAAACAGGTGCAATAAATGGTTTTGCTACTGATGATTTATTGATTGATAACTTTTCAGTTACAGGAGGTCAAACATATTATATTGTAATATCAACTTGGGCTGCTCCTCAATCGGTTGGATATACCTTAACCATATCGGAGAATACTTGTATAGACCCTGTTGCTTCATATGCAGTTGTTGGAGACTGTCTCAATGGGCAACAGTTTTTTATTGAAGTAGATGTTACAGATCTAGGATCTGCAACATCTCTTACTATATCTGACGATCAAGGGAGTGCTGCACAATCAACTAGTATAGCAGGAACATTCACATTTGGACCATATACCAACGCTACACCAGTAATTATGAGTGTTGTAAATGATGATGACTCTAATTGTACTATTAATAGCGAAGCACTAACCCAAGAGTTCTGTCAAGAGTTTGTTGTAGATTGTGCTGTCGGACCCGAAAGCCTCGTATACTGTTATGAAGATAATGGCGCAGATACACCAGTTATTTTTACATTCACTAGTACAGATGGTACACCATTAAACTTAACTATTAACTCAGGAAATGTTGAATGGAATGGATTTGCTAACGAACCATATGATCCTATAATCGTCTTTGATAGTGATGGTGTTACCGAATTATATAATGGTGGTGGAAATGTAGGTGACTTGGCCGGATTTAGTTTTCAATCAACAGGAGATACCATATCATTTTATGTTGCATCAGATTTTACGGTAAACTGTAATTCTTCTACCGCCATAAGTCCCTTAGATATTACGGTATCTTGTGCTACTTGTATTAATCCATCAGCAACATACCAAATTGTTGATGATTGTGATAATGGAGATCAGTTTTTGATTGATGTGAACATTACAGATCTAGGAGACGCAACTTCTTTGACCATATCAAATAATATTGATGCCATTACAGTACCAGTAACGTCTACAGGAACTTATCAAATAGGACCATTTGGTTTCGGGGTTGATGTATTTGTTACAGTAAGTAATGATCAAGATTTTAATTGTTCTATTCTAAGTAGTGCATTCCAACTTTTAGCATGTCCTCCTGAGAATGACAATCCTTGTAATGCAACAATTGCTCAAGTCAATACTGATGATAGTTGTACACTGTTAACTCCAGGGACACTATTAGAAGCAACAGACTCTGGTATAGCCAACGGAACTTGTACTGGAAATGCTGATGATGATGTTTGGTACGAATTTATAGCGACAAGTGAATTTCAAATTATTTCAATTCTAAATATAGCAGGTGACGGTTTCTTTTTTGATATTGATCATGCAGTATATGAAGGTACATGTGATGCACCTATTGAATTATATTGTTCTGATGCTGATGCAAGTGTTACTCCGACGTTAACCATAGGAAATACTTATTATATAAGAGTATTTTCAGCTGGAGGAGATGACGAAAATTTTACATTTGACCTTTGTATAAGACCAGGAATTGGTAATGTATCTGTAGATCAAACCACATACACAGTAGAAGAGCTAGTCATAGATGTTTTAATTGATAGCCCTTGTGCACAAGTATCTAATATTACTTTCTCTACAGGAACTACTTACGGTGAAGAAAATGGTATAGGTTATTTTTCTTCTGATGAAGGAAGTTTCCCGTTTGATGAAGGATTGTTGTTAACTACTGGTGATGCAAGCTTAGCTGCAGGTCCAAATACAAATGCAATGAGTGAAGGTTCTACAGCTTGGTTTGGTGATAGTGATTTAGATGCAGCTGTAGGAATTGTATCTAATAATGCTACTGTGATCGAGTTCGATTTTGTACCATTAAATGACGAAATTAGTTTTGATTTCTTAATGGCTTCTGAAGAATACAATGGCAGTACAGGAGGAACATTTGAGTGTACGTTTTCTGATGCTTTTGCATTTTTATTAACCGATGAAAATAATGTGACCACCAATTTGGCAGTAATTCCAGGAACTACCACACCAATTCTGGTAACCAATATTCATCCAGAGAATCCTGGTTGTGCTGCGATTAATGAAGAATTCTTTGGAGGCTATGTTCCAGCTAATTTGCCACCGATGTCTTTTGATGGTCGTACGGAAGTCTTTACTGCATTTTCTCCAGTTAATATAGGAGAAACCTATCATATTAAATTGGTAATAGGTGATGATTCTAATGGAGGTTTTGATACCGCATTAGATTCAGGTGTATTCTTAAAAGCCGGAAGTTTTGATATTGGTGAAGTTGATCTTGGTGGAGATATTACTATTGAAGCTGGAAATGCTGTATGTGAAAGCCAGTCAATTATTTTAGATACTTCTGCGCCTTCAGTTGACCATGTTTGGTTTAAAGATGGTTTTGTTATTGAAGGCGAAACGGCTTCTACTTTAGTTGTTACTGAGCCAGGTTTGTATACAACACAAATTATTTTTACTGCAACTTGTATTATTTCTGATGAAGTACTTATAGAATTTTTACCAAATCCAGCAATTGCTAATACACCTATAGATCTAACAGCATGTTCAACAACAAATCAAGCAATATTTGATTTAACAGAAAATGAAGATGTTATTTTAGGAGGCCAAGATCCAGCAGATTTTACGGTAACTTATCATCCTTCAGAGCAAGATGCAATGGATAATACTAACCCGTTAACATCTCCATATACCAATGTGTCTAATCCAGAAACTATATATGTAAGAATTGAAAACAATACCTCAGGTTGTTTCGATACTACTAGTTTTGGAATCACAATTTCTAGCCCATCGCATATAGCAGAAAGCGTAGATATTATTGGATGTGATAATGATGATGATGGTGTTGCTAGTTTTGATTTACTGGCTCATAATGTTAATGTATTAAATGGTCAAGATGCTTCTCAATTTAATGTCACGTATCACGCTACTGAAGTAGATGCAATGGCTGCTACTGGAGCGTTAACTAGTCCATATGATAGTTCTGGAGAAACAGTATATGTAAGAGTAGAGACCGTCGATTTTGCAGATTGTTATGTAATAAATAGCTTCAATTTAGTCATTGGAACTGAGCCTCAGACCACATTTACAGACAACTTTGACTATGAAGTTTGTCCTAATGCAACTGTTCCAATCACAATTACTGCTACACCTGAAAATTATACTTCAAATGAGGTAACCATAAATTGGTATTTTGATGGTGTACTTATTGAAGGTGAAAATGGTTTAGTATTACCAGTATTATTAGCTGGAGACTATGAAATTGAAGTAATTTTCAATGATACTGGATGTTCAAATAGTACAATTAGAACTATTATAGAACTTGAGACCTGCGTTATTCCTCAAGGGATTTCTCCTAATAATGATGGTCAGAATGATACCTTTGATCTAAGTAGCTATGACGTTAGTAAATTAGAAATATTTAACAGAAATGGAACATTAGTTTATTCTAAAACGAATTATACCAATGAATGGTTTGGACAAAGCAATGATGGTGATGAACTACCCGTAGGAACCTATTTCTATACTATGGAATACCAAGATGGTAAAAGACGAAGTGCTTGGATTTATATCCAAAGGGCTAATTAATATTGCTACTTTGTATAACAAAAAACCTCTACTTTATTTGTAGAGGTTTTTTATTACCATGCGTTAAGTAAAATCAAGGCAAGAAAAATACAACCTAATAAGAGCAACCACAAAAGCCAAATATTGTAAACAATTACTTTGTTCTTATGGGTTTTTGCATTTAACAGTTTTCGTTTTCGTCCTGTATACAATATCCAATTTCTAAAATATACAAATATACTTGCCATAATAAAGAGTGTCCAAGCTTTAGTTGACGTTATTGTATTGACATACATTTCTTTTAAAAACAGAGAAATGAAAACACCTAAAACTAAAATTAAAGCTATCTGTAAGCAGGATATATATAATAAGGCAATAGTATTCGCTTTTTGCTTTTGATTGCCCTTATAATGCTTAAAAACACTATAGAAAATAGAATCAAATGTTGACATAATCAATGAATAAATAAAAAAACCACACCTTTATAGATGTGGTTTTAAAATTATGATTTTAAATATTATTGTGCATCTATACTGATTTCATCCAACTCATATGTACCATTGAAGTTGTTGTCAGGATCTACATCATTTCCTTCATATCTGAAAGCGAAATATACAGTTGAACCACTGAAGCAATCTAAATCAACAATTCCTGAATCAATCCAAAGAGGAAAATCATCTTCTGCAGTAGTAACTCTAGCATCAACAACTGCTGTCCATGTAGCAGTAGTAATATTAGCTTCAGTACCATCCCAATCAGTAGAAAATAAGACATTCATCGTTGCATTATCTGCAAAACTGTTAGAAGTTCTAAACTTGAACGTTTCACCTGTTTGAGCATCTAAATCGATAGCTGGTGTAATTAACCAAGCGATTGTGCTAACATCATCAGATCCAAAACTACCTACTCTAGCTGAAATACCTAAAGATGCATTTGCGCCTCCTGAAGAGTATGCTTCCCAACCTTCTGTACCAGCTTCAATATAGTTTGTCCATCCGTTACCAGAAATCAGTGAGTTCGTCGATTGTGTTTCAAAATCATCTTCAAATAAATTTGTCATACCCATCGTTTCAGCTAAACCACAACCACATCTATTACCATTGTCAAAATTAATATCTTCAGGAGAGTTTACAGAAAGTGTGTAAAATTCATCGAAAAAATCTCTTGATAACACACCATCAACTGTTCCATTATTTACAGGTAATCGTAACGATTTAAAATCAGCAAATGTACTCGTACTAAAAACAACTGAACCACCAGTTTCACAACTAACTAATGTTCGCTCACCATCAAATTCATCATCTGGTTCTGAAGCGAAAGATAATGGTGTATCTCCTAAAACTTCTTCAGGACCAAATTGTACATTATTCAATCTGATATATAGGTTTTCAACAGCATCAGAAAAATCGTTAGTGCTTATTTCTAAAGGAACTATAGTAGCTACTTCAGGAGTACGAATGATACGTTCAGACATTTGAGAAGCAGAGATTTTTGCCAAATCTTCGCCATCTTGCTTTCCTATTTGAATAACTCCATTATCAACAGCTACGGTTAGTCCGTCTAACTTCACATATACTTTTCTACCAAAATCATAGATGGTAAATAATGGGTTTACATCAATTTGTACAACAATACCAGCTGTAGGATTTTCTGGTCTATCTTGTAATACTAATTCTTCAAAGAAATTACCGCCTTCATCACTTGAAATTACGTAACCTTCCATGAAAGTGTTAGTATCTTCAATAGTAATACTGTTCTCTCCAGATTGTAAAAAGTTACCAATAACGTCATCAATACTAACGATGTCATCTTGATCAATAGATGGAGTAGTTAGTTGACTACTTGGTGTATCAAAATCATCATCTTGAACACAGGCGCTAAATACTACCATAATTAATGATAGTAATAAGATTTTGTTTAAATTAATTGTTTTCATTGTATTCTTTTTTTTATCGTTTCCTTTTAAAAGGCTATTGTTTTGAAATTTATTTTGTGTTTTCATGGCTTTTAGAATCTAACATAAACGTTAAGGTAGTAGGTAGTTCCAAAACCAAAGAAATAACGAGAACCAAAAATTTCTCCAGTATCTCTTGATTTGTCTTCTAAAACACGGTCGTATGTGGCAAGTCTAGATTGCTCGAAACCACCAGTTCGGTAATCTTGATTGAACACGTTGTTAATAGTAGCAAAGAAACCGATAAAATAATCATCTACCCTCCATGATTTACCACCTATTATATTAACTAACATGTAATCATCAAATTGTTCTTGTTTTAAAAGGTCTCTTGCAACATCTGGATCATAATTTGCGATGTCGTTTCCATCAAAATCTGTTGCAAAGTTAGCAGAACGTCTTAAAGCGCTAGCATCTACATAAGCATTTGAAAAGAAGTTTGATGTTACACCAATGTTCCAAAAATCTGGATCACGATATTCAAATCCTATTTGATATGCTCGTTCAGGTCCTCCAGCAACGTGTAAATCTTTTAGGTTAGTAGTGCCATCACCAAACCTAACTTCGTTATCAAAATCGTCACTTGTTAAATATAGGTTAGGATTATTACTAAAAGTATACTGACCTACAGAAGCTGCAGCCTTCAGTTTTATTGTTGGTGTTACTTGTGCTTCTATACCTAATTCAGCACCAATATGACGTCTTTCAATGTTTGTTATGATTTCTTGTACAAAAGCATCTCCAGTATCAAATCCAAGACCAGCAAGATCTTCAGTAAAATAGAACCCAATATCAGTGCCGTCTTCAAATCCTGAGTAGAAACCTGTTATTCTCGCTTTTACTATTGGAGATCTAAAGATATAACTTACATCAACAGATTGAATTTTTTCACTTTCGAGACCTGTTACCACATTGTTATTTTGTCTTGCGTTGCTGAATGAGTTTCTAATAGTTGGTGCTTTTGTAAAGTAACTACCATTAACATCAATTAGATGACGACCTGTGATTTTATAAGTTGCTCCAGCTTTTACACCATAGTTAGAAAAGTCTAATTTTTCGCTTTTCCCAAAAGATTCTGCGCCTGGGAAGTTTCCATTGTCATACAAGCCATTACGTTGGTATGTGGTTTGAGAGATGCTCCCTCCAAGATAGAAGTCTACTTTGTTGTATTTAAATTGTGCTTGAGCAAAACCTGAGATTACATTGGCATCAATCTCGTAATTATACTTATAACGGTCACCTTCTTGAACAATTCTGTTAGGATTATTTCTATCACTTTGTGCGATACTTTCTAAACCTAAAGTTGAGTTAGGATCTGTTTCTTCTGCAAAGAAATCAACATCTAAAAACCCAGTTCCTCCAAGTAAATCTTTAAGTTCTGCAAAGTTTTCGCTTTTTAGATTTCTGTAGCTTATAGATGCGTTCAAACGAACTCGTTCTGATAATTCAGTATCAAAGATAGTATTGATCGTGAACTGTTTATCATCGTTTCTGTCTTCTTGTATTGCATAAATAGAATTTCCGCCTTGAGCTCTTAATGTAGCGTTACCTTGATATAATTGATTCCAATCTAACTGACCATCATTTACAAATTCTTGTTGAGCTAAGTAAGCCTGTTCAAAATTGTATGCGGTAGGATTATCAAACCTTAGTTGATAACTCGGTAGGTTTTGATAATAAGCTGGATCAGGATTTCTTGCCCCTCCAATAAATACGGTTTGACCATTAAAATCAACTTGACGAGTACCACCATTATCGATTCTAGTGTTTCCAATTTTTCCAAATTGGTAAGCAACGTTGGTATTTAGTTTGGTTTTAGTAGAAATATCCCAAAAATGATTCAACATTAAGATTGGTTCTTCAATTTCTCTAACTCTTGAATTTCTAATCTCACCATCTAATTCGCCCCAAAATGGGTTGTATTCTCTCCCTTTCAATTGGTAGATTTCTTCAGTGATTGCTGTTGAGCGACCACGTCTATTTTGAGCATATATAGAAGTAAAGTTGATACTATGTTTATCACTGATCTTTTTTTCAATCGCAGCAAAGAATGAGTTTGAATCATAAAGCGTCCCGTCTATAAAGCCTTCATCACCAAATCGACGTGATGCCAGAACAGAAAATGACCAACCACCTTCTAATAAACCAGAATTATAGCTAGCCATAACACGACCTGTATAACTTCTATTGGCACTAGCATAAGATACACGACCCCCTTTTCTATATTTTGAAGCGCGCATTACAATGTTATTAGTACCTGCAAGATCACCAAAGGTATAATCATTTGCAGACATACCCATTGTAAATTCTTGATTACGTTGTACATCATTGAGTCCACCCCAATTTCCCCATTGTGGTCTACCCGTAAATTGTTTGTTCATTTCAATACCATTGATAAGTACTTTACCATTAGCATTGTCTAAACCTCTTGGTCTGAAGAAGGTTGCACTGAAATCAAATGCAGCTGCATTTAAAAACACGTCTCTAGATGACTGAAGTAAACCAGATACATTATCTGTTAAACCATCATCTTCACTATTTAAGTTATCCTCAGAAATGGATATGATGAAGAGGTCTTTCTTATCACTAGAATCGTAATCTAAAGTCATACCGCTTATGTCTACGGTTTGTCCTTCATTTACTACAATAGGATAACGTTTTGTCACGTAATCTGTTTTTTCAATTTTCAATACTTGTTCTCCCAAAGGAACTAGTGTTTCAAATTGAAACTCACCATTAGCATCTGTAGAAGTCTTAATCGACGTTCCTTCAATAGTAATGGTTACATCTGGAATTGGTTCTCCTGTCGTGCCATCTAACACGCTACCCTTTACAATTGTTTCTTGAGCAAAGGTTGTGAACGCAGAAAAAATTCCGAATAAAAAAATCAATAAACTTTTTTTCATGCCTAATCTTTAGTTAATAATTGTTTTGCATTAAATAATAGTTATTTAAGGCGTGCAAATTTACATTATTTATAATAAATACATACTTTTGGCGCGAGATTTGATTAGATATAACGATAACATAATATTAACACTATGAAATTATTACATTTTCCTTTGGCAATCATATGTTTTTTCATGTGCCTAAACGGGTTTACTCAAGAGGAAAAAAAAGATAAGCAGTTTGAAATTCACACTATTGCATTTTACAATTTAGAGAATTTATTTGATACAGTCAATGACACCACCAAGTTTGATGAACGAAGTCCTATTATGGAAATGAAAGCAGACAGAGAAGGTGTTTATGCTAAGAAAGTGCATAATATGGCTAGAGTAATTGCTGATATTGGCTCAGATGTTACAGGAAATTCTCCAGCTATAATTGGTGTATGCGAAGTTGAAAATCGTGAAGTTTTAGTAGATGTTGTTAATGATCCTTTATTGGTTGGAAGAGATTACGGCATCATCCATTACCATTCACCTGATGCTAGAGGAATTGATGTTGCTTTATTATATCAGAAGAAACTATTTAAGCCTATAAGTCATAGCTCTCATGAAGTAAAAATATTTGACGATAGAACTAGAAAGCGTAAACAAACTCGAGATCAATTGTTGGTTTCTGGCGAATTAGACGGCGACCTCATACATGTAATCGTAAATCACTGGCCATCAAGAAGTGGTGGTGAGGCTAGAAGTAGGCCAAAGCGTGTAGCTGCTGCCAAAGTAAGTAAACGTGTTGTAGATTCATTACAGTCTATAAACCCTTATGCTAAGATATTTATCATGGGAGATTTAAATGATGACCCAACTAACGATAGCGTAAAAAAAATTTTAAAGGCTGAGCGTAATAAAAATAAAGTTGGATTAAAAGGAATTTATAATCCGTACGAAAACATGTTTAAAAAGAGTGGTTTTGGTACGACTGCATGGAGGGATGCGTGGAGTTTATTTGATCAGATCATGTTTACACAGCCACTATTAGAAAAAGAAGATTATTCATCATTTAGATTTTATAAAGCAGGTATTTATAATAAAGTATACCTCACCAATAAAAGAGGACGATGGAAGGGTTACCCATTAAGAAGTTTTTCAGATGGTGGATTCACAAACGGATTTAGTGATCATTTTCCAGTATATGTCTACGTTATTAGAGAACCTAAAGGGTAAAAAAAAGCGCAAATTAAATTTGCGCTTTTTTTTATTCATTTATAACCAGTTTGACCATGGTATTCTCGATAATATAAGTAATAGACCTGCAGTGTAAAAAACAGCTAATACTTTAAATTTAGGTTTCGAAGTCAATTTCTTTTTATGTTTTGAGTAACCTATTGTTATTGCTGCTACAGCCAATATGCCTACAAAAGGATGCTCTACTGCTAATAATCTAGAAAAAGAATCAAGTCCTCCCATACCATTAGCACTAATATTTTTAAAACCAAAAGGAGATACAAAATATAAGATTAAGCCTATAAGTAGCTGGATATGTGACACAATTAAAGTGAAAAGTGAGATTCTAAAATCTATAGCATGAAACTCTTTATTTCCAAAAAATTTTATAAGAGCATTTAAACTACCAATTATTACCATTAGTAGAACTAGATAAGCCCAATAGGAATGAATCATTTGAAGTGTACTATACATAATTGTTATTTGAAAGATTAATAACACAAATGTAATAATTTAAAGTATACGCTTTTTTAAGAGTGTATTTTATATTTAAGATAGGTAACCCTTATATTATTCTTATAAAACACTTCTTATTACTGAAATATTATTAGTGAAATTATGTTGTTTTGAGTTTTATATAAAAACACATTTGGTATTAATAAAAACACTAATCCTTTAGTATCTTTATGTAAAGTATTAGAGATCATGGCGACACAACCAAAACTTGTAAGATTTAATCAAAATGTAATGTCAAAATATCAAATATACAATAGTATATTTATGACCTTACCTTTTGATACTATTTCAAAAACTGTAGCCTTACTACCATTATTTCATGAAACTTGTAAAGATGGTTTCGAAGCAGGAGATGACCCAACAACAATTGTAGAGACTTTTTTCAAAAAATATCAAGCAAGACGCAATAAGCAAAGTCAAATTAATTTATTGTTTCGCTTTATACAATATATTGAACGCCAAGTTGTTCTCTTTGATGCTGTGGAAGATGCAGCATTTTCTACAGTGCATAATATGGATGGTATCGGAACATTGCGTAGTTTGAAAGAAAAAGCAGAGGCAGAACACAAAAAGCAGTTATTACAAGAATATCTTGAGGCATTTAAAGTACGTATTGTATTAACAGCACATCCAACACAATTTTATCCAGGAACAGTTTTAGGAATTATTACAGACCTAGCAAAAGCTATTAAAGAAGATAATTTAATAGAAATTAATAGCTTGCTTGCTCAATTGGGAAAAACACCATTTTTTAAAGAGAAAAAACCAACACCATATGACGAAGCTGTTAATCTCATCTGGTATTTAAAAAATGTGTTTTACCATTCGTTTGGTTCTATATATGATTACGTTCAACAAAATATTTTTGATGATCGAGAAATAGAAAACCCAATTATTAATATAGGGTTTTGGCCAGGAGGTGATAGAGATGGAAATCCATTTGTAACACCACAAATAACTAGAAATGTGGCTAAAAAACTTAGAGAGTCTATTGTTAAAAATTATATCAAAGATATCAAGTATTTAAGACGACGATTGACCTTCAGAGGTATTAGAGAGCGTATAATTGAATTGAATCATAAACTTCATAACACTTTACTTGATAGAGAGGATCAGATTTCGCTTAAAGAATTCAGATTAGAATTATTTACCATTAGACAATTGCTTATTGAAAACCATCAGTCATTATTTGTAGATAAGGTAACCACTTTAATAAATAGAACGACACTTTTTGGTTATCATTTTGCTAGTTTAGATATACGTCAAGATAGTCGAGTACATGATCAAATGTTTACATCTCTGGTTAAAGAACTGAATGCTAAAGGAAGCGATGTGTTTCCTAAGGATTATTTCAATTTGTCCTTGGAAGCCCAGTTAAATTGTCTTTCAGAAATTGAAGGAACTATTGGTGATATTGAATTTGAAGATGAATTAGCCATTAATATTACGGAAACAATCAAAGCGATGAAGTTCATTCAAGAGCAGAATGGAGAAGTAGCTTGTAACCGTTACATTATTAGTAATAACCAAACGACATTAAATGTACTTCAGCTTTATGCAATGCTTAAAGTAGTAGCGTTTCATGATCAACTCACCGCAGATATCGTCCCATTATTTGAAACAGTAACTGATCTTCAGGCTTCTCCAAATGTGATGGAGGCATTGTATACCAACAAAAGTTACAGGGCTCATCTTGAGCAAAGAGGCAATAAACAAACGATAATGTTAGGGTTTAGTGATGGTACTAAAGATGGTGGTTATTTGATGGCAAATTGGGCTATATTCAAGGCGAAAGAAGCACTAACAGAACTTTCAAGAGCATATAATGTTGATGTTATTTTCTTTGATGGTAGAGGAGGTCCTCCAGCCAGAGGAGGAGGTAAAACACATCAGTTCTATGCTTCTTTAGGGCCAACCATAGAAGATAAAGAAATACAACTCACTATTCAAGGACAAACCATTAGTTCAAATTTCGGAACTTTAGATTCTTCGCAGTATAATATGGAACAATTGATTAGCTCAGGGATTTCTAACCATTTCAATGATAAAAACCGAGCAATGCTTACTGAAGATAAAGAAGTTATGGATCATCTTGCAAATCTCAGTTATCAAACGTATGTAGATTTTAAGAATCATTCAAAGTTTTTGCCATATTTAGAGCGGATGAGTACATTAAAATATTATGCAAAAACCAATATTGGAAGCAGGCCTTCAAAACGCGGAAAATCTGATAAACTTATATTTCAAGATTTACGAGCAATTCCCTTTGTTGGAAGTTGGAGTCAACTTAAACAAAACGTACCTGGGTTTTATGGTGTAGGAACTGCACTCTTACATTATGAATCTAAAGGTGAATTTGATAAGCTAAAGACCTTATACAACAACTCAAGATTTTTCAAAACTTTAGTAGAAAATAGCATGATGTCCTTATCAAAATCTTTTTTTGATTTAACCAAGTACATGGCTAATGATAATGAATTTGGTGAATTCTGGAAGATTATTCATGCCGAATATCAAACCTCTAAACGATTGCTTTTAAAGCTAACATCGTCTAGTGAGTTGATGGAAAACGAGCCTATAGGTAAGGCTTCTATAAGCGTTAGAGAATCTATCGTATTGCCACTACTAACGATTCAACAATACGCATTGAAGAAAATCCAAGAGTTAGAAAAAGCTGAGGTCAAAAATGAAGAAGAGATTGCCATTTACGAAAAAATTGTTACTCGTTCACTCTTTGGAAATATAAATGCAAGTCGAAATTCAGCTTAAGACAATTATTTTTTAATAAGTTGAAAATTGAACGTGATCAAAACTTCATTTGATAATTTGTTCTTCACAATTTTTGGAATTTCAATATTATAATCTGAAGCCAAAACAGAAAAATTACCAGATAAGAAAACACTATCATTTACAACTTTCATTGTTATTGGTATTTGATCAATATTTTTTGTAACGCCATGAAACGTAAGTTGGCCTTCCATTAGTAGCGAAGATGTCTCTAATGCTGATATTTTTTCAAGTTCAAAGTCAGAAATTAGTCCTTTAAAAGTAGTTTTTGGATGTAGGTCTGATTCAGCATAATTTTCATTAAAGTGCTCTTCCATTAAGGCATTTTTAAAACGAAATGCTTTAACTAAAGCTAAAGCTGCAAACTCGCCGTTTTCGGTATTTAGAATTGCAGTAACAGATTTGTTCTGAGCCGCAACCTCTTCAAAAGAAGGCACTGAAGCTTCAAATGAAAGCGATCCTATTTTCGTTAAGTATTTGCTTTGACCAATTACTAGCATACTACTAAGCATGTATAGCATTAAAAAAAAATGTTTCATGTGTTTTAGTTTTCAATTAAACCTTCCGCTTCCCATTGTATGATTAGATCTATTAAGTTTTGAGGTAATTTGGGTCCGCCAAAAGGCATCACAAACCCTAAATCATCAGAAGAGATACGCTCAATTAACCCTCTATTTTCTACAGCATCACTTACATCAGAATAAGTCAATAAAGACATTGGTGCATCATTAACGGGTGGATTATTATGGCATGTAATACAATTATTATCTATGATGGTTTTAATTGTATTATCATATGTAAGGTCGCCTTCAATTATAATTTCTTCAACAACATCATCTTCACTCACATAAGAACAGTTGAAGAACAATGAAATAAATAAAAGGCATGATATATATATTCTTTTCATAACACAGTTTTTAAAATACACGGCTTAAGTTAAATCCAAAGTAAATGTTACCATCACTCCAATTACCAGTTGCTTGACCAAGAAAACCATTGGTATTCATTGCTTGAGCATTTGAAAAATGCATTTGGAAAACGTGACCTCCAGTTTCTAAGTCAAAACCAATAGACAATGGGTTTTTAAAAGGAGAATTACCAGCTCTATTTAGATGCCAACCATAATCTGCATTTATAGACCATCGCTTACCTAATTTGTGCCTTCCGCCAATACCAATAGCATATTGTGAATTGTGTTGCTCGTCAAAAGCAACAAAATTGTCATGAAAAAACGTAGGTGCCAATTCTAATGACAATTTTGTATTTACTTTTTTGGAAATTAACAGCTGTGCTGTATAACCTAGACGATCTTTAAATTCTAATAATGGTAAGTTTTCTTTTTCTAATGCTGTATTTACTAGTATTGAATTAAAGCCGACAATAGTAAATGGAAACCCATTTTCTTTTTGTCTCGTAAGTCTATATTTTGCAGAAGCTTCATATATTTTTTGAAACGAACTTCTTGAGACACCTATATTTACGGCATCAGTAATACCGTATACAAAGTTAAGCCTTGTAACTGCATCGTCAAGACCGAAAAAACTATCAAAACCATTTTCAATGCTACCAAATCTATGAGAAACGATAAGTGTCAACTCTTTTTTTGCAACAAGTTTGGTAGATTCAAAATTTACAATTTTTAGCCCTTTAAAGGCTGCAGAAGCATATTGGTCACCGATAGAATCTGTATCAATTTCGTTTAATAAATCATCTTGTGCTCCTGAAAATTGGGTAATAGATAGCAGTATAAATAAAATTAGAAGTTTCATTTATTAATATAATTTGTAATAAGATTAAAATGTAATTACGGTATAATTTTGAGTTTTAATTTTTAATAAAACGCTTTGTGGCTTCACTATTTTCTGATGTAATCTTGATTAAATACAAGCCATCATTCCAACCAGAAATATCAACTTGTGCTGTAAGATCTAAGCCTAATGAGTGGCTTAATACTTCCTTTCCAAGGATATCAAAAACTTGCAAAGAACCGTTTGCAATACTAGTATTAAATTCTACATTTAATGTAGTATTTGCTGGATTAGGATATAACTTAAATCCAGATAAATTTTCAAAGTCTTCTACACTTAAAAGCGAATCCCAAAATTGTGCGCCATTTTGACTTCCATTTCCTGTATATTGATATGGAGGTGTAACATCAATAAAAGTACCTAAAGTCCAGATGCCTTTATTAACAGCAACATTTTCTCTTCCATTTCCACCGCTTCCCCATTGCATGAAGTCTACCATATTAGCAGCCAAACCAAAACTCCCAGATGGTAAGTATAACCCTAAATCTGCACCTCCATCGTTTAAATACGCATCGTTAACAGTTACAGTAACACTTTCTCCTGGTGCTAAGTTAAAAGATCCGCTTTGTATTGTTGTTTGGGAGCTTAAGGTTCGATAACTAATTAAAGAGCACAATCTATATGCTCCAATATTATCTGTTGCATTTCCAAAATTTTGAATTTTTACCGTTTCAGTTGCAGGATCAACTTCAACAATTCTAAATTGAGCTTGTGCGTTTATTTGACTGTTTAAAAACAGTGTAAGTACGAGAACTAAAAGTCCTTTAAAAATGTAATTTTTCTTCATGATATTTGTATTTAATGATTATTGATTTAGTATGATGCATTGATCTAATTTTACTTGTTCGAGTAAGTCGTCGTAGCCTATAACACGTCCTTTTATTTTTATATGCTCATCGCCTTTTGTTAGTGTTAATGTTTTATTTGATAGCTGGCAAAATATTTTATCGTCTATTGTAACCTCACCAACATTGATTTCAGATATAGCACCAGACACTTCAATGGTCTTGTTTAATAGCTTTTGTTCTGAACGAGTTGCATTTTCAAAGAACATGAGTGCAATTTCATTTGATGAAATACTATATTCAGCCACTTCATTTTTAATATCTCTATGATCTTGATAGATGTAATTATATCCAACTATTACAGTGAGTAATAAAACCAATAAAACGATAATCCTCTTACGCATAATTTCTAATTTTAAATGCAAATAATTAATTGCAATTGTTCTCATATTTTAACCGGTCTATTGTACCAACCCTTAAATCAATTTCTGTTTCAGAAGAACATTGTTTGATTTCGTATAATATCCAGTTATTATTACATAAAGGTAGACTTGGGATGTCTATTAAAATTTCAATATTATTAGCTGCGCCACTAGTGGTCCAAGTACCAAAAACAGTGGTGGTATTCCAAAAAACAGAAAGCGTACCATCTTCAAAGAAATTGAAAGCATAACCTTCATAGGCACTGTCATAATTTGTGTCATTACGCAAAAGTCTATTCACCATCCAATCAGAACAACCTGTTAAAAAGGTTTCAACTTGAGCTTGTGTACAATTATTGCAGTCATCGTCATTATAATCATAATCGTCATCTTCATCACAGATATCGATGGCATTTTCAATGGCTAATTCTAATTCATCAAGATTATTAATGACGATTTGAGTGTTGTCTGCAAGAATGGTGGTAATAGGAAATTCAATGGTTATAAAATCATTAGCATCTATATTTTCAATGAATAGGTATAATTCGTTATCATTAGTTAAACTGATAATATCGATTAATTCACTGTTTGAATTGAATAATGAAGCAACAATTGGATATTGAAAATCTAAGCATTCAATATCATCATCAGTCACATTTTCACCACTACAATTTGCAGCATATGTATTAAGAGCTGTAAGAGTATCGATAGTGACTTCAGAATAATCATTTAATATAATGGTAATTGGGAACATGAGATCTATAGTATCATTATCGTCATCTTCTTCTTCAAAAACGCATTCAACAAGGTTGTAATCAAAATCAGAATTAATTGCGATTGTTTGTCCGTTTACATTAACAGTATATGGAAAAGCAATATCAAAGCAATTTGCATTATCAATGATATTATCTATTGATCCATCATTTGATGCAGTACGTTGCATGAGTAATACCACACTAGATTCTGGAGTTAAAATCTCATCTTCTGGTGCAGTTATTAATTCAGTCTCCTCTTTTCTACATGATATAAAAATGACGCTAATTGAAAAAAGCAATACAATAAAAACTTGTAACTTCATGTGTTTAGTTGATTTAATTCGTGTCATTTAATATATAACAACTGAGATTTAAAAACTACTGAACTTTTTAAAAAAATATTTCAATACCTTTATCCAAACACTAGAAAACTTGTCAAAAAACGTAACTGATAACATCTGTGAAACGCAAACCTTTGAACGTATTTATAATAAATATGCGAAGGATGTACACGATTTTCTCTACTATAAATATGGTGCACAGTTCAATCCTAAAGACAAAGTACAAGAAGCGTTCATCAAGCTTTGGGATAACTGCAAAACCATAAGCTTTACTAAAGCAAAATCGTATCTTTTTACTGTAGCTAATAATATGGTGCTCAACGATATTAAACATCATAAAGTAGTTTTAAAGTATCAAAAAATAAAACCCAAGCATTATACTAATGAAACTCCTGAGTTCATTTTAGAGCAAGAGCAATATCTAGAAAAGTACGAGAAAGTGCTCTCGAAGCTAACAGAAGACCAACGTGTTGCTTTTTTATTGAATAAAATTGAAGGTAAAAAACACAGTGAGATCGCTGCTTATTTAGGAGTGACTCATAAAGTAGTTGAGTATAGAATTTATAGTGCATTTAAAGTTTTGAAAAAAGAACTGGAAGGATTTAAAATAAAATAATAAGGAAAAAAGAACTTTATGTTGTTATATTAATAGGAAGTGATTTTATGGATAAAGATGAGCTGTTAGAAAAATGGTTAAATAATGCACTTACAGATGTTGAAATGCATGCATTTAGTAAGCGCGAAGACTATCAATCAAATCAAAAAATTATTGATATGGCTAAGCATTTTAAAGCCTCAAAATTTTCTACTATTGAAGATTTTGACACATTTAGAAGTGCCTATCAAGAGCAACCACTTGTAAAACGATTGAATTGGTTTAACCAAACACTTCGTATAGCGAGTGTAATTGTAATTGCACTTGGGTTATATTTTACTTTTTTCAATAATCAAGAGTTTACAGAAGAGCACACCTTAGCTGGAGAAAAAATGAGTATTAATTTGCCAGATCAGTCTAAGATAACATTGAATGCTGATTCTCAAATAAGTTATGATATTGGCACTTGGGACTCTGAACGAAGCTTGACTTTAAAAGGAGAAGCCTATTTTAAAGTTGCAAAAGGGAAAACATTTGCAGTTGTTACATCAAGTGGAACCGTTACAGTTGTGGGAACAGAATTTAATGTAAAACAACGATCTAATTTTTTTGAAGTTATATGCTATGAAGGTATTGTGAAAGTTACTTCAGATACCACAACCAGACAATTATTAGCAGGAGACACCTATCGTATTTTAAATGAAAAATTTACTCAAGATAATACATTAGATACTGAGCCTAATTGGATCAATGATAAGAGTAGCTTTAAAGCTGTTCCATTCAAAGATGTGGTTGCAGAGTTAGAGCGACAGTATAACATTACAGTAATGCTTAAAGAGGTTAATGTAGCACGAACATTTACAGGCGGTTTCACTCACAACAATATTGAAGAAGCTCTAGCGGCAATAACCTTGCCTATGGATCTTAAATTTGAAATTAGTTCACCCAACCAAGTTCTAATTCATGACCATAAAAATTAAGCGGTATTTTTTTATAGTGATATTAAGTTTTGTTTATTCTTTTAAGTCTAGTGCTCAAGAGAACACAAATGTATTACCCTTGATTGAAATTTTAAATGCATTAGAATCTCAATATCGTATTCAGTTTAATTATGCTGAAGATATTATTACCGAAATCGTATTGTTGCCACCTAAGAAACAGTTGAAATTAGAAGATGTACTAAGTTATTTAGAAGATAGTACCAATTTAATTTTTAGCTTGACCAACACAGGTACAGTATTGATTATTGCTAACAAAAACCAACCAATCCAAGAGCTATCAGAAATTTTAGTATCTAGTTATATTGTAAAAGGAATCAATAAACTAAATGATGGTTCTTTTGAAATAGACATTTCCGATTTTGATATTCTTCCTGGTCTAGTTGATGCAGATGTATTGCAGTCAATTCAGGCGTTTCCTGGGATACAAAGTATTAATGAAACAGTTTCTAATATTAATATAAGAGCTGGAACACATGATCAAAATTTAATTTTATGGGATGATATTAAGATGTATCAATCTGGGCATTTTTTCGGACTCATATCCATGTTCAATCCACAAATCACACAGCAAGTATCGCTTATTAAAAATGGCGCTACAGTAGATCGAACCGATGGCGTATCTGGAACAATTGTCATGGAAACTGAAAAAGAGACCAGTAAAGAATTCAACGGTAATTTGGGAGTTAATTTTACTGATGCTAACGGGTTTGTAGATGTACCACTAGGTAAATCATCGCTTCAAATAGCTGCTCGAAAATCTATAAGCGATTTAACACAAACACCTACGTACGACAATTTTTTTGAGCGTATAGCTCAAGATACAGAATTAGAGAGCAATACAAATAGTATTATAAATTCAGATAAACAATTTGATTTTTATGACATGTCATTGCGTTGGATATATAATATTAGCGATAATGATGAATTGAGAATAAACTTTATAAATGTTGCTAACCAATTGATTTTTAATGAAAATACAATGACCAACTCTAGAGAAAGTAGTTTAAAGCAAAATAGCATTGCAGGTGCAATACAATATTCAAGATCATGGAATGCTAAATGGCAAACTATTTTTGAAGCATATGAAACCGATTATCAACTCAAATCGATTAACTCCAATATTTTAGATTCGCAACGATTTCTTCAAGAGAATAAAGTGTCTGAAACAAGTTTGAAGCTAAAAGCTAATTATAAAATAACTAACAGATTATCTCTTCTAAGTGGCTACCATTTTGTCGAAACAGGGATTACTAATCTAGACGATGTAGACAACCCTATTTTTAGATCGTTAGTTTCTGAAGTTGTCAGAACTCATGGTGTCTTCTCTCAGTTGTTCTATAAGTCAAAAAACAAGCATACCAGTTTAAATATAGGATTAAGATATAACTATATCGATAAATTTAGTAAGCATATTCTTGAACCTAGACTAAGTTTTTCTCATAAATTCTTAGATTATTTTTCTTTTGAGATCTTAGGAGCATATAAACATCAAAACACATCACAAGTCATCAATTTTCAAAACGATTTTCTAGGTATTGAAAAACGTAGATGGCAGCTGTCTAATGATAGCGAAATTCCAGTCATTAGAAGTCGTCAAGTTTCAATGGGGATTACATTTAATCAAAGAGGATGGCTCGTGAGTACAGAAGCCTATTATAAAAAGGTAAGTGGAATAACGACTCAAAGTCAAGGATTTCAAAATCAATATGAGTTCATTAAAACCAATGGTGAATATGACGTTAGAGGTATAGATTTTATTGTAAGAAAACAAATTGAACGTTTGAGTTCTTGGTTAAGCTACTCCTACATGAATAGTAACTATATTTTCAAGTCACTACCAGAATACACTTTTCCTAGTAATTTAGACATTACACATGCTTTAACTTTTGGAACAAATTATACCTTTGATCGGTTGAAGGTTTCTGTAGGTTTGAATTGGAATTCTGGAAAGCCAAATACAAATCCGGTCACAGGCAATGAAATCGTTGATAATGATATTAACTACGAAGCCACCAATACATCACAATTACAAGACTATTTCAGAGTAGATATATCTGCATTGTATAATTTTAAATTAGGTTCAAATACTAAAGCTAATATTGGGGTATCTGTATGGAATGTGTTTGACCAAAAAAACGCTATTAATAATTTTTATAGATTTAATGGGACTACTATAAATGAAACCGAGCAGCAATCACTTGATTTCACACCTAATGTGACCTTTAAAGTGTATTTTTAGCATTAAAAGAAAATTTCCTGAGCCAATCTGTAGGTGTTAGCATGTGCTTCAACGATAATCTTAATATCTGGAGAATAACCACCTCCCATACTACACATTACAGGAATCTGATTTAACTTACAAGTTTCAAGAACAAATCGGTCTCTTGCTTTACAACCCGCTAAAGTCATTCCTAATTTCCCTAATTTATCTGATACAATAACATCAACACCAGAGAGGTAATAGATAAAATCAGGCTGCTCTTGTGTGATTAATTTTGGAAGTACTTCATAAAGAATAGATAAATATGTTGTATCGTCGGTGTCGTTCTCTAGTGCTATATCGAGATCACTATGTTCTTTTTTAAAGGGATAATTACTTTTTCCGTGCATTGAAAACGTAAATACAGAAGTATCATTTTGGAAGATTTCTGCTGTTCCATTACCTTGATGCACATCAAGGTCAACAATTAAAATTCGTTGTACTAAATTTTGTTTTTGGAGATATCGTGCACCTATAGCTTGGTCATTCAATAAACAAAACGCCTCACCACGATTGGTATAGGCATGGTGTGTCCCACCAGCAATGTTCATAGCAATGCCATATTGCAGAGCAAATTTACTTGCTTTAATGGTACCATCAGCAATTATGACTTCACGTTCTACTAGAGCTCTACTTAGCGGAAATCCAATTTTACGAGCAGCCCTTTTATCTAAAGTTAGTTGTTTTAAGTCTTGATAATAGGCTTCAGTATGAACATTAATAATATGCTGATCATTAGGGATTTCAGGCAGAAAGAAGTTTTCGCTAGTACACGTGCCTTCATAAAGAAGTTGCTCAGGCAACAGTTCATACTTTAACATTGGAAACCGATGACCTTCAGGTAGTGGATGTTTATAAATGGGGTGAAAGGCAATTTTTAGCATAGAATTTCAAAAATAATAATAAAAAAACAAGCTCAGAATGAACTTGTTTTATGATATATTAATTTGAATGCTTAATTTTTTTGAGCTTCCTGCTTAGCTTCTTCAATCATTTGTTGATTTGGAAGGATGGCTACATTTACACGTCTGTTTTTTGCGCGACCCTCTGCAGTAGAATTATCATGCATTGGTTGTGATTCACCAAACCAATTTGTGGTGAGTCTACCATTGTTTATACCTACACTAGTTAAATAATCAGATACTGCATAGGCTCTATTCTTAGATAGTGTCATGTTATAATCTTCAGAACCTACAGAGTCTGTATGCCCTACGACTAATATGTTGGTGTCTGGATATTCTTTGAATACACCAGCTAACTTATTCAACGTATTCTGTGAAGCACTATTAATGTTATACTTATCTGTGTTGAAATATACACCGCTATTTTCATCAAAAGTAACAACAATACCATCATCAACACGCTCTACAACAGCTCCAGGAATTTCATTCTCTATTTCTTGTGCTTGTTTATCCATCTTATTTCCAATGATGATCCCTGCAGCACCACCAACAACACCACCAATCACAGCACCAAGTTCACCATTTCCACCTTTACCAACATTATTACCAATTATGGCTCCTAATATTGCACCACCAGCAGCACCAATTACAGCTCCCTTTTGCTTATTATTCGAATTTTGTACAGCTTTGCAGTTGGTTAAGCTAATCGTTATGATTATAGCCATAAAGCCTACTATAATTTTATTTGAATATAATTTCATAATTATTGTGTTTTTATAAAGTTCATAGATATTATAAAAGGACTTCCTTCTACAGTTAAGCTTTGTTGCCATTGCATAGTCGTGTTTGTAAGAGCGGTAAGATTCAATCTAAAACCAGAGTTTGTTTCTGACTTGCCTTTTTCATTCGTTGGTTTTAACAAGAAATCATAGAGACCTGTAGTTTCGTCAACTTCATCAATGGTAAATATAAAGTTTCGATCGCCTTCAGGACAACTCAGACTGTTTATTGTGTAAACACCAGTATTGTTGTTTGGTATAAACTGCCAGCTGCTTCCTTCAAAGCACGTTTTGCTAGCATCATTTAATAAGGTTACATTGTATGTTCCTGATTTACTATAAGTAATAGCGTTTAGCGTCCAGTTCCCTTTGATGACCTTTTTTGAGTTCCTAACGGTTTTAGATGCTCCGCAAGATAGCAAGCAAAATATGGTTAATAGTAATAGTATTCGTTTCATATTTTTTTATTTTAATTCAAAATTAACAACTTAAGATTCTTGAAAGTGATGCATATCGTTTGAATATTAATTCAAATGATATATCCATTAAAAATACTAAATCTAATCTTTAGTTTAAGACTCTCAAAAGTAAACAAGTAATTGGATTTCTAGGATGATGATTTATTATTCTTAATATACGTCATTCGTCGTATGGATTCATTTGCTAGTAGATACTACATTTATCTTCATTAAAATCTAGTCGTATGAGGTTATTGTTTGTAGGTTTCATGTTGGCATTTTATTCATCTATATGTGCTCAAAATATAGATCTAATAAATGCGCCAAAAAATCCAATTGTGTTGAAGTATAAAAAAGAACATTTCAACTTAAAAGGAGATGTATTCACTTTTGAAGAATTTATGTTTGACAAAAACGGATTCTTAATTCAAGAAAAAACCTTTGATATTGGTAAGTACTTATATAAAAATGGCCTTCCGTTTGCAACTACAAGTGGACAATCATTTTATTTTAATGCTAATGGGCATATTGAAAGAAAGACATATCCTTTTAACGGGTTTCAAACTGAGACCTACGAGTATGATCAAAAAGGGTTGTTAATTAGAGTTAAATCAACTCATGGATCTGATAAAGTCTATGAATACGATAATAAAGGACGTCTTATAAAAAGTAATGAATATGGTAAAATAAAAACCTACAGTTACCAAAAGAATGGAGGTTTGCTTACAGTTTACGAAACAGATATGAGTAAAACACCTGAGTTAAAGACATCTTTTGTTTACAAAGATGGACACCTTATTAGCCAAGGAAACTATGACTTAAAAATGACTTTTGATGACAACGGAAACCCAATAAGCAGTTATAAAAGTTCAGCTATTTATTTTAGAGACATTAAAAAGCAATCAAATCAGTTTTCTGTAGTTTATAACAAACCCTCTATTTCAAGTTTTAATAAGATTTTAGATTGTAAGTTTTTTTTAAATGGTAAACGAATCGATATTATTTATGCCAGAATTATCAATAATAAACACATGATGATCTATGATGTTTTTAAATCGCAATACTTAATCCTTGAAGATATTTTTAATGAAACCAAAAATAACACCACTCAAAATTTTAGCAAAGTTTACATGAATAGCAATGCTTACCTTGAAATTTCTAGCGGAAGTAAATTTTTGAATTATGAAGGTGCTAGTATTACAAATTCAATTTATTTGCCAAATACATACAAGGTAATTACACAATCAAACTATTACATTTGTTATGATGCAAATCTAAATAAAACACTATTCAATAAATTTGACCCAACTAAGAGTTTTACATTTTATCCGCTTCAAGAATTAAATTCTAAAGACAATATCCTTTTCATAAAAGAAGATGGCAAAGTGATGACTATACACCAAGGTAAGGTTTTAAATAATTCAGATTACACAATTGCATTTAATAATACAGATGGAGTTTTGTTTAAAGCAAAAGAACCTACTTATTATTTGCCAGATTATAAAGAGGCAAGACCTTCAACTATTTATCCTGGACGTAAATATAATTCGCAAACAGATACATACAAGCTTAACGATTCAAAACAAGTATCTAATTCTATAAATAACAATGCCTCTAAAAATGTATTAACTTCAGGTTGTATTTCAGGCAACTGTAGTGATGGCTATGGAACTTATAAATTTGAAAATGGCACTACAATTAAAGGGTTTTTTAGTTCTGGAAAATCACATGGCTACGCCATACAAATTTTTGCTAATGGTGATAGATATACTGGAAATTATGCTTTTGGAAATAAGTCTGGATTTGGCATATATTATTGGCAAGCTTCAGGATCACAATACTATGGTGAATGGTATAATAATACAATGAATGGATACGGTTATGTTGTTACTAATGATAAAACAACTCAAGCTGGCATTTATAGTGATGGAAAACTGATAAAAGACATGTTAAATGATTATAAAAATGGTGTTATTTCTGGTAGTAATTGTTTAGGGAATTGTACTAATGGCTATGGAAGTATTAAATATGATAATGGAGATATTTACTCAGGATTTTTTAATTCAGGAAAGCGTTATAAAGTTGGACAATATCAATGGGTAAAAATAAATACGTTTTACATTGGGCAATACGGGAATAATGGTAATAGGGAAGGAACAGGAATGTATGTTGATCAGAAGTCTATTTATTTTGGTGTGATCACAGGAGGAGAATTAACAGGAAAAGCCGTAGTGACTTACAGAGATACTGAAAATCAAATTTACGGAGAATTTAGTCGCGGTAAATTGATCAAAGATTATAAAAATAACTAAGCATAGGTTATTTTGCCTTTAATAAACTTAAACGCTTTTTTTGATTATGCTGAATTTCTCTAACTTCAAAATAGAGCTTTATCAATAAAAATGGTATAAGAGCAATAATACTAGCATAGGCTTCAAATAATTGTATTTTTTGAGTTAAAAAAAACCATAACAAAATACCAAAAATTAAGGATAGGTGAAGTGTGATTATTCCTTGAGACAAAATATGATGTCCTATAAATAAATTCTCTTCACGAAAGTATAGGTATACTTCTCGACATAGAAATGTTACCAAACTAAAATTAAAAAGCGTATTCTTAAATAGCAGGACCGCAACGTTGTTTATAACTAAATCATTATTTTTCCAGTCTATTACGAAACCAAAAATGACAACAATGAATACAATGTAGATCATTAAGAAGAAAAAACGAGTTCTAATATTAATTAAACTACTTTTAGGTAAGTTTAATTCTTGTTTTTTACTCACGTATTTCAGCAAATCAAAACTAGTTTTTAAAAGTTCGTCCCACCAAAACAAATACAATAAATAAAATACACTAACACTTTTATTATATACAGCAATACAAGTAAGTACTGTCATTGTAAACAAAGACAGATATTCTGATATTGAAGTTTGTTTCGTATTTGGCGCTATAGACACGATAGTTAGCTAATTTGCAAACCACTATTAACTGTAGTATCTGGATTTACAAATACCAGTTCCCCTTCTGAAGTTTCGGTCATTAAGATCATCCCTTCACTTTCAACACCACGAAGTTTTCTTGGTGCCAAATTGACTAAAACTGTCACTTGCTTTCCAATCACTTCTTCAGGCGTAAAGCTTTCAGCAATACCAGAAACAATAGTTCTTGTATCGATTCCTGTATCTACTTTTAAAATAAGCAACTTCTTAGTTTTTGGCATTTTTTCTGCTTCTAAGATAGTGCCAACTCTCATATCTAGTTTAGTAAAGTCTTCAAATGTAATAATATCTTTCTGAGGCTCAAGTGTTTTATTAGCAGCTTCGTTGGCTTTTTTACTTGCTTCTAACTTATCGAGCTGTTCTTGGATGGTTTGATCTTCAATTTTTGAAAATAACAATTCACCTTTTCCAATTTGATGTCCTGAAGCGAGTAATGTGATTTTTGAAGATACATCATGCCACGAGTTGTCAGTTGCATTTAAAATCTTTTTTAATTTATCTGAAGTAAATGGTAAAAAGGGTTCACTTAATGTAGCTAGAGCACTTGCAATTTGAAGTGCTACAAACATGATCGTCTTAGTTCTAGCTTCATCTGTTTTAATCAATTTCCAAGGTTCTTCATCTGCCAAATATTTATTTCCTAAGCGAGCCAGGTTGATTAATTCTTGACTAGCTTCTCTAAAACGGTAACGTTCAATTGAACTTTCAATTACCGAAGGATAAGCTTTAACAGCCGCTAGCGTTTCTTCGTCTACTTGTGATAATTCAGAAGCTTCAGGTGTAACACCATCATAATACTTATTGGTAAGAACAACAACACGATTAATGAAGTTTCCAAAAATGGCAACCAACTCATTGTTATTCCTTGCTTGAAAATCTTTCCACGTAAAATCATTATCCTTACTTTCAGGTGCATTAGCAGTCAATGCGTAACGTAATACATCTTGCTGATTTGGAAAGTCTTCTAAATAATCAGGTAGCCAAACTGCCCAGTTTTTAGAGGTTGATAGCTTATTACCTTCTAAATTCAAGAACTCATTCGCAGGAACATTATCAGGTAAAATATAAGAGCCTTCTGCTTTTAACATTGACGGAAAAATTATACAGTGAAACACAATATTGTCTTTACCAATAAAGTGTACTAATTTAGTGTTTCCATCTTTCCAATATGGTTCCCAATCTTTACCCTCTTTTGCAGCCCATTCTTTGGTAGCAGAGATGTAGCCAATAGGTGCATCAAACCATACATAGAGTACTTTACCTTCACCACCAGAAACTGGTACTGGAATTCCCCAATCTAAATCCCGTGTAACAGCTCGCGGCCTTAAGCCATCGTCGATCCATGATTTTACTTGACCATAGACATTAGGCTTCCAGTCGTTTTTGTGACCTTTCAAAATCCAGTCTTTTAAAAAGTCTTCATATTTATTGAGTGGTAAAAACCAGTGTTTTGTTTCTTTTAAAGTTGGAACATTACCAGTAATTGCTGATTTAGGATTGATAAGGTCTGTAGCATTTAAACTAGACCCACAATTTTCGCATTGATCACCATATGCTTCTTCATTGCCGCATTTTGGACAGGTTCCAGTTACGAAACGATCGGCTAAAAACTGATTCGCCTCCTCATCGTATAATTGAGCTGTAACTTCTTCTAAAAACTCATGCTTATCGTATAAGGTTTTAAAGAACTCAGAAGCTGTGTCGTGATGAATTTTTGCTGAAGTACGTGAATAATTGTCGAAAGTAATACCAAAATCCTCAAATGATTTTTTAATGATTGCATGATATTTATCTACAATATCTTGAGGGCTAACCCCTTCCTTTTTAGCTTTAATTGTTATAGGTACACCATGTTCGTCACTACCACAAATAAAAGCGACATCATTTCCGGTTAACCGTTTGTAGCGCGCATATATATCTGCAGGAACATAGACACCTGCTAAGTGCCCAATATGTATTGGACCATTTGTATAGGGTAAAGCAGCAGTAATTGTATATCTTTTAGGCATTCTGAATTCGTTTTTTAACAAGCTACAAAAGTACACATTTTGCAAGCCATATTGAAAAAAAATGTACATTTACAACATGTCGAAAATGCATTATTTTTTCCTGATATGTTGTTTTAGTTTTTTCTTTGGAAAAGGAACAGCTCAAAATAAATCTGTAAAACAAAATCAAACGGCTTTGATACAACCACCTTATTTGAAAACTGGAGATACTGTAGCTATTGTTGCACCTTCGGGCATATTGAAAAACAGAAATGATGAAGTTGAACAAGCAGTGGCTTTATTGAAAAGTTGGGGTTTACACGCAGTAGTAGGTAAACATGTATTTAGTAAAGCAGATCATTTTGCAGGTACTGATGCCGAACGTTGTGAAGATTTTCAAAATGCATTAGATAACCCAAAAATTAGTGCTATTTGGTGTGCTAGAGGCGGTTATGGTACTGTTCGTATTTTAGATAAGTTAGATTATACTAAGTTCAAAATTAATCCTAAATGGATTATTGGTTATAGTGATATTACAGCCTTGCATAATCAAGTCCACAATGAAGGGTATCAAAGTATTCATGCTCTAATGTGTGTGAGTTTGACCAAAGATCTCGAAGAGGTTAAAACATCGATCGATACTTTTAAATCTGCCATATTTGGGAGTCCAATTAACTATACGCTTGAAGGTTCAAATTATAACAGAGTAGGTGATTCTCAAGGTCAATTAGTTGGTGGAAATCTAACCATGTTACATACCATGCTAGGTTCTAAAACCAGTATTGATGTTTCTGGAAAAATATTGTTCATCGAAGAAATTGGTGAGTACAAATATCATATTGACCGTATGTTACAAAGTTTGAAACGTGCTGGTTATTTTGATAATTGTAAAGGAGTTGTAGTTGGAGATATGAGTAAACTAAGAAAGAACACCACACTTTGGGGAACCTCTATTGAACAATTAATTTTAGATGCTTTGGCAGATTATGATTTTCCAATAGCGTTTAACATGCCTGCTGGTCATGAAAAAGATAATCGCGCCTTGGTATTTGGAAATACGATAGCGTTAAGCGTTGAAAAAAGGCAATCAACAATTGTATATCAATAGATCACTAAGTATATAAATTTGTTTGCCTCTAAATCATTAAGAATAATTGAGAGGCATTTTGTGTTGTTAAAAATTATAAACTAAGCTTTACTTCAAATCCTATGGCATCTGAGATCACACTATTCTGTAAGTTTTCTTTTAAGCTTTTTGAGCCATAATTAATTTCCCAACGGGTACGATCAATTTTAAACTTTGTTAGCATTTGTTTTGTTTTAAAATCAACTTCAGCTTGAAAATCTATGGGCATGGTTTTTCCTTTTATAGTAAGATCGGCTATTATTTTCATGTGTGTAGGATCATGATAGATGACGTTAGTTATGATAAGCTTAGCAGTGGGAAACTTTTTTACATCAAAGAAATCTCCATCTTTCAGATGGTCTACAAGACTTAAGTTAGCGTCTTCTTTTTCGATATCGGTATTTTTGATAGAGTGCATATCAATAACAAACTCTCCTCCTGAAATAACATCATTAGACTTTATGAAAAAGCCTTCTTTGAACATTATGGTTCCATAATGCCCTCCAAAATAGAATGCATAATCAGCAGACCATTTGATTTCACTCTTTGACGTATTGATAGTTAATTTTTCTTGAGTCTTAGATGAGGTTTGAGCAAAAGACAATGCCATTGTACAAATTGTAAATACGAGTAATACTGTTTGTTTTTTCATGATGTTTAAATGATTTTTTGTTTTTTTGATAAAACTATCTTGAGCTCATCAAAAGAGTGTCAAAAAAGTGTAAAAGAAGTGTCAACCATTGTAAAAAGTCATAAAATTGTCTGTTATTTACAGTCATTATGAATAGAATATGCAACCCTTTATTAGTTACACTTAGTGTAATATTATGGCTGTCCTTTATTACTTCTTGTTTAGACAAAAAGAATGAAGTCCCTACTGAGCGTGTTAAAATTGCATTACGTGACGCAGGTAATCAACTACTGCTATCTAATAAAGACTCAACCTCTTTGATTTTACCTGTTGTAGTTCTTGAGGTTTCAAAGTATAGACTTTCTCTTGATAATGACTTGTCATTTGATCCAAGTAATTTAGTAGAAGTTATACAACAAAGTTTCAATAAAGCTTCACTTACAGAAAATTACCGTGTTGAAGTCATTCAATGTTCAGATGAAGAAGTTGCTTATAGTTATAAAATGAGTGCTTCCGAAGAACAGACTATAATTCCATGTGCAGGAAGGCTATTGCCTAATAATTGTTATTTTATTGAAGTATATTTTACAGATATAACAGTGCCATTTTATAAAAGTAATGTTATTTGGATTGGTTTATTAGGTATTACATTACTAATGATCTTCATGATGTATTACCATAAGAGATCAAGTACATCAAACCGTAAACCTAATAAAAATTATGCTGCTATTGGAAGTTTTCGTTTTTATCCGGAGAAACACAAGCTGGTAAAATCAGCACAAGAGATCAGTCTTTCAAAGAAAGAATGCGAATTATTAGAGATTTTCTATGAGCATTTGAATGACGTTGTAAAACGTGAAGAATTAGAACGAAGAGTTTGGGAAGATAATGGTGTTTTTGTTGGTAGAAGCTTAGACACTTATATTTCTAAGTTGAGAAAGAAATTCAATGATGATCCAAGTATAAAAATAACTAATGTTCATGGTGTGGGTTATAAATTGGAAGTAATTAAAGAATAAATAGTTGAGATAGTATGGCTTTTTACGATTTGTCAAAACCTGAACGCGATGCTCTTGTTGAAAAAATAAAGGAGCTTATTGTAAAAGACTTAGCTAAACAGAGAACACAAAATATAGTGAGTTATTTTTCAGATGAGGATACTTACATTCGAAAGACCGCTTACTTGGCAACAGGCAAAATCTTCTATGTTCAACCACAGTTACAATACCAAATTATTTCTACCTTAAATGAGCTCTTAGAGTTTAAAGATGAACTCATTCGTCAAACTGTAATTAATGCTGCTGGAGAGATTGGTAAATTTCATTTTGATAAGATACAACGTATCATGGATGTTGGGTTATTTGATCATCATCACCGTGTTAGGAATGCTGTGATTGGGTCTATTAAAAAAATGGGAGAGAAAAATCCTGTTCCAGTTCTCGCTTGGGCAAAGCCATATTTAAAACATCCCAACAAAGAGATTAGGCGTGAAATATGTCATGGGATTGAGCTTCGTGGTCGAACACATCCTCAAGATATTTTGCCATTACTCAAAGTGCTAGAGTTTGATAATACCAAGCGTGTTTCAGATACATTGGTACATGTGCTTGGGCAAATAGCATATAAAAATGGCTGTTTAAAAACAGTAGTTGCACACCTCAATACATGGAAAAATAAACCATTGGTTGAAAAGGCTTTAGATGAAATTGTGGACGTTCATAATCGTTATAAAAAATTTGCCGTGTTAAGTCAGCAGGAAGCTATTAACTATATAGATGTTAATTATAATCCTTTTTGATTTCTTCTAAAACTGTATTTGAAATTTCGTTCCCATTTTTATCGATGGCTACAACCCAAACATTATTAGTACACTTTCTATTAAATATGTCACTGTTTGAAGTGCAATATTGTTTAGTTCCTTTTATCAAATACCCATTGTCTGTTTTTTCAGCTGAATAGCCATATTCATTGTAAAAATCACCATAAGAGTTTTGCCAAATTTTATTTCCTTGTTTATCTGTTTTAATGACAAACATATCATAGTTTCCGTTGCCATATGAACTTGTTGACCCTATAATAAGATATCCATTGTTGGTAGCCAGTATCGAACTGGCTTTGTCGTAGCTTTTACCACCAAATTTCTTATTCCAAATCTCGTTTCCATTTGGATGGTTTTTGGTCAATAGAATATCTGAAGTTTCTCCATCTATTGACCCAATCGTTGTTACTTGAATAGTTCCATTTTCTGTAGTTATTTTTGGTTGAAACTTTAAATTTGTTTTCTTTCTGAATCTGTTATTCTTAGCTCTATTACTAACAGTTACTAATATATCAGTAGCCCTATCAAACACATCTCTTTCAACTTTCATAATAATGTAATTGTCAGCTAATAACTCATTTCTATTGAGAATTTGAACGTCTAATTCGTTATCACGATTTGAAATTACTATTTTGAGCGTGTTCTTTTTGGTTAGTTTAAGCTCAAAACTCATTTCTAATTCACTACTGTAATAAGTGCCTACAATACCGTTTAAATCTTCAAAAGAAGCTGATAAGTCAGGACTTCTTTTATTTGTTTTAGTCCAACCTTCTGGGGAAAATAAAATCATTTCATTTTTGTAAAAAACTGTTTTCATTTTGGGATTATAAACAAATGAATACATATTTTTACTGTCTTTGGTGATCTCAAAATCGTAACCGCTTTCTGCATCTCTGTAATACGTCTTTCCTTTATCATCTTCAATTCGAATCAACGATCCACTAGGAGAAATATATTTTCCTAGAATTTGTTGTTCTTTATCATTTGAAACTTTGTAGAACTGATTATCATATGTTTCTTTCCGTATTATTTCTTTCTTAGGAAGTAAAACAGATGCAATTTCATCAGCAATAAGGTCACTCCTTATATTACCATGATTACTCATTATAAAAACAGTTAGTTTTTCTTCAGGGAATCGAATCGTTTGTGAATGATATGAATGCGTAACACCATCGTGGTGTATAGCTGATCTATTTAAACGATTTTTGAGTTTAAGTCCAAACCCATAAGTTGTTATTTCGCTATTAGGAATAGGCAGCTGACTTTTAATCAATAAAATATTATTGTTGAGATTCGCATTTTGTAAAGCCTGCTCGTAGATTAATTGATCTTTAAGTGTTGTATACAGAAACCCTTCACCATTAGTTTTAGTTATTGTTGGAGTATGAAACCATTCACCATATCCCCAATCAGAATAAGGATTAGCTCTATTAGGAATAACACTCATGTAACGTTTAACAAATGAAGTTTCATTCATTCCTAAATCTTCGAAGAATTGTTTTGAGTAATCATTGAAGCTTTTTTCTGAAACTTTTTCAATGATTTTTGCAAGGATATTATAACCAGAATTGCTGTACGTATATTTTGATCCAGGTTTAAAAGCCAGTTCCTCTTGTTTTTCTATCAATTCAATTACATCGTCATTATCTAAGCCTACTTGTTTCCACCAAATTTTATTCTTTATACTCATCAAGTCAACATAATCTCTAATTCCACTGGTGTGATTCAATAAATGTCGAATCTTTATTGTGTCTTTCACCTTAGGATACAATGAGGGTATATATGTTCTGATATCGCTTTCTAAGCTTAGTTTATTATTTAGTGATAGTTGTAAGATCATCAATGCTGTAAATTGTTTAGCGGTAGAAGCAATGTTGGAACGTGTTTTTTCACTAACTTTTACTTGATGCTCAAGATTTGCTAGACCACGGTATTTTTCATAAATGATGTTGCCATCTTTTACAATACCAACCATTAGTCCAGGATCATTTTCTTCAATTTTTGAATTAACAATTGAATCAATTTTTTTTACTTGTTCTTGAGCAAAAGTTAAAGTTGGAAGAAGAAGAACTAATAGAATGGTTATTTTTTTCATCATAAAATTTTAATTTGCATCAAAAGTCATGATAATTACAATATAGAACGCTGCAAATCTAGATTTGAGACCTTTTTTTACGATAATTTAACAAGGTATTCTTTTGGAGAAAGCGAGGTATTCTTTTTAAAAGCTCTATTGAATGTCGCTTTTGAATTGAAGCCACATTCTAATGCAATTCCTAAAAGTGTTTTGGTGTTTTGTTCACCATTCTTCAGTTTTTCAATTACGGCTTCTACGCGATAATGATTGATAAAATCATTGAAATTCATTTCAAAGCCATTATTTATAACTGAAGAAATGGTTTTAGTATGTGTATTTAGCTTTTCAGCGACATCTGCTAACGTTAATGTTGGATTTTCGTGAATTTTACCTTCTGTAATTAAAACAAGAATCTTAGCTTTCCAAAGCTCAATATCTTTATCAACTCCTATATCTTGTAATACTGTTTTTTGCTCATCTGTTTTAGTGAAAATTGCTTCATTTTTAGAATTAGTAATATAAAAAACAGATGATTTTACAGCATTGGTATAGCCATTTATAGAAATGTAATAAAACACGAAAGAGAAAGAAATATAATGCCAAAACTGACTTCCAAATTCGCCCCAATCAGGGTTCAGAATAAAAAATAAAATACGAAGAATTAGAATACATAAAAATGCAATCATAAAATTCCTGATCCAGTTGAATAGTATAGTTTCAGCATAACTAACAGTATCAAAAATTAACTTTTTATAATTAGCATAATATCGCAGACTCAAAATTAGATAAAAACCCATAGAGATTAAACCTGCTGCTTGATACCAATTAGCAAGGTCTTTATCTCTGCCGTCTGCATAAAAATAATACTTGTCAAGTATAAGTTTATCAGTAATAAAAATGATTAAACTATATATTAAATAGAGTAGTGTTGGTATAAAATGAAACCAATCTTTTTTTGAAAGTACAAATGATCTGTTTAATAGGCTCTGCGTATAAAAGTATACTACTGGGCCTATTAAAAGAACTTGCATAAATGGGATAAAAAATAAAATTTCTTTTGTTGTTTCACCATCATACCAATTTGCATAGCCTAGCATGTAAGGTGTAATATACATGGTATATAAAAACAACAAGAGGCTAAGCCACTTGCTAGATTTATTGTGATTTAGTATTCCTATCCTAAGGCTTAATACAGAAAATATAATACCATGAAAAAAGAAAATAAGTAGCAATGAACTTTTTTGTCCAAAACTAAATGGGAAATCGATTAACAAGTTGATAAAATTGAGTGTATGCATTTACGAGTTAAATGTAATACTATTTTTCTATTTTAGTAAAATGGCAAACCACAATGAGTTAGGAAAAAAAGGCGAACAACTTGCAATCGATTTTCTTTTAAAAAGCGGTTATAAAATTATAGCTAGAAACTACATATACCAAAAAGCAGAGGTAGACATTATTGCTAAAAAAAAAGATATACTCGTCGCTGTAGAAGTTAAAACACGCTCGACTAAAGATTTTGGAAACCCTCAAGACTTTTTGAAGTCAAAACAAATTCAGCGAATCATTAAAGCTGTGGATACATTTGTAATATCAAATCAATTAGATGTAGAGGTTCGTTTTGATATTATTGCGATTATTAAAAATGGTGATCAATTAGATATTGAGCATTTAGAAAATGCATTTTATCATTTTTAATCACTTGTAAAAACTCATCTCATCAACGTATTCCCAAACATGTTCAGGCAGCATTGGTCTTACGTTTTTGCCTTCTTTTATAGAATTTCTAATAAAGGTAGATGATAATTCCATAATTGGAGCGTCAACGTGATGAATTTTTTGATGATCATCAAATTGTGTTTCTACCTTACCTTCAGAGATTCTAGGATATACATAAATATGATGATTTTTTAAAATGAGTTCATAGTTTTTCCACTTATGAAAACTTTTAAGGTTGTCTTCACCCATAATGAGGGCAAACTCATATTTTGGATATTTTTCTTGAAGATAGGTTAAAGTATTTATGGTATAGTTTGGCTGAGGTAAATTAAACTCTATATCACTAGGTTCTAGCTTTATATAATCTTTGGTAGCACGATAAACCATTTCATAACGTTGCCTGTTGTCTAATAGCGAACTTTTTTTCTTGAATGGGCTATGAGGTGTAACCACAAACCAAACTTTGTCTAAGTCACTATGCTCAGCCAAGTGATTAGCAATTGTTAAATGACCAATGTGGATTGGATTGAAAGTGCCAAAGTATAAGCCTATTTTCATGACTTGTCATTAATAAAATTTGAAACAAGATGATACGCTTTTTCTAAGGCAGTATCTAAGTCTTTATTCAAAATAATCTCATCAAAAAGAGGTGCAGTAGCCAATTCTGCAGGTGCTTTTGCAACGCGCATACTAATTTTCTCTTCGCTTTCCTCTCCACGTTCCTTTAATCTTATAATAAGTTCATTAAGATCGGGAGGTTTGACGAAAATAGCTAAGGTCTCTTTTGGAAATTTCTTTTTTATACGTAATCCGCCAGACACATCTATATCAAAAATAACATGTTTTCCTTTAGCCCAAATACGCTCAACTTCACTTTTAAGTGTACCATAGAAATTATCTCTGTAAACCTCTTCCCATTCTAAAAACTCATCGTTCTTGATTTTATTTTTAAACTCTTTAAGGCTCAAAAAATAATAATCGTTTGCATGAATCTCTTTGCCACGCTTTTCTCTTGATGTTGCTGAAATAGAAAATTCTAAATTAAGCTCTTTTTGTTTGAGTAAATGTCTAACAATAGTTGTCTTTCCTGAACCTGAAGGTGCAGAAAATACAATTAGTTTGCCTTTTTTTATGTTGTTGTCGTTCTTCACTAATACAATCTGTTGAGGGTGTTATAGTACATTCAATAATTGTTCCTTGATTTTTTCGAGTTCATCTTTCATCTGAACAACCAATTTTTGCATTGGCGCATAGTTTGACTTAGAACCTATAGTATTGATCTCTCTTCCCATTTCTTGAGAGATAAAACCTAATTTTTTGCCATTTGAGTCCTCAGATCTTAATGCTTTTAAAAAGTAATCTAAATGATTTTTTAAACGAACTTTCTCTTCCGTGATATCAAATTTTTCAATGTAGTATACCAGCTCCTGCTCAAAACGATTTTCATCTACCTTTTCCTTTATCTCGGCAATACCTTTAGTAAGACGTTCTCTTACACCTTGAATACGTTCAGGATCCATTGCTATCACCTGTTCTAATAATTGCGATATGTTTTGAGTGCGATTTATAAAATCTGCTTCTAAGGTTTTTCCTTCATCTAACCTGTACTTATGAATTTTTTCAAGACTGTTATCAATGACTTCAGCAATTTGATTCCATTCATTTTCATCAATTTCATCACGCTCAGTGGTAACTGCATCTGGCAGCCTAATGGCCATTTTTAAAAGCTCGGTTTCATCGCCATCAACAACCGCTTTTAATTGTTTCATATATTGTTTAACAACCGTAGTATTAATTTGAGTTGAGGTTTCTTCTCCTGTAATTTCCATGTACAATGAAAAATCAACCTTACCTCTTACTAATTTTGAAGCAATCAACTTTCTAATGCTTAATTCTTTTTCACGATACATAGAAGGCATACGCGTATTAAGATCAAGATTTTTGCTATTAAGAGATTTTATTTCAATTGATATTTTTTTGGTCGGAAGCTGTATTACAGATTTTCCATAACCTGTCATAGATTGTATCATGTACAAATTTTAAAAGTTGAGCAAAGGTAAGGAAAATCGTAAAGTCAGGATAAGTTCATTACAAAAAACAATAACTTTGCAAGTCTAAATAATATTAGATGTATAAAAAAGATTTTGAAATTAGATGGAGTGATGTTGATGCAAATGGTCATTTAGCAAATTCAGCATATGTGAACTATATGAGTCATACACGTGTTGATTTCTTTAAAGATAAGGGCTTATCTATAGAAGAATTGTTTAAAAATGGTATTGGACCAATTATGTTTTCTGAGCAGATTTATTATTTTAAAGAATCCTTTTTAAGCGAGACCATTTCAGTAAGTTTAAGCGTTTCTGGATTAAGTGAAGATGGCATGTTTTTTAAGTTTGAGCATAACTTCTATGATAAAGATGGAAAGCATTTAGCATCATGTGATGTTTTAGGTTCTTGGATTGATTTGAAAACACGAAAACTAACCATACTTCCTAAAGATTTAAAACTCATATTATATAAGCTTCCAAAATCTGAAGACTTCAAAACACTTACTAAAGAAGACATGCGTAATGGTGGGAAACGCCCCAAAAATTTAAGTTAGACTTTAGGTTTTTTAGTCACCAAATAAACACCAGAAAAAATTAGAAACATTGCGATAAGTTTAACTGGACTTACAGCATCTATCCCTTTCATTATAGCAAAAACGCCAGCTATTACGGGCTGTAAATAGATGAATATACCTACGGTTGAAGCCTTAAGCGATTTTAATGCTAAAGGGTTTAAAATGTAAGTGCCAAAGGTGGCACCAATAACTACAAATAATACAGAAAACCAAACATTAGGTGTAAATGTGTGCCATTGAATTTGTGTGGTTTCAGAATACCCAAAAGGGATGACTAACACTAAACCAAATAAGAAAAGCCATTTTATAAAAGTAAATGGATGGTATTTAGCAGTTAGTTTCTTTATGATAATTATGTAAATACTATAGGATATTGCATTTACGAAGATAAAGGTATTTCCAAGCGGAACATTATCTCCAATTCGAGTAGATTCACCTAAAAGTGTTAGTAAAATACCACCACAAAACCCTAATACAACACCTATAATTTTTAATTTGGTTATTTTTTCTGATAAGAAAAACGACGATAGGATTAAAATGAGAATTGGTGTAATAGTTACAATTACAGATGCATGAATAGGAGAGGTAAGTTCTAAGCCTTTTAAGAATAGTAGCATATTTATTGCGACTCCAAATACAGCGCCTAAGAAAAAGGTAAAATAATCTTTGGTATCTATTTTTTCTTGCTTTAAAAAGAGACCTAAAATCCAAAACAAAATTGTGGCACCACCAACTCTTAATAGCACCAATGCAAACGGTTTAACAAAATCTTGGTTAATGATGATTTTAGCATATGAGTAGTTTAATCCATACAAAAGTTGAACTAGAAAAAGCGCTATTATTGCAAACTTTCTGCTATTCATTTAAATGAATATAGACTTTAGCGGCATCTACAGTTTTGGAAGTATTCCCAATGAATATGTTACCATTGTATACAAGAACAGGGCGTTTTAAAAACGTGTAATGTTTTAAAATATAGGTTTTAAAATCGACTTCAGTTAATTTTTTGTCTTTTAAGCCTTGAGATTTATAAAGTTGTGCACGTTTACTAAATAGTGCTTCAAAAGAACCAGCTAGATCTTTTAATTTTTCTAATTCTGATTCTGTAATTGGATTAGACTTTATTTCTCGTAGAGCAACGTCTTCAGGCAAGTTGAGAGTTTTAATAATTCTTATGCAAGTACTACAAGATTTCAGATAGTAAAATATATTCATCAGTGGTGTTTTGAAATACAAAGTAAACAGATTTAAAAGGAAAAATAGTTACTTTTAGAAAAAAATTAAGGGACATGGATTATTTCACAATTGCGTCAATATTGATTGTATTATCTGCACTTTTTAGTTACATCAACGTTAAATTTTTAAAACTTCCAATTACCATTGGATTAATGCTTATTACAATCATATTTACAATTGTAGTTGTTGCAATTGGTCAATTTGATGACACGTTATTAGTAACCGAAAAAGAGTTAATCACACAAATTGACTTTGAAACAGTACTTCTTGATGTAATGTTAAGTTTTCTGCTATTTGCTGGAGCATTACACACCAATTTCAATCAGCTCAAAATTCAACGAGGTCCTGTATTGGCTTTTGCTACAATTGGTGTTTTAGTGAGCACCTTTTTAGTTGGGATTTTGATGTACTTCATGTTTGAAGCTTTTGGATACCATATCAACTTTATCTATTGTTTATTATTTGGCGCACTAATTTCACCTACAGATCCAATTGCAGTCTTAGGTATTCTTAAAAAAGTAGGGGCGCCCAAAAACCTTGAAGCTAAAATTGTTGGCGAGTCATTATTTAATGATGGCGTAGGCGTAGTTGTGTTTTTAACTATTTTCTCTATTGCAAATTCCCCAAATGCAGCTATAGAAGTTTCAGAGATTCTAGAGTTGTTTGGTATTGAAGTTTTAGGAGGTGTTGGCTTAGGAATTATATTAGGCTATATCACCTATAAGTTGATGAAATCTATAGATAATTATGAAGTAGAAGTTATCATTACACTTGCCACTGTAATGGGAGGAAGTTTATTGGCTCATAAATTACACATGTCTGCGCCTTTGGCAATGGTAACAGCTGGATTGATCGTTGGTCATGATACGGTTAGAAGTTCTGCTATGTCTGAAGTTACCGAAGCTTATGTAGATAAGTTCTGGGAAATGATAGACGTGCTTTTAAATGCAGTATTGTTTATTATGATAGGCATGGAAATGTTGGTTTTAACATTCGAGTTAAACTATATCATTGCTGGATTATTAGCTGTCCCTTTAGTACTGTTGTGTAGATATATATCTTTATGGTTGCCTATAAAGTTTTATGCTAAGAAATTACAATTTATCCCAAAGACAAATTTAATTATGACTTGGGGAGGGCTCAGAGGCGGAATTTCTATAGCTTTAGCCTTAACATTAACTCAAGAAATGCACAGAGAGTTGTTTCTTGTGATTACTTATATTATTGTAGTAGTATCTATAATAGGTCAAGGGTTAACTGTAGAGCCTATAATAAAAAGGCTTACAAAAGATGCTAATTAATAGACCTTTAAAAAAGAACTTACCTCTTCGTATGGAATAGTGAATTCTATAATGCCTTGAGCATAAGAAGCAATTTCGTATGGGTTATAAAGTATGATTAGTCCTTCATCGCTAAAGCCTATGGTTTCTGGTAATTGAAATCCTTTTCCAAAGAAAAAATCTTCCATGGGTTGATTATAATCTTTAGCTAGTACATTAGCTTTTAAACTATTTGCAATAATTTTTGAAAGTGCATCAATATCATCAATTAGTCCTTCTTTTGATATCAACTGTCCTGTTGTAGGGTTAAAATTGAAAAACCTAACATTAGTGTTACCATGAGCACCTCCTGTATCGACATAAGAATTTAAAGCGATGCAAATCACCTCTAGAGAGCGATAAGTAACCTCTCCATCAATTAATAACTCCCACTTCTGAGAAGAATCTGGAAAATTTTTTTTGAAGGCATTGAATTCTTCATTAAATCGTTTTATAGCATCACCAACTGAGATATTTGAAAGCTCTTTTTCTTCTAAATTAGTTTGATTTATGATATAGCTTTCCAGTGTTTTGTTAATAAGTTTAGCAACAGTGTCGTCGCCTATTGCTTTTGGATAATTTATTGATATTTCTGTGTCTTCTGATGCTTCAATATTGAATTCAGTAAAATCAACTTTTATGTCTTTTTTACACGAAAATGTTACGATTGCAAGAGCAAGCATAAAGATGAGTTTTTTCAAAATTTAAGAGTTTCTGTTAAACATACAATAAAGGTATTACATACATTTGAATAGAACGAATTAAAGCTTAAATTTGTTGTCTATTACAAAAAAAACGAAATGATTTGAGTCTATGTACGACTTAGTATTTCTATAAAAATTAAAATATGAAGTTCAATACAAAAACAATACATGGTGGTCAAGAGCATGATCCAGCATATGGTTCTGTAATGCCACCAATATATCAAACATCTACTTATGCGCAATCTACACCTGGAGGTCATAAGGGCTATGAATACTCTAGAACACATAACCCAACACGAAATGCATTAGAAAATGCTTTTGCTAGCATTGAAAATGGAAATCACGGTTTGGCATTTGGTTCAGGGCTAGCAGCAATAGATGCTGTAATAAAGTTATTAGAACCAGGCGATGAGGTGATCTCTACCAATGATTTGTATGGAGGTACGTATAGGCTTTTTACTAGTGTATTCAAGAAATTTGGTATAAACTTTCATTTTATCGGTATGGAGAATGCTTCTAAAATTGAAAATTATGTTAATGAGAATACTAAACTAATATGGGTTGAGACACCGACTAATCCAATGATGAATATCGTTGATATAAAAGCTACTGCTGAGATTGCTAAAAAGCATAATCTATTACTTGCAGTTGATAATACATTTGCAACACCTTATTTACAGCAACCGCTAAATCTAGGAGCAGATATTGTGATGCACTCGGCAACAAAGTATTTAGGCGGACACAGTGATCTGGTCATGGGAGCATTAGTCGTTAAAGATAAAGATCTAGCAGAGCGATTATATTTTATTCAAAATGCAAGTGGTGCAGTTTGTGGGCCTCAAGACAGTTTTTTAGCACTAAGAGGAATTAAAACACTACATATTAGAATGCAACGTCATTGTGAAAATGGGAAAGCGATTGCCGAATACCTTGCAAACCATCCAAAAATTGAAAAAGTGTATTGGCCAGGTTTCGAGAGTCACCCGAATCATACTATTGCTAAAGCACAAATGAAAGATTTTGGAGGAATGGTGTCTTTTACAACAAAAGGGAATGATTATGAAGAAGCAATAAGAATAGTAGAGAATTTAAAAATATTCACTTTGGCTGAATCATTAGGAGGTGTTGAGTCTTTAGCTGGTCATCCAGCTAGTATGACCCACGCAAGCATTCCAAAAGAAGAAAGAGAAAAAACAGGAGTTGTAGATTCTTTAATAAGACTGAGCGTTGGTATTGAGGATGAAGCAGATTTAATAGCAGATTTAAAGCAGGCGATAGGTTAATTAATCTTATCAATCATATATAAACAAAAAAAAGACCAAGTTTTCCATTTGGTCTTTTTTTATGTTTGAAAAATTAAAAACTAATCTAAATAATAAATGTAGCCAAAGTTTAACCACACAAGCCAATCATTAGCTTTGTTTGAATCTAATTGGTGATCTAAGCCATCGACTAAGTTATCAAAGAAGTGCTGCCATCTCAAATCAATCATTAAATCAGATAAAGGTGTTAGCTTGTATCTAGTTCCTATACTAGCCACGACAGACCAAGTTGTTCCGCCTTCTGGATTAATAGAACCAGGTTCCCAATAAGAATAAAAATTACTTGCATTATTAATATTCCCATCACCATAAGTTGTTGATGCTTCTGGGTTAAAAGACGTAAAATGTGCGCCTAAGCTTATATATGGTGCAAAAGAATAACTAAAGGCCTGAAAAGAACGAATGCTTTTAGGGAAGTACTCTATTTGAGTACCAATATCAAAGTTTTTAGCAATACCAGAATGTCTTCTTAAACGTTCAGCATTTTCACTACCTCTGGAGTCATCTACCCATTTACCAAAATGGTCTAATCTAGTTCTATTCCACGAGATTTCGTTTCTAATCTTAAAGTGATCATTAAAATAGGTGTCAGTAGAATAGCAATTACAGTCTGCTCGATATGCAAAATTAATATAATGTACAATACCAATACCAATACCAGTGTTCCCAGCATTAGTCTCAAAATCGTTACGAACTCCAAAATCTGATTGAAAAGCAACAGGTCCAGTAATAATACCTATTTCGTGAGAAAAACCAAGTTGAGCAAAACTACAATTCATACCCATTACAAAAACGAATATAAATGTTAATTGTTTAAAATTAAGCGTCATAGGTTTAAATTTACTGAGGGCATAGTTTGTTAACAAATATATAAAAACTGACCTAACTACCAAACAAAAGTAAAAGACCTACTTCATTTTCATATTAAATTATCATTATTTCATGAGTCTAATATTGAGAATATCAAAAAAAATATCCGTAAATTTTAAAGATAATGTATCTTTGTGGTGCGAAAATCAACATTGATTATTAATAATTTAATACATGAAAGATAAAATAGAAGCTTTTTTGAATCTTGTTAAGGAAAAAAACAGTCATGAGACTGAATTCTTACAAGCAGTGCACGAAGTAGCAGAAACAGTAATTCCTTTTATTGAAAAAAACCCTAAATATCAAGGGAAAATGCTATTAGAGCGTATGGTTGAACCTGAGCGTACAATCATTTTTAGAGTGCCTTGGATTGATGATCAAGGTAATACTCAGGTAAACAGAGGTTTTAGAGTAGAGTTTAACTCAGCAATTGGGCCATATAAAGGTGGCTTGCGTTTTCATCCTTCGGTGAATTTAAGTATTCTTAAATTTTTAGGATTCGAGCAAGTTTTCAAAAACTCTTTAACAACATTACCAATGGGTGGAGGAAAAGGAGGCTCAGACTTCAATCCTAAAGGAAAAAGTGATAACGAAGTGATGCGTTTTTGCCAATCGTTTATGACAGAGTTATTTAGACATATTGGCGCTAACACAGATGTTCCTGCTGGAGATATTGGTGTAGGAGGTCGTGAAATAGGATATATGTTTGGGCAATACAAAAGGCTTCAGAATGAATTTACTGGCGTTTTAACTGGTAAAGGGATGTCTTATGGAGGTTCATTGATTAGACCAGAAGCTACAGGTTATGGTTGTGTATACTTTGCTCAAAATATGTTGAATACAAAAGGAGACACGATAGAAGGTAAAACAGTTGTAATCTCAGGATCTGGAAACGTGGCTCAATATGCTTGTGAAAAAGCAACTCAGTTAGGTGCTAAAGTAGTAACAATGTCTGATTCTGGTGGTTACATACATGATGCAGACGGAATAGACGCTGAAAAATTAGCATTTATTATGGACTTGAAAAATGTTAAACGAGGAAGAATAAGCGAATATGTAAATACATACACCTCTGCTACTTATCATTCAGGTGAAAGACCTTGGTCTGTGAATTGTGATATTGCACTTCCTTGCGCTACTCAAAATGAGTTAAATGGTGATGAAGCTAAGACGCTTGTTAATAATGATGTAATAGCAGTAGCAGAAGGTGCAAATATGCCAACTACTCCAGAGGCTATTGAGGCTTTTCAAAATGCGAAAGTATTATTCTCACCAGGAAAAGCATCTAATGCAGGTGGTGTAGCAACTTCAGGATTAGAAATGAGCCAAAACTCTTTAAGATTGAATTGGACACGTGAAGAAGTAGATGCTAAACTTCATAAAATTATGGACGACATTCACCAATCATGTGTTACTTATGGAACACGAGATGATGGTTATGTAGATTATGTAAAAGGTGCTAATGTTGCAGGTTTTGTAAAAGTTGCAGATGCTATGATGGCACAAGGTGTAGTTTAAACAAAGTAGAATAAAAAAAAGCTCCCAAAATTGTTTTTGGGAGCTTTTTTTATGACATTATGTATGATTATTTAAATTAAGTCGTTAGTAATAAATATATTTGATTTTATGAAACAAATACTTACAGTATTATTTTTTTTAATTCTGTCTTTAAACCTTTGCGCTCAAGACTTTTCTGATTTGTGGCAAGGTCATTTCTCTTATCTTAATATCGTAGATTTTTCTAGTGGTGAAGATATATTATATGCAGCCTCAGAAAATGCTGTATTTACTTTTGACTATAATACTAATGAAATTACAAAGATAAGCACAATTGAGGGTTTATCTGGAGGAACTATATCAAGTATACATTATAGCGATACTTTTGACACCTTAATTATTGGTTATGATACTGGTTTAATTGATGTTGTGTTGAGTGATAATGAAGTGTTAACAGTTATAGACATATTGAATAAAGTTACAATTCCGCCTAATGAAAAGAATATTAATCATTTTAATGAACATAATGGGTTATTGTACATTTCAACAGATTACGGGATATCTGTTTACGATATAGAGCGGTTAGAGTTTGGTGATACTTATTTTATAGGAACCGGAGGCTCTCAAATTAACGTAAATCAAACTACAGTTTATAATGGGTTCATTTATGCAGCTTGTAGCCAAGGAAATGGAATAAGAAGGGCAGAACTAGCAAATCCGAATCTTATTGATTTTAATCAATGGGCATTAGTTAGAGGAGGTAATATTATATCAGTTGAAAATGTTGACGACAATATTTATGCAGTAGCTTTTAATAGACAAGTTTTTGAAATATTAGACAACCCACTCTCACCTATAGCTACTCTTCCATTGTTGCCAGTAGACACAAGAAGTTTTGGTTCAAATTTAATTATTACAACTATTAATAATGTCTTTGTTTATGATAGTGAATTTAATCTTCTTGTTACAGTAGATAATAATAATGCGTTAGGAATAACATTTACAGCAGCTACGATTAACAGTGAAGCGGAAATATTCATTGGATCTAGAGGAAAAGTTGGTCAAGGAAAACCTGGAAGAGGAATATTGAATACTACATTTAGTGACGTAACATCTTTTGAAGAGATTCATCCAAACGGACCGTTAAAAAACAATGTTTTTTCTTTAGAATCATCAGCTAATGATTTATGGGCAGTATTTGGAGGTTATTCTAGGACATTTAGCCCAAGCGGAGGTGTCAGGCGGTCTGGAATAAGTCGCTACATAGATGAGGAGTGGAGAAATATAGTGTACGATAGTATTGCCAGCGCTGTTGATTCTCCTGATTTCTTATCAGATATATCGATTAATCCTTTTAATACAAATCAAGTTTTTATTACATCGCATTTTTCTGGATTATTGGAATTGAATAATGAAGTTCCTACAATAATGTATACTGAAGATAACAGCACATTGACTCGATTTAATGGCTCTGTAGCTTTTGTCTCGGTTAGTACTTTTGATAGGAATGGGGCGTTATGGGTCATGAATTCTCGTACGGAAAGGCCTTTGAATAAATTTGAAAACGGACAATGGTCATCTTTTGACTTTACCTCTATTATACCCATACCACCTGCAAATTCTAATCTTGGGTTTTCATCTTTAGTAATAGACAGTAGACAAACAAAATTCATAGGAAGTTTTTCTTTTGGTTTGTTAGGGTTTAATGAAGGAAATAACGGGCTTGATTTAGATTTTTCTGCAGGTGAGGAAAATAACTTCCCAACTCTTTATGTGACATCTCTAGCAATTGATAATAATGGGCAGTTATGGATTGGAACCGATAGAGGCTTAAGAGTTTTATTTAATCCGTCTAACTTTTTTACTAATAAAGCTGTCAATAATATTGTAATTTTAGAAGAAGGCATTCCTAAAGAGTTATTATCAAATCAGGTTATTACAGATATCGAGGTAGATGGCTCAAATAATAAATGGGTAGCCACAGCAGATGCAGGAGTTTTTTACTTTACCCCAGATGGTCAAGAAACCATATTTCAGTTCACTACTGATAACTCTCCCTTACCGTCAAATACAATCAATGATGTTTCAATTGATCCCGACTCAGGCGTTGTTTTTATAGCTACTACAGATGGTCTAGTCTCTTTTTCCTCAGGAGGGTCAAAGCCAAAAGACACTTTAGATGACGTATTCGTATATCCTAACCCAGTTAGACCTGAGTACAATATTTTAGGCTTTGACAATTTAAATGATATTAATAATGGAGTAAAAATTTCTGGCATTACTGAAAATGTGAATATCAAAATTACTGATATTGAAGGCAATCTTGTTGCAGAAGCACAATCTCGTGTTAATCAAAGAACATCAAGAGCAAATTATAATTTCGCTATAGATGGTGGTCTTGCAATCTGGAATGGTAAAAATTTAGCAAATAATGTAGTTGCTACTGGAGTATACCTTATACTAATTACAGATTTAGATTCGCTAGAAACCAAAGTATTAAAGTTACTTATCGTAAGATAATTTAATGCTAAATTAAATGCTAAACAAAACGCAAGTTATTGTACTATCTAAGATTAAGTATAGAGATAACGATCTCATCGTTAAATGTTTTTCTAATACTAGAGGGATAGTTTCTTATATGTTAAGAGGTGTATTGAAAACCACTAAAGGAAATTCTAAAGCAGTTTATTTTCAATTATTATCTCAATTACAAATAGAAGAGCAATACAAAGCAAATCAATCACTTTGTTATATTAAAGAAGTAAAACTTGACTATGTATATAAAACTTTACATAGTAATGTATACAAAGGAGCTATTGTTATGTTCATTGCTGAAGTATTGTCTGATGTTTTAAAAGAAGAAGAACAAAACAATCAATTGTACCATTACTTGCAGACAACGCTTAAGTGGTTAGACTACAAAGATGAATTTGCTAATTTTCACTTATTATTTTTACTTAATCTAACACGTTACTTGGGGTTTTACCCTGATACTAAAAATAGTGATTATTCTCACTTTAACCTTTCTAATGGTTTGTTTGAGCCTAAAAAACTAGATATGTATTCTATTTCAGATGATAACTTAACACTCCTAAAAGCTATGTTAGGCATAAAATTTGATACACTACATACCATTAAGATTAGCTCAAAACAAAGGCAATCATTTTTAACCATGTTATTGTTATATTTTGAATTACATTTGGGGAATTTTAAAAAACCCAAATCCCTTCAAGTATTTAATCAGGTATTTAACTAGAGAGGCCTAAAACATTTTATGAAGTTTATTAAAGTATTATTTTTTTGTTTTTGTGTTACTATTGGTGCAAATGCTCAAGAAGTTCAGGTTATTGATGCTGATACTCAAAAGCCTGTTGCAGGCGTGTCAATCTTTAATCTTAAAAAGAATAAATCTGCTATCACTAATTTAGATGGAAAGGCTTCATTAGATCGGTTTGATTCTAACGAAACCATCTATTTTCAAAATATACTATATTTAAAATTTTCTGCAAAAAAATCTAAAATTGCTAATACTAATTATATTGTTAGCCTACAACCAAATATTGAAGATTTAGATCAAGTTATCGTTTCTGCTTCAAAATTTCAACAAAGCAAACGTGATATTCCTCAAACAATAGTTAACATTAGTGCAGATGATATAGCATTTGCAAATCCACAAACCAGTGCCGATCTATTAGAAGGTACAGGAAATATTTTTATACAGAAGAGTCAATTAGGAGGAGGGAGTCCAATGATAAGAGGGTTTTCAACAAACAGATTACTGATTACTGTTGATGGCGTTAGAATGAATAATGCCACTTTTAGAGGAGGAAATCTACAAAATGTAATTTCTATTGATCCGTTTAGCATTCAAAATACTGAAATTACTTTAGGTGCAGGTTCTGTAGTTTATGGAAGTGATGCTATTGGAGGTGTAATGAGTTTTTATACACAAAAGCCTCAATTATCTTATAAAGACACATTATATTTTAATGCTAATGCCGTTACAAGATATGCTACGGCAAATGAAGAGAAGACAGGGCATTTAGATTTTAATTTTGGATTAAAAAAATGGGCATTCTTAAGTAGTATTAGCTATACAGATTTTGACGATTTACGAATGGGTACGCATGGTCCTGATGATTATTTGCGACCAGAATATGTTGACACTATAAATGGCGAAGACATTATTGTTGCTAATGACAATCCAAAAGTTCAAATACCTACGGGATACGATCAAATAAATTTTTTGCAAAAAATAAGATATGAACCAAAAGATAATTTGAGTTTTGACTTGGGTTTATACTACACTACAACATCTAAATATTCTAGGTATGATAGATTAATACGTTATACAAATGATACCTTGCGCTCAGCTGAATGGAGTTATGGGCCACAACGATGGTTTATGGGTAATTTACAAGTCACTAAGTTAAGCAGTAGTTCTAATCTTTATGACAAGATTCAGGCAACGTTTGCCTATCAAAATTTTCAAGAAAGTAGATTTGATCGAGATTTTCAGTCCAATATGAGAAATATAAGAGAAGAAGCTGTTGATGCGTATTCTCTAAATGTAGATTTTGAAAAAGAATTAAATACAAATAGTTCCATTTTTTATGGATTAGAATATATATTTAACAAGGTTACTTCTAGAGGTGAAGAAACCAATATAAATACTGACGAAACAATTCCAGCGGTGTCTAGATATCCTAATGGTTCAGACTGGCAGTCCATAGCGGCTTATGCGAGCTATAAGTATAAGCCCAATTCAAAATTTGTATTTCAATCTGGCATTAGATACAATCACATAATTGCTAATGCAGATTTCAGTGCGAATAATGAGTTCCTAAACTTGCCATTTAATAACTCTAAAGTTAATTCTGGTGCGTTTACAGGTACAGCTGGTATTAGCTGGATACCAAGTAAAATGATACAATGGAAACTAAACGCTTCAACAGCATTTAGGGCGCCAAATATTGATGATATTGGTAAGGTGTTTGATTCTGAACCTGGATCGGTAGTGGTACCGAATCAGGATTTAAGCCCAGAATATGCTTATGGAGGTGAATTAGCTTTAAGGCTTAACTTTAATGACGTGTTTATCGTTGATATGGCAACGTATTATACGTTTTTAGACAATGCATTGATACGTAGTGATTATACATTAAATGGAGAATCTCAAATTGAATATGATGGTGAATTAAGTAATGTTCAAGCAATACAGAATGCTTCTAAAGAATGGATTTATGGTTTTGAAGCTGGAATCCAATACAATATTTCTAACGCACTAAAACTTACGTCTCAGTATAATGTTATTGGCGGAACAGAAGAAGATAATGGTATCGAAGTACCAGTGAGGCATATTGCTCCAAGTTTTGGGAATACACATTTAGTTTGGCATAATGAAAAGCTTCAAGTTGATGCTTTTGCAGAATATAATAATGAGTTGTCATTCAATCAGTTGGCGCCTTCAGAGCAATCTAAAGATTTTATCTATGCACTTGACCAAAATGGAAACCCTTTCTCACCATCATGGTACACTTTAAATTTAAGAACACAATACCAAATTTCTGAAGCTACTACAATTATTGCAGCCTTAGAGAATATCACAGATCAACGCTATCAAACATATTCTTCTGGTATTGCCGCTCCAGGGAGAAACCTAATAGTATCTCTTAAGTATAGTTTATAAAATTAAAAAGCTCCAGATCTTTTTATGATCTGGAGCTTTTTAAATAGTGTCATATTTTTTAATGTTTTTTAATTGCTCTTTTAGTAATTATTTGACCATTAGATAAGGTCACTTTTGCAATATAAGCACTTTGACTCAAACTACTAAGATCATACACTTCAGTAGTGCCATCTCCATCAAGATTATAAATAGTTCTACCTAGAAGGTCAATAATTTCAACATGCTTAATGCTAATAGTATTACCAACTGAAAACTCTACACTACCATTGTTTAGTTCAATAATCTTCAAATCGTTGTTGGTTAATTGATTTTCAGCTGTTGAAAGTGTTTCACGTTGGAAAACAATTTCAAAACGATCGTTAAACTCTCCATCGTCAGATGTAAATGTATAAGGTGATTCAATCAAATTATGAGTGAAGCCTATTAGCTTATCTTTAAGGAAAATTTCTTGGTCTTCAGTATAGAATAAACCATCAACAGCATGAATTGCAATTGTATAATTACCTGAAGTGGTACTATGGTAACCTAACGGGATTACATCATTATCATTAAAAGGAAGTGCTCTACCTTGAATTACGAAGTAATCATTTTCTATTAATGAATAGAAGCTTTGCTCATCTTCATAGAATGAATCAAATGCATCATAAAGTCTATCTCTTTCATATGTTGCGTTAGGCACATAACCTAATAAGATTCTATCTGTACTACTATTATCAGATTCTGAAGCAAAGTCTAACCATATTCTATGCTTTTCTTGATTAACAATAGTATTGTTCTGGTTATTACTTGTACTACTTGATCTGTAAAACTGTGAATTGTCATAAGTTCTACTTCTCATACTGTTTGTGAAAGTTGCAGTTTGCGTATTGTCTGCAACACCATTGACCATATTCACCATAAAGCTTTGTCCAGCAGCAATAAACCCATTAAACCCTAGAGGTCCACTTGTTGTACCTGTTCCATTATAGGTTATATAGTCATTTTCGTCATAATTGAATCCATTATTTTGTTCATAGAAAGGATCTGGTATTGCACTACTAGGAAGTACTCCATGAGTCCAAATATTCACAAAACCATCTAAGTTTGTATTGTCTGTAAGAAAAGTAAGTGCTGAAATTGATGATGGATAAGGATTTCCTAAAAGATTCCAATCGTCATCTTCTTGGGTAATGTCTGCTGTGTTATAATTATTTCCTCTTAATATACTTACTGTTACATCACCATTATTTGGTGTGCCATTGTTGAATGTCGCTTCTTCATTAGAAGGTGTTGTTTCATCTAAAGTTGTGGCTCCTCTAACAATATAACCTTGTCCTTCTTGCATCGATGAACCTGCAGCAGGAACCCAATTACCTTGACCATTAGGAACACCATTTGCAGCCAAAGTATTCCAAGTGAAAATTCTATCTAAAGGTGTTCCAGAAGAGATGTTATTTACATTAAACCCTGATACAGGAGATGACCAATATACATAATCTAAACGTCTTATAGATACGTTACGTCTCATGCTAATGTTGCCAATGTTGTCTACATCTTTTACTTGAATTAAAGAACCATTATTTTCTATGTCAAAAGTTCCATTATTAGTTACTATATTATCAACATGAGCATATCTCCCACTTGTAATGGTTAATGTATTTCCAGCATTGATAGTCAAGTTACCATTTAAGTATAAATCGTTTGATACACTAGTATCAAAATCGTTATTTAAGATCAAATTGTAATACTGTTCAGTACTAATTAATGGAGGTAGAGGAGTTCCTCCATAGGTTATAGTTTGCGCTGTATTTCCAGTAAATATTACAGTACTATTACCTTCTTGGAACGCATCATTATTTGGGTTTATCCAATCACCATGTAGGTACAATTCACCGTCAGAAGTAGTATTATCACCATCATCCATATTTAAAATTCCAGTAGATGATAATTGTACATTTCCAAAGATTTCAATTTTATTGTTAATACTTCCAGATACAACTAAACTAAGATCAGAAATAGAAATATTATTACAATTTGCTAGATCATTAAATTCATTAGAAAAAGCAGCGTTTGCATCTACAACTGCATTATTTACAGATGTACTACTTATAATAACATCTGTGCTAGCATCAGGAACAGAAAGATTGCCCCAATTGGCACAATTAAACCAGTTACTGTCAACATCTCCAATCCATTGTCCTGCTGCTTCACCAGCACCAATATCAAAAGTTTTGCCTGCGGCAGAATTTGAGTTATCGCTAGGATCAAATGTATATCTTCCGCTTCCTAATGTCCAATTATTTGTAACATCCGAAACCTCATTGATTATTTCTCTTACTGTCGCTAGACCATGCTCCTTATCATTTTCATAATAACCACTTACAGCACTTGTACTTGCGCTTTCGACATTAAAACAAGTTAACAATGATGGTAGGCGAGATTCTCTAGAGTTCCCACCAGAACTATCACCATTACATGCTTGTGAAAGCAATACCCAAGAGGCTCTATTGGTTAAACCGTGTAATAAACTACCATTTAAGAAATAGTTTGCTTCGTTTACATCTGCTGTGCCATCAAAAACAAAGTCGCCTTGAATCAAAAACATTTGATCAGAACTACTAGTAGAGATATTTGGTGTGCCTGCACTAATTACAGTACCTGTAAAGTCACTAGTTCTTGTGGTGGTGGTGGTACCTTCAGTAACGGTAATAAAACTAAACCAATTAGCAGAATTGTTTGTTCTTATTTGAATTACCGATCCAGCAGGAATTGATGCAGTTCCTGTGTAAGTTATTCTTGCTTGGAATGGTTGGTCAGCTGCATTATCACTTCCTCCTCCCCATTTTTCAGTTCTCACATTAGCTGCTGCACCAGCTTCATAACGAGAATTCACAATTGAGAAACTTGTTCCTGTAGTTATATCTACCATGTTAGCAATGAGATATTCATCTTCAGAGCCACTACCTATTACTTGCCCATCATAACCGACAAAAATCAAGTCTCCAGGTCCAAATGCAGTTCCAACTATACTTCCATCATTGGCATTAGCTAGAATATCAAAATTGTAATTACCTTCATTAGCATCAGAATTGCTAATATTAATTTCATTTGTAAATAACCCCGTAACAGCGCTATTAAATGTAACTGTAAAAGTCGTTGATTCGTTAACATCTAAATCCGTATCAGTTGGTTGTGTTATTGTAAACTCTTGCGGTGCAGAAGTATCTGTTAATGTTATTGGAAGTGTTAGAGTTAGATTTGTAGTTCCTATATTTCTAATCGTATAGGTTTTTACAATATCAGTATTAATTAATGCTGAGCCAAAGTTTGTATTGTTTGCTTCTATTGGAGATGTACTATCATCAGAAATGCTAATGCCATTGCTAGAAACATCAATTTCAGGGCCAGCTACAGGTGTCCCACATACGACAACTACATCGTCAAATGCCAAGTTGCCAGCACTTTTGTTATAAGTAAATCTAAACTGTTCAATATTATTTGGTAGTGCTGGTATTGAAGAGCCGTCATAAGTAACAGTTGTATCGGTAGTAGGAATATTAGTAATATTGTCTACGATAACCCAACTTGCGCCATTAAAGCCTTCGATCAATAATTCTGAAGCTGCATTTGTGCCATTGCCTTTGATCCAAAAAGTCAAACTAGAAGCATTAGTAAACGTTGGAGAAACCAATACATCACCTGTAGTATTAAATTGGACTGAGTTTGGATTCAAACCTGAACTTGCATTTGAAGTATAATTTCCTGTTCCTGTAGCTGTCCATCCACCAAAAGAAGCGCCAGTAAAAGAGTCAAAGCTCTCATCAATACATGCGCCGTTAACCACAGTTAATTCAGCTTCTGTAGAGGTTACGATTGGACAAGGTGAATTACCAGAAACTAATACACGATAGCGATCACCAGTATTTGCTAAAGTTACTGGTGCTGTAACATAAGTATCAGAATCACCACCTACGTTTGTCCAGATACCACCTCCATCAGTAGAAACCTGCCATTGAAATAAAGTGTTATTAGTTGCTGCTACTGTAAATGTTGCATTACTACCAACAGTAGCAGTGTCATCTGCTGGTTGAGTAGAAATATTTACAGGCTCAAAAATTGTGATAGGTATAGATACATTAGCAACAGACCAGCAAGAGACACCATCATAAGCTCTGACATAATAATCTCCAGTAGTAGTAACGTTCAAATCGGTAGTTACTGGATTAGCTGTTGAGGTGCCGTTGGAGGCTGTTTGCCAATAATAAGTAACGCCAGCAAGAGGCTCGCCAGTACCATAGTTATAAGTTAACGTAGTACTTGAGCATTCAGGTGTTGTACCAGTGATAGTTCCAGTAGGATCTGTTGGCGCTATACATGATGAACAATTTATGGTTTGTGCAGTATTTACGGTGCCATTAGTACTTGTGATGTTTGCAACCCAAGAAAAATCTGAATAATCACAACCAGATCCTTGTAGTTGTAAACTTTCTGTAGTAGCTGTTCCGTTTCCTTCAGTTGCACCTATATCTGTAGAAGTAGAACCATTGGCAACATCATTAGTAGCATTAAAACTTCCTTCATAGCTCAAAAATTGAATAACGCTATTCGGGTTTGTACATACCAATGCCAATCCATCGGGAGCACCATTCTGTAAGCCTGCAATTGAAATCCAATAAAATGTTACTCCATTAGTGGTTGTTCCTCCTGTTGTAGGAACATTGGCAGAAGCATAAGATTGACCATTAGCACCATTGTATGCTATAACTTGTAAATCATTAATACAAGCAGAGCCAGTTGGGACAGCAATTTCTACTCCTTCATTTACATCACCACCAGCATTGTCATAATGAATTTCGTTTATCCAAGGGGTTTGTCCAAAACTTGAAGATATAACACATAAAAGTGCTATTACGATAAGGGCGTAATTCTTTTTCATAGGGAAAATTAATTTATTGCCTTAATGGCAAACGTGCAAATTTAATCAAAAATACGTAGAAATGAACGTTTTACGAACTCAGATTTATTAACAAAATGTTATAATTTAGCGCTATGATTCCACGAAAAACATATACTGTCGATGAAGCACGAAAACGTATGGAACGTTATTGTGTCTATCAGGAACGTTGCCATAAAGAAGTGCATCAAAAATTATATGAAATGCGAATGATTCCTGAAGCTCGAGATCAAATAGTGGTTCATTTGATAAAGCATAACTTTCTGAATGAAGAACGTTATGCAAAAGCTTTTGTAAATGGTAAGTTCAGAATAAAAAAGTGGGGAAGACAACGCTTAAAATTAGAATTGAAACGAAAAGATATAAGTAAGATAAATATTGCCACAGCACTCAAGGAGATTAGGGATGAGGAGTATCATAAAACCTTAGATGCGATTGCTGAGAAACGATTAATAGTTATTAAAGAAAGTAATCGCCAAAAAAAAAGAAAGAAGTTAGCAGATTTCCTTTTGTATCGCGGATGGGAAAGCTCTTTAGTTTATGAGAAGGTTAAAGACTTGATTCCATAAAAAAATCTTAGACTATAATCCTAAGATTTTTTTATGTTTTTAAATAGAAGTTTTCTATAAATTAAAAGTAGCTCCTATATTTAATGCAAATTGATTGTGTATGTAATAACCAACATCAGACTTGTCGTCACTATATTTTGCTAAAGGGAAACTTGCTTCGGTAAATATTCCGAATCCATCAGAGAAAAAATAGCGTGCGCCTACATGACCACCAAAGTTTTTCAAACTTAGATTTAAGCCAGGATATACATCAAAATTTTCATCAATATTTATCACGTTACCGAGATTGGCATTAAAGCGTGCTTCAAGATCAAAACGATCACCAAAATCAGCATCCAATCGATCATCAACTCCTAGCGCATAGGTCGATGAAACACCAACTGAGATGTTTTCACCTAAACCGTAATCATAACTAACATTAATACCTGTGGCTTCGTCTTGTATGTTAGCACCAACTTGAAATTTTTGATCTCCTTTACCTTTAAATGCTTGAGCATTAACAAATGAAACAGAGATTAAAGTGACAATTAAAAATAAATTTTTCATAATATGAATCTAAAAATTTGAGACGGCAAATATATCATAACTTTTTATTACAGAACGACTTTCTAACTAAAAGTCTTATTTGTACGAGAAATAGCTTGCGCATTTTTCCAATCAATCCACTCTTGGCCTTTGATACGTCTCATAAAATTATCAAAATGTCGCATTATTAATACATTATATAAAGCTTTACCTAAATTTTTTGGACGCCTAGCAATAGCGCGTAAACTCATAGAAAACCCTGGAGTTAGATATTTCATATAATGCCAATAACCTTCAGGCATGTATAAAATTTCGCCATGATTTAAATAACATTGCCACCCTTTTGCATGCTTTAATGCTGGCCATTTTTTTAAATTAGGATTAGAAAAATCAATATCTTCTCGTGTAATTAAAGAATGAGGTATTTTATATAAATAGTTATTTTGGTTTTGATCAAAGAGAATACAAAGTTTTTTTCCTTCAAAATGAAAATGGAAAATATTCGCTAGATCTATGTCATAATGCATAAATGTATGAGAGTCTCTTCCTCCAAAAAACAACATTGGAAGACTTTTCATTAATTTCAAACCAAAATTTGGATATGAGAAATCGTTTTGCAGTTGAGGTATTTCCTTCAAAATATTCCAAAGAAAAATACGATATTTAGTTGGTTTTGTTTTTAGTAAATCAACATAAACGCTCATTTTCATTTTTGCATGAGGTTCATTAAACCCATCTTTATAATCTACAGGTCGATCATCATAAAGAGGTACTGTTTTGTCTCCAGCAATCTCCTTCATATAATCCAAACTCCACTTAGTATATGCAGGCCAATCTTCTATAAAAGATTCAATAACCACAGGTTTTTGTGGTTTGAAGTAGTTACTGATAAATTCCGCCTTAGTGATGTTTTTCACACGGGGAATGTCTTGAAGATTCAATGTGGACATCAGAAAAAATTAGTGCTCAAAGTTAAGAAAACGTTACGAAAACCGATTAATTGTCTGTTAAAATTTAAAAAAAAGTAGAGACCAAATATTTCTTATTGTTTTTAATTTCTGTATTGTTAAGGTAACTATTGTAGTTCAAAATATAGGTGTAATACTACTGAAACTTTTTTTAATAGCAGTATGTAATCAAAAAATCATTAAAACTAGAGCAAGTCTAGCTTATTTTAGAACTTTTGCTTTTGCTTTTGCTTCTTCGTTACGCTCAATAGTATGATCTGGTCTTGACCATTTTGGCTTTTCTCCTAATGCTTTGAATTGTGAGTCTTTGGCCTCAATAGATTGTGGTTGCATTTTTTTGATAAATGGCTTTTGAGGATTCAATCCTAACAATTTAAACATTTCCATATCTTCATTAACATCAGGATTGGGAGTTGTTAATAATTTATCCCCTGCAAATATTGAATTAGCTCCAGCAAAGAAACACATTGCTTGACCCTCACGACTCATTTCTGTCCTACCTGCACTTAGACGAACTTGTGTTTCTGGCATTACAATTCTAGTAGTAGCTACCATACGAACCATATCCCAAATTGATACTGGTTTTTGATCTTCTAAAGGTGTACCCTCAACTGCTACGAGTGCGTTAATTGGAACAGATTCAGGCTGAGGATTTAGCGTTGATAATGCCACAAGCATACCTGCTCTGTCTTCAGTTTTTTCACCCATACCAATTATTCCTCCAGAGCAAACCGTAACATTAGTTTTGCGTACATTATCAATAGTTTCTAGACGGTCTTCATAACCACGAGTAGAAATAACTTCCTTGTAGTATTCTTCTGAAGAATCTAAGTTGTGATTGTAGGCGTACAAACCTGCTTCAGCTAGTCTTTGAGCTTGATTTTCGGTAATCATACCTAGCGTGCAACACACCTCCATGTCAAGTTTATTAATGGTACGAACCATTTCTAAGACTTGATCAAATTCTTCACCATCTTTTACATTACGCCAAGCTGCACCCATACAAACTCGAGAACTTCCAGATGATTTTGCCCTTAGTGCTTGCGCTTTGACCTGTTGAACGGTCATAAGGTCATTGCCTTCTATATCAGTATGATATCTAGCAGCTTGTGGGCAATATCCACAATCTTCAGGACATCCGCCTGTTTTAATAGAGAGCAACGTTGATACTTGAACGGTATTAGGGTCGTGATACTTACGATGTAATGTAGCAGCATCGTATAACAGTTCCATTAATGGCTTATTGTAAATTTCTAAAATCTCTTCTTTAGTCCAATTGTGTCTTGTTTCGCTCATGATTCAAAAATAAAATATTAAATAAATAAATTATAGTAACTAGGCTTTAAATATGAATTGTTTTTTAACAATGGTATTTAAATTTCGTTCATAAAAAAATCCGCTTTAAGCGGATTTTCATTTTTTCAATTCTCATCATCTTCAGATAACTTAGGATGTGATCTATGTTCTTCTGATTCCTTTTTGTCTTTACCTTTCAAATATTCAGGTAAATCCATACCAGCCATATTGAACATCTCTTGAAGTGGTGGAACCGATTTATACATGCCTGAGAGGAAATTAGCTGTAGATGATTTTCCATCTTTGCCATTTGCTCCATTATCCCAAACGGTTACCTTATCAATTTTAATATTCTTGATAGCTTCGGCTTGAGTTTTGACAAGTTCAGGTAATTTATCAGCTATCAATAATAATACAGCATCTCTACTACTGTCGCCAGCAGCTTTCACAATTTGTTCCATACCAGCAGCTTGTTTGGTTAAGATTTCAAATTGACCTTGTGCTTCAGCTTGAGCTTTAAATAAGATAGCATCAGCTTCACCTTTTGCTTTTCTTCTAATACGTTCAGCTTCAGCTTCAGCATCAATTTCAACTTTACGTTTGTCAATTTCTGCAGGAACAATGACATCTGCCATTTGAGATGAACGCTCACGTTCAGCTCTAGCAACTTCAGCTAATTGTTCAGCTGCATAAGACTCTTCTAAAGCTTTTGCACTTTGAACTTTTTCAGCAGCGATTGCCACACGTTCAGCTTCTGCTTCACGTTGGCGACGTAATGAGTCTGAATTAGCTACAGCGATCTTAGCAGTATTTTCTCCTTCTACAGCTTGAGCATTTGCTGCGGCAACCTGTGATCTTTCATCTTGTACAGCATTTGCTTCACCAATAGATCCATCTCTAGTTTTTTCAGCAACTGATTTACGTGCTGCGTTAATTGCATGTGCGGCAGCTTCTTTACCTAAAGCTTCAATGTATCCAGATTCGTCAACAATATCTGTAATATTTACGTTGATTAATTTTAAACCAACTTTCTTTAATTCAGATTCTACACTTGCAGAAATGTTAGTTAGGAATTTATCACGATCGTTATTAATTTCTTCAATATCCATTGAAGCGACAACCAAACGTAATTGTCCGAAAATAATTTCTTGCGCTAGTTCTTGAATTTCATTTTGACCCAAACCTAATAAACGTTCAGCAGCATTTTGCATCACACCTGGTTCCGTAGAGATACCAATAGTAAATCGTGAAGGCACATTAACACGAATGTTTTGTTTAGATAATGCGTTAATTAGATTAACCTCAATAGAAATAGGTGTTAGGTCTAGAAATTCATAATCTTGAATAACTGGAAAAATAAATGCAGCTCCACCATGTATACACTTAGCCGATTGTCCGCCACCAACTTTTCCGTAGACCACTAAAATGCGATCTGAAGGACAGCGCTTATAACGTTTAATTAAGATGATTAGAAAGACAAAGACAAAGAGTATTGCAAAAATAACTGCAATAGGGAAGCCTAAATCAAAGTTTTGTTGTGTCAGAAGGTAGTTCATATGTTTTTGTTTTAATTGGTTCTATAGGTTTTTTTGTTTGTTCTACGATTAATACATTATTACTGGTAACATCTACTACTTGAATAATAGTACCAGATTTGAGTTCTGTGAGAGAATCTGAAAGTGCTTCAAGTTCTCTTAAAGTGCCTTGAATTTTTACACTTACTTTTCCCATTTTAGATCGGTTAGCACCAATAGTAAGATAAACTTCTCCAATGGCATTAATAGCATTTTTATAATCAAGTGTTCCACTATCTGTTAATTTTTGCATAAAGAAAAACATGGCTGCCATAATGGTCATCATTATCAATCCACAAACAAATGCAATAACAACACTCATAGGTTTTGACAATCCTGCGTTAAGACATGCGATGCCAGTCCATCCAAAAATGGTAAAAAATCCGACGAGATTTTTAAAGGTGATAAATTGAAATCCAATTCCTGCGTCGCCATCTATATCTGAATCAATATCACCTAAGTCTTCTCCGCCATCAACACCAATAAAAGTAGTGATGATTACTAAAACAAAAATGATAGAGCCTACGAGAGCTATTGCCCAGAAAAATTGAGAAAATCCATCTAAAGCTGAAAACCATTCCATAGTTGGTAAAAATTAAAATTAATATTGAAATATAAGACCTTTAATATGGTCTTACAATTTTATTTTGAAAGCAAAACGGATACTGCATTTCCACCAAAGCCAACGGCATTGACTAAGATATTTTTGAGATGTTTTGGAATTTCATTATTTAAATAAGGAATTGAAATGAATTCTTGATTTTTGAGCATCATAATTGCCATTTCAATACTTAAAAGTCCGGAAGCGCCTAGACTGTGACCTGCTTTCCATTTATTAGTAGTTAAAGTAGGTATTTTGTTACAAAAAATGGCATTAATTGCATTTATTTCTGCTTGGTCACCTTTTATTGTACCTGGTGTATGCGTTACAATGACATCGATATCATTTGGATTTAAATTACTAATGGCCATTTCCATTGAGCGTTGAAAACAAATGGCGTTTTTAGATAGTGATGCATTGTGCTCTAAAATTTCGGTAGCATAGCCAAAACCTATAATTTGAGCTAAAGTATTTTCGGAAGTGTCTTTTTCTAAACAAGCCATTGCAGCACCTTCAGCTAATATCATTGAATTTTCACGTTTGTTGAGATTTAGTGCTTGACATGGAAAAGTATCTTGAATTCTATGTGTTTTAGCATAGATCTTTAAAGCTTTCATTTGTGCAATAGTAAAAGGAGTCAAAGGAGCCTCACTGCCTCCAACCAAAAATTTATCGCTCATTCCTGAATTAATCCAAGCGATACCATTAAGTAACGCATGTAAAGCTGTAGAGCATGTTATAGAATGCGAAATTTCAGGGCCTTTGGTTTTTAAGTCATGAGCTACCCAAGACGAAATGTTGCCTAGAGTGGTCGTTGGAGAGCTGAGCGTTGCAGCATTGTGTTGTTCAAGAAATTGTTTGTGAAAATTCTCAAAGAGAGCAGTAGCACCTCTTGAAGACCCTATATTGATGCCAAAATTATCTGAAGATGTCCAATTTGCATTTTTTATAGCTTGTCTTGAAGTTAAAATGGCATACAAAACGGTGTCATCTAGAGTTTTATATTTTGAATTGGATTGTCTTAAACTCTCTACTTCTAATTTTAATTCAGAAGGTAATTCAGCTATGAGGTGATCGTCTTTTTTTGTAAAAAAATGTTGATCACTTTTATAGTTGCCCCAAATGTCTTCAGTAGTATACCCTAGTGGAGAAATAGAAGAAATAGCTGTTATAGAAATGGGCTTTAACAAAGGTTTGGTTTTATAATTACAAAGCTAAACTATTTCTAATGCTTCCTCAATAACATGATACACTTTTTGCAACTGTTTGTCTGAAATTATGTAAGGCGCTTGAATATAAATCGTGTTTCCTAATGGTCTTAAAGAGACACCATTTTCCATAAAAAATTGAAACAGTTTGTCACGTAAATTCCCATAGCGTTCGATCTCGATATCCAGGTCTAAAGCAAAAATAATTCCAGTTTGGCGGATAGACGCTACTTTAGGATGGGTTTTAATATGTTTACCAAATATATCATGCGAATGTATGACACGTTTTATATGGTTTTGAATCTCATCAGATTTCAACAACTCTATACCTGCTAAAGCTGCTGTACAAGCTAGTGGATTGGCCGAATAGGTGTGTCCGTGAAATAAACCTTTACTCATGTTATCACTATAAAACGCATCATAAATATCCTGAGAGCAACTCGTAATAGCCATAGGCAATAGACCTGCAGTAAGTGCTTTACTTAAGCACATAATATCTGGTTTGATGTCTATATAATCTGATGCAAAGTAACGCCCAGTTTTTCCAAAACCAGTCATCACTTCATCTGCAACGGTTATGATATTGTGTATTTTGCAAAATCTTAATATGTCATTTAAGCCTTCAGCATCGTGCATTTTCATTGCTGCTGCACCTTGTACCAAGGGTTCGTACACAAAACCAGCAACTTGATGTTGTGAGACAATAATTTCTAATTCTTGTAAAATGGAATAATGATTTAGTCCATTAGGTGTAGGAATACGTTTGACTTCTAAGAAGAAATCTTCAAACGGACCATTGTAAACTGATAACCCTGAAACACTCATGGCTCCAAAAGTATCACCGTGAAACCCATCTTCAAAAGCAATGAGAACATTACGTTTTTCACCGTTATTGAAATGGTATTGCAGCGCCATTTTAATTCCAACTTCTATACTAGTTGATCCATTATCGCTAAAAAATATTTTGTTTTGATTTTCTGGAAGTATATCTATCAAGGCTTCGGATAGTTTAATAGCAGGTTCATGAGTAAAACCAGAAAACACTACTTGATCTAAGGTGTTCATTTGTTCGGTAACTCTATTGGTAATATACTTGTTACAGTGTCCATACATGCAGGTATACCAAGACGCAATACCATCGATATAGTTGTTTCCATCTTCATCGGTTATTATACAGCCATTAGCTTTAGTAATGGCGATGGTTTCAGGATGTGTTTTATGCTGCGTAAGTGGGTGCCAAATGTGTTTTTTATCACGTTCTTTTAAGCTCATAATTGTGTTTTGAATGCTTCTGCATATTCTTTTACGATATTTCGATCAAAGTATGGTTCTTCTCCAATGCGACCTATAATTTTAACTTTAGTCATTTTTTTGATAATACTTTCTGTAGTCTTGTGCTCATTACCACTGAAAATAATAGAAATATCAAATCCTTTAGCTTGAAGAGTATTGATCGTTAAGAGCGAGTGGTTTATACTACCTAGATAATGTCTTGAAACGACAATAACTTTGTAGTTTGGTTTTATCAGATCTAAAATAGTACATTTATCATTGATTGGAACTAGTAACCCACCAGCGCCTTCTATTACTAAGTTGTTAGAGGTTTGTGGAGGTTTTATTTCTTCGATCTTAATTGAAACACCATCAATTTCAGCTGCAGCATGAGGACTCATTGGTGTATGTAATGCAAAACTGTTTTCATGAAATTTTGATGTTGTATTTGAGATTAGGTTGCTAACCTTTTTGGTGTCACAATTATCTAATTCTCCAGCTTGTATTGGTTTCCAGTAATCAGCTTCTAAAGCTTCAGTAACTATAGCTGAAGCTATAGTTTTTCCTACGTCAGTTCCTATACCTGTAATAAAATATATATTCATTTTGTATTAAATTCTTTTTTGCAGATTTCGCATTTGTATTTATAGCGTGTATGAAACGGTAATGTCCCAAATAACAATCCTATTAAAAAAGCAAAAAATGATTTAAAGCTTTTTATAGTAGAAAAGAGCTCTATTTTTTCACTATTGCAATTAGGGCAGTTGATTGTATTTCCTTCATCATCAATCGAGTACTTTTGAATTGAATTTAAAATATGATTTGCTTTCAGTACGTCTTTCGTTAACACTTTTAGTTTAACACCACCAATAGCATTACTTACCAAAGGATCGGTATCTATAGTAAGATGGTCTTGAAGAAATACTTCAATACCTTCAGCCTCTAAACGACCTTTAAAAATTTGTGCTTCAGTAGTATATTGAAATCTGGCAATAGTTTTAAAAGTTTCATCCATTTTTTATTCCTCACAATTTTATATAGCAAAGGTAGTAAGTAACTCTAAGACTTGTGATATTTCTTTTTTAGTATTGAAGGCGTGCAAACAAAACCGTAATCGTTCTTTTTGTTTTGGTACGGTTGGTGATAGAATGGGTTTTATATCAAATCCATGGCTTTGGAGTTTTTGTGCTATAGATTTTACGTTTTCATTTCCAGAAATAATGCAGCTATGTATTGCAGAATAACTTGTTATAAATAAATCTTCGAGATGTAAACGTTTAACTTCTGCATTAAAAAAAACAATGTTTTGTTGTAATTGATGTCTTTTATGCGTTTTGTTGAGTTCTTCAATAGCTACTTTTATGGTAGCTAATGTGTGAGGAGGAAGTGCGGTTGTGTAAATAAAAGGTCTTGAAAAGTTGATGAGATAGTTTATTAAATCTTCTTGTCCTAAAATGGCTGCGCCATGAGTGCCCAAGGCTTTTCCAAATGTTATAATTCTAGCAAAAATCGAGTTTTCAAGTGATAGTTGCGGAATCAGGCCTGTTCCATTATTACCAAAAACACCAATGGCATGTGCTTCATCTATAATAAGATAAGCATTTTGAGATTTACATAACTCTGAAAGTATTTTCAATTCTGGAGAATCACCATCCATTGAGAATACAGATTCTGTGACTACATATAGATCATCGTGTGCATTTGAATGCTTTAGTAGTAATTTGGTTAGGTCATTCAAATCGTTATGTTTGAACTTATAGCTTTTTGCATGACTCATGCTAATGCCATCTCGTATTGAGGCATGACAGTACTCATCGAACAAAATAGCATCATTACGTTGAGGTACGCTTGAGAAAAACCCTAAGTTAGCATCGTATCCTGAGTTAAAAATAAGCGTGCGTTCTGAACAATGTGAGTTGCTTAATTGATGTTCAATTTCATGATATAAATCATAGTTGCCAGTAAGCAGTCTAGAACCAGTAGCTCCATTTTGTATTTGATAATTATTTATTAACTCTTGATGAGTCTTGTGGTAAATAGTATCGGATTTTGCAAAGCCTAAATAATCATTTGAAGAAAAATCTACTAAATCTGAACGTCTTCCAAGTTTACGAAAGGCATTTTCAGCTGCTCTTTGTTCTAGTTTTTTTTTTAATTTTTCAGAAATCATTTGACTTCATTTTTCTGTTTCAATTAGCTATAGTTCCGTTGGCTACACCACAAATATAGCTAATGAAAGATTGAAAATCACTCTTATTAGACAAACTTTTTTTATTCTTTTTTAATAAAAATTTATTGTTTATCAATAATTTATGTATATTTGTTATCGTTAAACAATAATAAAATGAAAACAAAACAAATTTTTAATTCGATGCAAGTCATTTCTTGGGTTATTTTTATTGGATTGTGCGTAAAAGTTGGTGCTTTGATACTATCATTTTTTGTAAGTCTTTTTAAAAGTCATGAAGCAACAAAGGATTTATATTTAGGACTAGATTTATCTGGCCTTTATGATTTTAACATATCACATTATGTAGTTGTTATTCTTTTGATTATTTTAATAACTAGTTTAAAGGCATATATGTTTTATCTTGTAATTAAGATTTTTAAAATTATAGATTATAATAAGCCTTTTAAGATTGGAGTGTCTAATTTGGTTTCTAGAATTAGTTACGTGTCTTTATTTACTGCCCTAATTGCTTTTGTGGCTAGCGCATATAGCATTTGGTTAACTAATAAAATTTTCTTTATAAAAGTAAATTGGGGAGCTTCAGAGTTTTTATTCATGGCAGGCGTGATCTTCGTTCTGGCAGAGTTATTTAAGCGTGCAATACAAATACAAACTGAAAACGATTTAACCATTTAATTATGCCAATAATAGTAAACCTTGATATTATGCTTGCTAAACGAAAGATGAAAAGTAATGAGTTAGCTCATGCAGTCGGAATCACCACAGCCAATTTATCAATCTTAAAAACTGGGAAGGCTAAAGCTATTCGATTTTCAACTTTGGAAGCCATATGTAAAACGCTTGATTGTCAGCCAGCAGACATACTAGAATATGAGCTGTAAGAGAGGATCTAAAATGTAAATAAAAAAAACGCGTGTTATAAACACGCGTTTTTTTTATTTTGCCTTGAAAGATTAATCTGCTAGTACGATAACTTTATTGTCTTTCATTTCTATTGTACCTGAGCTTATAGGTAGCCAAAAACCTTTATCTGTCTTTTTAAATTTAGCTTCAACGTCTTCTTCCAAAGAAATGTTTCCATTAATTTTAACGTTACCTTCTTTTAAAAGCGACACAATAGGTGCGTGATTATTTAATATTTCAAATTCACCAATAACGCCAGGTACAGCAACACTAGTTACTTCTCCGCTAAATAAAGTAGCTTCAGGTGATACAATTTCTAAATACATAATTTAGGTTGTTTTATATTAAGCTTCAGCAAGCATTTTTTCTCCAGCTTCTATAGCTTCTTCGATAGTTCCTTTAAGGTTGAATGCTGCTTCAGGTAAATGGTCTAATTCTCCATCCATAATCATGTTGAACCCTTTGATGGTCTCTTTAATGTCAACTAGCACACCTGGAATACCTGTAAATTGTTCTGCTACATGGAAAGGTTGAGAAAGGAAACGTTGTACACGTCTTGCTCTACCTACAGCCATTTTGTCTTCTTCAGATAACTCTTCCATACCTAAGATGGCGATAATATCTTGTAATTCTTTATAACGTTGTAATAACTCTTTTACGCGTTGTGCACAATCGTAGTGCTCTGAGCCTAAAATATCTGCTGTTAATATACGAGAGGTAGAATCTAATGGGTCTACTGCAGGATAAATACCTAACTCTGCAATCTTACGGGATAATACTGTTGTTGCATCTAAGTGAGCAAAGGTTGTTGCTGGTGCAGGATCTGTTAAATCATCTGCAGGTACGTAAACCGCTTGTACAGATGTAATAGATCCTCTTTTTGTTGAAGTAATACGTTCTTGCATTGCACCCATTTCGGTAGCTAGAGTAGGTTGGTAACCCACTGCAGAAGGCATACGTCCTAATAATGCTGATACTTCAGAACCGGCTTGAGTAAAACGGAAAATATTATCTACGAAGAATAGTACGTCTTTTCCTTGACCATCACCAGCTCCATCACGGAAATATTCTGCTATGGTTAATCCTGAAAGTGCCACACGTGCACGTGCTCCAGGAGGCTCATTCATTTGTCCGAATACGAAAGTTGCTTTTGATTCTTTCATTACAGACTTATCAACTTTTGATAAATCCCATCCACCTTCTTCCATTGAGTGCATGAAGTCATCACCATATTTAATAATACCTGACTCTAACATTTCACGAAGTAAATCATTTCCTTCACGAGTACGTTCACCAACACCTGCAAATACCGAAAGTCCACCATGACCTTTTGCAATATTATTAATCAATTCCTGAATTAGTACCGTTTTACCTACACCTGCACCACCGAATAGACCAATTTTACCACCTTTAGCATAAGGTTCAATTAAGTCTATTACTTTAATACCAGTAAATAAAACTTCTGTAGATGTTGATAAATCTTCAAATTTAGGTGCTTGTCTGTGAATAGGTAAACCAGCATCACCAGCTTTTGGTAAGTCTCCAATACCATCAATAGCATCTCCAATCACATTAAATAGACGTCCGTAAACATCTTCGCCAATTGGCATTTGAATAGGAGCACCAGTTGCAGTAACTTCTGTTCCTCTACTAAGACCATCTGAAGAATCCATAGCAATAGTACGTACGGTATCCTCACCAATGTGAGATTGTACTTCTAATACTAAAATAGAACCATCAGGCCTTTTAATTTCTAACGAATCATAAATTTTTGGAAGTTCAGCACCAGCTCCGAATTCTACATCGATTACTGGTCCAACTATTTGTGCAACTTTACCTGTAACTTTTGACATTACTTATGTGTTTAATGTTTAGATATTTAAATGATAAAAAGATAGTCTTTTATTAATCTGTATAAGCACTACTTTTTCGCGCTGCAAAGATATATCTTTTAATTTAAAAATAAAGTCATTTTTCTCCTTTTTTAAGTATAAAAAAACACCTTCAATTTGAAGGTGTTTTTCATTCATTTTTTTAATGCTGCCTATTGTAAGGTAGGTGAGAAGTTTGTTGGTAAATCATTAGCAACAGGAGTATTCCCTGAGGCTATAAAATTTGATCCGAAGGCTTCATCAATAGCTACTAAAAATTCTCTTGCCATTAAACCATAACCTCTAGAGGTTAAATGAATACCATCCAAACTAACTAATCCACCAAACACCAAGTCTGTTGTCATTGTAAAATCATCGTAAGGATAACCTGAAATAGACGCCTGTTCCAATACAGCTCTTAAATCGGCCACTGCTACATTAGGATTTGTATCAGCAATAGCAATAATTGTAGCGTTATATGCCTGTGTTGCAGTAGCGATAGCCATTTGCTCTTGAGGCGTTAATACCCATTTGTCTTCTAATGGAAGTGTAACTCCTTCAACAGAAAATTGTTCAGCAACTGGAGGTGGTAATAATGCACCTAAAGCGGTTGCCACATCGTCATTTACAGTTCCAATAACTGAAGAACTTGGTAAAACAAACAAATCATTTGCATTTGCTTGTCTAGCTTGTCCATAAGTTGCTCCTAAAAGGCCTGCTACTATTGGTGCTTGTGAAGCAGGTAATCCAAATTGACCAATAAATGCAGCAAAAGCAGGATCTGGACCTAAAGCTCCAGCTATTACAGCAGATAAATCGGCTAAGTCTTCATCTTTAACCACTACGGGGTTAGTTTCTGTAGTAGAAAATGTGATAACTCGTGAAGGGTCTACTACAGCAAATACTTGATTTAATGCACCATATAATTGATTCAATAATGGTATTTGAGCAACTAGATCTGGTCCAGTTTCTTCATCATTTGGATCTAATGGGTTGAATGGTACAGTTGTAAAGTGTGACAAACTAGTTATGTCTGGTACTGTAGTGACAACACCTTTAGCATCTTGTGATAGTGCAGTGACTAAAGCAGTAAATGATTGTGCAAATACATTTGGATCTGTAATATCATTGTTCCCATATGTTAAAGGATCAAAATTACCAGTTTGATCTACGCCAGTACCTCCAGAGGTGGCATAAGACAATACATCGTTACCACCTACTTCACTTAATGTGAAAAAAGTCGGGTTTTGTGCAAGTGCATCAGCTAATACTGTTGATGTTGTACCTGAGGCTATACGCGTATAAAAAGGATTGAAAGCAGCGTAACCTGGTGTTACTAAATGAAAACTCTTAGCACCTGGAATTCCAAAATTATTAAAGTTACTTCCAATGTTATTCCCAGCTTCAGTTGTAATAGGAGGCACAGGTGCGCCTTGACTTACTAAAAATGTATTTAAAGGAACTGGTCCAGCACCTCCAAAGACTAATCTGTATCCCGATGCAGGTGTTCCGCCAACAAGAATTCCACCTGTATTGTCATCCATTAGAGGTTGAGTAAAACTTCCGCCACCACCCACAGCAAATTGTTCAGATAATAGTTGAGGAAAAGAACGTTCTTGGCTAGCTCTAAATAAACCTCCATCGGAAAATCCAGCTGTAAAAGAAGCGCCTATTGCAACGTAATTTGAAAAATCTGCACTACCTACTGTTAAGGCTGGTAATGGTTCTTCTTCAGCCGTACGACTAAAGTCATCATCGTCACTACAAGCTGTAAACGCGATTAGAACAGCAGATAGTAGTATATATTTTATATGTTTCATCTTTTTGAATTTTTATTCTTCTTTTATAAGTTATTAATTACCCATGATGCATAGTAGATAGAGCCTACATTACCAGTACCTATTGCGGTTACATACTCATCTTGTAATAAGTTAGAAGCACCAATCTTAAATGAAGATTTTAGACTAGGAACTCTATAATTTATTTGTGCATCTACAACATGAAATGCTGGGATTTCGCCATCACCGAAGCCTTGTTCCCATATATAGTTATCACTCCATCTCCAAGCCACATTAAATCCAAAATTCTTGAATAAATCGGTATTTCCAAAAGAGGCTTTTACTTTATGCTCTGGTGTATTAAAGTTTGTTTGAAAATCAGGATTCTCTTCTTGATCAAATTCTAATTTAGCATAGGTATAATTCATACCTAAATCAAAACCACCAAAGACTTTAGCTGATACACCTATAGAAGCTCCATAGGAGCTTACATCAGCTTCAGAATTAGTATAAGTTCTATACACTTGACGGTCATCATTTTGCAACGCACCAAGAATAAGTTGTGTATCTTGATTTAAACCTGCTATAGATGCTGGGTTATTTGGATCATAACCTGTTAAATCGAAATTAGAAACATCTCCATAGTAAGGAGCTACTACTGTTTCGTTAGATAGGAAATCTTTGTATGAGTTATAATAAGCAGAAGCGTCAACTATAATTTTGTTAAGTTTTCCACGGTAACCTACTTCAAATGATGATACTTGTTCTGGTTTTGCAAAGTTAGAATTTGCGATTAGATCACGACCATTATCTGCTGGGTTATGAGTTGTAAGTGCATCACCTACAGAGGCAAATAGCGAATTTGTGTATGCACCTTGACCAGAAAATGCTATTGAGCTTTGACCAAGAACACTAGCGCCAAAAGCACTTAGGTTATAGTTTCTAACAAAACGTTCAGGATTATCCTCAGCACCACCAACAAGATTAATTACACCAAGGTTTAAACCGATATAAAGTGATTGAGTGTCAGGGTTTCTAAAACCCGTTTGGAATGACGCTCTAATATTATGATTGTCGTTTATCGTAAATCCAGCTGATAGTCTTGGAGATACAAAACCATCAAAAAGTTCAGATTTGTCATAGCGAATAGACCCAGTTAATTTTAAATCAATGTCTTCTGAAAGTTCTAATGATTTTTGTAATTGTGTATAAACACCTACTTCAGAATAATCAATTGGACCGTCAAAATCTGTAAAAATAGTTCCTGAAGAATTTAAGCTGTATTGTCTATACGAGCCACCAACTTGTATTTCCACTTCATCCCATAAGTGTGAGAAATTATAGTTAGCATCTGCATGGTAAATTTTTGAATTATCTTGAAATTTAGAACCTTGATTCAAATCTGGGTTACTAATTGTGGCATTGAATGCATTTCTAAATTCTTCGGTACCAGGTTCAAAACGACCTGATTCAGCTTGTGCACGAGCAGCAGCATGAGCTTGTTCGTTATTGGCGCCTGCAAGGGTAGCTTGTACATAAGTTCCTGTGTACTCACCAAACCAAGTTATATCGTCTTTCCAAGCTCTATTGATATTTATACCAGTAAAGAACATATCGTAACTATCACCTGCTTTATCTTCAGTTACATAACCTCTTAAGAAGAAATTATCATTTTTTATTTCTATTTTATGTTGTTGTAAGAAGAAGTTTCTAATAGAGTACCTGTTACCACCTTGGTATATGGTTGATCCTGAACCTATCTTACCAACATATTGAATTTCGAAGTCGTTAGCCCAAGGACGGAAATAAAGTCCCCAATCTGCTTTGATACTTTCTGCCTCATAATCTGTTAGATCACGTTCATCATAACCTGTTCTACTCACATCGACAGAAGGGACTAATGCATTGGCGCCAGATGGTAATACTCCAGCTTGTTCTAATAAAACTGCGACACCTTTTATATTTTGGCTTACCTCATCGCCATAGACATTAACACCATTATAATTTAAGTCATTAGCTCTTGTACGACCATTGACTACAAAATTATTCTCATCTTTACCTTGTATATTTGTTGCAAACCAGTCTGTTCCTGTTAAGTATCCAAAGTTTACCTTAGCAGCAAATTTATCGCTAAATTTATAAGCAGCACGTACGCCTACATCAGTATATGGATTATCGCCAGCAGCTTCTTGAGAGGTAATTCCTCTTTTAATATAACCACTAACACCTGGGTGATCAAAAGGATTTTTACTTCGCATAAATAAGATACCATTAAAGGCATTTGCACCATATAACGCTGAAGCAGCTCCAGGAAGTAATTCTACACTAAGAATATCTGTTTCTGTCATTCCTAATAAGTTTCCTAATGGGAAGTTAAGTACAGGAGCAGAGTTGTCCATCCCGTCTACCAACTGCATAAAACGTGTATTGGCAAAAGTTGCGAAACCTCTAGTATTGATAGATTTAAAAGTTAAACTATTGGTGTTAATATCTACGCCTTTAAGATTTTCTAATCCATCGTAGAAATCTGCTGATGCTGTATTTTTAATCTCTTTCAAACCAAAACGCTCAACTGTAACAGGAGACTCAAAAATACGTTCTGGTGTTCTAGATGCTGAAATAACAACTTCATCCAACTCTGTACCTTCGGTTAAAGTGACATCAACAGTTTGAGGATTAGTAGTTACTTCTACAGTAACAGTATCAAACCCAACGCTACTAAATTGAATTGTGAATGGAGGAGCTTGATCAATAGTTAATGTGTAGTTGCCATCAAAATCTGAGATGGTCCCTGAGGTTGTACCTACTACAATAATGTTAGCGCCAGGCAATGGCTGCCCATTATTATCGGTAACTTTACCTTTTACTGTAGTTTGTGCAAAAGTAAAGGCACAACAAAACAGCATAATAATTTTTAGAATTGTCTTCATCTTAGGGGAATTAGTTAAATTTAGTACAGCAATATAAATAATTATATGATAACCTAATGAAAATTTTCAAAAAAAGTATGCGTGCATAATAGTTTTTAACAAAAAAGACTGGAGTATTTTATGATATTCATAAAATAAGTGCGAAAAATGAATTGAATCCTTTTATGAAAGTGAAAACTATTCTACAGTTACTGCTTTGGCAAGATTACGAGGTTGGTCAACGTTTTTACCTAACATTAATGCAATATGGTACGACAAAAGTTGAAGTGGAATGGTTGTTAATAAAGGTGTTAATGATTCTATAGTTTCAGGAACTTCAATAACATGGTCTGCTAATTCTTTGACAGTCTTGTCGCCTTCAGTAACAATACCAATAATTTTACCTTTACGTGATTTAATTTCCTGAATATTACTAACTACCTTGTCATAATGCCCTTTTTTAGTTGCAATGACAACGATTGGCATATTCTCATCAATTAAGGCAATCGGGCCGTGTTTCATTTCTGCTGCAGGATATCCTTCGGCATGGATGTATGATATTTCTTTAAGTTTTAAAGCACCCTCTAAAGCAACAGGGAAATTATAACCTCGTCCTAAATATAGAAAGTTACTAACATCTTTATATATTTCTGCAATTGATCTTACATATTCATCAGACTCTAAGGCTTTTTTTACTTTTTCAGGAATCAGCTCTAATTCAATCATGTGGTGTCTAAACTCTGAGCTTGAAATGGTTCCTTTAGCTCTAGCCAAGCGTAAGGCAATTAAAGTTAAAACAGTGATTTGCGTCGTGAAGGCTTTTGTTGAGGCAACACCAATTTCTGGGCCTGCATGTGTGTAGGCACCAGCATGCGTTTCTCTGGCTATAGAGGAGCCAACAACGTTACAAACACCAAACACAAAAGCACCTTTAGATTTGGCTAATTTTATAGCAGCTAACGTATCAGCCGTTTCACCAGACTGTGAAATAGCTATAACAACGTCTTTATCTGTAATTACAGGGTTTCTGTATCTGAATTCAGAGGCATATTCTACTTCTACTGGTATTCTTGCAAGGTCTTCAAAAATATACTCAGAAACTAAGCCAGCATGCCAAGAAGTACCACAAGCAACAATCACAATTCTGTTGGCATTAAGGAAAGTTTTCATATTGTCTTCAATGCCTGCCATTTTGATAATAGCCTCTTTAGGCAGCATACGACCTCTGAAAGTGTCAAGTATAGCACTAGGTTGCTCATAAATTTCTTTGAGCATAAAGTGATCATAACCTCCCTTTTCAATTTGTTCTAGGTTAAGTTGAAGTTCTTGTACGTAAGGATCTACTAAAGAGTCATCTTTTATTTTTCGAATTTTAACACCTTTATCTCTTCTAACTATAGCCATTTCTTCATCTTCCAGATAAATGGCATTTTTAGTGTATTCTATAAAAGGAGAAGCGTCACTTGCTATAAAGAACTCGTCTTCACCTATTCCAATAGCTAAAGGGCTTCCTAATCTTGCAACGACAATCTCATTAGGTTTGTTCTTATCAAATACAGCTATGGCGTATGCCCCTACAACTTGATTTAATGCTATTTGAACTGCTTTTCCAAGCTTTATGTTCTCATTTTTCTTAACATCCTCAATAAGGTTGACAAGAACCTCTGTATCTGTATCAGATTTAAATGTATATCCTCTTTTTATAAGCTCTTTTTTTAAGGACTCATAATTTTCAATGATACCATTATGTATAATAACAAGATTTCCTGAGTTTGAATAATGTGGGTGAGAATTGATATCATTTGGTACACCATGTGTAGCCCATCGCGTATGCCCAATACCTAAATTCCCATTGGTTGAAATCTCTTTTTCAAGACGGGTTTGTAGATCGTCTACTTTTCCTTTGGTCTTAGATAGTTTGATATCACTACCGTCAAATAAAGCTATACCAGCACTGTCATAGCCTCTATATTCTAGGCGCTTAAGGCCTTTTAAAATAATTGGATAAGCTTCGCGATGACCAATGTATCCTACAATTCCGCACATATGAGTTTAATTATCTGGTTCTGTAAAAAAGATTTCTAAATATAATTTTTTTTCTTCGTCTAAGACATTATTTCCGTAAAGAACTGTTCCTCTTGGTGTGATTATTGAACTAACTGGAACTTTTTCATCATCATCACTAGAAAATACATCATACTGCAATGTATTGTCTTCAAGGTTTACATTTCCTGTTACTGCTAGCCCTAACTCAACATTAGTAGAGTCTCTAATAAGTAAATTACTCACATGTTCAGTAAGTCTGATTTTGTATCTCACACCATTGTTGTTGTCATCTCTTTGCAATCTTCCTAAATGACCTATTCTTGAGTTAACAGGAGTGTTATTATTTGCTAAATCAACAAAGAAATCAACAATAGGTCTATCGTTTTTCATATCGTAAATGATAATACGTTCAGGTTCTTCTCCATTGACCATTGTTTGGTCTACAAAAAACACTAGATTAGCTTCATTGATGAGTTTTTTGCTTTTTACAAAATTGCCTTCATCATCTGTTTCTACAAATTCTTTCTTGAAGAGTTCAAACGAATTGTCTGTAGTTTGATCATTGTCAACATCATCTCCTTCAAATAATTTAATAACAGCCATTGAGCCTTCACCTCCTTTTAAAAATAATTTTTCATCGCCTAAGTTTTCATCTCCATTAGTATATATGAAATCATTGTCAAGGAAGTTAACTCTGTTGCCAGCAAAATTTATAACATAAGATGATTCTAATCGATCATCACCTTCATTAACTGGATCTGAAGTGTAAAATAATGTGATGTTAGCATTTGTGTTTAGAATATTGAATATGGTCAAATTACCATCATCAGTCATACTTTCTGCTTTGAAATAAATCCCTCTGAAGTAATCGTTAAAATTATTTTGATTACTTAATTCGGGCTCCCCTTCTTTATCTAAAATCTTTGAAGTCCAATAGGCTAATTCATCAGTTTCGTCAGGATCATCACCAAGTACGATTCTCAATCCTGGAGTTTGACTTCCAGTAAATTGATCATCAGCATTTTTTAATCTGATTTGTCTTGCATCTGGAAAAAACGTCTCATCTTCATATAGTAAAGTGCCTTCTAGTAATGCATCACTAATGCTTGATGGACCATTTGATTGATTTGAATAATAGACTTGAGGATCATCAATTTCAGAATTTGGATCAAAGTCTCTTAAAAAGTAATTACTCTCGAATAAGGATAATTTTATATCAGTAGCTCCAAAAACAGAGTCTAATTCAAATATGGTCACACCATTACCTTGAACTTCAGTAGCTCTACTAAAATAAGGAACTGTAATCACAACTGAGTCTAGCACAACGCCTGATCCGCTTCCAAAAATAGGATCAAACGTCAATGGACGTAATTGAGTCACTAGATTGGCTGTTGTTTTACCATAAACAGGATCATTGTAGATGCCTAATAAATTTACAGGAAGACCATTTGTTTGTACTGGAGGCAATGCTTTACTGTAAGCAATTACATCATAATCTCTAGACAAGGCATCAAAATGTGTTGCGTTATCACTGTTTACAATATCAGATTCAATAGTTGCAAAATCTTTATCACAAGCTATAAAAAGACTTACAATTAATGCTAATATAGCTACTTTGTTTAGGGCAATATTATATTTTTTCATTTAATAGATATATCTACTAGTTAAGTACTTTAGTGTTGTAAAACTCAGTGTAAGGATCGGCAAATTCTTCTATTGGGAAATAATCCAACACCGGTTTTTCACATGAATCTAAATGATCTTCAAGCTCTTTAGGTAATTCACTAGAGCCTTTGATTAGAGCATCAGAATGGTTAATAGCAACTTTCATTAAGTTGTTATAATTAGGTGTTTCTAAAAGTTTGATACTTTCCTCGTCAACATTATCAAATTTTACTTTATTGATCATGTTTTTATCTAACGTGCCTTCGAAGCTTTGATTGTATACAGAAGTAACTATTTTACTTTCAGTAAATAAAGGTTCGTTCTTATAGAACTCTTTAAGGTATAAAGGTAATAATGCTGCAAGCCATCCATTTATATGTATAATATCTGGAGACCAGTTTAATTTTTTTACTGTTTCTATGACACCTTTAGCAAAAAATATAGCGCGTTCGTCATTATCACTAAAGAGTTTTCCATCTTCATCTGTAAGCGTAGCTTTTCTCTTAAAATACTCTTCATTATCAATGAAATATACTTGAATTCTTTCCTTTGGGATCGATGCCACTTTTATAATCAAAGGCATATCTAGATCGTTGATAACCAAATTAATACCTGAAAGTCTAATTACTTCATGCAGTTGATGTCTTCGCTCATTTATATTCCCATAACGAGGCATAAATATTCGTATCTGTCCTCCTTGTTTGTTTACCATTTTAGGAGCTTCAAATGACATTGAAGAAATTTCTGTTTCAGGCAAATATGGCACAACTTCAGATGACACATACAATATCCTCTTATCTTTCATAAATCTGTTCGTTTTTGAAATTAAAAATAAAAAACATGCAAAATTACAAAAATTTATGCAGATTGCTAGTAAAATATTAAGTTTGCACGCTGTTAAACTTTTGTTATGGTATGAATATTTTTAAAAACAAAACCGACTTAATTGCTCATATGGATTCATTGAAATCTGAGAAGAAAACAATTGGCTTTGTACCAACAATGGGCGCATTGCATCAAGGACATGTTTCGCTGGTTGCTAAAGGTTTACAAGACAATGACTTTGTTGTGGTTAGTATTTTTGTAAACCCTACACAGTTTGACAATCAAGATGATCTTGAAAAATATCCTAGAACTTTAGATACTGATGCCGCTTTATTGGAAGAAATCTCTAAAGATAGAATTGTTATTTACGCACCAACTGTAGATGATATTTACGGGTCTAATATTGCTTCTACTCATTTTACATATGATGGTTTAGAACATGAAATGGAAGGTAGGTTTAGGGTTGGACATTTTGACGGTGTAGGTACTATAGTAAAACGTTTGTTTGAAATTATTAGACCTGATAAAGCATACTTTGGAGAAAAGGATTTTCAGCAATTAATGATCGTTAAGAAATTGATAGAAAAACATCGTATACCAGTAGACATAATTGGCTGTGCAATTCATAGAGAAAAAGATGGCTTGGCCATGAGTTCTAGAAATGTGAGATTAAAACCTAAATACAGATTAGCAGCTCCTTTCGTTTATAAAACTTTGAATACTGCCAAGGAAAAGTTTGGCACAAAAAGTGCTAAGAAAGTTACAGAATGGGTTGAAACCCAATTTGCTAAGCATGATTTATTAACCTTAGAATATTTTATCATAGCAGATGTTAAAACCCTTAAAGCTGTAAAAAGAAAATCTAATAAAAATAAATACAGAGCTTTTATAGCTGTATACGCAGATGATATTAGACTTATAGATAATATCGCTCTAAATTAATTATCTTTGCCTCATGCAAATTCAAGTAGTAAAATCTAAAATTCACAGAGTAAAAGTTACTGGCGCAGACCTTAATTACATTGGTAGTATCACTATTGATGAAGACTTAATGGAAGCAGCCAACATCATACAAGGTGAAAAAGTTCAAATTGTTAATAATGACAATGGAGAACGATTAGAAACCTATTGTATTCCTGGACCTCGAAATAGTGGAGAAATAACGTTAAATGGTGCAGCCGCTCGTAAAGTAGCTGTTGGCGATACACTTATTTTAATCACTTATGCGTTTATGGATATAGAAGACGCTAAAGTTTTTAAACCTTCATTGGTATTTCCTGATGAAGCAACTAATTTATTAAAATAGACTTTTGGACAAAAAGACTGCTAAAATCCTAAAAATAACATTGCCACTATTATTAGGAGTGGCATTGGTTTGGTATTCACTGTCTAAAATTTCAATCTCTGAGTTAATTACCTATTTCAAAAACGCTAACTATTTTTATATAAGTTTAGGTTTGTTTTTTGGTTTATTAAGTCATTTATCAAGAGCCTATCGATGGAAATTCATGATTGAGCCAATGGGTTATACTCTAAGGCTTCCTAATAGTATTATGGCTGTATTTGCTACGTATTTAGTAAACTATACCATTCCTAGAGCTGGAGAGATTACAAGAGCAACGATCTTAACTAATTATGAAGGTGTCCCATTCGAAAAGGGTTTTGGTACTATTGTAGCTGAACGTATTGCAGATATGCTGGTAATGCTCTGTATTATAATCATCACATTGTTTTTAGAGTTTGATTTTATATATCAATTTTTTGCTGAACGGTTTGAGCCTAAGAAGATTATTTTTGGCACATTACTTATGATCATACTCATAGCTTTGTTTTTTGTATTCATTAAGCGAAGTACATCTAAATTAGCCATTAAAATAAGGACGTTTATTAATGGACTTATAGAAGGGATTATGAGTATTTTTAAAATGAAGCATAAATGGGCCTTTATATTTCACACGATTTTTATTTGGATAATGTATGTTTTAATGTTTTATATCACTTCACTAGCTGTACCAGAAACATCCAACTTACCTCTAGCTGCAATCTTGATTGGTTTTATATCAGCTAGTTTTAGTATAGCGGCAACAAATGGAGGTATAGGTTCATATCCTGTTGCAGTTTATGCAGCCTTTTCAATATTTGCCGTTGCTAAAGAACCGAGTATCGCATTTGGTTGGATCATGTGGTCTTCTCAAACATTCATGATTATTGTACTAGGTGGACTATCTCTTATTTATTTACCTATTTATAATAGGAAAGAATAATTTTTTACCTTGCATTTATATAAATTCTCTAACTAATGAAGAACATTACACTATTCTTGATTCTTGTAACATTACCATTTTCTGTAGTAGCACAAGTCATTTATGAACCTTTTGAATCTGAAAAACTGGGAGTTTCCAGAGAGATTAAAATTCAATTGCCTAGAAACTATGATGCAGAAGAGGAAGCCTTATATCCTTTAGTTATAGTATTAGATGGAGATTATCTTTTTGAGCCTGTAGTGGGTAATACAGATTATCAGTCTTATTGGGAAGATATTCCAAATTGTATTGTGGTTGGGATCAACCAAAGTACAACAAGAGAAGACGATTTTTACTATGGAGATGACACTAATTTTCCAGTAGATGAAAGTGCTAATTTCTTTGAATTCATTGGTATGGAACTTATTCCTTACATTGAAAGTAATTATATGGTCTCAGATTTTAGAATTGTCATTGGTCATGATATAAGCGCTAATTTTATCAATTATTACTTGTTTAAAGATAAACCATTATTCAGAGCTTATGTATTGTTAAGTCCAGAATTAGCACCAGAAATGACTAGATTGTTAGAGCAGAGAGTTCCATTATTAGATTCAGATATCTTCTATTATTTAGCTACTGCAGATGATGATGTAAAGCGTTTAAAAACCGATATTCTGGCTTTGGATAAAATGCTGCAAGCAGTTGAAAATCCTAAATTTCATTACAAGTTTAATAACTTCGATGATGCCAATCATTACTCATTAGTAGGACTAGGTATTCCCAAGGCACTGAACGATATATTTTCATTTTATAAGCCCATTAGTAAGAAAGAATACAAAGAAAACATATTAACTTATGAAGGTAGCCCTTACGAATACCTTATGAAGAAATATGAAGATATAGAGTTATTTTATGGTTTCAAGAAAAAAGTAGTTGAGAACGATATAAGAGCCATTGCTGCTGCTGCAAATAAAAAAAATGATATTGAATCTTTGAAAGAACTTTCAAAATTAGCTAGAAAAGAATATCCAGATTCAATGATAAGTGCTTACTATTCAGGAATGTATTATGAAATGGATGGCAATTTGAAAAAGGCGCTACATAGCTATCAATCTGGCTTAATGTTAAACGAATCTGATAACATTAATAAAGACATGCTACTCGATAAAATTTATGAGTTACAAGAGTAATTTTAATAAAATCATGTATTTCATCGAATAAATAAGTGTTTTATCGTTCTTATTGTTATATTTAACGTCCCAAATCCCTTTAACAATGAAAATCAACCTACTTTTTCTTTGTGTAGTACTTTGTTGTACATCACTATTTTCACAAACCATTTATAAGGAACTACCATCACGAGCTCTAAATACAACGCGAGATATAAAAATTCAGCTTCCTGAAAATTACGATCCAGAATCTACATTGAAGCATCCAGTGATTATTGTATTTGATGGCGATTATCTTTTTGAACCCGTATCTGGACAAGTCCATTTTCAAACTTATTTTAAAGAGATGCCTCAGTCTATAATTGTTGGTATTGTTCAAGGTGAAGAACGATTCTACGATAGCTATTACGATGAATTAACAGGGATGCCTTTTGAGTCTGGTAAGCGCTTCTATGATTTTGTTCAAAATGAGTTATTACCTTACATAGATAATAATTACAACACAAGTCTATTTAGAGTAGCTGTAGGGCACAATTTAATGGGCAATTTTATTAATTCGTATTTATTTACAGATGAACCAGTATTTCAAGCGTATATCAATTTAAGTCCAGACTATAAAGGAATGATGGCAACTAACCTAGCCACTCGCTTAGGGTACTTAAAAAATGAAGTGTTTTATTACTTGGCTACAAGCGATAGAGATATTAAAGGTTTGCGCAATAATATTAGGCAAATGAACGAAGATCTGAAACTATTAGATACTCAAAAGCTTACATTCTATTATGATGAACTTAAAGGAGATACTCATTATACTTTAGTTACAGGAGCGATTTCTAAAGCATTAGATAAGATTTTTGAAATGTTTAAACCTTTAGATGAAAAAGAAATCAATGAAAAGGTAAGAACTTATGATGGAACTTTGGATAAATATATAGTTGACAGGTATAAACGTATTGAAGATTATTTTGGAATAAGTAAACCAATTACTGAAGATGAATTTGCAAAGATTGTAGCCATAGCTGAAGAGCGTAATGATATGGAATCGCTTCAAAAAATAGGGAAGCTAGCCAATAAACAAGACCCAAACTCGTCTTTAGGTACGTATTACTTAGCATTACATGCAGAAAAAATAGGGAAGAACAAAAAAGCAACTAAATATTACGAGTCTGCATTGTTATTGGATGAAACCTCTTTCATTGATAAAGAATTTATTAAATCTAAACTCGAAGACCTTAAATTGGCTGTTGAAGAAATTGAAGATGAAGACGATGAAGAAAACTAGATTTAGCATATACTCAACCGATTATTTTTTTGAATGGTTGTACTTAAAAATGAAAGCTTTTATTTTTTCAGGTAACCAACCTAAACTAGCATTACTAAAAATTTTAGCTGTGATCACTTGGTTTAAAGATATCAACTAAAAATATCTTAATTTAGCTGCACTAAAAAAGCGCCATGGCTAAATTAAAAACCACTTTTTTTTGTCAAAACTGTGGATCACAATATTCAAAATGGCAAGGTCAATGTACATCTTGTAAAGAATGGAACACCATTACCGAAGAAGTCATTCAAAAACCTGAAAAGAGTGATTGGAAAACATCTTCTAGTATATCTAAGCGTGTTTCAAAGCCATTAAAAATCAATGAAATTGACACTTCAGAAGACGCGAGGTTAGACACCTCAGATCAAGAATTTAATAGAGTATTGGGTGGAGGCTTGGTGCCTGGTTCTCTAACATTATTAGGCGGTGAACCTGGAATTGGAAAAAGCACACTTTTGCTTCAAATCTCTTTGAGTTTACCATATAAGACTTTATATGTTTCAGGTGAAGAAAGCCAGAAGCAAATTAAAATGCGAGCTGAACGTATTAACCCAAACACCAACAATTGTTACATACTTACAGAAACTAAAACACAGCATATCTTTAAACAAATTGAAGCGCTTCAACCAGATATTGTGGTGATAGATTCAATTCAAACATTACATAGCGATTATATCGAATCCTCTTCAGGAAGTATTTCACAAATCAAGGAATGTACTACTGAGTTAATCAAATTTGCAAAAGAAACGGCGACACCTGTTGTTTTAATTGGGCATATCACTAAAGATGGTCATATTGCAGGACCAAAAATTTTAGAGCATATGGTTGATACTGTTTTGCAATTTGAAGGCGAACGCAACCATGTGTTTAGAATTTTAAGAGCTAATAAAAACCGATTTGGGTCCACTAACGAGTTAGGCATATACGAAATGCAAGGCTCTGGGTTGAGAGAAGTTTCTAATCCTTCAGAAATCTTAATATCTCAAAAAGACGAAGACTTATCAGGTAATGCAATAGCTGCCACTTTAGAAGGAATGCGACCTTTAATGATTGAGGTTCAGGCACTAGTGAGCACTGCTGTTTATGGGACACCGCAACGAAGCGCAACAGGCTTTAATGCCAAACGATTAAACATGCTTTTAGCAGTTTTAGAAAAACGAGCAGGTTTTAGATTAGGAGCTAAAGATGTGTTTCTAAATATCACTGGAGGTATAACAGTTGATGATCCTGCTATAGATCTGGCCGTTGTAGCTTCAATTCTATCATCAAACGAAGACGAGTCTTTACCAAAAGATGTTTGTTTTGCAGCTGAGGTTGGATTGTCTGGAGAAATTCGCCCTGTACAACGTGTAGAACAACGCATTTTAGAGGCTGAAAAATTAGGATTCTCAACCATATTTGTATCTAAGTACAATAAAATCACTCTGAAAAACACCAACATAAAAGTTCAACTTATGTCTAAAATTGAAGATCTAGTTGAATTTCTTACTTAATCATTAAAGACGTGATTGGCTCCACAATAATTTGAGTAGACACTTTTCTAGGTTCCTTTTTTATTTTAACGCATTGAAATTTCCCAAAATTCCTTAATTTCGCGACTCGATTATACTAATGATATCATGAGTGCGAAAACTTTGATTTATAGATAGTTGTAAATTACAATGAATCCATTATTAAAGTTTGCATCTGTCCATGAAAATAAAATAGAAACTATCAGATGAAATTTCCTGAATATAAAGGACTTGACTTACCTAAAGTAGCTGAGGAGATCCTCAATTATTGGCAAGAAAACGACATCTTCGAAAAAAGCATCTCTACACGCGAAGGGAAAGAACCATTTGTGTTCTTTGAAGGACCTCCATCTGCAAATGGATTACCAGGTGTTCACCACGTTTTAGCACGTGCTATTAAAGATATTTTTCCGCGATATAAAACCATGAAAGGTTTTCAAGTAAAACGAAAAGCAGGTTGGGATACACATGGTCTACCCATAGAACTTGGTGTAGAAAAAGAATTAGGAATTACTAAAGAAGATATTGGGAAAACCATTTCTGTAGAAGATTATAATGCAGCTTGTCGTAAAGCGGTTATGCGTTATACTGATGTGTGGAATGATTTGACACAAAAAATGGGATATTGGGTAAATATGGATGATCCTTACATTACCTATGATCCAAAATATATGGAAAGTGTATGGTGGTTGTTAAAACAAATTTACAGTAAAAATTTGCTTTACAAAGGTTACACTATCCAACCTTACTCACCTAAAGCAGGAACAGGTTTAAGTTCTCATGAGCTCAACCAACCTGGTACATATCAAGATGTAACAGATACTACTGTTGTGGCACAATTTAAAGCCAATGCCAAATCGTTACCTGACTTTCTAAAAGATGAAGGTGATATTCATTTTTTAGCTTGGACAACCACACCTTGGACTTTACCTAGCAATACAGCTTTAACCGTTGGACCAAACATTGACTATGTTCTTGTAGAAACCTACAATCAGTATACATTTCAACCTATGAATGTGATTTTAGCTAAGAAATTAGTTAACTATCAATTCTCAGGAAAGTACAATCTTGTTGAAGAAAAATCAGACCTACTAGCTTATAATTCTGGTGATAAAAAAATCCCGTATTACGTAGTTAAAGAGTTTAAAGGGAACGATCTAGTTGGGATTACTTACGAACAGTTATTGCCATATGTATTGCCAAATGACAATCCTGAAAATGCCTTTAGAGTCATCTCAGGAGATTTCGTTACTACTGAAGACGGAACAGGAATTGTGCATACTGCACCAACTTTTGGAGCTGACGATGCTTTAGTTGCTAAACAAGCACAACCCGAAGTCCCTCCAATGTTAGTGAAAGATGAATATGGCAATTTAGTGCCATTAGTAGATTTACAAGGTCGTTTTCGACCAGAAATGGGAGCGTATGCTGGCAAATATGTGAAAAATGAATACTATGCAGATGGTGAGGCACCCGAACGTTCAGTAGATGTCGAACTAGCAATTAAATTAAAAGAAGAGAATAAAGCGTTCAAGGTTGAAAAATACAAACACAGTTATCCAAATTGTTGGCGTACAGATAAACCAATTCTTTATTACCCATTAGATTCTTGGTTTATTAAAGTAACCGATGTTAAGGATCGAATGCATGAGCTAAACACAACCATAAACTGGAAACCAAAATCTACTGGAACAGGTCGTTTTGGTAACTGGTTAGCTAACGCAAACGATTGGAATTTATCACGATCTCGATATTGGGGAATTCCTTTGCCTATCTGGCGCACAGAAGATGGTAAAGAAGAAATTTGTATTGGTTCAGTTGAAGAATTAAAAACCGAAATGCAGAGAGCAGTTGAGGTAGGCGTTATGAAAGCTGATATCTTCCAGAGTTTTGAAGTTGGAAATATGTCTGATGATAACTATGCTAAAATTGACCTTCATAAAAATATTGTTGATGAAATTATTTTAGTTTCTCAAAGTGGGCAACCTATGAAGCGCGAAAGCGATCTCATTGATGTATGGTTTGATTCAGGTTCTATGCCTTATGCTCAATGGCATTATCCTTTTGAAAACAAAATGTTTATTGATAAAGGACAAGCTTTCCCAGCTGATTTTATTGCTGAAGGTGTAGATCAAACGCGTGGGTGGTTTTATACACTTCATGCTATTGGAACTATGGTATTTGACTCAGTAGCGTATAAAAATGTAGTATCAAACGGGTTGGTATTAGATAAGAATGGTCAAAAGATGTCCAAACGTTTAGGTAATGCAGTAGATCCTTTCGATACCTTATCAAAACATGGTGCAGATGCCACACGTTGGTACATGATTATGAATGCGAATCCTTGGGATAATCTTAAGTTTGATTCGGCAGGAATAGAAGAGGTGAAACGTAAGTTCTTTGGAACGTTATACAACACCTATTCATTTTTTACCTTGTATACCAATTTAGATGAATTCACATATTCTGAAACAGATATTTCGCTAGCAGATAGACCAGAAATTGACCGTTGGATTTTATCAGAATTACATACTTTAATTCAAAAGGTAGATGCATATTATGCAGATTATGAGCCAACAAAAGCCGCAAGAGTTATTTCAGATTTCACTCAAGACTATTTGAGCAATTGGTACGTACGTTTAAGTAGAAGACGTTTCTGGAAAGGAGATTATCAATCTGATAAAATTTCTGCTTACCAAACGTTGTATACTTGTATGATTACCATAGCAAAATTAGGCGCACCAATTGCACCTTTCTTTATGGATAGACTTTATACAGACTTAAATTCGGTAACTCAAAAAGAAAAGTTTGAAAGTGTGCATTTAGCAGATTTTCCAATGTTTGAGCAATCATATGTAGACAAGAGTTTAGAGCGTAAAATGGAAAGTGCCCAAACAATTTCTTCTTTAGTATTATCGTTAAGAGCTAAAGAAAAAATAAAAGTACGTCAACCATTGCAAAAAATAATGGTTCCAATTGATAATGAAACGCAAAAATCTGAAATTCTAGCAGTTTCAGATCTGATTAAGTCAGAAGTTAATGTTAAACATGTAGAGGTATTAGAAGACGCTTCAGGCATATTAGTAAAGCAAATTAAACCTAATTTTAAAGTTTTAGGACCTCGTTTTGGACAAGACATGAAAGCTGTAGCACAAGCAGTTAACAATTTTACGGCAGATGATATTAAAAAAATCGAGCAAAATGGAAATTTAGACGTTGAAATTAATGGAAAAAGTATTACTTTAGAACGGTCTGATGTTGAAATTACATCACAAGATATCGAAGGATGGCTTGTGGCAAGTTCAGCTGGTTTAACAGTTGCTTTAGATGTAACTTTAACAGATGACTTAAAGAAAGAAGGTATTGCACGTGAATTGGTAAATAGAATCCAAAATTTACGTAAAGATTCTGGTTTTGAACTAACAGATAGAATTGCAGTACAGTTTCAAAGAGATGAACAAATTATTAACGCAATAAACAAAAATTTAGAGTACATAAAAACAGAGACATTAACAGATGAACTTGAAGTTTTAGACAATCTAAATAATGGTATAGAAATTGCCTTCGATGATGTAAATACCAAATTGTTTATTAAAAAAATCTAAAATTATGGCAACAGATAGTAAAGTAAGATACTCAGACAAAGACCTAGCAGAATTTAAAACCTTACTCCTTGAGAAGATTGAAAAGGCAGAGCACGATCTAGAACTCATAAAAAGTGCTTACATGAACGATCACAATAACGGAACTGACGACACTTCGCCTACATTTAAAGCTTTTGAAGAAGGAAGTGCAACGATGAGTAAAGAGGCAAACTCACAATTGGCAATTCGTCAAGAAAAATTTATTCGTGATCTTAAAAATGCGATCATAAGAATAGAAAATAAAACGTATGGTGTATGCCGTGTTACAGGGAAGCTAATTAATAAGGAACGCTTAAAATTAGTGCCTCATGCTACATTGAGTATTGAAGCAAAAAACATGCAAAAATAAATCCATTCTATAAAGAATTTAAACCCACATAAACGTCTTGCATTCGTAAGACGTTTTATTTTTTCTTTAAATGCGAATAGAATAAAACAAGTATTTTTATGAACTGTAATACCAAATCATGTCTTTAAGAAAAGCAACTATATTTATTTTTGTTATTCTACTTTTGGATCAAATCTCAAAAATCTATATCAAAACACATTTTGCCTTGCATGATAAAGTTGTTGTTTTTGAATGGTTTCAAATTGTATTTGTAGAAAATGACGGCATGGCTTGGGGAACTAAACTAAGCGATTTCATAACTTTCATTTCAGATCGAACAGCAAAACTTTTCTTAACCTTATTTAGAATCATTGCAGTAATTGGTATCGGTTATTGGTTAACAGTATCAATAAAAAAGCAAAGAGCACGAACCTTGATATTTGCCATAGTATTGATACTTGCTGGAGCTTTAGGAAATATTATAGACTCAGTGTTCTATGGAGTACTTTTTAATGATAGTATGAATCAAGTGGCTTCATTCTTGCCTCAAGATGGTGGATACGATACTCTTTTTCACGGTAAAGTGGTAGATATGCTACATTTCCCTATTTGGAGTGGTGTGATACCAGATTGGATTCCTTTTTATGGAGGTAGATATGCTACATTTTTTGAGCCAGTTTTTAACGTTGCTGATATGGCGATAAGTACTGGTATAGGGATTTTAATTTTCTTTAATAAACGTGCTTTTAATAACTCCTAAGCGTTTACTCAAACAACATTTTGTATAATAGCAATTAAATTTTATTTATTTAATCCTTCAAGGAGAGAATGTCTAATTTTTAATGACTATAAGGTGATTGTTTAAGAATTACGTATTCTGAAAATTGTAATAACTATGTTGTAAAGGTGTATATTTTTTTTGGAGTCACACAGTAGTTTAAACTAACATCATCCTCGAAAACATCTATGATTTGTTCAACTCCTTGAAAAAAAGATAAGCCAATTTTTATGGTTTCAGGTTTGCAATTGATCAAAAACCTATCATAAAACCCTTTCCCGTAGCCAACTCGATTACCAGTTTTGTCAAAAGCAAGTAATGGGATAAAGACCACATCGATTTGCTTTGCGTCTATAGGAATACCTGAGATGGGCTCAGGGATATTCCAAATATTCTTTTTGATTTTTGTGCTATCGGTTAATAAAAAATGAGATAACTCAAGAGTAGAAAAGTTGCTTTTTGAAATTACAATGTGTTTGTCTTTGCCAGATAGAATATTCAAAACATAATCTGTATTGACCTCATTTTGCTCTTTAATAGATAAAAAAGTATGATAAAATTCGTAATTCCATATTGGGAGTTTCAATAGTTGATTTGCAATTTGTAAGCTCAAGTCTTCAACTTGGGTTTTAGAAAGTGCTTTTCTAAGTAACTTGTATGCTTTACGCAGTTCAGTCTTTGTCATCCTTTACGTTAGTTGAAATATGAAAAATAGCATCACCTTGATAAATGATTGGAGATTCATTGATGTTAAATAAATAGCCATCATTAGGTGCTTTTACAGTATGATTAAAGCCTCCGTAAGGATCAGTGATGTGACCAATAACATCTCCTTTATTCACTTTAGAATTAATTTTTAAAGAAGGCTTGAACATACCAGAATAGTTTGCTCTTATCCATTTACTATTTGATATAAAAACACAAGACTTTTTGGGTTGAGATACTTTAAACTTACTATTAAGCATTTCTAAATGATGAAGCACTCGTTTGGCACCATTTACTCCTGTATTGGTGATTGTGTTATCAATATTAAAGGATTTACCACCTTCAAATAGGAGGATAGGAATTCCTAGTTTGTAACAGGTGTTTCTAAAAGATTTATTTAGGTTTTTTGAGTATAGAACAAAAGGAGCACCAAAAACCTTAGCAAGCTCATTTAGGTTTTTCTCACCTTTAATGATGCGTATTTGAGCAGCATTAAATCGATCTGCTCCACCTGTATGGAAATCCATGACCAAATCTGCATGAGGTAAAATTTCAGTAACTAGTTTAAAAGCCACACGGCTAGCTAGTGATCCTCCTTTTATACCAGGAAAAACACGGTTTAAATCACGACCATCAGGAAACTCTCGATCCATATGTATAAAGCCAAATACATTAATAACAGGTACACAGATTATGGTGCCTTTTTTGGGTTTGTTAATCCCTTTTGCTATAATTTGCCTCACAATTTCTACACCGTTGACTTCATCTCCATGAATACCTGCAGTAATTAAAACTGTTGGGCCAGGTTTTTTTGAACGTTCAATGATCACCGGAACATCTATTGTATTCTGGGTGTGTAGTTTTGCAACATTAAAACTTACAGTTGCACTCTTTCCTAAGGGAACGTCTTCTCCTAAGATTTCTAATATGTTTTTGTTGCTCATTTACTTTCTATTACGTTCTATAAAAGTGATAATCGCCCTAGCAATGTTTTTTCCTGTAGCAGTTTCTATGCCTTCTAATCCTGGTGTTGAATTGACTTCTAGTAGTAAGGGCCCTCTTGCAGATTGTAACATATCTACACCGCAAACAGGTAACTTTAACGCTCTGGAAGCTTTCATAGCGACACGCAATTCGTCAGTATTTAGCTTTATAATATCTGCGTTTCCACCACGATGTAAATTTGAACGAAACTCACCTTCTTTTCCTTGACGCTTCATTGCACCAACCACTTGCCCGTCAACTATTAATGCTCTTATGTCTGCACCTTTAGCCTCTTTGATGAACTCTTGTACGATTACTCTAGCTTGAAGACCGTTAAAAGCTTCAAGCACAGATTCTGCTGCGTTTTTAGTTTCTGCTAAAACAACGCCAAGACCTTGTGTACCTTCAAGAAGCTTTATAATTACTGGAGTTCCTCCAACATGTTCAATAACCTCCTCAACATCTCGAGAATAATTAGTAAATACGGTTTTAGGCATTCCTATTCCTGCTTTACTTAACCGTTGCAGGCTTCTTAATTTATCTCTCGATCTTAAAATAGCATCAGAGGTAACAATAGTAAATACACCCATCATTTCAAATTGTCTTACTACTGCACAGCCATAGAATGTTACCGAAGCACCTATTCTTGGAATAATAGCATCAACGTAATTTAAATAACGGTCTTTGTAATAAATGGTTGGTTTTTCTTTTTCAATGATAATATCACATTTGAGAGGGTCAATTACTTCCACTTCATGACCTCTGCTTTCACCTTCTTTTACAAGCCGTTGTGTGGAATACAAATGTGGATTTCTAGATAAAATTACAATATTCATATAGCGTATTTAATACAACGAGATATTTTGATCTATCGTTAACTACACTGCAATATACTAAAATACGTCAGGATTTAATTTTTACAGTAATCGCTTTTCGTTTACCTTTGAGTGATGCAAAAGCCTACTCTAGATATTCAACTTAAAACCTTACCACATCAGCCAGGAGTGTATCAATATTTTGATGCAAACAATAAATTGATTTATGTAGGCAAAGCAAAAGATATTAAGAAGCGAGTTAGCTCTTATTTTACTAAAACTCATGATAATGGTAAGACTAGAGTTTTGGTAAAGAAAATAGCGCAGATAAAGCATATTGTTGTTGAGACCGAAACAGATGCACTTTTGCTTGAGAATAACCTAATAAAAAAGCATCAACCACGTTATAATGTGATGCTCAAAGACGACAAATCGTACCCTTGGATCTGTATAAAGAATGAGCGTTTTCCTAGAGTGTTTCCGACAAGACGTATATTTAAAGATGGCTCAGAATATTTTGGTCCTTATACAAGTATGAAAACCGTTTGGACCTTACTCGACCTTATTAAAGGCCTGTATAATTTACGTACTTGTAATTATAATCTTTCAAAAGAAAAAATTGAAGCTCAAAAATATAAAGTATGTTTAGAATACCACTTGGGAAATTGTAAAGGTCCATGTGAAGATTTACAAAGCGAAGAAGCATACAATAAAAATATTAAGGCCATAAGGGAAATTATAAAAGGAAATTTTAAAGACTCGCTATCTCAATTCAAAATGCAAATGAAGCAATTAGCTCAAGATATGCAATTTGAAGAGGCACAACGCATCAAAGAAAAAATAGAAGTTTTAGAAAATTATCAAGTAAAATCTACTGTAGTAAATCCTAAAATAAGTAATGTTGATGTTTTCAGTATTATAAGTGATGAAAGTTATGGCTATATCAATTTCTTGCAACTGTCTTATGGTAGTATTATTAGGTCGCATACACTTGAGATTAAGAAAAAATTAGACGAAACAGATAAAGAATTGTTAGAGTTGGCGATTACAGAAATTAGACAACGCTTTAGTTCAAATTCTAAAGAGATCTATGTCCCTTTTAAGGTCGATTTAGGAGATGAGATTAAAGTAAGCATTCCAAAATTAGGAGATAAAAAAAAGATTTTAGAATTATCTCTTAGAAATGCTAAATATTACAGAATGGAGCGCTTCAAACAAGTTAAGATTGTGGATCCAGATCGTCATGCCAATAGAATAATGGCTCAGATGAAATCCGATCTACGTCTTAATGAAGAACCTCGCCATATTGAATGTTTTGATAACTCTAATATTCAAGGTACTTATCCAGTTGCAGCATGTGTAGTATTTAAAGACGGTAAACCTAGTAAGAAAGATTATCGTCATTTTAATATAAAAACAGTTGAAGGCCCAGATGATTTTGCTTCAATGGAGGAAGTGGTTTACAGACGCTATAAACGATTGCTAGAGGAAGAGCAGCCATTGCCTCAGCTTATAATTATAGATGGAGGAAAAGGGCAACTCTCATCAGCATTGAAAAGTTTAGATATGTTACGTCTAAGACAAAAAATTGCTATTATCGGAATTGCGAAACGTTTGGAAGAATTATTTTATCCAGATGATCCAATTCCACTATATTTAGACAAGAAAAGTGAAACGCTTAAAGTTATTCAACAATTACGTAATGAAGCTCATCGTTTTGGTATTGAACATCATAGAAACCGCAGAAGTAAAAACGCATTAACAACAGAGTTAGAGACCATAAATGGCATTGGGGAACAAACAATTATTGCATTGATGAAGCATTTTAAATCAGTTAAACGTATTGCTGAGGCAACAGTGGAAGATTTAGAAAAAGTAGTTGGACGTGCTAAAGCAAAAAAAATAAAAGCCTATTATAGTAAAACATGAAAAAGCTCCTTATCATTACACTAATGTGTTTTATGTGCTTAAATACAATAGCGCAAAATAATTTTGAAGGCAATTCTAAAAAGGTAGGGTTGGTACTAAGCGGTGGTGGTGCTAAAGGGTTTGCTCATATTGGTGTATTAAAAGTGATTGATAGTCTTGGTATAAAAGTAGATTATATTGCTGGCACAAGTATGGGAGCTATAGTTGGCTCATTATATGCTTCAGGTTATTCAGGAAAACAATTAGATTCTATTTTTAAGAGTTTAGATTTTGACGCTGTTATTAGTGACGATATACCTAGAGCTGCTAAAACATTCTATGAACGTGATAATACTGAAAAATATGCAGTTTCACTGCCCTTTGATAAGTTTAAGTTAAAATTGCCATCGGCTTTATCTCGAGGCCAAAATGTTTTTAATCTATTATCAAAACTCACATTGCACGTTAGTGAAATCAATGATTTTGAAAAATTGCCTATTCCATTTTTTTGTGTTGCTACAAATGTAGAAAATGGGAAAGCAGTTATTTTAGATTCTGGTAATTTAGCTCAAGCTATCACTGCTAGTGGTGCATTTCCATCGTTATTTCAGCCAGTCATAATTGATGATAAATTATTGATTGATGGTGGCGTCATTAACAATTACCCTATAGATGAACTCAAAGCGAAAGGGATGGATATTATTATTGGTGTAGATGTGCAAGATGGGTTAAGAGACAGATCTGAACTTAAATCAGCACCAGATGTGCTGCTTCAGATTAATAATTTTAGGACAATCAATGATATGAAACAGAAATCTTTAAAGACAGACATCTATATTCGTCCTGATATCACAGATTTCACTGTAGTTTCATTTAGTGAAGGTGAAAAAATCGTTGAAAATGGTGTGCAGGCAGCGTTAGCAAAAATTGATGAATTATTACCATTAAAAACCATTAAATCTGAAAACTTAAAAACACAAGTCAATATCGTAACAGCTGATAGTATTCAAATAAATGAAATAGATATTGAGGGTAATAAACGATACACAAGATCTTACGTTTTAGGAAAATTGAAATTGAAAGGAGATTCTAAAGTAAGTTATGACGATTTCAATAGAGGAATTAATAACCTTATAGCAACAAACAATTTTGATACCTTCCAGTATCAATTTAAAAAGTCAAAAGATAAAGATGGATATGATTTGTTTGCTAACCTTGTAGAAAATGAGATTACAACATTTTTAAAATTAGGCTTGCATTATGATGATTTATACAAAAGTGCAGCATTGGTGAATTTTACAAAAAAGAGACTCTTATTTGATAATGATGTAGCGTCGCTTGATATCATCTTGGGAGATAATGTGAGATATAATTTTGAATACCTAATTGACAAAGGCTTCTATTGGAGTATTGGTTTTAAATCTAGATACAATCAATTTCATAAAGGCATTAATGTACAATTGTTAATTGATGACTCGCCAGTTATTGGCTCGGGTCTAAATAAGATTGATGTAGAACTGCAAGATCAAACCAATCAATTCTATTTACAGAGTTTGTTTAGACGAGATTTTGCATTCAGTATTGGTGCAGAACACAAACGATTAAAAATAAAATCAGAAACGATTACTCTTAATTCTGAAACCGATGAGTTTATATTTGAAAATACAGACTATGGAAGCTTATTTGGAACTTTGAAGTTAGATACATACAATAATAAATATTTTCCTAAAAGAGGCTTATATTTCTGTGGTGATTTTCATTGGTACCTATTAGCTTCAGGATTTAATGACGATTTTGAGCCATTTTCAATTGCTAAAGCAGATATGGGTTATGCCTTTTCAGTGTCAGATAAGTTAGCATTTAATTTAAAAACTGAGGGAGGTTTTAAAATCGGAGAAGGTACAACCAATACTTTAGACTTTGCACTTGGAGGTTATGGTAATGATTTCATCAATAATTTTATCCCATTTTATGGTTATGATTTTATTTCATTAACAGGGAATAGCTATGTGAAAGCTACTGCTTCGGCAGATTATGAAATCTTCAAGAAACATCACATCACTTTAGAAGGAAATTGGGCAAATGTTGACGACAATATATTTGAATCAGGTGAGTGGTTTACTCTTCCAGATTACAGAGGATATGCATTAGGATATGGAGTTGAAACATTTTTAGGGCCATTACAAGCAAAATTCAGTTACTCTCCAGAACAACGAAAAAGTATTTGGTACTTTAATATTGGATTCTGGTTTTAAAATATCTAGAATTTCACGATATTTGATGCATGCTAAATCTATTATTTAAAGATTTATTAACTCATCTTCAATTTCTCATCAAGAGAAATCCAGAATAAGTACGCAATATTGTATCTTTATATCAAGTGAAAAAGTTTAAAAAGATCAATTCCAATTTTTAAGTTCTAATATTTAATATCAATAGCATGCCTTTTTATCATAAACTGGGAAAAATCCCATATAAACGACATATACAATTCAGAAAAGAAGACGGAAGCTTATACTATGAGCAACTCTTTGGGACTATTGGATTTGATGGGATGTCTACTAATTCATACCATGAACAAAGACCAACTCAAGTTAAAGAAATAAGAAAACAATACAATATAGCACCTAAAATCGCAAAAGCCAACAGTATACAATCTTATCGTTTGAAAGGGTTTCAAGTGCCGCCTGAGAATGATTATTTAAATAGTAGAAAAGCGATATTAACCAATAGTGATTGTACTATAATTTTGGCAGCTCCAAAGCAATCTACTAAGGATTATTTTTATAAAAACTCTGATGCCGACGAGCTAATTTTTATTCATAAAGGTACGGGGAAATTAAGAACACACTTAGGGAACTTAGATTTTAAATATGGTGACTATCTATTAGTACCTAGAGGCATTATTTATAAAATAGATTTTGACACTGAAGATAATCGATTATTTATCGTTGAGTCTAAACGACCAATCTATACGCCCAAACGCTATAGAAATTGGTTTGGTCAATTGCTTGAACATTCACCATTCTGTGAGCGTGATCTTCGTCAACCACAAGAGTTAGAGACTTATAATGAATATGGCGATTTTATGATAAAAGTAAAGAAGCAAGATGATATATTTGAAATGATATATGCTTCGCATCCATTTGATGTGGTAGGATATGACGGTTACAACTATCCATATGCTTTTTCAATTCATGATTTTGAACCTATTACTGGACGAATACATCAACCACCTCCAGTTCATCAAACATTTGAAACTGATGCATTTGTAGTGTGTAGTTTTGTACCTCGCCTTTACGATTATCATCCTGAGAGCATTCCAGCACCATACAACCATAGTAATATAGATAGTGATGAGGTATTGTATTATGTTGATGGCGATTTTATGAGTAGAAACGATATTGATGCAGGACATATATCTTTACATCCAGCAGGTATTCCTCATGGACCACATCCTGGAGCTACAGAACGAAGCATAGGTAAAGTAAAAACAGATGAATTAGCTGTTATGGTTGATACATTCAAGCCATTACAAATAACCGAGGAAGCACTTAAAATTGCAGACGAAGATTATTTTAAATCTTGGTTAGAACATTAATGAAATAAATAGATGTCATATAATAAATTACCAGCTGACCCAACAGCAATGATATTGGGTGTTATCGCACTAGTTGTTTCATTTGCAGGCTGTTGTTGTGGTCTTTTTGCTGTCATTCCTTTGGTTTTGAGTATCATAGGTTTGGTCATGTCAAATAAGAGTTTGAGACTATTTAATGAAAACCAAGACATATATGCCGTTCAAAGTAGAAGTAATGTAACTACAGCTAGAGTTATAAATATTGTAGCTTTGGTGTTAAGCGCATTAATCACAGTGATTTACGTAGCTTATTTCGTGTTATACGGAGCGCTTTTATCTACTGCATTTATGGAGGGTTACAATGATAGTAATACCTTTGATGAAGACTTTTATGAATGGGAAAACGATAGTATCTACGACTATGATGACTTTGAAATAGAAGAAGATACACTACAAATAGATTCTATAATAAGTGAACCTTTAAACGAATCCCTTGAATAGGATTATAAAAATTAAACAAACTAGCATAACAATTAAAATTGAAAAAATGAGTAAAGACGTAAAATCAGTAAACTACGGTTTAGAAAAAATATTTGAAGGTGCTCAAGATTTTCTACCACTTTTAGGAACAGATTATGTAGAGTTCTATGTTGGTAACGCAAAGCAATCAGCACACTTTTATAAAACAGCTTTCGGCTTTCAATCTTACGCTTATAAAGGATTAGAAACAGGCTCAAAAGATGAAGTGAGTTATGTGTTAAAGCAAGATAAGATCCGTTTAGTACTTACAACTCCATTAAATAGCAAATCACCAATCAATGATCATATAGTTAAACACGGTGATGGTGTTAAAGTTATTGCCCTTTGGGTAGAGGATGCTAGAAAATCATTTCAAGAAACCACAAATCGAGGCGCAAAACCTTATATGGAACCTAAAGTTGAAAAAGACAAATATGGAGAAGTAGTTAGAGCAGGGATATATACTTATGGAGAAACCGTACACATGTTTGTTGAACGTAAAAATTATAGTGGTTCGTTTTTACCAGGATTTAAAAAATGGGAATCAGACTACAATCCAGAGCCAGTTGGTTTAAAATATATTGATCATATGGTTGGAAATGTAGGTTGGGGACAAATGAATACTTGGGTAAAATGGTATGAAGATGTTATGGGGTTTGTGAATTTCTTGTCATTTGATGACAAGCAAATTCATACAGAATACTCCGCACTCATGAGTAAAGTGATGAGTAATGGAAATGGGCGAATAAAATTTCCAATAAATGAACCTGCAAAAGCAGCGAAAAAATCTCAAATAGAAGAATATTTAGATTTTTATGAAGGGTCTGGTGTACAACACATTGCAGTTGCTACCGACGATATTATTAAAACTGTAGCACAACTAAAAGCTAGAGGTGTCGAGTTTTTACCACCACCACCACAAGCCTATTATGATATGATCCCAGAACGTTTAGGAGAACATCGTGATATGATGAAAGAAGATATTAAGAGGTTACAAGAGCTCTCAATTTTAGTTGATGCAGATGAAGAAGGTTATTTGTTGCAAATTTTCACTAAACCAGTAGAAGACAGACCAACACTGTTTTTTGAAATTATACAACGTATGGGAGCAAGAGGCTTTGGTGCAGGCAATTTTAAGGCCTTATTTGAATCCATTGAACGTGAACAAGCCAAAAGAGGAACACTATAAGTTTAATGTGACAAATCGAAAAAGACCTACATAATATCAAATTGTGTAGGTCTTTTTGTTTTCGTACAATTATATAGGAGTTTAGCATAACTATAATAGCGATATTAACTAATGATTACGAGTTTTTTTATATTTTTGGAACAGTAATTGTAATTCTCCCTTTAGAACAATAAAATGAAATGTAATAAAGTTTCATTTACAATAACTACAATAATGAAAAATGTACTACTTATAATTGGCGTTGTGTTTTGTATGCAAATTTCTTTTGCCCAAAAAGAAAGTGCATTTCAGGGAGGAGAATGGTTTAAATTTGAAATGAGCTATAGCAAATTTCTCAAAGCTGGAAACGCAACATTAGAAGTAAAAGAATCGACAATAAATGGAAGACCAGTTTTTCATGTTGTTGGAAAAGGTTGGACAACAGGTCCAATCAAATGGTTTTTTAAAGTAAAAGATAGATACGAAAGCTACTTTGATAGAGAAACAGGGATGCCATATAAATTCATTAGAAAAATAAATGAAGGTGGTCATACTAAAGATATCGAAATTGATTTCGATCATGATAACCAAAAAGCCTTAGTTGAAAACAAAAAACATAAGACCAAGAGAACGGTTGCTACCGAAAAAGATGTTCAAGATATGGTCTCGGCATTTTATTATTTGCGAAATAATTATGATACAGATAAAATAAGGGTTGGTGAAATTGTTCAGCTCAATATGTTTTTTGATGAAGAAAATTATAATTTCAAATTGAAATTTTTAGGTAGAGAAACCATCGATACAGAGTTTGGCAAGGTGAAAACCTTAAAATTTAGACCCTATGTAATGGCTGGTCGAGTATTCAAAGAACAAGAAAGTTTAACCTTATGGGTAAGCGCAGACAACAATAAAATTCCATTAAAAATTAAAGCAGATTTAGCCGTAGGTTCATTACAAGCTAATTTAGAAGCCTTTAAGGGATTAAAACATTCTTTTCAAGTACAATTTGACTAACTAATATGCAAGATTCACAACTGTTTGACGATATCATTAAACAACTCCAAGAGAAGTATACAAAAATAGATCAAGATACAGACGACCACCTTTATGGCTTACTCTATAGTAAGCCTATTACATATTGGGACTATATACAAACGGATGCGCTTCTAAACCTTCAAATACAAAGAACAACACTTCCCGATGAGATGGTATTCATTGCCTATCATCAAATTAATGAGCTGATTTTTAAAATGATTCTTTGGGAAATTGAACAGGTCGCTAGTAAAGATGACTTAAATGCTGAATATTTTGAAAGTAAGATCATGCGTATCAGTAGGTATTTTGATATGCTGACGACCTCATTCAATATTATGAGAGAAGGTATGGAAGTTCAGCAATACATGAAGTTTAGATACACCTTAACACCAGCTAGTGGTTTTCAGAGTGCCCAATACAGGATGATAGAATTTGCTTCTACCGAATTGATTAACCTTATTGACTTCAGATTTAGAAAGACTATAGATAGAAACACGCCGTTTGAGCATGCTTTTGAACACTTATACTGGCAAGCAGCAGGGAAAGATTACAATACAGGAAAAAAGTCAACGCTTCTGGTGAATTTCGAAAAACGTTACAAAGGCGACTTTATTCGCTTTATGCAAACCTATAACACTAAAAATTTATGGACACGCTTCAAAGAATTACCAAAGCAGGACCAACAAGATAAAGATTTGGTAAAAGCGATGCGACATTACGACTATACAGTCAACGTTACTTGGGTAATGGCACATTATAATGCAGCAAAGCATTATATTGAAAGTGGTACAGGAGATGGAGAAGCTACAGGAGGAAGTGATTGGAAAAAATACATGCATCCTAAATATCAAAGACGTATATTTTTTCCTGAACTTTGGAGTGAAGACGAACTAAATAACTGGGGAGAAAACATTTAAAAAAATTAGCCAACTTTAATGCAACCAAAATATTTATTAATAGCACTTTTTATAACCTCTATTTTGTTTTCATGTAAAAGTGATGAAAAAAAAATAGAAGTAGAGCCTCAAACTGTAATAGAGGAAGAACCAGATAAAGAATTTGGTTTTGTATTGGAAGATTATGTAGTAAAACGTGATACCATTCGAAAAGGAGATAGTTTTGGTGAAATATTAGAACGTAATAAAATTGGTTACCCGAAAATATTTCAAATTGCTGAAAAAGCAAAAGATACATTCGATATAAGAAAGCTTCAAGTTGGTAAACCTTATACACTTCTGTGTTCAAAAGATTCACTACAAACTCCAGAGTGTTTTATCTATCAACCCAATAATATAGATTATGTGGTTATTAAGTTTGCAGATTCTGTAATTACTTATAAAGAGAAAAAGCCTATCACTATAGTAGAAAAGGAAGCTTCGGGAATTGTAATGAATAGCCTCTCTGAAACCATGGAGTCTCAAGGCTTACCGTATCAATTAATTAATGATATGAGTGATATTTATGCTTGGACCATCGATTTCTTCAGACTTCAAAAAGGCGATCGATTTAAAATAGTATATAAGCAGCGTTTTATTGAAGATACTATATACGCTGGTATTGAGAGTATAGACGCTGCGTATTTCAAGCATAAAGACGAGTCATTTTATGCTTTTAACTTTGAAGTAGATAGTACAAAAAACATATCAGATTATTTTGATGAAAATACCAAAAGTTTAAGACGTACATTTTTGAAAGCACCTGTGCAATTTAGTCGTATCTCTTCACGCTATAACCTTAACCGTCGTATAGCATATTATGGGTATAAATTACGACCTCATAAAGGAACCGATTTTGCAGCTCCAATAGGCACACCTATATTGGCAACAGCCAATGGTACTGTTACAGAATCGACGCGACGAGGTGGTAATGGTAAGTATGTAAAGATTAAGCACAATGCTACCTATAGTACACAATACTTGCATATGAAGGCACAAAATGTAAAAAAAGGACAATTTGTAAAACAAGGTGATGTTATTGGTTGGGTTGGAATGACAGGAAATACTGGCGGCCCACACGTTTGCTACAGGTTTTGGAAAAATGGCAAACAAGTAGATCCATTCAGGGAAAAACTGCCAGCAGCCGAATCAATACCAGATACCCTTAAAGGAAAATATACTGAATTTATTAAGCCTTTAAAATTGAAGTTAGATAACATTCAATTTGAAGACAATAAGATAGAGTTACCAACTGAAGACGAAACACTAACGTCTAAAATACAATAATGGCTTTAAAAACGATCAATCCTACAACAACATCAGCTTGGAGTAAACTGCAAGCACATTTTGAAACCATCAAAGCGTCTCATATAAATACGTTCTTCGCTCAAAACAGCAATAGAGCAAGTGAAATGACTATCAAATGGGAAGATTTCTATGTAGATTATTCAAAACATCGAATCAATAACGAAACACTAGAGTTACTTATTGAATTAGCTAACGAAGTCGATTTAAAAGACGCTATAGAAAAATATTTCAGTGGTGATGTCATCAATCAAACCGAAGGACGTGAAGTTTTACACACAGCGCTTAGAAACCCAAAAGATGCTGAGGTTTTAGTTAATGGCAATGATGTCATGCCAGAAATTTTTGAGGTAAAACGAAAGATTGAAATATTTTCAAATCAAATTATAGATGGCAAACTAAAGAGTTATACCAATAAACCTTTTACAGATATTGTAAATATTGGTATTGGAGGTTCAGATTTAGGACCAGCAATGGTAGTCGATGCATTAACGTATTACAAGAATCATCTAAACACTCATTTTGTGAGTAATGTAGATGGTGATCATGTAAATGAGATCATCAAGAAGCTAAACCCTGAAACAACACTTTTTGTCATTGTTTCAAAAACATTCACTACTCAAGAAACACTATCAAACGCCAATACTATTCGATCTTGGTTCTTAAAAAATGCACCAGATGCTGCTGTCTCAAAACATTTTGTTGCGGTATCTACTAATATTGAAAAAGTCAAAGAGTTTGGAATAGATGAAAATAATATCTTCCCAATGTGGAATTGGGTAGGTGGAAGATTTTCTTTGTGGAGCGCTGTAGGGTTATCTATAAGTCTTGCCGTAGGCTTCGATAATTTTGATAAATTACTCTATGGAGCTCATAAAATGGACGAGCATTTTAAGACCGCAGATTTTGATCGTAATATTCCTGTCGTAACAGCATTATTGAGTGTTTGGTATAATAATTTCTTCAAGGCTGAAAGTGAAGCAGTAATTTCTTATTCACAATATTTAAACCAATTTGCTACGTATCTTCAACAAGGCATAATGGAGAGTAATGGAAAAAGTATTGATCGTAATGGAGATAAAGTGAATTACCAAACCGGAACGATTATTTGGGGAGAACCAGGCACTAACTCTCAGCATGCATTTTTTCAACATATCCACCAAGGTACAAAGTTAATTCCTGCAGAATTCATAGGGTTTTCAAAATCATTACACGGCAACCAAGATCATCAAGATAAATTGATGTCTAACTTTTTTGCGCAAACAGAAGCTTTAATGAATGGTAAATCTAAATCTGAAGTCATTCAAGAATTAAAAGCACAAGGCGTTTCAGAAGAAACAATAAGAATGGTAACTCCATTCAAAGTCTTTGATGGAAATAAACCAACATCAACAATTTTAATTAACCAGCTCAATCCTGAAAGCTTAGGGAAATTGATAGCTATGTATGAACATAAAATCTTTGTACAAGGCATTATTTGGAATATTTTTAGTTATGACCAATTTGGTGTTGAACTAGGGAAACAACTCGCTAATACAATTCTAGATGAATTAAAGAATCCAAATGTTATCAACAATCATGACGATTCTACTAAAAATCTCCTTGCTTTTTACAAGAAGCAAAGTCATTAATTGTTGAAAACTATCTTATTATAAAACACTTGTCAGTTTATTTGTTTAGTTATTTTCATTAATTTAAACTGTTAATATTTCTTAACGTTAAGGTAATATAGTATCGTTTAATCAACCGTATTTTTGCCGAAAATTAAAAACTCTTTAAATTAATTAATAATGAAAAAAACTACTAAATTTTTTTTAATGTGCTTTTTGTTGATTTCATCAATTGCAATTGCACAAAGCACAGTTACAGGTACTGTAACTGCTGATGGTCTTCCACTGCCTGGAGCCAATGTTGTTGAAAAAGGAACAACTAATGGGGCAAGTACAGACATCGATGGTAAATTCACGATCCAAGCAAACGCAACAAGTGGTGAATTAGTAATTTCTTACGTAGGTTATGCTAAAATGACAATTAGTTTTAATGGAAGTCAAGACTTAGGGACTATTACATTAAAAGCTGATAACTCACTAGAAGAGATTGTTATTGTTGGTACTGGAGTTGTTGATTTAGCTGAAGACAGAAGAACACCAGTAGCAGTGTCTACAATTAAAGGGAAAGACATTCAGTTAAAGATATCTGGTAATGCAGAATTTACTGAGTCTATGAAGAACACACCTTCTGTTTATGTTGCTAATCAAGCTGGAGGTTTTGGAGACAGTCAAATATTCTTAAGAGGTTTTGACGATACAAACACTGCGTTCTTACTAAACGGACAACCAATTAACAGTCCTGAAGATGGACGTTTATTCTGGTCAAACTGGGCTGGTATGGCTGATGTTGCTAATGCAGTTCAAGTACAAAGAGGTCTAGGTTCATCAAAATTAGCTATTTCTTCTGTTGGTGGTACAGTAAACATTGTATCTAAAACTACAGATCAAAGAGAAGGTGGTTTTGTTAGAGCAATGGGTGGTAACGATAGTTTCATGAAAGGAACAGTTGCTTATAATACAGGATTAAGTGATAAAGGATGGGCTTTTTCATTTTTAGTAGATCACTGGCAAGCACATAGAAAGTATTCAATAGGTACTGCAGGTCAAGGTCAAAACTATTTATTTTCTGTTGGATATAAACCAAATGAGAAGCACACATTTAATTTCTTGATTACTGGCGCACCTCAATGGCATGATCAAAACTTTTCTAACGATCTAGAAGAGTATGAGCAATTTGGAGATAAATATAACGGAAACACAGGTTTTAAAGATGGTGAGCGTTTTACTGAAAGACGTAACTACTACCACAAGCCTGTTGCTAACTTAAACTGGGATTTTGATATCAATGAAAGTTTAGATTTATCAACAGTACTATACGCATCTTGGGGACGAGGCGGCGGAACAGGTATGTTAGGTCGTGGAAGCAGAATAAGAAATAATGTTGGTCAAATTGATTTCGATCAAATCGTAACAAATAACATTGCTGAATCTGATTCTAACGGTTTTGCACTTTCTGATGATTCACGTGTACGTCGAGCATCTGTAAATAATCACAACTGGTATGGATTACTTTCAAACTTAAATATTGAATCTGGTGAAAACTGGTCGTTCAATGTTGGTATTGATGGACGTTTATACAAAGGAGATCACTGGAGACAAATTAATGACCTTATGGGATTAAATGGTTTTGTTGATAACCGTAATACTGATAGACCAGACGATTATGTATTTACATCTGAATTTGATGCTGACCCATGGTCTGCATTATTTGATTTTGCTGATGAGTCTGAGCGTACACAATTTGATTACTCTGAAAACATCAATTATATTGGAGGTTTTGGTCAAGCTGAATATGCAACTGATAAGTTCTCTATTTTCGTACAAGCTGCAGTATCTACTCAGTCTTACCAAAGAACAGGTCGCTTTGTTGGTACAGGTAATGGATTAGGAGAGTCTGAAAAATTAAATAAAACAGGGTATAACATTAAAGCTGGTGGTTCTTATAGTATTAATGACAACCATTCAGTTTTTGTAAATACTGGTTTTTATTCTCGTCAACCATTTTTAGATAACGTATTTGCAGATATTAGAAACTCTAATGATATTGTTAGTCCAGAGATTGACAATGAAGAAATCACTGGTTACGAAGGTGGTTACCGTTTTAAGAATAATACATTTAGATTTAACTTAGATGTTTACAGAACAGAATGGGCTAATCGCTTCTTAGCATTTGGTGGAGATATCGATCCTGATGGAATACCTGCTACTGGAGACGAGTTTAATGCAACTTACCGCTTTACAAATATCACACAAATACATCAAGGTGTCGAGTTTGATTTTGAGTTCAGACCTTTATCTGCAATGTGGACATTGAAAGGTTATGGGTCTCTAGGTAACTGGAAGTATGAAGGAGAAACGCCATTTACATTACAAAATGATGATACTGCACAATTTGTAACAACTGATGGGACATTAGAACTTTCTGATGTAAAAGTTGGAAGTGCACCACAAACCTCATTTGGTTTAGGTCTAGTCTTAGATGTATGCGAAGGATTATCTGTTGATATGGATTATAATGTATATACTGATCTTTATGAGTTTGTTGATGTAGAAGACGTAGTTCAAGCTCAGTTAGATGGTGGAAGATATGAAGCTGTTAGATTGCCAGCTTATACATTGGCTGATGCAGGTGTTACTTATAACTTTAATATTGGTGAGAATGATGTTGTATTTAGAGCTAACGTATTTAACTTATTCAATGAATCTTACATCAACCAGAGAGATGCATTTGGTTATTTCTTAGGTGTTGGAAGAACATTCAATGCAAGTTTGAGATATAACTTCTAATTATAATCTATTTAAATAAAAAAAGCTGCCTAATTAGGCAGCTTTTTTTATTCCCACTTGATGGTTTCCATAATGTGTTTGATGTCATTTCTTAAATAAATAGCTGCTGGATAGATGGAGTCATAGTTAGGCTTTGCATAAAAATATAACGACCCACTTAAAAAATGATTGATACTATCTGTTACATAGAATTGAGACTGAGATGCTGCATTGCCACCTACTTCATAAAACATTCCAAAGACATTATTTTTCGGATTTTCATATAGATCACCTTCTATTTCGTCTGCTTTAATGGTATGCTTTTGAGTATGATTTTGTGCATCTCTTAATAAATTTGTAAGATTATCGTTTTCAACTTTTTTGTAAGTAAGATAAATGGTTCCTTTTAACTTAGGGTAGTTAATGTCTATACCATAAACATTATTAATCCCATCAAGCTTTATGTTAGAAATCTTATCTGCCAAATCGTTCTTCTCAAAAGTAAATGGCAGAGGAACATCAACAGTCTTATACTCTGGCTTAGGATACTCTAAGCGTAGCATCGCTTTTGGTTTAGGGACAGGATCTTCGGCACAAGCTAAACAAGATAAAGCAACACCAATTAAAAGTAATTTTCTCATATTTATTTTTATCATCAACTCACTATAAACGTAATAATAGTAAATTTTATTAGTCTAAAACTGTAAATCTTACTTGTTTGATGCGTTTCTTGTCTATAGCTTCAATAGTAAAAACATAGTTTTTGAAATTTATCTTACTATTTAGCCTTGGGAAAATGCCCGATATTTCTAATACAAAACCAGCTACGGTTTCAGCCTCTCCTTTATAATCTTCAAAAACAGTAAGATCTTCAATACCAATAATTCTATAAAAATCTTTAAGTGTTGTCTTCCCTTCAAATGAATAATTGTTATCATCTATTTTAGAATAGATGACATCATCATCATCAAATTCATCACTAATATCACCAACAATTTCTTCAATAACATCTTCAAGTGATACAAGACCAGAAGTTCCACCGTATTCATCTACTACAACAGCTAAATGCACTTTTTTGTCTTGAAATTCTACCATGAGATCATCAAGTTTTTTATTCTCTGGAACAAAGAATGGCGCCCTTAGTAAACTTACCCAATCAAATTCAATTCTGTCTATATATGGAAGGAGATCTTTAACATACAAAATGCCTGTTACCGTATCAATACTATCTTTATAAACGGGGATTCTAGAATAACCATTTTTAATAATTTCTGGAATAATCTCATTGTATTTTTGCTCCTCATTGAGCGCAAAGATATCCATGCGAGGCCGCATTACTTGTTTCGTATCTGTATTGCCAAAAGAAACAATGCCTTGCAATATTTTATGTTCTTCAGTTGTGGTATCACTATCACTAGTTAATTCTAAGGCTTGTGATAGTTGATCTACACTTATATTCGATTTTTGTTTACCTAACTTATTATGTATGGTCAACGTAAGATAACGCATGGGTAAACTCAAAGGAGAAAAGATGAAATCTAATATCTTTAAAGGAATAGCCATAAAAGCCGAAAATTTAACATGATTTCTACTGGCATAAATTTTCGGAATAATTTCACCAAATAACAAAATGAGAAATGTAATTACAACGACTTCAAGAAGAAATCTTACCCAAGTTAGCTCTATATTATAGAACAGGGTTTCTCCTAAAAAAGCAAATAAAATTACAATCCCTATATTAATAAAGTTATTTGCTACTAGTATCGTTGCCAATAATTTTTTTGGACGTTCCAAAAGCTTAGAAATAATTATAAAAGCCTTTGGTTGTTCTTCTAGACCGTTATCTATATTAGACTTTGTCAAAGAAAAGAATGCTACTTCAGCGCCAGAAATTAGAGCAGAGCAAAGTAGTAAGACCAACAATAGGAAAAGTCCAGAAATTAGGGATGTGTTTCCAGATGCTAAAAGTGATATTAAACTCGAGGGTTCAGGATCCAAGGGTAAATAGGTTTAAGTTATCTAAAATGGAAGATCATCATTATCTTCTTTTATAGCTTGTGAAACATTATTGTCTGTAGGTTTTTGAACAGATTGTTGTTCATTAGGATTACTAGGTGTATTTCCAGATTGACTTTCATTTTTCGTGGTTAGAAAGGTAAAATCTGTACATTGTATTTCGGTAGAATACCTATCTGTTCCTTTATCATCCTGCCATTTTCTTGTTTTTAACCTTCCTTCTATATACACTTTATCTCCTTTAGATAAATATTTTTCACAAATTTCAGCAGCTTTATTCCTTACAACAATATTATGCCATTCCGTATTTGTAACACGTTCATTTGTTTGTTTATTGGTGTAGGTTTCATTTGTAGCTAATGGAAAGCGACCCACACAGTTGCCACCATCAAAATAATGCAGCTTTACTTCATCACCTAAATGCCCAATAAGCATTACTTTATTCAATGTTCCAGACATAATACTAATAGTTTAAGAATACAAAATTAAACATTTTGTTATCACTGTATTAAAAGTAAGAAAAATTTATGAGTTCTTTAAAACTCAAATGCCTCTATAAAATTGCTAATCAACTTTGGCATAGGATAGTCTGTTATTTTTGAATATAAAATACCATCCTTTGGTAATTTGTCAATTTCTATAATCCAAAACCTAGTGTGTAAATGTTGATGCGATAGTTTATGAACTAACTCTTTAGTGTTAAATAATCTGTATTTAAAATTCATGCCATTCAAATAAGAGGTTACTTCACGAAGTGTATAAAAATCTTCAGGCGTTAACTGCTTTTTGGTTTCAATTAATGGGAATTGATATAAATTTTGCCAGATTCCTTTAGAACTTCGCTTTTCAAAAATAGTCTTCTTATCTGGAGTTAAGAAGACTAGAAAATTAAAGTGTCTTTTTGTAAGCTTAGTTTTTTTGAGTTTTACTGGTAATACCTCAATTATTGATTTTTGAAGAGCTACACAACTATCACTCAAAGGACAAACAATACAATATGGGTTCTTAGGCTTACATTGTGTGGCACCAAACTCCATAATTGCTTGGTTGTAATCACCTGGATTTTTAATATCTATTAAAGAGGAAGCTAAAGATTTAAACTCTTTTATGCCTTGCGTACTATTAATAGGCGTTTGAATTCCAAAATATCTAGAAAGTACTCTGTACACATTACCATCAACAACAGCTGTAGGTTCATTAAAGCATATTGAAGCTATGGCACTTGCGGTGTAATCACCAACACCTTTGAGCTTTAGTATTTCAGAATAGATTTTTGGAAACTTACCATTTAAGTCATTAGCTATATGTTTTGCTGAAACATGTAGGTTTCTTGCTCTAGAGTAATAACCTAAACCTTGCCAAAGCTTTAAAATATCTTGCTCATCTGCACTAGCAAGATCAAAAACAGTAGGGAAATTTTTCACGAAAGCTTCATAGTATGGTAAACCTTGTTTAATTTGAGTTTGCTGTAAAATAATTTCTGAAAGCCATATATGATATGGATTTTTTGTGTTTCGCCACGGAAGATCTCTCTTATTTATTGAATACCAATTAGTTAAAACTTTAGTAAAATTCATGCTTATTTTATAATTGTTGCAAAAATAAATCTTTATAAGGTTAAATTTTAATTAATTACGCTTGAAATATTGAAATTAAAATTCCTATATTTGCATCCCTTATAATTAATAGATAACCCTAAAATTAATAACAATGACAAAAGCTGATATAGTAGCTAAAATTTCTGATAAATTAGGAATTGAAAAAGGAGATGTTCAAGCAACAGTTGAAACATTCATGGAAGAAGTAAAATCTTCATTAGAAGGTGGTGATAATGTATATTTAAGAGGTTTTGGAAGTTTCATCGTAAAGACTAGAGCTGAAAAAACAGGAAGAAATATTTCAAAAAATACAACAATAAAAATACCAGCACACAACATACCTGCATTTAAACCTGCAAAAGTATTTGTTGAAGGTGTTAAGACCAATGTTGAGGTCAACTAAAATATTAAAACAAATATTAATTTAAAAAAGACTTATTTATGCCAAGTGGTAAAAAAAGAAAAAGGCACAAGGTAGCGACGCACAAGCGCAAGAAAAGAAGACGCGCTAACCGTCACAAAAAGAAATAAATTAGAAAAAGTAGTTTTTTAACTACTTTTTCAATTTTTAAAACAACGTTCTTTGATATAAAATTCATGAGTTTCATTGCGTTTACCTTCGCAAGACATGAGTTTGCTGGATTTTAATATCCTGTGTCAAAATAAAGTAATATCCATCTGTTTTGAAATGCATCAAAACGGACTAAAATTAACAACATGGAAAAAGAATTGATTATAAGATCGCGTTCCGATATTGTTGATTTTGCCTTATTAAAAGATGGAAAACTTATCGAATTACACAAAGATGAAGATGATAACAACTTTGCGGTTGGCGATGTATTTATTGCCAAAATACGAAAAGCGGTTCCTGGTCTTAATGCTGCATTTGTAAATGTAGGTTATGAAAAAGATGCTTTTTTGCATTATCATGATTTAGGACCACAATTGCCTTCTCTTTTGAAATTTGTTAAGCGTGTAAGCACAGGTAGACATACCGATTTTTTACTGAAAAATTTTCAGTTTGAGAAAGATATTGATAAAAACGGAAGCATAGCTAACGTTTTAAAGTCAAATCAATCACTATTAGTACAAATAGTAAAAGAACCAATATCAACCAAAGGACCTCGCATAAGTAGTGAGTTGTCTATTGCTGGTCGTTATATTGTTCTAGTGCCATTTTCTGATCGTATTTCAATTTCACAAAAAATTGAATCTAAAGAAGAAAAAGACCGTTTAAAACGGTTGGTAAAGAGCATAACGCCTAAAGGTTTTGGTGTTATTATTCGTACTGTCGCAGAAGACAAGAAAGTTGCCGAACTCGACAAAGATTTACAAAATTTGCTGAATAGATGGACAGCAATGTGTAAAAAAATACATAAAGCACATCATCCAAGTAAAGTACTTAGTGAAATGAACAAAGCCTCTTCTATTTTAAGAGATATTTTTGACGATTCATTTACTAGTATTACTATAGATGATGAAGCACTTTATAGCCAAATAAAAGATTACGTGCATCAAATTGCACCCAATAAAGAATCAATAGTTAAGATGTATAAAAATGGCGTGCCAGTTTTTGAAAAATTTGGAATTGAGCGCCAAATAAAAACATCTTTTGGTCGTACAGTCTCCATGGCAAAAGGAGCCTATTTGGTTATAGAACATACCGAAGCGATGCATGTTATTGATGTTAATAGTGGTAACAGATCTAACAAAGAAAAAAACCAAGAAGACACTGCTTTGGAAGTCAATTTAATTTCTGCATCAGAAATTGCTCGACAATTACGTTTGCGTGATATGGGAGGCATTATTGTTGTAGATTTTATAGACATGGGTAAGGCAGAAAATCGAAAACAATTGTACAATCATCTTCGTGAAGAAATGAAAGATGATAAAGCAAAACATAAGATTTTACCTCCTAGTAAATTTGGTCTGGTACAGATCACCAGACAACGCGTTCGACCAGAGCGTAATATTAAAACAAAAGAAGATAATCCTAACGGCGTTGCAGGTAGTGAGATTGAAGCACCAATTAAAGTGATTCAAAAAATTACCCAAGACCTTGAGCGATTATTTAAAAAAGACTATAAGAAGATTACATTAAACGCACATCCTTTTATAGCAGCCTTTCTAACCAAAGGGTTTCCATCAGTACGTTCTAAGTGGTTTATAGAACATAAAAAATGGGTAAAAGTTTTACCTAGAGATGCTTACACATATCTTGAATATCATTTTTTTGACAAAAATGGTAAGGAAATCAAATAATATCTAAAAACCCCTTTCTGAAATTTCAGAAAGGGGTTTTTGTTTTTTGTCAATAAATTTTAAAATCAAGGCGCTGGATTAGGAAGCTCAGCATGCACTTCGTTTATTGCTTTAAGAACGGCATCACTCAATGTAATATTTATACTATCAATATTCTCTTCTAATTGTTCTAAAGATGTTGCACCTATGATATTACTGGTCATAAAAGGTCTGTCAGTTACAAAGGCTAAAGACATTTGTGCTAAGCTCATGTCATGGTTTTTGGCTATTTTTAAGTAACGCTTAGTCGCTTCGGTAGCATTTTTACCACTATATCTTGAAAATCTAGGAAAGAGTTTTAATCTTGCGTTATCTGCTTCTGTACCTTCAATGTATTTACCAGATAAAACACCAAAAGCCATAGGCGAATACGCAAGTAATCCAATATCTTCTCGAATAGCAATTTCAGCCATGTCACCTTCAAAGACTCTGTTTAATAGCGAATAAGCATTTTGTATGGTAATCATTCTTGGGAGATTATGCTTATTAGACTCCTCTATGTAACGCATCGTTCCCCAAGCTTTTTCATTAGAAATGCCTACTTGACGAATTTTACCAGACTTTATTATCTCATCAAGATGATGAAGAATTTCATTAAAGTTATCATTCCATTGGTCATTTGGATTATGATTATAATCTCTCACGCCAAAAGTATTGGTGTTTCTTTCAGGCCAATGTAATTGGTACAAATCTATATAATCGGTTTTCAAGCGTTTAAGACTGTTATTTACCGCTTCATGAAGTGCTTGTTTACTAAAACCATTGGTTCTTATATGTGCTGTGTAGTCTCCTGGGCCAGCAATTTTAGTAGCTAAAACAACTTTATCTCTATTACCGGTTTTTTCAAACCAATTGCCAATAATGCGTTCGGTATCTGCATATCGTTCTGCGGTAGCAGGTACTGGATAGAGCTCTGCGGAATCAAAAAAGTTAACGCCTTTATCAAGAGCCAAATCCATTTGAGCAAAGCCTTCTTCTTGCGTATTTTGGTTTCCCCAAGTCATCGTGCCAAGGCAAATTTTACTAACTTTTATATCTGTTTTTGGTAGTGTGGTATATCTCATTTTATTGTTTTCTATTAAGGTATAGTAAAGATAAGAAGACCTTTTCAGTTTTTTAAAAACGGAAAGGTCTAAATCTGTGTTAAGGTTCTTATACCAAATTAAATATCATTTAAAAGTTTAGATATCTCATCTAGTTTTGGTGTTAAAATAACTTCAATACGACGATTTTTCGCTTTGCCTTCTGCGGTTTCATTACTAGTAATTGGAGCAAATTCGCCACGTCCAGCTGCAGTTAGATTTTCAGGGTTAATAGCTGCATTTTCTCGTAATATATTAACAATAGCTGTGGCACGCTTAGTAGATAGATCCCAGTTTCCACTTAGTTGCGCATTACCTTTGTAAGGCACATTATCGGTATGGCCTTCTATTAAGATAGCGATGTCTGGGTTTTCAGCTAATACTTGACCGAGTTGCATTACCGCTTGTTTTCCTTGTGTTCCAACTGCCCAACTACCTGATTGAAACAATAACTTGTTTTCCATTGAGACATAAACTTTCCCGTTACGTTGTTCGACTGTTAGACCTTTTCCTTCAAAGTTTGTAAGTGCTTTTGAAATGGCGTTTTTGAGTTTGGTCATAGCGGCATCTTTTGATGCAATAACATTTTCTAATTCAGCGACGCGTTTTGAACGCGCTTCTAGTTCTTTTTTTAGCTTTTCAAGTCTAGCACTTTCGGTTGCTAATGCTTGTTCTTTTGCTTCTAATTGTGCTAACAGTTCTCTATTCTTTTTAGAATTTTCAGCAATAGAAGCCGAGCTATTTTTCTCTAAGGCATCATATGATGCTTTTAAGTTGTCAAGATTTGTTTTTATAGCGTTATAGTCGGTTTGAAGTTTGTTACGCTGTGCTAGAGTTTCATTATACTCTTTCTGAAGTCTTACCAAGTCATTTTCGGATTTGTTTAAAGCAGCTTCTAGGTCTTGATTTCTTTCAGATAATTTTTTGTTTTCTTTTTTAAGTGAGGCGTATTTGTCTTCTAGATCGGTGTATATTTTTTTAGAAACACAAGATGTAGTAACTACAAATACAAGGGCTATTAATGTCAATCTTTTAAGCATATGTAAAATATTAATTGTTTTTATTTTTTTATTTCTAATAAAATAGGGCAATGATCACTATGAACTGCTTCCGAAAGGATAACGCTTCGTTTGATGTTTTCTTGCAAAGGTTGAGTAACCATGCCATAATCTAAGCGCCAACCTTTATTGTTAGCTCTTGCATTTGCTCTGTAACTCCACCAAGTATATTCTTGTTTTTCAGGATGTAAGAATCTGAAAGAATCAATAAAACCACTATTAATGAAGTTTCCAAACCATTTACGTTCTTCAGGCAAAAATCCAGATACACCTTTCATTTTTGGATTGTGTATATCTATGGCTTCATGGCAAATGTTATAATCGCCACATACGACCAAGTTAGGTAATTCTTGCCGTAAGTTATTTAAATAGTTATGAATTAAATCCATGTATTCAAACTTGTGTGCTAACCTAGCATCATTTGTCCCAGAAGGCAAATACATACTCATTACGGATATGTCATCAAAATCAACCCTAAGGTTTCTACCTTCAAAATCCATAGAAGTTATTCCTGTTCCAAATTCTACATGATTGGGTTCAGTTTTACTTAAAATAGCAACACCGCTGTAGCCTTTTTTTTGAGCGCTAAACCAATAGTTGTACTTGTATCCAGCTTTTTCAATGGCTTCAATATCTACTTGCTCTTTCATCGCTTTTATTTCTTGTAGACAAACCACATCAGGATCTGCATTAGTAAGCCAGTCGATAAAGCCTTTATTCATCGCAGCTCGAATGCCGTTAACATTGTATGAGATAATTTTCATTCTAAGTTTTTAAGATTTCAGCTAAATTAAATAATACTGTACTTTTACACTATTATTTTAAGGAGCTTTTAACCATAAAATAATTTCTGTGTTTAGAAGTTTATATATAGAATGAAAATTGCTATTTCTCTTGTCTGTTTTATTATGGGTTGCTCTACTTTTGTGCATGGGCAAGCATCTAATTATAGGACTAAAAAAGTAGCAGTTAGAGATAGTATAAAAGTAGATACCGTAAGTATTAATACCAATAGTTTTGTGCTTCGGAAAAACGATAATACCATTATTGACTCTACATACTATGACATTGATTTTTCTAAGGCTTTATTAACGTTTAAAAAGCCTATTGATACAGATTCGATAGTTATTGACTATTTGAGATATCCTGATTTTATTACACGCAAATATTTTCAATTAGATGAACGAGTTATAGTTGATAACACAAATAATACACAACGATTGTATAGGCTAAATCAATCTAATGTGTCTCGCTCGTTTTTACCATTTGATGGTTTGAGCACTTCTGGTAGTATCTCTAGAGGTGTCACTATTGGAAACAATCAAAACTCTGTTTTAAACAGTGAGTTAGATCTACAAATTTCAGGTAAGTTAAGTGATAAAGTATCACTTAGAGCCTCTATACAAGATGCTAATATTCCTTTGCAAGAAAGCGGCTATTCTCAACGATTAGATGAATTTGATCAAGTTTTTATTGAGCTATTTAGTGACGCATGGAATATTAGAGCAGGAGATATAGATTTGATAAATAATAGTAGCTACTATGCTAATTTTACTAAGCGTGTTCAAGGTCTGATGGTTAATGTAAATATTGATAAAGAAGAATCAAAGACCAATTTATTTGCAGCAGGCGCTCTAGTGAGAGGGCAGTTTACAAGTAGTCAATTTACAGCGCAGGAAGGTAATCAAGGTCCTTATAAACTAAGAGGTCCAAATAGTGAATTATTTGTACTAATCGTATCTGGTAGTGAAACGGTTTATGTTAATGGAATTGCAATTGAACGAGGAGAAAATAAAGATTATATCATTGATTACAATGCTGGTGAAATTATTTTTAACTCAACCTTTCCTGTTACATCAGAGATGAGGGTTACGGTTGATTATCAGTTTAGTGAACGTAACTTTTCTAGATTTACTGTTTTTGGAGGTGGAACTTATGAGACAGAAAAATTAAAATTAGGAGTGTCTATATATTCTGAAAACGATTCTAAAAACCAACCACTACAGCAAAATTTATCTACTGAACAAGTAGCAATTTTAGCTAATGCTGGAGATGACAAATCGTTGATGGTTGCACCTTCAGAAGTTCAAGAAGCATTTAACGAAAATAGGATTTTGTACAAAAAAGAAATTGTTAATGGTATTGAGATTTTCGTGTTTTCTAATAATGAAGACGATGAATTATTTAGTGTTCGATTTACGCAAGTAGGCATTAATCAAGGAAACTATATTATAGTAAATAGTAATGCCATTAATAACATTTTTGAGTACGTCCCACCATTAAATGGTGTGCCTCAAGGAAATTATGAACCCATTGTTCAATTAATAGCACCTGTTAAATTACAAGTTGCAGTAGTGAATGGAATATATAAACCTACAGAAAAAACAAACATTTATTTTGAATTAGCAGGAAGTAGAAATGATTTGAATTTATTTTCAGATATAGATGATAGTGATAATGATGGTTTTGCTGGGAAGCTCAAAGTAGAGCAACAACTTATTAAGAAGGATAGTTTATGGAATTTGAATGCACATGTAGATGCAGATATTATTCAGAAAAACTTTAGAACGATTGAGCGCTTATATCGACCAGAATTCAATCGTGATTGGAATTTAGAAAACCCACTTGGTAATCAAAGCTTATTAGCCTCTGGACTTGAGTTTATACATGCTGAAAAGGGAACTGCAAATTATAAATTTGAACACCTTAATTATTCAGAGAACTTTAACGGAAACCGTCATAACCTCTTAGCCAACTTAAGGCTTAACCGATTTCATATCTATACCTTGTCTAGCGTGTTGAATAATAATAGTAGTTTGTCTACGTCTTCATTTTTAAGATCTTTTAATCGACTTACATATTCATTTAAGAAGCAATGGATTGGTGCAAAGTTTGCTATGGAAGACAATAAGCAACGAGAAAAAGAAACAGATTTATTAACCAATTTAAGTCAGCGTTTTAACTCATATGAAGCTTTTACAGGCTATGGTGATAGTACTGGTGTTTTTGTAGAAATAGGTTATAAATATAGAGTGAATGATAGCTTGAGAACAAATGAAATAAAACGCGTTAATACGTCTAATACTTATTATTTCAAATCACGTATCATCAAAAATAAAAATACAGATCTTGCCATTTTTGCCAATTATAGAAAACTCAAACAAGAAGATGTAACTATAGAGGACGATCAATCGTTGAATTCTAGATTAAACTTTAATCAAAAGTTGTTCAAAAATATTTTAATATGGAATACTATTTTTGAGACCAATTCAGGGACATTACCAAGGCAAGATTTTACGTATGTTGAAGTAGAACCTGGTCAAGGAGCGTATACGTGGATAGATTATAATGAGAATGGTATACAAGAACTCAATGAGTTCGAATTGGCTCAATTTGTTGACGAGGGTAGTTTTATACGAGTACTGCTGCCAAATCAAGTGTTTATTAAAACACATCAAAACAGATTAAGCCAAACGCTTACAATTAACCCACAACAATGGTCTGTTTCAGAAAATAAAATCAAAAAATTCTGGTCGCATTTTTATAATCAGACATCATATTTAATTGATAGAAAGGATCAGAGGCAAGGAAATACATTCGATCTTAATCCGTTTTCTACAGATGAAGGCAATCAATTGGCACTAAATAAAAGTGTAAGAAATGTATTGTTTTATAATAGAGGGAAACAAAGGTATACCACATCGTATACATTTTTAAATAATGTGAATAGAGCTGTGTTATCTATTGGTTTTCAAGAAAACAAATTACAAAGTCACCAATTACAGTTTAATCATAAGTTTGCCAAAAGTTGGCTTGTAAATTTAGAATCCAGCTTGGAGATTAATGAAAGTTTAAATGAAAATTTTGTATCTCGTAATTATAAGCTAGACGAAATACGGCTTCAGCCTAAGCTATCGTATATCTTTAATGAAAATGCACGTTTTGACGTATTTTACCAATATGCAACAAAAGACAATACGATTGGAAATATGGAACAGTTGTCGCAAAATAACTTCGGATTGTCATTTACGTATAACAATGCTCAAAAAATAGCCTTAACTGGTGAGGTTAATTATTTCAAAAATGATTATGAAGGTAATCCTAACACACCTGTGGCTTATCAAATTTTAGAAGGCCTACAACCAGGAAATAATTTCACATGGAGTTTAATAGCGCAAAAGAAGCTAACCAAATTTTTAGATCTAAATTTGAATTATTTTGGAAGAAAAACCGAGACTAGCAAGACGATTCATACAGGAACCATTCAATTAAAAGCTTATTTTTAATTGATTATTCTAAACAAGTAAAAAGCTCTCAATTGGTGAAATTGAGAGCTTTTTACATTATTATATTTTAGATGGTTACTTCATCCTCTGTAACCAATTTTTTACATCTACTTCTTTTTTAATAATAGACCTTAATTCATCAATCTTAACACGTTGTTGTTCCATCGTATCACGATGACGAATGGTAACCGAATTATCTTTTAAAGTGTCATGATCTACTGTAACACAAAACGGTGTTCCAACAGCATCTTGGCGCCTGTATCGTCTTCCTACGGCATCTTTTTCGTCATAAACTACATTGAAGTCCCATTTTAGATCTTCAATAATTTGTCTTGCAATTTCAGGAAGACCATCTCTTTTAATCAATGGGAGAACAGCTGCTTTTGTTGGTGCTAAAACTGCTGGTAATTTTAAAACGGTTCTAACGCTACCATCTTCTAAGGTTTCATCTTCTAAGGCATTTGAAAAAACAGCTAAGAACATACGATCTAGACCAATTGAGGTTTCTAAAACATAAGGCGTGTAGCTGGCATTGTCTTCGTGATCAAAATATTGGAGCTTCTTTCCTGAGAATTCTTCGTGTTGTTTCAGGTCAAAATCTGTACGAGAATGAATCCCTTCAAGTTCTTTGAATCCGAAAGGGAATTTAAACTCTATATCTGTGGCTGCATCAGCATAGTGAGCTAATTTTTCATGATCATGGAAACGGTAATTATCGTCTCCCAAGCCAAGTGATTTATGCCATTTTAAACGTGTGTCTTTCCAATAATCAAACCATTCTTTTTGTGTACCAGGTTTGATGAAGAATTGCATTTCCATTTGTTCAAACTCTCGCATTCTAAAAATAAATTGCCTAGCGACAATCTCATTTCTGAATGCTTTTCCTGTTTGAGCTATTCCAAATGGAATTTTCATACGTCCAGTTTTTTGAACATTTAAAAAATTTACAAAAATACCTTGTGCTGTTTCTGGGCGTAAATAAAGATCCATAGCGCTATCTGCACTAGCACCCAATTTAGTCCCAAACATTAAATTGAACTGCTTTACATCTGTCCAATTTTTTGAACCTGTCATTGGGTCTGCAATTTCAAGTTCTTCAATAAGGGCTTTAACATCTGCGAGATCTTCTTTTTCTAATGATTGACCTAATCGTTTTAAAATTGAATCGATTTTTTCTTGGTATCCAATAATACGTCCGTTAGTACTTATAAATTCTTCTTTATTAAAAGCATCTCCAAAGCGTTTTTGAGCTTTTTTGACTTCCTTATCTATTTTGTTTTCAATTTTAGCACAATAGTCTTCCACTAGAACATCTGCACGATAACGCTTTTTAGAGTCTTTATTATCAATTAAAGGGTCGTTGAAGGCATCTACATGACCAGAGGCTTTCCAAGTAGTGGGATGCATAAAAATTGCAGCATCGATTCCTACAATATTTTCATGCATTTGTACCATCGCTTTCCACCAATAGTCCCTAATATTTTTCTTTAGCTCAGCGCCATTTTGTGCGTAGTCGTATACTGCACTCAATCCATCATAGATTTCACTACTTTGGAAGACGTAACCATACTCTTTTGCATGAGAGATTACTTTTTTAAATTGATCGTCGTTTGCCATGGTGCAAAAATAAAAAACCGCTCCAATTTACAGAGCGGTTTTTAATAAATTATATGTAGTTAGTTAATTTAATTTTACTTCTGTGCTTCCTAATTTTCTGTCCTTATTGAAAATATTAATAAAGTAAGTGCCTTTAGTAAGTGGTCGTTCATCTTTATCAGCTTCAACATCGATACATATATCTAAAACTTCATTATTATAATTTACAATTTTTTTAGAGCTGTATATTAAAGATGAACTTCCAAAAGTTATTGCACCTTTATCTGCTAATACATTATTTTGAGGATTGACAATTTGAATGTAAAGTTCTTTTTCACCTTGCTCTGTTAATGAATTTTCAGCTAGCGTAAAACAGACTTCTATATGCTGTACTTTTTTAGCTCTCTTCGTAGCACGTTTGCTTCCAAAAAGTTGGGCATAAGATTTAGCTTCAAATGAATTAGCGGTTAGCAGCGCACCCTTTTCAATACTCTTGTTTAGGTCTTCATTCTCTTTAAGTAACGAAGTATTAGTTTTGCGTTGCTTTTTTAGTTCATTGTATGCTAGTAGTTTTTCCTTTTTGAGATTCTCATTAACCTCATTTAGAGAGTCAATGGTTTTAAATAAGGATTTATTTTTTAATTTTATATTGTAAAGTTGATTTTTAAACTTCGCAACGACAGAGAGGTCGCTTCGCAACATAGCAAGAGAATCTAAAGCTAGCCTTGTATCTCTTTTGGCTTCTTCTAACTGTGAAGAGATCAAATCATTTGAAACAGAAACGTCATCATATCTAGTTATCATTTGTGATAACTCATTCTCTACTAGCTTCTTTTCTTGTTCTAAAAATTGTTGGTGCGCTTTAATGGATTGATAATTAGTAAAACTATAAACGCTTAAAATTGTAACGGCAACTATTAATGAACCAATAATTAATCTGTAGTTAAATAATTGAGGGTTAACTATCATTATTAATTTTGTTATTTTATCATGCGAAACTAGAGAATATGGAAGTTATATTTTATTTTAATCGATGAAATGGTAATAAATTTGTTAAACTTATTTTTTCCAAAGGTTTGTTTGTCTTGTAATAATCATTTATCAGACAACGAGCGTCACATCTGTACGTCTTGTAGACATCAGTTGCCATTGACTAATTTTCATCTTGACCCATCTAATGCGGTTCACAAAGTAATGTATGGACGAGTGAAACTAGAACAAGCGACTGCCTTATTGCACTTTTCTAAAAAAGGAATAGTTCAACAACTTATACATAACTTAAAATATAGAGGTCATCAAGAGATTGGTCAATTTTTAGGTGAGTGGTTAGGTGAGGAGCTAAAACAATACAGTGAATATTTAAAAGTTGATATCGTTGTACCTGTACCATTGCACAAATCTAAACTAAAAAAAAGAGGCTATAATCAAGTAGAAAAATTCGGTAAGGCCATTGCCAAAGCTTTAAATGCAGATTATAACCCTGAACTATTAATCAAGACTAGTGCAACAAAAACTCAAGTATTCAAAGATCGTTTTATGAGGAGCTCAGATACGCATCCTAAATTTGCAATAACGAAAAGTGAATCACTCGCGTCTAAACACATACTTATTGTTGATGATATTATTACAACCGGAGCTACTTTAGAGGCTTGCGCTAATACATTTAGCACAATTGACGGTCTTAAATTAAGTATTGCGACGATGGCAATTACAGATTAAAAATGATTTTCTATGTTGTCAAAAGCACGTTAATTGTTTTGAGTATGCTTCAAATAGTTGTTAATTTGCTTTAAAATTAAAAATCTACAATGTACTTGCGCTTTTTAAAGGTGATTTTTCTTATACTATCTATTGTTGCTATGCATGGATGTGCTAATAGAGGCACACCTTCTGGAGGTGAAGAAGATAAAGAACCACCTTTGATTACTAAAACGGTACCTGAAAATTTTACAACCAATTTTAAAGGTAAAGAGATCAGAATATATTTTAATGAATTTATTAAGATCAATAATCTTCAAAAGCAGTTAATTATATCACCTCCTATGGACGTTGATCCTACTATAACACCTCTAAGTGCAGCTAGTAAATACATAAAGATCATTATCAATGATACGTTAGAAGATAATACGACTTATGCATTTAATTTTGGGCAAAGTATAGTTGACAACAACGAAGAAAATCCGTACGATTATTATAAATATGTTTTCTCTACAGGTGATTATATTGACTCACTTTCGGTAAAAGGACTTATTGTTGATGCCGAAAAACTACAGCCTGATACTTTTGTTTCGGTAATGTTATATGAGTTAGACTCAACTTATACAGACTCTACAGTTTATAAACAAAAGCCAAAATACATCACTAATACTTTAGATAGTGTTACTACTTTCAGTATAGATAATATTAAAGCAGGCAATTATAAGTTGATTGCTTTAAAAGATGAAAATGGAAATTTCACCTACCAGCAGAAAAGTGATAAAATTGGCTTTTTTGAAGGTGTGATCAATGTGCCTAGCGATACAACTTATACCTTAAAGTTATTTAAAGAAGAATTAGATTTCGATATTAAAAGATCGAAACAAATTGCTGGTCAAAAAATTGCATTTGGGTATGAAGGGAATGCCACAAATATGACTATTGAACAATTAGGCGAACTACCGGAAGGCTTTGAAAAGCGTATTACTAAAGACAAAACAAAGGATACATTATACTATTGGTATAAACCAAAAATTGAATTAGACTCCGCGCAGTTTGTCATTACTAATAAAACATTTACAGATACATTAAATCATAAATTTCGTGAGATTGAAAGAGATTCGCTTGTAATTAGAGCAGAACAATCTGGTACACTAAATTTTAGAGATGATTTTACTTTAGAAGGTACTATTCCTTTTACTAAAATAAATACGCAGTATATTTCTATTTTAGATCAAGATTCATTAAGAGTGCCTTATACAACTTCGTTTGATACCCTTAAAAATAGTTACAGCTTCAAGTTTGATAAAACGGAATCTAATAAGTACATTATTCAGCTACTTCCAAATGCGTTAGAAGATTTTTTTGGGAATGTAAATGATACACTCAACTTCTCTTTGAGAACCAAAACATTTGCCGATTATACTAATATTAGAGTAAAATTAGAAAACGCTGTATATCCAGTTATAGTTCAGCTTACCGATGAGCAGGGTGAGGTAAAATATGAACAATTTGCTACTGAGCCACGTTTGTTTGATTTTAAAAACATAAATCCAAATAAGTACTACATTCGTGTAGTGTATGATACTAATGGAAATCAGAAATGGGATTCTGGAAATTATTTATTACAACTTCAACCAGAACGTGTTAGTTATGCTAAAGGTTTGATCGATGGTAGAGCAGGATGGGATTACCCTGAAGAAGTTTTTACTTTAGACTAAAAGCATCTTTATCATTCAAGAAACCAAGTTTGTTTCTGTAAGTTTCTATATGAGACTTATGCAATGTAACAATCTCTACAGCCTCTTTATCATTTGGAGTTGTATCTAGGCGTTCACCAAGAGTGTCGTAAATAGCTGAATGTCCTGAATATTCATGGTTATTAGCATCCAATCCAACACGATTAACACCTACACAATAACTCATGTTTTCAATAGCTCGAGCTTTAAGTAAAGCATTCCATGCATTAATTCTTACTTTTGGCCAATTAGCAACGTATAACAAAAGGTCATAACCTTCAACGTTTCTTGACCATACAGGGAATCGTAGGTCATAACAAATTAAAGGTTTTATTTTCCAACCCTTATAATTTATGATGCTAATAGAATTTCCTGATTGATATATTTCATGTTCACCAGCTAAGGTAAACGTGTGTTTTTTGTTGTAACAATCAATACGACCATCTGGATGTACAAAAAGTAACCGATTATAATACTTATCATCCTCTTTGATTACAATACTTCCTGTAATAGCAGCATATGTTTGTTTGGCAAGATCTTGCATCCATGACACTGTAGTACCATTCATAGATTCAGCGACAGAACTTGCATTCATGGTAAAACCAGATGTGAACATTTCTGGAAGCACGATCACATCAACAGGTTTAGTAAGTGTGCTAATTTTTTTACCAAGATTAATCCTGTTTTGTTCGGGATGTTCCCAAATCAAATTTGTTTGGAAAAGTGCTATGGTCAAGTCGTCTTTCAAAATTTTAATTATAGTTTTTCTTTAGCCTTATTAAGTGCTGTATTTAATTTTTCAATTTTTTCTAGCCACTTGGTCTCATCATTAGGAGATAATTTGCCTTTACGCTTTAGTCTTTCATATTTTTTTTGAGCGTCATTTAATTTTTTATCAGCTTTATCATATTTAGCCTGAATTTTTTGTTGCTTTTTTAGCTCTTTTTCGGTTCGCTTTTGTTGCTTTTCAGCCTTTTTTTGAGCTCTTTCGGCTTTTTTCTTTTCTCTTTCTAGTTTCTCTTGGGCTTTTATTTCCTTTGCTTTGACCTTCATTTTGTTAGAAATCGAACTAGCTTGCTTAAAGATAGCTTCTTTATCTTCAATAGTTAATGTTTCCGTAATTTCTTTCCCTTCTAAAAAGATTTTCTCTTTTTTTACCTCATAGGTTTTTCCATTTCTCTCTACATTTTGAGCGTTCGTAGAAAAACTAAAAGTCATCATAAATAGGAATATGACATATTTCATATAAATTAAATTTTTTGCGTTCTACAGGTTAGAGACAAAAATATTTAAAAAGTCACTCAAAAAACGTTAAATAATATTCAAAATTTCTGCGGCTTGTTTTAGTGTATCATCAGTTTTAGCAAAACAAAATCGTAAGACCTTATCATCTCTTTGATGCTCATTAAAAACAGAAAGTGGAATCGATGCAATACCATTTTCGGTAGTTAGTCGTTTTGCAAAATCAATGTCAGACTCGTCAGTAATATTTGAGTAATCCAATACCTGAAAATAAGTGCCTTTTGATGGTGTAAATTTGAATTTAGAACCTCTTATAAGATTTAAAAAGAAATCTCTTTTTTTTTGATAAAACTCTGATAACTCTATATAATGATTAGGCTCTTGTAAATAATCTGCCAATGCTTTTTGCGTAGGGTGGTGAACAGAGAAAACATTAAACTGGTGTACATTTCTAAAAGCTTGCATTAATGCTTTTGGAGCGCAGCAATACCCTATTTTCCAACCTGTATTATGAAATGTTTTGCCAAAAGACGCTGTAATAAAAGTTCGTTCCTTCAACCCTGAAAATCTACAAGCACTTTGATGTTGCTCATCATCAAAAATAATGTGTTCATATACTTCATCACTTAAAACTATGATATCTGTTCCATCAGTAAGTTCCTGTAGTTTGAACATGTCATTTTTATGTAATACAGCTCCACTTGGGTTGTGAGGTGTATTGATAATAATGAGTTTGGTATTTCCATTTATACACTGCTTGACATAAGTCCAGTTTATTTGGTATTTTGGAGCTTCGAGAGCAACAGTAATTGGTTTTCCTCCATTGAGTTGAATGGCAGGTTCGTAACAATCGTAAGCAGGTTTAAAGATAATGACTTCGTCATTTGGTTTTATAAACGTTGAAATAACGGTAAAAATAGCTTGAGTAGCACCAGCAGTAATTGTGATTTCATCTTCAGGATGATAACTTGTGTTATAGAGATGGTTAAATTTTTTAGAAATGGCTTTTCGTAATTCTAAGCTTCCAGGCATTGGGGCATACTGGTTATAACCTGAATTCATAGCTTTTGAAACACCATCAATTAACTTTTGATCACTTTTAAAATTAGGAAACCCTTGCGAAAGATTAATAGCATTGTGCTTATGAGCCAAAGCGCTCATTACTGAAAAAATTGAGGTCTCTATTTTAGTAAGTTTAGGTGTAAATTGCATAACGTAAATATACCAATATCATTTTTGCAATAAAATAATTTGTGCAACAAAGAGTTATACTATAAAACATAGTAATATCATCAAAATATTTTTACTTCTTACCCTAATTTTGTGCCTATCTTGCAACTTGAGCTCTGAAAACAAGATCGTTGCTAAACAGGTACATCATAAAGATCCTAATATGTCTCAACCACATGCAGAGATTGAAATACCAAGCATTGATTCAGTTATGCTTGGTATTAATTTCAAGGCTATGCGTGATTATGATGTTTTGATCAAAACGATTGATGCTGATCGCTCTTATTTTAAAAATTTATTTGAGACAAACCTAACAAAAGCCATAGATAGTGCATCTCTTTACTTGTATTCAAAGCTGTTAAACGAAATTGTGCCACATTGGTATGGAACAGAATGGGATTTTAATGGGCATACAAGCATTCCAAATCAAGGTGAAATTGCTTGTGGTTATTTTGTGTCGACAACTCTAAAACATTTAGGATTTAACCTTAACCGCTATGAGATGGCACAACAAGCTGGTATGGTAGAGGCTAGAATGTTACAGCCTAAACATGAGCTTAAGATATATTTTAATCTGTCTTATGAAGCACTAAAGCATAAAGTAAATTCGGTATATTCAGATGGTATCTATTTTGTTGGTTTAGATAACCATGTGGGTTATGTGTTACTGAAAAACAAAGAATTGTATTTTTTACATTCGAGCTATTATGATGATAGAGTGATGATAGAGTTAGCAGAAGATTCGCCTTGTTTCTCTTCTAATATATATGTGTTTGCAGAAATAACGAACAATAAATCATTGATTAAAAGTTGGATTTTGAACGAACGATTAATCGTTCCAAATAACTAATTGGCTATGAAAAGATTTCTATTCATACTGTTTTTTGCAGCCGTACACTTTGGGTTTTCACAATCTCAACCAAAAACCATTCATGTGTTTGTAGCGCTATGTGATAATGTTAATCAAGGCATCGTTCCTGTTCCAGCAAAACTAGGGAATGGTCAAGACATTAAAAGCAATTTGTATTGGTCTGCGCTTTATGGTGTGAAGACCTATTTTAAGAATAGTAAAGACTGGTCATTACTTTCTTCAGAAAAAGATATCACTAATCATATTCTTGAACGCGTATTGTTTAAACACAAGGCAACCAACACTTATCTTTTAGCTGATGCCTATGACGGAAAATATATTAAGCAAACTACAATAGATTTTCTAGAAGCATCCGCTGGACGAAATAAAATAGAATTAACCTATAATGGTCAAAAAATCACCTTTGGAGGCGATGCACAATTGGTATCTTATATTGGTCATGATGGACTCATGGAATTTGATGTTGAAGGGAATTTTAAACCCATTAACACCAATAAACGAGATGTTATTATTTTGGCATGTATTAGTAAGGATTATTTTAAGCCATATTTAGAACAAACCGAAGCAAACCCTTTGGTTTGGACCAATGGTTTAATGGCGCCTGAAGCCTATACTTTAAAATGGGCTATTGATGGTTGGATTCTAAATGAAACAGATAAAGAAATTAGTCTTCGTGCAGCAAAAGCATATAATCATTATCAAAAATGTGGGTTAAAAGGGGCTAAACAATTGTTGGTGAATGGGTATTAACTTCTCGATACAATTCCTCATACTTGTTCATTCGAAGCGACGTTATATTAATTCAAATTATGCCAAACAAAAAACCCTCACATTGCTGTAAGGGTTTTAATGTTTTGAGAGTTATCTTTTTAATATCTGTAATGTTCTGGTTTAAAAGGTCCGTCTTTAGTGACACCAATATATTCTGCTTGATCATCACGTAATTCAGTGAGCTCAACACCAATTTTCTCTAGGTGTAATTTTGCCACTTTTTCATCTAAATGTTTTGGTAACATGTATACATCGTTTCCATAAGCATCCGCATTATTCCATAATTCAATTTGAGCTAAGGTCTGGTTTGTAAATGAGTTACTCATTACAAAACTAGGATGACCAGTTGCACAGCCTAAATTCACTAAACGACCTTCAGCTAAAATAATGATGTCTTTCCCATTAACCGTATACTTATCTACTTGAGGTTTGATCTCAACTTTTGTGTTACCATGGTTGTCATTCAGCCAAGCCATATCAATTTCATTGTCAAAATGACCAATATTACAAACAATGGCCTTGTCTTTTAAAGCTTCAAAATGCTGCGATTGAACGATGTCTTTATTTCCTGTGGTGGTAATTACAATATCAGAATTTCCAATTACGGTTTCTAATCGTTTGACTTCAAAACCATCCATAGCGGCTTGTAAAGCACAGATTGGGTCAATTTCAGTCACTGTTACAATACTTCCAGCACCTTTAAAAGACGCAGCAGTGCCTTTACCAACATCACCATAACCACATACAGTAACACGTTTTCCTGCTAACATAATGTCGGTTGCACGACGAATGGCATCAACTGCACTTTCTTTACATCCATATTTATTATCAAATTTTGATTTCGTAACCGAGTCGTTCACGTTAATAGCTGGCATTGGAAGTGTTCCATTCTTTACACGTTCATACAAACGGTGAACACCAGTAGTAGTTTCTTCAGATAATCCGTTGATGCCTTCAGCTAATTCAGGATATTTATCTAAAACCATATTGGTTAGATCACCACCATCATCTAAGATCATATTTAATGGTTTGCGGTCTTCTCCAAAGAATAACGTTTGTTCAATACACCAATCAAATTCTTCTTCATTCATTCCTTTCCAAGCATAAACCGGTATTCCAGCATCGGCAACTGCAGCAGCAGCTTGATCTTGAGTAGAGAATATATTACAAGAACTCCAAGTAACTTCTGCACCTAATGCTATTAAAGTTTCGATTAAAACAGCAGTTTGAATGGTCATATGTAAACATCCTGCAATTCTAGCACCTTTAAGCGGTTGAGAGTCTTTATATTCTTCACGAAGACTCATTAGTCCTGGCATTTCAGCTTCTGCTAATTCAATTTCCTTTCTTCCCCAAGTTGCAAGAGACATGTCTTTTACTTTATAAGGTACGTAAGTCGATGTTTTTGTATTCATAATTATATCTTTGTATCTATATTTGCGTTTTGCGAATGCAAAGATAACCATTAAGTTTCAGATAATTAAATGCCACTTTATAAAACTATTCATCCAAACTCACAAACTACTGTTAAAATCTGGAAGATTACAGAGTCTTATGAAGATTTAATGAAGCCTTTGAATTTAAAATCCAATAGTTTAGAACGTGTCCTTGGAATGAAAAGTGAGTTACATCAACGTGGGTTTTTAAGTGTGCGCCATTTGTTGAGGGATTTTGGTTATACCGATCAGGATTTATATTATGATGATAATGGTAAACCACATTTAAAAGATGGTAAACATATTTCTATTACCCATTCATTTATATTCTCTGGGGTGATTATTAGTGAAACTGAAGTTGGTATAGATATTGAAAAACAACGCCAAAAAATTGCGATTATAGCTAAAAAGTTTGTGGACTACGAATTTAATTACCTTAATAAAAAGCATGAAACTTATATTAAAAAGTTAACTGTTATATGGGGAATTAAAGAATCACTCTATAAACTGTTTGCCACACCTGGCATGTTATTTAGAGCACATTTTTTGGTCATCCCATTTAAGCTAAAAGACGGAGAGACTATAGCATGGATAGATTATAAAGGGCAAAAATATAGATACCATACACATTTTTTAGAGTTTGAAGGGTTTACTTGTGCATTTGTGACGACTTAGATGAAAGCTATTTACAACAACATATTGCACAATGTTTCAAGAGATAAAAGACAATTAGCCGTTTTAATTGATCCGGATAAAATGAAACTTGAGCAGTTAAAGATGTTTATGCAAAAGCTCAATAAATCTATTACTACGCATATATTCGTAGGTGGAAGTATCGTTGATGATGATAGTACTGAGATTTTAGTAAAGCATATAAAACAGCTTACTCAATTACCTGTTGTTTTATTTCCTGGTGACGTAACACAAATCACAGACGAAGCTGACGCCTTGTTGTTTTTATCTTTAATATCAGGTGATAATCCTGATTATCTTATTGGGAAGCACATACAAGCTGTTTCAAAAATAAAAAGGTCTAATTTAGAAGTAATTCCAACAGGATATATATTAATTGAAAATGGCAAACCAACTTCAGTTGAAAGAGTGACCCAAACAAGACCTATATCAAGAACACATGTACGTCAAGTAATTGATACAGCAAAGGCAGGCGAATTATTAGGAATGCAGCTTATCTATCTTGAAGCTGGAAGCGGAGCCTTACATCCAGTACCAACTGAAATGATTAATTTAGTAAAGCAAGAACTAAGTATTCCTGTAATAGTAGGTGGAGGTATTAGAAGTAAAGTACAATTACAACAAGCTTATGCAGCAGGAGCAGATGTAGTTGTTATTGGTACCGCTTTTGAAGAAAACGACTCTTTTTTTGATGATTTAAAACGATAACTAACTATGACTATTTCTGTAGAATTAACGCTTACACCATTACACGACAATTACGAGCCTGCAATCATTCACTTCATAAAGCAACTAAGGTCATCAAATTTAAAAGTTCTCGAAAACCCGTTAAGCACACAAGTTTATGGTAATTATGATGAGGTAATGCAAGTACTTACTGTTGAAATCAAAGAAACATTTGAAATGATTGAAAATGGATTGCTTCATATGAAAATCGTTAAATCAGACAGATATAACTATGAGCCACATTTTTGAGTTCTTTTTTGTAACCTATCAAAATAGGCCAATTCATCTAATTACCCTTGAAGCTATTGCTTTCTTTTTTGGTATTGCTAGTGTTGTATATGCTAAAAAAGAGAATATTTTAGTGTATCCAACTGGACTTGTCGCAACAATCATTACGGTATATATTTTTTTGCATGATGAATTGATGGGTGACATGATGATGAACTTTTATTACTCAATAATGAGTCTTTATGGTTGGTGGAATTGGTCAAGAAAAAAAGACAATAAATATATTATTCCTATCTCTCGTACAAATATAAGGGAAAAGATGATCGGATTCGGAATGTTTCTATTAACCATGATGGTCACTTATTTGATTTACAAGGTTTACGGAACAGAAATAAATACATCTAATTATATTGATATTTTCACATCTGGAGTATTTTTTACTGCTATGTGGTTTATGGCAAATAAAAAATTAGAAAATTGGACACTTTGGATTTTTGCTGATATTATCACAGTACCACTTTATGCATATAGAGGTTGGGGAATGTTATCTTTACAATACTTAATATTTACCATTTTAGCAATACAAGGCTATTTAGTATGGAAGAAAAGTTTAAACAAATCGCAAGCGCTAACCCAAACTGTATAAAAGTTGTTTTATATGGCCCGGAATCTACAGGTAAAACCTCTTTGGCTAGAGCATTGGCTGAACACTATGACACGGTAGTTGTTGAAGAGTTTTCACGAATATATGCTCAAGCTAGACAAAATAAAGTATTGTCTAAAGCCGATGTTATTCCAATTGCGATTGGCCAAATGAATCTAGAAAATGAACAATTAGAAAAAGCCAATAAACTTTTGATTTGTGATACAGATTTACTTGAAACACAAGTCTATTCAGAATTTTATTATGATGGTTTCTGTCCGCGATTGGTAAAAAAATATGCTCAAAAAAACACATACGATTTATATTTTTTGACTTATATTGACACGGTTTGGAAAGCAGATGGAATTCGAGATTTACCAAACCAAAGATCACAGATGTTTATAGCTTTTGAACAAGCGCTAATTCAAGCCAATAAGCCTTATGTTACTATAAAAGGGAATTTTGAGGAGCGATTGAATATCTGTAAAGCCCAAATTGACAAACTATTAACACCATTACATTGAATTTTTCTACTGAAGACATACAACAAATTGAACATAAAGGTATTTCCTTAAAAAAGGTTCAACAACAAATTAAACTTTTTGAAAACGGTCTCCCTTACACAAACTTAGTTGCCGAAGCTACAATTGGCGATGGAATTTCACAGTTAACAGCTAACGAAATACAGTATTTTATCTCACAATTTGAAGAAAAAAAGAATGCAATTTCAATTTTGAAATTTGTCCCTGCCTCTGGAGCAGCAACACGAATGTTTAAATTTTTATTTCAATTCTTAGATGAGTACAATGTTGATAAGGAAAGTATAAATTCTTATATCAATAGGCGTAAAAATAAAGACTTATCTATATTTTTTATTGGTTTAGATAAATTTCCATTTTACCACATCGTACAAGAAAAACTTCAAGAATCACATTCAGATTTTAATACACTATCTATCGATAAGCAAAGATTAAAATTTGTAGAGATGATGTTAGATACTACAAAGTTGAATTATGGTAATTATCCAAAAGGATTATTACCATTCCATAAATATAAAAACCAAATTATTTCTACGGCTTTTGAAGAGCATCTTTATGAGTCTGCATTGTATTCGTCAAGTAACGAAGCAACAAAATTACACTTTACAATATCTGAAAGATACAATCATAAATTTGATGAAGAATTTACACGAATAGAAAAGAAAGTTGAAGATAAAACGGGATCTAAGTTCGATATTTCGTTCTCATACCAAAAAGAATCTACAGATACCATTTCGGTGACGCCAAAGAATAAACCTTTTAGAGACGATGACGGATCTTTGCTTTTTAGACCTTCTGGTCATGGCGCTTTGATAGAAAACTTGAATGATTTAGATGCAGATATCATCTTTATAAAAAATATTGATAACGTCGTAACTTACAAGTATAAAGATGAAGTTGCTAAGTATAAAAAAGTATTAGCAGGTATCTTATTAGAGGTGCAGGAACGGGCTTTTTCATATTTAAAAAAATTAGAGACCAGCCAACTTTCAGAAGAAGAGCTTATTGAAATTGGCGAATTTTTAGTTAATAAGATGAACGTTAAAATAAGCGCTGAATTTGAAAAATATTCACTTAAATATCAAATTGAGTATTTGGCTGAAAAATTGAATAGACCCATTCGAGTTTGTGGAATGGTGAAAAATGAAGGAGAACCAGGAGGAGGTCCTTTTTGGATTAAAGACGAAAGTGGCAATATTTCACTTCAAATTGTTGAATCTGCACAAATCAATAAGAAGAGCAAGCATCAAAAGGATATATTAAAGAACGCAACACATTTTAATCCAGTTGATTTGGTGTGCGGAATCAAAAATCAAAAAGGAGAAAAGTTTGATCTTAAGAAATTTGTAGATGCTAAAGCAGCTTTTATAACCATGAAAACCAAAACAGGAAAAGATCTTAAAGCATTAGAGCTTCCAGGGCTTTGGAATGGTAGCATGGCTAACTGGAATACTATTTTTGTAGAAGTTCCTCTTATAACATTCAACCCGGTTAAAACGGTAAATGATTTATTAAAAGCACCGCATCAAATTAAATGATAGATGAAAAAGCCATATTGAACGAACTTAGTTTTAAAGCTATAAGAAGTTCGGGAGCAGGAGGTCAACACGTTAATAAAACATCATCAAAGATTGAGTTGAATTTTAACGTGCAAGAGTCTGAAGCCTTAACCATAAGTCAAAAAGAACAGCTTAATAAACGCATTCAAACTAGATTGACAAAAGAAGGTGTGCTCATTATGCAATGCGAGGAGAGTAGAAGCCAACACCGTAATAAAGCTATAATAATTCAGCGGTTTTTAGAATTTATTAAAACAAATTTAATTGAAGACAAAGAACGAATTCTAACCAAAACACCAAAGGCGGTTATAAAAAAGCGCTTGACTAATAAACGCAAAAATGCTGAAAAGAAGGCCAATAGAAAACCTCCAGAAATTAGTTGAATAAAAAGTTGGTCGTTATTGATGCTCAAATGATAAATCTATTTTATCTTTGCATCGTTCTCAAAAAGGGGTGCCTATTATCGGCTGAGATCATACCCATTGAACCTAGAACAGGTAATGCTGTTTAGGAAAACGAACGTCAATGAAATAGAATATTTTACAGGTAGAAATGCTTTATTTGTATTCTAAGGCAACGTTCAAATTTTAATTTTTAACCAAGAATAATGACCTCTTTTATTCGATTATTTACATATAGTCGTATGAAAAATTTATTCGCTTTTTTATTTCTTTTTATACTTTCGTATAATACATTTTCACAAGAGCAAAAACAAGATTCTACTAAGGTAGAAAAATTAGACGAAGTTCTCGTTAAAGCTGTTAGAGTAGAGGCTACTTCACCAATTACGCACACTAATGTCACTAAAAAAGAATTGGCAAAGCGTAACTTAGGGCAAGACATTCCGGTGCTTTTAAACTTTTTACCATCAGTTGTAACTACTACAGATGCTGGAGCTGGAGTTGGGTATACAGGGATTAGAGTGCGTGGGATCAATGCACAATCAACTAATGTGACCATAAATGGAATTCCTTACAATGATGCCGAATCGTTAGGTACATTTTGGGTTAATTTAGGTGATTTTGCTTCTTCAGTAGAAAGCTTACAATTACAACGAGGTGTTGGAACATCTACCAACGGCTCTGGAGCTTTTGGTGCCAGTATTAATGTGTTAACAGATGCGGTTTCAAATGAAGCTAAAGGTGAAATTTCAAATTCTTTTGGAAGTTTTAATACTAGAAAGCATACCATCAAATACAGTACAGGATTATTAAATGATCATATTGAAATTGCTGGACGTTTATCAAATATTAGATCTGATGGCTATATAGATCGAGCTGAAACAGATTTAAAATCTTATTTCCTTCAGGCTTCTTATATCGACAACAATACCCTTATCAAAGCTTTGGTTTTTGGTGGTCAAGAAGTGACTTATCAAGCTTGGAATGGTATAGATGCTGAAACTTTAGCTACGAATAGAACCTTTAATCCTTCTGGTATTTATACCGATGTTAATGGTAACACACGTTTTTATGATAATGAGGTTGATAATTATAATCAAGACCATTATCAATTGCATTGGAATCAGCGTTATAATAATAGGTGGTCAACAAATATTGGTTTGAATTACACCTATGGAAGAGGTTATTTTGAGCAATATCGTGAAGATGAAGACTTTTCAGATTATAACTTGACGCCGTTACAAATCGGCGGTGAAACTATAAGCACTACAGATTTGATTAGAAGGCGATGGTTAGACAATGATTTTTATGTAATTAATACTAGTGCAAACTATAAAGACAATCAAATTAATTTGATCTTTGGAACGTCTTACAGTTTTTATGATGGCGATCATTTTGGGGAGATTATCTGGTCTGAATTTGCTAGTAATAGTGAAATTAGAGATCGATATTATGAAGGTAATGGTCAAAAATCAGATTTTAGTGTGTTTTCTAAAGCAACCTATCGTGTTAACAATAAAATAAGTCTATATGGCGACTTGCAATTGCGTTTGGTAGGTTATGAAACTTCAGGTTTAACTTCTGATAGAATCCCATTTAATGTTGATGAAAGTTATAGTTTTTTCAATCCTAAAGCTGGAGTTACATATAAATTCAACAATAAAAACAGCTTATATTTTTCTTATGCAAGAGCAAATAGAGAACCTAATAGAGATGATTTTGAAAATAATGAAACAGTTAAGCCAGAACAACTTAATGATTTTGAATTCGGCTGGAGACACAATGCTCAAAAATTCAGAATATATGTTAATGGCTATTATATGCTATACAACGAACAGTTGGTTTTAACGGGCGAAATAGATAACGTTGGAAACCCAATTAGAGCTAATAGTGGTGATAGTTACCGTTTAGGTTTAGAAGTCGATGCAACAATAGCTATTACCGAAAAATTCTCTGTACAGCCCAATTTTACCTTAAGCTCAAATAAAAATGCTGAAACTTTTGAGTCTGTCAATGGTCGATTATTTAATTTAGGTGAAACTGACATTTCATTTTCTCCAGAATTCATTGCAGCTAATGCTTTGGTATTTCAACCAAGAGAAGGGTTTCAAATGTCGTTATTGAGTAAGTATGTTGGAGAGCAATTTATGGGGAATACCGAAAACCCAGATTCTAAGTTAGACAGCTATTTTATTAATGATTTTAACGTGACTTATGAATGGAAGCCTAAATCAATCTTTAAGTCAATTGTATTTTCTGGATTGGTAAATAATATATTAAACGAAAAATATGTGTCCAATGGATATTTTGGATCATTTGATTTTGAAGACTCATCAAGTACCACAGGGATTTCAACTGGGTATTTTGCTGGATTCTATCCGCAAGCAACGACTAACTTTTTATTAGGACTAAGCTTGAATTTTTAAGAAGTTTTTTTATGAGGTAAAGGCCTCATTAAAGAAAACACTCAAACGAATAGTTTGAGTGTTTTCTGCTTGTCTTAATTACTAACGATCAAATTAGATCCAGATAATGTAACGCGATATTCTCTAAGTCCACACGGTAATTCCTCTCCAAAGGCTTGGCCTGTAAGTAAATCGTATTCATTTTCATCTGGGCAACCACAAATAACTTTAATACCATCTAAGGCAAGTAGTGAGCAGCCATTTGGCGCGTGATTAGGATCTGAAGCATCCCAAGCTCTAAAGTTATCATTGCCAATATTGGTAACATAAATACCAGCGTTTCCTTGATTAGGTACATAGACAGAATTTGTAGAAAACATTAGCTGACTGTATTCTGGCAGATTAAGATTAAGTGTTGCACTAACATTAACATTTAGTAAAAAATTACAATTATTTACGTTGTCGTCGTCATTTTTGCAACTGGTTAAAATTACAAGAGCTAAAATGATGAGAATATTTTTCATAGTGTCATTAAATTTTGAGCGCAATTTACAATATTTTAAAGGTTGAAATAAATATTTTGTATCTTTGTATTTTAAATCTCGTGTGGGCGAGATTTTTTTTTATTCTGAATAAATTTCGGATTCTTTTTTACTATTAAACGATTGAACTATGAGTAAAGTATCTTATTATACTGCTGAAGGATTAAAAAAGTTAAGAGATGAGTTAAGACAACTCAAAGATATCGAGCGTCCAAAGGCATCTCAGGCCATAGCTGAAGCTAGAGATAAAGGTGATTTAAGTGAAAATGCAGAGTATGATGCCGCTAAAGAGGCACAAGGATTATTAGAGATGAAGATTTCAAAACTTGAGGAAACATTATCTGGAGCTCGTTTAATTGATGAATCACAATTAGATAACTCTAAAGTATTGGTGTTATCTAAAGTGAAGATAAAAAACCAAACCAATGGAATGGAAGTGACCTACACTTTAGTTGCTGATGGTGAAGCAGATTTAGCTTCAGGTAAGATTTCTGTGAATTCACCTATAGGAAAAGGGTTATTAGGAAAATCTGTTGGAGAAGTTGCTGAGGTGCAAGTGCCTAATGGGATAATGAAATTTGATATTATAGAGATCAGTAGATAGATTTTGATTTGAGACCGTATTTGTCTTTAAAGCATCTACTTAATTATATATTCAGATAAAAGATTCCTCATCTAAAGGAATCTTTTTTATCTTTATAGAGACTCTAATAAAGATACCATGGCATCAATATTCACAAAAATCATCACTGGTGAAATTCCTTGTTACAAAGTTGCCGAAACCCAAGATTACTTAGCTTTTTTAGATATTAATCCAAATGCTAAAGGTCACACACTATGTATTCCTAAAAAAGAAGTAGATAAAATATTTGATCTTGATGAAGCGTCTTATCATGGCTTATTAGAATTTTCTCGTCAAGTAGCCATAGCTATAGAAAAAGCAGTTCTATGCAAACGTGTTGGTATGACTGTTATCGGTTTAGAAGTTCCACATGCACATGTGCACTTGATTCCTCTTAATACTATGGAGGATGCACGTTTCTTAAATAAAGTAAGTTTAGAAAAAGAAGAGTTTGACGCTATAGCAGTTAGAATTGCATCGTTTTTGTAGTTAGAACGAAAGTATTCCAGTTATAAAAAGTAAAATCACAACAAGCAGAATAGCATCAAGTAGTATAACTACCCAAGCCAGTTGTTTTAATTTTAAAGATTTGGGTTTAGGATTTATGGCTCGTTCTTGATAAGCTACCACTTGCTCAATATCATCAGTCCATCTTACAGGAAAAATAGTGGTATGGCATGTGTGGCAATACATTTCGTTTTTGGTCTCTTCTGTAATTGCTTTGTAGAATGCATTTTCAACAAATTTTTGCTTAAAAGTTAGTTCTAAACCTTCATTAGAGTAACACTCAGGACAATTGTTATTAAGCCTTACTTCCTTTAACGTAAAATATTGTTGTTTTTTCATGATTATTAAATCAAGATAGTAATTTTAATGAAATTTGCATTGTAGTTCCTTTTCCAATTTCAGAATGGAGAACTTTAATTTTTCCGTTGTGATAATCTTCTATAATTCGTTTAGCTAAAGAAAGACCCAATCCCCAACCACGCTTTTTTGTGGTATAACCTGGTTGGAAAATAGCATTGTAGTTTTGTTTTGAAATTCCTTTCCCAGTGTCTTGAACAGTAATTTTCACATATTTATCATCATTGGTAATGGCAAGCTTCAATGTGCCTTTACCTTTCATAGCATCAATGGCATTTTTTACTAAATTTTCAATAGTCCAGCTATACAATTGTTGATTGAGATTTACGTACAGATTGTGGTTTGGAGAGGTGATTTCAAAATCAATTAATTTTGAAGATCTAGTTTTAAGGTACTCAAAAGAATCTATGGTTTCTTTAACAATATCTGTTTTCCCTAACGTAGGCACAGATCCAATTTTACTAAAACGATCTGTTATGGTTTGTAATCTCGAAATATCTTTTTCAATTTCTATTAGGTATTCGGGATTAACCCTCTCATTTCTTAAAATTTCGGTCCAACCTACAAGTGATGATAACGGCGTGCCAATTTGATGGGCTGTTTCTTTAGCCATACCAGTCCAGAGTTTATTCTGGTCGGCAGTTTTTGCACTTTTGTAAAAGAAGTAAGCTACAGCTGCAAATAAAAATATAATTAAAAGTAAGGCTAAAGGGTAGTATTTTAATTTATTCAAAAGTGGAGAATTACCATAATATAATATGCTAGTTTGATGGTCTAGATAATCGGTTTGAATGGGTTGGTTTTCAGCTTCGAGTTTTAAAATAAGGCTTTTAAGATAAGTAGAATCTTTGATTTTTTCTTCATCTAGATTTCTTGAGCTAATCACATTATGAAGTGAATCAACCAAAAGCATAGGTGTTGTTACAGTTGAGTCTATAACAATATGTTCAGCAACGGGATTTATCTCTGCATCGCTTTCAAAAAAGTTTTTAGAATATTCGCTGAAAGCAAACGTCCAATTTTCCATTTTGGTTCGCTCTTCAGCTTTAAAATGTTGAAAAAACGTATAGGTATTCCAGAGAATTAACGAAATGATTATAAACGATGTCGCTATAATGCTCCAACGCTTCATATTTCGGTTTATGGTAAGTGCCATTAACTATAATTTTGAATCTTAAATATAAAGGATTTATGTTAATAATATTGTGTTCTGATGTGGTGAATTCATTTTTATAACATTTACAATATGGTTACATTTGCATTTCAATATCTTGAAATGTTTGTATTTAAGAGAAGAAACATGATCAGAAATGGCATCCTTTAATCCAAAAGACATATCAACAGGGCGACTACATGGATACTTGCTAAGTGCAGTAGCTCCCAGACCTATCGCTTTTGCTAGTACATTGGACCTTGAAGGAAACCCCAATTTATCACCTTTTAGTTTTTTCAATGTATTTAGTGCTAATCCACCAATACTAATATTCTCGCCAGCAAGACGCGTGAGAAATAATACTACGAAGCATACCTTAGAAAATGCTGAAGCAACAAAAGAGGTCGTAATTAATGTGGTGAACTATGATATTGTGCAACAAATGTCGTTAAGTAGTACTGAGTACCCAAAAGGCGTGAATGAGTTTAAAAAATCAGGTCTAACGATGTTAGAGTCTGATACAGTAAAACCATATCGAGTTGCGGAGTCACCTGTTCAGTTTGAGTGTAAAGTAAACGATATCATAAAACTTGGAAATGAAGGAGGTGCTGGAAATTTGATCATCTGTGAGGTGCTAAAGTTGCATATCGACGATTCTGTTTTAGACGACAAGCAAACTATAGTTCAAGAAAAATTAGATTTGGTAGCCAGAGCAGGTGGGAGTTATTACAATAGAGCAAAAAAAGGATTTTTTGAAATTCCAAAGCCTATTTCTACTTTAGGAATTGGTGTTGATGCAATGCCTTCAACTGTTAGGAACAGTATGATTCTAACAGGGAATGATTTAGGAATGTTGGGCAATGTAGAAGTCCTACCAACAAAAGAGGATATAAACGAATTTATCAATACAGTAAGTGAGCGCTATCCTAATATAAAAGAAATGTCTCATCGTGAAAAGCATAAAATTGCCAGAAACTATTTAAGTTATGGAGACGTTGATAGTGCGTGGAAATTATTATTATCGTAATATAGAAGAACAATCTAAAATTAAATATAAGTAAGAATAAAAATGGAAGTACAAGGAAAAATCAAAATGATTGGCGAAACTCAAACGTTTGGAAGTAATGGGTTTAGAAAGAGAGAATTGGTAGTAACTACAGAAGAACAATATCCACAACATATTTTGGTTGAATTTGTTCAAGACAAAACAGATTTGTTAAATAACTTTCAAGTTGGACAAAATGTAAAGGTTAATATTAATCTTAGAGGTAGAGAATGGGTGAATCCACAAGGTGAAACAAAATACTTTAACTCAGTACAAGGATGGAGAATAGAAGGTCTTCAAGCTGCGGCAGATAATATGCCACCAGTAGCACCAACTGAAGCATTTGAACCAGCAACTAATCTAAATGAAGAGGATCATGATGATCTTCCTTTCTAGAAATGCAAAAGCGCTGCTAATAAAGTTTCTTTATTAAGACATTAAAAACCTCAATAGAATTATTGAGGTTTTTTAATTTAAAAACAATATACTACAGTGCTATGAGATTTTTAACAAAAGACATTATATTTCCTGAGGTCTCTGAGGCTTCAAGAGAAGGCTTACTTGCAGTTGGAGGCGATTTGTCACTCAAACGGTTAATACTAGCCTACGAAAGTGGAATTTTCCCATGGTTTGATGTTGAAGAACCTATATTATGGTGGTCACCTGACCCACGTTTTGTATTGTTTCCAGAAAAATTAAAAATCTCAAAGAGTATGAAGCAAGTTCTACGAAATAATGATTTTAAGGTCACTATTAATAAAGCTTTTGAAGCAGTAATTAATAACTGTTCAAAAATTAAGAGAGATGGCCAGCAAGGCACATGGATTACTGATAACCTAAAAGAAGCTTATATCAAACTACATAAGAAAGGTTTTGCCAAGTCAATTGAAGTTTGGCTGGGTGATGATCTGGTTGGTGGATTGTATGGTGTAGATATCAATAATGGTGTGTTTTGTGGTGAGAGTATGTTCAGTAAAGTAAGTAATGCAAGCAAAGTAGGGTTTATTACATTTGTTCAAAACGCAAACTATAAATTAATAGACTGTCAAGTCTATACCAATCACCTAGAGAGTTTAGGTGCTGAAGACATTTCTAGAGCTGAATTTTTAACGTTTTTAAATTAAATCTTTAACTCTATTGATGTGTTGAAGAACAGTGTCTCTTCAGTTGTAATATTTAACCTATCCAATCTGAGCTCTAACCCTAGCTCTATATTCAAATCATCAGATAAAAGCATACCAATAGAGGGAGAAAGACGATATTCAATTTCAGGTTTGAATGAATGCGCGCTCGTAAATAACCCTTCGTTTGAAACAATAAAATAAGTTTCACCTACATCTAGTTTTAAACCTTGTAAGGGAACATCTAATGCCAGTCTATATCTAAATCGAAATGCAGTAAAAGAATCATAGAATCGCTGTTCGCTTCTAAAACGATGACCAAAACGTAAAGTTTTGAAAATAGATTTTTTATTGAACTGTTGGGTGAGTCTAATCTCGTTGCTTGAGTCTTCAAAAGCACCTCGATTTCTATACATCAAACCAAGAGCTACACTACTCTTTAAATTCAGTTTTAACGTAGAGAAGTGAGCAATTTGAATTTGCCTAGTCTTATATAAAAGCTCATTATTTGTATAAATGAAAGCACGTGTGCTTAATTCAAAATTAGTACTGTAAGTGTTATTGAAGTTACGCCTTAAAGCAAACGCATTTTCACTGAATACTTCAGTATCATTCTGAGCATTAACACCAACAGATACAAACAAAAAAACAAAGCTGATGACTTTAGTACATAATGTATTCATAACTGTCTTGTTGTAATACTCTTGCGTTTAAAAACTTGCCGTTGGAGTTAAAAGTCATTTCTTTAATAACCCATATTTTGGCTGACTTTAAAGCGACAATAACCTCATAATTTGAAGAAAGTTCATCTCTTTGCTCCAAGATTGAACTCAAAAACTGAGTTTCCAAAACAGTTTCAGAATAGTTGTATTGTTCTTGGATTTTAATGATCTCATATGAGTCTGAATTGCCATCTAGATATGATTTTATATGCGATTTTATAGTAGTGCTCAGTTCTTTTTCTTTCACTAAAATTTCAATGTCTTCTATAGAGCCTTTATTATTAAATTCAACACTAAACCAATTTCCTCGATACTTAAATTTACTTTCAAAACTCAATTTATCACCATCAGTTTCTCTGTAATGTCTAATTCGCTTAGCTTTTTCAGGTATTTTACTTAATGTAGCTTTAGCTTTTTCAGGAAATTCAGTTAATTGTATTCTCGATTCTTTTTCATTTTTGGTTTGGGCAAAACTATTTACCACAAAGAGGAATGTTATTAAAAGGGAAACCGAATTAAACTTCATCATATCGAAAACAATTTGTTTCATGATCATTAACCATTCCAGTAGCTTGCATATGAGCATATACTACTGTAGTTCCTACGAATTTAAAACCACGTTTTTTCAAATCTTTGCTAATGGTATCACTCAAAGGAGTATTGGCTGGAGCATTTCGGTAATCTCTAAATGTGTTTTTAATAGGGACACCATTTACAAAATTCCAAATATATTTTGAAAATGAACCAAATTCTTCTTGAACTTTCATGAATGCTTGTGCATTAGTGACGGTAGCATTTACTTTGAGCTTATTTCTAATAATACCTGCATCTTGAAGTAAATCGTCAATTTTTTTTTGATCGTATTTGGCTATTTTTTTATAATCGAAATGGTCAAATGCTTTCCTGAAATTTTCACGTTTTCTCAAAACAGTGATCCAACTTAAACCAGCTTGAAAGGTTTCTAAAATCAAAAATTCAAACAGTGTATGGTCATCTTTTACAGGAACGCCCCATTCGTTATCGTGATAAGTTTCGTAAAGAGTATCGCCTACGCACCATCCGCATCTATGTTTTTCCATAATAAAGTATATTGAAGTTTAAAAATAGTAAGTTTTTGATTAATAATTCGTCTTAGTGATTGGTTAAAGAACAATTAATAATGATTTTATGATTTTAATCATTTCTCATTGAATTTTGTTACCCTAAATTGCAGACTCAAATAATAGGATCACGTTGAAAAACATATCGATAAAAAGCATTATAAATGATAGCTTGAAAAAGGCAATTTCTTATCAAGACTATCGCATTTTAGTACACCAATTAGTGTTAGAAGGGTCTACCTCAGGTAATGAAAAAACCGAAGCTCTAATCAATTATACCATGCTCAACGATAGGCGAATGAAGCGTTGGGATAAAACGGTAAAGCTTACTGAAGACGTTAAAGAAAAAGTTTCTGGTTATCATAAACCCATTACTTGGTTGGTTATTACTGAAAGTTGGTGTGGTGATGCAGCACATGTTATTCCTGTACTTAATAAAGTTGCAGCACTTTCAGATTATATTGACTTAAAGCTTGTCTTTAGAGATGAAAATGATGAGCTTATGTCTCAATTTCTAACCAATGGCGGACGAGCAATTGCTAAGTTGATCATGATCGACAATACTAATCATGAAGTGATTAATACATTTGGACCTAGACCTAGTGAAGCTACCAAAATGGTAAACAAATACAAGGCAAAGCATGGTAGTCTTACGCCAGAATTTAAAGAAGATTTACAAGTTTGGTATAATAAAGATAAAGGGCAGAACATTATTAGTGACCTAATGAATCTTTTAGGAGTTTAGTTTTTCCCTTTAAAATAATAGGTGATAGAGCCTATTTGACTTTTGGTGTTTGCATCTGAAGAAAAAACAGCATTTTTAGCGTATTCTAAAGCGTGGTCTATTAAACATTGGTTGTTTGATGACGATGAAGAGTTAATATAAGTATCGGTAACTACGCCATTTGAATTTACAGTTATGTTTACTATGATTTTCCCAGTTACTTCACATAAGTAAACAGGAGGAGGAAGTTTTATTTTATCTCTATTTCTCAGTGAAAACGACACGCTACTATTTCGGTTACCTTTGCTTTTTTCTTCCGATTTTTTAGGTGAATGCATAGCTAAAATATCTTTAGCCTTATTAAACGATTGACGTTCTTTTTCTTTTACAGCGTAAGCTTTGGAGTTATTATATGAAGTGTTTGAAGTAAGTATGTTATTTGGAGTCTCTGAAACGTCTTCAATAGATTCTTCTTGCTCTTGAGTAGTTTCATTAAGATCATCATCAGACATAGATTTAAAGTTTTTCATCATTTCTTTAAATTCTTCATCCTCATTGAAGGCTTGGTTAGTTTCGGCTTTAGCTTTCTCCATAGCCTCAAGAGCCTCAAGCTGTTTTAATTCTTCAATGGTTTGCGGCTCTATTTCATAATAATTTTCAGAAACAAATTGAGTGTGTTGTTTAATATGAAAACTAAACATAGTAAAAACTATCGTTCCAGAAATAAGTAACGTTATAAGCAATGCTTTATGTTTATGAATGAAGCTCAAATAGGTTAATTTTTTAGTTATAGTTGGTATAATTATATACGTTAAAATATAAAAAATAGATTAAAAGGCTTTAATTTTAATTAGTATTAGCAGAAAACACTATGGTAGTTGCTCAATAAAATCTTCAGGAGAAAAGGCATCGTTAACGTCAAAATTACCAATTTTTGTTCTCCGCAAAGCAGAAAGATGTGCTCCAGAGTTTAAAGCTTTCCCAAAATCATGAGCTAAAGATCTAATATATGTGCCTTTACTACATACAACTCTAAAATTAACCTTCAGATCGTGTATTGCCGTAATTTCAAATTCAGAGATATTTACCGAACGTGATTTGACCTCTACTTTCTCGCCAGCTCTAGCAAATTCGTATAAGCGCTTTCCGTCTTTTTTTATAGCAGAAAACACAGGAGGGAATTGTTCGATACGTCCGATGAATTGATGTGTGGTTGTTCTAATTAGATTTTCTGTAATATGTATTGTTGGATAATTTTTATCAATTTCAGTCTCTAGATCGTATGAAGGCGTTGTGCTTCCTAAAATAAATGTACCAGTATATTCTTTATCTTGCCCTTGAAACGTGTTGATTTGCTTCGTCATTTTTCCTGTACAAATGATTAGCAATCCTGTAGCTAATGGGTCTAATGTACCAGCATGACCAACTTTAATTTTTTTGATGTTGAAGGCTTGTCTAATTTCCCATCGCAATTTATTAACTGCTTGAAACGACGTCCAATGTAAGGGTTTGTCAATCAGTAACACCTGACCAGATTGAAAATCTTCAGCAGTCTTCATATTAGATATTTAGTAAAGAGAATATAATAGCTGTAACACCAACAGCAACGCAGTAAATAGCAAAATATGAGAGTTTACTTTTCTTTACCAAAGCAATCATCCACGTGCAGGCGAATAAGCCAGAAATAAATGCAGCAATAAAACCTACACTTAGTGACGTGAAGTTTGAGGTTTCGTAGCTTATTTCACCACTATACACATCTTTAACAATTTTCCCAAAGATTAGAGGCACTACCATCAAAAATGAAAAGCGTGCAGCTTTGGTCTTGTCGTTTCCTAATAAAACAGAAGTAGATATTGTAGCTCCAGATCTTGAAATTCCTGGAAGCATAGCGATAGCTTGTGAGACACCTATGATCAATGCGTTTCCAAAACTCACTTTTTTATTGGTGTCTTTTGCTCTATCAGCTAAAAACAATAAGGCAGCTGTTACAATAAGCATACAACCTACAAGTAAAATATTACCACCAAATAATTGCTCTAATTGCTCTTCAAAGAAAAGTCCAACAAAAACAGCAGGAAGCATAGAAAGTGCAATTTTTGAAATGAATTGTAAATCGTCATTCCATTCAAGTTTTAAAATGCCTTTGAGAATATCAATAATATCTTTTCTAAAAACAACGATAGTACTTAATGCCGTTGCAAAATGCAAAACAACAGTAAATAAAAGACTCTCCTTAGGAACCGAATTATCGCCAAGAACAGCTTTGCCTAACTCCAGATGACCACTAGAAGAAACAGGAAGGAATTCAGTAAGCCCTTGAATAATTCCTAATACAATAGAATCGATAATATCCATGTGGCAAAAATATCAAAATAGTTCAACCAACAGATCAAATGTGGCGAAATTTGTTAGGATTTAGGTTTTGAATCTTTATTCGGGTTTAATAGGATGGCATACACTTGAATACCAAAGCCAAGTAATACTAAAGTTGGTGCAATTCTTATACGCCTCATATTAAATACATCAGGATTCCAAACATTTGGATCATCGCTTCCACCACCAGACATTAATATAAACCCTAGCGCAATACAGCCTAGACCAATAAGCATGAATTTGTAGTTTCTTTTACCAAAGATAAATTCGTTTTTAGAGGTTTCTTTACGTTTTTGTTCTCCCATGATATATAGTGATGATGTAAATATAAAAGATTTTTTTAAGCTAATTCTTAATAAAATATTAATAGTATAATTGGTCTGTTTTCAAGTTTAAGAATCGCTGAGTGGCAATAAAGGTGCTAATCCAAGTAATGATAATGCCAAGTAAGAAAATACCAATAAATAAGGCACCAATCAAAATAGGTCTTTGCGTAAGTTCTAACTCAGGGAACGTTCTATTAAGGTAATATAAAACGACAGTCATACCTATCAACGCAACTACAGCACCAATGACACCAAGTTGAATACTCTTAAACACAAAAGGCTTTCTGATAAAGCGTTTTGTTGCACCAACCATTTGCATGGTTTTGATAATAAAGCGCTTTGAATAGACTGCTAATCGAATAGAACTATTAATCAATAACACGGCAATTAATGTAAATACGGCACTGAGGAGTAACACCCAAAACGTTATTTTTTTAACGTTGTTGTTCATCAGTTCAACCAAATCGTTGTCATATCTAATATCTTCAATGAACTTTTTATTGGCGAGTTCTTCAGTGATTCCATTTAAAGTTTCATTGGTTACATAATCAGCTTTCAGGTAAACATCAATAGAGTTTTGTAATGGGTTGTAACCTACAAAATCCATAAAATCTTCACCAGTTTCAGCCTTCATAAGCTCAGCAGCCTGTTCTTTTGATACGTATTCGGTTGTTTTAGTATAATCTGCCATAGCCAAACTCTTTTCCAGCTGATCGATTTCTACTTGCTTTGCCGAATCATTCAAATAAATAGTAACCACCACTTGCTCTCTAAAATGATCTGCTACTTTTTTTGCATTCAATACCAATAAGCCTAAACATCCCAAAAGAAATAATACCAATGCAATACTAATCACTACAGAAAAGTATGAAGAAATTAGCTTTCGTTTTTGATATCTGTCAAAAGAGGAACTCATAAAAGTATTGGATTTATGCTGTAAAAATAAAAAACAATTTGTTTATCTAGAGTATTACAACGATTAACTTTTAAATGTGTTGTAATACCTTTAAATTTGCCGTTTTAATTAGCGGAAAAACCATGAGTTACCATTTTAACGAGATTGAAGCCAAATGGCAAAAATACTGGGCAGATAACCAAACCTTTAAAGCTGAAAATAACAGCCATAAACCCAAATATTACGTATTAGATATGTTTCCTTATCCTAGTGGAGCAGGATTACATGTTGGTCATCCGTTAGGTTATATCGCTAGTGATATTTATGCGCGATACAAACGCCATAAAGGATTCAATGTTTTACATCCTCAAGGTTACGATAGTTTTGGTTTGCCAGCTGAACAATATGCAATTCAAACAGGTCAGCATCCAGCAATTACTACAGAAACGAATATAAAAACCTATCGTAGGCAGTTAGATCAAATTGGATTTTCGTTTGATTGGAGTAGAGAAGTACGAACCAGTAATCCAGACTATTATAAGTGGACACAGTGGATTTTTATTCAGTTATTCGAATCGTATTATTGTAATGACGCTAATGAAGCTAGGCCAATTTCAGAATTGACATCTGTATTTGAGATTGAGGGTAATTCAAGCATTAATGCAGCCTGTGACGATGATGTGGTATTGTTTTCATCTGAAGATTGGAAAGACTTTTCTACGGAAGAACAACAAGACATTCTATTAAAATATAGGTTGACCTATTTGGCCGAAACCGAAGTGAACTGGTGTCCTGCTTTAGGAACGGTTCTAGCGAATGATGAAATTGTAAATGGTGTGTCCGAACGTGGCGGACATCCAGTGGTCAGGAAGAAAATGACGCAATGGAGTATGCGTATCTCTGCCTATGCTGAACGTTTACTTCAAGGATTAGATACTATTGATTGGACTGATTCGCTTAAAGAAAGTCAACGCAACTGGATAGGAAAATCGGTTGGTGCTGCGGTAACATTTAATATCAATGATCATGATGAGGTCATTGAAGTTTTTACCACACGACCTGATACTATTTTTGGCGTATCGTTCATGACCTTAGCACCAGAGCACGAATTGGTGACAAAAATAACAACCGAAGCGCAAAGAGGAACCGTTCAAGCTTATGTTGAAGCAACAGCTAAACGTAGCGAACGAGATCGTATGGCAGACGTAAAAACAATTTCAGGAGCCTTTACAGGTGCTTATGCCGAACATCCATTTACTAAAGAGCCTATTCCAATCTGGATTGGCGATTATGTGTTAGCTGGCTATGGAACAGGAGCAGTTATGTCTGTACCTTGTGGTGATCAACGTGATTACGATTTTGCAAAGCATTTTAAGATTCCAATTCCAAATATTTTCGATGGTGTTGATATTTCTGAAGAAGCATTTGCCGATAAAGATAAAACTGTAATTGCTAATAGTGATTTCTTAACCGGAATGAACTATAAAAAAGCAACTAAGCGTGTCATTTACGAGTTAGAACGATTAGGACAAGGCAAAGGCAAAACCAATTACAGATTAAGAGATGCTGTGTTTTCACGTCAGCGTTATTGGGGCGAACCGTTTCCGGTATACTACGTTAATAGTAAACCTCAAATGATAGACCAACAACACTTACCAATCGTGCTACCTGAGGTCGAAAAGTATTTACCAACTGAAGAAGGAGAGCCGCCTTTAGGACGTGCCGATGTTTGGGCTTGGTGTACCGAAAGTAATTCTGTTGTTTCTAATGATAAGATAAACCATACGACTGTATTTCCGTTAGAATTGAACACCATGCCAGGTTGGGCAGGAAGCTCATGGTATTTCTTTAGATATATGGAAGAAGCTGCCCATCGTGATGACGCTTTTGCTACAGAAGACGCTTTGAAGTATTGGGAAAATGTCGACCTGTATATAGGTGGAAGCGAACATGCTACAGGTCATTTGTTATACGCACGCTTTTGGGTAAAATTCTTAAAAGATAGAGGTTTTGTTGGTGTGGATGAACCGTTTAAAAAGTTGATTAATCAAGGGATGATTTTGGGTACAAGTGCTTTTGGGTATTTTGTGTTTTATTCAATAATAGATAGAGCAACTAAAAATGTAATTTTAAATAAAAAGCCTTTATTTATCTCTAAGGAAGATTATAATCAAACCCTTACAGGAAATGAAGAGTTAATAATTGATGTTGTAAAATCATATATAGATAAGAATTTATTAAGTAAAATTGAAAAAGAGGAATTACATTTAATGACTCCAATGAGTTCAACATATATCCCTGTAGAATATGTAAATGCATCTGACGAATTAGATATTGAGGCGTTTAAAAATTGGAGACCAGAATTTAAAGATGCAGAATTTATATTGGAAGATGGTGTTTATAAAGTAGGGCGCGAAGTCGAAAAAATGTCCAAGTCCAAATACAACGTGGTAAATCCTGATGCCATTTGCGACCAATATGGTGCTGATAGTTTGCGATTATACGAAATGTTCTTAGGGCCATTAGAGCAAGCCAAACCTTGGAATACAGCAGGTATTACAGGTGTTCATGGGTTTTTAAAGAAGCTTTGGAAATTGTATGTTGACGATAATGGTATAAGAGTGAATGATGCAGAGGCATCAAAAGACAACTTAAAAACACTTCATAAAACCATTAAGAAAGTTGAAGAAGATATCGAGAATTTCTCATTTAATACGTCTGTGTCTACCTTTATGATTGCTGTCAACGAATTGACGCAGCAAAAGTGTACGAGCACATCTATTTTAGAGCCTTTACTTATTTTAATTTCACCATACGCACCACATATTGCTGAAGAGTTATGGTCCTGTTTAGGAAATAATGAGTCGATCTCGACGGCATCTTTTCCAATTTTTGAAGCGAAACATTTGGTTGAGAGTAGTAAGAATTATCCAATTTCATTTAATGGTAAAATGCGATTTACTTTAGAATTGCCATTAGACATGAGTAAGGATGATATTGAGAAAACGGTTATGGCACATGAAAAGACCATTGCACAACTGGAGGGACGTACACCAAAGAAAATAATTGTAGTGCCAGGTAAAATAGTAAATATTGTAGGATAGTTAAATGCTTAGAATAAATGAGTAATTTAAATAACACAGAAATATTAGGACTTGTTGCTGCCTTTTTAACAACAGTTTCTTTCTTGCCGCAAGTGTATCAAACATGGAAAACTAAAGATGTATCGGGATTGTCATTGCCAATGTTTTCTATATATTTTAGTGGTATTGTTATCTGGTTAGTTTATGGCTTTCTATTAAACAGTCCAGCATTAATATTTTCTAATACTGTTACTGCATTGTCATCATTTTTATTGTTGTTCTTTAAACTAAAGTATGGCAAAAGAAAATATAAATAAGCGCTTATATGTTTAAGAAAATAGTTGCTGTATTGTTTTTGGCTATCGTTATTAGTGCCATTCTAATCGCATTCAACGAAGATAAATTCGACCAAACAGAATGGATAACTAATCCAACCGAACGCTATAAAATGTCTAAAGATATTATAGAGAGTAAGTTATTACTTGGTAAATCAAGGCAAGACATTTTAGTATTATTAGGAACACCAGCAATATCAAATCTAGAGGGTAAAGACCACATAGTTTACAGTTTAGGGGAAACACCTAGTTTTTTTGAGACTAATGAACGTCGTCTAATCATCATTTTTAAAGACAGTTTGGTTAGTAAAGTAATTCATTCAAATGAATAAGAACTGACAAAATTTCACAAGTAAGATTTGGCGTACTTTTTGTTATCTTTATCGTAAGAATTTTAATTAAAAAATTATGAACGGAATGTTAGGATATTATGTGTTAATTGGAGCTATTGCTTTAGTGAGCTGGTTAGTGAGTAATCAGTTAAAACGAAAGTTTGCCAAGTACTCAAAGGTTCAGTTAAGAAATGGAATGAGTGGAAGAGAGATTGCTGAAAAGATGTTAGCTGATAACGGTATTTACGATGTTGAGGTAATCTCTGTTGCTGGTCAGTTGACAGATCATTATAACCCAAAGAATAAAACGGTTAACCTTAGTGAAGCTGTATATCATCAAAGAAATGCAGCTGCTGCGGCAGTAGCGGCTCACGAAGTTGGTCATGCGGTACAACATGCACAAGCCTATAGCGCTTTAGGAATGCGATCTGCATTAGTACCAATTGTAAGTGTGACTTCAGGAATGTCGCAATGGTTGGTTATTGGAGGCTTGATTCTCGGAGCTGCAGCTGGAGTTGGTTTAGGATATTGGGTAGCTGTAGCAGGATTAGTCTTTATGGGATTTGCAACATTGTTTAGTTTCATCACACTGCCAGTAGAATACGATGCGAGTAACAGAGCATTGGCTTGGTTAAAGAATAAGAACATGGTTACTCCAGAAGAATATAAAGGATCTGAGGATGCACTTAAATGGGCAGCCAGAACCTATCTAGTTGCAGCAATTGGAGCACTAGCATCTCTATTGTATTGGGCACTTCAAGTGTTCGGTGGTAGAGATTAAGTCACAAGAAAAAATAAAAAAGCATCCTTTTAAAGGATGCTTTTTTATTTAAATTTTGATCTGTCGTTCTATTTGTTGATCTAAAGAGATAAACGTTTCAGTACGTGAAACACCAGTAATTGATTGAATGTCTCTATTGAGTACTTGCATCAAATGCTCATTGTCTTTACACAATACTTTAATGAAAATACTCCAATTTCCAGTAGTGTAATGGCATTCTAGAACTTCAGGGATTTTTTTAAGCTGTCTAACAGCTTCTGGATTGCTAACAGCTTTATCTAAAAACACACCTATATATGCCATAGTTGTATAACCTAATACTTTTGGGTTAATCACAAACTTTGAACCTGCAATGAGTTTAGATTTTTCTAATTTTCGTAAACGCTGATGTATTGCAGCTCCAGAAATACCAACTTGGCGAGCTATTTCTAAAATAGGTGTTCTAGCATCTGCCATTAACGCTCTTAGAATCTTTTTATCGATACCATCAATTTGAATATTTTGGTTAACTGTTTTCATAACGTTACACGTTCAAAGGATTATAACCTAAGTAAGGGACTTCTTTTTCTTTAAATTTAATTCCGAAGCCTTCTAACTCTTCAAGAATTGGATCATAAACTTCTTTACGAATCGGAATTTGGACTCCTGGAGTGGTGATTTTTTCATTCAAGATGGCTAAAGTAGCCATTGCTACTGGTAAGCCAACAGTTTTAGACATGGCGGTGTAAGTGCGATCTTCACCTTTAGCAACCATAGTAGAATCTATTTGATGCATTTTGCTGTCAAGTTCATAGCCAAATTTATGATACATTACGATCATATCTTTTTCACCATCTTTAAGCATCCAGCTGTCCATCAATATCTTTTGTAAAATCTGTGCAGGCGTGGCTTGTTTGAGTTCGACCATTTTGGTTTTGCTAAAAATGTCTAATTCTTCAAGTTTATCCCAAACAATATCGTCTTGATCTATCTTTAAAGCGTGTCTAAATTTAAGTTCAACAGAATCGGTATGACTATAAGGCAAAAATGCATTTATAAAATCGCGATAACTCATATTTTCACTATCGTCAATGGTATAATTGTCGTCTGTTAATCCTAATTGAACGAATATATTCCACGCTCTACTAAAGCCAACACGACGCATAGTGCCACGATACAATGTTTTTATATCATCTAAACCGTAAACACTTTGATATTTTAATGAGTCTCTATTGGCATAAGCTTCAAAGCGACCATAATCGTCAATTTCTAAAAATTCGGTTCTCCTAAATAATCTGTTATAGGGAATGTATTTATAGGTGCCTTCTTGTAAAAATTTTGCGGTGCCACCTTGACCAGCAACAACTACATTTCTAGGGTTCCAAGTAAATTTATAATTCCAAAGGTTATTATCACTTTCTGGAGCTACTAGTCCGCCTGTAAACGATTCAAACAAAATCATTTTCCCACCTTTGTTTCGTATCTCATCAATAACTTTCATAGCACTCATATGATCGATTCCTGGATCAACACCAATTTCGTTCATGAATACAAGGTCTTTATTCTTGGCAGCATTATCTAAGTCTTCCATTTCTTTACTTATATAGGAAGCAGTTACCATATGCTTTTTATACGTAATACAGTCTTTTGCAACTTCGATGTGATATCGCGCTGGAAGCATAGATACAACTATATCTGCATTTTCGATGGCATCTTGTCTTGAGTGTTTACTAAATACATCAAGAGTAATAGCTTGAGCATTTTCGTGATCATTGATGAGCTTTCTAGCATTTTGTATATTAATGTCACCAACGATGACGTGTAAATCTTCTTCATTTGATTTGTCTAATAAATATTTTATGAGGAATGATGCTGATTTTCCAGCACCAATTACTAAAATCTTTCGCATAATGGCTTTTGTTGAGTAATTTTGTAAGCACGAATTTACTAAATAGTAAGGGTTATTAAAACCAAAAATTGAATTATATGAACAAGATTATTTTTATTGCAGGGACACTATTAGGTGTATTGGCTATCATTCTTGGAGCCTTTGCTACTCATGGATTAAAACCACAATTATCTTTTGACATGCAACAAACTTTTGAGACTGGAGTTAAATATCAAATGTATCATGCATTTTTCCTTTTCTTTTTGGGAAGTCTTAAAATGTTAAGCAACAAAAGTAAGCGCATTATATGTTATTTAGTCTTAATTGGTGTCCTATTTTTTTCAGGTTCGATTTATGGATTAGCCACAAATGCACTCACTAATTTTGATTTTAAAAGCATTGGTTTTATAACTCCAATTGGAGGTTTAATTTTAATTATTGCATGGTTGTTATTGTTGATAAACTTTTTAAAAATGAAGTTTGATAAATCGTAAATAAAAGTGTGTACTTTAAAATATTGTTTAATTTTGCAATCTAATACAACACAAACAAATTATGGTAAACCATACACAAACAACGAAAACGATTTCGTTAGAACAATACGGCATTAAAAATGCAAAAGTCAAATATCAGTTAACACCAGATCAACTTCATGAGACCACAATAGAAAAAGGGCAAGGGGTAGAATCATCACTTGGTGCTCTAGCAGTCAATACAGGAGAGTTTACTGGTCGTTCACCTCAAGACAGATTTATTGTTAAAGATGAAATCACCAAAGATCGAGTTTGGTGGGGAAATATCAACATTCCATTTGAACCTGAAGCTTTTGATAAGTTATATGATAAAGTAACAGATTACTTATCTGAAAAAGAAGTCTTCGTTAGAGATAGCTATGCCTGTGCAGATGAGAATTACAAGCTCAATATTCGTGTGATCAATGAGTATCCTTGGAGTAATATGTTTGCTTATAACATGTTTTTACGGCCAACAGATGAGGAGCTTCAAGATTTTATGCCTGAGTGGACAGTAGTCAATGCCCCTGGTTTTATGGCAGATGCAGCTGTTGATGGAACGAGACAACATAACTTTGCTATTTTAAATTTTACTAAAAAGATAGCTTTAGTTGGCGGAACTGGGTATACTGGAGAAATTAAAAAAGGAATTTTTTCTGCTTTAAATTTTGTTTTACCTGTATTTAAAAACACATTACCTATGCACTGTAGCGCAAATGTTGGTGAAGATGGAGATACTGCTATTTTCTTTGGCTTATCTGGTACAGGTAAGACAACTTTATCAACAGATGCTGAACGCAGTTTAATTGGTGATGATGAACATGGTTGGACAAATGAAAACACAGTATTTAATTTTGAAGGTGGTTGCTATGCAAAAGTGATCAACTTATCAAGAGACCAAGAGCCTGAAATTTATGATGCCATAAAAAAAGGAGCTATACTGGAAAATGTCATCATGGATGATAAAGGAGAAGTAGACTTCACTGATACAACAATAACACAAAATACACGTGTTAGCTATCCAATTTATCACATAGATAATATAAAGGTGCCTTCAATAGGTAAAAATCCAAAAAATATATTCTTTTTAACGGCCGATGCCTTTGGTGTTTTGCCTCCAATTTCAAAGTTAACCCCAAGTCAAGCAGCTTATCATTTTATTTCAGGATATACAGCTAAAGTTGCCGGAACAGAAGCTGGGGTTGTTGAGCCAGTACCAAGCTTCTCTGCTTGTTTTGGTGCGCCATTTATGCCATTGCATCCTACTGAATATGCTAGCATGTTAAGTCAAAAAATGAAAGAAGCTGGAGTTAATGTATGGTTAGTTAATACAGGTTGGACAGGAGGCCCTTATGGTGTTGGTACTCGAATGAAATTAAAGTATACCAGAGCGATGATAAATGCAGTGCTCAATGGAGAGTTAGGATTATACAACTATGATGATTATCATATCCATTCAGTTTTTGGTGTAGCACAACCTAGATCATGTCCTGGTGTTCCTAAAGAAGTACTGAGTCCTAGAACAACATGGAACAACGACGAATATTATTACAAGACCGCATTTAAATTGGCAAATGCCTTCCGTGAAAACTTCAAAAAATTTGAAGAGCACGCTAGTGAAGAAATACGCAGAGGAGGTCCTCAGCGTTATTCGTTTTAATAATTGATATAAGTGTTAAAAAAAAGAGCAATTCTAATAAAATTGCTCTTTTTTATTTTTATCTCAATAAAGAAAATCATTTTCCTTTATTTACTTTGTCTATATATTTTTCTAGCGCCATAGTCATTGACGGTGTCTCAGGTGTTGGAGCAGCAATGTCTACTCTTAATCCATGTGACTCAACTGCTTTAATAGTAGTGTTACCAAAAACAGCTATACGTGTATCGTTTTGTTTAAATTCTGGGAAGTTGTGAAATAACGACTCAATTCCAGAAGGGCTAAAGAAAACCAAGATATCATAGTACACGTTAGCCAGATCTGAAAGATCACTAATAACTGTTTTGTAAAAAATAGCTTGTTTCCATTTTACACCTAATCCATCAAGAGTTTTTGGAACCTCAGGCTTTAATTTATCTGTAGTAGGTAATAAGAAGCTTTCATCTTTGTATTTCTTAATAAGAGGCGATAAATCTTCAAACGTACGTTTACCTACATAAATCTTACGTTTTCTATATACTACATATTTTTGTAGGTAATATGCAACTGCTTCAGATTGGCAAAAGTACTTCATAGTATCTGGTACTTTGAAGCGCATTTCTTCAGCAACTCTAAAGAAATGATCAACCGAATTTCTGCTCGTAAGTATAATTGCTGTATAGCTAGAAAGATCAACTTTTTGTTGTCTAATTTCCTTAGCCTCTACTCCTTCAACATGAATAAAAGGTCTAAAATCTATTTTTACTTTTTGCTTTTCCTGTAGCTCAAAGTATGGCGAATTCTCTATTTTAGGCTCTGGTTGAGATACTAAAATCGTTTTCACTTTCGTCATATTCATTAAAGTGTTTTAAGCGTTGAAATCTTTAATTAACTTATATAAAATTAGATAGGGTCCAATTTCAAGTGCGCAAAGATACAAAATAAAATAGAATATGTTATTTAATAGTAACTTTTGATGATTTTTAAAAGAACTTATAAAACCTATAAAATTAATCAAAACAATAAGGCTTATACTTGCATAAAGTATAGGTTTTGTAGCATCAATTGTATATATTAATAAACAGTTTATTGGTAAAAGAATAAAGCCTGCGTAGTTTTTATATGTGGTTTTTTGGAATATGTAAGAATCAATAAGAGCGTCAATTTCAAAAATACTACCTATTAACCGTTCTAATAGTGTCTTTATTAAAATTAAAACACCAACACCAAACACGACCTTAAAAAACAAAATCAGATCAAATTCAGAAGGCTCGGTAAATGTGCTGTAAGCAATAAATGAAAATATAGATAGTGATATAATGAGGTTTAAAAACAGCAAGGCATCAAAACCATCTATAAACTTTTGATCTCTCATGTATATCTTCAAATACTTCGTGTTACCAATAACACTAATAAAATCTTTAAATCTGTGAGCAAACAAAAATTTTGATAAAGAGACCAGACCCAAGGCAATCACCAAGAAAGCTGTAAACCAATCATTAGATACTATTTCTCTAAGCATATGGCAAAATTATAAAGAAATTTTCATCTTATCTTACTTTGTTTTTATTAGTTGTGACAACATCATAAGATTAACATTGTTTATGATTTTTACTGTATAAATAATCGTATAAAAAGTTACTTTTGCTATACCATCTAATTGTTAGACTAAATTTTGATGAATGAAAGATGCTATAGTCATCATACCAACATATAATGAGATAGAAAATATAGAAGCGATCATTAGAGCTGTATTTTCTCAAGAAAAAGTTTTTCATATTCTTGTGGTAGATGATAACTCTCCAGATTTAACGAGTTTGAAGGTAAAGGCATTGCAAGAGGAGTTTAAAGAGCAACTTTTTTTACTGGAACGCAAAAACAAAACAGGTTTAGGTACTGCATATATTGATGGGTTCAAATGGTGTTTAGATCTTAGTTACGAGTATATCTTTGAGATGGATGCAGATTTTTCTCATAACCCAGATGACCTCATAAAACTTTATAATGCATGTGCTATTAATGGGGCTGACGTGTCTATTGGTTCAAGATATGTAAATGGTGTAAATGTTGTTAATTGGCCTATGAGTAGGGTGTTGTTGTCTTATTTTGCTTCAAAATACGTTCGGTTGATTACTAGGATGAAAGTACACGACACTACAGCTGGTTTTGTTTGTTACAAACGACAGGTTTTAGAAAAAATCCAGCTAGAAAAAATCAAGTTTGTTGGTTATGCTTTTCAAATTGAAATGAAATTCAAAGCTTACTTAAAACAGTTTAAAATTGTTGAAGTTCCTGTTATTTTTACAGATAGAACAAAAGGCAAATCCAAAATGAGTGGCAGTATTATTTCTGAAGCTATTTTTGGTGTTGTAAATATGAAATTAAAAAGTTTATTTAGTAAATAAATATGAAGACTACACTTATTAAAAATGCTAGAATTGTAAATGACGGCAAGATTACTGAAGGTGATATTTTAATTGAAGGAGAGCGAATTAAAGAAGTGTCAGAATCTATAAGCGCTAAATCTGCAGATGTTACTGTAGTTGATGTGGAAGGTAATTATGTATTACCTGGTGCTATAGATGATCAAGTACATTTTAGAGAGCCTGGACTTACTCACAAAGCAACCATAGCTAGCGAGTCTAAAGCAGCTATTGCTGGAGGTATTACATCTTTTATTGAAATGCCTAATACTAACCCACAAACCACAACTGTAGAAAAGCTTGAAGAAAAATTTAAAATAGCTTCCAATACATCTCATGCTAATTACTCTTTTATGTTTGGTGGAACAAATGATAATTTAGAGGAAATATTAAAAGTAGATCCTAAAGCTGTAGCTGGACTAAAGCTTTTTCTAGGTTCATCAACAGGAAACATGCTCGTAGACGACCCTAAAGTATTAGAAAAAATATTTTCAAGTACCAATATGGTTATCTCAGTACATTGTGAAGATGAAGCAACAGTAAAGAAAAATTTGGAGGCTCATATTAAAGAGTTTGGTGAAGACATCCCAATACGAAAGCATCCTGTCATTAGAAGCGAGGAAGCATGTTACTTATCTTCATCTAAAGCCATAGAACTGGCTAAAAAAACAGGCGCAAGGTTACATGTTTTTCATCTATCAACAGGAAAAGAAACAAACCTATTTACCAATAAAATTCCTTTAAAAGATAAAAAAATCACTGCTGAAGTATGTATTCATCACTTATGGTTTAGTGACGAAGACTATGACGAGAAAGGAACTTTGATTAAATGGAATCCAGCTGTAAAATCTGCTAAAGATAGAGAACAACTTTGGAAAGCTTTGTTAGATGATAGGATTGATGTTATTGCCACTGATCATGCACCTCATACTTTAGACGAGAAACGTAATGTTTACACAAAAGCACCTTCTGGAGGCCCATTGGTACAACATGCATTTGTAGCTATGATTGAAGCGTATCATAATGGTAAAATTTCATTAGAGAAAATAGTTCAAAAAATGTGTCATAATCCATCAATCCTTTTTGAGGTTGAAGATAGAGGGTACATCAAAAAAGGTTATTTTGCTGATTTGGTTGTAGTAGACCTAAATAATCCTTGGACAGTTAATAAGGGCAATATTTTGTATCACTGTGGTTGGTCTCCTTTTGAAGGAACAACATTTAAGTCTAGAATAACACATACTTTTATAAATGGAACTCTAGTCTATAATAATTTTAAAGTTTTAGATGTAAAAGCTGCAAAACGCTTAACTTTTAATAGATGATAAAACATATATATATATTGATTTTACTTTTCAGCTTATGTTCTAGTTGCAATAAAATAGAAAAGCCTGAAAAACCAGATGATCTAATATCTGAAGCTAAAATGGTAGATATTCTCTATGATGTTTTTATCATAAATGCTGCAAAAGGTACAAGTAGATTGGTCCTAGAAAGAAACGGCGTGCATCCAGATGATTATGTATATAAAAAACATCAAATTGATAGTGCTCAATTTGCTGCGAGTAATAACTATTATTCATACGACTTAAAAATATACGAATCGATCTTGAATAAAGTTGATGCAAGAATTGAAGTGAATACGGCTAAATATAAAAAAGAAATTGAGCTTGAAGACCTAAAGAAGAAAGCTAGACAAGACTCTATAAGCAAGTTGCCTGATAGTTTAAAAAAGAAATTGAATAAAGATTTCAAAAAGACTAAATTAAAAAACTAGATCAGTTTTGGTCTTTTAAAAAAAAACCTGCTGTTTTAGATATAGACTTATCGATTGGGTTAAACTCAAAATCCAAAACCTTTTTTATTTTAGTATTATCGTAAATGGTTTTGCTCCTCACAGACTTTGCCAGTTGTTTTGAAAACCGTCTTCGTTTACCTAATAGTTTATGACTTAACCAGTCTAAGCGCCATGCAAGTTCTAAAAGTAATGAGCTAGCTTCCTTTTTAGCTGGTTTTACATTCAATGCTTTTGAAACGCTTTTTTGAAAATCGTTAAATGATAAGTTTTCAGATACCAAAATGAAACGTTCATTTTGTATTTTACTAGACATCAATTCACACATTGCATCTACGACATTCCAAACATCAACATAGCCACTAACGCCATTGGTATAATATTTTAAACCACTATATATTTTCTTAAATAAACTGCCACTACCACCAGACTTCCAAAACCCTGGTCCCAAAATAATACCAGGATTGACAACCACAGCATTCACACCTTCTTGAGTTCCTCGCCATACTTCCATTTCTGCACCATACTTAGTGATAGCATACACACTATTGTCGTCTTCAGGATTCCAAGACGTTGTTTCTGAAATTAATTGTTCTGGATTTGAGTGATGACCAATTGCAGCTATCGAACTAATATAGCATAGTTTTTTAATTTGGTTAGTAATACAAAGATTGACAATGTTAGCTGTGCCTTCAATATTTATTTTTCGTAATTCATAATATTTATTAGGTTCAAAACTTACAAAAGCAGCACAATGATAGACATGGGTAATGTCTTTAAATACAACTTCTAGTTTTGGAACATCATTAATATTAGCCTCTATCCATTCAATAGAATTAAACAAATTTTCTGCTTGGTTTGAATAATAAGAAAATACATGTTTTACACGTTCAAGCGTATGTTGTCTTCTATATATAGCTTTAACATTGTTATTATTATTGCTTACGAGTTTGTATAACAAATGCGAACCAACTAACCCTGTACCTCCAGTAACTAAAATCATAGCCTAAAATTAAGCTTTTTTTCGATTGTCTTTTTGTGATTAGAGGTATAAATCTATCTTTGCCAAAGATTACTAAAATGTAAATTATGATAAAGAATTTTGTTAAAGAACTAGAATGGAGAGGTATGGTTCATCAAACGATGCCTGGTGCTGAAGAACATTTAATGCAGAGTATACGATCAGCTTATGTAGGTTTTGATCCTACTGCAGATTCATTACACATAGGTAATCTAGTTCCAATCATGCTTCTAGCACACTATCAACGTTGTGGACATAAACCTTTTGCTTTGGTTGGAGGTGCAACAGGAATGATTGGTGATCCTTCTGGTAAATCAAGTGAACGTAATCTTTTAGATGAAAAAACACTACGCCATAATCAAGAAGCTATCAAAAAACAATTAGCTCATTTTTTAAACTTTGAAAGTGATGAAGCCAATTCAGCAGTTTTAGTAAATAACTACGATTGGATGAAAGACTTTTCGTTTTTAGAGTTTATTCGTGATGTTGGAAAGCATATTACAGTTAACTACATGATGGCCAAAGATTCAGTTAAAAACAGAATCTCATCTGAATCTGGAGACGGGATGTCTTTTACTGAGTTTACATACCAGCTGGTTCAAGGATATGATTTTTTGCATTTGTATAAAGCTAATAACTGCACCATTCAAATGGGAGGTAGTGATCAATGGGGAAATATTACTACTGGAACCGAGTTGATCAGGCGTATTGCTAATGGAAAAGGCTTCGCGATAACGTGTCCTTTAATTACAAAAAGTGATGGGTCTAAATTTGGGAAATCTGAAGGTGGAAATGTTTGGTTAGATGCTAACAGAACATCTCCTTATAAGTTTTATCAATACTGGCTGAACTCTAGTGACGAAGATGCTGAAAAGTATATTAAGATTTTTACGTTTTTAAATAAAGAGGAGATAGATTCTGTTGTTGCTGAACACAAAGAAGCTCCTCATTTAAGAGTATTACAAAAGCGTTTGGCTGAAGAGTTAGTTATATTAGTTCATAGTAAAGAAGATGTAAATAATGCTATTAAAGCATCGAATATTTTATTTAGTAAAAGTTTTAAAGAAGAGATCAAAACCTTAGATGAAAAAACATTCTTAGACGTATTTGAAGGCGTGCCTCAAGCAGAAGTGCGTAAAGATGAATTATCTCAATTAGATATGATAGGTGCATTGGCAGCTAAAACCAACTTCTTAGGATCAAATAGTGAAGCGCGTCGTGCTTTGAAAGAAAATGCTGTTTCAGTTAACAAAGAGAAAGTAAAAGAAGATTACCAATTATCTACTGAAGATCTAATCAATGATACGTACATCATCCTTAATAAAGGGAAAAGGAATACATACATCATTAAAGTTGTATAATTAGAAAAACGCCTCATAAAAACATGAGGCGTTTAACATTAACCAACCAACTATTTTGAAGCTAATCTCTCTTTTTCATAGAACTCTAAAACTATTCTAAAATCATAGCTTCCCAATTTTTGTCGGCTTTTTCTTGTAAACCTTTCACATCTTTTTCAAGCCATAATTTTAAGGTGTTTGTGCCCCAAGCATTATAGAAAAGATATAACTTACCATCTCTTATTTCATAGGTTTTTGGATCTATTTTCACCTTTTTAGCTTTTTCCGCTATAGCATAGGCACAATAACCTCCATACTGAGGGACAAAACTCTTAGGGTTGCCTATAAATTTGTTGAGATTGTCTTCTGAAGAAAACTTATATGTAGCACCATCATAAGTAGTTGTAAATTCACTTTTTCCTTTTAGTGCTTGATTATCAAAATAGGAAACTACATCATAACCTTCAGCAACATATCCTTTTTGAATATTAAAATTTACAGTTTGAGATACAGCACTTAAAATTGAAAAAAAGCTTAAAAAAGCCAATAATTTTATTTTCATTTTACGATAGTCGATAAAATGAGTAAGACCTTACAACACCATTAAGTTACAGCCTCTAATATCACTACTGTCAAACCTACCGATGATTTCAAACGTTCCATCATCATATACGCGACCAAGGTCTTTAGTGGCTATAAATGCACATGAATTGATATTTGCTAAATCTATGATATTTATACCTCCAGTCTTTCCAGGTTGTTGAAGTGTTAGCGGGTCTTCAGGATCACGAGTTAGAATATGAACCCAATTAGGACATTTAAAAATACCATTACCGCTTGAATATGCTTGACTTAAAAGTTCGGTCATTCCATATTCGCTATGTATGGTGTCTATACTAAAGCCCTCTTTTAAAATGTGGTGTAGTTCATTTCTAACCAATTCTTTTCTTCTCCCTTTCATACCACCTGTTTCCATAACAATTGTGTTGTTTAGATTAAATTGATGTTGCTCAACTAAATCTAGTAAAGCAAATGAAACACCAATGAGTAGTACTTTTTTTCCGTCAGTATCCAAAGTGATTAATTGGTCTTTCAATTCAGAAATATCATCTAAGTAAAACCCACTTTCAGAATATTTTGATGTTGCAATCAAATGATTAACCATATAAACAAGTGATGATCCTTGACGTTCAAGATAGCTCGGTAATAATGCCAAGATCACATAATCTTCCACATTTCCATAAAATTGTTTAAACCCATTTTTAAAACTTTGCTCATATAGGTTTAAATCTGTGATGTGATGTTTACTCGTTATGCTTCCTGTTGTGCCACTGCTTGAAAATGTAGCCTCTACAGAATTGTTATTGCTTAAGATACGATGGCTTTTAAAAAACTGAATGGGTAAAAAAGGAATGTCTTCAATAGTTTTTACATCACTTGGATGCTTGTATAGTAAATCGCAAAATGAACGGTAAACAGTATTGTTTTCAAACTGAAAATTAAAGATGCGTAATGCCAATGCATTGAATTCATCGTTTGAAGTAATTGAAAAAATATCTTGCGTATTTATCATTATTGCAAAAGTATATAAAAACAAAAAAGCGATATCAATATTGACATCGCTTTTAAGCTAATTTATCGTAAACAATTATTTAATCACTAACTTTTTAGTCACTGATGTATTGTTTTGAGTAATCTTCATGATGTAAACCCCAGTATTTAAAGTAGAAACATTTAAACGATTGTTATTTACAGCTTGGTTCAATACTTGCTTTCCTAAAACATCAAATACAGCAACATTGATATTTTCGTTATTTGTACTTATTATATTTACAAATCCAGTAGATGTTGGATTAGGATATATTGAGAAAGAATTTGTGCTAAATCGCTCTGTTGATAAAGGCCTCATGTAAGTACCAATTGGTACTGGAGTTGCTGCAGTAGCATTATCACTTTCACCATCCAAAGCATCTGGCCCACTAAATGTCCAGTTAGCTAGCACAAATGTTGAACCATCAGGACCTGTATTGTCAACTCTGTACGCCCAACCATCAGTATGTTCCCACTCAGGGCATGGAGACATGGCTGCATTTGGATCACAGTCAATTGTTCCAAATGTATCTATAACTTGACCGTTTTCAAATAACTCTATAGCGTCATCACCATTAATGCCCATTGCACCTGTAGTATAATCTGGAGCGAAACCAAAGAAGTTTTCAAAACCTGAAGGTGTGTTACTATCAGTATTTGCTACATAAATAAAATCACCTGCTGTAGCCGAAACTGCTGGGAACGTAAATTCTTGACCATCAGTTCCACCACCATTACCAGCGCTACCTAATCCAAATAAACTTAAATTAGGAATGTCTTCTATAACGTAAACTTCAACACCTTTAGGGTTTCCACCTGGAAGAGGACCATCATAAACTGCAGTAAGAACCATTGCGTTTGTAGCAGCTCCAAATACATTCCCAGAAACAAGTAATGTTTGATCAGTTACACCTGGTGAGCTAATTGTAACATCTCCTGAATAAGGGCCTTCAGCTAAAGAAGCCGATAGACGCACAAAAACATCTGTAGTAGCAACTGTTCCACTAGAAGGTGTAATAGAAACTGAACTAGAGTAACCACTTCCCATAGTTAGTGATACTTCAAAATCTGTTGGCGCAGTAACTGTTATGTCACCAGTTAAAAATAAACCTTCAACGCCAAAAGAATCACCATCTGAAGGACCATTTCCTAAAGAGTAGTTTTGATCATCGATGCTTCCAAGAACTGTAACTTGAGGGTCTGCAGGTAATACTTCACCAAATAATGCAACCGCATCGGAAGCAGTTCCTGAAGTTAGTGTTAAATCATCTGTATATATATCAACTCCTAATCCAGCAGCCAAACGTACAAAAACCTGAGTTGCTGAAACTGTGCCTCCAGATTGAGCCAATGTGACTTGAGCACCAAAACCACTTCCTGAGCTTAACGATACCTCAAAATTTGCTGGTGCATCTATAGTAATATCTGTAGTTAAGTTTAATCCAGAAACGTTAACGCTTCCTTCATTTGAAGGACCATTACCAAAAAAATATTCTAAATCTCCAACCGAACCTGTAATGTTAATTGTTGGATCTGTACTAGCCACTGGAGAGTATGTTCCAACAGGAATTGGTGTTGCAGCGGAAGCATTTGTAGTCTCTCCATCTAAAGCATTTGGACCACTAAATGTCCAGTTCGCCAACACAAATGTTGAGCCGTCAGGACCAGTGCCATCTACACGATAAGCCCATCCATCAGTATGTTCCCATTCAGGGCATGGAGACATAGCAGCATTTGGATCACAATCAATAGTTCCAAATGTATCAATGACACTCCCATTTTCAAATAGTTCAACTGCATCATCTCCATTAATTCCCATTGCTGAACCTGCATTATAATCTGGAGCAAATCCAAACCAATTAGCAAATTGAGTAGCTTCAGAAGCTACTAATAGATAAGTACCAGCAGTTACATTATCAGCAGGAAACGTAAATTCTTCGCCATCTGTACCTTGACCATTATTAGCACTACCAATGCCATAGATACTTAAATCTGGAATATCATTCACAACGTAAAGCTCAACACCTTTAGGTAATCCACCAGTAAGTGGTCCGTCAAAGGCTGCTGTAATTATTAAATCTTGTCCAAAAGACAAAGAAGTAACTACAAGCGTTACTATTAAAAAGTAAAGTTTTTTCATAATCTGTTATTTAAATTGATAAATTAAAATTGCGGCACAAATATAATAAGAAATACGTGTTTAGACTAATTATTGCTTCGATAAAGCGCTATTTTACAATAAGATAATATAAAAGAGATAACTACTTTACAACCAGTTTTCTAGTTGCAGAAACATTTTGTTCTTTTATTTTAAGAATGTACACACTTGGAGTTAATTTAGAGATATCAAGTGCTTTGCCAAATAGAGTTTCAGATAATACTTTTTTGCCTAAAACATTATATATTTCAATTGTTTTGGGCAGGTTACTCTTACTAATTATAAAGACTTTTCCATTACTTGCAGGATTTGGAAATATTGATAATCCATCAATATGCTGAGGTGACGTAATACCACTATTTTGCATTTGAGCTTGAGCAGTATTAGATAAGCACAAAAACACAAAAACCATGAATAGATAGTAGTAATTTTTCATCATCACTAAAGATTTATTTTAAAGTTATAGAATTAGTACCAAATTTCATACCAAAGAAATGTTAAACAAGGTCTTAGGGTCGTATATGTTTTGATTGTTATACTTTAAGGTTAACTTAATGTTATTAATGAAAGAGTTTCTACAACTTTTTTGTTATTAGTTTTATCTTTACCATTGACTATTTAAATAATTTACATTGTAATTATTCATCATTACAGACTATTTAATCATGAAAAAAAGAGATATTAAAATTTTGCTTGTTGATGACGAACCAGATATTTTAGAAATTGTCGGCTACAACCTTTCTGCTGAAGGGTATCAAGTAATTACTGCTGAAAATGGACAAGAAGCCGTTAAGAAAGCAAAAAAAGAAAAACCACAACTTATTATCTTAGATGTAATGATGCCAGAGATGGATGGTATTGAGGCTTGCGAGCAAATTAGAAAAGTCCCAGAGCTTAGTGATACGATTATTACATTTCTAACAGCTAGAGGAGAGGATTATTCTCAGATGGCAGGATTTGATGCTGGAGCAGATGATTATATCACCAAACCAATTAAACCAAAGGTATTGGTAAGTAAAGTTAAAGCACTTTTGCGACGTTTAAAAGACGAAGATACTTCAGAAAGTATTTTAAAGATTGGCAATTTAATAATCAATAGAGAAGAATATAAAATTGCATATAAAGGCAATGAGATTATTTTACCACGAAAAGAATTCGAATTATTATCTTTGTTAGCAACAAAACCTGGCAAAGTCTTCAAACGTGAGGAAATCCTAGATAAAGTTTGGGGTAATGAAGTTGTAGTAGGAGGTCGTACTATAGACGTACATATTAGAAAACTTCGTGAGAAAATTGGAGATAAAAGTTTTAAAACGGTAAAAGGAGTTGGGTATAAGTTTGTAGACTGATGCAAAATAAAATAAAAAAAACGTACAAGTTTGCTTTTAAAACATCCTTGTATATTACTATTTTTTTGACGCTCTTATCGAGTGTTTTTTTGTACGTATTACATTCGATTGATATTATTTATTTGTTGTCTTTTGCAATATTTACCTACATTTTATCTTTTATTGTTATTCAATACAGAGTTGAGCGTTTTATCTATAGACGTGTTAAAAAAATATACGATGACCTAACACTTTTAGAATCTACATCTCTTCGGAAACATCCAATAACCACAGATATGGCAACACTTACTCAAGAAATAGATAAGTATGCTAGAGATAAAAAGTTAGAGATTGAAACCTTAAAAGTTAGAGAAGAGTATCGTAAAGAGTTTTTAGGAAATGTATCTCATGAACTTAAAACACCTTTATTTACTGTCCAAGGTTATTTATTGACACTTTTAGATGGCGCTATTGATGATAAAAAAGTTAGTGAGAAATATCTTAATAGAGCAAATAAAGGCTTAGAGCGACTTATCTATATCGTTAAAGACCTAGACATGATTACTAAGTTAGAAGTTGGAGATTTGCGACTCACTATTGAAACTTTTGATATTGTAGAATTGGTACAAAGTGTCTTTGATTTATTGGAAATGAAAGCAGCTAAAAAAAAGATCACGTTAACTTTTGATATGGATTACAGTAACCCAATTTTAGTTACCGCAGATAAAGAACGTATTCAACAAGTACTAACCAATCTAATAGTCAACTCTGTAAAGTATGGTCGAGAAAAAGGAACCACAGAGGTTAGTATCGAAAATTTGATCAAAAATAAAGTGATTGTCCGCATTACAGATAATGGTGAAGGTATTTCTGAAATGAATCTACCAAGATTGTTTGAGCGGTTTTATAGAGTAGACAAAAGTGGTTCAAGAAAAGAGGGTGGATCTGGACTTGGACTTTCAATCGTAAAGCATATTATTGAGGCACACGATGAAAAAATTTATGTAGAAAGCGAACTTGGAGTTGGTAGCGAATTTTCATTCACTTTGGAAAAGGCTAAATAGCTTCTTATAGTTTGTCTTATAATTTGTTGTTTTCAAACCTTCGTATGTCTCAACAGCATTAAGTTGGTCTATGGAGAATTCACTTTGCTTGCAGCTAGGAGCAAATCCAATATTTGATAAGCGCTCAGCCAAATACTCTTGCTCAAATTGACCAGGTGTTGGAATAAAAAAAGCACGCTTGTGTAACTTGGCAAGATCCATTATTGTGGTATATCCAGATCTAGATAAAACCAATTTACTTTCATTTAATGCTTTTTCAAGTGCTTCACTAGCCATGAAATTATAGACATCTATAGGGCCTTTTTTTATTTTTTTAGATACATCTTCTATAACACCTCTTACAAATAATACCCTACCCTCGTATAACTTCAATTCTTCGAATAATAGTTTTTCTAAGATGCTTCGCTGAGGCTCAGGCCCAGATAACAATATCATTAAGTCATATTTAGAATCGCATTCTTTTTTCTCAAACCGACTCAGAGGACCGATATATTTTATTTGAATACCAAAAACATCTATATGACCTAAATCACCACTCAAATTATCTTCTCCAATGTTGTCTGGAACCCAACACTCATCAAAACGCTTGATAATTTTTTGATGCATTTTAGTGCTTAACCATGTGGTATTACCACTCAATACTTTTAGCTGATGGGTTATGAAAACTGATGGTATATGCTTACTGTAAACGCCTAATCTGTTATCTGAAATAATACCATTGATATGATAGGTCTTAATAATAGCTGAAGTCGCTTTTTTTTCTGCATTTATAGCTTTTATGAATTTCGGCGAATTTTGAAGCATTTTAAGTTTAAAAAACTGTCCTTTTTTTGCATATTTAACTTGGTATGACGGTAATTCAATAGATTCAAGATGTGGAAATTCCTTTTGTAGTAATGCTAATGCAATACCATCACTCGCTATAACAGGCTGAAAATCATTTATCAATAAAGCATTAATGAGCGGAATGCATCTTGTAGCATGTCCCAATCCCCAATTTAATGGAGCAACAAGTATTCGTTTTTTCAAAATCATTAAAAACAAAGATAATGCTAATATGTTTCCTTAATTTTGCCAAAACATTAAATTAATTGTGGGAAGTAAGAATAAACTCAAACGATTTAAAGAAAATGAAACATTTGCTAACGTTGTTCAACCAACACGTGATGAGTTGGTTAATGAAAAGTTTCAATTGAAAGGTCAATGGCAATCAAAATTCTTTAAGAATAATAATCCAATAGTTTTAGAATTGGGTTGTGGTAAAGGCGAATATTCTGTTGCGTTAGCACAAAAGTATCCAAATAAGAATTTCATAGGTGTAGATATTAAAGGTGCGCGTTTCTGGAGAGGAGCAAAAACAGCTCTTGAAGAAGAGATTACTAACGTTGGGTTCTTAAGAACTCAAATAGAACTCATTGATCATGCATTTGATAAAGGTGAGATTGATGAGATTTGGATTACTTTTCCAGATCCACAAATCAAGTACAAGCGAACCAAGCATAGAATGACCAATCCTAAGTTTTTACAACGCTATAAAACTATTCTAAAACCAGATGGAATAGTGAACTTAAAAACAGATAGTGAGTTTATGCATGGTTATACATTAGGACTTCTTCATGGTGCTAAACATGAAATACTTTATGCTAATCATGATGTGTACAAGCAAGAAGGTAGCCCAGAAGAAGTTACAAGTATTCAAACCTATTACGAGTCTCAATATTTAGAACAAAACAAACCAATTACGTATATTAGGTTTAAAATTAAATAGGTTTTGAATATCACTGTCATTTTTTTTCTGGGATTACTCATTGCGCTCATTGGTGTAATTCCTCCAGGATTATTAAATATGACAGCTGCAAAAGTTAGTTTAAAAGAAGGGCATAATAGAGGTATTGCATTTTCTATAGGCGTATGTATTATTGTGTTTTTGCAAACATACATTGCTTCAATGTTTGCACGTTATTTAAATAACCATAGAGATGTTGTTGAAATACTTCAACGTGTGGCTTTTGTGATTTTCGTTCTTATTACTATTTATTTTTTATTACTAGCCAAATCAAAACCTAAACCTAACGTTGAGCCACATACAAAAAGTAAGCATAGCCGCTTTTTTCAAGGTATGTTTTTATCAGCAATTAATGTGTTTCCAATTCCATATCAAGCATATATGACCATAACAATAGCCGGTTTTGGATGGTTTAATTTTGAAAAGATAAGTATAATATCATATGTATTTGGAGCAGCAACAGGTACTTTTGTTATGCTTTACATATACATCTTTTTTTTTGATAAGATTAAGAACAAAAAATTCACCTCTCAGAAAAACATGAACTATATCATTGGTGCCATCACAGGAATTGTTGCAGGAGTTACATTGATTAATATTATAATGGATATTTAATATGAAACCAGAAACGTTAAATTTTTTTGATAAAGTCTACGAGGTTGCTAAATTAATTCCTTATGGTAAAGTTACAAGTTATGGTGCTATAGCGAATTATTTAGGTGCCAAACGAAGCGCAAGAATGGTCGGTTATGCCATGAATGGGTCTGGAGGAAAAGACGTGCCAGCACATCGTGTAGTTAACCGAAAAGGCTTATTAACAGGAAAACATCATTTTGATGGGACTAATTTGATGCAACAACTTTTAGAAAGTGAAGGTGTTACTGTAATTGATAATCAAATTCAAGATTTCGATAAAGTTTTTTGGAATCCATCTGAAGAGTTATAATGAAAATATAATGTTTTTACAGGTTAGATACCCTTTTAAAATTATGGCTTATAACATTTGATTTTTTATGTGAAATAGAAATATTATGAATTTTTGAAAGCAAATTTGTCTCATTCTTAAAAAGTGATTTCTTTAACAATTGCATCTCTTTCTCCATTTGTTCTTTAACTAATTTTTTTAGTGCATCAGTAAACGATAGATTGAATTGTTTTTTATATAAAAAAACATGGTTTGAAAGAGTTACCTTTCCATCTTCAATACATATATAGATTTGGTTTTTGTCATCTATAATGAAATACGTATTAGATATCGGCGAGACTAATTTTTTAATATGTTGCTTTTCAGAATAGGTTGTAATAATAGCCTTGACATACTTAGCGTCTTCCTTGAGGTCTTTTTTCTTTAATTTAAACATAATGTTACTTTTTGAGTATTGATATTATAAACACCATAGTTGTTTAGTATTTAGAAACAATTTAAATACTAAAGTCACAAAACATTAGTTATCAGACAGTTAAACGGATATTTCTGTATTTCATTACCGAAAAGCTTCCGCTTATCGAGTTTACATAATGTGATTTCTCGCTTCAAACACTATTTGTATGCATATCAAATCGCGTTTGTATTCCCTATTGTGTTATAAATCATTTCAATTAAACCGTTTCAAATTGTAAACATTTCGCAGTATCTTTGCATTTTAGAATGATTCTGAATAGAAGAATCTTAGTTTAAACACAACGATGAAGTTAAATAAGCAAGATATACTTAAAGCACTTGAGTCTATTTCTGCGCCAGGAGAAGGGCAGAATATGATTGAAAGTGGAGCAGTTACAAATGTGGTGACCTTTGCAGAAGAGGTTATTGTAGATATTACTATAAAGAATCCAAGTCTTCAGGCTAAGAAGAAAACCGAGGTTGAGATAATGAAAACCATTCACAATCTTGTATATGAAAAAGCTAAAATATCAGTTAATGTAAAAGTAGAAGCACCGACAAAATCGGCACCAAATGTTATCAAAGGGAAAGCTATTCCTGGAATTCAGAATATAATAGCTGTAGCTTCTGGTAAAGGAGGCGTTGGTAAATCTACTGTTACAGCAAATTTAGCAGTAACTTTAGCTAAGATGGGTTTTAAAATAGGAGTTTTAGATGCAGATATTTATGGCCCATCGATGCCAATTATGTTCGATGTTGAACTAGAACGACCATTAGCTGTAAATATTGATGGAAAATCAAAAATGAGACCTGTAGAAAACTATGGTGTTAAAATATTATCTATTGGCTTCTTTACAAAACCAGATCAAGCTGTTGTATGGAGAGGACCTATGGCTGCAAAGGCATTAAATCAAATGATTTTTGATGCTGCATGGGGAACATTAGATTTTTTACTTATTGATCTCCCTCCAGGCACAGGAGACATTCACTTAAGTATTATGCAGTCGTTGCCTATAACAGGAGCTGTTGTGGTTAGTACACCTCAAAATGTAGCACTTGCTGATGCGAAAAAAGGAGTTGCTATGTTTCAACAAGACAGTATAAATGTTCCTGTATTAGGTATTATCGAGAATATGGCATACTTTACACCAGATGAGCTTCCTGAAAATAAATATTATATCTTCGGAAAGCAAGGCGCGAAAAATCTTGCTGAAGATTTAAGCGTTCCATTTTTAGGTGAGCTACCTTTAGTACAAAGTATTAGAGAAGCAGGAGATATTGGTAGGCCTGCTGCTATGCAAACGGCTACGCCTCTAGAACAGGCTTTTGAAAAACTAACTCAAAATGTAGTTGAAGAAGTGGTAAAGCGTAACGATAGCTTACCGCCTACTGAAGCGATTAAAATAACAACTATGGCTGGATGTTCGGCTGTAAAGAAGAAATAAAATGAGTACAGAAGAATTACGATTAAATGTCGAAAAGGCATTAGATGAAATACGACCTTTTTTGCAAAGTGATGGAGGAGATATCTCATTATTATCAATAGAAGGTGATAAGCTGGTGAAAGTACAACTTCAAGGCGCTTGTGTAGGATGTAGTGTTAACCAAATGACATTAAAATCTGGAGTTGAAATGACCATAAAGAAATATGCGCCTCAAATAGAAAAAGTCATTAATATTGAGGCTTAAAAAGTGATTTTTATCATAAAATTAATTGTCTTTCTATATTAATTTTACGTTCCGAAATTTAAATTCATGATTAAAACAGATATACTGATTATTGGAGCTGGTCCTACAGGATTGTTCACTGTTTTTGAAGCTGGTCTGCTCAAATTGAAATGTCATTTGATAGACGCATTGCCACAACCTGGAGGTCAATGTTCTGAAATATACCCTAAAAAACCTATTTATGACATTCCTGCTTATCCAGAAATTTTAGCTGGAGATTTAACTGAAAAATTATTAGAGCAGTGTAAACAATTTGAACCTGGATTTACATTAGGTGAACGTGCAGAAACAATTGAGAAACAAGAGGATGGTACATTTATTGTTACTACCAATAAAGGCACAAAACATCATGCGCCTGTTGTAGCTATTGCAGGCGGACTAGGAAGTTTTGAACCACGTAAACCTTTAATACATAATATCGCAGACTTTGAAGATAAAGGTGTAGAGTATATCATAAAGAATCCTGAAATTTATAGAAATAAGAAAGTGGTTATCGCTGGAGGTGGAGACTCCGCATTAGATTGGAGTATTTTTTTAAGTGATGTTGCGAGTGAAATCACTTTAATTCACAGGAGGAATGAGTTTAGAGGTCATTTAGATTCTGTTGAAAAAGTTCAAGAACTCAAAAATAAAGGTAAGATAAATTTGATTACACCTGCCGAAGTCATTGGAATTGTTGGTGACGAAAAAGTGAAAGCAATAGTTGTAAAACAAGCATTACATATTGAAAAGGAGTTTGAGATAGAATGTGATCATTTTGTTCCACTTTTTGGACTGTCACCAAAATTAGGACCAATCGGAAATTGGGGATTAGAGATAGAAAAAAATGCAATTAAAGTTAATAATGCCTTAGATTATCAGACCAATATTCCAGGTGTTTTCGCTATTGGAGATGTGAATACATATCCAGGCAAATTAAAGTTAATTCTCTGTGGTTTTCATGAAGCCACCTTAATGTGTCAAGCGGCATATCAAATCATTAACCCTGGGAAGCGATATGTTTTAAAATACACAACTGTTAGTGGTGTTGACGGATTTGATGGTACGCGTAAGGAAGCGCCTAAAGCGGTTGTAAAAGCAATAGAATAGTGGAGCAGGACGTAACGATTAAAATTACAGATAGAGATGGGGTTATTCATGAGGTTTTAGCGCCAACAGATATGGCAATGAATTTAATGGAAGTAGTTCGTTCTTACGAATTAGCTCCAGAAGGTACTATTGGTATTTGTGGTGGAATGGCAATGTGTGCTTCTTGTCAGTGTTATGTGAAATCTGAACATGAACTTCCTGAAATGCAAGATGACGAAGAAGCCATGTTAAGTGAAGCATTCTACGTTAAAGATAATTCGCGTTTAGGATGTCAATTACCCATTACTCCTGAAATGGAAGGTCTTGAGGTTGAATTGGCGCCTGAGGGTTAATCAGTTTTATAATCCATCAATTTTTTTGGTCCTTCTAGAAGGATTCTAACTATTTTTAAAGTACCATCGTCTGTTGTTGCTATTTGCCATTTGATAAGAGAAATTTCACCATTTTCTATTTCAATACCTGTAATACTTCTAGGGTGAACACAGCTTCCATCATTAAAAAAGGCAATATCACCTGGTTCTGGAAAACGAGGTCGATGCGTATGACCAACAACTGTAATTAGATTATTATTTTCAATAATCCACTTTTTTGTTCTGCGCTCAACTTTAATAAGTTCTTTATAATTTTTAGCAGGGCTTGTTGGGTCAGCTATTCCCATGACGTTTAATGGCTTCCAAAGAATTCTAACCATAAATCGACTCCATTTCCAAAATAAATAATTCCACCAATCTGCTTGATGTCCATGTGCAAGAAATAACTCTTGTCCAGTTTCAGAATGTTTTAAAACTACAGCTTCATGATATTGGATATTACAAAACAATTCAACATCCTCTCCAATTTTAGGGTCGAAAAAACTCGAGAGCTGTTTTTCAACATATTTAGGATCTCGATAAACCATATCATGGTTGCCCCAAATCATATGTAAACGATTTTGTTCATGAAATAATTTCATGAGCATATACACATTTTTATGTGCGTTTAGAATAGATTCAAAAGAAAGGTTTTCCCATAATTCATCACCATCACCGAGCTCGCAATAACTAAAACCTTCAGCATAATAATGCTTCAATGCGTGAAAATAAATATTTCTGTTATTTGCAAAATCATCAGCAAAACTGTTATCACCTCTATGACAATCACTAAACAAAATAAATTTACTAGAGTTGTCAAACGGAACAACTTTAGCATTTTTATATGCACGATCCAATCTGGTTTTTGATGACATGGCTAAACTTTTAACTAAAATAAGCAGAAATTAATCATTGCGAATGATCCCTTACTTGATTTTTCAATTGCCGAGAGTACAAATTTGATATAATTCATAAATTCAAAGATATGATTAAAGCATAAAAAATGCCTCTCAAAGCTAAGAAGCATTTTTTACAATTAAATATCTAAGCAAAATTGTTATACTCATTAGTCTTAGTGCTTATTTAAAGGCATTAAGACCTGTGATATCCAATCCTGTAATTAACAAATGAATGTCATGAGTACCTTCATAAGTAATAACGCTTTCAAGATTCATCATATGTCTCATGATACTATATTCTCCAGTAATACCCATTCCACCAAGCATTTGTCTTGCTTCACGAGCTATTTTGATGGCCATATCAACATTATTACGTTTTGCCATTGAAATTTGAGCAGATGTTGCTCTATTTTCATTTTTTAATTGACCTAAACGAAATGCTAACAGTTGAGCTTTGGTGATTTCAGTGATCATTTCAGCTAATTTTTTTTGTTGTAATTGGAAAGCTCCAATTGGTTTGCCAAACTGAATACGCTCTTTCGCATAACGAAGCGCAGTATCGTAACAATCCATAGCCGCTCCAATTGCTCCCCAAGCAATACCATAACGAGCAGAATCCAAACAACCTAAAGGTGCACCTAATCCTGATTTATTTGGTAAAAGATTTTCTTTTGGGACTTTTACATCTTGGAAGATAAGTTCACCTGTTGCACTAGCACGAAGTGACCATTTATTGTGAGTCTCTGGAGTAGAAAACCCTTCCATACCACGTTCTACGATAAGCCCATGAATTCTACCTTCTTCATTTTTAGCCCATACAACAGCAACATTACAGAAAGGTGAATTAGAGATCCATAATTTTGCTCCATTAAGAAGATAGTGATCTCCCATATCTTTAAAATTGGTAGTCATTCCACCAGGATTACTTCCATGGTCTGGTTCGGTTAAACCAAACGAACCCATCCATTCACCAGTAGCTAATTTTGGCAAAAACTTTTGACGTTGTTCTTCAGTACCATATTTCCAAATAGGATACATTACTAGAGATGATTGTACAGAAGCAGTACTTCTTACACCAGAATCACCACGTTCAATTTCTTGCATGATTAAACCATAAGAAATTTGATCTAATCCAGCACCTCCATATTCAGCTGGAATATAAGGCCCAAAAGCACCAATTTCGGCTAAACCATTTATAATCTGTTTGGGAAATTCGGCTTTTTGGGCATACTCCTCAATGATTGGCGATACATCTCGCTTTACCCAATCTCTAGCTGCGTCACGTACTAATTTATGTTCTTCAGAAAGTAAATCGTCTAGATTATAATAATCTGGCGCTTCAAATAAATCTGGTTTCATTTGTTTTGTTTTATTAGTTTTTAAATGTCAAAAACTACTGTTGCAGTTCTAGTCATTTAGACTTAAAATTTGTTTGGGTAACAAAAGTAACGAAAACGTTTTCAGTGCACAATTTTAAAACTACATTTTCAAATAAAAATCCTTTGTTAAATTGATGTAGTCTTCTGTGTATTGATGGCGAGCTGTTTCGATTATAAGTTCAGATATTTTGGTGTTGGTTTTAATAAATGAAAACTCAATAAGGCTGCGCTTTATTTCGGATGAGATCTTACCTCTAACGTGAGTAATCCGTTTTGGGTAAAGAGATAATTTTGATGCAATACCTTTGATTTTTTCTTCTTCAGAAATAGGTATGACTACTGAAAATAAGCCATATTCAGATAATAAACTAGCCACACTTTCAAGCAACTGTTGAAAAGGCATGGCGTCTTGAAATCGTGCTAAATCTCGCTGGTTATTTTTAGTTTTATAGCTCTCAGGATAAAAAGGTGGATTACAAATAATTAAATCATAGGTGTCGTCTGCTTCATCTACAAATTCTTCAAGCGATGCATGATAGCAAAATAAGCGGTCGTACCATGGTGATTGCTCAAAGTTATCTACACATTGCTCAAATGTTAGGTCGTCAATTTCAATAGCCTCAATAAGTTCAGCAGAGCTTCGTTGAGCTAGCATTAGGGATAGAATACCAGTTCCAGCACCAATGTCTAAAATTGAAAATGGTTGATTTTGTATTGAAGTCCAAGCGCCTAAAAGCACACCATCTGTGCCTATCTTCATAGCGCATTGGTCTTGTCTTACAGCGAATTGTTTGAATACAAATGGCTTATTCATCTAAATACAGATCGATTAACCCTTCTGGAGTATCTACGTAGATGGTTTTATTTTTTTTATCAATTTTAGAAATAAATTTGTCATTCATTGGGATTAAGATCTCAATGCCATTTCTATCTATTTCAAAAAGCGACTGTGCAGTAGAATCGTTAACAGAAGTAATTACACCTACGTGTCCAAAAGCTTTGTCTTGAACTTTAAAACCAATGATCTCGTGAAAATAAAATTTATCATCATCCAGTTTAGGCAAAAATTCAAGAGGTAAGTATAGTTCACTTTTTATAAGTGCATCTGCATCTTCTTCTGAGTCTACATCTTCAAACTTCACTCGAAGTAATTCAGACTTGTGCAATTGAGAGGATTCAATAAAAAAAGGAACAAGATGATTACGAAGCTCTACAAAAACAGATTCCATATTTTCGTAAAGTTTGGGCTCATCAGTATCTAATTTTACCAATAATTCGCCCTTAAAACTGTATTTTTTTACAATCTTACCTAAAAAGAAACACTCTTTTTTATCCATTGTTTTTAGAAATAAAAAACTCCGACACATTTGTGACGGAGTTTAAAAGTATAAAAAATAATTTTCTATTCTTCTTCGCTTGAAGCAACAACTTCACCTTCAGCTTGTGCTTCTTCAGTGACCTCAGCTTCCTCTTCAACAGGAGCTGCTGCTGCAATTCTAGCTTCATTTACAGCTTTCTCAGCGGCTAATGCTTCAGCTTTAGCTTTTTGTTGAGCTTCAGATAGACCTTCAGCTTTAGACTGAATTTTGGCCGCTTTTTCTTCTAACCAAGCATTGAATTTTTCTTCAGCTTGTTCTTCAGTTAAAGCGCCTTTTCTAACTCCACCAGCTAAGTGATTTTTTAGCATTGCGCCTTTGTAAGATAAAATTGCTCTGGCTGTATCTGTTGGTTGTGCACCATTTTGCAACCATTGTACTGCACCATCAACATTTAATTCAACTGTTGCTGGGTTAGTATTTGGATTGTAAGCACCTAATTTTTCTAAGTATTTACCATCTCTTTTTGCTCGCGCATCAGCTGCTACGATCCAGTAGTAAGGCTTCCCTTTTTTACCGTGTCTTTGTAATCTAATTTTTACAGGCATAAATTTAATTAATTTGTGAGGTTCTCGACCTCTATTATTAATGAGGCGCAAAGATAATACAATTATTTAATTTAGAACATTTTATTTGAAATTAAGTAATATTGAAATTTTATTATACTTTTGGGAGTCCAAAAACGTTATATTTGAACCTAACTGAGCCTCATTTATGTTTAGAGGAAGAAAAATTAAGTCAATGAAAAGATTAGCTATACTTTTTATAACAGCATTGCTATTTGTTAGTTGTGGTGATGAAGTTGAATTTAATTCACCATCCATACAAGGAAATAAAGATTATGTGCTCTGGAGAGCAGAGTTTTTCAATGCTGCTATTGATGTTAATGGTTTTTTAACCATTACTGGTGGTAATAATGTAGAAACATTAATGCTTAAAATACCTTCGGTTGCTGTAGGAACCTATGTTTTAGGAGATGTAAATTCAATGGAAGCACGTTTTATTGCGGCAGATGGGACAGTGTTTTCTACAAATAATAGACCAGATCCGAGTCTTACAATTTATCCTGAATATGGTCGAATCAAATTAGATGAGATATTTAATAATACGTTTACTGGATCATTTAGATTTAATGCTTTTGATGAAACCGGCTTACGTGTCGTTAATTTTAGCGGAACACAAGAAGATCCAGTTACAGGAGGTGTTTTTTATAGAGTACCATTGACCTCAGGAAGTATTCCTGCTATGGTATTTACATGTACAGATGGAGAAGATCAATCAGCTATTGCTCAAGCGGCTTATGAAGCCACATTTGCTGATAATGTTGAGTTTGTGGATAGTGATAATTACATTGCGACCTGTACAGCTTATTCTGAAGCTTTACAAACACAAAAAGTGTATTGCGGAGACCTGAGTGGTATCATACAAGGCACAATTAATAGTTTAAATGATTGTGTGTTTCCTTGTAGTTTAGCCGAACAAAATAGAAATACTGCGCAGTTAGCAATTGAAAACGCTACCATTGGAAATTATCTAGATGCTTGTGCTAATTTCCAAACATACTTGGAACAGCAAATTGAATTTTGTGGAGATCCAGACGGTAGTATACAAGCTAGAATAGACAATTTAGATTGTGGAGATGACGATAGTGACGGCATCCCAAATTTCTTTGAAGATTTTGATGGTGATGGCAATTTAGATAATGATGATACTGATGCTGATGGGATTGCTAATTATTTAGATGATGACGATGATGGTGATGGAATATTAACTATAGACGAAGCAAAGGATGTTGATGGCAACCCAATTGATACCGATGGTGACACAGATGTAGATTATCTAGACAACGATGATGATGGCGATGGTATCTTGACAATAAATGAAACGGGTGATACAGATGGCGATGGCATTATGAATTATTTAGATAATGATGACGATGGTGATGGTGTATTTACGGTTTTTGAAACAGGAGATACAGATGGTGATGGAACAGAAGATTATTTAGATAACGATGATGATGGCGATGGGTTGTTAACGATTGATGAGGATGCAGACCCTAACGCTGATGGTGATCCAGCTGATGCTATAGATACAGATGGAGATACGATTCCAGATTATTTAGATGACATGTAATTGTTAATAACTATTAAACCTTTGTTAAAGATGTTAAATTGTTTGATTTTTCCTACAAAAAATATTAGATTATAGTACTTGATGTGAAACAATACGCATCATAAAAAAAAGTATTGAAATTTTAAAATGTAATAGATATAATGAAGTATTCAGAAGAAATTTCAAAAAAATTAAATGAATTATTAATTAAGAATTACGATGCTGAAAAAGGCTATTTAAATGCCATCGACAATGTAGAAAGTGATAGGTTAAAAATGTTTTTTAAGCGGAGAGCATCAGAGCGAAGTGAATTTGCTAAAGAGCTGAGAACAGAAATCTTACAATACGGACAAGTTCCTGAGGATTCAGGCAGTTTCAAGGGGACAATGCATCGCAATTGGATGACATTAAAATCAACTTTTAATTCGAATAGTGAAGAAGCGATACTAGAGGAAGCGATACGAGGAGAAGAGACTAGCTTAGAAGTATATAATGAGCTTATTACAGAGCCTAACTTACCACCAAGTATTGATGCCTTATTATTAAAGCATAGAAATGCGATTCAGTCTGCAATTAACACTGAAAAGGTGCATGAAGAACTGGTGTCATAACATCTTATAAATAAAGTAAAAGGTCAGCTATTTAGCTGACCTTTTTTGTTTACAACTGTTCATAACTTTTGCTTTAAAAAAGAGGAGTTTATTTGTAAATTTATAGACTTACTTCTGATCATTTTTCTGAAGGGAACTCATAAAATATTTAAAGTGCATGTATTTAATTTTTGATACCGAAACCACAGGACTGCCAAAGCGTTGGGACGCTCCAATTACGGATACTGATAATTGGCCTAGATGCATACAGATCGCATGGCAATTACATGACGACATGGGGAACTGTATGGATCATCAAGATTATTTAGTACAACCCGATGGATTTAATATCCCTTATGATGCAGAAAAGATCCATGGTATTTCTACCGAACTCGCCCAAGAACAAGGCGTTTCGCTGAAAGAAGTTCTTGAAAAATTCAACAACGCATTATCTAAAACTAAATTTGTTGTGGGACAAAATGTGAAATTTGACCTGAACATCATGGGAGCAGAGTTTGTAAGATTAGAAATCGCTAATCAACTTCAAGAGCTTCCCGTTTTAGATACTTGTACAGAACATACTGCTGAACTGTGCAAGATCCCTGGAGGACGTGGAGGGAAATTTAAATTACCTACACTAACTGAATTACATCAATTCTTGTTTAATGTACCTTTTGCAGAAGCGCATAATGCTACAGCCGATGTTGAAGCCACTACGCGTTGCTTTTTGGAACTTATTCGTTTAGAAGAATATACTAAAGAAGAACTAGACGTACAGCCAGACTATTTTAAACGGTTTAATAAAGAGAACCCACAGCCAATTCAGCTTATAGGATTAAAGCATATAAACCTTAAAAGAGAGAGTGCTAAAATTAATGAGCGGTTACAGAAATTACAGAGCGATGGTATTTCTGATGCTGAGTTGAAAGAGAATGTTTCTGATCTAGTAGATGTTGATTTTGTGCATTTACACAATCATTCACAATTTTCAGTATTACAATCTACAATAAGTATTTCAGATTTAGTTGCCGCTGCAGCTGAGCATAATATGCCTGCAGTAGCACTAACAGATCATGCAAACATGATGGGTGCATTCCATTTTGTAAAGGCAATTAATAATCATAATAAATCTGTTAAAGCGAAGAATAATGACACAGAAAACAATGATGAAATTGCTAAATTAAAAGAAATAAAACCCATAATTGGTTGTGAATTCTTTGTGTGTGAAAATCATACAGATAAAACTAGGAAAGACAATGGTTATCAGATCGTTTTAATTGCAAAAAATAAAAACGGTTATCATAACCTTGCTAAATTGTCATCACACGCATTTGTTGACGGATTTTATTACCTGCCTAGAATAGATAAAAAACTCATTCAACAATACAAAGAAGATTTAATATGTCTTACAGGAAATTTATATGGAGAAGTGCCTAGTAAGATTTTAAATGTTGGAGAAAATCAAGCAGAGGAAGCTTTGCTGTGGTGGAAAGAAGAGTTTGATAACGATCTCTATATAGAGATCATGCGACATCATCAAGAAGATGAAGATCGGGTTAATCAAGTACTGATCAAGCTAGCACAGAAACATGAGGTGAAATTGGTTGCAACGAATAACACCTATTATTGTAAACAAGAAGACGCAAATGCACATGATATTTTACTGTGTGTAAAAGATGGTGAAAAGCAAGAAACTCCAATTGGTAGAGGAAGAGGATATCGTTACGGTTTGCCAAACCAAGAATATTATTTCAAGTCATCAGATGAAATGAAGGCATTATTTAAAGATATTCCTCAGGCTATAGTAAATATACAAGACATTGTAAATAAGGTTGAGGCATTTCAATTAGCCAGAGATGTCTTATTGCCAGCATTTGATATTCCTGATGAGTTTAAAGATGAAACAGACTTGGTTGACGGCGGAAAACGTGGAGAGAATGCCTATCTCAAACATTTGACCTATGAAGGTGCTAAAAAACGTTATGAAGAGCTAACACCAGAAATTACTGAACGTTTAGACTTTGAGTTGAGTGTTATTGAAAACACTGGGTATCCAGGCTATTTCTTAATTGTAGAAGACTTTATCAGAGAAGCTCGAAACATGAACGTAGCTGTTGGTCCAGGGAGAGGCTCTGCTGCGGGCTCTGTAGTTGCATATTGTCTTTGGATAACCAATATCGACCCTTTGAAATACGATTTACTTTTTGAGCGTTTTTTAAATCCAGATCGAATTAGCATGCCAGACATCGATATCGATTTTGATGATGAAGGTAGAAGTCGTGTAATGGATTATGTTATCGAAAAATATGGTGCTAATCAAGTAGCTCAGATTATTACCTACGGTACAATGGCTGCCAAATCTTCTATTAGAGATACCGCTAGAGTACTAGATTTACCTTTGTTTGATGCAGATAGGATTGCTAAACTAATTCCGACCATGTCTAAGTTGAATAAGATTTTCGCCTTAGATGAAAAAGAGTTGAGTAAAAAGTTTAGAGCAGAAGATCTAGAAAAGGTTAATCAGCTTCTCAACATTGCTGATGGAAGTGACTTGGAATCAGAAACGGTAAATCTAGCTAGAACACTAGAAGGCTCAGTGAGAAATACAGGAATTCATGCCTGTGGTGTTATTATAACACCAGACGATATTACCAAGTTTGTTCCTGTAGCAACAGCAAAAGACTCAGACCTATACGTGACTCAATTTGATAACTCTGTAGTTGAAGATGCAGGACTATTAAAAATGGATTTTTTAGGGTTAAAGACCTTAACTTTAATTAAAGACACAGTAAAAATCGTAAAGGCAAAGCATAATATTTTGTTAGATCCTGAGAACTTTCCGTTAGATGATCTAAAGACCTATGAGCTTTTTCAACGAGGTGAAACGGTAGGAGTATTCCAGTATGAATCACCAGGAATGCAAAAGCATTTAAGAGATTTAAAGCCTACTGTTTTTGAAGATTTGATTGCGATGAACGCTCTCTACAGGCCTGGTCCAATGGAATATATTCCAAGTTTTGTAAGGCGTAAGCATGGAGACGAAGAAATTGACTATGATCTTCCTGCTATGGAAGAGTACTTGAAAGAAACTTATGGAATCACAGTCTATCAAGAGCAAGTGATGTTACTATCTCAAAAACTAGCAGATTTCACTAAAGGTGAAGCAGACGTGTTGAGAAAAGCAATGGGTAAGAAGCAAATTGCTGTTTTAGATAAAATGAAACCAAAATTTATAGAACAAGCAAGTGCTAATGGGCATGATGCAAAAATTTTAGAAAAAGTTTGGAAAGACTGGGAGGCTTTTGCGAGTTATGCCTTTAATAAGTCACACTCAACCTGCTATGCCTGGATTGCTTATCAAACCGCTTATTTAAAAGCACATTATCCTGCAGAATATATGGCATCTGTGCTGTCTAATAATATGAATGACATCAAGCAAGTCACTTTCTTTATGGAAGAATGTAAGCGCATGCGTTTAGATGTATTAGGGCCAGATGTTAATGAATCGTATTATAAATTTTCTGTAAATCAAGATAATGCTGTTCGTTTTGGTATGGGAGCTATTAAAGGTGTGGGGCATGGAGCTGTTATGACCATTGTAGAAAATAGAAAGCAAGATGGTCATTATAAATCTATTTTTGATTTGGCCAAACGAATAGATTTACGCGCTGCAAATAAGAAAGCCTTTGAGAATTTAGCTTTAGCAGGAGGTTTTGATGGTTTTGGTGACACCCATCGTGCTCAATATTTTCATGATGATGGAGACGGAATTACATTTTTAGAAAAAGCCATTAAATATGGAGCTAAACACCAAGAAAACGAAAACTCAGCTCAAGTGAGTCTGTTTGGAGATGCTAGTGAAGTTCAAATCGCAGAACCTCAAGTGCCTCCATGCGAAGAATGGGGAACTTTAGAGAAATTGAAAAGAGAAAAAGAAGTTGTTGGGATATACATTTCCGGGCATCCTTTAGATGATTTTAAAATTGAGATGAAAACGTTTTGCAATGCTAATTTAGGTATGCTCCATGATTTAACGCCGTATGTTAATAGAGAATTGACCTTTGGAGGTGTAGTCTCTGATGTACAACATAGGGTTAGTAAACAAGGAAAAGATTGGGCAATGTTTACTTTAGAAGATTATACAGATAGCTATGAGTTTAGAATTTTTGGAGAAGAATGTTTAAAGTTTAGGCATTTTTTAATCGTGAATCGTTTTCTATACATTAAGGTTTTTGTTAGAGAAGGTTGGGTAAATAGAGACACAGGAAAAAAGAGTGATCCTAGGATTCAGTTTAACAGTTTTCAGTTGCTACACGATGTTATGGATACCTATGCTAAAAAGCTATCTATTCAATTAAACATCAAAGATCTACAAGAAAAACGAATTGCTGTTTTAGAAGAGCTGTTTCGAATACACCAAGGTGATAATGTTCTTAACTTTATCGTTTATGATAATGATGAAAAAATAAAACTCAGTATGTCGAGCCGTAAACAAAAGGTTAAGATTTCTCAAGACTTATTGGATGATTTAGAAACACATGAAGTGTATTATAAATTGAACTAGTGTAACATTTTACTTAAGTCTACTACATATCTATATATACAAAAGCTATAGGTATGAAAACGACAAGAAATCTTTTATTATTTATTGGTTCTGCAGGTCTTTCTGCAGCCTTTTTTGGAATAGTTAATGGTGATGCGATTACTGACCATCTTATGACCATAGTTTGTGGATCAAGTTTGATATACGGTTATTTTCAATTAAAAAAAGCAAGCACGTCTTGTAAACTTTAACACGTTGACGATTAGTTTTTAACAACCTGTTTGTTAACATGATTTTTCAAACGATCTATAATGAACATATCCCAAGTCGTTGAGCAAACATCGTAACAATTTATGTCTGGGTTTAAACCTACATGATGAAATTGTAATGTTGTTTTTGAGTTCTTTTCTGTTATCTGCCAATGTAATACATGGCCAATCCACTCTTTATTGAATTCAGGCTCTCCGGCTATACATTTCCATATAATTTCTCGATTTGGTAAAAACTCAACAATTTTAAATGTCCACCAGTAGTTATTTTCAAAAGTAACTGTGAACCGACCATTAGTATCAAAATTTGAGTCGCTTATTTTTCCCCACCACAAGTGCATTTCATCAGTTAAAGCATTGAATAGCTGGTTTGCATTTGCAGAAACCTCTATAGTTTTTTTGTAGTCTAAATTATGATCGCTCATTTAACTATCTTTCGATGTATTTAAGTAGTCTTCCAAATTGTTTAATGAGTTGTTCCAGAATTGTTCATAGAATTTCAACCATTTATTTATCTCTTTTAGTGGTTTAGCACTCGCATTACAAAATCGCTCTCTGCCTTTACTCTCTATATAGACTAACCCAGCATCTTCTAAAGTTTTAATATGTTTTGTGATACCTTGCCGACTAATTTCAAATTGGTTTGTAATTTCTGTTATAGATAATGCCGAAGAGGTAATCAACAAAGCATGAAATATTTCACGTCTTGTTGGATCTGCAATAGCTTTAAATAGTTTTGTGATTTTATCCTGCATCAATCTCTTCTTTTAAGTAATCTGTTAGCAAGCTTATACAACCTTCCCAACCATCATTGAAACTTTCAAACATAGCTATAGCGGTTTCACCTTCATATTTTGAAATACCAGAATGTTCAAGATGTAATTTTGTGCCTTCTTCAATAGACTCAAGTTCCCATTTAACTATAGTTTCAACTTTTGTGTCTGCTACAATCCATGTATAAATAAGGGTATAAGGATCAGATTTCTTTACTTCTCCACTTATGGTTGTACATCCTTTTTCATTTGGTTTAGAGATAAATGTATATTGATAACCTACAATTGGTTTGAAATCGGCTTTGATAAACCAAGCAGAAATTTCTTCGCCTTTAGAAATGGCATTCCACACAGTTTCAATTGGGTGATTAAACAGTTTTTCTTTGGTAATAGAATCTTTCATAACGAATGTGTATTAGATTAGTATGCAACTTATTGGTTGCTAAATTATAGATTATTATTTTAATACGCAACTTAATGGTTGCTTATCTGTAATTTTTTTTTTTTAGTTCAAATAGTTAGTATGTGTCTTATCTATCACTTCATAATCAAAACAAATACCACCATTGTAAGGTTTGGTGAAATTTTTGACTAATTTTGTGTATTAAACAAAAATGAAGTTAAACACATAGATAATATAATTATGGCATTAGAAATAACAGATGCAACGTTTGAAGAAACAGTATTAAAGAGTGATAAACCAGTAATGGTAGATTTTTGGGCTGCATGGTGTGGACCATGTAGAATGGTTGGACCAATTATTGATGAGATTAGTACAGAGTATGATGGTAAAGCTGTTGTTGGCAAAGTAGATGTAGATGCTAACCAAGAGTTTGCTGCTAAATATGGTGTGCGTAATATTCCAACAGTTTTGGTATTCCAAAACGGTGAAGTTGTAGGTCGTCAAGTAGGTGTTGCGCCTAAAAACGCTTACACTGAAGCAATCGACTCTTTATTATAGGATATAATCTAAAAGAAATGATAAAAGGTTTGCCATTATGGTAAACCTTTTTTTATTTTTAACTAAAATTAAAATATATGAGTAAGCAAGCAAAAGCACAAGACTTAATTGATGGTAAACTTTTAGAAGAACGTAAAGTATTCCTTTGGGGAATGGTGGATGATAAATCGGCTAAACACGTTATTGACCGTTTGTTATATTTAGATGCTATAGAAACCAAAGACATTCATCTATATATCAATAGCCCTGGAGGTTATGTAACTTCTGGTTTTGCAATATATGATTGTATCAAATCGCTTAATAGTGATGTGTCTACTATATGTACAGGATTAGCAGCTTCAATGGGTTCTATATTGTTATCTGTTGGAACCAAAGGGAAACGCTTTATTCAGCCTCATGCTAGAGTTATGATTCATCAACCAAGTGGAGGAGCTCGAGGTCAAGCTAGTGATATAGAAATTACAGCACAAGAAATATTGAAGACTAAAGAGTTAAGTGCAAAAATTTTAGCAGATAATTGTGGACAAGACGTTGATAAGGTAATGAAAGACTTTAATCGAGATCATTGGATGGGAGCAGAAGAGTCAAAAGCCTATGGTATTGTTGATGACATTTTAAATTAAGTAAATGAATTTACAGGCAGAACTCAATAAAGCAGGAGGCTTTAAAAACTTAGAACTTCTTGCTAGACAAGTTGTAGAAGGTTTTATTGCTGGTATGCATAAGAGTCCGTTTCATGGGTTTTCTGCTGAGTTTGCTGAACATAAAATATACAATCAAGGCGAAAGTACAAGGCATATTGATTGGAAGCTATATGCTAAAACCGATAAATTATATACGAAGCGTTATGATGACGAAACCAATTTACGGTGCCATTTAATAATTGATAATAGTAGCTCTATGCATTATCCTGAGATTACTAATTTTAATATTGGTAATTTGAATAAGATTGCATTTTCAGCTCTTGCCTCAGCTTCGTTGATGCATATTTTGAAAAAGCAAAGAGATGCTGTTGGACTAAGTATTTATAGTGATACTTATGATTATTATGCACCTGAAAAGGGTAGTGAACGACATCATCAAATGCTTTTAAGTGAGCTTGCAAATATGGTAATCTCAAAACAGCTTAATAAACAAACAGAAACATATACTTACTTACATCAAATAGCAGAGAATATACATAGAAGGTCGTTAATTTTCTTTTTTACAGACATGTTTCAAACGGCTACAGATGATGTAAAACTGTTTGAAGCTTTGAGACACTTAAAGCACAATAAACATGAAGTAGTTTTATTCCACGTTATTGATAAAGATAAAGAACTTAAGTTTGATTTTGATAATGCACCAAAACGTTTTATTGATTTAGAAACAAATGAGTTTATAAATTTATACCCTGATACTATTAAGGAAGGATATGAAACTTCAGTTAAAGACTATTTTAAGACGATTAAATTAAAATGCGGACAATACCAAATCAAATATGTTGAGGCTGATATCAATAAACCATTCAATAAGATCTTAACGACTTACATGGTTGAGCGACAAAAATTTATTTAATTTTTTGACAAAAATCTTTGTAAAATATTTGTGTTATTAAAAATCGAATGTATATTTGCCCTCGCAATAAAGCAACGGTCTGGTAGTTCAGTTGGTTAGAATGTCGCCCTGTCACGGCGAAGGTCGCGGGTTCGAGTCCCGTCCAGACCGCAAAATTGCAGAAGCTCTAAGAGATTAGGGCTTTTTTTAGCAACAAAGATTAGTTGTGTTGTTCTAGGAGGAATCCTAGAGTTGTGAGAAACTCATTAATTTTGAGTTCTTACCGATGAGAAGCTTTCCTTTTTTCTTAACTGAAAATCGGGATGCTTTTTTGTTTTCACATATGCTTATTAACATATAATGAACAATTATTAATGTTAAAAATGTATTTTATCGATGATTTTATACTTTTTATCGTATATTTTTTTGTTGAAGCATAAAATAGTAGTATGTTTACAGTCCTTCATAAGCCCCTAAATCACTTATCAAGGAAATTTTATTAATCCATTTTGTTTTTAGACATTTTTTGTGTCTATACATTTCCCTCAAAAATTTAAATATTTAAGGTAATACATACCTATAAGTTAATAATCCATTCTTCCCTCGATTGGCATTTTTAATGCTATTTAGTTATTAACATATAACCCTTAAAATAAAACAAAATGAAGACCCTAAAAATTACTTTCTTATTATTGGCAGTAGTACTATTGACTATCTCTGGACAGAGTAGTGACTCTGTTGAAATTGTTGAAGTAGAAAAATCTGACTCTACAAATGTGAATCTTATGGCGCATTGTAAGGGGAAACTGAAAATGCCAGGAACTGGTACAAGTGGACTATAATAAGTAAACAGTAAATACTCGACTATAAAACACCAAAGCCCTAATTTATAAATTAGGGCTTTGGTGTTTAAATAATTTCTTGGGATTAATAAACTATAAAATAAAAAATTCTAAATTTGGTAGTATTATAGCTAATCAAATTTATTTTGCGAAACATAATTCTTATTTTCTTTATCTTTTTTTGTATTTTATATATCTATCCGCAAAAAAAGGAATCAAAAACAGATATTGATAGTATAATAGAATTAAGAAAACTTTCAGCAAACACATCATTTCCTATAGAAGAACGTTTCTTATATGCAAAAAGGGCAAGTGAATTGTCTTACGATACAAAGATAGATTCAACTATTTTAATTAGTAATAAAAATTTATCTTTTTATCACTTAATGATGAACAATCTTAGTTCATATAGAAAACTAAGTATTAATAATTTAAAATTAGCTAAAAAAATAAACGATTCTACTTCAATAGCTAATGCTAATCATAATTTGGGATATTATCATCATGCTAATCAACAACACGATAGCGCATACTATTACTATTCTGAAGCTATTGAAATATATGATCAATTAAAACAAGAGCGTAATTTATCTTCAGTTCTAATAAATGTAGCTAATATTCAACAAGTAGAAAACGACTTTATTGGTTCTGAAGAGAATGCTATAAAGGCCATTGAAGTCTTACAAAAACTCCCCAAAACTGAAGATGTTCTTGACGATTTATGGATTCTATATAATTTACTTGGAATTAATGCCTTAAATCTTAAACTATACCAAAAATCACTTGAGTATCATGATGAAGCTCTAAAAATAAGCAGCAAAATGGAGTTTGGTGAATATAACAGGTTATATTCAATCAATAATGAGGCTTTTGTATATAGGAAATTAGGCGATTTAGACAAAGCGATAGATTTTTACTCAAGAATCTTAGAAAAAGACAATTTATATGATGAAGACCCTTCCTTTTATGCACTAATTTTAGAAAACATAGCTTACACAAGATTTATTAATGGAGATAAAGAACTTAATAGTATTGAAACACTGTTTCAAAGAGCTTATAAGATTAGTGATAGTATCGAAGACCCTATTACTAAAGTAGGAGTAACTATAAGTATGGCTAAGTTTTATAAAGCACTTCAAAAAAAAGACAATGCTTTAAAATATGCTAATGAAACATATAAAGTATCTAAAGAAATTGAGTCTAACGATATTCTGTTAGAATCGTTAATTATTTTATCTGAATTAAATAAAGGAGAAGTAGGTAAAGCCTATTTAAACGAACATATAAGATTAAGCGATAGCCTTTTAGATGTTGAACGCAATGTTAGAGAAAGGTTTGCTAGGATTGAATTTGATACAGACAAATTAGAACTTGAAAATGAGCGAATTTCTCAGCAAAAAATGTGGCTTTTAATAGTCTCCGCAGTATTATTAGTCACCTTGTTCTTACTATACATCATTATTACGCAAAGAGCAAAAAATAAAGAACTTCAATTTGAAAAAGATCAACAAAAAGCCAATGAAGAAATCTATAACCTCATGTTATCTCAACAAGATAAAGTTGATGAAGCTAGAGCAAATGAAAAAAAACGTATTTCTCAAGAAATGCATGATGGTATTTTAGGTCGTCTTTTTGGGACAAGACTTAGTCTAGATAGTTTGAATTTTTCTGAAGGAAAAGAAGCCATTCAAAATCGATCAAATTATATCAATGAGCTTAAAACCATTGAAGACGACATCAGGAAAATATCTCATGATTTAAATACCGATTTTGTATCAGGATCTGGATTTATGGATATTGTTTCTGAACTTATTGAAAAACAAACAGGTGCGTATCAATTAAAATATAAGTTTGATTATACAGACGACATCAACTGGGAATATGTATCTAACAAGAACAAGATTAATATCTACAGAATTATTCAAGAATCCTTACAAAATATATATAAACATGCTAAAGCCGAAACTATAAAAATTAGTTTTGAATTAAAAAATAATGTAATTTGCTTATCCGTTAACGATGATGGCGAAGGGTTTGATGTTAATAAGAGTAAAAAAGGAATTGGTATTAAAAATATTAATGCAAGAGTTAACGACTTAGAGGGTTCAGTAGATTTTATTTCACAACTAAATAAGGGTACGACCATTAGTATATATATGCCTTATAAAATTAGCTAATCATGCAGCACATTCACATTTTAATGGTTGATGATCACCCAATTATTATTGAAGGGTATCAAAATACGTTGATGGCTACTAAAAAAGAAGATCAGACTTTGGTAATAGATACTGCAAATACATGTGATGCAGCAAATTTATTGATGGAGCGGTCTGCTAATGAAAGACCTTATGACGTTTGCTTTTTTGATATTAGCTTACCACCATCTTCTGATGGTAAAATAACATCTGGTGAAGATTTAGCTAAAATAGCTAGAAATCTGTTGCCAAACGCTAAGATCATTATACTAACTATGTTCAATGAGTCTTATCGAATACATAGTATAGTTAAAGAAATAAATCCAGACGGGTTTTTAATTAAAAGTGATCTAACTTCTAGTGAGCTTGCAGAAGCATTTCATCATATTCTTGTAGATCCTCCTTACTACAGTAGTACGGTAACTAACTTTTTAAATAAATCTGTGATTAATGAAATTTATGTAGACGAAATCAACAGGAAAATTCTGCATTTATTAGCTCAAGGTATGAAAACTAGAAGCTTACCTGAACATATTAATTTGTCGATGAGTGCTATTGAAAAGCGAAAAAAACAACTAAAATTATTGTTTTCAATAACAGACGGAAAAGATGAATCTCTAATTGCTGAAGCGAGAAAAAAAGGATTCCTATAAACAAATACTGTTAAAGTTACGGTTTTTTAGTACCTCACCAAGCGTCTGAAACTATTGCTATATCTGAAAACTACGGTTTTTCCACATCAAGTTTACGGTTTTTCCACAGCAAAAAGTGCAGCACATTAAATATATTTGAATTGTCAACAGAATTAATTAATCCCTCTAAGTAATTTGTTGAATTAATAGCAAAGAAAAAGCCTAACAATTTTTATTAGTTGTTAGGTTTTCTCTTTTTATACATTAGGTGCTTAAAATAGAGCCTCTCCATACTTGAAAACCTTTACAATAAAGAAGACTAAAAATATAACTGCAACAGTAAATTTTATAAATGTTGAAGCGATAAACCCTAAAAAAGAACCAAAAGCAGCTTTCAGCGCCTTGTCAAACTCACTTTTATTCATAAGCTCACCAATTAATGCACCTAGAAAAGGACCAATGATTATTCCGCCAGGAATTGGTAACAATAAACCAATAATCAAACCAATAGAAGTGCCAATCATACCTGCTTTACTTCCGCCAAAGCGTTTAGTTCCTATTGCAGGAATAATATAATCCATTATCCATATTACTATGGCAACAATAAAGGTTATGATTATAAAAGACCAATTCATTGGAACTACATCAGTCAAATGAAAAATAAGTAGCCCTAGCCAACTTGTTAAAGGGCCTGGTAAAATAGGTAAGAAACTACCAACAATACCTAATATCATGAAAAAAGCTGCTAGTACAGTTAAAAATATATCCATTAAAACAATTTAAAATTCTATCTAATTAGACGTTTAATTACACTATTTGTTACATTTATAACTAAAAATTTAGTTTAAACTAAATTTTTAGTTATATTTGAAATATAATATACAAATTATGAAACAGCTAACTAAAGCAGAAGAGGAGATCATGCAAATTCTTTGGCAATTACAAAAAGGTAATGTCAAAGACATCATTAATTTACTGCCTCAACCAAAACCGGCGTATAATACAGTGTCTACAATTGTTAGAATTTTAGAGAGTAAAGGTTTTGTAGATTATGAAAAGCAAGGGAAAGGACATCTGTATTTTCCTATTATTAAAAAACAAGATTATAGTAATCAATCAATAACAACTTTAGTTGATAACTATTTTCAAGGATCTTTTAAGAGTATGGTGTCATTCTTTGTCAAGAAGAATGATATAGATTTAAAAGATGTGGAGTCTATTTTGAAAGAAATAAATAAAAAGAACTAATAAATGTTACACTACATACTACAAGTTATATTTTTTCAATTAGGCTTTTTGATAGTTTATGATTTATTACTGCGTAAAGAAACCTTTTTTAACTGGAATAGGGCGTATTTAATTGTTACAGTTTTATTGTCTGTTAGTATTCCATTCATAAAAATAAAGCAAATAAAAGCTATCATGTCTGATGAACTTATTGTTCGATTACCAGAAGTTATTATAGGTAATACAGGTAAAAAAAGCTCAATTGATCCTGAAGTAGCCAATTTGGCTGGGATTACTGCTCAATCCGAACCGACACCTATTTTAAATATAGTCCTGATTATTGGTATGTGTATCGCTTTACTTGTACTAGCATTTAAAATCTATAAGCTTACAGTATTGGTCTATAAATATCCAAAACGTTGGAAAGGGAAGTTATTAATCATTAATCTGATTAATAGTACAGCTGCATTTTCATTTTTTCATTATGTTTTTTTAGGTGAAAAATTAACCTCACAAGACAAGGCAACAATTTTAGAACATGAAATGATACATGTAAAAGAGAAGCACACATTAGATCTACTGCTTTTTGAGATCTTCCGTATCGTGTTCTGGTTTAATCCATTAGTATATATATATCAAAACAGAATCGCCATGTTACATGAATACATAGCAGACGCAAAAGCAGTAAAGACTCAAAATAAAAGCACCTATTATAATAACTTAATGGCTCAAGTTTTTGAGACCAAGAATTTTTCATTTGTCAATCCATTTTTTAAAAAATCAATAATCAAAAAACGAATCGTTATGTTAAACAAAACAAAATCAAAGCAAATCAATATATTAAAGTACATTTTAGTAATACCATTTATTTTTAGTATGCTCATATATGTGTCTTGTGAGAAGCAGGTATCAGAGCAAATTGAAGAAACAATTGTGAATTTAGATCAGTTTAGTTATTCATTAAACCAAGATGAAGAAATGTCAGAACAGATAAGAGAAATTCATAACAAATATGAAGCATTTCTTAAGGCAAATCCTGATTATGTGAGTTGGAGCGAGATCAACCATTCAACGCAAACCATATCCTACAGTGTGCATTCAATTAGCGAGCAAGTGCCTAGTGGATTTTCTGAAATTGAAGTCAGTTTTCCAGATGGAACAGGATACAAATCATTTATAAACTTTAAATCAAGCGAAGTCAATGATACTGATACCGAAGTAGTAGAAACCGAAGCCTATTCCGGTGGAGAAGAAGTGCCATTTTCAATTGTTGAAGAAACACCAACATTTACAAAATGTATGGATTTAAGCACCAACAAAGAGCGTAAAAGATGCATGACTAATAGCTTGGCATCATTTGTCAATAAGAATTTTGATACAAATTTAGCAACAGCACTTAACCTAGAAGGTAAGCAACGCATTAGTGTTATTTTTAAGATAGATACGAATGGTAAAGTAACTCACATAAAAGCACGTGCTCCACATCCAAAATTAGAAGAAGAAGCTAAGCGTGTTATCTCAATGTTGCCAAAACTTGTGCCAGGTAAACAAAGAGGAGAAAAGGTAGTTGTAAACTATTCTTTACCCATACTTTTTCAAGTAAATTCAGATAGTAATTAATGCAAAGATTTTTAATAGTTCTATTACTTTTATCATTTTGCAATACAGATGCTCAAAACTCAGTTTTAATTACTGCAGATAGTCTGTTTGCTCATGGGAATTATAGTAAAGCGATTACACTTTATAAATCATATAATAAGCCTACAAATGTGTACCATAAGATTGCTAAGTCTTATGTAGCTCTTGGCAACCACTCTAAAGCTTTAAAGTATTACGAATTAAGTGTCGATGCTTATCCAAAAGATGCATTAACAAAATATGAATACGCCAAATTACTTTCGAGTACTAAAAAGTATCAGCTTGCATTAGACATGTTCAATGATTTGATTATTATCGATGATGAGAACCCTAATTACCATTATGAAATGGGTTTGGTATTAGAGCGTATAAATGATTCAACAGCTATTAATAGATTTAAATTGGCTTATGATTTAGATCAAACACACCAAAAGACTATATATAAAATTGCAAAGTATTTTCTTAAAAAACGAAAGCATCAGTTATCACATAATTATATTGATAAAGGTTTGGAAACTTATGAAAATAATGTAAAACTTATCAATTTAAAGGCACAAAATTATTATTACCAAGATTATTATAAAGAAGCCAAAATTTGGTTCAACAAATTGATAGATCTAGGTGAGTCATCAGAATTTATACATGAAAAGCTGAGTATTATTTATGCTGAAGATTATGAATTTGAAAAAGCAATCAATCAGCGTAAACTAGCGCTAAAATTCAACCCAAAAAATGCCAAAGCCATGTTTGTTATTGCTACTTATTATGAACAGCTAAAAGATTACGAAAATGCAGAAAAGTATATGATTAAATTTTTAAAGCTAACAGATGTAGCTTTAGACCACGAATATCAAAAACTAGGGATTATTTATAATAGACAAAAAAAACACAAGCAAGCCATTGAAGCATTTAATAGAGCACTAAAAGAGAATCCAGAAAATGCGAGTGCTGCTTTTTTTATTGTTGCAACTAAAGACTCGTATTATTCAGATATAGATGCAAAGATTAAGGTATATGAAACGTTTATAAAAACCTATTCTAATTCACCATTTGAGAGTTTTGCAAAAAGTCGATTGACTGAACTAAAAGAAGAAAAATTCAGCAAGTCAAAAGAGTAATCTTCTACAATAACTAAAAAAATTGTACTTTTCAGTTTCAGTTAAGTTGAATGAAACGTCTATCACTTATTTTTTTACTTTTAAGTTTTTGGTCTTGCGATTACTTCGATAAGAAAAAAGTATATACTGAAGATATTTTGAAAGAAGAGCTGCAAGCATTTAACTGGAACGATGTAGATGAATACCCAACATTTGCTTCCTGCGATTCTACTCTTGGCAAAGAAAATAAACGTCATTGTTTTGAAAATACCTTAAGAACGATTTTGAATACGAATCTATCAAAACATCAAATCGTTGTCTCACAAACCATAGAAGATACCGTAATACTTAAGGTTATTATCGATAATCAAGGTCATTTTTCAATACACGCTATAGAAAGTGATTCACTTACAAAAGAAGAAATTCCAGAACTAGACAGTTTATTGAAACAGAGTTTAGATTCACTACCAAAAATTTATCCAGCCATAAAGCGAAGTCAACAGGTAACAACTCAGTTTAACTTACCTGTAATTATTAGAGTTGAAGAATAATTCTAAAACCTAATTGCTAGTTTTTGCATCAAGCGTAAAACTTCTACATATAACCATATCAGCGTTGCTAAAAGTCCCCAAGTAGCAAGCCATTCCTTATGTTTTGGTACTTTATTTTTATAGCGTTCTATATAGTCAAAATCTAATAATAGTGTAAACGAAACCACTATTGCTGCAATGCAGTTAAACACAATAGCAAACCAAGATGTATTCCAAATATAGCTTTGAATACCGAAGAAGCTTAAAATTAAAGCAATTACATATACGACCATGATACTAGCGGCAGCAGTGATGATAACACTTCGTAATTTTTTTGTTATGATAATGATTCTGGTTTGGTAAAAGATGAGCATAACAAAAAAGGTAACAATAGTAACACCAATTGCTTGATAAGGTAAGTCTGGGAAATTCTTATGCGCATATGCTGAAAAACCTCCAAGAAAACAGCCTTTTGCTATCGTGTAAAGCGGGACAAGTGTAGATGCCCATTTATGTTTTACAGATATAATTACACTTATTATGATTGCTGCTAACATGCCACCTAGAGTAAACCATTTTACAGGCAAGCCATTTTCATTCAATTTCCATATGTAAGCAGTAATAGCAGCGATGATTAGAATGCAAAACAACGATTTTACAAAAATACCTGTAACCGTCATTTTTTTAGAAGACCGATTGTTGCCTTCCCAGAAGTAACCCGAAAAAACAGGGTTATTGGTTTTGTAATTTGATAACCGCATTATAAATTAAATTTATAACCTATAGAGAAATCTGTTGAAAAATTACCTTGATTGTCAATTAAAATTGCAAACAGTTCATTGTAAGCTAATGTGATAAAACTATTCTTAGTAACATTTATATCGGCTCCAATACCAAAAATAAGAGGAACATCAAAAGCTGTTTCATTTATATCTTCGCTAGTTATGTTGCCATTGGTTTCAGTAACTAGAGTTGCATTAGAAAAATTAACTGTAGCAACTTTTACATTGCCATACAAACTAAACTTTTCTTTATTAATTACTCTAAATCTATAACCCAAAGATAGCTCTGTAGTAGAATACATAAGATCATCTTGTTCTAAAACATGACGCAATTGTATAAAGAGCGCATGTCTTGAAATGCGTTCTGCCTCTAATACTTCTAATTCAGCACCAAATAGTGGTGTCTTTTCATTGTCAGGATTTGAGATAAATGGGCTATTTGTAAGACCGCCAAAAACACCAATTCTGAATTGTATTCTACTTCGTTTTGCTGTAGATTCATAATTATCATCAACACTAGAGTTATACTTGTCAATAAACTCTTTAAGACTGAATAGTGTTAAATTCAATCGTTTCGTAGACATGGTGCCATTTGTCAATTCATTTAGAAGTGTTTTGTACTCCTCTTGATACCGTTTGTTTTCTTTCGTGTTTTTGAGCTCGGTAATAGTGTCGTCTTCAGTTCTTACAAAATAGCGATAGTTACCATCAATAATATTCCATAGTAGATCTAACTGGCCTTCAACTTCAGTTTTAAGTGCTAAAGTTTCGCCATTAACTGTATAATTCTCTTGTGCTCGTAAGAAAGAGAAACAGATAAATAAACATAAAGTACAGATTATTTTTTTCATTAGGATATTGGGTTGTTGTTCTTGTAAATCTAACAAAAATAAATGAGATACTACTATTTTGAATAGGCTCTTCCTTTCCATTTGTACTCACTAAAAACAGAGATAAAAGCAATATAAACAGTAAAAAAAGGATAGAGGAAGCAACTTAGAAAATATGTCATCAGATGCATGTCTTGTTTAAAAAAACGAGCCGTTTTAAATAGCAATAAAAAATCAATACTAAACTTAATAACTAATAAGTAAGCAAAAATATTTATTGCAATAAGATCTCCAACAACTAAAAGAGGCACAGTTATTACCAGAGCATTCATCAATAAAACATTAAGACCAATAAATTTCGCAAACCAATTTTTATAACTAGTTGTTTTGGAAGCCCAACGAACGCGCTGTGAAATTAATTCCTTAAAATTTTCTTGAGCTGAAGTAAGAACTATTGCTTTATCATTTTTTAAATAATGAGCTCTTTTTGGATACTTGGCTATTACTTTTTGTAATAAGAAAATATCATCTCCGCTAGAGATGTGTGTATTGCCATCAAACCCATTTAACTCCACAAACACCGATTTATCATATGCAAAATTAGCACCATTACATAAAAACGGTTTATCAATACCAAAACCACCAATACCTACGCCTTGTAGACTCAAGAAATCAAGCAATTGAAACTTTTTAAAGAAGGTGTTGGTTTGATAATATGTTACTGGAGCAGCAACACATTTAACATCATGGTTTTGAATGTAAGAATCAAAGGCAAACAACCAATACTTTGGAAGTAAACAATCGGCATCGGTAGTTATAATCCAGTTATACTTTGAGTGTTTTATTGCTTTAGTAATCGCGTCTTTTTTAGGTGCATTAGTTAGTCTTGTGTTATTAATTATAGTAAAGTCTATATTGGTTTTGCCAAGCTTGGTTTGGATTAATTTTACAGAATGATCCATAGATGAATCGTTAACAAAAATAAGTTCATACTTATCAAAAGCGTAGTCTATTTTTAAGATGGAGTCTAATAACTTTGGGAGATGCTTTGCTTCATTTCTAAACGGAATAATAACACTAAAGCAGGTTGTTGATTCATAATCAATAATAATTGTTGTTTTCACTTTGTCAAAACCATAAATAAAAGCACCAATTAAACCAAGGTATAAGATGATAAGAATAATTATTATTACAGAAAGCATTATTGATTGTGATTGTTAGGGAGGTTAAAATTGAGCACATAATAGCTTCCAAATAAACTTGGTAGCACAAAGTTAAATAGCCACATTAAAGTTACAATACTCAATGTAGTGAATTCATTCACACCTACAATTGAAAATAAATAAACAGCAACACTACTTTTAATAACCACATCAAAAATAAAAATCGATGGAACAATTGAAGCTAAAAAGTACATAGAAGAAATAACTACCATCGCATTGAAATAGCTTACAGAGATTCCAAAAAATCGTAAAAAACAGTAAAATTGAAAAGAAAATACCAGATAACGCATCATTGATAATAAAATACCTAAAGCCTTAGTTTTTGTTGAAATACTTCTATAGAAATTTTTGAGTTTTTCTATTGAAAACCCTCTAATTTTTAGTTTGCTTTGTTTCAATCCAAGAAAGGTAAATAAAATGATAATTACGACTATAATTAAAAAGCGAAAGGCTTTAAAATAATCAATATTCAAATCGTATTTAGAGTTAAGTATGCTTAACCCAATAATGCCGAAACTAATTGTGACAAGCATTTGCATGGTATTACCTATTAAATTTAATAACAGTATGGGTTTTCGTTTTTCAAAAGAATAGTATATAGCTTTGGCGCCATATTCACCAATTCGGTTTGGTGTAAATAAAGATGCAGTCAAGGCTCCCAAACTTTGCTCCATTGCATTTTTAATGGAAATGTTTTTAATAGAATTTACCAACACCTTCCACTTTAATATTTCTAAAAACCAGTTTAAAAAGGTTAAAAGCAACAAAAAAATAAGGTTTTTGATTGAAAAAACATTGTTTTCAGTTAAAAACTGAAGAAATGTAGAAAAATCTAAATTATCATTTTCAACAAGTTTTTTATAAATAAAATAAAATGCACCAACTACAATACTTAATTTAATAAGTACAAGAAAGAATTGTTTAGTTTTGTAAGGAAGGCCACCAAAATGCATAGTACAAAATAAACCATTAAAATGATATGATTTCAATTTTTAAAATACAAAAGCCTAATGTATTGATAATATTACTGTTGGTAGGTGTGTTTTCATTTGCACAAAAAGAAACCAATAAATGGAAAGCACAAGTAGCTGTTGGTGTAAACAGCCCGTCACAATCTGGTTTTGTTGAAGAATTTGAAGCACAGTCAATCAATTTTCCTACTGTTAACCTTGGTATTCAACGCATGTTTAAACAACAGTTTGGCGCTAAATTAGATTTTGGGTTTAATCGCTTTTCTAATGCAAATGATTCACCAGAATTTAAAGTTAATTATTCGAGAATAAATGCTCAATTCGTGTACGACCCAACAGAGTCAATAGCATTCTTACCACAACGTGTAGGTTTGGTTACTCACGCTGGACCAGGTTTTACGTTTGTTAAACCTTTAGGTGACTTTGCAAATAATAACATATCTTTTCTAAATGTTATGGCTGGCTTTGAAGTGCATTACGGATTGTCAGAACGCATGTCACTTTATACAGATGTGTCTTATGTACTTGGCTTAGGTAAAGATTTTGATCCCATTACCGAAGGTCTTGGATCGTTTAATGGTAACCTTTTAACACTAACTTTTGGAATTACGTTTTCAATAAGTGGGTGTCAATATTGTTAATGCATGAATAAAGAAAAAATCATATTGGGTATTGATCCTGGAACTACTATTATGGGATTCGGACTTATTCGAGTTGAAGGTAAAACGATGATTTTTCTCCAACTCAATGAACTTGATCTTAAGAAGTACTCAGATCATTACTTGAAACTGAAACTTATCTTCGAGCGCACCATTGAATTAATAGACACTTACCATCCAGATGAAATAGCTATTGAAGCACCTTTTTTCGGAAAAAACGTCCAGAGTATGCTTAAATTAGGTCGTGCTCAAGGTGTCGCTATGGCAGCAGGACTATCACGTGAAATTCCAATTACTGAATATTCGCCTAAGAAGATTAAAATGGCCATCACAGGTAATGGAAACGCCAGTAAAGAGCAAGTGGCTAAAATGCTTCAAAATTTATTGAATTTAAAGAAGTTACCCAAAAACTTGGATGCTACTGATGGTTTAGCAGCAGCTGTTTGTCACTTCTATAACGAAGGTCGAATAGAAGTTGGTAAAAGTTATTCTGGTTGGGCAAGTTTTGTAAAAAAAAATGAGAATCGTGTTAAGAAATAATTTTACGACTATTTTTCTTTAATGTCAGGCATTTACATACATATACCATTTTGCAAACAAGCCTGTCATTATTGTGATTTTCATTTTTCCACGTCTTTGAAAAAACGGGATGCTATGGTAAAAGCTTTAGCCGATGAAATTACATTACGTAAAGAGGAGTTTAAAGCAACTACTGTAGAGACTATTTATTTTGGAGGAGGTACACCAAGCCTTTTGAACACCAAGGAACTTCAGTTTTTAATTGATACCATTTATTATAATTACCAAGTGTCTACTAATCCTGAGATTACGCTTGAAGCAAATCCAGATGATCTTTCTGAAAAGCAAATCCATAGTTTATCAACTTCACCTATAAATAGATTGAGTATTGGCATCCAATCTTTTTTTGAAGCAGATCTAAAGTTGATGAATAGGGCTCATAATGCCCAAGAAGCTAGAACCGTTTTAGCTCAAGCAAATCAATACTTTGATAATATTTCTATTGATTTAATTTATGGCATTCCTGGATTAAGTAACGAACGTTGGCAAAAGAATATTGAGATTGCATTATCGTATCAGGTTCCACATATTTCAAGCTATGCGTTAACTGTAGAGCCTAAAACAGCATTAGAGCGTTTCATAAAAAAGGGAATCATCAATAATGTCGATGACGATAAGGCACATGAGCAATTTCATATGCTTATAGAGACTTTAGAAGTAAATCATTTTATTCATTATGAATTGTCAAATTTTGGTAAAGAAGGGCTCTTCAGTAGAAACAATTCTGCATATTGGCAAGGTAAATTGTACATAGGCATTGGCCCATCTGCGCATTCATTTAATGGTTCTCAACGTAGCTGGAATGTACGCAATAATTCAAAATACATAAAGGCCATAGAAAATAGAACACTTCCACTTGAAATAGAAACATTAACAACTACAGATCGATATAATGAGTATATCATGACTGGTTTACGAACCATTTGGGGCGTATCTTTAGATAAAGTTGGAATAGATTTTGGAATGTCATATAAAAAATATCTTTTGCAACAATCACAGCCCTTTATAAATGAACATTTATTGTATATTGATGGTGAAAAGTTAATGGTTACTAAAAAAGGAAAATTTTTGAGCGATGGTATTGCTTCAGATTTATTTAAGCTTAATTTATAATGCTAACAACGATACAATACAATTCTAAAAAGATACAGATAGATTTATCAAAACCGCTTGATATTTCTATACCAATGCGAGCATCAAAATCTAATGTAAATGCTTGGTATATTGACGAGCCAAAGATTGAACCTGTACAATTAGATGATTGGATTGGGAGCGTGGCTCAAGGTGCCGATGTTAATTTTAATACCATAAAGTTCAATCCGCATGCACATGGCACACATACAGAATGTATTGGTCATATAACTAAAGAATTTTATTCAGTAAATAAACAACTTAAGACCTTCTTCTTTTCTGCTGAAGTGATTTCTCTCGCACCAGAAAAATTTCTTAAGGATTATGTGTTCTCTAAAGCGCAATTACAATTTGCTATTGATAAAAAACGCCCTCAAGCATTGGTTGTAAGAACACTCCCTAATATGAAAGAAAAACTGTCAAGACAGTATTCAAATACGAACTGGCCATATTTTAAAGAAGAAGCCATTGAGTTTTTGGTCAATAAAGGAATAAAACATTTATTGGTTGACTTGCCAAGTATAGATAGAGAACATGATGGTGGTGAATTGCGAGCCCATAAAGCATTTTGGGGTTTTAAAGATAAGCTTCGTAAAGACTGTACGATTACTGAATTTATTTATGTTCAAAATAAAATTAAGGATGGATCATACATGTTAAACCTGCAAATAGCGCCTTTTGAAAACGATGCATCTCCAAGTAAACCTATTTTATATAAGATTATAGCTTAAATTTTTAGCCATACTATTACACAATTATGGAAACATTTTTTATCATTATTATTAGCATATTGGTCACTTTAGCAATTGTTACCTTAGTTAAACAATTAAAAGTAAAAAAGCGAACCAATTCTCAATCAGTCATTCTACTAGATAAAATCAAAAAAGTATGCAAATTTATAACAGTTGAAGGTGATTTTGCCGAAATATATCACTATGAGGATGTTAAAGAACGGTTTTTAAAATTGGTTACTAGTAGAAAAAAGGCATTAGTAGTCATAAATGCAAAAGCACATGTTGGATTTGATTTGTCAAAGATTCAACTTGAATCTAATGTGAAAACGAAAACGGTTAAATTATTTCATTTTCCGCAACCCGAAGTGTTATCTATAGAAACCGATTTGAATTACTATGATAAAAAGGACGGTATGTTCAATAAGTTTGAAGCTTCAGACTTAACTGAATTGCATAATGAAGCTAAGCTTCATATCATGAATAAAGTACCAGAAAGTGGGTTATATGAAATAGCTAAAAAAGAGGCTTTAGAATCGGTATTGCTTATTGAAGCTATTGTAGAAACCATTGGGTGGACGCTAGATTATTCTGCATTAAAAATAGAAGAGAGCGCACCAAAAAAATTAAACTAGTAATGAAACTAAAGCGATTATCAATTTCAAAGTTTTTAAAAAGTAACTGGGTAATAACCCTTACGTCAACGATGATTGGTGTTATCATTGGATTGTATTTAACAAATTACAATGAATCACAAAAATTAGAAGATGATCAAGAAATAGCTTTTGATATGGTTAAACAAGAGCTTAAAAAGAATGATAATGCTTTAAAAGCCTATGATTCAATAAGTCGAATCATGTTTAAAAAGGCGAGTTATGTGTTTTCAAGAATGAATGAAGATTATGAGATTTACATTTCAAAAGACTCCGTTTCCAAGTTCAAAGAAAAATCTAAAGACATCGTCACAGATATAACTGTTGAAGCGGTTCCAAATGACAAAAACAAGGTAAAAGTAAAAGGCGAAATGACTTTAAATGTAGATTCTAAATTAGTGATTCTAGATCTCAATAATATCATTTGGGAGTCTTATAAACAAACCAATTTTTTGAATCTTACAGACTTTGAATGTATTACAGCGCTTGAAGAATTATATCAATTACAAGATAGTTATAACGATGATAATAGAAAATGGGTAAATGCATTTATTAATGGAAGCCTCTTTGAAGGCTATGATGAAATGGTTGAGTTTATGCGGTTATGGGAAAAATTATTAACCATGAATGATATTTTGTTAAACATGTACACTATAAATTCTGAAGAGGTGTCTAATTGCTACTAAGATGAATATTGAAGATTACAGAAATTACTGTATGAAGAAACAGGAAGTGACAGAGCATTTCCCTTTTGATCAAGATACGTTGGTATTTAAAGTGCTTGGAAAAATGTTTGCTTTGGCTTCTTTGAATAAGTGGGAACAAGGTGAAGGTTTTATAAACTTAAAATGTGATCCCAACTATGCTGTAGAGTTGAGAGAAGCCTATAGTAGTATTCAACCAGGTTATCATATGCATAAGAAGCAATGGAATAGTGTTTATATTCATACAGGAGAGCTTGCCACAAAACTAATTTTTGAATTGATCGACCATTCTTATGAAATGGTAGTAAAAGGAATGACCAAAAAAATGAGAGATTCATTATTGTAAAGTAGCTAAAGAAATTTACCTATCATTGCAAAAAACCAAACGATATGAGTGTACTACAAACACTTCAAGAACGAAGCAACAACAGTTGTGAACTATGTTCAGCTACTGATAGGTTGTCTCAATATACCATTCCACCATCATTAAATGAAAATGTAGCTAATGATCTATTGGTTTGTAATACGTGTAAAGATCAAATAGAAGAGCGCGAAGAGATGAATCCAAACCATTGGAGATGTTTAAATGATAGCATGTGGAGCGAACATGTTGCAGTGCAAATAATGGCTTGGCGAATTTTACAACGACTTCGTAGCGAAGGTTGGCCTCAAGATCTTTTGGATATGATGTACCTCAATGATGAAGCATTGGGTCTAGCCAGAGCAACTGGAGAACATGAAGATGAAGTTAATAAGATCATTCATCGTGACTCTAATGGTGTTGTTCTAGAATCTGGTGACGCAGTGGTTTTGGTAAAAGATTTAAAAGTAAAAGGCTCAAGTATGGTTGCTAAGCAAGGTACTGCAGTTAGAAACATTAGATTAGATCGAGAAAATGCTGAATATATTGAAGGTAAAGTCGATGGGCAACAAATTGTCATCATCACACAATATGTAAAGAAACTGTAGGAATTATGTTAGAAATAAGACCAAGTTGCGAAAATTGTAATAAGCCTCTGCCTTTTGATTCTAAAGAGGCTATGATATGCACCTTTGAGTGTACTTATTGTAAAGATTGTGTGGTGTCTGTCTTAGAGTATGTGTGTCCTAATTGTGGAGGCGGTTTTGAAAATCGACCAATTAGACCAGAGCTTCTACTAAAGAAATATCCACCATCAACACTAATAATCCATAAACCAGTAGATGTGATTAAACATCAAGAACGGTTAAAAAACAAATAGATCATGTCATACATTAGAGCATTGATTATAGGTTTAGGTGTTACCTTACTGTTTGCGTGTCAAGAAAAAGCAGAAGTAAATTCACCATCTAAACAATTACAACTTATTATTGACAGTTACGAAGTTCATGAAGGTTACGATAAACAACAATATCCATTGGGTATTTTTACTGAGGCGTATTATAAATCTGAAGCTGAGTTTGCTAAGTTTACATTAGAAGAACTTTCAAAAATTAAAAAAGAAACACTTAGTGAAACAGAACAAATTTCATTACCGCTTTTAAAATTTGTATTACAAGATCGCATAGATTATTATGAGTTTGAAGGTTATCTTAATCCGTTGCTGTCAGATTCAGGTTTTCATAGTAATTTGACGTATGAAGTTAGACCACTAACAAACTACGATCAAGTAAAAATCTATTTGAACAAATTAAATGCAATTCCAGAATTTGTATCTCAAAACCTGGTTAACTTAAGAGAAGGTTTGAAAAAAGGAGTATCACAACCACTAGTTATCTTTAACGGTTATGAGTCTACTTACGATATGCACATTGTAGATAATGTTGAAGATAGTTTTTATTATTCGCCATTTAAAAACTTACCAAATGATTTAAATGAAACTCAAAAAGACTCTGTGTTAAATGCTGCTAGGTTAGCAGTAGAAAGCAATGTTATCCCTCAGTTTAAGCGTATAAAAATATTTTTTGAGACTGAGTATTTACCAAAAACAAGAACGAGTATAGGAGTTTCTGAAACGCCTAATGGAGCAGCATATTATCAAAATAGAATTAACTTTTACACAACAAGCACACACTATACAGCAGATGATATACATCAAATCGGACTTAATGAAGTGGCGCGTATCAGATCAGAGATGAAAACCATCATCAAAGATTTGAATTTTAAAGGAAGCTTTGCAGATTTTTTTCATTTTTTAAGAACTGACAAACAATTTTATGCTGAAACACCAGAAGAACTTTTAATGATTGCTCGTGATATGGCAAAACGAGCAGATGCACAATTACCAAGATTTTTTAAAACGTTACCACGCAAGCCTTACGGTGTGGCACCTGTACCTGAAGCTATAGCTCCAAAATATACTACTGGACGTTACATTGGTACTGAAAAAGAAAGTACAGATCCAGGATATTACTGGGTTAATACATACGATTTGTCTAGTAGAACATTGTATACGATGCCATCATTAACAGTTCATGAGGCTGTTCCAGGTCATCATTTACAAGGGAGTTTAAACAATGAGTTAGGCGATAGTATTCCAAAATTTAGAAGGGATCTATATTTGTCAGCTTACGGTGAAGGATGGGGACTATACTGCGAATTTTTAGCCGAAGAAATGGGAATGTATACGACACCTTATGAACAGTTTGGGAAACTTACTTACGAAATGTGGCGAGCTTGTAGGCTAGTTGTAGATACCGGGATTCATGCAAAAGGATGGACACGAGATCAAGTTATAAACTACATGGCTTCAAATACGGCGTTATCTTTGCACGAAATTAATACAGAAACTGATAGATATATTTCATGGCCAGGACAGGCACTTTCTTATAAAATAGGTGAATTGAAAATTAGGGCGCTAAGACAACAAGCTGAAAAAGAGCTGGGTGCTAGATTTGATATTAGAGAGTTCCATGACGTGATTTTAAGCCAAGGAACAGTAACGCTTGCGCTTTTAGAAGATAGAATCGATCGATATATTAACAATATAAAAGCTAAATAAAGTAATGTAAATTACTGTTTATGTGTTTTTTATCGAATAAAACAAGCCATTTATAATCGAAATCTAACCAATTATACATTTAGTCGAAAATATAGCATGAGCTGTAAATAATTTTAGATATTTATATCATAATAAAATGATTAATAGCACTAAAATTTACAGTTAGATCAACCTTAAATCATGTTATTATGAACCTAGAAATTACACACACAAATAACTTTTTCAAAGTTAAAGGCGCTTTAGATAGACGAAATATTCACCTATTTAAGAGTAAATTCAGAAATATTTTTGATACATCAAGCACAATTACTATTAGTATCGAAGACCTAAGTAGTATAGATAGATATGGTGTTAATGCTATTGCTCAACTTCACAATGAATCTATTGTAAGACAAAAGCGTTTATCAATCATTGGTTTGGGGTGTAAAGAACTTTACGATCATTTTAAAGCTCAAGAACAAGAGACTGCAGCTTAATCAAAGTGCATTTTTTTGATGATTAAAAAAAGCGTCTGCCTGTAATTGCATTAATTCTCTAGCTTTTTTACGCTTGTAATTGTAGAGCTCATCTTCTTCAGCAATATCATTGTAAATCTTATTGTTTAGTGTTTGATCTGTTTTCAAAAGAACCTTTCTCTCATTTACTTTTTGCTCTACCCATGTCTTAACAGCGGTTTCAGCGTCTTCAAGTTTTAAATCGTATTCGCCCTTTGGAGATAAAAGTTTAGCAAATATAGGAGATGTTTCTACTGCAAGAAATAGTAACAAGATAAATAACGATGGTAACCAAGGTAATTCTCCTAATGCATTCACTCGAGCCATTAAACCATCAAACCCGTCAATGATTGGTTGTGAGGTCTTTACTTGCGTAGCATAATCTGTTTTTAGTTGTGCAATTTGATTTTCTTTAGTTGCAATTTTTGTTCTATTATTTGCTTTGAGTTGTTGCAGTTCAGATAAAGTAGCATCGTGCTTCTCTCTTTTTTCCTTATAAACAGGACCTTTTCCTAATAGTTTTGTTCCAGCCGTTCCTTCTGCTTCAGAAATATAAGTATCATAAAGTGCATTGACTTCTGCTTCCTTAGTGATTATTTGTGATTGAAGTGCTTTAATTTCATTTTCAAGCGCTTCTACATTTGGCGTGAATTGTTGGGCGATTTGTGTTTTATTTGCTAGTGTTAATTCATTTTTTTGTTCTAAGAGAACCTGATTGATTTCTTTTTCGAAAATTTTGAGTTCTAATGGTTTAGAAATAACAATTGCTATAATAACTGCTAATATCAATCTTGGTGATGCTTGAATGATCTCATCAATAATATTGTTCCTTTTTTTAATCGTAGAAACAATAAATCGATCAAGGTTGAAAATTAATAATCCCCAAACAAACCCAAATCCTAAAGCAGTATATATGTTATCAAAAACAGTGTAAAGTGCATAACTACATGCTATAAAAGCCATGACTGCAGTAAAAAAAACAGTAGCACCTATACCTGCAAACTTATTTTGTTCGCCTATAGAACAATGCTCTAAAATATCTGTATCAGAGCCTGAGCAAATAATAAAAAACCTTTTTAACATGATGATTAGATTTTGATTGATAAACTATTAGAACGCAAAAAATCTTGTTTTGTTACATTTTTTAATAGAAAGACCCTTCAGTTACAGATTTTACTGAAAGGTCAAGTATAGCCAATAATAATTAGTAATCTTAATCTAGTTTTTCTTTTTAACTTCCTTTATTTCAATAACTTCAATAGGATCACCTTTCGTACCTACATGAATAGGCCTGTTAGACATATAGATAATAGGTTGTTTTGTATCTGTTTTTTGAGCATTGATATGAAGTTTATCATTTTTTTTGATTAGCTGAATAGCTTTGTCAGATGAAATTTCTTTTAGTTTATAATAAAACTTCGCATTCTTCTTGGTCATATCTGTTATAAAATTCAAAGGAGACTTAGGTTCAGGAGGTGTCAATTTTACTTCTTTTAGTTGAGGTGTTTTTGGTGGGTTTGGTACTTCCACAACCTCTATTCTAGTTGGTTGTGGTGCTTTAGGAGGCGCAGGAATTTCTTTAATTTTAACCGCTTTTGGTTCTTGTTTAGGAGGCGCAGGCGCTTCTTTAATTTTAACTACTTTAGGATCTTGTTTTGCAGGCAAAGGTGGTGCTGGCAAGATATTACCTTGTTTTAGCTCTTTTTCAGAAAATGAATTATAGATACGATCCATTCGTTCTTTGAGTAATTTCAACTCTGAATTGTCTTTTTGATCTCCTCGCAAATAGTTTTGAATAGATTCTGAATATACTCGAGACAATGTTCTGTATTCATTTACTTTCGATTTTTGAAAAGTATTTTCAAACCCTTCTTTGGTATACAGACTTAATTGATATGTTTGAGGAAATTCTTCACTACGCGCATTTTTATGAACAAAACTTCCAACATAATGTGAAATGCCATTTGCTGATAATGACTTCAATTTTTCATTTTGGATGGGTTCGCCATCTAACCAGATTGCAAATTCTTTTTCATTTTTCCAAGACTCGAATTGCGATTCAGAAGGTGCTTTAGCTTTAGTGTTTGATAAATCTAAAATTGGGACCTTTGGATACGGTTCAACTATAGCCTTTTGTTTGTCTGACATTGAATTATATATTGATATCATTCTTTCATACTCTGGATAATTTAATTTGTTTGTTCTATTGAATTCTGAAATGAACTCTTGGTAAACATGTATTAAATCGTTAGATACACCTTCAGAATTAGTTGTTTTGTGTTTAGCAGCACCCATTTCTTTTACGACTTGTTTGCGCTCAGTAAAGCTATATAATAGTATAGCTATTAATGGTAAGATTAGAAGACTCCTAATCCATTTTGATGTTTTTGATGTTGATGTTTTCATAATTGTAAATCGTTTTTTAATTGATGAATAATTAATAGCATTTGCCAATTGTTGATCTAAATTCTTTGATGAGAAACTCAGTATAATGTTTTGGTATGTTGACATTTCAATATCATTGTTTAAAACAGAATTATCGGCTAAAAATTCGTGATTGAGTTTGATCTCTTTTTTAAGTAAATAAATAAGAGGGTTAAACCAAAAAACTATTTGTATAAGCTCAATAATAATGATATCAACACTATGTTTCTCTTTGGCATGAGTTTGTTCGTGTAGTAAAACCTCTTTTGGAATTTCGTTGTTTTCAAACCCAGATCTATTCAAAAATATATAGCTAAAAAATGTGTGTGGAACCGTTAAGTTTGCCACTAGCACATTTATAAAATTTCTTGATCTTTGTTTTGGGTTGTTCTTTATTCTATATACAATCTGAAATAAATTTCGGCAAAACTTAAAAAGAAAAATAGCTGATACAAAGATGTAGATTGACCATAAGATTAATCTAGTATAATTTTTTTTTGATAATTCTTGAAGTGTAGTATGATCTGTAAAACTATTTGTTACGGGGATTGTATTATCAAAATTAATTTTTACAGGATCTACGTATTTTATAAATGTTATTGTTGGAATGATAAAAGCCAAGAATATAACACTTAGTAAATATAATCTTTTGAAATTATGAATGCTGGTTTTTTCTAAAAACAGCTTATAGAATATCATAAAGATTGCCAAGCAAGCACTAGATTTTAATAGATAAATAAGCATAGTTATTTCTTTTTGATTTCATGGTCTATTAGCGCTTTCAAATCTTCTAATTCTTCCTTAGACATATCGGTCTCTTTTGTAAAAAAAGAAGCGAATTGACTTGCACTATCATTGAAGAATGTTTTAATAAGTGAGTTTACATGCTTTGAGAAATAGTCTTTTTTCTTTACTAATGGGTAGTACTCCCGTGATTTACCATAAAGTTTGTAAGAGATAAAGCCTTTGTCTGTCATTCGTTTTAATAACGTAGCTACAGTAGTGTTTGCTGGTTTAGGGTCTGGATAAGCATCAAGCAGGTCTTTCATAAAGGCTTTATCTAATCGCCATAAATATTGCATGAGTTGTTCTTCAGTTTTTGATAATTGCATTATTCTACATTTTTAGAATTAACTCTACAAATGTAGAACAAAATTTTTAATTTGCAAATCTCATCGTAATCTATTTTGTTAAAATCCACTATATTTGATAAAAATTACTAGAAAAAGTGCCCACGATGAAGATGTTTAAAACTACTATTATCTGCTTTTTATTATGTTCATTATATTCATACGGACAATCGATTCAAGATATTATTGACGAAGTCGACCTAAGTGAGCTAACGTTGACCGTTAGAGAGTTTTCTGGGGAACAATCTACTGTTGTAGATGGCAATACAGTTACTATCTTAAATAGACAGCAAGCTAATAATGATATTGCAGCTGATTATCTTGTTCAAAAGTTTGAAGCATTAGATAACATTATAATAACGGATCAGCAATTTGATTCTAACGGAAGGAATATCATTGCAACACAGCTAGGTAAAACCAATCCAAACAACATTTATCTTATTTGTGCACATTATGACACTGTAGCAGATTACTGCGCTGATGATAATGCTACAGGTACAGCAGCTGTTTTAGAAGCTGCAAGAATTTTATCAACCCAATGTTTGGATAATACGATTGTTTATGCGTTATGGGATGAAGAAGAAATTGGACTTAATGGGTCATTTTTTTATGCAAATGAAGCTTTTAACAATGGCGATAATATACTAGGCGTGTTAAACTTAGACATGATAGGTTATGATGGTGATGCCCCTGGAACGTCAGGTGACAATGAATTTGATATTGATGTTCAAAATTTTGCGAATTCTGTTGACATGATGAATGATATTATAACTGTACTTAATACGTACTCATTTGATTTAAGTGTGGTTACCGTAAATCCTGGTACTGCCTCAAGTGACCATTCTAGTTTTTGGAGTTTTAATTATAGTGCAGTTCTACTTGGTGAGTCTTGGGAAACCAATGACCAAACACCATTTTATCATACGTCAGCTGATCGGTTTAGTTCGATAGATTTACCTTATTTTCATGAGTTAACAAAACTGGTCACAGCATATATGGCTACAGCTGGCGGATTAGTAAATGTTGATAATAATGTTACACAAACGACAACCATGTTAACGGCAGATCAAACTTCGGCATCCTATCAATGGATCGACTGTAACACAGGGATGCCTATTTCTGGTGAAACAAATCAGTCGTTCGTGCCTAACGTAAATGGTAACTATGCTGTACAAGTCACATCGGGTTTGTGTACGGAGATAAGTGATTGTATTATTTTTGATACGTTAGCTTTAGAAGCATTTTCAGCTACTGAAATAAAAATATTTCCAAACCCGGCAACCTCTCATATTAATGTTGAGTTAAATAATGTTAACGACACCTCTGTCACTTTTGAAGTATTTGACGTTACTGGAAAAATAGTATTACGAAAAAAACCTTCAATTACATCAGCTTCTATAAATGTTAAAGCATTGACGAAAGGGGTTTATTTCTTAAGAGTTACTAATTCTGAAAAAACAGGAACTTATAAAATTGTTAAAGAATAGAATCTTTCTAATGCTTTAACTCAGTGAAATACTTGTAAAATAGTGGAATAGTTTCTATACCTTTAATATAATTCCACACGCCAAAATGTTCATTAGGTGAATGTATGGCATCACTATTCAACCCAAATCCCATCAAGATAGTTTTACTTTTTAATTCCTGCTCAAAAAGCGATACAATAGGAATACTCCCTCCACTTCGTTGAGGTATTGGGGTTTTGCCAAAAGTATCGTGATAAGCTTTAGAAGCAGCCTTATACCCTATACTGTCAATAGGTGTAACATAACCTTGTCCGCCATGATGTGGTGTTACTTTCACTCTAACACCTTTTGGAGCAATGCTTTCAAAGTGAGTTTTAAATAATTGTGTAATCTCTTCCCAATCTTGATGTGGTACTAATCGCATCGAAATTTTAGCAAAGGCTTGACTTGCAATTACAGTTTTTGCACCTTCACCAGTGTAACCTCCCCAAATACCATTAACATCTAGTGTTGGTCGAATAGAATTACGTTCGTTAGTTGTATAGCCTTCTTCACCATAAACAGCATCGATATCTAAAGCTTTTTTATAATTTTCCAGAGAAAAAGGCGCTTTTGCCATTTCAGCCCTTTCTTTTTTAGAAAGTTCTTCTACCTTATCATAAAAGCCAGAAATTGTGATCCGATTATTTTCATCATGTAATGAAGCTATCATTTTAGTAATAATATTTATAGGATTAGCGACAGCACCACCATACAATCCAGAATGTAAATCTCTATTAGGTCCTGTTACTTCAACTTCAACATAGCTTAATCCTCGTAATCCAGTAGTTATCGAAGGGACATCTTTGGCAATCATTCCTGTATCAGAAATTAGAATAACATCATTTTTTAATTTTTCCTGATTGGTTTTTACAAATTTTGATAGATTGACACTACCAACTTCTTCTTCGCCTTCAATCATAAATTTAACATTACATGGCAATTGGTTAGTAGATGTCATAAACTCCATAGCTTTAACATGCATATACATTTGTCCTTTGTCATCACAAGCTCCTCGAGCAAAAATAGCACCTTCAGGATGAATATCTGTTTTTTTAATTACAGGTTCATATGGAGGCGAATGCCATAATTCTAATGGATCTGCTGGTTGCACATCGTAATGCCCATAAACTAAAACAGTAGGCAATTCTGTGTCTATTATTTTTTCGCCATATACTATAGGAAAGCCTTCTGTTTCACAAACTTCAACATGATCACAACCTGCTTTTAATAAGCTTTGTTTGATTATATCTGCTGTTTTGAATACATGTTCTTTAAACGCAGGATCAGCACTTACAGAAGGTATTTTTAAAAGTTCAATTAATTCGTTTAAAAAACGATCTTTATGTTCTTCTATATAAGATTGGATATGTTGCATGAAATGAAGTTTTTTGAAATTCATTCAAAAATACGAAAATGAGCGCTATTTTTTCCTAATTAAAGTTATTTGAATATTGAAACTATTGTTTATATTTGCATCCCAATATTTATTGGAAAGTTGCAGGTGTGGTGGAATTGGTAGACACGCTAGACTTAGGATTTAACCTAATTATTAGTGTTAAAAAAAATAAAATGCAGGCGTGGTGGAATTGGTAGACACGTTAGACTTAGGATCTAATGCCGCGAGGTGTGCGAGTTCGAGTCTCGCCGCCTGTACAAAAGTCGAAGAGAAATCTTCGGCTTTTTTTATTTAAAATAAGCTCGGAAAAATGTTTGGGTACAACATAGGTACAACATTTTGTTTCTTTTTGTCCATTTAATAGTATTTGATATAGTTTGATTTCTTTTGGTAGAATGGAAAAAAACTTTGTTACTCTTTTTCAGAACGGTATCAATTCTTTTTTAACTTTAGTCAAAAATTATAACCCTTTTCATTTGCAATTTCTACAAGACTTATTAGACAATAAAGAGCCTTCCAATCGATGGCAAGATTATAGAACCTTTTGTGACAATATTAAAAATGTTGATATAGACCTTTATGTTAAGGCACTACCAGAATTGCTTAAAAACTTAAAAAGTAACTATCCTGTAAGAAATCTTCAAATAGCCATTACTCGCGAAGCAAAAGAGGATGCTTCTTTTGGTAAAGAAATTTATTTAAAAACACTTGAAACGAAAAATCCTGATTCGTATTTTACATTAATGGATATTCTATCCGGATTATATCATTCAGACCAAAAGTTTTCAATAGATGAAATTAAACGCCTAATCGAAGATGATAACATAAGCTTAAATGAAATAGGAATAAAATCTATCGTCAAAATTGATTTGATAGCGAAAACAACACCAAAAACATTTGTGAGCTGGATTAAGAAACAATTCAATAGTATTATTAATAATAAGACTCTTAAGGAGTTATGGCCATCAGTTTTCTTTACCATTAGAAATAAAAGAAATGAATTAAAAAATACAGATAAAATTATAGATAAGCTATCAAGTATTAAGACTATTGAAATTCAATTAGAGCTCATTTACTTTTTGGATTACAATATAGATTTAGGTAACGAAATACACCTCTTTAAAAAATATCTTCCATTGTTGCTTCACATTGATATAGAACATGCAGGAGCGTATAATCAATTGGCTTATCGATTGGAAAATGTGGCTAAAACCAATTTAGATTTGGTAGTTGGTTTTATTACAGATTGGGTAGGGATAAGTCCAAAAAATGCTAGAAAAATAGAATATTTCAGCCATTTGCTGAATACACTTTGCGATGATTTTTATTCAGATTTCCAAAAGCTATATACAAATTGGTTAAATAAAGACAATCCAAATTTTCATATTGCCATTTTTGAAATGAATAGTGCTAGATATATGAGAGATTTATCAGGATTGACGGTTTCAGAAGTTCTAATAAAGGACTTTTCAGATTACGATATTGAATATATCACGTACAAAATACTTGCCTATGTTTATGATAAAGACACCTCTTTATCTTTGATATATTCCATACTCGAACAAAAAGTAGACAATAAAGAGGTTGTAATTTTCTTAGCTGATTTATTTATTAACCACTTAATTTTTAATTATTATTCAACTATTGAGTTTTTAAATTTAAAAAAGAAGACTGCCAATAGAAAACTTAAAAAAATAATAAAAGATATTGTTGATGAAGGGGAAGATAAATACAAGGCGTATTCAGATCTAGAAAACCTAAAAGAGTTTGCGCCTTCAGAGAGAAGAATGATATATTATAATAAAATACAGAATAGAAAATTTAATAAATCCTATAAAGAGAGTGAGTCAGAAAGTTCATCATTTTTAAGTATGATTACGAATATCAATTACAGAACGGGAAAGTCTACATTTTCAAAATACCAAGGCAAATACACCGAAAAGATGACACCAGCACTTATTTCGCATAGTGGCGAAATGCCAAGAGGCGAATTTATAGACCCCATAGGTCAAGCAACAGAACGGTTACTATGGCAAAATTTTAAAAGAAGGCAATGAGATTTTTACTGAGTGAATATATTAATCTTTTAAAAGAAGATAAAGAACTTGATGTGTTGCTGACTGATCTGCTAGTTGGAATGAAATTTACAACTATCTCAAAGCCAATGAAAGGTCGTCAATTTGGTGTAGATATTTCAGCTGTAGGTATTGATCCAGAAGATGGTATTAAGAAGGTGTTTTTGTTCGCTGTAAAACAAGGTAATCTAACAAGAACCACTTGGGATGGAGATGTCAACGCCATACGCTCAACTCTAAACCAAATTAAAGACACGTTTATTCCAACATCACTTACAAATCGTTTAAAAAAACTTCCTAAAAAAATAATAGTTTGTACTAATGGTGTTATAAATCAAAATGTTTTAGTTGATTGGACACAATATATCGACCAGAATACTACAGATGCTGTTGAATATGATTTTTGGGGTACAGGCGAAATAACTGCAATGCTTGACGACTATCTTGTTAGTGAAAAACTATTTCCACAAGAATATCAATCATTATTAAGAAAGTCTTTGGCATTTTTAGATTTACCAGATTATGATTTATCACATTTCTATACGCTGATTCAAAAAATTTTAGACAAGCAACCCAAACAAAAAAGACAAATATTAAAAAAGTTAAGACTGGTACGATTATGCCTTAACATTATATATAAATGGTCTCAAGACAATAATAATTTGAAACCTTCAATTTATGCAAGTGAACGATGTTTGTTACTAAGCTGGCACTTTATGCAAGAAGGTAATCATTTGGAGAAAAATTTTGTAAGACAGGAATTTTACAAAATCCATTCTTTAAAAAGAAATATAGGTGTCTATTATTTTAACAAAGTTGCTAAACATTACAAAACAGAGCACAGTATATATAAATACAGCAGAAATAGTCTAGAGTACAGTCTTAATGTTTGGGAAGAAATAGGAATTATAGCAACAATAGGGTTAACGGAAATACAAGAGTTTAGAATCCATTATAGAGAAGGTAATGAAGAGCATGCTCAAACATATTACCAAAGCGCTCTTTCAATTAGTAACGGATTATGTTTGTTTATAAAAAACAATCCACCTTCAAAATATCCAGAATACGATGTGCATAGTATTGAAATAGCTTTAGCACTTAACTTAATGAATTTTACAAGAAACTTTAACCCAGCCAAAAAATGGATTTCTGAAATGACTTTAGGTTTTAATAACAGATATAAAATAAATAAGTTTTTCCCATTGTTTAGAAAAAGTTATGATAAGCTGGTGGATATTCATAATGGAGATGAAGAATGTGAAATTCAGTCTTCAATGATAGTTCTTATATTGGCAGAATACACTTTAGTTTTAAAGGATGAAGACCTATATCAGTTTGTCCGCAAGATCCCTACTGAACTTTTTCCAGATTTGAACTTGCAAATATGGTTTCCACTTGAAGAAATGGAAAATAAAATATGTGTTCAGGATTATAGTCGTGGCGAAGGAACACTAAAACATTCTGTAACAATATACGAGAATGTAGAAGAGTACAAAAAAGAAATGGTATCAGAAATGGAACTCTTCGGACCAGAAAAGGACTTTAAAATTTTTAAGCATAGTTTCGATATTGTTGCTCACGTTGCAAGTAGGCACTACAAAAGCCAGCCTTTTCCTTTAACGTGGCGAGTTTTAATGAAACAAGAAGTCTCAACAAAAGAATAGAATAATGTCAAATCCAATAAAGCAACATTATATACCACGTTCATATTTAAAGAACTTTGCAGTTGAAGGAAGAAAAAGAAATCATTTTGTCGATGTTTATAAAATGGACAATGATATGCTTTTAGAGCAAATAAGCACAAAAGATATTTGTTTTGAAAAAAACATTTATACAATTCCTGCCGAATCAGATGAAGTAAAATACGCCTTAGAAAAACATTATGCTGAAAATGTTGATAGCGAGTTTCCAAAAATATATAAATTACTTGTTGATGAAAAGGTATTGACAGTTAGTCAAGAGCAAAAAATTCAAATACTATATGTATGTCTATCATTATATTTTCGTACACCAAGAATTTTAAATCTTCAAAAAGGTATGAATAAACAAATCTTTGATAGGGCAGCTCATACAGCAAATGAACATGGTTTGATAAAAATGAATTTATTTGGAGAGAAAATGGAATTTCATATTGATGAAATAGAGGAGGTTAAAAAACAGTACGATGAACGTTCAAGAACTGCCTTCTTAGTTAACCATCTTGAACAATGGGGAAACTTTGTTAAATACAAATACGATTGTACAATAAATGTAATTAAAATAGAAGATTCAAATGCGCCAATAATTACTTGCGATAATCCAGTTTCAATTAGGCATTTTGAAACTAATAAATTTCAAGGTTTATATGATCCCAAAGCAGTTATTACTTTACCCTTGGATCGTTCACATTATTTAGAGATTCATCCTAATGATTACGCAGATGGACAAACGAGAATTAATAGACTTACTCAAGACAGAGACTATGTATTTACAACAAATGGAGTTACACAACAGAATGCTGAAAACTTATTAGTAGCATACAAAGGAGATATTGATAAACATTTTGATATTCAAAACCATTATGAAAACCCAGAAAATGGAGAAGAGTTTTTGAAAAAAGCTAAATATAGGGCAGAGCAAGCCCTCGTTTTATTTGATGTTTTAAAGAAAAAAGGGTTTGTTTCAAAAGAGTTTATAGGTAAACTTAAAGAACTTTTAGAACATCCATATTGTAAAGACGATATCCAAATGTTGAAGTACAAAAAGGTGCTATCAAAAATGGGTAAGTGGTAAATTGATTATTTGTTTTTTGCAGTTTTATATCTAAACTTCTGTTAAACAAAATTTAGGAGTTGTTAAAATTTTATACCTTTGTACTCAATATGAAACAAGTATTCCATAAAGCAATGTCTTTGGCAATGGCTTTTGTAGTGTTACTCTCTACAATGTCATTTACGCTCAGTATGCATTATTGTGGAGATACTTTGGTAGAAACTGCTATGTTCCATAAAGCTGAAGGATGCGGAATGGAAATGGATAATCCTTCAACTGAAGGTTGTTCTATTACAAAAAAGAATTGTTGTAATGATGAACAATTGGTAGTTGATGGTCAAGACGAACTACAATTACAAGTTGACAAAATTTCTTTTGAACAACAAGTATTCATCGCTTCATTTGTTTATACTTATATTAACCTTTTTGAAGGTTTAGATAACAATGTATCTTCTTTTGAAGAATACAAACCGCCACTCGTCATAAGGCAACTCTACAAAATTGACGAGACGTATTTAATTTGATTTTTAAACAATAGACTGATTTATCCTATGACTTTATGTCATAAGGATAATTTGCTGTATTCGGTGTTTTTCTAACGCCAATGTCTAACTGTTTAATAATCAAAGCCAATGCTAAATAAAAGCATCAAATTTTTAATAGAAAATAAACTCGTAGCAGTTCTGTTACTCGTCCTTTTTGTAGGATGGGGAACTGTAAACGCACCTTTTAATTGGGATACAGGATTTTTGCCAAGCAACCCTGTAGCGGTTGACGCCATTCCAGATATTGGAGAAAACCAACAAATTGTATTCACAAAGTGGGATGGTCGTTCGCCACAAGATATAGAAGACCAAATCACTTATCCATTAACGACTTCTTTACTCGGTATTCCAGGAGTAAAAACCATTCGTAGTTCTTCTATGTTTGGGTTTTCAAGTATCTATATCATTTTTGAAGAAGATATAGAATTCTATTGGAGTCGCAGTCGTATTCTAGAAAAACTCAATTCATTACCAAGTGGATTATTACCAGAAGGTGTTAATCCTGCATTGGGACCAGATGCCACAGGTTTGGGACAAATATTTTGGTACACTCTTGAAGGTAGAGATGAAAATGGAAATGTTACTGGTGGTTGGGATTTACACGAACTGCGTAGCATTCAAGATTACTATGTGAAATATGCTTTATCTACTGCAAGCGGTGTTTCTGAAGTCGCTTCCATTGGTGGTTATGTACAGGAGTATCAGGTGGATGTCAATCCAGAGCTGATGCGTCAATATAACATTAGTTTAAACCAGATTGTAAAAGCGGTTAAAAGTAGTAATCAAGATATTGGTGCGCAGACTATAGAAATTAATCAAGCTGAATATTTAGTACGTGGTTTGGGTTATGTGAAATCTGTTGAAGATATTGAAAATGCTGTAGTTACTTCAGAGGATTTTACTTCAATTAAGATTAAAGACATTGGTAAAGTATCATTAGGTCCAGCAACACGAAGAGGTTTATTGGATAAAGAAGGTGCGGAAGTCGTTGGTGGTGTTGTAGTGGCACGATATGGTGCAAATCCAATGGAAGTCATTAATAATGTAAAGGCGCAAATTGAGGAGCTGAAAGGTGGATTACCTTCAAAGGTATTGGCAGATGGACGAACATCTCAATTAACAGTTGTTCCTTTCTATGATCGTACCGAGCTTATTGAAGAAACATTAGACACGCTTAATGAAGCGTTGACACTAGAAATATTAATTACCATTTTGGTTATTATTGTTATGGTTTTCAATTTAAGAGCTTCTATTTTAATTTCTGGATTGTTGCCTGTCGCCGTATTAATGGTATTTGTTACCATGAAACTGTTTAACGTAGATGCCAATATTGTAGCACTTTCTGGTATTGCTATTGCAATTGGAACTATGGTAGATGTAGGCGTCATTCTCGCAGAAAATATGATTCGCCATCTCGATGATGACAAATTACGATTACGAGAAGATGGTACAGAGTTAACTACGAATGAAGTAGTTTATAATGCGACTGCCGAAGTTTCTGGAGCGATTTTAACTGCGGTATTAACTACAATTATCAGCTTCGTTCCTGTATTTACAATGATTGGTGCAGAAGGAAAATTGTTTAGACCATTAGCATTTACCAAAACGATGGCGTTATCAGCATCTTTGGTTATTGCCTTATTTCTAATCCCACCATTAGCAGCTTATTTATTCAGAAAAACATCATTTAAAAAGTCATTTAAATACATCATAAATGGTGCTTTAATAATTGCTGGAATAGCAATTATGGTTACTGGATATTGGTTAGGGATTATTTTAATTGCTTTTGGTATTACTAGTTTACTTGGAGTCTTGGGTAAACTAAATAAGAAAAACAGCAATCTTGTAAATATTATTATTTCGTGTACTGCCATTATTTTTTTACTTGCCGAATATTGGAGACCACTAGGCTTTGACAGAAGTATTTTAGTCAATCTTATTTTTGTAGCTATTATTTGCTTCGGAATTTTAGGAATATTTTCAATTTTTAGAAGTTATTATGGACAGATTTTAAACTGGGCTTTAGCAAACAAACTTTTGTTTTTAATTATTCCAGCAACTGTGCTTGTTTCTGGAGGATGGATTATGAACAATACAGGAAAAGAATTTATGCCATCTTTAAACGAAGGCTCTTTTCTATTAATGCCAACCTCATTACCACACTCAGGTGTTGCCGAAAATAAACGTGTGCTTCAGCAATTAGATATGGCTGTAGCCACCATTCCAGAAATTGAAACCGTAGTAGGAAAGTCTGGTAGAACAGAATCTGCATTAGATCCTGCGCCTTTATCTATGTACGAAAACATGATTCAGTATAAGTCTGAATACATGCGTAACTCAAAAGGAAAAAGACAACGTTACAAAGTAAATGACGATGGTGCTTTTGAGTTGAAAGATGGAACATTTATCGCCAATCCTAATAATTCCGAAAATGTTGTTTTTACAAAAGTTATACATGCTCAACTTATCGAAGATAATGATGGCGAATTCTATCGTAATTGGCGACCAGAAATTAATAGTCCTGATGATATTTGGAATGAAATAGTTAGAGTTACTAAATTACCAGGAGTTACTTCTGCACCAAAATTACAACCGATAGAAACCAGATTGGTAATGCTTCAAACAGGAATGCGTGCACCAATGGGAATAAAAGTAAAAGGACAAGATTTAAAACAAATTGAAGCGTTTGGATTGCAGCTAGAAACCATTCTTAAACAAGCAGAAGGTGTAAAAGAGCAAGCTGTTTTTGCAGATAGAATTGTAGGGAAACCTTATCTACTTATTGATATTGATAGAGAAAAAATAGCACGTTATGGTGTATCTATAGAAGATGTACAAAGTGTGCTGAAAGTAGCAATTGGCGGTATGGCTATTACTCAAACTGTAGAAGGAAGAGAACGCTATGCTGTTAGAGTGCGATACCCTAGAGAGCTACGAGGTAATCCAGAAGATATAAAAGGCATCTATATTCCTGTTGAAAAAGGAAGTCCTATTCCATTAAGTGAATTAGCGACGATTCGGTATGAGCAAGGTCCACAGGTAATTAAAAGTGAAGACACCTTTTTAGTTGGCTACGTGTTGTTTGATAAATTAGATGGGTTTGCAGAAGTTGATGTTGTTGAAAATGCGCAAGCTTTATTTCAACAGAAAATAGATTCAGGAGAATTAACTGTTCCAAAGGGCATCAGCTATAAATTTACAGGCACTTATGAAAATCAGTTACGAGCAGAAAAAACGCTTTCTGTTGTCGTTCCATTAGCACTTGCTATTATTTTCTTGATTCTATATTTCCAATTCAAATCTGTTACTACGTCACTCATGGTTTTTACAGGAATAACAGTTGCTTTTGCAGGGGGTTTTATAATGATATGGTTGTACGGTCAAGATTGGTTTTTCAATTTTAGTTTGTTTGGAGAGAATATGCGAGACCTTTTCAATATGAAAACTATTAATTTAAGTGTTGCGGTTTGGGTAGGTTTTATAGCATTATTTGGTATTGCTACAGATGATGGTGTCGTTATGGCAACATACCTCACGCAAACTTTTGAGCGTGAAAAACCTTCTGATAAAAAGAGTATTAGAGCTTCCGCTTTACAAGCAGCCGAAAAACGTATTCGTCCGTGTTTAATGACTACTGTAACTACCATTTTGGCGCTGTTACCAGTATTGACATCCACAGGAAAAGGAAGTGATATTATGATACCTATGGCAATTCCAATATTTGGCGGAATGGTTATAGATATTACCTCTTATTTTATTGTACCGGTATTATACAGCTGGAGAGAAGAGTTTAAATTGAAAAGAGCAAACAAATGAAAAGAATAATTTATACACTCATAGGTTTATTAACTTTTAGTGTTTCTAATGCACAAGAATTAGAAACGCTTATTAATGAAGCATTAAATAAAAATCCTGAAATTCAAAAGTTTGAATTACAGTATAGTATTGCTTCCGAAAAAGTGAATGAAGTAAATACATTGCCTAATACCGAATTTGGTGTGGGTTACTTTGTAAGCGAGCCAGAAACCCGAACAGGAGCGCAACGCTTCAAAGTATCAGCAAAACAAATGTTGCCTTGGTTTGGTAATATTACCACAAGAGAAAACTATGTGAGTGCTTTGGCAGATGCTAAATACGAGGACATTGTTATTGCCAAAAGAAAACTGATGGCTTCTGTATCGCAATCCTATTATAATCTCTACGCTAATAAAGCAAAACAAGACGTTTTAAACGAGAATATTAAACTACTTAAAACCTACGAAACGTTAGCATTAACATCGGTTGAAGTTGGCAAAGCTTCAGCTGTAGATGTTTTACGATTGCAAATGCGTCAAAATGAAATGCAACAGTTATTAGATGTTTTAAGTCAACAATTTTTAGCAGAACAAACTACTTTTAATAAGCTTTTAAATCGTGATAAGGATGTACAAGTTTCTGTTATTAATGAGTTAATAATTCCTTCAGAAGATTTTGAAATCAATTCTGGAAATTTATCTCTACATCCTGAATTACTAAAATTCGATAAACTCTATCAGTCGGTAGAGCAATCTGAATTATTGAATCAAAAAGAAAGTAGTCCAATGATTGGTTTCGGTTTAGATTATATCAATGTTGATAAACGTCCTAACATGGATTTTAGGGACAATGGAAAAGATATCATTATGCCAATGGTATCAGTATCAATTCCCATATTTAATAATAAGTACAAATCCCAAACCAAACAAAATGAGTTGCAACAGCAAGGGATTTTAGTACAAAAACAAGAGCGCACAAATGCATTAGAAATACTATTAGATAAAGCAGTAAACGATAAGATTTCAGCAAGAATAAGTTATGCAACCCAAACGAAGAACTTAAAGCAAGCTAAAGACGCTGAAGAGATTCTTATTAAAAATTACGAAACAGGAACGATTGATTTTAATGACGTTTTGGACATACAAGAATTGCAACTGAAGTTTCAAATAAATCAAATTGAGTCTGTTAAAATCTACTATGTGCAAACTACAATTATTAATTATTTAACACAGCAATAATGAAACATACATATCACATACATGGAATGACTTGCAACGGTTGTAGCAGTCACGTAGAAGAAAAACTTTCAAAAGTGGAAGGTGTTTCAAAGGCTTCAGTTGATTTAGAAAAAGCAGAAGCAACAATCGAAATGGAATCTCATATTCCCATAGAAAGGCTTCAAGAAGCTTTAGAGAAGGATAGCGGAAATTATAGTATTCATAAATTAGGAGAACACCACCATAACAAAGTAGAAAAGGAAAAACAGCCACCAAAAGCAGGAACAGGTACTTTTTATTGTCCTATGCATTGCGAAGGCGATAAAAACTATGATAAACCAGGCGATTGTCCTGTCTGCGGAATGGATTTAGTTGAAGAACAAAATTTGTCCACATCTTCATCAGAACAATGGACGTGCCCCATGCATCCAGAAATAATTAAAGATGAAGCAGGTTCTTGTCCTAAATGCGGAATGGATTTAGTACCAATGGAAGCAGATAGTTCAGCAGAAGAGAAAACCTATAAAAAATTATTAAAGAAGTTTAAGATTGCTGTAGTGTTCACATTGCCAATATTCTTAATCGTAATGAGTGAAATGTTTTCCAACAATCCATTATACGATATAATGGAACAAAAATATTGGAATTGGATTCAGTTTGTCCTATCAATTCCAGTTGTGTTTTATGCGACGTGGATGTTTTTTGAGCGTGCCTATAAAAGCATAAAAACATGGAATCTTAATATGTTTACACTCATAGGAATAGGTGCAGGCGTCGCTTGGTTATTTAGTGTTTTTGGTATGTTTTTTCCAGATATTTTTCCAAGTCAGTTTAAAACAGAATCTGGAGCAGTACATGTCTATTTTGAAGCAGCAACCGTCATTCTAACATTGGTGCTTTTAGGTCAACTTTTAGAAGCTCGTGCGCATAGTAAAACCAATTCAGCAGTAAAAGAATTATTAAAGTTAGCACCCAATAAAGCTATAAAAATAGTAGATGGCGAAGATGTTGAAGTAACCATCGATGCTATTGAATTAAATGATATTCTAAAAGTAAAACCAGGCGATAAGATTCCTGTGGATGGCTCGATAACAGAAGGAGATACAACCATTGACGAATCTATGATTACAGGAGAGCCAATTCCTGTTAATAAAACAGTAAATGATAAAGTAAGTAGCGGAACAATAAACGGCAACCAATCTTTTTTAATGCAAGCTGAAAAAGTGGGGAGCGATACACTACTCTCTCAAATCATCCACATGGTTAATAATGCCAGTAGAAGTCGTGCGCCAATTCAAAATTTAGCCGATAAAGTATCAGGTTATTTTGTGCCTGTTGTGGTCATTATCTCATTACTAACTTTTGCGGTTTGGGCAATTTGGGGACCAGAACCAGTTTATGTTTATGCCTTTGTGAATGCTATTGCTGTTTTGATAATAGCTTGTCCTTGTGCATTGGGATTGGCAACACCTATGTCTGTAATGGTTGGTGTTGGTAAAGGTGCTCAAAATGGTGTATTGATTAAAAATGCCGAAGCACTTGAAAAAATGGATAAGGTTACGTCGCTAATTATAGATAAGACAGGAACAATTACAGAAGGAAAACCAACCGTTGAAACAGTAGGTTCTTTTGATGCTGATTTTAGCGAAAATGACATTCTGAAATATATTGTTTCGTTGAACAATAACAGCGAACATCCATTAGCGGAAGCTACGGTTAAATATGGAAAAGTACAAAATTCTGAAATTTTAAAATCAGATGCATTTAGCGCAGTTACAGGTAAAGGTGTAGAAGCTACTATTGATAATAAAAAAATAGCATTGGGAAATCCTAAGATGATGGATTATGCTAATGCAGAGATAACCTCACAAATGGAGGAAGAAGCTAAAACTTATCAAAAACAAGGTAAAACGGTTTCATACTTATCCATAGATGAAACGGTTACTGGTTATGTAGTTATAGGAGATAAAATTAAGGGGACTAGCGCCAAAGCTATTAAGGAACTTCAAGATAAAGGTATTGAAGTCATCATGTTAACAGGCGATAATCACGACACAGCGCAAGCAGTAGCATCAGAATTAAATCTTACAGATTTTAAAGCAAGTATGTTGCCTGAGGATAAACTCAAAGAAGTAGAGAAACTACAAGAAAAAGGAAAAGTCGTTGCTATGGCAGGCGATGGTATTAATGATGCACCAGCACTTGCTAAAAGTGATGTAGGTGTTGCTATGGGAACGGGAACAGATGTCGCCATAGAAAGTGCCATGATAACCTTGGTAAAAGGAGATTTACACGGTATTGTTAAGGCGCGACATTTGAGTGATGCCGTAATGAAGAACATTAAACAAAATCTGTTTTTCGCTCTCATCTATAACACATTAGGAGTGCCTATTGCAGCAGGTGTTTTGTTTCCGTTTTTCGGAATTTTACTCTCGCCTATGATTGCAGCGTTAGCCATGAGTTTTAGTTCGGTGTCAGTAATAGTGAATGCATTAAGATTAAGAAATATTAAAATATAGAAAATGAAAAAATATATAATTTACATAGGAATATTAGCTGTGGGACTTCTATTAGGATGGTTCCTTTTTGGTGGTTCGTCAAATACAGAAACAGAACACAATCATGATGCAGTAACAGAAACCAATCAAATGTGGACGTGTTCTATGCATCCACAGATTATGCAACCAGAAGCTGGAGATTGCCCAATTTGCGGTATGGATTTAATTCCTGCTGCAAATGGAAGTGAAGGATTATTAGCAGACCAATTCAAGCTTACAGAAAACGCTATGGCATTGGCAAATATTCAAACCTCTATAGTTGGCAATGGTAAAGTAGAAGATAATACAGTTAAATTATCTGGAAAAATTGTAGAGAATGAAGAAGCTAATGCCGTTCAAGTCAGTTATTTTTCAGGAAGAATAGAACGTCTAAATGTGAGTTTTACAGGCGAGGAAGTTAGAAAAGGACAGTTATTGGCAACTATCTATTCGCCCGAATTATATGCAGCTCAACAAGAACTTATTACAGCAGCTTCATTAAAAGAATCACAACCTGCATTATACAAAGCTGTGCGCAACAAATTAAAATTGTGGAAGCTCTCTGAAAATCAAATTAATCAAATTGAAACTTCTGGTAAGGTTAAAGAAAACTTTTCTGTCTATGCAACGGTTTCAGGAACAGTTTCTGAAAAATTAGTAGAACAAGGCGATTATATCAAACAAGGCCAACCTTTGCTCAAAATAGCAAATCTAAGTACAGTTTGGGCAAATTTTGATGTGTATGAAAATCAAATCGATTTATTTAAAAAAGAACAAAAGATTTTAGTCACTACCAATGCTTATGCTAATAAAGAATTTGAAGCTAAAGTAGATTTTATAGACCCTGTTTTAGATACCAGAACAAGAACTGTAAAATTACGAGCGGTACTTAATAATAAACTGGATGTTTTTAAGCCAGGAATGTTTGTTGAAGGAAAAGTTATAGGGATGACTTCAAGTAAAGAACAAGTATTAACCATTCCATCCACAGCCGTTTTATGGACTGGAGAACGTTCAGTTGTCTATATAAAAACAGACCCAAATCAACCTGTTTTTGAAATGCGCATTATTACGTTAGGTAATCAAATTGGCGACAATTATGAAGTGTTAGATGGTTTGAAAATTGACGATGAGATAGTAACAAATGGAACATTTACCGTAGATGGAGCAGCGCAATTACAAGGTAAAAAATCAATGATGAATAAAGAAGGTGGAAAAGTTATGACTGGTCATGAAGGACATCTTGGAATGGAAAATAATCCTTCAGCAAATAACGCGAATCATTCTAATATGAATGAGAGGGTAAAAGTGTCCAAGGGTTTTCAGAATCAATTGAAAGTCGTTTTTAATGATTATATCAAATTAAAAGATGCTTTACTTAAAGATGAATCTAATAATGTAATAACTGAATCGAAAAGACTACTGGGTAATTTATCTAAAGTTGATATGAAGCTATTAAAAGATAAAGAGGCTCATGGTCATTGGATGTCATTAGAAAAAGAAATAAAAGCATCTGCCACATCAATTTCAAATGCATCAAATATTGAATCACAACGAAATCATTTTAAGCATCTTTCATCACATTTAATTAGCACGATTCAGACATTTGGTATCAATGAAAAAGTCTTTGTTGAGTTTTGTCCGATGGTAGACGATAACATTGGAGCGTACTGGTTGAGCAGGGAAGAAAAAGTAATCAATCCATATTTTGGTGGTGCAATGCTAACCTGTGGAGAAGTAAAACAAGTCATAGAATAATAAAAATCAAATAATAACAATTAAATTTTTTAACAATGAAAAAAGTAATTTTAAGTGTAGCTGTAATTATGGCTATAGGTTTAACGAGTTGTAAAAACGAAACCAAGCAAGAAACAACAGAAACAAAAACGGAAGTATCTAAAGACATGGCTATGGTAGACATATCTTTTGGTGTTAGAGGTAATTGCGGAATGTGTAAAAAAACTATCGAAAAAGCTGCTAACAAAGTTGAAGGTGTTGCTAATGCAACATGGGATGTCGATAAAAAGAAAATAGATGTGTCTTTTGATGATGCTAAAACAGATGCAATGGCAATTCACAAAGCAATAGCAGCATCAGGTTACGATACAGAAAAAGTTTCAGGAGATGAAGATGCTTACAGTAACCTACCAGGATGTTGTCAATACGACCACGAAATGATGATGAATCAATAAGGAGATAAAGGAAGAGGATCATTCAGACCATGACCATTAATAATAAATATAGAAGAGCCTTGTTATTTAAGGCTCTTCTATTATAAAAAAATCATACTAACGTTATTTGCAATACCATTGCATTAAATAATTTATATCTTTGCTACGATGAAATTTTTAGCTTTTATATTATCAATTTATATTTTCGCGCTTAATTTAGCACCCTGCGAAGATAATGTTACGCTTGATAATGAGGTTCAAACAGAAATTTCACAAGGAATGGACAATGACCATCAACATCAAGATTCAGATTTATGTTCGCCTTTTTGTATTTGTCAATGCTGCCATGTAAGTGCTGTGCATTTTGATATACCGGATTTAAAATTAGAATTATCTTTTATTTCCACAAAAGATGTTTTATACCTAAGCGGTTCAGAAAAAGACTTCACGAATTCCGTTTTACAACCACCACAAGTGTAATGAACACCTGCTACGCAGGTGTATTATAAATCTATGCTACCATCGATACTCTTTGGTAACTATTCTTTATTTATAAATTCATTATAACTATAATTCTATGATTAATAAAATCATTGATTTTTCAATCAATAACAAATTCATTATTGGTTTGCTAACGCTTACCATTGTTGGAGCTGGTATTTGGAGTATGACTCAAGTACCTATAGATGCGGTACCAGATATTACCAACAACCAAGTACAAGTCATTACGCAAGCACCAAATTTAGGAACAGAGGATATTGAGCAAATCATAACCTATCCAGTAGAGGTAGCAATGAGCAATCTACCTAATGTCCAAGAAATTCGTTCAATTTCTCGTTTTGGCTTATCAGTTGTTACCATTGTTTTTGACGATGATATGGGAACGTATCTGCCACGTCAATTAGTCGCTGAAAAACTCAACGACATCAAAGAACAAATTCCCGAGGGATTTGGAGAACCTTCAATGGGTCCTATTTCATCTGGTCTAGGAGAAATATATCAATACACACTTAAAGTCAAACCAGAATACAAAGAGAAATATTCAGTTACTGATTTGCGCACCATGCAAGATTGGATTGTACAACGTCAAATGGCAATGGTAGAAGGTGTTGTTGAAGTTAATGCTATTGGCGGAAAAATTAAGCAATATGAAGTCGCTGTTGATCCAAATGAGTTGCGAGCAATCGGATTAACAATTACCGATGTCTTTGAGGCTCTAGAAAACAACAATCAAAATACAGGTGGTGCATATATCGAAAAGAACCATCAAGCCAATTTTATACGTGGCGAAGGTTTAGTGCGCAGTTTGGATGATATTAAAAAAATCACAGTAAGAAACGTCAATAATATTCCTATAACTATTGGCGATATTGCCAAAGTACAATTTGGTTCAGCTATTCGTTATGGCGCATTAACACAAGATGGCGAAGGCGAAGTTGTAGGCGGTTTGGTAATGATGCTTAAAGGCGCAAATTCAAACGATGTTATCGAGAATGTAAAAGAGCGCATGGCTCTAATAGAAAAGTCATTACCAGAAGGTGTGATTATCGAACCTTTATTAGATCGAAGTAAGTTAATCGCAGAAACTACATCTACTGTAGCAACAAACCTTATTGAAGGCGCATTAATAGTAATATTTGTACTTATCTTTTTATTAGGAAATTGGCGAGGTGGTTTAATAGTCGCATCCACTATTCCATTATCGTTATTGTTTGCATTTATACTAATGAATGTATTTGATGTTTGGGCTAACCTAATGAGTTTAGGAGCAATAGATTTCGGTATTATTGTCGATGGTGCAGTAATTATAGTAGAAAGTACCGTTTTTCTTATTGCATCACAAGTGCTAAAAAAGAAGAAACTTACTGCAAAAGAAAGAGATAAAGTGGCTTCTAATGCTTCAAAAAAAATGATGAATGCAGCCTTTTTTGGCCAGCTAATTATTCTAATTGTCTTCCTGCCTATTTTGGCATTAGAAGGGATTGAAGGAAAAATGTTCAAACCGATGGCATTGACTTTCATTTTTGCAATGATTGGTGCAATGGTACTTTGTTTGACGTATGTGCCAATGATGTCTGCCTTGGTTTTAAGAGTACCAAAGTCAGACAAAAAATCTTATGGCGATAAATTTGTGCATTGGGTAGAAGAAAAATACCAACCTTTATTAGTTAAAGCGATACAAAAAGGAAAATGGATTATAGGCATTGCAGTCGTGCTATTCGGACTAACAGTTTTTATGTTTAGTCGAATGGGAGGCGAGTTCATCCCACAACTCGATGAAGGCGATATTGCATTTCACGCCATTTTAAAACCTGGAAGCTCGCTTACAGAAACGATTGAAACGACCACAAAAATTGAACAAATTGTAAAAGCAAAGTTTCCAGAAGTCGAAAAAATTGTAAGTCGAATTGGTGTTGCAGAAATCCCAACAGACCCAATGCCAATGGATTTAGCCGATGTTTTTGTGATTTTAAAACCAAAAAGCGAATGGACAACAGCCACTACAAAAGATGAATTAATAGAGAAGATGAAAGAAGCGGTAGAAATGGTTCCTGGTGTTAACTATGAATTTACACAACCTATCGAAATGCGTTTTAATGAATTGCTGGAAGGTGTTAGAGAAGACATTGCCATAAAACTTTATGGAGAAGATATAAATGTCCTGTCTCAAAAAGCAGAAGAAATATCCAAAATCATTGCAGGAACTGAAGGTATTGGAGATATGAAAGCCGAAGCCACAACAGGGTTGCCACAAATGACTATTACTTACAATAGAAATAAATTAGCCCAATACGGACTGCAAATAAACACTTTAAATCAAATTGTGCAATCGGCTTTTGCAGGTGGTACAGCAGGAATTATTTTTGAAGGCGAAAAACGATTCGATTTAGTAGTAAGATTAAATTCCCAAAATCGAAAGGATATTTCAGATGTTCAAAATTTGTACATCAACTTACCGTCTGGTACTCAAATTCCACTTCGGGAAGTCGCAGATATAAGCTACAAAGCAGGTCCAATGCAAATAAGTAGAGATAATACAAACAGAAGAACCTATGTTGGTATTAATGTAAGAGGACGTGATGTGAAATCTTTAGTGGGCGAAATTAAAACTAAATTGGATGCACAATTAGAACTGCCATCTGGTTATTTTATTAGGTATGGTGGAGCATTTGAAAATTTAGAACGTGCAAGTAACCGATTGCAAACCGTTGTGCCAATTGCGTTATTACTCATTTTTGTGCTCATATATTTTGCTTTAAAATCCTTGCCACAAACCTTAATGATTTATATCGCAATACCTATGGCAACCATTGGTGGTGTCGTAGCATTGTGGTTACGAGATATGCCATTTAGTATTTCAGCAGGAGTTGGTTTTATTGTTTTATTTGGTGTTGCGGTTTTAAATGGATTAGTAATGATTAGTGGTTTGAATGAGTTGAAAGATGAAGGTGTTACCAATCTTAAAGATAGAATTATAGAGGGAACAAAACGAAGAATTAGACCAATTATGCTAACCGCTTTTACAGATGTTTTAGGGTTTTTACCTATGGCAATTTCTGCATCAGCTGGTGCAGAAGTACAACGGCCTTTAGCAACGGTTGTAATTGGTGGTTTATTAACGTCTACATTATTAACATTGTTCGTTTTACCTATATTATATCATTGGGTAGAAAACAAATCATTCAAGTTTAGAGCAGACAAAAAAATAATTACAGTTACTGCTATGGTAGCTTTAATGCTTTTGTTGCCAATAACAGGAAACGCACAAGTAGTTAACGATACATTGCCAACTATTTCAATGAATGAAGCGGTTAAATTATCAAAAGAAAATTTTCCACTTTTAAAACAAAAGCAATTAGAAATTAGAAAACAAGAACAGTTAAAAAGTACAGCTTATGATTTTGGAACGACTCAAATTTTTACTGGAGGCGAGGAAATTAATAACGGAAATGGTATTTATACAACTATAGGAATTGGTCAAAGCAACATTGATGTGTTTGGTATTTCTGCAAAAAAACGATTGCAAGAACAACGCATTCAACTAGCTCAAAAAGCGTTTCAACTTTCAGAATTAGATTTAGAATTGGAAGTGAAAAAAGCCTGGGCAAATGCCTTGCAGAGTAAAAGGAATTATAATTTATACAGAGAGTTAGATTCAATTTATACCAATTTTGAAAAAGCAGTAGCATTAAATTATGAAGTAGAAGCTATTTCAAGGTTAGAATATTCAGCAGCTAAAAATCAAGCTTTACAGATTCAAAATAAATTTATGCAATCAAAAAGTGAATATAGTATTGCATTACAACAGTTAAACCTATGGTTGGTTTCTGATACATTCTATACCGTTCCCAATGATTTTGAAATCACTAGTGAAATTGATGTTGATACTTTTAACTTAGAAGAACATCCCTTATATGGTATAGCACAATTACAGGTAACAGAAGCAGAAGCCACATATAAAGCTGCCAAAGCAGATAATTTACCCAAGTTAAATCTTCAAGGTGGTTTACAAAACTTAAATGGTAATTCAGGGTTTTATACCTATCAAGCAGGTGTTTCCATTCCTTTTTTGTCTGGTACAAATAAAGCAAAGGTTAAAACCGCAAAAATCGATAAGGAAATTGCTGATACGAACATTCAGTTCAAAAAACAAGAAGTACAATCCAAGTTTGTACAATCAAAAGAGAATTATCAAAAATGGAAAACGTCTTGGTTTTTCTATAAAAATGAGGTGTTACCACTTGTGAAAGAACAAAAATTGGGGGCTTTATTTGCCTATAAAGAAGGAGAGATAGATTATACAGGGTTTACACAACTCATAAAAGAAGCTATTCAATCTGAATTACAAGCTCAAGAAGCATTAATAAATTATTTAGAAAGCACATTTCAACTACAATATTTTAATAAATAAGAAAATGAAAAACACACGATATATAATCTTAACATTACTAACAGTTTCACTTTTAGTAGTTGCTTGTGGAAATAAAGAAAGCCATAAAGAAGGCGATGGTCATGCTCACAATGAAGATGTAAAGCCAGAAGCCGAAGAAGCTCATAGTGATGAAGAAGAAGTGATGCTATCACAACAACAGTTTGATGCCTTAAAAATGAAAACAGACACCCTAGCATTGCGTAATATGAGCGGTTATGTAGAAGCCAATGGCACATTAGAAGTACCACCACAAAACGAAGCAGCAATAACTTCTGTAGTTGGTGCAAATGTGGTATCAATAAAAGTTATTGAAGGCGATAAAGTTAATAAAGGTCAAGTGGTTGCATATTTATCTCATCCTAATATTATAAAAATGCAGACCGATTATTTAAATGCTTTTAGCAACAGTAATTTTTTAAAGAAGAACTATGAACGTCAGCAAAAATTATATGATGCAGGAGTTGGCTCTGGTGCAAGTTTTCAAAAAGCCGAAGCAGAATATGATGCCTCTAAAGCTATGGTAAATGGATTGGAAGCTCAATTGAGACTATTAAACATAAACACGTCATCAGTACGAAATGGAACCATTGCTCAAAGTATATCATTACGTAGTCCAATAGAAGGCTTTGTCCAAAAAGTTGAAGTAAAAACAGGACAATATGTAGAACCGCAAACCGAACTTTTTGAAATCGTAAACACGCATCACGTTCATGCAGATTTAATGGTGTTCGAAAAAGACGTTTATAAAGTAAAGAAAGGTCAAAAAGTGATTTTCAATTTACAATCTAATACAGACGAAGATCTTACAGCAGAAATCTATTCGGTAAGCAAAACTTTTGAAGATAATCCTAAAGCACTACACGTCCATGCTGAAATTGAAAACAAAAAAGGGAATCTAATTCCAGGAATGTATATTAAAGGTAAAATTCAAGTTGAGAACGCAGAAACTCATGCATTGCCAGAAAGCGCAATTATAAAAGAAGGCGATAGATTTTATGTCTTTTCAGTAGAAAAAGAAAATGACGATTGGAGTTTTAAGCCAGTTGAAGTGCTTTTAGGAGAAAAAGATGGTAATTGGATAGCGGTTAAATTTGCTGAAGAACAAGATAAAGCCACAAAATTCGCTTATAATAATGCGTATTATTTAATTGCTGAAATGAAAAAAGGAGAAGCAGAACACGAACATTAATTATGCAAACCATAGAACAATTATTAGAGTCAAAAAATATACGTGTTACGGCAATGCGTTTATTAATTTATAAATTTCTTGCTGAGAAACAAGTAGCAGTAACATTAAGTGATATCGAAAATGCTTTTGATAAAGCAGATAGAACTACATTGTATAGAACAGTAAAAACATTTGAAGAAAGTACGATTGTACATCAAATAGATGATGGCACAGGCATTACTAAATATGCGCTTTGTGAAAAAGGCTGTAACTGTGATATTGAAACCGATTTACACTTACATTTTCATTGTAATAACTGCAACGAAACGGTTTGTCTTACCGAGCATAAAATTCCACAAATAAAAGTGCCAAATGGCTTTATTTCCGAAGACATAAACTTGGTTGTAAAAGGTGTTTGTGATAAATGTAGTGGATTATAAATGCACTTCCGTTGCATTGTATTTTAACTCATCTTTGTTTTAATTAAGTACAATAATGATGAAAAGTAAATTAATAGGGACGAGTTTAATTTCAGCAATCGCAGCTTCATTGTGTTGTATAACACCTTTTTTAGCAATGATTGCAGGTACAAGCGGGATTGCTTCAATGTTTTCTTGGATAGAACCTTTTAGACCTTATCTAATAGGGTTAACAATTTTAATTCTTGGTTTTGCTTGGTATCAAAAACTAAGACCTCAAAAGAAAATTGACTGCGAATGTGATACTGAAGAAAACTCGAAATTTATACAGTCAAAAGCGTTTTTAGGAATAGTAACTGTTTTTGCAATTGTGATGTTGGCTTTTCCATTTTATTCAAAATTTTTTTACTCAAATACAGAGAAGCAAATAGTCGTAGTTGACAAATCGGACATTAAAACAACTAAATTTCAAATTAGCGGAATGACTTGTACGAGTTGTGAAGAGCATGTAAATCACGAAGTAAATAAACTTAATGGAATTCTAAGCTCAAAAGCGTCCTACGAAAATGGAAATGCAGTTGTTGAGTTCGACAGAACTAAAACCAATGAAACTGAAGTTGAAATTGCAATTAACGCAACAGGTTATAAAGTAATTAACAAAAAACAGAATTAATGGAAGTCATATTAAAATCAGAAATTACTTGTCCAAATTGCAAACATAAAAAGGTTGAAGAGATGCCAACAAACGCTTGTCAGTTTTTCTACGAATGCGAGAAATGTAAAACGGTTTTGAAACCGAATGAAGGAGATTGTTGTGTGTATTGTTCTTTTGGAACGGTTCCATGTCCGCCAATTCAAAAAGGAAAAAACTGCTGCTGCTAACAAAATAATTTCAATAAGTAAGGAAACCAAATGAAAAAAAAGAAAGTCAATTTACGAGATATAAAACCAAATTCTGAAATAGATCACAATCAAAACGATGGTCACAATCATAGTAGTTCAGAGAACATAGGGAAGTTTAATATTTATTTGCCGGCAATTTTCAGTTTTGTAATGTTAATGATTGGTATTGCAATCGACTATTTCGATATGTTCCCATATTTTAAAGGATGGATTCGCATACTTTGGTATGTTATGGCATATATTCCCGTAGGTTTTCCTGTTATAAAGGAAGGGTGGAAAAGCATTAAAAAAGGAGATGTTTTTACAGAGTTTTTCTTAATGTCTATAGCAACCATAGGTGCATTCGTGATTGGCGAATACCCTGAAGGAGTAGCAGTAATGTTATTCTATGCGGTTGGAGAATTATTTCAGAGTGCAGCAGTAAATAAAGCAAAGGGTAATATTAAAGCTTTGCTCGATGTTCGTCCTAATGAAGCTTTGGTATATCGCAATAATGATTACATTTCTGTAAGCCCAGAAACGGTTGAAATTGGAGAAAAAGTTCAAGTCCGTGTTGGAGAAAAAATCCCTTTAGATGGTATTCTGCTTTCCGAAAAAGGCTCATTTAATACAGCGGCATTGACAGGCGAAAGCAAACCTGATACGATTGCAAAAGGCGAAAAAGTATTTGCAGGAAGTATTAATATGGATGGAGTTATTGAAATAGAAACCACCAAAGAATTTAAGGATAGTTCCATTGCACGTATCCTCGATATGGTGCAGAATGCAACAGCTCGTAAATCGAAAACAGAATTATTCATTAGACAATTTGCTCGAATTTATACGCCAATAGTTGTGTTTCTAGCTATTGCAGTTACATTTTTACCATACTTTTTTGTAGATGATTATGTGTTTAGAGATTGGTTATACAGAGCCTTAATTTTCTTGGTAATTTCTTGTCCTTGTGCTTTGGTTATATCCATTCCGTTGGGTTATTTCGGGGGATTGGGAGCAGCTTCAAAAAACGGAATTTTGTTTAAAGGCGCTTCATTTTTAGATGCCATGACCAAGATAAATACATTGGTAATGGATAAGACAGGGACGGTTACGAAAGGCGTCTTTAAAATTAAAAAGATTGAAGCTATCAATTGGGATGAGAAAGAGTTTATGAAATACCTGATGGCGATGGAAGAACAATCCACACATCCAATCGCAAAAGCCATTTTAGAATATAAAGATGAAGGTACAGATTATGGAGCTTCCGAAGTATCTGAAATCGCAGGTAAAGGTCTAAAAGGTATTGTAAATGGCAAGACTGTTTTGGTTGGTAATAAAGCCCTAATGACAGTCAATAATATTAATGTTTTAGAAGAAACAGAAACTATTGTAGAATCGATTGTTTTGGTTGCTATTGACGGCGAATTTGCAGGTTATGTTGTTATTGCAGATGAATTAAAAGAGGATGCAAAAGAAACGATTACAGCATTACATAAAGTAGGTGTCAAAAATATAATGATGCTCTCTGGCGATAAGGATTCCATTACTCAAAAAGTAGCTTCCGAGTTAAATATCGAAATCGCTAAAGGCGGTTTGTTACCAGAAGATAAGCTAAATGAAGTTGAAATTTTAAAACAAAACCCTAATAATAAGATTGCTTTTATAGGCGATGGCATTAATGACGCACCAGTTTTAGCTGCAAGTGATGTTGGTATTGCAATGGGTGGTTTAGGAAGTGATGTCGCAATTGAAACAGCAGATGTTATTATTCAAACCGACCAACCTTCAAAAGTGGTAAAAGCCATTAAAATTAGTCGTTCCACTCGAAAGATTGTATGGCAAAATATCATATTAGCATTCGGTGTAAAAGTAATTGTATTGATTTTAGGAGCAGGCGGACTGGCTACAATGTGGGAAGCTGTCTTTGCAGATGTTGGTGTTGCATTATTAGCAATATTGAATGCGGTTAGATTACAGCGCATGAAATGGGTTGATTAAAAGAATTAAAGCTATAAATAGTATAAGATTAATTTTTATAAATTAATCTTATACTATTGTTTAACTTGTAGAGCTAATATCTTTTTTAAATGAATTCCGAAAATATAGCTTCAATAGTTGTAGAGTATATAGAAACGCAAAACACCCAATATGCCTTACTTCTAAATGGTGGTTGGGGAACAGGAAAAACATTTTTCTGGAAAGACACATTATTACCATTAATTCAAAAAAAGAATCTTAATACCATCTACATATCTCTTAATGGAATAAAAACCATAGATGCGTTACAAAAACAACTTTTCTTTAAGCTTATTCCGTATTTTGATAAAGCACAAAACAAAACATTAAAAGCATTAGCAACAATTAGTGGTAATCTTATAAAATCGGCTAGTAAAGCTTTTATAAAGGTTGACCCATCTGATTTGTTTCAAGGTATTGGTGTAGATAATTTTGATTTCTCAAAGAAATTTATCTGTTTCGATGATTTAGAACGCTGTAGAATACCAATGAAAGAATTGCTAGGTTTTATAAATGGTTTTGTAGAACACAAAAATCTTAAATGTTTAATTCTAGCTGATGAGGACAAGATTTTTGAAACAGATGAAAATCAAAAAACGAATTACTACAGCATTAAAGAAAAAGTCATAGGACGAGTCTTAAATTATAAGCCAGAACTTAAAAGTGTAATTCCACAACTTTTTAATAAGTATGAAAACGATAAAGCTTTTTTATCGTTTTTGAAAAAGAACGAAAACTACATATTCCGAATATTTGATGAGCAGAAAGAAGATAACATAAGGATTATTTCATTTTTTTTAGATAGTCTTAAAAATGTATTCAAGCACACTAGTGAAATTGAAGATGAGCTAAAAAAGGAATTACTGTTTTTAACAGCTATCCTTTCTATCGAATTTAAACGAGGTTTTTTAAAATCTAATGAATCTCAAAATTATAAAGCACTTGGTAATACAACATATTTCTGGTATCAAGAAGTACAATCGGATAGATTAAGAGGCAATATTTTAGGTAAGAAGGAAGAGCCTGAAAAGGAAAAAACTTATGCCGAAATATTTTATCTAAAATATGTAAGTAACAGATTAGAAGAGTATCATTTTTACGAGAGTGTTTATACTTACGTCTTATCTGGTTATTTGAATACGGAGAAGCTTTCTGAAGAATTAGAAAAAAGAAAACCAGAACAACCGACAAAGGAACAAGATGCTTTTAGCAATCTTATGAGTTACAATTTTAGGAAATTTACAGACGATGAGTTTGCAACCTATACCACAGACGTATTAAAGTATTTAGAAGAAGGTGCTTACAGTATGTATTCTTATGAGCAATTATCCGGCTTCTATCATTTCTTTGCAGAAAAAGGTTTAATACACTATACTAATGATGAAATAGAAGAAAAGCTATTCACAGGTATTCAAATTGCTTCAAAAAAAAATGAAATAGACCGTAGGTTTTACGATAATATGATTCACTTTGAAGTAAGCAATCCAATTGTACAGCCTATAAGGGATAAGATAATAGAACTTCATACAGCACTTGATAAAGAGTTAGTGAAAGAGGAAAGTAATCAACTTATTGAAGTACTTGCAAAGGAGGAATACGAAAAACTAAACGAGCTTTTTAAAGATAAAAAATTCAACAAAGATTTCATAGCTTATTTAGACGGTCAGGTCTTATTTCAAGCTTTAAATAAAAATACAAATCAGTTTTTAACATTATTTAGAAACGAAATTAAAGAAAGGTATAAGCATACTAATGTTAAGATGTTCTATCCTAATGATTATGGATGTTTGTACCAATTGCATCTAGCTATTCAAAAGCATTTAAATGAAAATGAAATTCCAACTCTACGTAAGTTTTTATGGGAGGAGTTAGAAACTTTGCTAGATAATACATGTGAAGCATTAAAAAAAGATGATGCCGAGTTAGGTACTTAATTTAAAAGTTAACAAGCCATTCAACACATTTCCCTACATTTCGTTGCTCTACATTCCAAGAAAAGAGCTTCACTAAAAGTGATATTGGACACAATTCCAAAGTTTTAGATTTCCACTTCGCTTCATCCTGCATAATCCCGAAACTTCGGGAGTAGGAAAAATATATTCCTAATATAAAACTTTGAAATAACGTCCGCTTAAAAAAGGGGGAGAGATATCTATATCAATATTGGTACAAAGATAAACTCGTAAAATATTATCATCAAAAGACTACGGCATAAAGCCAACGCTTCGCCCACAACTCATTTATTCCGTTTCCTTTTGAGCAGAAATTTTGTCTTCCGTTTGGGTTCTGCAAAAATATTGTTTAATCTAAAATTTAAGTATTATGACAACAAAAGCGAGTACTGAAAGTAAAAACGGAAAGGCATCAGCTACCGTTAAAAATGAGGTCAAGAAAAAATTGACTCAAAGCGTCATTGGACTTCAAGTTCAAGAACTACCTATCGGAAGGATTATCCCAGACCCGATGCAACCAAGAAAAACCTTTAACGAGGAAGCTCTTAAGCAGCTGTCTGAAAGCATCGAAGAACATGGTGTTCTACAACCTATCACAGTCCGAAAATCTGGAAGAGATTACGTCATTGTAATGGGAGAGCGTAGGTATCGTGCAAGTAAATTGGCTAAAAAGAAGACAATTCCGAGTATCGTAAGAGAATATGATAATAATGATGTTCTGGAAATTCAAATTATCGAAAACCTGCAAAGACAGGATGTTGAACCTACCGAAGAAGCTGAGGCGGTTGCGTTCCTAAGCGAAAAATATTCGCTAACGGAGATTTCAAAACGCTTGGGTAGAACAGAAAACTTTGTAAGACAACGTTTAAAATTAGCAGGTCTAATTGAAGGTTTTAAAGTGTTTGTTCGAAATGGCGAAATGACGATTTCGTTAGGTGTAGGTGTTGCACTTTTCGAGCCAGAGGAACAGCAAATGATGTTGGAAACAATGGGCCAGGATTTTAATGCCCATCAAATTAATCAGATGATTAAAAACCAGACCTACGATTTAGAGAATGCACCTTTCGATGTAGTCGATGAAAAGTTGATTACTAAAGTAGGAGCATGTACAACATGTCCGTTCAACGCAGCAAATCAAGGTAATCTGTTTGGCGATGGTAAAATGGTGTGTACAAAATCAGCCTGTTATGAAACGAAGAAAAGCAAGTCGTTTTTGAACTTGATTGAAAAATCGAAGAAAGAGAATGTGTTGTTGATTCCTGAAATTCGCAAATACTGGGCAGATGACGAGAATAACCAGCTCGTTATATCGCAACTGGAAAAAAAGGGATTGAAAGTCTACCTTCTGGATGATATTGAAATAATCGAAAAGCCAATTAAACCTACAATTGAAGCAATTAAGACGGAATATCAACATTACGACTATTCTGAAGATGAGCTAAAAGCCGAACTTGAAGAAGCAAATCAGAATTACAAGGGAGAATTGGAAGTGTATAATTCCGCAAAAGAAAATGGATTTGTAAACGGTATTATGTTTCATCCAAAAACGTATGTACATAAAGTAATTTTTGTGAAGCTAGTAGAAGTTTCAAAAATCGAAAATTCTACATACTCGGAACCGTTGGCCAATAGAAAAATGGCAGAGTGTTCGCCTGAAGAGCAAATCGTTAAAATCAACGAAAGAGAAATCAGAAAGCGACATATTGAGCACAACAAGCAATTTGAAGACATAGTTCAGATGATTCGTCAAACCGATTATATCGAAAAGAAGAAATCACTTTCGGTAGATGAAATGGTAGCTTTCTCATTAACCCTATATGAAAACAATGTGGATTATGTAGGTCGGCAAAAACACTTTTCAAAATTATTGGGTAACACATCTAAAAAGACTGATGTGGAAACTGTCGAGAACTTCAAAAAGAATTTCAAAAAGGAAACCTTTTATAAGTTGATTCGGTATATCCTTACCAAGCAAGTACATTTTGGCGAAAGCAATCACGTTAATAACTTAACGAACATTTCATTCTACAATGCGATGCAAGGGTATTATAAAACTAAAATTGCCAATATTGAAAAGGAATATGCAGAAGAGAGAAACAAGCGTGAAGCACGTTTGAAAGAGCGCATAGAGAAACTTGAAAAGAAAATTCAGGAATTAAACGATTAGCTTTTGTTGTTGGAAGTAAGGGTCAGCATTCGTGCTGGCTCTTATTTTTTTATATAGTTCTTCATAAAAAAGGGAAAGTAGAACCTATTCAATCAATATCAGCGCAAAGGTAAACTCGTAAAATACACCCATCAAAAGACTACAGCATAAAGCCTACGCATCATCCAACGCTTATTTATTCCGTTTCCTTTTGAGCTGTGATTTTAGCTTCCGTTTAGGTACTGCTCAAATATTGTTTAATCAAAAAATCTTAGAATTATGAAACAAGTATCTGAAAAACCCAGCATCTCATTACAAGAAGCAGAAGAACATTATCGAGTAAGTAGTGAAAATTACGATGTCGATAGTGGAGAAAGTCATTTGGCTTATTACAGGGAAAAGCATCCTGAAAATTACCAGGTATTATTAACTAATTGTTTAACCTAAAATCTCACATCATGGAAAATTTAAAAGTAGTTCAGTTCGATTTCGGTTTTGAATGTAAGCCGATATCAGCAAAGGAAAAAGTAGTGAAACCAACTAAAAAGGATAAGAGTGATTTTGTCTTCGATTTTATGGATTGCCTTGCGAGTCCAATCATTGTTTTTAAATCCGCATGGCAAGATACCATTCCAAAAGACATTCTTGGTAGAATAAAATTATCAAGAATAATTTGCTCAATGACAGGAGATAAAATGGCATCATTAACAGAGACTTTAGCCTATATGATGCCAAGAACTTATGAAGCACCAATGCAAACAGAATGGGTAAACATTTACACATGGCTGGGACTTCAATATGCAATGCAGACCAAAAGTAAAGACCAATTGGAAGCTATGATTGAAATAGCACCAAAAGAACTGTCAGATTATGAAAAAGGACTCTTAAAAAATCTGAGATTATGGATTTATGATAAGCGAAGAAAAGCGCTTAAGGGAATTTTGAAAAAGAATAAAGTGTCAAAAGACGATGGTATTTTAGATATTCAAGAGAAACTGTTTTGAATCATTTTTTTTAAGTCGTTAGATTCCTCAATAATCCAATGATTCGTCTCTATAAGTTTTTTAATCTTTGCTTTGTACTTCTCTGAATACAAATGAGAACTTAAATTTGAAAGTGCTTCTGGTTTATCTTGATTTTTCCAATGACTACTATGTTCAGTATCAACAATACTTTTTGATATGGCCGTTGGGAATAAAAGTTGAAGTTCCGGAATTTTTTCTTTGGCTAACTCATAAATTTCTAAACCATCTGCATCCCAATCCGCTGAATAAAAAATGGGAAGTCCTCTCGTATCTGCGTATTTTAATTTGGGAACATTTTTTCCACCTGCGTACCAAAGTTCATAATTATTCTCACGAGGCATTTTGTCTTTTCTTAAAAAGTCTAAATTTTCGCAAAGAACAATTAATTCTGGTTTTTCACATTGAAGTATGTATAGATACTGTTGGTCTTTGTTCTCTACAAGTGTAATATCAAGTATTTGATTAATGGCTTTTATTAATGAGTCTTTTTTATCTAAGTACTTGTCATTTTTAAAAAACATTGTTGAGAACCCTCTAACGGTTTCTTGTGCTTCAATTAATTGTTCTCTACTAGGTATTAGATTACCACTTTGCTTCTTTGATTGTAATTCAATTAGAGTCTTTATATCCTCTTCTTCAAATCGTTTCTTTAAAAGATTATGGGTTTCTAAAAAATCAAAATAAATAGGAAACTGGTTTAAATGATGTTTTTTATAATACGAATCAAAAAGAAGCCCAGGCAAATAGTTTTTACCTACTTCTATAATTTCTTTATTAGATACCAATAGTTGAAAGGATGAATCTTCTTTTAGAGAATGCTTAACTTTAGTTTTTCGGTCTAAAAAAAGCTGATGTAGAGATTTTAATACAGTCCAATTCATTCTTAATTTGATTGTGCTTTTAGATACGTTTCTAAATCTTCCCTGCCTTCATTGGTTTTAAAATAACTATTAGGAATAGGATAGTTAATATTTTTATCGCCAGCACCTTCTATTAAATGATGCAAATACCAACCTTGTTCGGTATCTGAGCCAAATGGTCGTGGTGTCATTGTAAGAATCTGATAACCGAATTCTTCAGCAATATTTGGGAAAGTGCTAAAATTCAAATTATCTAAATTTGAAACCTCTTCTAAAATAAGGAATCGAAGTCCTGGTAAATCAGCATTTAAAACTACGGACAATCTACCTATACCTAGCAGTACAATCGCTGCATAACTTTCGCCAGTACTACCACCAGATTTTTCATTATCAAACTCATCAGTAAATTTTGTCCTTAACTCAAAATACGTCTTCGGGTCAAGCAAATTAGAAAATTTTATTTTTTGATTAAAACTGGTGGTTTTCATGAAAAAATTCTCTACAAAACTCTCGACAGATTCACCTAAGGGAAGTTCACCTGCACTATGCACCTGTTGGGATGTGGCCTGTAAATCATTAATCCAGTTAATATCAAAGTCTGACGGTTTGTTAAATTCCAATTGAAAATAATATTTACCACTAATTTTCTTTCCTTTAAAAAATTTATTTAACGCTTTTATAGTTTCATGATATTCATCAAACTTTCCTTTGGTTTGCTTAAAAATATTTAACATCGTTTCATGGATAGCACCAAACATTCTATATCTACTACTGTTAAGTTGTTTAAGCTCTTCTGAAATATTAGCTGAGTGTTTTATTTTTGGACCTAAAAGGACACGCTCAAGTATTTCAAAGTTATATGTTACTTGTGTAATTTGTTCGTTAATTTCTGGGTCGTTTTTAATTTGTTCAAATGAGCTTATAATTCCTTTATAATCACCTATATAATTAGTTTTGTTGGATTGAAACTCAGTATATAAAGGATTTCTTTCAATACCTGTGTACCTCGATTTATCTATATTCTTGATGTCTAAATCTGGGAAATATTTGTAAAAATCTGTTTCAATTTTTTTACGTTGATTTTCTAAATCTGTAAGCGATTTTCCCAAATCCAAAGGTTGGTTTTTGAGTGATGGTAAAAATCGTAGTTTTTCTTCCAATTTACTTTTATCAGAACTATATTGAGAAGATAGGTTTCGCTCTTTTATGTCGATAGATTCTAACTCTTCTTTAAGTTTTTCTAGCTGATTAGCAAGGTTCTTTTTTTCAATGGGAATATTGATTTTTAGCTCTACTTTTTTTAATAGCTTGTTCTCATTAAAAATTTGAGTATTTAAGCTCTGTTTTTTAACTTCAAGATTTTGAATTAAACCTAAAGAAAGTTTTAAATCTTTTAGTTTAGAAAAGTCATTAATTCTTTGGTCTAACTTTTGGTCAATATGTATTGATTTTTGTTCAAATTTTTCACCTCTAAAAAAGGATTCAATGTGTGAAAGTTCTTTATCGATTAGACTAATTTGGTTGTTCAGTTTTGTTGTTTGATTAGAAAGTGCTTTCCCAAGTTTGTCTTTATCTTTGAATAATTGTTTATCTTTTGTTGAAGATATAAACTCTTTTATGCCACCCATACTAAACCAATAACCATCATTTTCAGAATCATTTTCAATAAATTTTTCATCCATAAATGCTAAACTTTCAACATACCTAATGCCAGCGATTATTTCATTTGGTTTCTTCCAATGAACACCTTTTAAGATTGCAAATAGAATTGCTTCTTGACTTTTAGTTAATGTTTTCTGTTGCGATAAAAGTTGAGCAAACAGAGAGTTTTTCTTATTTTTAGAGAGAAGGTTAAGTAATTCGCGAATGTCCGCTTTATTTGATTTGAGTGAACTCTTTCGATTATCAAGTGTCTCTTTTTGGGATTCAATGGTTTGCTCGATGCTTTCAAGAGAACCATAATCTTCAAAAACAGTTGTAAAATGAGATATTCTACGTTTTATTTCCGAAATTTCAAAAGTTTCGATATTCTTAATAGAGATTTTTGCTTCATTTTCAATTGCAGGTAACTTAATACATTCTAATTCATTCACCTTAGATTCTAATGCTTCTATTTTAGCGAAAATGTCGCTGTATTCTTTTAAGTGCTTTATGGTTTTATCAAGATTATCATGTTCTTTTTTAGCTTTTAGAGCTGCTTTTTTAACTTTTGGGTTATCAGTTTGTAATGATTTAATTAGTTTATTTTCTTCTAATAGTTGTGTGTTTATATCTTTTAATGATTGATTCTTTTTTAAAATTTCATTTTCAGTATGCGTGAATTCTACTAAAAGGTGTTCCTTAAATGAATTGAGGTAGAGGCTGTTTAAAGAACTTAAATTGGTAAGACGTTCTTGTTTATTTTCTATATCTGCAATTAATTCTTCAAGGTCTTTGTAATCATTAATGAGTTTTTCTAAGTCTGCTTTATGTTTTTCATATTCAGATTTAAGGTTGTCTGTTTTATCTTCAAAAAGAAAGCTCTTTAAGCTATCGTCACTATCTGTGTCTAACGTTTTTGCTTTTGAGAACGACTGTATGACTTTCGCAAAAGCGTCAAGATTAGATTCTATAGAAAGGTCGATTGGTAATACTCTATTTTCAAATAGGAAAGTGTAAAGTTCATTTTTTTGATTCTTATCTGAAAAGCTTCTAAGATATATTTGTTTTTCATCCCTTAGTTTAATGGCAAGTTTCTCTATTGGTGGGATACTATTATCATGAATAAAATCCTTAAAAAATGGTATGTTGTTTTTAGCAATGCTTAAATCACTTAATTCATTATTATCATTTATACCATGAGCTTTATTAAGAATCCAAAATGATTTGAGTGGTCTGCTTTTTTTATTGGGTATGTTAACGCCTAAAGTGATAAAGCTATCTTTTTCTACTTCAATATTAATAAAAATATAAGCGTCTGAAGTTTTATAAGGAAGTGTGTGAAGTAATCGCGTATTGTTCTTGAAGCTTTCAGTACCAAACGCTATTTTTTGCTTATCTGAGATAAAAAGAATTTGAAAAAGGTCGGCAATAAGTGATTTCCCTATTCCGTTCTTTCCTGTGAAATCTGTCCTAATAGGGTGTAATAAATAATCTTGGTTAAAATGCATTATGATTCCAACTGTAGAAAAAGAATATATTCGTGGGTATTTAATCATTTGTCTGTAATAAGTAGTTCTCTATAAATTCATCAATGTGGGTTATTTCTTTTTCATATAATTTTTGAAAACGATAAATAGGTTCTTTTAGCTTAAAGTGGATGTCTTCACCCTCGTCTTTAGCCATAGATTCTACCCATCCTAATTTTTCAAAATCTCGTATAGTATTTTTAATATTGGTAATCACACGCTTCCATTCGTTGGGCGAATATTCATCTCTTATTTCTTTAAACCATAATTTTTTGAAATGCTTACTGTTTTCACCAGATAAAATTTCCTTTTTAATATCTGGAAATGTTATTTCCTTAATATTTTCAAAGTACCTGTCATAATACATATTTAATAGCATTATGCCCATTACGGTCTGTAAGCTGGATAATTCTTTATGTCTTCTCGTTGAGCTTAAAGCACCCTTTGAATCTTCTGTAAAATCAAGAAAATAAAATGTGATGTCATCTTTATAGTCTCTTTCTAACTCTAAACCATAGAAGTTGGCATAGTAGAACTTTAGTTCTTCAAAATATTTTTTTAGTAACTGGTAGAGGTAATAATTTGAGTCCTTTTGAATGTGTCTGCCACTTAAAAGTTCTATGTTAAGGTTTGCAAATTTTTCTTTAACATCATTATTTTCTAAAAACTTAAAAGGATGTTCTAAAGAATTTGGTTTATTTTCATGTTCCATACTAATATTTTTTGTTCGGAATATGCCTCTGGCAAATCCTTTGTAATTTCTATTTGATATCTGGGATTGCTGTTTGCAAATTGGAAAAGGTCAAAACCAACGCTTAAAGCTATTTCACTATCATTTTCACGTTCTAGAATTTTATAGAAATGCTCTGTGAAATTCAGTTCTTTTTTCTCTTCGAGAATACTTTTATACTCTCTAAGTAATTTTGCAGCACTCTCTTGCCTAAAAAGGTCTTTTTCTACCTTTTCTCTTTCAGACCTTGCATATTCATTGTCGTAATGAGCTGGTAGTATTTCGTTTCTCTGAATTCCATACGTGTGGTAATAAGGTACTTCTATAAATTTAAATCTCTCAATAGGTATTGATTTTATTGGAAAGGATTTAGGTAAAGTGATAATGTGTTTATTGGAATACGAAGCTTGCTCTAATGTGAATTTCAATAATTTCTTTAAATTTATTCTTATCCTTGATTGGTTTCTAAAGCTATTTTGAAGATTTGTTAATTGGTTATTAGCATATAATGACTTATCCATCAATTGCTTTAATCGATAATCTACATCATAGAAAAAATCAGTTACTTCTGTTTTTATATGCAAAGCCTTTTTGTAGTCATCGTTTAGTTTTTCAAATTTTTCTCGTTCAGTACTATTTTCAGGATGCTTAAACTCATCTATTTCTTTATAGAAAAAATCAACGACTTTTTCAATTTCAATATTTAGAGTGTTTCCTAAACGAAGAGTATATTTTATTTCCTCGGACTTTAGACCAATTTCATCAAAGATTAATGTAAATTCTTTTGTAATGGTCAAAAGGTCTTCTGATTCATTTTTCAATAAATCATTAAGTCGGCTTATGGATGAATTGACAACATCCTTTAAAGCTTCAAGGTGGTCAATAATGGTTTGTTTACTATTATTGTGAAATTGTAAATCGTACCATAATTCAAAATCAGCTATAGTTTCAATTTCCGAAGATTTAAAATCTGCATATTTCTGAAACGTTTTCTTAAGTGGAAAATGTTTAAGTGGACTATGAAGTTTTTTATGGATTAAATCGATAAATTTTTTCGCATAGTTGGTAAGCGCAAATTTCAACTCTTCATTTGGTGGTCTTTCAATATAAAAATGAAGTAAGTTTCTAACAATTTTTTCTGTTTGTGGTATAGAGCCAACTTCTATTTTAGCACTTTCATTAATGCACTTCTCAATATCACGATAAGTAAAGTATTTAGAAACTTTACCTGCTTTAATCCTTGAATCTAAGATATAGATTACCATACCTTCTTCTTTAGTAAGAACAAGATGGTCATACAATTGATTTATGTCTAATATTTCGGACTCGATTTTAATTGAATTTAAGTGAATCACCTAATTTAAAAATAAAGATTACTCTTACCTAGAAAGTACAGTAATATTTGACAACATTTTATTTACCTAAGTCATTCAGCACATTTCCTTTCATTCCGTAAAAACTTCATTCCAGAAAAAGAGCTTCATTATAATAAGTCTTGGACATAATCCACACTTTTGACTTTTCATTCCGTTAACCCTTTCCGTTGCTCTGGAAAGGCACACTTCATTTTCAAGTAAAAAGTGCGAATTAAGTCCGCTAAATAGGAAAAAATTATTTGCATTTTGTTCCACTTCCTATGATTTTGTATTTCACAAAGAATTTAGGTTCACTTCCGTAATCCAACACCGTCATACCTTTTTTTGACAGCAAAATAACAACATTCAGCTTTGAACGACAGCATAACCAGGCTCGTACCTCGCACTTTTTATATGTCTATACAAAGCTGAATATTGGACAGCACTAAGCAACAAAAAGAAGGTAACAGCGTCGGCTCTATGGGAAGTAAATCTAAAATGAATCTTATGAAATCTTACAAAATCAATAAAAAGGAAGTAGAAGAAAAGTTAAAAAAACAAAAAAAGGAAAACGCTCTGGATATAATAAGTAAATCAATAACAAAGCCTTTCTGAATAGTTTAGATAGGTCAATATTAATCTTTAAATTTTTTATTATGAGTACTCTAAGAAACAAAGTACAGTTAATTGGCAACGTAGGAAACGAGCCAGAAATCACAAATCTTGAAAGCGGAAAGAAAGTTGCAAAATTTTCAATTGCAACCAATGAATCTTATAAAGATTCTAAGGGAGAAAAAGTGACAAACACCCAATGGCACAATATTGTAGCATGGGGAAAGATTGCCGAAATCGTTGAGAAATATGTAGGCAAAGGAAAAGAAGTAGCATTAGAGGGAAAATTGACCTCACGCTCTTATGAAACCAAAGAGGGAGAAAAAAGATATGTTACCGAAGTGGTAATTGATGAAATTCTGCTTTTGGGAATTAAAGGCGAGGATAACGCTACTGAATAATTGAAATTAAAAGAGGGCGTTCCTGTGGAAAGATGCGCCCTCTTTTTCATTCTCACTATAACTAATAATAGAAACAATGAAGAACAAAGTTAATGAAATAAAAATTAGCTACAAAGGCGGTTTAAAATCATCTATGTGGCAAAAAATAAACAGTTCTCAAGATGCAGCCGAATTGTTGTTTGAGGATTGGGATAAAGATACTATTGCACTACACGAAGTATTTAAAATTGTACTTCTAAATAATAGCAATAAGGTAAAAGGCGTATATCAAATTTCACAAGGTGGAATTGTCGGAACGTTGGTAGATTTAAGAATTTTATTTGCGGTCATTTTAAAATCGCTATCGGTAGCAATCATTTTAACGCACAATCATCCAAGTGGAAAATTGATGCCTAGTGAAGCTGATAAAAGCCTAACGAAGAAGATTAAGAATGCTGCAAAATTATTTGATATTAAGCTTCTCGACCATTTGATTTTTGCACCTGATGGAGATTATTATAGTTTTTCAGATAACGGAATTTTATAAAACGAAAAGCTATGATTTATATAAATTTTACCGATTTGAGTGAAGAAGCGCAAGAGCGTTTGCTTAACAATTCTAAAGAAGATGTTAAGCATAAATATGGAAAGGACATTATCGAATATGCATCTGCTAATAATCAAAATTTGGACAAGATGCTAGACGAAGAAGCAATAAGGAATTTGTATAGTTACACATACGTGTTTAATATATAAACGCTCTTAAAAATTGTAAGACCTTTGAAAATTTCAGAGGTCTTTTTTTATGCCCATATTTTATATTCTGCAACAAAAAGAGCGGTTTGTTAAAGATACTTTTAAACTTCAATAATAACACTCTTAAAAAATCTAATTTCAATTTGTATTACAGAAAAAGCCATTACATTTTTGGATGTAATGGTATTTTTTTTGTCCAGCGAGCTGGACGAAAAGGAATAGCAAGAGGGTAACACGCTAGCGCGATGTTTCGATTTTCAGTTTTTCAAAACCCTAGTAAAATCAACACCTTTCGGCGATTGATTGTTTTGATATTTGAATGTGTAACATGGTTTTTTCAGAAAAAATCCTCGCAGCCCAATCAAAACAACAAATTTTTTCAGAAAAATGGATAAAGGATATGAAAAAGAGCGATTTGAGAAGCTCGGGATTAAAACTTCAGTAGCAGAGCGTTTTCGAGTGTTTTGTAAAAAATTATCTAAATCACAATCGATGACTTTGCTTCTGATGCTGGACTTTTTTGAGGACAATGGCATTTCACCAAATGAAACTTTAGGGCCAAATATGCAAACATTGGAGAGTAAAATTAAGAAGCGAATCAATGCTGTAATTGCCATTATAAAGGACATAGAAAAGAACCATGATAAACCCACAACTGCAATGTTGCGATCTTTATTTATGGAGTTTGAACCAAAGCAAGAAAAGTTGATTTTAGAAAAAGAGGTCAAAGAGAAGGAAGTGTTAATTGTAGAAAAAAATGATTCAAGTAATCAATTATAATATTATGTATATCACAATCACAGCTCAAAAATTAGGAGGAGATTATTCACAAAGTTCTGCGGATTTTGCTGAGTATCTGGAGAAAGAAAATCAAGGTTTGGAGCAAGAAGATGTGGAACATTTTTTCAATCAATATGGCGATGAAATTGAAGCCAAAGATGTGGTAAAAGAAATTGATGGCAATGCTGCAAAACTCAAAAAGAAAGAACCAAAATTTTATTCCATTACAGTTAGTCCAAGTAAATATGAATTAAGAAAATTACAGAATAATTCTGAAGATTTAAAGAAATATACTAGAGTCATAATGAACGATTATGCAACGTCCTTTAATCGAGAAATTAATGGTAAACCAATAACTGTTGACGACATAAAATATTTTGCAAAAATTGAGCATCAAAGAACATTCAAAGGCACAGATAAACAGGTTAAAGAAAACCAACCTTTTGCCACTAAAATACTTCAGCTAAAAACTGATATTCGGAAAATTGAACAAGGTCAATTAGATGGGAATATAAAGAAAATGAAATCCCAAATTAGCAAACTCGAAGCCGACGCACCACATCGACAAAATGGTAAACGGATTGTTCAAGGCATGAAAAAAGCAGGTAATCAAAGTCATATTCATATTATCGTGAGTCGAAAAGATGCCTCAAATTCTGTTAGTCTATCACCAGGATCTAAATACAAAGGTTCGGAAGTTGAGATGCATGGTAAAATTGTAAAACGTGGTTTTGATAGAGATGCGTTTTTCACAAAAGCCGAAAGCACTTTTGATAAAACTTTTGGTTACAAACGCAACTATGCAGAATCCTATAAATCGAAAAAAGAGTTCATTAAAAATCCAAAACTGTACTTCACAACATTATTAGGATTGCCAGCAAGTGAGAAAGCAGTAGCATTTAAAATGCTTGCAAAATCTGGAGTCCCTATGGCGAGTATTCCAACCAATCAAGTGCAGTTAGCACTTAAAACCATAAAGTATTTAAAACGTGGTGTGGACATAGCAATTAAATCGGGTTCAATAGGTATATAATATGGAAATACAAGGAATCACGTTTACTATTGGATTACTGTTTGGAATGAGCTTGGTGTTTTCAAGTCTTTTCAAAATGACGAGATACGCCTTTTTTGTAAACCTGATTTTGATTGTTATTTGTTTAGGGTTGCTTTTTAAATTGAGTCCGTATTTAATGCATTGGGTTATCCAGATTCTTTATATCGGTTGTCCGCTTTTGCTTATCAATACAGTATTATATGTGTTTCTTCACAAGGAGAATGACATTTTGGATTCTAATGATAAGCACCAAGTTCATTTCAAAGTAAAACGAGGGAGTTTCAAAATTAATAACATCAAACGAGGCGCTTCAATTATTGGTTCTGCAGGAAGTGGAAAAACTGAAAGCGTGGTTTTTAATTTCCTTCAGCATTTCAGCAAACATAAATTTTCTGGTGTAATTCACGATTATAAAAACTTTGAAATCACAGAAATGGCATTTCCTTTATTTGAAAAAAATGAGATTGATTTTAAAGTAATTTCATTCGATAACATTCATGACCGAGTGAATCCAATAGCACCAAGATATATGACCAATGAAGAAAGCGTAAATGAGGTCGCTAGAGTGCTTATAGAAAACCTATTAGAACAAAGAGAATCCGGAAGTATAGGAACAACAAAATTTTTTAATGATGCAGCTGAAGGCTTAATTAGTGGATTGATTTGGAAGTTAAGAACCTCGCATCCACAATATTGTACATTACCTCACTTAATAGCTGTTTACCAATATCTCAACACTTCAAGTCTAATTGCATTTTTAAGTAAGAATACAACATCGAGAGCGATGGCTGACGCTTTTATTAGTGGTAAGGATTCAGACAGACAAACGGCTGGTGTAAAAAGCACTTTGGCCAATGCGCTCAAAAAAATAAGTACGCAACGTATTTTTATGGCTTTATCCGCAGATGATGTTCCGCTCGACATAAATAGCCAGGACAAACCTTTAGCGATTTCAGTAGTCAATAATCCAAAATACGAAACAGCTTATTCGCCAATCATTGCGACTATTATTCACACCATTACAAAGCAAATGAGCGTGCGAAATTCAAATGCTTCATTTTTGTTGATGGAAGAAGCACCAACAATCAGATTATTAAATATGCACAGAATTCCAGCCACATTGCGTAGTTATGATATTGCCACGATTTATGTAATGCAAGACAAAATACAGAATGATATGATGTATGGAGATAAGGCGAGTAAAGCAATTTTAAGTAATTTATCATATCAATTCTTCGGAAAGGTAAACGATCCAGACACAGCTAAATATTACGAACGCTTTTTTGAAATTGTAAAGAAAGAAACCACAAGCGTAAACAGAGGTCATAATCTTAATTTTGACACACGAATTACAACAGGAGAGCGTGAGGTTGCAAAAATTAGAGCTGATGTGTTTTTCAGACTGAAAGAAGGCGAATTTATTACGTTCGCAGATGGAAAGGACAGAAAAGTACAATTTAAATTGCCTAAAATTGAAAAGCGACTACCAACAAAGCAGCAGAACTATTCTGATGCTGATTTACAAGCTAATTTTGATAGAGTTTATAAAGAGGCAAAGTCGATATTCAAATGATGCGGTAAATGATGTAATAGATGATGCAATAAAAATCTTTAATAAGAAGTTAGATTTTTAGAACAACTATTAAAGGTGGTGCAATAGGTGGTGCAATAGGTGGTGTAATGTTAGTCTGTTAATACGACTTTGTATTAAGGAATGTACAACGGCTTATATGATAATTTCCCTATGCTAACTGGCTTAACTATTTGAAAAACTTTCACATTTTTGTAGTTGTCTTTGACAGTATATAGTACAGCTTCAATAAAGCCTTTTTCCGCATCATAACCTATAAGTACATTTCGTAAAGAAGAAGGCTTAAAGCTAATTCTACCTGTTTTGTCTTTTAGAAGTCTAAGTTCTTTTTCATAAGACCATTTTTTCGTTTTTTTATAAAACAAGTCAATGATATGATTAGGTTGGGAAATGGCACTATATTCTCTTTCCTTGATTTCAGAGACATAAAACATCGGAAGAATGTTATGGAAGAATTTTGGGTCATTACTGCTATCAAAATGAAGACAAACACCTTTGTTGTTTTCTGAATAGATGTCCCATAACTTCTCGTTCATGGGGTACATTGTAAAGCAAGCAATACCAAAGCTTGATACAAAAGGTTTTATTTTAGTTGAAGCAAATTCTTGAAGTCTTTCTGTATTCATATGCTTATCAAAATAAGCTTTAGTTTTTGGGTCAAGAATATGCTCTGCAATTGTATTATAAAGTAGTTTTTGTTCTTTAGGGTCAGTAGAAAGTTGTACAAATTCTGGATTGGAATCTAAGTCATCATTAAGCGAGTCCCTATCTGAAAACCAAATATAATGTTCTTTAAGCTCGCTTATGGTGTTTTCGTTTGGTGGACGGAATCGAAATACATGTGGTATTCCCATCGGTATAGCTAAGTCGTGGTCTTGATTAAAAATATTCAGCATAAACCTGAAATTACATAATATGTTGCATATTATCAACAAAAATATTAAATTTGTGGTAAATATGCAACAAAATGAATTCTAAGAAAACAGTTCTGTTACCAAAATATCAGAAAGTATTTGAGCATTTGGGCGAGAATATAAAGCTAGCACGAAAGCGAAGAAAGCTCACGGCTGAGCAGGTTTCCGAACGCGCGGGTATTAATCGAACTACATTATACAGAATAGAAAAAGGCGACCCAGCGGTTGCCATAGGTTCTTATTTTAATGTTTTCAGAGTGCTCAACTTGGAAGATGATTTTAAAAAGCTGGCAGTAGATGATGAATTTGGCAGAAAACTTCAAGACCTTGATTTATTATAAGAAAGATGGCAAAAGGAAAATTTGACATATATGTTTTTGCTGATTGGGTAGGTCTCAAAGAACCAAAACTAATAGGGATGTTATCGGCACATTTTGCCAAGGGAAAAAAAGCATTCAGTTTTGAGTATGATAAAGATTGGTTAAAAACGGATGCACAACGATTGTTAGACCCGGACATCGATTTTTATTCTGGTCCGCAATATTCAACCAACAAAGAGAATTTTGGAATCTTTTTAGATAGTATGCCAGACACTTGGGGTAAGACTTTAATGAAGCGTAGAGCAGCTCAAGATGCTCGTGCAAATAATGAAAAGGCAAGTACACTCTATGAAATAGATTATTTGCTTGGGGTTTATGATGAAAGCAGAATGGGTGCTTTGCGTTTTAAAACTGACTTGGACGGCCCTTTCTTGGATAATGATGCACAAACCCCAACACCACCTTGGTCGTCATTGGGCGATTTACAGGAAGCCGCTAAACAATTGGAGAGTGATGACCAAAGTGAAGCTATAAGAAAATGGATTGCGGTATTGATTGCACCTGGTTCATCATTAGGCGGTGCGAGACCCAAGGCAAATATTTTTGATGCCAAAAAGAATCTTTGGATAGCCAAGTTTCCGTCAAAAACAGATACAGTTGACAAAGCTGCTTGGGAGTTTTTAGCCTATCATTTAGCTACTGCCGCGGGTATAGAAATGGCAGATTCTAAAATAGAGAAGATTAGCGGTCAGTATCACACATTCTTAACAAGACGGTTTGATAGGGACAATGGAAAACGCATTCACTTTGCATCCGCTATGACGATGACCGGAAATACTGAAGATATCATAAAAGAGTCTGCACCTAGTTATCTCGAAGTCGTAGAATTTATAGAAAATTATGGTGCAGATGTAGTGGCTAATTTGCATCAGCTATGGCGTCGTATCGTATTTAACATAGCAATTTCTAATACTGATGACCATTTGCGAAATCACGGATTTATTTTAACGGATAAGGGTTGGATATTATCGCCTGCCTATGATTTGAACCCATCCATAGAAAAAGATGGTTTATCACTAAATATCGATATGGATGATAATGCTTTAAACTTTGATTTGGCTAAAAGTGTTGGTCAATATTTTCGTTTAAGTGAAACTGAAATGAACACAATATTATCAGAAGTAATTACAGTTGTCAAAGATTGGAAAACAGTTGCAAATAGAATCGGTATAAAAAAATCGGAAATAGAATTAATGTCTAATGCTTTTAATACAGACCCAATCATATAGTAACTCTAAATAAAATTTATAAGCAGATATACTTAAGGAATGATACAATCAATTGAAGAAGGCAGAAAAGAAGACGGTAATCGTTCTATTGCCGACAAAATAAAAAAGAGACTACACAATCTAGACAAAACAGTAGAGAATAATCAGGGTAGATGGGCTTGGGAACTCTTGCAAAATGCCAAAGACAGCATTGCCGATTATCCAGACAGAAAAATATCAGTTCAAATAGAACTTGATGAAAATCAAGTTGTCTTCAGACATAATGGTATTCATTTTACTGAGAAAGATATTAGAGGGCTAATCAATCAAATATCGTCTAAAGAAGTTGAGGAAGGCGAGGAAACTACGAGAACTGGTCGTTTTGGTACAGGATTTTTAACCACTCATTTATTATCTAAAGTAATAGATATAGAAGGAATTGTTGAAACCAATGACCTTGAACTGTATCGTTTTCAGTTTCCTCTCGACAGGGAAGGAAGTTCAATATCCCAATTAGTTCCTAAAATTGAAAATGCTTGGCAAGAGTTCCACAATTCAACTACTCAAATTCAAGATAATTACGAACTGAATTGCTATAATACATCATTCAAATATCACTTAAATACACCAGAGCAAAAGAAAATTGCGCGAGCTGGAACGGAAGAATTTATGTTGCTGATTCCATTTGTGCTAACATTCATTCCAAATATTGAAAAAGTTGAGATTATCGATAATGTTGAAAATGAAACCTTATCGTTTAGTAATCAGGAATCAAATATTGATGAATCTGTTTTTACAATAGAAAAGGATTGTAACGGAGCAATTTCTCAAATCTATATTTTAAATATCTCAAATGAGAAGGTAACTATTGCTGCAGAAGTTGAAAAAAAGGAAGATGTTTTCATCATAAAAAGCCACAAGAATGTTCCCAAATTATTTTGTGACTTTCCACTAATAGGTACAGAGTCCTTTCATTTTCCTGTCATTGTAAATAGTTTTTACTTCAATCCCCAAATAGAAAGAGATGGAATTTGGCTTAAAGGAAGTGAAGATCCAGAGGTAATGGAAAACAAGTCATTATTAAAGGAAGCTTTAGACCTTTATAAAACATTAATGGATAAGGTATCATCTCAGAATTTCAACCATCTATTTAATATGGTAAATTCTAAAATGCCCGAAACCAACGAAAAATATTTTGATGAATATTGGTATTCAGAAAATATTCAGGACCCTTTAAGAACATTTTTGTTACAAAAACCAATCATAGAACTCGAAAGTAATTCTAAAGAAAAAAAGCTTCCTAAAGATGTATGGTTTCCATCAAGAAGTTATTCTAAAGAAGTACAGAAAAACTTGTGGAAATACACCTACGATTTATATGATGAAGCTGTTTGTAAAGAAAGTCATTTACAAGATTGGGTTGAAATATATTGGTCTGATTGGAATAAAATTGACTATGAGGAACTAGCAAAGGATATCGAAAAGCAAGAGAGCATTCAAAAACTGAGCGAAACCCTTGACAGGGATGAAACTGAAACTTTTGTATGGTATAATGAAGTATGCAAATTTTTGCTAGAGGTAGAAACCAATATCATTTACTTTCAAAATAGAAAAATACTACCCAATAGGAAAGGGGTTTTTAAACTAAAAATGAACGTATTTATTGATAAGATTGAAGATGATGAGTTGATTTCTATTTTAAAACTTTTAGGTAGTGATTGGGAAAATCTACTTTTGCATCCGAAAGTCGGTTTTGGTAGTTATCAAGTTAAAGAAAAGAAAGATATAGCAAGTGAGATTTCTGATTATCTGAAAAATCCATCACTAAAAGATGAAAATGTGATTTCAGCTATTAGCTTATTGTCGGGATGGTTCGAAACAAATCACAAAGAGGCTAAAGAAATTATGCCAGAATTGTATCGAAAAAAGGCGCAACTTTTTATGAATACAATCTCAGATAAAGAGAGTCTTTATAAAGTAATGCGGAGCAAAACGAATTTAGAGCAATTGTCCAAAGTAGCTAAGGCTTTGGAAGATGACCCTAATTTATTGCAAACATTCAATCAAGCAGAACAACTATCAACTCTTTTAAGAGATTATAATGTAAATAGCCTAGAAGAACTAAAAATAGTTTTAGAAAGTTCTAATACTAGCCATCCAAAGGCAGAAATTACTCAAGAAGATTTAGCTGGATTAGGTGTAACTTCTATGGACGAACTGGAAGAAGCGCTTAAGGATAAGGATCTAGCAGCTTTATTTAATCATACCTCTAGACCAAATGCCAATATGTTTTTATATGCCCAACAATTGATAGAACGATCAAAACAAAATATCATTGAGCATTTGAAAAGCCACCCAGATTATGATTGTACAGACATTGATGAATTGGCAACAACGGTTTTAGGCGGTATTAAAAAGAATGGCGTTGATGTTCATATTGTAATGAGACCCTCAGATAATGGACAGGTAATAGTTTTTTATTCTTCAGAGAAAGACACCCTCGATTATGCAAATGCAGAGCTGTGGATTGATAATGGTAAGGACATTCCAAGACATTTAACTTTGGGTACCATTCTTAAAACAACAGGTATTAATAAAATCCCAGTTTAATTATGGATTGGAAAGAAGAGATAAAAAAAATAGTTGGTCAACCGGAGAGCCAGACCTTAGAATACAAGGCAGTATTACCGCCTTCTAGAAATGTAGCGCAAATATTATGTTCTTTTGCTAATACAGAAGGTGGGTATCTAATTTTGGGTGTTACGGATGATTCAAAGATTAATGGTTTAAGCGAGGATTTTCACGCCAACACAATTACTCATAAAGCTTTAGATTTATTAACCCCTAAACCAAATATTGAATATCAATATGTAAACATCGAAGACAAAAAATTATATGCTATAAAAGTTGATAAATCTGATTCGATTATTTCAGTTGAGGGCAAAGTTTACATCCGGAAAGGAAGTAGAACAAACCTTGAAGACCCTATTACTGTTAGTTTTAATGTGGGTGGTTACGAAAAAATAAAGCTCATCAATTCTCATTTAGAAGAGCTCAAGAGCGATGCTACATATGCTAAAATCAGTTTTATAGAGCACTATCAAAGTATTTTAAAGATTGTGGATGATTTAGGAGATATTTTATATCCTGAAAATCCTGAAAACCCAACAACCAATCAAGAAGGTAAAATTCTTAGCAGGATTTTGTTTTCTTCAGTTGTAGATAACTTTGAGACCTATCTTTCAGATTTATTATATGAAATTTTTCTAGCCTATCCTGAAACCTTGAAGTCTCAACAAACTGTTACAATTGAAGAAGTGCTTAATTGTTCTGACTTACAGGACTTTGTGAAATTTTGGGCAAAACAGAAAATAAGTAAACTTCAAAAAGGGAGTGTAAGAGGCTTCATAAAAGACACCAAACAAATTAGTGATTTGCAGGTTTTGAATAAAGATGAGCAAGATAAAATTGAAAAAATCTTACAGATTAGACATTTATACGCCCATCGAAACGGCATAGTGGATGAGAAGTTTCTTCAGTTTTTTACAGGCGAATTTACAATTGGTTCTGAACACCGAATGGCTATTAAGAAAATATTTGAAAAATTAGATTACCTGACTGATGTGGTAAATAGAATAGATCTTAGTGCTATAAATAAATACAAATTGTCACGAAGTAGTTAAAATACTAAAAAGGAGCTTTTTCCTTAGGATCTCTAACCGTAACTTTCCAAACACCATCTTGCTTTACCAATTTAAAAATGCCTGGTGTTTTGTCATAAGAGGTCGAGTATTTTATCCAAGCAACATCGCCTTCTGTAACTTCATCGATAAGTTTAAAATTAGATTCTGAACCTTTAGGTTTAGCAAACATTTTTTGAAGATTGGAAAATGTGGAAAAACCTTCTGGTGTTGTATGCATTTTAAGCGTGGCTTCTTTACCTTGATAAAAGCTTTCTGCAACGATTTCTGCTACCGATGCAGGATCTGAATTAGTTGTTCCAGCACAGGAAATAAATAAGGCTACAAGTGAGTAAACGGTTATTTTTTTCATGATATTATTAATTTGGGTTATTGATATATTTATGTGATACTTTCATTTCAATATTTCGTTCGCCATCTTTCTCATTTAATTCTAAAACTACTCTTCTGTCATTAGATAACGAAAATTTAGGCATAACATATATAAACCTTACCGTTTCATTTACCACAATTTTAGAAGGCAGATGATGTTTAAAAATAGGCTCTATGTACAAACGTTGTAAAGATTTCTTTTTTCCTTTTTGTCGTGTTTCAACGGAAAGGTTAAGGAAATTCAAATCATAATCCAAAGTAGAATTATTCCTAATTTGAATAACGAAGTAGAGTTCTTCTTTATCAAAAACAATATTTTCAAGCCTCATGATAACACCGCTATTTCGCCTTGTATATCTTCCTAGATATTGTCTTCTATCGAGAAGATAAGAGCAGAATTTTTGATAATAATACGTACTGTTATCAATCTTTTTTTCAAAAGTTTCAGTTTGAATTGAGTCTTTAACTTTTGGTTTTTCATTCCCAATACTACTTGTCATCGGGATAAAATAATTGAGCTTTGAAAGCTGCGCTTTATACCTTACAATATACGAAAAAATTGCGCCATTTCTGTTGATTACCAGTAGATTACTTTCTTTTCCTTGTTTAGCTTGCAATAAACCAAAATATTGTTCTTTTTCTCGATTGTAAGTAAATACAAAGTTTTCTGAACCAGTTATGCCTTGACGAATAGGCTCAGGAAAAAAGAGCGCTACGTTTTTAGTGTCATTTGCATAAATTGTATCAAGAGTACTTGTTGTTTGCGCATTCAAAGAAGCGGAAACAATAATTAGAGTCAAAATGTTGATATACTTTTTCATAAGAGAGCGTTTTTAAATACCCATTATGGGTCATAATTTTGGTTTTAGAATAAGTTTATAATTGTTTAATACGGTAACCTTTACATTTCGATTACTGCGTCTTAGTACCTTAGTAATACCACCTACTTGTGGAACAGTTGGGATATTGATATCGCCAATAACATCGTCTAGAACTTCATTCGTTGCTTCAGCTCTAAAGTTGTTTTCAACATATATGCCTTCACTACCATCTTGTAAGTCGAAAGCCTTGAGTTTTGTGGGATGATGATTGATATTTTCAATTTCAATTAAAGCACGATTAGGCTGAAAGCTTATGAACCCGAATAAAAAGGTGTTCTTGGGCATTTGTTTACCATTTATTGTTGCAGCTTTAGTAAGTCGCATTCTCAGTCTAGTATTAGCCTTTACAATTTGGTCGCCATCAACAACCACGTAAATGGTTGCGTCTGTATTGCCGATAATTGAAAGCTCATTGGGTTTTGGTGCAGCTGCAAAAAACAGTTGATGCTCAAGGCCTAATTCTTTAGCTTGAATTTTAAGTTCTCTAAGTATTTCTGAAGAATCAATTTCTATAGGTTGCTTCTTTTCGACTTTCTTCTGTCCGAAGTTTTGATATTTTTTATCAGAATATTGAATTTTGCCTACATCATAAATACTATCTACAATACGTTTTCTTTCACGTTCTGGAAGTTCTGGATCGTAATAACCCATAGAATCAATTAATTTTTCATCATAGATGCTGGGTGCATTGGTTTCGCGTACTTCTTTTAAATCATTAAGAGCATCTAACTTAGAATCATACTCTTTTTGATTTTCTTCCAAATCTGGTATCAAGGTCTGTTCTAGGTTTCCATTCTCATTGTCATCATCGCCCATTACCACCACGGAATAGGAAATCAGGAATATGAAAACAATAGCTAATACTGCTATAAATACGATTTTATTCTTTTCTACTTTCATCGCTTAATTTTTTTAGAGTGTTTTCGAAATAATTTGTAATTAAAAGTCCGTGTGGATTATTGGGAAAGTTTCGGTCAACCATAATTAGGTTTCCGGTGGAAACCAATTCATATGTGTCGATTATTGAACCTCTGTTGATTTCAAAAATGGTGGTTGAAGTAAAACCATACGTGCCATTATTTTCTGTTATCTGCGACTCGATGCTCAGTACTTTTTGTACTAAGGAATATTGCAATAATCGATTATAGACACCATCAGCTTTTTTCTGACGATATAAGTTATCGACTGAACTATTACCAAGCCAAAGTGCCTTTTTAAGATTTTTTTCATAATTGCTTGCATCGATATTATAGAAGTAGTTGTGAAACAGTTCTAAATGTGCCAAAGCTTCAACCTTAAAATTTTCTTTTTGGTTAACGAGTTTCAGCGGAATGATACTGCCATCTGTATTAATGGCAAAAGCACTATTCATCGCATTTTTATTTGTATTAAATGCCATCCAAACCGAAAAAGTACTAGATAGCAATGCACAAACGACTACTGCCAAAACGATAAATCGATTCAATTTTAGAACGTTGTATATGTTTTTATAAGGTGTTTTCATTGTGGGTTGAATTAGCTGGTAAACAATCTAAGAGTGAAAGATGTAGCGCGTTTATATAACTTGAACTTCAGGAATACGATAAAGCCAACCGAACCTAATTGTACCACAGGTGCAAAAAAGCCCTGGCCAAAATCGGTACCAAACAAGTTGGTCCAGAAGTTGGTGTTTATTTCAGTATAGATAGCATTGACAAATACATTGACCAGAAAAAATGCTGGCACTAACATATAAACTGCTGCATAGAGTTTGAAAAATGTGTAGGCAAGAGAGCGGAATTTTTCAAATACAGCTAAACTTATAACCAATGGGAAAAATGCTTGCATAATGCCTAAAAGAAAGAAACGTTCTGCTAAAAATAGAGGGTAGATAAACAGGTCAAGAATCCATAAAATGGTACTCAGCATAAAAGCTAATATCTTGAATCCATAAAGTGGTGTTACTAAAGCTTCATAAAGCAACGTCATTGCCATACTTGCAGCATCTAATAAACCGACTTCTTCTTCAAGCGGTAAATCCTGTAATTGCAATGGTAATAACGCAGGTGCAGTCCCTCGATATTGTCCTTCAATAGCAACTAAAATACCATCGAAAAACCCTAACACCTGCGTTGAAAAAATAACCAATAGCACCACAGCAAAATTCTTTGCGAGTTCGCCTGGACTCAATCCCCAAGAATAGCCATCTTTATCCACAATACCTTCATTGTATTTTTTTAGGATATTGACCAGAAAAAACAATACAGCAAGCGTTTTCATTCCTGCAATGGTATATTGCGAAAAACTGCTGTTCTGTATGGTTTGAAATACCGTGTCGATATATTCTAGCCCAATTCCTAAAATGATGGTTGCGGTCATTTTTAATAGTTTGTTTCGCGATTATTGACTTTATCCTGCATTTTTCTGAAGGAAATAATGTCTCTGTATCGTTTTGTTTTTGTAGTTATATTAGATACCATTTCTTTGGATTCCTGTTCCTTCTTTTTAAGAACTTCTGCACGTTCGGCATCGGTCATTTTAAGATTATCGCTGGATAAAATTTCGCCCATAAATTCAACGGTGTCCAATGAGTTTTGGACTATCGCATCGAATGATTCTGCAATTCGTGTAACTTCTTCAGGTTTTATATAAGGCGAGTTCAAAATGTCTTGCAAATCGTTTTGCATAACCTGAATAAGTCGCTGGTTGTTTTGCGCAATTTCCTCAACCGCTCTGAGTTGCTGCACCACACTCGACACTTTTTCTATGGCTTCTTTTGCATCTTTTAGAAATTTCACAGACTTAATCATTTGAGCGGTCTGTTTGCCAGATTCTACAAGTTGTTTTACCAAACTGATAAAATTGGTATTGTCATAAGTGGGCATACCTTGGGCGGTAGCACCGCTAGGCAATAAAAAGGCAATACTAAAGATTAACCCGATTATTACTGTTTTGATTTTTGTTTTCATTGCTTTTAATTTTTAGATGTGAATTGAATTATTGCTTTTTGCATATCGTGATGCTCTTCGTAGAGCTTCATGATGTCCTCATTTTCTCGTCCATCGGTTAAATAGGCTGCATACACTTCTTTTGGAACTTCGAGCCTAAAAATGTTGCTTTCCTTTCCGATTTTGATGAACATTTCGGTGTACTTCCTTTGTCCAGAAAGATTGTTTTTTATAGATTTTAATTGGTTCAGATCATGGCTAGAGAGGTTGAGTCTTTTAACCAGTTCATCATAACCTTTTTCATTATTCAGACTGTAGATAACTTGCGTGTTTTCTAATATGCTTGCGGATGTTGAATTATTCGGAAGCTGATTAATGGATTGCAGAATAATACCAATAGCGCCATTTTGTTTTCGGATAGCTTGATAGTAGAACTCTACACTTTCAAGAACATTTTCAAACTTCAGTTGTTTGGCAAACTCATCAAATAAGATGATACCTTTTTCAGCTCTGTTTTTCCAAATGGTTCTTTGGATGGCAGATTTAATCAGCTTCAACATTACAGACAGGATTTCCTTGTTGTCCTTTACTTCGTCGAGTTCAAAAACAATTAATCGTTTGTCTTCTATTTTATAAGTTTGGTCTTCGCTGACCTCAAATAGAAAACTATATAGACCATCGCCAACATACTCAGACATCACATGCAGAAAGCTTGTAACATTAAAGTAGTCGGGATGGATTTTTAATGTGCTCAGAAGATTTTCCTGGTGCCTTTCTATAAAGTTGTAATAACCTTCCAATGAATGATTTTCTGAAGTGCTATTGTAATAATGGCGCAGTATCTTTTTAACCGAAACTGATTGCGCTTTAGTTACTTTTAAATCCGAAGCAAACAATTCAAAAAGGAATACCGATAAATCCTCTAACCGTTCCGGTGTTAAATCATTTACATCACTAATATAAAAGGGATTGATACCTAAGTTCTTTCCGCTTTCGTATCGTAATACGGTATATTTTTCAGGATAGAGCTTGGCGAATTTGGTATAAGAACCACCCAAATCAATAACAACTAAGCGAACACCACTTTCAAAATATTGGCGCAGAATGTTATTCGCCAAAAATGATTTGCCTTCGCCTGTAGGTGCGAAAATGGCAAAATTTCTAGCCTTGATTCGCTTCTTTTTTTCATCCCAAACATCTTTTAATACCGGAATATTATGCTCTCTATCATTAAAGATGATGCCTGTTTTATCCGATTTGTAATTGGTGTTATTTATAAACAAGCAAAGGGCATGCTTTAAATCAGTTACGTATAGATCGTTGTTCGAGAAATTAGACGAAAAACAGCAATAGCTATTCAGTATGTAATTTTTACGTTCCTCGCCTCTTGGATAATAAGGAATGATATCCAGTTCCTTAAATTCGGTTTTAATCTTAGAAGTTATTTTATCTAGTTCTTTAGCATCCTTAGACCAATACACAATATTGAGATGACCACGTATGATTCGTGAATTATCATCTGCATTGATTTGGTCCAAAATGTGCTGAATTTTACCAAGCACCACTTTGTTCTGTGAACCAAAATTGGAACTTTTATTAAGTTCCTCTATTTTCTTATCTAGTAGCTTGCGCCACTTCTGTTTGTCATCCAAATAGAGTATCTGGTTAACAATATGATTTTCATTAAGAGTTAGACCTAGACCATCAATAAATCCTTGATGAAATACAAAATCGTCCGAAGTGAATTTCTCATTGGTTTTGCTACTTTGTACATTTTCGCCAAAGCATAATTCGCTGTTGATGGCAAGCGCATCAAAATGGTTTTCGCCTATATTGACGTTTTTCTTTTCAAATAAAATATCTGTATCGAATCCTTCATTGAAACCATTGAAATAACTGCTCGTTAATTGCTGAATGTCTTCTGTATTTAGTGGAAGGAATTCTATTTTTCTACTATTATTTATAAAGGAAACCGAATCGTTTACAGCGTTTGCGAAGCTCTTAATGTTATCGTCCAATTCTTGTACAATGCCTTTTGAAATTTTTCTGAAGGGATTGACGTATTTCGGATTATTGAGAGCCTTGTTTTTGGTTAATATGAAGAACAAATAACATTTGTGCTCAATATGTCCGCGACCTTTAAAATGCTGGTGTGTGACTTTTTCTAAAAAGGTGTTATTTGGAAGTTGTTCCGAAGCATACGTTTTTTTTAGGTAGATGTCTTGTTTATGGACAACAGTTCCAATAGGTAAGGATTTCAAAGCTTGAAACCATGCACCATGCATATCTTCAAAATCCTTTTCGGATAAGGAATAGATTTCTGGCAGATTACCTTCATAGCATAAAACCACATTGCCATTATTGGCAAACACGATATGGTCTTGAATATCTACAATGGGTTGATACGCTGAAATATTAATCTTGTTCATAATCGAAGCCGGAATTTCTTTTGTTGCTTATAATTCTTGGGAAGGCTTTTGCCATCTGAAAAAGTTGTGGATTGTGGGTTATGCGCGTCAAGGCAACATATAAGGCTGAATTGAAAATCAGAATGCCAATTATCAACACAAAACTGAAAGAGAAGATGATAATTAATAATGATGCTAATATAGAAACCGTCATTAAGGCAAACAGGGAAATGGGCAATCCAAAAATGACTGCCCGTTTCCTAATGTTTTTATAGACTTCGTACTTTTTCATACAGCTTTTCTAATAAAGCCCTCGATGAGGGTCATTAAACTACTATTGTTATTAAGTAAGTGAAGATGCCTACCACAGCACCAGCTATGAGAACAAATACTAAAACACGAGTAATCCCTTTTTTAAGGTCTGCGTTTTCGCCAAAGAAATGACCAGCATTAAATAGAAATCCAACAAGGAAGATGACACCTAGAATGATTGGGAAAATGGCTCTGATAGTATCTGAAACATCATTTACAGAATCTTCAATACCACCAATTTGTGCAAAGCTTGATGCTGATGTCATCAAGAATGCGAGTAAGATAAAAATTGATTTTTTCATAATTATTTGGTTTAGCCTGTAGAGGCAGTTTCTAATTTTACTTTATGAAATCTATTATGAAATGAAGATGAAGGAAGAAAATCTCTAAATTTTAACGCGAGTTGGTGTTAAACTTTTAAAGATTATTAAGGAAGTGATTGATTTCTTGAATATTGTGTAATCTAAAACGATTATTATGAACACATTAAATCAAATTACACTCTTACTATTTTGTCTAGTTTTTTTAAATCTTACTTATACACAAAATGGTAAAGACCAAGTTAGGAATCCTATTGTAGTTATAGATCCTGGACATGGTGGAAAAGACGCTGGTGCAACAACCAGAACTGGTATAAAGGAAAAAGATATTGCTTTGGGTATTGCTTCTAAAATAGTGGTGCTAAATAACACCTTATTTGAAAACCCTATAGTGTTATTTTTAACGAGATACACAGACACATTGATATCACTTAGTGATAGAACCGAACTATCCAAAAAACTAAAAGCTGATATATTCATTTCGATACATTGTAATCAAGCCATAAACAGAACAGCATCAGGAACAGAAGTTTTCATTCATCCTAAAAGCGAAGTGCAAGCCGAAGAATCTGCCTATTTAGGATTTATGATACAAAAAGGATTGGCAGATATACTTGGCATTAAAAACAGAGGATTAAAATATGGAAATTTTCAGGTGTTACGAGATAACGACAATAGTAATGCAACGGTTCTTTTAGAACTTGGATTTTTATCTCAAACTGATGAGGCGATATATTTATCTAAAGAAGAGTCTCAAAGTGCTGTTGCTTTGGTTATACTTCAATCGATTATTAAATTTTTGGGGTTATGAGTGAGTTTATGATTGCGATTGTTAAGATTTTAAAAGAAATTTTAGTTGTGTTTTTTAATATTTTATTCCAAAAATGAAAATAGAATTAATGCTTTAGGGAAAGATTATAGATATAGTTATTCTTTAAAATATTCAGGAGTGTTAAATGCTTTAAAAAATTGTTAGCTAACAATCTATTAAACTATTTTTTAAATTAAAGAATTACTTACATTTGTTTAATGGGAAAAGGACCAAGAAATTATAGTCAACTAACAAGAACTAGACTTTTCAGTTTATCAGGTAACCAATGTGCATTTCCTGGTTGCCCTATAACTTTTACAAACCCAGAGAACGATACAAATCTTTCAAATATATGTCATATTGCAGGTGCAGAAAAAGGAGGAGAAAGATATGATCCTAATATGACTGATAAAGAAAGAGCTAGTTATGAAAATTTAATTTTGCTATGTGCTAACCATCATCTTACAACTAATGATGTTTCAAAACACACGGTTTTATCATTAAAAAAGATGAAACAAGACCATGAGAAAGAAGTTTTGAGAAAAATTGGTGCATCAGATATTTTAAATAAATACCCTTCATCTTTAGCTTTGATTATTAATCACATCAGTTCAATAGACATAGAAAATGTCGATATGCTGACTTCAACTAATATTTATAGTCCTGATAAAAAAATCACTTATAATGAAGTTGTGGTTTATAAACCAATTCTTGAAGAGTATAAAGTTTATCATGGAAAATTGAATAAAATTTACTCTGAAATTGAAAAGCAAGGTTCTTTTAAAAAAGAATTGCTTTTACAAAATATCAATAAATTATATTTAAAAGCCAAAGGAGAATTACTTGAAATAGATACTAGTATTGAAAACATTCGAAAAAATGCAGATAAATTAATTGAACTTGTCGAAAAATATTTATGGGAATTATATGAAAAAAGCCCAAATGCTAAAGAAGATATTCCTTTTGAAGCTGTAAATGTTGGTATGAAAATTATTATTGTTGATGCATTTGTTAGATGTAAAATTTTGGAGGAGCCTAAATGATTTTAAATAAAGACATAAATCCAGAACATTCACTATATTTTATAGGTTCGTTAATTATTAATGAACTGATAAGGTCTGATGATAAAAATTCCGATTTCTTAGAAGTATATCGTGGAATTCGAGATAATCATCCAATTACAATGAATATATTTACTCTCAGTTTAGATTGGTTGTTTCTAAATGGAGTTGTAGACATCAAAAAAGGAAAAATAGAAAAATGTTTCTAAAGCTTTTAAAAATAGAAAATGATAAAAATATCATTAGAGATATTCCTTTTCATAAAGGAATAAATTTAATTGTAGATGAAACTAACTCAGATAATGAACAAGAATCTGGTAATAATGTAGGGAAAACAACTGTTATAAGGCTTATCGATTTTTGTCTTGGTGGCAAAGGAAAAAACATTTATCAAGATCAAGAATTTAAAAGCAAAGGAAACAATGTAATTGAAACCTTTCTTAAAGGAAACAACATTATAATTACTTTAGTTCTAAAAGAAGATTTAGATGTTCCTAAATCAAGAGAAATTACAATACGTAGAAATTTTTTGGCTAGAAAAGAGAAAATCCAAGAAATAGATGGAGAGCCATTCAATGATGAAAATTTCAAAAAAGAATTAAAGAAATTAATTTTTCATTCGGAGAAACTAAAACCAACTTTCAGACAACTTATCGCCAAAAATATTCGAGATGAAAAAAACAGACTTGTTAATGCAGTAAAAGTATTGCATTTTAACACTACTGCTGATGAGTACGAACCATTATATCTTTTTTGGTTAGGTATCGATTTGGATGATGCAGACAAGAAGCAACGATTACTTTCACAAAAGAAAATTGAAGAGAACTTACAAAAAAGATTACGCAAAGAGAGTAATCTATCTCAGATTAAACAATCATTAACTGTTGTTAATCGTTCAATTTCAGAATTGGAAATTACCAAGGAGAATTTCAATATAAATGAAAATTATGACAATGATTTATCGTCATTGAATACTATAAAATCTCAAATCAATAAAATTTCAACTGATATAAGTAAAACAGAAATAAGGAAAGAGCTCATTGAAGAAAGTAAATCCGAACTTGAAAAAGAATATTCTAATATTGATGCCTCACAGATTCAATTTTTATATGAAGAAGCTAAAATTTTAAATCCTTCAATCCAAAAGTCGTTTGAAGAAACATTGAATTTTCATAATTCAATGCTTTCAGAAAAAATTAATTTCATAACTGAAGAACTTCCTTCACTAAATGAATCAATAATATCCAAGAGGAGAGAGCTTCAAGAATTATTAATTAACGAAGAAAAATTTACTACAAAGCTAAAAAAGTCAGGTGCAGTTTCAGAATTACAAGAAATAATTACAAGCCTTAACATAGCTTATGAAAAAAAAGGTAGTCTCGAAGAATTGAAAAGATTATGGGAGAAATCCATGGATAAGTTAGATGAAATTTCTGATGATTTGGATGAAATAGATAAATCAATTACTGATAAAGACGGTTTAATACAAGAGAGAATATCCGAATTCAATAAGTATTTTTCATCAATTTCTAATAAGTTATACGGAGAACAGTTCGTTATGAGTTCTGATAAATCAGAAAAAGGCTATGAATTAAATATAACAAGCCTTAGTGGAAATTTGGGAACGGGAAAAAAGAAAGGGCAAATTGCTGCTTTTGATTTAGCATATATTCAATTTGCTGATTCGCTTGATATTGAATCCCTACATTTCATTATTCATGACCAGATAGAAACAGTACATGGAAACCAAATTTTGAATTTGATGACTACTATTATAAATGAAATAAATTGTCAGTATATAGCACCAGTTCTTAGGGATAAACTTCCGTCAGATATGAATATTTCCATTTATGAAGTATTAAAACTATCTCAAGAAAGTAAATTATTTAAAATCTAGAAAACAAATTGGACACAATAAAGTATTGTGTAAATATTCATGTAAAATTACATTTCTGTTCAATTTTTTTCTAAGCTATAATTCAATTTTCCCCCAAACCAAAGGATGCTCACTAGCAGCAACATTTCTTTTAGAAACGGATTTGTAGATAGACCATTGCGGATGTTTTTCTGGCCACATCGCTTTGCGATTTAAGCCACTATCTTTCATCTTATTAAATAAAGTTGGAGAGAACAACATGTAATCTTTCTGCTTAATATTAACACCCATTCTGTAAGCACCTAATCTAAAGTAAGTACCATCGTTTCCCTTATCAATATCCACTTCAAAAGAGAGATGTTTTGTAATATCTTTTAAGTCTGTGTCTTGAATTAAAGGCGATAAAGAATTACAATAAGATGGCGCGTTAAATGTACCTGCGATGATGACATTGGTTTTACCTTCAGCTATTAGCTTTTTATAAACTTCAGCAATCTTATAAACTTGTTTTTTTCTAATCTTATCGGATAGCTTCCTGTCTTTTGTTGGCTTTTTTAGATAAGCATTTAATAACCAAATGGTTTCTTTTGATGGTGTGCTAATTTCATATTCAATCAAATTTTTATAGTCGTCATTAGTTGCTGCATTGATATTGTGAGTTCTAACTGCATCGAGATTATAGCCTTGGCGCAATGCTATTCCCATTTCTAAACTATCCATATCATTGCCTTGAATCACAAAAGAGTGAGTAAAAGGTTTACAGTCAAATTCTGGTAGAATGAGCTGATTAAAGTCTTCAAATGAAACTCTATCCTCAATTTCTTGTAGCAGTAAAATATCTGGATTTACGTCGGCAATAACTTGTGCTTTATGTTGTGTTGCTTTAGGATGAATAGGAACAGTTTGTAGTTTTATCCATCCATTCCAATCTGTGAGATTACCTGCTTTGTTGTCAATGGAATGGCTAAGACCTTTCATAAAGAGAAAACCTGCTTTTCGTCTCAAAACCGCATAAGGTCGCGGACTTGATTTTTCAAAACCTATTAAAAATGAGAGTTCTCTAATCCGATCTTGTTGGTTTAATGATTTAGAAGGTTCGACCATGAGTTTGTCGAGTTCTGTTGTCCAATCGGCAGTTAAATTTTCGGTTAGTTTTTCTAAAAGACTTCTGTCTCTGTGGAATAAGTTCTGAACATTAAAAGTTGCTATTTTCATAATTTCTAAATATTTATTTTCGTTTATCGCTGGTGTCTTGATCGAATGCTATAAGATTGAATAATTCTCTCATGCGACTGCGTACTCTATTGCCATATAAATCTTCCAATTCTTCAGCATTTAGATTTGTAGTTCCGTGTGTTTTTATATGATGGTTTATAAAAAGTTCATGACGTGAGAGTAAGATTTCGCCCATGACGTTACAGTCCTTTCCGTAGTGTCTTCCAATAGGTTCAACGCCTAAATCATCAAAACAGAAAAACTGTCTACAGCCATAATCCTCGATGGTTTTATAGCCAATATGATTGAAGCCAAATACGATGTTTCTGGAAGGAATTAGGATGTAAGGTTTTTGTAACGGTACGATGTTTTTTAGCAAAATCATTAGGCTCGTTTTACCACAGCCAACAGGACCAGAAAGTAAAATGCCTTTATTTGGGTCAATCTCATTTTTCTCGCAATTTTCTTTGTCTTTTATGAAATAATGGCAGAGTTTTAAGATGATTGGTCGGTCTTCTTCGTAGATTTTAAATTGGTTACCAAAGAGCATTTTTCCTTTAACATCGAGGTAGATTAAGATTTTTTCAAAATCGTATATCACTTCTTTGCCATCAAACGTGCCAATGTCATACGTTTTGTGTTCTTCGACTATTTTACAAGGGTTGACCATAATCTTTGTTTTTATTGGTTCTCAGGTTGTCCGTTTTTTTTTGAACAGCATCTGTAGTTTCAAATTCGTTGGCTTTTAGCATCCAATTATTCGCTGTAGCATACCAATCTTCAATTTTTATTTTGCCACCAATTTTCCATCCGATGCCTTGATAGTGGTTGTAGAATTTCTTGGCTTCATTAGCAGGCCATTTTTTCTTTTTAAAAAAATCAATCACTTCAAATTCATTTTTTGGTAGCTTAGTTTTATTTATGTTTTCTATTTGTTTATTACTGTTTGTATTATGTATCAATGCTTGTTCAGTAGTTGTTTCAAACTCATTCACAGCTTGTTCAGAGGTTGTACCGAAATTGAACAACTTGATTTTACTGCCTTTATATGGATTGTGTGAAGGGAAATATTTTAGATAATTCCATGAATCCATCTGTTTTAAACAGCGATGATAGGTTGCTGTCGAACCAATTTTTGAGAGTTCCATAACTTCTTGCCTGTCTATGTAAAATTCTTCTCGAAATCGGTTTAAATTCCAAAACTGAAACAAAGCCATATACAAGCTGACATGAGTTGTGTTTAGCCTTTTGTCTGCATAGAATTTTTGAAATACAGCATTGAGATGTTTTATATAATTCATACATATTTATTCCGTTTTATGATGCACACGGTTGTTGTCCATAACCTTTTGGATTTCTTCGGAATCATAAAAAATAATTCCACCAACCTTTGTATAGGGTAGTGTGCCTTTAATTCGAAGATTCTGGAGAGTGCCAGGGCTAATTTGCAGTAAGTCCATGAGTTCTGAAGATTTTAGATATTTCTTCAGTTTACCTTGTGCTTGTTTACTTAATAGTTTTTTGATGTCGTCGAGCAATTCAAGTTTAAAATCTCTGAGATCATCTGTAGTAATAATTGTTGCTGGCATAGTAGAACTATTTTTAGAAAAGAACTACCATTTTTCTTTCAACTAAAATGATAGTCCTTGACCTGATTTGACTTTCGTTCTACAAATTTGAATAGTATTGATGGATTTTAATCACAAGTACGACCAGAGTACGGTCAAATTTTAACATTATTAAATTTGATGCTATTTGGTACGTTTTGGGGTTGTAATAAGTGAATTTTAGATTTAAAAAAGAATATAATTGTAACAAAATTATGAAAGCAGGAGGTCAACCGTATGTGGTTAAAAAAAGGAAGATATTTTATTCTTCTGCGCTATCCATTTGTAGGAGTAAACCATTGGATAAATCATCCAAAAATTTGGTTCTGCTTATTTTTCGAGATTTGATTTCAGAGAATATTTTGTAGAAATCCCCAAGGTCAAATTGTAATACTTTTTGTAACGCAATTGCTATTTCTTTTATGTCGACGTTTCCATTATTTATTACGCGATTATAATAAAGTGCATAGATTAATTCTGTCAATGCAGATTTAGAAGATGTCCATTTTAGATTTGTATTATTTACGTAATTGGTTGAATTTCTATTTTTGATTTTATCAAGCCTTAATTTTAGGTAATTCATAAAAAGCTTGTAGGCTTTAATCTTACCTAAAAGCATATCACGTGGCGTACTAAAATCAGGATCTTGAAAATAGAATTTTGATGATGAGATTGAAAAACGGTCTAAATGGCCTCTTGTGTAATATTGCTTATCAAAGTGATGGAGTTTAGCTTCAACATATTGGTTGAAATCAATATTGTATAAATAGAACCGATTAAGCTTTCGAAGTTTTTTCTTTAAAGCTTTTTCTTGGTCTTGAACATTTGATTTTGGAAACTGAAGTTCAAAAGAACGTATTTCGGTATAATAGATAAGTTGAATTAAAGAGGTTTGTTTTTGATGTTTGAAGAATTCTACTTCCTTTGGAACTGAAACAAAATCCGTTTTAATAATAGCTTTTTTAAAATCATTTAAAGTGTTGCGAGATAGAATTATGATTTGTCTGGACGTGTCAAGGATGGATAAAGAACTTTGTTCGATTTTTTCAAGTTCCTTAGTGTAGATAGTATTGCGTAAAGTAAAATCCATCACAAAAGTTTAGTTATACACGCGGTGCCCAATAGATTATCTATTGACTTTTAATAGTATTTGGTAGATTTTAGGTTAGTTTAATAAAGATGGTTAGAAATACATAAATGAAGGACAATAAACTGTGTAAATTTTGCGTATTTGCTATGTGAATTTTATACACAATTCATAAATGCTATTGAGATTAGTTTATTAATTCACTTTATCAATAAGTTCTTGTCTGCTCGAACAGTTTGATTTGTTAAAGATGTTAGAAGCGTGCTTTCTAACTGTACCATAGGATATAAACATATTTTCAGCTATTTTTTTATAACTGTAGCCTTCTATTATCTGAAGTACAATTTCATTTTCTCTATTTGTAAGACCGTATAGGTCTGCAATATCTTGATCTAATTTGTAGGTGTTCTTTAATCGATATAAATAGCTATTTACTTCCATTATAGTAACGAAAAAAAATGATGACGTCATTATGGAATGCGTTATGGGCTGAAAATCGCCGAAATAAGTTAATGCAGGAAGCATAACTAAAGAGAAAATTGAACTTAAACCTAGATTCGTTTGAATTTTAAAATAGCGGTCTCTTTTAGTTTTCTTTTTAATCACTAGAAAGAAATATACAATAAAAACTATGGAAAGTATAGTAGGGAAAATTAGAAATAGACTTCTAGCGAAATCTAGAGAGCCTGTATAGTAATAGGGGATTATAAAAAGTAATGCAAAACAAAGGGAAAGAATAATAATTAAGTTCTTTATTTTGAAAAATGTATTTGGTGTTTTAATATTAAATTCTTTATATAAATACCAAACTAGATAGATGCACATTACAATTGAAATTGAATAAGTTATTATGTATTGAAGGAATCTAGGACCAGGAAAGTTATCGTCTGGTAATAAACCATTCAAAAGATTATATAGTAGAAAAATAATAGCTAAAATTAGATATCGATACTTAGATTTAATGTTTTGACGCTTACCAAATCCAATATTAAAAAGTTGAAAAATTATGATTATGCTAATAACTATGCACAAGAAAAGCACCACCCAATGCATAGAAGAAGCGTAGGTGTATTCTGGGACAAATCGATATTTTTGAATTAAGTAAAACATATAACCACATGTACAACAATATTTTAACTTAAAATTCCGAGAGTACTAAATATAACTTATCTTAGTGTGAATCAAAAATTATAAATCGTAAAATGCTGAATAACAAGTATAAACTAGGTCTTTTCCCTACGGCTTTGGAGAGAATGGATAACTTATCCAAAGTCTATCCAAACTATAATTTGTATATCAAAAGAGATGATAACTCAGGTTTAGCATCTGGCGGAAACAAAGTAAGAAAGCTTCAGTTTTTTATTTATGAAGCTTTAAGTAAAGGATGTGATACGATTATTACAGCTGGAGCCCAACAATCTAATCATTGCCGACAAACAGCAGCAGCTTGTGCTAAAGCAGGACTAGAATGCCATCTACTGTTAGGTGGTAAGAAGCCTAAAAATTACAATGGTAATTTATTGCTTTCTCATTTATTAGGAGCTAAAATTCATTTTACTGGAGATAATAGAAAAGGGGAAGATATAATTAAATTAAAGCAAGATTTAGAAATACAGAAAAGAAATGTTTACGAAATTCCTTATGGTGGATCTAATTTACTTGGAGCTTACGGCTTTTTAGATGCTGTTAAAGAATTGAAGGAACAACTTTTAGAAAATAACTTGAAAATCGATTACATTTTCTTTGCATCAAGTTCTGGCGGAACACAAGCTGGGCTTAAACTTGGTATAGATTTATACGATCTTGATATAAAACTAATGCCAATTAGTATAGATAAAATTGGTTTAGGAGATAAAACACTAGACGATGCTGTTTTAGAGATACTGCATCAAGGTCAAAAAGAATTGAGTATTCAAAAAACGTACTCAATTAAAGATGCAACACTTATTAGAGATTATGATAAACCTGGTTATGGAGTAATTACTGAAAACGAAAAGATGGCCATAAAGCAATTGGCTCAAAGTGAGGGTATATTGTTAGACCCTGTTTATTCTGGTAGAGCTTTTTACGGGATGATAGATCATCTTAAAAATAATAAGATAGAAAAAAACTCTAATGTGCTCTTTTGGCATACAGGTGGCTTACCGGCAAATTTTTATTATTCCGAAGAACTTTTAAAATAACTTAAAAGTTGATTACACTTTCCAAAGCATCATCAGCTTCTGTATGAATGAAGTTAGCTTGATAATTAATTGTAGTTTTTAAATCACTATGACGATACAGCTTTTGAAGCATCAATGGGTGGATGGTGTCTCTAGCAATATTTCCGAATGAGTGGCGAGCAATGTGCATTGTTACTTTCTTATTTATTCCAGCTTTCAGAGCAATAGACTTTAAGTTCTTGTTGAATTTTTTATTAGCAGTTTTAATTTTATTGTATAAGTCTTTAGCATCGTCAAGATTAGCTTTTTTTAATTCTGGAAATATAAAGTCATCATCATAATTCTTATTGCAAACATATTCCTCTAAAATTATATCGATTTTTAATGGTATTTTGAGAGAAAGCAATTTGGAATTTTTACCCATTCTGTAATGTAATCTACCATCATAAATTTGAGACCATCTTGTTTTTAGAACATCTGAAACCCTCATTCCAGCAAAGTAAAAACTAAAAAGCCATACATTCAATGAATGACGTTCTACATCAGATAGGTTATCTAAGCTCTCGATGACTTTTAACTCTTTCTCTGAGAGTCCAACTTTGACAGTTTCTGGAAATTTTATTTTGAATTTTCCTGACCCAAAGCAATAAAGCTCTTTACTTACAACCTTATCCTTAATCGCTCTATTGAATAACAGACGAATAAAAACCATGACATTCATTGCGGTAGTTTCGGTAAGAGAACAGTTGCCTTTTAAATATATTTTAAATTTTTTGAGAAACCGTTCATCGATTTCTTGAAAAGTTAGATGTCTTACTTTACAATATTTTTCTATATAACTAACCCAAGCTGAGTCAGTAGAAAGACGATTCATTTTCCCCTCAACTTCTAGAGCTTCAAGGTGTTCATCAACAAAATCAAAAAATGTTAGGTTTGATGTGGGTTTGTAAATCTCTTTTTTAATTTGATTTGCAGAAGCATCTTTATTGTTGGTTTGTAGAGTAATAAGACCTTTCCTAGCTTCAGATAATTTTGATGTTATGAGGTTATTTAAACCTTCAGAATTCGGATGGGATTTTTTTATTTCATTATTTTTTGAATCCCAATCCTCTAAATCTATATAATGACCTAAAAGCTTATACGTAGAGCGTCGATTTTTAGTTATTCTAATTGCAAGTGGATAAAGCCCTTTGGTGTTGGGCTTTTTACGTAGAACTATTTTTGCACTTGCTGACATCGTTGACCTGTTTTGCGAAAGTCAAATCAGGATATCATTTGATTAAGTACTTATGTAAAGATACAAATTATTATCTGCGTTTGGGTACAACATAGGTACAACAAATATTGATATCATATGATATTATATGACTTTAAAGAAAATTGACAAACACTTAAATCATTGAAAATGAGTGTATTTATGTTTCTTTGGTGCAATATACGCTAGACTTAGGATCTAGTGCCGCGAGGTGTGCGAGTTCGAGTCTCGCCACCTGTACTTAATTAGAAAGCTGACTCTTTGAGAGTTGGCTTTTTTAGTTAATAAAAAAGCTTCTAATCTAAACGAAAAGAAGCTTTTAACAGGCTAATTCAAATTGCTATAAAATCAATCTAAAGTTTTATAAGTTTTGAGGTCAAAGTTTGACCGCTACTATTTTCAATTTTAATTAAATAAAGACTTGGTTTCAAATCTGAAATATTATAAGAATCATTTTTTGTAAACTCACCAGTAAATGACTTTACTATTTTCCCTGTAATATCATAGATTTGAAGAGTTTCAATCGACTTGTTTGTTCTAAAAGAATTATCAACTGGATTTGGGTAGATAGTAAATGAGGTATCGCTAGCAAACGTTTCAGTACTTAGAGTGGATGGTTGATTACCAAATATTCTAAATTGACCAGCTGGAATTGAAATAGGACTATTAGTACTTGTTACATTTAAAAAGGTACTACCAGAATCATCCATAAGGTCATACCAATTCCCCGTGTATGGAAAGTCTGGTACAATATCTAAATCTGCTACAGAAAAATTACATAAAATAACAACATTACGTAGTTGATTTGTAGGTAAATTGTCGTCAGAAATATAAATACGTTGCCTAATATCATTGATATATGGATCGATAGTATAATCACCTTCGAAGACATCTTCAGTAATCTTTAATTCATGAAGCCTAGACCAATCATCATAAATTTGTCGTCTTGCAGGATCTGACAACCAGTTTTCAACCCATTGAGGTTGTGGTTTTGTGTCTAACTTACAATCTCCAGGAGTTGGGTCATTTTCAGTATTTACATTTCCGTTGGTACAAGTGAATATTGAATTTTCCATACCTAATGAGCTAAAGTGCCAAATCATTTTAGGTCCAGGAATCATTACTGAAGCTGCACCTAGAGCAGACATTCTTGATAGTGAAATATTTAAATCTTTAACATCATGAGAAGCTAGTGCCGAATTCCCTTCTTGTAAGTTGAGGTACATTAATCGTTCTTCATCATGACTTTCAGCATATCCAACCAACCTTTTGTCTGAAAAACCACGACTTATATGTCCCATTCTTTCAATATTGGCATTTTGAGAAAAGCCCTTTGTCAATTGGCTATACTCATTGGTCATTTTTCCCCATAACATAATGCCTTTTCCTTCATTAATTCTATAGTCAGCCCATTGTCTTTCCTCTGGATCAGTACCTAGATGCTCGAAGATAACATAATGTGAATCATCTAGAGACCAAGAGTAATCTGCATAATTTTTTAGTTTATCAACTCTATCTTGCTGATAAGCATTTGTACAGGTATCATCACCTCCAGAACAGTTTTGAGTAAAGCCTTTGGTCAAATCCCAACGAATACCATCAATTTTAAAATCTTGAATCCAATGTTCAAGTACGCGTTCGGTATACGTTACAGTTCTAGGTAACTGATGATTGAAATCACTCCCAACATTAAAACTATGTGTAGAGAACTCATTAAAATAAGGGCTTTCATTACTTGGTTCGCCCCAACCATCATTGTCTGGATCATTCATCCACATTCTTACCATTGGATTTCTTCCAAAAGCATGGTTTATTGCTAAATCTAAGATTACTGCAATTCCGTTTTGGTGACAAAGATCTATAAACTCTTTAAATTTTTCTTCAGTTCCATAATACTTATCTAAAGCTAGATGGAATGAAGTATTGTATCCCCAACTTTCATTGCCTTCAAACTCCATAACAGGCATTAGTTGTATGGCATTAATATTCAGGTTTTTGAAATAATCAATACGATCTATTAAATTTTGGTAATTTCTGTTTGCATCAAAATCTCTAATTAGTACTTCATAAATAATGAGGTCTTCTTTTTTTGGTTTTTGGAAATTGTCTATTACCCAGTTGTATTCAGTTTGTCCTGTTTGTAGCACTGTTACTTCACGCTCTTGACCTACAGGATATTCTGGGAGATTAGGAAATGTGGTTTCTGGAATGAATGGATCATCAAAAGGGGATAATACTAGAGTGGAATATGGATCTGCAGTTTTTACTAATGAAGGCGAACCAGATATTGGTGTTTCATCTACGACCCAATATTGATAAGTTTCAATTTGTTGAGGTGACAATCCAGTGAGCTCTAACCAAAATTTACTTGAGTTATTGTCTTTTTTCATGACATATGCGCTAGAAGGCTGCCAATTATTGAAGCTTCCAACGACATATACATAATCTTTTAAAGGTGCATCGAGAACCAATGTTGCTTTAGTTGGGTCTGAAGTATCATAATTTATGCCTTCACGGAATATCGTCTCATCTAAAGCTTCTGTAGTAACAGAAGGACTTACAATAGCTGAGGCACTATAAGTTCTAGTGACGCCATTAAATGTAGCTTCTAAGACGTAGGTAGTTGTAGTTATTATATTATTAACTGTAAAGCTGTATGAAGTTGTATTGTTTTGTGTATCAATAATACTTCCATTGGCAGTTAGTATATAAGATGCATTTCCACACGAATTCATAGCGGAAAAAGATAAACTTTGTCCACTATTAATAACATTATCTGGTTGAGAAGGAGAATCTATAGTTAAACTAAAAGATGATTCGCCAACATCAAATACGTGATCAGGCGTTTTTTTATCTCCATCTCCACTTTTTGCTTTGATTAGAAAACCAATACGACCTATACCAGATCTGTTATAAAAAGTGCTAGGGACCAAACTAAATGTGTAAGTGTCATCAACATTATTATAGGCAAACCTATTGTCTTCACTTGAGTTAGTCCATTGACCATTAGACGGAGCATCTTGAATATTCTCGTTATTGCTGTCAAAAGACCAAGCCCAAAGGTAGATGGCATTATCGTTGATATTCCATAATGATTCATCTACAGTGGATCCATCAACGGTAATAGTTAAGTTAATGTTTTCTTGAATTGTACAAGGGTCAATTTCAAAAAAAATATCTTGTACTTGACCATTTGAAATACCAAATGATAAAAAGGAAAATGTAAGAAGGGTAATGATTTTTTTCATAGCAATTAGTATTTATAAAAAAGGCTGAACATTAATTTTGAACAGCCTTTTTATTTTTCTCTGATTTACTGCAGTGTAGCAGTGTAAGTATATTCTCTAGGATTACTTAAATCTAGTTCAACAAAGTAAGTTCCAGAAGTACTAACGGTCATGTTGTTACCGTTATTAAAATCTAAAATACCATCAGCACCTTCATCACCATAGTTTATATCCCAAGCATCATTAGCTCTAAATTTAAATGCCCCTGCATCTGATAAGTTAATAGTAATTTCCCATTTTCCAGTTGTACTGTTGTATGTCATATCTTGATCTTGCACACCATTGTCTGGCCATCCTAAAGGTGTTGCATCACCAGTAATTGCCCACATAACAGCATCAACAGAATACGTAGCAGAATCGCTATCTTCTGGGTCAGTATTAGCTCTTATAAAGTAATAACCAGGTGCTGCAGCAGGAAAATTAATTTCGCCTTCACTAACCATCACTCCAGAAAATGAACCGTCATCACCCCAATCTGTATTTCCCCATACAAATTCACCTGAATCATTTGGTTCTACAAATTTATATTCGCCATCTAACCAAACATAGCCTTCATAGTCTGTTGCTCCAAATTCAGAAGAAGCGATGTAAGGAACAAATTCTATTCCTGGTTCGTTGATGTCTGGATTCCATCCTTGGTGATTTCCTGGTACAGCAAATCTTGGTAGAGATGTAGTATAAGGAGTTATAGAAACTGTGACGGCTTCAGAAAATGCTTCTTCTGCTCCTTCAGATCCAATTGCCGATTTGATTCTTAGATCTACATCGCCAGCAGAAAAAGGAACTAAACCCAAACCATCAACAGAAACACCATTCAGTTCTTCATTAGTCCAAACTAAAAAAGTTTCAGTTGTTGTACCTGCATCTATCGGATTTGCAAAATCTGTTCCTGATAATGCTAATTGTACTGTATATGTTACTGCAGTAGGAACTGAATAGGCTGCACCATCCCAAACAACTGTAGCTGCTGTAGCTTGCGGATTAGCGATATCTAAAACAAAACTTTCTTGGTTTTGTGGTAAGTTAATAACGGCAGTATCAGTTTGATTACCGTCAATTGTGAAGTTGTCATCTTCTTCACAAGCATTAAAACCTAAAAAGGCAATTAATGCGAATCCTAAAATTTTTATTTTTTTCATGTTGCTATGTTTTTAATTATTAGTATCCTGGGTTTTGTGTTAAGTTCGGATTTGATTGTAATGCATTTAAAGGAATAGGAAATAATCTGTAGTTAGCAGGTATTGATGTACCGTTTGCTGTTCCACCTTTCCAAGGCCAAATGTAAGCGCTTCCAGTAAATTTGTTAAATCTAATTAGATCTGTTCTTCTATGTCCTTCTAAATTTAATTCTCTAGCACGTTCGTCTAATATGAATTGCTCATCGAGGTCAGAAACAGTTATAGTTGACGCATTTGAACGTGTTCTTACCATATTCACATAATTTGTGGCCGTATTCATGTCTGTTCCAGCAGCACCTTTTAGTGCTAATTCAGCATACATGAGATATGCATCAGCTAAGCGGAACAAAGGAAAATCTGTTCCTGAGAAATCTGTCGAAACGGATGTTCCATTAACATTAGTATTTCTAAATTTCGTAGATGGATAACCATCTGTCCATTGTGTGTAATCTTCCATTTCAAAATTGTGTCCGTTAGTCCAAAACAAGCTAGCTCTTACATCACTTGATGCAGCTAATTCTCCTGCGCTTGAACCAAATAGACCATACCATCCTTTTGAAGATCTATGACCTGTCCATCCTTGCGTTGCACCAAAATCGTTTGGATCCATGGTTTCTGTACTAATGCTGCCATTAACAATGTATGTTGTATTTCCAAAGCTTTGACTGTTAACTGCATCAGCAATTAGTGGGAAAATTATTTCTGGAGATGTATTATTATCAGCAGAAAAGTTTAATCTAAAGTCTGAAGCTAGTGTAAAACCACCATCGTCAATAACTCTGTTTATGAATTGAGCAGCATTGTCATTTTCTTCCATACCTGTATACACTTCAGCATTAAGGTATAATTTACTTAATAACATTTCTGCTGCTGGTCTTGAAGCTCTACCATAATCATTAGTAGGAGGGAGAAGCGGAATGATTGCTAATAATTCTGATTCAACATAAGTATACAGGTCTTGTCTTGAAGCTTCAGGTACTGGTGTTGTTACACCAAAATCTTCATCAGTGATCAAAGCACCTTTTCCAAAAGTATCAATAAGATAGTAATAAGCTAGAGCTCTAATAAATCTAATTTCTGATGATACTACCTCTTCATTGTCTACATCAACAGCAGTTAATACATTGATTAAATTATTACTCTGCGGTATGGTGTAGTAAATTCTGTTGTACAGGTATCTAAAAAATTTGTTATCTGCAGTCCAGTTGGAGGTTGTAGTTAATTGGTCAAGACCATTGTCTCCCCAACGATTTTTCATTGCATCAGCAGTAAAATCTTGTAGATTTACAATTCCTCTTAAAAAAGGTGATTCTCCTGCGTCATCTGGAATATCAGAACTTCCTGGTCCATCTGGACCTGAAAGTGCAAATGAAGCATACAATCTTGATAAAATACCTTCAATAGCTTGTGGGTCTCTAGCAAGTAATTCTTCTAAAGACAGCTCCACAATAGGCTCGGTGTCTAGGTCATCAGTACATCCTAATGTTGATAGGAAGACCAGTGTAATTAAAACATAATTTAAATAATTTTTCATAGTCATTTATTTTAGAAATCGAAATTCAAGCCTAAAGTATATACTGTAGGTCTTGGGTAAAAGTTATTATCAAGACCATTGAAATTTTCAGGATCTTGACCAGAATAATCAGTTATTAAAAACGGATTAGTAACAGCTCCATATAATTTAAGGCGTGTGTCTTTTATTATACCATCAAACGTATAGCCAAGAGCAATATTCTCACAACGTAAGAATGCAGCATCCTCTAAGAAGTAATCAGATAAAGGCTGTTGGTTTTGTATTTGCGAAAATACAGGATTAGCAGCACCAGAATTAAAATCTAATACATTATTCAAGGCTTCAGTTTGGGTTTGAACAGCTCTTTCTGTGAAACCAGCTACTAAGCGTGCTGAATTATAAATTTTACCATCTAATTGCCCTCTGAAAGAGGCACTCAAATCCCAGTTCTTATAATTGGTTGTAAACCCAAAACCAAAGGTCCAATTTGGCCTAATTGCTTGATAGTATCTATCATTCTCATTGATTAAGTTGTCTCCATTCAAATCAACAAAGGCGCCAGGTATTGGATTTCCATTATCATCGTAAATTTGCTTATACACAAAAGCAGAATATGCCTGCTCTCCTAAAGCGTGTTGAAAAAGAAATGTTCCTGTACCATCTGGAATTGTTGGTGTTTGATTGATAGATGCTGCGCCATCAAGATCAGTAACTTCTGTTCTGTTGTAAGCTATATTTCCATTAAGTGAAAGGTTGAAGTTTTCAGAATTTACAGCATCGATGTTCAAGTTTAATTCAAAGCCTTCACTTTCCGTTTCACCAATATTTTGAATTACCTGTGGGCTTAACGCTTGGCCTGGAGGTACATCTGTTAGTACTAATAAGTCTGATGTATTTCTTTTGTATATGTCAAACGAACCTGAAAGGAAACCACTATTAAAAAATGCAAAATCAATACCTAAGTTGTATGTAGTTGTTTTCTCCCAAGTAAGATCTGGATTAAACTCTTTTGCAGAATATAAATTTACGCCTGATAAATATTGACTGTTTGGGGAACCAATTTCAAATACGGGAACCGCTGGAAAAAATCCTGCTAAACCAGTGATGTCTTGTTGTCCAGTTTCTCCCCAACCAATTCTTACTTTTAAATCGTTGATAAAGTTTACATTACTTAAAAATGTTTCTTCTTTGATTTTCCAAGCTAAAGCAGCTGCAGGAAAATATCCCCATCTGTTGTCTTCAGTGAATAACGATGATCCATCAGCTCTAAAAGAGAAGGTTAAAAGATATTTCTCGTTAAGATTTACGTTGGCACGTCCAAAGAACGATTGTAAGTTCAAAGGGCTGAAAAAGCGATTGTTTGGATTATTCGGATCAAAATTTAAGACTCTTGTTCCAACTTCGCCTTGTTCAGGTGTTGCTGCATAAACAAACTCTTCTTTAAAACCATCGTTTTTAAAATTTTGATAAGCGTAACCTCCTTGTGCTTCAACACTTCTTACAAAACCTTCAAACTCTTTATTATATACAAGATATGCATCAAGCGTTGTATTTGTTATGTGTTGCTCTTCTCTGTAATTTACACCTGGATTGAAAATAAATTCGCCTGGAGTTGCAGTTTGTCTATAAGTAGAAATAGCGTTATCACTAAATACCTCTTCGATATTTGCTCTAGAAGCTTCTATACCTAAATTTAAAACGGCTCTTAAATCTGGAAAGAAATGTAGTTTATAGTCAAACTTAATATTTGCTAGTAAACGCTTTACTTCTTCAGGGCGAGTACGTTGTTGTAGTAAAGCCAAAGGGTTTGAAGCTCCTATTAATGCATTTGGATTAGAACTAGCGTTAGAAGGATTCGTTTGGTTATAAAAACCACCAAATTGGCTATTTGCATCGTAAATAGGTTTTGTAGGATCCATGTTTAATGCACTTCCTAAAGCCCCATCATTATCAATTGCATTTTTTTCAATGTAAATTCCTTTTGCATTTAAGTCAATCTTTAAATGATCATCAAATAACTGAGGTGTTAATTTCAATGAAGCACTAACTCTTTCGTAATCATCAGTATCAACAACACCTTCAGAATTGTTATATCCTATTGAGGCACGGAAAGGTAATTTATCAAACAGATTGGCTCTAGCACTAAAATTATAGTCCGAAGAAATAGCAGTTCTTAAAATAGCATCTTGCCAGCTTGTATTGTATATTTCTCTTAAAGAACCGTCAAAACCAGTAATAATCTGTGAAGGTCTTTCAGAGGTGTTTACTGAACCAACAGGAACTCCTAACCGACCTGTTTCCTCAGGGTGAAATTGTTGTATGAAGTTAACATATTCGCTGCTGTTCATAACATCAATAATCCCTGAATCAGGAATCGAACTAATAGAAGTATTAGCACTAAACGTAAATTGAGGTGCTCCAGAAGTACCTTTTTTAGTTGTTATTATAATAACACCATTTGATGCTCGAGAACCATAGATGGCTGTAGCAGAAGCATCTTTTAATATTGAAAAACTTTCAATATCATTTGGATTTATTAAGTTTAATGGATTACTTACACCTGCTGTTCCTCCGTTATCTAATGGTACACCATCAATAACAATTAGAGGACTGTTATTTGCAGATAATGAAGCGCCTCCTCTAATTCTAATATTAGGTGCAGCATCTGGTTGACCACCAGCACTTGTAATTCTAACACCCGCAGCTTTACCTTGAAGTAATTGATCTGCAGAAATGATGGCGCCTTTATTAAAATCTTTAGAAGATACAACTTCTACTGATCCTGTTAAATCTTCTTTTTTGGCAGATCCATAACCTATTAATACAATTTCATCCAATTGAGCAGCATCTTCTGCTAAAGTAACATCAATTGTAGATTGCCCGTTGTAAGTAATTTCTTGTGTAACATATCCTAGATAAGAAAAAACAAGAATGTCACCTTCATTGACCTTAATGCTGTAATTGCCATTAAAATCTGTTGAAGCTCCAGTTGTAGTTCCTTTTACAAGGATATTAACGCCTGGTAGTGGTGATGCGTCAGCTAAATCTGTTACAGTACCTGTTACTGTTGTTTGAGCAAATAAATTTGCTGACAACAAAAAAGTAAGTAATAGTAAGCTATTTAAAAATGTTTTCATACACTATTTTTAAGTTAGTTTCTGTTTAGTTAATTCGTTTATATTTTCACTTCTAGGGTTAAAACTATGTAAAATTTGGGTAAATTTTACATTATGAAAATGCATTGGCTAAACGAAAACGTTTTCGTGTTAAAAACTTTTTTTAAATTAACAGAAATCAACAATAAATGACCAATAATTATTGATATTGCAATAAAATAATATCTTTATTGCCATATATAAAATATTGGCGCAATCCTTTTTTTTATTAAAATAATGAATTTTTAAGAAAAAGACAATTTTAAGTCACTCGTGTTTAGACGTCATTAGTTTAAACTTTTATCAAAATACAGCTACCATTAAAATGAAGAGGAAAATTACATTAAAACAAATAGCAAAAGAGCTCGATGTTTCTATATCGACAGTTTCTAAGGCACTCAGAAACAGTATTGAAATTAGTGAAGATACACGTCAAAAAGTACAAGCTTTCGCTAAGCTTTATAATTACAGACCAAATAATATAGCACTTAGCTTAAAAAATAGAAAGACAAAAACCATTGGTATAATTATACCAGAGATTGTACATCATTTTTTCTCTAAAGTGATTACTGGAATTGAATTGGTAGCTAATAAGAGAGGATATAATGTTATTGTTGGACTTTCAAATGAGTCATTTGATAAAGAGGTAATCAACATGCAAATGCTAGCAAATGGTAGTATAGATGGGTTTATTTTATCAATTGCAAAAGAAACATTACAACAACAAGATTATCACCATTTTATAGAGACTATTAACCAAGGTATGCCGATTGTTATGTTTGATCGTGTGGTTAATGAAATTCCTTGTGATAAGGTTATTGTAGACGATATTGAAGGTGCCAAAAAAGCTGTAGAAAAACTTATTAGTAATGGCTGTAAACATATAGGTATTATAACAACTAAAGATTATGTTAGCGTTGGGAAGTTAAGAACACAAGGCTATCTTACTGCCTTAGATGATCATAAGATAGAACCAGAATCTTCATTAATATTAAAAGTTGATGATAAATTACTTTCAGATGATCATTTAGATGCTTTAGAAAAAGAAATTGAACAATTGTTTAAATCAAATAAAAGTATCGATGGTATTTTTGCAGTAAATGAATTGTATGCTGTTACAGCTATGAAAGTGGCAAGAAAACTTGGTTACGAAGTGCCTAATGATATACAAGTTATTAGCTTTACAGATGGTGTGTTATCAAAACATTCCACACCCAGTTTAACTACAGTAAGTCAACATGGTCAAGAAATAGGCGAAAAAGCAGCGGATTTGTTAATTAATAGGCTTGAAATGGATGATGAAGATGAGATTGCAGAAGATGAGGAAGAATACTATGAAACGGTGATAATTGAAACCGATTTGATAGAGCGCGAATCTACCAAATCTTAAATTTAACACCTCAATAATAAAAACTTTACTATATTTACACCCTAATCAAAACTTATATTTTCACTTCTACATTTAAGTTTTGATAAGTTTCATCGCTTGTCAATAGTATTAATTAATACATACTATTATGAAAAAGCGCACGCTAGGTTTTTGGGAAATCTGGAATATGAGTTTCGGTTTCTTAGGAATCCAAATGGGTTTTGCCCTTCAAAATGCCAATGCTAGTAGAATTTTACAGATTTTTGGAGCTGACGTTCATGAGTTATCATGGTTTTGGCTAATTGCTCCATTTATGGGACTTATAGTTCAGCCAATAATAGGTCACTATAGTGATAACACTTGGACTCGATTTGGTCGTAGAAAACCGTTCTTCCTACTTGGTGCTGTATTAGCTTCAATAGGAATGATACTAATTCCTCAAGCTGATTTTATGATCGCTATTCTCCCAGCACTTTGGGTTGGAGCAGGTATGCTTATGATAATGGACGCCTCTTTTAATATTGCCATGGAACCATTTAGAGCACTAGTTGCAGATAATCTTTCAGATGAACAAACAACTCAAGGATTTAGTGTCCAAACGGCTTTAATTGGTGTTGGAGCTGTGGTTGGTTCTTGGCTGCCTTGGATGTTAAGTAACTGGTTTGGGGTAGCAAAAACATCTACAGATGGAACAGTTCCTGAAAATTTATTATGGTCTTTTATTATAGGTGCTGTAGTACTTATAGGTTCTATATTAATAACCATTTTTACAACTAAAGAATATTCACCTGAAGAACTAGCTCAATTCGAAGATGAAAAAGCACATCAAAAGGCAATAGAAGAAGATGGTGAAGAACGTAAAGCCAAGCTTACTGATATTTTTGAGGATTTTAGAAAAATGCCAGAAACCATGAGACAATTAAGTTGGGTACAATTCTTCTCTTGGTTTGCTTTATTTGGAATGTGGGTTTTTGCTGTACCAGCAATAGCACAGCATATATATGGATTGCCTCCAGAAGATGCTAGTAGCGAAACTTATCAAGAAGCTGGTAATTGGGTAGGTATTCTATTTGGAATTTACAACGGAGTTTCCGCAATTTTTGCTTTTTTATTGCCTGTGATAGCAAAAAAAATAAGTAGGAAGAAAACTCATGCTCTTTCTTTATTCATTGGAGGAATCGGCTTGATATTAATTTACTTCATGCCTAATGAGAACTGGCTCATATTGCCAATGGTATGCATTGGAATTGCATGGGCAAGTATACTTTCAATGCCTTATGCCATGCTAGCTGGATCGATTTCTCCAAAAAAGATGGGTGTTTATATGGGAATTTTCAATTTTTTTATAGTCATCCCTCAAATTATTAATGGAATCATTGGAGGTCCGCTTGTTAAATACGCCTATGATAATCATGCAATCTTTGCATTAGTAGTAAGTGGTATAAGTTTCATTATAGCTGGATTACTATCATTTAAGATTAACGACAAAAAGGATAAAGTACTCAATGCATAAAAAAGGATTCATATTTGATCTAGACGGAGTTATCGTTGATACAGCAAAGTATCACTTTTTAGCGTGGAAAAAATTAGCCAATAGTATTGGTGTTGATTTTTCTGAAGTACAAAATGAGCAACTCAAAGGTGTTAGCCGAGTACGTTCGTTAGAAAAAATATTAGAATGGGGAAATAAAACCCTTTCAGAGGATGAATTCATGAAGCTAATGGGCTTAAAAAATGATGATTACCTCACTTATATTAACAATATGGACGAGTCAGAAATTCTTCCAGACGTTACAAGAATATTAAATATTTTAATTGAAAAAAAACAGGCTATAGCTTTAGGTTCTGCAAGTAAAAATGCAACATCAATTCTTCGCAAAGTAAATTTATTGAGCAAATTTGAAGCTATAGTAGATGGTAATGATGTTTCAAAGGCCAAACCAGATCCAGAAGTGTTTTTAATTGGAGCAAAGTTGCTTAATATAATGCCTGAAAATTGTATTGTATTTGAAGATTCAGTAGCTGGTATACAAGCAGCAAATACAGCAAATATGATTTCAATTGGAATTGGAGATGAAAAAGTTCTACATGAAGCTGACTATATTTTTAAGGACTTTACTGAGGTATCTCAAGTTTTTATCGAACACATCATATCAAACAAAATACAACCAAAAAATAAAATATCAATCAATAATTGATCTTTAAATAGAATGAACAATATTTATATACAACCAAATCATTGGTCAATCATAGAAGAAGGGTTTAAGCCTGAACGTGTTAAGTCATCAGAAAGCTTAATGAGTTTGGGGAATGGTGCTATGGGCCAACGTGCTAATTTTGAAGAACATTATTCTGGTGATACATTTCAAGGGAGCTACGTTGCAGGAGTCTACTATCCAGATAAAACTAGAGTAGGTTGGTGGAAAAATGGGTATCCAGAATATTTCGCAAAGGTATTAAATGCACCTAATTGGATCGGAATTAATGTAACTATTAATGATGAGGTCTTAGATTTAGCCACGTGCAATAAAATTGAAGATTTCAAGAGAGAGCTTAATATGAAAGAAGGTTGGTTGTCTCGTAGTTTCGTTGCAACACTTCAAAACTTCATTCAAGTTAAGATAGAAACTAAACGTTTTTTGAGCCTTGATATAGATGAAGTAGGAGCTATAGAGTATAATGTAACGCCCATAAATAATGATGCTCAAATTAACTTCTCACCCTATTTAGATAATGGGATTACTAATGAAGACTCTAATTGGGATGATAAGTTCTGGGATGTACTAAGTGTAAATCATGAAAATGAACAAGCTTTCATTGTATCAAAAACAATGAAAACACATTTTTATGTGTGTACATCAATGCAAACACAAGTGTCACTTAATGGTAAGGTTATAAAACAAGATAAAACCATTAGTGATTCTATAGATAAAATTGAGTTTACCTATCAAAATCAAGTCAATAAAGGCGATACAATTACACTTACAAAATATGGAGGTTATACTTCAGATAGAAATCATGATAAAAATGAATTGATTTCTGTAGCAAAGAAGACACTTAATAAAGTCTCTGAATTGGGATTCAATACGTTATTAGAAATGCAAAAACAGGCATGGGCAAAAATTTGGAACATGTCCGATATCACAATTGAAGGTGATGTTGAAGCGCAACAGGGTATTAGGTTTAATATATTTCAATTAAATCAAACCTATCTAGGTAAAGATGCACGTTTAAATATAGGTCCTAAAGGATTTACTGGAGAGAAATATGGTGGAAGCACATATTGGGATACCGAAGCATATTGCATTCCATTTTATATGGCTACAAAAGATCAAAATGTGGCTAAAAGTTTACTTGAGTATCGCTACAATCATCTAGAAAAAGCAATCGAGAATGCTCAAAAAATTGGGTTCTCTAATGGTGCCGCATTATACCCTATGGTGACTATGAATGGTGAAGAATGCCATAATGAATGGGAAATTACTTTTGAAGAAATCCATCGTAATGGAGCCATAGCATTTGCTATATATAATTATCATCGATATACTAATGATTATAGCTATATTCCAGAGAAAGGATTAGAGGTGCTTATTGGAATTTCAAGATTCTGGCATCAACGCGCTACATTTTCTGAAGCAAAAAACAAATATGTTATTCTCGGTGTAACAGGGCCAAATGAATATGAAAATAATGTAAACAATAATTGGTATACTAATTATATTGCCAAATGGTGCATTGATTACACTATAGAAAATATTCAAAAAACAGAAAGAGAGTATAACTCAGATTACATAAGAGTTATGCATAAAGCTAAGCTTTCAAAAGCCGAGTTACAACAATGGAAAGTTGTAGCAGATGGTATGTTTTTTCCGTTTTCAGAAGAAAACCAAGTATTCTTACAACAAGATGGTTTTTTAGATAAAGAATTAATTACAGTTTCTAATTTGCCAAGTTCAGAAAGACCAATAAATCAAAAATGGTCGTGGGATCGTATTTTACGCTCACCATATATAAAGCAAGCAGATACACTTCAAGGGTTCTACTTTTTTGAAGATCACTTTTCTGATGAAGAATTAGAGCGTCATTTTGATTTTTATGAGCCATTCACTGTACACGAAAGTTCACTTTCACCTTGTGTTCACAGTATCCAAGCAGCCAAGTTAGGTCGTATGGAGCAAGCATATGAGTTTTATTTGCAAACATCCAGACTCGATCTAGATGATTATAATAAAGAGGTCGAAGAAGGCTTGCATATTACGTCTATGGCAGGAACATGGATGAGTATTGTAGAAGGATTTGGAGGAATGCGTATTAAAGACAATATGTTATCATTTGAACCTAAAATACCAAAACAATGGGAAGCGTATTCGTTCAAGGTTAATTTTAGAAATCAAATTATTAAAATTAACGCATGTCAAGGCCATACACACTTTGAACTTGAAGGTCATCAAGATCTAGATATTTTAGTTAATGGAAAACGAGTTACCATAAGTCCTAATAGTTTGGTGACTGTATAAATTAAAGCCACTTAAAACTTTTATTATGAAAAAAGTAAGCAATATAGTTCTATCATTTTTATTGGTTTTGAGTATGTCTTGTAGCGAACGTTCTTCTAACGATGATAACAGATCAACTTTTGATACTGAATTTATTGATCAAAAAGATATTGAGCGAATAGAACCACCAAATTGGTGGATTGATTTTGAAAATGACACCTTACAATTACTCGTTAAACATGATGGAATTAGTGATTTTAAACCGAGTATATCCCATAACGGTGTTTCAATATTAAAAGTCACTAAAAGTGATAATAGTGATAATTATTTGTTTATCGATCTGCTTATTTCTGAAACGGCTTCAGCCGGTACATTTAATATTAAGTTTGAAAATGAAAACAGCAAAGAGTTAGTAGATTTATATCAGCTAAAAGAACGAAAAAAACCTGCGTCAGACTATGTAGGATTTAATAGTACAGACGCTATTTATCTAATTACGCCAGATCGTTTTGCAAATGCAAATACAAATAACGATAGCCCTTTGGCTATGGAAGGGCAACCAGAATTATTAGATAGAGTTATCGATAGAAGTAATGATTATGCACGTCATGGTGGAGATATTCAGGGAATTACAGCACATGTCGATTATATTTCAGATTTAGGTTTTACAGCTATTTGGCCGCAACCATTACTTACCAATAATATGCAAAAAGGATCGTATCATGGCTATGCTGTTACTGATTTGTATCAAATAGATCCTAGATTTGGTACCCTTGAAGAGTATCAGTATTTATCTCAAAAATTAAAAGATAAAGGCATGAAACTTATTATGGATCAGGTAGCTAATCATTGTGGGTTAGAGCATTGGTGGATGAAAGATTTACCATTTAAAGATTGGGTAAACCTTCAAGAAAATTACGAAAAGAATATAGATCATTGGAGTTGGGAAACAAATATCAATTCTAATCATAGACGTACGACAAACCAAGATATTTATGCTTCAAATTATGATAGTGATGGTAATTCTAATGGCTGGTTTGTAGCTACTATGCCAGATTTGAATCAGCGTAATCCATTTATGGCAAAATACATTATTCAAAACAGTATTTGGTGGATAGAAACTGCTCAATTAGGCGGCATTCGCCAAGACACCTATCCTTACCCAGATAAGGCATTTATGAGTGATTGGGCTGGAGCAATCATGACCGAATATCCTAATTTTTCAATTGTAGGAGAGGAGTGGAGTTATAATCCTCTGCTAATAGGATATTGGCAAGAAGGTGCAAATAATAAAGATGGCTACGACTCAAATTTAAAATCGCCTATGGATTTTGCCATGCAAGTTAAAGTTGTAGAAGGGCTAAAAGAAACTGAGTCGTGGGATAAAGGTTTAGTTAAAATATATGAAGGCTTGGCTAACGACTTTCATTATGCAAGCCCGAAAGACATTATGATATTTCCAGACAATCATGATATGAGCCGTATTTTCACTCAACTTGAGGGTGATGTAGTAAACACAAAGATGGCTTTGGCGACCTACGCTACAATGCCAAGAATTTTACAAATATATTATGGTACTGAAATTCTAATGAATGACTTCGAAAAGCCAGGAGATCATGGCTTAATTCGTACCGATTATCCAGGTGGTTGGAATGGTGACAAAACAAATGCCTTTACAGGCGAAGGTTTAACAACAGCACAAAAAGAGATGCAATCTTTTGTAAAAAAACTTTTGAACTACAGAAAAGGAAGTAAAGCTATTCACGAAGGAAAAACGATTCACTTTGCTCCATTTCAAGGTGTATATGTTCTCACAAGAACTTATGAAGACGAAACAGTTGTACTTGTCTTAAATAAAAATGAAGAACCAATGACTCTAGATTTAAAACGTTACGCAGAAATTGGTCTCGATGGAAAAACCTTAAAAAACGTTATTTCAGGTGAAACCGTTATTTGGTCTGAAGCTTTAGAGCTAAAGGAAAAAGGAAGCTATTTATATACCACTAAGCTTTAATCATGAAAAGACTGATAGTTATTTTATGTTTTTGTATTGTTTTGGTTTCATGTGCAAATGAAGAAAAACAAACTCAGTTTGATTCAGAGACTATAATTGCTAATAGCACAACTTACGATTTAGAACCTGTTAATGATGCCAGTATATATGCCGGAAAATTAATAAGAATTGATAGTTTTCCATCAAAATATATCACACCAAGACCTGTCGATATTTGGCTGCCAAAAGGTTATACTAGAACTAAAAATTATAGTGTGTTGTATATGCACGATGGGCAAATGCTATTTGATTCAACAACCACTTGGAATAAGCAGGAGTGGAAAGTAGATGAATGGGGAAGCCAATTGATTGCTGAAGGCAAGACCAATGATTTTATAGTAGTTGCTATTCATAATATTCCAAATATTCGTTGGCAAGACTTGTTTCCTCAAAAGGCACTTAATTTTATTGACGAAAATGTAAAAGATTCACTTGTAGATATTGCTGGTAAAACAGATATAAAATTCAATGGTGATAATTACCTGAAATTTATTGTTGAAGAACTAAAACCTTTAATAGATAGACAATATACAGTATATCCTAATAAAGAAAACACATTCGTTATGGGATCAAGCATGGGTGGATTAACTTCAATGTATGCCATATCTGAATATCCTGAAATTTTTGGCGGAGCTGGCTGTTTGTCAACACATTGGATTGGCGCAATGCCAATGCCATATAATCCATATCCTGATGCTATTTTTAAGTATATGGAAGCCAATTTGCCCAAAGCAGACACGCATAAATTATATTTTGATTACGGAAATAAAACCTTAGATAAGCATTACCCAAAATATGCATCTAGGGTAGATGAGATTTTAAAAGGAAAAGGTTACACCAATATAGATTCAAAGAACTTGTTTTTTGAAGGTGCCGATCACTCTGAAAACTCATGGAATCAAAGATTAGATATACCATTGATCTTTTTATTAGATAAAAACAAATGAAGCACTTTATATACTTGGTCCTAGCATTACTGTCATTTCAATTTGTTTGTGCTCAAAATACAAGTCGTAAATACCTATCTCATATCGAAGAAAATGGAACAGTTCAAGTTAGGGTTAATGATGGAACATATGTATTCCAGTTTTATTCTGAAGACATGATTCAAGCAACGTTCATCCCTAAAGACCAAACCGAAAGCAAAGCTTCACATGCTGTTGTTCTTGAACCAAAAAGAGTTGATACCAATTATTCCTATGAAGGTAATGTTATTACATATAGCTCTAAGGGGATCTCTGTAGCTATTACGACAGAACCTTTCAAAATATCTTATCAATACGATGGCGAAGAATTAATTTCAGAAAGACGAGGTTATTTCAAAAGCAAACACGAGCCTATGGAGATGGTAAGCGGCAACATTGTCGTTGACAATACCGAAAAAATAGAATTCAATCTTACCGAAGACGAAATATTATATGGTGGAGGAGCAAGAGCACTAGGAATGAATAGACGTGGACATCGATTACCATTATTTAACAGAGCGCACTATGGTTATGAAACCGAATCAAAACTTATGAACTACACAATGCCAATTGTGATCTCTTCAAAGCAATACATGATTCATTTTGATAATGCACCAATTGGCTACCTAGATTTTGATAGTAAAAAAGAGAACACTCTTACTTACGAAACTATTTCTGGTCGTAAAACCTACCAAGTGATTGCTGGAGAATCTTGGTATGATGTTGTTGAAAATTATACCAAATTAACTGGAAAACAACCAATGCTGCCACGCTGGGCTTTGGGGAATTTCTCTAGTCGATTTGGTTACCATTCCCAAAGTGAAACCATTGAAACCATTGATAAATTCAAAGCAGATGAGATTCCAGTTGATGCTGTTATTTTAGACTTATATTGGTTTGGGAAAGACATTAAAGGTACTATGGGGAATTTAGAATTTTTAAAAGACTCGTTCCCTAATCCTCAACAAATGATCAAGACTTTAAAGTCTAAAAATGTTGAAACAATCTTAATTACCGAACCATTTGTTTTGACAACTTCAAACCGTTGGGATGAAGCTGTTCGAGAAGATATTCTTGCGAAAGATTCAATTGGAAATCCTGCGACTTACGATTTTTACTTTGGAAATACAGGTATTATTGATATTTATAGTAATTCAGGGAAAACTTGGTTTAAAAATATATATAAAGAGTTATCTAAACTAGGAGTTAATGGGTTTTGGGGAGACCTTGGCGAACCTGAAGTGCATCCTAACTGGGTACAGCATGCTAAAGGTTCTGCAGATGAAGTTCATAATATTTACGGTCACGACTGGGCTAAATTAGTTTATGAGTCTAGCCTTGAAGCCAATCCTAATAAACGACCATTTATTTTGATGCGAGCAGGTTATTCTGGATCACAACGTTATGGTATGGTTCCATGGTCTGGTGATGTTAATAGAACTTGGGGAGGACTACAATCACAACCAGAGATTGCATTACAAATGGGAATGCAAGGTTTAGGCTACATGCATAGTGATCTTGGCGGTTTTGCAGGTGCAAATCTAAATGATGAACTTTATACACGATGGTTACAATATGGCGTGTTTCAGCCTATCTACCGTCCGCATGCCCAAGAGGAAGTTGCTAGCGAACCTGTATTTAGAAGTGATAAAGCTAAAGCATTAGCTAAGGAAGCTATAGAATTACGTTATCGCATGTTACCTTATAATTATCATCTCATGGCTTTGAATCATTTAGAAGGAAAGCCATTAATGAGGCCTCTGTTTTTTGAAGATGATAGTAAAATTCTTAAAGATGATGCTACAGCATATTTTTGGGGACATGACTTTTTAGTATCACCAATAACGATTTCACAGTTAAAGCATAAAACAGTTTATTTTCCTAAATCATCAGATTGGTTCGATTTTTATTCAGATAAAAAACATAAAGGGGGAAGTGTTATTGTATATGATCTTAAAGAAAATAGTATCCCAACATTTGTTCGTGCAGGAGCATTTATTCCATTAGCAAAGCCTGTGCAATCTACAGCTGACTATGATGGTAGTAAATTAGAGATTCACTACTATTTTGATAAGAGTATTACTGAAAGCGAACGCGAATTTTATAATGATGATGGAACAACATTTAATGCATTAGAAAAAGAGCAATACGAAATTTTAGAGTTTGAAGCCGAAATGAAAGGACGCTGGCTAGAAATAGAATTTGAAGCTGATACTGGAGCAAACTATCAAACAAATATAAAAACAATTGAACTTGTAGTTCATAATATTCAAAACACACCAAAACGTATTAAAGTTGATGGTAAGAGGCTTAATAGCCATACAGACAATACGTCAGATTTTATAAGTATCAAAGACAAAACTTCCTTGAATTGGAATTTTGAAAAAAAAATGTTGACGATTCCTATATTATGGAATACTTCAAAGGATAAAAAAATTAGAGTAAAACTTAAAAAATAATCCAAAATGAAACACTTCAAAATCATAATATCAACTGTTATAGCCATGAGTTTCTTTGGATGCAAAAACGAACAAGTAACTGTGCAGAAATCACCTAAACCAAAGCTAGAAAAGAAAAAAAAACAAGTAGTTTATCAGGTATTTACGAGATTGTTCGGAAATACAAATACAACTAATAAACCTTGGGGAACTCTTGATGAGAATGGCGTTGGAAAATTTAATGATTTTACTGATGAGGCTTTGTCACAGATCAAGGATTTAGGAGTAACATATATCTGGTATACAGGTGTGCCACACCATGATGTTATAACAGATTATACGCAATATGGGATTACAAATGATGATCCAGATGTGGTTAAAGGAAGGGCTGGTTCACCTTACGCAGTTAAAGATTATTATAATGTTAATCCAGATTTAGCTGAAAACGTAGAGCGTAGACTTGAAGAGTTTGAGGCGCTTATTGAACGATCTCACAGGGCTGGCTTAAAAGTAATTATTGATATTGTTCCTAATCACGTAGCTCGAAACTATCAAAGCTTATCCAATCCTAAAGGAGCTACAGATTTTGGTGCAGAGGATGATACAACCATCAGCTATGATGTTAATAACAATTTCTATTATAACCCTGAAGAAGCATTCATAGTGCCAGAATGGAAAAATGGATATAAACCTTTAGGAGGTGAAAATCATCCAATGGCAGATGGTAAGTTTGATGAGAATCCTGCTAAATGGACAGGTAATGGTTCAAGAGCTTCACAACCAGACATGAACGATTGGTACGAAACGGTTAAAGTAAACTACGGTATTTCTCCAGACGGAGAAAAAGACTTTGAGGCATTACCAGCTGGTTTTGATAACGAAGATTACAAAGCACATTTCAAATTTTGGGAAGACAAGATCGTACCAAGTTCATGGAAAAAATTTAAAGAGATTACTCTGTATTGGACCGCCAAAGGTGTTGATGGCTTTCGTTATGATATGGCAGAAATGGTGCCAGTTGAATTTTGGAGTTATATGAATTCTGCTATTAAAATGGAAAACCCAGATGCCTTTTTATTAGCTGAGGTATACAACCCAAGTATCTATAGAGATTACATTAAGAAAGGTAAAATGGACTACCTCTATGACAAAGTACAACTTTACGATACCCTTAAGCATGTCATGCAAGGTCAAGGTAAAACAGATCATATACCACCAATACAGGATGATCTTAAAGACATAGAACATCATATGTTGCATTTTCTTGAAAATCATGATGAACAACGCATCGCTAGTCCAGATTTTGCTAACAATGCCTTAAAAGGAAAACCAGCAATGGTGATATCTGCTACAATTAGTACATCACCTACAATGATTTATTTTGGTCAAGAGTTTGGAGAACCCGGTAATGAAGATTTAGGTTTTGGTGATCCTACTCGTACCTCTATTTTTGATTATGGAAGTGTGCCAAGCGTAGTGCGTTGGGTCAATAATAAAAATTTCGATGGAGGACAATCTACAGAAGATGAAAAACAATTAAGAGATTTCTACAAACGGCTACTAAATTTTACCATCAATAGTTCTGCTTTAACCGCTAACTATGAAGACATACACTTATATAATCGGCAAAACACACAATGGTATAATGATAAAGTATTGTCATTCGTACGTTGGAGTAGTGATGAGAAACTTATCATTGTTTCTAATTTCAGTGCTGAGAACGCTTATGGATTTGAGCTACAATTACCAAAAGAATTAGTATCTAAACTTGAGCTTGAAGATGGAACTTATAAGCTTGAAGATCAATTGTTTGAAACTCATACTGCAGCTTTAACAATTAAAAATGGAATAGCAAAAACACGAATTGACATAAAACCATTAGAGTCATTTATTTTAAAGATTGAATAAATATGAACAGAATCATAGTAATAATCATAGCTGTACTGACTATGGCTTGTAAAGAAAATAAATCAAATTTTAATACTTTTGAAAAGCCAGATAATAAAGAGGTTACGACACCATTTGTATGGGAAGGCGCCAATCTGTATTTTTTATTGACAGATCGTTTTAAAAATGGTGATACATCTAACGATATAAATTTCGATCGTAATCAAGAAACAGGAAAACTTAGAGGTTTTGAAGGTGGTGACTTGAAAGGGATCACTCAAAAAATTGAAGAAGGATATTTTACAGATTTGGGGATCAATGCCATTTGGATGACTCCTATTGTAGAACAAATCCATGGCGGCACAAACGAGGGAACAGGGATTACTTATGGTTTTCATGGGTATTGGACGAAAGACTGGACAGCTCTAGACCCGAACTATGGTACAAAAGAAGATTTAAGAGCGCTTATTAAATCTGCTCACAAAAAAGGCATTCGCGTCGTTTTAGATGCAGTCATAAACCATACAGGTCCTGTGACCAATAAAGATAGTGTTTGGCCAGAAGAATGGGTAAGAACTAGTCCTAAATGTAAGTTTGATAATTACGAAAATACAGTTGCCTGCACTCTAGTTGAAAATCTGCCAGATGTAAAGACAGAAAGTGATGAAGTTGTTGAATTACCACCTCAATTGGTTGAAAAATGGAAAGCTGAAGGACGTTATGAAGAAGAAGTAGGCGAGTTAGATGCATTTTTTGAAAAAACGGGACACCCAAGATCACCTCGCTTCTACATTATGAAATGGCTTACAGATTATATTACTGAGTTTGGTATTGACGGTTATAGAGTAGATACAGTAAAGCATACAGAATCATACGTTTGGCAAGAATTCAAAACATTGTGTGACACAAGCTTTTCAGAATGGAAAAATAACAACCCAGAAAAAGTACTTGATGATAACGATTTTTATTTAGTAGGCGAAGTTTATAATTACAACATTAGTGCAGGTAAAGCTTTTGATTATGGAGATAAAGTTGTCAATTATTTCGATAGTGCATTTCATAGTCTTATTAATTTTGAGTTTAAGTATAATGCTGCTCAACAAACTTATGAAGCCTTTTTTAAGCGTTATAATGACTTGCTGAATGACAATCTCAAGGATTATGGAACACTCAATTATTTAAGTTCTCATGATGATGGCAAACCCTATGATCCAAAAAGAGAAAAACCCTTTGAAACTGCAACCAAATTGTTATTGGCACCAGGAACGTCTCAAATTTATTATGGCGATGAGTCTGCTCGTGTTTTAGTTGTAGAAGATGCTACAGGAGATGCTAATTTACGTTCTAATATGAATTGGGACGCCATTGAAAATGATGCACAAACGCAAGCGATCTTAACTCATTGGCAGAAATTAGGTAAATTTAGAGAAAGACACCCTGCGGTTGGTGCGGGTTATCACCAAATGATAACAGAAACTCCTTATCTCTTCTACAGAAGTTTTTCTACAGAACATTTTAAAGATCTTGTAGTTATTGGGTTATCACTCGATAAAGGAGTTAAAACGTTAGACGTATCTAATCTATACGAAAATGGTATAGTTTTACATGATGCATATTCTAATCAAGATATAACAGTTAGTGACGGAAAGGCTATTGTTAATTCAGAGTTTGACATCGTACTTCTAGAACAAAAATAACTCATAAAACCAAAAAGAATATTTGCAAAAGCTTCGTAATTATAATTATCACATTAATCGAGTTCTAAAAGATTAACGCCAATATTGTTAAAAATACTTTTTTGTGTAACATTTCTTTTGTTAGAAAGTCTCATTAATAACGACTAAACTATTAATTTGTAACTTTGTATGCATCGAAAAGTTATTATGAGCGATATTAATGAAAATATCGAATCTCCCTTTGAACTTAAGGTGAGTTTCGAAACTATTCTTAAGCACTATGAATCATTAGCAAAAAGCGAAGATGAATTTATAGCTGCAAAAGCACGTCGTGTATTGAAATCAGCAGAAGGGTTTCCAGAATTAAGAGATGGTATAACCAATCCTGCACATTTGGTCAAAAGAGAAAAAGAAATCCGCATCATACTTCAAGATTCATTTAGTCCTATTTTGACTAAAAATGAAATAAAAACAGCTTCTGTACCATTTCATAATCTTATTTTTAATTCATCAGAACGGTTCAAATCTATTATTGATGCTGCTGGCAAAGATTTTGAACTAGAGATAAAGAATATGCCAAAAGATGATACCTATATCATTGCATGTACGATCATTTTAAATCTTTGTTATGGTTATGAAATAAACTTCAAGAGGCCTTTTTATTATGAAATCCCTGATGCTAAAGGGATCATGCGTTATTATAAAATCTTATATAATGCTGATTTTACAGATATCAAGGCTAATGAAAATGCGCCAAAAATAACTGAAGAAGATTATAAAAATTTACTCGATAATTTTGAAAATATAGAACTTTGGAAAGAAAAGTTTCCGCCTAACAGTTATACTTTCAAAGGCTTTGTGATTTCAAATATTTTTGACATTACTGACGACCAATCCATATCAAACATCAAGTCAAGTTTAATCGGTGATGATAAACGTAAAGACGAAACCTTTATGGAAGATTTCCATGAAATATTTCGTTCACTTTTAGGGCTTAAAGATATAAATGTAGGGTTTTCAATATACAATGAAGAAGAAGACGTGTTTGAGCGTGTATATGGTACAGGAGTCCATAGTTTTCTATTAAAAGATGCTGAAACCAAGCAATGTTCTGACGCACTTTGTAGCTGGTCATACAATAGACTTTTGAAGGAGAAAAAATATTTTTCTGTTTCTGATGTAGATAGAATTTATAAAATATCTGAAGGTAAAGCGCCTCATGTTTCAGTTTTACATGAACAAGGTATAAAAAGTGCTATTTTCGCTCCAATAGCTAATGAGGAAGGCCTGATGGGTATATTAGAAATTATCTCTCATAAGCCCCAAGTTTTAAACAGCATTAATGCTAATAAGTTGGTAGATGTGATGCCATTTATAGTAACAGCTGTTGAGCGTTCTAAATCTGAAGAGCAAAATTTAATAGAAGCAATTATACAACAAGAATGTACGTCGATACATCCTAGTGTGTATTGGAAATTTGTTGATGCCGCTAGAAAGTTCCTAAAAGACAAGCATAAGTTTGGCAATGAAGCTACATTTGAAAAGATCATTTTTGATAATATTTACCCACTATTTGGTCAAATTGATGTTAAAGGATCGTCTGATGCTAGAAATTCGGCAACTCAAAAAGACTTATCACTTCAATTAAGTTTAGTTTCAAAAATAATAGATGATATTTTAAAAACAGATAGCTTACCAATATATGAGCAGATTCAGTTTCAAGTTAAGGCATATAAAAAAGACCTTAAAGCTAATTTTAAAGTAGATAGTGAGCAAACCATCACTGCATTTTTAAAAGAGGAAATTGAACCTATATTAAAGTTTCAATACAATAAAAATGTTCACTTAAGAGATAGTATTGATGATTATTTCAGCAAAATAGATGATGATTTAAACCTCATATATTTTTACAGAAAAAATTATGATGATACCATAGCACTTATTAATAAAAATATGGCAACGCTATTAGATCAAAAGCAAGTAGAAGCTCAAAAAATGTATCCACACTATTTTGAGCGTTACAAGACTGATGGTGTAGAGCATAATATGTATATAGGTGAAGCTATTACCAAAGAAAAAAGCTTTAACGAAGTATATTTGTACAACCTTAGGCTTTGGCAATTACAAGTCATGTGTGAGATGGAAAATGAATACTATCAAAATCAGCATGAATATCCTATAGCGCTCGATGTAGCTTCAATGATCCTTGTCTTTAACCAGTCGTTATCAATCCGTTTTAGAATGGATGAAAAACAATTTGATGTTGATGGCACCTACAATGCTAGATATGAAGTAGTTAAAAAACGTGTTGACAAAGCGTTGATCAAGGGTACAAACGAACGCATCACTCAAAAAGGAAAAATCACAATCGTGTATTCTCAAAAAGAAGATGAGAATGAGTATTTACAATATGTAAGATTTCTCCAATCTAAGAAGGTGTTAGATAAAAATGTAGAAATTCTAGAATTAGAAAATTTACAAGGTGTAACGGGTTTGAAAGCTATACGAGTAAATATTTTATATCATAAAAAAGAAGACAAATCATTTTATACCTACGATGATTTAATGAAAGAAATTAAAGCTTAACGGCAAAGCTGTCTTCCGTTTTTTCTAGATCGATCAAATACGTTTGAGTATCCAATACCTCTTCTAAATTAACCGCAGGATTGTTCTTGACAGCTATTGCAAATGCAATTAAAGAACAGATAATGCCTACCATGAAGACAGTATATGTAACCCTTAATAACCTATATTTTCGTTCTAGTACTTTCCCTAAAAAGTACAAGTCTTTGGTTAACGCTTTATAAATATAATCTTTATCTTTAATCATCTCGGCTATAGCCCATTCATATTCTTGTAAATCCATTTTATGAAAGTTTCCGAAAAAAATGAGATTAACTTTTTGATTCTTTACATCCTCTTTTGTAAACTGACCACTTGTTACATTTGGTCGTGTAGCTATAATTGACATAACCATTGAAATAACACTAAACAATGTAAAAACTACTGTTGGCCATGTTAAATAAGGATTAGTGTCAAGCTTAGAAATTAAATTAGCAAGAACAACCGAAATTATAATAGCATTAACTGATAGCAATATGTTGGCTTTTGTGTCTGCTATATCACTCAATTTAATATGATTCTTTAAAGCTGTTCTATAAAATGACTGAATGGCACGTTCTGGACTTTCATTTTTATATTGCGCCTTGTATTTTGCTTTTAATTCTTCTGTTTTAAGCTTAGTTTTTTGCTTCTTCTTGGCTTTCATGAGCTTGGCGAGATTCTTATCTTTTCTAGGTTGCCAGTTTTTCAAAGCATAATCCGTATAAAATTGATGCTTTTTTGCCAACACTCTAATGTTCTCATTACGCCATTCTGATGGAGAAAACTGACGTACATTTCTTATCTCAAGTTCTTTTCTTAAAAACTCGCTGGCCTCTTCAAAATATTTTTTACCAAAATGAGATGCATCTGCATCTCTGATCATCTTCTCTAGATCTGTTGTTGGAGAATCTTTGAACTTAGTTGCCATAATACATTTGTTTACAGCTTCAATTTTAGCCTCATCAACGTCTTGTTTAGTTAAAAACTCCTTGGCTATTTTGCAGCTTTTCTCTTCGTGATCTTCAGCACCATCAATATAACCAGTATCATGAAATATAGCAGCAAGTTCTAGTATTTCAGCATTTTCTTTTGAAATATCTGTATTTTCAATAATTTCTCTGGTACTCTTAAGCACACGTTCTGTATGCTTGTAATTGTGATAGAGAAAAGTTTGATCTAATTCATTTTTTAATAGATCGAATACAAATTTTTCAGCATTTTCAATTAATTTAGACATAATCAATTAGTCGATTTTATTGATACAAATTACTAAAAATTAAATATATTATAGGCGCTTTATCTATAAAGATTTTGTTTGTAATGATACTAGATCAATTACGACATAATTACGAAGCATCAATATAAACGAAAGGAACAATCATATGCTTACTTGGAAAGATATTATCAGTTTTTCAGTAAATGGAAATCCAACACCAGATCAGCGTGTTGAAAAAACAGAAGACCAATGGAGAGCGCAATTAACACCTGAACAATATAGAATTACAAGGCAAAAAGGAACCGAACGAGCTCATACTGGAGCGTTATGCAGTATCTATGATGAAGGACAATACAATTGTATATGCTGTAGCTCGCCATTATTTGATTCAACGATTAAATTTAGTTCGGGTACAGGTTGGCCTAGCTTTACGCAGCCTATCAAAGAAAATGCAATTAAATATGAAAGGGATACCTCGTATGGGATGGTAAGAGTTGAGGTTATGTGTAATACTTGTGATGCGCATTTAGGACATATTTTTCCAGACGGACCAGAACCTAGCGGACTGAGATATTGTATCAATTCAGAATCTATGCAACTACAAAAGGAGGTAACTAATGACGACTAATAGTATGCAAACAGCTACATTAGGAGGTGGTTGTTTTTGGTGTACAGAAGCTGTATTTCAAGAGGTAAGAGGTGTAGAACATGTGGTTTCAGGGTATTCAGGTGGAACTGTACCTGGACGACCAACATATAGAGAGATTTGCTCTGGTTTAACAGGCCATGCTGAGGTTATTCAAATCCTATTTGATGCTGATGTTATCACTTTTGAAGAAATTTTGGTAATTTTCATGACCACTCATGACCCAACAACTCTCAATCGACAAGGTGCTGATCGAGGAACTCAATACCGTTCGGTCATTTTTTATCATAATAATGAACAAAAGGCCGTTGCTGAAACTGTGGTCAAAAAAGTTTCTCTTTATTACAAGAACCCAATAGTTACTGAGATATCACCACTTGATGTATTTTATGAAGCAGAAAAAGAACATCAAGATTATTATAGAAATCATCAAACTCAAGGGTATTGTAGTTTTGTAATTGAACCAAAACTTGCAAAACTGAGAAAACTTTATGCCGATAAATTAAAAACAAATTAGAAGATCATGAAAGCGATATGGAATAACGAGGTCATTGCAGAAAGTCAACATACGGTTGTTATTGAGAACAATCACTACTTCCCTCACGAAAGCATTAAGAAACAATATTTTAAACCTAGTGATACTCACACCACATGTGCATGGAAAGGAGAAGCATCTTACTATACGTTAGAGGTTAATGGTAAAGAAAATAGAGATGCTGCTTGGTATTATCCAGAAGTTTCTGAACTAGCTAAAGGAATTAAGAATAAAATTGCTTTTTGGAGAGGGGTTGAAGTCATTGAATAAAATTGCATTAGGAGGTGGTTGTCATTGGTGTACCGAGGCTGTTTTTCAGCACTTGAAAGGTGTTGAACTAGTTGAGCAAGGTTATGTAGCTTCAACAGGTATAAATGCTTCATTTTCTGAAGCAGTTATCGTAACTTTTGACGAAACAATAATAAGTTTAAAAACCCTTGTAGAAGTGCATTTGTATACTCATAAAAGTGCGGTTTATCATAGTATGAGAGATAAATACCGTTCAGCGGTTTATGTGTTTTCACAAGAACAAAAAGCGGAATGTATATCTATATTAAAAATGCTTCAAAAAACATTTAAAATACAATTGATTACTAAAATTCTGGAGTTTTCTAAATTTAGACCCTCTAGAGAAAGTATTCAAAATTACTATCAAAATAATCCTAACAAGCCATTTTGTAAAACGTTTATTAACCCAAAATTGCAATTAATTTTTAGTCAGTATTCTGAATATATAAATACGAATAACTTAAAGCAGTTAATATGAAAAGTGTAAAGCTACAGATTGAAAGTAAGCAAGGCAACAAACTACAAGCTTACCTTGAATTGCCTGCTAACCAAAAACCAAATTACTATGCTGTTTTTGCCCATTGTTTTACATGTAATAGCACTTTAAATGCAGTCAAGAATATAAGTAGAGCATTGACAAACCATGGTTTTGGAGTAGTGCGGTTTGATTTTACAGGCTTAGGAAGAAGTGAAGGTGAATTTGCAGACAGTCACTTTTCTTCAAACGTCGACGATTTGCTTGCGGTTAGTGATCATTTAGAGTCTAATTATGAAGCGCCTTCACTATTGGTAGGTCATTCGCTTGGAGGTGCTGCTGTGATCGTAGCAGCATCAAAATTAGATAATATAAAAGTAGTAGCAACTATTGGTGCGCCAGCTACAGTTAGTCATGTCACTCATTTGTTTTCTCATAGTATCGAAGAAGTCAAAGAAAAAGGAGAAGTAGAAGTTAATATTGGTGGTAGACCTTTTAAGATAAATGAAAAATTTGTTGAAGATTTTAGTAAAACAGATTTGCCTGAAATCACAAAAAACCTCAGGAAGCCTTTGCTCATTATGCATGCCCCTTTCGACCAAATCGTAAGCATAGAGAATGCAAATAAATTATATCATAATGCACATCATCCCAAAAGTTTTATAAGTTTAGATCAAGCAGATCATTTATTGTCAGATTCAAGAGATAGTAATTATGTTGGAAATATGATTGGAGCTTGGGTACAACGTTATTTTGATCCTAAAGACAATCAAATGTTAAGTACTGAAGGTGAACAATTGGTTGCACACCTGAACTTGAAAGAAAATAACTTTACAACTTCAATTCAAACCATCAAACATAATTTTATTGCTGATGAACCTCAGAGTATTGGTGGTGATGATTTTGGACCCTCTCCCTATGATTTTTTAAGTGCAGGCCTGGCAGCTTGTACTGTGATGACTTTAAAGTTATATGCTGAACGTAAGGAATGGGATCTGCAAGAAGTATATGCATATATAACATATTCAAAAAAGCATAGTGATGATATTATGATGGATTATGACAAACCAATAAAAATAGATCATTTAGAAAAAACACTAAAGTTTGTAGGTAATCTGGATGAATCTCAAAAACAACGACTTAAAGAGATTGCATCCAAATGTCCTGTTCATAAAACCTTACAAAACGAAGTTATTATTGACACAAAAATCGTCGACAATTAAACAAAAAAGCACCATAGTTGCTTTTATAATTAATATCTTTATCATTCATACTAAACGCTAACTTTATTAGTTCTGAAAACATTTAGATACTTAAATATGATAAAGCCATATAAAATAATTACCCTCATTATTGCCTTATTTATTTTTAATGCTTGTGCAACTTACAAAGCACAATATGCTGACGAAGACCAAAAAACCTATAGTTTACCAGATAAAGAAGTAGATCGGGTTTTTTACTTAATAGGTGATGCTGGGAAATCTCCAAAAGGCGGAATGTCTAAAGCATTATCTGCATTTAATAATCACATCGAAAACAAAGACACAAAAAACGATTATACTATCTTTTTGGGTGATAATATTTATCCAAGTGGTTTACCTGCGAAAGATAAAAAAGAACGATCTGAAGCTGAAAATGCACTCAATGGTCAAATTTTAGCTGTAGAGAATTTCAAAGGAACTACTTTGTTCATCCCAGGAAATCACGATTGGTACGCAAATGGGTTAAAAGGTCTTAAGCGCCAAGAAAAGTATATTGAAGATGCATTAGGTAAGAATACTTTTCAGCCCGAAAATGGTTGTCCACTAGAGAGTATTGATGTTGGAGAGACAATTCAATTGATTATTGTAGATACGCAATGGTACTTAGAGAACTGGAATGATAACCCAACAATAAATGACGAATGTGAGATAAAGACCAGAGAGCGGTTTTTTGAAGAAGTAGAAGGCGAGATTAAAAAGGCAGGTGATAAAACCATCATTTTTGCTATGCATCACCCAATGTATACCAATGGTGTACATGGAGGTCAGTATGCCTTTTCAAAACACCTTTTTCCTGGTCAGAAGAAAATTCCAGTACCAATCTTTGCATCTTTGGTTACTCAAATAAGAACACAAGGAGGGGTGTCTATTCAAGACCGATATAATGAGCGTTATCATAAACTTATGAAACGGCTAGAAACACTAACGTTCGACTCTAACAATATTGTCTTTGTTTCTGGTCATGAACATACACTTCAGTATATTGAAAATGAGGGCACAAAGCAAATTGTATCAGGTTCTGGAGCAAAAGAATCATATGCTGCCTTAAGAGATAATGGTTTGTTTTCTTACGGGAAGCAAGGTTTTGCTGAATTAACAGTTTATAAAGATGGAAGTAGTTGGGTAAGCTTTTATGGTGAAGAAAATGGAATCCCTAAACTATTATTTACTCGAGAAGTATTTATGCCTACAAAAGATTTTGACCTTTCTATGCTTCCAGATAATTTTCCTCAAGAAATCGAAACCTCAGTATATTCTGAAAATGAAACCGACAGAACTGGTTTCTTTGAAACTGTTTGGGGTGATCACTACAGAGATGTGTATAGCACAAAAATAAAAGCTAAAGTTGCTACTCTAGATACGCTTTATGGCGGTTTAGAAATCGTAAGAGCAGGAGGAGGTCACCAAACAAGATCTTTGCGTTTAAAAACTAAAGATGGCAGAGAACTTAACATGAGAGCCTTGAGAAAAAGTGCTACGCAATATTTACAGACTGTTTTATTTAAAGAAACTTACATTGAAGAAGAGTTTGAAAAAACAGCTATAGAAAGTTTGATTTTTGATTTTTATACTGCGGCTCATCCTTATGCATTTAAAGCCATTCCAGATTTATCTGATGCAGCGAAAATTTATCACACTAACCCAAAACTATATTATATTCCAAAACATAAACATTTAGGAAAATATAATAATGATTACGGCGACGAACTTTACATGATAGAAGAACGCCCAGAAGAAAACTACGCTAACGATAGGAACTTTGGATTTGCAGACGATATTGAAAGTACTCATGATATTATTGAAAAAATTAGAGAAGACGAAAAATATAAGATTGATGAGAACGCACTAGTTAGAGCGCGTTTATTTGACATGCTTGTAGGTGACTGGGATAGACATCAAGATCAATGGCGTTGGGCACAATTTGATCAGGAAAATGGAGATAAATGGTATCGACCAATACCTAGAGATCGCGATCAAGTGTTTTCGAACTTCGATGGTGCTTTATTAGGCATTATGAAAAAAATATCTGGCTCAACAAAACAGCTCCAAGTTTATGATGAAACCTTAGAAGATATCAAATGGATGAATGCCGCAGGAATTAAATTAGACCGTGTACTGATTCAGCAAGCTGATAAGGAAAAATGGATTGAACATGCACAGTTTTTACAAGAGAATATCACAGATGAGGTTATTGAAAAAGCGTTTTTAAAAGTACCAAAGGAAGTACAAGATGAAACACTTGAAGACATTAAAAAGAAACTCAAAGGACGGCGTTCTAATCTTATAGACATTGCTACGCGATATTATAACTACTTGAACGAATTAGTAATTCTTACAGGTACAGATAAAGACGACTATATTGAAGTAAAGCGAATTGGTGATAATGAAACACAGGTTATCATCTCTAGAATTATTGATGGTGAAAAGGGCGAAGTAATAGTTGATAAAATCTTTAATAAGGATATTACTAAAGAGTTATGGATTTACGGTCTTGATGATAAAGATGTTTTTGAAGTAACAGGAAAAGCCAATAACTTAATCTTCACAAGGCTTATTGGAGGTCAAGAAAATGACACCTATATCATCAAGTCAGGTCGTAGAGTAAAAGTGTATGATCATGAAAGTAAACCCAATACGATTAAAGAAAATAAGCGCGGTACCATAAGGCTTACAGATGTATATAAACTCAACCTCTTTGATTTTCAAAAAAACATTGTTAATAATAGTGTTATAACTCCAGCTATTGGATTTAATCCTGACGACGGTATCTCTCTAGGAATTTCTTATGTAAGAACTAAAAACGGATTTCAACGAAACCCATTCTCACAACAACATCGATTCAAAGGCGGATACTTTTTTGCTACTGAAGGCTTCTCTCTTAATTATGATGGCGAATTTGCCAATATAATGAATGATTGGAATTTGCATGTTGGAGGTCAATTCACATCTGCAAATTTTACAAATAACTTTTTTGGTTATGGTAATGAAACAGTAAATAATGATGATGATTTAGATTTAGACTTCAATCGTGTAAGAACAAGTATATATATGGCTAAAGTTGGAATACTAAAAAAAGGAAACTTTGGTAGTGATTATGGTTTTAGAACTATCGTTGAAGCTATTGAACTTGATGATACGCCAAACCGATTTATAACACAGTTTATGCCGTCTTCTTCATCTGAAAATTTTTATGATAGGCGTGTTTTTGGAGCGTTGGAAGCAGAATATAATTATGCAAGTTTTGATGATAAATTAAATCCAACTCGAGGGATGACATTTCTATTAAATCTTGGAGCTAAAACAGAATTTGAAAATACAGACTATACCTATGGCTATATAAATTCTAATCTTGGTTTCTATAATGCGTTAACTAAAAACAGAAAATTAGTACTTAAAACAGATGCAAGAGCTCAGTTTAGAATTGGTAATGACCTCATTTTCTATCAAGCTGCAAATATTGGTGGAAGAAATGGATTAAGAGGCTATAGGACAGAACGCTTCACAGGTCAGAACTCATTTGTTGGAAGTACAGATCTTCGTTACAGTTTTAATACTTTCAAAACAAGTATCTTACCCTTGCAGTTTGGTGTATTTGGTGGTTTTGATGTTGGAAGAGTGTGGATAAAAGATGATTTTTCTGATAAATGGCATAATGATTATGGAGGTGGATTTTGGGTTACAGCTGCAGAAACACTTTCAGGAACATTTAATTTATTTAATAGTGTAGAAGGCTTACGGTTTTCATTTGGTTTCGGATTAAATTTTTAATCAATCCATACGGAAACGATATAGATTTCCACCCTCACTCTTGTTTTTTTCATCTGTGATTAACAGTGTTTTTGGGCCAATAAAGTTAATACCTTCCTTTTGTGAATCATGTTTAAAATCAACAGCTTCCACAACACCATTAAAAAAGTTGTCACCTTTAAAATTAGTAAGCTTCCAAAGCCTGTCATGATTTAATAGCACAACTGTTTTGCCATCATCACTAATATCTGCTGAGGTAACTTTTGTGTTTTTACTTTCAAATTTGTATTTCGATATATATACCGCTGTATGGTCACCAATAATATTTGGAACTTTAATCAGTTCACACTTTTTATTGTGTTTACTAAAGATATAAAACATGTTATTATGTAAGAAGAAGGATTCAAAATCTTCAGATTTCATATCCTTTGGTAGAGAAAAACTAATCACCTCTGCTTTTGCACTCTTGGTAGTATTCTCAGGAGAAGAAATTTTATAGATGGCAAATTGTTTTCGTTTTTTAGAATTGTTACCAAAATCACCTATATAGATATTTCCTTGGCTATCTGAAGTTAGGTCTTCCCAATCTATATTTTGAATGTTCTCAATATCGATATCCTTTTCAATGTGGCCTTTTTCGTTTATACCATATAAATGATTTTTATTTCCAGCATCTTCAATAACCCACAATAAATTTGAGGCACTAGTTTTTTCAATAGCTGAAGTTTCTTTTAAACTAGAAGGTAAGTCTACAATTGGAGTTAGCTTTCCAGAATTACATGAGGTTGAAAAAAACAAAACCAAAACAAGGACGTAAGTTGGTGTATTCATAGATCAATTTTAATTAAAACAATAGCTTTTTATTAAGAATAAGAAATTACAAGTCTTAAAGATTTTATAAAATCTTTTTTTGGCACAATTGTATAAGCAAAATTAATACTTTTATGGTCCATGCAAAAATTACTTAAAATAGGGCATCGAGGCGCAAAAGGATATGTTGTAGAAAACACATTAGAGTCCATAGAGAAAGCCTTAGAACTCCATGTTGATGGTGTTGAAATTGATGTGCATTTATGTGCTTCGGGAGAATTAGTAGTATTTCATGATTTTACCTTAGATAGAATGACAAATGGCTCTGGTGAAGTTAGTAAACACACATTAACACAACTAAAACAGTTGAAAGTAAAAGAACGATTTGTTATACCAACACTAGAAGATGTTATAGATTTGATAGACCATAGATGTTTTTTAAATGTTGAACTTAAAGGGAAGAATACTGCCATGCAAACGTGCAATGTATTAAAACATTACATTGATCAAAAGAATTGGCATAAAGACGATTTTTTGATATCTAGTTTTCAACATCATGAGCTTGAAACGGTTTTCAAAATAGATGAAGACTTTCGGTTAGGCGTATTAACAAAAGCTAGCGTTACAGATGCCATTGAATTTGCTAGTACTATAAATGCCTTTGCAGTACATCCTAACGTGGCATTACTTACTAAAAACAATGTGAAGTTTGCTCAACAATTGGGCTTTAAGGTCTACACATGGACAGTTAATGATGACGGTACTATTGATCGTATGAAAGCTTATGGAGTAGATGCAATTATTTCTGATGTTCCTGATCGCTTATAACACTGCAATACTAAAGTAATGATTTTTATATATAAAGATTTGCCTGTAATTTTAAATTAATGAATACATACGATATAATTATAGTAGGAGGAGGAGCAGCAGGTTTTTTTGCAGCAATAAACTGTGCACAACAAAATTCAAAACTTAAAGTTGCTATTCTAGAACGTGGGAAGCAAGGGCTTCAAAAAGTAAAGGTCTCAGGTGGAGGACGATGTAATGTTACTCACGCAGAGTTTGTTCCTTCAGAATTAATACGTAATTATCCAAGAGGCGAAAAAGAATTATTAGGTCCTTTTCATCAATTCATGACTGGTGATACCATAGCATGGTTTGAAGAAAGAGGTGTTACATTAAAAATTGAAGATGATGGTCGTATCTTCCCTATTACAGATTCATCACAAACCATTATCGATTGTTTTTTAAAAGAAGCAAGAACATATAATGTGAACATACATTACAATCATGCATTGAAAGGCATTAGCAAATCAAATGAACATTGGAAACTGGAAACAACACAAGGCGATTTTTTTGCTAAAAGCGTAATGATATCTACAGGAAGTAATCCAAAAGTATGGAAACTCTTGGAACAGCTAGGACATACCATTTCTAAACCAGTGCCATCACTCTTTACGTTTGATATTGATGACGAGCGTATTGCAGGTATTCCTGGAGTTGTTGCATCAAACGTTGAGGTAAAAGTCGTTAATTCTAACTTGTATAGTGAAGGACCATTATTAATCACTCACGTAGGGATGAGTGCTCCAGCAATTTTAAAATTATCTGCTTTTGGTGCGATAGAATTAGCCCAACGTAACTATAAGTTTCAAATTGAAATCAATTTTATAAAACAATCTTATAATGATTGCATGAACCAACTAAAAGATTTGAAGCAAAATTTCGCAAAAAAAACAGTTGTTAAAGTTACTCTTTATGAATTACCAAAACGTTTATGGCAAAAGTTGGTTTTAGCTTCTAATATAACAACAGAAACACGTTGGGCAGATTTAAATAAGATGCAAATAGAAAGGTTAGCTTCTCAGTTGACCAAAGCTATTTTTGATGTTAAAGGAAAAAGTACTTTTAAGGAAGAGTTCGTAACGGCTGGAGGGATTAGTTTAAAAGAAGTGAATTTTAAAGCTTTTGAAAGTAAACTACATAAAAACATGTACTTTGCTGGTGAAGTATTAAATATTGATGCGGTTACAGGAGGATTTAATTTTCAAAATGCTTGGTCTGGTGCCTATATTGCAGCAAAAGCGATGTCACGATCATGAATATATTCATTGTATTATTAAGAGGGATTAATGTTGGCGGTCATAAAAAAGTGCCTATGGCAGAGTTGCGTGAATTGCTTATTAGAACAGGCTTCGAAGGGGTTAGAACATATATCCAAAGCGGAAACATTATCTTAAGATCTTCAGAAAGTAAACGCAACATAGAAGTAAAAATTCAAGAAGCCATTAAGGCTCGTTTTGGGTTTGAAGTTTCAGCTATAGCGAAAACTAAAAATGAGTTGTTAAAGGTTTTTGATGCCTGTCCGTTTTCCAAAGAAAAAAAGGCGAGTAGTTATTTTGTCTTATTTGATAAAACCCCAAATAGAAAGCTGGTAGATGAGGTTCTGAAAGTAACTTACGAAGATGAAGAGTTTAAAATTATAAAAGATTGCCTATATTTTTACAGTTCTGCAGGTTATGGGCGCACTAAATTCAATATGAATACTATAGAAAAAAAGCTTGAAGTATCTGCTACATCTAGAAACTACAAAACAATGGCGAAGTTAATAGCAATGTCTTCAGAAAATGAAAAAGACCAATAGATATTGCTTATTTTTGCAAAAGAGAAATTAATACTGAAGTTGAACTATTTTAATAGTATCTGTTAGTAGACCAAAACATGACTGAACATACATTTATTCCTGAAACCTATTCAAAAACAATCAATAATGGCAGCTACACTTGGTCATCACCAAGTAATATTGCACTAGTAAAATACTGGGGAAAAAAAGAAAGTCAAATTCCTGAAAACCCATCTGTTAGTTTTACATTAGACTATTGCAAGACGACGACCAAACTTAGTTTTTCTAAAAAAGACTCTAACGACGATTTTTCGTTTGAAGTGCTTTTAGATGGTGAACAAAAAGAAGACTTTAAGCCAAAAATAGAAACCTTTTTTAAGCGTATAGAAAGATACCTGCCGTTTTTGAAAGAATATCACTTCAAGATTGAAACTTCTAATACGTTTCCTCATAGTTCTGGTATTGCCTCTTCAGCTTCAGGAATGAGTGCTTTAGCTGTTTGTTTGATGAGTATTGAACGAGAGCTCAACGAGCAAATCTCTGATGAGTTTTTCAATAAAAAGGCTTCATTTCTTGCGCGTTTAGGCTCTGGAAGTGCTTGTAGAAGTATAGAAGGCGATTTGATAGTTTGGGGAGCACATGAAGATATTGAAGGTAGCTCAAATTTTTTTGGAATTAAGTATCCATTTGAAGTTCATAAAAACTTTAAAAATTATCAAGACACCATACTTTTAGTTGATAAAGGAGAAAAACAAGTGAGTAGTACAGTAGGTCATAATTTGATGCATGACCACCCTTATGCAACGCAACGTTTTGCGCAAGCTCATGATAACCTGTCTAAGCTAATCTCAGTGTTTCAAAATGGTGATTTAAACGCATTCGTTAAGATAGTAGAAAGTGAAGCATTGACGTTACATGCAATGATGATGACAAGTATGCCGTATTTCATTTTAATGAAACCAAACACGTTAGAGATCATCAATAAAATATGGTTATATAGAACCAATAATGATTCTAATATTTGTTTTACTTTAGATGCAGGAGCCAATGTGCATGTGTTGTATCCTGAAAACGAGAAAGACAATGTGCTTGAATTCATTAAGAATGAATTAGTTGGCTTTTGCCAAAACGGACATTACATATGCGATCAAATTGGTTTTGGCGCGAACCAAATACAATAATAATACGTATATTTGTTAAAGGAAATTATTCTAAATAAATGAAAGGACCCCTTTTTTACTCAAAAATTTTACTCTTCGGAGAGTATGGGATTATTAAAGATTCTAAAGGTTTATCTATTCCATATAATTTTTATAATGGTGCACTAAAGACCGATGAAAATCCTTCAGAGGAAGCAATTAGATCAAATAAAAGTTTAAAAGACTTTGTGTCGTATTTAAAAAACATCGATGCAAAATTAGTAACATTCGATATTACTACTCTTCAGAATGATGTTGAAGAGGGTATGTATTTTGATTCTTCTATCCCTCAAGGCTATGGTGTTGGGAGTAGTGGCGCTTTAGTTGCTGCTATTTATGATAAATATGCTCATAATAAGATTACAGTTCTAGAGAATTTAACTAGAGAGAAGTTATTGAAACTCAAAGCTGTTTTTTCAGAAATGGAATCGTTTTTCCACGGAAAGTCTTCAGGATTAGATCCTTTGAATAGTTATTTGAGTATTCCAATTCTAATCAATTCAAAAGACAATATTGAAGCTACAGGTATTCCTGCGCAACAAACTGAGGGGAAAGGTGCTGTGTTTTTATTAGACTCAGGTATAATAGGTGAAACTGCACCTATGGTTCGTATTTTCATGGAGAATATGAAACAAGAAGGATTTAGAAGTATGCTTAAAGATCAATTTATTAAACATACTGATGCTTGCGTTGATGATTTCTTAAAAGGCGATATCAAGTCTTTATTTAAAAACACAAAACAATTGTCTAAAGTGGTGCTAAATCATTTCAAACCTATGATTCCTCAACAATTCCATGAACTTTGGAAAAAGGGTATTGAAACCAATGAATATTACTTAAAACTTTGTGGTTCAGGAGGTGGAGGCTATATTTTAGGCTTTACTGAAGATATAGAAACTGCAAAACAGTCCTTAAAAGATTATAAATTAGAAGTGGTTTATAACTTCTAAAACGTCACCTATGTTTTCCCGCAGACAAAAACACATTATGCTAAAATTTTTTAGTATGTTCTCTGTTGTGCGAGGTTATAATATACTTATCGTAGTTATCGCCCAATATTTAACTTCTGTATATATATTGGCTCATGATAAGCCCTTGAAGGTCGTGTTATTAGATGTTAATCTATTGATGCTTGTGTTAGCTTCTGCTGCTACTATAGCTGCAGGTTATATTATAAATAATTTTTATGATTCAGAAAAAGATCTTATCAATCGTCCTCAAAAATCTAAATTAGACCGCTTGGTAAGTCAAAATACTAAACTCTCTTTTTATTTTGTACTTAATTTTTTTGCTGTAATTATGGCGAGTTATGTCTCGTTTAATGCTGTTTTATTTTTTTCTATCTATATCTTCGGAATTTGGTTTTATTCGCATAAGCTTAAAAAACTACCTTTTATTGGCAACCTAACTTCTGCTATACTAACAATTACACCATTTTTCGCCATTTTCTTATATTACGGAAATTTTGAAACAGTCATTTTTGTACATGCTATTTTCCTGTTCTTAATGATTTCTATGAGAGAGCTAACTAAAGATTTAGAGAATATAAAAGGCGATTTATTATTAGGATATAAAACAATTCCAATTGTGTATGGAGAAAAAGCCTCAAAACTGATGTTAACTGTTTTAATTGGGCTGACTTCAATTCCTGTTTATTTATTGCTTAGTTGTTACCAAATTGGACATATGTATATTTTCTTTTACCTATCTGTAATGTTACTGCTCATTTTTCTACTACTGCTTTGGAAATCTAAAACGAAAACACACTTTTTGATATTACACAACATTCTTAAGTTTATTATTGTTGCTGGTGTGTTCTGTATTATACTTATCAATGTGAATGTTGTTTTAAATCGTATCTAAACATGAACCATCAATTAAAAGTTGCATTAGCTCAAATCTCACCAGTTTGGTTAGATAAAAATGAAACACTTAAAAAGGTAGAGCATGCCATTATAGAAGCATCGAAAAGTAAGGTAGAGCTTATTGTTTTTGGAGAAGGTTTAGTGCCTGGCTATCCATTTTGGTTAGCCTTAACTGGAGGAGCAGAGTGGAACACGAAGGTTAACAAAGAATTGCATTCATATTACGTTAAGCAATCAGTTACGATTGAAAAAGGTGATTTAGATGCCATATGTAATTTGGCAAAGCAGTATAAAATGGCAGTGTATTTAGGTGTTATTGAACGCCCTTTAGATCGAGGAGGTCACAGTATTTATGCATCTTTAGTTTATGTTAATAATGAAGGGATTATTCAATCAGTACACCGAAAACTACAACCAACATATGATGAGCGACTTACATGGTCACCTGGTGATGGAAATGGTTTGAAAGTACATGCGCTAAAAGATTTTACTGTAGGTGGACTTAATTGTTGGGAAAATTGGATGCCATTACCTAGAACTGCACTTTACGGTTTAGGCGAAAACCTGCATATTGCAGTTTGGCCAGGAAGTGATCACAACACTAAAGATATTACCAGATTTATAGCTAGAGAGTCACGTTCGTATGTGATTTCTGTATCAAGTTTAATGTCAAAGGCAGATTTTCCAAAAGCAACACCTCATGTAGATCAAATATTAGAAAAATCACCAGAGATATTAGCAAATGGCGGAAGTTGTATTGCTGGACCAGATGGTGAATGGATTGTAAAACCCGTTCTAAACAAAGAAGGCTTAATTATTGAAAGTATTGATTTTAATCGTGTTCTAGAAGAGCGGCAGAATTTTGATCCAGTAGGTCACTATTCTAGGCCAGATGTGACCAAATTGACTGTTAATAGAGAACGACAATCTACAACACAATATTTCGATTAGTATGAACTAATATAGTACCTTTGCGCAAAATTAAGTTATCATGAGTAGACAACAAGGTGCACAAGGAAAAGGGAAACCTTCAGGAAGAAGATCTTACAAACCTACCAACAAATCTGCAGATTACAGTAAAGACAACGTTAAAGGAAAGCAGGTTTCTAACAAAAATGCTCCAACAAGACAAAAGCAAACTACATCAAGATCATCTCATCCTGATGAAATTAGATTGAATAAATATATTGCTAACTCTGGGATTTGTTCTCGTAGAGATGCAGATATGCACATAGCTGTAGGGAGCGTCACTGTTAACGGTAAAGTAGTGACCGAAATGGGTTATAAGGTAAAATTAGATGATGAAGTAAAATTTGATGGCGCAAGAATTAACCCTGAAAAGAAAACGTACGTGTTACTCAATAAACCAAAAGGGTTTGCAACTACCACAAGTGAAAGTAAAGGTCGAACAGTTATGGATCTTGTTGCTAATGCTACCAATGCGCGCATAAAACCTATTGGACGTTTGGGAAGAAACTCTACTGGATTATTACTATTTACGAATGATGATGTTGTGGTTAAAAAATTCACCAATTCGAAGCATGGTGTATCGCGCTTATTCGAAATTGAACTAGATAAGAACTTAAAGCTTGATGATTTTAAAAAGATTAAAGAAGGTCTTAAAGTTCAAGGTAAATTAGTGCCTGTTGAGGATATAAGTTATATTGATGATGCTCCTAAAACTCATATAGGACTCAAAATAAAGAACACAGGAAACACAATACTACACACTATTTTTGGACATTTAAAATATGATATTGTAAAAGTAGATTGTGTAGCGATTGGTCATCTTACTAAAAAAGACCTGCCTCGTGGTCATTGGAAACACTTGACTCAGCAAGAGGTTAATACATTGCAAATGTTGTAGAATTAGCTATATCACTAATTTAGAGCTATTTCGTACAGATCTTTCCTGAATTCTTCTAAATATCTGAAGAGTATCCTTCAAAAACCACTTATTTTTAAACTAAAATTCTTTGTATGTTTACATTGATGATAAATCAAGAATAAGCATGAAGAAACATTTAAAAAAGGTAATGCAGTCCTCTCCTATTGCAGATCATTTTATAAATCTATTTATAGAACTTTATGTTGCTTTTGTACACAAAATGAATGTGTTAAAATGTCGCAGAACATATAAGAAAAAGAAAAGATTAAAAATCAATTTTGGAAGTGGAAGTGCTACAAAACCAGGATTTTTAAACCTCGATTTTTCTAGTTCAGCTGATATGAGGCTTGATTTAAGAAAACCGATACCATTGGTCGACGCTTCTTGTTATTTTGTTTATTCAGAACATTTCGTTGAGCATCTTTCATATCCAGAAGGTGTTGAATTGCACTTTTCAGAATGTTTTAGAATTTTAGAATCTGGAGGAGAAATATCAATTTCTGTTCCGGATGCTGAATGGCCACTTGTTGAATATGCTGAAGGGAAACGATCATATTTAGAGACTTGTGAACAACAAAAATGGCATCCAGAAGATTGTTTAACATTTATGGAGCATATAAATTACCATTTTCGTCAACGTTGGAGAGGAGGTAGTTACAGTCACTTTGGGAATCATAGGTTTGCATGGGATTTTGAAACTATGGAGAAAAAGTTAGCTGAATTTGGGTTTGTAGATATTGAAAGACGTTATTATGATCCGAAATTAGATTCTAAACATAGAGAAATAGGAAGTTTGTTCGTGAAAGCTTACAAACCTATCACTGGAGACAATGACAACGCATTGTTGTAAAAATTGTATCAATTAGATATCAGTTTTAAAGTATAGCAAATAACTCTTGTAAGGATTTAAAGTCACGGCGTTTATATTTAATTCCGTCTCTTTTGCTTACATAATTTATAAGTCCTTGTTTTGGGCCACTTGCCCAAAAATCATATGTATTTATAAGTGTTCCATCATTATCAATGAGCACCTCTCCTATAAGTCGGCCATCAAAAGGGTGTTTTGAAGTATCATAAACAGTTACATTATTAGTATTAGAAAAAATTTCTCTGTACAGTTTATTGTCATTAGTAAGCGTTATAAATTTCGTTTTAACACCGTCCTTATTGTTTAAAATCACCTCCTTAATGTCTTGATTTGGAATATATTTGGTCTTGTGTTCAGATTTAAGTATAACAGATAATTTTTGGTCTTTTATATGGTTAATACTAACTCTTCCATTTAGTACATCATTATTGTTCAACTTGATGGTTCCGTCAAAAAAAGAGATGTTATCATTACTGTTGTTAATGAAAATGGTTGTAAATAGATTAACTTCATGATTTTGACCATTTATTGTAGCTATTGGAATAAATAAGAAAAGTAAAATATAACTGGTTTTAAAGAATGTTGACCTCATAACTTAACGATTATAATTCCTGTTATTGAAATCAAAAATTATACCAGATTTTTTGTTTCTTATACTGTAATTGTAGCTAAAGTGTTAACATATGATTTACGTGTGGTATTTTGCTTTAGTTTACCCCAAGTGCTCATAGAACAAGTAGTTGTTTATATATCCATGTGTGTAGTTTATTTTATGCTCTAATACTATATAATTTTCGTCTATTATAACCTATAATGAGGCCTATAATACCAAGAATAAATAGGGTTAAAAAACTAATGTATAAATATTTATTGTTGATGAAAATTTTTGAAAGCACAGTAATTATTAAAAACAAAAACCCTTGATATATCCATATACTATCATGTTCTAATCTTTTGTGAGTTGAAGCCTTTGGCGTTTTGTTAAGTAATACTTTCAGAGAATCCCAATCCCAATATAATAACACTAATGTTGAAATTAGCATTAATCCTGTAATCACAGGTGTTCCTCTAAAATCATATGAAATTGTAATTACAAATACATTAACTATTATTGGTAAAAAAAGAACAGCTCCTAGTTTTGCAAAACGCTGTGTTACAAGTAGTGTTCCAGTAATAAACTGAGCTAATCCTAAAAAACGCCAATATATGCCTGATTGATATAAAGTTTCAAAAAAATGCCAAGCTGAATCTATGGGGTTTTCAGCACCACTTTCTGTAGTAAAACGAAATCCTTGAATCTTTATAATGCTCGCAAAAATAAAGGCAAACCCAATTAAATATCTAAGGTATATGATAAAAATTTGTATCCAAGCCTTATGTTTCATGTGAGAGGATTTTGTTTATGTGTTTAGACGACGATATACTATTGGTTTTGTTACTAAGCTTAAAGTAATCATTGTTTCCTAATGCTTCTAATTTTAGTTGATAGGATTTGTCTGAATCTGACTTTGGTAGACTGAATAATTTTTATCTGTGTTTATGTGTGCGTGAAGGATTTACTTACTTTTATTAAACTAAAAATTTACTTTTTTTAGGTAAAATTCGCTATTGATATTTTCATTTCATTTCTAATTTCATTATAATTCGTGGCGAATTATCGGAATAGTAATCTAGAACTTCTGTTGCTTTTTTAAATCCTAATTTTTTGTATAAATTGATAGCAGCATTATTGTCAGGAGTGGTTGTTAATTGAACATTATAAATACTTTTAGTCTTGAAAGCCGATAACAATTCAATCGTAATTTGTTGGCCAATTTTTTTATTTTGTTCTGGTTTTGTTACTGCTAAAGCAAAGACCCAACCAATTTTACGGTCATGATCTATACCTCCAAAACAATAGCCTTTTATTTGATTAAGTTCATCGACCGCCACAAAAAAGAGATCAGGAAAGATATCATAAAATTGTCTAAGTACGAACAATGGATAATTCATTGGTTTAAAAGCTTCTTCTTCCAGTTGGAAAATACGTGTGAGATCATCTTTAATAACTTTTCTTATTTTAAAATTTGATTCCATAGTTTTCAAGAAATTATTATTGCCTACGTGTTTGTGTATGATGAGCTTGAAGCTCATTTTGTTTATATATTCACTAAGATAGCAAAATGGTAAAAACCTATTGTTCAGAAGTAAAGATTTCCCGATTAGAAAAACCAGAGCAATGAGCTATACACATCATTGTGTCATTTAGTGACAAAAGTCATAAAAAATGAACCTCAAGTGTGGTAAATTTAATTATTCCTCAGCAAGATGATTATTTAATAAATATTAATAAAATGTGGAAATATATATTCGCTTGGTTCCCAATGATTTTTATTGCTATTACCAACGGTTTATTTCGTAAGAAATTTTTATCAAGCCGATTAAGTGATCTCCAAGCTCATCAGTTATCAACTATTAATATAATTATATTATTAGGACTATACGTATGGCTGTTATTTAACATATGGTTGCCTATGTCTTCCAATCAAACAATAGTTATTGGCTTGGCATGGCTAATTCTCACAGTGGTTTTTGAGTTCTTATTTGGACATTATATTGCAGGGCATTCTTGGGATAAACTTCTTCATGACTATAATATTCTTCAGGGACGTGTTTGGATCTTAGTCCTTTTATGGATATCCATTGCGCCATACCTCATTTATCAATTTCTAAAGTAGATGTGTTATTTAGTTATAAGATCAAATATATTCGTTTATGGTTTAATGCACTGGTTAACAGATATTTAATAAATAAAACACTGACTTTATCGTTTCTCTAAAACATTTAGAAGGGCTAGGTAAGGAGAAAAGCTTTGTACTTATTGTTAACCATTAGCTCTTTCCTCAAATTCTGGACAGTCTAATCGAATTTCTTGACTTAATAATTCTTTTTGCAATAAGTTACAATAGTCATTATTATTGTTTTTTTTATAGAATTTACATGCAAAACAAGTTCTTTGAACACTTAAGATTCCGTTTCGATTTAATTTGTAAATCAGTTGACTTAAAGTTCCGAATAAACTTTCTAATTCGGAATGGGAAAACCCATCAATTTGTTTCTTTAATGGATTTGAGAAATCATACGTTTGAGAAACTATTTCAGTTCCTAAATCAGATAATGAAATTGAATAACTACGACTATCAGATGATGAATAGTCTTTTATAATAAGTCTTTTTTTGTCCAAAACTCTAATAGCATCACTTACTGTAGGTTTGGTTATGTTAAATTCTTTTGCAAGATGACTAACGTTGCACAACTCTTGTTTGTGAAAAGCTATGAATATAAGTATCTGAATTTGAATTGGGCTTAAACCAACCAATTTTGCTTTTTCCCATAGCAAAATTTTGAAGACTTCCGAAATGCGTTCCATTCCTGCAATGATTTTACTCGAAATGTCTTTTTCTTGTTGTGCTGGGTTAAATGTACTTTCTTTCATAAAAAAACCTGTCGAAATTTGTTCGACAGGCTAAGTTAGTAATCCTAACAATAAATCACAAAAATTAACCTTTTACATCAGCCATAGACGCGCCAAAATTGATATGTAATATATTTCCATTTGGAGTTAGAAGAGCAGGAACAGAACTTACGCCTGCTTTTTCGGCTTCTGGAATTCTATTTCGATTTTCGCCAATGTTTACTACTTCGACGTTTTCAACTCCAACTAAATTAATAATGTCGTGTTCTGCACTTACACAAACTGGACATCCTGCGTGATAAAAAATTGATTTACTCATTGCTACTAAATTTTAGTTAATGCATTATTGCTTTACAAATATAGTAAGGATTCCTAACTAAAAAAATTAATTTTTTGTTTTTTAAAATGATGTATCTCATTTTAATATTGAATCGAGTAGATGTAGTTTTTAGCCCTCTGTTGTAAACAATTCACTTTGAGATGTAGCGTTTGCTCAGCGACACTGATCAAAGTTTGCCTTTCGTGAATTGTTTACAACGTGATTGTATATGATTAGTTGTGTTGCCTAAGTCTAAGTTAGTAAAAGGAAACGAACCAGCGGAAAATCCGTAGGATTTTCCGAGTACATATAGAACAAGCAATTAGTTATACACTATGTTTGTTGTATTTTTTTTTCTCCATTCTTGATTAAATCTCATTTCGTGAAACATTTGGTAAACTCTTTTAAGTCCATAAGTTCCAGTTAACCCATAGTCTTTAATAATCTTTAATTTTCCACCGTTATAAGTGATTTTTAAAATAATAGAGCTTGAATGCATTGCTCCAGAATAATACGAATTGTTTAGATTTGGAAAATCCAAATAGTTGATAATTCCGTAAAGTTCATTAAAATGCTCGTCAGATATTTTTGTTTTAAACTCTCCGTTTATGTCATTATCTTCTAAATCGTGAGAGAAGTCCTTGTCAAACCAATTATAGTTTATGGCATTGAATTTTCCGTTTTGATTTTTGTCTATTGAGATGATAAATTCTGGGCATCCAGCTACACATCCTTGGGCAACAAATTCTATATTCTCAATATCGTAATCCTTCTCTTTTTGGTTTCGCTCAATAAAAGTTCCATATTTATAAATTATAGGAATTGTCTTGTTGACTATTTCTAGCTCTCCATTTTCAGGGTTGTATTCTTTTGGTGTATGTAATTCTATAAATGAACCATTTTGGGTTTCAATAATTTTTGGTACCAACGATAAATTTTTGGTAATAAAATTTAAGTTGATATCATTAATCGAATCATTTTCAAAATTCATAAGAGAATAAATGCTAAAATCGCACGAGATGTATTTTAGGTTTTTAGGACCATCGCATTCATCGCAGGTTTCACATCCTCGTGTACTCGCGCAATTATGATTATCTCCTATAATTAGTAAATCTGTATATCCATTATTATCAAAATCTGCTTTATAATAAGTGTCATTGATTTTCAAAGAGTCTGCTATTTTTTTTGTAATACTATCTTCATCATATTCACAACTTCTCTTAAATTCACTTATTTTTTTAAGCTCAAATTCCTCGAATTTTCTATATATTATGACTGAATCTTGAGATAATTTTTGTTCATAAAAAGGATGTTTTAGTTGATTAACAAAAGCTTGCACTTCTTTTTCAGAATTTAAACTATCAATTTTTGAAGGAATAATTTCTGCTTTTATAAATTCAGGTTTATAATCTTTTTTCTGACAATTCATTAACGTCAAAAAAAGAAAAACACTTATTAAATATCTCATCGTTTGAGGTTAGGTTATATAACAGTCAACGTGTTTGTATATGGCTTGTTGTGTTGGTAAGAACTTATTTAGTAAAAGTAAACCGATTACATATAGAACAAGTAATTAGCATAGACGTTGTTAGCCACTGGCTTTTTCTTTAAAGAACTCGAATTGTACTTAAATATATCCAAGCAATAAACATAAGTTGTAATGGAATTCTAAACCATAGATAGTAAAGACCATTTCCATCAAATGTCCCTTTTTGATAATTCACATTATTAATTGAACCATAGATATTTGCGGATAACATGAATAATAGAAAAATAATCAAAGCCCAACCACTAATCACTTTAAATTTTGGAATGAGCAAGCCAATTGCTAAAAGAATTTCAAAAAGTCCAGTGATATAAACAAGGTTTGTTTTGTATGGAATAAATTGTGGAATCATCATTGACATACCTTTAGTGAAAGCAAAATGTCCAATTGCGGTAAAGCATAGCATGATAGACATTGCTATTCTAGCAGATAAGTTAAGATCATATTCCTTTTTAACGATTTTTATTGCGAAAACTGCAATCACAAAACTTGTTAAAAGTACTACTAGTGGTTTCATATTGTTATTCTTTAGTTCATTTACAAAACTCATAAATGATTAAAGATTAGACAATGAACCCAGGTTAAGTAATTCGCTTACGTATTCTACTTAAAGCTTGAGGTGTAACTCCGATATAGGAGGCAATGTATTTTAATGGAATTTGTTTGATTAAATTTGGACGTTCCATGAATAAGTCTAGATATCTCTCTTCTGCTGTTTTACTCAGGAGAGAAATTTCTCTTTTAGATTTAATTAAAAACATATTTTCTGCCATTCTTCTCCCAATGAAATTTCCACTTTCGGTATTCTCATAAACCTTTTGAAGATCTTTGAACGATATTCGCCATAATGTTGCGTTTGTAAGCGTTTCGATTTGATAATGAGAAGGGGTTTGGGTAATGAAGGAGTCATAAGCAGTAATAAATTCGTTTTCAAATAAAAAACCAAAGGTTAAATCACTATCCACTTGTGGAATATAATATCTCACTATTCCTTCTGAAAGAAAAGACATGTAGTTTTCAATTTCACCAATTTCTATCAGTGTTGACTTTTTCTTAAATCTTTCCTTATACAATTTTGAAGAAAAAAAGTCCCAATCAGAACCATTCATTGGATAAATGTTGTCAATGAAATTTTTGATTTCTTCCATTTTGGTATTTTTCAGCTTGTGGCTAACGGTTTTGTGTATGGTTTAATTACACTCTTTCTGTTAGCAACTAAGTTAATTAATTCCGATGAATTTCCGTTTGGTAAATTCAGAAGTAATTAATTATACACGTCGTTAGGCAAAGTTATTTTATTATATCTTTGACAATTCCTTTTGCCCAAGAATTAAAATTCTGTTTAGTGTTAGTATTTGGAAAAGGCTCTAAAGGCACTTCTACGTTTAAAAATTCACAAAGAGGATTCCAACCATCTTTTGGATGAAAAATTAGAAGTCTATCTTTTGAAATTGAACTTTTCACTTCTTCAATATGTCTTTCAAATTTTTGTATCGTATATTTTTTGTCTTTAAATTTTCCTTCAAAATATTTTTTCCATAAAGACTTATCATTAAGCATTATAACTTTGAACAAATTTCTTGCTTTAGAAGAGAAAGGCATTTTGAACAACATTCTCAATTTTAACTTTGGTCCAGGATCGAAACTAAAGATGGTTGAATAAGCACTATCGTACCATTTTTCTGGATCTCTTATAGTTAATATGACTTTTGATTCTGGGTAGAAATCAGCTAATTCTTTATAATAGATTGAACTTGGAAAATCTACTGTAGAATTATAATTTTGAAATAAAGAATTCCAATCTGTTTTTTTTCCTTGATACGCATTTTGCCAATATTTAACATCGCTAGGGTTTCTAAATAGAGCTTCCATATGATAACATTGTCCAAAACCGAGCTTTTCAAGAGCCAACTGTAGAGATTTGGTTCCAGTTCTTCCGTAACCTGCTCCAATTATTTTTAATGCCATTTCTTAGTTTTAATTTCACCTAACTCAGGGTTAAACGTAGTTCTGGTTAGAGAATGAAAAGATAATAAATTCTTAAACAATAAATTAAGAAGGCAACTTCGAATAAATCTTAATTTATTGTTCATCAATTAGGTTCGCTTTAGCGAAGCGTAAATTGTAGAATTTATTAGATTGAGAATTCGAGAAACAGAATCAAATTACTATTAACCGACGATGGCTTACGTTTTAGCTCGAAGCTCGTTAAAGGCGATAATTTAGCAAATAAGAATTGTAGTAATTTGGTTTAACCCTGAGATGGAATACATTTACTTTAAGATGCAATGACAGCGAAGCTGCGCATATTAAAGTTCGCCTTTGGCGAATGTATTCCATCGGTTCGGCTATGAGTAGTTGCGTGGTTTAGCACTTAACTCTGCAAGTATACACCAAGTTGGAAATTCCGCAGGAATTTCCAAAGTAGGCGAGAACAAGCAATTACTTATAACCATTGTTGTACGCAGTTATTTTTTTCCGAGTGTAAATTCATTTCCATTCTTCTGCACTTTCCATTCCGGATTTAATTCTAATTTCCATCCGTCGCCATTCACAATTTTATCCGAAATCTCTGTTGGTGCAGTTACCGTAACTTTACTCCAATCTGATGCCAAAAGTGCTCCTTTTTCTACAGTTAAAATTCCCCAATTATCCGTAACCCTTAAATTTGGATAAACAGTTCCAATATTTTCAAGTGGTATAATATTTCTTGGGTCAAACGAAATGTTCATATTTTGAAACTGAAGTTCCAAAGTTGGTTTTTCTAAAAATTGTGATTTGAGAATTGCGATTTTTTCAATTCTTAATTTTTCACGTTGGGTTTCTTCTTTTTGTATTTGTTGAAAATTGTAATCGAATTCTTTTGCGATATTTTCTACCGATTGTCTGTTTATTATCTCAACATTGAATGTTTTGATAAAATAATCTGTCAAATTTGTTTCACTATTGATTTCCCTGTGCCAGTTTGACTTTTTTGAAGAAAGTAAATACCCATAGTAAGGAATAGTTTGATAAGCAAAAGACCTAACAAATGTTGGATTTGTGTAAAAGTTAGTTTTACTTTTGCTAAAATGGGTTTTCATTTCGTCAGCGTTTCTGGCACTTAACATTATTGCTGTATATTCGGCAAGACCTTCGTTCAGTTCCAATGAATTTTCTGCATTTTTAATGTCTGTGGATTTATACCTTTTATTTCTAAAGGTCAATGCGTTTTGAATATGCTCTAGTATTTCAATGCTGTCATTGGTCGAGAGGGCTTTTTCCAAGGCTTGTAATTCAAGTTTTAATAATAACCTGCCGTCATAAGTGTCCAAATGTCCATTGTCTATTTCTTGTAGGTTTTCAAAGCCAATTTGTGGTTGAAGTCTGTGAAAAAGTTCGTGGATTATTAAATTGTTTCTAGAAATTTGGTCTTTTGGTAAAGGTAGCATAACCATTGACCACCTTTTACCATACCAATTAATTGCTGTGTTGGCTATATTAATATCTGCTGGCAGACTGTCTTTGTAGATTGCGCCAATTTTTTCAAATTCGTTAGCTGAATTATTTTCGTTAGAATAAAATAGTCTTGTTTTGGGTTCAACGAAAATTACCGGACCATAAAGTCCTTTGCCCCAAAATCTACCATCATCAATTTTCAATAAACTGTCCACATCTGAAAAGGTTTGGACAATACTTTTTTCTTCAATGGTTAGATTGTCATTTGCCTTTAAGTTCTCTTTCGTTTTATTATTTTGGCACGACCCAAGAATAATCAGTAAGACGATGTAAAATATTTTGTTCATAAGTTGGTTTTAATTGCGTACAACTCAGTGTTAAACGTAGTTTTGGTTAGAGAATGAAAAGATAATAAATTCTTAAACAATAATTTAAGAAGGCAACTTCGAATAAATCTTAATTTATTG
>NZ_CANNDQ010000004.1 GCF_947503375.1 uncultured Psychroserpens sp.
CCAAACTTCAAACGCTAGAAATGAAGACTTTATAAACCTAAAATAAATCCTCTAATATCTATAAAAAGAAATTCCAATATCTGGAGTAAATGGACATCTACCTTGTTACTATATAAATAACACATAATATTGTATGTGAATATTTAACATACTATCTTTGCCCTCTTAAATTATAGCCATTATTATAATGATTAATATTACTTTGCCAGATGGTACAATTAAAAGTTTTGAAAAAGGCGCTACTCCATTAGAAGTAGCAAAAAGCATAAGTGAAGGGTTTGCAAGAAACGTCATATCTGCAAATTTTAACAATGAAACTATTGAAGTGTCTACACCTTTACAAGTTGATGGCTCACTAATTTTATATACTTGGAGAGATCGTAAAGGAAAAGAAACGTTTTGGCACTCCTCATCTCATGTGATGGCTCAAGCCTTAGAAGAGTTATATCCTGGTATTAAACTAACTATTGGGCCAGCAATTCAAGAAGATAAAGGTAATGGGTTTTACTATGATATCGACTTTGGCGAACATTCAATTTCTGAGAAAGATTTCAAAACTATCGAGAATAAAATGATTGAAATTGCTAGAGGCAAACATGAATTTAGAATGCGTTCTGTATCTAAAGATGAAGCACTTTCATTATATAAATCTCAAAATAATGAATTCAAAGTCGAACTAATCGAAAATCTTGAAGATGGTGATATAACATTCTGCGATCATTCTACATTTACAGATTTATGCCGTGGAGGTCATATTCCAAACACTGGTATAATAAAAGCAGTAAAATTACTTTCAGTTGCAGGTGCCTATTGGAGAGGAGATGAAAAGAACAAACAACTCACAAGAATATATGGCATATCATTTCCTAAACAAAAAGAATTGACTGAATACCTTCAACTATTAGAAGAAGCTAAACAACGTGATCATAGAAAATTAGGAAAAGAGCTAGAATTATTTACTTTTTCTCAAAAAGTTGGTCAGGGTTTGCCTCTTTGGCTGCCCAAGGGAGCTGCTCTTAGAGAACGACTTGAGAATTTTTTGAAAAGTGCTCAGAAAAAAGCTGGCTACGAAATGGTAGTTACGCCTCACATAGGCCAAAAAGAATTATATGTAACTTCTGGTCACTTTGCAAAATATGGAGAAGACAGTTTTCAACCGATAAACACTCCAGCCGAAGGTGAAGAATTCTTACTGAAACCTATGAATTGCCCTCACCATTGCGAAATATTTAACACACGTCCCTTCTCCTATAAAGAATTACCTAAACGTTATGCAGAATTTGGTACTGTTTATCGTTATGAACAAAGCGGAGAACTGCATGGATTAACAAGAGTTAGAGGTTTTACTCAAGATGATGCTCATATATTTTGTACTCCTGATCAGTTAGATTCTGAATTCAAAGAAGTAATTGATCTCGTTCTTTATGTTTTTGGATCTTTAGGGTTTGAAAACTTTAAAGCACAAGTATCATTACGAGATCCGGACAATCCAGATAAATATATAGGTAGTGATGAAAATTGGGAAAAAGCTGAAAACGCCATTCTGAATGCTGCAATAGATAAGGGTCTAGATTATATTGTAGAAACTGGAGAAGCTGCATTTTATGGTCCTAAACTGGATTTCATGGTCAAAGACGCTCTTGGAAGAAATTGGCAACTTGGGACAATTCAAGTAGATTACAACTTACCTGAACGCTTTGATCTAACCTATAAAGGTAGTGATAATGAGCTACATAGACCAGTTATGATTCATCGTGCTCCTTTTGGAAGTATGGAACGATTTATTGCAATTTTACTTGAACACACAGGCGGAAACTTTCCGCTTTGGTTAATGCCAAATCAAGCAATCATACTATCATTAAGTGAGAAATATGAAAAATACGCCGAAAAAGTTTTAAATTTGCTAGAAAATAACGAAATTCGCGCCCTCGTTGATAATAGAAATGAAACAATCGGAAAGAAGATTCGTGAAGCGGAGATGAGTAAAATCCCCTACATGATTATTATTGGTGAGAACGAAGAAAAAGAAAATACGATTTCAGTTCGCCAACATGGTGGTGAAGATTTAGGCACGATTAGTGTAGATCAATTCTCTGAAATCATTAAAAATGAAGTTAATAAAACATTAAAAACGTTTAAATAAAACACATAAGTTTAATTAAAATATATAAGCCATAGCAATACGTAGAAGACATAACTCGAAAAGAGTAGTTAAAGAAGATCAGCATAATATTAACTCTAGAATTAGAGCTGAAAAGGTAAGACTTGTAGGTGATAATGTAGAAATAGGTATTTACACAACAAAACAAGCGCTAGCCATAGCTGATGAGCAAGGTCTAGATCTTGTTGAGATTTCACCTAAAGCAGATCCTCCTGTATGTAAAGTAATGGACTATAAAAAGTTTCTTTACGAACAAAAGAAACGAGAAAAAGCACTTAAAGCTAAAGCTAGTAAAGTTACTATAAAGGAAATACGCTTTGGTCCTCAAACCGACGATCATGACTATCAGTTTAAAAAGAAACATGCTGAAAAATTCCTTAAAGATGGTGCAAAGCTTAAAGCTTTTGTATTTTTCAAAGGACGTTCAATCGTATTTAAAGAGCAAGGTCAAATCTTATTATTAAGATTAGCTCAAGATCTTGAAGAACTAGGTAAAGTTGAACAAATGCCGCGTTTAGAAGGAAAGCGAATGACCATGTTCATTGCACCAAAGAAATAAATTACACTGAAACAAATTCAGTTTTAAAGATAATAAGCGAAACGTAAATAAACTAGGAGACAATGCCCAAAATGAAAACTAAATCAAGTGCTAAGAAACGTTTTAAACTAACTGGCACTGGTAAAATTAAGAGAAAGCATGCTTTTAAGAGTCATATATTGACAAAAAAATCTAAAAAGCGTAAGTTAGCTTTAACTCATGACACTTTGGTACACAAAGCAGATGAGAACAATATTAAAACAATGTTACGCTTAAAGTAATATCGTTTTAATCGGTTAAAACAAATTATAAACCCTGGAGTTAGGCAAAATAATTTAGCAAGTATCGATGTATCGATCGCCTACTACAAAAAACAATTTAAGAAATGCCAAGATCAGTAAATTCAGTAGCGAAAAGAGCCAGAAGAAAAAAGGTTCTTAAGCAAGCAAAAGGTTACTTCGGAAGACGTAAAAACGTTTGGACAGTAGCAAAAAATGCGGTTGATAAAGCGATGCAATATTCGTATAGAGATCGTAGAAACAAAAAAAGAACGTTCCGTTCGCTTTGGATCATGCGTATAAATGCAGGAGCTAGACAACATGGAATGAGCTATTCTAAGTTTATGGGAAAACTGAAAGCTAACAATATCGAATTGAACCGTAAGGTTCTTGCAGATTTAGCAATGAATAACCCAGAAGCTTTTGAAGCAATAGTAAACAAAGTAAAGTAAGGCGTTCGCCTAAACAATAACAACAATTCGCTTATAAAAACCGATTCATTTTAGAATCGGTTTTTTTATTTGCATTTTAAGCTTGAGGCTAAATGATTTGAAATCTATTTTTTAGTAACTTCCCATTCTAATTTTAATTTCTTATGATTCGAATTCAATTTTTAGCAATCCTCACACTATTATTTACCCTAAACTCGTTTAGTCAAGACAAAGAAAAAGATACAAAACCCACTTGGGATGTTTCTAATCCTGAAGGGAATTGGAGCTTTAAAGACCTACAGTTATCAACAAATGAAGGCACTTGGATGAACCTTGACGTAAGTCCAAATGGCAAACACATTGTTTTTGATCTTCTAGGAGATATATACAAGTTAGATATCAATGGAGGAAAAGCTACTGTACTTCGCAAAGGACTCCCTTTTGAAATACAACCACGCTTTAGTCCTGATGGAACCTCAATAGCATTCACTAGTGATGCAGGTGGTGGTGATAATATTTGGACTATGGACTTAAATGGCAATAATGCCAAACAGGTAACAAAAGAAAAATTTAGACTACTAAACAATGCTATATGGACAAATGATGGTAACTACTTAATAGCAAGAAAACACTTTACCTCGACTCGATCTGCAGGTGCTGGAGAACTTTGGATGTATCATAAAACAGGAGGTAGCGGTATACAACTCACTAAGAAGAAAAATGACCAACAAGATGTAAATGAACCTACATTATCGCCAGATGGGAAATACCTTTATTATAGTGAAGATATGTATCCAGGCGGTTTTTTTCAATACAATAAAGATCCAAATAGCCAAATCTATGTCATCAACAGATATAATATGGAAACAGGTGAAATTGATAGAATCACTGGTGGACCAGGTGGTGCAGCAAGGCCTCAAATTTCAAAAGATGGGAAAAAATTAGCGTTTGTTAAACGAGTTAGAACTAAAAGTGTTTTATATATACACGACTTAGAAACTGGAGAAGAATGGCCCATATATGATAAATTAAACAAAGACCAACAAGAAGCATGGGCAATTTTTGGTGTGTATACAAACTTTAATTGGATGCCAGATAATCAAGCTATTATTATTTGGGCTGGCGGAAAAATAAATCATATAAATATCAATACCCTAGACGTTAAAAATATTCCTTTTCAAGTAGATGCTACTATTAAAATTGCAAAAGCTGTTGAGTTTGATAATCCAGTTGCTCCAGAAAATTTTGAAGCAAAAGTTATAAGACATTTAACAACTTCACCAAATGGTAAATCGGTTGTTTTTAATGCCCTTGGTTATTTGTGGACTCAAAAATTACCTAACGGAAATCCAAAACGATTAACTTCTGGAACCGACTTTGAATTTGAACCAACCTATTCTCCTGATGGCAAATACATTACTTATGTGACTTGGAATGATGAGAATTTAGGAGGCATCTACTCTATTCCTACTTCTGGTGGTACACCAAAAAAACTCACAGACCAAAAAGGGATATATAGAAACCCTTCTTACTCAAATAATGGTAAATATATTGCCTACCGTAAAGAAAATGGCAATAGTGAACAAGGTCGAACATTTGATAAAAATCCAGGTTTGTATTATATGAATGTAGATGGATCAAACGCAAAGTTCATAACCAGAGAAGGTGATTATCCTGTTTTTAGCACCAATGATAAGCGTATTATTTATCAAAAGGGAGGGGTTTTCTTTGGAGCGTTAACTAAAGAATTGAAAAGTGTTAATTTAGATGGGTTTGATGAACGCATTTTGGTGAAATCAAAACATGGGAACAGATTGGTTCGTAGTCCAGACGGAAAATGGATCGCATTTGTACATTTACATAAAGTATATATAGCTCCTATGCCTCATCCAGGGCAAACTTTAGATCTAACTAATAAGTCAAAATATATTCCTGTAACGCAATTATCAAAAGATGCTGGTATAAACCTGCATTGGTCTAAGACTAGTAAAAAACTGCATTGGACGCTTGGTAACACCTATTTTTCAATAGACGCCTCCGAAGATGTTAAGCTTGTAGAAGAAGGCATTAAGATTTCTCTAAACGTAAAAACTGATAAACCTCAAGGCTCAATTGCTCTCAAAAATGTAAGGCTAATTACAATGGAAGGAAATGAAGTTATTGAAAATGGGACTATTATCATTAAGAATAATAGAATTGATGCCATTGGTAAAACCTCAGAAGTAAATGTACCATCTGGAGCTAAAGTATATGATCTCTCTGGAAAAACCATTATGCCAGGTATAGTTGATGTACATGCACATATTGGTGGATTTAGATATGGTTTAACAACCCAAAAGCATTGGCAATTTTATGCCAATTTAGCATACGGTGTTACCACAGCACATGATCCTTCGGCGCATTCTGAAACAGTTTTTGCCTTGTCTGAGTTACAAAAAAATGGAACGCTTGTTGGTCCTCGTCTTTATTCTACTGGGTTTATTTTATATGGTGCCGATGGAGATTTCAAAGCAGTAATCAATAGTTTAGAAGATGCACGATCATCAGTAAGGCGAACAAAAGCATTTGGTGCATTATCAGTAAAAAGCTACAATCAACCAAGACGAGATCAAAGACAACAAGTATTACAGGCAGCTCGAGAAGAAGGTATCTTTGTAGTCCCTGAAGGCGGATCAAATTTTTATCATAATATCACTATGATTATGGATGGTCATACAGGAATAGAACATAACATTCCTGTAGCACCTGTCTATAAAGATGTTTTAGAACTTTGGGGACAAAGTAATACGGGCTACACACCTACTCTAGTTGTGAATTATGGAGGCATCAATGGTGAATATTATTGGTATCAAAATACTAATGTTTGGGAAAATGAAAAACTACTAAAATACACACCTAGAGGAATTATTGATTCGAGATCCAGACATAGAACAATGATACCAGAAGATGAGTACAAAAACGGACATATTCTAGTTTCAGAAACCTGTAAAACACTTAGTGATGCTGGTGTAAAAGTAAACCTTGGAGCGCATGGTCAATTACAAGGTCTAGCCGCTCACTGGGAGCTATGGATGCTTCAGCAAGGTGGAATGTCTAATCATGAAGCCTTAAAAGCAGCCACCATCAATGGTGCTGAATACATTGGTGCAGCAGGAGATATTGGTTCCTTAAAGCAAGGGAAACTTGCTGATTTAATTATCTTGGAAGACAACCCTTTAGAAGATATTAAAAATTCAGAAAGCATAATTTACACCATGATAAATGGTCGTATGTATGATACCGAAACTATGAATGAAATTGGTAATCACCCAAAAGAGCGCTCAAAATTTTATTGGGAGAACACAAAATACAATCAAGCATTTCCGTGGCACGAAGAAAGTATGAGCTTTACTCGTGAAGCTTGTGGTTGTCATATAGGTTCACATTAGAAAAGTAAAATCCGATATATCTCTATATCGGATTTTTTTATTAGTGATAGTGATGATGATCTTTATGTCTTATGTCTTATGTCTTATGTCTTATGTTTTTTGTTTTTTCTTCTTAGCAGCTGGGAATAATACATTATTTAATATTAATCTATAGCCAGGTGATGTAGGATGTAAGTCTAACTCTGTTTTTGGGTCTCCAACTTTGTGTGTGTAATCTTCAGGATCATGTCCGCCATAGAAAGTAAAAAAGCCTTTACCTTTGATACCATGAATATATTTAGCTTCACCATTGGTTTTATTCTCTCCCATGACCAAAACATTAGACTTGATTTCATCTCGTGTAAAAGAAGTAGTCTGTCCCATAAAACCTTTAACTAATGCGGTATGATTTTGACACAACATGGTTGGAATTGGATCCCATTTTGCTGAAAAATCCATCAATGAAAAATAATCTGTCATTTTAGGTATTCTACGCTTTTGTGTCATATCTATTGAAGAGAACTCGTAAACATTAGGATTACGTTCAAGTATAAAATCTTTAAACGCAAACGTCTTGTTATAATCAATTTTATTTTGATAACTTGGATCGCTGCCATCTCCATCAAACATAGGTTCGCATATATCTACGCCTTCAGCAGATAATGCAATATCAAAACTATCAGTTGCACTACACATTGCAAACATAAATCCACCTCCAATAACATAATCTCTTATCTTTTTAGCCACATCTAATTTTTCTTCAGAAACCTTATCATAACCTAAACTTCTTGCTAATTCTTCAGCTTCCTTCTTTTCTTGAATATACCATGATGCAGAACGATATGCTCTGTAAAATTTACCATATTGTCCTGTAAAATCTTCATGATGTAAGTGTAACCAATCATATAATAGTAGCGCATCATTCAACACGTCATCATCATAAACTGTTTCATAAGGAATTTCCGCATAGGTTAAAACCATAGTTACTGCATCGTCCCAAGGCTGTAACCCTTTAGGCGTATAAACCGCTATTTTTGGTGCTTTTTCTAAAACAACAGCTTCCATATTTTGCGAAGGACTACTTATAAGATCAAGAATTTCTTCTGCTTTAGAATTAGAAATAACTTCAAAACTAACGCCTCTAATCTGGCACTCACGTTGAATTTCTTCGGTATCTGGTAGTAAAAATGAACCCCCTTTATAATTGAGTAACCATTTAACTTTTAATTGTTTTTCTAAAGTCCAATAGGTTACACCATAAGCTTTTAAATGATTTTGTTGCTCTTCTGCATCCATTGGAATTAGAATATAAGATGCATAACCATTTAAAGCTAATAATAAACAGATAATTAATACAAAATACTTCTTCATAATGGAAAGATACTCAAAAATTATTCCTAAGGTAATAGCTTTAATATAGTTTTATATATTTTTTAGCTAAATGACCTTTTTTTTAAGTTAACGCTAACTTTTGAAGTTGATTGTAGTATGGCTGGCACTCATTTAGAAGCGGAATCAAATACTCAGGAAATGGCTCATTTTTAGGTTTATACCTTGAAAAACCTGAAGATTTATGAACATTAGCATACCAGTACTTAGCCCAAACGCCATCTTCTTCTCGCTGTTGTGGTGACCATTGTAACATATTTATATCGAAAGGAATATCTATAATTTTACAAAATTGACGTAATACACCTTCAGGATTGAGTAATACTTTTTTTGCATCCAACACGACATAATCTATGTCATACAAATCAAAATAATTAATCAAATCTAAATGCAACTTATAACCAACATCAGACATTGTTGGATTATCTATAACTTTTGCAAACGAGGGTAACATCTCTTTAGGATCTCTTGTTAGTATAACGTTTATGATTTGTTTCATAAAGCTTCGATCTAATCCTAAAATATGATGTGTCATGTTCTTAAAAAATACGATTGATTTTTCAGAATAGTTCAGCATCATTTCTACTACTCTTTCTCCATCATTTTCCATGGTTTTTAAAATAACATCAGCTCCTGGATGATACGCTTTTGCTCTAGAATTACTTAGATAGTATGCATACAAAGGCTCATCAAAAACTTTTGTATCATTACGCTGAGCAAAGCTATACATTAATGCTGTAGAAATATTTCTTGGTCCAGACCAAAGTGAAATTCGTTTAATTTTATCGCTTTGCATGTGTTATGTAGTCATCAATTAGGTCATTATATAAATCTGAAAGTTGTTGTGTCTTATTACCATAAGGTTTTTCGCCAATTGATCTTCCATCTATTTTTGTTACAGGCGTTAGTCCACCAAAAGTTCCAGTTACAAAAGCTTCATCAGCTCCATACACATCAAATAATGAAAAATCTTTTTGATGACATACTATACCATTCTTACGACAGGCTTCAATTACTTTTGCTCTAGTAATACCATTCATACAGTACTGACCAGTAGACGTCCAGACTTCATTATTTTTGATTATAAAAAAATTAGTGGCATTACATGTAGAAACAAAACCATTAACGTCTAGCATTAAAGCCTCATCTGCACCAGCTTCAATAGCTTGAATTAACGCTTGGACCTCATGCAGCTTACTATGGCAATTTAACCTCGGGTCCAGATAATCTGGTGAGCCTCTTCTAATTGTACTAGTAAATAATGTTATTCCTTTAAGTTTACTTTCTTGAGATGCTTTCTTATGTTCAGGAATTATGACAATGTTAGGCCCTGAAATGGTTAACCTAGGATCTTGTGATGGTGTCTTTTTTATACCACGAGTGATCATTATTCGCACATGGACATCATCTGTCATATGGTTTTTACTAAGTGTGTTTTTAACAAGCTCAGTCAATTCGTTTTTAGAAAACGGAAAGCTCATACCCACTGTAGCGGCTGAAGTCCATAATCTTTCTAAATGATCTTCTAAAAATACGAGTACACCTTTGTGTAAGCGTAGTGCCTCCCAAATACCATCACCAACTAAATAACCACTATCAAAAACTGATATTTTAGCATCTTTACGCTGAAAATATTCACCGTTTATGAAAATTTTGATGTCTTTATTTCTGTCATCAGCGACAGCATTATGTGTACCATGAACCATATGAAGCAAATTAAACATGACTCTGAAAGATAATTAAAAAACTGAAGCCGTCGACTTACTTTTTCAAGGGTCTAATCGAACGTTCTGGCCCAGATAATATTGAAGCCACAACCTTTGTTCCTGAAAATTGCTCTAAAATAATTTTAATGAATACTGTAATTGGAATGGCCATAATTAAACCAGGAATTCCCCAAATAAAACCCCAAAGCATTAACATTATCAATACGGTTATGACGTTAATAGAAAATGATTTTCCCATAAATATTGGTTCAAGTACGGCTCCAAAAAGCACTTGTACACTAGTAATTGAAAGTATAAAGAAAAATAAGGTACTCGTTGGATCTAATTCAACAAAAGCAAAAATTGATAGCAATATAACTGAGATAAAAGAACCTACCATTTGCACAAAATTAATTAAGAAGGCGAAAAGTCCCCAAAATATTGGAAAGCTTACATCAAAGAATACACAAGCTAAACCAGTAAATATTCCTGTAAGTAAACTCACTAAAAACTTAACTTTAATAAAAGTTATTAAGTCTTTTTCTATTTTCATAAAGGCTTTGATAGAGGTATGTTTACGTTTTAAAATTGTATTATTCAATACTTTATGCATATTTATAGATTCCGACAACCACAAAATGGTAAAAAATGTAATCATTAAAATATTGGTCAAAAATTTCCTAACAAAATCAAATGTAGAGCCTATACTTTCTTTCTGAAAGAATTGTGCTAAAAAGTTACTATTAGGATCATATTCTAAACCTACTTTGTCTTGCATGTAAAGCATTAAATCATTGATTTTCAGCTCAGCTTTGTTAAAAAACCCTGTGTCATTAGATAAAATTTGCTTGCTTGAAAGCTGAACTAATTCTACGCCAATAAAAACACCAATACCTATAAGTGCTACAACAACAATAATACTTATCAACCTAGGTACATTACGTCTCCCAAACCAACGCATCAATGGTAAAAACAATAATGCAATAAACATTGAAGAAATAAGAGGTATGAAAATAAATGATAGAATCTTTAGTAGGTAAAACACCAAAGGAACTACAATAAACAATAAGAGAATATTAGTGGTACGTCGTTTTTCTAGCATGAGGCAAATTTTCTTTTCTTAGCTGGAAAACAAATTTAAAACAATATGTTGTTAATACATCTTAAAAAATCTTAAAATGGTACATCATTATCATCCTCTAGATCTGGAGTACCAAAAGCATCTTCTGCAGAAGGGAAATTATCTGGTTTAAAAGTATCATCATTAGCTGCGGCATTCATTTTAGAATGAAATTCACCAAAAGGTGTATCAAAATCATCTAGATTATCAAACTTACCTAAATGCCCTATGAACTTCAATCTGATATTTTCTAAACCACCATTTCTATGCTTAGCAACAATAAACTCTGCTTGTCCTTCGGTAGGTGAACGGTCATCATCATCCCATTCTTCAATCTTGTAATACTCTGGTCTATAAATAAAGCTTACAATATCGGCATCTTGCTCTATAGCTCCAGATTCACGAAGATCAGATAGCAATGGTCGTTTACTTCCACCACGAGTTTCAACTGCACGTGATAATTGAGATAATGCAATTACTGGCACACTGAGTTCTTTAGCTAATGCTTTAAGGTTACGAGAGATTGTAGAGATTTCCTGTTCACGATTGCCTCCTTTTTGACTTCCGCCTGCTGTCATTAACTGTAAATAATCGATAACGATCATTTTGATTCCATATTGTGAGGCTAAACGCCTTGCTTTTGCTCGTAAATCGAAAATAGAAAGTGAAGGTGTATCATCAATAAACAATGGTGCTTTTTCTAAGGTCTTAACTTTTACATTAAGTTGTTCCCACTCATGTTTTTCAAGCTTGCCTGTTCTTAATTTTTCTGAAGATAAACCCGTTTCAGAAGAAATTAAACGAGTGATCAATTGCACTGAAGACATTTCCAGAGAAAAGAATGCTACCGGAATATTTTGATTTACAGCAATATTTCTTGCCATAGATAGTGTTAATGCTGTTTTACCCATACCAGGACGAGCTGCAACAATAATCAAATCACTTTCTTGCCACCCAGAAGTTAATCTATCGAGCTTGGTAAATCCAGATGGAATACCACTAAGTCCTTCTTTGTTAGAAATTTCTTCAATTTTCTTTTTGGCTTGAATCACCAAGCTTTGAGCTGTTTCAGTAGACTTCTTTACATTGCCTTGGGTGACTTCGTACAGTTTTGCCTCAGCATTATCTAAAAGATCAAAGACATCTTTGGTTTCATCGTAAGCTTCCTCAATAATTTCATTAGAGATTTTGATTAAACTACGTTGAATATATTTTTGAAGAATAATACGGGCATGAAACTCAATATGAGCGGAAGATGACACACGTTGTGTTAATGATATTAGATAAAAATCACCTCCAACTAGATCTAATTTTGCATCTTTTTTAAGCTGACTAGAAACAGTTAATAAGTCGACAGGTTCACTATTTTCAAATAATTTGAAAATAGCTTCAAATATATGTTTATGTGCCTCTTTATAGAACGCTTCAGAACTCAAGATATCAATAACCTCATCAACTCCTCTTTTGTCGATCATCATTGCTCCCAATACAACCTCCTCTAAATCAATAGCTTGAGGCGGTATTTTGCCTTTCTCAAGATTAATTATAGTGCTTTTATCTACTTTGAAGCCTTGTAATTGGTTAGGTTGTTTCATAACTGCGAATGTAAATAAATTGTAAACAAGTATGTTGTTTTTCTAGACATTCAATCTTAACAGGTGTTCAACAATTTAACTGTTAATAACTTGAATATATTGTTAATAGCGATAAAAAAAACCGAAACTCAACGTTTCAGTTTTTTTAATCCGTTATATAATAAGGTCTAACCTTTAAAAACTCCCATTTGAGCATACTTATCCATACGCTGATTAACTAGATCCTTTGGTGATAAGTTTTTAAGTTCTTCATAATTTTTTACGATGGCATCTCTAACAGACATGAATGTCTTTTCACGATTTGTATGTGCTCCACCTAATGGCTCTTTTATGATTTCATCAACTAATTTTAACTTTTTCATATCTGGTGCAGTTAGCTTCAATGCTTCAGCTGCTTGTTCTTTGTATTCCCAACTGCGCCATAAAATAGATGAACATGATTCTGGTGAAATTACCGAATACCATGTGTTTTCTAACATTAACACTTTATCACCAACACCAATCCCTAAGGCACCTCCAGAAGCGCCTTCGCCAATAATGACAGTAATAATTGGTACTTTTAATCGTGTCATTTCTAGAATGTTTCTTGCAATAGCTTCACCTTGACCACGTTCTTCAGCTTCTAAACCTGGATAAGCACCAGGAGTATCTATAAGTGTAACTACAGGTATACCAAATTTTTCTGCTGATTTCATTAAACGTAATGCTTTCCTATAGCCTTCGGGATTAGACATTCCAAAATTTCTATATTGTCTCGTTTTGGTATTGTAACCCTTTTGTTGACCAACAAACATATACGTCTGATCTCCGATTTTACCAAGGCCACCAATCATAGCCTTATCATCTTTGACATTTCTATCACCGTGAAGCTCTAAAAAAGAATCACCGCAAAGGGCTTTTATATGGTCTAATGTGTAAGGTCTGTTTGGATGACGAGACAATTGAACCCTTTGCCAAGCAGTAAGGTTTTTATATATCTCTTTTTTGGTCTCAGTTAATTTCTTTTCAATTTTTTTACAGGTTTCAGTGACATCTACATCGCTTTCTTCACCAATAATTTGACATTTTTCAAGTTGCTCTTGAAGTTCTTTAATAGGAAGTTCAAACTCTAAATATTCCATTGAAATTATAGTTAGTATTTATTAGCTTACAAAGCTACATATTTTTTAGTTTGTACGCACACGAAAGATAAGTTCGATTTAATGGGCATACAAATTTAATGATTATCATTAAAAACTAACAACCTTTGGTCTATTTTATGGAAGGTATTGGTGCTCTTTTTTCTTTTTGTAGTTCTTTAAAATGCCATCCATTAGTACCGTAGCCAATACCAAAGAAGCACCATAATAAAATTGTGTACTCATAATCTCTGTTTCAGGAAACAAGAGTAATGCTAGCGCAATTCCATATATAGGCTCTAAATTATAAGTCAAAATAACGGTATATGGGCTTATATAGGTCATTACTTTTACAGAGCCTATAAATGCATAAGCTGTACAAACCGAAGCTAAAATAAATAGATATACCCAATCTTCAGATGACAAAATAAAAAACTCAATACTGAAGCCATCTTGAAATATTAATATAAATAATGTCAAAAATGCTACACCACTAATAAATTCATAAAATGAAATAATCGTTGCGCTATGTACCTCTATAAAACGACCATTAATTACTGCAAATAATGTAGAAAAAAATGCAGAAGAAATACCTAAAATAATCCCATTAAGATACTTGATCTCACTTTGTGTTATAAGGAATACACCAATAATTACTATTAGACCAAAAATGATCTCATACCATATTATGCGTCGTTTATATATTAAAGGTTCTATGAAAGAAGCAAAAAAAGCTCCTGTTGAAAACATCGCTAGAGTAATTGAAACATTAGATTGATTAATTGCTTCAAAAAAAGTGATCCAATGTAGTGCTATGATAATTCCAGCACCAAAAAATTTAAGTTTTGTTCTGGCATTTACTTTCACTTTAAGCTTAATAAGCTTAATATAAATGTACATAAGTATGCCAGCTATAAACATTCTATACCAAACTAAAGCAGTTGAACCTATAGATATTAGTTCACCAAAAATAGCTGTAAACCCAGCAATAAATACTAAAAAATGAAGGTGAAAATAATTCTTTGCTTTAGCGTTTGGCATTATACAAGAGATATCCTGCTAATATACCAAAAACCAAATTAGGAAACCAGACGGCTATAATAGGTGAAAAATCAGATTGTTCTGCCATAACACCAAATACTTTATCAAAAAACACATAGACCATCGCAATTGTAATTCCAAAAGCAAGATTAACACCCATACCTCCTCTGCGTTTGATAGAAGACACTGCTACAGCAATAATGGTAAGAATAAATATAGATACAGGTAAGCTCCATTTCTTATGCTTAACAACCTCATACCTACCAATGTTAGAAGATCCTCTTTTCTTTTCTTTCTCAATAAACCTATTGAGTTCTCCATATTGTAATGTTTCTGCAATATACTCAACAGGTGTTAAATCTTCTACATCAAAGGCAAACAAGGTATCAAACCGTCTTTGAGATTCTAAAATATCTCCATGATCTCCTATAATTCTTTTGGAATAATTGGTGAGTCTGTATATAGAATCTAAATACATAATTGAAGTTGCAGAAATTTTGTACTTGAGTTTATTACCTTCAAAATGTTCTAAAGTAAAACTACTTCCTTGTCTAGTAGAAGGATTAAAATTACTTACATAAATGAAGTCATTATCGTTTACTTGCCTGTAGATATTTTGTGTTTGAACTACACTCTTACTACTCTTAAGATATTTGTATTTAAACTCATTAAAACCCTTACTTGCTTTTGGTGCTAAATACAATCCTAGTAGTAAAGCAAAAGCAGCTACAATAGAAGCGCCTATTAGATACGGTCTTAGAAATCTTGAAAAAGAAACTCCTGAACTTAAAAAAGCGACAATCTCAGTATTATTTGCAAGCTTAGATGTGAACCAAATAACAGATAAGAATAAGAATATTGGAAACAAAAGATTAGCAAAATATATGGTAAAATCTAAGTAATATTGTGCTACAGCTGGAAAAGGAACTTCGCGTTCTAAAATTTTACCAATCTTTTCAGCTAAGTTAACTGTTATACCTATAGGAATAAACAGTAATAACATCATTAAAAATGTAAACAAATAGCGTTTTAATATGTACCAATCGAGTATTTTTAACATTATAAGCGATTATCCATTTGTTTGACCATTTTATCTTTCCAAGTTCTAAAATCTCCTACTAATATATGTTTTCTAGCTTCTCTTACCAACCACAAATAAAATCCAAGGTTATGAATAGTGGCTATTTGCTTTCCTAAAAGTTCATTGACCGTAAATAAATGTCTTAAATACGCTTTACTATATTCAGTATCTACAAATGTAATACCCATTTCATCAATAGGTGAAAAATCATCAGCCCACTTGAGATTCTTGATATTTATAGTTCCATTTGCTGTAAACAACATTCCATTTCTAGCGTTACGTGTTGGCATGACGCAGTCAAACATATCAACACCCAATGCTATGTTTTCAAGAATATTTATTGGTGTACCAACACCCATTAGATATCGTGGCTTTTCCCATGGTAATATCTCACATACGACATCTGTCATCGCATACATCTCTTCAGCAGGTTCTCCAACAGACAAACCTCCTATAGCATTACCTTCAGCTCCTGCATTAGCAATGTACTCGGCCGATTGTTGGCGTAGGTCTTTATATGTGCTTCCTTGAACTATAGGGAAAAATGTTTGCGCATAATCATATTTAAAAGGGGTTTTATCTAAGTGTGCTAAACAGCGTTCTAACCAACGATGTGTCATATGCATAGAGCGTTTTGCATAATTATAATCACATGGATATGGAGTACATTCATCGAAAGCCATTATGATATCTGCTCCAATACTTCGTTGAATCTCCATCACATTTTCAGGTGTAAAAACGTGATAACTTCCATCAATATGAGATTTAAATTTCACACCTTCTTCTTTTATTTTTCTGTTAGCAGACAAAGAGTATACCTGGTAACCTCCTGAATCGGTCAATATATTCCTATCCCAATTCATAAACTTATGCAAACCGCCTGCTTTCTCTAAGATAGGTGTTTGCGGTCTAAGGTATAAATGATATGTATTTCCTAAAATTATATCTGGGTTTATGTCATTCTTAAGCTCTCGTTGGTGCACACCTTTAACAGATGCAACGGTTCCAACTGGCATAAATATAGGTGTCTCAATCTTACCATGATCTGTTGTTATTACTCCAGCTCTAGCCTTACTTTGAGAATCACTTGCTTTTAATTCAAATTTCATAAAAAATGCTCATCGATGGGCAAAGATAATTATCTAGTTGTATTATGCTCTTAAACATTTAATAAAATTATACTACTAAAAACTTAAATCTCAGATTGATATTTTCAATTCTGATTTAAATTGTTAGCAACTGACTAAAATCGTTAATAAGTGAAGGGTTTCTATTTTTGATTAGCCTTATGAAAACTTTATTTTTGACGCTGAATTTACTCACATTATTTTTATGCCAAACACACAACAATTACAAGACTTAACAACACAAGTTCGTAGAGATATTTTACGAATGGTTCACAAAGTAAACTCTGGTCATCCTGGTGGTTCGTTAGGATGTGCAGAATTTTTTGTAGCACTCTATCAAGAGATTATGGATAGAAAGGATTCATTTGATATGAATGGAATAGGTGAAGATCTTTTCTTTCTATCTAATGGCCATATATCACCTGTATTTTATAGCGTATTAGCGCGCTCTGGTTATTTTCCTATAGATGAACTAAATACATTTAGACTCATAAATTCTCGATTACAAGGTCATCCAACAACACATGAAGGTTTACCTGGTGTACGAGTTGCTTCTGGTTCATTAGGTCAAGGTTTTAGTGTCGCCATTGGTGCAGCAGAAACTAAAAAGCTAAATAACGACAGTCACATCATATATAGTTTACATGGAGATGGTGAGTTGCAAGAAGGTCAAAACTGGGAAGGCATAATGTACGCAGCAGCAAATAATGTAGACAATATAATATCTACAATAGACTTGAATGGTCAACAAATTGATGGTGCCACTGATGATGTGCTTCCAATGGGAAGTCTTAGAGCTAAATTTGAGGCTTTTGGTTGGGTTGTAGTAGATATCGAAAAAGGAAACAACATTGAAGCCATACTTCAAGGAATGGCACAAGCTAAGTCACTAACTGGAAAAGGTAAACCTGTTTGTGTTCTGCTAAAAACAGTCATGGGTAATGGTGTAGATTTTATGATGCATACGCATGCTTGGCACGGAAAAGCTCCAAATGATGAGCAATTAGCTATTGGGTTAGCCCAAAATGCTGAAACTCTAGGAGATTATTAACCATCAATTAAAACAAATGAAAACATATACAAATACAGGAAATAAAGACACACGCTCAGGTTTTGGAGCAGGATTGACAGAATTAGGAAAGACTAATAATAATGTTGTTGCACTTTGTGCAGACCTTATAGGTTCACTTAAAATGGATGAATTTAAAGCAAATCATCCTGAACGCTTCTTCCAAGTAGGTATAGCAGAGGCTAATATGATTGGTTTAGCAGCTGGTATGACTATTGGTGGAAAAATACCTTTTACTGGAACATTTGCTAACTTTTCTACGGGGCGTGTTTATGACCAAATAAGACAAAGTGTAGCCTATTCAGATAAGAATGTAAAAATCTGTGCATCACATGCAGGATTGACCCTTGGAGAAGATGGTGCTACGCATCAAATCCTTGAAGATATTGGTTTGATGAAAATGCTCCCAGGCATGACTGTGATAAACACTTGTGATTATAATCAGACTAAAGCCGCAACAATAGCTATAGCAGAACACCATGGTCCAGTATACCTTCGCTTTGGAAGACCTAAAGTGGCAAATTTTACGCCTGAAGATCAAACTTTTGAAATTGGAAAAGCACTTAAATTAACAGATGGTGATGATGTTACTATAGTGGCTACTGGTCACTTAGTCTGGGAAGCGCTAGAAGCTGCAAAAGTACTTCAAGAAAAAGGGATTTCTGCTGAAATAATTAATATCCATACCATTAAACCTCTTGATAATAAAGCCATTTTAGATTCTGTAAGTAAAACAAAATGTATTGTTACCGCTGAAGAACATAATTATCTAGGCGGTTTAGGAGAAAGTGTTGCTAGAGTATTATCACAACACAACCCAACACCTCAAGAGTTTGTTGCAACAAATGATACTTTTGGTGAGTCTGGTACTCCTGCTCAACTGATGGAAAAGTATGGACTTAATGCCAATGCAATTGTTAAAGCTACTGAAACTGTACTTAAAAGAAAGAAATAATATTCGTTTGGCAACGTTTTTGATATAATACTCAAAATCACAAAAAACGAATATTATGCAAAAATTAGTTATTAGCACATTTGTACTAGCGTTATTATGTTTTAATAGTTACGCTCAAGATGGCACCTCATTTGGTATTAAAGCAGGTTTAAACTACAATGCCAATGGTGATTATTTTGAATCCATTGGAGATAATGCTGAAAATCCAGACCGAAACATTGGCTATCATGTTGGCGTTTTTGGTAAAATTGGAAATCAAATCTACTTCAGACCAGAACTTATTTACACGGCTACTAAAAGTAGTTATGACAGTGATGACTTATCTATGAAGAAAATTGATGCGCCTTTATTAATTGGCGTTAAGGTTATTGGGCCAGTTAGTGTGTTTGCTGGACCATCACTTCAATACATATTAGACACGGAGTTTGACGGTATAGACATTGATGACGTTGAAAATGATTTTTCAATAGGACTTAATTTTGGGATTGGTTTAAACATCAACAAAATTGGAATCGATTTAAGATATGAAAGAGGATTTAATGATAATGAGGCTACATTTATCGACAACAACCTAGGCAATGGCATAGTTAGTAGAATAGACACTAGGCCTGATCAATTAATATTGAGCCTTTCTATTGCGCTTTAATAAAAAAAGCCGCTTTCTAGGAAAGCGGCTTTTTTTATTATTTTATTAATTATCTTCTTCTTGATTTGATTGTGTCGAACTGGCATCTAAGTAATTTGGAATACCATCACCATCGGTATCGTCATTAGACGGGTCACCATCATTATCTATATCTTCAAAAATTGTTGGTACACCATCATTATCATCGTCAGTATCAAAAAAGTTTGGCAATGTATCGCCATCTGTATTATCATCAAATACATCTAAGTTATTGTTTAAGTCTTCAAGATGAGATAAAATTCCATCATTGTCATGATCATTAACACCTGATTGATACAACTCAAACTTAAAAACCAAATTTGCATAAGCAGGTATTCCAGAACCTGGAGGCGGCGAAGCAAAATAGCCTAAACCAGAAGGTAAAAACATCACACCAAAACCATAATTATCAAAATCTGACGTACCATCAGGATTCTCAACAAGACCAACAGCTGTATTGAAATTTGTTAATACATCTCTCCACCCTCTAACAACACTAGTTAAATCTAAAGGTGTATCAGCGTTTACTGTATTATCAAAAACTTCACCATCTAAAAAATTTCCCGAATAATTTATTCTTATATCATCTGTGAAATTAGGATTGTCACCACCGCCTTGATTTAATCTTAGCACATAATACTCATAATCAACATCATCAATCAGTATATTTAGCGTTTCAACCGCATCAATTAACAACGTATTGTTGGTTGGGTCAGGCAAATCTTCGTAATTTCCTTGCTCATCTCTAGGCAACTCGTTAATAATAATACTTGTATAAGAATAATTACCTGGCGTTGTAAATGCAGACGAATTGTAGTAATGTGTTTGCAAGTAATTCAATAAAGAGTCTTTATCGGTTATTTGTTGTTCCGCACGATCTCTCACAGGAGCAGGAATAAATGTTTCTTCATCATCTTTTTTACAAGAGGAAAATCCTAAGACAATTATAAAAAGAAATAAAATAGTATTCTTATATGTCATAATATGGTTCATTTTCTTTAAAATAAGTTTATCGCAAAAAAACGATATAAAATTGCATATTTTTGGGCTGCAAGATACAATAATATAATAGTTTTGCATCATACAATTAACGTCATTTTCACAACTAAATTATGCGTGTAGATAAATACCTTTGGTCTGTTAGATATTTTAAAACCAGAAGTCTTGCAACTCAAGCATGTAAAAAGGGACATGTTAAAGTCAATGAACAAACTGTAAAGCCCAGCAGAGAAGTTTATGCAACCGATAAAATTGAGTTAAGAAAAAACCAAATAAATTATCAAATTATTGTTAATGATTTACCTGCAAATAGAGTTGGTGCAAAATTGGTAGATATTTACAGAACAGACGTAACACCAAAGAATGCGTTTGAGGCTCAAGAACTCCTGAAATATTCAAAAGACTATTATCGAAAAAAAGGAGTAGGAAGACCAACCAAAAAAGACAGGCGAGATATTGACGATTTTTATGACGCACCTGATCTAAACAATTAGACAAAATAACAAGGACATTGTTTATCTTTGAAAAAACATCGGCATAATGAGTATAAGTAAAAACACCATATTAAACCATCAAGAAATACAACATAAAATCAAGCGTATTGCTTATCAAATCTATGAAAGCAATGTAAATGAAACAGAACTTATACTTGCTGGAATTGATAGTAATGGTTATCTTTTAGCTAAAAAAATCAAATCTAATCTTGATAAAATTTCAGACATAAAAGCTGTTTTATGCAAAGTTATTATTGATAAGAAGAACCCTTTATCGCAAATAAAAACGTCTTTAAAAGAAGAGGATTACGCTAATAGGTCTATCGTACTTATTGATGATGTACTTAATTCAGGAAATACGCTTATATATGGTGTAAAGCACTTTTTGGAAGTTCCATTGAAACAATTCAAAACAGCTGTTCTAGTGAACAGAAATCATAAAAAATTTCCTGTTAAGGCAGATTTTAAAGGTATTTCACTATCTACTTCATTAAGTGAACACGTAGAAGTGATCTTAGATGGAAAACAGTTTGAAGCCTATCTAAAATAACTCTAATACAATGGATGCTACAACCTCATCAACGCTCAAGTTATCTGTTTTTATAATAATATCAGATTGTTCATAAAAAGGAGCACGTTCAAATAAATGTTTTCCTATAAATTCCAAAAGTGCTCCTTCAGTTTGAAGATGAGCAATTAGTGGTCTATTTTCTTTTTCAGAAGATAATCTTGTAGTCAGACTCTTAATAGACCCTTTAAGATAAATGATCTTACAATTAGGATGGTTTTTTATTAAAGACAAATTAATGCCGTAACAAGGTGTTCCACCACCTAAAGCAATAACAGCGTTATTAACTTCTATCACTTCTTTCAAAGATGTATGCTCTAGCTTTCTAAAAAAAATCTCATTTCTCGTTTTGAAAATTTCTTTTATAGACATTTCAGCTTTTTCCTCAATATAATCATCCAAATCAATGAAATCATAATTAATAAGTTCGGCCATACGTTTCCCAACAGAAGACTTTCCAGAACCCATATATCCAACTAGAATTAACGTCATTAACGTGTTATAAATTGATTATTAAAAACATACAAAATTAGATAACAAAAAAACAAAAAAATATCTAAAAAACCGTTTGGAATATAAATTAAACGTTTTATATTTGCACCCTCGTTAAAGAGACTTATTGACTTGGTAGCTCAGTTGGTAGAGCATCTCCCTTTTAAGGAGAGGGTCCTGGGTTCGAGCCCCAGCCAAGTCACTTAAAAAAGTTAAGCAATTGCTTAACTTTTTTTTTACCTTTATTATTTAAAAGCGCACGTGGCGGAATTGGTAGACGCGCTGGCTTGAGGGGCCAGTGACCGTTTAGGTCGTGGAAGTTCGAATCTTCTCGTGCGCACTTTTCCTATTTTTATTTCTTTTTAAATCCTTTTACTCATAAATTAAACATAAAATTTAAGACTAAATCAATTAAATGTTTATTTTTGTTTAATCTTTTTACGTGTAAAATGAACAATATTAAAAATACGTTTAGTATTAAAGACTTAGAAAATCTAACTGGTATCAAAGCGCATACTATTAGAATTTGGGAAAAACGGTACAACCTACTTCAGCCTGAAAGAACAGATACTAATATTAGATATTATAGCTTAGCCAACTTACAGAAACTATTAAACATAAGCTATTTAAACAATAATGGCTTTAAAATCTCTAAAATTGCAGCAATTGATGGAGAAGAAATTCCAAAGCTGGTAAAAGAAGTTGCTCAAAGTGATACAACAAATAATCACGCTATAGACACCTTTAAGCTTTCAATGCTAAACTTTGATCAAAAGTTATTTTACGATACCTATGAAGGTTTGATGAAAGAAAAAAGTTTTACTCAGATTTTCTATGAAGATCTCATTCCACTACTCTCACAAATTGGTCTACTTTGGCAAACAGATACAATAACACCTGCACATGAACATTTTCTAACATCACTGATAAGACAAAAAATTCTAATAAATACAGAGCTCATACAGTCTAAAAATCAAGTGGTTACTGATAAGACATTTGTGTTATTTCTTCCAGACAACGAAGTTCATGAGTTAGGATTAATGCTTATAAATTATGAACTTATTGCCAAAGGCCATCAATCAATATTCTTAGGACAAAGTGTACCCTTAGATAGTTTGAGAGACCTGTTAACCTATTACGATGAAATAACATTCGTGTCCTATTTTACAGTGAAACCTGAAAAAGATGAAATAGAAAACTACATCAAAAAGTTTTCAGATAAAATACTAGTCAAAAAAACTATTAATCTTTGGATATTAGGTAGAATGCTAGAAGAACTTGACTTAGATACTCTACCAAAACAAATCTTTCCATTTGATACCATTAAAAATTTAGTTAAAAAACTCTAAAATTTTATACCTCAAGTTAATTTTGTTTAGCTTTTGTATAAATTTGTTAAACAATGAATAAAAATATATCTATTATAGGTTCTGGATTTTCTGCTTTAGCTGCTTCATGCTACTTGGCTAGATATGGCTATAAAGTTACCATTTTTGAAAAAAACAAAACCATAGGTGGCAGAGCAAGACAGCTTAAAAAAGATGGCTTCACATTTGACATTGGGCCAACATGGTACTGGATGCCAGATGTGTTTGAGCGATTCTTTTCAGATTTTAACAAAACACCTGACACCTACTACACTTTAGACAAACTCAATCCTGCATACAGCGTCTATTTTGGGAAAAACGACTACATTACAATTGAAGATACCTTAGAAAAAATCTGTGTTGCTTTTGAAAAAGAAGAAAAAGGAAGCTCAAAAAAATTAATGAAATTTATTGATAATGCACAAAACAATTATGAAGTAGCTATCAAAGATTTAGTCTATAGACCAGGTGTATCACCACTAGAATTAGTCACTCCTGTAACCATTAAAAAAATTAGTCAGTTTTTCAGTACCATAAAAAAAGATGTTAGGAAAGAATTCAAAAACGATAGGCTTGCTATGATTTTAGAATTCCCAGTTTTGTTCTTAGGTGCCAAACCAGACAACACACCCTCATTCTATAGTTTTATGAATTATGCCGATTTTGGTATAGGAACATTTCACCCAAAAGGTGGGATGTACAAGGTTATATTAGCTATGGAAAGTTTAGCTAAAAGCTTAGGTGTAACTATAAACACAGAAAGTGTTATTGAAAAAATAAATGTTACTGATGGTAGAGCCTCATCCATAGTTACAAATGGAACAACTTACACTAGCGATATTGTTTTGAGTGGTGCGGATTACCACCACACCGAAACACTTCTAGCCCCAGAATATGTTCAATATTCAGAAAATTATTGGGAGAAAAAAATATTCGCCCCGTCCTCTCTCCTGTTTTATGTTGGTTTTGATAAAAAACTAAAAAATGTAAATCACCATACGCTGTTTTTCGATGTTGATTTTGATGCTCATGCTAAAGACATCTATGACAGACCTAAATGGCCTGATCATCCTTTGTTTTATGCTAGTTTCCCTTCTATTACAGATAGTGAATCAGCTCCAGAAGGTAATGAAGCTGGTATTTTTTTAATTCCATTAGCGCCAGGATTAGAAGATACAGAACAACTAAGAGCAGAATATTTTGAGAAAATAATAACACGTTTCGAGGACTTAACCTCTCAAAGCGTAAAAAAAAATATTATATTTAAAGAGTCCTTTTGCGTTAATGACTTTATAAACGATTATAACTCATACAAAGGAAATGCTTATGGAATGGCTAACACCTTATTGCAAACAGCATTTTTAAGACCCAAATTGAAAAGTAAAAAGGTGAATAACCTTTATTTCACAGGACAATTAACGGTTCCAGGACCAGGAGTTCCTCCTTCATTGATTTCAGGAAAATTAGTGGCTGAACTCATTAAAAAACATCACAACAATTAATTATGAAGTCTATTTTTGATTCTGTTTCAAACCAATGCAGTAAGACCGTTACTAAATCTTACAGCACTTCGTTTTCTTTAGCAACAAAAATGTTATCTAACTCTATTAGACAAGACATTTATAATATATACGGGTTTGTTAGATTCGCAGACGAAATTGTAGACACATTTCATGATTATGATAAAGCACTCTTATTTGAAAATTTCACTGAAGATCTCGAACGCGCTTTACAATATAAGATCAGCTTGAATCCTATTCTAAATTCATTTCAAGAAACTTACCATAAATATAATATAGACAAAGACTTGGTAGATGCCTTTATGAAAAGTATGCGAACCGATTTACACAAAAACACATACTTAACTGATGATGAATACAAACAATATATTTATGGATCTGCAGATGTGGTTGGCTTGATGTGTTTAAAGGTATTTGTTAAAGGAAATCAAGAAAAGTATGAAGCGTTAAAAGATTCAGCTATGAGCTTAGGCTCTGCTTTTCAAAAGGTTAACTTTTTAAGAGACCTAAAAGCAGATTTTGAAGATCTAAGTAGGACCTACTTTCCGAATACAGACTTAAACCACTTAGATGAAGCCTCTAAACAAGCCATTATTCAAGATATAGAAAACGATTTTGCAAAAGGTCTTAAAGGGATAAAAAACCTACCTATTGAAGCTAAGTTTGGTGTATTTATGGCTTACAGATATTACAACCAGTTGCTTAAAAAACTAAAAAAGACACCAGCTTTGAAGATCAAATCTACTCGTATTAGAGTGCCAAACTATAAGAAATTTGAACTACTCACTCGTAGCTACGTAAAATATCAATTAAATTTAATGTAACAACATGCAAACTGTACTTTGGATTTTTGTTTTTTTGAGTGTATTCTGCACTATGGAATTTATGGCTTGGTTTACACATAAATATGTAATGCATGGGTTTTTATGGAGTTTACACAAGGATCACCATCATAAAGGTCATAAAAGTTGGTTTGAACGTAACGATGCATTCTTTATCTTTTATGCCGTAGTGAGCATGATCTGTTTTTACTTATGGAGTTATGAAAATATATGGTATTGCTTACCTATTGGTCTAGGTATCATGGCTTACGGTGCTGCTTACTTTTTAGTTCATGATATCTTTATTCATCAACGGTTCAAATTATTTAGAAACGCTAACAATTGGTACGCTAAAGGCGTACGTCGTGCCCACAAAATCCACCATAAACACTTAGGTAAAGATGATGGCGAATGTTTTGGGATGTTATTTGTTCCTTTTAAATATTTCAAGAAATAGTTTTCATATAAAATGACAGATAGTTCCCATTTCGATTATATCATTATAGGAAATGGTTTGGCTGGTTTACAGTTGGCTTTAAAGCTAGCTTCTGATTCTTTTTTTAATACTAAACAGATTGCGTTAATTGATCCTTCAGAAAAAAAAGAAAATGACAAAACGTGGAGTTTTTGGGAAAAACAACCTTCTCAGTGGCACTTTTTAACCCATAAATCTTGGGATAATGCTTGTGTACATAGTAGTAAAGCTAAAATCGAACTTGAATTACACCCATACAGTTACAAAACAATTCGCGCAATAGACTTTTATCTAGCAGCAAAACAACAACTCAAAGCAAAAACAAATTTTCATTTTATTACTGATACTGTTACATCAATTTCAGAATCTAAAAAACTTACTGTAAGCACTATAAATAATGAGTACACCGCACTTCATATATTTGACAGCAGAATACCAGACACGTTTTCATTAAATTCAAAGAATAGTATTTCAATTATTCAACACTTTAAAGGTTGGATCATTAAAACTAAAACCGAAGCCTTTGATGAGAAAAAAGTCATTATGATGGATTATAGGTTGAAAGATGGTGAACAAACAACATTTACCTATGTACTCCCTTTTTCTAAAACTGAAGCACTTATTGAATTTACTTATTTTACAGAACATTTAGTTGATGAGATGGTTTACGATAAATTTATAAAGCAGTACATCAAAACGTATTTAAAAATTGAAGATTATACAATTATTGAAACTGAACATGGTCAAATTCCAATGACAACCTTCCCTTTTGAAAAATACAACACAGATCACATCACAAAAATAGGAACTGGAGGTGGCTGGGTTAAAGGTTCTACTGGATATTCATTCAAGCATACTGAAAAAAAAGTTACCAAAATCATAACTAACCTGAAAGCGAATCGCAAACCTTCTAAAAACTTATTCAAACGCAGATATAAGTTTTATGACAAAATTTTTCTTAAGGTATTAAAGGACGAAAATCATAAAGGAGAATGGATTTTTCAGCAATTCTATGGGAGGAATTCCATTCAAACCATGTTTCGATTCTTAGATGAAGAATCTACTTTTTTTGAAGATATAAAAATTATGCTTTCATTGTTTTCATGGTCATTCATTAAAGCCTTTTTTAAAACGCTATAAGCAATTCATCAATAACAGTTGTAATATGGTTACTGTTCCAATTTGCAGCACCAGATTTATCAATAACTATAGTACCATTTCTGTCTATAATGAATGTTCTTGGAATTGAACTCACATTAAAGTTCTTAGGATACGCACTTACAGATTGATAGACCTGGAAACTAAAATTATGATTTATCATAAACTCGTATAGCTTCTCTTTTTCTTCATTAGACACAAACAAAAACACGACATCTTTATTGCCTTTATAACTCTGAAACAACGCTTCTAAACTTGGCATTTCAGCAATACAAGGTGGACACCAAGTAGCCCAGAAATTAATTACTACAACTTTCCCTTTAGCAGATGAAAAGTCATAAGTATTATTTGACGTGTCTTTTAATTTCCAATTGTAATCTATAAGTGTTTTACGTTCAGAAACATCAATAACAGATGGTTTTATAATTAGAGCTATTGCCTTATTCATAAACACTTGAATAGGTAATCGCGTTTGCGGAATAATTAATACGATTAATACAATGATAAAAGTAACGTTGTAAATTTTAGATTTTTTAGTTGTTCCCATAAACATAAAGAAGCATGCTATCATAGTCGATAACATGCCTCAAATCTAACAACAAAACTCTAATTAAAATAGTGTCTTATAATTATCCTAGTTTCTAGTTACTGTTATTGAGTTAGATAAGTGAAACGTACCGGTTAAGTTATTGGCATTAGTCACAGTAGAAATATTTGTATCATTCTCATATCGTAAATACCAAATCAAGCAAACACCAACACCTGCACCATCAAAATCTACACCTTCTACAGCAGCCAATGTTGGAGGAGTTCCTAAGATCATTCCTGTATCGTCGGTAATAATCCAAATAGCATTAGTACCAACTCTATTATCAGGGTTCTCAAAACCGATACCACTAACCATATCTGGAGTACCATCAACAGTGAAGGTAAAAGGCCCTCCAGTTAATACATCGGCATTAGGCCCACGTTCTACTCGAATAGAATTAGACAAACTGAATGTGCCTGTTAAATCTGCAGCATTAGTTACTGTAGCTATGTTTGTATCGTCTTCATAACGCAAATACCAGATCAAGCATACACCACGACCTGCACCGTCAAAATCTACACCTTCAAGTGCTGTAAGATCTCCAGGCGTTCCTAAAATATTTAGGTCAATATCTGTTATAACGAAAGTTCGATTAGTTCCTACTGCATTTGGAGCTGTAGAAATACCACTTACCATATCTGGAGTACCATCAACAATAAAGTTAAAAGGACCACCTATTAAAGTTCCTGCATCTGGTTGTCCTAATCTATTTACTGTGATTGAGTTAGACAAATCAAAACTTCCTTGAAGATCATTTGCATTTTGTCCCATTTCTAGACCTTGCAGTCCATCTTCATACCGCAAATACCAAATTAAGCAAGTACCAACTCCTGCGCCATCAAAATCTACACCTTCTAGATCTTGAATTGTAGGAGGCAATCCTAATATATTTCCTAGATCATCAGTCACTACAAATCGTCTATTACTACCTACTGCATCTGGATCGGTTGTAATTCCATTGACAAAATCTGGAGTGCCATCAACTATAAAAGTAAATGGTCCTCCAGATAAAACTCCTGCATTTGGAACAATTGCTTGAGGAGGCGTACTACTATCGTCATCATTACTACAAGAAGTGGCAACAAAACTAAGTACCAAAACTGCTAAAAACATTTTTTTAATCATCGTATATAATTTTAAAGTTTATTTAATGCTTCAAAATTATAACCTGTATTAATCATAAAATGTTAGCTAGCTAACACTAAGCCGTTTTTTTTAAAATTCGGATTTCTTTTCTATTGAAATTAATGTAGTTTTCTTCTTTAAGCTCATTAAGAAGAATATTAAGTGTGGGTCTAGAAGTGCCTATTAACGAAGCAATATCTTTTTGAGTATAAGGATGCTTAATGACATGATCTCCCGTTTTAGGACAATCGTAACCAAAATCGGCACAAAGTTCATCTAAAAATTCTACTAAACGCGTCTTTGTGTCTTTAAACAGAAGTAATTGAAGTCTACGCTCTAGCTTTTTAAATTTAAATCCAATAAATTTATACACTTTAAAACTGAAGGTTTGATTATCACGCATAAGCTCATGCATTGTTGTGACTCCAATAGGACAAATAGAAGTGGAATTATCTATTGACTGTGCGAACTCATCACGCTTACTATCGCCAAGAATTGCTTTTTCTCCAAACAATTCTCCTTTTGATAGAATTGCTTTTACGACCTCGTCTCCGTTTTCATTGTAATAACCAATTTTTACTTTTCCTTTTTCAATCAAATATACTTTGTTTGCTGAATCTTGTTCAAAATAGATGTAATCCTTTTTCTTATAGGCATCAAAGTCATGACCCTTCTTATAGGCCTTGAATTTATGAGGGCAAAGCACCTTAAAAAGATTGACATCATCAAAGAACCAAAGTGATTGCATTTGGGTGTTTTTTGTTAGATAACTATAAGGTCGTAATACCAATTGAATACTTACATAAATTGAATACTTACATAAATTGAATACTTACAAATCATAAAAAAAGCTCCTAAACTAAATTTAGGAGCTTTTTACATATAATTACATTATAAAATTATGCAGCGTTTTCTTTTTTGATTAAGTTAAGAGCAGAACCTTCATTGTACCAATCAATTTGAGATTGATTATAAGTATGGTTCACTTTAATAACATCTTTACTGCCATCTGTATGTACAACTTCAATAGTTAATTGTTTTTCTGGAGCAAATTCATTTAAATCTAAAAAGTTAAACGTATCATCTTCTTGAATGAGATCATAATCGCTCTCATTTGCAAATGTTAGACCTAACATTCCTTGTTTTTTCAAGTTTGTTTCGTGAATACGAGCAAATGATTTTACAATTACAGCTGCAACACCTAAATGACGTGGTTGCATAGCTGCATGTTCTCTAGATGAACCTTCTCCGTAATTATGATCGCCAACTACTACCGACTTAATTCCTGCTGCCTTATACGCTCTTGCGGTATCGGGAACACCTCCATATTCTCCAGTAAGCTGATTTTTAACAAAATTAGTTTTTTTGTTAAATGCATTTACAGCACCTATGAGTGTATTATTAGCAATATTGTCTAAATGACCACGGAAACGTAACCAAGGCCCAGCCATACTAATATGATCGGTAGTACATTTACCAAATGCTTTAATTAAAAGTTTAGCACCAGTTACTGAGTCACCTATAGGTTCAAAAGGCGTTAGTAGTTGTAGTCGCTCTGAATCTGTAGCTACTTTAACCTCAACACCACTTCCATCTGCCATTGGTGCTAAATAACCATTATCTTTAACCTCAAACCCTTTAGGAGGTAATTCCCATCCTGTTGGCTCATCTAACATTACTTCTTCTCCTTTCTCATTGATCAATTTGTCTGTAAGTGGATTAAAATCTAATCGCCCAGCTATAGCAATGGCTGCTGTTAATTCTGGTGAAGCTACAAAAGCATGCGTATTAGGATTCCCATCTGCTCGTTTGGCAAAGTTTCTATTAAAAGAATGCACAATACTATTTTTAGGAGCATTTTTTGGGTCTTCATAACGTGCCCACTGACCTATACATGGCCCACAAGCATTAGTAAATATCTTTGCATCAAGTTTTTCAAATACTTGAAGAATACCATCACGTTCAGCTGTGTAACGCACTTGTTCAGAACCTGGGTTAATACCAAACTCTGCTTTTGTTTTTAACCCTTTATCTAAAGCTTGTTGGGCAATTGAAGATGCTCGAGATAAGTCTTCATAAGATGAGTTCGTACATGAACCTATCAATCCCCATTCAACTTTAATTGGCCAATCGTTAGCTTTTGCTTTTTTAGTCATTTCTGAACCAACTGTAGTTGATAGGTCTGGTGTGAAAGGACCATTTAATAAAGGACCTAATTCAGATAGATTAATGTCAATAACTTGATCAAAATAATGCTCTGGATTTGCATATACATCTGCATCTGCAGTTAAGTATTCCTTTATTTTATTAGCTTCTTCAGCAACATCTTCTCTATCAGTAGCACGTAAATAACGCTCCATGGATTCGTCATAACCAAAAGTTGACGTAGTTGCTCCAATTTCTGCTCCCATATTACAAATAGTTCCTTTACCTGTACAAGACATTGCTGTTGCTCCTGGACCAAAATATTCAACGATAGCTCCTGTTCCTCCTTTTACAGTAAGAATTTCAGCTACTTTTAAAATGACATCTTTTGGTGCTGTCCATCCTGATAATTTACCTGTTAATCTCACTCCTATTAACTTAGGGAATTTTAACTCCCAAGCCATTCCTGCCATAACATCTACTGCATCAGCACCACCTACTCCAATAGCTACCATTCCTAAACCTCCAGCATTTACAGTATGTGAATCTGTGCCGATCATCATTCCGCCAGGAAACGCATAGTTTTCTAAAACTACCTGATGGATAATACCAGCTCCAGGCTTCCAGAATCCTATTCCATATTTGTTAGATACTGACTCTAAAAAATTAAAAACCTCATTACTTGTATTGATAGCATGTTGTAAATCTTGAGTGGCTCCAAGTTTAGCTTGAATTAAATGATCACAATGTACTGTTGTAGGAACAGCCACCTTATCTTTTCCAGCTTGCATGAATTGCAATAATGCCATTTGAGCTGTTGCATCTTGACATGCCACTCTATCTGGAGCAAAATCGACATAATCTTTACCTCTTGTGAATGCTTTATTAGGCATTCCGTCCCAAAGGTGTGAATACAAAATCTTTTCTGAAAGTGTTAACGGTTTTCCTACTATATCACGAGCTGCGTCCACACGCTTAGCTATGTTAGCATAAACCTCTTTAATCATGTCAATATCAAAAGCCATATTTTCTATTTAAAGTGTGAATATTTTTGTTTTCCTTCTATATAAGGACTGCAAAATTACAAATTTTTAGTCAAATTTAAAAATATGTAACAAAAACTGTTAATTACTGAATATAAATCAATAAATACTCTATTTTAAGATATTAAAATAGATAATTCCTAATTAATTAAGAAATAAAATAATAAATTAACAATTCAATCTACTTGAAATAATTTTTGATTTTTTCTGAATCCCTTAAATCGGTCATTGGTTTTTCATAAAGACGATATAAAGTATAAGATAGCGTAATAGTAATTAGTAAGTAAACTACTATGTAAACGAAAATATCAAATCCTGCTAAGTTTTCTGAAGGTATAAAATATTTTAACAACTGCATAACTATAGAATAATGCAAAAGATATATAGCATAAGACAATATGCTGATATGAGTTATTAAAATTTTTACTGCCTTTGGTGCATATCGAATTTGGCTAAGTAACGGCAAGACAAGAACAATTGCAAATGATTTAATTAAGAAATACCATACATTCCAAAACATAGGATAATTAGTTATAAAAAGCTGCTTCATTGGGATGTAAATATTAATTCCAAAAAAGATCAATACTCCCAAAATAAAAGCGCCATATTGTATTTTCTTCCAAAAGTTTGCGTATAAAATTGAGATATAAGCAGCTAAAACGCCATAATAAATAGCATCAATTCTATATATCACTATGGCTTTGACATTTATCGTCCAATGCCGCATATCTTGTATTGTTTCAAACTGGTTATATACTAGTTTCGTAATCAAGAATATCAATAAGATCAGTAACGTAATCCATAAAAAGAGGTTAGATCTAGAGTATTTAGTTTTAAAAAGCAAAACTAAATACAATAATAAAGGTCCAAGGATGTAGGCAAACTCTTCAATAGACAAACTCCAAGATTCGGCAAATAGCCAAGGCATTTGTGTTGAAAAATTATGAAGAAAAAAGAAATATTTCCAAACGTTATCAGGCAAATGATTGCCTAAATATATAGCTATAATTATATTAAGTAGTAAGACTAAATAGTAGTTTGGCAATGTTCTAAACCAACGCCTAACCCAAAAATAGAATATATCTTTAAATTCAAACGATTTAGAGACATACATCTTGTACAAAATTCTTCCTATTAAAAACCCACTCAAAACAAAGAATATTTCAACACCCATAACACCAGAAATACTCAAAACGTCTGGAATGACACCTCTCGCATCTGGAACAATCCATAAGGTGTGAGAGCAAACTACCATAATGATGGCTATAGCCCTCATCAGGTCTAAGCCAAAAATTCGTTTTTCGTAATTTATTTGCATAAAAAAGTCTTAGCTTTGTTTAGATAGCTACATTTTTAATGAAGTCCAAAATACTAAAATATATGCTGCCAATATTAGTTTTATTAACTATAATTGGAGGCATTTACTATTTAAAATTATCAAATAGGCACAAGGCTATTGTTAAAACACAACTCTACCACAAACTTGGTTTGGTAGATGATACGTGGAATGTGAAAATAAATCCTAACTCTATTTCGCTAACAACACCTACATTAGTGATTGACAATATTTATAAGTCTATGGAAGGTCCAAAAGTAATGCGCTCTTTCCAGTTAGATCACACAAAAAGCGAGTTGGTCTGGTTGACTTCTTTTAAAACTCAAGCCTTTAGCACAAATGAAGTTGATCCACTTTCAAACGATTACGTATGCCATACTAATGTAGATTTTTATGATGGCGAACATTATTCAAGATGGCAGCTCGATAAAAGAATTGGCTTACACTACCCTAGACTAACTTCTATGAGTAATGGTATAGAATATTATGAGTTTCCTGAAGGATTTGGTTTTCCTGTCTTTACAAACGAGAATTTGTTTATTGCCACACAAGCCCTAAATCATAACATAAAAGGTGATGCATTTTCTATTAAACATCGTATAACTATAGACTATCTATCTCATAATAAAAATATGAGACCATTGATGAGTAAGACTATTTTTATAATGCTTCCTTTTGATTCTAACAATCCTTTTAGCGGACCAACAGAAGACAACCCAAACCTGTGTATACCTATTGAAACAAAGAACCATAGCTATAAAACTGATTCTGGCGAAAGCTTATCTGGTCATTGGGTGATCTTCCCAGGTAAAGAAACTTATAAATTTGATGTCACCTCACAATTACAGCTAAAAGATAGTACTACAATGCATCACATTGCAACACATTTACATCCTTTTTCTGAAACACTAGCCTTTAGAGACAAAACTATAGACTCAACATTATTTACGTCAAAAGCGGAAAATTTTACTGATAAGATAGGGCTTAAAAATGTATCCTATTTTTCCAGCTCTAAAGGCATTATGTTATATCCTGATCACAAATACGAATTAGAACTACACACAAATAACACAACATCTATTAACCAAGACATGATGGCTAGTATGTTTGTATTTTTATATGATAAGCAAATGGATGAAAAGATAAAAGCCTTTACTCCCGAAGAATGAGACTATCATTTTTTTTATCTTTCTTATTATTTTTAGCGTGCAATGGCACAACAAAAGAATTGCCAATTTTGAGTTATAAAATTGATAATAAAGGAGCTAAAGTTTACTATTCAATTTCATATAATGGATTTGTAAATCAGGACAATGAGGTATTTGATCATAATGCATTAGATAGCAAGGTGTATATTGCTAATTTCTTTTTTACGAAATGCCCTAGTATCTGTCCACCAATGCGAAACGAATTAATAAAAATAGCTGAGGCATTCTTAAATAAAGATGATTTCGTGTTAGTATCACACACTATTGATCCAAGTAATGATACGGTTTCAGTTTTAAATAATTATGCAAAAGCTACTAGCATTCCTAAATCAAAATGGCAATTTGTTCGTGCATCTGAAACGCAAACAATGCAACTAGCCAAACAATACATGACCAACTTTAAACTAAATAATTATGGCACTGATTTTTATCACAGTAGTTATGTTGCTTTGGTTGATAGAACACAGCAAATTAGAGGATTTTACAACGTATTAAATAAAGAAGAAGTAAAACGATTGAAAAAAGATATCTTTATTTTAATCGACTAGCTAGATTTTTTATTGTTAACTATTAATAAGATTATGGCATAGCAAATGGCTACTACTTTTAGCAACATACCAATGGTTAAAATTAAACTACCATAAGGCCAATGTTGTATCTTAAATAATGCACCTATTATAGTAAAGATAAACCCAATTAATAAAATAATTATTGCGGGTATGTAACGCTTCATTAAAATAAACTTTTTATAATCTGCTTATCGGTGATACCTTCAGCTTCAGCTTTGTAGTTTTTAATAATTCTATGGCGTAACACGCCTTGAGCAACAGCTTGAACATTCTCAATATCTGGTGAAAATTTTCCATTAATTGCAGCATGAGTTTTAGCCGCTAAGATCAAGTTTTGAGAGGCTCTTGGGCCTGCTCCCCAATCAATGAACTCTTTGACTAAATCTGTAGCTGTTGAAGCTTTTGGTCTTGTTTTGGCAACCATACTTACAGCATATTCTATAACATTATCTGCCACAGGAATACGTCGAATTACATTTTGAAAATTAATAATTTCTTCAGCAGTAAATAGCGCATTCACAGTAGCTTGCACATCGGTAGTTGTAGCTTTAACCACTTGCACTTCTTCATCAAATGAAGGATATTCTAAGTTGATAGCAAACATAAAGCGGTCTAATTGAGCTTCTGGTAAAGGGTAAGTTCCTTCTTGTTCAATTGGGTTTTGAGTAGCCAATACAAAATAGGGTAAACTTAACTTATAGTGATGACCAGCAACAGTAACTGCACGTTCTTGCATTGCTTCTAATAAAGCTGCTTGTGTTTTGGGTGGTGTTCTATTGATCTCATCTGCTAGAATAATATTTGCAAAAATAGGTCCCTTCAGAAATTTAAACTGTCTATTCTCGTCCAAAATTTCACTTCCTAATATATCACTAGGCATGAGATCTGGTGTAAATTGAATACGCTTAAAATCTAAACCCAAAGCTTGCGCTATAGTATTGACCATTAACGTTTTTGCCAAACCAGGAACTCCAATGAGTAATGAGTGACCTCCAGAAAAAACAGAAATTAAAATTTGATTTACAACCTCATCTTGACCAACAATAACTTTAGCAACTTCGGTTTTTAAGGCTAGATATTTCTTTACAAATTGTTTTATAGCAGCTACATCAGACATATTATTGTTTTTCTTTTTTTAACCAGTTACTAGAAAACTCACAATCTCTGTAATCGCCATTAACTTTTATGTAGGTGTCGTTAATTTTTTCATCTTGCCATTTAGCAATCTCTCTAATTTGCTTGTCTTGAAGTGCGAGGTTTTTAATCTTTAAATAATCTTTAGCGAAATCTGCCTCGTGCTCATCAGTTCTATCGGTAACCGTTATGATCTTATATTTTATATCATTAATTCTATCTTGATCCAGCAACACCAAACTTATCTCATTATCTTTTAGGTCTTGAATTTGCCCATATAGCTCTGGATCCATTTTAGTAAGCTCAAAGCTGTAGTCTTGAGTATACGGATTGATCAATTGTCCTCCATTATTTTTAGTTTCCTTTTCATCACTAAACTCTTTAGCTGCTTCGGCAAAGGTTAAGTCACCAGCAACGATACGCTCTCTTACTTTATTTATTTTCTCTTTGGCAGCATTCTTTGCTTCTTCGGTAACTTTTGGTCGCAATAAAATATGTCTGATCTCATATTCTTGACCTCTAATTTTTTCTAAAAGAATGATATGATACCCAAAATCGGTTTCAAAGGGATCTGAAATCTCTCCTTCCTGCAACGAAAATGCGACATCTCTAAATTCTTTAACCATTCGAGGGCGCTTTTTATTTAAAACATACTTACCACCATCTTTACGTGAAGGAATATCATCTGAATAAAATACGGCTTTTGTGGTGAAACTTGCTCCGTTTTCAATTACATCTGCTTTAAACTCTTTAAGTTTATTAATCACCCGTTGCTTTTCGGCTTCAGATATTTCAGGAATCACAACAATTTGAGCTACTTTTAACTCAGTACCAAACTCTGGTCGTTCATCTTTAGGTATGCTATTGAAATATTCTCTTACTTCTTCTGGTGTTACTTCTAACTCAGAAACTATTTTACGTTGCATTTCAGCAGCTAATCTTGCATTTTTATTTATTTCAAACATCTCTTCCCTTAGGCTAGCTTCACTATCTTTATTGTAAAACTCTAAGAGTTCGGTCATTGTTCCTCCCTTGGTTTCTAGAAAAGTGCTAATTTGTTGTTCTATAGAAGATCGTATTTCCAGTTCATTAATATTTATACTGTCTTGAATGGCGTGGTGAGCATATAATTTATCTTCTAACAATTTACCAAACAATTGACAGCGAGTAATGTCTTTTGTAGATACTCCTCTGGCTTGCAACTGAATAAATTCTTTATCAATATCAGAGTCTAGTACTACAAAGTCACCAACTACAGCAGTAACACCATCTACTTTAAGTCGGTCATTATCATTTAAGCTATCACTTTTAACTTTAGATTCTACTACTTCATCTTCTATAATTTCTTGAGCACTGAGTGCATTTACACAGAAAAGTGTAATTATAATTAATGCAAATCGCATATTATTTATAAATTTCAAATTGTTTATTTTTAATCGCATCTTTTGTAATATCCTTTTCTAACTTCTTGATAAGTTCTAATTTTCTTTTATTTATTACAATTTGTTTAATTGTGGGTCTAACATACTCTAGAGGTGCAATATTGTTTTGATAAAGCACGTCTTTTACATGCATCAAATATAGGTCTAATGAATCTTTGAGCTGTATAAAATTAGATTTTTTTAACAGTTCTTTTTTGTTTTCTGAATTGACTACTGGAATTTTGCTCGAAATCTGTGAAACCTTTACCCAAATGGAATCATTAAGCGCATAAGACTTAAATTGTACTGAGATAGAATCTAAATATGTTTTATCATCATCATCAAAACGTTTGAAACGTTTCATTATCTCATCTTTATTGATGGCGTTATCTAAAATACTGATGTAGCGAAATCTTACCAGTTCTTCATTAAGCTTGAAGGTTTCTTTATTAGCTTCATATACCTTTTCTGCTTCTTCATTAATGATAACTGTATCTATGCTTTTATTTACTAATGCCTCAAGATATGCTTTGGTGTAGAGGTCTTTCTTATATTGATCTACCAGTTTATTGAAGTCTTCTTGTTTTTCTTCAGATAGGTTTCGCTCTGCGCCATCGATGAGTAATAATTGTGTAGCCCATCGTGTTATAAACGCATCAACTACAAAGGTACTGTCATCTTTTGATGTGCCCTCAACAACTAGGTCTTTTACATCTTCTTGATACAAATAAGATTCATTAACTCTTGCAATAGGAATCCTATCATCTGATTTTTTAAAAAAATCACATGAGTAAAAGCAAAATAAAATAAATACTAATATGCGATATTTATAAAACAATTAATTTAATATTTGAGATTTGACCTTCTTAAGAACTTCGGTATTTATTTTTACATCATAGCGTTCATTAAGGGTAGTAATCCATTGGTTTTCAATTTGGTTTTGATAGTCACTAATAACTTTACCTTTAGATTCTTCTAAAGTTTTCAAACGTTCAGGTATAATTTTATTAACCTTTATTGCGTGATAGGCTTCATTATGAACATAGACTCCTGAAACACCTTCCTTTAATTCAAAATCTTTTGGTAACGCTTGATGATCTGTTTCTAAAACACCCTTGGTTGAGATGATATTCTGAGCGCCATCAGTATTCAATTTAGATTCGATATCTTCAACAGATGCTCCTTTTTGCAAAGCATCATAAGCTTTTTTAGCATTTTTCTTACTAGCCGAAGACATAATAATAACATCTACCCTATCTTTCCAGACATAGTTGTCTTTATTCGCTTCATAAAATTGTATTAAACCCAAAGAATCTTTTGATGCTGCATTCCAAATTTGATTTTCCATAAGGTCAAACAATAATAAACCATCTCTATATTCTTTAAGTACATGAGCAAACTCTTGGTTTTCAAATTCAAGATTGTCTTTTTGATATTGAATAAGTTTAGTTTCTAAAAACGAATCGTATTCTTTCTGTATAAGTGCTTTTGCATCTAACTTCTTATTGATATAATTTCGTTGACTTGAAAATAAATGCTTAGCAAACTCTTGATATGTAATAGTTTGGTTTTCAATCTTTAGAAATGTTTGCTCTTTGTCAAGGTCTTGAGGCAAAGCCCATGACCTTTTGAAAAAATTGTCGTTTATCAAGCTTTCAAAATAAGATAGTGCTTCTTTATTATTGGTTAATATGTATTTTGCCTTTAGCTGTTTTGCTAATACAGAGTTGATCAATTTTGAACGTGAATCCCTTTTCACTTTGTTCTCAAACAAAGCTTTCACTTCAACGTATGGCTGCATTTCTTTTTTCTGTATAAATTTGATGATATGCCAACCGTAATCTGTTTTGAAGGGTTTAGATATCTCATTTTTTTCGTTTAAACTAAAAGCGACATCTTCAAACTCTTGTGAACTGAGCTGCCCACCGGTAAACGAAGATAATCTTCCGCCTTTGCTAGAAGAGCTTTTATCATCTGAAAACTGCTTGGCTAACGATTCAAAATTTTCTCCTTGTTGTAACTTTTTATAGATTTCATTGATTCGTGTCTCTGGATTAAGTGCAGTGTCATTTTGTTTGTTAGATATCATAATATGAGAAACCGTTACTTCGCCAAGAGAAGGACGTCTGTCAAGCACTTTCACTATATGAAACCCAAAACGCGTTCGAAATGGCATTGAAACCTCACCAACAGTGGTATTGTATGCTGCGTTCTCAAAAGGATATACCATTTTAAAAGCTGAAAAATACCCTAAATCCTCAGCATAAATGGTTTTCCCATCATGAACTTCTTTTTGTACTGCTTCAAACCCTTGCTTCTTAATTTGCTCTCGCAACTTAAGAAGTCTGTTGTAAACTTCTGTAGTATCTTTTTCATTGACATCAAGTCTGATTAAAATGTGTGACGCTTTTATATCTTCAGTTGAACGATCATAAGCTTCTTTGACTAAAGCTTCTGTCACCTTATTATCAGACATGAAGTTTTTGGTAAGCTGAGATTTGTAATTTGAAAACTCTCTGACATATTTAGGTGCCTTATCAAGCTCTAAACGTTTAGCTTCTTTGACTTTGAGTTGGTAATTGACAAAAAGTTTTAGGTAGGCATCAATATCTTTCTGAGATTCATCTTTAACAAGGTCTAAATTTTTATTATAAACTCTTATGAATTCTGATGCCAAAACTGGTTCTTCATCTACAGTGAATAAAACATCTTTTTCATCCACTTGTGCAAATAGACTGACAGACAAACAAAGAAAAACAGTACTTATAATTTGTTTCATTTTTTTATTCTTAAAAATTAAAATGATTACATATGATTTGAGCAAAAATAATACAATTAAGATATTAAACAAGCTGCTTTTTCTAAACGTTAACAGGGTGGTTTTAGTATTTAACTATTTGGTTGATATTATAATGAGTTTTTACGCTTCAATAAAAGTTTTCAACATAAAATAGTATTGTTAATTCTATAGCTTAACAAAAATCAATTCTGTATATTGATTTATAGCTTAAACAGTTACTAAAATTATAGAATCCAGATTACAATAAACCGAATTTATATACCTGTTAACTAAAATGAGAAGCAAAGTGCTCTATCGTTATTTTGTTTTAAAAAAAAGACTTTATATTTAGTCCAGCAAAAAATAAATCCCTAAAAATGCTTTATACTAACGAAATAATAGTAGAAGTCCCCATTGATGTGTTTATTAATAAAATGAATAACATCGAAAACATGAAACACTGGCAACGCGGTTTACAATCAACAGAGCATATTTCTGGCGTTCCAGGTGAGCTTGGATCAAAAATAAAACTCACCTACAAATTTGGAAAGCGTCAAATGGAAATCATTGAGACCATTACACATCAAAATTTTCCTCATGAATTTCATGCCACCTACAACACTAAAGGTATGACTAACATACAAGAGAACGCCTTTACAACTACTAATGATGGTTACACCAAATGGGTTTCTAAAAGCGAGTTTATACCTTTGAGCTTTATGATGAGAGCTATGCTCTTTTTTATGCCCAATGCCTTTAAAAAGCAATCCTTAAAATACATGCAAGATTTCAAAAAATTTGCTGAAACTGGAAGTTCAGTTGCTCATGCGTAAACTAAAACTCATTTGGGATTTTCGTGGCCCTGTGGCACTAAAAACTGCTGAACACCATAACATTCATTTAAAAGAGTATATTGCTATTAATAAGCTCAACATTACGATTACTGGTTTTAGCGCTTTGAGTGATATGCATGCCATTGCATTTATGGTTGTTGACGAAAAAGACATGAAACCCATAAGAGATACGTTAAAGCCTCATCGCGGACAACTGTATGAAGATTAAATACGATAAAACATAACTAAATGAACATCACAAAGAAAATCACGACTATTACCTCATGCGCTATACTACTTTTTTGTAGTTGTGAAACTGAAAAAAAAGAACAGACCATTACATCAACCTACGTTAAAGAATCTCATTCTTATGCTCAACCTAACGCATCAGTAATCAAGCATTTAAGTTTAGATATTGATGTTGATTTTGATACTGAAACCATTAGTGGAAAAGCCACATATAACATTGATAACAATAGTGCTAATGAATTAATACTAGATACTAAGTTTTTAGAAATCGATTCGGTTAAAGCTAACGGAAAAACAACACAATTTTCATTAGGAGATTTTGATAAGCAATTGGGAAGTCCTTTAAAAATAGTGATCAAAGAAAATACTAAAACCGTAACCGTATATTATAATACTACAGACAAAACTGAAGCACTTCAATGGTTAAACCCACAACAAACATTAGATAAAACCCATCCGTTTTTATTTACCCAAGGTCAAGCAATTTTAACACGAACATGGATTCCTATTCAAGATAGTCCACAGATACGCATTACCTATGATGCTAAGGTAAAAGTTCCTAAAGAACTCATGGCAGTTATGAGTGCCGAAAACCCAAAAGAAAAAACTGCAGATGGTAATTATACATTTACGATGAAACAGCCTATCTCTCCTTATTTAATGGCTTTAGCTGTTGGAGACATTGCTTATAAAGCGGTTAGTGAACGTACAGGAGTTTATGCCGAAAAATCAATGCTTGATAAGGCTCATGCTGAATTTTCCGATATGGAAAATATGGTAGCTGCTGCTGAGAACCTTTATGGCGATTACGATTGGGAACAATTTGATGTTATTGTATTACCACCAAGTTTTCCGTTTGGAGGTATGGAAAACCCTAGGCTTACTTTCGCAACACCAACAATTATTGCAGGAGATAAGAGCCTAACTTCATTAATTGCACATGAATTAGCACATTCTTGGTCAGGCAATTTAGTAACCAATGCCACCTGGAACGATTTTTGGCTAAACGAAGGATTTACAGTTTATTTTGAAATACGAATCATGGAAGCGCTTTACGGAAAAGAGAGAGCCAATATGATCGCTTTGATTAGCAGACAAGATCTAGAAGAAGAAATTGAAAGTTTTGAAGACAATCCTGAAGCTACACATTTAAAACTTGATCTTAAAGGAAAAAACCCAGATGACGGCATGAACAGTATTGCTTATGACAAAGGCTATTTGTTCTTACGCACCTTAGAAGAAACTGTTGGTCGTTCTACATTTGATGTCTTCCTAAAAGATTATTTTAAAACCCATGCCTTTTCAACAATAACAACCGAACAATTCATCACATACTTAAACAAAAATCTATTAGAACCCAACAATATTAAATTCAATACTGAAGATTGGATATACCAACCTAGGATACCAAGTAACCAAGCCATCATCACTTCTGATAAGTTTGAGAATACCGAAAACGCATTACAGGAATTTCTAAGTAATGATACTATTAATGTTTCATTAACAGAAGGCTGGACGACACTTGAATGGGTGCACTTCATTAGGAATTTCCCTGAAACCATAACTACTAAAGATCTAGCACGACTAGACAATGCTTTCAATTTGACAAATACTACTAATTCGCATATAGCTATGGTATGGTTTGAACAAACCATCAATCATGATTATCATGGTAATCATGTAGACCAAAAGATTGAAGAATTCTTGATTCGAGTAGGTAGGCGTTGGTATGTTTCGACATTGTTCAGAGCTTTCAAAAACAATGATAAGATTAAAGAAGCTTTAGAAATTTACAAAAAAGCACGACCTAACTACCATTCTGTTACAGCAAATACAATAGATGATCTATTAAACTATAAAAGTATCGAATAGAACTAAAAACTAGACTATGACCAAAAATATCGCATTGCTTTTCGTTTTAGTTATTGCTTCACTTTTATTTTTCAATTGTAATAACAAAAGCCACCTACTAACAAATGATGACATCGAGTCTATTAAAAAAACAAGAAAAAATTTTGAATTTGCCTGGTTAGAAAACAACACTATTGGAGTTATTGAAACCTTAACAGAAGATGCTATTCTTATGCCGCATCATGGAGATCAGCCTATTATTGGAGCCACAGCAATAGAAGCATTTTGGTTTCCAAAGAATTCAGCGCCTTCAAAAGTTACAGTGTTTACATCAACCATAGACGACATTAATGGGTCTGGAAATTTGGCTTATATTCATGGAAGGTTCAAATTAGCTTTTGAATATGAACAAAAGACCTATTCAAACGAAGGGAATTATTTGAATGTCTTGGTTAAAGATCAAGGGGTTTGGAAATTGTCTAAACTCATTTGGAATGATCCAACACCTAATGTTCAATGAAATAAGTATCAACCAATGATAATTCTAGAAACTGATAGATTAGAGCTTAGAACATTAAATTACAATGACGTCACGCTTCTATATCCTATTTTAAGTGATGAGAAGACCATGGCTTTCTATCCGTCAACTTATAACATTGAAAAAGTAACAAGATGGATCAACAAAAGTATTAATAGCTACAGAACAAATGGATTTGGCCTTTGGGCTGTAATTTTAAAAGAAACAAATACATTCATTGGTCAATGTGGTATTAGCTTACAAGATATAAATGGTAATATCGTTCCAGAAATTGGTTATCAAATCGATAAACACTATTGGAATAAAGGTTATGCTGCTGAAGCTGCTTTTGGTTGTTTGAAATACGGATTTCAAACACTTAAATTAGACGAATTATTCATCCATACCTACATAAAAAATAAACCTTCTCAACGAGTTGCCGAAAAAATTGGAATGTCAAAAAACTTTGTATATGAAAAGCAGTTAAAAACTTTTGATGTTATTTGGGAGCATGTGGTATATTCTATCAAAAACAACTAATTATCATTTTTGCTTCCATCTCATAAAACCACACCAGAAACTTCTTTAATTTTTTGCTTTTCACTAATTTAGTCAATTAGTAACTAAACTACATTTCATTTTGAAAACTATTATAAATACTTCAAAAGCACCGGCACCTATTGGGCCTTACAACCAAGCTGTTCTAAGCGGAAACACCTTATACACTTCAGGGCAAATTGCCATAAACGTTGATACTGGTGAATTGGTTCTAGATTCTATTAAAGCTGAAACCAAGCAAGTAATGGAAAATTTAAAAGTAGTGCTTGAAGCTGCAGAAATGCACTTTGAGCATGTAGTTAAAACTTCCATATTTATAAGTGACATGCACCATTTTTCTGAAATTAATGACATTTACGCTCAATATTTTGATACTGTTTCTGCTCCAGCTCGTGAAACCGTAGAGGTTGCTAATTTACCAAAATTTGTGAATGTAGAGATTAGTATGATTGCCGTAAAATAAATTTATCTTGGCCAATACTATAAAGCTATCAAAAAAAGACCTTAAAGAGTTTCTAAACGAAAAGGTTGATCAATACAATCATCCAAGGTTTATTGAAACTGATCCGATTCAAATCCCACATCAGTTCAGCTCAAAAGAAGATATTGAGATCGCTGGTTTTTTAACCGCAACCATTGCTTGGGGAAATCGTAAAAGTATTATCAATAATGCCCGAAAAATGATGCAGTTGCTTGAGCAATCACCTTACGATTTTGTGTGCAATCATAAAGCGTCAGATCTAGACCAACTCAACGCTTTTGTTCATCGCACGTTCAACGGACAAGATTTTATTCAGTTCATTAAAAGCTTACAACATCTCTATAAAAATCATAATGGCTTAGAAGCTGTATTTTCTAATTACGTAAAAGATGAATCACTGCAATTTGCTATTCATAAATTTAAGACACTTTTTTTTGAAATAGACCATCTACCACGAACCAAAAAGCATGTAAGTGATCCCTTAAAGAATTCAGCAGCAAAACGCATCAATATGTTTTTAAGGTGGATGGTACGTCAAGATCAAAATGGTGTAGATTTTGGTATATGGAAACAAATAGACTCATCATATTTATCCTGTCCCTTAGATGTACATTCAGGAAATGTAGCTCGAAAACTTGGTTTGTTGAAACGAAAGCAAAACGATGCTAAAGCACTCAATGAGTTGGACGTTCAACTTCGAATTTTAGACTCTAAAGACCCTGCAAAATATGATTTTGCTTTATTTGGTCTTGGTGTTTTTGAAGGCTTCTAAATACAAAGGCTGCTTGAAAATAATCAAGCAGCCTTTGTATTTATTTATCTTATGTTTCTTAAGAATCTGACTTTAATTTTAACCATGCCTTTCTTGTCGCGATTTGCGATGCGGTAGCATTTTCATTTTCACTAATGGTTTTTATAGCTGTAAATGTTGGAGTTAATTCTTTTTTCAAGATAACTTCTTTGCCATTTCTATCAAGCACAACCTCAACTTCTTGTCCTGGTTTCCATTGGTACATTTGTCCTAAAATGGCTCTAGCATTTTGCATACTTACATCAGTACCATTCACGCGCTTAACGATGTCGTTAGCTTTAACACCATTTTCATTCCAAAAGCTGTTCTCTTTTACACTTTCTGAGAAAAATAATGTTTCTTTTTCAGGATCTGCTGCAAAGATAAAACCAGAACCACTTTGAATATAACCAGTCTCAACACTTTCTTCTTTAAAGATCAATCCTACTTTATCTAAAAATACACTATAGTCAATAGGTGTACTGCCAATTACATGTGTATTCAAGAAACCTCCAATAGAAGGATAAGTCATTCCAACAATTTCATCTATAATAGATTCATCATCAAAAGGTTTATGCTTCCCATATTTATTAGAAAGTTCTTTCATTAAGCTAAGCATACTACGATTACCATTACTTTCTTCTCTGAGTAAAATATCTATACACATCCCAATTAACGCTCCTTTTTGATACACATTAGCGTAGTTAGGCTTGTAAGGGTCTTCAAGAATATTTTCACTCATTTCCGTAAAGCTCATGTTATCATCATAGTATAATGAACGTCTTATTTGTGTATTGATTTCGTTATAATATTCTTCTGGCGTAACTAGACCTTCGTATACTTGAAAATGCTGTGCAAAATATTCAGTTACGCCTTCATACATCCATAAATGCTTTGAAAATGTTGGATCATTGTAATCAAAATAATGCACATCTTCAGAATGAACAGATAAAGGTGTCACAATATGAAAGAACTCATGCGCAACTACATCTGTTACTGATTTTGCTAAAGACTCTGCTGATGCTGATTCACTTAAAACTACAACAGTAGATGTGTGATGCTCTAAAGCTCCGAAACCTTTAGGAGAGCCTTGGCTTCCATCAGATAAATACAGATATACATCATATCTTGGTGTACTATTGATGTCTCCCAAATACCTTTTTTGAGCTTCCATCATTTTATAGACTGTTTCTTTTAAACTCGACGCAGAATAAACCTTATTAGGAGAATAAACACTTAATACGATCTTAATATCTCCAACCATGAATTCCTCAACATCTAACTTACCATACATCATTGGGTTATCAGTAACATCAAAATAGCGTGGTGCAAAATAACTTGTTGTAATCTTAGTTCCATCATCACTAGATTTGATTGCTGTATTCTCTAATGCAGATGTACGCTCAAAGTTTGCTGGTGAAGTGACATCGATTGCATATTGAGCATTTTTAAGCGAGTCAAAATACCCAATAAATCCATGAAGATTCAACACATAATTATCTGGAGAAATATTTGTTCCTCCAGGAGAAAAAGGCACATCTTCTCCTATTCCGCCTTTAACTTCAAGGTCAAATGTATCATTGACGTAATATTCTATTTTATCTAAACGACTAGCATTTAAGATTTGCCAAGTATTATCATCTAGCTTTGTAGATGTTATTTCATTCCCATCATAATCTAGAGCTTTAAAAGCTTCGATATATTTTCCGAAGTCATTTACAGCATAACTACCTTGAATAATTCTTGGTAATCTGTACACAATTGTGTCTTGTGTAAAACGTCCTGGATTAATCGTAACTGGAGCTTTATCATCAACAACTTGTGTGAGATCTATTGAAGTTTTAATAGGATTACTGTTTGCTAGATCGCTAGTTCCGTTTTTTTGTGAGCCACATGCAAAAAGCAAAGTACTTAAAGCTACAGCAGATAAAATATGTTTCATTTTTTAATGTTTATTTTTCATAGACGCACAAAACTACAATCCGTTACATTTAATTTAGTAAAGGTTTTGTTAAAATAGATGTCGTATTTTAGCATTATGTCTAAACCTTTAATTAGCATTCTTACACCATTTAAGAATACATCTAGCTATTTATACGAATGCATTAACTCAATTATAGCGCAAACCTATAAACACTGGGAGTTACTAATTATTGATGATCACTCAACCGATAGTAGTTATACTATTGTTGAAGACTTCGCCAAGAGTGATCATCGCATAAAACTATTCAAAAACTCTGGAGACGGAATTATTGATGCACTCGCGTTGGCTTTTTCTAAAAGTACTGGAACCTTTATCACTAGAATGGATAGTGATGATAAAATGCATCCCGAAAAATTACAGATCATGCTCAATGATTTGCAATCTCACGGTAAAGGACATATTGCTTTAGGTTTAGTAAAATATTTTAGTACTAATGGTATTGGTGATGGTTATGCAAAATATGAATCTTGGTTGAATAACTTGACCATTCGAGGAACTAATTATTCTGAAATCTATAAAGAATGTGTCATTCCTTCACCATGTTGGATGCTACATCGAGACGACTTAATTGCTTGTGATGGATTTGATCTAAATCGATATCCTGAAGATTACGACCTCACCTTTCGTCTATATAAAAACAACATTAAATGTATTGCTAGTAACCGACTTCTACATTATTGGAGAGACTATAGCACTCGTGCTTCAAGAACTCATCCCAACTATGCTGAAAATCATTTTTTACAACTAAAGCTAGATTATTTTCTAGAACTAGATAGAGACCAATCAAGACCATTGACTATTTGGGGAGCAGGACATAAAGGAAAAACTGTTGCTAAACTTTTAAAAGAAAAACAAGTGGATTTCATTTGGATTTGTGATAATCCGAAAAAAATTGGGAAACACATCTATGCTATTGAACTGTTCAATTTTGAACACTTGAATACATTGAAACAGCCTCAAAGCATCATTACTGTGGCAAATAGCAAAGAACAAAAAATCATAACATCATATTTTGAAAAGATTGAAATGAAATCTATGGTTGATTATTTTTTCTTTTGCTGATTTTTTACCCTTAAAGCCTTCTTAAGAAGCATTAGATTTAATGAAACTTTAATTAACTTTGTAAGATGCGCTTCAAAGTAAAATCTGAATTCAAACCAACAGGAGATCAACCACAAGCCATTCAACAATTAGTTGAAGGTATTAATACTAATGAAAAGTACCAAACACTACTTGGTGTAACAGGTTCTGGCAAGACCTTTACGGTAGCTAATGTCATTCAAGAAGTACAACGGCCAACTTTAGTATTGGCACATAACAAAACACTTGCAGCACAACTCTATTCAGAATTCAAACAATTTTTTCCTGAAAATGCTGTAGAATATTTTGTGTCTTATTACGATTATTATCAGCCCGAAGCCTATATTCCAGTATCTGGAGTGTATATTGAAAAAGATTTGTCTATCAACGAAGAAATCGAGAAGATGCGTTTGAGTACTACCTCTTCTCTACTATCTGGTCGTCGTGATGTCATTGTTGTCGCTTCCGTATCATGTTTGTATGGCATTGGTAATCCTGTAGAATTTCAGAAGAATGTGATTTCTCTTGAAGTAGATCAAGAAATCTCTAGAACTGACTTGTTACATCGACTTGTACAGAGTTTGTATTCAAGGACAGAAGCCGATTTTAATCATGGTAACTTCAGAATAAAAGGTGATACTGTTGATGTATTCCCTAGTTATGCAGATGATGCTTTTCGTATTCACTTTTTTGGTGACGAAATTGAAGACATTGAACAATTTAACATACAAACCAATGCGGTTATTGAACATTACGATCGTTTAAACATATATCCAGCCAATATGTTTGTGACCTCTCCAGATATTTTACAAGGCGCAATTAAAGAAATTCAAGACGATCTAGTAAAACAGCATGACTATTTCAAAGACATAGGTAAACATTTGGAAGCAAAACGTTTAAAAGAACGTACAGAGTTTGACCTAGAGATGATTCGAGAATTGGGTTATTGTTCTGGTATTGAAAACTACTCTAGATATTTAGATGGTCGTCAACCTGGCACTAGACCATTTTGCCTTCTTGATTATTTTCCAGACGATTATTTAATGGTTGTTGATGAAAGTCATGTCACCATTTCTCAAGTTCACGCTATGTATGGAGGTGATAGAAGCCGAAAGGAGAATTTAGTAGAATATGGTTTTAGGCTTCCAGCAGCAATGGATAATAGACCTTTAAAATTTGAAGAGTTTGAAGCTTTACAAAACCAAGTGATTTACGTTAGTGCAACTCCAGCCGATTACGAACTCCAAAAATCGGATGGAGTATACGTAGAACAAGTAATACGTCCTACAGGACTTTTAGACCCAATTATAGATGTACGACCAAGTTTGAATCAAATTGATAATTTAATTGAAGAAATACAACAACGAGTTGAAAAAGATGAACGTACGTTAGTCACTACACTTACAAAACGCATGGCTGAAGAGCTCACTAAATACTTAGACCGCATTCAGATACGCTGTCGTTACATTCATAGTGATGTTGACACTCTTGAACGCGTTGAGATCATGCAAGATTTACGGAAAGGCCTATTTGATGTCTTGGTAGGTGTTAATCTACTACGAGAAGGACTTGATCTGCCTGAAGTATCACTTGTGGCAATATTAGATGCAGATAAAGAAGGATTTTTACGCTCAAATAGATCACTCACACAAACCGTAGGTAGAGCAGCCAGACACTTGAATGGACGTGCAATAATGTATGCTGATAAGATCACAAATAGTATGCAAAAGACCATTGATGAAACCAATTATAGACGTGAAAAACAAATTAACTATAACACCAAACACAATATCACTCCAAAGGCCTTGAATAAAAGTTTGGATAATGCTTTGTCTAAAAACTCAGTTAGCACATACAGTTACGAGTTAGAAGCAGCTAAAGCTGCAGAACCTGAAAGTGAATACTTGACCAAAAACCAGCTAGAGAAAAAGATTCGTGAAAAACGTAAACTTATGGAACAAGCAGCAAAAGCCTTAGATTTTATAATCGCTGCTCAATTTCGGGATGAAATAAAAGGTTATCAAAAAAAGTTAGAAAAGCTAAAGCAGAGTATATGAAAATATCTGAAGGCCCAATAATTATTGAACATAGCTTCGATCAATCTAAAGAACGACTATGGAAAGCTATTACTGAGCTTAATGAGATGAAGCAATGGTTCTTTAATAATATTCCAGCTTTTAAAGCAGAAGTTGGTTTTGAAACAACCTTTACTGTAATCTCAGAAGACAGGGTGTTTACGCATGAGTGGAAAATTATGGAAGTGATTCCTTTACACAAAATTTGCTATAATTGGAAATACTCTAACTATAAAGGAGACGCTATCGTAAGCTTTGAATTATTTGAAGATTCTAATAAAACAAAATTAATCTTAACCACAAATGTTATTGAAGATTTTTCAGACACTATCCCAGAATTTAAAAGGGAAAGCTGTATCGCTGGATGGAACTACTTTATAAAAGATAGTTTAGTGAATTATTTCAAATCAAATTAATTATACTGTATTTTAAAAATATCAATTAAAAAATCTGGTGGAACTACTTTATTTGGAAAGCTTTCCATCAAGTCCAATACACGATTGATAGATTCATGACTCAAACCCATCCTTAAACCAAAATTATGAAGCTTAACCAATTCTTTATTAGATATATCTTTTCCTAAATTCATTAATAAAACTAATCTGTGAAACTGTACGATACGTTCACTATGAGACTTAAGGTGAACGTATGTTACTGGATGCTCAATGAGATAATCAAAATCTGCCTGAGAAATATCTAATTGCTTAGCTACTCCAGAAAGAAATTTATATTCAATGGACTTTATATTTTCATTTGTCTGCGCGAAAGCTATCATCTCTGAAAGCAAACTCAATTTTTCAATGCGATTTATCATTGTGAGGGATCATTATTTAATATTTTAAAGTTAATAAGTTTACTTTGGCAATAATCCTTGATAAATTGTAGCTTATCGAAAAATAAATTACCATTCATCGGTATTTTCCTACTTTAATATATTTTTATTTGATAACAAACTCATTTTCAATCTATTATACAAAATATGCATTTCATCGAAAATCGTATCGACGAAAATCATTATCGATGAAATGCATCTATTAAATTCCTAAAAATTTTATGTACATTCGTTTAATTCAATTCGATTTATGAAAACGCTTATCATCAGCATTACCATATTACTATTTGGTGTTTTTCTTGTTTGCGCTCAAAGCACTGCATCAAAACAGGTGTCAACATTTGTTATAGAAGCACCTCAAATAAAAACGCATAAAATGATTTGGGTTTATTTACCAAAGTCTTATAGTATATCTAAAAAAAACTATCCTGTAATATATATGTTTGATGCGCAAAACCTTTTTGATGATGAAACATCGTATATTGGTGAATGGAAAATTGATGAGTATCTAGATACTCTAAAAACAAAAGAAGCCATAATAATAGGTATCGAGCATGGTAACGAAAAACGTTTTGAAGAATTAACACCTTATAAAAATGAAAAATACAGTAGCGGAAAAGGTGATGATTTTTTAAACTTTATAATGCATACATTAAAACCTCATGTAGACACTATTTACAGAACAAAAGCTGACGCAAGTCACACATCAGTTATAGGTGCTTCACTAGGAGGTCTTATGGCATTTTATGCAACATTAAAATATCCTGAGGTATTTGGGTCTTCAGGTGTTTTCTCTGCCTCGTTTTGGATCAATCCTGAAATATATGATGCCATACAATCAAATACAACATTATCAAATGACGATTCAAAGTTCTTTTTCTTGATAGGCTCTGAAGAAGGTGATGAAATGGTCCATGGGCAAGAACAAATCATACAATTACTAAAAGAAAAAGGCATTAATGAAGAGCGAATAAAAAACAAAGTTGTACCAGGAGGAACGCATAATGAAACACTCTGGAGCACTAATTTTCCAGAAGTGTTTAATTGGTTGATTCCAAATTAATATAAAAGATTAATTATGACAAATAATGATATATTTAAAAAATTAAGAGTAGCACATAAACTTCGCGATGATGATATTGTCAAAATTTTAGAACTAGTAGACTTTAGAATTTCTAAAAGTGAGCTTGGCGCTTTCTTTAGACGTGAAGATCATCCAAAATATATGGAGTGTGGCGATCAAATTTTAAGAAATTTTCTTAATGGATTAATCATTCATTTGCGTGGTCCTATGTCAAAACCTCAAAAAAAGTAGCCTTAAATTATCATAATCGTAAAAATGAACTCAAATTATGCATGCTTAAAAATTGTATGCTAACTTGCGTGCCTTCAATTCTATGTTATGTTTGAATCAACACCTGTAAAAAAAGTCATACCAAATATCACCGAGGCTCAAATAAAAGCACTCAATAAAAAGTATAAGACACTTTCTGCAACAGAACGCATCAAACAATTATACAAAGATTTTGATGTGGCTGATGTTATGCTAACAAGTTCATTTGCAGCTACGTCGGCTTTTCTACTAAAATTATTTTCAGATATAAATAAAAAGCAAGAAGTTTTTTTTATTGATACTGGCTACCACTTTGAAGATACGCTTCAGTATAAAGAAGAGCTTACCAAACGTTATGGCCTAAACGTTTCTTCAATTAGTGCTATCGAAGAAGAGCATAAGTTTACCACTGAAGATGAAACATGGAAAAAGAACCCTGATTTTTGCTGTTCTATTAATAAAGTAAGACCTTTAGATATCATAAAGAACAAATACAAAGTATGGGTTTCTGGTCTCATGGAATGGCAGAGTGACCATCGCGCAACGTTAGATATTTTTGAACTTAGAGGAGAGATTTTAAAATTCTATCCACTGTTAGATATCACAAAAGAAAAGCGTGATGCCTATATTAAAGCGCACGATTTACCGTTTCATCCACTAGTAGCAAAAGGCTACAACTCGATAGGGTGTAAACACTGTACTGTTCCAGGTGAAGACCGCAATGGTCGTTGGAACAATAATCCCAAAACAGAATGTGGACTACATTTATAAAAAAAGCACTCTATTGAGTGCTTTTTTTATACTTATGCTATCATAAGTTAAGCCAAAACAGCTTGAACTTTATCAGCAGCTTCTTGGAATTCAGTTGCACTTAACACATCTAATCCAGAATTATCAATTAGCTCTTTTGCAATATCTGCATTTGTTCCTTGTAAACGTACAATAATTGGAACGTTAATATTACCCATATTTTTATAAGCATCTATAACACCTTGTGCTACACGATCACAACGAACAATACCTCCAAAGATATTGATCAAAATAGCTTTTACAGCTGGATCTTTTAAAATAATTTGAAAAGCAGCCTCAACACGCGCAGCATCTGCAGTACCTCCAACATCTAAAAAGTTGGCTGGTTCTCCTCCTGCTTGCTTAATCAAATCCATAGTTGCCATAGCTAGTCCTGCCCCATTAACCATACAACCTACGTTTCCATCAAGATCAACATAATTCAAACCTTTCTCTCCTGCTTCAACTTCAATTGGATTTTCTTCACGGAGATCACGCAATTCAGCTAGATCTTTATGTCTAAATAAAGCATTATCGTCTAAAGATACTTTTGCATCTACAGCCATAATTTTATCATCACTTGTTTTCAAAACTGGATTGATCTCAAATAATGAAGAATCAGACTTAACGTAAGCGGTATATAATGCATTTACAAACTTGGTCATGTCTTTAAATGCAGCTCCAGATAAGCCCAGGTTAAATGCTATACGTCTAGCTTGGAAAGGCATCAAACCAACAGCTGGATCGATGTCTTCAGTAAAAATTAAGTGAGGCGTTTCTTCTGCAACTGTTTCAATATCCATACCACCTTCTGTAGAATACATGATCATATTACGACCATTAGAACGGTTTAGCAATACAGATATGTAATATTCTTCTGGTTCAGAATCACCTGGATAATACACATCCTCAGCCACTAATACTTGATGTACACGTTTACCTTCTGCTGAAGTTTGAGGTGTTACCAAATCCATTCCAATAATTTGATCTGCTAAAGTTTTAACTTCATCTAAATTTTTAGCCAACTTAACACCTCCGCCTTTTCCACGTCCACCTGCATGAACTTGTGCTTTGATAACATGCCAACCTGTACCAGTTTCTTCAGTTAATTTTTTAGCAGCTTCAACAGCTTGATCAGCATTTTGAGCAACGATCCCTCGTTGAATACGCACACCAAAACTACTTAATAATTCTTTTCCTTGATATTCGTGTAAATTCATTTGATTCTGAAATTTTTAATTCGTCATTGACAACTATTTTCGAAGTCATTTTTTACGACCACAAAAGTAAACATACTTAAGGTTTTTACCAATATATTTTTAATTGGATTATAGTCTTATGTTATTTATCTGTTAATCTCATGTCTTATATAAGCATATACTAAAAAATACTTTTTAGTTTTACCTTTTATTTAAATTAAAAATTATGGAACAAAACACCTTATTACAGATTGCTAAGGACTTTGGAAGTCCTGTTTATGTTTACGATGCTGATAAAATTGAATCGCAGTATAAACGTTTAACATCTGCATTTAGTAAGGTCAAACAGTTGAAGTTGAATTATGCTGTTAAGGCATTATCAAACATATCAGTACTAAAATTATTCAATCAATTAGGTTCTGGATTAGATACTGTTTCTATTCAGGAAGTGCAGCTCGGACTTAAAGCTGGCTTTTTACCAGAACAAATAATATTTACGCCTAATGGCGTGTCTTTAGATGAGATAGAAAAAGCTGCTGAGTTGGGTGTTCAAATCAATATTGATAACCTTTCAATATTAGAGCAATTTGGCACCAAACACCCAAAAACTCCTGTATGTATACGAATCAATCCTCATGTTATGGCTGGAGGCAATACAAATATCTCTGTAGGACATATCGATAGTAAATTTGGTATTTCTATCCATCAAATTCCGCACTTGCTAAGAATTGTTGAAAATACAAATATGAATATTAATGGAATTCATATGCATACAGGTAGTGATATTCTAGATATAGATGTCTTTTTATATGCTAGTGAAATATTATTTGAAACTGCCAAGAATTTTAAAGACTTAGATTTTATAGACTTTGGTTCTGGGTTTAAAGTCCCTTATAAAACTGGTGATATTGAAACCAATATTGAAGAATTAGGCGAAAAGCTATCAGAACGTTTTAATGAGTTTTGTAAGGATTATGGCAAACCATTAACATTAGCCTTTGAACCTGGAAAATTTCTAGTTAGCGAATCTGGATATTTTTTGACTAAGGTAAATGTGGTCAAGCAAACCACTTCAACTGTTTTTGCTCAAATAGACTCTGGTTTTAATCATTTGATTCGTCCTATGCTTTATGGGTCTCAACACGAAATAATTAATATATCTAACCCTAATGGTCGTGAACGTTTTTATTCGGTAGTTGGTTACATATGTGAAACAGACACTTTTGCTAACAATAGGCGCATAAAGGAAATAAGTGAGGATGATGTTTTATGTTTTAGAAATGCTGGCGCTTATTGTTTTACAATGGCTAGTAATTATAATTCTCGTTACCGTCCTGCAGAAGTGCTTTGGTATAATCAAAAGGCGAATTTGATTAGAAAACGAGAAACATTTGATGATATCTTAAACAATCAAATTGAGTTAAACTTGAATCTTAATTAAATAAAAAAATATCAATCAATTTTTAAAATTCTTGCGTTTTTAGTTAATAAAATGTTAAAAACGAAAGATTTTTTTTACTATATTTGACCTTCCCTAAAGTCTTTTTAATAGCTAACTAAAGACTTATAATGAAAGTGCCAACCCTATACTTTGTATTTTTTTATACAGTAGTATCTTTTTCTCAAAACCCTAAAACTACGACTTTGGATTCCTTAGTTGATTGGATCGAGGTACATATAGACAGCCCTAAAGATTCAATTGCTATAGGTCTTAATGCTCATAAGTTATTAAAACTGTCAAAAACATCTAAAAACGAAGATATACTAGCAAGATCTTATCGGTTTTTGGCTGCTTATCATAAAGAACATGCTCAATTAGACTCTTCTGAATATTACCTCAACACTGCAAAAACTATTTATATAAATCAAGAAGACAATCTTGAGCTTGCCAAAACTTACATAGAACTAAAACAATTATTTATAATCAGAGCTGATTACAATAACGCAAAAAAATTTATATACAAAGCATTAGGTTTATACGAAGAAAGCAAAAATGATAAAGGAATCGCACTATGTTACGCTCATATTGGAGACTTACTATACTATGAAAATAATTATCATGAAGCTGTAATCTATTGTGATAAGGCCATAGCAATTCAAAAACGAATTAATGCTCAAGAAGATTTAGCCCTTTCCTATAGGTTTAAAGCTAATAGTCAACTTTTTTCTGGAGTTGATTTAGAAAATGCATTAGAATCCATTAATCAATCTATTGAAATTTACAGGAGTTTAGGAGAAGAAGGAATTCCATTGATGGCTTCTATCAATTGGAGAGGAAATATCTATAAGTATATGGGGCTTTATGAAGAAGCAATTGCTGATTACCAGACAAATTTTGATAACTCAGTTCAAATGGGATTAGAGCGTTACTTGATTCCATCATTAGGGAACATAGGTCATGTTTATCTCATGCAAGGCAAGTATGAACAAGCTTTACCTTACAATTTGAAAGCAATAGATCTAATAAAAAAAACTGGTAGAACTCGTAATCTATGGGAAAACTACATGCATGTATCAAGCATATACGAATCACTTGGAGATTATAAGATGGCACTGCATTATCATCAGTTGTATGCAGAAGAGCATGAAGCCTTTAAAGACAATATAATTCTGGCATTAGAATCTGAAGCACAATCTAAATATGAAGTTGGTCAAAAGAACGCTACCATTTATTTTCAAGACGAAAAAATAAGTCAGCAACAACGCACAAAAGTATTGTATCTGTTATTAACTGGTTTATTAGCTTTGATCATTTTCGGACTATTTCATAACTATAGAAAACGAAAAAAACGCAACGAGCAATTAGAACTTTTAAACGATAAGCTTGATAGCAAGAATAAACAAAATGAACTACTATTAAAAGAAATACACCATCGTGTTAAAAATAATCTTGAACTTGTTAAGAGTTTAATTTCACTTCAATCAGCACAATTAGAAGATTCTGAATCTAAAGACGTTATGATTGCTAGTCAAAATAGAGTTCAATCAATGGGCATCATTCACCAAAAACTGTATCAAGGTGAAAACCTAGGAAGTGTTGACATGAAAGATTATTTTTTAAATCTTAGTGATGGCATCTTAGACACATTCAATGCAGAAGATAAAGTTAAAGTAGTTTGTGCTATGGAACGATTAGAGCTAGATGTAGATACAGCAGTTCCTATTGGACTTATTGTAAATGAACTACTTACCAATGCATTAAAATATGCCTTTCCAAACAAAGGTGAAGGGAAAATTGAAATTAGTTTAACAAAGTCCTCTGCAGAAATTTTAATACTAAAAGTGACAGATAATGGTATTGGAAAATCGAACAGTACTTCTTCGACTGGAACTGGTTTTGGCTCTCAACTCATCAAATTATTAACGCAACAGCTTAATGGGGAAATGCATGAAAAACATGAAGATGGAACGTCAATATTATTTCAATTTAATACTAAATCTGCTGCTTAATGAAGTTACCGACTAAAATATTAATTGTTGAAGATGAAATGATCATTGCTGCTAATATTTCATTACAACTCACTACATTAGGCTACGAAGTTACTGGTATTGTACCAAGAGCAGATGAGGCGTTATCTTGCATCAAACAAAACCCTCCAGATATTGTTTTAATGGATATCAACCTAAAAGGTAAAATAGATGGTATAGAAACTGTTAAGCGCATTCAACAATCGTATAATATTGCAATCATCTATCTAACAGCAAATGCAGATGATGCGCATTTTAATCGTGCTAAGGCAACGCATCCACATGCATTCATTTCTAAACCATTTAAGAAACTAGATCTTCAGCGTTCTATTGAACTCACTATAGATCGCATAGAACAAGAACAAGCTTCCGTAACTGATAAAACCAGTAATGAACATAAATCGTCACCTTTTATATTGAGTAATTGCATTTTTGTAAGGCATCATGAGAAAATGGTAAAAGTAGATATTAAAGATATCTTGTATATTGAAGCAGAGCGTAATTACTGTAGAATTTATTCTAAAGGGAAAGAATACTTATTAGTTATGACATTAAAAGATATGGACGAAAAACTTCCAAACAAACACTTCTTAAGAATACACCGTTCATTCATTATCAATCTTTCTCAAATAGATGAAATTGCAACTAGCCACATCGTTATTGCAAAAAAGGCAATTCCGGTAAGCAAATCATTAAAAGACGAACTGTTGAATAGGCTCCAAACCATTTGATAATTTAATACTCACCTTCGGACAGTAATAAACTAGATTCGTCCTAGATTGGTTTCATATACCTATAGTTATCATGTATTTAGTATTGAGTTTAAAACAAATATTAATTAACCATTTAAAAACTATTATTATGAAAATCTTAAAATCAATCTTTGCTGTCACATGTTTTTTATTAATACTAACAACAAGTATTCAAGCTCAAGAGGACAATAACTTCATGCTTAACTTAACAGAGTTTACAGTGAAATTTGGCCATGATGCCAACTTTACTGATGGTGTTAAAAAGTGGAACAAATGTTATAAAGATAATGGAGGAAAAAACACATGGAATGTTTGGAATCGTGTTCAAGGTTCAGGCAATGTTTATGTGATGGCCTCAAGAATGGATAGTTGGGCTGAGATGGATGCGAGTGATCCAGCTTCAAAAGCGTGCAGTAGCATTGCATATAGCTCAATAATTCCACATATAGAAAGTTCAAGCTTTTCTACAACTAAATATATGCCAGAACTAAGTAAAAATGAAGGCTTAGGTGACAACACTCTTGTCTGGGTTTATAATTTTAAAGTAAAAAATACTTTAGCATTTAACGAGGTCGTAAAAGATGTCGTTAGTACAGTAAAACAAAAAGAAGGCAGCAATAGAGGGTATTGGTACTCAGTAATAGGCGGAAATGGCGCTGACTACTTCGTTTCCGTACCTATGAAAGACTTTGCCGCATTAGATACTAAAATAGACAGTGTTTGGAAAATTTATGAAAGTGTACATGGCGCAGCTAAAACCAAAGCTGCAAGAGAAAAGTTTAGCGCATCTTTAAGTGATGCTTGGGATTATGCTTACACCTTGAGTAAAGATTTAAGCATGAATTAAAATAAAATGATAAAATAATGAAAAATATAATCATAATGGCAATGACTGTTATTTTAATGACAGCTTGCCAACCAAACGAAAAACGCTATACACAACAATCTCCTGAGATTGAAACCGTGAAAAAATTAGTAAGTAATTATAATGGGAAAATTTACGATACTAGTGTATATGCTGACACATCAAAAACCTTTTTCAATTCTAGCAAGGAAGCCATGACTTCTGAAGATGTGATGAACTATCATAAAATAAATGATGCTAATTACTCGAGCAGAGGCTTTACAGGGAAAGACCCAGAATACGAAATGGTCGTTACCGACGAAGGCAAAACATGGGTTAACTGTTGGCTAGATTGGAAAGCTACTCTAGCTGGTAATGGTAAAGAGGTTAACATTCCTGTACACCTTACCTATCAATTTGTAAATGGAAAAATTGTAAGAGAAGTTGGGTATTGGGATCCTACTGAAGTTGTATTGAACCTTCAAGCCATAGAAGCGGCTAGTAAAGCTACTACTGAAGAAGACAACTCTAGTGAATAACCAATTCATTAAATTATATTTCAACAGGCAGATGCGATTTTTGTGGAGAGAATCAAGGTAATCACACAAATAATAGATTTTCTGTTTTAGTGTTTAAAAAAGTAAATCAACCAAAAAACGATTACTTATCTGCCTGTTTATTTAAAAAATCATCAATTAAAAGCTATCCAATTCGCTTAAAATCATTATGAAAAAGGTAGGCATAATAAGTGGCTCAGGGTTTATTGAAAGTGATATTATCAAACTATTTTTAAATCAAGATTTTGATGTCAAAATATCAACCGCAGATATTTCTATAAAAGAAAACTACCAACATTTGATGGAATTAAACAACGCACAAGCATTACATATTTGTGAATTGGATGAATACAACACTACAGCAATTATTGACTTTGTAAAAGATTGCGACTATATCATTCATTTAAATGTAAATAATAGATTAGTGTCTAAGACAGTATTTTGAGATCGAGTAAAATTAAAAATACCGAAAACTAAATAAAATAGTATATTTAGAATATACAAATCTTAATAAACTTAAGCTCAAAAATAAAGTCACAATTAGCAATATATGTGTGTGTCTTATACGCACTTAAACCAACTTGATTAGATGATTACCAAACTTGGAGAGAAGTTTACTTTTTTATTTCAAAAATACATGCCAGACGCTTTTGTGTTTGCTATACTACTAACCCTAATAACCGGTTTATCTGCTTTTTTCTTTTTAGATGCTAAACCTATAGAAATTATAGTGTCTTGGTATGATGGATTTTGGTCGTTACTAGAATTTGGAATGCAAATTGTGTTAATTATTATAACTGGATTTGCTATAGCATTATCTCCAATTATCAATAAGCTTATTGACCGCTTAACCCATTACATAAAAACTCCTAAAAAAGTCTATTTTTTTGTGGTTTTAATAGGTGTATTGCTTTCAATGATAAGTTTTGGCTGGGTGGTGATCACTTGTGTTTTAGCTCGAGAATTAGCGTTACGTATCAAAGGAATCAACTATCCTTTTTTAGTAGCTTGTGTATATTTTAGCAACAGCGCTTGGGTTACAGGTTTATCTAGCTCTATACCACTATTATTGGGTACAAAAGACAATTATTTGATCCAAGCTGGTGTCTTATCAGATGTTATCCCAACCACTTATACTTTAGGCTCTACACTCAATATTGTTACTGTTCTTTTGTTTGTGCTATTTGCTCCTTTAATGATTTTGCTATTAATTCCAAAAACAAAACACATTAAAGAACTAAAGGATATGACTGAACACTCATACAATAAAGAACAAACCTCTATAAAAAATGAAGCCGATGGTCTAAATTTAAACTATAATGCGCTGTCTGATAAATTAAATAATGGCATACTATTACAAATCATTATAGTAGTCATGGGCTTAACATACATCATTTATCATTTTCATACAAATGGTTTTGAATTGAATTTCAATATCATGATTTTCATCTTCCTCATCATTGGATTAGCCTTACACAAAACACCAATGCGCTATGCTATAGCAATGAAGCGATCAAGTAGTAATATCTCAGGAATTTTATACCAATATCCATTTTATGCTGGTATTATGGGAATAATGCTCCATACGGGTTTGGGTAAAGAATTAGCTAATATGCTATCGTCTGTAGCTACATTAGAAACGTACCCTTTCTACGCATTTATAACAGGAGGAATTGTAAATTTTGCTATCCCATCAGCAGGTGGAGAATTTGCCGTTGTTGGACCAAGTATCATAGATGCTGTTAAAGATATTGGTGCTGGTTTACCTGCTGAAGAAGTTACAGCCATGATATCAAGAGCATCATTATCTGTTGCTTATGGTGAGAGCTTAACCAATTTATTACAACCTTTTTTCTTGCTATTAGTATTCCCAATTATGGGAGCAGGAATTAAAATACAAGCACGTGATGTTATGGGTTATTTTGTAATCCCCTTCGTTGTATTGTTTATCATTCAATCTATATTAGTTATGTGGTTACCTTTATAATTCTCTATAACAAATGAATATTGAAAAGCACTTATTTATAAACCATCTAGAGTATTAAACATGAACTTGATTTACATTGGTTTTTATTCATGGGCTACCTATCTTGGTTCAAGATTGAAAATAGTATTACTTTATCCGCTATATAAAATATTTATGAGAAAGTATGTCAGATTAATATCAATAACACTTGTAACACTACTATATTCGCTATCGGTTACAAACTGTAAAGATAACAACCAATTACCTGACCCGTTAGAAGCTGGCTGGAACAATGAAGCTGTTTGCGAAGTTCTTGAAGAAAATTCAAAATTAAGAACATTAAAATGTACTTTCCCTCCTGGTGTAGGACACGAAAGACATTATCATCGAGCACATTATGGCTATACAATAGTAGGAAGTAAATTCAAAATAAAGGATACTGCGGGTGTTAGAGAAGTTAATGTACCAACTGGCTACAGTTTTTATAACAATAAGATTGAATGGCATGAAGTATTAAATATAGGTGACACTACTGCTATTTTTTTAATTATTGAACCTAAATAGTTAACTTGTGCTATGAATGGTTTTGATATTGTTTTGGCAATAGCCATAATCTTATTTGCGCGTCTTGGTATTAGACTAGTAGCTGGTTATATTAAAATGAAAAATGAGCAAAAAAATAACACTCAATGATAGGCTTTTTTAGAAAAATTCGCCAAGTTTTACTCAAAAAAAACAGATTTACTCAATACTTATTATATGCCGTTGGTGAAATTGTTTTGGTTATGATTGGGATTTTATTAGCTATGCAAATCAATAACTTAAATGAAAAACGCAAATTACAAAAGACACTTAATAATACATTTCGAATTATCTCTGACGACTTAAAAACCGATACCCTTATCGCTTCTAATATCATTTCCTATTATGAGAAAAATCAAAAAAATAGCTTAAAGATTATTAACAGAGAGTTTACTAAAGATAATTATTCAGACTGTATGCAGTGTTTTAATCTGGTGACCTTTTATCAACCCTTCAATACGCAATCGAAAGGAATATCTCAGTTAAAAAACATAATTGATGGAGAAAGTAAAGAATTGGATAGCTTAGTAGCTGATATCTCTAAATTTTATTCGGTATTTGAACCAAACATAAAGAAGAGTAATGATCGCATGGAGAATGTTGTGATGAGCAATGTAAATGATTTTCAAGAATTTTCTTGGTTTGTAGATATGTCTCAAGCGAAATTCACACCTGAACTTATAGCATATTTTACTACAAGTGAAGATTATAGAAAACGTGTTGTATCACACAATATGTTAGCAGTTGGTAACCATTTAGGACTCGCTAAAAGCTACAAAGCTAGTGCTACAGAACTTATTCAACGTATTGAGAGCAGACTAAAAGACGAAGATTAAAGATCAAGATAAAACACTAGTCCATTACCATATAAATCATAAAACCCAAATTCTCGAGTTCCCCATGTCGTTTCTTTTAAAGATGTTCTATCATGAAATATATCTTTGGTTTTATACTCATCAAACAACGCTTCAATATGATCTACATATATTCTTAACAAAGGTCTATCTATTGTGACTTCCCATTCTTTTTCATCATGCCATTGCAAATGAATTTCAATACCATCTCTTATGACACCTCCATAATTTGGATTATCTCCTTCATCCTTGAATGCCAACCTAAAGCCTAGCTTTTCTGTATAGTAACGAATGGCTTGAGTAACATTTTTAACAGGAAGAACAGGATGAATATGTTTTAGATAACCAGACATTTATATATTTTTACTACATAAATGTAACACTTTAATTAAATTATTGCCTTTATTTTATGAAACTTTTATTAGCGATTTTTATACTCCTCTTTTCATTTCAATACGGTAGTAGCCAATCTGTAAAACGCATTAAACATATTGATAAAGATTCCATTTATTTAAGTTTTATCAATCCGTATATTGCGCCAATGGAAATTAGTATTACACCTTTAGATTCAACTAGATCGTATATTGGTGTAAACAGTTATGGCATTTTAAAGGAAGGTGACACTTTAAAAAATGCACTCATAATTCCTTTAAGTAAACTATCAGATACTACAAAGATACACGCCAAGTCATATATCAATTTTAAAGCTACATTTGGAGATCCTAATGGTATTATAGACGAAGACCACCTCTATGAATTACCTTTTATGAAAGGGAAACGCTATAAAATCATTCAAAGTTTTGATGGCAAATTTTCGCATAATAAGCCACATTCAAAATATGCCATAGATTTTGGAACTCCTATTGGAGACACCATAACTGCAGCAAGAAGTGGAAGGGTGTTTTTTGTAAAAGAAGACTCTAAAGAGCACTGTAAAACTTCAAAATGTGCAAGCAAAGGCAATAAAGTACTTATCATTCATGATGATGGCACTATGGCTCACTATGTTCATTTAGATTTTGAAGGCGCTTTAGTTGAAATAGGTGATCATGTTAGTGTCAATCAACCCATAGGCATATCTGGCATGACTGGTTTTACAACAATTCCTCATCTTCATTTTGTGATGTACAAAGCGCGTAGTAAATCAATTCCTTATTACTTTAAAGGCTTTCGAAGAAAAAAATTAAAACAAGGCAAGTATTATAAAAAACCTTGGTGAAAGTTATTGTTTCACAATCCCTTTAAACTGACTTATATTTGGATTAATTGGATTTCCAGTAGTTCTCCTAAAAGAAGCCAGCTGCCCACAATGCCATATAGCATCAGCAATAGGACCATTAATTTGATTCCAAAACGGATATTCTTTCTCTCCAAAAATAATTTTATACTGAGAAATATCTTCACTTGTTCTTAAAATATCAGCAGCTGTTTTTAAGTTTTCTAGTATTTGTGTTCTCTTTTCTAAATAACTTAAATCTGCTGCTTCTAATTCTCCATTTGGCTGTTTCAATGTTGAATTGACTATTATATAAGACAGACGCAAAATATGGTCTATAGTTTCTTCGGTAGAGCGCACTTCTTCATTAGGTCTGTATTGCAAATCTTTTTCGGTCAAGCCTTCACTGGACCAGTAAAACCTAAACCCTAAACCATCAACCATTCTAGCAGCTGTCGTACCTGCGGTATATTCATTTGAATATTCAGGGATTTCATAATAAGGTAATTTCGCGCTCTCAGTTTGAGATTGAGAAAAAGCAGTAACTAATAAGATAAAGAAAAGGATACTATTTTTCATTTTATTTAGGTTCTAAAGTCATGACGTAGTCATAACTTTCGTTTAAGTATTTTGCAACGTTATCTAAATCATTTAGCATAGAATCAGGAATTAAAACATATCCTTTCATTACTGCGCCATATGATTTGTAAATAGAAGAATTAAAGGCTTTAATATACTCTTCTTGAACGTCCTTTGAAAATCTAATACCTATTTCACAATCTTTATTGAATAATGAAAACATGTAACCATTAGCTGATGTATAAGGCATTGTTTTTCCTTTACGCTCAAATCTTGAGCATTTAGCAACTAATTGATCATAAACCTTAAGTTTTTCTTCCCACATGAAAGTATGCGTTTTTAGTCTTTCAATTTTGTATCATTGCTTATGGTATCTGTACCATACTTATCAATTAGATAAATTAAGGCAGTCATTGCGCCAGCACCCAGTTCAAGTTCACGTTTATTAACATGTTCAAACGTATCATTAGAAGCATGGTGGTGATCAAAATAACGCTGAGAATCTGGTCTCAATCCAGCTAAGACAATGTTATCATCTTTTAACGGCCCAATATCGGCTCCACTGTAACCTTTTTCAAAATAATGAATCAAATAGGGTTTAAATAAAGGCTTCCAGCTCTGTACTTTAGCTAACATGGCTTCACTAGATTGAAAGCTAAACCCTCTAGGTGTGAATCCGCCAGAATCACTTTCTAAAGCAAAAACATGATGCTCTCCTTTTCGTTTTGCTTCTTCAGCATATTTATTTCCACCACGTAATCCATTTTCTTCATTCATAAACAATACAGCTCTAATGGTTCGCTTTGGTCTAATACCACTTTCTTTGAGCAATCTCAACACATCCATAGACTGTACAACTCCTGCACCATCATCATGCGAGCCATCTCCTAAATCCCATGAATCTAAATGACCTCCAACTACAATAATCTCGTTCGGAAACTCACTTCCTTTAATCTCACCTATAACATTATACGATTGCACGTCTGCCAATTGTTTACAATGTTGACTAAAATATAATTTAATATTCTTGTCAAGCGCCAACATACTACTCAACAATTCTGCATCGTTTGTACTAATTGCTGCAGAAGGAATACGTTTTGAGCTCGGTAAATCACCATAAGACATACTTCCTGTATGAGGGTAATCGTCTAATCTTAAATTTAGAGATCTAACTATAAGACCTACCGCACCATACTTTCCTGCTTCACTAGCACCAGAATAACGTTCATTAGCACATCCTCCATAAGCTTCAAACGTATTTATCAAATCTGCCTGCATAGGTCTGTTTATAAATACAATTTTACCTTTTATATTTTCTTTGCCTAAAGCTTCTAATTCTTCAAAACTGTTAACTTCAATAATGTTGGCTTTTACGCCTCCTGCTGGAGTAGCTATTGAGCCACCAAGCGCGCATATATTAACACTAGTTGTTTTTCCGGGAGCTGTTTCGATATAAGCAAATTCGGGTGCTCCTCTTACCCAACGTGGAACCATGACTGGCTGTAGCCATACACGATCTAAGCCTAAATTTTCAAACTCTTCTTTGGTGTACTGAACAGCTTTCTCTGCGTTTAAAGAGCCCGATAAACGACTCCCTATTTGATTTGATAGATGATCTAACCATTGGTAGCTCATTCCATTGGTAAGCGTATTATTAAAAATAGTTTTAATGGTTTCGGCATCCGTCTGTGCCGATAATTGTAAGGTAATTATTAATGAAAATAATATCAGAATTCGCTTCATGCAGTAATTTTTAAAGCTAAATATACTACTTAAAATATTTACGTTTTATAAAGAAATCATAAAAAAAATATCACTCACTCTCTAACTGCTTTATATAGTTGTCTAAATTCTCTTTAATCTCAGCTTCTAATTCTGGCTCAACAATATCTTTATATTCTGTGAGTGTATCGTATAGTATTCTAGCAACAATATAACGTGCTGTAGGTTTATCGTCTGCTGGAATGGTATACCAAGGTGCATGTGGTTTTGATGTTCGGTTAATGGCATCTTCATAGCATTCTTGATATTTATCCCAAAGTTTACGTTCTTTGAGATCTCCTGGCGAAAACTTCCAATTCTTTTCAGCTTTACGCAAGCGCCTTAATAGTCGGTTTCTTTGCTCATCTTTAGAAAGGTGTAAGAAGAATTTAAAAATAAGGGTTCCATTTTGTGCAATATGCTCTTCAAAAGCGTTGATTTGATCAAAGCGCTTATCCCAAAATGATTCGTCAATATCTTCTACTGAATTTACATCAGGCAGAAACTCACCAAGAATATAGCTTGGATGCACACGAGTTACCAATACATTCTCGTAATGTGTTCTATTGAAAACACCAAATTTCCCACGTGCTGGCAACGCAATATAGTGTCGCCAAAGGTAATCATGCTTGCGCTCTAATTCGGTAGGCACTTTAAAACTATGAACGACTATTCCTCTAGTATTAAAATCTTTAAACACTTCACGAATCATACTATCTTTACCTGCAGTATCCATACCTTGAATACAAATCAAAACGGCATACTTTCCATGAGCATAAATGGTGTTTTGAAAGTCGCCTAGTTTTTCCCTTACGTCTTCTAGCTCTTTTTCAATTTCTTTTTTATCAGCATCCAAATCAAATGTAGTAGGTGTGTCTTTCAACTGGATACTTTTGGTGACTTGGAATTTATTTACGTTGATGTCTTTCATACGATTTTTATTTTGATGCAAACATCTTTACATCATGTTCACTTACTTCATTTTCGCCAAGGATAATTAAGCGTTCTACTACATTACGTAGTTCTCTAATATTTCCGGTCCAATCATACTCCTGTAATAATTTGATCGCTTTTTTAGAGAATGATTTTTTGGCTGTACCTTGTTCTTCAGCAATTTTCTTTGTAAAATAGTCTATTAATAAAGGAATATCTTCACGTCTATCATTTAAAGCTGGTACTTTTATTAAAATTACTGCCAATCTATGATATAGATCCTCTCTAAATTTCCCATCTTCTATTTCTTTTTTTAGGTTTTTGTTCGTTGCAGCTACTACGCGAACATCTACTTTAATATCTTTATCATTACCTACGCGTTGAATTTTATTTTCTTGTAAAGCTCTTAACACTTTAGCTTGAGCAGAAAGACTCATGTCTCCTATTTCATCAAGAAAAATTGTGCCTTTATTAGCGGCTTCAAACTTTCCTGCTCTATCTTTTACAGCACTTGTAAAAGCACCCTTTACATGACCAAACAACTCACTTTCAATAAGCTCAGAAGGTATTGCTGCACAATTTACCTCTACTAAAGGTCCTTTTGCGCGTTCGCTTTTTTCATGTAACCAATGTGCAACCAATTCTTTACCTGTTCCATTGGGTCCAGTAATTAATACACGAGCATCAGTAGCTGCTACTTTTTCTATCATGTCTTTGATATGAGAAATGGCTTCACTTTCACCAATCATTTCATATTTTTTGCTGACTTTCTTCTTAAGCATTTTGTTTTCGACAACAAGCTCTTTCCTATCTAAAGCAATGCGAACAGTATTTAAAAGTCTGTTCAAATCTGGTGGCTTAGAGATGTAATCAAAAGCACCAAGACGCATGGTATTTACTGCTGTATCTAGATCGCCATGACCTGAGATCATGACCATAGGTGTTTCTGGCTTGATCTTTTTTACGGCCTCAAGAACTTCAACACCATCCATTTTAGGCATTTTTATATCACACAGGACAAGATCATAATCTTCTTTCTTTATTTTTTCAATACCAACTAATCCGTCTTCAGCCTCTTCAACTGTGTAAGCATCGTTTTCTTCAGAAAGAATTTTTACTAATACTCTTCTAATAGCTGCTTCGTCTTCAATTACTAAAATTTTTGCCATAATTATATTTTAAATTTTATTCCTGTTCTTAGATAGAACGCATTTACATCGTCTAATTTAAAAACTTCATCTCTATCTTTATTGCGTAGCACATTATTTAATCTAAATGTATAACCTGTATAAATGTAAGCTACCAAATGTTTAGTGAATAAATATTCATATCCTAAACCTCCAACTGCAACTGATAATGAAATGTTTTCTACCGCTTTTCCATTAACAAGCTGTGGTCTTTGCAAATGTGCGAAATACCCATCAAGGCCAATAAATGCTTGCAACATATTTTTTTCATTTAAGAAGCGTTTTATATTAGATTTTGGCACGCCAGCATTAAATGACCACTTATCATTTATTCGTCTATAATAGCTTACAAAAGGCAAAGGAAATGGCACTCCTGTTGTTGCGTTATATGTCAATCCTAAAATCAATCTGTAAGGACGTTTAAGACCTTCATCTTTAGTTCTGTCATTAATAGCGTAGGCTCCTCCATTCAGAAAAAAATCATCAGAAGTTAATTTTTCGGTAAGTGTTGATGCTATTCTTGGGTTGAATTTAAAACCTAATCGCCATTTTTCACTAGTCTTAAAAGTATAGCCTATATTTAAGTCAATAATATTTATAGTTTCTAATAGCGAACGGTCAAATGGGTAATCGTCTTCTAAATTAAGAATAATACGATTATATTCAGCTCCAATAATAAGGTAACAATCTTCGCTTGTCTTTATTGGGTAATTGAGTAAAGCTCTAAGTCTTGTGTATTGATCTTCGGAATCACTTTTTGGTATGAATGAATACTCCAATCGAGCTATGTCTGTGAGTTGAGCAGTCATCGAGTATGATATTAGACAAAAAAATAATGAGATAAAAACTTTACACAGTTTATTGATCATAGAATAGTATAGCTATTATTAAGTTTCTTATTTGGTTTTAGTATTATTCAGATTTTTGAATAATATGTATATCTCGCTGAGGGAAAGGAATGGTCACATTGTGTTCCCTAAACAATTTATCTATTTCAAAACGTATATCACTCTTAGGAAATTGTGCTTTGAAACTATCATTTATAGTAAATACGACCCTAAAATCTAAACTACTGTCACCAAAGTTGGTAAAAACTACTGCAACAGGTGGTTCAGGTAACACATCGGGATGAGAGCTAGCAGCCTTAGTGAGTAGCTTTTTTACCAATTGTACATCACTACCATAAGCGACCCCAACTGAGACACTCTCACGAGTTATCGATCCATTTTGCGTCCAATTGTACAAACTATTCTCAAGATATAGGTGATTAGGAATTACTAATACTTTATTATCAATAGTTACTGCTCTTGTGGTTCGAAGTTTAATTTCTTCTACACGACCAACCTTTCCATCAATTTCTATAATATCTCCAACATGTACAGACTGATCTATTAAAATAAATACACCAGAGATGATATCTTGAAATAAGGTTTGCAATGCTAATCCTATTCCAATTAATAATGCAGCAGATGCAGCAAAAACAGCAGTAACATCTACACCAACACTATGCAATGTTATGAGCAGTATGATTAAATAGACAAGCCACCTAAAATAGCCAAAAACCACATTGAATTTTCCTTTATCTTCTAATGGTAAATTTCTAGTAAATGCTTTAAGCACTAGTCTTAAAACGATGGTTGTTATAAAAATAACTGTGATAATAATCAATACATCTAAAATTGAAATACTAATATCCTCACTAAAATCTATGTGTTGATTTAGAAATACTTTAGTATTTTCCCAAACAGAGCTTTCAGTAATAGTTTCTTCTATTTTAGATAAATCTTGAGCCATAATTAATACTTAATCCACTTGAATAATTCTTTATAACTTGGCTTTTTCCCATACATCAAGATACCAACCCTATAAATCTTGGCAGCGAACCATACAGTAAAAACAAAAGTGCATATCAATATTAGTAAAGATAATACTTGTTGCCAAATAGGAACACCAAAAGGTATTCGCATAAGCATCACCACTGGTGATGTCAATGGCACAAATGAAAACACAGTAGATACTGTACCATGAGGATCTTCAATTACAGTAAATATTCCAACATATACTGCTAATATTAAAGGCATAATAATAGGCATCATAAACTGCTGAGTATCAGTTTCGTTGTCTACAGCAGCTCCAATTGCAGCATACAAAGAGCTATATAATAGATAACCTCCAATAAAAAAGAACATGAATGCAATAAGTAAGTTAGCTATTGGTAAATTTAAAAATGATGCTATCGCCAATTGCATCTCCTGCTCCATCCCAGGATTTTGCATTGCTTGTTGCATAATTTCCTGCTGTGGTGTTTGCAATTCAGACAAGTTAATGCCTAAGATTGCTGTTAAAACAAAAATCATCACACTACCTAGAACTACCCAAATTGCAAATTGAGTTATTCCCGCAAGTGAGGTTCCAATAATTTTACCCATCATAAGTTGAATAGGTTTCACTGAAGAAATAATGACTTCAATGATCCTGCTTGTCTTTTCTTCAATAACACTACGCATGATCATGTTACCATAGATAATAATAAACATAAATAACAAATAACCTGCTGCACCTCCAAAGAACAGCTTCAAATAGCTATCTATTTTTGATGTTTTTTCGCCTGTGAATGTTTCTTGCGCTATATTAATTTTAATTTGCGAGGCTTTTATTTTTTCAATATTAACACCATCTCTTTGCAATTTAGTGTTAGAAAGCTTGTCTTCAATTTTTCGCTCTAAACTACTCATAATTGATAATGAAGGGGATTCATCTGAATAAAATCTAACCGTATCAACAATGTTCAAAGTATCTTGACTTTTCTCAATATACAACAACCCAAACTCTTCTTTTGCCTTTACAAGTTCTTTAGCCGACTCTAAGTTTGTATTTGATAAAATGGTATAGGTTGTATGCTCAGTATTAACAAAAACATCACTTAAAACTCCTGTTTCATCCAACACAGAAATAGCTCGCTCTTTATCATTATTTAACTGAGACAAGTAGGCTACAACTGCAATTAGCGCAATCATAATCAATGGGCTAACAAATGTCATTATAATGAATGATTTGTTTTTTACCTTAGTAAGGTATTCACGTTTTATAATGAGTGGTAAATGATTCATTTTAGTTGTTTTTTACAGTTTGAATAAAGATATCATTTGCACTTGGTATAACCTCTACAAAATGGTGTACTTCAGCCTTAGATGTTAAAAAGGAGAGCAGATCATTTGAAGTATCCCCTTCGTGAAGTTTAATGTTCATTTTAACGTCATCATTTAAATTTCTAAATGTTGCAGGCATAACCTCAAACTTCGCTTTTATTGCATTAGTTACACTATCAATTGCATTGGTTTGTAATCCAACTTCAAAAGTATTGGTTTTGAACTCACGTTTGATATCAGTGAGTTTACCATCTAGAATCTTATTCGATTTGTGAATTAATGCAATGTGGTCACAAAGTTCTTCAACAGACTCCATTCGATGTGTTGAAAAAATAACGGTAGCACCTTCATCTCTTAGCTGAAGAATCTCGTCTTTGATTAAGTTTGCATTAATGGGATCAAAACCAGAAAAAGGCTCATCAAAAATAAGTAATTTAGGCTGATGCAAAACGGTTACTACAAATTGAATTTTTTGTGCCTGACCTTTACTTAGTTCTTGTATTTTTTTATTCCACCAATCGCCTATTTCTAATTTCTCGAACCAATATTTCAAGCGTTTTTTTGCTTCTTGTTTACTCAGTCCTTTCAATTGAGCTAAATACAGTGCTTGTTCTCCGACTTTCATTGACTTATACAAACCACGTTCTTCTGGGAGATATCCAATATTCTGAATGTGTTGCGGTTGCAATGGCTCTCCATCTAATAAAACATGACCAGAGTCTGGCATAGTGATTTGATTAATAATACGTATTAGAGTAGTTTTTCCTGCGCCATTGGGACCTAACAAACCAAAAATACTTCCTTTTGGTACAGCAACAGAAACTGAATTGAGTGCTCTAAAATCTCCAAAGCTTTTAGATACAGATTCAGCAACTAAGAGGTTGTTCATATGAAAAAAATTGAAATTGTTAATTTTGCAACGCGTAAAGATAAAAATGTTACTGATGTTATTTGTGCTAAATCACTAAATTTTTGGTTACAAAACAAAATACAGATGATCTAAAAAACAAAACCCACCCTTAAATAAATAAGGATGGGAAAAAATTGCTATGAAAAAGAAAAATTACCACTAAAATGAATTAGTGATATTCAAATATAGTGTTTTTTCTTAAAATCTCTATTTTTAAGAAAACATATCTTTAACTTTTTCAAAAAAAGATTTATCACCACTTTCTGGTTTAGGATCGAAATGCTCATCGTTTCGCATACTCTCAAAGAACTCTTTTTGCTGCTTGCTTAATGTTTTTGGTGTCCAAACATTAACATGAACTAACAAATCACCTGTTCCATAACCATTGATACTTGGTATTCCTTTACCACGTAAGCGCAATATTTTGCCAGATTGCACTCCAGCTTCGATTTTAATTCTCACTTTACCTGTAACTGTATCTATTTCTTTAGAAGTTCCTAATACTGCATCAGGCAAGCTTACATAAAGATCGTAATGCAAATTATCACCTTCTCTCTTGAGTGTTTCATGTTCTTTTTCTTCAATAACAACTAATAAATCACCAGATATTCCATTACCAGGCGCTTCATTACCTTTACCTGTTACTTTTAATTGCATTCCATCTACCACTCCTGCTGGAATTTTCACAGATACCGTTTCTTCCTGCACCTTAAGCCCTTGGACATCAGCATCATTAGGTTTTTTATCTATACTTTGTCCTGCACCTCCACAAGTAGGACAAGCTGAAGAGGTTTGCATTCTCCCAAGAATGGTATTTGTCACTCGAGTAACTTGACCTGAGCCATTACAAGTACTACACGTTTTATAAGTAGTTCCTGGAGCTTGGATTTTGCGTTTTACTTTAATCTTCTTCTCGATACCATTGGCAATTTCATCGAGTGTAAGTGTGACACGTATTCTAAGGTTACTACCCTTTACGCGTCTTTGACCTCCTCCAAAGCCACCTCCAAAGCCAGAAAATCCTCCGCCTCCAAATGCACCACCAAAAATATCGCCAAACTGACTAAATATATCGTCCATATTCATACCACCACCGCCAAAGCCACCAGCACCATCAAAGGCTTGATGCCCAAATTGATCGTATCGTGCTTTTTTGTCAGCATTACTTAGTACCTCATAAGCTTCTGCAGCCTCTTTGAATTTGGCCTCAGCTTCTTTATCATCGGGATTTTTATCGGGATGATATTTTATTGCCATCTTACGGTAGGCTTTTTTAATTTCAGACTCAGAAGCATTCTTATCGACTCCTAATATTTCGTAATAATCTCTCTTTGCCATAATTAGATTCTTAGTCCTTTTAAAAACATGTAGGACATAAGCATTTTAGTTAATATTTATTGGCCTATAACCACTTTTGGAAAACGAATTACTTTATCTCCCAACTTATATCCTTTCTCTACTACATCTACAATTTTACCCTTAAGCTCATCATGTGGTGCTGGGATTTGAGTGATTGCCTCATGTAAATCTGCATCAAAAGCATCGCCAGAATTTACTTCAATTTTTTCTAACCCTTTTTGGTTAAGTGCATTAAGTAATTTATTATAAATTAGAAGGACTCCTTTTCTAAGTTCTTCAGCCTCTTTATCTTCTTCTATATGTGTAAGTGCACGCTCAAAATCGTCTAAAACTGGAAGCATCGCTAACATAACATCTTCACTAGCTGTTTTGAATAAATCAATGCGCTCTTTTGCTGTTCGCTTTTTATAGTTTTCAAACTCTGCAAACAAACGCATAAATTTATCTTTTTCTTTGTCTAGTGATTCTTGCAGTTGCTCTTCAATTGTTGGTGTTTTAGTATCTGTATCTTTAACATCTACATCTTGAACTTCTATATCTTTTTCAATGTCGTTTTTATCTTTTTTACCCATTGTATTAGTCATTTTAATAAATCTTCGATTTAAGATTTGCAAAAGTACTGCCATTATTTTTAAAATGTCAAAATGTCATCAAATAAATTTTATGAATTTGTCCAGTACTAAAAATTCGTTATTTTTATATTAGAATTTTAACATTAAAAACACTTAAAATGATTAAAAAAACATTCATCTCTGTTGCAATCTTAATTGTGGTATGCTGTTCTATAACATCTTGTAATGATAAAGCTAAAGAAGCCAATACTAGTAATGCAGAAGCCGCTGCAGTAAGTAAAAGTACTTCTGAAAAATTTAACGTCAATATTGGTGAATCTAAAATAGAGTGGAAAGGTTTTAAACCTACTGGCACACATACTGGAACTATTAATTTAGAAAATGGTATTTTTAAGACTGATGATGGTAAATTACAAAGCGGAACATTTTTAATAGATATGACATCAATAAATGTAACTGATCTTGAAGTTGGTGATGGAAAAGAAGACTTAGAAGCTCATTTAAAAGGTTCTGTTGAAGGAAAAGAAAATCATTTTTTTGACGTTAGTAAATTTCCTATATCAGAGTTTGAGATAACCAGTACAGAATCTCTTGCTGCAGGAAAGACTAGACTTTCTGGTAATCTTGCCATAAAAGGACAAAAACACAACATTTCATTTCCTATTACCATAACCAATAATAATGATGTTATGACCATTGAAAGTGAACCATTCACTATTGATAGAACAAAATGGGGTGTCAATTATGGATCAAAATCTATTTTTGACGATCTAGGAGATCGTTTTATAAATGATGAAATAGAACTAAAAATCACTATCAAAGCCAAAAAAGCGTAAAATAAAGAATTTTACTAATGTGCAGGTTAATTAAAACCTGTACATACTAGTAAAAATGATTAGCGCAATATGTTGTTAAGTGCTAACTCAAGGTTGTGAAAGTTAAAATGAAATCCAGAATCTTCTACTTTTTTTGAGCTTACTCTTTGGCTTTCAAACAATAAAATGTGCATCTCTCCAAGAATTAACTTCATCATAAATCTTGGAATATTAGGAAGAAGTAGTGGCCTGTTTAAAACTTTGGCTACAGCTCTTGTTAGTTCTTTATTAGTCACAGGATTTGGTGCTACAGCATTGTAGATTCCTTCATAGTGATGCTCAATTGCAGCAATGAACAATTTCGCAAGATCATCTAGATGTATCCATGATTGCCACTGTTTACCACTTCCAAAAGCAGCTCCAACACCAAAGCGTATTGGTTTACTTATCTCTGGTAAAGCGCCTCCTTTTTCAGATAAGACCAATCCTATTCTAATTTTGGTAACTATTAATCCTAAACTTGAAAATTCATCTACTGCTGTTTCCCATTTTTGAACAACCCTTCCAAGAAAAGAGTTGGATAAGTCAGTTGCGTTTTCAAAGTAGTAATTAGTTAACGAATCTTCATATATTCCAATAGCACTTGCGGAAACAATTTGCTTGATTTTCAAATCATTTGCTTTAATTGTGTCTCTTAGTAACTTAGCAGTTTGAGTTCTACTATTTATAATTTCCTTTTTATATGCTTCGGTCCAGCGTTTAGAAATTGTAGCTCCAACTAGATTGATTATAGCATCAACCCCTTCAAAGCACTTGACATCTATTTCATTTTGCTTTGGATTCCAATAAAACCCTTTGTAGTTCTCTGTAGAGCTTAATTTGGTTTTTGAAGTAGTCAAATAATGAACTATCCATTGCTTTTTATGACAATGCTCAACAATTTCCTGACCGATTAGTCCTGTAGCTCCAGTAATTAATATCCGCTTCATAATAACTCAAAGTTACTGAAACTGGGTTTTAGCAACTAGATATTTAGCAAGGGTTTAACGTTTAGTTTAAGGCTTCAAAGCCCTTAACATTTCTCGCTTGCCAGGAGGACCTTCAAGACGTTCAACTTTAAAACCTACAGATTGCATGGCACGTCTCACGCTTCCTTTAGCAGAATAAGTCACTAAAATACCACTACGTTTTAGTGCTTCAAACATGGTTTTAAACATAGCTTCTGTCCAAAGTTCTGGTTGAACTCTAGGACCAAACGCATCAAAATAAATAATATCAAACTCATTAAAATTAGTTATGTTTTTAAATCGTTTATTTTGTTTGATCAATTTAAAACCTTTTTCTATTTCTACTGAATTTTCCCAACCAGTATCATGAAGCTTTGTAAGCAGTTGCGAATCTATCTTTAATTGCTCATTATAATTTAATTGTTCTATTTCCGCTTTAGAGACTGGAAATGCTTCCACTCCAACATAGTTGATACCCGTTAGTTTTTTATAATTCATTAAGGTAAGTAAGGCATTTAGCCCAGTACCGAAACCTACTTCTAAAATTGAAAGTGGTTGCTTTTTATTTAACGCAATCTCATTAAAATAAAAAAGCAAACCATGTTTAATGTAGACATGGTTTGCTTCTTGAATTGCTCCGTGAACAGAGTGATACTGTTCGTTCCATTCTTCTATTTGAATGGTTTTTGAACCATCAGCTGTGGTAATGATCTTCCGCTGCAAAACTATTCTGTTTTCAACAAAACACCATCAGCTTCAAAAGAATATGTTTTTTTAGGTTCAGTAATTTTTGCAATTTCTTCAGCAGATTGCCCAGCATCTTCAGCATAATGACGTTGTTCATCTACTGGAACCTCATTTACAAATGCTTTACCATTAATAACTACTTCTTTACCAGCAATATCTTTTGGCATAAAGAAACCATAGTCTTTAAATTTAACCATGATTTGCTCTCCGTTTTCAAGATTTAATTTCATCCAGCAACCTTTTGCTTGACATACCTCATCAACTTTTGCCATTATTTTAGTATTCACAGAATCTCCTACAGTCATTTTTTCATAATGAACGGCCATTCTTTTTGCAGATAATGCATCGGCATCATTAATTTCTTTACCAAAAGATTCGTATGATGTTTCTTGTTTTAGAGTTGTATCTGCTATATCTACTTTATCCTCTTTAGCTTCATTTTTGCAAGAAAACATTATAGTTACCGCAATAAATAATATAAAAATATGCTTCATGATTTTATGTATATGTGATTAAAATTTGAAGCTATAAAGATACGCATTTTTTAGGTAAATTTTATGTTTTTTATACAGCTTAAATTGAGTAGTTTTGCAAAACATAATACATTATGATGACTAAAATTTCAACTTACGCAATCGATATAGTAAAATCTGAAAACACTAAAATTAACGAGGTGGATTTCAATAATCTTGTTTTTGGAAGAACCTTTACCGATCACATGTTTTATTGTGATTATATAGACGGAGAATGGCAGCAACCCAAGATCGTTCCTTATGGCCCAATGACTATTGATCCATCTGCAAGAGTGTTTCATTATGGACAGGCTGTTTTTGAAGGGATGAAAGCCTATAAAGATGAGGATGACAACGTTTTTTTGTTCAGGCCAGATGAAAATTTCAAACGTATAAATAAATCTGCTTCGAGATTAGCCATTCCTAAATTCCCTGAACACTATTTTTTTGAAGGGCTTTATACATTATTAAATTTAGATCGTGATTGGATAAAGACAGGTAAAGGGAACTCATTATACATAAGACCATTTGTTATTGCAACAGAGTCGGCTATTTCAGCTTCTCCTGCAAATTCATATCGTTTTATGATAATTTGCTCACCTGCAAAAGCATATTACACAGATAGAGTTAGAGTTTTATTTGCTGAAAAATATAGCAGGTCTGCAGATGGAGGTGTTGGGTTTGCAAAAGCTGCAGGAAATTATGCAGCACAGTTTTATCCAACGGGCTTAGCACAGAAGAAAGGGTTTCAACAAATTATATGGACAGATGCTAATTCGCATAAATATTTGGAAGAAGCAGGTACTATGAACATTTTCTTTAGGATAAATGACACTTTGATAACTGCACCAAACAATGACCGAATCTTAGATGGAGTAACTCGAAAGAGTGTTATACAATTAGCTAAAGACCTGAATATAAAATGTGAGGTAAGGCGTGTTAGTGTTGATGAGATTAAGGAAGCTTCAAAAAATGGCTCGCTAAAAGAGATTTTCGGTGCTGGGACTGCAGCAGTAATAAGTCCGATTTCCGCTTTTGAGCATGCTGGAAGTGTCTTTGAAATCTCTGAAGTTGACGATTCTTATGCCATACTTTTCAAAACTAAACTATTAAACATACAACACAATCTTACAGATGATAAGCATGGTTGGAGATATGAAGTAAAATAAAAAAAAGAAGCCTTTCGGCTTCTTTTTTTTTATGATTCAAGAATTTCTTTAATATGTGGTTTAAAATAATTGGGACCTTTTAGCACTTTACCATCTTCTCTGTAAATGGGCTCCCCATCATTGCCTAACTTACTCATATTGCTACGCTGTATTTCATCAAAAACTTCTTCAATCTTATGTTGTAAACCATGTTCAATTATGGTACCACATAAAATATACAACATATCTCCAAGTGCATCGGCTACTTCAACTAAGTCATTTTCATTAGCTGCTTCAAGATATTCTTCGTTTTCTTCACGCATTAACTTGTAACGTAGCATATTCTTTTCTAAACCTAAATCGGCCTTAGGTGTTTCCCTATGCCCTATTTTAAATGCAGTATGAAATGCTTTTACAGCCTCAATTTTATTTTTCATATGGAATTATTTTACGATAAATCTCTAGTATTACTCTGTAATTAATACATAATTTTATATTACTATTATTTCGAAATTCAAGAAAACATTAACTAGATTTTAAAGATTAATGTATTTAGTTTAATTATTTTTGCATAAAAATAGCTATATGTTTAGTAATGGTCAATGGATTTTTGGAATTTTATTCGCGATTGTTTTCGCGGTAATTATTTTTATGGCCTACAAAAAAGATTTTAAATTACATCAAAAGTATTACAAAGGCAGTGTTTGGATTTTAATTGCTTTCGTTTCTTTCATTTTAATGATTTCTGCTATCAAATATATCTTCGTATAATTATTTCGAAGACGTTTCTCTCTCTTTTTACATTAATATAATCCGTTGTTTGTAGCTAATTAAGCAACAATGATGACATTCTGTGCATTTTAAGATGTAATGTAAACAAAAGTCATGATAGTAGTTTTCTTAATTCTTACGTTAATCGTAATTAACTTTCTCCTTTTGAAGTTTAGTAGCAACAAATACAAGAGTTAAAATAAAAAATGAAGGGTCTCGAGAAGCCTTATAAAATAACTAATAAGGCAAAATTGATTATATTTGATTACCTAATCAAAAAATAATCAAAATCATGAAAGCGCTCAAGTACATTTTATTTTTAATCCTAATACTCATCATAGGTTTGGCAATTTATATTGCTGTTCAGCCAAATTCTTTTGAAGTAAAACGAACAAAAACTATAAATGCGCCTTCAGCAGTTATTTATGAAAATATAATAGATCTTAAAAACTGGGAAGCTTGGTCATCTTGGGTTGAAGCTGATCCAGATATGAAAATAACATTAGGAGAACAAACTAAAGGTATTAATGGTTCTTATAAGTGGGAAGATAAAGATGGTGTTGGTAAAATGAAAATTGTCGATGCTACGCCTTATACATCAATTAAACAGGAAATGCAGTTTGCTGAATTTCCAAAATCTGATATATCTTGGGATTTAGCATCTAATGAGGATGGATCTACAGATGTGACTTGGACGATTAATGGGAAAGATCTTCCTTTCGGATTTAAAGCGTTCTCAGTTCTCTCAGGTGGTATGGAAAAGCAAATCGGTCCACACTATGAAAGAAGTTTAGAAAAGCTAGATAGTATTGTTGTTACAGACATGAAAAAATATAGTATCACCGTTGATGGTATCACCAAACATAGTGGTGGGTTTTACCTGTATAATACAACCTCTTGTAAAATGTCTGATTTCAAAGAAAAAATGCAAGAAATGATGCCTAAAATTGGTGCTTATGCAATAACAAATAATATAACAATGGCTGGAAATCCCTTTGTTATCTATCATAAATGGGATACCGAAAATGACGCTGTTATTTTCTCGTGCTGCATCCCAACAACTACAAAAGTAATAACAACCGAATCAGATGTGTTAACAGGTCAATTAGAACCATTTAAAGCTGTAAAAACAGTATTAAAAGGTGATTATGAAAATCTTGCTGAAGCTTGGACTAAAGCTATGGCCTATATTGAAGAAAACAACCTAGAGCAACCAGAGACAGGACCAGCTATAGAATCTTATCTAACAGATCCAATGAATACACCTAATCCTGCAAATTGGATTACTGAGATTTATTTAGCTGTTAACTAATGATAAAGCAACTTGTATTAGTATTTCTTGGTGGTGGCGTTGGCAGTGCTTTACGTTTTATCTTAGGAAAGTATTTCAACAGTTCTGAAAATGGGATTCCATATGGCACTTTCGCTACCAACATTATTGGTAGTCTTTTAATTGGAATTATTCTTGGTTTGGCTTCAAAAAACGATTCGTTGACCACTAATCAAACACTATTACTTGCTACTGGTTTTTGTGGTGGTTTTACAACCTTTTCAACATTTGCATACGAAAACCATGTATTTCTAAAATCTGGTGATTTTACCTCTTTTGCTATTTATACCATTGCTAGTTTTATAATTGGATTTTTAGCAGTTTTCTTTGGTATGCATATTGTAAAATAAAGCTTAATGCTTTTTATAAGCCTTTACGCCAGCTTTAATTTCTAAGGCCAAATAATTATCTCTTGGTACTATTGGACATGAATACACTTCATTATAAGCACAATATGGGTTGTATGCACTGTTAAAATCGATTTCAATGCTATCTCCATCTGGAATTCGTAAGTCTATATAACGACCACCTCCATAGCTCTCCGCTCCATTGGTATCGTCTAAAAATGGTAAGAACAAATAATCTTCATAACCTTCAAGATCCATTGTTTCTTTACCTTGATAGACATTCAACTGAAATGTCTTTCCTTTTAATTGAAAAGTTAAAACTCCAAAAATACGCTCTGGTGAAACACGACTGGTTGTTGTTTTCATGTTGAACCATTCAGTATTTGGCGTTCGCTCTAAACTTGCAGTAACCACATACGTTGAATCAAACTTGAAAAAATCTAAGCCAGTAAATGTTTTTAGATCTTTTGCTTTTAAAGGCGATTTGGTTGCATCTTTATATTCGGCATTAAGATTTTTTTGAAATTGAGTCTCTCCCGAAACAGGCGTTTTTTCTTGAGCACAACTTAACGTGCAGATCAATAATACGATCAAAGCGTAAGATTTCATAATTATCAATTTGAAATCCAAAAATACAACTTAAAGATATTTTTTATAGATTTGAATATTAATAATAAGCGAATCATGCTAAACTTCGTCGTAACATATACAAAAAGACAGACCTCTTTTTTAAAGAGTCGGACTTACTATATGCTATGATAATATAAATATTTAACCAATCAATCATAAAAAGTCCGACGATATCGTCGGACTTTTTACATTTATACAACAGTCAAAATGAAAACAATAATCAATCATTACAAAGCATCTTTTGAAGGCCTTTCAAAGGAAATTTGGTACCTCTCTTTAATTACATTAATTAATAGAGCTGGTACTATGGTTATTCCTTTTTTATCACTGTACCTTACAAAAAGTCTTGACTTCAGCAAAGATGATGCTGGTTGGATTTTAGCATGTTTTGGAATAGGTTCTGTAATTGGCGGCTGGCTTGGAGGAAAATTGACAGACAAAATTGGATACTATAAAGTAATGATTATTAGCCTTTTTATTACGGGCATAAATTTTATTATTCTACAATATATCACCTCTTTCATAGGCTTATGTCTTGCTATTTTATTTCTAATGATAATTGCTGACTCCTTTCGTCCTGCCGTTTATGTTTCAATAAAGGCATATAGCAAGCCAAAAAACCAAACGAGATCGTTAGCTTTACTAAGATTGGCAATAAATATTGGAATGGGAATCGGACCTACCATTGCTGGTTTGATTATTGTCATGGAAGGCTATGATTTATTATTCTGGATTGATGGCCTAACATGTATTTTTGCAGTATTACTTTTTAAATACTTAGTCAAATCTCCAGAGAAAGTAATTCAAGAAACAAAGGCTGATGATACCAAAAAAGATTTAAATATTGTATACAAAGACTTTACCTATTGGATTTTCATTGCGATTTGTTTCTTTATGGGAATGGCTTTTATGCAATTAATTGTTACAATGCCAGTATATTATAATGAAATCTTCGGGCTAGATGAATTTAAAATTAGTTTAATCCTTGTTATTAATATTGTTATTATCATTCTTTTTGAAATGCCTTTGATTAGTTTTTTAGAAAAAACCAATATTTCTATAACAACCTATATTCTTACCGCTTCATTACTTATGAGTTTAAGCTTCTTAGTGTTATATGAAAATTATTGGATTGGAATTCTAATTTTAAGCATGATCATAATTACTTTGGGTGAAATGTTAGGGTTTCCATATACGAATAAGTTTGCTCTAAGTAGAACTAAAGAGGGTGTTGAAGGAAGCTACATGGCACTGTATGCCATCGCTTTTTCATTATCACATATATTTAGTCCGAAAATTGGACTAAATATCGTTGAAAACTATGGATACCAAGTAAACTGGCTTTTAACTTGTGCTTATGGCATTATAGGAGTTATACTATCTCTATGGCTTCAAAAACGAATAAAAAGCAACCCAAAATGAATCTAAATCAAATTACCATTCCATCCCTTGATGTCGAAAAAGCATCGAGGTTTTACAAAACATTAGGATTACAGCTTATTGTTGAAGCATTACCTCGTTACGTTCGCTTTGAATGTCCAGATGGTAATGCTACATTTTCAATTCATAAAGTAAATACATTACCAAAAGGTCAAGGCATTACTATATATTTTGAAGACGACAATCTAGATACATTGGTAAACACACTTCAGCAAAAAGGAATTATATTTACATCATTACCAGAAGATAAATCATGGCTTTGGCGTGAAGCGCATTTAAATGATATAGATGGCAACCATATAATCTTATTTAAAGCTGGTGAAAATAGAAAAAATCCTCCATGGCGCATTAACTAAATATACATAAATGAAACACCTAGTATTTTTATTGATTTTTACATTTTTGATTAGCTGCAATAGTAATACGGAAAATGATATACCTAAAGCTGTCATAAATGAAGTTCAAAAGGACCAAAAAAAGTTTCCAGAGCTTAAACCAAATCGTTACAATGTGGCATTTTTAATTATGAATGGTGTTTACAATACCGAATTAACTGCACCTTTTGACATCTTTCAACATACTATTTTTAGAGATAGTATCAAACCAATGAATGTATTTACAGTAGCAAATACTAGTCACCCCATAGTTACTTTTGAAGGAATGCGTATTTTACCAGATTTCAATTATGTTAAAGATAGTCTACCAAAGATCGACATTCTAGTAGTACCAAGTGCAGAACACCACTTAGATACAGATCTGGAAGACTCTACAATGATTAACTTCGTAAAACAAGTAGATCAAGAAGCTCAATTCGTTACTTCGCATTGCGATGGTGCGTTTGTATTAGCGAAGGCTGGATTACTAGATAATTCTGTAGCTACCACTTTTCCAAGTGACATAGATACAATGCGTGAACGTTTTCCAAATTTAGACATAAGAAAAGAGGTTCTTTTCGTACATGATGGTAAATACATCACTTCAGCTGGAGGTGCAAAATCATTTGAAGCTGCTTTTATCTGTGCGAATATCTTTACGGTAAGGCAATTGCTAAACGTCTTGCAAAAGGATTAGTAATAGATTGGGAATTAGAAAATATTCCGCATTTGATCATTGAAAAATAACACTACTTCAATGGTTTAACTTCGTTGTGCTTTATAACATGAGACAATACTATTTGTGTTTTGGTTTCACCATAGACTATTAATTGATCAATAAAAGATTCTAAGTGTTTTTGATTTTTCAAAACGACTTCCATTACTATATTTTCATTACCTGTAATGCGATAACAATTAATAACCTCATCGTATGTTTTTACTTTTTCTAAAAACGGCTTCAACATGCCCATAAAAGCACGAAGTGTAATTAATGCTTTTAATTGATATCCAACTTCAAAAGGAGATACTAAAGCATTATAATTTTGAATAATACCAGCGTCTTCCATTTTTTTAATACGCTCAGATACCGCAGGAGAACTTATCCCAACTTGTCGCCCAATTTCTGCATTAGACTGACGAGCGTTTGTTTGTAGACATTTCAAAATCTTCCAATTAAGATGATCTATATTCATTTAAAGAAACAAACTAATATACGTTAATAGTTAAATCAAATATACATTTTTACTTTAATATCTAAAGCATAATTTCATTACTTGTCACTAATTTTGTTACAATTGCTATTAAAAAATGAATTATAATATCCCATCTCATTTATCTGAACTGCCTATATATAAAAAGGCTATAGATATTCTTGTGCTTTCAAGAAGTATATCAAGCTATATTAGTCAAGATCTATCCTATTTAAGACCAGATGGTAAGGAAGACACTCATATCTATTTTTCTGGAGATATCATTCAACAATCGGAATCTTTAGCTCCTGAAATTGAAAAAGCGCAAGCAGAGCGTTTTTCAGAAAAAAAACACAAGCATATTGCTTCGTTAGAGCGCTTGATACATCGTTTGCATCTTAACTGTAATCGTCTGCAACATTGTAATAGTAATGGAAAAGATTATCTACCAATACTACAAGGGGAACTTAAAAAGTTTAAGCGTTTACAACGCAGTTGGATGTTAACTTTATAAGTTATCAAACCTAGAAGATTGCTCGATAGACTTTGGAGAAACGATATAACTATCGGCCAAAAAGTATTTTTCTGATTTAATAATCCTTGACAACCAATCTAAATGATTTTTTGATTGTCGCTTAAAGTTGTAATTTAAAGTAGCTTCCATAATTCATACATTTTCGTTCGTAAACTTGAGTGGTATAAAATTACATTTGGAAACTTCAACTTCTGCTAATCAAAATTTAAATTAGTTAAATCGTAACATTTTTCCTTTCATCTGTATTGACTTGCAAAATTTAACGATAAAACTCAATATAAATTACAAATCATTGAAAATCAATATTTTGAAATTTTAATTTTCAGTAGCATTCAATTGCAATACCTCGAAAACACTGTGTTTTTTGCTAATAAATGTGTGATGCATTAGGATTACATATTTCTACGGTACTGACCACCTACTTCAAATAGTGCAGATGTGATTTGACCAAGAGAGCATATCTTACATACATCCATTAAAGCTTCAAAGATATTTTCATTATTGATAGCCCTGTGTTGTAACTCTTTCAATAATGCTTTAGTATCATTTGCTTTGTGCAAGTTTTCTAATGTTTTAATTTGAAATTGTTTTTCCTCCTCGGTAGCCCTGATTACTTCTGCAGGAATTACTGTAGGTGAGCCTTTACTACTTAAAAATGTATTAACACCTATAATAGGAAATTGTCCGTTATGCTTTAATGTTTCATAGTATAGACTCTCCTCTTGGATTTTACTACGCTGATACATGGTTTCCATAGCGCCGAGTACACCACCACGCTCAGTGATACGATCAAATTCCATCAAAACAGCCTCTTCAACTAAATCCGTTAATTCTTCAATAATAAATGACCCTTGAATTGGATTCTCATTTTTAGCTAAACCTAATTCTTTATTTATAATTAACTGGATTGCCATTGCACGACGAACAGACTCTTCTGTAGGTGTGGTAATGGCTTCATCGTAAGCATTAGTATGTAATGAATTACAATTGTCATAAATGGCGTATAACGCTTGTAATGTGGTACGTATATCATTGAAATCTATTTCTTGAGCGTGAAGACTTCTACCAGAAGTTTGAATATGGTATTTCAACATTTGCGCTCTAGGATTTGCTCCATACTTATTTTTCATAGCTTTAGACCATATCTTACGGGCTACTCTACCTATGACTGCATATTCTGGATCAATCCCATTTGAGAAAAAGAACGATAAATTAGGTCCAAATTTATTGATATCCATACCTCTTGAGAGGTAATACTCAACATAAGTAAATCCATTTGCTAATGTAAATGCAAGCTGAGAAATTGGATTTGCGCCTGCTTCAGCTATATGATATCCAGAAATAGATACCGAATAAAAGTTACGCACATTATTTTCAATAAAGTACTCTTGCACATCACCCATTAAACGCAATGCAAATTCTGTAGAGAATATACAGGTATTTTGAGCTTGGTCTTCTTTTAATATATCTGCCTGAACCGTCCCTCGAACCTGAGCTATTGTATTCGTTTTTATTGTTTTATATACATCATCAGGTAGCACCTGATCTCCAGTAACACCTAAAAGCATGAGTCCTAGCCCATCATTTCCTTCAGGTAATTTACCATTATAGATTGGACGCTCTTTATCTTTATATATTTTATCAATTTTAGACTCAACTTCTTTTTCTAGTCCATTTGCTTTAATGTAGATCTCACATTGTTGGTCTATGGCAGCATTCATAAAAAAGCCTAATAACATAGGTGCTGGACCATTGATGGTCATACTTACCGAAGTCATCACATCAGCCAAGTTAAAACCAGAGTATAATTTTTTAGCGTCATCTAAACAACATATAGACACACCTGCATTACCTATTTTACCGTAAATATCAGGTCTGTGATCTGGATCATTTCCGTAAAGTGTAACACTATCAAATGCTGTTGATAAACGTTTAGCCGGCAAGCCCATACTTACATAATGAAAACGACGATTGGTACGCTCTGGACCACCTTCTCCTGCAAACATACGTGCAGGATCTTCACCTGTACGTTTAAATGGATATAATCCAGAGGTATATGGAAATTCTCCAGGTACGTTTTCTTGTAGTGTCCATCTTAAAACATCGCCCCAAGCTTGATATTTTGGCAATGCAACTTTTGGAATTTGCGTATGTGACAAAGACTCGGTATGAGTCTCAATTTTAATTTCTTTATCGCGAACTTTAAATGTGTAAATCGGATTTTTATATTTATTGACTTTCTCATCCCACCCAGTAATCACTTCCCAATTGTATGGATCTAGGTTTAGTTTTACCCGATCGAATTCACCAACAAGTAATTTCAAAAAGTCTTTGTTTTCAGAAGACGCTATCGATTTTGAATCGATTCCAGCTTTATCAAGTTCTGGTGTTTTACCAACAACAGACTCTATTGTTTTATAAATCCCATAAAGTTTTTGAGCCACATCTACTTGTTCATTTACAGTTTTATCATAAGCACGATTGTTCTCGGCAATCTCAGACAAATAACGAGTTCTTGAAGGTGGAATAACAAATATCTTTTCACTCATTTCATCTGAAATATGGAATGTAGAATTCAAGTCTGTATTTGTTTTCTCTACAAGTTTGTCCATTATGGCTTTGTAGAGTGTATTCATTCCTGGGTCGTTAAACTGAGAAGCAATTGTTCCAAAAACCGGGAGTTCTTCTTGAGGTGTATCCCAAAGGTTATTATTACGCATATATTGTTTTTTAACATCGCGTAATGCGTCTAACGAACCTCTTTTATCAAATTTGTTAATTGCGACAAGATCAGCAAAATCAAGCATATCAATCTTTTCAAGCTGAGTTGCAGCGCCAAATTCTGGTGTCATAACATAGAGAGAAACATCACTATGCTCAATAATTTCTGTATCGGATTGTCCTATTCCAGAAGTTTCCAGAATAATCAAGTCGAACTCAGCAGCTTTAAGCACTTCAACTGCTTCATTAACATATTTTGATAATGCAAGATTAGATTGACGTGTTGCCAAACTACGCATGTATACTCTAGGAGAATTAATGGCATTCATACGAATTCTGTCACCTAATAAAGCACCTCCAGTTTTTCGCTTTGAAGGGTCTACAGAAATAATTCCAATTGTTTTCTCTGGAAAATCAATTAGAAATCGACGCACTAATTCGTCAACTAAACTCGATTTACCTGCACCTCCAGTTCCTGTAATACCCAAAACTGGAGTTTTACAATCCTTGTTCTTAGAATGTATCATATCTAGAGTGGCTTTTGCCACTTTGGGAAAGTTTTCAGCAGAAGAAATAACACGTGCTATAGCCCTAGGATTCTTTTCTGGAAGCATATCAAGTTCACCATTTAGAGCATCTCCAATTGCAAAATCAGATTTTTGCACCAAATCGTTTATCATTCCTTGTAATCCCATTTCTCGTCCATCATCTGGAGAATAGATACGATCAATACCGTAATCCATAAGTTCTTTTATCTCAGATGGCAAGATAACTCCTCCTCCTCCTCCAAAAATCTTGATGTGTCCAGCGCCTTTTTCTTCGAGTAAATCATGCATGTATTTGAAATACTCATTATGGCCACCTTGGTATGAAGTTAAGCAAATGGCATTTACGTCTTCTTGAATAGCAGTATTCACGACCTCCTCGACACTACGATCATGACCTAAGTGAATCACTTCTACACCAGTAGCTTGGATGATTCTACGCATGATATTGATAGAGGCATCGTGACCATCAAATAATGATGCTGCTGTTACAATTCTAACTTTATGTTTCGGGTTATATGGTGCGACTTGCTTCATTCGTAATTTTATGAGAATTTAGTGGCACAAATTTACGGAATTTTCAAAAGAAGAGCTGTATGATTTAGAATAGTTTAATAGTTAATTATGGCTTCCATTAAAAGTGTGACTTGTTTCGAATAATAGGGTCTTAGATATTTGCACTTGGCTTTTAAACTTTTTTCATAAGTAAATATTTATATTTGTCACTATTAAAACCTTAAATCATGATACGTAAACTATTAACCTTCGTCCTTATTTTTAACCTCACTGCTTGCGCAGAATTACAAAGCGTTGTTGATCAGCTTCCACAAGGTGGAGGTGTTTTGAGTAATGCTGATATAGCTTCTGGTTTAAGACAAGCCTTAGATCTTGGTATTGATAAGCAAGTAAGTAAACTGACTCAGAAAGATGGGTTTTTTAAAAACGAATTGGTAAAAATCTTACTTCCAGATGAGTTACAAAAAGTAGACAAAGGACTTAGAGATATAGGCCTAGATAATCTTGCAGACGAAGGATTAAAAGTATTAAATCGTGCTGCTGAAGACGCTGTAAAAGAAGCAACACCGATTTTCATTAATGCAGTTAAAGATATTACATTCAATGATGCTAAGAACATTTTACTTGGCGATGACAATGCAGCTACTCAATACCTAACAAGTAGAACACAAACAGAGTTATATAATAAATTCAAGCCTGTAATAAATAATTCGTTTTCTAAAGTAGGTGCAGATCAAATTTGGGCTAACCTTATCAATAAATACAATGCAATTCCATTTACCAACAATGTAAATCCTGATCTAACTGATTATGTTACAGGTGAAGCTTTAAAAGGGGTTTATACTATGATTGCTGTTGAGGAAAAAGAGATTAGAAATAAAGTATCATCTAGAACTACAGATTTACTTCGTAAAGTATTTGCATTACAAGATTAATAATACTTAATGTAAAGCTAATATTTACGTAACATTGATGTAAATACTTTATAGCATATTTGTAATGTTAGCAAAAGTAATTTACTCTTCACTTTATTTGAATTAGAAAAGTTAGTAAGAAAATCGGTCTACAAATTGAGATCGATTTTTTTTATTCACAATCTATATCATTAAGTTGCTGCTTTCTAATATTTTAAATATATTTAATGTCACAACCATTGTAGTAATGAAAAATCTAAACGAATTAAAAAGTCACCAACTCAAACTACAAGCACGTTATAAACAACTTATTGAACAAGCCTACAATTTCCGTCAAACTGATTCAGCATTTAGTGATATTTCTGAATACAAGGCTATAAAACTCTTACATAAACTCAATAAGCTAAAGTTCTTGGATAGAGATTTTTCTAAAATCTCTTGTAATTAATTTTTACATAAATTTAACTTTAAGCTGCATCTGTACCTTGTTTTATGGTCGTATATAAAATAAAACAAGTCATGAGTCGTCATTTTTGTAGAATAGGACATGTAAGTCTTAGCCATAAAAGTTTACTTAATCTTGGTGAGCTAGAGCACAAATATTATCATTTTATTGAAGAAGCTTATAATGTGATGCAAACAGATGCTAGCTTGAGTGATTTTTTATATCATGAAGCTTCAAAAATAAAGAAGCGCATACGTAATCTTAAAACTTCAAAAGCTAAAGGTCGTCACGTAAAGTTCTAAAATAATCAAACACTTTCAAAAGTCGAGAGCCATACCAAGAAAATGCTTCGCCATCAACAATTTTAATTATTGTATTTGGGAATAATGGCTTTAATATTTTTACATCTTTTTCCTTAAAAGGATAAGGTTCACTGGACAACAATATCATTTCTGGTTTTAGCTGTTTTAGTTGTGATAATTCAATTTCAGGATAACGATTGTCATTTTTATAACAGTTTTCAAAATTATTTATCGTCAACATTTCATTAATAAATGTATTCTTTGCTGCTACCATCCATGGATTTTTCCATATAAAATAAGTTACTTTTAATTTTTGAGATCCTTCAATATGCTTTGCGAAAGCTTTTTGTTTAGCCTTTATAGAAGCTACCATAGATACAGATGCTTTTGTTTTGTTAAACAGTTTGCCATACATAAGTATTAATTGCAAGCTATCTGTTATAGTATATACATCACTAATATGAACTGGAGCAATAGCTTGTAATTTACCAATCATATCTTTTGTGTTCTCTTCTTTATTACAAAGTATGATGTCTGGCTTGAGTGCTTTTATCTTTTCAAAATGTACTTGTTTTGTACCTCCTACTATGGCCTTTTTTTGTTTATAATGAACTGGATGTACACAAAACTTTGTTATACCTACAATTTCATTTTCTAAGCCAAGATCATGTAACAGCTCGGTTTGTGAAGGCACAAGCGATACAATACGTTTAGGTATTTGCGTTAGCGATATGATTCTGTTAAGTTGATCTTTCAAAAGAAAATTATACCGTTATGATAGAAAATTTATTTTCTAGCGGATTGAGATCATCGATTAACTTAGATATGAGCTCTATACCATGCTCTAAATAAAATTCTGAAAAATTCATTTTGCGTTCTTGCAAGCTTTGATTTGGAAATAAGTCATTTTGAATCAAAATGATACGATCTAAATGGTCTTTTAACTTACGCTTCTGTGCTTTGAGTAGTCGCTTTTCTAAATGTTCTAACCCTTTTATTTGTTTTCGTTCTTGGGCAGAAACCGCGCCTGTAAATGAAGCATCGGTTTTTTCAGCTAAATGATACAAGCCTTTAAATTGTTGTGCTAAGTAAGTTTTTTGTTCAGAAAAGTCAATCTTGATTTCTGATATTTTTTTGGTGACCTTGGTTTTTAATTCTGCTTGTTCTAAAAATAAATCTGAAATTGGAACTTCTAAATTTTCTAGCTTTTGTTTCTGTTTTTCAGTAATTAAAAGTACCGAATTACGTAATAATAGCATTGGATACGTAACACCTTGCGCATCAAAATTAGATCTCAATTGAAGCCAATACGCCAGTTCTCCTCCTCCACCTATATAGCATAAGTTTGGTAAAATGACTTCTTGATATAGCGGTCTCATAATCACATTTGGAGAAAATCGTTCTGGCTTCTCAATTAGATGTTGTGTTATTTCACTTTTACTCCATTTAATATTAGTATTGTTAACGTAAAACGTACCATCTTTTTCTATAATACGCTCACGTATACCTTCTTTATTATAAAAAAGATTAATTTTTCTAGGATTCACCTGAATTTTATAATTTCCATCTAACGCATTTAGTTGCTTGTTTGCTTGGGTTACTTTATCAAATGAAGTTTGTTTGTATAATTCATTCTTTAGGTAAGGTATGAAAAGACGCTTTAAATCAGCATTATCTCCATCTACAATGACCAAGCCATGATCTTTAAACAATTCATTCACCAAATAATGCATAGCTTGCGTAAGATTATCGTGTGATAAATAGGCATTTTCAAACAAGCTTTTCAATTGAGTGGCATGAATAGAGGTATCTAACTGACTGCTAAAGACCTTAAAAACTTCGTCTAGACCTTTTAAGTTCAATGCTCCAACTGCACCAGAGGCTTCTCGATTCCATTGTACCTTTTTACCCTTAAAATTAAAAAAGTTGATCTCTTCAAAATCGTGATCTTCAGAAGCCATCCAATATATTGGAACAAAATTATATTTTGGGTACTTAATCTTTAGCTTTTTGCATAAATTGAGTGTAGAGATGACTTTGTAGAAAAAATATAATGGTCCAGTAAACAAATTCAATTGATGACCAGTAACTACTGTAAATGTATTGTTATCATTTAAAAGATTAATATGTGTTTGGGTAGCTTCAGAAATCAGAAAATTTTTGTACTGCTCATTTAAGTTATCTACTAAAACTGCTCTTGTTACACGATCGAAGTTCTTTTGCTTTTCATCTATTTGTGCTTTAAAAGCATTTAGGTTAGGAAAGCGATTGTAAAATGGTTTTAAAGCTTCTTTTTCATCTAGATAATCACATATTAAGGAAGAAAAATAGTTAGTTTCTCTAAACGATATATAGTCGGTTGGCATAAATACAATTCTATTGAGTTGTAAATATACAGTTATTCCTATTTCTTGTTTCTAAAAATTACGTTAAGAGTTTTATCCTAAAAAGTTTATAAACTAAAAAATTATGACACTTAATTGATTACATTCGTAGCTATAAAACGGTAATACAGACTGATGAATCCTATTGATATTCTAGTCAAAGATCTAAACGAAAATGACTTATGGAGCAAACAAATTTTACTTCATAGAAAAGACTACCTTAAAGTAAATGCCAGTATTGATACCAACTTGTACTTAGTTGTTTCTGGTAGTTTGCGAATTTTTGTAATCGACTCAAATGAAGAACATACCATTCGATTTGGTTATAAGAATAATATTATTGCAGCTTTAGATTCATTCATAAGTGAAAGTCCCTCAGACCTATATATACAAGCCCTCAAGCATACCACTTTAAAGGTTGTCGAAAAATCTAAATTAATGAGTTATTTTTCGTCTTCTCCTGAACGTTTAAACTTATGGCGAATTATTTTGGAGAATTTTGCACTTCAACAAATGGAACGAGAACGAGACATCTTAACCAACTCACCTTTGGAACGCTATGAACGCGTTTTAAAACGAAGTCCGCAATTGTTTCAAGAAATACCTAACAAATATATAGCGTCCTATCTTAGGATGACTCCTGAAACACTCTCAAGAATTAAAAAATCTTAATTTCAATCAATTTTTTTACTACTGAAAATCATCAATTTTGTAAAAAATAAAGTAATGACTATAGCAACTACTAATCTACTTCAAAATTTAATTGAAAGAACACATCAAAATTTAAATGAAGCTGAAAAGTACTATCAACTTTCAATAGAGCTTCTCAACTATAAACCACATTTAGATTCTTGGAGTATTTTAGAATGTTTAGAACACTTAAATTTATATGGAGACTTTTATCTTAGAGAGATCGAACAACAAATGAAAAATTCAAGAAAAGCGCCTTCTTCACATTTTAAACCTGGTTTACTAGGGAATTATTTTGCAAAACTAATGTTACCGCAAGAAGGGATGAAGAAAATGAAGACCTTCAAAGACAAAAACCCTATTAATAGTCGTTTAGATAAAAACACAATCGAACGCTTTATCAATCAGCAGCAACAAACCCTAGAGTTGTTGAATATTGCTAAAACAAAAAACTTGAATAACGTAAAGACTGGTATTACTATTTCCAGATGGATTCGCTTAAAGCTAGGAGACACCTTTAGAGTAGTCGTCTACCACAATGACAGGCATATTGCACAATGCAATGCAATACTGAATAACAAAAAAAGCTTGAATTAATCTTATCTAGAATAATTAGGAGCCTCTTTAGTTATGGTTACATCGTGAGGATGGCTTTCATTAATTCCAGAAGCAGTAATTTTCACAAAGCGACCTGAATTTTTTAAGGTTTCAATATTCTTAGCACCACAATATCCCATTCCTGCCCGTAAGCCACCAATAAACTGATGAATGCTCTCAACCAATTCTCCTTTGTATGGTACACGACCTACAATACCTTCAGGTACCAGTTTTTTAATATCATCTTCAACATCTTGAAAGTAGCGATCTTTGCTACCTTGCTTCATCGCTTCAACAGAACCCATACCACGATACGACTTAAACTTTCGCCCCTCATAAATTATAGTCTCTCCAGGACTTTCTTTAGTACCAGCTAAAAGTGAACCCAGCATCACACTATCTGCACCTGCAGCAATAGCTTTGGGGATATCTCCTGTGTATCTAATACCTCCATCAGCTATTACTGGAACTCCAGTTCCTTTAATAGCAGCAGCAACTTCAAGCACTGCAGAAAATTGAGGAAATCCAACACCAGCAACAACTCGCGTTGTACAAATAGAGCCAGGACCTATACCAACTTTAACTGCATCTGCACCTGCATCTACTAAATATTTTGCAGCCTCTCCTGTCGCAATATTACCTACGATTACTTCTAATGTTGGAAACTTTTCTTTGATGGCTTTCAAAACCATAACCACCCCTTTTGTATGGCCATGAGCTGTATCAATGATTACAGCATCTACACCAGCTTTCACTAAAGCTGAAGCTCTTTCTACGGCATCACCAGTAACACCAATTGCAGCAGCAACTCGTAATCTACCATAAGAATCCTTATTAGCATTTGGTTTTTGTGTTACTTTAGTAATGTCTCTAAATGTGATGAGTCCTACCAATTTGTAATTATCATCAACAATTAGTAGTTTTTCAATTTTGTTTTGCTGAAGAATCTTTTCTGCATCTTTCAACGAAGTCCCTTTTGCAGAAGTAACTAGATTTTCAGAAGTCATCACCTCAACAATTGGTCTATCGTTTTCATGTTCGAATCGCAAATCACGATTGGTCACAATACCTTTCAATGTACCGTTATCATCAACAATTGGAATACCTCCTATTTTATGTTCAGCCATGTTAAGCTTAGCATCTGCTACTTTAGCTGTTAATGGTAATGTAACAGGATCTATGATCATACCACTTTCTGCACGCTTGACCTTACGTACTTTTTCAGCCTGTTGCTCAATGGTCATGTTCTTGTGAAGTACTCCTATTCCTCCTTCTTGCGCCATAGCAATGGCCATTTTACTTTCTGTAACTGTATCCATAGCTGCAGAAACAACTGGGATATTAATCGTTATGTTACGTGTGAATTTGGTTTGAATGTTTACTTCACGTGGTAGAACTTCAGAAAATGCTGGAACTAAGAGTACGTCATCATAAGTTAGACCTTCTCCAACAATTTTATTTTCGTGTGCTGTCATGATGCAATTACGGTTATAATTGCATGCAAATCTACGTATTTTTTCCCATTATAATTAATTTAAATCAGGAATAGTACAAAGCGTATTAAATGTGGGATGGAAGCCAAAAGATTTTAAATCTATTTGTGGTTAGATCAAAGGACAACGTTTGCAATTAGTTTTACCTTTTTTTTTGTATTTCTTACAACATTTAGACTTCTTATTGGTATTACAATATACAATACAAGATGTAATAATAATTGGTGTAGGTGCTTCTGAAAAATCTGATTGCATTATTTTAATTTATTCTAAATAAATGCAAATTTATAAAAAAAAGATTCCTATTTAGGAATCTTAATGCATATAGTTATTAACAGTTTAACTATTTACTATCGTGAGCTGCAGCGATAGCATTGATATCACGATCAAATAAATAATGACCAGACTTATCACTACCAATAATATTCAATTTATCCAATAATGTTCTCGCCATAGCTTCTTCTTCCAACTGTTCGGTTACATACCATTGCATAAAGTTGTGTACATTATAATCTTTAAGCTCTAAACATTTATATATTACATGGTTGATTTGCTCAGTTACAAACATTTCGCTTTCTAGAAATTTCTCGAACAACTCATTTAACCCTTTGTAAGTTGCTTTTGGTTTTTCTAATTCAGGGATTTCAACATTACCACTTCTTTCGTTTACGAATTTCACCAATTTGGTCATGTGTACACGCTCTTCTTCTGATTGACTGTAAAAGAAATCGGCAACACCATTATAACCTTTAGCATCAGCCCAAGAAGCCATTGCCAAATACTGCATAGATGCAGTAGCTTCATACTTTATTTGATTATTTAATAGTTCTTCTATTGTAGCATTCATCTTTCTTTTTTTTAATAATGAGCTACTAAATTAAGCATTCTGATTTAGAATTTCGTATTCCATCAATCTTTATAATATTAAATGCTAAAAATTCTACCAGTAAGAATAAATTGATTATCAAATAATTATAAATTTTATTTTTATTTATTCTAAATAAACTTTGTTTAAGTAAAATTCATCCTTAAATTTGCGCCCATATTATTAACTATTTTAAATCAGTCTAAATAAATGAAATCCAAAATCGTATTATTATTCCTACTTATCTGCGGAGTGGTTGCAGCTCAAAATAATGATAACACTAAAAAAGATTCTATTCAGCAACTTGATGAAATATTGCTCAAAACGAATGTTATTTTTGGTAGCAAGTATCAAGCAAAAAACAGAACGGGATCTTCATATTACATTTCTCCTGAAGAACTTCAAAAATTTAATTATACAGATATCAACAGAGTACTCAGAACTGTTCCTGGTGTTAACATCTACGAAGAAGACGGTTTTGGTCTAAGGCCAAATATTAGTTTAAGAGGGACGTCACCAGAACGTAGTGCTAAAATTTCGATCATGGAAGATGGTGTTCTTATTGCTCCTGCTCCATATAGTGCTCCTGCAGCTTATTACTTTCCTTCTGTAGCAAGAATGGAAGCTGTGGAAATACTAAAAGGTAGTAGTCAAGTACAATATGGCCCATTTACTACGGGTGGTGCAATTAATCTTGTTTCTAGTCAAATTCCTAACACATTTCGTGGTCAAGTAAAAGCAAGCACAGGAAGTTTTAACACAAATCAGTTTCATGCAAAATTTGGAGATCAAAAAGGTGTTTTTGGTTATAGTATAGAATATTTGAATTTTAATTCGGATGGTTTTAAAAATCTACCTGATGAAAGCAATACTGGCTTTGATAAAAATGATGTCGTTGCTAAATTTAGAATCAATAGTAAGGCTGATGCCGAATTTCAACAAGCAGTAGATGTTAAATTTCAATATTCAGATGAGGTATCAAACGAGACTTACTTAGGTTTGAGCCAAAACGACTTTAATATTAATCCTTTTGACAGATATGCCAGTTCTCAAGAAGATGTTATGACTAATGATCATATACAATTTATGGTTACTCATCAAATGGATTTTAATCAAAAACTAAGAATTACTACTACAGGATATTATAATGGCTTTTCTAGGAATTGGTATAAGTTGAATGATGTTGTCTCCGACGGAGAAAAAATTGCTATAGCTTCAATACTTGAGCGCCCAAATGAATTTCCTAATCACTTTAATATTGTTAATGGAAATACAAACTCTGATGCTGATGCACTTTTAGTAAAAGCTAATAATAGAGATTATGTTTCTAAAGGCGTACAAACAAAATTTGATTATCATTGGTCTGGAGAACAAATGTTTCATGATCTAGAGATAGGTTTACGTTATCATTATGATGAAGAAGATCGTTTTCAATGGAAAGATGGTTATAGCATCATTAATGGTGAAATGATCCAAACTACAGAAGCTACACCTGGTACTGATGCAAACAGAATAAGTAGTGCTAAAGCATTTGCTGCATATGCCTTGTATAAATTAAAGTATAAGAACCTTACACTAACTCCAGGTCTTAGATATGAAAACATAGTTTTAGAACGAGAAAATTTTGGGTCTAATGATCCTAGTAGAGTTGGGAACAACCTTTCAACTAGAGAAAACAGCGTTGATGTCTTCATTCCTGGTATAGGCTTTAACTATAAATTTAATAACGATGTTTCTGTTTTTGGTGGAGTACATAAAGGATTTTCTCCTCCAAGTAATCAAGAAGGACAAAAAGCTGAAGAGAGTGTAAATTATGAAATAGGAACAAGATTTAATCTTTTAGGCTTACGAGGAGAGGTTGTCGCTTTTTATAATGATTACAGTAATTTGCTAGGAAGCGATTTGGCAGCAACAGGAGGAACTGGCTCACTAGAACAATTTAATGCAGGTGAAGTAAGTGTTAGAGGTTTAGAGGTCTTATTTAACTATAATCTTTTAAATAAAAATTCAAAATTTGAGTTGCCAATTACTTTTGGATATACTTTTACAGACACAGAATTTCTTAATAGTTTTGGAAGCGATGATGACCTTTGGGGAGAAGTTACAAAAGGTGATGAACTACCCTACATAGCAAAACATCAATTCAACACATCAATTTCTTTAGAGCATAGGAAGTTTGAATTAAATCTAAATGGACGATATAATGGTGCTTTTAGAACTACTGCTGGCACAGATGATATTACAGACACCAATGGTGTGACCTCTAATTTCATAATAGATTTTTCAGGAAAATATCATATTACCAAGTATTTAAGCCTTACAGGAAACGTGATCAATCTATTAGATGAAACCTATGCTGTATCAAGAGTTCCTGCTGGACTAAGACCTGGTCACCCATTTGGAGCATATGCTGGTTTAGAATTAAAATTCTAGTTCAGTTCTCTCTCTATTGGATTAAAAAAAGAGTCATTATAAAAATAATGACTCTTTTTCTTTAATGATATGAAGTAAATATTTTTGTTGCTTCATTGTAAGCACTTTCAAAGCTCATGGCATTGAGCTGATTATTCTTTTTGGATGTAAAATATGATAGTAATTTTTCGGTAGGCATGTTCCCTGTAAGCTCATCCTTGGCCATAGGACAGCCACCAAATCCTTGAATAGCACCATCAAATCGCATACATCCTGCCTTGTAAGCTGCATCAACCTTTTCAAACCATGTGGTAGGTGTTGTATGTAAATGGGCGCCAAACTCGATATTTGGATATTTTGGAATAAGATTTGAAAACAAATAATCTATACTCTCAGGATTTGAACTACCAATAGTATCACTTAAAGATAAGATCCTAACTCCCATTTTACTAAGTCGTTCTGTCCAATCTCCAACAATACCAACATCCCAAGGATCTCCATAAGGATTTCCAAAACCCATAGAAATGTAAACTACAACTTCTTTATTATGTGCATTTGCTAATTCTAATATCTCTGACAATGTCACCACAGATTGCGCTATGGTCTTATGCGTATTTCGCATTTGAAAATTTTCAGAAATTGAAAACGGATAACCTAAATATTGGATTTCAGGATGCTGACATGCATCATTTGCACCTCTAGTATTTGCAATTATTGCTAAAAGTTTACTTGTTGTAACACTCAAATCTAATTGAGATAATACTTTTGCAGTATCTACCATTTGAGGAATTGCTTTTGGTGAGACAAAGCTCCCAAAATCTATAGTATCAAATCCAACCCTTAATAACGATTGTATGTATTGTACTTTTTTATCTGTAGGAATAAAATCCTTTATCCCTTGCATAGCGTCACGAGGACATTCAATTATCTTAAGTGGTGTATTCATTGTTGTTCAAAGATAGTAATTAAGATGATTTTTCAGCAGCTATTTTTTTGAGATAAAAATGATAATTGCAATTCCAATAAATACAATAATTTGTAACCATTTAAGGTATAAACCGATACGGTTGCTTTGTTTGATGTAATTAGAAATCCAGCCAGCTAAAATTGCTATTACTGAAAATATGATTGCTGAAACAAGCATGAATAAGATCCCTAGAACATAAAACTGACTTACAGTACTCAGTGAACTACTAAATAAAAACCCAGGAAAGAACGCCAGAAAAAAGATAGATACTTTAGGGTTTAAAACATTCATAACAAAGCCTTGCTTAAATAATTGTACTACACTTTTTTTAGGAATATTTTGAGAGCCTATATGTAATTTTGAATTAGACTTGTATACCTTATATGCAAGATATAATAAGTATGACGCACCAAATAACTTAATCATAAAAAAAAGCAGGTCGTTCTCTTTTATAATAGCAGATACTCCAAACGCAACTAATGTTGTATGCACTAAACAACCAGAAATCAAACCAGCAACAGTAGCAAAGCCATATTTTTTTCCATTAACAATACTTTGCATTAACACATAAATATTATCTGGGCCAGGAGAAATAGCTAAAGCTGAAGTAGCTATTACAAACGATATAAGAAGCTCGTAATTCAGTAGTTAAAAATTTTAAACAAAAATACTATTAAAATAAAGTTTTAAAATATTGTAAGTAATTAAAATACAATTACGACTTAAACATAACATAATCATTAAGCTATAGAAATGAAAAACTCTACTTTATATTTAAAATTCGCTACAATTCTACTTCTTTTTTGCTCGCTTAGTTCTGTTTTTGCTCAATCTACAGCCAGATATAATATTACATTTAGTAGTGATTGGGAAAATGAAATAGTAGATCCAATTAAAGGTAATAGTACAGCTCCAATACCTAGTAATGCACACTGGTCAAACCTAGTTGGTGCTACTCACAATAGTAATTACAAACTGGTAGAAATGAATACATTAGCTTCTGTTGGTGTAAAGGATGTTGCTGAACGTGGTGTAAACACCGAATTATTTAACGAAGTAAATAGCGAGATCGCAAACGGTAATGCTGATCAATGGTTACAGCAAGGGTTCTCTCCTTTTGCAGCTATTAGTTCTGCTACTCTAAGTAATGTGATTGTAAGTTCAGATTATCCTTTACTGAGTTTAGTATCTATGATAGCACCTAGCCCAGATTGGTTTATTGCCATAAATAGTATTAATCTTAGAAATGGAAATAATTGGCAAACACTCATAGAAATTCCTTTATTTCCTTATGATGCAGGAACCGATAGTGGCACAACTTATACCGCTAATAATCAACCTACAACACCAAACTTTGAACCTGTTTCATCACTCATCAATGAAGGTCCGTTTAATGCAAAACCCATTGGTACTCTAACGATAACATTAGATCAAGTATTGAGCGTTGATTCAAATAGTATTAATAAAATAGCACTTTACCCAAACCCGACTAATGGAATGATAACATTTAGTACATCTTCAACAAACCCATTAGAAGAGGTTCTCGTTCATGATGTATTAGGGAAACAAGTTGCTAAAATTGAAAATCAAAATCATAAAAATGAAATAAACTTAGATTTAAGTACTTTAAATGATGGTGTATACCTAGTTAAACTAAGACTCTTTGATGGTTCAATATCAACTAAGAAAGTGGTAAAAAACTAACGAAAACATGTGTTTGGTCTAGAAAAATATATGTTTTATCGAATTTTTTGTATTTTCGCTTGCAATCGAAATCTACATATGATATTATGAAATTAAGAACCCAAACCAAAAACATCTTTAATTTAGGTGTTTTTCTATTAGCGACACTATTTGTTTCTGCACAAGAGCACACACCTCAATGTGGTACTGAATATACTCCTGAGGCTGAAGCCTATATCAAGAACCTTTTGCCACAACTAAAGCAATATGAACGTGAGTTCTTTTCTAATGATTTACAGAGAAGATCTTCATCTGCTATTAGTTCTGTTCCTGTAAAAGCACACATTATTAGAACAAGTTCTGGTACTGGTGGACTTTCAGAAGCACAGTTGAATGCAGCTATGGCAGTAATGAACAACTATTATGCTAACGCATATTTAGAATTCTTCTTATGTGACGGAATTAATTACATTAACAACAGTTCATTTTATGACTTTGAAACTAATGAAGAAGGCCTCATGACTTCGGCAAATAATGTTCCTAATGTTATCAACATCTATTTTGCAAACTCGGTTACGAGTTCTTCATCTGGAAATGGCTTGTGTGGTTATGCTTACCCTCCTGGTGGACAAGATGTTATTTTAATGCAAAACTCTTGTGCTACAAACGGAAGTACATTATCTCATGAAGTTGGGCATTTTTTTGGATTACCTCATACACACGGAACAAGTAATAGTACACTTACAGAAGAGTTAGTTGATGGCTCAAACTGTACTAGCACTGGTGATTTCATTTGTGATACACCAGCAGATCCACAATTAGGTTCTAGTAATGTTACGCCATCATGTGTCTATGTAGGAACTGGTATTGATGCTAATGGTCAAGCATATGTTCCAGATCCATTAAATATCATGTCGTATTCTCGTAAGGCTTGTAGAACTCAGTTCTCTCAAGGACAATATGCAAGGATGTATGCTATTTATCAAGCAACAAGAGATAATATGGCATGCCCAAGCATAAGTGTAAATATGATTACAAATGCTTCAAGGAATTGTACGTCTTTAGATGTTGCATTTACAGATAGTAGTTCTGGAGCAACTTCATGGCAATGGGATGTAGATGGTGATGATGTCATAGATTACACAACGCAAAACCCATCGCATACATATAACACTGAAGGTGTTTATGACGTTGCACTTACCATATCAAACGGGAGTGAAACGATTACTAGAGTTTTTCAAGAAATTGTAGAATTTGATGGCACTCAAGATATTTCAACTAGTGAGATCAATTTGATTCTAACTTTAGACGATTATCCTACTGAAACTACATGGGAACTAAGAGATGGCAATGATGCTTTACTATATTCTGGCGGACCTTATATTGAAGGTACTGATGATTTTACTACTATTAACGAAACATTTACAGTTGCTTCTAACGAATGCTATTCATTTACTATAAATGATAGTTTTGGTGATGGCATCTGTTGTTCAAATGGTACTGGTTCATATACATTAACAGATGAAAATAACTTTCCAATAACAGTTGGTGGCCAATTTACTTTTATTGATCAAGCATTTATGGCAAACGATGTATTAGGTATTGATGACTATTTTGTAAATAGCGATCTTTCACTATTTCCAAATCCATCAAACTCTATTATTACTATAAAGACTAATAACACCAATAATTTGCCTGACACTTATGCTATCTATAATATGTTAGGTCAATTAGTTAAACGTCAATCTATCGCACAGCTAGAAGATCTTTCTATAAATGTTGAAGCATTTAGCGATGGTATGTATTTTATAAAACTGCAAAAAGATAATGATTCAAGTACATTGTCCTTCATTAAAAATTAATTGCTATACTATATATAATAAAAAAGGCGAACATTACTCAGTTCGCCTTTTTTATTAATGCTTTATTAATTGTCTTTATAAGCTTAGGGCCTTCATATATGAAACCTGTATAGAGTTGTATTAAGTCTGCACCTGCTTCCAGTTTCTCTAAAGCGTCCTTCACCGAATGTATTCCTCCTACACCTATGATTGGAAATGCTTTGTTACTTTTTTCCGCTAAAAACTTAATTACTTCAGTAGAACGGTTTGTTAAGGGTTTACCACTTAAACCACCAACCTCTTTTTGTTTTTCTGAAATTAATCCTTCTCTAGAAATAGTGGTATTAGTAGAAATTACACCATCAATTTTTGTGTCAGAAATAATGGTTATGATATCTAGCAATTGCGCATTGGTTAAATCTGGAGCAATCTTCAATAATATAGGCTTTCTTTTATTATGGTTAGCATTTTCTAATTGAAGTGTCATTAGTAGCTCTGTTAATGGCTTTTTATCCTGTAGTGCCCTCAAGTTTGGTGTATTAGGAGAACTAACATTCACCACAAAATAATCTACATGCTCAAATAAAGCATTAAAACATATCTTATAATCTTCAACAGCTTCAGCATTAGGAGTTACTTTATTCTTACCAATATTTCCACCAATGAGTACGCCTTTGTTGGCTTTTAATTGCTCAACAGCAGCTTCAACACCTCCATTGTTAAATCCCATTCGATTTATAATAGCTGAATCTTCTTTTAACCTAAACAAACGTTTTTTTGGATTTCCTGATTGTGGTTTAGGTGTCAACGTTCCAATTTCTATAAATCCAAAACCAAAGTTTGATAACTCATTATAAAGTTTTGCATCTTTATCAAAACCTGCAGCCAAACCTATCGGGTTTTTAAAGGTCAATCCAAAGAGTTGCCGCTCTAATGACTCATGTTCTATTACGTATAAGTATTTGAACAAATGACTAACACCTGGAATTTTGCAAAAAAATCGAATTAAGGAAAATGTAAAATGATGAATTTTTTCTGGGTCAAAAAGAAAGAAGATTGGTCTAATAAAAAACTTATACATGACTATAATTTAAGTGCAAAAATACAACACTTATTATTTAATTATCATATAATTAATTTGAAATAATCATTTTAGTAAGCAGTTAAGACAACCAATTATTTGGCTACTATTGATGCACAAAACATTACAATTATTTTAAATGTTTTAAGATAAAACATCAAGCACTATTAATTTTTATAATAATACCTTCTTAATCCCATTTGCATTTTTTAATTTTGAAAAAACACCTTCAATGATAGACAAACAACACCTGATCAATAGATTCATCAGTTATGTTACAGTAGATACAGAGTCTGACCCAGAAAGCAACACCACACCAAGTACAGCTAAACAATGGGATTTAGCACATGCTCTCGCAAAAGAATTAATTGCAATTGGTATGAAAGATGTGTCTATAGACAACAATGCTTATATTATGGCTACACTACCAAGCAATGTTGATCATGATGTACCGACTATTGGCTTTATTTCACATTTTGATACAAGTCCAGATTTCACTGGAGCTAACGTAAAGCCTAGAGTTATAGAAGATTATGACGGTAAAGATATAGCACTCAATGTAGAGCAAAACATTATCTTATCTCCAGATTATTTTGAAGACTTATTGCTATATAAAGGGCAAACACTCATTGTCACAGATGGTACTACTTTGCTTGGAGCCGATGATAAAGCTGGTATTACTGAAATTGTCTGTGCAATGGAGTATTTAATTAAACATCCAGAGATAAAACATGGAACCATTCGCGTTGGTTTTACTCCAGATGAAGAAATTGGTAGAGGTGCTCATCATTTTGATGTCGAAAAGTTCGGAGCAGATTGGGCATACACAATGGATGGAAGTCAGATTGGCGAATTAGAATATGAAAATTTTAATGCAGCTGGTGCAAAAGTAAAAGTAAAAGGTAAAATTGTTCATCCTGGTTATGCTAAAGGAAAGATGATCAACTCTATGTATATTGCCACAACATTTATCAACTCCCTACCTAGGTTAGAAACACCAGAACACACTGAAGACTATCAAGGCTTTTTTCATTTACACCACATTGATGGCAAAGTAGATGAAACTATATTACAGTATATTATAAGAGATCATGACAAAGCACATTTTGAAGCTCGAAAAGAAGTGATGCAAAAATTAGCCAATGATATCAATGCCGAATATGGTCGTGAAGTAATTACTTTAGAAATCAAAGATCAATATTTTAATATGAAGGAAAAAGTTGAGTCTGTTATGCATATAGTAGATATTGCCGAAGAAGCTATGAAGCAATTAGGGATTAAACCTTTAATTAAACCTATTCGTGGTGGTACTGATGGTTCACAGCTTTCATATATGGGTTTACCGTGCCCAAATATATTTGCTGGAGGACACAACTTTCACGGTCGTTACGAATATGTCCCTGTTGAAAGTATGATTAAAGCAACCGAAGTTATTTGTAAAATTGCAGAATTGACTTCTGAAAAAGCTAAATAAGTAATGAAAAAGGTTTATTCTGTTGAAGAATATATTGAAAACAATGTTCACTATACTGAAGCATTAATGACGCTCAGAGAGCTCATTAATACTACTGAGTTAGAGGAAACCATCAAATGGAGCATGCCTACCTATTGCTTAAACGGAAAAAACATTTTAGGTATAGGTGCTTTCAAACATCACTTTTGTTTATGGTTTCATCAAGGGGTGTTTTTAAAAGATGAACAAAACCTTTTAATCAATGCACAAGAGAATAAAACTAAAGCCTTAAGGCAAATGCGGTTTGAATCGTCAAATGATATAGACAAACACTTAGTCTTAGCTTATATTAAAGAAGCTATTGAAAATCAAAAACTAGGGAAAGCGATAAAACCTCAGCGCATAAAAAAACAAGTACCTACACCTAAAGAATTAAAACACGTTTTAGAAACTCAGCCTGAACTAGATGAAAGTTTCAAAAAACTAACTTCTGGAAAACAAAAAGAATATTGTGAATATATAACTGATGCAAAAAGAGATATAACTAAGCAAACTCGACTTGAAAAAATCATTCCAATGATTTTAAATGGTGTTGGCTTAAATGACAAATACAAGAATTGTTAAGTTAATCATTCTAAATAAAAAAAACTCCGAAGGTATTACTTTCGGAGTTTTTTTATTTAGGAATTATTATTCCTATTCTTTATTTTGTTGTTGCTGGAGTATTGAGTTTTTTGCTCATTTCCATAGAAATTGCAGAACGTTCAAATTTAATTTTCCCAGCAAGGGTTTCGATGACACAACTGTTGTCTTTATCGTTAAGATCAACAACCTTACCATGCAAACCACTTTTGGTAATTACCTTATCGCCTCGTTTTAAATCAGCTGCAAACTTTTTTTCTTGTTTGGCGCGTTTCATCTGTGGTGCGATCATGAAGAAATACACCACAGCAAACATGGCAACAAATGGTAAAATACTTTCCATAATACGTATACGCTCTAAACGTTATTGGTTTAGTTTATTGATTGCTGCAGTTCCTGCTTTTTTAGCTGGAGCATTTGGATCTGGTTCAATAAATGCTTTGATTTTTACAACTTCTGATCCTTTTTCAGTATTGGTAGTAAGTGTAATGCTTTTGCTTACTTGATTATTACCTTTACCATTGAACTTAACTGTAAATTCAGCAGATTCTCCTGGAGCTAAAGGTTCTTTTTTCCAATCTGAAGGAACTGTACATCCGCATGTACTTTTAATGTTACTTACCACTAGTGGAGACTTTCCTGTATTTGTGTACTTAAATTTTGTTTCAACTGGTGTACCATTTACTATAGTACCAAAATCATGCTCAGCTTCATCGAATGTAATTACTGGAAATTCACTAGAAGCAGCATCTCTTTCAGCAGCAGCAGCTACATTATCTGAATTGATCTTACTTGTAGCATCTTCTTTACATGATGTAAATGCTACTAAACAAAGCGCACTTAATCCTAATATTACTTTTTTCATTGCTTTAAATTTTTGGTTAAATTTTTTAAGATTTTTGATTTAAGGTCGTAAAAGTAATGATTATTTCAAGTAATTAAAATTTTTTAGGAGTTTTTGAGCCAAATTTTAACGTTAACCTCTAGGTTTTAAAGGCACTTAAAGTAATCCTCTTCCTATCTTGTTGAGTGTTTTAGACGTTGTATATTCTTTTACGATTTTGTCAAGAATACCGTTTATAAAATTACTACTCTTAGGTGTAGAATACTCTTTAGCAATCTCTAAATATTCGTTGATCGTTACTTTCACAGGAATTGAAGGGAATTTTTGAAATTCACAAATTGCCATTTGCATGAGTACAGTATCAATCTGTGTAATTCGATCTGAATCCCAATTTTTGGTTTTTGAAGCAATTTCTTCACTAAAGACACTTTGATTCAAAATAGTCTTTTTCAATAAATCTACACCAAAATCCCTGTCGTCAAGATCTTTAAATAGTTTCGGTAAAAAGTGTTGTTCTGAAGTAGTAGGCTTTAACTTTTTTATAAGTTTTAATATTCCAGTATTCACCACAGGAATATCGTCAAGCCAGGTTAGTTTTTTATCTTCAAAGTAATCGTAAAGCTTATCGCTTGGCGCAATAAGTTCTTCAAATATTTCTATAATAAATTCTTTGTCTTCTCTAAATGTTGAAACTGAAGTAGACATATAATCTTTATACAAATCACTTTCTATTATTGCTTTGTACAATATATCAACGTATTCAAAATCTAAATACCAAGGGTTTAGTTTACGGTTTTCTAGCTCTTCTTTTAAGGATTGATTAGCAACTAACATCAACAATACCTCATTGTTGATAAACTTAGAGTTTGGGTTTTTTTCTGCTTGAGTAGCTAAAAACTTTTTTTGCGTCTTAATTTGATGATCTTTAGCTTTTTTATGAATTTCAATAAGTAGTGATAATATACTTAGATAAAGCTCGTACGTACTTTCAAAACTTCCCCTTAAAAAAGTTTCACTAACCTTTAGGTTTTCACTTTCACTACCCTTAAAAGCGTAAAGGGCTTGCATGACTTTGATACGTATATGTCTTCGGTTGAGCATGTAAAGAACTTTAAATAAAAAACGTTATTCAACTTACTGTTTTTAGAAAAACGCTTTGCAAAAATACTATAAATTTAAAAGTTAGAGCAATTATTATTTAGACTGTTCTCTTTTTCTAATTTCAATACGTTCTTTAGCAATGTTTAAAGCTGCAATATTAGTAGTTTCATTATTTGCATGAGCACGAATTAATATCTCTTCAGTAGTATTGTATATATTTTCTGTTTTACGCATTATTTCTTGCCTTCCATAATTTTCAAGCTCAGCATAAACATTGATGATTCCTCCAGCATTTATTAAAAAATCTGGAGCATAAACAATACCTCTTTCTTGCAATTGTTTGCTATGCTTATCTTCAATAGCCAATTGGTTATTAGCAGCACCAGCAACAACTTTAGCTTTCAATTTAAAGATGGTATCATCATTAATTGTTGCGCCAAGAGCACAAGGCGCATAAATATCCATCTCTTCAGAATAAATATCTTGTCCGCCATAAATTGTAACGTCGTACTTAGATTTTACATTTTCTAAACGTTCTTGACTAATATCTGCAATAGTTACATTGGCGCCTTCATTCACAAGATGTTCTACCAAGGCTTCTCCAACATGACCAATACCTTGAACAAATACTGATTTATCTTCAAGTATATCACTTCCAAATTTAAACTTTGCTGCAGCTTTCATTCCCATAAAAACGCCATAGGCAGTTATTGGAGATGGGTTTCCTGCGCCACCTTTACTTTCAGAAATACCAGTAACATAAGGTGTTACTTCTCTTACAAGATCCATATCTTCAGTAGTCATTCCTACATCTTCAGCAGTAATGTATTTGCCACTCAAGGAATGTACAAACTCACCAAATCTTTTCATAAGTTCTGGTGTTTTTTGAGTCTTAGCATCACCAATAATAACGGCTTTTCCTCCTCCAAGATTTAAACCAGTAATGGCAGACTTAAAAGTCATACCTCGTGACAAACGTAGTACATCATTAAGCGCTTCCCATTCGTTATTATAATGCCACATTCTAGTACCACCAAGTGCTGGTCCTAAAACTGTATTATGAATACCAATTATTGCTTTTAAACCAGTATCTTTGTCGTTGCAAAACACAATTTGTTCGTGATTATCAAAAGATAATTGCCCAAACACTGGGTCTATTTTATGAAGTTCAGTGGAACTCAAAACATCTGATGTCATGTAAATTAAATTTGAATGCTATTTTAAATTATAAATAAAATAGCGTGCAAAAATAAACCAATATTAGAGTATTAACAAAAATATGTGTGTTAAATTAACATATCTCTAAAATTTGAAGCTCCATTTTTTAATGAAAGAACTACGACACATCAACAAATATTTTTATAAGTATCGCTATCGTTTACTCTTTGGTATAATTATAACCATTTGCGCAAAGATATTTGCTTTATTTACACCAAGATTAATAGGGAAATCTATTACTATCATATCTAAAGGATTGAATAATGAGGTTACTAAAGAGGTCTTCAGGCATGAACTTGCAATGAATATTATGTATCTTATCATTGCAGCTATTATAGCTGGTGTTTTTACATTTTTAATGCGCCAAACCATTATAAACGTTTCTCGCTACATTGAATACGATCTTAAAAATGAAGTCTATCAACAGTATCAGCGTTTATCACTCAATTTTTATAAGTCAAATAGAACAGGAGATCTTATGAATAGAATAAGTGAAGATGTAACCAAAGTTCGTATGTATACAGGACCTGCAATAATGTACACAGCAAACATGGTTACGCTTTTTATAGTAGCATTGATATATATGTTAAGTGTAGCGCCAAAATTAACATTATATACAATGTTGCCACTACCACTTTTGTCGATCATCATTTACAAACTGAGTCGAGTAATTAATAAACGTAGTACTATTGTTCAAGAATATTTGTCAAACTTATCAACATACACACAAGAATCGTTTAGCGGAATTTCTATCATTAAATCTTATGGTATAGAAGACCAAAATAATCAAGCATTTGCAACACTGTCAAACGAAAGTAAACAAAAACAAATAGATTTGACTAAAGTGCAAGCCTTATTCTTTCCTTCCATGATCTTATTAATTGGAATTAGTAATATTCTTGTGGCTTATATAGGAGGAATGCAGTATATCAATGGCGAAATTGAGGACATTGGCACCATAGCCGAATTCTTAATTTACGTAAATATGCTTACTTGGCCTGTAGCTACAGTAGGTTGGGTCACAAATTTAGTACAACAAGCGGAAGCATCCCAAAAACGTATCAACGCCTTTTTGAAACAAGAACCAGAGGTTAAAAATAATAATTTTAATTCTACACCAATTGAGGGTAATATTGATTTCAAAAATGTAACTTTTATTTATCCAGACACTAATATAAAAGCTTTGGATGGTGTTAGTTTTTCTTTGAAAAAAGGTGAAACACTAGCAATTCTTGGAAAAACAGGTTCTGGGAAGTCAACCATACTAGATCTCATTGGTAGATTATATGATGTTCAAGAAGGTTCTATAACGGTTGATGGTGTTTCGATTGACCAAGTTAACTTAAATAATCTCAGAGATAGTATTGGCTATGTGCCTCAAGACGCATTTTTATTTTCAGATACAATTGAAAACAATATTATGTTTGGCAAAGAAGACGCTACCATAGATGAAGTTATTGAAGCCGCAAAGAATGCAAATGTTCATAAGAATATTAAAAAATTCACTTATGGTTACCAAACTAAATTAGGCGAACGCGGTATCACCTTGTCTGGTGGGCAAAAACAGCGTATATCTATTGCGAGAGCAATTATTAAAGCACCTGAGATCATGCTCTTTGATGATTGTTTATCTGCTGTAGATACCGAAACTGAAGAAAAAATATTAAACAATCTCAAGAAAGTATCTCGAGGTAAAACGACAATAATTGTCAGCCATCGTGTTTCATCAGCTAAAAATGCAGATAAGATTATTGTACTTGATGATGGTAAAATTGTTCAAAATGGAACACATGATTATTTGATAAACATAGACGGATACTACAAAGAACTTTATTTAAATCAACTAAGCTCAAAAGAATTATAATTATTTGTTGTTTACCTTACTTTTTTTTTAGATTTTTGAAGCACTTAACAACACAAATAATATAAAATTAGCTATGAGTGATCACGGAATGATGGAGAAAGAGGAAATTTTCTCAAAAGTACTAAGAGCAGGACGACGTACTTATTTTTTTGATGTTAGAGCTACAAAAGCTGGCGACTATTATCTAACTATTACCGAAAGTAAAAAATTCACGAACGACGATGGTTCTTTTCATTACAAAAAGCATAAGATCTACCTATACAAAGAAGATTTTAATGAGTTTAATAATATCTTGAGAGAGATGACTGACTACATTATTACTGAAAAAGGTGATGAAGTTATTAGCGAAAGACATCAAAAAGACTTTAAAAAAGAAGAGTATACTTCTAACAACGATGATGTTGCTGAAGGTGGAACTTCTACAGATAATTCAGATTCTGCTGATAAGTTTACAGACATTAACTTTGAAGACATTTAATTTTTAAATTATATGTTAAAACATATGAAACCGTTACTTTATGTAACGGTTTTTTTATTTTTACATGCCAATACTTAAAACCTCTAATTGTAATTCTGTTGCCTATGAAACGTATTATATTCCTTCTCTTACTATCGGTTATCCATATTAATGCTCAGAATACAATAGATCTATCATATTATATTCCTCAAGATATTACATACAATCCTGAAATTCCTACACCAAAATCAATCATCGGTCATCAGGTAGGAGAATGGCATATTAGTCACGATAAGCTTGTACATTATATGCAAGTTTTAGCCGACGCTTCAGATCGGATAACGATAGAGAATAGAGGCAAAACTTTTGAAGATAGACCCTTACTTTTATTAACAATAACTGCTCCAAAGAATCATACCAATCTCGAAAAAATAAGAAAAGAGCACATCGCAGCTACAGAAACAAACCAAGCAGACGTGAACAACAGACCAATAGTGGTATATCAAGGGTTTTCTATACATGGCAATGAAGCAAGTGGCTCTAATGCAGCTTTACTTGTCGCCTATTATCTAGCAGCTGCAGAAAGTGATGACGTTAAACAAATGCTAGAGCATACAATCATCCTCTTTGATCCTTCATATAATCCTGATGGTCTACAACGCTTTGCATATTGGGCCAACACCAATAAGAGTAAAAATTTAAATCCAGATCCTAATGATAGAGAATATGATGAGGTCTGGCCAGGAGGAAGAACAAATCACTATTGGTTTGATATGAATAGAGATTGGCTTCCGGTACAACTTCCAGAGTCTAAAGTTCGTATTAAGAGTTTTCACAAGTGGCTTCCAAATATTTTAACAGACCATCATGAAATGGGCACGAATTCTAGTTTCTTTTTTCAACCTGGAATTCCCTCACGAACTCACCCACTCACTCCAAAGATAAATCAAGAACTCACAAAGGCTATTGGAAATTTCCACGCTAAAGCCTTAGATAAAATTGGATCCTTATATTATACTGAAGAAAATTTTGATGATTTCTATTATGGTAAAGGTTCTACATTTCCAGATATCAATGGTAGTATAGGTATACTTTTTGAGCAAGCTAGTTCTCGTGGACATGTACAAGAAAGCGATAATGGAATCTTAACCTTTCCTTTTGCCATTCGGAATCAATTTACCACAGCGCTATCTACCTTAGATGCAGCAAAAACTATGCGTACAGCTATTTTGAAATATCAACATGACTTTTATAAAAATGCGAGAATTGAAGCCAGAAAGTCCAATGATAAAGCCATTGTATTTGGTGATGAAAAAGATGCTGCAAAAACCTATCATCTAGCAGAAATATTAAAACAACATCAAATCGAATTTAACGAGATTAAAAAAGATTTCAAAGCCAACAATAAGCACTTCAAAAAAGGTTATGCTTACATAGTACCGAAAAACCAAAAGAATATAAGACTGATCAACGCTATGTTTGAAAAGCGAACTAAATTTCAAGACAGTTTGTTTTATGATGTTTCTGCTTGGACTTTCCCTCTAGCTTTTGGTCTAGACTATGCAGAAAACGTAAACATCGAAAATGCTGGTAAAAAAATTGAAACCCTTCAAATGAAAACTGGTAATGTCTCTTCCAGAAGCAACTATGCTTATCTTATGGAATGGCATGAGTATTACTCTCCTAAAGCACTAAACACTATTTTAAATAAAGGTATAAGAGCTAAGGTAGGAATGAAACAATTCATTATTAATAGTAAAATATTTGATTACGGAACAATATTAATTCCTGTTCAAAATCAAAATATGTCTACTGAAGATCTCTATCAGTTTCTACAAACTGTAGCTAAAGACAACCACATACAAATTGAAGCTGTAAGTACTGGGTTAACTAAAGGTATAGACCTAGGAAGCAATCAATTTAAGACCTTAACGCAACCAAAAGTAGCTCTAATTGTTGGTGACGGAATTAGAAGCTATGACGCTGGAGAAATATGGCACTTATTTGATCAACGCTACGATATGCATATCACTAAATTAGATAGTAAATCATTAAATTATGCTAATCTTGAACGCTATAATACCATTATCATGCCTAGTGGATCATTGCAGAAAGATGCAAGCGAAAAATTAAAACAATGGGTTGGAAACGGTGGAACATTAATAGCATACAGAAATGCTTTACGATGGTTAAAAAGTAATGAGTTGATGGTATTGGACTTCAAAAAAATGGAACTAACAGCTAAAGATATTTCATTTGAAGAACGTAGCGATTTTAGAGGAGCACAAGTTATTGGCGGCGCCATATTTGAAGCCATACAAGACCGATCACATCCTGTAAATTTTGGATACAAAAACGAATATATTGCTTTATTTAGAAACAACACGATATTTGTAAAACCAAATAAGCAAAGTTATGATAACCCATTACAGTATACTAAAAATCCATTGTTAAGTGGTTACATTTCAAAACCAAACTTAGACAGTTTGGCATTAACCGTTCCATTTAAATTTAACAAGTTTAAATCTGGAAGAGTTATAGCATTTACAGATAATACAAATTTTAGAGCTTTTTGGTATGGTACAAATAAACTCTTGATGAATGCCATATTTTTTAGAGAAGAATTTTAACTTCTTCAATAGAAAAACATGTATAAATTCTACTCAGTAAATACTTTCTACTAAGTAATGCATTATACATACTTCGATGTAAAACTAAACTCAAACTTTATTTTACAAATTGTCTAATTGATTATCTGTTCCGTCTTCACTAATGGTCCAGAAAAAACCTATAAAAAAGAATTGATCTGCTGCAGGTCGCAATGAGCGTCTGTTAAAGTTACCATTAACATCAGGCGCATTAGCATATTGATATCCGTTGATATTTTTAAAGCCAAGTACATTATTGACCGAAGCATACAAAATCTTTTGTGGTGATAGTAAATAAGCCCAGTTTAGACTAATACTATTAAAGCTTTTGGTGGTTTCCCCTAGAAACTCATCTGTATTCGGATTCGTGTAGGGTCTGCCAGAAGCGAAAGTGTAACTAAAACCTACTTGACTTTTCCAATCGTCTATCCAATATTTAGCGACAGCAGAGAAATTATGTGCATTGGCAAATCCTGGTTGAGCTTGTTCAGGAAAATTCAAATAATTACGTTCGGTATCTAAATAAGAATAACTTAACCAATAATCTGTGTTTTTAATACTTTTATTATCTCTCCAAAAAAAATCTAAACCTTGTGCATAACCAGAGCCTGAGTTATCAAAGTTAGAATCAAAACTTTCCATTTGAGTATCAAATTTTACCAAGTTGTCATAATTTTTGTGGTAAAGCTCAGCTCGAAATAGACGACCATCATTTACATATTGATAATTCATAATGTAATGGTTTGTATTTTGAGTTTCAACCTGAGAGTCAAATTTTAAAATATTACTACTAGCATTTTGATAAAAATCGCCATACGCAAAAGATAGTTGACCGTTTTTTGAAGTCTTATATGCTATTGAAGCTCTTGGTGCAATATTAAATTCATCAGAAAGCTGGTAATTATCAGCTCTAATACCAACTTTTAAAGCTAGTTTTTTACTAAAGATAATATCAGATTCTACAAATGCTGCAGTATTATCGTTTTTAAATCCATAGCTTGCAGAAAAATCATCTTCAGAGAACGTTTCATCAAAATCTGTAGCAAAATGTTCTATTCCAAAATTGAGCTTAAATCTACTACTGAAACGCTTTTTAAATTTTAATTTTGCATGAACAGAGTTTTCGCTATCATCTACATCAAAAGTATTTACCTTAATATCAGTTCTTGCTATTGTATAACTTAAACCGGTTTGCATTGACCAATTATTACCTAAAATCCCTTGATATGATGTGTTAGCGTAAAAATTTCTGTTATTTAGCTTAAAACGTACGCCTTCTGAATTATTTATATCTTCCTGAGTTAAATCAAAATTTGAAGTATCAAAAGCTGCATAGAATTTTAGCATTCCATTATTAAATTTCTGACGAAAAACAGCTTCGCCTTGAGCACCTTCAAACGGTTCTTCCCAGTCGTTACGATCTGAATATACTGCTAAATAAGGAGCTAAGTTAATGTATGATGCATTAACACTTAAAGACGTTTTATTCCATTTTTCGGTATGACCTAATGCGCCTCCAACAGTCATGATCCCAATATCTGTTTTTTCTTGATCTGGCTCATCAATCGTGTTTAATAGCAACACACTTGATAACGCATTTCCGTATTCTGCTGAATATCCTCCTGTTGAAAAAGTAATCCCATCAAACAAAAAGGGTGAATATCGTCCTCGAGTTGGTATATTATTTGTAGTTGGTGAGTATGGTGTAAATACTCTAATCCCATCAATAAATATTTGAGTTTCGTTGGCGTCACCTCCTCTTACGAACAAACGTCCGTCTTCTGCTACAGTAGAAGTTCCAGGAAGGGTTTGCAGTGCGCCCACAAAATCACCTAATGCGCTTGCAGTAGTGACAACATCTAAAGGTTTTAAAACGGCTACCTTACTATTATCGTTAGCCTCAAAAGTTCCTGCAGAAATAACGACTGTATCCAAAGCATTAACATCTTCACGCAATTTTATTTGAACATTACTTAAGTTTTTCACATCCTGTGTAATCTTTTTTGTTTCGTATGACAAATAAGAAATAATTAGTACCTGAGTGCTGGTTTTATCTGTAATAAAATTAAAATTTCCATTTTCGTCTGTAGTATCACCATCATAAGTGCCATCTAGGTAAACATTAGCTCCAACAATAGGTTGATTATTTGCATCGGTAACTTTACCGCTTATTGTTGTTTGAGCAAAAGAAAGTGTTGTAATAAAAAAAAGTAGAATACGTGATAAAGTTTTCATGTTTTTGGTTGTATTAAACGGTTTGCTTTAATTGACGGTACAAACTTGATATATTTCGAAAACTCTTGGAATTCTATTTCACCGAATTGTTAAAAATTAATGACGAATTGCATGTTTTTACAAAAAACCAATAACTACTACTGGTTAAATTCTAGTATAATTTACATTAGTATGACTACTTTGCAATGTGACAACACAAAGCGTTAAGGATGGAGACGGTATCCTTTTGTTTACAAAAGATAGAGTTGAGAGCCTGACCGAAGGGAACGCCTAAATTATTTTTTAAAGGGACGGATGATGAGCCGTGCAGCTTTATCAAAATTAATGTAATTATAGGTCCAATTGAAGAAGACAATAACTCTGTTTCTAAAACCAACTAGAGACATAAGATGAATAAACATCCACACAAACCAAGCAAAGAAACCACCAAACTTATAATGCTTTAGATCTACTACAGCTTTATTTCTTCCAATTGTTGCCATAGAACCTTTATCGTGATAGATAAAAGGTTTCATTGGCTTTTTATTGATGAGTTTAATCAAGTTATTGCCTAACAACTTCCCTTGTTGTATCGCAGGTTGTGCAACTTGAGGATGTCCTTTTGGATATGCATCTGTGGTCATTAATGCAATATCACCTATGGCAAAAATATTGTCATATCCTTCAACTTGACTAAATGCATTTACCTTATAGCGATTAGCGTTTTCTAATAATGCATTTGCAGACACACCATGAATCGGATTTCCAGTAACACCTGCAGCCCAAATTAGTGTTTCAGATTGCATGGCCAAATCTGAATTAGTGGTCACTTTATTTCCGTCATAATCTTTCACATACGTATTACAATGCACATTTACACCCAAATCTTTCAAAAATTGTTCTGCTTTTTTAGAGGCGTGTTCACTCATAGGTGGTAATACCCGATTGGCGCCTTCAAGCAAATGAATATGCATATCGCTAGGGTTTAGATCGTGATAATCTTTTGGAAGAATATTATTTTTAAGTTCTGCAATTGCGCCTGCCAACTCTACTCCTGTTGGACCACCTCCTACAATTACAAAATTTAAAAATGCAGCTCGTTTTTCTTTAGACTGTGTAATAGCTGCTTTTTCAAAATTTTGCAGAATAAGGCTTCTAATATTCAATGCTTGTGGCACACTTTTCATTGGCATACTGTAGGTTTCTATAGAGGCATTCCCAAAATAATTAGTACGCGTTCCTGTTGCAATAACTAAATAATCGTAAGAGAGGTATCCTATTGAAGTTTTGATTTGATTTTGCTCTGGCTGTATTTCTTCAACTTCAGCTAAACGAAAGAATGACGTTCTATGTTTTTTAATAATCTTTCGCAATGGGTAGGCTATAGAGTCTGGCTCGAGACCTGAACTAGACACTTGATATAACAGTGGTTGAAATGTATGGTAATTATGCTTATCAATTAACACGACTTGCACTTTTTTGTTTGCTAGAGTCTTAGCCAATTTTACACCAGCAAAACCTCCTCCAATGATGACTACTCTTTGTAAATCTGAGTGTGGAATATTCATACAAAAAAGCATTAAAATTAAGACTATAAAGATAATGTTTATCAGCTCTAAAACTCTATTTTTGAATTATTCTTTAACATAGATGTAACAATTTAAATTGGATAACTACATATAGATAACTAACTGATAAAAAATTGGATAAAGCACTAGAACATAGTTTTGTTGAATTACTTGAAAAACACCAAAACATTGTGCATAAAGTCTGCAGGTTATACACTAATAATCAAGACGCGCACAATGATCTATTTCAAGAAATTACTATACAATTATGGAAAGCATATCCAAAGTTTCGTGGCGACTCGAAGTTTAGTACTTGGATGTATCGTGTTGGCTTAAATACTGCTATTACACTTTACCGAAAATCTAAACGAAGTATAAAGACAGAAGAATTTGAAAATGTTCAGTTTAAGATAAAATCTGAACCTTATGATGACACTGAAGAACAACAATTAAAGCTTATGTATAAAGCTGTACATAAACTAAATGACATTGAAAAAGCTCTAATTTTCTTGTATTTAGAAGACAAGAATTATAGCGAAATAAGTGAAACTCTTGGTATTACAGAAGTTAATGCACGTGTAAAAATGAATAGAGTTAAAACCAAGTTAAGAACCATATTAAATCCGTAAAACTATGGATGAATTAGATTTATTAAAGAAAGATTGGCAGAGTAAAAACACCTCAAAAGAGCAACAATTTTCAAGCAAAGACATCTATCCAATGCTTTTAAAAAAATCGTCTTCTATTGTTAAGACCTTATATTATATAAGCATTGCCGAATTAGTGTTTTGGATCGTTATAAACAGTGTGCCTTACTTTTCATCTGAAAAATACCGGGAAGATATTGAAGCCATTTATGGCAACAGTGCGACCGTATTAATCATTACAATTTTAAGTATTGCTATTGTAATTTTATTTGTGTATCTGTTATATAAATCTTATAAATCCATATCGGTAACTGATAGTGCTAAACAACTCATGGAGAGTATTTTAAAGACTAGAAAGGTCATTAAATATTATGTGATATACAACTTGGTCGTAGCGTTTCTTTCAATGGCTTTTGGATTGTATTATACGGTATATCGAAACCCAGATATCGCACCTCAATTTGCAGAGTTTTCAGATAAGCAAATGCTTATAACATTATTAATAATGATTCTTGTAATTGCCGCTTTTGTCTTTGTTTTCTGGGTCATTTACCAGCTCATTTACGGCATATTATTGAGAAGACTTAATCGCAATTATAATGAACTTAAAAAACTAGAAGCTTAAGTGACTTTACCAATTTCTTAATTCTCTATTTAAGCGTTCTTTTTCTTCTAATTCTTCTTGAGGAATCACTTTCAAGAATGATGGATGTTGTTCAATAGCGTATTCAATTTTTTCAACGATATCTGCTATTGATTCATTTTCATAATCTATATCTAAAGGTGCTTTAACTTCAAAAGATTGATATACATTTTTCTTTTTAACACGTAATCCTTTTTTATCAAACGAACGCCTGAACCCATCAATAACTATAGGTACTACTATTGGCCTATATTGTTTTATAATATGTGCTGTGCCTTTTCTAATAGGTTTAAAAGGTGTAGTTGTTCCTTGTGGAAACGTAACTACCCAACCATCATCTAGCGCTTTTTTAATATTAGTAATGTCGCTCATCTTCACTTGCCTATTGACATCCTGCCCTTTAGCTCGCCATGTTCGTTCAATACTTATAGAACCTGTATATGCAAAAATCTTAGGCAATAACCCAGACTTCATAGTCTCTTTTGCCGCAACATAATACATGTTCAGTTTAGGGTTCCATAAGTAACCAACATTCTTTATATTATCTAACCTACCACTAAGGCTAGCATTAAACACATGAAACATAGCAATCACATCGGCAAAATATGTCTGATGATTTGATATAAAAAGAACATTTGTATCTGGTAAATTTTTAATGATCTCAGAACCTTCGATCTGTAGTTCATTAAACCCTCTAAATCTTCGATGCGTTAGCAATCCGAGGATTCTTATTAACCATTTCTTTACGAAAAGTGTGTGTCCAAAAGGATTCTTTTTAAACAATCCCATAATTGAATTTCATTTTAAATATCGACAAAAGTACAAAACTGAAGTTTTAAAGCACAGCTTTTAACACGTCTTTAATTTCGCTTAGCATCATTGCCGTTGCTCCCCATACCACATGCTCATTAAGTTTAAATGCTGGTACCTCAACATTTATGTTATACGATGTTGGTACGGTTGTATTAATTACAATAGAATCATCTAAAAAATGTGATAGTGGCACTTCAATTAAATCTTCAACTTCTTCATCTTGTTTTCTAAAGTTAGGTGTATTAGTTGCGATGCCTAAAAATGGATGCACAGCAAAATTACTAGGTGGAATGTACATTGGCGTCATCGTCTTTATCACATTGGTTCTAGAAATATTAACTCCAACTTCTTCATGCGTTTCTCTAAGTGCAGTATGTTCTAAATCTGTATCAGTTTGCTCTACTTTGCCTCCAGGAAAACCAACTTGTGCAGAATGCACACCTTTGTACGTTTTACGCAAGATCAAAATCAAATGTGTTTCATTAGAGGTATTTGGATAAAACAAAGCTAAAACAGCAGCTCTTTTAGCCGTCTTTATCAATTCTCTATTCCGTTCCATAAGTTCTAAACGATAAGGAGGAGACATTTTAATTTGAGAAGCCTCTCCAGGAAGTTCAAGATTTTTTATTTTTGGTATTGATTTTGAAAATGTATTGAAATCCATCAAATTAAATGCTTTGCTTATTTATCTATATTATTTGAATACAATGAGGTTATTACTATTTATATTATGTCTATGCTTTATGAATTGTGAAGATAAACAATCTCATAAAAACAAAAGCACATTTACAGCGGATTCATTAGTAACAAAGCAAGGTCAAAAAAAGACTAAAGCGATAGACTCTTTACCTGTTAAAAAACAACGTGAATACCCTTTACTAAGTAGCAAGAATGCCATGGAGTTTTTTTTGCAATATGAAAAAGAACACAAAGAAAATAAAGTTCGCTTGGTAACCGATTTTGGTAATATTGATATTTTATTGTTCAACGAAACCAAATTCCATCGTGCTAATTTTATCTATCTAACCAAACAAGGTTATTTTGAAAACACTCAGTTTTATCGTGTCATAGAGAATTACATCATTCAAGGTGGAAGCACAGACGACAGAAAAGTAATGAAAAAACGCACTAAAATTGGCAAGTACTTATTACCAACAGATACCAAACGTGGTTTTAGGCATGATAAAGGTGTTATTTCTATGCCTAGTAGTGATATTGACAATCCATACAAACTAGCATCGCCTTATGAGTTTTTTATAACATTAAGTAATCAATACCAACTAGATGGAGATTACACCATCTTTGGTCGTGTAATCAGTGGACTTGATGTTGCTAATAAAATTGCTGAAGTTGAAACCGATGATGCCGATTGGCCATTACAGAATGTCTACATCAAAACCGTTGAGATTTTAGAGTGATGTTTTAACATAAATCCAACATAAATTTCAGACAATTTTCAATATCTTCAGCCTCACTAAAACTAATACAATTATATAATGATTTTAAAATCAATTAAAGCTGTATGCATATGCAGTATTATCCTTCTTACAGGTTGTAAGAAAGACGAAAAAAAAGAAGACCCAATTGCCATGAGCGATAATGTATTATTACAAGAATGGACAGGCCCTTATCAAGGTGTTCCTGCTTTTGACAAAATGGATGTTGCTGATATAAAAGAAGCTGTATTAAAAGGAATGGAACTTGGATTAGAAGATATTGAAGCCATTGCAAATGCTCCTGAAGCGCCAACATTTGAAAACACCATTGTAGCACTTGAAGCATCTGCCGATGAATTGAATCATGTTTTCACATACTATGGGATACTAAGTAGCAATATGTCTTCACCAGAATTCAGAGAAATTCAAACTGAACTAGCGCCAAAGCTCTCAGAATATAACTCAAAGATTTCTCAAAATACAAAACTTTTTGAACGCATCAAAGCTGTTTATGACGCATCTCAGCAAAAGCCATTACCTTCAGAACAACAACGCGTAGTAGATTTGACCTATAAAGGTTTTGAAATGAATGGTGCTAACTTAGATGAAGACAAGAAAAAACGTTATGCTGAAATCAATAAAAAATTATCTTCATTATATACAAAATTTTCAAACAATGTACTTCATGATGAAGAAAACTATGTAACTTATTTAAATGAAGATCAATTAAATGGTTTGTCAGAATCATTTATTAACTCTGCAGCAAAAATTGCTAAAGACAAAGGACAAGAAGGCAAGTATGCTATTACCAATACACGATCATCAATGGATCCGTTCTTAACGTATTCTACTGAGCGTGAATTACGCAAAAAAGTTTGGACTAACTATTATTCTCGTGGAGATAATGGTGATGATTACGATAATAATGCGCTCATAGCAGAAATTTTAAAACTCCGTAAAGAACGTGTAGGGCTTTTGGGTTATAATAATTATGCTGAATGGCGCTTGCAAGATCGCATGGCTAAAACACCAAAAAATGCAATGAACCTAATGATGGCCGTTTGGCCTGCTGCAATAGCCAGAGTAGAAGAAGAAGTTGCAGACATGCAAGCCATTGCTGATGCTAATGGAGATAATATTACAATTGAACCTTGGGATTATAGATTCTATGCCGAAAAAGTACGTAAGAAAAAATACGATCTAGATAGTGATGAAGTTAAACAATATTTACAATTAGATAAACTAACTGAAGCTTTGTTCTACACTGCTGGACGTTTATTCAACTATAAGTTTACTCCTGTTGAAGAAGGTAAAGTTCCTGTATTTCATGAAGATGTGAAAGTTTGGGAAGTTACAGATAAAGACTCTGGCAAACATATTGGTCTATGGTATCTCGATCCATTTGCACGTGAAGGTAAACGTTCAGGAGCTTGGGCAACGACATACAGAAGCTATACCTCTTACCAAGGTGAGACCAATGTATTAGCATCAAACAATTCAAATTTTGTAAAGCCAGCACCAGGTGAAGCTGTATTAGTGTCTTGGGATGATGCAGAAACATTTTTTCATGAATTTGGTCATGCGCTACACTTTTTCTCAAGTAATGTGGCCTATCCAACATTAAATGGTGGTGTTAGAGATTATACTGAATTTCAATCGCAACTTTTAGAGCGATGGTTATCTACAGATGAAGTTATTAATCAATTCTTAGTACATCACAAAACTGGCGAACCTATACCTGCTGATCTGGTTGAAAAAATCAAAAAAGCTTCAACCTTTAATCAAGGCTTTGGTACTACCGAGTACCTAGCATCGGCTCTTATCGATATGAAGCTTCATTTGGCAGATCCAACTAATATTGATATTGATCAGTTTGAACGTGAAACATTAACAGAACTAAACATGCCTGAAGAATTGCCAATGCGTCATAGAACACCGCATTTTGGTCACGTATTCTCAGGTGAAGGTTATGCAACTGCATATTATGGTTATATGTGGGCAGATGTGTTAACTAGTGATGCCGCAGAAGCTTTTAAAGAATCACCTGGAGGTTTCTATGATGCAGAGGTAGCAGATAAACTTGTAAAGTATTTATTTGCTCCTAGAAATGCAATGGATCCTGCTGAAGCTTATCGCCTTTTCAGAGGTCGTGATGCAAAAATTGAAGCATTGATGCGTGATAGAGGGTTTCCAGTACCAACAACAACAAAGTAAACTATATGTACACCCATAAACCTGAATGTTTATGGGTGTACACATTGCTACAGATAAGTGTTTGAAAAAGTTCTTGTTCATAATAAGTATCATAGCCTTTGGCTGTTCTAAATCTGAACAATCGAGTCAAAAAATCATCATCATTCACTCTAGAGGCATTCCTTACACAAGCTTGATAACTTATTTAGATTCTGTAGAATCGAATGGTTTTTTCAAACAAAAATACAACGAAGGTCTAATTAAAAAACTCACACCCATTACTAATGCGGTAACCATTTCTAACATTGCTACATTTGAAACAGGCGAATTCCCTAATGTACATGGTATTATTGGACATTCCTTTGCAGTAAAAACAGATAGTTCTCATAAGAAAGTTAATGGATTCTCACTTCCTTTTGGTTCTCAAACATTTATAGAGAGTGCCAATAATGATGATAAAAAGATACTAAACCTAGGAGCCTTAGTATTTCATCATAACAACGATAATAATAACAACACACATTGTATTGCACAAGGCAAAAAAATCAATGGCTCAAGTTTTTTACAACTTACTCCATATCAAAAAAATAGTGACACCACTATAATTAAATATAATACCCTCAAAGAGAACTCAAAATTCTCATCGAATGATCATCGTCTAGATTCATTATTTGTATATATGATATCCAAAAAAACAAATACAAATGAACTGATTATAGATAATGATTATAATTTTAATAACGGAATTATTGGAAAATTAAGAAAAGAAAATTGGTTAGAAGTTGAAACTAAAAATGCTAACGCTTTGAATGAATCTTTTAGATTCAAATGGTTGGAATGTTCGTCTGACACTTTACAATTATATGTAAGAGGAACGTATAAAAATAGAGGTTATCCTTATGACTTTTTAAAACTTATTGATGAAAACGTAAGCACTTCCAAAGGATGGCCAAACATATCATTATATTCAGATAGCAAAATAACAGACCTCACTCTAATTGACGAAATAAATACAGAAACTGATTTTATTATGAATAGCTTCTCATTTTCTGCAAAAAACAATAACTATGACCTTATAGTGATAGACTACCCTCTAATAGATAGATACAACCATGCCTTTCTTCAATTAAAAAAATCATCGACTAAAACAAAACAGCAATATGCTAATGCTTATAAACGTATGGATGAAGATTTTAAAAAAATTGAAAACTATGCCAAGAAAAATAATTATGAGCTTATAATTACTTCAGGTCATGGGTTTTCTCCAGTTCACACATCGATAGATATAGACAATCTACTTATTTCGCATAAAATTAATATTGACAAAACTTCAAATGACTGGAAAGTTATGGTCGTACCAGGTAAGGTCTCTGCTCATGTTTATATTAATCCGGAACTTGATGATGTCAAGAAGAGACGTCTATTAAAACAAATTAAGGCTGTCTTTGAAAACCTATATCATCCTGAACATAAAATGTATGTTATAGACGATATCTATGAAAAAAGCGAGTTGGATAAGATTAATCTAGACCATGAAAACTCAGGAGATCTATTTGTACTACTAAAACCTGGATTTGTATTTGAAAAGCAAAAAATTAAAGAGAATACTATTTTTGGCACTCCAACATTTAAAGGAGAACATGGATATGCTTTGAAGCATGACGACTCATTTGGGATCTTAATTTCGAATGAGCAGTGTAATCCATGTTTAAGTAGTGACATAGCTAATATTGTGACACAAAAACTTAAATTGACCAACAAATAATAGCAAACCTAATAAGCAACAACCGAAATAAAACCATCTATTTTCATACTAATTAAGACTTTTCATCTTTATATAAACTAGGTAAGCTTATTTTAAACTTTACAGCTAATAATCGAACTGCAATAACGATTAGTGCAGCTATAACAAAAATAAAATTAACATCGGCAATAAGTTCGCGTAGCAAGAAATAGGTAAATCCTCCCAAAATACATGGTGTTGCATAAATTTCTTTTCTAAAAATTACAGGAATCTCATTACAAAGAATATCTCTAATTACACCTCCAAAACAGGCCGTCATCGTACCTAAAGCTATACAAATTATGGGATGTAAACCAGCTACAATACCTGTTTCAATTCCAGCTACAGTATACAAACCAATTCCAATGGTGTCAAACAAAAAAAGTGATTTACGTAGATAGTTAATTTTTTTCCGAAGTAATACAGCAAAAACAGCAGATGCAACAATAACATAAACATAGGTCATGTTGGTCATCCAAGACACTGGTTCTATACCTATTAGCACATCTCGCAGTGAACCACCTCCAACGGCAGTAACGAAAGCAATAATAAGTACACCAAAAGGGTCCATTTTCTTATCTAGAGCCACCAAAACCCCCGAAATTGCAAAAGCAATTGTACCTAGAATGTCTATAATTTGAAAAAACATTACATCTTTTGGGTATAATAGTTATAATCCTTAATAACTGTATCAACAAAATCAATTGGTTTCTGTTTAGTTTCTATTTGCATTACATCTACAATTTTATTGTGTAAAGATAGAATGATATTATGCTGACTTTTAAATCTCGCTTCATCATAAAGCGTTTTAATTAACTGCATTTCCTCATCCTTGAACAATGTGACTTGGCTATAAGTAGGCACATAACCTTCTGGTACTTCTTTTAATATTGTGTCTTTTATTGTAATTCTTGTTTTCTCACTAATAACAGTAGTACCTGCAGCAATATCACCAATACGTTGCCCATTACCTCGAATTAAAATGCTCAAAACTGCCAAACCACCACTTGTAAGAGAAACATCTACGATTCTTAAAATCCATCTTACAAAATAATTACCGAAACCAGGTTTAGAACCATCCATTTTCACTACTCTAGTCTTCATTGCATATTTACCAATAGTCTTGCCGTTCCAGAAGGTTTCTAATAGTACGTAATACAAAAAAGCTGGTAAAGATAGTAGTAAGTATATTGCCCATTGATCTCCTAAATCAAGATCAAGTGCAGCCAGAACCATAATCATGGCAATTAAATAGACTATTATCACCAGACTATCAATCAAGTAACCTAACATGCGATCGCCAAGATTAGCAACATTTTGTTGAATACCTACATTTTGAGCGGTTTCTATTTGAAATTCTTCCATATTTTCTTTTCTTTGGTAGCAAATTGGCGTGATAATGCGAGAAGCTGCTTTCGTAAAGCAAAATAAAGATAAATGGTTAAGATTTGAAAGCGTTCTTTCAAATAATAATTCAATTGATCCTGATGAGCTTTCTGACCTCTACATAGAAATTACAGATCATCTCAGTTATGCCAAAACCTTTTATCAAAATAGTAATACAGAACGGTATTTAAATCAAATTGCTTCACAAGCGCATCAAAAAATTTATAAAACTAAAAAAGTACCCAAAAATAGACTTATCTCGTTTTTTAAGACCGAATTTCCACTCATGTTCTATCAACACCAACGAGAATTATTAGTTTCATTTATAGTTTTTGTATTGTTTAGCATAGTGGGTGCCTATTCTGCAGCGACAGATGGTGATTTCGTACGTTCAATATTAGGTGATAGCTATGTGAATATGACCTTGAAAAACATTGAAAATAATGATCCAATGGGTGTCTATAAAAAAATGGGTGAGTTTAATATGACGCTAGGTATTACTATCAACAACATTAAAGTAGCATTAATGGCATTTGGTTATGGTATAATGGCAGGAATTGGCACACTATATATCATGATGAGTAATGGCATTATGCTAGGCAGCTTTCAATACTTTTTCTATGAGAAAGGACTATTGTGGGAATCGGTTAGAACCATTTGGATTCATGGTACTTTTGAAATTTCAGTAATTATTATTGCAGGATGCTCTGGTTTGGTTCTTGGCAACGGCATGCTCTTTACAGGAACTTATACACGTGTAGAAGCTTTTACACGTGGTGTTGTTAATGGGTTAAAAATATTAATAAGTACAATCCCTTTTTTCATTGTAGCTGGATTTTTAGAAGGCTATGTGACAAGACATACAGAAATGCCAGATTGGTTGGCCATATTGATTATTGGTGGATCACTATCTATTATCATTTTTTATTACGTAATCTATCCAAGGCAGCTCTATAGAAAGTCTCAACTAAAAAAGAAACTAAGCAATTAACTTAAAAATAAATAATGAAAACCTATATAGAATTAAAAAAGCAACGAGAATTTGGAGAAATTTTAGCCGATACATTTGCATTCATAAGAAATGAATTTAGACCTTTCTTAGGAGCCATAGCTAAAATTGCTGGTCCTTACATTGCTTTGTTTATCATTGGACTTATATTTTACATATATATAATTGGTGATCAATTCAATTTTGATTTTATTAACTCTACTGAAATTTACTCAGACCCATTAAAAATGATTTTAGCCTATATAGTTTATATTGTAACTGCTACTCTAGCTTATGTTTTTACGACCTCAACAGCATTACATTACATTAAATCTTATGTTGACCATAAAGGCAACCCAAATATTGACGAAGTGAAGCAAAATGTAAATAACACATTTTGGGGATTCTTAGGTTTGTCTATACTCAAAGGACTAACTGTAGGTTTTGCAGCTGTGCTATGTTGTATCCCTGTTTTTTATGTTATAGTTCCAATGTCAGTCGTATTTCCTATAATGGTTTATAAAAATATGAATGCTACTGATGCCTATAGTTATAGTTATAGTCTGATTAAAGATGAATTTTGGATCACTTTAGCTACCGTAATTGTACTTATAATTATAATGTATGTACTATCTATGGTATTTGCCATTCCAACTGTAATATATACTTGGGCAAAAATGGGAGTTTTTGGTAATGAAATAGACCCTGGGAATCTTGACACACTCGTAGATCCTGTATACATTGCTTTAAACGTCTTGAGCTCATTTATTCAATATGCCCTTAATTTAATTGTTGTAATAGGTTCTGCCTTCATTTATTTTAATTTGAATGAACGAAAAAACTTCTCAGGCACTTTAGAACGAATTGAATCATTAGGAAAAATTGAGCATTAAATGCAGTACATTAAGATTGTTTTCTGCTTATTTTTTCTCTCTAGCATTAGCTTTGCTCAGGAAGACTCTAACGAAATAAATTATGAAGACTCTAAGCTAGAAATCAGAGATATTTCTGAAGATGATCTTAAAGAATATAAAAATGATGATGCTTTTAATTATGAAGAAGTTGAAGCAGAAGAAAATTTTTTAGTTCGTGCTTTTTACACATTTATAGATTGGATCGCAAATATAATACGCAAAATAGTTGAAGCTATTTTTGGTGTTGGAAGAGCAGACGGTTTACTGTATTTTATTTTTAATGTATTGCCTTATGTAATTCTGGGAATATTAATATTCTTTTTAATTCGTTTCTTCTTAAAAGTAAATTCAAAAACACTAATTACAGGTAAGCAGGATAATGCTAGCTTTCAATTTACTGAAGATGAACAAATTATTAAAAATGAAGACATCAATGCATTGATCAACAATGCTATATCACAAAAGAATTACAGATTAGCAATTAGATACTATTACCTGCTATCGCTTAAGTTCCTAACTGAAAAACAAATTATTACATGGCAACAACAAAAAACTAACGAAGATTACATTACCGAAATTGAATCTAAGACTATCAAAGATAGTTTCAAATCAATAACACGAATATATGATTATGTTTGGTATGGCGAATTTGATGTTGATGAACTACGATTTGAAAGTTTAAAAACACCTTTTGAAACGTTAAATACCACAATAAAAAATAAGTGAGTAAACGCGTAAAATTTTATATAGCCCTAATTAGTCTTGCCATTCTTGGCATTATCATTATGGAATACTCAAAACCCAAAGAAGTCAATTGGTTTGAGTCTTACACCAAGCATCATAAAATTCCATATGGTACTTATGTCTTTTATGAACAATTACAACATTTATTTTCAAATGAAACTATTAAAGATGTAGAGCAACCACCTTATGTATATCTCAATGATAATCCATTAGTAGAAGGCACATATCTCTTCATAAATAATTCGGTTTTATTTGGTGATGCAGAGTTAGATAAGGTTTTAGAATGGACCGCACAGGGCAATACTCTTTTTATAGCTTCAAATGAATTTGATCAAACACTACTAGATACGCTTAATCTAGAAACAGACCTATTAAGTAAGTTCGAGGTTGAAGGTGACAATTTTCAGTTTCAGCTAAAAAATAATTACCTAGATACGACCACAGTTGACTTTGATAGAGGAAGCTATGCCAAGTACTTTAATAAAATTGATACACTAAACACTTCTGTAGTTGGAGTGATAAAACATTTTAAGAATGATGTAAATGATGACGAAATTACTTTAAAAACCATTGAACCTATTTGTATTATAAAACAACCATTTGAAAATGGTGAGATCATCTTAAGTACATTCCCAGAAGCATTTACCAATTACTTTATATTAAACACGCCTAATCAAAATTATACTGCAGGACTAATATCTTACATTGACAATTCCAATTCTGTTTATTTTGATAATTATTATAAATCAGGAAAGGTATTTAATGCCTCTCCAATGTATATCCTTCTAAATACCAAAGCGTTAAAATGGGCTTATTATATAATGCTTATAGGTGTAATCATTTACGTTATTTTTGAAGGAAAACGTAAACAAAGAGCGATACCTATAGTAAAACCTTTGCGAAATCAAACTATAGATTTTACGCGTACTATTGCAAACATGTACTATGAAAAGGGTAAGCATGATGATATCGCTCGACATAAAATTCAACATTTTTTAGAATATATAAGAACACATTTGCACTTGAACACGAATGTGATCAATGATGACTTCATTAAAAACTTAGCCGCTAGAAGCAATAACAGTATTGATGATACTAAGCATCTATTTAAGACCATTGAACAATTTAAAAACAACAAACAACTTAATACGATAGAATTGGAGCGTTTAAATACGCTTATTGAAACTTTTAAAAGTAATAACACATGGAAGAAAAAGACCTAGATTTTGATAATAGAATTCCTTTAGAAGAGTTAAAGAGTGCTGTTGATAGCATCAAAGAAGAACTACGAAAAGTTATCGTTGGGCAAGATCAATTTGTTGAACTACTTATTGTAGCGCTTTTAGCAGATGGTCACGTGTTGATTGAAGGCGTACCAGGCATCGCTAAGACCATAACTGCAAAACTTTTTGCAAAGGTACTTGAAACCGATTTTAGTCGTATACAATTCACTCCTGACCTCATGCCAAGTGATGTTTTAGGGACATCGATACTTAATACAAAACAATCTGAATTTGAATTTAAAAAAGGGCCTATATTTTCAAATATTATTCTAATTGATGAAATTAATAGAGCACCAGCTAAAACGCAAGCTGCACTATTTGAAACTATGGAAGAGCGACAGGCTACAATAGATGGTACAACTTATATCTTTGAAGCCCCATTTATGGTATTGGCCACACAAAACCCTATTGAACAAGAAGGCACTTATGCCTTACCTGAAGCTCAATTGGATCGATTCATTTTTAAAATTAAAGTAGACTATCCTAGCTTAGAAGATGAAATTAAAATTATAGATACCCATCATAAACGTCAAGGGAAATTGCCTCAAACACTTATAAAACCAGTTTTGAATGCCAACAAATTGGCAGATTTCAAATCAAAAACACAGGCCATTCTTGTTGAAGAAAAGATCATCAAATACATTGCTGAAATTGTATCAAAAACACGTAATCATCCACACTTGTACTTAGGAGGTTCTCCAAGGGCATCCATTGCTATCTTGAATACGTCTAAAGCTTTCGCAGCTATAAATGGGCGAGATTTTGTGATTCCTGAAGATGTTAAAAAAGCACTGGTACCTGTTTTAAATCATAGAATTATTCTTACACCAGAACGTGAAATGGAAGGTATGACTACAGAACAGGTTGTTGATATGATTGTGCAATCTATTGAAGTTCCAAGATAAAATCCTAATATGAAATTCTTCAAGTCACTTTACATACATAAACAATTTTACATCTACATGGCTATTGTTTCAGTATGCTTTTTAGTGTCCTATTGGTTTAACTTATTATATCCTATTGCTTGGATTCTAGTGACTACTCTTAGTGTTTTATTTTTATTGGATTTACTGTTACTATATCGATTCAAAAATGCTATTTCTGCTAGACGATTACTTCCTGATAAGTTTTCTAATAGTGATGAAAATCCAGTACCTATAACTCTAAATAATCATTATCCTTTTCAGGTTGTTATTGATGTTATTGATGAACTGCCAATTCAATTTCAAAAACGTGATTTTTCATACCAAACTGTTTTAAAGCCTAACGAGATTCATGATTTCTCATACGAAGTGAGACCTGTAGAACGTGGTGAATATTTCTTTGGTAATCTAAATGTTTATGTTTCTACACAATTAAGTATTTTAAAGCGAAAATATCAATTTCAAAATGAACAGATGGTTGCAGTGTATCCATCATTCATACAAATGCAAAAATACGACTTCTTGGCCATTGGTAACCATCTTACTCAAATTGGTCTTAAAAAAATAAGACGAATTGGTCACACTTCAGAATTTGAACAAATAAAAGATTATGTCCCAGGTGATGATTACAGAACTATAAATTGGAAAGCTACGGCTAAACGTGCTCAGCTGATGGTTAATCAATATCAAGATGAAAAGTCACAACCAATCTATTCAATTATTGATACAGGTCGTGTAATGAAGATGCCTTTTAACGGCTTAAAGCTATTAGATTATGCTATAAATTCTACTTTAGCTTTTAGTAATGTGGCACTTAAGAAGCATGATAAAGTAGGTATGCTTACCTTTTCTAAAACCATCGAAACCTTTTTACCAGCAGTTCATAAACTCACATATCTCAATACTATTTTAGAAGGGTTATATAACATTAGTACTCAGTTTAATGATAGTGATTATGGGTTGCTGTATGCACAAATAAAACGAAAAGTAACACATAGAAGTCTACTTGTACTTTATACTAATTTTGAGCACCTAAGCGCCTTAAAACGTCAATTACCTTACTTACAGGCCATTTCAAAAAAACACATGCTTGTTGTGATTATTTTTGAAAATACCGAATTGGACGATCTTGTTTCAACTGATGCTGAAGATTTACAAACCATATACCATAAAACCATTGCAGAAAAATTTGCTTTTGAAAAACGATTAATGGTTAAAGAACTACAAAAGCATGGCATACAAAGCATTCTTACTGCACCTAAAGAGTTAACTATTAATACCATTAACAAGTATTTAGAAATTAAAGCTAGAGGACTACTTTAACTTATAGAAATTGCATTACCAATACAACCTAAACATTAAATTAGGTGTAAAACCCAATGAGAATTTATCTATCAGTTCGATTTCATTCTCAAAATCATTATTTCCAAGATACTCTCTACTAATTAGATTCTCTTTATTATATACATTTCTAATTGATAACCCAATCTTACCTTTGGTAGGGCTGTTTTTTGAAAGGTTAAAGCTATAGGTTGAAGAAAAATCCAATCGATGGTAATCTGGGAGACGTTTGGTATTGATCCCATCGTTAAACGTAAAGCCATCTACACCTACAGTAGACTCAGTGTATGGCTTCCCAGTTTGCCATCTCCAACCCAACGCAAATTGTAAGTTAGAAACTTTGTAACTTATTGAAGTCGTTACGGCATGAATTACATTGGATCTGGATGTAAAAAATTTGTCGTTATTTAAATTTTGATACTTACTTTCTGATGTATTGAACGAATAGCTTATCCATGAATTAAAGCGATTTAATCGTTTCCTTAAAAATACATCTATCCCAAAACTATGTTGTTCACCAATATTAAACTGACTGTTTTCCGGATTCAAAAATCCTAATGATAATGCAGTAATGTTATCTATAGTTTTATAGTAATTATCAACATCTAAAGTCCAACCGTTATTGGTATAAATAAAACCAGCAGAAACTTGTTGACTTTTAATTATTGGGAATTGATTACCATTTGCTAATCGCCATACTCTATTTTCTAGAGAAAGGTCGCTTATAATGGTTTCATCAATTTCGCTGATGATTTGATTTTTAATTTCGCCTGAAACCTGCAACTTCACATTTTTGAAAAGCCGTTTATAAAGTAACAATCTAGGTTCAAAACGAAAGGTATCCAACTCATCAAAATAAGTAGCTCTTATACCAAAAGAAACATCAAACCACTTAGGGCTTTTGTATTGATAATTTCCGTACAGACTATGGGTTTGTACTACAGTTTTATCTTCATCTAAAATAAATTCTAAACCAGTAGTGGTATTCAAAAATGCATAACCAACATCTTTAAGAACGTATTGATAACCTATAGTAGCTATATTATTGTTATTAATTGTTTGTTGAAATTCGGTTGAAATTCCTGAATCGAAAATCACATTACGTTTCTCAAAATCTGAAATTTGTTGATTATCTTCTGAGGTTATAAAATTATAATTGAGTTCATACTCAGAAAAATAAGCAGAAGTGGTCTGTTTCAAATTAGGGTTCCATTCTCTATTCCAACCCACACCATAACCTGTGTTTTTAATTGATAACACATCTGTAAATGCCTCATTGGTTACGTCATCATTAACAGTATAATCTAATTGGTTATCAATAGAAATAAAACTTGCATAAAGACTATTTTTTGCATTTGGTCTATAGTTCAACTTAATGTTATAATCTATAAAATTAAAGTCTTGATTTGGATTGTCTCCATTTTCGATCTTAGTACTTTCAAATACTTTATCAGCTAGCCGATCAAAGGTATACGATTGATATAAATTAGTATAACTTGACCTGATTGATGCTTGAACACCTAGTTTATCTTTGATAATTGGAGCGTCAAAATAAGCATCAGTACTAATCCCATTGAAACCAAATTCTGCCTTGAATTGATCTTCAATCTCAGTATTTGTTGACATAGAAATCACGCTCGATGCGCGTTCGCCATAACGTGGATGCGACCCTTTATTGATAAAGGTAACCTGTTTAGTTGCATTTGGATTAAAGGGTGAGATCATTCCAAAAAGATGGCCTTTATGGTAGATGTTAATCCCATCCCAAATCACCCTATTTTGATCGATCTTTCCACCTCTAACTAAAAAACCAGAAGCTGTTTCGTTTGGACTTACAACTCCTGGCAATAATTGAATACTTTCTAAAACATCTGGCTCAGTAAGACCTGGCAAAATTCCTAAAATAGTTGGGCTAATTAAATACGAAGCATCTTTTTGTTTAGATATTCCTTTAGTGAGGTAACTATTAACTACTACTCGATCTAGCTCTTGTATATCTGAGCCTGTTAAATTTTTATTTACTACAATGTAACGCTTATTAATTATTTCAAACCTCAAATTGGTTTGCTCTTCTATAGCTGTAAGTAATTCATTAATGGTTCGTTTCTCACCTTTTAAATTTATGATCTTAGCTTGAACAATATCATCATTATACGAAAACTTAACATTATATACATCTTCTATAATTTCGAAAACATCAACAAGTGTTTCATTATTAAAATTGGTGTAAAATTTAGCCTCTTCTTGCGAAAAGGCTAAAAAAGGTAGAATCAATAAAATACTAACAATTAATTTATTCACTTCGAACTTAAATAAATGTTTCCTTTTTCTTTTTCAAAATACTGTATTTGCAATGATTTGAATACTGTTTTCAATGCAATATCTAAATCATTATGCGTAAAACTACCTGTGTATATAATGTTGCTATTAATACCTTTAGCATGAATTTTTATTTGGTATTGTGACTCTAGAGCAGGTATAACATATTTTAGAGGCACACTTTTAAATGAGCTTTCACCCTTAATCCATGTTGGATTGGAAGCAACTGTTTCCCAAGCTTCTATAGCATTACCATTAATACGTCTTACAGATCTTGTAGGTAATAAAATATGATCTTCTCCCTTTGAACTTACGCGAACCTTACCTTCAAAACACACAACCTCAAATAAGTCACTAATCGAATTAACGTTAAACTGTGTTCCTAAGACTGTTACTTCGCCATTTTTAGTTATAACTTTAAAGGCATTACCCTTTTTAACTTTAAAATAAGCTTCACCATCAAGATTTAAGATTCTGTTAGTTTCCCAATTATCTTCATCATAGGTAATGGTAGATTTGGAGTTTAATATAACTTCTGAACCATCTAATAAGGTAATCGTTTTTTGCTCGCCATAATTAGTATTTATAGCCACTATATTATTACCAAAGATTGAAAAAAGACCAATAAATAAGATAATTGATGCTGCAATACCAATATACCAAGTGTTGTTATTAAATTGCCTTACTTTAGTTTGCTTGGCTGAAATTTTATTTTGAATTTTAGCAAAAGTCTCATGAGTTGTTGCTTCTAAAGCTACATAAGTATCAACACCTTTTCTAAGTTTTATAAAAGCGTTATAATCAGCATCTGAAACCAATGCTTTAAGCTCATTATCAGAAAGTTCACCTTCTAACCATTGTGCTAAAAACCTATCTTTATTGTTATGTGTATCTTGACCTTCCATGGCTTACCTTTATTTATGACAATTGTAACTAATAAAACCCTACTTTAATTTTTATTTTTTTAAATATTACCAATTTGTTCTCTTATCACTATAAGAGCAGAGTGCATTCGTTTTTCAACAGCTTTTACTGAAACACCTAATTGTTCTGCAATCTCTCTATATTTCTTTTTTTCAATTCTGTTTAATAAAAAGACTTCTTTTTGCTTTTCAGGTAATGCATTAATTGTACGCTCTAATTTATCCATGAATTCTTTCTCTAATAATATAAATTCTGGCGATTCATTTGTTTTATTTGTTTTGATACTTTGCTCGTGTTTTCGTACCACATTTTCATGCTTTATCATGTTTAGAAAAGTATTTGTAGCTACAGTATACAAATAGCTTTTCACTTTATTATAATTTACTTTACTACAATTATCCCAAAGTTTGATGAAGGTTTCTTGTAATATGTCTTCAGCTTTATCTATATCTTGGGTTTTATAAAATATAAAACGTCTTAGATCTTTTGCATACGACCCGTAAATAGTTTCGAAAGTTTTAGAATGGCATATATTATGTTGATCTTTAGACATTATTTGGTTTAAAGTGGACATACCAAAACTAAATAAAAAAAAATTAGAGAAAAAAGTAGGGTTATTTTTTTAAAGATTGTCTTAGTTATAATTAATCGCTAAAAAAACTCATTAACCTTAAAATTACTATGATGAAAAATTTTAAATTATTACTATTAAGCTTTGTAATTATTACTGGTTTTTTAACTTCTTGTTCTAATAACGAACCTTTAGTCGAAGAAGAACAAAATATTCAAGAAAGTCAAGCTATTACTACATCTTTAAATCAATTAAGACAACAATATAATGCTGAAGGTGATATTATAGCAGATGATAACCCATCAGGAAATATTGTATTCGACTTTTGTTTTGATTTTGTATATCCATTGAACTTATCATATAATAATGGCACTACAGTAAGTGTTGATAGTTTAGACGATTTAATTCTAATCTTAATCAATTCAACAAATGAACTATACATTAGTGGTATAGCATTTCCTTTTGATGTTGAGGCTTTTGATGACGACTCAGATGCTATAGAGATCATTACTATAAATAATGAAGAAGAATTTTTAGATTTATTAGAAGATTGTGATTTTAATAATGTTATACAATGCGTTTGTACAGAAGACTTTGACCCTGTATGTGTTGAAGTTGAGGCTCCAGATGGTGAGAGCTTTATCGTGACATACCCAAATGCATGCTTTGCGCAATGTGATGGGTTTACAGAGGAAGATTTTGTAGATAATTGCGAAGAAGATTACAACTGTCCAGGTGGTACAGATTGCTTTACATTTAATTTCCCATTAACTATTATCACAGATAATAACGAAACAATCACAGTAAACTCTCAAGAAGAGTTAGACAATGCACTTTATAATGCATATTATTTTGATTTTGTGTATCCGTTTGAGGTGACTTTAGAAGAAGGAGAAGTTGTAACTGTTGGCAGTGTAGAAGATCTTGAAGACCTATTAGACGAATGTTTTGATGATTACGGCAACCCAAATTGTGATTGTAATGATGATGATCTAGAACCTGTTTGTGTAGAATATGATTCAGGTTCTGGACAAGTACAAATTCTAGTATTTCCAAATGCATGTATTGCTGAGTGTGAAGGGTTCTCTGAAGAAGATTTTGTAGATTGTGATGGTGATAATGGCAATTCAGATTGCACACCAAATGATATCTTTCTTTTAGTAACAGAATGCTCTTGGAGCGTCGGCAACTACACATACACATTTGATAGTGATGGTGTTGTTGAAATTACAGATAACGCAAGTACTATTACAGGATTATGGTTTATAGGTAATACTGGTGGTACATCACCTGCATCAATAATTATTCAAGGTGATCAAAACATGACTGACGAATGGTTTTTCAGTGGTTGTGATGATGATGATGTGATTGTTACAAGTACAGTAAATCCTGCGATTCCTGTATTGTACAACTGTGATTAAAACCACATATACATTTTAAGTTTTTAGTTGTAGAAAACCCTTTTAGAATTAGCCTAAAAGGGTTTTCCTATTTTTATAAGCCAGACAAAAACCTGAAATACTCTCATTTAACTGAGCTTAGTCATCCAAACTGATTTTTCTTTGTAGTGTCAAACCAATCCTATATAGCGCATTATAACCATTGTTTTTATTTATGAAAATTTCATTTATAATTAAAATAATTTATTATAGATTTTATTAATAGTTTTTATATTTTTATAGTCTAAATAAATTAAGATGACCATAACACAATTACACTACGTACTAGCAATAGCTGAGCACAAAAACTTCACAAAAGCTGCAGAAAAGTGCTTTGTAACCCAGCCAACACTTAGCACACAAATACAAAAATTAGAAGATGAACTAGATGTCTTAATCTTTGACAGAAGTAAAAAGCCTATAGAATTAACAGACGTTGGCAGAAAAATTGTTCATCAAGCCAAAAACATTGTTGATGAATCAGATAGAATTCAAGACATAGTAGATCAACAAAAAGGGTTTATTGGTGGCGAATTTAAACTTGGTATCATCCCAACAGTAATGCCAACACTATTGCCTATGTTCTTAAAGGCATTCATCAAAAAATACCCAAAAGTAAAACTAAAAATTGAAGAGTTAACTACCGAAGAGATCATTGCTAGAATTAACGATGGGCATTTAGATGCAGCTATTGCTGCTACACCCTTATTACAAGAAACTATAAAAGAACGAGTCATTTACTTCGAGCCATTTGTAGCATACATTCCTAATGACCATAGACTAGCTCCAAAGAAAAAATTAGATACCTCAGATCTTGACATAGATGATATGCTTCTTTTAGAAGATGGTCATTGTTTTAGAGATGGTGTAATTAATTTATGCAAAACCTTTAAAAATCATTTAGACGATCAATTTCAATTAGAAAGTGGAAGTATCGAGACCTTGATAAAGCTCTCAAATGAAGGTTTGGGAATGACCTTATTACCATATTTACATACCATGGAATTGAATGACAATCAAAAAGGTAAATTGAGATATTTTAATGACCCCTCTCCCGCTCGTGAAGTAAGTATCATATATCACAAAAGCGAGCTAAAAATGCAAATTATAGACGCTCTGCATAATGTTATCTCTGGTATCATTAGAGGGGCAATTGCATTTCAAAATGTTGAAATTATAAGTCCATTACCAAAATAAAAATTATCATATCGTCTAATCAAAAAAAAACACGTATTGAAAGATAAACTTTCTTTACTCTAGCAATCTTTCTAAAAGACAAATAACAAAAATATTTTTTTGATGATTATGACATAAAAAAAGCGACTCGTAAGTCGCTTTTTTCTATTGTTTTAATAAGATTAAACATTGATCTAGTTCTGGATTTTGCAGAATTAACGATTTGATATAAATCTTAAGCTCTTCAATTTCATAAGGTAATAAGCGTTGAAGGGCTTTTTGCAATTCTTTACAGAACAAATTAGCATCGAAACTAACTTTTTTAAGTACAATTTTAGTGTACTCAAACATTGCTCTTGCCATTTTTTAATTGGGTTTAGGGTTTAAATAGGTAGATTTGTTAAATAAGCATTTAATTTTATGATTATACTTCTAAATGTAGTAAAAAAAATGATTTGTTACTTTTATTAAACAAAAATTTAACAGAAAAAAGTGTCTTTAAAACTTATTATCACCATCGAGTAAATCGCCTAAACCTCCAAGAATACTACCTTCGCCTTTATCTTTCCCTCCTCCTCTTGGTGCAGATGCCAAAACGCGACCTGCTAATCTACTAAATGGTAACGATTGGATATATACTACACCAGGACCTTCTAGTTTAGCAAAGAAAAGACCTTCACCTCCAAAAATAGTGTTTTTGATCCCTCCAACGAATTCGATATCATAATCAACATCTTGAGTAAAGCCAACCAAACAACCTGTATCTACACGTAATGTTTCGCCTGTTTGTAATACTTTTTTAGCCATAGTTCCTCCAGCATGTACAAACGCCATACCATCACCTTCAAGTTTTTGCATGATAAAGCCTTCTCCTCCAAAAAGACCTCGCCCAAGTTTTTTTGAAAATTCAATACCAACACTAACTCCTTTTGCTGCACAAAGAAAAGCATCTTTTTGGCAAATAAATTTACCTCTATACTCAGTAAGGTCTATAGGAATTATTTTTCCTGGATATGGTGATGCAAAAGAAACATTACGTTTTCCAGTTAAGTCGTTATAAAATGCGGTCATAAATAAGCTTTCTCCAGTGAGAATACGTTTACCTGCACCTAATATCTTTCCGAAAAAACCAGAATCTTTTTGAGAACCATCTCCAAAAATGGTTTCCATTTTGATACCATCGTCCATCATCATAAAACTTCCTGCTTCAGCAATCACTCCTTCTTGCGGATCGAGCTCTATCTCAACAAATTGCATTTCTTCTCCAAATATTCTATAATCTATTTCATGTGATGTCATAATATGTGTTTTTAATTGATACCTATATGTTTAATAGGTGACTATTTTGTTACAGCCTATTTGCTTTTTAATTTAATGGTCCATTCAAAATTAAAATCTGAAACTTGAACACCGTCTGTATTAATTCCTTTTGAATTTAACCAAACGGTTTGCCCTTCTCCAGTTTCAATGGCTTTGGATATCGCATGATCTATTGCCTCTCCTTGGTTACAACTGAACTGAATTCTCCCAGTAGCTTTTTTTGTAAAAGCAGCATTATTATTTGCTACTAGCATTGATATCTTTTTACCGCTTGCTCTAATTTTTGTCATCACCAAAGCACCTGTGGTTAACTCTGCAGCCATACCTTGTACTGCCCAAAACATCGAATTAAATGGGTTTTGATTTATCCATCTATGCTTAACTGACACCACACAGGCCGTGTCTGTAATCGATTTTGTACGCACACCACAAAGATAGGCTGATGGCAATTTGAAAAATAAAAAAGTATTAAGCTTACTTGGCGAAATGGTCATAATCATTGGATGTTTCAGCTAAAATATTGAAAAAAAACCGAAATTCAATATGTTAAAATTATGTTAATTTTTAGTACTATGCGTAACATAATACCTTTTTTTGGACATATATTTGTATAAGAAATTACTATATGCTTTAATATCATGCAAGACAACCATCAAAAAAACATCGCTACATTCATTCATTTATCTACATTTACTAGGTTTATTTTTCCATTTGGAAACTTCATTGGTCCTATTGTATTATGGATGGCAAATAAGGAAAAATCTGAATTTGTAGATCTACATGGCAAACAGGCTATCAATTTTCAAATGAGCATTTTACTTTATGCATTAGTATTTGGTTTATTAACAATACCATTTTTCATTTTTAATGTAATTAGCGGTTTTAATTTTATTGATATTAACACATTTGATAGTATCCATATCAATTTAACGAAGCCTTCACCTCTACTTTACATTACTGGAGGTTTAGGATTTCTAGCAGTTATAGGTTTCATACTAGAATTAGTATTTGTTGTTATAGCTAGCTTAAAAGCTAGAGATGGCGAAATATATCACTATCCGCTAACCATCAACTTTTTGAAATAAAATCATCAATCAATAATCAAATCATCAATCAAAAAAACGAACAGTTTTAAAGCAAAATGAACAAATGACATCAACATTGAACAAAATCATTAATCAAAAAAGTAATGTCCTATGCAAACTGCATTTGACCTCTAAAAAAAGGAGAGATAACACATGAAAATAGAAAACACAAAAGCACAAATGCGAAAAGGTGTATTAGAGTACTGCATATTATCAGTTTTAAAAGATGATGATGCTTATGTTGCAGAAATCTTAGACACGCTTAAAGACGCAAAAATGCTTGTGGTAGAAGGAACTATTTATCCGCTACTAACAAGATTAAAAAACGCAGGATTACTCAATTATCGTTGGGAAGAGTCAACCTCAGGTCCGCCAAGAAAATATTATGGACTTACAGAAACAGGGCAATTGTTCTTAAAAGAGCTTAATAACACTTGGTCAGAATTACAAAATGCAGTTAACCTAGTCACCAGACAAAAAACAAAAAAATAATGAATAAGACAGTCAACATAAATTTAGCAGGTATATTCTTCCATATAGACGAAGATGCATACTTAAAACTACAGCGCTATCTTGAGGCTATAAAACGTTCATTTACAGACTCTCAAGGTCGCTCAGAAATCATATCAGATATAGAAGCGCGTATTGCTGAATTATTCAACGAACGTGTTCAAAATGAAAAACAAGTCATTAGAATTAAAGAAGTTGACGAGGTCATCTCAATCATGGGACAACCTGAAGACTATTTAGTTGATGACGAAATATTTGAAGACGAGCCTAAAACGTCATATCAAAAAACGTATAGAACATCAAAAAAATTGTATCGAGACACTGACAACTCTTATGTAGGTGGTGTATCTTCAGGATTAGCACATTATTTTGGTATTGATGCGATCTGGATTCGATTAATATGGATCTTATTAATTTTTGGAGCTGGAACTGGTGTTTTACTTTACATCTTGTTATGGATCTTAGTTCCTGAGGCAACTACAACCTCAGAAAAACTTACCATGACTGGAGAGCCTGTGAATATCAGCAACATTGAAAAAAAAATTAAAGACGGGTTTGATAGTGTTTCACAAACCGTTTCAGATACCGTAAAAAATGTAGATCTTCCTAAACAAGGAAAGAAAATAAAATCCTCCTCTAAACATTTTTTTGATACCATAGGTGACATTTTCATGTTCTTCTTGAAAGTGATTGCCAAGTTCATTGGCATCATATTAATTATTGTAGGAGCAGCAACGCTTATTTCATTGATAATTTCATTATTCTCAGTAGGTGTTGCTGATATCATCCACATTCCGGGGATGGATTTTGTCGATGCAGCTAATGCTGCAAATATGCCAATGTGGTTAATGTCTTTACTGCTTTTGTTTGTGTTTGGAATTCCGTTTTTCTTTCTAGCATACTTAGGATTAAAAATACTGGTAAACAACTTAAATTCAATAGGTAAAGTAGCTAAATTCACCTTATTGGGCTTATGGCTTATTTCATTTATTGGTCTTATCGTTTCTGGTGTAAATCTAGCAAGTGAGTATTCAGAAGATGCAACATATACAAAAAGAGAAGAACTGAACATTAAGGCCAATGATACAATCTACTTGAACATGGCGCATAACAGATTGTACAGTAAATATTTTGGAAGATATAGTAACAATGGGTTTAAACCTGTATATGATGAAAATGATACTAAAATCATTTACAGCACAGATGTAAGACTTATTGTTCGTTCAACAAAAGATTCAATGGCTTCGTTAAGCATAGACAAATATTCTAGAGGACGAAATTATAAAGCTGCTAAAACTCGTGCTGAAAATATTGATTTCGGTTATGAGTTGAATGGCAATAGACTTAATTTGAATGGATATCTCACTACTCCATTCGAAAACAAATTTAGAGATCAAGAAGTTGAAGTGACACTCTACTTACCTGAAGGCACCATCCTTTTTGCTGAAGACAACACTTATTCATACCATAGAAACTCAAGTTATTATAACGACATCTTAGTTAATGGTATGGAAGAACAATATCTATTAATCAAGCAAAATGGAGTGAAATGTCTCGACTGCCCTATTGACGAAGAGTTTAAGGTAAAGATAGATGTTAAAGATGAAGATACAGGTCTAAAACTAGACGACGATGGTTTAGAGATTAAAACTAACGACAGTAGCTTGAAAATAGATGACGACGGTCTAAAAGCAGAATCAGAAAATGTTAAAGTGAATATTGATGAAGATGGTGTAGAAATTATCTCTGATGACAATTAACAATTCAGACCTAAAAAACAACAACTCAGATATTTCGGTTTTGAAAACCAACTTAAAACCGAAATATTTGAACTAACAATCAAAAAAATGAAACCACCAGTTTACTTTATATTATTTCTAGTTACCAGTACTTTTTTTAGCTATTCGCAGACTAATGAAAACTCAGAATTATACAAAACCCTCAAAGCCAACGATAGTTTATTATTTGAGCGATCTTTCAACAAATGTGAAACACAGTATCTGGAACTGTTAATTGCTGAAGATTTTGAATTCTACCATGATATTTCTGGAGTAGATAATTCAAAAAAGCAATTCATCACTACAATGAAAAAAGGAATTTGCAACCCTAATAACACCACCAAATCAAGACGTGAATTAGTTGAAGGCAGTTTAGAAGTTTTTCCACTAAAAAATAACGGCCAACTTTATGGTGCATTACAAAATGGCGTTCATAAGTTCTTTGAAACTACCAATGGTAAAGAAGTAGCTGGAAGCATTGCTAGGTTTTCACACCTTTGGGTTCTAGAAAATGAAAAATGGGTGCTTAAACGAGTTATTAGTTTTGATCACAAAATGCAGCATAAAGACAAAATTATTGAGCTACCTCAAAATACCTTAGAAACATACACAGGTAAATACATAGCTGATGTAACTGGTGAAGTATTTGTTTCTAAAATAACAAATGGCTTACATATTAAAGCTGGACCTATGGAAGCAGATATTTATCCGATAACGCAAACATTATTCTCACACAAAAAAGCATCATTGACTTTTGAATTCATCATTAACACAAATGATAATAGTAGTAAAATGGTTGTTCGAGAAAATGAAAAAATCGTAGAAGAAGCTATAAAACAATAAAACCAATTTAAAATAATCATCATGACAACACTAGTAAAAATCATTGTAACTACCTTTTTAAGTGTATTACTTTTTTCATGCAACTTCGATATGAATTTTGGAGTAAAAGGTGATGGAAACGTAATCACTACTGAACGAACCCTAAACGAAGAATTTACTGCAATTGAAGTAAGTAGAGGCTTAGATGTGTATTTAGCACAAGGTGAATCTAATCGTATTGATGTACAGGCAGACGAAAACCTACACAATATAATTATGACAGAAATTGAAAATGGTGTACTGAAAATTTATGCAGATAAAAACATAAGTTATGCCGCATCAAAAAAAGTTATGGTAAACTTTAAATCAATCAATAGACTATCGTCTTCAAGTGGTAGCGATGTTGTTTCAACTACTTCAATTAAATCAGATCAACTGGATATATCTACATCCAGCGGAAGTGATGTACAAGTAGAAGTAGATGTAGAAAACCTAAGCTGCGAATCATCAAGTGGTAGTGACATTAAAATAAGCGGTTCAGCTAACACATTCCGTGCAGATGCATCAAGTGGTAGTGATATAAAAGCTGCAAATTTAAAAGCCGTTTCAACAAGAGCAGAAGCAAGTAGTGGTGCAGATATTACTGTAAACACATCTAAAGAACTAATTGCCAATGCAAGTAGTGGAGGAGATATTAAATATTATGGAGACCCAGAAAAAGTCCAAAAAAGTGATGGTGCTTCAGGAAGTATAAGAAAACAATAGCTGATACAATTAAATGAAGCGTATTCTAACATTCATTCTCATTGTTTTTGGTATCCTTTTGTTACTGTTTTATTTTGATATTCTTTGGAAATCGCCTTCATTTTACAAAATAGAAAAGCAATATACCTTGAATACTCCTGTAATGGATATGGAGGAATATATGAATATGGTTAGTCTTCATAGACGACCATACATTTATAGTGTAAAATCTAAAACTAAAGGACAAGTTATTGTATTAGGTGTTGAACATATTAATGATCCAAAGAATGCTCAGTTCGATTCGATTAGACAGTATTGGGACGCATATCAACCAGATATTGCATTAGTTGAAGGTAGAATGGGTTTCTTTTTCAAATGGACTCAAGATCCCATAGAAACTTATGGTGAAAGTGGTTTAACGGCATCACTCGCAAAATCTAGTAACGCAGAATTATATACATGGGAACCAGACAGAACAGATGAAATTGAACTGTTAATAAAAAAACATCCAGCAGAAAAACTAGCTATGTTTTATGCATTACGACCTTTTTTTGGTAGCTCAAAAGAAGAACGCCTCACCAATCCTGAAGCTAAACTCCAAGAATTAATTGATGAGCGTACCGATTATGATTATTTAAGACACACCATAACCTCATGGAAAGATATAGATAGCATATGGCAACAAGATTTCCCAGATTTAGATTGGAGGACTTACTCTACCAACTATGGATGGCCAGGTTACTTTCATGATATATGGAATAGTTCAAATTTATCTAGAGACGAACATATGATCCACATTATTTTAGAACAAATAGAAAAGAACAAGACCGTCTTTGTTACGATGGGTTCAAGTCACGCTCCAAGAATTGAAAAAGCACTTAAAACCACCATACAATGATATACTAACAACCAACTAACCACTTGTTTTTTTAAACCATTTCAAACGCTTTTTTAAAGTTTGGGATGGTTTTTGTTTTATATTTGTTATAACACTTAAACTATTATAATGAAAAACCTTACTTTATTTCTATTGTTTACTTTAGGATGTAATCTTGCTGGCTTTACTCAAGATTCAGACAAAGTGAAAGGAGATAGAAATGTAACTATCAAACAAACCTATCTTGATGCTTTTAATACTATTATTGTTGGTGAAGATTTTGAAATAGAGCTCTTTTATAACAGTAAGCCTTCTGTAGAGATCGAAACTGATGAGAATCTTCATGAATATATCTCGATTGAAGTGGTTGATAGTATATTAACTTTCAAAACCACTAAAAATATAAGACCTAGTAAAAAAATGAATATAAAGGTCAATTATAGTGAAGGCTTTTCTCATATTGAAGCACTTGATGATGCCGAAATTAGATCACTCACATCACTTGAGCTCAATAATGCAAGTCTTAAAACAAGAGGTTCGTCTAGAGCTTACCTAAATATTAAAGCTAATAATTTTAGTTTTAGCAGTGCAGATAAATCAAAAGTTAGGCTCAATATTACCGCAACAGATACAAAAATTGAGTTAAGTGACAATAGTAAATTAGATGCTCTTATCAATACTCAAGAAGTAAAAGTAGATCTCTATCAACGTGCAAATGTAGATATTGAAGGTACGACTGATAATTTACTTTTAATTACTGATAATAACGCACAATTTAATGGTAAGAACTTCACCGCAAAAACCTGTACAGCTGTATGTGAGTTTGCTAGTGATTCATATATAGAAGTTACAGATTCACTTACATTAGAAATTACTGGTTCAAGTGAGGTATACCTTTATGGCAATCCAAAAATAGCACTTAACCGATTTATAGATACTGCTAAACTTCAGAAAAAAGAAAAATAATACTAACCACAATAATTAAATTTAACTCAAACCAATTAAAATGAAGAAAACAATTTTATTGTTTGCAATACTTCTTTCGGTATTAGCATGTAAGAAAGATGTTGAAAAGACAGAAGCTAAAACAGCTTCAAAAGAAGATGTTCAAGCATTTTTAGATGATTACACAAAAACATTCACCAAATTGTATTACGACTCAGCTCTAGCTGAGTGGGATGCAAACACCAGAATTGTTGCTGGCGACACAACAAATGCTTACAAAGTTCAGCAAGCAAACGAAGCATTAGCAAAGTACACTGGAAGCACAGAAGTAATAGAAAAAACAAAAGCATTTTTAGAAAGTAAAGGTAATTTAGATATCGTTCAGGTAAGACAATTGAATACTATCCTGTATGCAGCTGCTAATAATCCAGAAACTGTTTCTGATCTTGTGAAAGAACGAATAGCTGCTGAAAATGCTCAAAATGAAGCATTATTTGGATACGATTTTCAAGTGAATGGTACCTCTGTGACCACAGGAGACATAGACAAAGTTTTAAGAGAATCTAATAATGAAACTGAACGTTTGGCCAACTGGGAAGCCTCAAAAGGTGTTGGGATAGGCCTTAAAGATGGTTTAGAAAATTTACGTCGACTTCGTAACGAAACTGTTGGTGCTTTAGGTTATGATGATTATTTCTCGTACCAAGTATCAAGCTATGGTATGTCAAGACAAGAAATGCTTGACGAAATGAACAAAATGGTAAAAGAAGTTTGGCCTTTATACAGAGAATTGCATACATGGGCACGTTATGAATTAGCCAAAAAATATAATGCTGATGTGCCAGATTATCTTCCTGCACACTGGTTGCCTAATCGTTGGGGACAAGACTGGAGCGCTCTTGTTACTGTTGAAGGATTAGATATTGATGATGCTTTAAAAGACAAAGATCCTGAATGGATCGTAAAAGAAGGCGAAAACTTCTATAAGAGTATTGGTTTTGATGCGCTTCCTGAAAGTTTTTATGAAAAGTCAAGCATGTATCCGCTTCCAGCTGATGCACCTTACAAAAAAAATAATCATGCCTCAGCTTGGCATATGGATTTAGAAAATGATTTACGTTGCTTAATGAGTATAGAACCCAATGCTGACTACTATGAAACAATTCATCATGAATTAGGCCATATTTATTATTACCAAGCTTACACCAACCCAAATGTTCCTCCTTTATTACGAGAAGGTGCAAATCGTGGTTATCACGAAGCAATAGGAAGTTTACTAGGTTTCGCAGCTATGCAAAAACCCTTCTTAGCTGGAAAAGGCTTAGTTGAGGCAGATACCAAAATTGATGAAACACAGAATCTATTAAAAGAAGCCTTAAGTAACATTGTATTTTTACCATTTTCTGCAGGAGTTATGACAGAATTTGAAAATGCCCTATATGCAGAAAACCTTCCAAAAGATGAATTCAATAAGAAATGGTGGGAATTAGCTAAAAAGTATCAAGGAATGGTACCTCCAACAGATCGTGGTGAGGCGTTTTGCGATGCTGCTTCAAAAACACATATCAATAACGATGCTGCTCAATATTATGATTATGCTGTTTCGTATATTTTATTATTTCAGTTTCATGACCATATCTCAAAAAACATTTTAAAACAAGATCCTCATGCAACAAATTATTTTGGCAGTAAAGAAGTAGGAACCTTCCTGAGAGGTGTATTAGAAACTGGTGCCAATAACGATTGGAGAGAATTACTAAAAGAAAGTGTTGGTAGTGAAATGAGCGCTAAGCCAATGTTAGAGTATTTTGAACCTTTGATGGCTTATCTAAAAGCACAAAATAAGGGTAGAACTTATACGTTACCAGAGACCTTATAAAAGGTTATTAAATCAAATAAAAGTGCCTAAAGATAATTTCTTTAGGCACTTTTATTTTCATGAAACTCGTTTATCTAATTATAAGTTGGTGTACTTACTTCAAAGCTAGAGTCTTTTGCAGCCAGATAACGTTCGGCATCTAAAGCTGCCATACAACCTGTTCCAGCAGCTGTCACAGCTTGTCTGTAAACATGATCTGCAGCATCTCCAGAAACAAAAACACCCTCTACGTTCGTTTTTGCTGTACCAGGAACATTGATAATATATCCTGTTTCATCTAACTTGAGAAAGTCTTTAAAAATATCTGTATTAGGCTTGTGCCCTATGGCAACGAAAAAACCTGTAGCAGGAATTTCATACTTTTCATTCGTTTTATTATTAAACACTCTAACACCAGTAACTACTTGACCATCTCCAAGTACTTCATCGGTTTCAGTATTGTATAAAATTTCAATATTCTCAGTATTCTTAACTCTGGCCTGCATAATTTGAGACGCTCTAAATTCATCACGTCTAACCAACATTGTTACTTTTTTACACAGTTTAGAAAGATAGTGTGCCTCTTCAGCTGCTGAATCACCAGCACCCACAATCACTACTTCTTGGTTTCTATAGAAAAAACCGTCACATACTGCACAAGCAGAAACACCGCCTCCAAGTTTTAAATATTTTTGTTCAGACTCTAAACCTAAATATTTGGCTGAAGCTCCTGTAGAAATAATTACTGTATCACAGTGAATTTCTTTGGTTTCATTTACCCAAACTTTATGTACATCTCCTGAAAAATCCACTTTAGTAATCCAACCATCACGTACATCTGTTCCAAAACGTTGTGCTTGCTTTTGAAGTTCGATCATCATTTCTGGCCCAGTGATTCCTTCAGGATACCCAGGAAAATTCTCTACATCATTTGTAGTTGTTAATTGACCTCCTGGTTGTGTCCCTTGGTATAAAACTGGAAACATATTTGCTCTTGCAGCATATATTGCAGCAGTATATCCTGCTGGTCCTGAGCCTATAATTAGGCACTTTACATGTTCAATTGTATCTGACATAATTTTAATTCATTTTTCATAGACAAAAGTAGAGTTTTTGATAGAAACCTTACGCAGAAGTTATCAACAGTTATTATATGAATATTGAAGTTATCTATTGTGAAAAGCGTCAATAATTCCTCTAATCGCATCAATAAGGAACAGTCGAACTTAATATCTTTATCTAGTCAATGAAAAAACACATTACTACTAATTTTTAATAAAATTCTACATGATTAAAATATATTACAGTTCGTCATCATCAATTGGGAAACAAACCTATTCTTATGCCAATGCTTCGTATAAAGATTTGCTGGTAATTGATGTTACCAAAACAAAGGTAACAGGAACGGTTTGGAAAGATCTAGCCGAGCAGATGAATCTTGAGATTAGTGATTTGATCGATAAAGAACACCCAACTTATATAACGCATTATAATTCTAATACCCAACTTACTGAAAATGATTGGATTAAAGTGTTACAGGCCCATCCCGAAGTATTGGTCTATCCAATTGTAATTTTTGATGACAAAAAATATCTACAGATAAAAAACCCATCTGATATACAACATCTTTTAGATCCAAATAGTGAAGGTATAGACGAAAAGAAACACTTCTAAATTGTAATTATTTGTCATAATGGATTAACTTTATATCAAATACAATTAAACCACACTCCTATGCCTAAAACACTATACATCAAACATTCTAAGATTAGTGGTATTATGAATTCACTTACAGAGCAATTAGGTATAGATTACAGTAACGATGGTGATGACTATTGTATAGACCTTACAAAAAAGTTAGGCAGAGGTTACTTGAGAGGTATTCAATTTTCTCATGGCCTATCAGTTATTGAAGTTAATTTGACATTAAAAGACAAAACTACATTCAAATTTGAAAAGCAAGATGTGAATTTTCTTCATTTTTTATTCAATACAGATACGGCAATACATCATATAGTTTCTGAAACCAAAAAAAACGACACAATTAGTAAACTTCAGTATTGTATGTTTTCTAATGACACTAGTAACACAAATGATATTGTTATTTCTAAAAATAAACCTACTGATTTTTTTATCATCCTAATTGATAGGAAAGCTTTTGAAGAAAAATTATTAAGTATTACTAATGACCTATCTAACGAACTGGAGCAAATATTCAAAGATGTTAATGGTGTTAATTTCATTTATAATAAAAATTACTTTTCATTAGAAATTGCTCAATATATTGAGGAGTTTAGGCATTGTGAGTTAGAAAGTTTTATGAAACCTATGTTTCTTGAAGGTAAAACCTATGAAATCTTAACCTATCAATTGCAACATTTTAATGATGATAATGGAGAGAAAAAAGTACTTCTAAGAAAATCTACTATAGATAAAATTGAAAATGCTATAGATATTATTAAAGACGAACTTGATGTTAGGATTAGTGTTCACACACTTGCAAAACGTGTGGGTCTTAACCAAAATACTTTACAAAACGGTTTTAAAAACTTGTTTCAAACCTCTGTGAATGAATACATAAAAAATTACAGAATTGAGAGAGCAAAAACGTTGATTGAAAATTCTGATCTCAACATTACAGAGATCACTTATAAGATTGGAATTAACAGTAGAAGTTATTTTTCAAAGTTATTTAAAGAGCGTTTTGGCATATCTCCTAGCGAATATATTAATCAAGTTCGAAAAAAAACAAAGTCTGCTTAACGCTTATAAAACCTATAAAATTTCAATTTTACTATAAAATTTGATAGGATATTTTTTTCAATAACTACCCAATACTGTTAAACAATGTTTCGATTTTGTTAAACACCTTTCGGCTATTCCTCTTTTTTTGCAGTACCAATTTAATCACACTCTACTAACTACATTTTGATTAACATTTAATATCTAAGAGGAGAACTTAGCATGAAGACTATTGAAATTATAGATGTAGAAAACAAATCTATCATCAAACAATTAAATGCCTATATAGAAGGCAATATCGAATATAAAAATGGTGAAGAATCACTCATTTTCAATAATTCAATTGGAAGTGGCACCATAAGAAATATAAAATTTGATTGGGGAATCGCTTTATTAGATTACGATGTCAATTTTAATGATGACGTTAAAATCATTTTCAATACAACAAAAGGTGCAGCACCTATTGAATTCTTATTCATTTCTGAAGGAAATCTAACTTTTAATAATACAGATGACAAGAATTATGTAAGACTTGAACGCTTTCAAAATATTATTATTTCTAATAATTCTCAATCTAGGAGTATTTATGTATTTCCAAGTAAAATAAACGTGAAACTTAATATTATTCATGTGTTTTCTAAGAAATTCATGAAGAAGAAAAATCATCAGGTAGATACTCTAGAAGATTCTCTTTTATCAGTATTTGAACGAAGAGAAGAAAATTTACCGTTTAAGCATATTGGTAATTATAATCTAACCATTGCAGAAAAAATAAAAACGTTAAATGAATTCGGTGACTCTGGAATTATAAAATCATTATCTATTGAAGGGCAATTAAATCTCATTTTAGCAATGCAAATGCTAGAGCATAAAAAATATGAGAACGACACACACCTAACAGATAGTTTGACTATATCTGAAATTAAAAAAATTCATGGATTGGTAGACTTTATCATTGATAATGTATCCAAACCATTAACTATCAAATCATTAACTAAAGAGTCTGGTCTAGGACCAAAAAAATTACAACTAGGCTTTAAGTTATTATTTTCCAAATCTATCAACGAATATATACGCAGTATAAAGTTGAAAGTCGCCAGAGATATGATAAAGGATACCGATAAATCGATATCTGAAATTGTATACGAAATAGGCTATAGAAGTAGAAGTTATTTTTCGAAGATTTTTTACGAACAATACAATATACTGCCCATTGATTATAAAGAAAACCTAAAGACACAAAAATCAAGAGTTGATAATTAAGTCTTTATATGTGGCTGGTTCGAGAATCGAATCGTAAAGAATATTATTTTTATAAAATTCTTTAGCGATTGTATGCGAAGTAAAATTCAGTTTTTCAAAACTGTTATTGTAACCCATAATGATAGTGTTATAATTCTCGCCCAGCCATATATCTTTATGACTTTCATCTAAAACTATTGGCATCGAGTCACTTATATTATGAAGTTTAGACATCAGGTAGTTGCTGTTTTCAAGTAATATTGAGAAGGTGATGAATCCGTCAAAAGTAATATTGTATATGGCAGCTAAGGAAAACACCTTATCACCTTCTGGATATACATATATAGGATATACCTGCCCTTGGTAATTGTAAGATGCAAAAAAACCTGAAACCACAACCACACATCTTCGTTCTTGTAATGCTACTTTATAATCTGAATGCGCATTTATGGCTCTTACATCAATGTTGAGTGTATTCCTTATTTTTTGAAACACACTCCATTCGTCTCTGAAATTATCGGGTAACATGCCCCAAATAGCAAATTCTAACGTTTCTGGTTTCTCATTAGTGATGACAGGAAGCAATTCTTCATTCAAACCATCAATAATTGGAGATGTTTTGTAAACATCTGGAAACCTGAACTTAGCATCCATACTAAATTCAATAACGTTAAGGCTTGCACTATTTGAGAGCTTATAATACATGTTTTCTTCTTTCTATACAAAGAACGTTAAAATTTAAATAAGCTATTGTCTTTAAGACATTTAAAAGTAACCCAAATGATATTTTTAATGTTAAATAAAGTTTATAAATCAACATAAAATGTCTGCTAGTTAAAAACGCAAAACTGTTAAACAAATATGTTATACTGTTACTAGAACATAGGTTTTTGACTGTAAATTTACATAACACTTTTAAAGATGAATTTAAGAGATAAACTAAGCAATGATGAATGTAATGAATGACAGTTTGATTAATTCAAACCAATTGCTTAGAGCAATTAATGAACGTTTGAATTTTAAGTCACTAACCAATGATAATGGACTGATACAACTCACTTTAGATGGATTAATGGGTCAAGGTACAATTGAACAGATTACGTTTAATAATAAACTTAGCGCCACAAATTTCAATATCCATTTATACGAAGATCTTGAAATTAAGATTCCAAAAGACAATAACGACAATCTATATTTTTTTTACAATCTAGAAGGCATATGTTATCACAGCTTTGATAATACAGAAAAATTTTCAAAAATTGATGAATTAAAAACCATTGCAGTAGCTTCAAGTAAAAATGGGTATAATATATTGATCATTAAAAAAGGGGTTCAATTCAATTGTAATTTATTAACTATAAGTAGAGAAGTTTACATCAAGAATTTCGAATGTAAATTAAAACCTGTAGATGCTAAATTAAACCGTCTTAATTCTATTTTTGATGCATTAAAAGATCATTTATTCGACTGTAACTATGACCTAAAGATCACTGAGCAGTTACGATTAATAAAATCTTTATCATTTTCTGAGACCATCTCACCTAGATTACAAATGCAAAGTAGGTATCAACTTATTTTGTCTTACCATATAGAGCAGCTTTATAATGAAACTTACAACGAACGTGCTCATTCAAGCATAACAAGATCAGAAATTCAAAAGATTAGGACCATTACAGAATATATAATTGATAACCCTGGGCTTAACCATTCTCAAAATAAATTATGTACGCAATTCTTTATTTCACAATCTAAATTACAGCATGGATTTAAAAGTGTTCATAAGACTACTGTTTCAAATTTTACTAGAAAGGTTCGACTTGGAAAAGCTGAAGAATTAATTAGAAACTCAGACTTGAATATCTCTGAAGTTGTCTACACAGTTGGTTTTACTAGTAGAAGTTATTTCAGCAAGATCTTTAAACAAAAGTATGGATGCAATCCAACTGTTTATAAATCACAATTTAAATATAAACTAGAGGTAGAGTAAATTAACTGTCTTTTGTCTCTTGATCTACATCATCTTTAGTATAAACTAAATCTAGATTTTTTCCTAAGCCAACTATTTTAATAATGTTCGTTATAGTATTATACAGCATTAAGATAACCACCACCATACCTCCGCTCAATAAGGAAGACATAAACAAAGTTACCCAATAGATGGTTCTATACCAATTAGTTGGCACTTGATCTGATTCTACAATTGGAATATTAAACATCTGAAACATGATTAACGTTACAATGAATAAAACCGTGTCTATCTTAGCTATATTCATCACTTCTAAATAATGACTATCTTTCAATTTTGATTCGGTACCAGTACTTATTCCTAAAAGAGTTAATAACAATGCAAGTATTGTAGCAGAAGCCAAAACAATGGTATTACAAAGCATATTGATTCCAGAGAGCGATGCTTTGAGAAGATTTTTAGCTTCATAACCAGAAATGTTTCCAAGTAGAAATATGCCTAATGCAATGAACATAAATGTGATCATACCTCCATAAATAGCACGCTTGTTATTAATTATAAACTTTTTCATAATCGCGATTAAAAAAAGCCTCAAAATGAGGCTTTAATATTTGATTTGATATTTATTAATCTATTGCATCTTCAACATCATCTGCAACATCTTCTACAGCATCTTCAACTTTATCTTCATTGGTTTCTCTACATCCTGTAAATACAGTAGACATAGTAAATAATAGTAAAAAGGCATATACTAGCTTCTTCATAATTTTCGATTTAATTAATATTGGTTATTTATTTTATTAAGCTTTTGATAAGTGATAGTACAAATAGCACTATAAATATATAGAATATTATTTTTGCTATTCCTGCGGCTGCTCCTGCTATTCCTCCAAATCCTAATACGGCTGCAATAATAGCTATAACAACAAATGTGATTGTCCAACGTAACATAATTTTTAAAGTTTTAGTTAATAAGAACTGACTTTCATTTCTTTATGTTACAAATATCGACCAACAGAACAAATTAGCTTAACGCATATACCGTAAACATTAACACGAATACTAATAATTACGATAAATTTTCATAATAGACTTGTAGTCTTCACTATTAGTTATTCTTTCATAAATTTTTGAGTCATTGTAAAAATCTTCTTTAATTGGGTGAGATAAAAAATTGTGCCCTTCATGGTCATTAATTAAAGCTTTTAGATCTCTTAACTTGTTGTCTTCCGATAACCATCTTTGATAGTCTTGTTTTTTAAAAATAAGAGGCTTACTCTGACCTAGGTTTGGAATTTTCGCAAACTCAGCCCTAGATTTGGTAATCAATATTGAGCACGTTAAAAATCCATCATTAATTTTATTGAATATTCCAGCTATACAGAAGGGTTTATGATTTTCAAGGTGGATGTGATGTGGATACAGTTTTCCTTTGTACAACTTTGAAGTAAAAAACCCGTTGACAATGATCAAACAACGTCTTTCATCTAGTGCGTTTGAATATATTTCATTGTTTAAATTTACATCTTCAACATGTGTATTGAGCGTATTTGTCAAGTTTTGAAAACGCTCCCAATCATCATCGTAATTTTCAGGAAGAAGTCCCCAAATTGCCAAATCGATATGCTTAGGATTGGCAGACGTTAGTACACAAAGGTTAGATTCAAACTGTCCATTGATTATAGCTTTAGGCTCGTAAAGATTAGGAAATCTAAACGTAGCGTCTAGCTCATTTTCAATAGTTTTCAACTCTAATGTATTAGACAATTTATAAAACATTTTTCTTTTCAAGAAAATAAAATACAGAAATACGAATTGACTCAAATGCTATAAAAATGTCTTTATATCAAAAAAGGTGCTTTTTATAAAAAAAAGCACCTCAGGTTCTTTAAGGGAGGTTTCTAATTATCTCAGATCTTCTAAAGATTTGATGTTAGACAAACCATTTTGAATGGTATTTTTTTGAGATTCTAACAATGTCTTTGTTGTTGATGGCAAACTAGATTCATTCAAAACATCTTGATACTCATCAATAGCAGCTTTTTCACCTCGAATAGCTTCTTCTAGCATTGATTCTTCATCATCTGCTGAGAATAGCGATTTAATATCCATCCATGCTCTGTGTGCCTTTCCTGTTAAACTTCCGCCTTTATCAACATCTTGATTAAAAGACTTAATTTCTGATTTTAGCTCATGACCAAAATTATAACGTTCTTGTGCTTTATTATTGAAATAAGATTTCAAAGCCGAATGTTCAACATTTTCAGCTGCCTTTTTAAATCCTTTTTCAGCATCGTAAGTTTTTTCTAATAGATCATTTAATTTTTCTCCAATTTCTTGTGTGTATGTACTCATTTTTTGTTTGTTTAGATTAACCGATAATTTCTTTAGTGATGCCTATCAGTTTACATCATAGCGTATAACTATAGACAAAGGTATTGGATGAAAGCGTTTGGAATTAATGGAAATGATGCAAAGATTAACGCAATTAGCTAGACTAAAAATAATTGTATTAAATTACTGGCTTATAGTTTTTAATCAAGTTTAAAACTGAGGTCTCACTAGGTGTTAAATGTTCTGAGATTTGAGGTGTATTTGTGACATCCAAAAATACATTGTGTAATGAGTCGTCTTCATATGATTTTACCAAAATAGGATGCACATAGTACTTCCTACAAACATTACGAGTGTTGCCTAAAGCATTGGCTGTTGCATCAAATGCAGATAGGATATTCTTATGCTTTTCGGCTTCTGTAGTTGGCTTGTCAAAATCCATTAAGGTCTCAAAAAAAATAACACTTGCTGACCAAGTTCTAAAATCTTTTGCAGTAAAAGAATCTCCAGTTACGTCATTAATATATGCGTTGACCATACTGCTATCAACATGATGCTTATGCCCTTCTCTGTCGTAAAATTGAAACAATTCCCAACCTGGTATCTCTTCGCATTTACCAACCAGCTTAATAAGCTTCTTATTTCTGAGTGTGATGTTATGTTCCTTTCCTCTTTTACCAACAAACTGAAACCGTAATTTATCTTTAAAAAGATGAACGTGCTTTGTTCTTAAAGTCGTAAGCCCATAAGTTTTATTTTTCTTAGCATAGTAGGTGTTCCCTATTCTGATGTGAGTTTCTTCCATTAGTTTAATCACTAAAGCTAAAACTTTAGTTTTAGTCCACTCTGTTTGGATAATATCTCTTTCTACCTTATCTCTAATGATTGGAAGTGCTTCACCAAAGGCAGCCATTCTAAAAAATTTGGTTTGATTTTTTATTTTATTCCATTTGGTATGGTATCGGTATTGCTTTCTAGATTTAGCATCTCGTCCTGTAGCTTGTAAATGCCCATTGTGCATTTCAGCAATTCTAACATGTGTCCAAGCTGGAGGTATTACTAATGAATTGATTCTATCAAGATGATTATTATCTGATACTATTTTTCCGTTACGGTAGTAAGTAAATGTTTTTCCTGAAGATTCTCTTGTTATCGATAGCTGTCGATTATTAACATATACTAAATCTAATTTACTAATTACAGATTTAGGATCCTCATTAATAGTATTGATTAAAGAAGGTGTTAATTTTCGCTTTGACATTAATTATCTATGAGACTTTATATAGTTGGTGTAAGAATTTGCTAATTCTTTCTTCTGAGAGTCTGACAATACTTTTCCTGATAACTGAAAGAATTTATGTTCTTCATCTTCTAAATGATGTTCAACCTTATCTTTCAAATTTTTAGCTATTTTTAGCCATGCTGATGAATCATAATCTGTTTCCTCTAGAGATTCAATCAGTTCATCAATTTCGTGATGTTCTGCAATGCCATGTCTTGCCTTTTCTTGCATAATATCTGAATCTATCAACGGTTTATAATAATGACGCTCTTCTGCATCCGCATGTACTTTGAGTTCATTCTTTAACGATTTAAAAATGGCATCGCGTGCATTAGTATCACCAGAAGTCTTTACTAATTTACTCAATAATTCTCTTTGGATATTGTGATCTGCTCTAATAGCTTCAAAAATAGTCATCATATTTACATTTAAATTAATATTACCGTTAAAAAAACCTCAGTAGCCAAAAGGTTACTGAGGCATACCAACCAATCGTATTATTATAATAATGAAGAATGTGTCTTATAATAATGTATAAAATTAATAGTAATCTATTTTTTGTATGTGCTTTATAGGGTTAAATATTAATCCAAAAAAACTCGATGAGCCGTTCACCGAGTTTTATCCTAACTAACTAATAAACTATACTTCGTGACGATTGAAGAAATATTTACTCAACAAAGTTATTTTAAGACCGTCGATCATATGTGCTTTTTTGAATTAACTTTTACCTAATAATGTAAACGTTGTGTTAAAAATTTAAATGTCCATTTAGCCCAAGATTAAAAATAGTTATTTTTGTTAACAGCAATACTTTAAATAGGTTTTGTATTAACTCATAAAAGTAATCGTTATGTTAGAAATTGATATTAATGCTGAAAGCCCTAAAGATTTGTTACATCAAATAAAAGATGTTATTGGTGGTAGAATAGAAGAAAAATGGAATGAGCATAATTTAATTTTTGATAATGAAAACGCTGTTGGTGTTATTAAGTTTATGCCATTTGATTGGGGTGTTAACCTGTTAGATTTTGATGTCAAATTCTACAAAGAAATTATTTTAAAGGTCAAAGCCAATGACTTTAATCCTATTCGATTTATTTACAACTATAACGGTAGTTTTAAGCATCGATTTGGTATTAACAATGAAGAAAAACATGTTGAACAGTTTCATTCGTTAATTTTCACTAATAAAACTGGAGGTTACAATTACATTCATTTTCCAAAAGAAGAAAAACTAGAAATTAATATTATCCAAATTGTTCGTAAAAAATTCTTAAAGAAACGAACTACCAATGCTTCTTTATTAAATGATCGCCTTTATGAAATATTTGTAGATACTGACCACGATTATAGGTTTGCACATTATGGTGCATTGAATTTGAAAATGTCTGATTTCATTAAAAAGATGAAAAAGATAAGATCAAAAGGCATGGTAAGAGTGTTAAAAATTGAAGCTTTAGTATATGAAATGCTATCTCTACACATTGAACAACATAATAAATTTCAAAGAGGTGTTCAATTGCCTACATCTTTAACTAAAACCGAATTAAAAATAATTAGAAAACTAGGGAGCAACATTATAAAAGACCCTTCGTATCCATACGCATTAGAGCAATTATCAATGAAATCAGGCTTATCTCAAGCCAAACTTCAAGATGGTTTTAAATTTTTATATACAAGAACGGTTACAGAATATGTAAGACATGTTAGATTAGAAGCTGCAAGAGACTTGATGAGTAATGCAGATTTGAATGTATCACAAGTGGTTTACAGTATTGGCTTTACTAGCAGGAGTTATTTTTCTAAGATCTTTAAAGAAAAGTATGGTATCACTCCAAATGAATACAGGAAAAATGTACTGAATAATTTAATCCTAGAAGAAACAGCAGCATAACTTGCTGATTAAATCAATATTCAAAGTGTATGGAACAAGAACCAATTTTAATATGCATTCCAGATATTAGTGGATTTACGCGATTCATGAGTGAAACTGATGCAGAGTTTAGCTCAAAGATCATCCCATCATTATTGAATAAAATCATCTACTCTAATGAAATTGGTTTAAGGGTTTCAGAAATTGAAGGTGATGCTGTACTATTCTACAGAAAAGGACCATTACCAAGTTTAAAACGGTTAATAGATCAATGTACTAGATTCTACAAAGACTTTTACAAACAATTAGACTTACTATACAAGGCCAATGAGCACGATAAAGATGGGAAGAAAATCCCTCAAACTCTAGGCTTAAAAATAATTTTGCATTTCGGATTGAATGTTGATGCTGTACAAATTGGCAAACACATCAAGCTCATGGGAGAAGATATTGTTATTGCTCATAAATTGCTCAAAAATGATATCCCACACGAAGAATACATTTTACTATCTAATGACTTAATCTCAAAATATGATTTCGAAGAAATTGAGACCAAAACTTATTGGGCGAGCCTAAAAAAAGGTGGTAATTTTTATGAGCATCTAGGTGAGATTGGCTATGCATACATTAACTTGAGCCCTTTAGTTTAATGAGAGTACTTCATTAGTAATCAAACACACTCTATTTTAAATAAAAAACCTCAATCAGAAAGACTGATTGAGGTCACACTAAAACGTGATTATTACAATGGGTTATTTAGTGTAAATAACTTTATAATCACCTTTTACTTTAGATTTTAATGCATCTATACTAGATACGTATTTATGCTGAGTATTAAATACTCTATCTGGTTTTTCGCCAATAACATAGTGTTTTACATTAAGATCTGGCGCATTCAATGTCAATTGATCTGACACCCTCATCTTTTTATCACCAATAGTTTGTTCTGTTGCTACAAGTTCTGAAATAACCAATAAATTATTATCAGATGCCCAAACTTCTTTTATATTTAAATCATGTTCAGTATCGGTTACTTCTGCTTCAATCATAATAGTACGCTCTTCTTTTTCAGAACTATCATCATTTGGCATATCAACATCAATATAAGGCACTTCAATTTCTTCTTCTTCCATAACCACGACAACTTTAGGTATTTTTACAGTTTTAGTCGTTGTGCCAACGTTAACATCTGCCCAATCAACATCAAAAGTTGGTAATTGTCCTTCTTCTGCTGATACATCCATATCAACATCTACTTCAGGCAATTCCATTTCTTTTTTCTGCTCAACATTACAACTAAATATTACTGTTGCAAATAATGTGCTCAATAGTATAGTTTTAATTTTCATAATATATTTAAGTTTTAAGTTATTTAAAATGGGAATTATTCCCTTCCTTATTCTGACTGCAATTTACATAGCCTCGCGAGTAAGTTTTAGCTCATTTGTATATAAGATTAACGTATATGACAATATGAGTGTTTGAATAAAAAAAAGCATCAGTAAATTCTGATGCTTTGATTAGGTATATAGGCTAAGTTTACTTAACTATTTTCTTTAGCAATAAAAGAGAACCATATTTCGTTACATACTTTGCAACCGTTTGCAACCAATGTATTGGTCTCAAGTCGTCTTTAACATCACTCTTGATACCTTTGAGTTCTTCAAATGCAATTTGTCGCTCAAGGTCTAGTCGCTTAAGGTCATAGTCTATTTCTTCAAAACTCGTATAATTCTTCATGTATTAGTCAAAAAATTTGTTAGACATGGCTTTGATAATCTTTTTGTCTATCAAGGTTCTTATAAAGTACACTACGCATGAAAGTAACAAAAAGATGACACCTACGATAAGGTATCCAATAGGCAAATTATTCAATGCTTCTCCTATAGCAATAGCACCAGAGACTGCAATAAAGATCAAAGCCAAAGCTGCTAAACCTCCAATAATTGCAAGTTTTATAATTAAACTTAATGATATGGTCAGTTGCTGAAATACTTTTAATTTGATAAACTGCTGAGAGGTCTTAAGGTATTTCTCAGCAGTATCAGTTGCTTTATTAGTTGTGTTATTTAAAGATTCTAATACAGTCATGTTTATGACGTTTGTAAGTCTTTATTAGTATCTTTTTGATACTTCCTATTTTTAGCCTTTAACTCTTTCAATTTGAGCTCTAGTCTTGTGATGACATCATCGGCCTTGTAGCTTGCATCAGACATTAAAGCTTCAACTTTTTCATCCAAAGTTTCTTTATTAGAATGTACTGTTGCAGACACTCGCTCTTTGAGGTCAATAGCTCCAGCCACTACTCTATCTTTTTGCAATGTGGCTTCATCTGCAATTTTTTTTCGGGTTACACTACCCTTCTCTGGTGCAAATAATACACCCAAAGTGGCACCAATTGCTGTGCCTGCTAATATTCCTAAAATTGTGTTGTTATTACTCATCGTATTTTTATTTATAACTTTAATTTAAACTCAATACAAAATTCTAAAATGCGATACATATAGCTTAACGCAAAAGATGTAAATATTAACGTATACAAAATTCATTGAAAAAGTTAATAGTTTTTTGGTTTGAGTTAACTCACTTTTTAAACACTTATTAATTTGAAGATATTATGAAAAGTAAAATTAAAACATACAACCCTTACTCTAATAAAGTATTAAATGAATATAATATCGATTCTGAAAATGATATTGAAAGAATTATTCACGATAGCCATTCTGCATATAAAGACTGGAAACTACTAGAGGTCAATAATAGGTCAAAACTTTTAGATCATCTCTCAAAACGACTTCATAACAATATTGAAAAATACAGTCAGTTAATTACTAAAGAAATGGGAAAACCCATTTCTGAAAGTAAAGCTGAAATAGAAAAATGCATTTTCCTTTGTGATTTTTATAGGAAAAATGCTGATGAACTCCTATCTGATGAAATTATAGAAACAGAAGCCAATGAAAGCTTTATAAGCTATGATCCGTTAGGTGTCATCTTAGGAATAATGCCTTGGAATTATCCGTTTTGGCAAGTATTAAGATTTGCTATCCCTACTCTAACAGCTGGTAACACAGTATTGCTCAAACATGCATCTAATGTTACAGGTTGTGCTTTAGCTTTACAAGAAATTTTTGAAGCATCACAGTATCCTAAGGGTTGTTTTCAAACTTTGATTGTGAATCATAATGCTACAGAGTCAATAATTGCAGATCGAAGAATAAAAGCTGTATCACTTACAGGAAGCGAAAAAGCTGGAAAAAAGATTGCCGAAATTGCAGGTAAACATCTCAAGAAAACTGTTTTAGAGCTTGGTGGTAACAATGCTTGTATTATTCTTGAAGATGCAAATCTTGAGAAGCATTTAGATACTATTGTAAAAGCAAGAATGCAAAATACAGGACAGAGTTGCATAGCAGCAAAACGATTTATTGTAGTTGAAGCTATTTATAATAAGTTCTTGACCGAGTTTACCAATAAAGTTAAATCAATAACTTCTGGAAATCCTTCAGATGAGAAATCACAGATTGGTGTTATGGCAAGAAAAGATTTAGCCGATACCTTGGAAGATCAAATAAATAGATCCATCAAAAATGGTGCAATAATACACTTCGGGAATGAAAGACATAATACCTACTACCAACCAACTATCTTAACAAATGTAAAACCTGGCATGGCTGTTTTTGATGAAGAAACCTTCGGACCACTAGCAGCGATTATCAAAGTTAAAGATAAAGAAGCGGCCTACGCAATGGCATCAAATTCAAAGTTTGGTTTAGGGACAATGTTATTTACAGATGATGTGGATGACGCTATTGAAAATATCATCAATATAGAAGATGGCGCTTTCTTCATAAATGAATTAGTCAAATCTGATCCTAGATTACCTTTCGGAGGAACTAAAAATTCTGGCTACGGACGTGAACTATCTAGAGAAGGTATCCTAGAATTTGTAAACAAGAAAACAGTATATATTAACAAATAAAACAAGAAATGAAATTTATAAAAGACGAAAATGAGAAAAGAAGAGATTATATTCTTCAAAAAGACGAAAAAACAAAAAAAATGTCACTATTTATAATAACAGTACTTTCAATTTTAGTACTCGCTGTTATTATTTCTGGAATTTATTTTTCAAATTATTAACCATTAATACATAACATTTATAATGTGAAGTCTGAAGGTTTTTTTGTAAATTTATATACAACCCATAACCTTCTACATTATGAAAACTCTATTGTATTTGCTTTGCATGACCCTCGTTTTAATGTCTTGTAAAAATGAAACTAAAAGCTTTCAAGCTGAATCAAGTACTGAAGACACTAATGCTATTGAACTTCAAACCTCTTTGATAGGCGCATGGGAACTCGTTGGATTTTATAATTATAATGAGAATAAAGTAGTTGATACTTTTGATACTGCTGATGGTTATAGACAAGTAAAACTTTACACTTCATCTAAAGTCATGTGGAGCAAGGACGTTCCTAAAGACTCTACAGAATGGTTTGGCTACGGCAGCTACAAATTAAAAGATAACACATTAACTGAAATATTAGATTATGGTTCAGAAATGATGAGTAAAATTATACAAGAGAAAAAGGCGTTCGTCTATGAGATAGATCTTGAAGAAAACACATTTAGTCAAATTGAAATTGATGAAGACGGAAACCGCATTTATTCAGAAAACTATAAACGAATAGAATAATACTATCAATAAAAAAAGAGCTAAACAAATGTTTAGCTCTTTTTAGTCGGAGTGGCAGGATTCGAACCTGCGACCTCCGCGTCCCAAACGCGGCGCGATAACCGGGCTACGCTACACTCCGATTCAGTTATCAATAAATTTCAAGAAAAAAATATTCTCGAAAAATGGAATGCAAATATATAGCTTTTCTTTAAATACTAACAATAAAATTTTTAATTTTAAAAACTAAACTTATTTCTATTATGAACTTTAAACCCAAACCTATCTTATTTTTAGTTTTACTAAATCTTTTTGCTTGTGCGCAAGACAAAAACCCTGTAAATACAAAAAATAATTACGAAGTTGTTGTTTCAGATTTAGATATTCCTTGGGGCTTTACATTCTTGCCAGATCATTCAATGCTAATTACTGAAAAAGATGGTAGAATCATTCATTATACAAATGATAAAAAAATTGAAATTAAAAATGTGCCTCAAGTTTATAATCGTGGGCAAGGTGGTCTTTTAGACATTGCTTTACATCCAGAATACGAAACTAATGGATGGGTTTATTTCACTTATGCTTCTTCAGAGGGTAATAGTAAAGGCGGTAACACAGCTTTAATGCGTGCTAAACTTAAAAATAATAGCCTTATAGAAAAACAACTACTTTACAAAGCGACCCCAAATACAACTAGAGGTCAACACTTTGGATCTCGAATCGTTTTTGATGATAGCGGCTATTTATATTTTACTATAGGAGAACGTGGAAATAGAGATGCTAATCCGCAAGACATCACTCGTGATGGTGGTAAAGTTTATCGTTTACATGACGATGGTTCTATACCAAATGACAACCCTTTTGTTAACGACCCAAATGCTAAAAAAGCAATATACTCCTATGGTCATCGTAATCCTCAAGGTATGACCTTACATCCTCGAACACGTGAGATTTGGACGCATGAGCACGGACCTAGAGGAGGAGATGAAATTAATATTATTAGATCTGGAAAAAACTACGGATGGCCAGTAATAACTTATGGTATTAATTATATAGGTACTAAAATAACAGATGAAACTTCTAAGCCTGGTATGGAACAACCTTTTCATTATTGGGATCCCTCTATTGCGCCAAGTGGTATGGTCTTTATTTCTAGTGACAAGTACAAGGGTTGGAAAGGCAATCTTCTGGTTGGCTCATTAAAATTTCAATACTTAAACAATTGCTATATAAAAAACAATAAAGTAGTTAAAGAAGAACGACTATTAGACGGTTTGGGTCGTGTACGCTCAGTTAATGAAGGTCCAGATGGTTATATTTATGTTGGCATAGAAAATTTAGGCATCGTAAAACTTTTAAAATTATGATGACTAGACTTATAGTCTTAACTGTAGTAAGTTTTTCGTTTCTTTTTCATTCATGCAACCACACTACAAATAAAGATAAAACGACACCAACCTATACCAATATAAACGCATCCCATAGCTTTAAAAAAGGGAAAGTAGTTTACGAAGATTTTTGTGTTTCATGCCATTTACCAAATGGTGAAGGTGTCCCGAAAATTTTTCCACCTTTGGCAAACTCCGACTATTTAATGAATAAAAGAATAGAAAGTATCAAAGCCATAAAATATGGACTATCTGGGGAAATAGAGGTTAATGGTGAAACTTACAATTCGGTTATGTTATCACAAGGACTATCAGATTCAGAAATTGCTGATGTAATGAACTACATTACCAATAGTTGGGGAAATAAAAATACCTCGTTGATAACTGAAGAAGAAGTTTCAAAAATTGAGCCATAATAAATGTATAATAATAGTTAAATTTGTTTTTACAATCTAAAATTAAATTATGCTTATTATAGGAATAGCTGGTGGCACAGGGTGTGGTAAGACTACAGTTGTAAATCAAATCTTAAATGAACTACCAGAAGGTGAAGTAGGTGTCATTTCGCAAGATTCATATTATAAAGATACGTCACATTTAAGCTATGAAGATAGAGTTAAGATCAATTTTGATCATCCTAGATCTATAGATTTCGAACTTTTAGAAATGCATCTAAAATCTTTACGCTCTGGTAATTCTATTGAACAGCCTGTTTATTCTTTTGTGAAGCATAATAGAACAGGTGATACTATTAATACCAAACCTCGTAAAGTAATGATTGTTGAAGGGATTTTAATCCTTACTAATCCTGAGTTAAGAGATATGTTCGATATTAAAATCTTTGTTCATGCTGATAGTGATGAACGATTGATCAGGCGATTAAAGCGTGATATTTCTGAACGTGGTCGTGACATTGACGAAGTTTTATCTCGCTATCAAAATACCTTAAAACCTATGCATCAACAGTTCATAGAACCAATGAAAGAATATGCAGATATTATTATTCCAAATAATAAATACAATACAGTAGCAGTTGATATAGTAAAAACCATTATCAACGAAAAACTCAATTAAATGCTAAAATATTTTAAAAACATATTTGTCATCATTTTTATCGTATTTGTGATATGGATGTTGTTCATTGATTCAAATTCGTTAATGATCCATCATGAATTGAATGAAGACATAAGCGATTTAGAAAATGAAAAGGAATACTATAATAAAGAAATTGAAAAAGATAAAAAAGCTATAAAAGAATTGAGTACAGAAGAAGGTATTGAAAAATTAGCTAGAGAAAAATACTATATGAAGAAAGAAAATGAAGACATATATATCATTGAGTATCAAGATAGCATAAAAAATAAGAACAATGATGAGTAATCCTCTATTTGATGAATTTGATGATGTTTCTTCAAAAGGTTGGAAACAAAAGATACAAGTAGACCTTAAAGGAGCAGATTATAATGAAGCATTAATTTGGAAAACCAATGAAGGTATTGATGTAAAACCGTTTTATCATCCAGATGAATTTGATGTGCTTCCAAATATATCTGACTCTAAAGCTACAAAATTCAATATTTGCCAAACTATTTTTGTTTCAGACGAAAAAAAATCTAATAGAAAAGCCTTAGATGTTATCTCAAGAGGTGCTGAAGCTTTAAAATTTATCATACCTTATGAAGATATATCGCTTGAATTATTACTTCAAAATATAAATACAGAAATTGCAATCATATATTTCGAACCACAATTTTTATCAGAGAAATTTGTTGATCAAATACATACAATATTGAACAATAAACCTCAAGCAATAATACATCTAGACATCATTGGGCAACTCTTAAAAACTGGAAATTGGTATCAGTCATTAAGTAAAGATCATGAGCTGTTTAACACTATTGTTAATAAAACAGCTTCAATATCTATTGATACAACCATATACCAAAATGCAGGTGCTAGTATCGTTCAGCAACTAGCCTATGCCATGGCACATGCTAATGAATATTTGAATCAGCTAGATTATAATATAGACACAACTGTAAAAAACTCATTAAATGTCTTATTTAAAGTAGCCATAGGCACAAACTATTTCTTCGAAATTGCTAAGCTAAGAGCCTTAAGAAACTTATGGAAAACACTAGCTACAGAATATAACATAACTACCAAATGCCACGTCATAGCTCAACCTACAAAACGCAATAAAACACTATACGATTATAACACTAATATGCTTCGTACAACAACAGAATGTATGAGTGCAATATTAGGAGGAGCAAATACTATAATCAATATGCCTTACGATGCAATTTATCATAAAGACAATGAATTTGGTGAACGTATTTCTAGAAATCAATTGCTCATATTAAAACATGAAAGTTATTTTAATGCTGTTGATAATCCAGCTGATGGTGCTTATTATATTGAAACATTAACTCAGCAACTCTCTGAAAAAGCATTAGTGCTTTTCAAAGACATTGAAGCTAACGGCGGGTTTTTAAATCAGTTAAAAGAAGGAACCATACAACGAAAAATTAAAGAAAGTGCTACTAAAGAACAAGAACAATTCAATGCAAATGAACTGGTATTATTAGGTACCAATAAGCACCCAAATCCGCAAGATAAAATGCAACACGAATTAGAATTGTATCCTTTTGTTAAAACAAACCCAGTAAAAACATTGATTGAACCTATAATTGCAAAAAGACTATCTGAAAATTTAGAACTAAAAAGGTTAGAACAAGAAAAGAACAATAATTAAAAATTAAAGCAATGAAATTTAAATTGATCCTTTTAGCATTGAGTATGATGCTCTTTAATTGTAAAAAAAAGCAAGAGCAACTAAATTTTAAGTACGCAAACTTAAACGCAGAAATTAATTGCGGAAACTCCTATGATGCGCTTCTAAACGAAGCTTTACATGCTTTCGAAAGCGACTTAACAAACTTCTATACACCTAATAACACGAATCTCAACTCTGCATATCGAAGATTTGTTAATGAAAGTACAAGAAATACAGCAAATCTTAATGGTATAGCCAATCAACACTCCATTGATATCTTTAATACTCTAAAAGATGTAGATGGACTTTGGGATGCAAAGAACAACAAAATGAATTACAGTCATGAAATTTTTAGCTGTATTGGGAATAATATAAATGCAGTAGATATCAAGACCACATATAATGCACTCATTTCAACCAATAGTATGAGTTTAAGAATGTTTGAAGCACCATTAAAAAAATATTCTAGAATACTGCAAACCGAAAAGTATCTGGCCACATTTGTTGCACTAGATTTATATTACTCAAAACTCACCAATGTTGACCTTACTAAAAAAGATGAACTGAAAAAAGAACAGAATACTATAGCGAATCCTGAAAAAGACCCACATGCTGGTCACAACCATGATTAGCTGATCATATTATTTTTTGATTTACTTACATGCAAAGAAAAAACCTCCAACATATAGCTTTAAAACAGGATAAAATCCAAAAGGAATTACCTAAGAACAATATCTATCGTACAGCTGAAGATATTGAGGTAAAATCTACATACACCAAAGATGATCTCAAAGATGTTGAACATCTAAAATTCGTTGCAGGAATTGCTCCTAACTTAAGAGGTCCATATTCTACAATGTACGTTCGTAGACCATGGACCATACGTCAATATGCTGGTTTCTCTACTGCAGAAGATAGTAATGCGTTTTACAGGAGAAATCTTGCAGCAGGACAAAAAGGATTGTCTGTTGCTTTTGACTTAGCAACGCACAGAGGCTATGACTCCGATCATGAACGTGTTGTAGGAGATGTAGGTAAAGCTGGTGTAGCTATAGATAGTGTTGAAGATATGAAAATTCTCTTTGACCAAATTCCGTTAGATAAAATGTCTGTTTCAATGACAATGAATGGAGCGGTTTTACCTATCATGGCATTTTATATTGTAGCTGCAGAAGAACAAGGCGTTTCTCCTAAAGATCTCTCCGGAACCATACAAAATGATATTCTAAAGGAATTTATGGTTCGAAACACCTATATCTATCCGCCTACTCCATCAATGAAAATTATTTCAGATATTTTCGAGTACACTAGTAAACATTTGCCCAAATTTAACAGCATCAGTATTTCTGGCTATCACATGCAAGAAGCTGGTGCAACATGTGATATAGAATTAGCATACACATTAGCAGATGGGCTAGAATATATAAAAAAAGGATTGGAAGCTGGTATGGATATTGACACATTTGCTCCACGTCTTTCTTTTTTCTGGGCCATAGGAATGAACCATTTTATGGAAATCGCTAAAATGCGTGCTGCTCGTATGCTTTGGGCAAAGCTAGTACGTCAATTCAATCCAAAAAATCAAAAATCATTAGCCTTACGTACACATTGCCAAACCTCTGGCTGGAGTTTAACAGAGCAAGACCCGTTTAATAATGTAGCAAGAACCACTATAGAAGCTGCTGCTGCTGCTTTTGGTGGCACCCAAAGTTTACATACCAATGCTTTAGACGAGGCCATTGCTTTACCTACAGATTTTTCTGCTCGTATCGCAAGAAATACGCAAATCTATCTACAAGAAGAGACAGGAATCACAAAAACTGTTGATCCTTGGGCAGGAAGTTTTTATGTTGAAAAACTAACTCATGATATTGTTCAAAAAGCCTGGTTACATATCCAAGAAATTGAAGCACTTGGAGGCATGACCAAAGCTATAGAAGCTGGAATACCAAAACTTAGGATTGAAGAAGCTGCAGCTCGAAAACAAGCACGTATAGATTCTGGTCAAGACATAATTGTTGGTGTAAACAAATACCGCTTAAAAGAAGAAGATCCCATTTCTACTCTTGAGATTGATAACCAAACTGTAAGAAATGGGCAAATAAGGCGTTTAAAAGAAATAAAATCTACACGAGATTCAAAAGCAGTAAATAAAGCATTAACAAAATTAACTGAAGCAGCTAGAACAGGTAGAGAAAATTTGCTAGCTTTAGCTGTTGATACTGCTCGTAAGAGAGCTACTTTAGGAGAAATAAGTGATGCCTTAGAAGCAGAATTTGGGCGTTACAAAGCACAAATAAAATCATTTTCAGGAGTGTACAGTAAAGAAATAAAAGACGACGAGTCATTCAAAAAAGCTAGAGAACTAGCAGATACATTCGCAGAACAAGATGGCAGAAGACCTCGCATCATGATAGCAAAAATGGGACAGGATGGTCATGACAGAGGTGCAAAAGTTGTAGCTACTGGCTACGCCGACGTAGGTTTTGATGTAGACATAGGTCCTTTATTTCAAACGCCAAAAGAAGCTGCAAAACAAGCTGTTGAAAATGATGTACACATTTTAGGCGTATCATCATTGGCAGCAGGTCATAAAACTTTGGTCCCTCAAGTTATAGAAGAACTCAAAAACTATGGTAGAGATGACATTATGGTAATCGTTGGTGGTGTGATTCCAAAACAAGATTACCAATATCTATTTGATGCTGGCGCTGTAGCTGTTTTTGGCCCTGGAACTAAAATAAGTGATGCGGCCATTCAAATTTTAGAAATTTTAATTGATTAAGACGCCATCCAAAATTAAGATAGCTGAAAATAAAATGATATAACTCTAAAACGCTAACTAGCAAAAAAATTCTTATTATTTTTAAAAGCGTTAAAACTTGTTAATCTTCACGATATCAATACTTTATTTTTATATATTCGATTCTATATAAGAAAATTAGTACATTTTACCAGTTTTCAACTAAATTTTTAGTTATATTTGTTAGACAACTCTTTTTTTAAATCTAAAAACTCAAAAACTATGAAAAAACTCTCACGCATAGCATTTACTCTTATGCTACTTGCTTGTACATTTACGGTAACAGTTGCCGCTCAAGAAGTACAAGAAAAAACAACACAAATAAAAGCTTCTGAACTAATCCCCTTTAACCCAGAAGTAAAAATGGGTAAATTAAGTAATGGACTTACTTATTATATAAAAAATAATGGAAAACCAGAAAACAAAGTAGAGCTTAGACTTGTAGTCAACGCTGGTTCTATTCTTGAAGATGATGATCAATTGGGTCTAGCACACTTCATGGAACATATGAATTTCAATGGTACCAAAAACTTTAAAAAGAATGAATTAGTAGACTACCTTCAAAGTATTGGAGTGAAATTTGGAGCACATCTTAACGCGTATACTAGCTTTGATGAAACCGTTTATATATTGCCAATACCTAGCGATGATCCTGAAAAATTAGAAAAAGGATTTCAAATAATTGAAGACTGGGCTCATAATGCTTTATTAACCAATGAAGAAATTGATAACGAGCGTGGTGTTGTTCTAGAAGAATACAGATTAGGAAAAGGCGCAAATGAGCGTATGAGTCAAAGATACTTACCAAAAGTGCTTTATGGCTCAAAATATGCCGATCGCTTACCTATAGGTACAAAAGAAAATCTAGAAACGTTTGATTACGAAAGTATTAAACGCTACTATAAAGATTGGTATAGACCAGACCTTATGGCTGTTATAGCTGTAGGTGATGTTGATGTTGCAACTTTAGAAGCAAAGATCAAAAATCACTTTGGTAAAATTCCTGCTGCTAAAAATCCAAGACCAAGACCAGTTTTTGATCTTCCAAACCATGAAGAAACATTTGTTGCCATAGAGACAGATAAGGAAGCTTCATTTTCTCAAGTGCAAGTGATGTTTAAAGATAAAGAAGAAGCCAAGCCAGATACAACACTTGGAGATTATAGAGCATCAATAGTTGAAGGGTTATTCTCTCAAATGATTAATAACCGTTTAGATGAATTAAGAAATAGTGAAAACCCTCCTTTTGTTTTTGGTTCAAGTGGATATGGTGGTACTTATGCCAGAACTAAAAATGCATACCAATCATTTGCAATGTCTAGTGAATCTGGGCAACTTAATGCCTTAAAAACTTTATTAGAAGAAAATGAGCGTGTTAGACAACATGGTTTCTTCAAAGGTGAATTAGAGCGTGCGAAAAAAGATGTCATAGCACGAATGGAAAAATCATTTAAGGATAAAGATAAAATGGAATCTAATCGTGTCGTTGGTGAGTATGTAAGACACTTTTTAGAAAATGAGCCAATGCCTGGAATCGAATGGGAATATAACTTTTACAAGCAGCAACTTCCAACAGTCAATCTAGACGAAGTAAATGCTTTAATCTCAAGCTATATCAAAGACGAAAACAGAGTTATTGTACTTACTGGTCCAGAAAAAGAAGGCATGACCAAGGTCACTGAAGATGAGGTTCGCTCACTATTAGAAAGCGTAAAAAGTACAAAACTAGAACCTTACGAAGATAAAGAAGTTGCAGAGTCTTTAATTACTAATCTACCAGCAATGGGTACTATTACAGATTATAAAAAAGATGATGAATTAGGAACAACGACTCTAACACTTAGTAATGGTGCAAAAGTTACTTATAAAGTCACCGATTTTAAAAATGATGAGATTTTATTTGACTCATACAGTTATGGCGGCTCTTCATTATATTCTGATGAAGAATATTTAGCGACTGTAAATGCCAATGGTGGTTTAGCTGAAGCAGGTGTTAATGGCTTTAACAAAGTTGAAATGAGTAAGATGATGTCTGGTAAAATTGTAAGAGTTAGACCGAGTATAAGAAATTATAGTGAAGGCATGTCTGGTAATGCTACACCTAAAGATTTTGAAGACTTGTTTCAATTGATTCACTTACATTTCACATCACTAAACAAAGATGAAAAAGCGTTCAAATCATTTATAGAAAAACAAAAATCATTTTTAGGCAATCTTATGTCTAATCCACAAACTTATTTTTCTGTAAAAATGGGTGAGTTTATGTACGGTAAAAATCCAAGATATACTGGCTTTCCTACTCCTGAAAAAATGGACCAAGCTAATTACGATTTGGCTTATAAAAAATATCAAGAACGTTTTGCTGATGCTGGTGATTTTCATTTCTATTTCGTAGGTAATATTGACGAGAAAAAACTAGTTGAATTCAGTATGAAATATTTGGCAAGTTTACCATCTACCAATTCAAATGAAACATATAAGGTAAGTGATTTCAGACCAATAACTGGTATGCATAAAAAAGTTATAGAAAAAGGCGAAGACCCTAAAAGTGCAGTTAGAATCACATACCATGGACCTACCGAATACGATGCAAAAGAAGCTCATGCATTTAAAAGTTTAGCAGAGGTTCTATCTATAAAGCTTATTGAAAAACTAAGAGAAGAGGAAGGTGGAGTTTATGGCGCTGGTGCTAATGCTAGAATAAATAAAATGCCTTATGGTTGGTATTCGTTCAATATTAGTTTTCCTTGCGGACCAGAAAATGTAGACAAACTAAAAGACGCAGCTTTAGCTGAAGTTGAAAAATTAATAGCTGAAGGACCAAGCCAAAAAGATTTAGACAAAGTCAAGGAAGCTCAAATACTACAGCGTAAAGAAGACATCAAGAAAAATAGATTTTGGTTACAAACGTTAAAAAACGCAGATTATGAAGATAAAGATGCTTCTAAGCTGTTTGAGTTTGAAAATGATGTTAATAGCTTAACTGCTTCAGACTTACAAAATGTTGCTAAGAAATATTTAACTCAAGGTTATATTTTAGGTATTCACAATCCTGAACAATAGTTCTTATTAATTACTTTATAAACCACTTTTACTTTTGTAAAAGTGGTTTTTTTATTTGAATATACTTTACAAAACTGTTAACAACTTCCATTTTATAAACCCATAATAAATTGTATTTTTGAGTTTCTTAAAACCAAATCAATTAATGGGTAAAATCATTGCAATTGCCAATCAAAAAGGCGGTGTTGGTAAAACAACGACTTCTGTTAATTTAGCAGCTTCATTAGGTGTTCTAGAAAAAAAGGTTTTGCTTATTGATGCAGATCCTCAAGCTAATGCAACCTCTGGTCTTGGAATCGATGTTGAAGCAGTAGAAACAGGTACCTACCAACTATTAGAGCACACTGCTTCTGCTGAAGATTGTATCGTAAAAACCGATTCTCCAAATGTAGACATCATTCCTGCACACATAGATTTGGTTGCTATTGAAATTGAACTTGTAGATAAAGAAGAAAGAGAATATATGCTTAAAAAAGCAGTTTCTCATTTAAAGTCTGTTTATGATTTTATTTTAATCGATTGTGCGCCTTCATTAGGATTGTTAACCCTGAACGCGCTTACCGCATCAGATTCGGTTATTATTCCTATTCAATGTGAATATTTTGCTCTTGAAGGTTTAGGAAAACTGCTCAATACCGTTAAAAGTGTACAAAAAATTCACAATAATGCATTAGATATCGAAGGTATGCTATTAACAATGTATGATCAGCGTTTACGTTTGTCTAATCAAGTTGTTGAAGAAGTACAGAAACATTTCAGTGATATGGTGTTCCAAACAATCATACAACGTAATGTAAGATTAGGTGAGGCGCCAAGTTATGGAGAAAGTATCATAAAATATGATGTTAGTAGTAAAGGTGCTTCAAACTATTTAAGTTTGGCAAAAGAAATTATAAACATGAATACGTAATGGCGAAGGCAACCAAAAAACAGGCTTTAGGAAGAGGATTATCGGCATTGTTAAAAGATCCTTCGAATGATATAACATCTGCAAAAGATAAAAATGCAGACACTATTATTGGCAATATCGTTGAACTCGATATTGAGGCTATTGAAATCAATCCGTTTCAACCAAGAACCAATTTTAATGAAGAAACATTACGTGAATTAGCTTCTTCTATTAAAGAACTTGGTGTTATCCAACCTATTACTGTTAGGAAGTTAGAGTTTAATAAATTTCAGCTCGTCTCAGGTGAGCGTCGTTTTAGAGCATCTAAACTCATTGGTTTGACCACAATTCCTGCCTACATAAGAATAGCTAACGATCAAGAATCGTTAGAGATGGCCTTAGTAGAAAACATTCAAAGGCAAGACTTAGACCCAATAGAAATTGCACTTTCCTACCAACGTTTAATTGATGAAATAAAACTCACTCAAGAACAAATGAGTGATCGCGTAGGTAAGAAGCGGTCGACAATTGCTAACTACCTAAGGTTATTGAAATTAGATCCAATAATACAAACTGGTATTAGAGACGGTTTCATCTCTATGGGACACGGTAGAGCAATTATCAATATTGAGGATCAAAACATTCAATTGGATATTTATGAAAGAATAATTACAAACCAACTCTCTGTAAGAGCTACCGAACAGTTAGTGAAAAATTTTCATAATACTAATACGATCAGAAACAACGCCAAAAGTGAAGAATTACCAAAGTATATCAAAAAAGGAGTTAAAGAGTTTTCAGAATACTTTGGACATAAAATTAGCGTTAAAGTATCTAAGAATGGTAAAGGTCAAATTACAATTCCATTCCATTCAGAAGAAGATTTTAATCGCATAAAAAAACTCGTTCAAAGTGCCAAATAAGCATTTTTATACCATTTGTTTGATTTTATTTTTGAGTTTCAGTGTGTTTTCTCAAAACAAAGATGAAAATGATACATCTCAAGATGTAAATACTGAGCTTATGGTTGTAAAAGATTCCATAACACGTAAGCCAATTAATATTCTTGCACCTTCAAGAGCAGCCTTCTACTCTGCTGTATTACCTGGTCTTGGCCAAGCCTATAATAAGAAATACTGGAAAATTCCAGTCGTATATGCAGCTCTTGGAACTGGCATCTATTTTTATGTAAAAAATGATAATGAATATGATCGTTATCGCGATGCATACAAAAGACGCTTAGCTGGATTTTCTGATGATGAATTTCAAGGAGTTTCAGATGATGGTTTAATTAACGCACAGCAAACACTTAAACGCAATAAAGAGCTATCGCTACTGATTACAATTGGAATATATGCATTGAATATAATAGATGCCAATGTTGATGCGCATTTATTACAATATAATGTTGATGAAAACCTAGCCATTAAACCTCATTTTCAATACAACCGAATGGAAAATGCTTCCGACCTAGGTGTTACCCTCAATTTTAAATTTTGAGTTATGAATATTGCACTATTGGGTTATGGCAAAATGGGTAAAGCAATTGAACGTATTGCATTAAAAAGAGGACATCAAATTGTATTAAAAGTCTCAAGTGACACAAGTGCATACACATTAGATAATATTGATGTCGCTATAGATTTTAGTCTGCCTAGTTCTGCAGTAGAAAATATTTCCAAATGTATTCTGCAAAACACACCTGTTATCTCAGGAACTACGGGATGGCTAGATGAATACGACAAGATCTTATCACTATGCAAAGTCCATAATGGAACATTTTTATATGCCTCAAACTTTAGCCTAGGTGTTAATATCTTTTTTGAAATCAATAAAACATTAGCTCGATTAATGAATACGACTCCTCAATATAAAATTAATATAGAAGAAATACATCACACACAAAAATTAGATGCGCCAAGTGGCACTGCCATTACACTTGCCAACGATATAATTGAAAACTCTGATTATAATAATTGGACATTAGACAAGCCAAAACAAAAAGAGATTGGTATTTTAGCAAAACGAATTGAAAACGTTCCAGGAACTCATAAAATTAATTATGAATCAAGTATAGATAGCATCTCTATAAAACATACCGCTCATAATAGAGAAGGTTTTGCTTTAGGAGCTGTTATTACAGCAGAATGGATACAGGATAAGAAAGGGGTTTTTACTATGAAAGATGTGTTAAACATTGGTTAATATGCAGTACAAGAGTAACGTTTTTAAATATTTTTCAACTTACAACGCAAACAAAACATTATGACAATAACACAGTGGTTAATATTTTTCCTAATTATTCAAATAGTACATGGACTAGGCACTTGGAAACTTTATGTAAAAGCTGGGCGACAAGCCTGGGAAGCTTTTATTCCTATATACAACTCTGTGATTTTAATGAAAATTATTCGCAGACCATGGTGGTGGACAATCTTACTATTTGTCCCTATTGTTAATCTTATTATGTTTCCTGTGGTTTGGGTCGAAACTGCTAGAAGTTTTGGGAAGAATAATTATATAGACACCTTCTTGGCTATTGTTACTCTTGGGTTTTACAACTACTACTTAAATTATGCTGCGGAGGTTTCTTATATAGAAAATAGAGACTTGCAACCTAAGTCAAGTTCAGGAGACTGGGTAAGTTCAATCTTATTTGCTGTTGTAGCAGCTACTATAGTTCACACTTATTTTATACAACCTTTCACCATACCAAGTTCTTCTCTTGAAAAATCACTGTTAGTTGGTGATTTCTTATTCGTAAGTAAATTTCATTATGGAGCCAGAATACCAATGACAACTGTTGCGCTACCAATGGTACATGATACCATTCCTATTGCAAAAAGTAAATCTTATTTGTTTAATGACAGTTATGAAAAAAGGAAGTCATCTTGGAAAAACAAATTACAACTTCCGTACATGAGGTTTCCAGGTTTTGAGAATATAAAGCGTAATGAAATTGTCGTATTTAATCAGCCAGCAGACACACTATTGGATATGAACAATTTCACTCCTGATCGAAACTATTACAAACCTATAGACAAGAAAACCAATCTTGTTAAACGTTGTGTAGGTATTCCTGGCGATTCTCTTGAAATCATTGATGGGTATGCTTACATAAATGGAAAGAAAAATGTACTACCAGATAGAGCTCAATTACAGCACTATTACACTTGGGTTTCAAAATCAAATATTTCACAAGAGTTTATCGACAAATACGAAATAGAGAATTTTTGGCGATTTTATAAAATAGAAAATCAATTGTGGGATAACTCTAAAGTACAAGGTTATCTAAATGAAAAAGATCGATCTTTTCTAAAAGAAGCCTCTAGAGATTCTTTAATGACTGAAGTTGTTGGGTTTATTCAATATGATGATATGGTAAAACTAAGAATGATCCCTATTGAAAATAAATTCAACATAAACTTAACCGCAAAAAATGCCTCAATTATAGAAAAGTTACCAATTACTGTATCTTTGAATCAATTTTCTTACCAACTTAATGACCCAACTGTTTTTCCACATAATGCCGAATACAATTGGAATTATGATAATTTTGGCCCAATATACATTCCTAAAAAAGGTGAAACTATTAAACTAAGTATGGAAGTTTTACCTCTGTACCAACGTGTAATCTCTGAATATGAAGGCAACACACTTCAAGTTAAAGGAAATCAAATCCTAATTAATGGAAAACCAGCAACTTCGTATACCTTTAAGCAAAATTATTATTGGATGATGGGTGATAACAGACATAATTCTATTGATGCTCGTGGATGGGGTTATGTACCGTTTGATCACGTAGTTGGTAAACCTGTATTTATTTGGATGAGTTGGGATGGTATTAAAAACCCACGTTGGGAACGTTGGTTTACAACAGTTCATGGTAATGGAAAAGCAACATCATATCTCATCCCTTTTGTAGTTCTATTACTAGGATGGTTTGGATTTAATAAATGGAGAAAGCGTAAGAAAGCTAATGGTTAGCTCATCTTCTAAATAGATTTATACTATATGAATGACTGTTTTATTACATCCAACATACTTTCCAAATATTGCACATTTTGTAGCATTGACTAAAGCTGAATCATTAATTTTTGAAGTCTGTGATAATTATCAAAAACAAACTTACAGAAATAGAGCTATCATTTATGGTGCTAATGGTAGGTTAGATTTAAACGTTCCTGTACATTACACGCAAAAAAATAGACAGTTGTCTAAAGCTATTGATATATTTAGTGCAAGTAACTGGCAAGACTTACACCTGAAGTCTTTAGAGTCAGCTTATAGAGCCTCACCGTTTTTTGAATATTACATAGATGATATCAAACCAATATTCGAAATGCCATTTAAAACTCTAATAGACTTAAACTTTAAATCTATAGAAATAATTTTCAACTGTTTACAGCTTCCTTTTGAATATATGTTAACTAGAATATTTGAGCTAGAGCCTAAAGAATATATAGATGCTAGACCTTTAGCAAATAGTAGAAAAGAGATTCGTCAAGACTTTCAACCCTACGATCAGGTTTTTGATAACAAACATGGTTTTATAAAAAATTTGAGTATTCTAGATTTACTATTTAACGAAGGTCCGAATACAATAACTTATCTAGAATCGCAGAGACTTAACTTGTAGTCTGTATTTCTACTCCAATTTAAGTTTTGCCATAATCGGATAATGATCTGATAGTTTTATATCGTATGTTTTAAAAGCATTAACTTTAAAGCTTTTATCTACCAAAATAAAGTCTATTCTAATTGGGAAAAATTTAAAATCAAACGTTCGTCCAAAACCATTGCCAGCTTGTTTGAAAGTATCTTTTAAGTCGCCTTTAATTTCTTTATACACGTACGAATAAGCTGTATTATTGAAATCTCCACATATGATCATTTTGTAAGTACATTGCTTTTTATGCTTTAGAAATAATTCAGTTTGAAACTGTTGCATCTTAAACGTATTACTTACGCGGTTAAAAAGGTTTTCAGAATTTTCATTAGCAAGTTTCTCAACAGTAGGATCGATGCCTAAAGATTGTAGATGTACATTATAAATGCGAATTGTATCAACCCCTCTCACAATATCAGCATATATTGCATTGTTAGACGTCTTTGGAAACTGGATCGAACCAGATTTAATAATAGGGAATTTTGCAAAAATCGCTTGCCCATTCTTTACTTTTTCTCCAGAAACTTCTTCGTATTTATAATAGCCATCTAGGTTTACAGAAGCATCAGGTCTATATTCTTGCATGCAGAGTACATCTGGTTGTTTTTCAGCAATAAACTCTGATATTTCGGTTTTAACATCCACGTCTTTGATCCATTTAAATGCATTGAATAAACGCACATTGTAATTCGTTACGGAAATATTCTTACTATCGTCTATATTCTTTGAAGATGAAAATTTATATAAAGAGAATACATAATTATAGCCAATAAAGAGCACAATAAGAGATAATAGCAATTGCTTTTTAACCTTCAATAACCAATAAACAAAAAACAGAATATTTATAATAATCAAAAAAGGAACAGCTAAACTCAAAACCGATAAAAAGGCAAATTGTTTTGGAGCAATATAAGGCAGAACATAAGATAATAATAAGGCAAAAGCCGTCAATGAGTTTATAACGAAAATCAACTTATCAAAACCTTTAAGATTTTTCATATAATTAGTCCTTTCCAGCTTTAAATAGAAATGCTTTTTCTTCTTTGGTTAGACTATCGTAACCACTTTTACTAATCTTATCTAAGATTAAATCAATCTTCTTTTGTTTATTAAACTCACTAAATTCTTCTTTATTATGTCCTGCATATGGCTTCTTTTTACTCTTATGAACGGTTTTTAAAGGTGATTTTGATTTAAAAAGATTAATAAATCTATCCATTAAACTACCAAACCCTTTTCCTATATCTTTACCTTTCAACAATTGAGTCGCGTAGAAATACCCAAGAAAAGTGCCTCCAAAGTGAGCAATTTTACCTCCTTGATTAATACCAAAAAGGCCTATAAAATCAATAATAACTATTGCAACACCAATATGCCATAATTTAATTTTTACAGTAAAAAAACGTGCTTCTCGATATGGCATATAGGCACATAAAAAAATCAACAATGCATTTACTCCAGCAGATGCACCAACAAGAGCACCAACATTAGCTAGTATAGATTCTGGAAGCAAATTATATACTAAAAGGTATAAAAACCCACCGCAAAGTATTCCTAAAAAATAAATATTCAGTGATTGTTTAGATGGAAAAAGATTTACCATACTTCTAGACACAAAATATAATACAATAAGATTAAATAATAAATGTATAAAATCATAATGTATAAAACCATAAGTAATTATAGCCCATGGTTTAAGAATGAACTCAAAAACATCATTCGGCAATTCAAACCATTCAAGCGATTGATGTCTTGGTGTATTGAAAACTACTTGAATCAACCAACCCATGAAAAAAACTATGATATTGGCAATAATAATTTTTTCAAAAATATTAAGCCGTTTCAGTTTGTCCTTTATGTCATAAGTTAGCGAGGTCATCTGTCCCAACGATTTTTATTAAACTGATTCTTTTTCCAATACCACATGATAATAAATCCAGTAACTGCTCCACCCACATGAGCCATGTAAGCAGTATTGCTCGGACTAAAGAAAGATTGACCAGTAATTGCAGAAATAATATCAAGAATAATTAGTCCAGGTATAAAGTACTTAGCTTTGACTGGAATTGGCAAGAATATGAGCATCAACTTTGCTTCGGGATTCATCATTCCAAAAGCAGCTAAAATGCCCATTATACACCCTGAAGCACCAACCATTGATGCCCTAGTTGTCATATTCATTTCAAATAATGAACTAAAAGTGTTGGTGTCAATTTGAGGTCCAGAATAGTTGTTATTAGTAAGTACTTCTATTAATCCTGTTCTAAATATATCTGGTTTTATATAGTTTCCTTCAACAGAATTTATATTTACAATAGTATGTATTAAATCAGGATCAAGACCAAGGCCTCCGATGCCACGTGATGCTGTGTAATATTTAAAATAGTAATAACCCAATTGAAACAAAATTGCTCCTAATCCTGCCGATATGTATATGAAGAAAAACTTTTTAGAGCCAAGTTGTTGCTCAACAGCCGTACCAAACATCCATAAAGCAAACATATTAAACAGTATGTGTGTTGTTCCGCCATGCATGAACATATGCGTTATAACCTGCCATGGCTTGAATAAATCGTTCTCAGGAAAATATAATGCAAACCATTTGTAAAATAGCTCTCCATTTCCAATTGTCATTGTGCCAATAAACATGATCACATTGATAATCAACAAATGCTTTACGGTATCAGTAATTCTCATCATAACTACTTACATGAATTTTTTATCAAAGTCATCAACACTCATCGTAATGAATGTGACTTTATTGGTAGGTGAAACCGAAGGTTCCTTGCAAGCAAACAAACTATTTACCAAATGTTCTTGTTCCATTATTGTAAGTGACTGACCAGTTTTAACTGCCAAACTTTTAGACAGTGATTTTGCTAATAAATCTGTAGCACTAAAGTTACTATCAGGTACTTCTTGCTCTACGTCATTAATCAATTGTTCAAGAATAATAGACACTTCACTTTCAGGTACATTTGCTGGTACTCCTGTAATTTCAATAGCACTAGCTTTAAACGCTGAAAACACAAATCCAGTATGTTCTAAATCTTCTTTTAACTGACCCAATAATTTCATTTCACTACAAGAGAACTCTAAGACTAGAGGAAATAATAATTGTTGACTTACAGCTTCTTTAATAGTAGTATATTTTAGTAATCCTTCATAAAGTATGCGTTGGTGAGCACGATGCTGGTCTATGATTAGCATTCCTGATTTTATTGTGCTAATAATGTACTTATTGTGCAACTGGTATGTTGTTTGTGATACCTTATTCGAATTATCATCTGAAAAGAGTAATCCAGTTTCTGGTTCACTTTCTACCTCAATTTCACTAAAATCATGATGGCTTTTTGTGCTTTTACTTTCTAAACCAACATATAGGCTCTCCCATTCTGCTGTATCTCTCTTATAAGTAGTAGAAATTCCTCTAGCTTTAACATTCGTTTTTTCTTCTTGAAATGGATTAAAAGTCCGATCTACTTCAACAGTTGGGTTAGAGATTGTCTTTTCTCTGTAACTATAAGGAGTGTCTAAGTTTTGATCATGCTCAAAATCTAAAACTGGTGCAATATTAAACTGGCCAAGACTATGCTTCACTGAAGAACGCAAAATTGCATACAACGTGTGCTCATCATCGAACTTAATTTCTGTTTTAGTTGGATGAATATTGATATCAATCGTTTTTGGGTCTACACTTAGATTTAAAAAATAGCTTGGGTAACTACCCTCTTTTAGTAAGCCATCAAATGCAGCATTAATAGCATGATTGAGGTAAGCACTTTTAATAAACCTATTATTCACAAAGAAAAACTGTTCGGTTTTGGTTTTTCTAGCAAACTCAGGCTTGGCCACAAATCCAGAGATTTTCAAAACTTCAGTTTCCTCTTCAACAGGCACCAACTTTTCATTGGTCTTATTCCCAAAAATATTTACAACGCGTTGTCTATAATTACTTTTAGGTAGATTAAAACTTTCACTACCATTGTGAAACATAACAAAAGTGATATCAGGATGTGCTAATGCTACTCTATGAAACTCATCAATGATATGACGTAATTCTACAGTATTTGACTTCAAAAAATTTCGTCGCGCTGGTATATTAAAAAACAAATGCTTAACAGCAATAGATGTTCCCTTTGGTGTAACTATTACATCTTGCGACTTGACCACACTCCCTTCAATTTCAATTTGAGTCCCAAGTTCGGTTTGTTCTTGTTTGGTCTTTAATTCTACATGAGCAATTGCTGCAATACTAGCTAAAGCTTCACCTCTGAATCCTTTAGTATTTAACCTAAATAAATCTTCTGCAGATTTTATTTTAGAGGTAGCATGGCGTTCAAAACTTAATCTCGCATCTGTAGTGCTCATTCCTTTGCCATCATCAATCACTTGTATTAATGTCTTGCCTGCATCTTTTACAATAAGTTTTACAAGTGACGCTTGAGCATCTATAGCATTCTCTAGAAGTTCTTTAACTACTGAAGCTGGACGCTGGACGACTTCGCCAGCAGCAATTTGATTTGCAACATGATCTGGTAAAAGTTGAATTATGTCTGCCATTAGCGTTCTGAAAAGAATATAGAAAGGTCAAAATCTATTATAAACAGAAAAATCAAAATGAAGATTCCTACTAGAACCAATATGGTCTTATTGAATTCGTAATTATTCCTGTTTCTATTCTTTAATCTATTTTCATACCATTGACCAGAAAAATCATTTTCATTATATGTATCGGCATATGCATCAAACTTTGTTTCATATTGTGAGGTATCTACATCTTTTTTACCATTATAATGCATCGGTGTATAATTAAACCTCTTATTCTTCGGTAAACCTTTTATTATAGTGAATCTTATTGGGCCCATAATACAAATTATTAAATATATCTGTTAAGTATATATATCAAGACAAAAAGCGAAACTAAAACTATAATTAAAACTGGTAATGACGTAAATATACTTCCTCGTCGTTTATTACTATCTCGCATGTCATTCCATTTAGATTCCAAGTCGTCTCTCGGTTCTATCCTTTTTGAATCCTTAAAACGAGGCTTATAATTAAAACGTCTATTTTTTCTATTACTGAACAAATTAATTATAAATTACACTTGATCTATCTCAAAAGTACTGAATTTACGAGAAAAAATAGCTGCTGAAGTCCTAAAAATTGTTAACAAAAATGTTATGCTTTGCGCCTTAATTCTGCCATTTTTATTGCAGCAATGGCAGCTTCAGCACCCTTATTACCATGCTTTCCTCCTGAACGGTCGATAGATTGTTGCATGGTATTATCTGTTAACACGCAAAAAATAACTGGTGTGTCAGTAGTGAGATTTAATTCTTTGATACCTTGTGTAACACCATCACAAACAAAATCAAAATGCTTTGTTTCGCCTTGAATAACACATCCAATAGCAATAACGGCATCAACATCTTGAGTAATCATTTTTTTAGAACCATAGATCAACTCAAAACTACCAGGAACATCCCATTTAATTATGTTTTTTGATAAAGTACCACAATCAATAAGCGCATCATAGGCACCTTGATACAAACCGTTGGTGATCGTGTCATTCCATTCTGAAACAACAATCCCAAATCGAAATGTTTTCGCATTTGGGATTGAGTTTTTATCGTAATGTGATAAGTTATGGTTTGCCGTAGCCATATTATTCTTTTGCTTCTGCTCTTCCTATAAAGACATCAATATTAGCAGCCTCGGTAGAACTAGAAAATTCTTCTTTAATTCGTTTGAAATTATTTAATGCCTTATCCGATTGCCCTAATTCTAAAGCAACATTAGCTGCTTTAAAAAGATACATAGGTGTTGTGTAATCATTCTTTGAAGCAGCTATGGCTTTTTCATAGTATTCAAGTGCCTGCTCAGGTTGATTCAATTGAACAAATGCATCTCCTATAGCACCTTTAGCAATAGGATTTAAAACAGCATCATCTGTTTTAAAATCACTTAAATGTTTAACAGTGTTTGTATAATCTTTAAGATTTAAATAAGCCATTCCTGCATAATAATTGGCTAGATTTCCAGCTGGAGTACCTCCATATTCTTCAACAATATCTAACATTCCATACTTTCCTTCTCCACCATTGAGTGCAAGTGTGTATAAGGAATCTTTAGCCGTACCTGTCACTGCTTCATCAAAATATTTCTGAGCAGTAAACATTTCGTTCATAGCTTCACTTGCTTTAGGCTCAGCAATAAATTTGTTATAACCTAAATATCCTAAAACAATTGCAGCAGCTAATCCCACCACAATAAAAATATTCTTTTGATTTTTAACAGCCCAATCTTCAGCTTTAGAAGCGCCTTCATCTAAGGTATTAAAAACTTCAGCAGTTGTTGAGTTTTCTTCAATAGCTTCAACTTTCTCAGCTTTTGTTTTTGGTTTATATCCTCTTTTCTTATATGTTGCCATAATTCTCTATTTGTGCCCGCAAAAATAAAATTTTTATTGGGATTTAAAAGGTAAATTATTTGTTATTTTTACTTCTTCTTACTAGAAACAATAGTTAAACACAAAAATCAAGGTTGTTTTATGATCTTAAAAACCCTTAGTTTGGTTAATTATAAGAATTTTGAAAGTCAAAATTTCGAGTTTGATAATAAAATTAATTGTTTTGTAGGCTTTAATGGTGTAGGAAAAACCAATATCCTAGATGCTATTTATCATTTATCCTTTGGTAAAAGCTATTTTAACCCTGTGGCTACACAAAACATCAATCATAATGCCGATTTTTTTGTTGTAGATGGTGTTTTCGACAAGCTTGAACGCACAGAAAAAATTATAGTTTCTCTCAAAAGAGGTCAAAAGAAAATAATCAAACGAAACGGTAAAGCTTACGATAAGTTTAGTGACCATATCGGTTTTATTCCTTTGGTCATTATTTCTCCTGCAGATCGTGATTTAATCATTGAGGGAAGTGATACACGTCGTAAATTCATAGATAGTGTCATTTCACAAAGTAACAAAGCGTACCTCAACAACTTAATTAATTATAATAAAGTACTAGCTCAACGTAACGCACTTTTAAAATACTTTGCACTCAATAATACTTTTAATCAACAAACATTAGAAGTATATGATGACCAATTACATACTTATGGCCTTGAGATTTTCAAAACACGACATGAATTCTTAAAAGTCTTCATTCCAATTTTTAAGGATCGCTATGAAGCCATAAGTAATAACAACGAAAATGTAAACCTTAGCTATAAAAGTGATTTATATGATACTGATCTAAAAACATTACTTGCGCAAAGGGTTAGTAAAGATAAAGCGTTACAATATACAAGTGTTGGCATACATAAAGATGATTTGAGCTTTGAAATTGAAACACATCCTATAAAGAAGTTTGGAAGTCAAGGTCAACAAAAATCTTTTTTAATAGCTTTGAAACTAGCACAATTTGATTTCGTAAAACAGCAAAGCGGTGTTACACCTCTACTACTTTTAGATGACATCTTTGATAAGTTAGACGAACAGCGCGTAGCGCAAATTATTAGCTTAGTAGATAATGAAAATTTCGGACAATTATTTATAAGTGACACTCATGCTGATCGTACAGAAAATGTAATTAAGCAAATTCATCAATCCTATAAAATTTTTAAATTATAATATGGCTAATAAAAATTTAGTATTTATTATCAGTTGTGTAATGATTACAATTTTTGGATGCTCTAAAGATCCTAACACGTATATAAATCATTTAAATGGTTATTGGGAAATTAAGAAAGTTTCGTTAAGCAATGGCACAGAGAAAGAGTATTCGTTTAGCGATACAATCGATTATATTGAAATAACCGATAGTTTAATAGGTTTTAGAACAAAACTCAAACCTAATCTTTCTGGTGGTTATGAAACCTCTTCTAATAGAGAACGTATTACTGTGAAAATAGTAAACGACAGTTTGCATTTGATGTACACTACGCCTTATTCTAATTGGAAAGAAACCGTTTTAAATGCTGATAAAGATCACTTATTAATCGTTAATACCAATAAAGATGTTTATCTTTATAAAAGGTACGAGCCGCTCGTTTTTGAGTAAGGTTTTATTTGTATAAATATGGCAAAACGCAACAATGATCATTTACCTATTAGCGCTATCTTGAAAGAGTTTGTTAATTCAAATAATCTTCAATCAGGCTTAAACAAAGTAAATGTTAGAGAAGCTTGGGCAAAAATGATGGGCAACGGAGTTAATAACTACACGACTAATATTGTCTTAGAGCGTGATACATTATATGTGCAATTAAGTTCTAGCGTATTACGTGAAGAATTGAGTTATGGTCGAGAAAAAATTATCAAGATGCTTAATGAATCTTTAGGAAAAGAGATCATTCGTAAACTCGTCTTGCGTTAAATTACAAGCTATATTATAAAAATAAAAAGCACCATAAATTGGTGCTTTTTATTTTTATAATAGGGAATCATTATTTAACATCCATCAACTCTACGTCAAATACCAATGTAGCATTTGGAGGAATTACACCACCAGCTCCAGCGGAACCATAACCCAAATCACTTGGAATTACTAAACGTGCTTTATCTCCAACATTCAATAAGCAAATCCCTTCATCCCAACCTGGAATCACTTGACCTACACCAACTTGAAAATCTAAAGGCGTGTTTCTTTTATAAGATGAATCAAATACAGTTCCATCAGCCAATTGTCCTTTATAGTGTACAGATACCATGCTACCAGCTTCAGCAGGCTTTCCATTGCCTTTCTGAATGATTTGATAACGCAATCCGCTTTTTGTTTCATCAAATCCAGCAGCCAATTTATCTAACTCAGCTCTAGCTGCTTCGCGCTCAGCTTCAACACGTTTTTCTCGTGCACCTTCAAAAACTCTAAACGCCTCAACAGCATTAAATGATTCGGCTGCTTCTCCTACTCTTAATATCTCTAAAGTTTCTATTGCATCGTCTTGAGCAATGGCATCAACAACATCTTGACCTTTTAGCACTTTACCAAAAACTGTATGATTATTATCTAACCAAGGTGTTTCGACATGCGTGATAAAAAACTGACTACCATTAGTTCCTGGTCCAGCATTAGCCATAGAGAGCACTCCTGGTCTATCATGTTTTAGATCTGGATGAAACTCATCATCAAACTTGTAACCTGGATTTCCTGTTCCAGTACCTTGAGGACAACCACCTTGGATCATAAAATCTGGAATTACTCTATGAAATTTCAATCCATCATAATAAGGTTGCCCTTGTGGTTTAGCAGAATTTTCTAAATTTCCTTCAGCTAAAGCAACAAAATTACCAACCGTACCTGGTGTTTTCTCAAATTCTAAAGCGACTAAAATCTCGCCTTTTGTTGTATTGAATTTTGCGTATAAACCGTCTTGCATTGTATTGTATTTTAATTGAGGTGCAAAGATAGGAAACTAAGTTATATTTTTCAGCCTTAAGGTTGATATGATAAAACTTAAAATGCCTAGTTTTACCAAAATAAAAATGAGACATGAAATTCTCTTTAAACAAACTCTTAAGAAAGTCAGAAAAAGCTGTAACGTCTAGTCAAGATTCTGTAGATGAAATAATCAAAAATATTGAGCATATCCCTTTTGGTATTAGTGAAGCTAATGTATTATATGCTGGTTTAAATGAGTTAGGTGGTTATTACTTTTTTCAAACTGTTATTGTAGGTAGCTTTCAAATGAAGGTTAAAAATGGTGCTCAACTGATTGTTTTTAGTCATGATTTTGAATTGCAATTACAATCGGATATGCTAGAATTAGAATCAGACCATACAGATATTACTGGTCGATATATTACTAAAATTGATTTTCAAATCGAAGAAGTAGACGCAGCCAAAATAAAACGTTCATCAATAAAAGAAATACATTTAAAAAGTAAAAAACAAGGCGTTACATTTTCAATGTATGAATTAAGTGAGGAAGAAGCGTAGTTAATTAGCTACCTCACTCATGAACTTAATACGATAGAGCCGAAGTTCTTCATCCTCATAATCGCCATCGAATTCTTCTACAGCTTCAGATATTTTATCAGTTTCAGATTCCATAAAATACTCATAAATTTCTTCTTGTTGGTCTTCATCAAGAATTTCGTCTATCCAATAGTCAATATTAAGTTTAGTTCCTGAAAAAACAATCGCTTCCATTTCCTTAATAAAGTCAGCCATACTCATACCTTTAGAAGATGCAATATCATCTAGCGGTAACTTTCTATCTACATTTTGAATTATATAAAGTTTTATAGCAGAATTTGAACCTGTACTCTTTACAACAAAATCGTCTGGTCTCATGATGTCATTTTCTTCAACATAATTAGAGATGAGTTCAATGAAATCTTTACCGTATTTTTTTGCTTTACCATCACCTACACCATGAACATTACTAAGTTCTTCCATAGTGATTGGATATTTTAATGCCATGTCTTCTAGAGATGGGTCCTGAAAGATCACAAATGGTGGTATGCCTAACTTTTTAGCATTACGCTTCCTCAAATCTTTTAGCATTCCCATGAGCTTTTCATCTGCGACACCTCCTCCTCCTTTAGCAGCAGTAACGATACTATCATCTGACGTTTCATCAAAGACATGGTCTTCAGTCATCATAAAAGACTTAGGCGATTTTAGAAAGTCATGACCACCAGCAGACAACCTAAGTACACCATAAGTTTCAATATCTTTTTTTAAATACCCAGCAACCAATACTTGTCTGATAAGTGCCATCCAAAAACGCTTATCTTTATCCTTTCCTATTCCAAAAAATGGCTGAGTATCTGTTTTATGAGAAGAGATTAAAGCATTTGAAGTTCCAACTAAAACATTGACCAAGTCTTTTGATTTGTACTTCTCATTAGTTTTGTTAACAGTATCTAATAATGTTACCACTTCATCTTTTGCTTCATGTTGTTTCTTAGGGTTTCGAACATTGTCATCCATATCTCCACCTTCACCTGTTTCATTATCAAATGCCTCTCCGAAGTAATGCAAAATAAATTTTCGTCTAGAAACAGAGCTTTCAGCAAATGCTACTACTTCTTGTAGTAACGCATGACCAATTTCTTGTTCAGCAACAGGTTTACCAGACATAAATTTCTCTAGTTTCTCAATATCTTTATAGGCATAGTATGCTAAACAATGGCCTTCTCCTCCATCTCGACCTGCTCTTCCAGTTTCTTGATAATAGCTTTCAATACTTTTAGGCATATCATGATGTATTACAAAACGTACATCTGGTTTATCTATTCCCATACCAAATGCAATTGTAGCTACAACAACATCTGCATCTTCCATTAAAAACATATCTTGATGCTTTACCCTAGTTTTTGGGTCTAAACCTGCATGATAAGGTACCGCATTTATACCATTGACTTGAAGTACCTGAGCTAATTCCTCAACACGTTTTCTACTCAAACAGTATACAATTCCAGATTTACCTTCATTTTGTTTAATAAATCGAATAATATCTGAATCTACATTTTTAGTCTTTGGTCGTATTTCATAATATAAATTAGGTCTATTAAAAGAAGCCTTATATGTTTTAGCATTCGTTATATCTAAGCTTTTTAAAATATCTTCTTGAACTTTAGGCGTTGCTGTGGCTGTTAACCCAATTATTGGAATATTATCTCCAATACGTTTAATAATATGTCTTAAGTTTCTATACTCTGGTCTGAAATCGTGTCCCCATTCACTAATACAATGCGCCTCATCAACTGCCATGAAAGAAATTGTAACGGTTCTAAGAAATTCTACGTATTCTTCTTTGGTTAATGATTCAGGAGCAACATACAGCAACTTGGTTACACCATTAGTAATATCTTCTTTTACACGTTTGACTTCAGTTTTGTTAAGTGAAGAGTTTAGTACATGAGCAACACCTTCTTCATTTGAAACACCTCTTATAGCATCAACTTGATTTTTCATTAACGCAATTAAAGGAGATACTATAATTGCGGTACCATCTTTTATTAAAGCAGGAAGTTGATAACATAATGATTTACCACCTCCTGTTGGCATTATAACAAATACATTATCACCTTCAACAACACTTTTTATAACACTTTCTTGAAGCCCTTTAAATTTTGAAAAACCAAAGTATTGTTTGAGTGCAGAATGTATGTCAATTTCTTTTATACTCATTAATCCCTATTAGTATTTTTGATACATTTGCATAAGACTAAAGATAACAATTTCTTTAAACCCGTCAAACTCAAAAAAATTAAATTTTGAACAGTATACAATCTATCCTTGATACCGCAAAAAAAACCATAGATTTAGAACGAGATGCTATTGCAAATTTGAGCCAATTACTAACCGATGATTTTGCAAATGCTGTATCGCTTATTTATAATTCTAAAGGGCGAGTTGTTATAACTGGAATAGGAAAAAGTGCTATTATAGCAAATAAAATTGTTGCAACTTTGAACTCCACCGGAACACCATCTGTCTTTATGCATGCTGCAGATGCAATTCATGGCGATTTAGGATTAATTCTAGAAGACGATGTTGTCATATGTATTTCAAAAAGTGGAAATACTCCAGAGATCAAAGTTTTAGTTCCGTTAATAAAGAATGCGAAAAATAAAATGATTGCCATTACTGGAAATGACAATTCTTTTTTAGCACAACAGGCAGATTTTATTTTAAATGCTTATGTAGAACAAGAAGCCTGCCCAAATAATTTGGCTCCAACAACTAGTACTACTGCGCAATTGGTTATTGGAGATGCACTTGCGGTTTGTTTACTTGAACTTCGCGGTTTTTCTAGTAAGGACTTTGCAAAATATCATCCTGGTGGCGCTCTAGGTAAACGTTTATATTTAAGAGTGAGTGATTTATCATCTGTAAATGAAAAGCCAAAAGTAGACCTCAATACATCTGCAAAAGATGTTATTGTAGAAATATCAGAAAAGATGCTTGGTGTTACTGCTGTTGTTGATAACAATAAAATAGCTGGTATAATTACCGATGGAGATTTAAGACGTATGCTTACCAAAAACGAAGCTTTTATTCACTTAACAGCAAAAGATATTATGAGTAACAACCCAAAACGAATTGATGAAGACGCTATGGCTATTGATGCTATGGAGCTGATGGAAACACATGGGATTTCACAATTACTTGTAGAAAAAAATGGTAATTATGCTGGTGTTATCCATATTCACGATTTAATCAAAGAAGGTATTATATAATGGCGAAAAAAAGTACCGATGAGATGTCGTTTTTAGATCATCTTGAAGACTTAAGGTGGCACTTGATACGTATGACAATTGCAATTTTGATTTGTGCTACTATAGCTTTCATTTTTAGTGGATTCATTTTTGAACATATTGTTTTTGCACCAAAACGAATGGATTTTCCAACCTATAAATGGCTATGCAAAGCGTCGCAATTTATTGGTATTAATGACACTACTTTTTGTGCTGCCGAATTCCCCTTTAAAATTCAAAGTAGAACGATGGCTGGACAGTTTTCAGCAGATATATGGACATCTATTTATGCTGGTTTTGTTTTAGCTTTTCCATATGTTATCTATCAATTCTGGAGTTTCATAAGTCCAGGACTACATCATAATGAGCGAAAGCATTCAAGAGGTTTTATCTTTATTACTTCATTATTATTCTTTATTGGTGTTTTATTTGGTTATTATATTGTTACACCTTTATCTATAAACTTCCTTGCAAATTATAGTGTGAGTGTTGAGGTCTCTAATGAATTCGATCTAAGTTCCTTTATATCAACAGTACGATCATCTTGTTTAGCATCTGGATTAGTTTTTGAGTTACCAATTATTATCTATTTTCTAACCAAAATAGGATTAGTCACACCTCAAATCATGAAGAAATATCGAAAATTTGCTTTAGTAATTGTATTAATTATCTCTGCAATTATTACACCACCTGACTTGGCAAGCCAAATTATTGTTGCCATTCCTATTTTAATTTTATATCAAGTAAGTATTTATATTTCTAAAGTGGTTGTTCGCAACCAGAATAAAAAACAAAAAGTCCATGTCTGATATCGTTTCCGAATTTAACGCATACCGTTCAAAAATGAACGATGCAATCCTAGAAGATAACAATAAAATTATCAAACGTATTTTTAACCTAGACACCAATGCGTTTACTGAAGGTGTCCTAGATAAAAAAACTAAAGAATTATTAGGCCTGGTAGCCTCTACTGTGCTACGATGTGACGACTGTATTAAGTATCATCTTCAATCAAGCTATGATGAAGGATTAAACAAAGAAGAAGTTGTTGAAGCATTAAGTATTGCTACTTTGATAGGCGGAACAATTGTTATTCCGCATTTACGAAAAGCCTATGAATATTGGGATGCACTTGAAAGTGAGCGTTAAACTTTTAATAAATAAAAAAGCGAGTCATTGTTAATTTGCTATTTTAGCAGCATATGAAAAAATTAAGAGCCGATAATTTAATGAAAGCCTATAACGGCAGAAAAGTCGTTAAAGACGTGTCTTTAGAAGTCAATCAAGGCGAGATCGTAGGTTTATTAGGTCCAAATGGTGCTGGTAAAACCACTTCATTTTACATGATTGTTGGACTCATAAAACCCAATGGCGGAAATATTTTCTTAGACAATACTGAAATTACCAGCTTCCCAATGTACAAACGTGCACAAAATGGTATTGGTTACTTGGCGCAAGAAGCCTCAGTTTTTAGGAAGTTAAGTATTGAAGATAATATTTTGAGTGTTCTACAATTAACTAAGCTGAGTAAAAAAGAGCAGCAAGATAAGATGGAATCGCTCATAGAAGAATTTAGCTTAGGTCATATTCGTAAGAATCGAGGTGATCTACTCTCTGGAGGTGAACGTCGTCGTACGGAAATTGCTCGTGCCTTAGCTACAGATCCAGATTTTATTCTGCTTGATGAACCTTTTGCTGGTGTTGACCCAGTTGCTGTTGAAGATATTCAACGTATTATTGCGCAACTCACCAAGAAAAACATCGGCATTTTAATTACAGACCATAATGTACAGGAGACTTTAGCCATTACTGACCGAACATATTTAATGTTTGAAGGTAGTATTCTAAAAGCTGGAAAACCTGAAGAATTGGCTAGTGATGAAATGGTACGTAAAGTGTACTTAGGTCAGAACTTTGAGCTACGAAAGAAAAAACTTCATTTCTAGCTTATACCTAATCAAAACCAGATACGATTAAGGTTAGACCAATAACAGTTAAACAAACTACACCAATATATAGCTTAATCATTCGATTAATCCTTTTTACTCTTGAATAGGTGAAGTAAAATATTCTAGCAGCAATTATGAGTACAACAAACCCTAAGATATTTTCAAAAATCCTCATCAAATTAACCTCTACGTCGCTCTAACAATACCATCATCATAAAACTTAGAATAATACGTTCGTCATCATCATTATCAATAGGTTTAAGCTTAGATAGTTTAAATTTTCTACCAAAAAAAGAAGCCTCCTTTTTCAATTGGCAAACTGCTTGACCTTTCAAATCTGTTACAGTATAACTTGGGTTGAATAAATAGCCTGTAAATCCACCAATGATGGGAAGCTGCCCTAAAACTGAATCTAGCACCTTTACCCAAGCATTATCTTCTCTAATGTGGTATTGTAGTTTTTGATGTTGGTCTATGATTTCGTAGTGTGCCTTCCAAATTGAAGCCCAACCCTTTCGAGCTATCTTTCCAAGTTCTTTCCCACTAGCATCTTTCATACTATAAGCTGCAGAAAAATCAATCCACTTATCGGCATTAATCTTATGGGTCAAATTATGTTTTGTCTCATCTTGATAAATACTAATATCTTCTTTAAGTTTAAACATTTTCTGCTTTACATAGGCTACTGTTTTACCAGAGTTATCTTTGGCTGTAAAGTCGTTAGATAATGTCGTTACATGAAATGTAAAACTAATTGGGAATTGTAGATGTTTCATTTGTTTAGTTTAAGTTAGTTAGTGCTTTCCGTTTTCTTTTTCAGCCAATATTTTCCTTTGATAGCGTCCTTGAACTATATCTGTAACAACTAAAATGGCAATTACGAAATAGAATGTTGTTTTACTCATTGGCACAATTTCATTCCCAAATATTTTCAAATGCGCCAAATGACCGCCTTCAGTGACTAACATGATACCAACAATAAACAAAATGAAGAGACCAAGTACTTCATACATTCTATTTTTGGCTAAAAATTCAGAAATTTTATCAGCTAACAACAACATTAATAGTCCACTAACAACTATAGCAATAGCCATTACTATAAATGCCGTAGTTGAATTTTCAATATCGCTAGTTAAGCCAATAGCAGCTAGGATAGAATCAAATGAAAACACTAAATTCATAATAACAATACTTGTAATGACTGCGTTAGCAGTTTTTCTACTTTTTTGATCTCCATCAATAACTTCATTTAAATCTTTTTTCCCAATCATATGCCATATTTCTTTTATTGCTGTATAAATAATGAAAGCCCCTCCAGCTAAAACAATTATACTATGACCGTTAAAAGCAAAAACTAAAATATCTCCAAGTTGACCTGTTAGCCAAGAAAAAGGCTCTTGAAAAAAGTCTATAATAGATACCAGTACGAATAGTAAAACTATCCTAAGTATTATAGCAATCAAAATACCTATTTTGCGTACGCGTTTTTGATCTGACAAAGGTGCTTTTTTAGATTCAAGAGAAATGTAAAGTAGGTTATCAAACCCTAACACAGCTTGTAGCATCACTAACATCAATAGTGTGAAAATTATTTCTAACATGTTATAAAATTATCTGGTGGTTGTATTCTTAAGTAATGATAATATGATGTAAACTAAAATAATCAATGGTATTGCAATAAAATGAAATAGCACCATAAACAGTATACTTAAAAGTATGAGTATGTATCTAAATTTATTATCGTTAAAACTATAATTCTTAAACTTTAAAGCAAAAAGCTTAATATTAGAGTTTAACAAATAGCAGCTTACTAGTGTTAATGCTATTAAAAACCATTGGTTTAAAATTAACGAATTGAATAGATCATTATGTTGAAACTCCATAATTAGTGGTAATGACAAAATAAGCAACGTATTTGCTGGTGTTGGTAGGCCTTTAAAATAAGCTTGTTGATCTTCATCTATATTAAATTTTGCTAGGCGATAAGCAGAAGCTAGAGTAATACACAAGCCTACCAAGGCTAAAGGTGCCAATCGTAAGCCATACCAATGTGTTGTTGATGTCCAGTCATCAATATGCATAGAATCTGGTGCATGAATACTTATAGAGATTAACTTGAACATGATAATTCCTGGCACCAATCCACTGGTAATCATGTCTGCCAATGAGTCTAATTGAATACCCAAATCACTTTGTACGTTAAGTTTTCTTGCTAATAAACCATCAAAAAAGTCAAAGAAAATACCAAGAAATACAAATATCGTTGCTGCTATGAAGTTGTTATTGACCGCGAAAATAACTGCGATACTTCCGCAGAACAAATTGAGAAGTGTTACCAAATTAGGAATGTATCTTTTTATAGACATGCAGTAAGATTTGTGTAAAAATAGCAAACTATTTTAGACTTATACAAGACTAAGGCAATATCTACTTTAATTTACAGTTTAATAGATGAAAAATATTATGCATCTTTGTAAAAAATTTTGCTATTGAAGAATTACATACTCATTGTTCTATCACTGTTTACGTTGTTAGGCTCTGCTCAAAACGCACGTAAATACTCTAACGAGTTTTTAAATATAGGTGTTGATGCAGCCGCACTTGGAATGAGCAATTCTGTAGTTTCTCATACTGCAGATGTGAATTCAGGCTATTGGAATCCTGCAGGCTTAGTACATTTAGAGGACAATCAACTAGCCGCTTTACACTCCAGTTATTTTGCTAACATAGCTAATTATAATTATATCGCTTTTGCTAAGCCTTTAGACGATAGAAGTACGATTGCTGTTTCATTAATACGATTTGGTGTAGATGATATTTTAGACACAACTCAATTAATTGATGACCAAGGCAATATTAATTATGATCGTGTGAGTTTATTTTCAACAGCAGACTATGCATTAACGTTTTCTTATGCAAGAGATTTACCAATTCCAGGGTTGAGTTATGGTGTTAATGCTAAAGTTGTTCGAAGAATTATAGGTGACTTTGCAAATTCTTGGGGTTTTGGACTAGACTTAGGTGTTCAGTTTGAATCTGATAACGACTGGAAATTCGGTATCATGGCAAGAGATATTACAACTACTTTTAACGCTTGGTCTTTTGATGACGATAAACTTGCTGATATTCAAAATGCAATTGAAGGTCAAAATCAAACCGTTCCTGAAAGTACAGAGCTCACCATACCTAAGTTGCAAATTGGAATGTCTAAAAAGTTCATATTCCATTATGATTATTCTTTATTAGCTTCGTTTGACCTTAATGTTAGATTTGAACAAAATAATGATATCATTTCCACATCTTTTGCAAGTGTAAACCCAGCCTTAGGATTTGAGTTTGGTTATACCGATTTGGTATTCTTAAGAGGTGGTGTTGGGAACTTTCAAAACGAGCTTCAAATAGATAATTCAGAAGATTTAACGTTTCAGCCAAGTTTAGGTCTTGGTTTTAAATATAAAGGGATACAAATAGATTATGCATTCACCGATATTGGTGATCAAAGTGTAGCATTATATAGCAATGTGTTTTCTTTAAAGCTTGATTTTAGTATCTTTAGATAGTGAACCGACTACTATTCGCATTAGCCTCAGGATTATTACTTGCACTAGGATGGCCAACATATGGTGTCCCTCTTTTACTCTTTGTTGCTTTTGTTCCACTCCTTATTGCCGAACATCAAATTAGACAATCAAATGTAAAACGAAAAGCGCTTAAAGTGTTTGGACTGTCTTATTTAACATTTGTAATATGGAACCTCATCACTACAAGTTGGTTGCGTTATGCTGATATCTTTGGAGCTAGTTTTGCTGTATTTGTCAATTCTGCTCTTATGGCAACTCTAATTCTAGTTTACCATAAGTATGCAAAACGATTGTCTTTAAATAGGTCTCTGTTATTTCTGGTTACACTTTGGATTAGTTTTGAAAAGCTACATCTTGAATGGGAGTTTTGTTGGCCTTGGCTAAATCTAGGAAATGGTTTTTCTGAACAAATCACATGGATACAATGGTATGAATATACTGGGACTTTTGGTGGTACGCTATGGATACTTCTACTTAATATATTTGTCTTTAAAGGTGTTTTAAAATATCAAGATAGAAAATCTAAAACTCTTATTAAAAGCTTAGCACTAAGGTTTGCAGCTTTTATTTTGATTCCGATAGGAATTTCATTGATCATTTTCAATAATTACAACCATGAAGGCGAAACAATAAATGCTATCGTACTCCAACCTAATATAGATCCTTATTCAGATAAATATAATATCTCTAATCTGAAATTCTCCGAATTATTTTTTGAGCTTTCAAATACAAAAATTACAGATACAACTGATTTTGTTATAGCACCTGAAACATTTTTTGCTGAAAGTGCTAGACTTACAGAATTTGACAATTCGCTATTAAAAAGTAGACTAAAACGTTACGTTTATGACCATCCAAAAGTAAATCTATTAACTGGCATCTCATTTATTGATTGGTTTCATGACAAGAGCAAAATTAGAGAAGAAACCAATACTTACAAATTAAGACCGAACACATGGTATGATGATTACAATTCAGCAATACTAATTAACTCATCAGACTCTGTAGCTCAATACAACAAATCAAAACTTGTGGTAGGTGTTGAAAACTTTCCATACCAAAGTATTTTAAAGCCAATTGTTGGTGATGCACTAATTGATCTAGGAGGAACGGTTGCTATGAAAACCACACAAGATTATAGAAGCGTATTTACCTCATCAAATGGTAAATTCAAAGCAGCACCTATTATCTGCTATGAATCTGTTTATGGCGAATTTGTAACAGGTTATGTAAGAAATGGTGCAAATTTTTTAACTATTGTTACCAATGATGCTTGGTGGAATGAGACTCAAGGTCATAAACAACATTTGAGCTATTCAAGACTGAGAGCTATAGAAACAAGACGTGAAATTGCGAGAAGTGCTAATACTGGGATTTCAGCATTTATAAACGCTAAGGGTGAAATTATTAAAAGCTTAAACTATAATAAAAAAGGAGCCTTAGCAGGTCAAATAACCACTAATGAAAAACTTACATTCTATGTAAAAGCTGGTGATTATATCGCAAGGATTAGCGTTTTTATTATGCTATTTGTTTTTTTAATTGGCTTTTTTAGAAAGAAAAGGCAAACCTAATGTCATCATTAAAAACACTATTGACCTCGATAATACAAAATTGTGCTTAGGGTCTTGACTACAATATTCAAATCTAAAAAAATACTTCTGTGCTTTATGTAGAACAAATCATACTGTAGTTTGGTTAAACTATCATCTACCGAAGACCCATACCTAGTGTTTACTTGTGCCCAACCTGTAAGTCCAGGCTTCACAATATGCCTGGTTTCATAAAATGGAATTATTCTTGACAATTCATTTACAAAAAACGGACGTTCAGGTCTTGGTCCTATAATACTCATTTCACCTTTTAAAACGTTGATAAATTGTGGTATTTCATCCAATCGAGAACGTCTTAAAAACTTTCCAAAAGTAGTAACTCTAGTATCATTCTTCTGTGCCCACTTAGCACCTTCACGTTCAGCATTTACAATCATACTTCTTAACTTGACAATGCTGAAAATTTTTCCATTCTTTCCAACACGTTCTTGAGAATAAAATAAAGGTCCTTTGTTGGCAATGGTATTACCTATGATAATAAACGGAATAAGAAGTAACCCAAAACAAAGCCCAAAAACAGAAAATAAAATATCAAATGTACGATGGAAAAATAAATAGAGTGTATTTTGATTACTTCTACTAAACGGGAAATATTTATAAAAATCCTTACCAACAAATTGTATTGGCACTCGATATGTTATTTCTTCATATACTTGTGTGTATTCTCTAATTGTAAAACCATGCTCTAATAAGTTGATCAGGTCATGATATATTTCAGGCGTAATCGTCTCAGAGTCATAACTTGCAACAAGTATTTCAGAGATTTTTTCTTTATAAATAACCTCCATAAGTTCGTGTGGCTGAAACTCTTTAAGACCTTTAAATTTTATTGGTGATTCTGTCTCTTTTTCACAATTTATAAACCCAATAATCTTATAATTAGGGTCTGTTTCTCTTAATGGTTTTATAATGTTTTCAATGTTTGATATCTCGCCTACTAAAAGTACTTTTTTGTAGAATCTTGGTGAGGTAATGAACGTTATATATGCTAAACGCCACAAGAATACCATAACAATGATAACCAAATAAAAATAAACAATTTGCAATCTGTTTTCGGGTAGAAAAGGCGTGAAAAAAGGAGTTAAGAGATAAAACAGAACTGTTGTTGATGCTGTGATGACAATGTTCCTAAAGACCACATCTAGTTTGCTGGATTTTTGTAGATCGTATATCTCAAAAATAGTTCCAAAAACAGTGATATAAAGCGTTAAAAAAATTAAAGCAACAGCATTCTCATTATTAACGGTTAAGTAATCATAATCTAAAAATAACTCAATCCCGTAGAGACCAGCAAAAATGAATACAATATCAAGGATTCTTAGCAGAATCTTGCGCTCAGAAATTTCAAAATGTATATCTTTTTTCTTACTCATTATACTAAATTGCACGTAAATATAATAAGATAAGGCTAACTATTACTAGTAATATTAGGTAATACTTTAAACCAAAGAGGTTTTATTTGACTCCAATCAAATGTTTCAACTTTTTGTCTTGCTTCATGAATCATATCCTGTCTTTTTTTAGGGTTTTCCATAACAGAAATAATTGCTTCTACCATGAGTTCTGTGTCATCTGGTTCAACCAATAGACCATCAACTCTATTTTTAATAAGATAAGGCATTCCTCCAACATTTGTAGATATAATTGGTAAACCCAAAGCCATTGCTTCAATAACACTTACAGGTGTATTATCAAAGTTTGTGGTATTTATAAAAATATTATATGCTTTAGAAACTGATATCCACTCTTGTTTTTTCAGTTTTCCAGTAAAATCAACTTCTAAATTAAGATCTGAAGCTAGTTGCTTTACTTGGCTTAGTGTTCCATCAGCATTAGGACCAACCATACATAATGTTGCTTTAGGATATGTTTTTTTTAATCGATGTAAAACATGAATTGCTAATTCTGGGTTGTATATTTTTGAGAATGACCTTACCCAAAGCAGCCTAGGTGTATCAAACGTTTTAGTTTGGAATGGATACTCATTTATTTTTATCGTATTTGGAATATGAGTCACATTTTGATAGCCAAATGCCTCAAATTCCTTTTTTAAAAATAATGAAGGTGACACATTAATTTGTGCATTATTGAAAATTAAATTGCTAAACCTAGGGTTCTGTTTTAATCTTAAAGATAAATTACCGCCTCTTAATATAGGAATATACTTCAACTTACACACTCTAGCTAGTTGACTTATAAACAGGGCAAAATAAAAATTTTGTGTGCTATATGTATCAATTAATACACATGAAACGTTTTTTCTTACCTTTAATAAGGTGAAGAGCATATCACATAACCTCAAGAATTTGTTAGTTTTTCCTGAGGTATAAATAACTTTGTAATGCTCACTCTCAAGTAATGAACCTAGCGTATGAATAGCAGTAATATTCGTATTGCTACTAAATAACCTATTACCAACGTAAAGAATTGATTTCATTTTTGAACAAGCAAATTCATATTTGAGACAATATTACGGAAACGTAGAACTTAAGAAAACAAAAACTGTCTAAAATCAAAGATTTTCTTGTAATCATGTAATGGAAATTCATATCTATAGCTCTTTCCTTTCAGATAAATAAGAAAATGTATGACGAAAACTGGTAAATAGCCTCTATATCGATCTAAGTATTTATCGTACAGACTATTTTTATAGTTTAAAATAACAAAAGGAATCGTAGCTGGATCTTTATATAGCAAATCTAATAAATTAACTTTAATAGGCATGCCTTTTAAAAAACAATCATAACTCAATCTATTGTTATCTTTAGCATTCAGTTCAAACCATTCTAGCACAGATAAGTAAATATCTTTATCATTTTTAAAAACAATACAATGCGAAATGTCTACCATAACCCATTTATTGAGTTCACTTATATAAACCTCATTGAATGAATGACCTCCAAATTTTTTATTGAACGGATAGTGAGTAATTCCCCATTCTTTAACTCTTAAATTGTTAATGACACAAAAATTATTAAATATTTGCACCAAATCACTACAAACACCTCCATCATTGTTCAACATCTGTTTAAGTGCTAATTCGGACGATAAGCTAAGACCTCTACCTCCTGTTATATTTAAGCGCAACCAAGATACAATAGTTTGCATCTTTTGCATATCTGAAGCATCTTCCTGATCCTGAAATATTTCATCATTGATATCAAAAAATAACTTAGGGATATCATCTAAAGAATTTACCTTATTATAAAACAAATCGTCAACTAAATTTTTAGAAGTGCTTTTTGACAATAGCTTAAAACGCATGAAATATAAAAAAGGATGTCTTTTAAAGATCCATATAAATCGTTTTTTTAGTCGCAAGGGAAGTTTTTATATTAATAACTCGATAAAAATAAATATTTTTTTCAATCTACCTATTAATTTAAAATTATAATTATGTATTAATCAGTGAACTACTATTAATTACCGCTGAAAAGTTATTTATAATGTTAGAGAGAAAATCAAGGCTTATTTTCAATTCTTCTCTTTCGTAGGTAAGGCTTACTTTTTACAACTTGTAATAATGCTAGTGCATAAATAAATGCTGGCGCAGATATTCGCATTGAAGAGTGGTTTATCGTTGCAAACCAAAAACATAAAAACGCATAAAAATAGTAATTGCGCTTATTTCTAGCTCTAAAATCCAAAGGCTTTACAAGTAAAATTAATAAAATTGCCACGCCAAAAATACCGTGCTCAGCTAATGTTCTGCTCACTTCACTATGCGATGTAACACCTTGACCATCAATTTCATACCTGCTATCTTTTGCTCGGCTTGAACCAATTCCCAAAAATGGATTAGAAATGAAGCCTTCAAGTTCATTAATAAACAGTTCGCCTCTACCTGTAGTCACATCTTTTTTCTCTCTTCCTAAATGATCTTTGTTAGCATATCGCAATTCTATTAATCCATCTGTCTGATTGGTACTTATAAACCATGTAGCTACCATACTAAAACCAAAAATAAGTACTAAAAACGAAATTTCCCTTTTTCGTTTCTTGGAGACTGTAGAGTAATAGACAACTAAAAAAGCAATCATCATTATTAAAGCTGCTAACACGCCTCCTCTACTAAATGTAACTACAGCTCTAAAAGAAATGAGAATCAATAATGATACATTTAATATTTTCAATCCTAAGTTTGGAGACTTATTAAAGAAACGCACTGTAGCTATAAACATTCCTAAACCTAAAACTGTGGCAACCTGATTTGGTCCAAAACCACCAGAAGTGGCGCGATTAGATGCTGTATTTGAAAGCACATCTCCTACACTTGGTGTATACAAAAACAAATACGTTGTTAGCGATATAATGGGTAAGAAAACATAAAGTAATACTTCTGATAACTGATTTATAGTTACTTTCTTATCGTAACAAAATAGTGCTGCCATACCTAAACATATCGGACCACTAAGTACAAAGGCAATATTAGTTCTAAAGTTAGCATCAAAACTAAGAGTTGTAGAGGCTACAAATATTGAAGGGACTAAAAACATCATATACAGAAAATAAGGGTAGCCTTTGCCAGATAAGCCTTTATAAAACATACCAATACTAACAAATACAATTACCAAATATTTTGAAGCTTCATAAGAAATTGCACCTCTAGTCATTCTTAATAGTACTTCAGCACCAACAAAATAGGCACATGCTTGAAGTACCTTTTCAATTTTCTTGTTTTCAGGGGAAATTATTACAGTAACAAATAAGTATGATAATGCTGCCCAAAAATAAATCTTTGCTAAAAATTCATTGAAATATATAGCTACGCCAATAAGTACATGAAGCAATATCGATACTGGATATGTAAGATTATATTTCAAAAGTCATATATAGAATTCATAATACGTTCAACATAATAGCCATAAGTGAATTTTTTTGCCATAGCATGATTTGTTCTAATCATAGTATCATACTTCTCATCAGTTAGTTTAAGACTTCTTTGAATTGTGTCTTTTATGTGATTCACCTCTTGAGAAGCTATTAAAAATCCATTTTTATCATCAACAACATACTGATCAATACATGATATTTTGGTTACCAAAGGGATACAACCATAATTCAAGGCTTCACTTATAACTTTAGGAAATCCTTCACTCTTTGATGGCAAGGTAATAAATTGAGAAGTTTTATAAATATTAATTACTTCAGACTTTTGCAACGTGCCATGAAAGACAACATTTAATTGATAAAGTTTAGTAATAGCTACTAACTGATCTTTCAACTTACCATCACCTACAACATGTATGGTATCATAAGCTGATCTTTCTATACCTGCAAATGCTTTCAATAGTGGTGAAACCCCTTTATTTGCATTTAAGTTTCCTATAAAGCAATAATTAGGTTTTGCTTGAAATATCTTTTCTGAAACCATAGCCTCCCCAAGTACTCGGTCATCACTTGTTAAACACGGATTTTCAAAAGCTAAAATATGTTTTTCTTGATTTGGCCATTGCCCATTGACAGTAACTTTAGTAGGTGCTTTGAGCTTCTTTAATAAATTTCTTTGATAGTTATAGGTATATGATGTGCTATCGACCCAGCTTCCAGCGTATTTAAACCAAAATTGCTTGTCTTTATATTTTTTTGATAAATGCATTGCAATCAATGCTGGGTTTGAAGGTGCTCTTACATGAATATAATTATGTTTTTTCAACTCATTATTAATGATACTATACATCTTAGGATACTGAGTTAAAATATCTAATTTATCTGTAATATTCGGGCCCTCAGTAGACTTCAAGAAGATTGTTCTAATGTGTTGATGTGTGATCTTTTGATAAGATCTATTATGTGATTGATTGGGTTTATTGAAACCAATCCATGTAATAGTTTTAAAATAATGTGCTAAATATTCTAATTCTCTTAATACTGGACCAAAAGCAAACACGTGACCAACTTCTTCAAACATACCTGTGTCTGAAATAACTAAGAGTTTAGAATCTTTTGGTACACGCTTAAGCATTTGCCTAGATAGTTTTCCTTTGAATAATTAGCGGTATAAATATACTGTATTTTATTGCGCATTTTAGTATGATATTGCGCATTTGAAATTAATTTCATTATTACTGCTTTCCAAGTATCAACCTTAAAATCGCTTTGAATTAATTCATAAGAATTAGATTTCAAAACCTCAGCGACTTCTCCTGTATCATACATAACGAAAGGCAATTGTTTTGACAAGTATTCAATTGCAACCAATGGTCCAGTTTCAGAACTTGAACAATGTAATCCTAGCATGTAATTATGTATTAATGGGCTTACGTTTATCACATTAGTTATAAGGGTTATTTGATTTTCTACACCAACTGTCTCAATCTCTTTAAGTATCGTATTATAATAATGCTGGTCTACTATTCTACCATAAAGATCTATCTTTAGTTCCTTTGGTAGTTGTGCTATCAATTCGACCAAAAATTCATAATTTTTCTGAGGTCTGAAATTGCCAATAACTATAATCTTTGCCGACGAATTATTTGTAATGTTATCTGACCCATTTAAAATAATATTCCCTAAAAGTGTTACAAACCCATTTAATTTATGTGCTCTTGCCCAATTTACTAATGACTGACTAACTCCAACGTAAGCATTGCACGATCTGATAGCATATTTTAGATAAGGTGTTATTGTTGTATCTGAATCAATACGCCCAAAATGGTCATGGAATACTATTTTATATGACCTGAAAAAAGGAAATAAAAATCGAGTCAAAGCAACATAACGAAGTACATGTCTTGAATGAATATGAATGATATCAAATTGCTTCAGAACCTTATTCAGTTTAATTAAAGTAAGTGGATTGAATTTGTTTTCCCTTCTAAGATAAATCACATCTATACCTTGTGATGTCAATTCTTCATCTAGGTCACCTTCATCTAATAAGCATAAAAACTTAACAGACACGCTTGGATGTAGAAGCATGGTTAAATCTACAGCAACGCGTTCTGCGCCACCAACATTAAGCTTGTCTATTATTTGAAGAACTTTCATGATAGAGTTTCAATACTTGGTCCTTGAGCAATTTTCTTACTTGCTAATTGCCATGACTTCATCACTTGATATAAAACTAAAGGTACTAACAAAACAGAAATTAAACCGCCTAACAACAATACTGGTCTATTTTTTTTAAATTGATATGGTAAGATTGAAAATGGTATCGTTCGTAATAAAGCAAGTCTAGTGGCCTTATTTCCAAAATAACGTCTATAAAAATAAATGACGCTAGGTATTGGTTTAGGCGCCAAAAATGAGGATGGCCTAAAAGCATCCCAACTTCCCATTTCTCGTAATCCACCAGTTCCTGCTTTTACGTCAATACATGAGGCATAGGGATTTGAAATACATCTAACACCATCAAGATAGGCTCTCATACCAAATTCACCATCTCCCATGCGTTGCTTTTCAAATTGTCTATCAAATAGGCCAATACGCTTAAAAACATCTTTATACAACATAGAATTACCAGTAGCAAATTGAGATGCAATGGCATAGAATGAACGCTCGTGTGGAATTTGCTTCCCTTTAGGATAAAACACTCCTGCTGACACTTTTGCATCAAAAAAATCTAAGCACTCAATATGCTTTCTAATCCAATCAGGCTGTATTTCTACATCATCTTCAGACAAAGCAATAAGCTTGCCTTTAGCAACCTTTACAGCTGTATTTCTAGCTAACCACAATGCTTTTTCTTCTTGGTAAATAAGGTTGATCTCTAGATTGAAATCTGAATAAAAATCTGGATCAAAAGGCTCAGATTGATCAACAACGATAACTTCAAAGTTCTTGTAGTCTTGTAGTTCGAAGTCTTTTAGTATCTGTTTTAAATACGCATACCTATTTAGCGTAGGTATAACGACACTTACTTTTGGATTTTCAGCTATCAAACTAGAAGTAAAAGTCTTATAATCAGCACAGTGAATAGGTGGATTTTTAGTGATTCTTTTTACACTTCTCGTAGAAAACCACCCTGAAAGTTCTTTAAAAGGGTTATGAAAAGAGAATAGCCTTAAAATGAGGATATAAAAGACCCAAGCAGAATTAAAATACTTGCGAATAAACAGATAATTATCTGAAACTGGTAACCTTTCAAAACTTGTGTAGGTTGGCTCTTTACCTATATACCCTCTTTGTATGGCTTGCCATGACAAGTCATAATCACGGGCTTTATTTGTTTTAAAGCGTTGGTCTCTATCCAATTGATTTAGAACATCTTCTGGCAGTAAATTGGTTTGAGGAAAAATCGTTTGACCACTTTGGTTAGGTAACCTAAAATAGTGAGTAGGTTGTACGTATTTTAAAAACCTAAATGGCATATACTATTAGTATTTATAAGCTTTAGCTATAAGATGTGCCGTCTTTACTGATGTGCTCTCCAAACCTTTAGATTCGTATCTATTAAGAACATTACCTATCATTGACTTTAACAATTTTAAAGGATTCTTTATGTCAAACCGCTTTAATCCCCAAAGACGATACTTCCCTGTTTTTACAGCATAAATTACCTCTGCTCTATCAAAATATTTTTCCAAAAGAGTTTGGAGTTCTGCTCGTGTGTAATGTCTCTTGTGGTCTGGATTATTGTTTGGAGGCTCATTCTTGATATAATCACCATTAGGCGTAGTAAAATATGCCCAACCTCCTTTTTTGACTACAGCTGCAATATTTTTTACAAACAATTCATCCTCTTCGACATGCTCAATAACTTCTACAGAAACTACAGCATCATACGTTTCATCTTTTAAAGTAGACCTAGTCATATCTTGGATAACGACCTCTTTAATATTACTTCGCTCTTTTTGAATAGAAGTAAGAATATCTGATGTAAAACCTAAATTGAGTTCTTCTTGTGTTTCACTTTCTTGAGGAATATCAAGTAGCGCTATATCAGATTTGAGGTTGATTGTGTATGGTGATTTCCTTCCGCCTACATCAAGCAAAGTATAGGTTTGATTATTTTTTTTATGATGTTTTATGAGTTGTTTTAGATCTTTTCTTACGGTTACCAAAATAGTTGGCATTACTGGAAAAGTAAACCATCTCATCCATTCATATGTTGTCATATTAATAAATTAGGTCTTTACAATACAATATTACTTTTTATTATTGAAAAATCCTTATCGTAAGACATAAAGCTTGAATAGAATCTCATTACGATTTGTAGAATTCAATGAATGATGTTTCTTGAATTGAAAGATTAAATTCATTTTTTGCTCTCATTCTCGCTCTATCTCTCACATTTGACTTCTTGTCTTCTGATAATTCTAATACTTTTAAAATTCTATCAGCCAATGCTAAAGGGTTTCGCTTTTGAACAACCCAACCCGTTTGATCATGCAATACGTTCTCACTTAAACCCTCTGCATTTGATACCACACATAACAATCCCATAGATTGAGCTTCTAATACTGCATTACAAAAACCTTCTTGTGTGCTATATTGAATATAAACATTTGTTTGTTCTAACTGGTCTTTAACCTGCTCTTTTGAATATTTTCCTGCAAAAATCACGTCATCTAAAATTCCTAATTGATAAGCGGCAAATACCAAACGCTCTTGTTCTTCTCCTGTACCAATGATCGTAAATTTAAAATTCAATCCTTTATTTTTAAGAATGGCTAAAGCTTCTAGAGTATATACCAATCCCTTTTTCCAATGCAACCTAGAGACCGTTGTAAAATTAATGATCTCGCTTTCGTTTCTTTTAACTGCAGATGAGTTGAAAAAATCAACATCAATTGCAGGTGGAATAATTCTAATTTTTTCTTCATTTACATGATAGGTTTTAAGAGTAGTTTTCATTTCATTACATAGTACATGATACCTAATATTCTTATCAAATAGTGTAGCATAACAATCATGATGCTTTAAAGGCGAAAGGTACAGGTCAAATCCTCTGAAACTCACAGCCATCTTAGCATTAATAACCTCGGCAACATTTTCTCTGTTAAATGTTAAGGTTCCGAAACCAAAGTGCAACCAATCGATATGTGCTTTAAAAAAAGGCTGATTTCTAATCACATTCTTAAGACAAAGTTTAAAAGGTAAACCATCCTTTCTATCTAATTTAAAAAGCTTAAAACTTTTAATTGGGTTTATAAAAATAGCACTCAAAATAGCTTTACTCGCATTCAATAATCGGTTTAATTTAGAGCCATCATAATTAGAGGCTCTTATAATTTTACATGGCGGACGAGTTTCAAAATTCTTTAGATAGTCAACAAATAAGATTACATTGAACCCATTCTGACTAAGGCCTTTTATTTTATTTTGAAAAAAGGTTTCAGAATAGCTAGGTACTGAGATCAAAACAATACCTATTGTTGGTTTATTTGTGATTTTCCTACTCATTTAAGTATCTTTTAAAACGCTATTATATAAGTCTATCATACCAGCTATCATCTGGTCACTAGTAAACTTTTCATTAATTGTTCTGTAGGCCTGATCCGTAATTTTATTTTTATTTTGGCTATCTAAATTTGATATTACCATTAGCTTTTCAGCCATTTGTACTGCATTTCTAATAGGAATCAAATAACCATTTCTCTCATTATCTATAAGTTCACTCATACCTCCACAATCTGTACTTATCACTATTGTTCTTAGAGCCATAGCTTCTAAAACCACATTAGCAACACCTTCCTTTAAGCTAGGAAGTAGAAATACATCTGCGTTTGCTATTAGTTGTTTTATCTGTTCAAAAGGTTGCTTATCTACAAGCGAAATATTATGCGTTAATTTTAAATCATGAACATGATGCACTAACTCTATATTTTTGCTAACACCCACAACTGTATACTTAAATTCTAACCCTGAGTCTTTAAGTATTTTACAAGCATCAATAGCATAGCTATAACCTTTAACCCAGTGTGATCTTCCAACAGATACGATATTAAAAACTGGTTGTTTCGTTTTTTTTATCTCAGAAAAGTTATTGATATCAAGACCGCTATACACTGTTTGTATTTTGGAAAGCTCAGCGCCATACTTTAAAGCTTCTTTAGCAATTGCATTTGAAACTGCATGAAAACCGTCTACTTTTGGAAAATAGGTGTTGTACATCTCTGCTAAATCATGATTTGCAATTGGTGAGTAATTGATATGTGCACCTCTTAAACTCAATACGAGTTTAATACCAAACTGTCGTACCCAACTCCATTCTCTTAATGCTTTTGCCCATTGTAAATGGAATACATCTGGTTTTACCCAAAGTACTGGGTAAAACTTCACTTTAGAATACACTAGATTATTAGACGTAGAAGCAATGATTTGATCTAACTTTTTTTTATCATTATTTCTGAAGAGAAATAACAATACACTGTACTTAATTAGCGTGAATAATTTAGAAAACTTATTATGTTTATAGGCTACAACTGAAATATTATCAGTATAGGCAATACTTTTCTTCTTTGCTCCAAATAAATAAACCGCAGAACCAGTTTTAGCAATTCCTTTTATAAGTCTCTCAATGAAAGTTGTACTAGGAATTTCACCAGAATAAACAGCTATTTTTAATTTTCTATTCATTCTTAATCTTATTTATACGCTTAGCAAATACTTCAGAGAATTTTAGGCTACACAATTGTCTACCGTTACTATTAACATGAATATCATCATAAAAAAGTTGTTCATCTTTGATAAGGTCTGAATGATTTATAATACTGTATAACGAGGTATTAACAGAAATACTTTTTGAAGCAACAGGTGAAAAATAACAGATCAATTCTATATTATTTGACGCACATAAATCTTTAATTTTTGCTACATATTTATTTTTAAATGATACGTTCAAATTTGATGGCTCATTTATGACGACTCTACTATTCTTTAAATTAGGATACGTATAATTTCCTTTATCATCAAATCTATTGCGCTTTTTATTCTTAATGACGGTTATCATAGATGGATAAAACAATTCTGCATTGTAGTAAGAGACACCTAGCATAGGAAGCCATCTGGAATACTTCAAAACCTTAGACTGTTTTGATGAAAATGCTTTGTAATAATCATACACATAGGTTTCAGAAATGAATGGTAAAAATCGATAATCATTATCACTCACATCATTGGTAGAGTGATCATAAGCATTAGCACTAGGTGCTAAAATGCAGTACTTAGTTGTTTTTCCTTGATTTAAAAAATGTTGTAACATCAAATATTGACTAGATAAACCTGTATCATCCATTGATAAATTTAATCCTTCAGTTCCTAATACAGAATCAATAGTCTTGGTATTCAAAGTTGTTAAACCTGTACTCGCTCCTAAAATGATATAATCAAATGATGTTTCGTTGATTGTATTGACTAAAAAAGAAGGCTTATAAAAGGCTGACTTACGTAAAGACCAAAGGCTAAACGATGAGATCATCATTGCTAACACTAATGCGCTTATACTAACAAAATTCATTTTTTTTAAAAAGTCACGCATACTAAAATTGAAAATATATAAAGTCTGACGGGTTTTTAAATACTCCCATAAAGACAATTAATAAAATAATAAAAACTGCATTAAACCGATCTAATTTCACTTCTTTTTGATCACGTTGTACAGCAAGAAATTCGTAGCCCAATAGCACTATTATACTAACTGTAATTATAATACTAAACAATAAAGCTTTTGATGTCTTAGAAAAGCAAGATAACGACATTCCATTAAAGCTAAAAACATCTGTAATATATTGAAATGCGATAGCTATACTATCTGCCCTAAAGAAAATCCAAGCCAACGTTACCATTACAAACGTGAATACTATTTTAAGAATGTGATTTGACTTCAATCTTGTATGACTTAAATAATTCCTATTTGTACTAGTTAGCAACAACGGTAAAAAGAAAAGACCGTGAAGAAAACCCCAAAAAATAAAAGTCCAATTTGCACCATGCCAAAAACCACTAATTAAAAATACGATCAATACATTTCTAACAACAGTATATTTCCCAACCTTTGAACCTCCTAATGGTATATAAAGGTAATCTCTAAACCAGGTAGACAATGAAATATGCCAACGTCTCCAAAATTCAGCAATATTTCTCGAAAAATAGGGAAATGAAAAGTTAACCATCAATGAAAAACCAAATAGTCGAGCTACACCAATAGCAATATCAGAATAACCGGAAAAATCACCATAAATCTGAAATGCAAAAAGAACAGCACCAAGAAATAATTCTAGCGAATCAAATGCTGATGGGTTAGAGAAAATCTGATCGACAAAAAAAGCGCAATTGTCTGCAATAACAACTTTTTTAAACAAGCCCCAAATTATAAGGTAAATGCCACTCATAGCAAACTTTGAACTAAACTCTCGCTGTTTAGAAAATTGAGGTAATAAGTGACTCGCTCTTTCAATTGGACCAGCTACGAGTTGTGGGAAAAATGATACAAAAGCAGCAAATTCAATAATATTTGATGTTGGCTCGATCTTCTTACGATACACATCAATACTGTAGCTCAAAGTTTGAAATGTGTAAAAAGAAATCCCAACTGGCAGTATAATACTTAGTGTTGATGCATGCATTTCAACTCCAAGATTACGCCATGCTTCAATCCAGCTATCTACAAAGAAATTATAATATTTAAAAAAACCTAATAAGCCTAAATTAAATGAAAGGCTAAAAATTAACAGGAACCTTCGGGCTGCTCTATTTGTTGCAACGCTTAGTTGTCTTCCAACGAAAAAATCAACTAATGTGCTCAATACTATTAAAGATAAAAATCGATAATCCCACCATCCATAAAAAACATAACTTGCAGTAAGTAAAAACAGGTTTTGTAAAGTTAATTTTCGGTTTAGCACTGCCCAATACACAAAAAAAACAATTGGGAGGAAAATAGCAAAATCCAAAGAATTAAAAAGCATAGTCAGGGTATTGGTTACTTTCTTGGATATAAATCAGTATTAAACTTATCTAATATATCATTAATCTGGTCGATATCATTGTCTGTAAGATAGCTCTTCTTATTAGAATTACTTAGTAGCTTACTTTCGGGATGAGTCTTAGATGACGGTTGCTTGTAATAATGATCAAGGTTTGAAATTGGCTCTAGGTCAAACTTATTACACAAATCATAAAAGGTTTGAATATTTTTAAACAAGTCTTCATAGCGTACTACTTCATACGTATGAGTTATTCTTGCTTCAGTTTCTAATATTAATACATTTTCAATACACCACCGTAAGGCTAAAATTTGTACTGTTGTGAGTGTTTTGTATTCTAAAAGATTATAATTGAACTTGTCTTTTAAAGTTTGAACAAGTTTTGTTTGTGCTACAAAATGAGACAAATCTACTAACCATGGAAACTTAACTTGTTGTTGAGAAGCTATAACATCGTAAGGATTTCTTATTAAATGTATTACAGGTATTCCAAAGGTTTGGTTCATAAACTTAGCTGCTAAGTTTGCTCTTACAAATTTGATTACATATTTTTTGGCTATAAATGGCCATAAATGTCTTTTTAATGTTCGGTTACTATTTTGTGCAATCCAATCGCAATCTACTTTATTGGAGAACACCTGCTTTAGATATTTATACGCTTCTTTAGAATCATTCTTATTGTTAATCCATTGATCACAAATTAAGAACCCTCTTTTAGTTCGCGTCTCTTGTTCAGGCTCAAACAGTATACGATACCGATACTGCCTTGCTATAGTTTCACTTAACCAACTTGTACCACTTCTGGCCGTTCCAACAATAATAATATGTTTTCTAAACGTATTCATTGCTTGTTAGTGATTAATTGAGTGTAAAGTTCTTCATGAGCAGAGATAAACTTTTCCATTGAAAAATGATCAATACAATACTGTCTTAGGGAAACACCTATTTGCTCTCTTTCAGTTGTGTTTAACGACATTATATACTCTATTTTTTCTTTAAGTGCTTGTACATTTCCTGCTTCAAATAAAAGATCTTGAAATGCTCTCAATACGAAATTAATCCCAGATATATTAGAGCCTAATAAAGGGATACCGATACTCATAGCTTCTACAAGTGCCATAGGCATTCCCTCTTTACGTCCTTCATCTAAAGTAGGTATGACGTATAAATCTGCTTCAGACATGTAGGGTCTAACATCTAATTTCTTGCCTAAAAATGTTACTAAATGATCAATTTTCAAATCTACACTTAGTTGTTTCATTTCATCACCATACAAATTGTTATCATCTCCTAAAATAGTTAGCTTAATGTTCTTTTCGGCAACTAATCCAATGGCTCTAATTAAGATTTCGATTCCTTTAACTGGAACAAGGTTTGCCACAGTGATAATATGAAATGTATCGGTTGGTGACTCCTTCCTAACTTGTTTGCTATAATATTCTGTATCAATACCTAGTGGGATTAACTTTTGTGCCTTCTTATTAGGAAAGTAAGCTTGCATATCGTCGTTGATTGTAATTATAAAATGTGCCAACCAGCTTTTAATTTTCCAGTGCTTACTTTTAAAACCCATAGCTTTTTTGGTATAAATCCATTTGCAGCCAGCAAATCTAGCTGCCAAAGATTCTGTCCAATCACTGCTCCATTGCCATGAATGTACCAAATCATAATCATGCTGTTTATAAAATTTTGCTATTTTCCAAACCCTAGAAAAAAGTGAGTGATATGGCTTAAGTGGCGTTTTTGTCTTTACAATATGAATGGGTAGACCTAAGTTCTCGACCTCTTCGAAAAACTTGCCTTTACGATTTTCGCAAGCAATTTCAACATCAAATTTACTTTTATCAAGACCTTTTGCTAAATCGTATAGAACTTTACCACTTCCTGCAGTATTAAAATTTGGAATGGTATACAAAATGCGTAATCGTTTACCCATTTTCTTGGCTTTGAATTATTTTGGCTGGATTGCCAGCTATAATGGTGTTAGAAGGCACATCTTTTACTACTACTGAGCCAGCACCAATGATTACATTGTCTCCAATGGTTATATCTCCAATGATGACCACATTGGCTCCAACAACTACATCATTACCAATGGTTGGAAGCTTTCTATTATCATTGCTCTTATTGCCTATAGTGAGTCCGTTTCTAAATTCAAAATTTTTCCCGATGGATTTCGCATTAATCACTGAAGCAAAAGGATGGTAACACATTAATCCACCATCAACCAAAGTACTTTCAAAAATCTTACAATGAAAATCTTTTGTAAATCTATGCCTCATCCATTTGGTAGATCTAACTCTCCAAAAAAAGATGAACGCATATTCTGGATAATAGAACATAAGGTGATTAAACTTTCGCTTAATTGTTTTAGGCACCACATGACACCCTCTAACAGCTATTGTCTGCTCTATATCTTGCTGAATAATGATATTATCTAAAACATACTTCTTGTATAAGTATTCTATACATATCTTTTTCATTACTTTTTTGAAGAAGGCAATCATAATTGGCTTTTTTTAACTACATAAGGGACTATGTAATAGACATATATTTTAAGCAAGATATTAAACGGTAAAGTAATCAAAATTGATAAATAAATTCTAATTATAAACGGAATTTTTATTGAGGAAACATCGTGGAATAACTGTTTTTTTAAAGCTATTCGATTACTAATATCTTTAGTGGATTTTAATTGCCGTCCCATGGACCTGTAGAGTTGTTTAAACAATAAAACTCTAAATTGATCTGGCGTTTTATGGTTAAGATAAAAAGGTAAATGCTCATGTACTAACCGTGGCCAAACCATAAATGCTCTACTCATTTTCTTCTTACTGATTTCTATAGTAGAGTTCTCATGTTTAAAATAAAGGTAAACAAACATATCGATGAATGCTATTTTTTTGGTCATTCCAAGCTTGATATCAAATGCTGTATCTTCGTTGTTTTTAATAGATTCATTATACATTCCTATAAATTCAAAAACCGTTTTACGATATAAAAATGCTGGAGGCCCAACAACTTGACGCAGGTCTCTAAACCAAGTCAAACCCCAAAAAGGAGTGTCTTTTATGATAACTTCAAAGGTCTCTCCTTCCGGTTTTAAGGTTTCCGATATTCCTTTTGAAGACTTTACCATCCTGCCAAAAACTGCATCAACAGTTAAATTATCATCTAACACATTAATCATTTTGAGTAACGCATTTGGGTAAATTTCATCATCTACATCAAACACGTACACATAATCTCCTAATGCGTTTAATATACCCATATTTCTTGCAGCTGCAGCACCTGATTTTTCCTGTATCAATGTTTTTACTCTAGGATCTGAAGCTGCTAACCGATTGATATTTTTTAGCGTATGGTCTGTCGAGTTATTGTCTACATAAATGATTTCAAAACTGTCTATGTTTTGACTCAATATCATTTGATATGATTTTTGAATAAAATCGGCACCATTATATACTGGGATCACAACTGACAACTTCATTAATACTAGTTTTTATTTTGTTTTTTCCAAAGTGCTAACGTAAGTAGCATACTCAATGGATGTGCATAGTGGATAGGATCTACCTTTTTAAATTTTGTGTAAATATCTTCAACGATATCTTTAGATATAAATTCATTAAAAGCGTCTGAAAACAAATAGCTTCTAAGTTGCTTGTCATTCTCATCTCCAACAAACTGAAGTTCCCAATTGCGTTGTACATAGTGTTTCCCTCTTAATTCATTGAGCGTTCTTTTCATTTTATTAGAAATACGATAAGGCAAATTGTATGGAGGCTTATTGCGCTCATAGTTGTTGATGTTAAATGGTTTACGGGCTTGCCAAGTAATATTTGATAATGCCTTATCTTGTTTTATATGAGCGATTTGCAACTTCCTATCTGCCAAAAAAGCTTCGGGTACGTTACAGATAAATTCACACATTCTGTTGTCATAATATGGTAATGTTATTGGATTCGCTTTCTCAAAAACACTAAGGTTGGTGCTAGTCCATCGATGTGCCCATTGTGATGTTTTAAATGCTCTTACCTTAGCACTTGCGTTATCTATTTTAATGCTAGATAAAGCTACTTCGATTCTACTTATTAGGTAATCTTTAAAATTACCTTCAAGCTCCCAATACTGCCACAGAGTTTCACCGAGTTCGAACCCATACTTCTTCACCATTTTCTTAAAAAGCATAGGAATAATATCATCATTAGTAGTACCTTCTGGAGTTCCTCTATCGAAAAACACATCTCCCCAATGCCCAAGAGAAAAAACACCCCGTATTTTTTCAAATTCACTTAAAACAGCCATCTGTCTTGGATGAGTAAATTCGGAATAACATTGATTGATTTCTGCTAATTCCTCTATAGTATCCCAAAGATAACCACGTTTAATTGTATAAGACGAAAAATTAAATCCGCATGCATTTGCTATTTTTTCGCTGATTTTATGCTCTTTAAATCCGTTTTGAAAACTATAGCTATAGGCTTCCACCTTATTATCTAAAGATTTGAAAATCATAGCCTGACTCCTGCTATCCAACCCTCCTGATAATGGTAAAATTACGTTATCATCTTTGACTTGAGATTTTACAATTGTTTTTAAAAGTGATGTGTATTTCTCTAAAACAGTATCAAAACTGATATATTCTGGATGGTATGACCATTTAAAATAAGATTCACTGTTAACTAAAAACCCATTATTATCAATGGTGTGCTTTGATGCTGGTGCTAAACAAACCTGATCTTTCCAATACGTATCTGAGTCTAAAAAAAAACCAAGTGCTATGAACACACAAATAGCTTCTAAATTCTCCTGATGTGGCCCTTTGATTTTTGCGAAACGTGTACGACTAGGTAGTATGTCGGTTTCTATTATCGGCATTGTTGGTTTAGGGTAGGTTAATAGTTTATGCAGTTAAAGATAATAAAATCATTTAGGCAATATAGTTGTTCTTTGATAAATTAGATGAGATTTTCTCCTAAATGAGTGTATGCCCATTTTTGCCATGCGTAAATATGCCATATTCCCCAAAAATGATGATGTTTATTATTGTAATAATCTTCAATAAAAGTTTTCATCTTAGCAACATCTATAATTTCTCTACCATAAAACGGAAGTTTCAACGTGTAATGTAATACGTCTTCCTTTAGATCATTATGCAGCCAATTATGAATTGGAACAGCAAATCCCATTTTCTTTTTATTGAGTAACTCTTCAGGTATTTCTTTTGCCAGTAACGTTTTTAATTTTCGCTTTAGATCATTTTTATCTTTAAGTATTATTTGTTCAGAAGACCAAGCTTTTTCAATAACTTCCCTGTCTAAAAAGGGAACTCGTACTTCTAGACTATTCATCATGCTTGCGCGATCTACTTTTATTAAAACCCGTTGCATATGCGCGTAAAACTCATTCCAACGTAATTGCAATAAAAGTGATTTTTTTGATCCTTTTTTGAAATTATATAACGTCTGAGCTTCCTTAGTCATTGATACATTTGGAAACATTACATGAAGCTCTTGCTTAGGTATTTGTATATGCTTATACATGATAAACTCGCTTAAACTTTCATAAAATGGCGCCCAAGTGTTTGTTATGCCTAATTTGTTAGTGATTCGAATCAATATTTTACGCACTGGTAATGGCAAGGAAAACCATTTTGCTTTTTTCAAAACGTCTAACATTCTTGGGTAACCGAAAAATAATTCGTCTCCTCCATCACCAGAAAGCATTACAGTATATCTCTTTTTTGATTCTCTAGAAATCACATAGGTTGGAATACTTGAAAAATCACCAAAAGGTTCTGAAAATGCCTGAAAGTGAGAGTTAATACTAGCAATGAGATCGGTACCTTCAACACTATGAATATGCTGTTTTAAATTAAGATGATTTGCATACAATTTGGCTATTTCACTTTCATTGAGTGTTTCATCATTAACCTTAATGGTAAAGGCTTCAATGTCATGCTTCTGTTTTTTTGCGTAGGCCGATATGAGTGGGCTATCTATTCCGCCACTCAAAAAAGTAGCTATTGGCACATCGCTAGCAAGTTGTTTTCTAACGGTTGTTTGCAATGTTTGCTCGAGTGTTTCATTAGATCTACTTCCCTCTTGAATTGTATGCCTATTAAATTGGCAAATCACTTTATTAGTAATTGTTCCTTTTCGGTTTATAATAGAAATTGTGCCTGGTTCTAGCTGAAAAATACTATCATAGATGGTATTTGGTGCTTGCATGTAACCAAATGCAAAATATTCTTTCATCACTTCTGGTCTAAGTGATCGATTATTTTGATGCCATGGATGTTTAAATATTTGATCAAATTGTGATGCTGAAACTATTCCGTTTGGAGAAACTCCGAAGAAATGTGGCTTTATACCAGCGAAATCTCTCGCTAGAATAAAGAGCTCCTCTTGTTTATCTACAACTGCAATAGCGAACATGCCGTTTAACACTTTTATCGTTGCTTCTATTCCTAACTGATCTAATAAGTGACAAATAACTTCAGTATCTGATGTAGAAGAAAGGTTTGTTAAGTTGTGTTCTTTTATAAGGTCTTCATAGTTATAAACTTCTCCATTGAAAACCATATGATAGCGTTTACTAGGACTTTCTTTAGGCTGATTGCCTGCACTAGAGATATCTAAAATAGATAAGCGGTTAAAACCCAATTGATAGGTATCTGTTCTTGATACTTCTGTGGCATCGGGACCTCTATGTTTAGATAAACTTAAAAGCTCTGTAAAAATTGCGTCATCAGACGTTATAAAGTTATCAAAACAAAATTCAGCTAGAAATCCACACATATTTTATTTTTTTTCAAAAATTGCCATTATAGAGGAAGAAAAATATTTAGATGGATACTTATTTACCCATTTATTTCCCCATTTTTTAAACACTAGCCGATGTGCCTTATGCAATATTTTCTGAAATAGATTTAATTGTTGATGCACTCCTAATGGAAAATTTCCAAAGTAATTTAAGTATTTCACAGATAAGTCATTTCTATCGGCAAAAGACTGAAAGACCTCTAACTTCATACACTTGAGGTTATGTATTTTCATATTATTATAATCAAGTAAATACTTGTATATTCTAATATAACCTCTCATGTTAGGTATCATTACAAGTAGTTTAGAAGCGTCTTTCATATACGATAAATGTAAGTCTAATATCTCATCGAAATTTTCAAAATGCTCTATAAATCCGTTAGACATTACATAATCATATTTAATAGGTGTTTGAAATGTTGTAAAATCTTCTTGAAGAATTGAATAGTTATTTACATTCATAACCTTGAATGTGTTTTCAATCTGAGATGTGTCAGAATTATAATCTAAGCAGGTTGGTTGAAGTTGGTATTTTTGTGATAAATAGGCTAAATACCTTCCAGGAAAGCCTCCAATTTCTATAATAGTCTTGGTAGCATTTGGCGCTGAGATGAACTGCTCCCAAAACGTATCGTAATAAGAACACACCGTTACAATGTGTTTTACATCAGCATGATTACGACTGTAATAGTCTTCCCAATATTGTCGAGTAGTTAGCTTCTCTTTCACAAAAGTCTATTCTGTATTATGTTTTATAATTTCAATTAAAACTATGCAAATGATTAATATTTTAAAAATAAGTAAATTAATCTACCAAACTCTTTTGGGCTATAGACAAGTACATCAAAAACAAAGCGAAGTTTACATTTTAAACCTGGGCAATGGTTGGTTAGTATTTGATTGATCCGTTGCCATTCAATTTTGTTTATTGTATACTGTTGTTTTTTAGTAAATCTAGAACTTCCCCAAGCTAAAGTTGCTTTGTTTAATTTTCTATATCTAATATATTGTTCAAGAGGTTGTGTGGTAACAATTTTAGAGGTATTATCGTCGTGGAGTCTGACACATGCCAAGACCTCTTTCATTCCATAAAAAGGATAATAGTAAGCTATTCGTCTCCAATATTCCCAATCTTCAAATATGGTAAAATTGGTATTAAATTCACCTACCTTATCAATGACCTCTTTTTTGATCATTGGTGTAATTGCTGATGTTCTGTTTTTAAATATTAAGTTTTCAAAAACATAACCATGATTTCCTTTATGTGTTATTATACGGCCTGTACGTTTTCCATCAGTATTCACATATTCAAAATTACCAGTAACCAGACCTACTTCAGGATGCTTTTTAAATATCTCAATTTGCTTTTCAAGCTTATCCTTTAACCAAAAATCATCATCATCACAGAAAGCAACAAATTCGCCCTTACACTTTGATAGACCAAAATTTCTGGAGCCATTCACTCCTTTCGGAACATGTGATGGACGTTTATGGTATTGAACCCTTGAGTCTTTACCGCAATAAGCTTCCATTACTTCTGTTGTTGCTTGATCATCAGTATCATTAACAACAATACACTCCCAATTTGTGTAGCTTTGTGCGATAATACTATCTAAGGCAATTCCTATAAAATGCGGACGATTGTAGGTGGGTATAATTATAGAAACTAATGGTGCTGACATCTAACGCGTACTTAATGAAAGATCTTTAAAGACAAAAGTATCATTTATTTTCTGTTGCGAGCCCATGATGTGATAAAATCATAATGTTTGATACGTTCACGATGTGAGACTATGATGAGTTTGATTTGTCTAAAATAATTCTTAGCAATTTCCTTTTCATTATAGTTGCCAAAAATGCGTTTATAACTGTGTTTGAAAAAATTCTTTTTTAGCTTAGATCTTAGTAATTTATTTTGATCTGGTCTTATCCCTTTAAGAACACATCTATACGTGTGAATAACAAAATTAGAATATGCCATTGCTGACCTAAGCCTAGATAAGTAATTGAGATTCAATCGGTTTTTGGTCATGTAGTGTTTAAATAACAAACGATCGTCATACCAAATTTTATAACCTAATAATTGTAAGGCATAACAGTATTCTGTATCACCTCCAGAACTCAACGCATTACCTTTTCTACAGCTTAGTATATGTTCAAAACCTACTGCTTTTAACTCTAACCAGTGTGATTTTCTAATGACCATACCAGCACCATAAAGATAGCCTAAACTTTGTGTTACATCTCCATTAACTTCAGATTGCTCTCCTACAGCATAGTAAAACGCAAATCGGTCAAACCACTCTGGAGGATTACTCTCAAAAGCGGCTTCGCTACTACCTCCCAACGCACCAATACTTAAATTTGATTGCATTATATCATAACTCAATTGAACGTAATTAGGATTTAGCCAATTATCATCATCACATACTAAGATATATTCATAAACTGCGTGCTCATAAGCCATATCTTGTGCGTACGATTTTCCAGGAATTGCCTGTTCTAAAGACTTATAACTAATCGCTTTACTTCCGTTGATCTCCCACCATTGATCTGCGAAGTGTTTAGTCCCGTCTGTTGATGCATTATCTACGAGAATTAGTTCACATGGTATACTTAGCTCTTGAGCTGCAATATACTTGAGTGTTTGCTCAAGCAACTTTATACCGTTATAGGTACACAATGCTATGGTTACACCTGGTTTAATTTCCATTTTTATAATTAAAGCTTTCTTTTAAATGTGATGAAGGTATTTGTAATTCTTTAGTAATCTTATCTAACGTTTTATGAAGCACATACTTCTTTATTTTAGTACTCCTTCCTAATAGAATGATTAGATATAGTTTAAGGAATTTGAGCCTACTTCTGCTAAAAAACAAATCATTTTTAATTATCATTTTTAAGGGATAGAACTTTTTTCCATTTAAAACTGGATACTCAATTAATTTCCTGTATATCAATCTCTCAAAAGCCAAAGCGATAGCTTGATTCTCGTTTTTAAAACGCATAGTTCTGGCAATAGATCGTATTGCTAATTCAATAGATTTTAAGTACGTATCACTTTTATACGCGCTAGCAATTCCATCTTTGGTCATATGCCTATAGTAATTATCTGGTTGAGATGTATCGCATTTTATTTGAGGCTGGTTTAGTATCGCTCTACTGTGCATTTCCCAATCTTGCCAAGCGTTTAAGTCTTCATTCCAATTACCACAAGATTGGAAAAATGCTTTTGACCAAGTAACACCATTAGTTTGCCAAGGCATATCTATATTAAAAAAACGAATTAATAATTCTTCATTTGTACTTTCAGGGTCTATTGTATTCCATAATAAATCAGAATCACCAATACAATCAAAAAAAACTGCAGATAGATTAATGAGCATATCTACATCATTATCTAAAAGATTCACTCTGTCTTGAATTGTGTTAGGTAACAATAAATCATCTGAATCTAAGAAAATAATATACTTACCATTACTTAATTCAAACCCATAGTTACGTGCAGCATTACCACCCTTTACTCTATTAGTTGGTCTTTGATAGTAAGTTACTCGAGGGTCTTTTCTTATATATTGATTTACAAGATTACCAGTATGATCTGTACTACCATCATCAATGACAATACATTCCCAATTCTTATAAGTTTGCTGAACTACAGAATCTAAAGTTGCGCCTATATATTGTTCTCGATTATAGGTAGGGATAATGATTGAAACTAATGGTGAATTTGCCAAATTATTATAAAGCGTTATTTCACCACGAATATACAAATAAGCACTTACTCGGCATTTGATACTTTAGATAAAATAGCATATAACTGATCTATATGACGCTGTATATTGAAATATTTCAAGATGTGCGCTTTAGCCTTTCTTCCCATTTCTTTTGCTAAATCAACATCATCTATAACCATAAGCATGTGTTTTGACATGGTATCTACATCATGCTCTTCGCACAATAAACCCGTATCGCCGTGTATGATGACATCTGGTATTCCAGCGTGTATTGTTGCAACTACAGGTAAACCAGCCACACTAGCTTCTAATATTGCTAACGGAGTACCTTCCATATCGCCAGAAATAGCTGTAATTGAGTGTTGCACATAAGCTAATGAATCTGATAGTAATTCTCTATAATCCTTTGGAGAAATAACCCCTAAAAACTGAATATTTTTATCAAGATTAAAATGTTTTACTAAGTTTTTGCAGGTATTTAATAAATCACCTTCTCCAGCAAAAATGAGCTTAGCATCTGAATGCCTTTCAATTACCTTCTTGAAAGCTAGAATGGTATAATATGGTGCTTTTTTATCTGTAAAACGACCAACTGAAACGAATTGTTTCTTATCGAATGAAGGCGTAATACTTTCAAATTCTGGTTGTGGCCCATAAACATTATATACTACTTTTTCTTTCGGACAACCCATATCATAAAGCATCTTCTCCATTACCCTTGAAACCACAATCACTTTTGAAGCCAAATGAAACACTTCTTTGTAATAGTTTGTATTTTCAACTACAGAAGTCATACTCGCATCATAACCATGAAAGTGAACTACGACAGGAATATCTAACTGTTTTAATATTGGTAGTAAATGATGTGCATGTGTTCCATACTCAATCAATAATACATCTATTTGATTCTTATAAATTGAAGATAAGATACGTTGTTCAGCTAACCAAGAATTGGATTTTCTGAATAGGTATTTCTTAATTCTAAAGAGTTTTTGTTCAGGTCTTGAGATTAGTTGATCCTTACCTTCTAATTGCAATCTATGTTTTGATCCAAAATAATAAAAAATTCGACCATTCAAATACGTCTTATGCGCTTGAATAAACGTTTCTGAATAAGGGTTTCTATTAGGTGAAAAGATTGCAATATTCATGTTAGGACTTATTTAATATTTTTTTAATTAGTCTTGAAATACGTGTTTTATTTCTTTTATGAATTAATAACTTAATATAAACATACAAAAATCGCTGTGGTGTATAACGCAATGCAAATTTAAGCGCATGTGGCATTTGAACTGAAAACCCATCAACAATGATACTGGTCTTATTATTTCCATCAAAAACGAAGCAACCTAAAAATGCATCAATTTTAATAGGTTTAAAAAAATAAAACGCATGTAATAAGAACCAATAATCCATAGTATAGTGCTCATTGACTGGAAAGTTGCCAATTCTTTCTTGAACTTTGCGCCTGTACATGTAACTTACTGGATTTAAAGGAAACCTCCCTTTAATAACTGATAAATCTTTCCATGAGACCGTAGCATTAGTACTTTCTTCTATTTGTCCGTGTCTATCTACATGCAAATTTCCAACAACTATATCGGCTTCTGGATGCGCTGTAAAATGATCTATTATAGTTTGAAATGCTTCTGGATAGAAATAGTCATCTGCATTGAGATATACTATAATTTCTCCAGTACTAATAGCAAATGCTTTGTTCATAGCATCAGACTGGCCGTTATCTGGTTCAGAGATCCATTTCAAATGACTGTAACCGTTAAGAATACTTAGAGTCTCATCTGTAGATTGCCCATCAACAATGATATGCTCCCAGTTACTATAGCTTTGCGAAATCACACTTTCAATACTCTTTTTCAAGTATTGACCCGAATTATAACTAGGTGTTAAAACGCTTATTTTCATTTTTGATAAAAGTTTAGGCTAAGGCAATCAAATCATAGAAACGTTGTCCAAATTCTTCGATATTCTTTGAGTAATCAAGCTGCTTTACAATGTAGCTCATTAGATTGAGTTCTTCTAAAATATTAGAGAGTTCAAGCTCATCCTTAGGGTCGAAGAACATTACATTTTCATTAATTTGTTCAACATGCACTTCTAAATTTGACAGTACAATGAGCTTATTTAAGGCTTTTGCATCTTCTACAACAGTACTCCAACCTTCAAACAATGATGGTTGTATGATTGCAATTGCATGCTTCATCATACACAATTGTTCGGTTCTAGAAATGAATCCAAGAAAACGAATATGGGTTTCTATATCATTCTTAAACACAAAATTCTTCAACTGCTTAAAATTATCTACATTTCTATAGTCATTTTCTTTTCCAGACATAGCTATATTAATTTTCAAGCCACGATCACTTAATCGTTTAATAGCTTTTAAAACTATAATATGATTTTTATGTGCCCAAAATTGATTTGGCACAAAAAAGTAGTGGTTTGTAAGTTCATATTTTTCTTTTAATTCATCGATATTTTCATGGGAAAAATCTGGCAACGTAACTGCAAATGGTAATACATAGCGTCTTGATTTAGACTGAGGATACAATCGATCAAAGTCTTGTTTTGCATTCTCGCTACTAAAAACAACGATATCACTTTTGGTAAGTATATTTTTCTGGTAATCTTTTCTATTCTTAATATCAATAGCAGAAAAAAATTGAGGTAAATGATCTTCTTGAAAATCTGGAATCCAATTGATGCTTTTTAAATTTTTAAATAACCCATTGATTTGTTTAGGATATAACATGTCAATCTTAGGAAGCCCTTTAGGTGTCTTTACGATAAGATGTTTTAGTTTTAATATGCGGCAAGCTTTATTGATTGCTCTTTCTACAATGGAATATCTAGGAGGTGAAAATGGAAATGGAACATACTCCAAATATGGATAATTTGTTTCTGACTTCAAGTATTCGAAATTAGCTATAGATTCGGTAAGAATAACCAGTTCAGGCTGTAATGATTCAGGTATTGTTTTAAGTGCTTGCACAATGTTTAATATATAGTAGGAACCTGCTATCCATTCTTCGTTATAAGAGAATACTAATCCTACTCGTTTTCTCTGAGCCATTGTACGTATGAGTTTAATCCAGTTTCTAAATCAATTGTTGTTTTGTAACCAAACGACTTTAACTTTGAGATATCTGCTACCCAATTATTAGGGTCTCCTTCTCTAGCTTCACCTTTAAACGAAATGCTTATTTCTGGCTTAAAATATTTGTAGAATAAAGACACTGCGTCAGGTATGAGAACTTCATTTCCATTTGACACATTAATGGTATCGTTTAAAAAAGATGCTTTTTCAATTACAAGGTCAATAGCTTTAACAAGGTCTTTAACATGAATAAAGTCTCTAGATTCTTTACCTGTTCCGAATAATTTTACTTTATTTTCATTGCTTCCTTTCTTGTAAAGATCCCAAAACAGTTGTTTTTTCAGACCTTCACCATAGGCTGAAAAAATACGTAAGTTACAAGTCTTTAAGTTGTAGTTTTCATAAAATGAACCACATATATCCTCTGCCATTTTCTTATGCTTTCCGTATGGAGAAATAGGCTGTAAAGGGTGCATATTGTCAATTGGCAAGTAATTAGGATTACCATAAACAGCTGCGCTTGAAAGGTTGATGTATTTACAATCAGAATTGTACTTTCTAATTGCATCTAATTGTTTGAATACATTAACCGTATTTAATACAAAATCGCGCTGAGGGTTTTTAATAGAATCTGGCACACTTGCAGCACCAGAACAATTGATACAAACATCAAATTTTTGAAGTTGGAATAACTCGCTATAATCTGCATTTGTGGCATCTACTTGGTAATAGTTTGACGTTGTATAATCTACAACTACATCACTTTGCCATACCTGATGATTTTTTGAAAAAAAATCTGTGGCATGGGATCCTATAAAGCCTTTAGAACCAATAATGACTATCTTCATTTTTTTATTGAAATATAAGAATACATCCTACCTGGTATGTGTTTTTCATTTAGACTTTCAAAGCTGCTAAACTTTTTATACAACAACCAAACTAATGGTATTTTAGCAAATACACCAATTTTATGTGCTAGTTTTTTCTTTTGAGAATAGGTATTCTGTTGTGCTAAGCGTTGTAGATCTTCTTTTTTAGTAGGAAAATAATTGATCACGCTATCGTAATATTTCAGCTCCTTTTTTACCTCAGCCCCAGCTAGTTCAATAGCGTTTTTGTAGATTTCTGACGTAAACGCATTCTCACCTCCATAAAATTTATGTAAAGGATGTTCTTTTAAGAACCAATCTTTATCTTTTTGGTTATAAATGACATGATCTCTTACACAAAGTAGTAGTCCTTTTGGCTTTAAAACACGTACACACTCTTTAATGAACTTTTCAATATCATTTGCATGGTGCATCGCTTGTCTTATATAAACGATATCGAAACTATTAGAATCAAATTTGATATTCTCAGCAAAATCTTCATGAATTTCGATGTTATTTAATTTATAATTTTTTTTTAAAATTCGAATAGCGCCTGAACCTACAGTATTACTAGTATCTGGCTCTACTGCTGTTACATGGTAATTATTAAGCGCAAAATTTATGCTGCTGATTCCGTTTCCACAGCCAATATCTAATATGCGTTTTCCTTTAGGTTGGTAAGACTTTATAATTCTTAATGTTTCGAAAAATTCATCACTTTTACCAAAATTTTCAACATTGAATACCAAATCCTCATGAAAATATGCTTGTTCAACCAAAGCTTCGAACTCAGGTTTTTTTCTAATATATTGTATAGTCTCTTCCCAAGTTTTCATTAGTTTTTTATAAACTTTAGGCAAGCAACACTTCTACAATGCGCTGCATTATCATCTAATTTTCCTTTTCCTGTATGAGGGTTGTAGGATACACTGTTTTTCAAGTCATTTTGATTGGCAATAATCCATCCATCTTCTTTATATAAGAAAAACCTACAGTCATAAGTCCCAATACCATCAAATAACGTTAGTAGTTTATTGAGCATTTCTTCGTCAAATTGTTGAAAAAAACCATGATGTTCAAATTTCCCATAAGGGAATGTAATTAACAATTCTCCTTTATTCTTCAACGTTCTTAGCATTTCTTGAACTGCAACTAAATAAGAATATGATTTTTTAGTATCATCATTGTGATGATTGATATCATAACCATAAATTGAATTATCCATATCAATGTGTTCAATTGTAGATTGTGATACTATGGTATCAAAATAGTTATCCCTAAAAGGTAGTGCTCTTAAATCACCATAGATATATGAAATTCCTTTATTAAAAAAGCAATTATCCTCAGGTGCATAAGTAAAAATTGTTAGCTTTTTATTTTTAATTTTAGGATGGTTTACTACAAAGTCAAAGTTAAATGTAGAGCCTGCATCTAACAATTGTTGCTGTTCATGAGATAGATTTGAAAAGATCCATGGGTATTCAACTATACGCTCATCTATTCTATAACCATAGCCAGTTGGTAAATCCCCTTTTTTTAATTCTTTCAAAAAATTTGTATCAGATATAGACTCGTTTATTTTGAATGTTTTGTATTCTTTATAACCTCGTGACCATGGAATCATTCCATTAGATATAAAATGTTCTTTCGTATCAATTTCATGTTTACTTGTAAAACCTAAGCGTTTATATATTTCTTTGAGTTTCTTTTTAATCATACCATTTTTTGTAAAAATCAATACCTGTAAGCTGGGTTAGTTTTTGTACATCTTCTTTGTAATTATCACGCAACTTAAGCTTAGTATCCTCATTAATTTTTTTAGGCTTTTTTTTAGTGATATTTTTAGACATTATGGTGTTAATCAACTGTTTAACTCTAGGGTTAATACCGTATCTACTAAGGTACAGTTTTCTAAGCCAATATTGTAATAAAACAGATTTTACTCGATTAGATTCATTAGTTTTTAACTCTGAGATATCATGTGTTTTATCAATTTTTAAAAACTCAAAAATACGCGTTAATGATCTTATCTGGTTTTTATTAAAATTATCATATTCTATAACTAACACATTAGCTTTCCCAAAAAAGTCATAAAAGCGTTTGACCTGTTCATAGTATTTTCCAGAATTAAAATAATGGTAATTTTTTCGAAAACGATGTAACAGTTGATGTTTAGGCTTTTTGTCTTGAAACAGTAATTTCTCTTGTTCTAACGCTTTTTCAAACGAATTTTGGTATTCATAACCATGCATTATCATCCAATTATATAAAGAATATGCTCTTTCTACAGGATTTCTTAACATGATAATGATTTTAGCATTTGGTACTTCCTGTTTGATCCAATCAGCACTTTCATTGGAAGTTAGATATACATGACAGACTTCTCCTATTAATTGATCAGGTTCAGCATTTTTAAAGAAAGATAAGTACTCTGATTTAGATGAAACACCATACTGATTAGAATAATAACCTAATTCTTTAGCTTCAATGGTATCTGTAACAAAAACATCTGGATGCTTCTGAAAGTACTTCCATAGTGCTGTTGTACCTGATTTTGCAGCACCTACAACAAAAAAATCAGGTTGTCTCATGAGCGCTGCCATTAAGGTTAATTATGATCTTTATCTCAATATACATCGTAATCAACATCTAGTTTTGAAATATTTTTTTAATAGATCCTCATGCGTTTTATTGAATAATCTTAAATCTTCATCAGAAATAATACGCGTATTAGATTTATTGTCTTCTGATCTTACAAAAGTACCTGTGTTGAAATTATTAGCTTTTTTCATCAATTGCCAGTCTGCTCTTTTTTCTAGCATTCGCATATGGTCTAAAGAAGTAAACGCTACTACATTTTCTAGTTCGTCTTGCGTTCTTGATAGCTCTAAAAATTTACATATACGCTCTATTTCTTGAAGTTTATTAGATTTTAAGTCTTCGTAGTTAACCCATAAAATATCTGCTTGATAAGGATTAGACTCCCATGCCTTAATATGGTTAGCCCAAGTTGTGTTTAAAATCTTTTCTTTTCCTGTAAACAAATCTTTTAAAGGCACTGGCTTTCCCATATTTTCCATCATACGATGGTATGATAGTAAGGCTTCACTACCATCTCTAATGATATAAATTACTTTTTTATAATTAGGCCTTGGTAATTCATGGGATTTGAAAAAGCAACGATCATTAAACCTAAAATAATGACTGTTAGCATAAATATCTGGGACGACAAGGTTTATCATACTCCTACTAGCTTCAGCATTAAAACCATATACCAAATGCGCCATAATGTGCTGCATCAATGTATTTCCAGACTTAGGAAAACCTACAACAAAAACATCAGTATCTTTTACAGCGTGTATATTAGTTAATCCTCCAGGAAACTTAGGCGTTTGGGCATCATCAAAAGAGAGCCACTTCATTAATCTATTTTTGATTCTATTTATCATGAGCTAGTTTGGTGACATTCCACTCTAAATTTGGTGCGGTTATCCCTGGAAAAACGGTATTCGTTATTGAGCCACTTGGTGTTAACTTCTCTATCTGAAAATCTAAAACATAGCTTGATGGGAATAAGACCTCAATCCCTGGTACTCCAGCATTGATTGCAATTTTAAATTGCCCTTTATTGAAAAAATCTTTAGGTAAACGGACACTTGTTCTGTAATTACCTGCTTTTTTATCGGTCTCATCAGAACTATGAGAACTTGTTGTAAAAACAATGATATCTTCGTTCTTTGAAAGCACTTTTAAATTGATACGGATATCATTGAATGTTTTATCTAATACATATTCTACAACTACTGTAATATACTCATCAGATAAAAAGAGACTTTGATTTTCATTATTTGAATTGAATAACTTAACCGATTTCAATGAAAAGCCATTCTGTAAATCCTCTTCCTTATGTGTGTAAATACCTGTTGATGATAATTTAGAATTTTCCTTTTGAAGATAATAGTCTACAGCTTCATCTGTACTGCCTTCAAATACAGTTTCGCCATGCTCTAGCACAATAGCTCTAGTACATAAATTACGTACTGCTGCCATATTATGACTTACAAATAAAACCGTTCGACCATCGCCTCTACTTATGTCTTGCATTTTACCAATAGCTTTTTTTTGAAATTCAGCATCACCAACTGCTAACACTTCATCAACCACTAAAATGTCTGGCTCTAAATGCGCTGCCACTGCAAACGCTAATCTTACGCGCATACCACTACTGTAGCGCTTTACAGGTGTATCTATATAACCTAAACATCCTGAAAACTCTATAATCTCTTCCTCTTTTTTACTAATTTCAGATTTGGTCATACCTAAAATAGCACCATTGAGATAAATGTTTTCTCTACCAGTTAATTCTGGATGAAACCCCGTTCCCACTTCTAACAAAGAAGCAATTCGTCCTTTGGTTTTGATCTCTCCTGTAGTTGGGCTTGTTACACGCGATAATAATTTAAGCAATGTAGACTTTCCTGCACCATTCTTACCAATAATACCTAAAACATCTCCTTTATTGACTTCAAAATTGATATTCTGTAATGCCCAAACATAATTAGCGCTAGAATTAGACGATCGGTCGTTTGCTTCTCCTATTTTAAGAAATGGATCTTCTTTGCCAAGTAGTTTATAACACCAACGTTTGAGATCGTCAGCAATAGTTCCTGTACCAACAAGACCTAGCCTGTACTGTTTACTTATATTTTCAGCCTTAAGAATAATATTAGACATAACTAAACGGTATCTATGAACGTTTTTTCAGTTTTATTAAAGATAATCAATCCTAAAATAAATAGAATAATACTAATTCCTAAGGTATAAAGAAAGCCTATCAAATTGAATTCGCCAATACCTAGCAACATGTGCCTAAACCCTTCGATCACCTGTGTCAATGGATTATATTCTACTAAAGTTGCTACCATTTCAGGAAACTTCTTCTTGGCTTCTGAAACTGGATAAGGAACTGCAGACATATACATTAGCAACTGTAATGCGAAACCTACTAAAACTGTAATATCTCGATATTTAGTTGTTAGAGAAGATATGATCATACCAACGCCTAAACCTAATAAAGCCATTACAATTATATATACAGGAAATAGCCATAATGTTGAACTGGGTTGAATATCTTTTCCAATACTAACATAATAGATATAAAAACCTACAAATATAACTACCTGAATACTAAATTTAAGCAAATTGGAAATGATTATAGATATAGGCATGATCACTCTCGGGAAATAAACTTTTCCAAAAATATTTGCATTCTTCTTAAAAGTACTACTGGTACCTGACAAGCATTGTTTGAAATAGTTCCAGGCCGTAATTCCTGCTAAATTAAATAATAATGGTGGAATTCCTTCTGTTTTAATTGCACCAAGATTGTTAAACACCAAAGTGAATACTACTGATGTGAAAAGGGGCTGAATCAAATACCACAACGGACCCAATATGGTCTGTTTATATAAAGTTGTAATATCTCTCTTAACAAAAAGAATTAGTAGATCTTTATACCGCCAAATCTCTTTAAAATTGAGGTCTATCAACTTCCGCTTAGAAGAAATGGTATAAAGCCATTGGTCTTTTTGGTCGGTATTCAAAATGATTATTAGATTAAGTTTCGGCTAATATACTAAATGCATACAGGAGTATAAAATATAGAAACTTTTATTAATGACTATTTACCAAAATGATCCCAAGTAATATCTAAACCTTCTTTTACTGTATATTCTGGTTGATAACCTAGTAATTTATTCGCCTTTGAGATATCTGCTAAAGAATCTCTCACATCACCTTGTCGTGGAGGCCCATAAATAGCATCAACAGAAGAGTTAGCAGCATCTTTTAACGATTGCCATAAAAAATTAATACTAATTCGCTCTCCACAAGCAATATTAAAGACTTCATTTTTAGCCACTTCAGAAGCAAAGAACCCTCTAATATTAGCTTGCACAGCGTTGTCTACAAATGTAAAATCTCTAGTTTGTTCACCATCTCCATTTATTTTTGGAGATGCATTGTCTTTTATAGCTTGCATAAACAAAGGAATAACAGCGGCATACGCACCATCAGGACTTTGTTTAGGTCCAAACACGTTAAAATAACGGAGACCAATCACATCGGTATTATAGGTTTTACCAAATACATCAGCGTAAAGTTCATTTACGTATTTAGTGACAGCATAAGGTGATATCGGTTTTCCTATAACAGCTTCGACTTTAGGTAGGGCTTTACTATCACCATATGTAGAGCTAGAAGCTGCGTAAACCATTCGCTTTACTGTTTTTGAGTCTTTAAGCGCTACCATCATATTTAAGAATCCTGAAACGTTGACTGTATTAGACGTTATTGGGTCATTTATTGAACGCGGCACAGAACCTAGAGCTGCTTGATGTGACACATAATCAATACCATCCATAGCATCAATACAAGTTTGTAAATCTCTAATATCACCTTCAATCAATTCAAATGAAGGATGATTATGAAATTCTAGCAAGTTTTTGCGATGGCCATTTGAGAAATCATCTAGAACACGAACTTTTTTAGCCTCATATTTTAAAAGGTATTCGACAATGTTTGAACCAATAAATCCACCGCCTCCAGTAATTAAGAAAGACAATTTACTTAAATCTTGTGTATGGTATTTAGTATCGTACATTATAACCTTGCGTCTACACTTTGTTTTGGAAGTAATGATTTTACATCAAAAATAACACCTATATCTGATTTTAAACTTTGAATATCTAATTCTAAAAATTCATTATGTGAAACGGCTAGTACAATTGCATCGTAATCTGATTTTAATTGCGAAGTGTCATCTAATAAATCAAAATTGTATTCGTGCTTGACTTCTTCTGTTGAAGCCCAAGGATCAAACACATCTACATTTGTATTATACGTTTCAAACTCTCTTATAATATCTATAACTCTGGAGTTTCTAATATCTGGACAGTTTTCTTTAAATGTTATCCCTAAAACCAAAACATTGGAGTTTTTTATTCTAGCTCCTTTTTGAATCATCATCTTAACAGTTTCTTGAGCTACATAAGCTCCCATACTGTCATTCATCTTACGTCCTGCCAATATAATTTCTGGATTGTAACCTGACTCAATCGCTTTTTGAGCTAAATAGTATGGATCAACTCCTATGCAATGACCTCCAACTAGTCCTGGGGTAAACTTAATAAAGTTCCATTTTGTTCCAGCAGCTTCAAGAACTGCTTTGGTATCAATATTTAACAATCTGAATATTTTAGATAGTTCATTCACAAAAGCTATATTAATATCACGTTGCGAGTTCTCTATTACCTTAGCTGCTTCAGCAACCTTGATAGATGGTGCACAATGCGTTCCTGCAGTTATAACACTCTTGTAAAGGTCATCAACAATTTTTGCAATCTCTGGGGTAGAACCTGAAGTTACTTTCAGAATTTTAGTAACTGTATGCTTTTTATCTCCTGGATTAATCCGTTCGGGAGAGTATCCAGCATAAAAATCTTCATTAAACTTTAAACCAGAATGTTGTTCTAAAATCGGCACACAAATATCTTCTGTAACACCAGGATATACAGTAGATTCATAAATAACAATATCATTATGCTTTAATACCTTACCTACACTTTCACTAGCTTTTTCTAAAGGTGTAAACACGGGACGTTTTAATTCATCTGTTGGTGTAGGCACTGTAACAATGTAAATATTCGTAGCCTTTATATCTTCTAAATCATTTGTTATAAACAAACCCGTTTTCGAATTTGAATCTGTGGTCAAAACAGATTCTAAATGCGCATCCTCTACTTCTAAAGTTTTATCTAAACCATTTTTAAGTTCAGTTATACGTTTTTCGTTGATATCAAAACCAACTACAAAGTATTTTTTAGCAAACTCTACCGCAAGAGGCAATCCAACATAACCGAGACCAAGAATTGTTATTTTATGTGTTGTGCTCATTATTTATTTACTAATCGATTTTAAAATAAAGTCCAAATCTAAAGAAAAACTATAATTCTGAATGTATTTTTTATTGATTTCGACCTTATCAGGCCAAATAATCGTTCTATTGTAATTTTCAGGGTCGTCTTGCTGTGATAAGATCATCTCTTCGTCTTTATATTTAATTGTTGCTGGACCTGTAATGCCAGGTTTGACTATTAAAATAAGTTTATCATCTCCAATAAGTTTATCAGCAAAACCTTGAATATCTGGTCGTGGACCAACAAAACTCATATTGCCAATTAAGACATTAAAAATTTGCGGTAGTTCATCTAATTTAAAACGTCTTAGAAATTTACCAAATGTCGTGGCACTTAGATCTAAATGCCCAAGAACATGTGTTTCTTTTTTTAAAGTTCTAATTTTATAGATATCGAATAGCCTACCATGTTGGCCAACTCGCTTTTGTAAAAACAATCCATATTGCCTAGTATCTATTGTGGCGATAATAACCAAAATCAGTATCGGTATAATCAAAAAAGGCAAGAGCAACATGGCTAATATAACATCAAAAACCCGTTTTAGTATAAGTTGGTTTTTTGTTATCACTTTAGAGGCGCTTTAGAAAACGCTTTATGCGTTTCCAAATAGAATTATTTTCTTTTTCGTGATAAGCATTTCCATAAACACCATAGCCATAACCATAGCCATAACCGTAACCATAACCGTAATTATGATTGGTTTTATGTTTATAGAAATTGAGTACGAAACTAATATTTTTAACCTCTCCCGTTCTGTACTTTGCATTTATAAGTGCTAACATCCCTTTTTTAGTATAATCGAGACGTACCATAAATATAGTTGCATCAGCATATTGTGTTAACTCTAATGCATCTGTCACCAAGCCTAAAGGCGGTGTATCTAATACAATCATATCATAAGTTGAACGAAGATAGTCCATTAATGTCTTCATGTTATTAGACATCAATAATTCTGAAGGATTAGGAGGTACAGGTCCAGATGATACGATATCGAGATTTTCAATATGTGATTTGAACGTTACACTTTGAATATCAGTTTCTCCAATTAAATAATTAACAACGCCTTGATCGTTGGTGGTATTAAAATCACCGAAAATCTTAGGTTTCCGCAAATCTAAGCCTAACAATATCGTCTTCTTACCTGAAAGCGCATATACGGTTGCTATGTTTATTGAACTGAATGTTTTTCCTTCACCACTTACCGATGATGTGATCATGAGTGTACGGCCTTTGCCATCCTCCTTTTTTTGCTTTTTGTAGATGAACTGAAGACTTGACCTAATTGATCTAAAAGATTCGGCTACTGCTGACTTAGGCTTTTCATATACTACTAAGTTGTTTTTATAATTGTATTTACCTACCACACCTAGTATTGGTATTTTTGAAAGGTTCTCTACTTCGTCTGATCCATGTATAGTAGTGTCTAATAAAAATATAACAAAGATTAGTAGCATTGGAATGAAGAAGCCCATCATCAAACCCATCATATAATTCAACACTTTATTGGGTCCTATCGGTGCATCACCTATGTCTTTAGCTTCATCTATAACAGTTATATCAGAAACGTTTGCGGCTTTAACAATAGCAGCTTCACTTCGTTTGGCCAAATAGATATCGTATGCCTCTTGGCTAATATCCATTTTTCTTTGAATTTTAAGATATTTTTGTTGATCCTCAGGCAAGTCGCCTAGTTTAGCTTCTAAAATTGCAATATTTCTATTAACCTCATATAATTGTTGATTGATAGTTGCTTTGGTGGCATCAATGGTCTTAAGTAAGACATTCTTTTCAGCATCAATACGTCTATCGAGATCTTTAAACGCAATTGAACCTTCTTTTTGTGTGTACTCTAAACTTTGTCGCTCAACAGCTAATCCAATTATTTTTTTGACACTAGAAATAATATTATTCTCTGTAATACCAACAGATGTTGGTGCAGCAATTTTTTGATAGTCTTCAACGTTGTTCAAATAACTTTCAAGAGAGTTTAAATAATTAAGTTTAGAATTCTCTGCATCTTTTATCAAATCAAAATTTCTCAGCTTACTTGAGAGCTCAGTCATTTCTTGATTCACATTGAATACTTTATTTTCTTTACGAAATTTATTCATTTCGTCAGTTATATCTTTTAACTCATTATTTACTTGATACAAACTGCTATCAATAAACTTAATTGTATTGGTAGCGTAGAGATTTTTTCGCTCAAGCTCTGTCCTACTCAAAATTGCAGCAGTAGCGTTCAAATAGTCTGTGATTTTGGCTTTGTTGGTTCCTGATAATATCAGTCTTAAAACAGAAGAAGACGCTGTAGCACTTGGCTTAATTTGTATGGTTTTTTGATAACTTCTTACTACATGATCAAAATTCTTAAACTGTAAAAAGAATTCTTGATTAGGTGTTACCAATTTTTTCCCTCTTAGCTTAATCACACCATTGAGAAAGGGAAGGTTAATTGTCTCACCAAATCGGTATTTTTTCTTAAATTCTCCCGCAGGCATTTTTACAAAATACTCTTCTTTATCGATATAGCGCTGTACTTTTCCTCTGTTACCAAAAGTGCCAAAAATTTCATATTCACTATTATTCAACATTCTTATGCCAATGAGTGTACCCAATAATTGTCCTTTACTCTTATTGATCTCAAACTCAAAAGGTGCCTGTTTGTAGATATCTATTTTATTATATTTCCCCTCGGTCAAATAGTTTAAGTAAAAATCTAACGAGTCTACAACTTTCTCATTATGAGTCCTTGTTTTAACGGTCGTCATTATTTTTCCTACTTTTCCAGATACGCCTCCCCAATTAAAGGAGATACTTGTGTTAGCAGTAAAAAAAGGGTTTTGATCATTCTCAACAGATATAAGTGACTCTAACCTATATACACTAGTCTTTCTTACATTGATATAATAAGCAATCAACAAAGCCATTCCAACACATACGAAAACAAATTTCCAAAGATTAAGTGCTTTGAATATGTAGCCTTTAAAGTCAAAGGTGACTTTACCAGATTCTACAATGTCTTCATATTCTTCGTCGTGAGCCATACTATCTATTAATTAATAAAACTGTTGTAGTAATGATTCCTAAAACAGAAACAATGGTTTGTAAAGTCTCTCTTCCTGTAGTTCCAACTCCCCAAGTTTTTTGTTTTACTGGTTTAACGTATATGATATCATTAGGCTGAATGTAGTAATATGGAGAGTTCATTACATTTCTATCTGTTAAATCTAATGTATGAATTTGTTGCCCTTGAGGATATTGTCGTATAATTTGCACCTCACGTTTATTGCCTGTTAATGGAATATCTCCTGCATTTGCTACTGCTTCAAAAATATTCACGCGATCTTTGAAAATAATACGTGTTCCTGGGTTATTCACTTCTCCACTAGCGGTATAGCTCAATCCAGCTAATTTTACCGTAACGAATATATTGGCAGCTTCCTTAAATTGTTCTTCCAGCAATTTAGCTTCAATCATTTGTTCAATCTCTTCGGTGGTGTATCCTAAAACATTGACCTTACCTAAAGTTGGTATTCTAATATTTCCATGTACATCAACTGTAAATCCGTCAAAATAGGCACGCTCTGCACTATCTGCATTAAGGTTCTCTTCTCCTGCAGGATTCAAAATAGAAACTGTTTCTTGATCTAAGGCTTTAACTCTAACATTCAATATGTCATTTATCTGAACACGATATGGCTTTTGCTGCTCAATCATCACTTGTGTAGAATCTGTAGCAGCCTCTTTGTTTTGAAGATAAACAATATCCTTGTGAGGAATGCATGAGGTTGAAAACACACATAACATCAATCCCAATAGCAGTAACATTCTATTCATACCAAAGTTGCTTGTTGCTCCACAAATATAGGTTATCACTATTAATATCAAAACTATTCTCTGTTTTTTTGAGTAATATCACTTTCTTTGTAAAAAAATTGATTTGAACTACCTTACTGTTGAAAATATTTCTAAATCTTATGGAGAAGTTGAACTTTTCTCAGACCTCTCTTTTAGTATTCATAAGGATGATAAAATTGCTTTCGTAGCAAAAAACGGAAGTGGAAAAACATCTATACTTAACATTTTATCTGGAGCAGACACTCCAGATTCTGGTCAAGTGATTATGAGGAATGGATTACGCATCTCATTTTTATCACAATCTCCAAATTTTGACAGGTATCAAACGATTAGTGATGCCATTTTTAATTCTGAATCACCTCAATTAAAAATTATTGAAGCTTATGAAAAGGCACTTCAAAATCCTGAAAACACTGAAACTTATCAGAAGGCCTTTGAGCAAATGGACATTCATAATGCGTGGGAATTTGAACTTCAGTTCAAACAAATTCTATCTCAACTAAAATTAGACGACCTTAATCAAGAGATCAGTAGCATGTCTGGCGGACAGGTGAAGCGTCTAGCTTTAGCACAAGCACTTATTAGTAATCCAGATGTATTAGTTCTTGATGAACCAACAAACCATTTAGATTTAGAAATGATTGAATGGTTAGAGCATTACTTCACTAAGGCGCAATTTACCTTATTCATGGTAACTCACGATCGCTATTTTTTAGAACGTGTTTGTAATGAAATTATCGAACTAGACCACGGAAAACTTTACACCTATAAAGGCAATTATTCTTATTATTTAGAGCAGAAAGAGGCAAGAATTCAGCTCGAACAGGTAGAAACAGGAAAAGCAAAACAACTCTTTAAAAAAGAGCTCGAGTGGATGCGTCGTCAACCAAAAGCTAGAACAACAAAATCAAAATCACGAATTGACGATTTTTCAGATATAAAAAAACGTGCACACCAGCGTAGGAAAGACCATAAAATTCAACTTGAAATCAACATGGAACGCTTAGGCAGTAAGATCGTTGAGTTCCATAAAGTATCTAAATCATTCAAAGACAAAATTATTTTAGATAAATTCGAATATGTGTTTAAACGTGGTGAACGTATTGGTATTATAGGAAAAAATGGTACAGGTAAATCTACATTTTTGAATATGCTCACTAATACTGTACAGCCAGATTCTGGTAAAATCATCGTTGGTGACACTGTAAAATTTGGCTATTATACACAAGGTGGTATAGAGGTAAAGCCTGATCAAAAAGTAATTGATGTGATCAAAGATTTTGGTGAATTCATTCCGCTAACTAAAGGCAGACAAATTAGTGCTAAACAATTGCTAGAACGTTTTTTGTTTGACGGAAAAAAACAACACGACTTTGTAGAGAAATTAAGTGGTGGTGAACAAAAGCGATTATACCTTTGTACTGTTTTAATTCAAAACCCCAATTTTTTAATTTTAGATGAGCCAACTAATGATCTAGATATTGTTACACTAAATATCCTTGAAGATTTTCTACTTGATTTTCCTGGCTGTCTTATAGTCGTTTCCCATGATCGTTATTTTATGGATAAAATTGTTGATCATCTTTTCGTTTTCAAAGGTGAAGGTAAAGTACAAGATTTTCCAGGTAACTATTCAGACTATCGTCAATATGAATTATCAGTGTCTTCAGAACCAAAATCTGAAAAAATAGAGTCTTCAACTTCGAATAATAATGAAGCTAAAAACAAGGCTCAAAAACTATCTTATAACGAACAAAAGGAATATAAAAACCTAGAGAGTAAAATACGCTCACTTGAACTTGACAAAAAAGGTATCGAAGAACAATTCAACGATGTGTCATTATCGCAGGATAAAATAAATGAACTATCTGAGCAACTTCAATTAATCATCGATGCTATTGAAAAAAAAGAGCGTCGTTGGTTTGAATTAGCCGAAAAGTTTGAGTCTTAACTAATGTTTCAAATTATTCAATACATAACATTTTTAATTCGTTCTACTAATCAACATGGTGTTCATTCTCCTTTTATTTATGATTTGGTAACCAAATGCTTCTACGATAAATCATTTTTTAAGGATTATGTAAAATTGTCGCAGTACAGGAACTCACTTTTAAATAATCGTGAAATTGTTGAAATTAAAGATCTAGGCTCTGGATCACGAATTTTTAAAACCAGTACTAGATCAATTTCAAAAATTGCTAAAGCTTCAGGAACACCCTTACAAAGAGCGAAGCTTATATATAGGATTGTAAACTATTTTAAACCCAAGCACACCTTAGAACTTGGCACCTCTTTAGGTATTGCAACACATGCCATGGCACTGGGAAATCAAGAGAATTCTATTACTTCTATTGAAGGCTGTCAAAATATTTCAGCAATAGCAAAACAACAATTAATTCAACAAAACATCAAAAATGTAATATTAGAAGTAGGTGAATTTGAAAGTCAATTGCAAACACTAGAAGGTCAACAATATGATTTGATATTCTTTGATGGAAACCATACCAATAAAGCAACCCTTAATTATTTCAACACACTCGTTAGTAATACTCACAATGACTCTGTTTTTATATTTGACGACATTCATTGGTCTAAAGGTATGTTAGAAGCTTGGGAAACGATTAAATCACATCCTAAAGTTACAGTAACCATTGACACCTTTTTTTGGGGATTTGTTTTCTTTAGAAAAGAACAAGTAAAGGAAAATTTTATAATTCGATTGTAACAAGAGTAATTAATTAACGTCTTATTCTTTATATTGCAATGCACCAATAAATCATCTGTCCTGTAATGAGTAACGTTATTGAAATTAGAAATATCATTCGAGATTTTAAACTCGGTCAAGAGACTGTTCATGTATTAAAAGGTATAGATTTAGATATCGAACTCGGTGACTATGTTGCTATTATGGGACCTTCTGGTTCTGGCAAATCTACACTAATGAACTTGCTAGGTTGTTTAGATACACCAACAGCAGGAAGTTATGTCCTTAATGGCAAAGATGTAAGTCAAATGAGCGATGATGAATTGGCAGATATTAGAAATACCGAAATAGGTTTTGTTTTTCAAACATTTAATCTTTTACCAAGAACTACAGCATTAGATAATGTCGCTTTACCTATGGTATATGCTGGAATGTCAAAATCAGATCGTATTAAACGCGCTGAAGAAGTTCTAACTGATGTTGGTCTTGCAGACCGAATGGACCATAAACCCAATCAGCTATCAGGAGGCCAACGTCAACGTGTAGCTGTAGGTCGAGCTTTAGTTAACAAACCTTCAATTATTCTGGCTGATGAACCTACAGGAAATCTAGATTCAAAAACAGGATTTGAAATCATGAATCTCTTTGATGAAATTCATCAGGCAGGAAATACCGTTATCATGGTAACTCACGAAGAAGATATTGCTGCGCACGCAAAGCGCATCATTCGTTTGAGAGATGGCTTAATTGAAAGTGATACCAGACAGTAAATGCTTTGGACCGTTTTAATATTAGCTTGCGTATTTCTCTTTATGAAAATTTCATTTAAAAATAATAAACGCTTCAGAGAACGCCGCAATAAGGATTCGATGTTCAATAAAAGACGTTTCAAAAAGTAGACTGAGCCTGTAATAATTTCTAGAAAACGTTTAACTTTTAGCATTCTAAGCTTTATCTTGCATGTATGAAAATTTACACAAGAACTGGAGACAAAGGAACAACTGCACTTTTTGGTGGTACACGTGTTCCAAAACATCATATTAGAATTGACAGCTACGGAACGGTAGACGAGCTCAATTCGCATTTAGGACTTATTAGAGACCAAGATATCAATCAACATTATAAAAATATATTGATGATCATTCAAGATCGTTTATTTACTGTTGGTGCTATCCTAGCAACAGATCCAGAAAAAGCAACCTTAAAAAATGGAAAAGACCGACTTAATATTCCTAAGATTTCTGAAGGTGATATTTTGAAACTAGAAGAGGAAATGGATACGATGAATGCGTCATTGCCACCGATGACTCATTTTGTATTACCAGGCGGACATCAAACAGTGTCATTCTGTCACATTTCGCGATGTGTTTGTAGACGAGCTGAACGCCTTGCCAGCGCATTGAATGAATTAGAACCTTTTCAACCAGAGAGTTTAAAGTATTTAAACCGACTTTCTGACTACCTCTTTGTATTGGCACGAAAATTGTCTTATGACCTACAAGCCGAAGAAGTAAAATGGATTCCCGAAAAAGAATCTTAAAAAGTACCACTTTGCAAAGAATATATTATCAGTTCTTGTAGGCCTAAACGATTGAAAACATAAGTTCTTTTAAATTATTATTTAATTAATTCGATTTTTTCTTGACTTTTTGAACTATAATTTTATTTTTGCAAAAAAATAAATACTCATAAGAAATGTATTGGACATTAGAATTAGCATCGTATTTAAGTGATGCCCCTTGGCCAGCAACTAAAGACGAATTAATTGATTACGCTATTAGAACAGGAGCTCCTTTAGAAGTTGTTGAGAATCTACAGGCGATAGAAGATGAAGGCGATTCATACGATTCCATAGAAGAAATTTGGTCAGATTATCCAACTGACGAAGATTATCTCTGGAACGAGGATGAATATTAAAAGGATTTAACAAAAATTACTTTTAAAACATAAAAGTTAAAAAGTCTCATTTTGAGACTTTTTTTATATCTGATTCTTCGTTAAAAATAACACAAATCTTATCTTTGAAATTCACAATTTTGAAGATATAAACGTTACTGTCGACGTTATTAAATAAAATAAAACACAATGAGTTTTTTAAATTCAGTACTTAAAGTATTTGTAGGAGACAAAGCTAAACAAGATGTTAAAGCACTTTCACCTATTGTAGAAAAAGTTAAATCGTTTGAAAGCGCACTTGAGCAATTATCACACGACGAACTAAGAGAAAAAACAGAAGAGTTCAAAGCTATAATAGCTGAAGCCCGTAGATCGCTTCAAGATAAAATTAATCAGTTACTGAATGATGCTGAAACCACAGAAGATATTGACAAACGTGAAGATATTTATTTAGAAATTGACAAAATCAAAGATGATATTTATGAGGTTACTGAAGGTGTCTTGGACGAAATAATGCCTGAGGCTTTTGCTGTAGTAAAAGAAACCGCTAAACGTTTTGTTAATCATACAGAGATCGCTGTTCAAGCAAACGAATTTGATCGTTTGATCTCTGGTGAAAAAGATTATGTTTCACTTCAAGGTGACAAGGCTGTTTGGGCAAATTCTTGGGACGCAGCAGGTAAGGCCATAACTTGGGATATGATTCATTATGATGTTCAGTTAATTGGTGGTGCTGCAATGCATCAAGGTAAAATAGCCGAAATGCAAACTGGTGAAGGTAAAACTTTAGTAGCGACACTTCCTGTTTATTTAAATGCATTAGCTGGTAAAGGTGTGCATCTAGTAACTGTTAATGATTACTTGGCAAAACGTGATAGCGCATGGATGGCGCCGATTTTTGAATTTCACGGCTTAAGTGTTGATTGTATTGACTATCATCAACCTAATTCTGAAGCGAGGCGAAAGGCCTACAGAGCTGATATTACTTACGGAACCAATAATGAATTTGGTTTTGACTACCTCAGAGATAATATGGCGCACTCGCCAGATGATTTAGTACAACGACCACACCACTATGCCATTGTTGATGAAGTTGACTCAGTGCTAATCGATGATGCACGTACACCTTTGATTATTTCGGGACCAATTCCTCAAGGAGACCGTCACGAATTTATCGAGTTAAAACCTAAAGTAGACAATATCGTATCTGTTCAACGTAAGTATTTAACTGGTGTTCTAGCAGAAGCAAAAAAATTAATTTCTGAAGGCGACACAAAAGAAGGCGGCTTCTTACTACTAAGAGCTTACAGAGGTATTCCAAAAAACAAAGCCCTTATTAAGTTTTTAAGCGAAGAAGGTGTTAAACAGTTATTGCAAAAAACCGAAAACTTTTACATGCAAGACAATAATAGAGAAATGCCTAAAGTTGATGCAGAACTCTATTACGTTATTGAAGAAAAAAACAACCAAGTTGAGTTAACAGATAAAGGTGTAGAATTCCTTTCTGGAAAAGACAATCCCGATTTCTTTGTTATGCCAGAAATAGGTGTTGAAATTGCAAAGATTGAATCTAAAGGATTAACTAAAGAAGAAGAAGCAGAAGAAAAAGAAGAACTCTTCAGAGACTTTGGTGTAAAATCTGAGCGCATACATACGCTAAATCAATTATTAAAAGCCTACGCTTTATTTGAAAAAGACAACCAATATGTGGTTATGGACAACAAAGTTATGATTGTCGATGAGCAAACTGGTCGTATTATGGATGGCCGTCGTTACAGTGACGGATTGCATCAAGCTATTGAAGCTAAAGAAAACGTGAAGATTGAAGATGCCACACAAACCTTTGCTACTGTTACTTTACAGAATTACTTCAGAATGTATCGCAAGTTGTCAGGTATGACAGGTACAGCTGTAACTGAAGCTGGTGAATTTTGGGAAATCTATAAATTAGATGTCGTTGAAATACCAACCAACAAACCAATTGCACGTGACGATAGAGAAGATTTAGTATATAAAACTAAACGTGAAAAGTATAATGCCGTAGTAGATGAAGTAACCAAATTATCTCAAGCCGGTAGACCAGTACTAATTGGAACAACATCTGTTGATATCTCTGAGTTACTAGGAAAAATTTTAGCACAACGAAAAATACCTCATAATGTTCTTAATGCTAAACTTCATAAAAAAGAAGCCGATATTGTTGCTGAAGCTGGTCAACCAGGCCAAGTAACTATTGCAACTAATATGGCAGGACGTGGTACAGATATTAAATTAATTGATAAAGTTAAAGAAGCTGGCGGTTTAGCTATTATTGGTACTGAGCGTCATGATTCTCGTCGTGTTGATAGGCAATTACGTGGTCGTGCAGGACGTCAAGGAGACCCAGGAAGTTCTCAGTTTTATGTATCATTAGAAGATAATTTAATGCGTTTATTTGGTAGTGAACGAATTGCTAAGATGATGGATAAAATGGGGCTTAAAGAAGGGGAAGTCATTCAACACTCTATGATTTCAAAATCTATTGAACGTGCACAGAAAAAAGTAGAAGAGAATCAATTTGGTGTTCGTAAACGTTTGTTAGAATATGATGATGTAATGAATGCACAAAGAGAAGTTGTATACAAACGTCGCCGTCATGCGCTACATGGTGAACGTCTTCGTGTAGATCTAGCGAACATGATCTATGACACATCCGAAGGGATCACTGAAGCCAATAAAGAAGCTAATGATTTCAAAAACTTTGAATTTGAATTGATACGTTACTTCTCAATGAGTTCTCCAATTTCTGAAGCTGAATTTGAAAAAGGTTCTGTTCAAGATATAGCAGGCAAGATCTATAAAGCAGCTTTTGAACACTACAGAGAAAAGATGCAACGTAATGCAGATCTAGCCTTTCCTGTCATTGAAAACGTTTATGAAAATCAGCGTGATAAATTCAAACGTATTGTCGTACCATTTACAGATGGTGTAAAGAATTTACAAGTTGTGACCGATCTAGAAAAAGCATACCAAACCAAAGGAAAACAACTCATTAATGATTTTGAAAAAAATATCACTTTGGCTATTGTTGATGATGCTTGGAAAACACATTTACGTAAAATGGATGAGCTAAAACAATCGGTCCAATTAGCAGTTCATGAGCAAAAAGATCCGTTATTGATATATAAGTTTGAAGCTTTCGAATTATTTAAGGAAATGATTGATCAAGTGAATAAAGATGTGATTTCATTTCTCTTTAAAGGTGAATTGCCTACTGAAACTCAAAATACCATTCAAGAGGCAAAAGCTCGCAAACAAGAAAAGCTTCAAACACAAAAAGACGAAATCCCAAACATGGATGAACGTGCTGCTCAAAATAGAGCTGTTGGAGCGGGAGCTTCTCGTCAACAGCAGGTGGTAGAAACCATTGTTCGCGACAAACCAAAAATTGGACGTAACGACCGTGTAACTATTAAGCATGTGATGAGTGGCGAAAATAAAACGGTTAAATATAAACAAGCCGAACCATTGATCGCAAAAGGCGAATGGGTATTAATTGAAGACTAAATCCCAAATACGTTAAAAGTAAAAATCCTAATAGAAAAACTATTAGGATTTTTTTTTACCTTAGAGCGTCTAACTAATCATGATCGCTACCGAGATAGAGGTCAAAAAAACTAGAACTCATGAGAAATATTTTGGCTACCATTGTAGGGTTTATAGTAGCATCTATAGTCGTTTATATGTTTGAAACACTTATTGGGCATAATTTGTTCCCTTTACCTGAAGGTGCAGACCCTATGGATATGGAATGGATAAAAAACAATATGGATAAAATACCAACTGGTTCAAAAGTATTTGTAGTAATTGCACATTTCATGGGCATTGTAGTAGGAATGTTTATCGCAGGTTTGATTTCAAAAACTAGTATGATTCCTGCTTATATTGTTGGAGGGTTAATAGTAGCTGCTACGTTCTTTTATATTTTTATGTTACCAAAAGAATTGTGGTTTTCAATTTCTGATGGTATATTTGCGTTTATTGGATTCGTAATTGGCACATCATTAGCAAAGAAGCAACTGAACAACTAGAACTTTAATGGCTTAAACTAATGAAGCCTTTGTATTATCTTACTTTAATTATTACGCTCTACTCTTGCAATTTTAATGAGAAGGAGAAACTTTCTATAAAAGTCCTAAATGCAAGTTTAGAATATAAAATAGAATCTAAATTAGGAGAAGGTGCCTTCTGGAATCATAAAACACATGAATTGTATTGGATTGATATTTTAGACAATAGCTTACACATCTATAGTCCAAAGAATAAAACAAATAGAACACTTCAAACGCCTTCAAGTATTGGTACTGTTGTTCCTTCAAATATAGATAACGAATCTATTATAGCGCTCCAAGATGGTATATACATAATAGATACTAATAACGGCTATACTGAACTTCTAAGTGATGTTGAAAGAGATATACCTAGTAACCGTTTTAATGATGGTAAATGTGATCCTTCTGGACGCTTATGGGTTGGCTCTATGGCATTTAGTCAAGAACGATATAAAGCAAACCTCTACATGATAAACGCTAAAGGTGACGCACAGCTTAAAAAGGATAGTGTTACAATTTCTAATGGTATTGTTTGGAGCAAAGATAGAACTAAAATGTACTACATTGATACACCTACAGCAGAAATAAAAGCTTATGATTATGACAACGGTTTAGGTAATATCTCAAATGAACGTATTGTTACAAAAATTCATGATTCATTGGGTTTTCCTGATGGCATGACAATAGATGAAAACGACAATCTTTGGGTTGGAATGTGGAATGGTAACGCAGTGCTTCAGTTTGATTCTGAAACTGGCAAGTTAATATCAAAAGTAAATGTGCCTGCCCATAATGTAACTGCCTGTGCTTTTGGCGGTGAAGGTCTAGACACCCTCTATATTACAACTGCTTCTGTAGATATGAACGCTCAAGAGAACGAACAATTTCCATTAGCTGGCTCAATATTTAAAATCAAGACAGAAGTTAAAGGTGTAAAGAGTTCTTTCTTTAAAACCAATTAATTAAAATATCCGATAGGTAGCTGTTAAATAAATGCTACTGAAATTAACTTCAGCGATATCTTCAAATGTTGATAAGTTAGTATTAAAAAAATACCTGAGTTGAGCTCCAAATCGTTTGTAGTCATATCCAAAAACCATCGAGAAGTTAACTGGTAAATCATTTATTATGTTTCCAAAAAGTTCTTGATTAGCTTGATTTAAAGTCAATTCATTTTTCAACCCAATATCCATAGCTACATCTGGACCTATAAAAAATTTAGATTCTTCATTGAGATACATTAAATACCTAGCACCTAATATAATTTGAATTGACTGTAAATCAACTTCAAAATCTTCAGCCGTTTTTTCATTGAAAGCTTCAGCTTTAAAGCTTTTATAAAACGCAGATGCATTTAAAGAAAACTTATAGTTATTTGTTGGCAATAAAAATTCGCCTTCAAAACCAATGACTGGTGATATTTCATTCTTAAAGCTCAATGACCTATCAAGAAAATCGTTCCTATTAAAACTAAATTCCATATCTAAAGCAGAAAAATTAAGCCCAAGATGACCTTTAAACCTTGCTTTAACACGTCTAGCCTTACTTACATATACGTTTTCTATATTTTTACAAGTATTATACTCTAAAAAGTAATTCTTTAAACTACTTAAATTGAACTTAATTCTAACAAAATTACTTTCAGTTATACATTTGACATCACTATTTAACTTCACTAAATAATCATTATTATATTTCAACTCTTCATCATCAAAATATTCTTTCCTAATCAATTGTCTTATTTCAGAATCATTAACACTGTAAAAATACTTTTCTTGATCGTTGTCATTATTATAATATAATATAGCTTCCCCTTCAATGATAACCTTAGCCAATAACTCAATTGAATTTAGTCTTATTTCTTTACTTTTTGATACGTCTATTTTGGTTTTTATAGTTCTGTAACGAACTATATCTTCTATTCCAAATTCAAAAATACTTTTGGTCTCAACTACTTCTATAGTTGAACTATTAGTTAGTTTGTATTTGATTGTTTTTGGGCTATTGTCCCAGCCTTCATTTTTTATATAACAACTAATTTTTTCCTTGTTATCTTTAATTATATAACCTTTTTGAAAATTAATTTGCGAAAAAAGTGATTGAGTGAAAATGGTAAAAATTAAAATTGAAAAAAAACATTTCATCTGCTTGTATTTTTTGATAGCTGTAAAAATAATATTTTGAAAGAATTTTCGTATTAATCTTTGCCCTTTTATTTTAATTTTAATAACATGTTTGGGTCAGGGCAGTTGTAATTGTAGAACTCTAAATCTCTTTTAGTAGATACGCCTGGGTAATCTCCAACATAATGTTCTATATCTTTTATGATCTGAAAGTGCAAATGTGGTGGATAATCACCATTAACAGAAGTGCTACCTAATGTTGCGAGTAGCTCACCTTTTTTGAAGACTTGCCCAATAGATATCGTTTTTATTGAGCTTAAACTCAGATGCCCATATAAGGTATAAAACGTAATATTTTTAATCTTATGTTCCAAGATTATAGTTGGCCCATAATCGCCAAAGTTTTTGTTATTATTAAAGCTATGAACTATAGCATCTAGAGGTGCAAAAATGGGCGTCTCAGCAGCAATCCATAAATCGATGCCCAAATGAATATTGCGCGCAAGATTTGATTTATTATCATTAAAATAATCACTACGTTGATAAATAGCTCTTGTTTCGAGGTAACCACCAAAAGCTACTTTAGCTTTATTTAATTTGATATGATGGTCTATATAGCTCTCTAGTTTCTTAGATGAAGAAACATCAACATGCTTTAGCTCTTCATTAGTTGTAGATAAATCTATACCAATATAATCTGATTTTACTATGGAACTGTCTAAGATATGAAGTGGCTGAGGGCTAATACAATATAAAAAATGAGAAAATGTGTTTTGAATCACTTTAGAGATTTTTCTCAAAAATAAAGTATCTGAATAAGATTCTGAAACTATGCAAGCATAGATTCAAATCACAAAAATTATTGCATGATGACATTACTATATTTAGCATTAAGCACTATGGTTTTATTACTGCTTAAATTACCTGTAGAATAATTAGAAATATTAGTTGTAGTGCTACTCTCAGGGTGACTAAATCGTGAACGATTACCTTTATATTGCAAATTAAAATCTGTTTTAGGCAATGCTATTACTGCATCACTATTTTCAATAATAACATTAAGATTGTTAAACGTATCTGCAATATTGATAATAGATAAATCACCAAAACTGCCATCAATTATGGCGTTTCCTATTAAAGTTCCGATAATTGTATTAGAAGAATTAGAATTAAGTACCAAACGATCTACCGTTGTTATTTTTGCTTTACTAACGTGGTTCAATTTAAGCTCTCCTAGACTCCATGTAGAAATTAAAACAGGTGAGTAAGACACATTGATGGAAGTCTCGCTTCCATCAATGTGATTAGCTACAAGTGTAGCATGTGATATATCTGCCTTTAAGTTCTTTATTACTGATGAGAACTTAAGCTCACCATGTCTTACATTCATTTTTAGTTTTGCATCTTTAGGCATCTTTATTTTTATAGTTTTCTTCACCTTATCGCCAAGGTGATGCTTCAAACTATTTTTAAGTTCTAGAGTACGAAGTTCCTGAATTTTTTGACGCTCTTCTAAGCGTTTCGCAACCTTTTCGTCTCGTTTAAGTTTCATTAATTCCCTTTCGGCTATACGCTTTTCTAAAGCAGCGTTTCGTTGTTCTAAAGCAGCAGCTCGCTCTTCCATTTGTTCAGCATAACGCTCTCCCCAAGCTTCCATTTTTTCTGCCCATTCACCACTAAATCGCTCTTCCAATTGTTTGGCATACACCTCCATTTTCTTCTGATAGTCTTTACCAAATTTCTTTCCGTATTTTTCACCCCATTTTTCCATATCTTTTTCGTAAGTTGAAAAATCTACCTTTGCCATTTTTTTAGCCCAATCTTCCATACGTTCTTTAAATTCAGCACCATATTTCAACTCATATTCTTTACTCCATTTCTGAAGATACACTTCACCTTCTTTTTTATAAGCTTCGGTATCAAAGTGCACACTTTTTATACCTTCTGGAAGTTCAGGAATCTCAGGCATTTCTGGCATCTCAGGGAAATTGAATTCTTGAATTTCAACCAACTCAGGCATTTCTGGCATTTCTGGCATTTCCGGTAAATCAACTAATTCTAGCTCTAATTTCACTAATGGAGAAAAATTATAATCAAAGTCATAATTTGTCCATGTTGAAAGAGGAGACCCTTTTGAACGAATAGACACATAATCACCAGAACCCTCGACTTCAATATTCCAATTTTTAAGGGCCTTTTCGAGTTCATCTTTAGAAAGCTTTTCATCTTCAATATAGGCTTCAATTTCTAAAGTATTCTTATTCCAAGTATCGACCTCTATCTCAACATAACTCGTATTTAAATCTATAGTAACATTATCTGTAACTTTTATAGATTCTGAAATTTTAGTTAGCTTTTTTTGTGCCGAAACACTAATGCTAATTGATAGTAATAGCATTAAAAATTTATATCTTGTTTTCATTTTTAAAAATTTTTCTGATTAAATCTGTTTGATTAATAATCTATTTCATTGATTATTAAATAATAGCATTTTGCGAATCTTCATCTTTTAAAGTATTTAGATCACGCAATTGTTCTTTTAGACGATATAATAAACTAAGGCGTATTTTTAAATTATCTATCAACGCGCTTACTGTGAGTTCGTTAGGACCATTCTCTGTAAGTTCAACAGACAAGCGTTTATACTCTTCGTTAAGTTCTTCTAGCTTGAGTACATAACCATCAAACAATTCTTTGTTATCTGGTGTAAGTTTTACTTTTGACAACTCTAAGTTAATATTAGCTAAGTAATAATTTTCAACCTTCTTCAGGTCAGGAGAAATATCACCAAGTGACTTGATAGCATCATTACTTGTATCTTGTTTTGCTAGTTCAGGCTCAATTTTTTCAGGTATTTGAAAGAATTTAAAAGCGCCATAACTCAAACTTATTAGAATGACAATACTAGCGGCAATTTGCCAAATACTGAAGCGTTTTTTGATTGATGTTTCTGGAAAAGCGTCATCTAACTTTTTAAGAAAACGTGCTTCATGTCCTTGTTCCATTTTTTCTTGAGAATCTTTGTTCTCGTTTTCAAATAAGCGTCTAATGTCTTGTCCCATTACTCAAAGGTGTTAATAGTTCTTTTAATTTTGATTTTCCTCTTGAAAGTTGTGTTCTTGAAGCAACTTCGCTAATGTCTAAAATTTCAGATATTTCTTGATGGTCGTATCCTTCAATTAGATAGAGCATTACTACATATCTATACTTTTCAGGCAAATTGCTAATTGCTTCTTTGACTTCCTCCAATGTTATGGTATCGTCTACTAACCATTCGTCTTCATAATTTGCATCAACTATTTTAAGGTGCACCTCTTCTAGTTCTAAGATTTGTTTCTTTCTAGATTTTAACAAATCAATGCTTTTATTAACGACGATGCGTTTCAACCAAGCTCCAAATGAGACTTCAGCCTTAAACTGGTGCAACTTCGAAAATGCTTTAATAAAGGCTTCCTGTACGATATCTTCAGCTTCCATAGAATCCTTTACAAAACGCATAGCAACTATATACATGCCATCACAATACTGTTTGTATAATTGCAATTGGGCTACACGATTGTTTTGTTTACATTTTTCGATGATGTCAGTTTGTAACATCTAAACTCGTTTTGGTTTGGTATAGTTCATAATAAAGACGATACAAAAAATGGAGTGTTGCAATTTGTTTTTTATTTTTTAAAAAATCTACTAAAACTACGTTAACATCTATTGTGATGTAATATATTTACTAGTATATTTATATCGCATTTAGAAATCAATTATTTTTATGAATACGTTTTTAAAACGACTATTAATCATTCTGTCTATAATAGCCATTGGTCTATTTCTATATTCCTATTTTGTTGAAAATATTTTTTCTAATCGGTTGAGTCCTAAAGATACTGTAGAGTTTAAACTTAACGATTTAAAACTTGAAGTTTTTTACAATAGACCATCAAAAAAAGAACGAGATATTTTTGGAGCCTTGGTTCCTTATGGTAAGGTTTGGAGAACAGGTGCTAATGAAGCTACAACATTAGAAACCAATAAAAATTTAATGGTTAAAGGCATATATGTGCCCGCTGGAAAATATAGTATATGGACAGTTCCAAATGACAGCGTATGGAAAGTGATGTTCAATACTAAGCAGTATCCTTGGGGTGTTGATGAACAAATGCAGCCGCTTTGGGATCCTAACTATGATCTTCTTGAAATTGATGTTCCTGTTGAAAAGTTAGACAAGGTTGTTGAGCAATTTACTATAGCATTTGATAATTCTACTGATGATCTTAAGCTTACTATGGCTTGGGACAAAACAAAAATTGCAGTACCTTTAGTGGTATTAAAAGATTAAAACAAGTAAGACTTTTGTCTAAAACATCAAAATCTTCTGCTTTAAAAAATAAAGAAGGGGTTTCAATATCTGAAATCACCAATAACTCTTCTATTGAAAATATTAGAAAGAAACGAAAGTCTAAGCCTACATCTCAATTACTAATAACTCAAATATTGAATGGGAATATTACAGCTTTGAGTAGAGCCATTACTTTAGTTGAAAGTTCAAATCCATTACATTTAAAAAAGGCTAATGAAATTATAAAATCATGTTTACCATATGCAAATAATTCCATTAGAATAGGAATAACTGGTGTTCCTGGTGTAGGCAAAAGCACCTTTATTGAAGCCTTAGGTATACATTTGACTACTACAGGAAAAAAAGTTGCAGTATTGGCAGTAGATCCTAGCAGTAGCCTAAGTAAAGGAAGTATTTTAGGTGATAAAACACGAATGGAAGATTTGGTAAAAGACACGAACGCCTTTATTAGACCCTCTCCATCAGGTACATCGTTAGGTGGTGTTGCCCGTAAGACTAGAGAAACAATCATTTTGTGTGAAGCTGCTGGTTTTGATACTGTAATTATTGAAACCGTAGGAGTTGGGCAAAGCGAAACTGCAGTGCATAGCATGGTAGATTTTTTCTTACTCTTGAAACTAGCTGGAGCCGGTGACGAGTTACAAGGTATTAAACGCGGGATTATTGAAATGGCTGATGCTATAGCTATAAATAAGGCAGATGGCGAAAATCAAAAAGCTGCAAAATTAGCTAAAGTTGAATTTAATAGAGCCTTACATTTATACCCTCAAAAAGAATCTGAATGGCAACCTAAGGTTTTACTTTGTAGTGCACTGAAGCAAGAAGGAATTTCTGAAATATGGCAACTGATCAAAAACTATGAAAAGCACTCAAAAGCTAATAGCTATTTTGATCACAATAGAAAAGCGCAAAATAAATTCTGGTTATTACAAACCATTGAAGAACGGCTGAAATCAGATTTCTTTAATCAGAAAAAAATCAAAACAGCACTTAGCACTCAATTACAACTCATTGAAGAAGGTACAACAACACCCTTTGTAGCCGCTGAATACCTATTAGGGTTAGCACTTGATTAACATCTTGTATGATTTATAAGTTTACTATTATTATTCCAATTTATAATGAAGAGGACAACTTAGAGCGTTTAGAGTCAGAACTAATAACTTACATGACCATCGCTAAACTACCAACTAAAGTACTCTTTATAAATGATGGGTCAACTGATACTAGCCAAGAATATATTGAGAACATTTGTAAAAAAAACACTGACTTCAATTACATTCTTTTTTCTAAAAATGAAGGTTTAAGCGCTGCACTAAAAGCTGGTTTTGATTATGTTGACACTGAACTTGTAGGTTATATAGATGCTGATTTACAAACTACTCTTGAAGATTTTAATCTCCTTCTCGAACATGCTAACACTTACGATTTAGTCACTGGTGTTCGTAAAAATAGAAAAGATGATTTTTTCAAGCGTCTATCATCAAAAATAGCGAACCGTATTCGTCGTTCGTTCACTAAAGATGGTATGGATGACACTGGATGCCCATTGAAAATTATTAAAGCAGAATATGCAAAACAAATTCCGCTATTCAAAGGCTTACATCGATTCTTACCTGCTATGGTTTTGCTACAGAATGGCACTATTATTCAGATTCCTGTGCGTCATTTTCCAAGAATAGCAGGTAAGTCTAAATTTGGACTTTCTAACCGATTATTGGGACCTTTAACAGATTGCTTTGCTTACTTATGGATGAAAAAGAAATATATCAACTATAACGTGTCAAAAAAGAAGTTATAGCAAATTATTTAAGTTGAAATCTTGATTGTAAATACATATCTAATTTGTAAAATAAAAAACCAGAAAATCCACCAAAAAACATTCCGCTTAATACATCTAACGGATAGTGTACTCCTATGTATATCCTGCTATAACCCATTACCATTGCCCAAATGATTAACAAATAAGGTAAATACTTATACTTAGATTTTAACATTAAACTAGTAAATACCGCTATAGCCATAGAATTTGAAGCATGCCCAGAAAAATAACCATATTTACCTCCACATGAACTTTTTACTAACCTATATAGTCCTTCTATCTCTGGATTATGGCAAGGCCTCAGTCTTAGTACAATTACTTTCTTAAATAAATTGGTCACTTGGTCTGTAAACGTAATCAAAAGCGCAATTACTAATAGGGTAAGTACAAACATTTTTGTATTTAATCGCTTGTACATCAAGTAAGCTAAGATGATATAAAAAGGAATCCAGTTAAATTTGGTTGTATAAAACATCCAGAATCCATCCCAAGCTGAAGTTCCAAGCGAGTTTAGGTGAATAAATAATTCGGTATCAAGTTTAACTAACTCTTCAAGCATTAGGCATCGTATCTTTCAATTTCTCTATCGTAAAAATCTGTAGCTTGCTGTATCAAGTTTTCTGTTTCCCTTTCAATCTCTTTTTGATCATGTTCATCAAATTCTTCAAACCATTCTACTTCGTCATCTTCTAAATTTAGAATAAATCTAGGAAAATCAGTATGTATTACATAAATAGCATTTGGATAATCTGTATTATCACCTAATATAAATTTTGGAAGTTCCATCTTATTTTACGGATTAGTATTCAACAAAATTAACTTTTTCGTTAAATAATTAAATCTAATATATAATAATATTGCAGCTGTAGTTAAACCAGCTAATAAACCAAGCCAAATACCAAAACTTCCATAAGCTTCTTCTTTCCCTAGAAAATAACTTATAGGAAACCCAATTACCCAATACGACAAAAATGTAATAAGTGTTGGTATTTTTACATCTTGCAAACCTCTTAAAGCTCCCAATACTACAACTTGTATACTATCACTAATTTGAAATATAGCTGCAGCTAGCATAAGTTTTGATGCTATACTTACCACTTCTGTATTATCAATTAAGTTTTTTGCATCATTATAGTCAACATATAATTTTGGCAAATGCTCATGGAACATAAAGAAAATAATTCCGAAACATGCTGCCAATAAAACGGCTAATAAAAATATTGAAAAAGCGATTCGTCTAAGTTCAAAATATTGATGTAATCCTTTTTGATTTCCTACTCTTATCATTGAAGCAACACTTAATCCCATTGCCACCATAAAAGTCATTGAAGACAGATTCAAAGCAATTTGATTAGCGGCTTGGGGATTTTTACCTAGCAAACCACTAAGCCATATTGCCGCTGTAAAAATGGCAACTTCAAAAAACATTTGCATAGCGCTTGGCGACCCTAAATTAACTACTTTTTTAAGCATCAATTTATCTAATGCGAATATCTTAACTTGAGTTACATAATCTCTTGATTTGTCTTTTTTTGTAAGTAACCACCATAAATGTGCAACCATTATAAATCTTGAAACCAATGTACCATAAGCCGCTCCAACGATTCCCATTTCAGGGAAACCAAACTTTCCAAAAATTAAGATATAGTTTAGTAGTACATTTATGAGATTAGCAAATATGGTTGCATACATTGGATATCGTGTCATTGACAACCCATCGCTAAACTGTTTAAATGCTTGAAATACTATGAGAGGGATGAGTGAAAAGGCAACAAGATCTAGGTAAGGCATTGCTAATACTACAACCTCTTTAGGTTGTTTCATTAAATACATAAGTGGCTTTGCAAAGAAAACCATTACAAAGAGTGCAATACCTAAAACTATACATAAAAATAAGCCATGTTTAAAAGCCGATTTGCCATTTTTAAAATTATTTGCTGAATCTGCTTCAGCCACTAAAGATGTTATTGCTGTAGAGAAACCTATTCCAAGAGACATGGCAATAAAAATAAAACTATTCCCTAATGAAACAGCTGCTAATTCTGCAGTCCCAAGTTGACCAACCATAATATTATCAACAAAACTCACAAAAGTATGCCCTAACATACCCAACATTACAGGAGCAGCAAGTTGCCAGTTGTATTTAAATTCTTTTGTATAGTTAGTTAAGATCAAATGTGCGTTTATTATAGTTTTCAAAGGTAAGTTTTACTAATCTATATCTAGTAAACAACATTCAATTTTCATAGATATTAAATTCAAAAGGTTGATAATTATTGGGTTATAATTAAAAATTGTTAATAAGTTGGATTATTTTTTTTTAATCAACCCAATAGAAACCTTTATTTTTACTTTATTAAATACCTTATTTTAGTAGGTTAGGTATTTGGGGTAGAAACTTTTTTAGCTATTATTTTAGAGGGATTTAAAAATTTTGTTGTTAAAAAACGTTTCAAGCAAAAGAGGACCTAGGTCCTCTTTTGTTGTTTTATAAAGTGAATAATTATGATTAATAGTCTAAAAAAGTCTTCCAAACCATTCTCTAAATTTATAAAATGTTGGTAAAGGATCCTTTAAAAAAGATTTCGCTTCAGTATGGTTTAGTAAAAAATGTGTTTTAAAGATAAACCAAGGCTTGTATTTAATAGATTTTAAGACGCCTTTTAATCGCATATAAATAATAGGTACAGCCTTTGGGGCTTCGATTTTGTTATTAATAGTTAATTGAATGGCGAGATCAGGAAAGTTAACACCTGCATATTTTGAGCCTTCTAAACTACCCCAAAAACGAGCATTTACTTCAATTACCTTATAGTTGTTTGCTTGACTATCGTATCGCATATCTATATGCGCGACACCAGACCAGTTAAGCTGTTTCATTAATTGCTTAACAACTTTTATAACCTCATCATTCTCAATAAATTCAAAACTCAATTGCGGTGCGAAAATACTATGCCCTTTTAAATTCCCTTTTTGAATGGTATATGTTAGAACTTCGCCATCTAAACATAACACACTACAATCTATGTCGTAACCTAATATGTATTCTTGAATGAATAATTCATCACTACTGGAAAACGTATTCAAGTAATTATCTAGTGCTGATCTATCATCAAATTTCACAATCCCATCTCCACCTTTCTCACTCAATGGTTTTAACAGAATTGGAAATTGTAATAGAGATAAACTTTCGTTAATTGTAGTGGCACTTTTAGCATAAAAGAACTTAGGATGTGGAATGTCATATTCATCTAAAAATAGACTTAGTTTATGCTTATTTGTAGCTGTTTCAAAACTTTTTAAGAACGGTAAAGGAATAATCTTTACGGTAGCAGGTAAAAGATGTTTATGCCTAATGAAAAATTGTATTTCATTCTCAGCAATAGGGATAATAACCGAAATTTGTTGTGCTTTAACTTCATTGATGATAAGATGCAACCAATCCGTATCTGTATCTCTTTTATAGTATTTGTAATAGGATGTGTACCTTGAAAATTTAGTTGCTGTGCGCTTTTTATCTGAAAGCACGAATAACTTATACTCATTAATCTCAGATAAGCAATTGATAACCGCTAATGCCCATGTGCTATTACCATCAGGAATTAAAACATTAAGGCTAGAATTCATAAATATTAAGGGAGATGATTGCTATCGACCAAATATACTATTTTTTAATATAATGGTTGACTTGCCTGTTGTTGTGCTTGTTTAAACTCATTGATCATATCTTCTACTATTTGAGCTGCAGGTTTAATATCATGAATTAATCCAGAAATCTGACCAATTTCTAATTCTCCATCGTCAAGATCACCTTCAAACATACCTCGTTTTGCTCTTGCTCTTCCAAGATGGGTTTTAAGCTCTTCAACAGTTGTACCTTTTTTATATAGCTCTTGTAGTTCATTGTAGAACTTATTCTTTATTAATCGTACAGGTGCTAATTCTTTTAATGTCAATTGTGTATCCCCTTCTTTAGCTTCAACGACTACTTGTTTAAAAGCTTCATGAGCAGAAGATTCTTCACTTGCAACAAATCTGCTACCAACCTGTACTGCATCAGCTCCTAATACCATTACAGCCAACATAGCGCTTCCAGTGGCTATTCCTCCCGCAGCAATCAAAGGAATATGCAGATGCTCTCTTACCATAGGTATGAGTGTAAGTGTTGTGGTTTCGTCTCTACCATTATGCCCTCCTGCTTCAAAACCTTCAGCAACAACCGCATCAACTCCAGCTTCTTGAGCTTTTAAAGCAAATTTGACACTACTTACCACATGAACGACAGTAATTCCTCTTTCCTTCAACCAAGCTGTCCATGTTTTTGGATTTCCTGCTGAAGTAAACACAATAGAAACCTTTTCTTCAACAATGATATCCATAATTTCTTCAATATTAGGATATAACATTGGAACATTGACTCCAAAAGGGTTATCGGTTGCCATTTTACATTTCTGAATATGTTCTCGCAATACATCAGGATACATAGACCCAGCACCAATTAATCCTAATGCTCCAGCATTACTCGCGGCAGAAGCTAGTTTCCAACCACTATTCCAAATCATTCCTGCTTGAATGATAGGATATTTAATACCAAATAAATTGGTGATAGAATTTGCCATTTAAGATTTAATCAGTTTAAACAGTTTTGAAGTATTTTCAGATTGAAAAGACATGATATAAACGCCAGAAGCCATAGATGATACATCTAATTGTGATGATGCTCGTTGTAAATTTTGATCTAATATAAGTTTCCCTAGTGTATCGTAAATTTTTAGATTGGTATTGCTAATACCAAATGGAACTTGAATATTCAGAATAGTTGTAGCTGGATTAGGAAATATATTAAAACTAGTAAATGTTTCTTCTTCTACAGATAAACCTATATCAAAAGCCAACTGCAAATTAGGAATACCATAACCTAACAAAAAGTTTGGTGTATTATACTGTGATGCAGACATTCGCACATATTGCTTGATTTCTTCATGCGATGCATTTGGCAACGCTTGCCATAATGACGCTATGCCTCCAGCTAAAATAGGCGAACTAAAAGAGGTTCCATTATTATTGACCACATTATTAGTTTCATCAATCACAAATGCTGCCTCTCCTCTAGCTACCACATCTGGTTTTTGGGTAGGTTGTGTTGCATTACCTCTAGAACTAAACGTTGCATACTGACCTGTTGCGTTTACAGCTCCAACACTTAAAACACCAGCTGCATCTGCTGGAGCACCAACAATTTGCCAATCATTATTACCAGAATTACCTGCTGAAGCAACTACCAAAATTCCTTTTTCATTAGCAATGTTAGCGCCTTTTGTAATAAAAGCTGTATTACCATCCATATCATCTGTAGTATAGCTATAATTTGTATTGTCGTAAACTCTATAACCTAGTGATGAGTTAATGATATGAACACCTAAACTATCTGCTCTTTCGGCTGCTTCGACCCAAAGCATCTCTTCAAGAGGTGTTTCTCTATTTGCATCTTCAGTTCTGAATAAATAATAGCTTGCATCTGGTGCTGTACCAACATACTGATCTTGAATAAAACCTGCCATATTACTTAAAACTCTAGTGCCATGAGTATTAGCTGTAAATGCAAAAACATCTGGAGTTCTATCAACAAAATCATAACCTCCCAGTAAATCACCATTATCTCTCAAGCGTTGAAAAGCAGCCATCGTATCAACATTTGGGAAACCAGAATCTAAAACAGCAATAATAATCCCTTCGCCAGTGTAGTCATCTAGGTGTAATGCATCAACGCTAATCATTTCAACTTGATTTTGAGCATTACCATACGAAAAATCGACTAAATTTTCTTCAATTTCAAACTTGTCATTGTGTTCTGATGAGCGTGATTCTGAATTAAGGGCTTTATTAGCAAAATCAACAGATTCAACAAAACTAAGAGACTCTAGAGCACTAATGTTTGCCTCTGTGCCTCTAACATAAACCGCATTAAACCACTTAGACTTTGCATGTACTGTAATACCTGGTTGATTTTTTAATTGTGATATATAACTTTCATTTACGGGAACGTCTCGCTCATCAATCATTATATTGTGGGCAGCCTTTCTATTAATAGCATTTTGAGTAAGAATGGCAATTGGGTTGGCAATAGATGCAGATACATTTTCTTTATCTGTTAGATAAACCCAAGCATCTTGTTGAGCAAAAGCAATGCATTGAAAGAGGATTACACTATAGAGTAATATTTTTTTCATATTGCAACAATTTGGGCGATTTTTACTGCAATTTAAGAAATAACTCCCGAACCTACTAATTCATCATCTAAATACCAAGCGACAAACTGACCTTCAGTAATTGCTGATTGAGGAACTTTAAACTCAACAAAAAGACCATTGTTTACTTTATAAAGTGTTGCCTCTTGTAATGGCTGACGATATCTAATTCTTGCTTTCACAGCCATTGATTCGTCTGTATTTAGTTTTAAATCTTGACGAACCCAATGCAATTCGTCATTTGTAACAAACAACGCACTTTTAAGTAAACCTGGATGTGATTTACCTTGACCAGTATAAATTACGTTTTCTTTAACATCAGTTTCTATTACAAATAGTGGTTCTGCAGTGCCACCAACGGCTAGGCCTTTACGTTGTCCTTTGGTAAAATAGTGAGCACCTTGATGTTTGCCTACAACTTTTCCATCTGTTACCGAATATCCAACTCGTTTTGTCAAGTACTGAAGTTGCTCTTTCTTAGAAGCAAAATCTAATAATGTTTCGTTATATATCTCCTTTTCTTTAGGAATTTCAACAATGACACCTTCTTTTGGTTTTAATTTCTGCTGAAGAAATTCTGGTAATCTCACTTTACCTATAAAACATAATCCTTGTGAATCTTTCTTATCAGCTGTTACCAAATTTTGTTCTGATGCAATAGCACGTACCTCTGGCTTTGTTAATTCACCGATAGGGAAAAGAGCTTTAGCTAATTGTTGTTGAGATAATTGACATAAAAAGTAAGATTGATCTTTATTTGTATCAATACCCGATCGCAATTGATAAATAGTTTCTCCATCTTTTTCAATAAAACTTTTTCTACAATAGTGGCCTGTAGCTACATAATCTGCTCCAAGCTCTAGAGCTATCTTCATGAAGACATCAAATTTAATCTCTCTATTACATAGGACATCTGGATTAGGCGTTCTCCCTTTTTGATATTCATCAAACATATAGTCGACAATACGTGCTTTATATTGTTCACTCAAATCTACCGTTTGAAATGGAATTCCGAGTTTATTCGCTACTAATAAAGCATCGTTGCTATCATCTAACCAAGGGCACTCGTCAGAAATAGTCACAGAGTCATCGTGCCAGTTTTTCATAAACAAGCCTATAACTTCATAACCTTGCGCTTTCAGCAAATATGCCGCAACACTAGAGTCTACTCCACCAGAAAGTCCAACTATAACTCTTTTCATGTTGCAAAATTAAGAAATAAAAATAGCAACACGTATGATGTTGCTATTGTAAATTACTATGTGTTAGATAAATTTTACCTATTGTTTCTTTGGGTTTTTACTTCGTCTTGTATGGTCTTTTGTTTCTTTTAATTTACCATCTTCATAATAGGTCCATATACCATGTTTTCTCCCTTTTTGGTATTTGCCTTCTGCAAGCAAAACACCCTCTGCATCGTAATATTTAGAAACACCATGTAGTTCGTCATTCTCATAAAGAAATCGTTTTAAAACAACCCCTTTATCAGAATACCATATAGACTCACCTTCAAGTTTTCCATTCGTGTAATTTGATATCTCAGCAATTTGTCCATTCTCATAATATACTGTTTTCTCTCCATGTAATTGCCCTTGATCGTTATAGTGCTCTACAGACATTATAGAATCAGATTTATTATGATAGAACACCCATTTACCAAAATAGAGTTTTCCGTTCATCTTTCCTTCACTAATGACCTTGCCTTTTGATGATAAAAAAGTAACAGATGCTATATCATTATCTTTATTAAATACTTTGATTCCACTTAGTACACTCTTTCCATTCTTCAAGGTATAAAACTTGAACGTGTCTACTTCTTTTCCGTGAAAAAACTGCCCAGAGTATCTTAGTTGGTTTGTATTGTGAAAACTCTTTTTCCATAAACCATGCCGCTTACCATTTTCATCTAATTGATTTACAGGATCTTGAGCATGTGAACTTACGGTGTTAATTGTTAAAGTTAACATAAAAAACAAACAGGTTTTTATATTTTGTTTAATCATTTCTTAATTTTGTTGAACAGACTAATTGAAATTATTAATAAAGTTAAACTACAAAAACTCAAAAAAATGAAAATTATTTCAAAAACATTAAGAATTTTACCACTATTACTATTTGTACTTGCCCTACAATCTTGTAGTGACGATGATGATAACAATCAAATTATCTTACCACAACAATTAAATATTGTTCAAACTGCACAAGCAACACCTGCATTATCAAGTCTAGTTGCAGCTATTCAAGCTGCTAATGGAGACCTAGGAACTGTTTTAAGTGGTGACGGACCATTCACTGTATTAGCACCAACTAATGATGCTTTTGACACATTTTTGGGTGGTACACCACTTGATCAAGTAGATCCTGACGTATTAGAACAAATTTTAAGAAACCATGTTATATCTGGTGATATCAGTGCTACTGATTTAGCTATATTATCAGGAGCAGATGGAAGAGGATATTCTAATACGCTCGCAGCTGGTGTAGCTGGAGAAAATGTGAGCATACTTTTTGATACTAACGGAGCTTTACCAAGATTTAATAATATGGCTAGTGTAGCTTCAGCTGATTTAGCTGATATTCCTGCATCAAATGGTACAGTACATGTTATTGATGCAGTTATTACAATTCCTACTATTGTAGACCATGTTGTAAATAATGAAAGTTTATCTTCATTAGAAGGTGCTTTAATAGGAGAAAACCTAGTTCCGTTACCAGGCAATGGCCCGTATACTGTTTTTGCGCCTACAAATGATGCGTTTGGTTCTTTTACAAATCCAAACACAAACCCTTTAGCTAGTATTTTAGCAAACCATGTCATAGATGGTGCTGCAGCATTTTCTACTGGATTAGCTTCTGGATACGTAACCACTTTAGCTGCTAATGCTGATGCAGACAATCTAAGTATGTATGTGAATGTAGGTGAAGATGGAAGCGTTATGCTAAATGGTATTTCTATGGTATCTACTGTAGATGTAGTTGGTACTGATGGTGTGATTCATATTGTAAACGAAGTTATTGATTTACCGACAATTGTAACACATGCCGTTGCTAATCCAAACTTCTCAACTTTAGTCGCTGCATTAACAGATTTGACGCCTACAGATTATGTAAGTGTTTTAAGTAGTAATGATGCCAATAATGATGCATCTCCGTATACTGTTTTTGCTCCAACAAATGCTGCGTTTGGAGACTTACTAACGGATTTAAGTTTAGCAAGTGCAGCAGACATTCCTACTGCAACTTTAGAAGCAACTTTAAACCTGCACGTATTGACTGATTTAAACGTAAGAGCTGAAGATCTAGGTGGATTAGATGGTAACTCAGTTCCTACATTTGGAGGTCCAAGCATTACTATTGATGCTGGAACACCTGCGATTATAGATCCTGATGGAGGTTCAAACCCAATTATAGCCACAGATGTGCAAGCTATAAATGGTGTTATTCATGGAATAAGTAGAGTTATAAGAGACTTATAATATATAATATCAAAAAATATCTTGATATTGAAAAGTTCATTTCAAATTGATTGATTAATAGCACATATAATTGATTTGATTATGATTGGTTGGTAAAGCGCCTTTAGGAATTCTAGAGGCGCTTTTTTTATAAGGCACAAACTACGAAAAAATTCACTTAAAGGTATTCTCTCAAATAAATGTAAGCAAGTAACTACTCTATAAAACATAAAAAAAGCCTTTAGGATTGTCTAAAGGCTTTTTAAATCACATAATAATGTTTAACGCTTCCTTTTCTGTTGTGCTTGCTTTTGTTGCTCAGCTTGCTCCATCATTTCAGCCATCTTCTTTTGGAATTTATTCTGCTTTTTAGGCTTCTTTTTATTTTCCTGAATTTGAGCATGAATCTTATCTTCATCTAAGATGTAATTTTTAATCACTAACATAATCCCGATACTAATTAAGTTAGAAATAAAATAATACAAACTTAATCCAGATGCATATTGGTTAAAGAACACTAGCATTAATATTGGTGAGAAGTAGATCATATACTTCATCATTTTACTCATATCTGGCATACCTTCTTGAGTTGGCTGAGAAGCCATTTGTTGCCCAGTAGTCATTTTCATGTAAAAGAAAATTGCTATTGCTGCTAAAATTGGAAATAAACTGACATGGTCTCCATATAATGGAATATTGAATGGCAGCTCGGCAATTACATCATAAGACGACAAATCATCTGCCCAAAGGAAACTCTTCTGCCTTAGATCGAATGCAGTTGGGAAAAATGTGAATAACGCATAGAAAACTGGTAATTGAATCAAACCAGGTAAACAACCTGCTAACGGACTCGCACCAGCCTTATTCTGTAAAGCCATTGTTTCCTGCTGCGCTTTCATCTTATTGTCTTTATGCTTTTCTCTTATCGCATCCAATTCTGGTTTCAACACCTTCATTTTTGCTTGTGACAAGAATTGTTTGTACTGAACAAAAGACATCATAAGTTTGATAAGTACTGTCATTACGATGATGGCTATACCATAAGGCAAGAATGAACTTAAGAATCCGAAAAGTGGGATGAACAATGTTTTATTGATCCAACCAAAAATTCCCCAACCAAATGGAATACTTTCTACAAGATCATGATCATATTGCTTTAAAATCTTGCTATCGGTAGGCCCAAAATAAAGTTGAAAGCTATTATTGGCTTCACCACCTGTAAATGTTAACGGCAATTTTGAATAGTATTGTTTTGTGAAAATCGTATCAATATCTTCATCTTCAACCAAATCCTTACTAGAAATATCTGCTGTTTTAAAAGGCTGATCTGCTACTAAAATAGTACTAAAAAAGTGTTGTCTGTAAGATAACCACTTTACGTCTTCAATTGTTTCCTCATCATCTCCTGCTTGTGATAGTTTGTCAATTTTACCATCATCGTGCATGTATGTTAATCGTGTATAACGATTTTCATAACTAATACTTTGGTCATGACTATACGCTTTGAGCCTCCAATCTAAATTAATAGCTTGCGAGCTATTAATCACGTTTAACAATCCTTGCGAACGTATTGAAAAATCCATCATGTAGTCATCTGGCTTCAGCTCATAGCGGTATTCTAAAAATTTACTTTCAGAAACCTTGAGCTTCATCGACACAACGGTATTATTGCCATTTTTACTCACTGATGGCTCAAAATAAAGGTCTTTCGTATTTAAAATTCTATTATCGGCAGTTGGAAATGTAATATTAAAACTTTCATTGTTGTTTTTGATTAAGTGTATTGGAACTGAATCATAATCCACAAAATTTCTAAGTTTCGCTTCTGAAATAAAACCGCCTTTATTACTAAATTTCAAAGACAAAACATCTGTTTCTACAGTAGTTTCTTTATCTGTAGCCGAAGGCAATGCAGATGCATAAGCAAATGCACCAAGTTTGTTTTTTAAATTCTCTAGTTGAAGGGAATCTTTTGCTGTTGTATTTGAAAAATCTTCAGCAGTAGTGACCAATGTATCTTCATTAGTTTTTTCTGCTGCTGCTTTCTTCTCTGCTTCTAACTGCTCTTGTTTCTCTTGTTCTGCTAGTTCTTCTGGTGTAGGCTGGTTTTGCCACATCATGTACACCAAAATTCCAAAAATAAGAATGAATCCTATAATGGAGTTTAGATCAAATTTTTTTTCTTCCATTTGTATTAATTAGCGTCTCCTAAATTTAGGAGCGGACAGATTTTTATTAGCAAAAAACTGTCCAATATTAGTTTTGTGCCATACTGACACTATTTTTATCTGTTTTGAAATTCAAGGCTGCTTTTACAAAAGCTACAAATAGTGGATGCGGACTAGCCACTGTACTTTTATATTCTGGGTGATACTGTACACCAACAAACCAATTATGATCTGGTATTTCAATGATTTCAACTAAACCAGTCTCAGGGTTCAGTCCTGTTGCTTTCATACCAGCCTCTTCAATTTGTTGTTTATAAGTGTTGTTAAATTCGTAACGATGTCTGTGACGTTCTTTAATAGTATTAGCATCATAAACGTCTTTAGCAATGCTGCCATCTAATAAGTCACAATCCCATGCACCAAGTCGCATTGTACCACCTTTATTTGTGACCGTCTTTTGAGATTCCATCAAATCAATTACTGGATTGGCTGTCTCTTCATCCATTTCTGTAGAATTGGCGTTCTTTAAGCCTAATATGTTTCTAGCATATTCAATAACTGCCATTTGCATGCCTAAACATATGCCTAAAAATGGAATATTTTGCTCACGGACATATTTTACAGCTTCGATTTTACCTTCAATACCGCGTTCCCCAAATCCTGGTGCTACAAGTACACCATGCAAATGCTTCAGCTTATCAGATGCATTGGCTTGGGTTAAATACTCCGAATGAATCGATTCTATTTTTACTTTCACTTCATTTTCAGCACCAGCATGAATAAACGCTTCTAATATAGATTTGTATGAATCCTGAAGCTCTACATACTTCCCAATTAAACCAATGGTAACTTCACCAGTTGGATTCTTATGACGTGTTAAAAATTGATTCCACTGTGTTAAATCAGGTTCTGAGCTATCGAGTGCTAATTTCTTAAGCACTACTTTATCTAGACCTTCTTCTAACATTAAATTAGGTACATCATAAATTGTTGATGCGTCTATAGATTGAATAACGGCTTCTGGACGAACGTTACAAAATTTAGCCAACTTCGTACGTACCTCAGCAGGGAGCTCATGTTCAGTACGACATACTAAAACATCTGCCATAACTCCACTTTCCATCAATGTCTTCACACTGTGTTGTGTTGGTTTGGTCTTTAACTCACCAGCAGCAGATAAGTAAGGTACTAAAGTTAAATGAATAACAATGGCATTGTTTTCTCCTAGTTCCCATTTTAATTGTCTAACCGCTTCAACATAAGGCAAAGATTCAATATCACCAACAGTTCCACCTATTTCAGTAATCACGATATCATAATCTCCTGTTTGTCCCAGAATTTGTACACGATGTTTGATCTCATCTGTAATATGCGGAATCACTTGAACGGTTTTCCCGAGAAATTCACCACGACGCTCTTTTTCAATGACACTTTGATAGATACGACCAGTAGTTACATTATTAGACTGGCTAGTTGGTACGTTTAAAAAGCGCTCATAATGTCCCAAATCTAAATCAGTCTCTGCGCCATCATCTGTAACATAACATTCACCATGTTCATACGGATTTAGAGTTCCGGGATCTACATTAATATAAGGGTCTAATTTTTGGATGGTCGTTCTGTAACCTTGAGCTTGGAGTAATTTAGCCAAGGATGCGGCAATGATGCCTTTTCCAAGTGAGGATGTTACACCTCCAGTTACAAAAATATATTTAGTAGTTGTCATGTTGCGCTGTTAAACGCAGGCAAATTTACAAAATTTAAATAGTTATTTCTGAATTGTTTTTGGTTTATTCACGAATATCAAAAATAGCCTCTTTTTGCAATTAAACCTCAATACATTATTATGGTTATTATCAACTAATTAAAGTGTTGTGCGAATCTAACTGTTTTGATGGACTTGCAATCATATTGATTTGGTTTGTATAAAATTGATAAAGTTCGTTAGTAACAACCACAGACTTACGTATCTCTTTGAGTCTATTAAGGTAAAAACTATCAGCCTTTAATGCAGCTTTGATCACTGCTTCATCTGACATAGGTGCAATGAGTGATTTAAAATTAGAAAAGAAGGCATGTACCTTAGACTGAATATTTGAAATAGATTTTGGTTTCACTTCCATTTGCTCAAGCTGAATAAGCACTTTCAAAATAAAATCTGTAGTATTCTCTTTCCTATAATGCAGCCAGTTGACAATATGTTCGCTATTAGTCTTAGAAATAAGAAATTCATAAGTTGATTCGGCCTTTAAACTAGCCATAAGCACTTTTTGAAGTGTTTCTGCACCTACAGCATATTTGATAACTGTTTTCATTGCTCTAAAGTTTCTGGTTAAATGATTATTACGAAGTTCGTGTTTATTAATAGTAAAGAGGTGTCTTATTTTATAAGAAGTTAATCCAAATACAAATGTGCCTAGAAATTAGTACCATGTTATACGTAGAACTACGTATTGACTTCATCAAAAAATATCTTGAAATTTGTTATGAAGTATTGTAAATATCTCAAAACTAGAAACTTCCTACGCTAAACATAATATCATGAGTATCATTGGCTACATCAAAGAAGATTTTGTAAAAACATACGCTAAAGCAAGTAAATCATCAACCAAACGCATGCAGCTTGTTTTTGGCGACAAAGTAGAAATCATCGAATATAAGAACAAATGGACGAAACTCAGGTCTATAGATAGTTATAGTAATTCTGTGAAATATGTTTCGGGAAAACTCGAGCTATCACAAAAAGGTGTCTTAAAAATTTCTATGGTCGATGTACAACAAGGCGATGGTATGATTGTTGAAAGTCCTGACGGAAAAGTGATGTTCATTGATGGTGGTGATAATAAACTATTTGCCAGACATGCTGCTGCGAGATACCAGTACAAAAATACATCCAAAGATCAGCCTATGGATGTTGATGCCATTTTGGTTACACATGGTGATGCTGATCATTTTGATGGCTTGAATGAGATCGTAAAATCTGAAACTAATAAAACGGCTCGTAAGCGTTTGTTTATCAAACCTAAGCGCATTTTCCACAATGGATTAGCCAAATCGCCAAGCAAAAAAAATGGAGTGTCAATACCAGACAAAAAACGATTTGGCAGAACTAAGAAAGTTGACGACACACTCTATGCCATTGACCTTTTTGATGACACAAGAGATGCTGATGAAGATCAATTGAATACACCTTTTAAAAATTGGCATAAATCATTAGAACATTGGGAAGAACAAAACAACACTACTATCGATTGCAAACGTATTGCGCACGGCATGGATACTACAAACATCTTTGATTTTTTAGATGAAGAAGATATCAAGATCGAACTCTTAGGTCCATTTACAAGAAAAGTAAGCTATTGGAATAAGATGTATGATGCACTCCCTTTTTTGAATAAGCATTCAGACGAGAGCATGATCCATATCGATTCTGATAAAGAGCTGAAAGAACTCTCAGCTTCGCACACCATAAATGGGCATTCTATAGCCTTTAGAATGGTGTACGGAAATGTGAGAATTCTTTTTACTGGTGATTTAAATAAAGAATCATTAGACATTATGATGAATAACGTCACCGATCCAAAAGCTTTAGAATGTGAGATTTTTAAAGCACCTCATCATGGCTCACATGATTTTGCCGTAAAAGCACTTAAGAAAGCGTCTCCTATAATTTCTATCATTTCATCTGGTGACGAGTCTTCGTTTCATGAGCACATTCATCCAAGAGCCACACTATTGGCTGCCTTGGGCAATAACAGTCGAACAGATATGAGTATTATACTGAGTACAGAACTCGCAGCTTTTTTCACTAAAAAAGACCTGTGCTATACGAGAGATACTTTAGCTGATTTCTTTAAGAACTCAACACAACAAAATTATACTTCAGAGGAGTTGCGGAAACTGTTTTCTGGTGTGCATAGAAAGGAAGATCCAAAAGGGCTGTTCTACGGATTTCAACGTACCAATTTTGGGATCATTCACATACGAACAGATGGCAAACGTATTTTGGCATTTACACACTCTGGAAAAAAAGGGATGAATGAAGCTTACTCCTATACAATTGCAGCAGACCACTCTGTGACCTCTAATAAAATTAAAAAAAGATAGGTTCATACGTAGAACTACGTATTGACATGCTGCTAAAAAAATACGAACTTCGCTTAACTATGGATATAAAGCATTGCAAACGATGTCATATCCAAATGTTGTGTGTCATTTTGGAAACTATTAAATTTTAAACAATGGATTTAACATTTGTAATCTTAGTTACTTTACTTATAATACTAATATTAGTAATTGCAACTTTAGGGTTTGTATTTATTAAGTTCAATAAAAACTTCCTATTTAACATAAATAAGTTTCTTAATAAGAAACCTCATTATTATAGATCAAACTACTATATGGCAGCATTTCATGATGAAATTTATGACTTTCTCTCAGAAATGGAAGATATAAATGAAATAAGACTCAGTAATGAAGCAAAGCAATTATTAATACTTCCTCTGATTGAATATCAAAAAATTTCTAAAAGGAATAGTCGTAATTTTAATACAAATGAAAACTTTAAAAGAGAACTAGATAGTTGGCGTGAATCAATATCAAAAATAATAAAAACTATTGCCTATGAACCTGCAAGAATTGATAGATTGGATAACGATTCAATATTAAACGAACGAACATCTCTATCTGTAATCAAAGCTTATGCAAAAAGATTTTGTAATATTCCACCATTTTGTGGAGAAAGATAAATTATGGCAGATAACCCAAAAAATGATGCGTGTAAAACATATTTAGAGCAAACTAAATTATTAGTTACACTATCCTCAGCATTTATTATAGCACCAGCAGTCTTTATTGAAAAGATAGGTTTTTTTAGTACTATCTCTCTCTTCATGGAGGTATGTTTTGTTTTGTCAGTTTTTATGGGATATGTCGTTTTTGGAACTATTTCTGGAACACAATTCAAAGGAGAATATAATGTCTATAATAAAGGCACCAAGATTTTCTCATGGCTACAAATAAGTTTATTTATGATTGGCTTAGTTCTCTTATTAATTAATCTTTATTCAATTAAATGTTAAATCCATTTTACTCAGTATAAACAAACACACAACAACGTATATAATCAATGCTAAACTTATACTCAAATTAAAATTCATATATTTAAACTACGGATTTGATACAACCTTAAATCCTACGGATTATAGGTCGCACAAACCATACACGAACACGTTAAACGTAACTCAACTCCTACCTTGGAAATCGTTCTTTAATATCTCTCACCAAATACTCCAAACCATTAATTTTAAGTTCATACACTTGTTGTAGCATATTGCCTAATTTTCCTTTTGGGAAACCTTTACCATGATACCAAACCACATAGTATTCTGGTAGATCGATGAGGTACCTGCCTTCGTATTTCCCATATGGCATTTTAGTATGCGCTAGTGTAATTAAAAATTGATGATCGGGTTGTATCACGTTTAACCTTTAGATTTGTATGCTTCGTAGGTTTTCAACTCTTTTGATACAAAAGCATTCCATTTGGCTTGCTGCTCCTTATTTATCGAGTTTTGACTTTCGGTATCGTACAGTTGTTGCATTTTGGCTAAAGCTTTATTGATGTGACTATGCAACATATCGAGGTCTGCTTTAATGGATGGTGTCACTTTTAATTGAGCCATTTCGTATCGCAGCTTACGTACATGCAATTCAGTAATATCAAAATGAAGCTGCTCATGTGCCAAAATGTAATCGTTGCCCTTTTTCTTTATATACCACGATTTTTCAGGATAGAAATGCGCTTCTACATTGGTTTTAAAACTAGTTATACGACCATCGGTCTTTTTTAGTGAATAGGAAAATGTAATGCCTGAAGCCGTTACAGCTGTAGCATCAGAGTCGGTCTCAACCTCACCTTTAAAATCACTCCATTTGAGTTTTTTTGATTCGTCCCAAGTTAGTGTCACCGCTTCATTAGGCGAGCCTAATAAACAAGTCAAAGCAAGTAAAACAATTCTAAGTAGCATTTAGTTCCAGTTAAACATAATATCTTTTTCAATATCAGGATGTAAACTGTAATGCACAGGGCAAGTATTTGCAGTACGTTCTAAAATCTTTCTCGTTTTATCATCTGCTTCAAACGAGAATTCTAAAATCACTTCAATCTTAGAGATTCGTCTTGGATTACTCGCCATTGTTTTGGTTACATGTGCTGTTGTACCAGTCATGTCTATACCCAAATCGCGTGCTTTAATGCCCATAACCGTAATCATGCAACTTGCTAATCCTGTGGCAACAGTATCTGTAGGAGAGAACGCTTTTCCTTTGCCATTATTGTCTACAGGTGCATCTGTATGAAACGAATTGCCAGATTTAATGTGTGTGCTTTCGGTTCTTAAACCACCTAAATAAGTTACTTTTGAGGTCATAATTTTGCTTCTATAATGGTTAGGTCATCGTACTTAACAATATATACTGCTTCGTTGTAATAGCCTCCGAATAATTTTTTAGAGTATCTAAATTTGTTTTCAACATATTCTGTTTCTACAGCACTCTCTGAAGCCTTATACAGATCTTCATCTGATGCCAAACGAAGTAACAGATCCAAAGTAAGATCAAAACCTCTAACTGCATATTTATTAGGACTCACACCATATTCTGAAGTGTATTTTCTAACAAACCCATTTCTTGAAGTCGCATCAACATCTTTATTTACAGAAGGATAATGGAATTTCAAATTAGACAAATGGTAATTGGAGATCTCTTTTCCTTCAAAAGCTTTATTCTTATTTGTGGTCATTAAAATAATCTCTTGATCTTCAACATTCAATCCATTAATCATACTAATTACATTAGAGGCAAAACCTTCGTTATCGGTCTCTAAGAATACAATATTCTTTCCTGATTTGAATATATTCTCAAGGTCGGTTTGATAAATAAAATATGCTTCTTGTCCTTTTTTATTCTTTCTAGATTGAATCTGTTTTGCTAGCGGAAACTCACCTTTTAGCTTATCACTTATCGCCTTGTGTTTTGAATCAGAAATAATCACCATGTGTTTAGGCAATGAGTCTTTTTTGATAAAGTTGATAATTGCCTGTTCCAATAGATCATCTGCAGGAATCGTTTGAAACACATTACTATAAAGATTTTCAGGCATGGTAAGTGGTGACACAACTGGCACGTTATGGCTCTTGAGCTCTGAAGCAATACGATCAAGATGATTTGGCATTAGTGGCCCAATAACTGCATCATAATTAGAAAAATCGTTAGTACTCAATATCTTAGAAATTTCAGCATTATGATTTCTAGTATCAAAGACTTTTAAATGGGTCGAGACACCTAATTGTTTAGCAGAATCTAAAGCCATTAAAACACCTGCGTGAAAGTCTAATGACACTGATAACAACCCGTTGGTTCTAATCATCTTCTTCGCTTCTGCAACAGAGTCGACGTCAATTTTATTTAGACTGTATGGCAGCATCAAAGCAATGCGCTTAGATTCTAAATTGGTTAAATTGTTTGCTAAATTGGTATTAGCAACGTCTTTGATAATATTGGTTGTAGCAATATTTCCAGGAACTTTCAATACCATTCCTAATTTTAATCCACCATCTTTAAGTTCTGGATTCAACGCTTCTAATTCCTCTTGCGTCACACCTAATTTTCGGTTGAGTGCCATGTAACCTTCGCTCTTTAAAACCGTATAATAGTTATACGCCTCTTCGACAGCTTTTTCCTCATTATCACTTATGTTTGGCACATTCAATTCGTCACCAGGCTGTAAAATCTCATTCATATTAGGATTAAGCATTTCCAATTCAGGCACTGTGATCCCAAATTTATAAGCAACGCGCCATTTACCTTCCTTAGGTAATACCTCATACTTTTTTATAGTGTTATTGAGCGTGACTTTATTAACTATGGTCTTGTAACGTGGAATTTTAATCTTATCACCTTTTCTAAGGTTTTCAGAATAAAGCGATGTATTGTATTTTTTGATGTCTTCCATCGCAATATTATATTTTTTTGAAATACTGAATAAGGTCTCCTTACGTCTTACTTTATGAGTTTTATAACCAATAAGTTCTTTAGTCTCAGAAGGGAGCTCTTCATTTTTAACTCTTGACGTAGGAATGATTAATACCATGTTAGGTTTTAATTCCTTTTTAGCATCAGGATTGAGTGCAAAAATATCAAATGGTGTTACTAAGTATTGCTTAGCTATTTGTTCAATAGTTTCGCCTTCTTGTACTTTATGCGTTTTATAATCTTGAGCACTTACAGAGAAACTGTAAAGCAAGATAGCAATAATAATTACGAGTTTTTTCATTCAAAAAATATTATAGCACTGATGCCAATGAGACTTTATGGTTATGAAACAATTTTGACGTGAAAGTCACACTATTTTATTCCCATTCAATCGTTGCTGGTGGTTTTGAGCTAATGTCGTATACTACTCTATTAACGCCTTTCACCTTATTTATTATTTCGTTCGAGGTTTTTTGTAAAAATTCATACGGAAGATTTACCCAATCGGCAGTCATTCCATCTGTACTTTCTACAGCTCTTAATGCTACGCATTTCTCATAAGTTCTCTCATCACCCATTACACCTACACTATTAACTGGCAATAATATTGCGCCAGCTTGCCATACTTTATCGTATAAATTCCAAGAACGCAAGTTATTAATAAAAACAGCATCTACCTCTTGTAATATACGTACTTTCTCGCGAGTTAGATCTCCGAGAATACGAATAGCAAGTCCTGGACCTGGAAATGGATGACGAGCTAATAGCTGCGAATCCATATTCATAGAAGCACCAACGCGTCTTACTTCATCTTTGAACAACGTTTTTAAAGGCTCAACGACTTTAAGTTTCATAAAATCTGGCAATCCACCAACATTATGATGACTTTTAATAGTTGCACTTGGTCCTCCAGTTGCCGAAACACTTTCAATTACGTCAGGATAAATAGTCCCTTGTGCTAACCATTTTACATCTTGAATACGATGTGCTTCATCATCAAAAACCTCAATAAACACACGACCTATTGTTTTTCGTTTTTCTTCTGGATCGCTCTTTCCTGCTAGAGCATCCAAAAAGCGTGCCGAAGCATCTACGCCTTTAACGTTAAGTCCCATCCCTTCGTATTGATGCAATACATCTTCAAATTCATTTTTACGAAGTAATCCATTGTTTACAAATATGCAATACAGGTTCTTACCAATAGCTTTGTGTAATAACATGGCGGCTACGGAAGAATCTACACCTCCTGACAAACCTAAAACTACTTTGTCATCGCCTAACTGAGATTTTAAGTTATCTACGGTTTCTTCAACAAAGGATTGAGGCGTCCAATCTTGCTCAACTTTGGCTATCTTAATAAGAAAGTTATGTAGCAATTGATGTCCATCTGTTGAATGGTATACTTCTGGATGAAATTGTATTGCATAAGTAGCTTCACCTTCAATTTTAAATGCTGCATTCTTAACATCTGTAGTACTGGCTAGAAGCTGTCCTCCAGTTGGTAATTTTTTAATGGTATCACTATGACTCATCCAAACTTGACTTCCTTCATGAATGTTCTCAAAAAAATCTTCGTCAGGTTTAACAAAATCTAAATTAGCTCTACCATATTCCCGTGTATTGGATTCTGCTACTTCTCCACCTGAAAAATGTGCGAGGTACTGTGCACCATAACACACACCTAAAAGCGGTTTTTTACCACGAATATTAGACAGGTCTGGATGGAGTACTTCTTCGCCTCGTACAGAATTAGGACTACCTGATAAGATTACTGCTTTAAAGCTATCAGAGTCATTAGGTATTTTATTGAATGGGTGAATTTCGCAGTAGATGTTTAACTCTCTTACACGACGTGCAATTAGCTGCGTGTATTGCGAACCGAAATCTAAAATAAGGACTTTGTTGTGTTGCATGTGCAAAAGTAATAATTGATTTTATAATGACCTTTTTCAGCTTATAATTTTTTATTTTTTTTTACATAAATGGACACTTCAAATACTAGAGGTTTAATTCTATCTATTTATATAGTATCTTTATGTAATACACTAAGCTACTTTAAATTATGAAGTTTAAATATCTCTTTTGTTTTCTACTGATGATCGTAACCAATGTAATTCTATCACAAAACCAAAAAAAAGCAGATAGTATTGATACCGTAATTCAGTCTTCTAAAGTAGATAGTGTAAAGGCTAAAAACTATTTAGAACTCTCAAAACTATACCGATTTGATGATCCTAAACAAATGCTCCTTTATTCTAAAAAAGCTTTAGAGTTATACCAAATCACTAACCATCATAAAGGACAAGCAGAAGCTTATTTTTATCAAACATCGTATTATAATTCTATTGGAAAATTAGATTCTGCTAGATACTTTATGAAAAAAAACATTGATCAATTATTACTAGCTAGAGACACTATAAATGCTGCTACTCAAACCTCTAATATGGCCTATTTTGAATTAGCAGATGGCAATACAGACAAAGCCATTACAATGTTAGATTCTCTTACTCCTGTTTTTATCAAATACAACGACTCTTCTAGTCTAGCTAGAACTTACATTGTAAAATCACAAGCATACAGTTTAAAAGGCTATAAAAGTTTAACACTTGAAGTCATTCAAAAAGCTTTAAGTATCTATAGAAATTTAAATGATAAAACTAATATTGCTCAAAGCTTACTTATTATTGGCGATCAATACCAAAGTGGAGAGCAAGATCAAAAAGCCATTACTGCATTTAAAGAAGCCCTTGAGCTCTATAAACGATTGAATAACAAAATATTCGTTGCTCAAACTCAAAGCTACTTAGGCGACTCATATTTAGCTATAGGTAATTATAACGAAGCAGACAAAAATCTTAATGAAGCATTACAACTTTCTAAAGAACTAAACTTTAATGCAAATATAGGGCGAACATATATCAATTTAGGAAGACTACATCTAGCGAGAAAAGAATATGATAAAGCTATTGATTTCTTAAAAGATGGTCTAAATTTATATCAATCGCTTCGCATTCCGCACAACGAAACTAGAGCGAGATTCAATATAGGTAGAGCCTATTTTGAAAAAGGCATGTATAGTAACGCTATTGAAAACCTAGATCAAAGTATCTCCATTTCAAAACGCATCAATGATATTAATAGATTAAAAGATGCATTGTATTATAAATCACTAGCATTAGAAAATTTAGGAGAGACTAAAGACGCATTTCTCGCCTATAAGGAAAGTAAACTCTTAAGTGATTCTATTTTTAATGAGAAAAGCCAGCAAAAAATCTCAGAACTTCAAATCAAATATGAAACAGAAAAAAAAGAACAACAAATAGCAATGCAGAATAACGAAATTGAACTTTTAGAAGAAAAGTCAAAAGTGAGCAATCTGCAAAGACTATTATTGGGTGTTGGCTTGGTGTTATCGCTAACAGCTATAGGCTTGGGTTGGTTTGGTTTCAAACAAAAACTAAAACGTAATAAAAGTGAAAAAGAGAAACTTGACAAAGAGCTTGAATTTAAAAAGAAAGAACTAACAACACATGCGTTACAATTAGCAAAAAAGAATGAATTATTAGGTGTTTTAAAATCTAAGGCTGAAGTATTAAAAACAGATCGCACGAAAACAAACGGTTATCAAGAATTGATCTCAACGATAAATCTCGATCTACAAGATGATAAAAACTGGGGGAATTTCACGCAATACTTCGAGCAAGCTTACAAAGGTTTTAATCAAAAGATAAAAGAAAAATACCCTCAAATAAATACTAATGACCTACGCTTCATAGCACTTCTAAAAATGAATTTATCCAACAAAGAAGTAGCAAGCATCTTAAACATTTCACCAGATGGTGTAAAGAAAGCACGTTATAGAATTCGAAAAAAACTCAATTTATCAACCGAAGATTCTTTAGAACAAATGGTTCAAGATCTATAATTTTAGGCTTTTACAACTCGTCTACCGTTTGTCTACCATCATTTCTTGTAAATACAATTAGCTGATTATAAGTTTATAACGTCATCAATTTGACATACCAGTTTTGTGGTGTCTTACTCAAGTTTGGGCTGCAGACCTTACACGAGTGAGTCACTATAAAACACATTAAACCACAAAACATTTATAATCATGAAATCTTTAAGACATACATTTAAGGCATTATTAGTGCTATACTTATTAGCCGCCTCTTGCTCTAGTGATGAAGGAGATAATAATACTACCCAATTTACAGCTTCAGATTTAATTCTTACCATAGATGAACATACCACCACTTCATTGTTAGGAACTATTACCACCAATATAGAAGGTAATTTAAATTACACCATAAGCTCTCAAAGCGTAGATGGTGCTCTAGGAATTGACAATTTTTTAGGACATGTTTTCGTTAATGATCGCTCCAAAATAGATTTTGAAACAACACCAGTTTTCGATGCTACAGTTACTGTGAGCAATTCATCAGATTCGGTCTCAGCAATGATTCAACTTACCTTGAACAATGTAGATGATATTGCTACCTTCCTATCCTCTAATAGCAGAGCAATTTATGATTCGGCAAGCCCAGGTGACTGGATAAAAATATCATCAAGCGAATACAACATTTTGGCATCAACATTAAAAAATGTTGTAAAATCTGGATCTACAGATGAGCAATATAATTTTGATGATACAATCTCTCCAGTGAGTGCTAGTGCAAATGGAATTACTATGGTTAATAACAATGGTGTTTCTATGCCAATTGACAGTTATGTTTTCGCTTTTAAGTACAATGTAACAGAAAATAATATTCAAGGCGCTAAAGTAAAAGCATTCTTTTACAGTTGTTGTCCAATGACCGATAATAAAAATATTGGCGAAGCTCTACCTATGCACAATTCTGGAGATAATTACTTTGTATTAAAAGGGAATAGCGCACCGACATCTCATGCAGGAATCGTTGGTTTTTTCTGTCCTAAAAAACCAGGATTTAAACAACTACCTTACGAAACTAATTACCTATTTAATCAGTCCGATGCAATATACTTTTCAGACCAAGGAGCTACAGAGTCAGCATTAATTCTTTATCAAGGTTTAAGTACTACGTTGAAACAATGGAACTAAAAAAGGGATTATATTTTATAATTATGAAGATATTACTCACAAAATCATATATGGTTTTACTAGTTTGTTGCGCAATGTATAATTGCAGTAATGACCACAAACCCAACTTTAAAGACCAAAATACGCCTAGTTTAATGGTCAAAGATTTTTCAATTACAATCAATGAACACCCTCTAGAGAATGAGTTGCTGGGAACTATAGAAACCAATATAGATGCAACATTTACTGTAATCTCAGAAAATCCAGAAGATGCGATTCATGTTGATGCTGCAACTGGTGATATTTATATTGCTGACACTTCAATATTTGATTATGAAATAAACAACGAAATACTGGCAACTGTTCAAGCAAATACATCAGGAGAATATACCGAATCTACTATCTCTATTAAACTTAACAATATTGATGATATTGCTTTTTACTTAACTGATTCTAAAGACAATTATGTCAATGCAGAGGCTGGACAATGGATAGAGATTACTGAAGAAGAATACAATTTCCTAGCTACTAAGCTTCACCTTGTAACTAAAAGTGGATTAGATGATTTTCAATTTGATATTTTTGCCTTTGGATCTGGAGGTATTACACCTTCATATCTAGGTATCACAGTAGCAAACGATAACGGTCATACACTACCGCATGGGAGTTATTGTTTTGCTTTTAAATATATTCCTGTAGATACTGCATTTGAAACGCATAGTGAAACCAGAGTAAAACTTTCAACTAATAGCGTAAATAGTACTTATAACAATTTAGGATCTGTACTGCCTAGTCATGGCGGAGGTGAAGACTTTTTTTTCGACAATCCTTATACTTTTGTATTAAAAGGCAATACTATTCCTATAAATAATACTGGCTATCTAGCAATGTATGCCAAGACATTTATTGGATATAAAACTGTTGAAGGAACAACAAATTACTACACCAACTTTGGAGATGTTTCAGATCTTAGTACACATGGAACCATTGCCTCTAGAGTATTTATGTATCAAGGCTTAAGTACCACTCAAAAGCAATGGGATTAAACCAAAATATTATGAAATCTCTATTTTTCAAAATACTAGTAATCTTGTGCTTATTAGTGATTAACTACAATTGTAGTGATGACGATTCTATACCTCAAGAAAAAACTAGAGTGCAATTAACTGCTGAAGACTTCACAATTTCTATTGATGAACATCCCATAACAAATGGTGATTTCTTAGGAACAATGACAACTAACATGGAAGCCAACTTCAATATTGTCTCTCAGGATATTCCAGACGCACTCACTTTAGACTCACAAACTGGAAATATATCTATAGCAAATGCTTCGGTATTTGATTATGAAATAAATTCAACTATTGAAGCAACAGTAAACGTAAGTACATCTAATGAAACGGTTGAAGCTAAAATTACAATTAACCTTAACAATCTAGATGACATCGAATATTTTTTAACGACTACTAAACAAACTTATATAGATGCAGCAGATAATACTTGGCTATTAATTACAGAAGAGGAATACAACTTATTATCAACAGCATTGAATAATGTCACAAAATCTGGAACTACAGATATGCAATATGATAGTGATGTTCAAACAGACCCTCCTATTAATGAAGGATTAACCATTATTAACAACAACTCAGAAATAGTACCAGCTGGTAGTTACCTATTTGCTTTTAAGTATTATGCCTTTTCTCATCCATTCTTTGGTCAAGTTCCAATAGATGAGGCTAAAGTAAGACTATCTGAAACCGATATTGCCAATGGCTATTATACTATAGGTTCAACTTTAGCGCCTCATGACGAAGGCAATCAATACTTCTTATTAAAAGGAAATGCTACACCTATTAATAATATAGGTTACCTTGGTATTTGCGAATCTGATGGTATAGGTTACAAACGTATAGCTGGAACAAATGTTTACAGCAATGCTTGTGCCTCTAGTGATTATTTCAATAAGGAAAATAATCAAGCTGTAGGAGGATTAGTGGTCATGTACCAAGGTTTAAGTACCACACTAAAGCAATGGGATTGAGATATGGATTGAATTAGAAAAAAAAGGCAAATCAATTGATTTGCCTTTTATATACATTATCTTTTTTCTGTTATATCAATTCTAAAGCCATCTCTTTCTGTAAAACCGAAGCTTTTTGAGCAGCAGCCTGTGCAAAATCATGGTCATGAGAAGCGTAGATAATACCACGAGACGAGTTGACCAATAATCCTACATTATTATTCATTCCATACTTGCAGACATCTTTCAGATTACCACCTTGAGCACCAATTCCTGGAACCAATAAGAAAGCATTGGGAATTATTTTTCTAATTTCAGTAAAATATTCTGCCTTAGTGGCACCAACCACATACATTAGATTTTCGGCATTTTTCCAAGTTTTAGAAATTTCTAAAACCTGCCTATACAAGTCTTTCCCTTCAACTGTTTTGGTTTGAAAATCGAAAGCACCTTTATTAGATGTAAGTGCAAGTAAAATAGTGTGTTTATTTTTGAATTCTAAAAATGGTTCAATCGAATCACTTCCCATGTATGGTGCAACGGTTATACTATCAAATTCTAGGTCTTCAAAAAATGCTTTGGCATACATACGACTTGTATTTCCTATATCGCCTCGTTTAGCATCGGCAATGGTAAAAATTTCTGGATGATTTTCATTAAGATATGAAATGGTCTTTTCAAGTGCTTTCCATCCTTTTAAACCATAAGCTTCGTAAAATGCCGTGTTTGGTTTATAGGCAACACATAAGTGATGTGTTGCATCAATGATGGCTTTGTTGAAAGCAAAAATAGGATCATCTTCTTCTAACAAATGTTTTGGAATTTTATTGAGATCTACATCTAGTCCAATACAAAGAAAAGATTGTTTTTTATGTATTTGTTCTGTAAGTTGCTGTGTTGTCATGTCATAAAAAAGCCTCAGAATTGAGGCCAAAATTTTATATATGTTCGTCGCTTGCTTTTAGTTTTTCTGTATTTTCAGCAAGTTGTAATTCGTCAATGATTTTTTGAATATCTCCATTTACGATGTTTGATAGGTCATATAGTGTTAATCCAATTCTATGATCTGTAACACGACCTTGCGGATAATTATATGTTCTAATTTTTGCACTTCTATCTCCAGAGCTCACCATGCTTCCACGCTTTGCCGCATCTTCTTCTTGTTTTTTAGCCAATTCTAGATCGTAAAGTCTAGAGCGTAATACTTTGAAGGCTTTCTCTTTATTTTTATGCTGTGATTTTTGATCTTGACATTGCGCTACCAATCCTGTTGGTTCATGTGTTAATCGCACTGCAGAATATGTGGTGTTTACCGATTGACCACCTGGACCTGAAGAACAGAAAAAATCAATTCGTACATCTTTAGGATCGATCTCAATATCAAACTCTTCAGCTTCTGGAAATACCATACAAGTAGCTGCACTTGTATGTACACGTCCTTGAGTTTCGGTTTGTGGTACACGCTGTACACGATGCACACCTGCTTCAAATTTTAGTGTTCCATATACATCTTCACCTGAAACTTCAAATTGAATTTCTTTAAATCCACCATTTGTGCCTTCACTGTAATCTACCACGTCAACTCTCCAGCCTTTACTTTCGCAGTATTTTGAATACATTCTGAACAAATCACCAGCAAAGATACTAGCCTCATCTCCTCCAGTTCCAGCTCGCAATTCGACCACTGCATTTTTAGAGTCTTCAGGGTCTTTTGGAATTAGCAAAAATTTAATCTCATCTTCAAGTTTAGGAATACCTGCCTTGGCTTCATCATACTGCATTTTTGCCATTTCAACCATTTCAGCATCACTACCATCAGCAATAATTTCTTCGGCTTCTTTAAGATTATTCGATAATTCAATATACGCTTCGCGCTTATCCATCAACAATCTTAAGTCTTTATATTCTTTATTAAGTTGTACGTAACGTTTTTGATCTGAAATAATGTCTGGCTGAATAATTAAATCACTCACTTCATCAAAACGTTGTTTTATAATCTGTAACTTTTCTAACATGTATGCTTGTAAAATTGAGTTTCAAAAGTACAATATTTTATGGATTTTTAATCGTTGAAAACTTGTTAAGAATTTTGAAAAATAAATTTTTAAGTTTTAGCGTTATCTATCATATGCGTAAGCAATTCACATCCATACTAAACTACTACAAATCTATGTCGCTATGGTCCTTTTTAGTAACATTGACCATAACGGTAATTAATCCTGAATTAATTTTAGCCTTGAGCACTAAACTTTTTTTGGTATTTGTACTTTGGTTTATATTAAGCGACAGAAAAGTAAGACAACGTCTGCGATTTTATAGAATACGTGGTGTTTCAAATCTGAAGTTTTTTAGTGTGATTTTTTTATTTGATAGTTTAATCACATGTGCGTTTCTATTACTTATCAAAGGATTCATTTAAAGTAATTAAAATCATATTTTAACGTATTACTATGAGCTTTTCTCAGAATATTGTATTTATTTACATGCATGAATATTCTTAAGCTGATTTTTATCTTCTACAAACCATTTTGGGTTTGGTCTCAAATTATAAGTATTTTAATTATGCTTTTTAATCCTAATGTATATGCTCTAATCATTACAAAATTATTTTTAATACTTTTTCTATGGTATATTATAAACGGAACGGAAGCCAAGAAGCGGTTGATCTTTTATAAAAATTTAGGAATTTCTACATTAAAATTATACAGTTATGTTTTCTTAATTGACTGCGCGTTCAGTATTCTGATTTATCAATTTCTTATAGATATTATATGACCTTAGAAGTTGACAACATAGAACTTTATTTTTCTAACAAACGTATTTTAAATGGTATTTATTTAAAAGCTGAAACTAAGAAAATAACTACTATTCTTGGTAGTAATGGCTGTGGTAAAAGTAGTTTGCTTAGAATTATATTTGGAGATTTAATGCCAAAATACAAACTCATCAGAATAAACAAAGAACCCATTAAAAAACCTCTGTATAGGACTGGTCGTATTAGCATATTACCACAACATAATTTTATTCCTAGCAGTGTTAAAATAAATTACGCTTTTAATATCTTAGGTGTAAACTGGAGCACTTTTATAGATACTTTTGAAGGGTTTTCAAAGTACAAATACAATTCTATGAATCAACTTTCTGGTGGCGAACGACGCGTTGTAGAAACTTACTTGATATTAAAAAGTGAAAGTGAAATTGTATTATTAGACGAGCCGTTTTCACACATAGCGCCATTATATATTGAAAAAATCAAACAATTAATTACTGACGTAAAAAAAGATAAAGTAATTATTCTAACTGATCATATTTACAAACATGTTATTAATATAGCAGACAAAATATACTTACTCAATGATGGTCATTCAAAACTCATTAGCGATCTTAAGGAGTTAGAATTCTATAACTACATCAATATTGGAAGCTTAGACTCCTAATATTCGAACACTCCAAACTCACTCTTTATTGTAAGTTTCTTTACATCTGAAGTTTCTACGCGTCCAATAATTTGAGCATTGACATTAAAAGATTTTGATAATTCAACAATAGCGTTAGCTATACTTGGCGTAACGTATAATTCCATACGATGGCCGCAATTAAAAACTTGATACATTTCTTTCCAATCGGTTTTTGATTGTTCTTGAATTAATTTAAACAAAGGCGGAATAGGGAACATATTATCCTTTACAATGTGTAAATCATCAACAAAGTGAAGAATCTTAGTTTGAGCGCCACCTGAACAATGTACCATACCATGTATATTGTTACTGTTATATTTTGAAAGTATCGCTTTTATAATCGGCGCATAGGTTCTTGTAGGTGACAACACCAATTTACCTGCATCAATAGGAGCGTTTTCAACAGCATCTGTTAATTTAGTTTGTCCAGAATAAACCAGATCATCTGGTACTGAAGCATCAAAACTTTCAGGATATTTTTCAGCCAAATATTTATGAAACACATCATGACGTGCAGAGGTTAAACCATTACTTCCCATTCCTCCATTGTACTGAGTTTCGTAAGTGGCTTGCCCAAAACTTTCTAAACCAACAATAACATCTCCAGCTTTAATATTAGCATTATCTATAACATCACTACGTTTCATTCTAGCTGTAACTGTAGAATCAACAATGATGGTTCTTACTAAGTCACCAACATCAGCAGTTTCTCCTCCAGTAGAATGAATTGTGACTCCAAATGTTTTCAAGTCTTGAATTAATGCTTCTGTCCCATTGATGATTGCTGAAATGACTTCGCCTGGAATAAGATTCTTATTACGACCTATGGTTGAAGATAACATGATATGATTAGTAGCACCAACACATAATAGATCATCTATATTCATGATAAGGGCATCTTGAGCTATACCTTTCCAAACTGAAAGGTCGCCAGTTTCTTTCCAATACATGTAGGCCAATGATGATTTTGTTCCTGCTCCATCTGCATGCATGATCAAACAATAATCATCATCATTAGTTAAATAATCTGGAACAATTTTACAAAAGGCCTTCGGGAATAGCCCTTTATCTATATGCTTTATTGCATTATGAACGTCTTCCTTTGATGCTGAAACACCACGCTGTGCATAGCGTTTACTTATGTCTTCACCCATAACCTAAAATTAGACTGTAAAAATAAGAATTGTAATCTATTTTTTAGTGTAATTTTCGTCATTTAAAAGGTTAGATTCAATTACGGTAGCTTGACCTTTGAGTCTCTTAGCTTTTGCCTTGGCACCACCAAAATAGAAATTGAGCCCAAGCGCAAGCCTAAAATAAGTGTCATCTGAAGCTCCAGCTTCAAGTCCGTCTAACTCATCACTTAGAACATAGTTATAATCTGTATATATTTTAATTCCAAACTTATCTGAAACGATACACTCTACCCCTCCTCCACCTTGAAACTTATTAGCAGTCGCTTTAAAATGGTTTGAGGCATTAAGTCCAGCACCTGCAAAAACAAAAGGCGAAAACATACTATGAGGCAAGACTGTTAACTCTAAATTTAAATCAAAAGACATAAAGCCTTCATTATATACATCTATGTAGGCAAGGTTAAATTTATGGTATCCAAAATCGATTGCAACATGTGGTGTAATATGGCGCTTGTACCCTACATGGCTATAGATTTCAAACATTGGGTCTACAAAATCACCATTTATGACCGAAGTACCAATTGCTACATCGAAAGCATTGGTTCCTCTTAATTCATAAAAATCTGTTTTAGTTACTTTCTTTATTTCAGAAGGTTCTTCAGTTTTTTCTTGTGCAGTTACTGTAAATGAAAAAAACAAACACCATACAGCCAATGTCTTAATATAAAATGGTTGTGCTATCATCAATTTTAATATTAATTAAACATGTTTAATCAATAACAAAAAGAGAGCTTAGTTCACAATTTGAGGCATAATTGGCTCACAATATAAAAAATTAATTATCAATGGGTTATATTTTCATAAAAAACACTTCATGACATAAAAAAAGACAAACGAAAATATTGATAATTCGTTTGTCTTTTTAGTCAATAAAACATGATCTTATTGACTGACCTTTTGTAACTGTTAATAAAGCGTTTACGATTCTGCCTCAAAAACAGACTCTGTCTTAATTACATCATCTTGTGTTAGATTCTCATTGACCTCTGTTGAGTCATCTTGAGAAAACAGCAGTGTAGCAAACATTAAAGCAGCTACACTTAGTAGTAACTTCTTCATTTTTACAAAAATTGATTAATAGCATTACAAACTTAACAAATTAAGGTTCTGCTATTAGTACAATAGACCGTTTTTCGACTAGTTGTAAAAATTAAGCGTTGAAATACCACTTTTTTCCTACAAAATACGTAGAATTACGTACATAAACTCTTTGTTTTTATAAGAATATTTGTGGTAAACTCACATAAAAAAAGAGCTTAGAGCCCATAGAGTATTCTATTTAGTAAATAGTAATTCTCTGTATTTTGTTAATGGCCAAAGCTCATCATCTACTAATAATTCTAATTTATCGCAATGGTATCTAATCGCTTCAAAAAATGGTTTTACTTCATTACAATAAGCTTCTGCTTTTCTTTCAGAATCCTCAATGGTATTAGAAATTCTTCTTGCCTCTGTCATTTTAGTAACGGTAGAATTGATACTTTCAATATGGCTTGATATTTGCTCGATCAAATTTAGTTGCTCTTTAGCATACTTTTTAAAATCTGAACCATAGATATCTTTCAACCCTTTAACATTAGTAATCAATATATTTTGGTACTTAACAGCCGTAGGTACAATATGATTACGTGCAATGTCCCCTAAAACTCGCCCTTCAATTTGAATACGAAGCACATACTCTTCGATTTCAATTTCGTAGCGCGCTTCAGATTCTATTTTATTCATTACACCTAAATCTTCAAAAAGCTGCAAGGTTTTTTTAGATATTTTGGCTTTAAGCGCTTGTGGTGTTGCTTTATTATTACTCAACCCTCTTTTCTTGGCCTCTTTCTCCCAAGCTTCACTATAACCATTACCTTCAAAAAGAATAGGCTTAGACATTTTAATATATTCGCGCAATACATTAAAAATAGCATCATCTTTTTTCATGTCTTTTTTCTCAATAAGCAAATCAACTTCAGTTTTGAAATCAATCAACTGTTTTGCTACTATGGCATTTAATACCGTCATTGGGTTTGCACAGTTCGCTTTAGAGCCCACTGCTCTAAATTCAAACTTATTACCAGTAAATGCAAAAGGAGAAGTACGATTCCTATCTGTATTATCTAATAATACATCTGGGATTTTACCAACAACATTTAGTTTTAAATCTGTTTTTTCTTGCGGTGACAATTTACCATCTGTAACGTTTTCTAATCCATTTAATGTATGCGTCAGTTGTGCACCAATAAATACCGAAATTATGGCTGGTGGTGCTTCATTGGCTCCTAAACGATGATCATTACTAGCTGAAGCAATTGCTGCTCTTAAGAGTTCTTCATTGTCGTAAACTGCTTTGATAGTATTAATAAAGAACGTTAAGAATTGTAGATTACTCATTGGTGTTTTACCTGGTGATAATAGATTAATACCTGTATCTGTGCTCAAACTCCAATTATTATGTTTACCTGAGCCATTAACTCCAGCAAATGGTTTCTCATGAAATAAAACTTTAAAATTATGACGTTCAGCTACTTTATCCATTACGTCCATTAATAAAGAATTATGGTCTACTGCTAAGTTAGCTTCGTCATAAATTGGTGCTAATTCAAATTGATTTGGAGCTACCTCATTATGCCTTGTTTTTACTGGGATACCAAGTAACATACATTCTGTTTCTAGGTCACGCATGTAAGCCATTGCTCTATTTGGAATTGTCCCGAAGTAATGATCATCTAGCTGCTGTCCCTTTGCAGGTGAATGCCCTAGAAGGGTTCTTCCAGTTAGCATGATATCTGGTCTAGACATAGCCAAACCGCTATCAATCAAAAAATATTCTTGTTCCCAGCCCAATGAAGCATTTACTTTTTTAACATTCTTATCAAAATATTTACAAACAGCAACTGCGGCACTATCAACAGCTTGTAATGCTCTTAGTAAAGGCGTTTTATAATCTAGAGCTTCTCCAGTATAAGCTACAAAAACCGTAGGTATACATAGTGTAGTTCCAAATACGAATGCTGGTGATGTAGGATCCCAAGCTGTGTAACCTCTTGCTTCGAACGTATTTCTAATTCCGCCGTTTGGAAAACTCGATGCATCTGGCTCTTGCTGTACCAATTGACCTCCACCAAACTTTTCAATAGCTCTTCCACTATCAATAGGCTCAAAGAAAGCATCATGTTTTTCAGCTGTAGCTCCAGTTAATGGCTGAAACCAATGCGTGTAATGCGTTGCGCCTTTAGAAATTGCCCACTCTTTCATCCCTGTCGACACATGGTCTGCGACTGTTCTATCTATTTTAGAGCCATTTTTTATGGCATCCATAACACTTTCAAATGCTTCTTTGGTCAAATACTGCCGCATTGTACTTTCATTGAAAACATTTGCACCAAATATTTCCGATCGCCTTTGGTTTTCTTCTACTGTAATAGGCTTATGGTTATATGCTTCTTTTAAAGCATGAAATCTAAGAGTTGACATGATATAAATTTTAGAGCAAAAATAGTAAATTATACACTTTAACGCATATATACCCTATTTTTTTTGGGGTATTAACAATTGTTAACAATATTTTAGTCAAATTAACCCCATTTTTTTTGCTTAAATAAAAAAATAATCAATATTTGTACCTTCATTTTAATAAACCTATTATAGCATGAGCAAATCAAAATTAGAATACATTTGGTTAGATGGTTATAAGCCAACTCAAAACATGAGAAGTAAAACTAAAGTTGAAGATAACTTTAGCGGAAAGTTAGAAGATTGTCCAATCTGGTCTTTCGATGGAAGCTCAACACGCCAAGCAGAAGGCGGTTCTTCAGATTGCTTGTTAAAACCAGTTGCTATTTATCCTGATCCGTCAAGAAAAAATGGATACTTGGTGATGACAGAAGTATTAAATGCAGACGGAACACCTCACGAGTCTAATGGAAGAGCTACCATTGAAGATGAAGACAACGATTTCTGGTTCGGTTTCGAACAAGAATATTTTATTATGGATAGAAGCACTCAATTACCTCTAGGCTTTCCTGTTGGTGGTTATCCAGCACCTCAAGGACTTTATTACTGTTCTGTTGGAGGAAGAAACACACATGGCAGAGCGTTGGTTGAAGAACATGCTGACCTGTGTATTGAAGCCGGCTTAAACTTTGAAGGAATCAACCAAGAAGTAGCTTCAGGACAATGGGAATTTCAATTATTTGCAAAAGGCGCTAAAAAAGCAGGTGATGAAATATGGGTTGCACGCTACTTATTGGACCGTTTAACTGAAAAATATGGCTACTACATTGAATACCATCCTAAACCATTAGGAAAAGATATGGATTGGAATGGCTCTGGTATGCATGCAAATTTCTCAAATACAACTTTAAGAACTTGTGGAAGCCAAGAGGTTTATGAAAAAATATGCGAAGCGTTCAGACCAGTAGTCAAAGAACACATTGCTGTTTATGGTGAGTTTAATGACCAACGTTTAACAGGAGATCACGAAACTGCTTCAATTGATGATTTTAGCTATGGTATATCAGATAGAGGTGCATCAATCCGTATTCCAATAATTACTGTTGAAAAAGGCTGGAAAGGCTGGCTAGAAGACCGTAGACCAGCATCAAATGGAGATCCATATAAAATTGCTGGACGAATTATTAAAACTGTAAAATCTGCTGATATCAGCTAATAAACACACTGTTTTGTTCTAAAAGCGTCTTCTCTAATAAAGAGAAGGCGTTTTTTTTGATCAAGATTTGAAAGCAAGAAAAATAAAAGCACCATAACCCACAACCAGTAAAAGACCTTTATATCTAGATATTTGAAATCTTTTGGGAATCATAATCAATGGGATCAATACCAAAGCAAACGCTAACATCCAATAGATATCCCTTGACAAAATTGACGCCTCAGTCACTTCTATTGTTTTAATTATTGACGTCAATCCCAATACCGAACCAATATTAAATATATTTGAGCCTATAAGATTTCCGAGAGACAAGGCTTTTTCCTTCTTTACAGCAGCTATTACTGATGCTGCTAATTCTGGCACACTGGTTCCAATTGCAATAACAGTAGCTGCAATAACTGCATCGCTCACACCTAGTGCAGTAGCTAGTTCTTTAGCACCTTCTACTAACCATTCTGATCCAAAATATAGAGCTATGGCACCAATAAATAACCATATTAAAATCTTGAAATTTGAGACTATTGCTAAACTTTCATCTACTGCTTCTACTACAACATCTTTTTTAGCAACCCTTATTAATATGAATAAAAAAGCGATTAAAGCTACAAACAAAATTAAACCTTCAATAGATGAAAGTTGATTGTCATTGCTTAAGAAAAAATATAACGCTATAGAAAATAACATCATGGCTGGCCAGTTAAGTTTATAAAAACTTTTATCGACAGCTATTGAGCTCACCAAAGCTGTGATACCAAGCACCAAGCCTATATTAGCTATATTAGAACCAATAACATTATTTATTGCAATTGCTGGAGAACCTGTTAAGGCTGCATTTAAACTTACCAGTAGTTCAGGAGCAGATGTAGCAAAACTCACAACAGTCATACCTATGACCATTCTTGAGATGTTCAATTTAAATGATAGTGCCACAGAAGACCTTACCAAAAACTCACCTCCTATTACTAATAATAATAATCCTAATATGATCCAGACTAAGCTCATACATTATTTTTGTGCGAAGATAATACTTCATCTCATTATTTATTAAATAACCTATTAAAACTTAAAATTTAGTTAAATAACTAAAATAATAGTTGTATAACTATAAAAATAGTTATAGATTTGTTTATCTATTTTAAACTCAACAATCGTGCAGAAATTAACGAATAAAGAAGAAGAAATCATGCACATCTTATGGAAGCTCAAAAAAGCTTTTGTTAAAGATGTCTTGGCAGAAATAAAAGAAGACAAACCTCATTACAATACGCTCTCTACAATTATAAGACATCTTGAAGAAAAAGGTTATGTAAGTTATAATGCCTATGGGAAAACACACCAATATTATCCTGTAGTTAGTAAAGAAGCCTATAAAGAACGTTTCATGAATACAGCAATTGAGAATTATTTTAATAGCTCTTATAAAAATGTCGTTTCTTTTTTTGCTAAGGAAGAAAAGATAAGTGTAGATGAGCTTAAAGAAATTATTGCATTAATCGAAAAAAATAAATAACCATGGATCATCTATTAAAAGCATCAGCCATCATTTTTATTTTCTATGTGTGTTACAAACTCTTTCTGCAACGTGATACTTTTTTCCAATCTAATCGTTGGTTCTTACTCTCTGGATTAATTTTAGCATCCTGTATTCAATTGATTGTTATTCCAATATATATTGAATATACTCCAGTAGAAACAACAAGTTTTGCAGCGGTAACCAACGTTATTGTTCCATTAGCAGAGCAGAGAGAAACTTTTGATATTCAACAATTACTTTTCTGGATCTATATGAGTGGTGTGATTTTTCTTCTTGGTAAATTTTGTATAGATTTTCTATCACTTAGAAAAATTTTAAAAACTGGAACTCTTACATATCACGGGAGCTATAAATTAATAGAGACCAATGTGCAAGTTACACCATTTTCTTTCTTTAATAATATTGTTTACAATCCGAAACAATTCGATGAAAAAGAATTACAACATATTATAAATCATGAAAAAGTCCACTCAAAACAGCTGCATTCTCTAGATACGATTATATCTCAATTTGCTTGTGTTTTCTTATGGTTTAATCCAATAATATGGCTTTATAAAAATGCACTTCAACAAAATTTAGAATTTATAGCCGACCAAAAAGCTCAGTATGTTTCTAACTGTGAAAAAACATATCAGACAGTACTCCTCAAAACAAGTTTACAAAATTATCAATTAGCAATCACAAATAATTTCTATACATCATTAATCAAAAAACGAATCGTTATGTTACACAAATCAAAATCAAACAAAGCTAATCTTTTTAAATACTTGTTAGTATTACCTTTACTCGCTTTATTTTTAATGAGTTTTAACACTAAAAATATTTACGTTGAAAAAGAAGTCCCTTTTGAAAGTACCAACAACATCATTAATCCGATTTCAGCAGAAGATCATAACCTTTACCATGAAGCACTCGAAATTGAAGTAAAAGAACCTGAAGTTGCTTTACTGAACACAAATAGAAATCAGATTAAAAGTGCTAAGCAAAATATTTCAACTGCAAAAGCGACGCTTAAAAGTCAAACAAAAAACAACGTAATAGGTCATACTACAACTATCAAACCTCTTAGCTTTGAGCACAATACAGATTTTGTAATTACGAAAGATTTTACTGATGCTGACTTAGACAACTTGAAAGACGAATTAAAGAAGCATGGTGTCACAGCAAAATTCAAAGGCATTAAGCGTAATAATAAAGGGGAGATTACAGCAATCAAAGTAGATATCAAGTCTGGTGGTTCAAGTAGTAATTACCAAACAAATTCAGACGCAGGTATTAAACCTATTAACATATCTTTTAGTGAGGATGGCAAGAACATTTCAATTGGTAATACACATTCTAATTACCATACTTCTACTGCTTATGTCTACAAAACAAAAAACGGGAAACACAAATTACATAAAACTGGCAAAAGCTCTAATGTGTATGTTATTGGAGAACGTAATGGTACTAAATCAAAAGTTATTGTAAATGGCAAAAAAATAAAGACACTTGGAAAGACTAGAGCGTTTGAAATTATCTCAGATGACGACGGCGAAAATGAAGAAGAAGTTGAACTTATTATACAAACTATTGATGATCGTGAAAATGATGAAGAAATTGAAATTATCATAGAAGAAGAGGAAGAAATAGAAGAAAATTATGATGTTGAAGTTATAAAAGGAAAAGTATTGGTAAGCAGAGGAAATAAGAGAGGTAAAGTGCATACCATTGGCAGAGATAAATCAATTGTAATCTCAGGAAGTACTGGTAAAAACCCACTGTTTATTTTAGACGGTAAAGAAATTTCTCCAGACAAAGCACACGATCTAGATCCAGACGATATTGAGAAAATTGAAGTTTTAAAAGGTGAAAGTGCCACAAAAAAATATGGAGAAAAAGCTAAAGATGGTGTTATTATAATTGTAACTAAATAGAACTAAATCAACCAAGATAGGATGATAAAGCCTGAACTAATGATCTAACAGTTCAGGCTTTTTTTATTTGACGATTATCTTTTTAGTTACAGTTTGTTCTTCAGAAATAAGCTTAAGCATATAGATTCCACTTGAAAGTTTCAAATCAATACTAGTTTCAGTATTAACTGTAGTAAATGACTTCAATTTTCTACCTTCTATTGAGAACACCAATAATTCGGCCTCACTTTTTAAACCTTTAATACTAATAACACCTTTTGTAGGGTTAAGATATACCTCTATTTTACTAGTTTCAAATTCAGTAATACCTAAAGGCTGATCCCAAATATTACCAACATTATTACCCCAAATGTATTCTACTAAATCAGGGTGATCAATGAATGGATTCCTGTTAAATTGCCATGTGTAAATAACATTGTTTCTATTCATTTCAAAATCGTCTGGTGGATCATTTCTATGCCAATCCAATAAAGTGGCTAAATCACCTAACTCTCCTGTAGAACCTTCAGGAAAACCATTTACAACCTCTAATCCGTTAAATCTCACTGCCATGTACAACACGCTTCTAGCAACATCTCCATAAAAACTACCCGCTGTAGCTACAGGACCAGTATACTGACCATAATGCTGATTACCACGAGTACTATTTTCTGGACCATCTGCAGCACGAAGCGCGTGCGCATCTGAATTTCCATGACGTAAAGAATCTGCTGTTGTATTCCAGAAGACTTCCCTCCCATCTGCTATTTCATCTTCTTCAATATCAAAAAAACCACCTCGAGATCTTGGGTAAGTATGCTCTCTATTCCATTTGCCATTGTTATTAGACGTTGTTTGAAAATCTAACTTAGGTCTACCTTGTTCGGTATACAACAACCATACTTGATTACTATTTAAAGGATTTTGATCAGCTTCCTTCAAAATATCTATGATATCTGCATAGGTTTGAGTTCTAACAACTCCTTCCTCAGCTATGATATTCTGTAATGCTTGTCTCAATACAGTATCAGATAATCCATCAAGTGTATTGTAATAATCTGCTGGTTGAGTGCTTGAAACAATTCCAGAAGTTGGGCTTAAAGGTGTACCATAAGCTGCAACTGTAAAATCGTTATCTACGATTCTTATATCAAGATTGTCATTCAATGCAATAAACTCTGCTGGCAAACTCTCAAATCTAACTCGTGCAACTTCATCGCCTTCATCGTCTGCATCATCAATAAGTGTAATTGTAGTTGATGCATTGGTTAGACCAATAGGAATAGTTATGGCAGTATTCCCTGAAAAATCTGAAGTATTGAACCCAGAATTATCTAATAAAATATTAAAATTCAATACATCAGTAGCAGGGTTTTGTAATGCAAAAGAAATATCAAAACTATCAGTTTCGTCGTATTGAGATTGATCAATAGTGAAACTAATTCCGTTCAAGACCACACCACTTCCATCATTAAGTTGTCTTGGTGTAGGCGTAGTAGAAGTATAAGTGACATTACCATCCATATCCTCAAACCTTTGAATAGAATTAGTATTATTACTAGAACCTTCATTGATTTGTTCAATAGTTGCGAAGTTTGGATCATCATTGAAAATGTCTATCATATCGATATCGTCAGCATCAGAGGTGTCATAGATTAGTACGTCTATTAAATTATCAATTGTAGCAACTGTCTCTTCGGGAAAATCAAAATCGTTAGCTTGATAAATAGCAACGGCATCAGCTCCATTTTGAATCACATTTTCAGAAATAAGCAATTGAGGCACTGGTGAAACCGAATTACTTCCTATTAATAATAAGCCATTAATATCTGTTGTAAAACCATCGAGATCTATTGTAAAATAGCTTGAGTTACCTCCAGAAGTTGATCCGTTAAAAAAAACGAGAACAAAGCCATCAAGGTTAAAATTTGGCACTTCAGAAAGCAGCTCAACAAACTCCATATTATCAGTACCTGGTGTATCACAGTCTAGTTCATTGATCACCACCTGAGAAAATACTGATTGACAGATAAAAAATAAAATAACAACGTTTAATAATGATTTCATCATTCTTAATTTTGCACAAATGTAATCATCAATTTGGGTATAATTAATTTACGGCTATATTAAATGACTAATTTTAACATAACTGGCCTAAACTACAACTCTATTAAGTTAAAATTAAAATCAAATTTTTATTTGATAAAAAGACCGAACTACCAAAAAGTAGCATTTTAAAGACAAAACTCTCCTTGGTTAAAAAAAAACATAAGAAAACCCCCCTTCAATTATTATAATTTATAATAATAATTAACATTTATAATTACAAATTATAACATTTATTAAGAAAGTCACATTATTTATGAAATGCATTTCATCTTTTTAGTTATAATTTTATATTCAATTTCATAGATTTCATATAAATCTTTTGGATAATGGTTTTTCATGGTGATATATTGAAAACTCAATCGAAAAAAATTAGCCAAGTATTAACCTTTAAAACCAAAAAATTATGATCACACTAGCAAAATTATTAATTGATGTTCTTTTCTCAATTGTATAAAAAACACCAGATTTAATATCTAACCAGAAATGTAAAACTTAGTCTAGAATAAGTTTTACATTTACTTTTAAAATCCAACTTCAAAAAACAGTTTTATTTTTAACTTAAATATTTAAGTATAACATCTCGATTATTTTTAAGGTTTAGAAAAATACCCTAAAGTTCTGTTAAAAAACGTAACGCTTGTGTTAAAACAGTTACTACACTAGTATGACCTTTAATAGAACTATTTTTAATGAGTTAAACTCTAAAGACAATGCTATAATTAAATCAAATGTTAAACAGTTTGAAGGTCAATTAGAAGCATCAGGTCTATCCATAAAAGTACCCATCAATGGTGTTGAAAATTACACTATCAATCACATCAATTATAAAGTAAAACCTGGTGAGTTCTTATTAGTAAACAAAGGCGAACAGATCTCTTGCCACTTAGATTCAAAAACTTCAGTTGAATCCATGTGCATCTATTTAAACTATGATGTTTATCAATCTATAATCGATACGCTGAGCAATTCTTATACATTAGACCATCAAGACAACGGTAATTCTAAACATTTGCTTTCAGACAAGTATTATCTTGAAAATTGCGATCTAAGTAATATGATAAAGCAACTAGCACAATGTAAGAATTTATATGATCTAACTGAAGAAGATTATATTACAATCTCCGAAAGACTTGCCAAACATCAAATGCAGCAATTTCAAATGGTTAATAGTTTAGGCGCGTTACATACTAATACCAAAATAGAATTACTTAAGCGACTGCGAACTGCCAAAGCTTTTATTAATGATAATTATTACAAAAACATAATGCTATCTGATATCTCAGAAGCCTCTTACCTATCAAAATACCATCTACTCAGATCATTTAAAGACGTTTACAAGACAACACCATATAAAGCTCTACAAAATAGAAGAATAGAAAAAGCCAAAATGCTTTTAGCTTTAGGGGAATCAATTCAAGATACAGCTTTGAAATGTGGCTTCAATGATAGGCGCTCATTTAGTAGAGTATTTAAAAAATCTGAAGGGATAACACCTCTAAAATTTCAATATCATAGCTCTTAAAATAAATAATTGATACACATTATTATTGCATTAGCAATAATTGTAACCTTTAATTACGTATTAAAATCTTTATTTGATACTCATAAAATAAAACTTCATGTACAATCAAAAATTTATCATTACTGCTTTAATATTTATTCTTACCATATCAGTCTGTGGCCTTTCCGAAAACATAAATATTGAAAATAATGAAACTACTATTGAAAATGGTCTTAATGAAATTATTGAAGAGCGAGGCATTCCTGGAATTACTTTGTCTATAACAGTTTCTGGAAAAACCACAACGTATTCCTCTGGCTTTGCAGATATTGAAACACAAACACCTATGAATAAAACACATAGAATGCTTTTAGGTAGTACTGGAAAATCAATATTTGCCGCACTAGCTTTAAAACTTGAAAGTGAAGGTGTTATAAATTTAAATGATAAGGCAGAAAACTATTTAGGTCATGAAACTTGGTTTACAAAAATTGCAAATCATGAGAATATTACCATAAGAAGCTTATTAAATCATACTTCAGGTGTCCCAGAATATGTGTATACTCGAGAATTATGGCAAACAATAAAAGACCAACCAAATAAAAAATGGACTGCTAAAGACCGAATGAGTCTTATTTCTGATATGCCTTCGAGATTTAATGTTGGAGAAGGCTGGTCATATGCAGATGCTAACTACATTATACTTGGTGCTTTGATAGAACAAGTTACTAAAAAAGACATCTACATTTTAGCCAAGGAAGAGTTACTACAACCTCATCATATGGTAAGCACCGATCCGTCAACACAACAACGTTTAGAAAACTTATCATCAGGCTATTCTGGAAACTTCTTCGGAACGTTATTTGGTGAAAAAATAGCCACACTAGGATTGTATAACCTTAACCCTCAATTTGAATGGACAGGTGGAGGTTTTATTACAACATCAGAAGATTTATCTAAATGGATCTATCAACTCTACAATAATAAAATACTTACCAAAAGTAATACTAAAGCAATGTTTCACTCAGCTATAAATAGAGTAACCGCAAAAGAGGATCGCTTTGGATATAGTTTAGGTACAGAAGTGTTTGAAACACGTTACGGCACAGCATATGGTCATACAGGTTTTATGCCAGGATATTCAACTTTTATGGCTCATTTTCCAGATTACGACACTTCAATCGCTTTTCAAATAAATATAGACCCTTACAGTAAACAACTAAAGAAAAGTGCATCAGTTTTTGAATTGATCGATGAAATTCTACCGCTAATACTTAAAACAAATAAAGTACATAAAAAAACCACTACGCTATATTTTGTTCGCCATGCGGAAAAAGCTAATGATGGCACAAGAAACCCTGGACTAACCAATGAAGGGAAATCCAGATCAGAATTGATTTCTAAAATTATGGGATCTAAAAACATAAACGCAGTTTACAGTACAGCCTACAAACGAACTACAGAGACTGCACAACCTTTAGCAAAATTAATTGGTAAGAATGTTAACTTTTATGATCCAACAAACACGACCTCCATATTAGACATCATTGCAAAAAATGAAGGTCAAAACATTGTTATTGTTGGTCATTCAAACACCATACCTGCAATGCTCAACTTTTTAGAGAAAAGCAGTAATTATCAAGTAATACCAGAAGCTGAATATGACAATCTTTTCAAAGTAATGTATTCAAGCAACAAAACTATTGTATCAGAAAACAAATATTAAACTTATGAAAAACGGAATGTATAAAAGTGATCCAGTTTTAGCATCATTAGAAATAGAAAAGACAGTTACCTTTTATGAAAAGAAATTGGGTTTCAAAAGGTCTTGGTGTGATGCCAATTATGGAATTGTTAATAGGGATAAGATCTCTATTCATTTTTGGCATTGTAACGACAAGATATTCCCTGAAAACACGAGTTGCTATATCTATGTAGATAATGTAGAGAAGTTATTTGATGAGTATGAGAAAAAAGGAGTGGTACATCCCAATGGAACCTTAGAGAATAAGCCTTGGGGCATGAAAGAATTTGCAATTTTAGACCATGATGGTAATATGATTAAATTTGGAGAACTCAATGAAAACTAAAATAAAGACATGTTTGACAGCACTATCCATATTTTTTTTATGTATAGCTACTCATTCACAAACAAGTGAGGTAAATAATAGAGAGGTATCTAATGATACCAATCCTACTATTATAACAGATTGGTATAACAGAGTTGATATTTCCAAATTAAATAACACATCAGATGCTTATAGCATTGTTTGGAAAGGCGAAGTAGCCGGCTCAATGAAATATCATAAAACTATAGAAAATGGCAAACTCATTATACAAGACACTTCAGAACTAAAAGGGATTGTATGGGAAAAACTAGATGTGTCAATTAATCTGGAAGATATGTCTATGAATACAGGAGATGTCACAGTAAATTATCCTCAAAATAAAACTAAAATGTCTGGTAATGTAGAATGGGTCGGACAAAATATACAAGGAACTTACACTATAAATCAAGAAAACGATATAAAAACCATCCCAATCGATTTTAATCCAAAGAATAGAGTTTTAGGAAGAGCAGCCATTTTTGCACTAATACCAGCTTTGCCAATAAAAGAAAGTATAGAATACAAGATCGACATGTTTGCATTTTCTAATGCAGAAATATGGCATATGAACTTGAATGTGATTGGCAAAAAAAATATCACATGGCATAATAAAGAGGTTGAGGTCTATCAAATAAATCTAACTGGCGGCAAGGTAAATAACATAGTCTATATGACCACAGATGGATCTGGAAAGCTACTTCAAATTGACGTTGTTGGACAAGACATGCAAGTTATTTTAAATTGATCAATTAATATTTATCCCATTAATTTAATTATAAGCAATATTTGAACCCAAGGTTTAATTCGTAGAAACTAATTTTATATTAATTAATCAATCAATACAAATTCAATCAAAAAAATGACAGTTCAATTCAAAACAAAAAGCACTTTGTGGATTGCCTTTTTACTCATAACTATTGGCGCTATAGACGCTCAAAATAAAACTGTAGTTGAAGTACAAGAAGCGCCAGCTACCAAAGAAAAAACTAAAAAAAAGCTACATAAATATCTTGGTGACAAAAAAAAGAATGATCAAAAAACTATTGAAGTTATCGAGATCGATGTAAATAGCAACAAAAAAACCAGCACAGATTCTGAGGTGATTTATACAAAACCTAACAGCAACAGTAATACAACATCATCTTCATCTTTTTCATATTCTTCTGCTAATGGGAAACCAAACATTGGAAAATATTCCGTTGCAGAATATTTTGATAAAAAAAAGAATAAACAACGTGAAATATTAGAAACTAGGCTAATTCAAATGGCAATTGAGGCTGGTTATATTACTGACCAGGACTCAATTGCCGACTTTAAGATCACTCAAGATTCAGTTTTGATCAATGGTAAGATAATTGTAGGAGAATTTGCAGAGTCTATTCAAACTGAGATAAAGGAAACCATTGACCATGGTGAACAATATAATTTCAATTTTTCGAGGACGATCTTTTTCAAAAACTGATGTTTAGTGTTGTTTATGAATGTAGAGCCTTAATTATTAGTTTTATTAAGGCTCTTTTTTATTATATAAACTTTAAGATTAGATATAAGTCAATAATCGTTTGACTTGACCATATAAAATCTGTATTTTTAAATCACTTTAAGACATCATGCAACAGTTTTTTAAAATACTAGCTAAAATCAATAGACTCATCTTACCGAGTTATTCAAAGCGCAAGCTAGACCTTAGCAAAGCATCAAAACTACAAATGGCAATTATTGGTTGGCGCGTATATGTAACCAAACGTGCTTTAGGCTAATAAATTAATATATTAAAGGAAAAGAGCTTTATTTAATTAATATCTATTTTATGTAGTATGGCTTTATTCTTAACCATAAAACATTTCCTTGAAAAATTTCCGTTTAACTGTGTTATTATAAGTGTACAAAATAAGTCTTGTTCACTTTATATTACTTAAACTAATTTTGTTCACCAACGATTACGGTGAGTCTTGCTGTTGCAGTTACTGCTTCACAATTGCTTATCGCGTCTGGCAAATATATCAATGAGCCACTACCAGTACTTGTATTAGCATGGTAAACTCCTGGAGTGTATTCTGTAAGATGGCTGGCACCAGAACCAACATTGTTACCAGTTGGTAGTACAGTCTCTGGCGTCCATGTATATGTTCTACCTACGTTAGATGGAATAGGATCTGGAGCATAGTCTAAAATTTCTAAGTGATAACTTATGGCATCTTCTACAGCGGTAACTTCAAAATAATTTACAATACCATAACCACCTGCACCTTCCCACCATCTACATTCTATATCCACCTCTATAATGATCACTTCAGGTTCTGTGGCAAAAAAATATGGCGCTTGTGAAGTTCCACCATTACCATCTCTAGCCTCAACATAGCCTTCGTAATTTGTTTCTGGTTCAAGACCAGAAAAGCTATAACTCTGCGTCGTTCCTCCTGATGCAATCTCTTGTCCGTCAAGGATAATAGCATAAGTAACCTCATCGTCATCTGGATCAATCGCTTCTGTCCATTCTATAGTTGCCCCATCAAACCTTGTTTCTATCGTATTTGAAGAAAAAATACCTGGTGGATTGTTATCAGGATCATTTTCACTATCAGAACAAGCCATAAATAAAAATATAGTAAAAATGACCAAGTAGCTGTATGCTTTCATAATAATTGAGTTTAAGGTTAACACTTTTTATACTTAATCGCATAATTTTAAAAATGTCATCACCCATACTTTTTTTTAAAAGCATATTTTTTTCTAATAGAATAGTATTTAACAAGAAATAAAGGCAGAGTTCAAACAAAATGTCTGAAATAAAAAACGGAGAACTTATAATCTAATAAGTTCTCCGTTGTAGTGACCATGGCAGGATTCAAACCTGCAACCTCTTGAGCCGTAATCAAGTGCGCTATTCAGTTGCGCCACATGGCCTTTTTTGTGGGTGCAAATATAGAACTTTTCTCAAAAAGAATCCAAACTATTTATTTCAAAGTTACGAAATTAGTATTTTTGAGTTTCATTTCAACCATTTATTATGGAAGCTATCTTACAACCATGGCCTTGGTATGTTTCTGGGCCGCTCATTGCAATGATCATGTTTATCCTTATTTATTTTGGAAAAACATTTGGCATGTCTTCAAACCTTCGTACACTTTGCGCTATTGGAGGTGCAGGAAAAAAGGTAGCGTTTTTCAATTTTGACTGGAAATCGCAACGCTGGAATCTTACAGTTGTTCTTGGTGCCGTTATTGGAGGATTTATTGCGCATCATTACTTATCTGTTACAACAAATATCGATTTAAATCCTAAAACTGTTGAAGCTTTATCGCAATTGGGCTTTGAAAATACAGGTCAGTCATTACTACCTGATGAGTTATACAGTTGGGATGCGATCCTAAGTATAAAAGGGCTTTCAATACTCATAATTGGAGGTTTTTTAGTAGGCTTTGGAACACGCTATGCTGGTGGTTGCACCTCTGGTCATGCCATAACTGGTTTGAGTAGTTTGCAATTACCTTCTTTAGTGGCAGTTATCGGTTTTTTCCTTGGTGGTCTAATTATGATTCATTTATTGTTTCCTTTAATTTTTAGTTAATATGAAGTATTTGAAATTTTTAATAGTTGGAATAATCTTTGGAATTGTACTGGTAAAATCGGAAGCTGTATCGTGGTATCGTATTTATGAGATGTTTAAATTTGAATCGTTTCATATGTATGGCATCATAGGAACAGCCATAGGTACTGGAATAATCCTACTTCAAATTTCGAAGCAGCTAAAGATCAATAATATTGAAGGGGAACTTGTACATGTTCCAAAAAAACAAAAAGGTTTATTTCGCTATATCATAGGTGGTACACTTTTTGGTTTGGGTTGGGCATTATCAGGCGCATGTCCTGGACCAATGTATATATTAGTTGGGACAGGTATCTTAACAGTTTTAATCGTTATTGCGGCTGCAATTTTAGGAACTTATGTGTATGGTATCATTAAAAATAAACTACCACACTAGTCAAACCTGATTTTTGTCAGTTAATAGAACAGAATACTTATTATCTTTGCAACAAATATGTTTCCAATGAAAATAGAACAAATTTATACAGGATGTTTAGCCCAAGGAGCTTACTATATAGAATCGAATGGTGAAGTTGCAATTGTAGATCCATTGCGAGAAACTCAAGCTTATGTTGATAAAGCTAATGAGAATAAAGCAAAAATTAAATATGTTTTCGAAACGCATTTTCATGCCGATTTTGTTTCGGGACATGTTGATTTAGCAAAAAAAACAGGTGCGACCATTGTTTATGGTCCTGGTGCAGAAACAACTTATGACATACATTCGGCAAAAGACAATGAAACATTCAAGCTTGGAAATATCATTATTAAAGCACTTCATACGCCTGGGCATACTTTAGAGTCTACAACCTATCTTTTAATTGATGAAAACGGAAAAGATCATGCTATTTTTTCTGGTGACACACTTTTTCTAGGTGATGTAGGGCGACCAGATTTAGCCATAAAATCTGATCTTACAAAAGAAGACCTAGCTGGTATGCTTTACGATTCACTTCGCAATAAAATCATGCCACTTGCAGATGATGTAATTGTATATCCAGCTCATGGAGCAGGTTCAGCATGTGGGAAAAATTTAAGTAAAGAAACGGTAGGCACTATCGGTGATCAAAAAAATACTAATTATGCTTTGCGTCAAGACATGAACAAAACAGAATTCATAGAAGAAGTGCTTGACGGTATGCCTCCTCCACCTCAATATTTCGCAAAAAATGCCATGATGAACAAAACTGGTTACGATAGTTTTGAAGCCGTTTTGAAATCTGGAAATTCACCTCTAAACCCCGAAGACTTTGAAGCAATGGCCAATCATGAAGAAGCCTTAGTTTTAGATGTAAGAACAGAAAGTGAATTTATTAAAGGACACATCCCTAATTCAATATTTATTGGACTAAATGGACAATTTGCACCATGGGTTGGCGCATTAATCACAGACTTGAAACAACCCATCTTACTCGTAGTTCCTGAAGATAAAAGTGCTGAAGCAGTAACGCGGCTTTCTCGAGTTGGTTACGATAATACACTTGGTTATTTAGAAGGTGGTATAGAGGCTTGGAAATCTTCAGGAAAAGAAATTGATACACTATATTCTATAACTGCAGAAGAGTTCGCCAATCGAGTAAAGCATCAAGATATAAATATTCTTGATGTGAGAAAAGATGGAGAGTATAATAGCATGCATTTAGAAAACGCACAACACTTTGCATTAGACTTTATAAATAGTAAAATGAATGAGATATCAAAAGACAAAACATATCACATTCACTGTGCAGGAGGCTACAGAAGTGTTATAGCTGCATCCATTTTAAAAGCTAGAGGTTTTCACAACTTGGTAGATATAGCTGGTGGATTTGGAGCTATAAAAAAAACAGATTTACCTACAACAGATTTTATTTGCCCCTCAACACTTTAGCTAAAAAACTAAAAATCAAAACATTAAAATAAATTTCATGTGTTTATAAAAAATTTAACACTTAATAATTTCATTTACTAGACGAGTGGTCATATATTTGTTCTATAGAAATTTTAAATGCGTAAAACCTTAAAACACGATCTTAAAGCAGATGCCCTTCTAGAAAAGGGTATAGAATTATTGTGGTCTAAAGGATACAACGCAACTAGTGTTAACGATATTGTAAAAATAGCAGGAATCCCGAAAGGTTCGTTTTATTTCTATTTTGAAAGTAAAGAAGATTTTGCCGTTAAGGCTATAGAAAAATACTTTGAAGGTCACTTTACTCCAGCTCAAGAAATTTTAAAGGATAAAACTGTTTCTCCTAAGCAACGTCTAATCAATTTTCATGAATTTAGATATAATATTCTAAAACATGATATGGATTGTAAAATGGGATGTATGGCTTGTAACTTAGGAAGTGAAATGGCTGAGCATAGTGAATTGATAAGAACAAGTATCCTAAATAAAGAACAGCAGATAATTGCTTTAATTACTGAAACTATTCAAGAAGCACAAGATTATGGAGAAATAGACAACTCTATGGATGCAAAAGATATAGCCACGTTTATTGAAGATGCTGGTAAAGGAGCTATGACGACAATGAAAGAAATGAAGAGTTCCTATCCTATAGATAATTTTATGAACATGATTAGAAATGTTCTATTAAAATGATTTTTTTTATTTAATTAATAGATGACTGGTCAATTATAAATATTCCATTTTATTGTCCTCTATTATATAGTAGTAGTCGTCTTATAAATAAAATAATTAATAAACTGAATCAAAATACTAATTGACTGGTCAACTAAATTAATCAAATTATGAATGCACTAAAAAAAGTAAGTAACGTTTCAAACAAATTTGCAAAGCAATGGGCAGAATTTGTAATCAAAAGAAAATGGTATGTTTTTATAGCTACTATTCTTCTCGCTATGGGTTTAGGTTCTCAAGGAAATATGGAATTTGATGGGGATTATCATGTTTTCTTTAGTAAATCAAATCCTGAACTTGAAGCCTTTGACGCATTACAAGAAAAATATACTAAAGACGATAATGTGATTCTTGTATTATCACCTTCAAATAAAAATGTTTTCACCAAAGAAAACTTAACAGCAATTGAAGAGTTAACATCTGAAGCATGGAATACGCCATATTCATCACGTGTAGATGCTTTAACCAACTTTCAACATACAAGCGCAGTAGGTGATGATCTTTATGTTGATGATTTGTCATACGAATCTTCACTGAAAAGCGAATCAGACATCTTAGAAATTAAAGAAAAAGCCTTAAAAGAACCGTTGCTTGTCAACCGAATCCTTAATGAAAGTGGCAGTGTAACAGCCATCAATATTACAGTAAGACTTCCTGGTAAAGATAGTGCAAAAGAAATTCCAGAAGTAACTGCTTATGTTAGAAATATGGTTGAAGACTTTAAAGTGAGATACCCTAACTTTGAAGTGCATTCTTCAGGTTTAGTTCCGCTAAATACAGCTTTCTTTGAAGCCTCAATGCGTGATTTGATGCTTACCATGATAATGCTTATAATCGTTATCATAACAACATTTATTCTCACTCGAAATATTTACAGCACTATAGCTACATTCATTGTCGTGATGTTTTCAATTATGAGCGCTATAGGATTTGTTGGCTTAATGGGAATTAAACTAACACCACCATCTTCCGTTTTCCCTACCATGATACTCACATTAGCTGTAGCAGATAGTATACACATATTAATAACTATGCTACAAAAGATGAGAAAGGATGGTCTCAGTAAAACAGATGCATTGATAGAATCGATGCGTTTAAACTTCATGCCAGTTTTTATTACAAGCCTTACCACTGTAATAGGTTTCCTAACCATGAATTTTGGTGATGTTCCTCCTTTTTGGGACTTAGGAAATATTACTGCATTTGGTATGACTATGGCGTTTATATATTCTACCACTGCTCTACCAGCACTAATGGCTATTTTACCTGTTAAATCAAAAGTAAAGCGGAATAAAGCAGAAGTCATCAAAAATAATTGGTATTCTACTTTGGGAGAATTTGTTGTAAAACAGCCACGTCGATTAACTATAATTTCAATAGTGATCATTGGAGGACTTACATTCTTAGCAACAAAGAACACATTCAATGATGAGTTTATCAATTATTTTGATCAAAGTGTAGAATTTAGAACAGATACAGATTATATAAGTGATAATCTGACAGGGATATACAATATAGAATACTCAATTGGTAGTGGTGAAAGTGGTGGAATTAATAACCCAGAATACCTTAAAAACTTAAATGCTTTTGAAGATTGGCTAAATGAGCAACCCGAAGTGGTTCATGTAAATGCATTTAGTGAAGTTGCGAGACGTGTTAATCGTTCTATGCATGGTGATAACGAGCAATATTATCGTGTACCAGACAATCGTGAAGAAGCCGCTCAATATTTACTATTATATGAATTATCACTTCCTTTTGGTCTTGATCTTAATAATCAAATTAATGTTGATAAATCTGAAACTAGGGTCACCGTAACCATAGAGAATGTTTCAAGTGCAGAAATGATCACATTTGCAAAAAAAGGAGAAACATGGTTAAAAAGCAATACACCAGAACCAATGCATGCCATTGGGGTAAGTCCAACACTTATGTTTTCAAAGTTAGGCTTTAGGCAAGCAGATAGTATGTTCAAAGGCAACATTGTAGCTCTAATTTTAATTTCACTGGTGCTTATGCTAGCTCTCAGAAACTTTAAACTTGGTTTATTAAGTATTATCCCTAATGTAACACCTGTGCTTGTTGGCTTTGGTATTTGGGCACTTTATAAAGCTCAAATCAATACAGGAATGGTAATCGTTTTCGGAATGACTTTAGGTATCATTGTAGACGATACAGTACACTTTATGAGTAAATTCTTAAGAGCTAGGCGCGAACTAGGATATGACGCTAAGCAAGCCGTTATTTATGCATTTGAAACTGTTGGTAAAGCACTAGTCACAACCACGTTAGTACTTATTGCAGGTTTTGCAATATTATCTACTTCGTCTTTTGCGCTTAATAGTTATATGGCTAGAATAACAGTCATTATTATTATTTCAGCTTTACTAATCGATTTTATCTTATTACCATCATTACTCATATTGACAAGCAAAAAAGACAGTTTATTAAAAGCAAAAAATTAAAACATATAAAAATGAAAAAATTAATTATTACAACAATCGTATTATCATTCATTGGGCTTTTAAATGCTCAAACACCAGAAGAGCGTGGGTTAGAAATAGCTAAAGCTGCAGAGGAAGCAGATCTAGGGTTTAATAGTTCCACCGTAGAATTAAAAATGACGCTAAAAAATAAAAATGGACAAACTAGCGAACGCTCTTTGACTACAAAAACTTTAGAGCTTACTGAAGATGGTGATAAATCTTTAATCGTTTTTAATAGTCCTAAAGATGTTAAAGGCACCTCTACATTAACGTTTACTCATAAAATAGGCTCAGATGATCAATGGTTGTATTTACCTTCTATAAAGCGAGTAAAAAGAATATCTTCTAACAATAAATCTGGACCCTTTGTTGGTAGTGAGTTTGCTTACGAAGATCTTTCATCTCAAGAAGTAGAAAAATACACGTACAAATTTCTTGAAGAAAATGGTAGTATTTTAGTTGTAGAGCAAGATCCTATTGATCCAAAATCTGGATACACAAGACGAATAGTAAGTTACAATAAAGACAAAGGATACAGAATAGAAAAAGTTGAGTTTTATGACAGAAAAAATGCACTTCTAAAAACCTTGTCATATTCTGGTTATAAACTCTATAAAGGGAAATTTTGGAGAGCAGCTGTATTCAATATGGTCAATCATCAAAGCAATAAAGAAACTCGATTAGAATTTAGCAACTATAATTTTGACGTTAATTTAAGTGATGACGACTTCACTCAAGTGGCTTTAAAAAGATCTGGGAATTAATAGCAATAAAAAGTGACAATATCGTTAGCTATATACTTCATGGTTTTAGTTAGTGGTTGGTTAATAGCAGTAGCTTACGGTATTGCACTTTTACTTTAAAAGAATTTATGAAATTTCAAAACCCTTTATTGCAAATTTTAATTGCAATAATAGTTACGCTTCAAATAAACGTATCGGCTCAAACCGATAAAAAAAATAAAACTATCACTCAAGATTTTGAACTTGAGGTTGAAACAGAATACCGCTACTTTATTGATGAAGCGCAATTTGATGACCAACAAGATCATTTTCCAGCAATTGCATTTTTACCAGAATATAACTTACAATGGAATGATGGATATGAAAGCTTAAATTTTACCGGTTTTCTCAGAATAGATAAAGATGACAATAGAACCCATTGGGATATCAGAGAATTGTATTATCAGAAAGCAAATAGTAACTGGGAAGTTAGTTTAGGACTTAAAAAAGTATTTTGGGGCGTTACTGAAAGCAATCACCTCGTTGACATTATTAATCAAACTGATGCCGTAGAATCGTTTGATGGTGAACAAAAACTAGGCCAACCTATGGTTCAATTTACCCTCACTACTGATTACGGCAATTTTGACATTTTCTATTTACCATATCATAGAAAAAGGGCTTTCTCAGGTAAAAAAGGACGATTGCGTTTTCCAGTAATAATAGATAGAGACGATATTACCTATCAAAGTCGTGCTAAAGAATGGCGTCAAGATATTGCTTTTAGATGGTCACACTATTTTGGTGCGTTTGATGTAGGTTTATCTCATTTTTACGGCAATGGTCGTGAGCCTTTATTTACGATCAATTCTAATGGTGAACTCAACGCATTCTACCCTATAATACATCAAACTGGTTTAGATCTTCAAGCAACACACAATGCTTTTTTATGGAAACTAGAAGCCATATATCGTAGTGCAGATGCTCAAGATTTCTTTGCACTAACTGCTGGATTGGAATATACCTTTAGTAACATTGATGGAAATGGTTTAGATATAGGATTACTTGGCGAATACTTATTTGATGATAGAGATGAATTAGTGCTAAATGCTTTACAAAACGATGCTTTCTTTGGAAGTAGAATAGCTTTAAATGATACGCAAGACACCTCTCTTTTAATTGGAGGAATTAAAGACTTAAAAACCAATAGCAGTATTTTTAGTTTGGAAGCTTCAAGACGTATTGGAAGTAGTTGGAAAGCTGAAATTGAAGCACGCTTTTTTAGTAATATTGATGCAAACGAATTTATTTTGTCAAACTTTAGTCAAGATAGTTTCTTTAGACTTTCAGTCTCAAAATTCTTTTAAACCTATTACACTATTTCAGCACTCAAACCTGCTTGTAAAAGCATTGAACAGCGAGGTTTTAGTTCGTCATAAGAACCTGTTTTTACAGTACATTTTCCTTTATAGTGTACAATAATTGAACATTGTTCAGCTTGTTCGGGAGTATGATCACAAGCATAAATGAGTGTGTCAATAACATGATCAAATGTATTAACATCGTCATTGAATAATACAATTTCGTTGTTTTTCAAGACCTCTTCATCGAGAAGGGTCTCCTCCGATGTTTTTTCTCTAGTACTCATTAACATAAGTTTACTACTAATTTACAAATTTTAGGGCAACCCAATGATTTTTTTCTAAAGTTTCAACGTGAGAAAGTCCAAACTTATTACACACATTCTCAATTATTTCTATATCATCTTTATAAAAACCACTTAAAAATACCATTCCGTTTTTATTTAAACTGGATACATATATTTTTAGATCATTAAGTAGGATGTTTCGGTTAATGTTAGCTATAATGATGTCGTAATGCTTATTCACTAGCAAGCTAGCATCACCTTCTAAGACTGTGATATGCTTGCATTGGTTATGCTCAACGTTTTCTATACTATTAACGTAACACCAATTATCATAATCAATTGCGTCTATAGGTTGTGCCCCTTTTAATTCTGCCAAAATCGCTAGCACTCCAGTACCACAACCCATATCTAATACAGACTTATTAGTAAAGTTATTTTTCAAGATATGCTGAATCATCATATGAGTGGTTTCATGATGACCAGTACCAAAACTCATTTTTGGTTCAATGATTATATCATATTCAGTATCTAGAACCTCATGGAATGGCGCACGTACTGAGCAAACTTTATCTACAACGATTGGGTTAAAATTCTTTTCCCATTCTTCATTCCAATTGGTTTGTGCGATGTCTTCAAAAGTGAAAGAAATATCAAACTCTTCAGAATTAAGGATTTGTACTGAATCAAGAATATCTTTATTCCAATCTTCTTTTTGAATATATGCGGTAACACCTGTTTCGGTTTCAACAAAACTTTCAAAACCTGCATAACCTAACTCTGCAATTAAAATTTCAACTCCAGGTTGCAAGGGATTTACCTTGAAATAATAACCAATGTAAATGGTATTTGACATACTAATTTTCGCTGTGCCTTATTAAAATGCATTGACTATAGCGTAAAAATCTTCAGCCTTTAGAGAAGCGCCTCCAATTAAGCCACCGTCAACGTCAGGTTTAGAAAAGATTTCTTTTGCGTTATTAGGCTTAACGCTACCACCATACAGTATTGAAACCTCATCTGATGTAATTTCGCCGTACTTATTCATTAATGTTTTTCTAATAAATGCATGCATATCTTGTGCCTGTTCTGGACTAGCAGTTTCTCCAGTACCAATTGCCCAAACAGGTTCATAAGCTAAAATAATAGCTTTAAAAGCTGAAGCATCAAGATGAAAGAGTGCCTTTTTAATTTGATTTTCAACAACTATTTCTTCATTTCCAGCTTTACGATCTGAAAGTTCTTCACCAAAACAAAAAACAATTCGCATATTGTGTGCTAGAGCTGTACTTACTTTCTTGGCCAATGACTCATCTGTTTCTTTAAAATACGCGCGTCGCTCACTATGGCCTAAAATAACAGTTTGTATTCCAATACTTTTAAGCATCCCAGCACTAACTTCTCCTGTATAAGCACCATCTTCTGCAAAGTGCATATTTTGAGCTATGACTTCAATATCATCTTGTCTTGTTGATTGAAAAGCGTGCCACAAATTAGTAAATGTTGGTGCAATCATCACCTCAGCATCAGATGTCTTTTCTTGCTGTTTTAATTCTGAAATTAAAGTTTCGGTTTGAATTAAACCATTATTCATTTTCCAGTTTCCTGCTACAATATGTTTTCTCATACTCTATTTCTTAAGTGCTTCTTTTGAAAAGCAATGTTAATTTAATAGTTCTTTAATACGTTCGTCATTAGCTTCAATAGCTTCAAAAAGCTCTATTTCGCCTTTAGAATTTACAATCATATATCTAGGTATCCAGTCAATATCAACAAACTTACCTAAAATGCCTTTTGTTCCGTTAGGCATGAAGTAATGTTCACCTTTGATTTGATATTTTTCAATGGCTCTTTTCCAACTGTCTACATTTCTATCTGCTGATAAAAACAAATATATCGCTTCTGGTTTTTCAACTTGGAGTGCATTGAGTTTAGGAAGGCCAATAATACAATCTCTACACCAACTTGCCCAAACATCAATTACTATTTGTTTTCCTTCATATTGCGATAATATATTTCTAAGTGAAACATGTTCGCCTTCTAAATCAATATATTGCTCATCCATGACTGCCTGTGAGAACTTAGCTCTCACTTCTTTTGAACAACTCGTAAATAAAGTAAGAATTAAAAGAATACTCGCTATTGATCTCATATGCTTTATTCTAATTTGACTTTTGGATCCAGCCAACCGTAAATTATATCTACAAAGATATTGATAATGATAAACAAAAGTGCTATGATTAATACAGAACCCATAATTACAGGTAAATCTAAAGTATTTAAAGCATTAACGATCTCCTTTCCAAGGCCATTCCATCCAAAAATATACTCTACGAATACAGCTCCAGCCAGCATAGATGCAAACCAACCAGAAATTGCAGTAACTACAGGATTCAACGCATTTTTAACTGCGTGACGTTTTATAATTTGAAATTCGCTTAGTCCTTTTGCTCTAGCTGTTCTAATAAAATCTTGATTGAATACCTCAAGTAATGAATTTCTCATCAATTGAATGACAACTGCTAAAGGACGTATCCCCAAAACTATCGCGGGCAGAATTAAATTCTTCCACTTGATTTGCATTCGTTCTCCAAAATCATCTAACTCGTATAAACTGCCTGTCATTTCAAGGCTTGTATATTCATGTAGAACATATCCAAAAAACCAAGCGAATAAAATAGCGCTAAAAAAAGATGGAACGCTCATTCCTAAGGTACTTAAAATTTGAATGGTCTTATCTAACCAAAGATCTTTATAGAGTGCGGAGATAATACCTAAAAACACACCTAGAATAATCGCTATTGTAATTGCCGAAAGTGCAAGTATAGCAGTATTAGGAAGCGTTTCTCCTATCACCTCTGTTACTTTTTTTCCTTGTTTAGTAAACGATTCTCTTAAATATGGAAATTTAATTACTGTAACTGTGTTTCTGATTGTAAATAATTGTAAAGCACTGTATTTGTTAGCTGCTAAAAAGGTGTAATCCTCAGCTTTTTTTGAATGAAACGATATCGGTGATAAATCATTAAGGTAGTACAAATATTGAGTGCTTAAAGGTTTATCAAAGCCATATTTTGCTTTTACTGCTGCAATTTGTTCACTATCTTCATTTTGTCCTAGCATCATTTGCGCAGGGTCGCCTGGTAAAACATTAAATAAAAAGAATATAACTGTTATAACCCCAAACAATGTGAGGATAGCATAAAATGTTTTATTTAATATATAGCGTAGCAGATGTTTGTGGTTTAAAACTCTAAATCATCAATATCGTTCCAATGTACTTTTTGTGTTACTGTTCCCTTTTCAAGCACGACGATTCCTGGATTGGCTCTAACGATAGTTTTCAATACTTTCTCATCACACAAATAAAATTCAAAATCTAAATTGTATGTGTCTTTAATTTCTTTCTTCTTTGCTTTACCTGAGGCAGTTAATCCTATAACAGTATATCCGCTTTTTTGAGCTTGGTCAGCCATCGTTTTAAGTTTTTGCATGCCTTCAAATTCGCTCTTGTCTAAATTATATGATACGATCATGACTAATTTTTCAGTTTCTAAAAATTGCTGTGTTAGATCTTCTGTTTCAGATTCGATAGAAAAATCTTGAATCTTAGGCACATCACCTTCTTGTACAACTTCAGTCTCAACACCAATGATCTTATCGTAGGTTTTTGGACCTCGCCCTCTATCTGTAAATACGTTCTCTTCGCCATTTAATGTATAGGTCCAATGATAATCAATAATTGCATCTTTAGCATCTGGAGGTAACTTCATGTTCTCTTGAAGATTATCACCTATTTTATAGGCTCTAAAATCGAATGTAGGTAAGTGCATTAACACATGGTAACCAAACCACAAACAAGCTATAAAACTTATCAAAGCTGCAACAGTTAAACCAAATTTATTAATTATGGGTTTTATATGTCGTTGCCCGATAAATAAAATAACAATCATTAGTAATAGAATGACATCCTTCCAAAAGGATTCCCAAGGATCTAGCTTTAAGAAATCTCCAAAACAACCACAGTCTTTTACTTTTTCAAAATAAGCCGCATAAAATGTTAAGAATGTGAAGAAAATAATCATTCCTAATAAACTCCATACCGTGAATTTAGGCTTATAACCAATGAGTAAAAATGCGCCTAAAACTACTTCAAAAACAACTACAAAAACCGAAATCCCTAAAGCATAAGGCATAAAAACTGGTAGGTCTAATACATCGTAACTAAAGTATTCTTGCAGTTTATAAGAAAAACCAAGAGGATCGTTAAGCTTTATAAATCCTGAAAAAATAAAAAGAGCTCCGACTAGGATTCGGCAAATATTTACAATTAACTTCATAGTTTAGGAGTTGAAAATTATTCACTTAAATGAATTAATGCAAATACCGAATAGTTGATCATATCCTGATAATTAGCATCAATACCTTCACTTACTAATGTTTTACCTGCATTGTCTTCGATTTGCTTTACTCGTAATAGTTTCTGCAATATCAAATCGGTTAGACTACTTACTCGCATGTCACGCCAAGCTTCGCCATAATCGTGATTTTTATCCATCATTAGTTGTTTGGTTACACTTATCTTCTCATCATAAAGCTGAGTCGCAGCTTCTAATGTTAAATCTGGCTGTTCAACAACACCCTTATCTAACTGAATCAAAGCCATAGTACAATAATTGATGATTCCTATAAACTCACTTACTTCACCTTCGTCAACTTTACGTTCATTATTTTGTTGCAACCCTCTAATACGCTGCGCTTTGATAAAAATTTGATCGGTTAAAGATGGTAATCTTAGAATTCGCCATGCGCTTCCGTAATCTTTCATTTTATTAATGAATAGACTTCTGCATTGCATGATGACATCATCATATTGTTTTGAAGTATCTTGCATTTAAAACATTTAATTTTCCGTAAATTTCGCATAAATTAATCACAATTAAAAACTTTAAACCCACTATATAGCTTTGAGTAAAACCATTAATTGTAAAGGTCAGCTAATAGATCTTAATCAACCCAAAATAATGGGTATTTTGAATGTTACACCAGACTCATTCTATGATGGTGGTAACTATAAAAATTCTATGGCAATAGTAAGCCAGGTAAAAAACATGATCGAACAAGGCGCAACTTTTATTGATGTTGGTGGTTATAGCTCCAGACCTAATGCAGATGACATTTCTGTTGCTGAAGAATTAGATCGTGTGGTACCAATAATTGAATTGATTTTAAAAGAGTTTCCTGAAACACTTATTTCAGTTGATACCTTTAGGAGTGAAGTAGCAGAACAAGCCGTTAATGCTGGTGCCTGTCTGGTAAACGATATCTCTGCTGGTCATTTAGACGAAAATATGCTAAGCACGATTGCAAAACTGAACGTGCCATACATTATGATGCACATGAAGGGAACACCTCAAACAATGCAGCAATTCATTAATTATAGTAATCTATTAAAAGATATCCTGTTTTATTTTTCTGAACGAATGGCCAAAGCAAGAGCTTTAGGAATAGTAGATATGATTATAGACCCTGGCTTTGGATTCGCTAAAACGATAGCTCAAAATTATGAATTGCTCAATAAATTAGAGCTTTTGAAAATTACTGAATTACCTATTTTAGTTGGTCTTTCAAGAAAATCTATGATTTATAAAAGTCTAGACATTTCACCAGAAGAAGCGCTCAATGGCACAACAGTACTCAACACTATTGCTCTGCAAAAAGGAGCAACTATCTTGCGAGTTCATGATGTAAAGGAAGCGATGGAATGTATTACATTAACCCAACAACTACAAACGTAATGAAGTCTTTTTATTTTATACTTATTTCATTGGTTTTCATCTCTTGTAGCAATGAAAAAACAATTTTACTTCCAGAGATAGAAAACGCAAAGATCACTGAAGTGCATGATGTTTCTCACGCCTATTTGTTTTATGATGAAACAAAAGTAGATAAGGTAGAGCTCAACCGAAAAAACCTAATAAGTACAACCAATTGGTTAATTAATGTAGATAAGCGATTAACTTTAGAGAGAGCCATTCCAAAAATTAAGCTTTTACAAGACAAAAAACGCAATGCTAAAATGCACAAAAATGAAGCTGCTAAAAATTACTACACCTGTAATGATACAAGTATAAAAAACTTAGGGTTTTTAGAGTTTACAAATGTTCATTACAATTTTGACAAAACAAATAATATAAGCACTGATAGTATTAAACCATTTAATAAAAAGGAATTTATAAAAGCTATTAGTGAAGTAAAATCATCGCTAATGGTAACACAAGGACCAGATATTACTCAAGAAATAATACTTTATTTTGAAAAAAATGAATTGGTGCATAATACGCTTTACTCTTTTGACTTGGGTCAAATTGAAACATACCTTTCAACTATATCTAAAATCAGGTCTACGAGTATTTTTAAATTAATATTAAAATTTAATCGTGCTTTATCATTTGGAGATTATATTAAAATAAAATCCTATTTAAATTCAATTGAAAGCAATCGCATTTCAATAAATAACAATGAATTCATTTATTAAACTTAATTTGTTAAATTTACAGAAACACGCTAGCCTTGGATAAATTCAAATTTTGGGATTTTGGGATTATCGATTTCATCGACGTATTTCTAGTTGCTATTCTACTCTATTACATCTATAAGCTTGTTAAAGGCACTGTTGCTATCAATATTTTTATTGGAATTATCGTTATTTATCTTGTTTGGAAAGTTACAGACCTTCTTGAAATGTATATGTTGCATAACATTTTTGATGGCTTTATGAAGGTTGGTATTATTGCATTGATCGTCGTATTTCAACCTGAAATACGAAAGTTCTTACTTATGGTAGGTTCTACAAACTTAAGTGGTCGTGGTAAACTCTTCAGTAAAATGAAGTTTTTAAAGAGTGAAGTTGATACCGAGACTAACATTGATGCTATTATAGCAGCTTGCCGAAAGATGGGAAGTACTCAAACAGGTGCTTTGATTGTATTGGAACGTAATAACAACCTCGATTTCTTGACCAATACTGGAGATGAGATGAATATTAAAGTAACTCAACCTATTATAGAAAGTATCTTTTTTAAGAACAGCCCATTACACGATGGTGCAATTATCATCGAAGGGAATGTGGTAAAGGCCACTCGAGTAATTCTACCCGTTAATAATGAAAAAACCATTCCGAATAGATTTGGTCTTCGGCACAGAGCTGCAGTTGGTATTACTGAAAAAACAGATGCTATTGCGTTAGTTGTAAGTGAAGAGACAGGTCAGGTTTCTTACATCAAGAATGGTGAATTTGTGATGTTTGAAAACATACAGGAACTACTTGAACTCCTAAAGAAAGATCTAGTGTGATTTATGACGTGTAAAAACTGTAATACAACTTTAAATGAACAGATCAATTATTGTCCGCTTTGTGGTGCAAAAATTGTTAAGAAGCGATTGTCAATGAAGACGATTGCTGCCGACATTAATGAGCAGTTTTTTAATCTTGACAATAAGCTACTAAAGACATTTATTCATCTGTTTACAAAACCCGAAGTGGTTATTGAAGGATTTATCAATGGCATTCGCAAAAAATATATTAGTGTCATTCAATTTTTTGCAATATCACTTACTTTAGTTGGGATCCAAGTGTTTTTGATGAATACGTTCTTTAGGGAAGCTATGGAATTAGATCCAAATATGTTTGGTCCTATGATGGATTCTGAAGCTCAAAAAAACAACCCTTTTAGAAATTTCGAATATGCTGATTACAATAATTACCAAAGCGTATTCTACGTGTTAAGCATTCCTTTTTCTGCCATTTCAACTTATCTCACGTATTGGATTTCTGATCTTAGAAGATTTAATTTCACAGAACATCTCGTAATTAACCTATACTACTCGGCTCAAATTATAATTATAAATGCATTTGTTACCATAGTTCTCTTATGTTTTGGAGTTAATTTTATGTTGATCTCTTTTCTATCTACTCTATTTATACTTATTTATTTCTTTCATGTCTTAAAACGAGTTTTCAATACGTCGTTATTAATGACATTTGTTCATTTAATTTTAGTAATGATAATATTAGGTTTTATATTTATTGTATTAATAGTATTAGTATCAATCTTAGGTTACTTTTTAGGTCGATATGTATTATAAAACTGATATGATTTAAAGAATGAATTGTAAAAATTGTCATATTGAACTCTCTGCACAAAGTGATTTTTGTAATCACTGTGGTGGTAAAGTGATACGAAATCGCCTCACTTTTAAGAACTTATTTGAGCACATTAGTGAAACCTTTTTCAATTACGACAATAAACTATTAAGAACATTTATTGATCTTGTAAAAAAACCTGATGCTGTTATTGGTAGTTATATTGATGGTGTTAGGAAACGTTATGTCAACCCAATTAGCTTCTTTGGACTTACACTAACTCTGGTTGGTCTTGAATGGTTAATTTTAAGAAAGTACTTTCCTGAACAACTCAATTTATCTTCATTAGCAGTAGGTGGAAATGAATCAACTCTTAATGCTATATTCAGTTTTGTACAGGACTATTCTTCACTCATTATGATGTTATCTGTTCCAATCTATGCTCTTATTTCTAGAATCGTTTTTTTTGACAACAAAAAATACAACTATGTAGAGCATATTGTGACCTTTACTTATATGATGGCATTTCTATCTTTATTAGGTGCAGTTATTAATATTATTGGTGTTTCATTTGGTGGTGATCTAGGGCTTATAACTTACATCAACTTACCTATGCAAATTATATACATATCTTACTGTTTTAAAAAACTCTACAAGATAAGTTTTGCTGAAATATTTGGAAGAATGATACTATCGTTTTTTATTTACATCATACTATATGTATGTGTTGTGGCAATTATATTGCTAGGTGTTTATCTAATTGAAGGAAAAGAATCTCTGATGTCTATTCTTAATGATATGAGACCTCAATAATAAAACCTAGGCGACTTCAGCATTCAAGAACTGAACCTCGTATAAATTTCTATAATATCCATTTTCTTTTTGCAGCAATTCATCATGTGTGCCCTTTTCAACAATAAGGCCAGCATCCATGACAATGATCTTATCTGCCTTTTGAACAGTAGCTAAACGATGCGCAATAACTATAGATGTTCTATCGTTAGTAATCTTTTCTGTTGCTACTTGGATTAATTGTTCTGAATACGCATCAACAGATGATGTTGCTTCATCTAAAACCAGAATACTTGGATTAGTAACATAAGCGCGTAAAAATGATATTAATTGTCTCTGCCCAGAAGACAACATCACACCTCGCTCTTTAACATTGTATTGATATCCATTAGGCAAACTCATTATAAAATCATGGATACCAATTTCTTTTGCTGCTTTTTCAACTTGCTCGTAGGTGATACTAGGATTTTTAAGTGTAATATTATTAAAAATGGTATCTGCAAATAAAAATACATCTTGTAAAACCACAGCGATTTGTGCGCGCAATGATTTTAATGTTAGGCTTTTAATATTTGTACCATCAATACAAATGGTTCCTTTTTGAATATCGTAAAATCGATTTAGGAGATTAATAATAGTTGACTTTCCTGCTCCAGTTGCTCCAACTATAGCTATGGTTTCTCCAGCTTTTACATCAAGTGTTAAGCCTTTCAAGACTTCTTCGTCTTCTACATACGAAAAATGAACGTCTTTAAACGCTATATCACCTTTAAATTCTGAAGCAATCATTGTACCTGTATCATCTATTTGAGATGTAGTGTCTAACACTTTGAACACACGATCAGCAGCGACCATTCCCATTTGTAATGTATTGAACTTATTTGCTATTTGATTTAAAGGTCTAAATAACATTGGAACATACATGATAAATGCAAATAAGTTTCCTTCGGTAGCTGTTCCTTGAACAACAACCATCAATCCGCCAACCCAAATAATAGTTCCAAGTGTAATAGACGATAAAAAATCGGCAATTGGAAAGAAAATAGAATTATACCAAACTGTTTTTAACCAGCCTTTTTTGTGGCGTTCATTAATAGTTTTAAACTTCTTATACTCGGTATTTTCTCTTGTAAATAACTGAAGAATTTTCATGCCAGTAACACGTTCTTGAACAAACGAATTTAGGTTAGATACTTCTGTACGTACTTCTTCAAAAGCACGTTTCATATACTTCTGAAAAATCTTTGTGGCATATAAAATGATTGGCATTGTTACAAAAGCGATCAAACTCAGTTTCCAATTGATAAACACCATGAAACCTGCCACAACCAACATTTTCAGAATATCGCTGAAAATCATGAACAATCCTTGTCCAAATATATCAGCAATACGCTCCATATCTGTAACTGTGCGAGTAATTAAAACACCTACTGAAGACTTGTCGTAATACTTCATTCTAAAGCTAAGGACATGCTCATACAATTTCACTCTAATATCCTTTACCACCGACTGTCCTAGCCAACTTGCATAGTATATAAAAAGCAGCTGACTGATCACTTCTACAACTAACAAAGCAAGCATCACTAAGATGTAGAATAAAAAACCATTATAATCTTGAATCCTTACATGATTATCTATTGCTTCTTGTAATACATAAGGTCTTAAAGCTCCGAAGATAGCCAAGCCAACAACACAAATAAGCGATACTATAAATACTAACCTGTACGGTTTAATATACTGCAATAATCGCTTAAAAAGTGATACGTCAAAAACTTTATTCTTTTTGGTTGTCATTAATATTCTTAAGGTTTTATCGTTTTAGGGTATTCAATTTTTGTTAAGTATAATCCATGAGCTGGTACAGAAAACCCTGCTTTACTTCTATTTTTAGATTTAATCACATCGTGCAGATCTTCTACATTCATTTTTCCAAGGCCAATATTTACCATAGTACCAACAATAGCTCTAACCATGTTTCTTAAAAAACGATCTGCTTTAATGGTAAATATAAATTGATCGTCTTGTTTCACCCATTGTGCATACATGATATTACAATAATACGTTTTTACATCTGTATGTACTTTAGAAAAGCATTGAAAATTATTATACTCCGATAAGATTTGACTTGCGTAATTCATCACGTCAAGATCTAAAGGTTTATGAAGTGCATAGCAAAAATCATGATTGAATACATTTTTCTGTTGAGAAATCTTATAGATATATGTTCTGCTAGTAGCATCAAAACGCGCATGTGCATTATTATTTACTAAAAATATATCATGAATAGCAATATCGTTAGGCAAAAAAGAATTCAATTTAAATACCAGTGTTTTATCAATAATATTGTTAAAATCAAAATGCGCAAACATTTGTGAGGCATGTACTCCTGCATCTGTTCTTCCAGCCGCCATAATAGACACATCTAAACGTAATAGTTTTGAAAGCGCTTCTTCTAATACTTGCTGAACAGAAATAGCGTTTGGTTGGTTTTGCCAACCATGATATGCTTTTCCGTTATATGATAATTCAATAAAATATCTCAAGTAAACCTGTATTTTTGTAAAGACACAAAGATAAATAGTTTTAATAGTTATTGTCTTACATTAACATAATTAAAAGATTTCTGTATTTCAAAATCCTATGACAAAGATTTTACTACTTTCAGATACTCATGGCTATATTGACGATGCAATTTTAAAACATGTTAAACAAGCAGATGAAGTATGGCATGCTGGTGATATTGGTGATTTAAGAGTAACTGATTCTATAAAAAAACTGAAACCATTACGTGCAGTTTATGGAAATATTGATGATGCTAAAGCAAGAGTTGAGTTTCCAGAACACAATAGATTCTTTTGTGAAGGTGTTGATGTTTGGATCACACATATAGGAGGTTATCCACCTAAATATAATAGTAGAACAAGGAATTTAATTAAAGGAAATCCTCCTCGTATTTTTGTTTGTGGTCACTCGCATATTTTAAAAGTAATGCCAGATAAACGTTATAACTTGCTTCATATGAATCCTGGAGCTGTTGGAAAACATGGTTTTCATAAAACACGAACAATGCTTCGTTTTACAATTGATGGTAAGGTTATTGATAATTTAGAAATCATAGAATTCCCGAAACGTTACTAATGACTAAAAAAAGCCCAAGGTCTTCACCTTGGGCTTACGCACTAAAATAATTAAGATAATAGGCTTATCGCAATCGATCTACAGATTTTACAAGTTCTTCATCCTTTTTTATGGCCTTATTGGCTAAAACCAAAAACACGATAGATAAAATAGGTAGAAGAATCCCAATACCTTTCTCAGAAACGTTAGTTTCTCCAGATATATTTAGCGATTGATATACAAATAATCCTAATAAAATAAAGTTTAATATGATGTTAAGTCGACCCAATACAAATTGAGACTTCCTGTTTTTGTAACTAAAAATCGAAATCAAAGATAATAATGCCGAACCTAAAAACAAACCAAAATACAAATAATCATCTTGAGCAAAAACAGGTTCATCTGAAATATTGGTCCATAAATGAAACACAAAAATAAGACCAGCAGAACTGATTGTTGCAATTAACAAATATACCGTTTGAATACGCTGTAGCATTAATTTCTAATTATTAAGGGACAAAATTAATAGTTTCTTTTTAAAAGATATATCAAAATTTAAAATAAAATTGTATTATTGCATATATAAATTGTTACCTACAGAGTTACAGTTTATTAATCTTCAGATTTTTTTCAAGTTTTTCCCAGTAAACGCATTTTAGAAAAGTTAGGATAAAATCAATTTCAGTTTTTAAACTTAATTATAAAACATACATGTTCGAAATTTCCGAATTAAAAGCAAAGAAGCTCCCAGAGCTTCAGGAGATAGCTCAAAAATTAAATGTACCTAAATATCGTACTCTTAAAAAATTAGACTTAGTCTATCAAATCTTAGATTTTCAAGCAGCTAATCCAGACATAGTAAAAAAAGAAGCTGTTAAAGAAGCTCCTAAACAAGAGCAAAAGCAGCAATTAAAACAACAACCAAAACAGCGCACAGAAAGGGTTCAAAAAAACACGCCTCAAAAGCAAAGTAATGGTCAACAAAAAATGGAGTTAGATGCTAATGATGAAAAGTCAAAATCTAATAATCAAAAGCAAAATAATAAAGACCATAAAAAAGACCATAATCAAACCAAACAAAAGGAGAACGATAACAAATCACAACAGTCTCACGATAATAAACAAAATAATCGTCAGAAAAATAATGATAATAAATCGAACTCTCGTCAAAAGGATAGCCACCCTCACAAGAATAATGGAAATAAAGATAATCGTAACCGCTACAGAGAGCCAGATTTTGAGTTTGATGCGATTATAGAAAGTGAAGGAGTACTAGATATCATGCAAGATGGTTATGGGTTTTTAAGATCTTCAGATTACAATTACCTATCATCACCTGATGACATATATGTGTCGCAATCACAAATCCGTTTATTTGGCTTAAAAACGGGTGATACTGTTCTAGGTCATGTAAGACCTCCTAAAGAAGGCGAAAAATATTTTCCGTTGATAAAAGTAAGTAAGATCAATGGGCAAAAGCCTGAAGTTGTTAGAGATCGTGTTTCATTTGAACATTTAACACCATTATTTCCACAGGAAAAATTCAATATCGCTGAAAAGCAAAGTACTATTTCTACGCGTATCATGGATTTATTTTCTCCTATTGGAAAAGGGCAAAGAGGTATGATTGTTTCTCAACCTAAAACTGGAAAAACCATGCTTTTGAAAGATGTTGCAAACGCTATTGCTGCAAATCACCCAGAAGTCTATCAAATGATTTTATTAATTGATGAGCGTCCAGAAGAAGTTACAGATATGCAACGCAATGTTAGAGGTGAAGTTATTGCATCTACTTTTGATAAAGAAGCTCATGAACATGTTAAGATTGCTAATATTGTTTTAGAAAAAGCTAAACGATTAGTAGAATGTGGACATGACGTGGTTATTTTATTGGATTCAATTACGCGATTAGCAAGAGCATATAATACTGTGCAACCAGCTTCAGGAAAAATATTGAGTGGTGGTGTTGACGCTAATGCTTTACATAAGCCTAAACGATTTTTTGGTGCTGCGCGAAATATAGAAAATGGTGGTTCTCTAACTATTATAGCAACTGCATTAACAGAGACAGGCTCAAAAATGGATGAAGTTATCTTTGAAGAATTCAAGGGGACTGGTAACATGGAGCTACAATTAGATCGTAAAATATCAAACCGTAGAATTTTCCCTGCTATTGACCTCACATCATCTAGTACAAGACGTGATGACTTATTGCTTGAGGATAATACGATACAAAGAATGTGGGTAATGCGTAAATATTTAGCAGACATGAACCCTGTAGAAGCTATGGAATTTATCAATGATCGTTTCAAACAAACAAGAAACAACGAAGAATTCCTTATATCAATGAATGGATAAAAACACTTAATTGAAATAGAAAAATTAGCCTTGAGTTACTTGATTCAAGGCTTTTTTTAATATATATACTGTTTTATAAAATAAATGCTATAAAAAAAGCCTCTCGATTAGAGAAGCTTTAATATGCTTTTACTAGCTTGTAATTACTTTAAAGTAGCAACATGTTTCGTTAAGCTAGACTTTAAATTAGCTGCTTTATTATTATGTATAATGTTATTCTTAGCTAACTTATCAATCATAGAAATAACTGAAGGTAAAAATGCTTTAGCATCTTTAGTTTTATCCATCTCACGCAATTTCTTTATAGCATTACGAGTAGTTTTATGCTGATATCTATTAATAAGACGTTTTTTTTCGTTACTTCTTATTCTTTTTAAAGCTGACTTATGATTTGCCATTGTATTTTTTTCTTATTAAAAATTGTAGCCCGTAGGGGAATCGAACCCCTCTTACCAGGATGAAAACCTGGCGTCCTAGCCGATAGACGAACGGGCCATTTGAGTCTTATTTAACTGTAATATCGTAATTCAACATTACATTTCAAATGAGCGTGCAATTATTCATTGCGGATGCAAAAATACAACTATTTTTAAATGTTGCAATACCTAATCAAATTTTTTTAAAAAAAAATTAATATGCCTTTGCAAAAAGCACTCTACCTTTAGATGGCTTCCCACTGTAGACACACTTTCCGCCTTCCTTAGTCATATTTAAAGGAATACATCTTATGGTAGCTTTAGTTAATTCTTTTACTTTTAATTCGGTTTCAGCAGTACCATCCCAGTGCGCTGAAATGAATCCTGTTTTTGTTTCTAAAACTTTTTTAAAGGTCTCAAAGTCGTCTACCTCAGTAGTATGAGAGTTTCTAAATTTTAAAGCTTTTGCAAACAAATCCGTTTGCATCGCTTCAAGTAAATTCTGAATAGTGGCAGTTAAATTCGTCATATCAATGACTTCCTTAGATAACGTATCACGTCTCGCCAATTCAATAGTTCCATTTTCTAAATCTTTAGGTCCTATTGCTATTCTTAATGGTACGCCTTGCAATTCATGCTGTGCAAATTTAGCTCCTGGTCTGTGCGTAGTCCTATTATCAAACTTACAACTAATCCCTTTAGATTTTAGCGCTTTAATTATAGTATTAGCTTTTTCAGTAATTGCATTTAATTGCTCTTCATTTTTATAAATAGGCACAATGACAACTTGAAAAGGCGCTAAATTTGGCGGCAAAACTAGTCCCTTATCATCACTATGCGTCATGATTAGTGCTCCCATTAATCGTGTAGAAACTCCCCAAGATGTTGCCCATACATAATCTAATTTACCCTCATTATTAGAAAACTTAACATCAAATGCTTTGGCAAAATTCTGCCCTAAAAAATGCGATGTTCCTGCCTGCAGAGCCTTACCATCTTGCATTAATGCTTCAATACAAAATGTTTCAACTGCACCAGCAAAGCGTTCACTTTCAGTTTTTACGCCTTTAATAACAGGTATAGCCATGAAATTTTCCGCAAAATCTGCATAAACATTATTCATTAATTCAGCTTCTTCTATGGCTTCTTTCTTAGTTGCATGTGCTGTATGACCTTCTTGCCATAAAAATTCTGCTGTACGCAAAAACAAACGTGTTCTCATTTCCCATCTCACAACATTTGCCCATTGATTTATTAATATAGGTAAATCTCTATAGCTTTGAATCCAACCCTTGTAAGTACTCCATATTATAGCTTCACTAGTTGGTCTTACCACAAGCTCTTCTTCTAACTTAGCATTTGGATCAACACGAAGCTTTCCCTTGTTTTCAGGATCGTTTTGCAATCTATAATGTGTTACTACAGCACATTCTTTTGCAAATCCTTCAGCATTTTTTTCTTCAGCTTCAAATAAGCTTTTTGGTACAAAAAGAGGGAAATAAGCATTTTGGTGACCTGTTTCTTTAAACATTCTATCTAATTCGGCCTGCATTTTTTCCCATATTGCATAACCATACGGTTTAATAACCATACAACCTCTTACAGCAGAGTTCTCTGCTAAATCAGCCTTTACGACTAGCTCATTATACCATTTTGAATAGTCTTCTTCTCTGCTTGTAAGATTTTTACTCATGATCTGTATTTTGGCACAAAATTTGTAATTATGTTAAATAAAAAAATAGTTCGACAAAACTAACTATTTTTGTAATGTTCAACAATAAAAATAAAGAGATATGCAATTTAATAACTACATAAAAACAAAATTGCCATTTTTTGTTGCACTAAGCTTTACATTTGTTCTAGCTTCTTGTGGATCATACCAATATGTTGGTTATGATAGTGATGGTATCTATAATGATGAAAATGAAGTTGTGGAAGAAGTTGAAGCTCCTACAGAAACTACAAGCAACAGTAGTTATTATAAAAATTATTTTGCAGAAAAATCAAATCAGTACAGTGACATCCCAACTGATGAAGAGGTCATATTTACAGATATTGACTCTTACTCTAGTGATTATATTGAAGACGAGCAACTAAATGGTGCTCAAACAGGGTATGCAGGTTGGGGCCAAGCTAACGAAAATGTAACCATAAACATTATAGACAACGGCTGGAATAACTGGGGCTGGAATAATCCTTGGTTATGGAATAATTGGGGCTGGGGCTGGAATAATTGGGGTTGGAATGCTGGCTGGGGCTGGGGCTGGAATAATTGGGGTTGGAATGCTGGCTGGGGCTGGGGAGGCTGGAATGCTGGCTTTGGCTGGGGAGGCTTTGGTTGGAATAATGGTTTTTGGTGCCCTCCAGGTTATTATAATAGAGGATATAGAGGTGTCGCTTTTAATGCAGGAAGAAGAGGTTATGGAAACGTATATGCAAGCAGAAATGCAATAAATAGAAGGTCTTATACATCAAATGGTATAAGAAGAAATTCAACTTCTTTTAACAATGGTCGATCTAGAGCAACTAGAAATACCACAACTAGAAGAATTAATAACAGAGGCACTACCACTAGAAGAAATACATCAGTAAGAACTACAAGACCTAATAGTACTACTCGTAGGATGAATACAACGACTACTAGAAGAAATAACACGAGAGCTAGAACTAACTCTAGTAGTTCTTCAGTTAGACGAAGTTCTCCATCTGTTAGACGATCAAGTGGTACTTCTCGGAGTTCATCTATGAGAGGTAGTCGTGGCTCATCTTCTAGATCTTCTGGAATGAGAAGTTCTTCTGGAAGAAGACGATAAATTGGTCATACATTTATTTAGCACTAAATTTCAAAAAAAAAAAATATAAATGAAAAAATTAAGTTTAATTGTCTTAAGTGTCCTTGCTATGTCTAATGCTATAGCACAAGATATATCTGATGCATTACGATATTCTCAAGACGAAATACAAGGAAGTGCTCGATTTAGAGCCCTAAGTGGTGCTTTTGGAGCTTTAGGCGGAGATATGTCTGCCGTTAGTGTTAATCCAGCTGGATCTGCAATATTTAATCGAAGCCACGCTTCAATATCACTATCTAGCTTAACTGTTGATAATGACATTTCGTTTTTTAATGGAAGAAGTTCATCATCAGATTCAAAAATCGACTTACATCAGGCAGGAGCTGCTTTCGTATTTGCAAACACCAATGAAAATGCATCATGGAACAAATTTGTTATTAGTATAGCCTATGATAAAACAGGTAATTATGATGACCAATGGTTTGCTTCGGGACAGAATACTAATTCAATTGACAATTATTTCTTAGCTTATGCCCAAGGTCAGCGTTTAGATCAAATATCAGCGTTTCCTGGCGAAACTATTTCTCAAGCATATTTAGAGATCGGCTCTACTTTTGGATTTGGGAATCAACAAGCCTTTTTAGGATTTGAATCCTTTATATTAGAACCAGATAGTGATACTGATGCAAATATAAATTATTCTTCAAACATTGCTCCAGGCACATTTAATCAACAATATGATTATGTAGCTAGAGGTTACAACGGAAAAATTAGTTTTAATGCTTCAGCAGAATATGAGAATAAATTATATTTAGGGTTAAATCTAAATGCACATTTTATAGATTATGAAAGGTTTACTTATTTTAGAGAATCTAATTCTAATGAAAATTCTGTAGTCACTAACGTAGCTTTTAACAATAGCCTGCTAACCAGAGGTAATGGTTTTTCTTTCCAATTAGGAGCAATTTACAAATTAACAAAAGAGTTTAGGGCTGGATTTACATACAATTCACCTACTTGGTTCACGATAACTGAGGAAACCACACAGGGCCTTTCTACTATTGTTAACGATATTGATGGAAGTTTCACTGCAAATGTGAATCCTAATGTGGTTAACGTTTTCCCTGATTATCGTTTACGTTCTCCAGGAAAAATCACAGGTAGTCTTGCTTATGTTTTCGGTGATAAAGGGTTATTAAGTTTTGATTATTCAAGAAAGGATTATACAAATATTGAATTCAGACCTGATTCTGACCCCTTTTTCATATCACAAAATCAAGTTATGAGTACTCTTTTTAAAGTAGCCAATACCTATAGATTTGGAGGCGAATACAAGCATAAACAATTTAGCTTCAGAGGTGGTTATCGCTTTGAAGAAAGTCCATATGAGGATGATTCTTTCTACGGAAACTTAACAGGTTATTCATTTGGTTTAGGTTATAATATTGGTAATACTCGAATAGATCTAACTTATGATAATGCACAAAGAACTATTGATAATCAATTGTTTTCAGTTGGCTTAACAGATGCCGCAACTTTAGACACAAGCAATTCAAATGTTACTTTAACTTTAGGTTTCAATCTGTAATAAGCTTCTAGCTACAATAGAAATAATCAAGGCTGAATTTTACAATTCAGCCTTGATTATTTATTTGCATTCATATCTTCTATTATATTAAATGGAAAGCACATTTTATCTAAATATACTTATAATGTATTTTTAAATCTTCTTCAGCATATACTATCATTAATAAAACATAAAAAAGCTGAATGGATTTTAATTCATTCAGCTTTTAAACTATCAAGTATCCATTTTATCTTTTCAGGGTAAAATGGGCTTTAAATTCTTTACGTTGACCATTATTAGGTTCGTTGTACTCTACCACAAAC
>NZ_CANNDQ010000005.1 GCF_947503375.1 uncultured Psychroserpens sp.
GTTTGTGGTAGAGTACAACGAACCTAATAATGGTCAACGTAAAGAATTTAAAGCCCATTTTACCCTGAAAAGATAAATAAGATATGAATTTAAAAAAGTATTGTTTAATAGCGATTATAGCATTGTTTACTCAAATTGGTACTGCTCAAGAAGGATTACCCATTTATTCAGATTATTTAACAGATAATTATTATTTAATCCATCCGTCAATGGCTGGTGTAGCAAATTGTGCTAAAGTAAGACTTACTGCTAGACAGCAGTGGTTCGGACAAGACGAAGCTCCAAACTTACAAACCTTGAGTGTCAATAGTAGAATTGGTGACTCTCCTTCTGCAGTTGGAGCAATAGTTTATAATGATAAAAACGGTTATCATTCACAAACAGGAGCATATTTAACTTATGCGCATCACTTGATGTTTTCTAGAAATGAAATTGATTTAAATATGTTATCATTTGGTTTGAGTGCTGGATTAATTCAGTATAAATTAGATGAAACAGAGTTTTTAGCAGATGGATTCGATCCAATTATTGCTGGTGTAGAACAAAGTGCTACAAACTTCAACGTAGATTTTGGATTCTCATATCATTTGATAGATTTTTACGCTCATGCTACTGTTAAGAACGTACTTAATAATGATGGTATTAATTTCAATGAACAAGGATTAAGCTATGATAATTTGAGAACATACCTATTCTCAGCTGGTAATACATTTAGTAAATATAATAGCGATTGGAGTTATGAGCCTTCTATAATGTATATGTATAGAGATGCTACAGAAGAGTCTTCTATCGATATCAATGCTAAGGTTTATAGAGAAATGGATTTTGGTACACTTTGGGGAGGGTTATCTTACCGAAGAAGTTTTGATGGTGCAGAATTTCAAGATGGTTCAGGTGTAAGTAGTCAAAAACTACAGTACTTTACCCCTTTTGTTGGTGTAGATTATAACAATTTTGTATTTGCCTATACCTATTCATACCAAGCAAATTCTGTTGTTTTTAACAATGGTGGTTTCCACCAAATAACATTAGGATACAACTTTAATTGTAGAAAAGAAAAGTACGAATGTAATTGTCCTGCAATTAATTAATTCTTCTTATATGATATAAATAAAAACATCTCGGAATTTCCGAGATGTTTTTATTTTAAGCTTGTTTGTTATTAAGATTACCATTTATACTTTTTCTGTTTTGCTTGAGTTTTTATAGCTTTAATCATAGCACTTTCAAGCCTTGTATTATCATTTTGTTTGGAAGCGATAAAATTACGACGTTTTTCATTTAAAGCTTGAATCTCTTCTTGTATAGAATTACGCTCAGTTCGTTTATTAGAAACATAAGCTTTTATTTCAGACTTGCTTTTTCCTTTTAGCTCTTCTGGTAGATCACTGTCTTTTAAATCTTCATATCTGAAGTTTTCTTCACTTTCAGCATCAACTAAATCCCATGTTGCGTTTTTGTATAGATGTGAACTTTTACTTACTGTTCTGCTCACTGCATTTTCGTTGCTATAACCATGAGCATTGGCGTCTTGTTCAGCTTGCACATGCATTTTGGACTTCCCTAAACGTCCATAGGCAATATATGTATTGTTGAGTTTTTGATTTAGCTTTAGTATTTGGTCGTCAAATGGTGTTGCGACGTAAGTAGTAGCTTGGTTATGATTTATCGCAATATAATCACCATGAGTAATATCAGCACCATCCTTCCAATAAGTAGAAATACCTTGATTATAGTCTCCACAGAAGATAGTATTTACAGTGACATCTTTACTGTGAGCTAATTTTGCAGCATCTTTATAGTTGATTTTACCTTGCGAAAAGGGCTCATTTCCAGCGATGAAGATAAGCTTCAAATCATCTTGATTATTTCCCCAATTAAGTTGGTTTAATGACGTTTGGATTACTTGACCGCAATACTCATTTCCACCATTAGTGGTGAGTGAAAATAATTGTTTTGATATTTCATCTAAATCACTGCTAAATGCTATGACTTGTCTAATATAGCCTTCTTCACTATTCAAATTGTCATTTCCGTATTCATATAAAGCAATTTGTAAGCTGGGTTTATCATTACCACACTTAGCATAAGATAACTCATTCACAACATCCCAAAGTTGTGATTTAGCTTGATCTATAAGACCGTCCATGCTATTACTTGTATCTAATAAAAGTGCCACTTTTATGAATTGCTTATTAAGCTCATGTTTTGAGTCTCCATTTCTAGCCAAACTTACCTCATTGGTTTTATTATTGGCATTACACGATAAACATATCATCATTGCTATTGTAAATAGGTTTACCTTTAAAAGTATTTTCATTTTTAATCGTTTTTAAATTGATATAGTAAATCTAATTATGTCTTTTGTTAATTAAAAACGATAATGAGCAAACCACTTTTTATAATGCGTAACTAGTACGTTTTAATGAGTAAGAATGTCTTTTCTATAGACTAAACTGCTGATATTGCTAAGACATCATTTTATTAAATCAATTAAAGTATGTATGTTTAGTCAACTAAATTTTAAAATGTCATTACTTCTAAGATATAGTCTATTAATTCTGATGTGTTTTCCAATTTTAAATTTGAATGCACAGGAAAGCAATTCTTATTTTTCTATACGAGGTTCTGTTCGCGAAAGCGATACATATAAACCAATACCTAAAGTGAATATAGAGGTTAATGGAGGCGCATACACAATTACTGATTCAGATGGTAGGTTCTTAATTACTAGAGTAAAAAAAGGAGATGAGCTTATTGTTAGACATAAAGACTTTGAAACTGTTTACTATACGATAATCAATGATGATAGAATTACCATTGAAGTTGAACCAGTTATTATAAAAAAGAAAACTAATTCAAAATATAAGCGTGATATTAAACTGTTCAACTCGTTAATTGATTCTGTAGCTAAATTCAAGAAAAAAGATGTAGCCAAAAGTATTGAATTCGTTGGAGAAGCCTTATTGCAGAGTAATTCAGTTAAACAAAATGCTGAAGCCTATCAAGTTTTAGCAGAAGTTTACATGTATTGGAAACAATACGATTTAGCCGTAACCAATTATAGAATCAGTCTACAGAATTTAGAAACCAATGAGGCAAAATTAGGTTTGGCTAATGCTTATGGCTTAAATAAAAACTATCAAGAGAGTATAGATACTTATGAGGCCATTGACGTAAGTTCATTGGGAAATTATCAAAAAGCCACTTTTTATGAAGGCTTAGGAGACACTTACTATCATATAAAAGACTTTGAAGCCTCTTTAGAGGCATATAATAAAGGGCTTGAGGTAGCTAAAAATCATTTAATATCGCCTAAAGTAGTAGATTTGAATTCAAAAATTGCCCAGGTTTATAATGCATCTGGGAAAACGGCTGCAGCAGAAGAGGCTTTTGATAGAACAATGAATTTAGCTGAGCAACAAACTAAAAAAAGAGCGTTAGAAGAGAAAGTAACCGTTGCAGATTTTCAAAATACAGCTAGAAATTATGATAAAGAAATTATACTTAGAAAGGAGATTATTGAAGATGTAGAGGACGTAGAAAACGATTCTTTAATTGAAAATGAAAGTGCACTTACTCCTCAAAAACAAAATTATAAAATTGGAAACGCTTATTTCTTACAAAAAGATTATCTCAATGCAATACCATACTTTGAAAAAAGTATTCAAGAGGCCAATGAAAAAGAAGATCTTGTTGTTAAAAAGGATGCCACTAAGAAATTATCAGATGTTCATTTTGATGCTGGCAACTATGAAGAAGCCAAAGTTGCCTTTGAGGCCTATAAAGATGTTGTAGACGAACTCTATATAAAAAGAGAGCAAGAGCTCTCTCAGGCAGACCGCTTTAGACGTAATATTATCGAAAAACAAAACCGAATAACTAGTCTTGAAAGTGATAGGCAATTAACTAATAGTTTGATCTCAGAGCGTAATAAGAACCAGCAATTAATTATCTATTCGTTAATAACTGGTATGTTATTATTGGTTGTTATTGGCTTTTTTATGTTCAAGTATATAAAACAGCAGCGTTTAGCTAATAACCTGTTAGCATTAAAGTCGTTGAGAAGCCAAATGAATCCACATTTTATTTTCAACGCACTTAATTCTGTAAATAGTTTTATAGCAATTAATGATGAACGTACCGCTAATAAATACCTTTCCGATTTCTCTCATTTGATGCGAGCTGTTTTAGAAAATAGTGAAGAAGATTTCATTCCACTTGAAAAGGAGATCGAACTACTAGAACTATACACTAAGTTAGAACATTTTAGATTTCAAGATAAATTTGATTATAGTATAACAATAGATAACGCTATACCTATTTCAGAATATCAAATTCCTCCAATGTTATTACAGCCATATATAGAGAATGCGGTTTGGCATGGACTTCGTTATAAAAAACAAAAAGGGCATTTAAACATTAGTATAGAAAAAAAGAATACTACCGAAATCACAATCACAGTTTCTGACGATGGAATTGGTAGAGAACGTTCAAAATCTCTAAAAACCGAAAATCAACAAAAGCAAAACTCTAAAGGAATGGGTAATATCAAGAAAAGAGTAACCATTTTAAATCAAATGTATAAGGATAAAGTTGACGTTTTTGTTGACGATTTTCAGAATGAAGAAGATACAGGAACAAAAGTAGTAGTGACACTTAAAAAAGATTAATCATATCAATATTTGAAACATGAAGCTTAAATCTATCATTGTAGAAGACGAAGAGACTAGTCGGGAAATTCTTAAGAACTATCTTAAAAAATACTGCCCTAATCTTGATATATTAGGTGAAGCTGCTAACATAGATGATGCATTGGTGCTCATTAGAAATCACGATTTAGATCTGGTGTTTTTAGACGTGGAGATGCCTTATGGAAATGCGTTTGATTTGTTAGATAAAGTTGGTGATATAGATTTTGAGACGATATTCGTAACAGCATATAATCATTATGCTATTGAAGCACTCAATGCCCATGCTTCCTATTATTTAATGAAACCTATTTCTATAGATGAACTAATTAAGGCTGTAGACTATGTAACTGATATAAAAACTAAAGAAGACGCTTTACAAGATCAGGTATTGGTATCAAAAACGAATCACGTTAATGGTAAAATAACGATACCGCAGCAGGACGGATTTGAAGTCTTAGACACCTCTAATATATTATATTGTAAAGCGGATGATAACTACACTGAAATCTATTTAAAAAACAATAAGAAAAAACTAGTTAGTAAAACTTTAAAATATTTTGAAGAAGCACTTACAGACAGTAGTTTTGCTAGAGTACATAAAAGTTATTTGGTCAATGTTAACGAAGTTACCAAATATGTGAAAGGAAAAGGCGGAAGTGTAATTTTAAGTAGTGGAAAACAAATCATAGTTTCGGCATCTAAGAAAGCTAATTTATTAGCGTTTTTTAAATAGTTCAATAAATAAAAATTAATTATAGATTATAATTCAATATGCCAGTTATAAAACCAGTAAATGGGAAACAACCTCAAATCCCTGAGGATTGTTACATTGCCGAAAACGCTACCATTGTAGGTGACGTCACTATAGGAAACCAATGTAGTATTTGGTTCAATGCAGTTGTTAGAGGCGACGTACATTACATAAAAATGGGTAACAAAGTCAATGTGCAAGATGGAGCAATTATACATGCTACCTATCAAAAATCACCAACTACTATAGGAAATAATGTATCTATTGGTCATAATGCTATTGTACATGGCTGTACAGTACATGATAATGTCCTCATTGGCATGGGAAGCATTATTATGGATGATTGTATAGTTGAGAGCAATTGTATTATTGCAGCAGGAGCTGTAGTAACAGCAAATACCAGAGTCGAATCTGGAAGTATATATGCTGGTGTTCCTGCAAAGAAAATAAAAGATATTAGTCAAGAATTAATTTCTAATGAAATTGACCGTATCGCAAACAATTATGTAAACTATTCGAGTTGGTTCAAATAGTTTAAAAGTCTAATGCTTCTACTGGAAACTTTTGGTTTATAATGCTTCTGAGCACTTGAACACTACCATTAGTATAAAACATATTGATGGGTTTTATAAGTGTCTTATTTAGAAGTTGATGTTGATCTAAAATAGATTTTGTTTGTCTTGCAACAGCCAAGCCAGAATCTATTATTTTAACTTGTTTAGGTAACATTTCAATAAGTAGAGGAATTAAATACGGGTAATGTGTACAGCCTAACACTAAATGGTCAATATTGGCTTCAATCATAGGCTTAAGATATATTTTTAGTAATTCTCTCATCTGTTCAGATTCAGTTTTACCCGTTTCGATTAAGGGAACAATACCATCTCCTATTTGTTCTATCACTCGAATACCATTGCTATAGAGATCTGTTGTTTGATGAAATAATTTGCTAGTTAGCGTGCCTTTGGTGGCTAAAATACCTATGGTTTTGGTTTTTGTATTTAATGCTGCGGGTTTTATGGCAGGCTCAATTCCTATAAAAGGTATATTATAGGTCGCTCTTAAATAACCAATGGCATTAGTTGTAGCTGTATTACAGGCAACGACAATGATCTTACATCCTTTAGAAAGTAAATTTTCTGTGTTTTTAATACTGAGGTTAATAATCTCTTGTTTAGATTTATTACCATAAGGTGCATGCCTGCTATCAGCTAGATAAATAGAATTTTCAAAAGGTAAGAGTGTATGCATCTCTTTAAAGATAGATGTACCTCCAATTCCAGAATCAAAAATGCCAATAGGTGCTTTACTCATAATGAATTACAAAAATAAAAAAGCCACTTATTAAAGTGGCTTTCATGTTCAATTATTTTAGTAGATGTTTTTTTAGAATCCTAATTCTTTTTTAACATCTTCTAATAGATCTTTACCATCTGCAACTAGAACTCCTCCACCAGTAGTAGAATCTAAAACATACTCATAACCTAGAGCTTTGGCTACTTTATCAATTGCTGCTTTAGCTTTTTCAAAAATAGGTTTTAGTAAGTCTGTTTCTTTCTTTTGCAAGTCTTGTTGTGCTTGTGCTTGGTATTGACGAATACTTTGCTCCATAGTTTGAACTTCTTGAACTCTAGCTGTATTCTCTTCTTCAGTTTTTGTGTCTGCTTCAGACTGGAATTGCTTCATTTTAGTTTGAAGTTCAGTAGCCATAGTCTTTATTTCTGCTTCGTAAGTCTTAGTCAATTTTTCAATCTCAGCTTTTGCAGCTTTCATCTCTGGCATGGCATCAACTAACTGAGTCGTATTTATATGCGCTACTTTAGACTGTGCAGCTGAAAAACTTGTAGCTCCAATGAAAAGTAAACTTGCAAATAAAAGGGTTTTTAAATGTTTCATTTTAAAATTTGTTACGTGTTATAATTATTGTTTTTAGTTATTATTGTCAGGAACACTGTCCTTTTTCTTTTTATTAGCTTCTCGTTCTTCTTTGGCTTTTTTTCTGTCAGCGAGTATTTTTTTCCTTCTCTCGTCTAAGGCTTTTTGTCGTGCTTCTCTGTCTTTTATTTTTTGTTGCTTCTTTTCCTCAGCGATCTGTGCTGGTGTTTTTTCAGTATTTCCAGTTGTTGGACTTGTTTTGTCTCCTGCTTTTCTTGAGGCAATTGTGTCTTGAGGCACATTTCGCTTAGCGCTATTTATACTATCACGTTCAGCTTTTGCTTTAGCTCTGTCATCTAATATTTTTTGACGACGTGCTGCTGCTGCATCTTTTAATGAATCTCTACGTCTCTGTTGATCTTCTTGACGTTTAGCTACTGCAGTGTCACGAGCATTCTTTTTGTCTTCTAAAGCCTTTTCGCGTTCATCTAATTCTTTATTCACAACTGGGACAACATCTTCTTGTTCAGCTTTTCTGCGTTCAGCTCTAGATTTGGCTTGCGTACGTTTAGATGATCTAGTAATACTCCTAATAACCAGTTCACTAATGTCAAAACGTTCAGCAGAGTAGAGCATAACAACGTCTGCAGATTTATCAAAAATAAAATCATACTTTTTGTTACCTGCAATTTCTTGAACTGCTGCAAAAATTTGATCTTGTATAGGTTGTATTAATTGTTGCTTTTGAATCATTAAATCACCATTAGGACCAAAACGTTTTTGTTGATAATCTAAGATTTCTGTTTCTTCATAAGAAATGTCTTCCAGACGTTCTTCATACAATTCATTAGTTAATAATACACGCTCAGTTTCTAATTGTTTTTTCTTTAAATCTACGGCATTCAATCGTTGCTCAATCTCTATTTTCCATTGCTGTACCTTTTGGTCTAACTGCGTCGTAGCTTGTTGATATTCTGGTACATTTTGTAAAATATATTCAGTATCTATATAGCCAATTCTAACTCCACGTTGTGCATTGGAAACAAAGCTCATTACACTCAATACTGTCACTAAAAAAAGAACTTTATGTTTCATCTGTTTTATTTTATAATTTATTGATATCACTATAAATATTAAAATGACAGATTATAATTACGATACTGCCATTGGGTTTCATTTTTCAAATTAACGAAATATATTCTGAAAAATTTTAACACCTGCATTAAATCGTCATAATTGCTTATTGAAAATATCGTGCCAAAATTAAAATTGTTGTCCAATAATAAAGTGAGTTTCCCATCCATTCTTATTGATTTGACCTGGAAGTGCATCAAAGCCGTGACCAAAATCAATACCTAATAACCCAAAAGCTGGCATGAAAATTCTAAGTCCAAAACCTGCAGAACGATTGATGTTAAACGGATTGTAATCTCTGAAATTATCAAATGAAGCTCCACCTTCAGCAAACCCAAGCACAAAAATCTTTGCTTGACCTTCTAAGGTAATAGGATATCTTAATTCTAACGAAAATTTATTGTAAATAGTTCCACCATCTTGAGATGATAATGACTGATTTGGATAACCACGAAGCTGTATGATCTCCCTTCCATCTAAAGCAAAATTTCCTAAACCATCACCTCCAAGGAAAAATCGTTCAAAAGGGATAACACCTCTATCATTGTTATATGCGCCAAGAAAGCCAAACTCTAAACCAGACTTTACCACCAGTTTTTTCACTATGCGCGTATACCAATCGCCTTTAAATTTAACTTTGTAGAATTCTAACCAGTTGTAACGCTCTTGATCTATTTCACCGATTCTTTCAAAATCATCTGGGTCTGCAGGATTAAGTGCATCACGTTCTTCTTTTAATGCTTTATAATCTACATTGTTAAATAAAGAATACGGAAAAGATAACTTTGCCGTTACAGCAAAACTTGATCCGCCTTCAGGATAAATTGGATCTGTGTAAAGATTATTTCTACTTAAACCAACAGTATATGAAAGGTTGTTTGAGTAGCCATCACCAAAAGTGAATAATCCAGTATTATAATTTTTAAGGTCGTAATGTTGGAATCCAATAGATTGCGATAATGTAAAATAATCGTCTGGAACTTTTAATCGTTTCGCTAATCCAACCGAAATACCTGTAATATTAAATCGACGGTCTTTATCTGCATCTCTTGTAACAGGATTAAATAAAAATTGTCTTGTGTGTGATATTGAAGTAGATAATTGTACTGGACGCTTTCCACCTAGCCAAGGTTCAGAAAATGAAAAGCTATAGGTTTGGAAAAAACGAGACGCTTGTAAACGTAAAGCTAATGTTTGACCATCTCCTGTAGGAATTGGTTTCCAAGCTTCTTTGTTAAAAAGATCTTTTATAGCAAAATTATTGAAAGAAAGCCCTAATGTTCCAATGAAGCCACCACCGCCATAACCACCTTGTAGTTCTATTTGACTAGAACCAGCTTCTACTACTGAATATTCAATATCTACAGTACCATCGTTAGGGTTCATGTTTTTAAAATCTGGAGATATTTGTTGCGCATCAAAATAACCAAGCTGACCTAATTCTCTAATAGTTCTTACGACGTTACTTTTGCTATAGAGCTGACCAGGTTTTGTACGTAATTCTCTATATATAACATGGTCGTTAGTTTTATCGTTTCCTCTAACAGTCACGTTATTGAAGTAAGCAGGTTTACCTTCAGAAATTCTAATTTCCATATCAATTACGTTACCATCAGCGCTAACTTCAACAGGGTTAATCGTTGAGAAAAGGTATCCTGTATCTTGATAGGCATTTGTAATATCTACAGCATCTGGTCTAGTGTCATCAGCAATACGTTTACGTAATTCAACACCATTGTAGGTGTCGCCTTCATTGATTCTTAAAATAGAATGCAATTGTTCGTCTGTATACACACTATTTCCAACGAAAGTAATTTTACCAAATCGATATTGCTCACCTTCTTCAACTTGAATGTTAAGTGTAATGGTTTTATCGTCTTTATAGATTATAGAGTCTGATATTATTCTTGCATCTCTATACCCATTTTCTTTATACTTATCAATAATATTTACTAAATCTTCTTTGTAATCTTCTTCAATATATTTTGAACGTTTTAAAATACGTATAGGGTTTTTTTGTTTGGTGTTTTTCATGGCTTTTCTGAGTTTCTTCCCAGAAAGCTTTTCGTTACCAGTAAAATTAATTTTATCTATTTTAACTTTCTCACCTTTGTCAACATAAATCAACATATTGACACGACTTTTTTCTATAGAGTCATTGGTAATTTCTTTTGTGTTTACCGTAACTTTAGTATTTAGGAAGCCATTTTTTTTGTACTTGTTTGTAAGATAATTACGTGTAGTCGTAATGAGGTTTTCAGTAACCTTAACACCTTTAGAAAGGTTGTTGTCTTTTAATAATACGTCTTTTTTATTCTTCTTTACCCCTTGTATATCTACTTCATTAAGTTCAGGTAAATCAACTAAGTTAATTTCTATATATGCTTTATCACCTTCTGTTCTAACTAGGTAAACATCAATACTACTAAATAAGTTACTTTTCCATAACTTCTTTATTGCATTACTGATTTTTTCACCTGGAATGACAATTTGTTCACCTTTACGCAAACCAGAATAGGAGACAATAGTTTGTTCACTAAAATTAGTGTTACCAGTAACGGTCACTTCTTCTAAAGTGTAAGTTTTACCATTATTAAAGTCAAGTTGTTGTGCAACTGACACACAAGAAAAGATAAAAATAAATGCGGTTAATAGTTGCTTGATGTATGTTTTCAAAAGTATGTTGTTAACTAAGTTGTTCACTGGTTTTTCCAAATCGTCGTTCTCTGTTTTGATAGTTGATCAAAGCTTCATATAAGTTTTCTTTCTTAAAATCTGGCCATAATACATCTGTAAAATATAATTCGGCATAGGCTATTTGCCATAATAAGAAATTGCTTATTCTTTGTTCACCACTAGTCCTTATTAACAAATCAACATCTGGTAAATTTTGCGTGTAAAGATGCTTATTTATAATTGATTCGTCAATACTTTCAATAGAAATTATATTATTTTTAACGTTCGCAGCAATATTTTTTACAGCCTTGATGATCTCTTCTCTAGAACCGTAACTTAGTGCTAGGGTCAAGGTCATGTGCGAATTGTTTTTTGTTTTATCAATAACCTCTAATAACTCTGAATGTGCTTTTTTTGGTAAATCGTCAAGATTTCCAATAGCAGAAAGTTTTATGTTATTGTCTTGAAGTGTTTTGATTTCTTTTTTTAGTGATTTAACCAAAAGCTTCATTAAGGTTTGTACTTCTAGTTTAGGCCGTTTCCAATTTTCTGTAGAGAAAGCGTAGAGTGTTAAATGTTTAATCCCTATTTCTGCAGAGGCTTCAACTATATCTCTGACAGATTTAGTTCCATTTTCATGACCAAAAACCCGTACCATTCCTTTTTGTTTAGCCCAACGACCATTACCATCCATAATTATGGCGACATGATTTGGTAGTTTGTTGAGTTGTATTTGATCTTTTGAGTTCATTTAAAAATTACAATAACAAGGCCTTTGACCAAATGTATAAGTTAATGTAAAACCGGAAAACACATACCAGTCATTACTATTCGTATTACCAAAACTTAGGTTTTCTCTAAAATCTGCATCAGGAACACTTCCATCAATTTCATCAGAAAATGTATATCTAGCACCAATTTCCATGCCTAAAACAAAATGATTTGTAATATTGGTTTTAACTCCAAGTACCATTGGGATGCCAAACGCCCAGCTGCTAGTATCTTCACTTCTTATAGTACCAGTTTGGTCGAAATAAAAGTTGTCATGGTAGGCAGATGTGATACCAGAAAACAAATAAGGTGTAAATTTTATGCCAGTTGTGTGAAGGTCAAAATCCCAAAATGTAAATTCCATACCTGCAGATATTTCTAATAAATTACTGTCAAAAGAGTAATCACGAGCAATTCGCCTTGGGTCATCAGAATTTTTATCTTCACCTACTAAATCAGCATAAATTATAGAAACACGCCAAGAATGTCTTGGACTTCTATTCCATTTAAAAATAGCACCTAAAGCAGGCCTATTGGGTGAGATGTAGTTTGTGGCACCAACATCACCAATAAAATTACTTCCGCCAGCAAACACACCAATTTCATATATTTGAGAATGGCTTATTTGTGCGAAACTTATACTCAATAAAAATAAGATAAAATACCTCATAAATTTTTAAAAGTTTGCAAATATAATAAATATGATTTGCCTATAACAATTTGAGGCAAATAGTATTACAGATAAACAGTTTTTGTAGGATTTTATTGTTTAGTTTCGCCTGTCTTCACCCCAAAGCATCTTTTTTCTGAGGGTATCAATAAAACTTTCTTTTAGGAGTTCTACCATTTTGATTTTAAATTTAGCCTTTTTTATAGTAACAACAGTTGAATTGTGTAGTGTAGCAATTCTAGAATCGAGAGATATTAAATAATGTTCTTCCCGACCGTCAATCTTTAATTGTATTTCTGTATCGTCAGGGATTACTAAAGGTCTTGCATTCAAATTATGAGGTGCTATAGGTGTTAATACAAGACTATTTGTGTCTGGAGTAATTACTGGTCCACCACAGCTAAGCGAATACCCAGTTGAGCCAGTAGGAGTAGATAATATAAGTCCATCAGCCCAATACGATGTTAAATATTCACTATTTAAATTTGTTTCAACCGTAATCATCGAGGTTGTATTTTTTCTGCTAACAGCAATTTCGTTAAGCGCAAAATTTGTTTCTTCTAGGTCTGTATTAATTGGATTAGTTGTAACACTAAGTAATGTGCGTTCGGAGGTTTTGTAGTTGCCATTTAAAATATCTTCAATGGCAGCTTTAATTTGATTGGTTTGAATTGTAGCTAAAAAGCCCAATCGACCTGTATTAATTCCAACAATTGGAATTAATAAGTCTCTAACGTAAGTTATAGCTCTTAAGATGGTTCCATCACCACCAATACTTATTAATAAAGAGTAAGAGTTGTCTAAGGTTTCAAAAGTATTAAATGCATCAAATCTTGAAAAGGTTTCACTCTCATGCTTAATAATATTAAAAAAATCATTTTCAATACAAACATCAACTTTTTTTTGCAACAGAATATCTAAAAGACGCTCAATGCTTTCTTGGGTATTATTGTGATAATATTGACCGTATATTGCTATTTTCATCTATGGTATCTGTAAAATGATGAATCTTTTAAATGTCTAAATATTTTTTAAGATATTCTGAGCGTTCTTTTAAGTTCTCTACATAGGTGTCTTCTTCATGACCAGAAACAATGTTATAACTATATCTTCTAAATGTTTGAATCACATCATTAAGGCCAGAATTTCCTATTTTCAAAGTGATCTGAACAACATCACTTTCAAGCTTTGAAACAAATGCGCCTAAAATTTTTGCATCATTAGATTCAACGATTTGGCTAATTTCACTAAATGAATAGTCTTGAATACCTTTTTCAATAATTAGAATTCCTCCTGGTTCAGAAAAGAAAGGCGTATCATTAAATAGACCAATAATGTCATTGAGTTCGTAATAACCCAAATACACATTCTTACTACTCAGAACAGGCATAATATTACAAGAGTTTTGAGCAAATGTTTCGAGAACATCTAACCAATTTGTGTGAGATCTTACAAAGAAGCCTTCTATAGCATAATTACAGTCTGCAATGGTTCTTTTGCCATCAAAACAATGTGCATCTGTTTCAGAAATGCAACCGAGATAAGTGCCATTATTTTGAATTGGAATATGCGAATAGGTCAATTCATTAAATAACATCTGTAGGTCACTCACCTTGTCATCAATGCTAAGTGGTTTAATATCGCTTATAATGTATTCTTGTAAAGGCATAATTACAATGTATATTCTATGCAAATTAATTAAAAATAACCACAAAAAGCATTAAGTACTTTGTATTTTTGCTATAGAAATTTGAACAAATGACCAAGTTAAGCGTAAATATTAATAAGATTGCTACATTGCGTAATTCAAGAGGTGGCAATACACCGAATGTGGTGCAGTTTGCTAAAGACGTACAACGTTTTGGAGCAGAAGGAGTAACTGTTCATCCAAGACCAGACGAACGCCATATTAAATATCAAGACACTAGAGATCTAAAATCAGTGGTTTATACAGAGTTTAATGTGGAAGGAAATCCTATAACATCATTTGTAGATCTTGTGCTAGAGGTAAAGCCTACGCAAGTTACCTTAGTGCCAGATACGGTTGATGCATTAACTTCAGATGCAGGTTGGGATACACTGAAGTATAAACATTTTTTAACTGAGGTAGTTTCAGAGTTTAAATCTAATGGTATTAGAACATCGATCTTTGTTGATCCAGTTTTAGAAATGATTGAAGGTGCTAAAGCAACTGGAACAGATCGAATTGAACTATATACTGAAACCTTTGCACATCAATATAATTTGGGTAACAAAAATGCCATTGAGCCCTTTACAAAAGCTGCAGAATTGTCAAATAAAATAGGATTAGGTGTCAATGCTGGGCATGATTTATCATTAGATAATATTAAGTTCTTCAAAAATAATATTCCTGGATTGTTAGAAGTGTCTATTGGTCACGCTTTAGTATCTGAAAGCTTGTATCTAGGCATAGAAAATGTAGTACAAATGTATCTTCATAAACTAAAATAATGCAATTACACTCTAATATAATAGGTGCTGGTCGACCGTTTATAATACTTCATGGATTTCTCGGTATGAGTGATAACTGGAAAACACTAGGAAATAGATTTAGTGAAGTTGGATTTGAAGTTCATCTTGTAGATCAGCGTAACCATGGTCGTAGTTTTCACGATTCTGAATTCAATTATGATGTTCTAGCAGATGACTTAAAGCACTATTGTGATGTGCATCAACTCAAAGATATTATCCTCTTAGGGCATTCTATGGGTGGAAAAACAGCAATGCTTTTTGCTACAATGTATTCAGAATTGGTGTCTAAATTGTTGGTTGCAGATATAAGTCCGCGTTTTTACCCAATTCATCACGATGCCATTTTAGCTGGATTGAGCGCTTTGAACTTCAATGAAATTAAAAGTCGAGGCGCCGCAGATAAGGTTTTGTCTAACTATGTGCCTGAAGTTGGAACCCGACTTTTTTTATTAAAAAACCTTTACTGGGTAGATAAAGGACAATTGGCGCTTCGAATTAATCTTGAAGTATTAAAAGACAACGTTCATGAAGTTGGAGAAGCGTTACCTGTACATTCAAAATTTGAAAGCCCAACCCTATTCCTAAGAGGTGATAAAAGTGAGTATGTTATGTCTGCCGATGAAGCCTTAATCAAACAACATTTTCCATTGGCAACAATTAAAACGATAAGTAATGCTGGGCATTGGCTTCATGCCGAAAACCCAAGTGATTTTTACCAGGCCGTTATTACGTTTATTACAAACTAAATAATTGATTAGATATGAAATTAATATTAACCATAGCTGCTTATTTATTTTGTTGTCAAATAGTTTTGACACAAGATACTCGAGAATTTAAAGACTATTATAGCAATGGACAACTTAAAACTGAAGGACAATATTCAGACAAAAAGCCTATTGGTAGTTGGAAAGATTATTACGAGAGCGGACAAATACGTCGCGAATATAGTTATACAGATGGTAAACAAGATAAAGAAGCCATTTGGTATTATGAAAATGGAAATGTAAAAAGTAAAACTGAAAAAAGAGATGGTAGACATGTCACTCTCGGTTATTATAAAACTGGAGAATTGTTTTATGAACAAATGCTAAAGGATGGCTATTATAAAGAATACCGAAAAGATAAAACCTTAAAGGTTGAATCAAATTATCTAGATTATCAGCTTTCAGGAACATGGATACAATATTACAATAATGGTAATGCTATTGAATGGAAGGTCGATTATGTAAATGGTTATCGAAACGGCACCTATAAAAACTACTATGAAAATGGGACGCTCAAAATAGAAGGTAAGATATCTGAAAATAAAAAGAATGGTGAAGAAAAACATTTTACAGAAAACGGACTTCTAAAGTGGAAGGGTTATTATGAAAATGATATGTTCAATAAAACATGGATTCGCTACAATGCTGATGGTAAAAAAGTAGAAAAGATTAAATTTAAAGCTGGAATTGCTAGTGAACCAGAGATGAACTTTATGTTAACTCCAACTCAAGTTCCAGATGGTGTTTTAGAAAACGTACCTGTGTATCCAGGTTGTGAAGATTTTATTGGTAATAGGGCCAAGAAATTTTGTATGAGCGATAAAATTGCACGTTTTGTAAATGTGACATTCAATATAGATCTAGCTTACGATTTGAATCTTTCAGGAAGACAAAGAATTTATGTGATGTTTAAAATTGATAAATCTGGAAATGTTATAGAAGCACGTGCTAGAGCTCCACATCCAAAACTTGAGGCCGAGGCCATTCGTGTTGTTAATCTATTACCACAATTATCACCAGGATTACAAAGAGGAAAAGAAGTTATTGTGCCTTACTCATTACCTATTCTTTTTCAAGTGCAATAAAAAGCGTAAATTTAGTAAAACTTAAAACCTCAAACGAATGAATCTCATTTTAAGACTTTTAATAACAGCAGCTATTGTTGTATTGCTAGCACATTTTTTACCTGGTGTAGCTGTAAGTGGTTTTACTGCAGCAATAATTGTAGCAGTTGTATTGGCATTACTGAATGCTATTTTAAAACCCATACTTATTATTTTAACCATACCAATAACCATTGTCACTCTTGGTTTGTTTTTATTGGTTATTAATGCTTGCATTATTTTATTAGCAGATAAGTTTATTGATGGTTTTGGTGTTAGTGGTTTCTTTACGGCACTACTGTTTAGTATTCTATTATCAATATCACAATCTATTGCGTATTCATTTTTAAAAGAAGATAAAAAATAGTCTCAAATACAGTAACTTAAAATATTGTTGGGTTGTAAAAAATATCGTATTTTTGCAGCCCAATTTTCATATTAGATAAGCAATGAATATTACAAGAGAAGACATTGATGCATTAAATGCAGTGGTAAAAGTAGATATCGCAAAAGAAGATTACAGCGATAAAGTTGAAAAAATATTAAGCGATTATCGTAAATCGGCAAATATTCCTGGGTTTAGAAAAGGACACGTGCCTATGACCATGGTGAAGAAGCAATACGGTAAAGCAGTTCTAGTAGATGAGGTGAATAAGTTATTACAAGATGCGCTTAATAAGTATTTAACTGAAGAGAAATTGGATGTCTTAGGAAACCCGTTACCTAAGCCACAAGATGATCTAGATTGGGATGCTGATGCATTTACTTTCGAATTTGAGTTAGGTTTAGCTCCAGAATTTGAAGTGAAATTAAAAGGAAAAAAAACAATCACGCATTATAATATTGTAGCCGATGATAAAATGCTAGACAGTCAAGTTGAGCATATCAGAAAGCAATACGGTAAGATTATTTCTCAAGATACAGTTGCTAAAGATTCTGAAATCACAGGTGTATTTGAAAATGAAGAGAAAGGAATCAATAACTCTACAACAATCACTTTAGATAAATTCAAAGGTAAAACTACTGAGAAGCAATTCATTGGTGCTAAGATTGGTGATGTAATTACATTAAAAACAAAGAAGTTATTTAACGATGATCACGATCTAATGACTTTCTTGAAAATATCACATGATGATGCTCATGGTTTAGATATAGAAGTTAATTTCACAATCAATGAAATTAATACTAGAGAATTGGCAGATCTTGATCAAGAATTGTTTGACAAGCTCTTTGGAAAAGGAGAAGTGACTTCTGTAACAGAGTTGAAAGAAAAGATAAAGATAGATTCTGAAAAGCAATTTGGACAACAAGGCGATCAGAAACTATTAAATGATGTTACTGAATATTTAGTAGAGAGCACAAAATTTGATTTACCTGCTGCATTTTTACAAAAATGGATGCAAACTGCTGGCGAAGAAGTAATGGATGCAGATCAAGCTAAAGAAGAGTATGAAAAGTCTGAAAAGAGCATGCGTTATCAGTTAATAGAAGGTAAGTTAATTGAAAAACATGGTCTACAAGTTACTTTTGATGACCTTAAGGCTCATGCTAGAGAGATGATTAAAGCACAAATGGCACAGTTTGGGCAAATGAACCCTTCTGATGAAGAGTTAGATGGCATTGCTACACGTATTCTATCTAATAAAGATGAGGTTAAACGTTTATCTGAACAATTGATGAGCCAAAAATTGTTAAACCTTTACAAAGCAGAAGCAAACTTAAAGACAAAAGAGATAACTTACGACGATTTTGTAAAAGAGTTTTACAGCTAAGTAAATACATTATAAATTAGTATATTTGAGCGTAAGACTGTATGGTCTTACGCTTTTTGTTTCACAATAAATGATTTAAGAAAAATCTATGGATTACGGAAAAGAATTTGAAAAATTCGCAATAAAAGATCAAGGAATAAGTAGTACATATTACGATAAGATTATTAGTAGCATGTACCCAACAGCTTTAACTCCAAATATCATTGAAGAACGTCAGATGAATGCTGTTGCAATGGATGTGTTTTCAAGGTTAATGATGGATCGAATTATATTTCTTGGTATGGGAATCAATGACCAAGTCGCAAATATTATTCAAGCACAATTGTTATTCTTAGAAAGTACAGACGCTTCTAAAGATATTCAAATCTATATTAATTCGCCTGGTGGAAGTGTATATGCGGGTTTGGGAATTTATGATACAATGCAACTAATAAAGCCAGATGTAGCAACGATTTGTACAGGTATGGCAGCCTCAATGGGAGCAGTGTTATTATGTGCTGGAGAAAAAGGAAAACGAAGCGGATTAACACATTCTCGTGTGATGATTCACCAACCATTAGGAGGAGCTCAAGGTCAAGCTAGTGACATAGAGATTACGGCACGTGAAATTTTAACGCTTAAAGAAGAGTTGTATCAAATCATTAGTAAACATTCAGGGCAAGATTACGACAAAATTTATGAAGACAGTGATCGTGATTATTGGATGAAAGCAGACAAAGCTAAAGAATATGGAATGATAGACGAGGTACTATCAAGAGGTTAAACAAATAATATACTTAATGCATTCTCTTGAATGATTAAGTTTAATTGAAATGTATGGCAAAGGAAGAACTAGAATGCTCGTTTTGTGGTAGGAAAAAGCCTGAAACCAATTTATTGATTGCAGGATTAGATGCGCATATTTGTGATCGTTGTATTGAGCAAGCGCATGGTATTGTTTTAGAAGAGTCTAAACAGACTGATAATGCTGAGCTATCAACTGAATTAATGTTAAGAAAACCTCAACAGATAAAGGCCTTTCTTGACGAATATATCATTGGTCAAGAGTATACTAAAAAAGTGATGTCTGTTGCAGTCTATAATCACTACAAGCGTTTATTACAACCACCAAGTGATGATGATATTGAGATTCAAAAAAGTAACATTATCATGGTTGGGCAAACAGGAACAGGAAAGACACTCATGGCCAAAACAGTTGCTAGAATGCTTAACGTGCCTCTAGCTATTGTTGATGCTACAGTCTTAACTGAAGCTGGTTATGTAGGAGAAGATGTAGAAAGTATTTTAACCCGTTTATTACAAGCTGCAGATTATAGTTTGGAGAAAGCTGAAAAAGGTATTGTTTTTATTGATGAAATCGATAAAATTGCTCGTAAAAGTGATAACCCATCTATTACAAGAGATGTGTCTGGTGAGGGTGTTCAACAAGCCTTGTTGAAGTTATTAGAAGGAACCACAGTTAATGTACCACCTAAAGGAGGAAGGAAACACCCAGATCAAAAGTTCATTGAAGTAAATACCGAGAACATTTTATTTATAGCTGGAGGAGCCTTTGATGGTATTGAGCGTAAAATATCTAAGCGATTAAATCTTGCTGCAATAGGTTATAAAGCTGTTAAGGATGGAGCATCATTAGATTCTGACAACCTATTACAATACATTATACCTAAAGACTTAAAAGATTTTGGTTTAATTCCTGAAATCATTGGTCGTCTACCAGTATTAACATTCATGGATCCTTTAGATGCCAAAACACTCAGAGCAATATTAACTGAGCCTAAAAATGCTATTATTAAACAATATAAGAAGTTGTTTCAGATGGATGAGATTGAATTTTCAATTACAGATGGAGCTCTAGATTTTATAGTTAACAAGGCTATTGAATATAAGTTAGGCGCAAGAGGTTTGCGTTCGTTATGCGAAGAAATCCTAACAGATGCTATGTTTGAATTGCCGAGTAGTAATGATAAAAAGCTTAATGTTACTAAATCGTATGCAGAAAGTAAGTTGGAAAAAACAACGTTGAAAAAGTTAAAAGCTGTTTCATAAGTTTTAATTGAACGTAAAAAACAAAACCACTCTTTTTTAGAGTGGTTTTTATTTATCTGGATTTAAAAACTAATATTGCTATAACAATATTTTTAACTTTTAGAAAAGGTATTTTTTATTTCTTTGTCGTAAATATAGTTGCAATTAATTGAGATTAAAAACGACATCTAGTAGTTTTGGATAAAGAGAATTAAATACTCGTTATGTGGTAAAATTCTGATGCTGTTCATCGATAATCTATTTTTTCTTTGCAACATCTACCTCTTCTTTAACCTCTTTTGAGGTTAAGGTTACAATCGCTCTGTACACATTTTCGCTAGTTTTTTGGGAAGTGAATGCAAATTCAAAATTATTAAAACCTTCTTTAAGCGCTTTTACAGAATAGTTTTCAAAGGCTTTTACCTTAAAACTATAGTGTGCGTCTATATCAGTGGTCTGTCTTTCAATTTCGTTTCCTTCTTCATCAAGTAATACAACAGTAGCATTTGAAAGAGGTTGATTTTTATCACTCACTACAATGCCCTGTAATTGTTGATATATTGCATTAGCTTTAAATCGATACAAATCAAAACTACCTAAACCATCTTTTTTGTTTGAAGAGAAAAACCCAGTATCTTTATCTATGAAAACAAAAGCTATTTCATCATTTGTTGAATTAACTTCAGCCCCTAAGTTTCTTGGCGATTTGTAATTTTTATTTACAATTGAACTTACAAATATATCAAAACCACCTATGGTTTCGTGACCATTAGAAGAAATGAATAATTTCTTGGAGTCTGTTGAAGTATATGGGAACTTTTCATCTTTTAAGGTATTAATGGTTGTTCCTAGATTTTGAGGTTCACCAATAGAACCATCTGCTTTGATTTTAGCTACATAAATGTCATAACCTCCAATCGATCCTGGCATGTTTGAAGAAAAATATAATAATTTGCCATCACGAGTTACATGAGGGTTTTCAATAGAGTACTTATCATTACTTATTGGAAGCTCTTGTTCATTAATCCAGTTTCCATTTGAATTTTCTTTTAAAGATGTTTTGTATAATTTGTAATTTTTAGAATTCTCTCTAGTGCTTCTAGTGAAATACATCGTCTTTTCATCAGGAGAAAAACTAACCTGACCTTCATTAGCTTTGGTGTTTATAATTCTTGAAAACAATAATGGGTTAGAGATGTTACCATGACCATCAATGTCTAAGCAAAATAATTCGGTAAAGGGTTCATTTGTATTTTTATCTATTCCATTTCCAAGACCTCCAATTTTTTTAGACGAAACCATAATTAGTTTATTCCTAAATGTTGTCGCCGCATACTCAGTATATTTTGTGTTTACAGAGATGTCGTGTACATAAAATTCAAGCCCACTTTTATTGTACTTATCTATGCGATCAGATGTTTTGGTTTTAGAATTGGTTTTAGAAACGGTTGGAGCTGATACCACACTAAAAAGTAAGGTAAAGGCCATGAGGATAAGGGTTCTCATAACAAGAGGGATTTAGGATTAATAATATTATAAAGTTAGTTTATCAATATTGAAATAGTTCAATAAAACTATTTTATTAGATTAAGAAGCGATTTTTCCGACAAAAATAGAAATTTCACAGATTTTATCGACTAAAAGAGCTTGTAGCAGTGTTTAGTTTTAATAATTCATCAATATATTCGCGATTGTTTGATAAACGAGGAATTTTATGTTGACCTCCAAGTTTGTTGTGTTGTTTTAGCCAATCATAAAATAAACGTTCTCTTGCAATATGTACTTTAGGCATATTAAGTGTCATGTTGTTATAACGTTTAGCTTCGTAATCAGAATTTAATGATTGTAATGCATCGTCCAATAAATTATTGAATTGCGTAATATCTTTAGGCGCTGTTTTAAATTCAATAAGCCACTCATGTGTCCCTTTTTCTTTCCCTTTCATAAAAATTGGAGCTGCTGTGTAATCTACAATCTCGGCATTGGTTGTTTTACATACCATGCTAAGAGCGTCTTCTGCATTTTCTATAATTAACTCTTCACCAAAAACATTAATATGATGTTTGGTTCTTCCAGAAATTTTAATTCTATAAGGATTAGTAGAAGTAAACCTTACAGTGTCTCCAATTTTATAGCGCCAAAGACCTGCATTGGTAGTAATAATAACAGCATAATTAACACCTATTTCCACTTCACTTAAAGGAATTATTTTTTCAGAGTTGGTGCCATATGTTCCCATTGGGATAAACTCATAAAAAATGCCGTAGTCGAGCATCAGTAATAATTCACTACTATTATTTTGGTCTTGAATAGCAAAAAAGCCTTCAGAAGCATTATAAATCTCATAATATTTAAAATTGTCTTTTGGTAGAATAGCCTTGTACTGATCTACATACGGAATAAAACTTACGCCACCATGAAAATAGACTTCTAGGTTTGGCCAAATGTCAAATAAACTGTCTTTTCCAGTAGCATCCAAAACATTGTTAAGTAGTACTAACATCCAAGATGGTACACCTGCGAGACTGGTTACATTTTCATTTATGGTTTCTTCAACAATGGCTTGCATTTTAATTTCCCAATCGCTCATTAAAGACACGCGATTACTAGGTGTACTACTAAATTCAGCCCAAAACGGCATATTGTCTATGAGTATTGCAGAAAGATCACCAAATACAGTTCCGTTTTCTTCATATAGTTCTTTGCTTCCTCCTAGGCGCAAACTTTTCCCAGTAAACAATTGTGAATCTTCATTATTATTGAGGTACATGCATAATAAATCTTTACTTGCTGCATAATGACAATCTTCTAAAGACTCACTACTTACGGGAATAAATTTACTTTTGGCGTTGGTAGTTCCACTTGATTTAGCAAACCATTTAATAGGGTTTGGCCAAAAAATGTTATGCTCACCTTTTCTTGAGCGCTCAATAACATCTTGATAATCCTCATAAGAAGAGATAGGAATGCGCTCAGAAAATGTTTGGTAATTCTTAATTGAATTAAAGTCGTATTGTTTGCCGATTTCTGTTTCCTTAGCCTTTGATAGCAGTTGGAAAAGCAATTCGTTTTGTACTTCATTAGGATACTTTAAAAACAATTCTATCTGATGAAATCGTTTTTTTAAGAACCAAGATGCAATGGAATTAACTAAAGGGATAGGCATTTTTATAGTATCTTTATTCTTTAAAAATAATACTTTTTTTTATATGTTTTATCAAGGTGTTTTGACAAAAATGGAAACCGAGTTTGCTCATCCAATTCAATATTATCTAGTGCTTGAGAATGATTTCTTGAATATGAATCAGTTACTCAATAAGTTAATTACTTTAGAGTTTGTAAAATACCAATGTTTAAAGTGTGGCTTAGATAAGCCTATTTATCGTCAAGGCTTTTGTAAAGAGGATTTTTTTGATATTCCTCAAGCTGGAGATTGGATCATGCGACCAGAACTATCTACCGCACATTTGGGTAAAGAGGATCGCGATCTAGACTATGAAAAGAAAGTACAGTTACAACCGCATATCGTTTATCTTGCTAATTCAAGTAACGTTAAAGTTGGTGTTACTAGAAAAAGTCAGGTACCGACAAGATGGATAGATCAAGGTGCTCATGAAGCCATAGAAATTGTTGAAGTGCCAAATCGGTACCTAGCAGGAATTACAGAGGTTGCTCTTAAAGCACAAGTTGCAGATAAAACCAATTGGAGAAAAATGCTTAAAAATGATGTTGAAGATGAAAATTTAGTTGAATGGCGAGAACGACTTAAAGCATATATTCCTGAAGAAGCACAAGATTATTATATCGCTTCAAATACAGAAACCAATTTAGAATTTCCTGTAATACATTACCCAGAAAAACCTAATAGTTTAAATATTCAAAAGGAACAAGAATATACTGGAAAGCTAGTTGGAGTAAAAGGACAATATCTCATTTTTGAAGATGACAGGGTCTTCAATATAAGAGCAAATGAAGGCTTGGTGGTAAAGTTGACAATTCTTTAAAAGCTTAACTTAATTGCTTGAACCAATCCAATTAAAAGTAATAAAATACCAGTAACTTTATTGATGACTAAAGTAATGTTTTGTACTTTATTCTTTATAGCAACACTAAATCTACTATAAATGTAAAGTGTGAATAGTTTACCAAAATATACGCCAGCAAAAAACAAGAATAAGACGATTAATGGCGATTGTAACGACAGCATTAAATTATTGTTGTTAATAATACCAAAAGCAACTATCCAATAGATAAGTACTGGAGGGTTCAAAATGCCTAATACAAAACCAGTTATGTATTTTGATGTCTTTTTTTGTTTTGAAATTGCTGTGCTTTCTTTTTTCTTTTTCTTGAAGAATAGATAGCTGCCAACTGCCATCAATGCAATAACTATTATAATTTGGAGCCATTTATTATGATCAAAAAAATCTTTAACGACCATATTACAATGCAAAGCATAGTAAGATAGTATCACTTCGGCAATTCCAGCAGTGACTGCAATTTTAAAGGCTTGCTTTGCGTTTTGCTTTATGGTTGTATTTATGACAGCTATGTTTGATGCGCCTAACGGTAGAGCACCAATAATACTAGCTATAATACCAAGTATTAAATATAAAATCACCATACTGACTTTGTAGAGTCTAACTTTAAAAGCTTACAGATAAGACATAAAAAAGCACACTTCTTAGTAGAGGTGTGCTATTATTTTATTGATAATGAGTATATTAAATATCTTCTTGGTCTCTAAGACCTTGAATATATGAAGCTTTTTGAATTTCTCGTCTTCTTTTTACAGATGGCTTAGTGAAAAATTGATTTTCACGAATGTTCTGCATTGTTTTAACGTTTCTGTGTTTTCTTTTGTAACGTTTTAAAGCACGTTCGATGCTTTCTCCTTCTTTAACTAGTATTTTAATCATCTAATTATTTTAATTGTTATCGATTATCCTAAATAGGTTTTTAATATTTTACTTTTTGAATCTTGGCGTAAACGCTTGATTCCTTTTTCTCTAATTTGTCTTACACGCTCTCTAGTTAGGTCAAATGTAGCTCCAATTTCATCTAAGGTCATAGGTGGCTCATTACTTAATCCAAAATTTAATCGAATCACATCACTCTCTTTTTGAGATAGCGTGTCTAATGCTCTATTAATTTCAACGTTTAATGACTCTTTCATCAAATCTCTATCAGGATTTGGTGATTCACCAGATTTAACAACATCATACAAACTAGATGTTTCGCCTTCTTTCAATGGCGCATCCATTGATAAATGTCTTCCCGAATTCTTCAAAGATTGTTTTACTTCAGAAACAGTCATATCTAATTCATGTGCTATTTCTTGAGCACTAGGAGGACGCTGATGGGTTTGTTCTAAAAATGAGAACGCTTTATTGATCTTATTGATCGAACCAATTTTGTTCAAAGGTAATCTAACTATTCGAGATTGTTCTGCTAAAGCTTGTAAAATTGCTTGTCTAATCCACCAAACGGCGTAAGAAATAAATTTAAACCCTCTAGTTTCATCAAATCGCTTGGCAGCTTTTACTAAACCAGCATTGCCTTCATTTATTAAATCTGGTAATGTTAGTCCTTGATTTTGATATTGTTTAGCAACTGAAACCACAAAACGTAAGTTGGCAGTCGTGAGTTTGTCTAAAGCAGCTTGATCACCTTCTTTTATACGTTGAGCGAGTTCAACTTCTTCTTCGGCTGTGATCATTGGTAACTTACTAATGTCTTGTAGGTATTTGTCTAATGATTTAGATTCACGGTTGGTAACTTGTTTGGTAATTTTTAATTGCCTCATATATTCTTTTCTGTTTAAAAAGTTTGCAAGCGTATAATGTAACTTTTAATTCGAGAAAAGCAAATAAATTGGCAATTCTTTATAAAAAATAATGAATATGGTCTTTTTTTTATTAAATCTTAGTCTGTTGCTATAGCGTATTCACCTAGTTTTTTATTGAATCTTTCTTTTTCTTTTTTCCGCCAAGAAGATTCCCTATAACGCCTTTGACCCCTTCTTTAATCACATCTGTTTCTGATGTTTTAGTTGTATCGGTTTTTGTTGTGGTAGAATCTTTAGGTGTGCTACTATTATTTTTGTCGCCTAATAAGCCACCTAACAACCCTTTAACTTTGTCTGTTCCTTTGTTAATCAGTTTTTCTTTTTCAATTTCAATAAGCTGTTTTGTCAAGTTTGAAACACCACTTGTTAGATCAGTTTTTACACTAGGGCTGGTATAGCTACCCGTAATATTGGCAGTTACGGGAATAGTTATTTTATCAACTTCACTATCATCTATTTTGCCTATTAAACGATTAACATCACTACCTAAGTATTTTGCAGGAACTTCAAAAACGGCTTTATAATCTAGTGTTTTATCAAAGCTATGAGCTCCAGAAATGACAATGCCTATATCTTCATATTTTAATTTAAATGGCTTAACATTTACTTTTCCGTTAGCAAATTCAAGCTTGGTCTTCACATCTTTTAAATCTAACTTACTAAAGTCAACAAAACTTAAAGCACCTTCAAGCTTGCTTATTATTGAGCCTTCTTTTGGGTCGATATTAGTGGTAAGTAATTCTGCTAAAGCATCACCAGTGACTGAATTTAAGTTAGGTGAGAATTCACTATCTAAGGTGCCTTGTAGGTTAATGGCAGTATTTAACTTTCCTTGTAGCGCTTTTGCAATAGGAGCAAGGTTTTGTAATAAATCTAGACCTTTAAAAGACTTAGCAATGTCAAATCCATCTGCACCTAGATTTAGGTCGAAAACTGGAGTATCTGTTTGTGTTGATACTTTCCCGTTAATGGCTAAAACACCATCAAATATATTGCTGGTCATATTTTGAAGGCTAGCTTCTTGATCTTTTATTGTGAGTGTCCCGACGACATCTTTTAGAGTTAGATTATCATAGACTACAGTATTAGCATTAGCATTGATTCTACAGTCTAAAAAATCTGGAATTTTAAGAGATTCTGAATCAGATGTTATTTTTTTAGATTCTCCTGAAACGTTTTCATCTTCAACCATAAAGTCGCTCACCACAAAATTATTAGAATTAACATTAAAGTTTCCTTGAAGTTTTTTATCACTTAACAAAAACCCTAAAAGGTTTTTAATGTTTCCAGTGGCATTAAAGTCACTTGTTCCAGTCCTTGCGTCTAAACTATTAAGTTTCACGTTTCCAGGACTAAAGGTCATATTAGCTTTGCTTATTTGTATTGGGTTTACAATATCTTGTGAAGAGAACACAAAGTTACTAACATCAACACTACCATTATTTTTTATACGTTCGTATGCATTTGTGTCAATAGCATTCATGTCAAATTGTGTGTTAAGCTTTCCTTTCAAAATACCGCTTAGCTCTTTATCAAAGTCAATGGGATAGGCTTTAGTAATATTTCCAAGATTTAAAGTGCCATCGATATCTGCGTTGACCAACATGTTTTTGGTGATGTTTTTAAGTAGAGCAGAAGCTTTAAACACATCATTATCTATTTTAAAGTTGAGAGTTTTAATGTCGACATAAGTGTCATCGGAATTCCCAGTTGTGTTTTTAATAGAAGTATCAATAGTAATGTTATTCACTTTTTTTGGGAGATCGGGATATTTAAACGAGGCGTTGTTAGATGTTATGCTAATATCTAGAGTTGGTATGGTCTCATCGGTAATCTTGCCCTTTATGATTCCGTTGACTTTAAAATCTCCTGTAGTTTCAACGTCTTCTATATTTTTCGAATAGCTTTTAGGTATAACTGCTAAAAAATCTTTAAATGAAGATTCAGGATTTTCGAATGTAATATCTATTTCTTGGCCATCTTCTAACTGTTGAACATAACCTTCAAATTCTAGTGGGAGCTGATTGATGTAACCTGTATTATCTTTAAATGTATATTTTTGATCATTAAGGTCTAGACCAATTAAAGCATTTAGCTTAATGGTATTATTATCTAAGTAAGAAGTGCTATCAATTTGCATACTTACATTTGCGGTTGTTTGAGTTTTTAATTCAGAATTTTCTGCTGAAAATATACCGTTTCCAGAGTGATTTAGTTCTGTAACATACATTTCGGTTTCAGTTGCTATATCTATATATGTCAAAGCACTATTCTTTATTTTATAATCTTCGATATCAAATGAAAAACTATTATTTTCTGAAGCCTTTCCTGAGGTGTTGTTATCAGTTTTAGTGATATCGTAATTGTTGTTACCTAATGCATCAGTTTTAAGGGTTAGCAAGGCTTCATCTATAGCTATTGAATTGACAACTATTGGCTCTTCATCTGCGGTTTTAAACAATTCATTGATAGACATAGTAAATGCGATGTTCTTAGCTGTTGCGAATGTTTCACCTTCAAAAGGTTTGAAATTAGTAATAACAAGATCATCAACTTCAACATGAGCTTGAGGAAAACTTCTAATAAAGCTTAAGCTAACATCACTAAACTCAACTTGAGCATTAAGATTTTCATTTATAAAACGCTTGACCATATCTTTAATTTGCGACTGGAATGCGAAAGGGATAGCGAGTAATAAAAAAAATATAATGAGTATAGAAATACCTAAAATTTTAAGTGCTTTTTTCATAAATAGTGATGTCTGTTCAATTCTGTACGTAAATATATACGAAGCTAGTGCTACTTTGGCTCAAAGTACATTAAAGTTTAGTAAAATTTTAACCCTATTCGTAGAGAAATTGACCCTTTACAATAAATCAATTTCTTCATTTACTTTTAAATTGAATCGCTTCCGAAACATAAATACACCTAGATATAAAAATGGTGTGTCTAGTGCAGCAACGATAACTTTAAAAATAAAACCACTTATAAGTAACCCTTTGAAATTTTCCCATGGAATAATTCCAAAAGAACACAATAACATTAAAATAGTAAACGTGTCTACAAACTGTGAAAACCATGTAGAAAAATTATTTCTTAACCATAAATGCTTTCCTTTGGTCAATCGTTTCCAGAAATGATAGATTTGAATATCCACAAATTGAGCAAATAAATATGTAATCATACTGGCAAAAACAGCAATAGCAGAATTTCCAAAAACTTGAGTAAAAGTCTCATCATTAACATACGACCACGAAGTTGCTGGAACATGACTCGATATTAAAATGATTAGTAGTGAAAAGACTGAAGCAAAAATACCTGCCACTACCACTTGATTAGCTCTTTTTTTGCCATAAATCTCACTAATGAGATCGGTTATTAGAAAAGTTAAGGGATAGGGTAGTAACCCAACTGAAATCTCAAAAAGTTTCGCTCCAAAAATCTCAATATCAAAAGGGTGCCAATAAAAAAATTTCTGAAAAATAAGGTTAGATACCACTAAAGAGGTAATAAAAAGCGCAGCTAAGAATAAATAAATTTTTTGTGCAACAAGTTTATCTTTTAAGGTCATAAATTGTGAATAAATACTTACTGTAAATATAAGCTAAAGTGATTTTCTTTTCATTATTTTGGCATTGATTATGAATATATCCAATCACGTTTACATAGCACTTGGTAGTAATAAAGGTGACCGTCTTAAGCATATACAAGATGCTGTTGATCTTGTTTTTAAAGATGTTGGTAAAATCAACAGTATTGCAAAAGTCTATAATTCGCCTGCTTTCGGATTTGATGGTGATGATTTTTTAAATACGTGTATTCGTGTTGAAACACATTTTTCTGCTGCTAAGGTTTTAAAAAAGCTATTAGATATAGAGACAATATTAGGTCGTGTTCGTAATGATGCCAATATATATGAAGCCAGAACAATTGATTTAGATATCTTGTTTTTCAACGCTGAGGTTATAAATATGGAAACACTTAAAGTGCCACACCCAGAGTTGCAACACAGAAAGTTTGTATTAAAGCCATTACATGACATTGCTTCTAAATTAGTGCATCCATTACTGGAGAAGACAACGGTTGAGTTGTTAGAAATATGTGAAGATAAAAGTGAAGTTTTGCCTGTTAAAATTTGGCTTAAGAATCCAATCAAACAGTATCATTTTTCTGACTATAATTACATCGCAATTGAAGGAAATATTGGTGCTGGAAAAACAAGTTTAGCCCATAAAATTGCTAACGATTTTAATGCCAAGCTTATATTAGAGCGTTTTGCCGATAATCCATTTCTACCAAAATTTTACGAGGAACCTAAACGTTATGCATTTACGTTAGAAATGTCATTCTTAGCTGATCGATACCAACAAATTAGTGACGATTTATCGCAACTGGATTTGTTTAAAGATTTCATGGTAAGTGATTATGACATCTATAAATCATTAATCTTTTCTAAAATCACTTTACCTGAAGATGAATTTAAACTCTACAGAAAACTATTTTATTTGATGTATAAGGATATCACAAAACCAGACTTATACGTATATCTTTATCAAAATACAGAACGTTTGCAGGAGAACATCAAAAAACGAGGTCGTGATTACGAGCAAAGTATTGATAGCGAATACCTCGAAAAAATAAACACAGGATATTTAGACTTTTTGAAAAATCAAAACGAACTTAATGTCAAAATCATTGATATCTCTGAAAAAGATTTTGTAAAACATCGAGAAGATTATTTATGGTTATTAGATGAAATTTGTTCTTAACTTTTTTCGCTAATAGATTAAAATCTTTTTTAAGAAACGATACTAGCTTTACAGTGTGAATAACGTCGTTACAATTTGACCTTTTTTTTCATGTAAAACAACCTTGTTTAAAACTGACGTTTCAAGAATTTTTAAATTAAAAGGAGAGTTTAATAAATCTACACCACTATTGTGTTTCAGTCTAATCCCTTGTCCTGAAATAATATCTTTATTTGGTAAGAAACTTCCCGTTGGAATATGTTCAGTTAAAATGACGTATTTGTATTGTCTTAGTTTGTGAACAATACTTAAGATTTCTTTATTCGATAAGTGTTGAAGCACTTGTCTTAGTAGGATGCAGTCTGCAATAGGTAATTTGTCTTTAGTAATATCTAGACAATGAAATTCAAGATGATCTTCTATAAACTTAGCTTTGTTTCTTGTTATAAGGTTATCAACAATATCTACGGCTATATATTTTTTGGTGTATTTAGTTAAGTGTTTTCCAATATTAAAATCACCACAGCCCAAGTCACAAACACTTAAAGTATTATGGTGAGACTCAAAAAACGTAGTTATTGCATTTATGTAAGGAGTTATAATTTTTGGGTCATGAGAACCTTGTCCGGAATAAAAATCAAATGTAGCTCCACCCCAAAGATGTTGTTCATAAATCTGATTCATAACAGCTTTTGTTGGCCAAGGAGTTTTTGATTTGTTAATCAATTATTGAAAGTGTTAATTTGTTAAACACATCCCAAATTACCACACCACAGCTCACAGAAATATTTAATGAATGCTTGGTTCCAAATTGAGGGATCTCTATAACCATATCACTGGCATCAACAACACTTTGAGCAACACCTTTTACTTCATTACCAAAAACCAATGCGTATTTTTGATTGGGTTCGGGTTGAAAATCGTTAAGCATAGTTGCATGTTCTGTCTGCTCTATAGAAATAACTTTGGTGCGTTTAGACTGTAAATGCTTAACAATATCTATGGTTTGTTCAATATATTCCCAATCAACAGTTTTGGTACTTCCTAATGCGGTTTTTCTAATATCATTATGAGGTGGTTGTGCAGTGATACCACAGAGGTATACTTTTTCAACTAAAAAAGCATCACTTGTTCTAAACACCGATCCAATATTATTAAGGCTTCTTATATTATCTAGAATTATGATTAAAGGTGTCTTTTTTGCTGATTTAAATTCAGATACATTTAATCGATCTAGTTCGCTGTTTTTTAGTTTTCGCATGTTAAAATCTTATGCTTTTTGTAAATAACTTCTGTGCTTAGAGTTTTATAAAAATTCAAATTATAAGTACATTAGCAATCTTATCGTTTGGGCAAAAATACAATTTAAAATATAGTAATCCATTGGCAAAAAAAGTAAAAAAGGAAACACCGTTGATGAAGCAATATAATGCTATTAAAGCAAAGTATCCAGATGCTTTATTGCTATTTAGAGTTGGTGATTTTTATGAAACTTTTGGCGAAGATGCTATAAAAACAGCTAAGATCTTAGATATTATTTTAACTAAAAGAGGTGCTGGAAGTGAAACAGAAACTGAATTAGCTGGTTTTCCTCATCATTCTTTAAACACCTATTTGCCCAAATTAGTAAAGGCTGGTTGTCGGGTAGCAATTTGTGACCAACTAGAAGATCCTAAACAAACTAAAACCATCGTAAAACGTGGTGTTACAGAACTGGTAACCCCAGGAGTAGCACTTAATGATGACATTTTACACTCTAAAGCCAATAATTTTTTAGCAGCAGTTCATTTTTCGTCTAACTTATTAGGTGTTTCATTTTTAGATATTTCTACGGGAGAATTTTTTATATCACAAGGCAATGAAGAATATATTGATAAATTACTTCAAAACTTTAGACCTAGTGAAGTTTTAGTTTCTAAACCAAATAGATTAAAGTATAACGCAGCTTTTGGCGATGATTTTCATGTGTTTTATATTGAAGATTGGATTTTCCAAGATGATTATGCTAATGAAACACTTTTAAAACACTTTAAGACCAAATCACTCAAAGGTTTTGGTATTGATGATTTATATGAAGGTATTGTAGCTTCTGGAGCAGTTTTGCATTATCTTAATGAGACACAGCATCACAAATTGGAACACATCACCTCAATTCAGCGTTTAATAAAAGGCGAGCATGTTTGGATGGATCGGTTCACCATTAAAAACCTCGAATTGTATCAGTCTACAAATCAAAATGCTGTAACCTTGGTAGATGTAATTGACAAAACCATTTCTCCAATGGGAGGACGTTTACTAAAACGTTGGTTGGCATTACCCTTGGTAAATAAAAGTGCTATTGATAAGCGCCACGATGTTGTAGCGTTTCTTAATGAAGATAAGTTGCTTTTAGGTAAAATTCAGCATCAACTCAAACAAATTGGAGATATAGAACGTCTTATTTCAAAAGTGGCTACTGTTAAGATAAGTCCTAGGGAAGTAATTCAACTCAAAAATGCTTTAGAGGCTATTGTACCAATTAAAGCACTCACAAGTGCATCAAAGAATAAAGCTTTAAAATATATTGGAGAACAAATAGATACTTGTGAGACATTGCGTGAGCGTATCAAAGCGACATTGAATGAAGAAGCTCCAGTAAATATCTTGAAAGGGAATACCATTTCTTCAGATTTTTCAATAGAATTAAAGGAGTTAAGAGGTTTATCAGCCTCTGGGAAAGATTATCTAGATCAAATGCTTGAGCGTGAGAGTGAACGCACAGGAATCACATCACTTAAGATCGCATCTAATAACGTATTTGGCTATTATATTGAAGTAAGACATACCCATAAAGATAAAGTGCCAGATGAATGGATTAGAAAACAGACTTTAGTTAACGCAGAGCGCTATATTACCGAAGAGCTTAAAGAGTACGAGACTAAAATATTAGGTGCTGAAGAGCGTATTTTAGCTATAGAGCAACAGTTATTCTCTGAATTGGTCAATTGGATGATAACATTTATACAACCTGTTCAGAAAAGTGCGGCACTAATAGCTCAGCTTGACTGTTTATGTGGGTTTTCTAAATTGGCTATTGATAACAATTATGTGCGACCAACACTTACAGATACCTATGAGTTAGATATTAAAAATGGTAGGCATCCGGTTATTGAAAATCAGTTACCACATGGCGAACCTTATATTGCTAATGATGTGTATTTAGATCGTGATCAACAACAAATTATAATGATCACTGGACCTAATATGTCTGGTAAATCGGCTATACTACGGCAAACAGCTTTAATTGTATTACTGGCTCAGATGGGAAGCTTTGTCCCAGCAGAGGAGGCAAAAATTGGTTTAACCGATAAAATCTTTACTCGAGTAGGTGCAAGTGATAATATTTCGATGGGAGAATCTACCTTCATGGTAGAGATGAATGAAACGGCTTCTATTTTGAATAATATTTCAGATCGAAGTTTAGTGTTACTAGATGAAATAGGAAGAGGAACCAGTACATATGATGGGATCTCTATTGCTTGGGCTATTAGCGAATATTTACATGAACATCCTAGTAGAGCTAAAACCTTATTTGCAACGCACTATCATGAGTTAAATGAAATGTCTGAAACCTTCGAGCGTATTAAGAACTTTAATGTTTCAGTGAAAGAACTAAAAGATAATGTTCTATTTTTAAGAAAATTGGTTGAAGGCGGAAGTGAACATAGTTTTGGTATCCATGTAGCTAAAATGGCAGGAATGCCACAACAGGTTATCCATCGTGCCAATAAAATATTAAAACAGCTTGAAAAGTCGCATTCGAGTGAAGAGTTAACAAACAAGGTCAAGACTCTTGAGAATGACATGCAGTTGAGTTTTTTTAATTTAGATGACCCTCTATTAGAGCAAATAAAGGAAGAAATTGTGAATACAGATATTGATACATTGACACCAGTTGAAGCCTTGATGAAACTTAACGAAATAAAACGGATGTTATTAAAAAAGAAGCATGCATAAAAAAAGGTGAGTTTTTTTTAAAAAAGGCTTTGCTTTTCTGATAAAAGTCTTAAATTTGCCCTCGCAATAATCAAGAACGTTCTTATAGATTGCTAATGCGAAAGTAGCTCAGGGGTAGAGCATCACCTTGCCAAGGTGAGGGTCGCGGGTTCAAATCCCGTCTTTCGCTCTAAACCTTAAAAATATACCAATTTAGTCAGACTGACTAACATGCTGAAGTGGTGGAATTGGTAGACACGTTGGACTTAAAATCCAATGTCCGTTTAGGACGTACGGGTTCAAGTCCCGTCTTCAGTACTAAAGCCTTTGCAAGATTTCTTGTAGAGGCTTTTTTTATTCTATTTAATCATTTTTTAAATTTTTAGATACAAGCAATTAACAAATTTATTGTGCTAATTAGACTATTAACAGTTTTTTAATAATCTAATATATAAGTTTCAATAATAAGTTATTACTAGCTCTGGTATTTAAGTGTGATTATTCAATTCAAACAAGTCTATATTGACATAAATTCAAAGCAGATTTTTGCAACAAACACTTATTTTAGAAGTCTATATAGTAAACTAGTACATGAAACTTATAATTTTATTTTTATTAATTACAACCTGCACCAATTCTAGAAGTCAGAATAGTGTAACTAATATACCAGCAAATCAAATTTCTGCGGAAGAGTTGTTAAAAGATTTAGATACACTTCAGGCATGGATTACTAAAGCCCATGGTGATCCTTATCGTTTCACTACCAAAGAGAAACTAAAAAACCAATTTGCAATTGCAAAAACAAAAATCAAGCAAAATAAACTAATGACGTCAAACTCCTTTGCAGGTGTTGTTATGCCAATTATAGCCGAGTTAAGAGATGGCCATGCGCAGGTTTTTTTGTCAGATTTAGATGTGGTAGAAGGTAATGTGTTCTTTCCGCTAAAATTTGTTTTTATAAATAAGACACCTTTTGTGATTGAAAACTTTTCAGATCAACAAATTGATTTAGGCGCTAAAATAATTAGCATAAATGGAACAGAGGCTAAAGATTTTTTTGATGAAATCATACCGTATTTGCACCGTGATGGAGATATTGAAACTGTACGTTATAAAAGATTGCAAAACACAACATACTTAACTAGAGTACTGGTAGCGCTCGATATGGCAAAAGAAACCTATAATATCACTTTGAGTGATAATGGTAAAATAAAATCGTACAGTTTGAATGGGTTAAGTCAACAAGATTATATAGGGAAAAAGAAAAAGAGAACAGTGAAATTTGAGCCTTTACAATTCAAGGAAATAGACAGTTTAGATGCAACAGCTCTTTTAGATATCAATACTTTTAATCCATCATATTATGATAAAGGAGAATTTTACAACAGAATAGATGATATTATAAGCGATCTAGATAAAGGAAATTATAAGAATTTAATTATTGATTTACGTAATAATATTGGTGGAGAAGACTCCTATCAAATGTATTTGCTTAGGTATTTATTAGAAAGCAAATTTTCTATGAATGCTGAAATTACCTTTATGCAAAACAATTATAAATTTTTACCAGATGGTAAGCATTATGACATAGACCCTAAGTGCTTTAAAAAAAACGATAAAGGTACTTACGATGCAACAGAATATTTATGGAAAGACCACCCAACTTTAGGTGAGTTTATACCATTTTCCAATAGGTTTAGAGGCCGTGTTATTGTATTAATTAACGGGTTTACATTTTCGGCTGGTTCTGACTTTGCAGCCATGTTACATTTTCATAAAAGAGCTATTTTTATAGGTCAAGAAACAGGAGGTAGTTATATTGGTAATGTTAGTGGTTTTATACCAACGTTAAAACTACCAAACTCGGGCGTATATGTTAATATACCTTTGATTAGTATCAAACGGCCATTTTTTAATTCAAATTTCACAAATAGAGGTGTTTTGCCAGATATTGAGGTAAACAGTTCATTAGAAGATGTATTGAATTCTAAAGACCAAATATTTCAAGAGGCTATAAATTATCTTAAATAGTTTTGTAAAGGTTTATTTAAGAACTTTATATTTATTGAAGAGGTTATCTCTATTACGACGACTTAATAATATGTTCTCACCAGTTGTAAGTATTATGAGATTGTCATTTGTGTAAATTTTATCAATTTTTTCTATGTTGACAATATAATTTCTATGACTTTTTATAAATGTATCTGTGGGTAATCCATTCATCATTTGGTTTAACGAGGATTGAATGATAAAATCTCCTTTTTCAGTAACCATATTAGAATATGAACCCTCAATAGTGATATATTTAATCTCATCTATTCCTACTTTTACCAAGGACTTTCCGTCTCTAATAAAAAAAGCTTTATTATAAAAAACGGGTTGCTTATTTGCAAAAGCACCTTCGGTATGTAAAAAACTTTCTAAAGACAATTCGATAGCAAACAATAACTCTGATCTATTAAATGGTTTAATAAGATAATTGTTAGGGTCTAATGTCTTTGCCGTATTGAATACGTTTTTGTCAATAGAAGACGTAAGGAAGATGAAAGGTTTTTTTATGTTTGATGTATTAATGATTTCAGCAAATTTAATACCTAATGGCTGGTTACTTATGAAAATATCTATAATAACCACATCAAATTCTAACGTTTGATAGTGTTGAATTGCATCATCGAGTTCACTATCAATAGCAACAATTTCAAAGTGTTTATCGCTTAACGCGTCTTCAAGAAGTGCAATATCTCTTTTATTGTCCTCGAGTGCTAAGACTTTAATCTTTTCCATAATAATTTTACTGTTTGTGGATAAGTAATTTTAAAGCAACTTTAGTGCCTTTGCCAATTTTGCTTTCAATGATAAGCTTACCTTTATTTTTAAGTGCCAATTCATTGCAGAGCGCCAACCCTAAGCCAGTGCCTGTATTTCCATAAGTGTCTGGCGTGGATTGTCTTAGGATATTGTTATTTGATCTTTGTATTTCAATATTAAATCCTTTTCCTGTGTCCTTAATTTCTAGCACAATATAGTCTCCGTCTGTATAGCTTTTAAGTTGGATTTCTCCTTTTTCGGGAGTAAATTTTATTGCATTATCTAAAAGATTTCTATAAATGACTTTTACAGAATTAAGATCAGCATACGCGAAATTTGGTGTTTCTATTTCTTTATTGAGGACTATATGTTTTTCTTCAATTATTGGAAGGTAATCATAAAGTACTTGATCAACTATTGCATTCAATTCTATTTTTTTTGGTGTAAATAATAATTGATCTTTATTTTCAAGTACCCAGTGTAACGTATTGTCCATTAGTAGTGAAGTTTTTTTTGAAAGACTATAGCTTTCTGTAATAAGCTGCCAATTAGAGTTTTGAGAATTTGATTGAAGATTTGAATCAGATAGAATTTGAAAAAGTTTGTGTTTTATATGATGAATAGGGGTTTTTAGATCATGTGTTAAGATAGAGAATAGTTTGTCTTTGGTATTGTTTAAATGCGTTATCAATTGTTTTTGCTTTAATGTTTTATACGAAAAATAAGTGCCAATTATCAAAGTTAATAGCAATGAAAATCCAATAATGCTATAAAGATTCTTCTTAAGTGTTTCAGATTTTAAAATTTCATTACTAGCTGCTAAAGCCACTTCTTTTTCCTTTTTAGCAAGCTGCCATACTTTGTCTCTATTCCATATACTGTCATGAATTTTTTCATATAGTTTACGATAGTGTATAGCTTTTACATAATCCTTTGCATTTTCATTAACAACAGCTAAATTTAGATACGCATTCTGTAATATATTTAAATCGTTAGCTTGCTTTGCATACTCAAGTCCTTTTTCAAAGAAAGGAATTGCTTGGTCATCTTTATATTGTGTATAATATAAGTTAGCTATATCTAAAGATGATCTTGCAAGCCCAAGAGTATCTTTTAATTTTTCATTGAGTTGAAACCCTAGCAAAAGATTTCTCTCAGCATTTTCATAATCACCCATGTGTAAATAACAAAGACCAAGGTTATGAATATTAACATTTTGTTTTTCAGAGTTTACTTTTGATCTAGCCTTCCATTTTTCTAGCCATTCTGCACCAAGTTTAAATTCTCGTTGTTCTAAATAGACCTGACCTAAAATAGCATAGAGATTGCCTACAGAGCTATACTGTTTTTTATTGCCTATAGTAATAGCTTCAGTTAAACTTTTAACAGCATCATTATAAAGTTTCTTTTCATCTAACACAATGCTTTTCAGTGTGAGCATGATATAATGCTTACTGGAGTCTTTGATCTGTTTCTTCTCTTTGATTCTTGCTATCAACACATATGAAGAATCTATTTGACCTCGAGAAAAATACACATGCGCATTGTGAAATTTATCCTTGTTTAGTTGCATAAAAACATCTTCATCTTTCGAATTACAACTATTACATGCTTTACGGATTTCTGTCTTAAACTCTGAAGAAAACAGTTTCTCTTGAGAATAACATTTAGGTATGTTAATGACTAATAAGCTCACGCCAATGACTGCCAAAAACCTACCAAATCTACTTTGGTTTGATTTCATAGTGCATAAGAATAATAATTTTAAAAAGGGAGAGCTTAAGAGGTGATTACTACCTCTCGGGTTTTTATTGGAATTAAGGGTTAGGAATTCCAGATGTTGTTACAGTTCCTCGTTCTAATTCTGGATCAGGAAAGGGTCTGCCCTTATCTTTACCTTCAATTACAACATACTTTACATAAACACCATGATCTTCATTAGCTGTTGAATTTTCTATTTCATATTCAATTGTAAAAAAGTATAAATTTGGAGGTTCATAACTTGCCCTGTGTGGGAACTCAATATCAATAATGTGTAAATATTTACCTTTACCCAAACCTGTATCAAAAGTGCCTTTAGATAAAGTTGGGCCATTAATTATAGGAGTAAGACCATTAGGTATTTGAGCAATAATTTCAACAATAAATTTTGTTCCTTGAGGTATAAACGTTACCAAAGGAGTAGTCCATTTCATATCTTCATATGGTCCGCCAGGAAGTTTGTACTGACTTGATTTTACGGAATTGAATTCTATACTCATCATTTTGAAATTTATAATTACGCTTTGGAGAGCTAGTAACAATTTATATCACGTTTTCCACTTATGATGGAAATTTAACCGCTTATACCGATAAACTCTCCGTTCACTAAAGATAAACAAAATTTGGCTAGAATAATGGCAATATTTGATTAACAATTTTAAAGCGCCTATTAAGTTGGGCAATTTTCTAACCAAAATATTTTACAAAATGAAGACACAAGAAAAAAAACCAAAATCGATTACAACACTAAACGATTTTAAAGTACAGTTAGCTAAAGCTGATGCATTCTTTAATGACCCTAACCTTCCTAAAACTCTAGAGCTAGAGGATGGTGAAGATCCTTATGCTGATAAAGATGGATTGATTGAATTTATAATAGCAAGTGAGCTTATAGACAATCAAGAAGTAATGGACAAATTACTTGAGCAGAAGAAGATTCTTATTAGTATAGGATCTATTGTTACAGACTATGTTTTTCGATATGCTAAAGCTTATGGAATGGAGTATAAAACTGACGCTGAATTATGGGAGAGAGCTATTGCTAATATCCCATTAATGTCTTTTATGACTACTCAAAATCAAACATACTCAAGACACTCACAAGGAATTGAAATAGCTGCTGATTTTATTGAATTGATTTTAGACACAGTAGTTGATAAAGGGTCTAATGCAATGGATAAGTTTAGAACATTTCTGTCTAATCAAGGTGAATCGTTAAGAGCTGGTGTTGAAACCAATGCTGATGCTTACGAAACATTTACATTTGGATGCGCTCTAGAAGTAGTTGAAATAGGAGATACTATAGTATATACACCAAAAATTAAAACGTATGGTGCTAATTTTGATCGTTCAAACTATAAATTTTCACTCTTTTGCGCTAGTTATAATAAGGTAGATATCAACTTTGACTACCTTTATTCTGCATCAATTTTTGATTATGAAGCTCTAGAAGATCCTGAAGTTAAAGAAAAATTTGAGGAGTTTATTAAGGGTGGTAGAAAAGCATCTATTGAAAGATCGAAGACATTTTTTGAAGGTGAACTTCCTCCACCTCCAGCACCACCAATTAAATAATGGTTCTAATAAGAAAATGGAACTATAATCTAATTATTGTAGTTCCGTTTCTTATTTTTTATTAATCTTTAAAATATATAATTATGCCAGTAATGTTAACATGGAATATGCAAGGTGGTATGGGCACTTATGGGAGTAAGTGGCAAGAATTATCCAATAGAATAAACAATCCAGGTTTTTATGGTTTCCCAGCTGCACCTAGCATTATTTTTCTTCAAGAATGCTCTACTGTTCCTAATATGATAACACCTCCAGGTTGGGGTCCAATTCCAGGAGCTCCTCCAAATGTTACAAGAGGGTCAAGAAATTTTGGAACTTATCATAACCCAAATTGTTATTTTGTTGCTCACCATGCATGGGGAGCTAACAGTCGTGTCTCATTTGCAGTTTTAATAAGTACAGCAGCTATAGCTAATCCTGCTACTCATCAACAATTTTCTCAAGATTTATCAGCTAATATAGTTGTCCACAATCCAGTAGTCGCTGCCGCAGGCACTCGCCCAATATTAGGTGTGACACATGGAGGCGCAACATATTATACAATGCATGCACCTTCTGGAGTTGCCTCAGGATTTTCAAGAACCTACATAAGTGGAATGATAAATGCTGCTTTTGCAGGAGGTCCAAATTATGTAATTGGTGGTGATTTCAATTGTGAGCCTAATACACTTTATGATGCAGCTCATCCAATTCCAGCAGGTAGCGTTTTAAATACTAGCGGTAGTGTTACGTATTTAAATACGTTAAAAGAATATGATTATTTTGTTTCGAATAATAATGCTTTGGCTGGTACTGCTTTAAATAATGAAGCCATAACTAATCTCATTTCTGATCATCTGGGAGTTATTGCAGATTATTAATAGATGTCATTTGTATGACTTGGTTATAAATTAATTGAATTTTTTGCCTAACCAAGTCATATTATCTGGCATAACAAATAAAGAGGTAGAAACATTTTTGGTTGTTTTTTCATCTACAATCCATAAAAAAGCAATACGATCATCATTATCGCAAACAAACCAAACCTCTATACCATTTAAATCTTTGTCTTCAACCCATCTGTAACCATGAGCTCTAAAATTTGGTAACGAATTGCGATGCTTCAATATTTCATCCCAAGTTGGATCGTCTCTTTCAATAGCATTTTTAACTGAATTGTTTATGTATATATCAATCATTTCATCCTTGTTTCCGTTTTCTATAGCGTTGATCCAAACCTTCATTGCAGCTTCTAAAGGAATAGAATCATTAAGATTATTTGGATTAACTAGAGTGATACTTTTTTTCTTGGTTTTTTTGTTTGAAGGGTAGACTTCAAATATATGCTCAACAGATCTTTTAATTTCAGACATTTTGTTTAAGTCTGGAACACCAATATTGTTGAGTGCGATTAAGGTTATATTGTTCTTGTGATTAAAATAGATCATATTAGTATAGTTAGGTAAAGCACCATATATTTCAATGATTTTGTCTTCAGAAGAATTATAAAGTATGTGTTTTGAATTTGCATTTAAAAACTGGTCTTTTTTTAATGCTTTAGACAGTTTTATCAAGTCTTCTAAAGTTGAATAACAACCTCCAGAGGCATATCTAGCTTTAAAGTTCTGATGACCTTCAATCCATTGATTTCCTTCTTTGATATAGCCTGCTATAGGTGTTTCGTTAGTGTAGCCGCTATTCTTCATGCCTAAAGGATCAAATATATATATTGAATACGCTTCGTTGAGGTTAAGCCCTGTAACTTCTTCTATAACGCTTCCAAGAAGCCAATAATTTAAATTACTATACTCCATATCACTTCCTGGTTCAAACTTTAATTTGAAGTCTTGTATTGTATCAAGATAATGGCCTGCAAAATCGTTTATGTCAAATAGTATGCTAGACATGAGGTTGTCTTTATCTAATTCGCGAGGTAACCCTGAAGTCATTTTGAGCAAGTGGCCTATAGTAATTTTTCTTCCGAAAGAAGGCTTGAAGTTTTTCCTATATTTGTTGATGGTGCCTTCTAAGCTTAATTTTTTTTCTTCGATAAGTTTTACGATTACAATTTCGGTAAATAATTTAGTAATGGAAGCTAAATAAACTTTAGTATCCCAATTAGGTATAGGAATGTTAGCATTAGTATTTGCTATTTTATTTTGATACAGTTTAACATTATTCTGTTCGATGTAAACTATTCCATTGAACTCAGTGCTAGAGAGGATATTATTTATAGATTGAAATATTTGTTCTTCAGGAGATTGACATTGAAACACTAATACGAAAGCGAAAAATAAGGACAATTTTTTTAACACAATTTTTATTTAAAATGAGTCCTTAAAAATAAATTTTGGATATACATTAAAATAGTAAAAAATCGTCAGAAAAAGTTAAACTCTGTTAAATGGAAATGATTTAAGAAGAGAAAATTGGAATTTGAAAGCGTCTATCAGATTTAAAAAAATCCTTAGGCTTCATACTTGTAAATTGTTTTATTTCCTTATACAAATGAGTTTGGTCGTAGAAGCCATTATCAAATCCTATTGAAGATAATTTTGTATTAATATGATTATTTGTGATTTTTAAAGTATGAAATAGCCTTATTATTCGGCAGTATTTTTTAGGTGTTAAACCTAAGTTAGTTATGAATTTTCGCTCAATGGTTTTTAATGAAGTATTAGTTTTGAACGCTAAATCTTTAAAATTTATTTGCCCTTTAGTCTTTAAAATTTCTTGAATGGTATAATCAAAAACCATATCGTTTTTATTAATACGACTTAGTCTTTTCATCAAAAAAGTTTGAATAAGTTGTAATTGTTGGGTTTCATTTTGTGCTTCAAATAACCGATGTTCTAAAATACTAATATCTGTTCCAAAAACATCTTGTATTAGAATAGATTGATCTATAGTATGCTTTAGATTCTGTTTAGTGAATTTATATAAACTATATGGTTTTATTCTTACAGATAAAAGAATGTTGCCTGTAACATTAATATTCTGAGCTTTTGTTTTCAATCCAGACAAATGGCTTTTAATTTTTACGATCTTTTCAGTGTCTGAAGACTTTCTGTACATTGTATTTGATGTAAATACAAGTTCAACTGTATTGTCTGGAACTATTAAGAAATCTTTGTTGTGATTTGAGATACTATTTGAATGTTGTTCTTTCCAAACACAGTCAACATATTTGTTAAGCTCATAATTAAGTTTATATTCTTCGTAAAGTTTATCCATACAATAAAAATAAAGGTTTTACACAGATGGTAGATTTAAACAAAAGTTAATTTATATAATAGGTTGGGTTGTAAAAACAAAAAAGCCTGATTTTTATAAATCAGGCTTTTTTTAGATTATTGATTAGACCATAAATTAGTTGTCTTTTTTCAACTTGTCTGCTGCATCATTCAATGCTTTTGCACCTTTGTCTTTAGCATCATCAGCAGCGTCGTTAACAGCCTTTTCAGCATCGTCTGCCATGTCTTCAGCGCCTTCTTTTACAGCTTCAGCACCATCTTTGATAGCATTTCCAGCAGCATCAACCGCATCTTCAGCACCTTCTTTTACGGCTTTAGCACCATCTTCGATAGCATCACCTGTAGCTTCTGCTGCATCTTCAATTGCGTCTCCAGCTTCTTCAGCTGCATTTTCAATATTATCTGCCGCCGCTTCAGCACCTTCTTTAGTTTCTCTACATGATGTTACAGACACAACAAGTGCCAATGCCAATGCAATGTTTAAAATCAGTTTTTTCATTGTAATAGTTTTAGTGTTAATTATATTCCACGAAATTAATAACTTAAATTGAAATGTCCTTAAAAAACATTAACTTTTTGTTAACATTAAGTGGCTTTCCTTTTAATTTTACTGAATTATATACGTATATAATCCATGATTTGGACGACAGCACCTTTACTATTTTCAATAAAATCAGAATTAAGTTTCCCTAGCTTTTGTCTTTTTTCTAATGAATTAACCAAATCATCAAGTTGGCTTTCCAGTTGTGCTTCGTTACGTATTGAAATCACGCCACCATGGTTGATCATCTGAGAGGCTTCAGGGAATTTCTGATGATTTTTACCAATAATAATTGGCACACCAAAAACTGAAGGTTCTAAAATATTATGCAAACCCGTCGTACCCATTGCTCCACCTACATAAGAAATATCTGCGTAGCTATATATTTTACTAAGTAATCCAATAGTGTCAATAATTAAAACGCTATGCTCACTTAGATTCTTTTGCGCTTTTTCAGAAAATAAAACAGGCGCTATAGTTAATTTAGAAATAATCTCTTTGATGTGATTTTTCTTAATTTCATGAGGTGCAATAATGAATTTTATTTTTTTTGAGACTTTCTTATTAATATATGGTAAAAGTATGGCTTCGTCTTCGGGCCAAGAACTCCCAATTACAATACAAATAGAATTGCTTTTAAATTTTGAAATAAAATCGAGATTATTATCTTGCTGCAGTTGGTTTGAAACACGATCAAATCTGGTGTCGCCAGAAACAGAAACATTAGTAATTCCAATTTCATGTAACAGCGATTTTGAATGTTCATTTTGAACAAAGATATGCTCAAATGCTTTTAGTGCATTTCTTACGTTGTTACCATACCATTTAAAATAAGATTGTTCTTTTCTGAATGAAGCAGAAATTAAAATGGCACGTAATTTCTTTTTCTTAAGTGTATTTAAAAAATTTGGCCAAACATCATATTTAACAAAAACAGTAAACTCAGGGTTGACTACACTTAAAAATTGATGAGCATTTTTTTTAGTATCTAATGGTAAGTAAGTAACAATATCTGCAATTGGTGTACATTTTCGAATTTCATACCCTGAAGGAGAAAAAAAAGTCAATATGATCTTATGTGATCTGTAGTTATTCCGTACAGCTTCAAATACGGGTAACCCTTGTTCGTATTCGCCAAGTGAAGCACAATGAAACCAAATGGTTTTATCGTTGGGACTTAAGTTTTTATTTAAAATCAAAAAGGTGTTACGTCTTCCTATAACGCCTAATTTTATTTTAGTATTAAATAGAGCTAGGGTTTTCAGAAAAAAATCAAGTATGTATATTCCTAAGTTATACAATGAGGTACTGTTTAAGTTCTTGCTAAAATACTGTTCTTTGTAATAAATTCATTGCTTAATGGTAACGAATTTTGTAATTTCGTCAAGTATGAAAAAAATTCAAATGGTTGACCTAAAAGGTCAATATAACAAAATAAAAGAAGACGTTGACCAATCGGTTTTAGATGTCTTAGATTCTACAGCTTATATAAACGGACCAAAAGTTCATGATTTTCAAAAAAACTTAGAAGCTTATCTAGGCGTCAAACATGTTATCCCTTGTGCGAACGGTACAGATGCATTGCAAATTGCAATGATGGGATTAGGGTTAAAGCCTGGAGATGAGGTTATCACTGCAGATTTTACATTTGCAGCAACTGTAGAGGTCATTGCCTTATTACAACTAACACCTGTTTTGGTAGATGTAGATCCTATTACGTTCAACATAGATATCGATGCGATTAAAAAAGCAATTACACCTAAGACAAAAGCTATAGTCCCTGTACATTTATTTGGGTTGTGTGCTAATATGGAAGCCATAATGGAAATTGCAAATAAGCATCACTTATTTGTTATTGAAGATAATGCCCAAGCCATAGGTTCGACCTACACATATAGCGATGGAAGAACAGCAAAAGCAGGAACCATTGGTCATGTGGCTTCGACATCATTTTTTCCATCTAAAAACCTTGGCTGTTATGGTGATGGCGGAGCGATTTTTACTAATGATGATGATTTAGCTCACACGATAAGAGGAATTGTGAATCATGGAATGTATCAGCGCTACCACCATGATGTGGTTGGTGTTAATTCTAGACTAGATTCTATTCAAGCCACTATTTTAGATATCAAACTCAAGCGTTTAGATGATTATAATAAAGCACGACAAAATGCTGCAAGAGCATATAGTGCTGCTTTTAGAGGTATAGAAAATATCATTGTACCAACAGGAAAAACTAGCTGTCAAGGGATATGTGATGTTTGTGATTGTCATGTGTTTCATCAATATACACTTCGCGTTTTAAATACAGACAGGGATGCTTTGGTTAAACATTTGAACGATAAAGGAATTCCATGTGGTGTGTATTATCCAATTCCGTTACATCTACAAAAAGCTTATCAAGATTCTAGATATAATGAAGCTGATTTTACAGTGACCAATCAATTAGTGAAAGAGGTGATCTCGTTGCCTATGCATACAGAGTTAGATAATGAACAAATAGAATTTATTACGTCTACGGTTATCAATTTTGTAAATGCTTAAATAAGATGAAAAAAATTCTTGTTACAGGCGGATTAGGCTTTATAGGATCACATACAGTCGTTGAATTACAAAATGAAGGCTATAAGGTTGTAATTATTGATGATCTATCAAATTCTACAATTGAAGTCTTACAAGGCATTATTTCTATAACTGGCAATATACCTGAGTTTGAAAAACTTGATTTAAAGGATAAACTATCTGTTGAATCGTTTTTCGCCAAGCATGATGATATTAATGGTGTTATTCATTTTGCGGCAAGTAAAGCGGTAGGCGAAAGTGTTGAACAACCCTTGTTATATTATGAAAATAATATCAATACATTGGTATATGTTCTAAAATCTGTATTGCAATTAAAAACCTCTAATTTTATTTTTAGTTCATCATGTACAGTTTATGGGCAAGCAGATGAGATGCCAATAACAGAGAACGCACCCGTTAAACCAGCTGAATCGCCTTATGGAAATACGAAGCAGATTGGTGAAGAAATTATTAGAGATACCTGTAGAATATCGAATAAATTTCAAGCCATTGCACTGCGTTACTTCAATCCCATTGGCGCACATTCAAGCGCAAAAATAGGAGAGCTTCCAATAGGAATACCACAAAATTTAGTGCCATTTATTACACAAACAGCAGCGGGACTTCGTGAGTGTTTATCTGTTTTTGGAAACGACTATCCAACTCCCGATCGGACATGTATCAGAGATTATATTCATGTTGTAGATTTGGCTAAAGCCCATGTTGTAGCTTTAAAAAGGCTCATCGAAAATAAGAATGAATCAAATTTTGAAACTTTTAATATAGGAACTGGCGTTGGTAGTTCAGTTTTAGATGTTATCAAATCATTTGAAAAAGTTTCAGGAAAGTCACTAAATTATAAATTCGCTCCACGAAGAGATGGTGATGTTATATCTGCTTATGCTAATACTGATAAGGCTAACAATATCTTGGGTTGGAAAGCACAATCTACTCTTGATGAAGCCGTAAATTCTGCTTGGCAGTGGGAAAAACGCATTAGAAATCTATAAGCAGTTACGTAAGATTTTTTAACTGTTAATTTTACTTTTATGTTTTGAAAAGAACGAGGCGTAGAAAAGTACGATCATTCCGAAAGTAACAGACATATCTGCTACATTAAAGATGCCAGTTTTAAAAACGCCGCCTAGATCGATAAAGAAAAAATCTGTCACCTTCCCAAAAGCGATTCGATCAAAAACATTAGCTATTCCTCCACCTGCAATACACGACAAAGCTATTACGCTTATTTTATCTAAGCCTTTATTTGTGATAATATAATAAATTAGGTAGCCCAATACTAGTACAGGTAGTACTAATAAAAATAGAACTTTTAGGGTAGGATTCATATCACTTCCCATGCCTAAGAATGCACCTTCGTTTTCAACATATTGCATTACAAGTGTATCTCCAATAAGTTGTTTGACTTCTCTGTAAGCAAAATTAGCTCGCACTAATACTTTAGAGATTTGATCAATAGCTATGTTTACCGCAATCAATACAATGATTCCTACATTTCTAGATAATTTCATAAACTCTCTTAAGCGTTAGTTTCAAAAGTTGCAGATGCTGTTTCGGTTTCTCTGTTGATTTTCTTAACAAGGCCTTGTAATACTTTTCCTGGACCAACTTCTGTGAAGTGTGTTGCGCCATCAGCAATCATCTGTTGAACAGATTGTGTCCAACGCACAGGAGCTGTTAACTGAGATATTAAGTTTGCTTTTATGGTATCTTCATCATGTACTGCATTTGCAGTTACATTTTGATATATTGGGCAATTTGGCTTACTAAATATGGTGTTTTCAATAGCCGCAGCCAATTCTTCCCGAGCTGGTTCCATCAAAGGCGAGTGAAATGCACCACCAACAGGTAACACTAATGCACGTCGAGCACCTTTTTCTTTTAAAGACTCACATGCCTTATTAATAGCATCTATTTCACCAGAGATCACTAATTGTCCTGGGCAGTTGTAATTTGCAGCAACAACGACACCGTCTGTTGTAGCGCAAACTTTCTCAACAACATCATCATCTAAACCTAAAACAGCAGCCATTGTACTTGGTTGAAGTTCGCAAGCTTTTTGCATGGCTTGAGCACGTTGAGACACAAGTCTTAAGCCGTCTTCGAAGTTTAATGTTCCATTAGCAACTAAAGCCGAAAACTCACCTAGAGAGTGACCAGCAACCATATCTGGTTTGAAATTATCTCCTAGAGTTTTAGCTAAAATAACTGAATGTAAAAAGATTGCTGGTTGAGTAACTTTGGTTTCTTTTAAATCTTCTACAGAACCTTCAAACATGATATCTGTAATAGGAAACCCTAAAATATGATTTGCCTTCTCAAATAATTCTTGTGCTAAAGGAGAGTTTTCATAGAGGTCTAATCCCATTCCTGAGAATTGTGCTCCTTGACCTGGAAATACGTATGCGTTCATTGATGTCAATATTACGCGACAAAAATAGGAATAATATCTTAATTCTTTAAGTCTACTGAAGTGTCTTCTTAACAGTTTTTATAATAGTTATAATGTTTAGCGCTTTTGAGTTTCAAGTATGTTTTAAATACTATCGCCTTTCATAGGTGATAAACGTAAATGCATATTGGTGCTTATTATCTTTTTCATGAAATTCACTGTGTGTTTCTTTCCAAATAGAAGTGTTTATTTCAGGGAAGAACGTGTCAGCATCTTGAAATGTTGCATGTACACGCGTAATTTCAATTTTATCTGCTAAAGCTAAAGATTGTTTATAAATTTCACCACCACCAATTATAAAAGGTTGCATATCTTTTTTAGCGGCATCTAATGCATCTTCTAATGAGTTTACAACAATTACACCATCAGGAACAGAATAAGCTTCTTGTCTCGTAATTACTATATGGGTGCGATTGGGTAGTGGTTTTGGAAAACTTTCAAATGTTTTTCGGCCCATAATAATGTGATGCCCATTGGTTAAAGATTTGAATCGTTTTAAATCATCACTCAAGTGCCAGATTAAATCATTGTCTTTACCTATGGCATTGTTTTCTCCAGCTGCGACAATTATTGTAAGCTTAGTCTTTTTTTTTTGATCGCTAGAGATGTTACCTAAAGTTTCATTGTAGGCTTGTGTTTTAGCAATGTGCTTTTCTTCCTTTAAGTACTCTTGCTTTAATTGTTCTATACGTTCTTGTTGTTTAGCAACCAATGCCTCACGTTGTTGATCTTCCCAATCTTTACCCATAAAGTTATGAGTTATAAAAACATTAATAAAATGGTATAAAAACAAGAAGAGCCAGATAAGAATGGCATATACAAACCAATCAATATTGAAAAAAGTAGTGTCTTTACCAATTCCTAATACAGTATTTGCTAAAATTAGAAAAACAGCACCTATTAAAAATACTACAAAATGAAGATACAAATATCTTTTTTGTTTGATGCGTTTTTCGGCGGCTTTGATAAGAGCCAATTGCTCTTGATCTATTTGAGGGTTTACTTTCTTTTTTCCGAACATGATTATAAATAATGTAAATGTAAAGTTAGTATTTTTAACGCAAACGTTGTAATAATTACGGGGTTAAATATTAGAGGTTTTACGCAAACGTTGTCGTTGTAAAAACACTGAAAATCAGTATTTAATGGATGATTTTTTATTTGATGATTCATTAATTTTTGATTGATTTTTTTTGATAGTTTAAAATAAATGGTACTTGATTTTATTAAATTGATAATTCTTTAGTTTATTATTAAATTATACGGAGAACAGCATGTATTCTTTTATACATTTGCTTAAAATAAAAACCTAATTATTATGGCAATTACTAAGCAATATTTAAAGAGTAGACCAGTTTGTAAAGTGACGTTTACTGTGCCAACTGAAACGGCAAAAAAAGTAGCAGTTGTTGGAACATTTAATGAATGGAATCAAAAGAAAGCAGTTCAATTGAAAAAATTAAAAAACGGAACTTTTAAAGGAACTGTAGATTTAGAAAAAGACAACTCCTACGAGTTTAGATATATTGTTGATGGTCAATGGACAAACGATGATCAAGCAGACGCTTATGCATGGAGCGATTATGCTGCTGCTGAGAATAGTGTTCTAAATGTATAAAGATCTAAGTTTTTAAAAATTTTAAAAAGCACGTTCAATAAAAGCGTGCTTTTTTTACTGCACTTTTCTAAGGAAAAGACAATCTGCCATATCATAATCTAAACTCAGTTTAATAAAACTCATAATTTTTTTGAGAACATTTCTTAAGCTCTTCATTAGTTGAGGTTTTCTCACAGTTTCTGTATACAAAGTATTTTAAACGCTTGTCATCTAAGGCAAATTCTTGTGGATAAACAGAACAGCTTAAGATTATAGCTGTTAATATATTTCATAAAATAACTTATACAGCAACTATACCTTTAATGTGAGGGTGTGGATTATAATCAATCAAAGTAAAGTCCTCAAAATTAAAATCGAAAATATCTTTTACTTCAGGATTAAGCTTCATTTTAGGAAGTGGTCTAATATCTCGTGACAATTGCAACTCTAACTGTTCATAATGGTTACTGTAAATATGAGCATCACCAAATGTATGTATAAACTCACCTGCTTCATAACCGCAGACCTGAGCCATCATCAAAGTGAATAAAGCATAGGATGCAATATTGAAAGGAACACCTAAGAAAATATCTGCACTTCGTTGGTACAATTGACAGGATAATTTACCATTAGCAACATAAAACTGAAAAAAAGCATGACAAGGAGGCAATGCTGCTTTACCGTTGGCAACATTTTCACTGAATGATTTTGAGGTGTCTGGTAGTACTGATGGATTCCAGGCAGAAACGAGCATGCGTCTACTGTTAGGATTGTGTTTCAATGTATGGATAACGTCTTTGATTTGATCTATTTCATCACTATTCCAATTGCGCCATTGATGACCATAAACTGGTCCTAGATCTCCATTTTCATCGGCCCATTCATTCCATATACGTACTCCATTTTCGGTTAAATAGTCAATGTTAGTATCACCTTTTAAAAACCAAAGTAATTCGTATATAATTGACTTTAAATGCAGTTTTTTAGTGGTCACCATTGGAAATCCTTCACTTAGATCAAAACGCATTTGATATCCAAAAACACTTTTAGTACCAGTTCCAGTACGATCTCCTTTTTCGTTTCCTTGTTCTAGTACGTGCTTAACTAGGTCGTGGTATTGCTTCATAATTCAGTATTTATTAAGGCGAAAACACTCTAATTTGTAGATTAATTTTTCAAGAAATAAAAATAAAAATTAGCATGTAATCTTTAAGGATTATGGCCTTTATAATATTAAAAGTTATTAACGATAGTTAATTAAAAATCAGCCAATAATCATGCCTGCTATTGTAGCAGAAATAAGCGAGGCAAGTGTGCCACCAATGAGCGCTTTCATACCAAATTTTGAAAGTTGTTTTCTTTGACCAGGTGCTAATGAACCAATGCCACCAATTTGAATACCAATAGATGCAAAATTTGCAAAGCCACAAAGCATGTAGGTTGCCATGATAATTGATTTTTCGTAGTTTAGGTGAGTTGCATTAGCAACATTCTTTAAATCGGCTAATTGTATATAGCCAACAAACTCGCTAGCTGCTAATTTAATGCCTAAGAGCTGTCCCATGAGCATTGCATCTTCTTTAGCTACACCAATAAGCCACATCAGAGGATAAAATATAGTTCCTAAAATAGCTTCTAATGAGAATGCGCTGTAAGGTGAGTTCGCACTAACCCATTCATTTAAGCCTCCAATAGTTCCAATTTTTAGTAAACCATAATTAATCATTGCAATAAAAGCTACAAATACGAGTAACATGGCACCAACATTAACAGCGAGTTTTAAGCCTTCAGTGGTACCATTTGCAATAGCATCTAAGAAGTTTGAACCTATTTTTTCTTGTGAAACGGTAACATCAGTATTTACATCTTCGGTTTGTGGGTATAAAATTTTTGAAATTACTATAGCGCCAGGAGCAGCCATCACTGAAGCGGCTAGTAAATGCTTTGCATATACTAATTTTAAAGCTTCGTCATCACCGCCAAGAAAACCAATATAAGCTGCCAATACCGCTCCTGCTACTGTAGCCATACCACCAATCATGACAAGTAATATTTCAGACTTGTTCATTTTCTCTAGGTAAGCTTTAATTAATAAGGGAGCTTCTGTTTGGCCTAAGAAGATGTTTCCGGCTACACTTAAACTTTTGGCTCCAGAAATTCCTAAAATTTTTGTCAAAAGCCATCCCATAGCTTTCACTACTTTTTGAATGATTCCCAAATAAAATAATACAGAAGTTAAGGCCGAAAAGAATAAAATAGTTGGTAATACTTGAAATGCAAATATGAATCCATACGAATTTACATCCATAAAACCACCAAATAGGAATTCACTTCCTGATTGTGTAAAACCTAAAATTTTTATAAAAATTTTCCCTACGAATTCAAATACAGATTTAATAAAGTCAATTTTTAAAACACCAATGGCAATTAGTAGTTGAAATGTTAAACCAATTCCAACTGTTTTCCAATTTATAGCTTTGCGATTACTACTAAACAAAAAAGCAATTACAATTAAGGTTACCATTCCTAAGACACCTCTCCACAAGCTATTAAATGAAAAGCCTTGGCTTGGGATTATAGTAGATGCTTGAGTTTTAATTACAGTAGTTTCAATTGGTTGTGATGTTTTGAATTTATATGCGATATTGTTTTCAACAAAAACCAGAGTAGAATCTGTAAGTTCTGAAATTTTATACCTCCTAATGGTGTCATTGGGTTGAGAATAATACAATACTAATAATTTATTCTGATACATATAGTCACCAGAAGCCTTTAGATTATTTTTTGCCTTGAGTGAATAATTAAATTCTCCAGAGTTTAAATGAAAAACATCGGAATTATCAATTTCAAATAATGAAGTTCCATTTTCATTTTCAACAGAGGCAAATTGCCATTTTTTTTCTAGCTCTTGCGCGTGTAATATTAATCCAAAAAAAATAGCTGCAATAGCTAGTAAAAAATGTTTCATCTGAAAATGTTTAACGTTTGGAGATTTCGTCTCTTATTTTGGCTGCTTTTTCATAATCTTCGTTAGCAACAGCTTCGTCTAAAAGGGTATGTAATTCTTTTAAACTTTTATCTTTATAATTTTCCTGAACACTAGCTTCGATTTCTTCTGCTACAAAATCATCAACCAAAATACTGTCTTGCTCTTCGTCGGCTTTTTTAGGGTTGACTTTTAAATAGATTCCTGCTTTGTCTAAGATGTTCTTATAAGTGAAAATTGGTGCTTGAAAACGTAGTGCTAAAGCAATAGCGTCACTAGTTCTGGCGTCAATAATTTCTTCAATTTTATCACGTTCGCAAATGAGACTTGAATAAAATACACCGTCTACTAATTTATGAATGATCACTTGCTTGACTACAATATCAAAACGGTCTGCAAAATTCTTGAAAAGGTCGTGAGTAAGTGGTCTAGGAGGTCTGATCTCTTTTTCTAAAGCGATAGCAATTGATTGTGCTTCAAAAGCACCAATTACGATAGGAAGTTTACGATCACCATCAACTTCATTTAGAATTAAAGCATATGCGCCATTTTGGGTTTGACTATATGAAATTCCTTTTATGTTTAATCTAACTAAACTCATAATATATAAAACACAAAGAACTGTTTAAATTAGGACTTTACCAACTGCCTTGAGCAGATTTATGTATAAAGAACTAATTGAAACAGCTCTTTTCAAAACACAATTTAAAAAAAATTATGCGTTTTGGGCTTTAAATGCTTTTAATTTTTCGATGAGTGTAGGTACTACTTCAAAGGCATCACCTACGACTCCATAATCTGCAGCTTTAAAGAAAGGTGCTTCAGGATCTGTATTGATCACAACCTTAACTTTAGATGCATTAATACCAGCTAAATGTTGTATTGCACCAGAAATACCAATGGCAATATATAGGTTTGAAGCAACAGGTTTTCCAGTTTGTCCAACATGCTCACTATGAGGCCTCCATCCTAAATCTGATACTGGCTTAGAACATGCAGTTGCTGCACCTAAAACGTCAGCTAACTCTTCTACCATTCCCCAATTTTCAGGACCTTTTAATCCTCTTCCTGCCGAAACTACTATTTCTGCATCAGCAATTGTAACCTTATCTGTAGCTTTATCTACAGATTGGACTGTGACTCCTGATGAAGGTATTGAAGGTGAGAATTCTTCTGAAGTCGCACTTCCTGTTGATTCAACTAATCCAAATGCGTTTTTTGATACACCAACGATTTTGGTCTCTGTATCTATGGTTGTTATATTAAATGCTTTATTGGTAAAAGCGGTACGTTTTACCGTAAAAGGTGTTGTGCTTGATGGTGCTTCAACAACATTAGAAGCATAACCAGCTTCTAATTGTATGGCTAGCATTGGAGCTAGATATTTGCTGTCTGCACTTGAACTTACGACAACTACGCTAGCATTTTCCTGTTTTGCAGCTTGAGCAATAGCACTTGCGTATGCATTTGCGTTAAAGGTGTTTAAATCATCATTAGTTATGCTTAACACTTTATCTACACCATAATTGCCCAATTCTGAAGTGTTTTCAGCATTAATGGCAACAGCAGTAACTGAAGTCCCCATTTGGTTTGCAATTGCCTTAGCGTAAGAAGCAACTTCTAAAGCTACTTTTTTAAATTTTCCTTGTTCTGATTCTGTATATACTAAAACTGACATCTTTTTTCTTTTTAAGGTTAATTAAATAACTTTAGCTTCGTTATGTAGTAAATTAACTAGTTCATCAATATTATCTGCTTCTACTAAAGTGACAGCACCTTTTGGCGCAGGCTTTTCAAATTTAACAGATGTCGTTTCTACAGTTGCATTTGCTGGCTCAACGACAGATAATGGTTTTTTACGTGCCATCATGATACCTCTCATATTTGGAATGCGGAGGTCACTTTCTTCAACAAGCCCTTTTTGTCCACCAATAACTAGTGGTAAACTTGTTGAAACAGTTTCTTTACCACCATCAATTTCTCGCATTGCTGTAGCATTCGTGCCGTTAACTTCTAAGTTTATGCAATTGGTTACAAAGTTTGCGTTAGTTAAACTTGCTAGCATTCCTGGTACCATACCACCATTATAATCAATAGATTCACGACCTGCAATCACTAAGTCATAACCACCTTCGTTAACCACATTTGCGAGTTCTTTTGCTACTTGAAAAGCATCTTTAGCTTGAGTGTTGACTCTTATTGCGGCGTCTGCGCCAATAGCTAGAGCTTTACGAAGCGTTGGTTCTGTTTCTGGGCCACCAACGTTAACTACAGTAACTTCTGCGCCTTGTTTTTCTTTAAACCACATGGCACGAGTTAAGCCAAATTCGTCATTTGGATTAATAACAAATTGAACACCATTGGTGTCAAATTTAGTGTCGTTTTCGGTGAAATTGATCTTTGAAGTCGTATCAGGAACATGGCTAATACATACTAATATTTTCATATCGAAATTATTTATTTTGAGTGTATATTTTTTCTAGTGCACGAAGATAATTATAATAATTCTAATTTTACTATGCGCGCATAATAAATTTTTGTGAAAATTTGATTTTTATTCATTTTGATTATTAAATCTTCAGTGATTTTGTTTAAAATCATCAATTATTCAAAATTTTATCATTAAAAAGTGGAATATAGATCTATAAAATCACATCTATTAAGTTTTAGACCAATAACAATAGATTGATTATTTCATTCTAGCTTAATTTTTAACCAATAATTATTATTTTTGCTATTCGTTTAAAAACAGATACATGAAGACAATTCAATTTAGAGAGGCTATTGCTGAAGCCATGAGTGAAGAAATGCGAAGAGATGAAAGCATTTATTTAATGGGTGAAGAAGTGGCAGAGTATAATGGAGCTTACAAAGCTTCAAAAGGGATGTTGGATGAGTTTGGTGCAAAGCGTGTAATTGACACACCAATTGCAGAGCTTGGTTTTGCTGGCGTTGCAATTGGTTCTACCATGACTGGTAATAGACCAATTGTTGAATATATGACCTTCAACTTTTCGTTGGTTGGGATTGATCAAATTATAAATAACGCAGCAAAGATCAGACAAATGTCTGGAGGACAATTTAAATGCCCTATTGTTTTTCGTGGTCCTACAGCTTCTGCTGGACAGTTAGCTGCAACACATTCTCAAGCCTTTGAAAGTTGGTTTGCCAATACGCCTGGACTAAAAGTGGTTGTGCCTTCAAATCCATACGATGCTAAAGGATTATTAAAATCTGCCATAAGAGACGACGATCCAGTAATTTTTATGGAAAGTGAACAGATGTATGGTGATAAAGGTGAGGTTCCTGAGGGAGAATATACTATTCCGTTAGGTGTAGCTGAAATAAAGCGTGAAGGTACAGACGTTACTATTGTATCGTTCGGAAAAATAATCAAAGAAGCTTATAAAGCTGCAGAAGAATTAGAAAAAGATGGTATTTCTTGCGAGATTATTGATTTGCGTACCGTTCGCCCTATGGATAGAAAAGCTATTGTTAAGTCGGTAAAGAAAACAAATCGTCTTGTAGTTTTAGAAGAAGCTTGGCCATTTGGAAATGTTGCTACAGAAATCACATACTTGGTTCAGTCCGAAGCATTTGATTATCTAGACGCTCCAATTGTAAAAATAAATACTGCTGATACACCAGCGCCTTATTCTCCTGTATTACTAGAAGAATGGTTGCCTAATAGTGAAGATGTAATAAAAGCTGTTAAAAAAGTAATGTATATTAATACATAATGGTTTTATTAAACCATCTAATAAATCGTAATTTTTTACGTTAATAAACTTCATTGACTCCTTTTGCATGATTGTTGATGAAGTTTAATTGCCTATGAACCTTAAACTACTTCTTTTTTTCTTTTTCTTCGGAATCTTTTCTGTAAATGCACAAACCAAAGTTAGTGGCTACGTTTTGGACGATTCAGACCAGCCTGTTGCCTTTGCTAACGTTTTATTCAAAGGGTCTACAGAGGGAACGATAACAAATGAGAACGGAAGATTTTATTTGGAGTCTGAAAACACATGGGAAACAGTAGTTATTTCTTTTTTAGGCTATGAAACACTTGAAATTCCACTTGAGAAAAAAGTTAACTACGATCTTAAGTTTATTTTAAAAGAAGAAGCTTCAGCACTTAATGAAGTCGTTATTGTTACAGGAAAGCAATCTAAAAAAGCGTCTGAAAACCCTGCAATTAGAATCCTTAAGAAAATATGGGAGCGTAAGCGAAAAAATGGCTTACGTCAATTCAAGCAATATAATTATGATAAGTATGAAAAGGTAGAATTTGATCTTAATACAATTGATAGTGCACTTATTAAGAGTAAGTTATTTAGAGGTATGGAGTTTGTCTTTGAGGAAGTAGATACTTCTAAGGTAACTGGAAAAACATATTTGCCTATTTTTATTAATGAAGCCTTTAGTAAGGTCTATGGTGATAACTTGCTTAATAAAGAAAAAGAAGACTTAAAAGGAAATAAAAATTCTGGTTTTAGTAATAATCAGATCATTATTGATTTTGTTGATGACTTATATTCAGATTTTGATATTTACGACAACTATCTCAAATTTTTTGATAAGAGTTTTGTTAGTCCATTATCACGAACAGGAGTGCAAACGTATAATTATATCTTATCAGATAGCGCATATATAGATAACAAGTGGTGTTATAATATTATCTATTACCCAAGGCGAAAAAATGAATTGACATTTAAAGGTGATTTTTGGGTAAATGATTCTACATACGCTATTAAGGATATCAATTTGCAAGCTTCAAAAAGTGCTAATATCAACTGGGTAAAAGAGATCTATATTGAACAAGAGTTTGAAGTATTGAACGATTCGATATTTCTTATCAAGCGCGATTATATGTTATCAGATTTTGCGTTGAATAAAAAAGAAAAATCTCGAGGTGTCTATGGTAAGCGCACTACACTTTACGATAATTATGTTTTTGACGAAGTAAAAGATGAAGAGTTCTATGATCAAGAGGTTTTTAGCTTTGATGAGGCCGTTTATAATCGTGATGATAGTTTTTGGGAGCAAAATCGTTTAGAATCTTTAAATAAAGATGAAAAAGGAGTCTACAAGATGTTAGATACCCTCAAAACAGTTAAAAAATTTAAAAGGCTCTATAATCTAGGAAGTATACTAGCTTCAGGTTATATTGAATTTCCTAGTATTAATTTTGATTATGGACCAATTTTTTCTACAGTTGGATTTAATGAGGTAGAAGGGCTGAGGTTGCGAACAGGAGGCCGCACCTATTTTGGAGCAAATGATCTTTGGCGATTAGAAGGGTTTTTAGCTTATGGTTTTAGAGACGATAAATTCAAGTATGGTATCTCTGGGAAATGGTTACTCGATAAGAAAAGCCGATTTATAATTTCAGGTGGAAACCGACGCGATGTAGAACAAATTGGAGCTAGTCTTACTACTTCTACAGATGTTTTAGGAAGAAGTTTAGCCTCTTCTGCAGTAGTTGGTACAGGTGCAAATGATAAGCTGACCAATATTAACCTTTCGGTACTTTCGCTTGAAATTGAGCCAGCTAAGAATTTAGTGTTAAGATGGAGTGGAAATTACAGAACTTTGGAGTCTGCGTCAACCACATTTAGTTTAGATTATAATAACCCTGAATCTATCACAGGAGTTTCTTCAGAAATAAAACAGTTTGAGTCTTCATTATCAGTATCCTATTTTCCACAACGTAAAATGACAGGTTTTGGTGTGGAAAGAAAAATTTCAAATGATAATTTTGCCAGATTGTTTGCACAGATAAGTAGAGGTGATCGTGATTGGTTTAATAGTGATTTTGATTATACCAAGCTACAGTTTTCTTATTTACAACCTTGGCAAGTAGGAGGATTTGGTCGCTTATATACCACAGTTGAGGCAGGTAAAACCTTTGGTGATGTGCCTTTAGGATTATTAAGTGTGATACCAGGAAATCAAACTTATTTTTCAATTTATAACACATTTCCTCAATTAGATTTTTATGAATTTGTAACCGATACTTATGCATCTATGCATATAGAGCATAATTTTAATGGACGTATTTTCTCTAGAATCCCTTTTTTAAAGAAATATAACTTAAGAGCCATTGTAGGCTTAAGAGGTGTTTGGGGGGAATTGTCTCAAGATAATATTGCACTTAGTACTACAGGAAATCCATTAGAATTCCCATTAATAGCACCTGATGAAAAAATATATTATGAATATAGTCTTGGTGTAGGTAATATTTTTAAAATATTACGAATAGATTTCAACTTTAGAGGAAACTATCTTGATAATCCTGATGCTAGACGTTTTGGTATTACAGGAAGTTTTGGATTTAGTTTTTAAACATTAATGAAATAAAAAAGCTTTCTCATTCAAAAGAAAGCTTTTTTAAAGAAGCACTAATTAGCCTTTTCATAAGCTTCTTTAATCCAAGAAAAAAGTTCTTCATCAAGTTCTTCTAGACTGCTTATTCTAACCCTGTGTGTACACATAGCGCCAAATGGACCTGAATTTTCAAGTCTCGAAGTAGTATCTACGCCTTTAAGTTTCAACCCTAAGTCGATACGTGTTTTAGTAGCTGGTTTTACTAAAACAAATTGCCGTTTTCTAATAAAACTTACACTATCTTTTTTGGGTGTTATGGTAATATCATTCCCTAATTGAGATATGTTTGCTAGTAATTGATTATAAATTGGCCTCAAATTTGCTTTGCCTTTATATTGATTATTTAATAAATCCTTATCATCAATTGATTCAGCATCAGCTTTTCTAGCCTTTAATGATACAAAATTAGCGTAACCATGCGTAAACCCATATTCGTTTTTTAAAAATTCAATTATAGCTTTATGTTTATCAATTTGTGATGCTTTCACAACTTTTATCCAGTAGTCGAGAGATTTACCTGTTTTTTCTAAGAGCCCTTTTTCCATGATTTTATGTGTTTACCAAGCACCTAAGATGGTGCCCATTAATGTTAATGTTATTGTGCAATAGCCTGCATTTATAGAAAATGCTTTAAGCGATTTCATTTCAAAAAGATATAAAATACCAAGCATCGTACTCACCCAACCTATACCTGCAAAAAATCCTGCCATAGTCCCAAAAATCACATCGGCTTTTGTGCCAATGAACATTTCGAGAATTAAAGCAGCTATAAAAGCTAAAAGAAGTGAAAGTCCGAATGTTTTTGTAGGCGATCTTTTTTTTAGATCTTCTTCAGTAAAGTTAAATTCTGTCATCCAAGCTTTTCCGAAGATTGGGCCATACCATATACCACCGATAAGAAATGATGAAATAGCGGCTATAATAACTGATAGCCAGTTGATGTTTTCAAGCGCTGCAATTAAATCCATAGTTTGATTATTTTTAAATTGAAGTACAATACTACTTCAATAAAAAAACGTAGGATAGTAAAAAATTAACCTTTTCTGTCTAAAGGAAAAAAGTTAGGCTCGTCGTTATGAAAATCATGTTGAATAAATTTCTGTGGATTAAGCCCTGAAAAATGTTTAAACTCTTTGATAAAATGTGATTGATCAGCATATTCGCATTGATAAGCGACTTGTGACCACTCAATTTTTTCTGACTTATAAATTTGTTGTAAAATTTCATTGAATCTTAAAATACGCTGATAATATTTAGGAGTGAGACCAACATATTTTTTAAATTGATTAATTAAATGCTTTTGTGTTTTTGAGTAGTTGTCAATAATCTTTCCGTAATTAGATACAGATTCTACTTGTAGTTTTTTTATAACTTCTAATAATTCTTCTGGAGGTATTTTATTTGAATCATACCTCATGGTCAACCATTCTTCAGCACATTTGAATTTTTCAATTATTGATTGCTTATTTAATATAAAAGCTCTTAGTTCAAGTATTTCTTTACCTAAGATGTTCTCGGCAGGAACTATGCTCTCGTTCAATTCGTGAATTGGAAAATGAAAAAAGGGATAAGGCCCAAAAGGTTTAAACTGAATAACAAACATCTCAGAATTTTGATGTGCAGAGATCGAAATATGATTTTTATGCATCCCAGAGACCCAGACTTTACTATAACTCTCATTGGGTTCTAATGTTTTATTGTCATAGGTATAGCGTTCAAAACCGTCTAATTCAAAAATAATATAGAGATGACCTGTTGGAATTACTCGTTCTACTGAGTGATCTGGCATGAAATCTTTAAAATGAAATACAGATTCTACATAAGTACTTAGAGGAGGATTTAGAATGTGAGCTTTAAATTTCATGAAATTGTTTATTGGAGTTGATACCGTTGTTTATTAAATGAATATAAAAACAAGTATATGTTATCAAATTACGAACAAAAATTAAAGCCTCAAAATATAATTTTGAGGCTTTAATTAATAAGTTTTCTAGGTGTTATATTCCAAAAGCAGCTTTAACTTTATCTACATAGTCTAATTTTTCCCAAGTAAATAATTCTACATCCATAGTAATAGGATCACCATAAGGTTGATCAAAGGTTTTACTAATGGTTTCAGTTTCTCTTCCCATATGACCATAAGCTGCAGTTTCACTATACATAGGTTGACGTAATTTTAAACGCGATTCTATTGCTGCAGGACGCATATCAAAAATTTCAGTAATCTTATCTGCAATTTCACCATCTGTCAAGTTGAATGGACAAGTACCATAAGTGTCTACAAAAATTGAAGTGGGTTTAACCACACCAATGGCATAACTAACCTGAACTAAAATTTCATCACACACGCCAGCTGCTACCATATTTTTAGCAATATGCCTTGTGGCATAAGCTGCACTTCGGTCAACTTTACTAGGATCTTTACCAGAAAATGCGCCACCACCATGAGCTCCTTTTCCACCATAAGTATCAACTATGATTTTTCGTCCAGTCAAACCTGTGTCTCCATGAGGGCCACCAATAACAAATTTTCCAGTAGGATTGATATGGTAAGTGATGTTGTCATTAAATAAGACTTGAATGTGTTCAGGCAAATTAGCAACAACTCTAGGAATCAGGATTTCTATGATATCTTTTCTAATTCGAGCAAGCATCTCGTCATCGCTTCCAAAGTCGTCATGTTGAGTCGAAACTACAATAGCATCTATGCGTTGAGGTATATTATCGTCACTGTATTCTATAGTAACTTGACTTTTTGAATCAGGACGTAAATAAGTAATCTCTTTGTTTTCACGTCTCAATTCGGCTAATTCTTTCAAAATTCTATGCGAGAGGTCTAGAGCCAATGGCATAAAATTGTCTGTTTCTCTAGTAGCATAACCAAACATCATTCCTTGATCACCAGCACCTTGCTCTTCTTTATTGGCTCTGTCTACACCACGATTGATGTCTTCAGATTGTTCATGAATAGCAGAGAATACACCACACGAATTTCCATCAAACATGTATTCGCTTTTAGTGTAGCCAATTTTATTTATGGTATCTCTTGCAATTTTCTGTACGTCTAAGTATGTGTTAGACTTTACTTCGCCAGCAAGTACAACTTGACCAGTGGTAACTAAAGTTTCACAAGCTACTTTTGAGTCACTATCAAATGCTAAAAAATTGTCTATTAGCGCATCACTAATTTGATCTGCTACTTTATCTGGATGACCTTCAGAGACACTTTCTGAAGTAAATAAATATGCCATAAATTACGTTCTATAATTATATTTTCTGGAAAATATTTGAGATTGCTTTGTCGCTATAGAAGTTGTAAACTAACTGCTTTTAGCATTTTTTTATGAGGTTGCAATCAGACAAATTTTTCCTCTAAATTCAGTCCTTGGCAAAAGTAAAAAAATAAAAGAGAAAGTTAATTTAATTTAAATTTTTTATGAAATATTTGGATTTTAAATTTTTCTGTTGCAATATTTGTGTTCATAAAGTTCAAAAACTTACTGAAATGTTATCAAGAAAGGCGGAGGGAATAGACCCGAAGAAGCCTTAGCAACCCTTAAGCAATTAAGAAGGTGCTAAATTCTACTTGAAATGCAATTCATTTATTGCATTCGGATAGATAACTCAGCGTAAATACTCATCTGTATTTACCTTTTTCTTTTTAACATTTTTCTAATAAGTACGCTTCAAACGGAGCTTATTTGACTTTTGATTTAATTAGTTATTAACTCAAAAACTTAGAAAAATGAGTACACAAAAATTCGCAACAAAAGCGTTGCATGCAGGTCATGATGTAAATCAAAATGGAGGCACTAGAGCAGTACCAATTTATCAATCTACAGCTTATGTTTTTAATGATGCTGATCATGCAGCTAATCTTTTTGCCTTAGCTGAAACAGGTCATATTTACACAAGAATCAACAATCCTACTAATGGTATTCTTGAAGAACGTTTATCAGCACTAGAAGGTGGAATAGCAGCAGTAGTAACGGCTTCAGGAACCGCAGCTATTTCAACAACCCTTTTAACTCTTTTAAAAGCCGGTGATCATATTGTGGCTTCTAACAGTTTGTATGGAGGTACTTATAATTTGTTAAGTGTGACACTACCTAGACATGGTGTTACTACAACATTTGTCGATCCTTCAGATCCTGAAAATTTTGAAAAAGCAGCTCAAGAAAACACACGTACTTTTTTTATTGAATCTCTTGGAAATCCTAAATTAGATATTTTAGATATTGAAGCTATATCGAAACATGCTAAGACCTATAAAGTGCCTTTAATTGTTGATAATACAGTAGCTACACCATACTTGTTAAACCCAATAAGTTATGGAGCTAATATCGTTATTCATTCACTAACAAAATATATTAATGGCAATGGTACAGCTTTAGGAGGTGTTATCATTGATGCTGGTACGTTTGATTGGACCAATGGAAAATTCCCAGAATTCACTGAGCCTTCAGCAGGTTATCATGGTTTAGTTTACAGTGATGCTTTAGAAGCTGCTGCATTTATTGCTAAGGTAAGAATTGAAGGTTTACGAGATTATGGTGGTGCTTTGAGCCCATTTAATGCATTTCAAATCATTCAAGGCTTAGAAACTTTAGAACTTAGAATAAAGAAACATAGTGAGAATGCTCTAGAATTAGCCAAATGGTTACAAGAACAACCTGAAGTCAACTGGGTGAATTATCCAGGATTAGAAACCAGTCCATACAAACATTTAGCAAAAAAATATCTATCTGAAGGACAAAGTGGTATTGTAACATTTGGAGTTAAAGGTGGCTATGAATCGGCTAAGAAGATAGCAGATACAACAAAACTATTCTCTCTACTTGCTAATATTGGTGATACAAAATCTTTAATCATTCACCCAGCAAGTACAACACATCAACAATTAAGTGATGAAGCCCAAGAGAGTACTGGAGTTACTAAAGATTTAATTCGATTATCTGTTGGAATTGAAAATATTGATGATTTAAAGGAAGATTTAAAAAGCGCGTTTGAAGTGATTAAAAAAACAGTATTAGCTTAACCATCTTAGTTAGTGTTTAAAAACAGATGCTGTACATCAATTATAACGTATAGCATCTGTGACTAAAAAATCTATTACTATGTCATCTTTAAAGTACATTTCAATCTCAGATTTCAGAGTTCATTCTAGAAAGGTTCAAGATATCCAATTGTCATATCAACTCTTTGGAAAACCTTTACATACCGCTCCAATTGTATTGGTAAATCATGCACTAACAGGTAATTCTAATGTATGTGGTACAGACGGTTGGTGGACTGATTTAATTGGTCATGATAGATGCATTGATACCAACCTGTTCACCGTTTTGGCATTTAATATTCCTGGTAACGGTTTTGATTCGATTGAAGCACATTGCATAGAGAATTATAAAGATTTTACAGCTAGAACCATTGCAGAAATCTTTAGTGAAGGTTTTAAAGCGTTGAAAATCAATAAGATTTTTGCTGTCATAGGTGGTTCGGTAGGTGGTGGGATTGCTTGGGAGTTGGCTGCTTTGCTACCTAATTTCATTCAACACCTAATTCCTATTGCAACCGATTGGAAATCTACCGATTGGATCATAGCCAACTGTCACATTCAAGATGCGATCTTAAATCATTCAAAAACACCATTAACAGATGCCAGAATGCATGCTATGACCTTATATAGAACGCCAGAATCATTAACCAACAAGTTTCAGCGTAGTGAAAAAACCAAGATGCAATTCAATGTGGAAAGTTGGCTGGATCACCATGGAAAAACATTGAAGGCTAGATTTAATCTTTCAGCATATAAGTTAATGAATCAAATTTTAAAAACAATTGACATTACAAAGCATCGCAGCACATTCAATGAGGTTGTGAGTAGCATCAAGTCGAACATTCATATTGTAACTATTTCTAGTGATTTATTTTTTAAAACCGAAGAAAACTGGAACACCTATGTTGAAGCAAAACTAGTTAAGGAAAATGTTAACATCTCTGAAATTAAATCCATTCACGGTCATGATGCTTTTTTAATCGAATATGAACAACTCAAACAGATTTTGAGGCCAATTTTTAAAATCAATACATCAATTACAAATGAAAACAATACATATCATCATATTCGGAATTGGTAAAGTTGGAAGTACACTTATCAATCAAATCAATCAATCTAGAAATAGGTTAAAACAACATCAAGGGATAAGCTTGAAAATACCTGTAATAGCCAATTCTAGACTGGTTTTTTTTAGAGATGAAACTGTTTCCAATTCTTGGGAGACAGATTTTGAAGCGTTCTCAGTTCCTTACAAAATTGAAGACGTTATCAATTACGTGAAGACCAAGAATTATGAAAACTTAGTGGTAGTTGATACTACAGCAAGTCAAGATTTTGTTAAAAACTATTTACCGTTGATCCAAAGTGGATTTCATCTGGTTTCAGCTAATAAAATTGCCAATACATTACATTTTGATTTTTATAAAAACTTGCGTCAAAACTTAACGAAATATAATAAGCATTTTCATTATGAAACTAACGTTGGAGCAGGTTTGCCAGTCATTGAGATCGTGAATAATTTGCTTAATTCTGGAGACAAAATATACAAGATCAGAGGTGTGTTTTCAGGCTCTATGAGTTATATCTTTAATACGTTTTCAAACACTGATGAATTGTTTTCTAAAGTGCTCTCTAAGGCTTCTAGCTTAGGATTTACTGAGCCAGATGCTAGAGAAGATCTTTCAGGAGCTGATGTTGCCAGAAAGCTACTCATTTTAGGAAGAGAACTAGGTTTGACTTCTGAATTAGATCAAGTTAAAATAGAGTCTCTATTGCCTAAACAACTTAATGGTAAAACAACATTACATCAATTTAATTCTAGAGTTAAAGAATTGGACCAACCTTTTTTGAAATTGAAATCAAGCTTACCTGACAATAAAGTATTGCGTTATGTTGGAGAGCTTGATGTATTAACTGAGGTTCTAGAGGTGAAACTTATTTCTGAAGAACGACAATCGGTTTTAGGACAACTCAAAGGCTCAGATTCAGTTTTTGAGATCTACACCGAAGCTTATGCAGAATCTCCTTTGGTGATTCAAGGCGCAGGAGCAGGATTAGTTGTAACAGCAAGAGGCTTGTTGTCTGATATCATTAAATTATCTAATAAGCTGTGCTAATTTTCACGTGTTTGTGTTTGTATTCTGTTATTAGTCAACGCTTAAGGGTTTTGTGGTAAATAACGGTCTTAATTGTGAATTTAAAAAAGACAAATCTACTTCTAAAATAGGTTTAGAAACCTTACTTTTGCAGCACGAAAACGTTATAGTAGATAGGTATGAAAACATCAAAATTGTCTGAAGGTTTAAAAGGATCGGAAATCATAAAAATTGCAGGAGAGGTCAATGCTCTTAAAGCTAAAGGCGAAATCATATATAATCAAACTATCGGTGATTTTGATTCTAGTATTTTTCCAATTCCGAAAGAACTTAAGCAAGCGATTGTATCAGCTTATCATAATGATCATACCAATTATCCTACAGCAAATGGTATGGAAGTGCTTCGAGAAACGGTTTCAGATTATTTAGACAAAAACTTAGGTTTAGTGTATTCTAAAGATGAGATTTTAATTTCAGGAGGCGCTAGACCATTAATATATGCCATTTACCAAACAGTTTTAGACGTAGAAGATACAGTACTCTATCCGGTACCTTCGTGGAATAACGATGCCTACACTTACTTAGCAAGAAATAAAGGCGTAATAGTTGAAACGCTACCAGAGCATAAGTTTATGCCAACAGCTGAAGATTTAAAACCACATCTTGAAAATGTTAATTTAATTGCACTGTGTTCCCCTTTAAATCCAACAGGGACTACATTTGATAAAGTAACTCTAACAGAAATTTCACAGTTAGTAGTCGCCGAAAATAAGCGTAGAGCAGAGTTAGGTATCAAACCATTATACGTATTATACGATCAAATCTATTGGCAATTAACTTATGGCACTACTGTGCATTATAATCCAGTTGAATTAGTGCCTGAAATGCGTGACTATACTATTTTTGTAGATGGTATCTCTAAGGCTTTTGCAGCCACTGGTGTTCGTGTAGGTTGGGCATTTGGTCCTAGCCATGTCATTAATAAAATGAAAGCCATGTTAAGCCATATTGGTGCTTGGTCGCCAAAGGCAGAACAAATGGCTACAGCTGCTTATTTGCAACAGACACAAGCGGTTTCTAACTATTTAGAGCAAATCAAAAGTGCACTCAATAATCGATTGAACACGTTTTATAAAGGATTCAAATTATTAAAAAAAGAGGGATTCTCAGTAGACGCTATAGAACCTCAAGCAGCACTATATTTAACGGTACAATTTGACCTAGTTGGAAAAACAACAGCCAACGGACACAAGTTAAACTCCATTGAAGAAGTGACGAGCTATTTGTTAAGCCAAGCAAAATTAGCCATAGTGCCATTTTATGCGTTTGGAACATCAAGAACGTCCAACTGGTTTAGATTATCTGTCGGAACTTCAAAACAAGAAGACATAGTCACCGTATTTAAATTGTTAAAGACCGCTCTTAAAGAATTATCATAACTGTTATTTCAATTATTCTGTTACTTTTGTTTCAGAATAAAACCAATGAAACTTTACCTCGCTATTCTTTTATCATTATGCTATGGTATCTTGTTTTCTCAAGATGAAGCGGTCAACAGGTTTACCTTAGATGTAAATTTGTTCTATGGCACTATTTTAGAGCATAATTCAGATATTTCTCATCTCATCACAGATCATCCAACAGGATTGATTTTAAGTTATAATAGAAAAACGTACGGTTTTAAAGACTGGGAAAGTAGATATAACTATCCTGATTGGGGATTTTCATTCATATATCAAGATATGAAAAACTATAATCTAGGAGAGAATTACAGCGTATATGCACACTATAATTTTTATTTTTTTAAACGTCACTTAAATTTAAGAGTGGGTCAAGGTATTGCATACACTACCAAACCTTACGATAAGGAAACTAATTTTGCTAATAATGCTTATGGATCTGACCTGTTGAGTACTACCTATATGATGCTCAATTATAAAAAAGAGAACATCGTTAAAGGTTTTGGTCTGCAAGCCGGAATTTCAGTGATTCATTATTCTAATGCAAATATAAAAGCACCAAATACATCAACAAATACTTTAGCATTTAATATTGGGGCTAATTATTTACTAGATTATGAAAATGAGCCTGAGTACATCCAATCTACAGAAGAGAAGAAGTTTAAAGAAAAGATTAAATACAATATTGCATTTAGAACAGGTGTTAATGAAAGTGATATTATTGGCGTTGGTCAATTTCCATTTTATATAGTCTCAGCTTATGCAGATAAACGATTGAATAGAAAAAGCGCCATACAATTAGGAACAGATGTCTTCTTTTCTAAGTTTTTAGAAGAATTGATCTATTTTTATTCTGTTGCTTTTCCTGAGCTTGATGTAAGCGGAGATGAAGACTGGAAACGTGTTGGTGTTTTTGTAGGACATGAGTTGTTTATCAACAAAATGTCTATCATTACTCAGTTAGGCTATTATGTATATTATCCTTACGATTTTGAAGGGCAAGTATATAATAGAATAGGGCTAAAGCGTTATTTCGGAGATAAGCTTTTTGGAGCAATAACCTTAAAATCTCATGGCGCTAAAGCTGAAGCTGTAGAATTTGGGATAGGCGTTAGATTATGAAAAAAATACTTTACATACTATTTACAGTATTACTAATTTCTTGCAATGGTGAAGATGTGCCTGATTGCTTACAAAACTCTGGAGACATTGTTCAGCAAGAGTTTGATGTAAGCTCCTTTCTAAGGATTACAGTTCTAGAACGTGTACAACTCATAGTTACCGATGCACCTACTCAAAGCGTTATTGTAGAAACAGGCGAATACTTATTAAATGATATTGAGGTAAAGGTTGAAAATGATCGTTTAATAATAGCTAACAACAATGCATGTAACCTTACTCGAGATTACGGAATAACAAAAGTTTATGTAAGCGCACCTAATCTTATTGAAATTAGAAACAGTTCTGGTTTAACAGTATTGAGCGAAGGCGTCTTAAGTTATAACAGGTTAAAATTGGTGTCAGAAGATTTTAATTCTGAGGGAAATTCTGATGGTAATTTTGATCTCAATGTTGATTGTATTGAATTAGAATGTGCCATTAATAATTTATCGAGCATGTTTATAAGTGGTGAAGTAAATAATTTATTTGTTGGATATTATTCTGGCGACGCACGTTTTGAAGGACGAAACCTTATTGCGCAACATATAGATATTTTTCAACGTAGTAGTAATGACATGATACTCAATCCGCAACAGTCTATTACAGGTGAAATAAGAAGCACGGGAGATGTCATTTTAGTCAACATTCCTCCAGTAATAGATGTTCAACAATTTTATACAGGTGAACTTGTTTTTGAATAATTTTATTCTGAGGTCGACTCTCTAAACAAACTTTCTAAACTTGCATTTTTTTGATTTAGTTGAAGAATTTTCAACTCGTTATCATGTGCAAAATCAAATACATGTGATCGCATATCTTCAGTTGTAGAAAATGTAATTTCATAGATAAAGGCATGCGTATTCTTTACATTTTTTACATTAGGAAGTTTCAGTAAAAAAGCATCTTCTACTCGATAATCAAACTCTACAATAACTATTTGCTCCTTTTCTTCACGTAAATTCTTTAGCTTTTTATCTGCAACAATTTTTCCTTTGTTGATTATTATGACTCGATCACATATGGCCTCAACCTCTTGCATGATATGGGTTGATAAAAATACTGTTTTGTCTTTGCCTATTGTAGTGATTAAGTGTCTAATATCTACCAATTGATTTGGATCAAGTCCAGTAGTAGGTTCGTCAAGAATTAAAACCTCAGGGTCATGCAGTAATGCATTGGCAAGACCAACACGTTGACGGTAACCTTTTGAAAGTTGCCCTATTTTTTTATGTGCTTCAGGTGTTAATCCAGTAAGTTCGATCACTTTATTTACATGTTGTTTTGAAATATTGTATACACTGGCATTAAAGTTCAAATACTCTTTAACAAACATCTCTAAATATAACGGATTGTGCTCTGGCAGATAACCAACACTTTTTTGTACCTCTTGTTTTTTATCCAAAACATCAAAGCCATTAACTTTTGCATGCCCATCAGAAGCGTTGATATAGGTTGTTAAGATTTTCATTAAAGTTGATTTTCCTGCACCATTAGGACCTAGAAAACCTACAATTTCACCTTTATTTACAGTAAATGAAATGGTGTCAAGAGCCAATTGTTTTCCATAAGTTTTCGATAAATTTTCAACTTCAATAGACATATTCTTAATTTTAATATTCAAAAATAACAATTATACATATTGCTAACCCATTTAATAATGAATTCTTCAAAACATAAGTAACTAAACAAAAAAAAATGAGTAACAATTTTGATTTGAAAAAATATTACCTACTTTAGCATTTCAACAATTAACATGAATACGACAAATCATACATATTATAACTGGTTTTATTTCTTTTTTTCTGAAAAGAACGAGACGTTGTATGTATAGTTTTAAAACATAAATTAAATATAAGTCTCGATGAAAATCGGGATTTTTTTTTTGAATAAATATTGATTCGTAACGCATTAAAAATAAAGTAAAATTTGATATCATCTGTAGCTATACAAGGCGTTAAGGGGTCTTTTCATCATATTGTGTCGCAGCAATACTTTAAAAAAGACATTACTGTGAAAGAATGTCTCACATTTGAAAATGCTGTTGAGTGTCTTTTAAACAATCATAGTGATGCGGTTATTATGGCGTTAGAGAATTCTATTGCAGGATCTATTATTCCTAATTATGCGCTAATAGATGCACATAATTTAATTATAGTGGCAGAGCATTATTTAGACGTGCAGCACCACTTAATGGCACTACCTAATCAATCTATTAATGATATAGAAGAGGTGTACTCTCATCCTATGGCATTATTGCAGTGTAAAGCATTTTTTAAAGATTATCCACATATCAAACTCATAGAGGATAAAGACACTGCTGAAGTTGCAAAACGAATTCAAGAAAAGCAACTTAAAAATATAGCTGCAATAGCGTCTAAATTAGCATCAGATATTTTTGAATTAGATATTTTAGCAGAAAGTATTCAAACCATACCTCATAATGAAACACGGTTTGTGGTAGTAAAAAAACCTAATACTTCTAATAATAGTAAAAATATAGATAAGGCGTCTCTAAAATTTGAATTAGACCATAAAAGAGGAAGTTTAGCGACTATTTTAAATGTTTTAAGCGATTGTAAGTTAAATTTAACTAAAATACAATCCTTACCTAAAATTGATACACCTTGGAAATATGCTTTTTTTGTAGATGTGTGTTTTGAGTCATACAACGACTACGAAAAAGCAATAGCCATTGTTAAATTAATGGCAGAAGAGTTTAAAGTTTTAGGTGAATATAAAAATGCAAAGCGATGATCCAATTAGCTAACCGATTACAAAGTGTTGAAGAGTATTACTTCTCAAAAAAACTGAGAGAGGTCAATATTTTAAAGGCCCAAGGTAAACCTATAATTAATTTAGGTATTGGAAGCCCAGATCTAAATCCGCCAGAGCGTGTGCTCAATGCATTAGTTGAGACCTTTAATGAAAATGGCGCTCATAAATATCAAAGTTACCAAGGTGTTCCAGAATTAAGAGAAGCCATATGTGGTTTTTATAAACGTCACTTTAATGTACCTTTAAGTCCTTTAACTGAAGTATTACCTCTTATGGGAAGCAAAGAAGGTATTTTACATATTTCAATGGCTTTTCTAAACGAAGGTGATGAGGTGCTTATACCAAATCCAGGTTATCCAACGTACAGTTCAGTAACCAAATTGGTTGGAGCAAAGCCTGTGTATTATGATTTAGATGAAGATAATAACTGGCATCCAGATTTAGTAGCGCTTGAAATGAAAGGTGTTGAAAATGTAAAAATAATGTGGGTAAATTATCCTCATATGCCAACAGGAGCCAATGCTACGAATAAACTTTTTGAAGATTTAATAGCATTTGCTAAACGCAATGATATTTTAATCGTTAATGATAACCCTTACAGTTTTATTCTAAACCGTTACCCAAGAAGTATTTTAAAATATCGAGATGCAAGTGAGGTCTGTTTAGAGCTAAATTCGCTGAGTAAAACTTTCAATATGGCTGGATGGCGAGTAGGAATGTTGTTAGGGAAAAGTGAATATGTCAATGCTGTTTTGCGTGTGAAGAGTAATATGGATTCAGGCATGTTTCTAGGCATTCAAAAAGGAGCAATTGAAGCGCTAAATTGTTCAGACATGTGGTATCTAAGTTTAAATAGTGTTTATGAGCAAAGACGCCAAATTGTATGGCAAATTGCTGAAGCTTTGAATTGTACCTATGACTCAAATGCTACTGGATTATTTGTATGGGCAAAATTGCCAGATTATCTAAACGCTGAAGAATACATCGATTTAATATTAAAAGAGAAATCTATTTTTATTACACCTGGAACCATTTTTGGCACCAATGGAAATAGATATATAAGAATATCGCTTTGCGCACCTCAAGATCAACTAGAAGAAGCCTTAGCACGATTGAGATAAAAGAATGAATAAGATATACATTATTGGAGTAGGATTGATTGGAGGTAGTATGGCTTTAGATATAAAAGGTTTAGAATCTAATACGCATGTTTTTGGAATAGATACCAATAACAATCATATCAAATATGCATTACAATTAGAGTTAATAGAGAGTGAAGCAACCTATGAAGCACTGTATGATGCCGATTTAGTTGTATTGGCAATACCTGTTGACAAAGCAGTTATTGAACTTCCGAAGATTTTAGATCATATATCAGATACTACTCTGGTGCTTGATGTAGGTTCCACAAAACTACCTATATGTGACGCTGTTAAAACACATCCTAAACGCAGAAATTTTTTAGCAACTCACCCAATAGCTGGTACTGAATTTTCAGGACCAAAAGCAGCTATTAAAGGCTTGTTTCAAGGAAAGACCAATATTATATGCGAAGTAGAAAAAACGGCTTTCAAACTTCAAGAAAAAGCATTAAAGCTATTTTCAGATCTAGGGATGCGTATTCGTTATATGAATCCTGAAGCACATGATAAACATATTGCATATGTATCACACTTGTCACATATTAGCTCTTTTATGTTAGGAAAAACAGTTATTGAAAAAGAAAAGAACGAACGCGATATTTTTGATATGGCTGGTAGTGGGTTTGAAAGTACAGTTAGGTTGGCCAAAAGTTCACCAGCGATGTGGACGCCAATTTTCAAACAAAATAAGATTAATGTTATTGAAACTTTAAACGAATATATCAATAACCTAAAACAGTTTAAAACCTTTATGGAGTCTGATGATTTTGATGAGATCTATAACGAGATGGAGAACACAAATCATATAAAAGATATTTTAAATGGAATACAATCGTAAGCGCATCATATTTTGAGCGACTTACGAATTTTGAAAGAAGAATAAAATTGAATTAGAGAAGAATAATGATGGAAAACAAAAAAGAATTAAGATCTTGGTTAGATGATTTTGGATTAGATCATCCCTTGGTAATTGCAGGTCCATGTAGTGCAGAAACAGAAGCTCAGGTAATTAAAATAGCACATCAACTAAAAGACAGTGATGCAACGGTATTAAGAGCAGGTATTTGGAAACCTAGAACACGACCTGGAAATTTTGAAGGAGTTGGAGCACTTGGCTTAAAATGGTTGCAAAAGGCTAAAGAAGAAACAGGAATGTTAACTACTACAGAAGTTGCCAATGCTAATCATGTTGATTTAGCTTTACAGCATGATGTAGATATACTATGGATTGGCGCGCGAACAACTGTAAGCCCTTTTATAGTTCAAGAAATTGCAGACGCCCTTAAAGGCACAGATAAAACAGTCTTAATTAAAAACCCTGTGAATCCTGATTTAGCATTGTGGTTAGGAGCAGTAGAACGTTTTTATACTGCAGATGTTAAAAATTTAGGAGTTATCCATAGAGGGTTTTCAACCTACGAGAAAACAAGATATCGTAATAATCCTGAATGGCAAATTGCAGTAGATCTGCAAAATCGTTTTCCAGATTTGCCATTAATTTTAGACCCATCTCATATCGCTGGCCGAAGAGATATTATTTTTGATTTATGCCAAACAGCATTAGATCTTAATTACGATGGTTTAATGGTAGAAACACATCATGATCCTGATAAGGCATGGAGTGATGCAGCACAACAAATTACTCCAGAAACCTTAATCCAATATACAAAGGATCTGCGCATAAGAAAAGAAACAGATAATGAGGCCGAGTTTAAAAACAAGCTAAATACCTTACGTACCAAAATAGATGTAATTGATCATCAATTGATTGAAATGTTAGGAAAACGTATGACTGTTGCAGATGATATAGGTGAGTTGAAAAAATCTAGAAACGTAGCGGTTTTACAAACAAAGCGTTGGAATGAAATTTTAGGAAAAATGATTCTTCAAGGCGAAGAAAAAAACCTAAGTGAAGAATTTATCTTAAGGGTGTTCAAGGCCATTCACCAAGAGTCTATTAATCACCAAGAAAAGATCATTAATCATTAAAAAAAAGCTGTCTAAAATAGACAGCTTTTTTTTAGCTTTATTGTTTATTTCGCTTGAAGATAAAACGTGTAATAAAGATGCCTTTACCATCACCTTTACCACCTTCACTTTCAACAGCACTAGTTACAAAAGCCAATTCCCAACCTTCTTCGATCATTGTATTTATCTTAGATGACAATACAGCATCATTAGCAGCTATATTCTGGAAACGAATACCTCCCAAATTATAGAAGTTTAAAAGTTTTGTTTCTTCAAAATTCTTAACTCTTATCTCACTTCTGTCAGATTTATTTCTTTTATCTTTTTCTTTATCATCACTTCGTTCAGATGTATAATCTTTATAATTTCTTTCTTCAGTTGCAGATACAATTCTAGATCTACCTAATCCATTAGGCACAATAGACTCTACACTGGTAATGATCTTGTATTCTACTTGAGCAAATGCGTCACTATATGATAAAAAAGCAATGGCAATTAAAAGTACTAGTTTTTTCATGTTGTTGAGTTTTTAAATTAAGGCGCTAATATAAGATTTCATAAAAATTAAAATCGTTATTTTGCCTTATAATTTTTTTGATGACAGGAACCGTTTATAAATCTACAGGCAGTTGGTACACCGTAAAAACAAATCTTGGTGCTGTATATCAATGCCGCATAAAGGGTAAGTTTCGTTTAAAGGGTATTAAAAGTACCAATCCAATAGCAGTAGGTGACGTTGTAGATTTTGAATTAGAAACACATAACGATGAGACGACAGGAATAATCAATAGCATCCATGATCGAAAAAATTACATTGTAAGAAAATCGGTTAATTTATCTAAGCAAACACATATTATTGCATCTAATATCGACCAGGTATTCTTATTGATTACTATCAATAATCCACCAACATTTACCAGTTTTATCGATCGATTTTTGGTAACAGCTGAAGCATATTCAGTGAAAACTATTTTACTATTTAACAAAATAGATACTTATGATGAAGAGGCCTTAGGTGAAGTGCGTTACTTAGCTCATATTTACAGAAAGATTGGGTACGAATGTATTGGTATTTCTGCAACAACAGGAAAACACATTGAAAAGGTAAAGTATTTAATGACAGATAAGGTAAGTATGTTTGCAGGCCATTCTGGAGTTGGTAAGTCAACACTAGTTAATGCTATTGAACCAGATTTAGATCTTAAAACAAAGGCTATTTCAATGCAGCATAGTCAAGGTCAACATACAACAACTTTTGCTGAAATGTTTGATTTGAGTTTTGGCGCTAAGATTATTGATACACCAGGTATTAAGGGTTTTGGTGTTGTAGATATGGATAAAGAGGAAGTAGGAGATTATTTTCCTGAATTTTTTGAACTCAAACAAGATTGTAAATTTAATAATTGCTTACACTTAGAAGAACCAAAATGTGCCGTGAAAGCAGCATTAGATAATGATGAGATTTCCTATTCTAGATATAGGAGCTACCTTCAAATCCTAGAAGGTGAAGATGAACACTACAGAACAGATAATTGGGATGAACAATAATAATGTTGTACTATGAAAGCTGTTATTCAGCGTGTATCAAACGCGTCGGTAACCATTGATGCTAATGAAGTAGCAAGTATAGAGTCTGGCATGCTTATACTGCTAGGTATTGTTGATGAAGATACACCAGAAGACATCAAGTGGCTATCTAATAAAATTGTCAATCTTCGCATATTTGGTGACACAGATAATGTAATGAATCATTCTATACTAGATGCTAATGGAGATGCTATTGTGGTGAGCCAATTTACTCTTCACGCCAGTACCAAAAAAGGAAACAGGCCTAGCTACATAAAAGCAGCTAAGCCAACAGTCGCAATCCCACTTTATGAGGCTTTTATTAATCAATTGGAGAACGATTTAGGAAAGCCTGTTCAAACAGGAGAGTTTGGTGCAGATATGAAAGTAGAACTTTTAAACGATGGACCAGTAACAATTATAATTGATACCAAAAATAAAATCTGATGGCATCAATTTTTGGTCATGGTATTTTAGCATTCACACTATCTAAAGCTTTAAATCATAGCAATTTAAAAGGCTTGACCATATTGGCAATTTTATCATCAATATTACCCGATATTGATGTATTAGCATTCTGTTTTAATATTCCATATGAACATATGTTTGGACATAGAGGATTTACACATTCAATAGTGTTTGCGGTGTTATGGTCTTCGTTGTTAACCTTTATTTTTTCTAAAACGTATCGATTATCATTTTTTATAGTTTTGTTTTTGTCAACCTTATCTCATGGAATTTTGGATGCAATGACTACAGGAGGAGAAGGTATTGGGTTTCTTATTCCGTTCAATGATGATCGTTATTTCTTTCCATTTAGAGTAATAAAAGTATCACCAATTGGGATCGAAAATTTTTTTTCAGAATGGGGAATTCAAGTCATTTTAAGTGAAATAAAATTCATATTATTGCCTTGTACTTTGTTATTAATGGTAATATTTATTACTAAAAGAATAACTAAAAACTCTAACAAATCTACTCATATCTAACATGAAACGTATTGGTCTAATCTTTATCTTTTTTTTAAGCTTTTATTTACGTGGTTCTACCCAAGAGAACTTATACACTGTACTATCTATTCCTGAAGAACTAAAACAACAAGCCAATGCTGTTGTAAGGTTAAACGAAATGAATGTAGATTTGAAGTCTTCAAGCAAAATGGAGGTTAGCGTAAAGCGTATAATTACAGTTTTTAATAAGCAAGGAGAACGTAATATTGACGCTTATGTGAATTACGATAAAGGGCTGGGAGTTAATAGTTTAGAAGCGAAGATATATGATGCCTTTGGAAAAGAGATCAAGAAAATAAAAAAGAAAGATTTTGTAGATCAGAGTGCAGTAGATGGAGGTACTTTATATTCAGACGCAAGAGTTAAGTACTTAGATTATACCGCAATAAGCTATCCGTATACCGTTGAGGTGACTTATGAAACAGTTACAAAGAACACTGCTTTTATTCCTTGGTTTTATCCTTTAGATGCATACTATTTGAGTATTCAAAAAAGTATATATAGATTAAATAATCCTACTGGTATAAATATCCGTTTCAAAGAACTTAATTGTGAAGATTTTAATATTAAAAGAGGTGAAAATATTACAGATTACCAATATGCGGTTGAGCATTTAAAAGCTATTAAACCAGAAGATCATAGTCCATTATTATCTGAAATGGCTCCTAAAGTAATGTTTGCTGCAAGTACATTTACACTTGAAGGTGTTGAAGGTTACGTTGAAAATTGGAATGATTTTGGCAAATGGATGTATAGAGATTTAATTGATGGTAATCAATCGCTTCCAGAAAGCACTATTACCGAGATCAGTGCATTGGTTCAGAATGAAACACAGGTGCTTGAAAAAGCAAAAAAGATCTACGAGTACGTACAGAATAAAACAAGATACATTAGTGTGCAAGTTGGCATTGGAGGCTGGAAACCTTATGAGGCTTCTGAGGTTGATAAGCTTAGCTATGGCGATTGTAAGGCACTTACAAACTACACTATGGCATTATTAGATGCTGTGGGCATTGAGTCAAACTATACAGTAGTATTTTCGGGAAGTAATAAAAAAGACATTCAGCCAGACTTTGCATCTATTCAAGGAAACCATGTGATTTTGTCTATTCCAGGAGAAGAGGAAACAACATGGCTTGAATGTACAAGTCAAAAAACACCTTTTGGTTTTATAGGTGATTTTACCGATGATCGAGATGTGCTGGTTATTACACCTGAAGGAGGGCAAATTAAACATACCAAACAATATACTACACAAGAAAACACACAAACAACTAAAAGTACAAGTCATATATTGAGTGATGGTGGTTTAGAGGTGTCATTAGAAATGGTTTCAAAGGGGATTCAATATAATCGTAAGTATTTCCTTGAAGCAGAAACCAGTAGAGATATTGATAAACATTACAAAAACAGATGGGACTATATCAACAATGTCACGATTGAGGAATACAATATTGAAAATGACAAGTCAACTATAGCATTTAATGAGTCTGTTAAATTCAAAGCAACTAACTATGGGAACATCGTTGGCGACAGAATGTTAGTCGCTTTAAATACAATAAATAGAAATACTTACGTGCCAGATAGGTATCGAAATAGAAAACTTCCGCTCAAAATTAATCGTGGTTATAAAGATGTAGATGAAATTGAAATTCAGTTGCCTGAAGGTTATAATATTGAAGCGTTACCAAATAATGAAGTACTAACCAATAAGTTTGGAAGTTACACACTTCAAATAGAGAAGAAAGATGAAAAAACACTAGTGTACAGGCGAGAGCTGATAGTTAACAATGGAGAGTTTCCAAAAGAAGACTATAAAAAGTTTAGAGATTTTTATAAAACCGTAGCTAAATTAGATAATGCCAAAATGGCTTTAATAAAAGAGTAATAAAAGATGAAAAACATTATTTGCAGCATTGTACTTTTAATAAGTATTAACTCATTTTCTCAAAACTTCAAGTTTGGGAAAGTAAATGAAGAAGAGCTTAAAGAAAAGTTGCACCCTATAGATTCTTCGGCAAATGCTGCGTATTTATATAAATACAGGAGAACATATTTTACTTATAATGAAAATGATGGTTTTGTTTTGGTAACAGATATACACGATCGTATCAAAATTTATAACCAAGAAGGGTTTGATTATGCTACTAAAACAATAAATAGATTTGTTGATGGCGGTACCAAAGAAACTATTGTAGGTCTTAAAGCGTATACGTATAATTTGGTTAATGGTAAGGTAGATGATATTAAACTTAAAAGCTCAGGTGTTTTTGAGAATGAAATATCGAAATACACAAAACAAACCAAATTTACCATGCCAGATGTAAAAGAAGGTTGTGTGATTGAATATAAATATGAATTAAGGTCGCCATTTGTATATAATATTGACGAGTTTGAGTTACAAGCTGAAATACCAATCAAAAAATTAGTGGCTTTATTTGAAGCTCCAGAATATTATAATTATAAGTCTAATATCAAAGGCTATTTAAAAGCTATTCCAACTAAAGAGAGCAGATCGGCTTCGATAAGCTTTACTAATAAAACAAGAACTGATGGAGGAGGAGGATTGTATCCTACCACTACACAATTTAGCCAAAGCAAGGTTGATTATCAGGTAAATATTTCAAAATATGATTTAAACAACATACCAGCGCTTAATGATGAGCCTTACGTTAACAATATTAACAATTACAGATCTGCTGTTAAATATGAGCTATCATACAGAAAGCTTCCTAATACTACATTAAAATATTACACTACTAGCTGGGAAGATGTGATCACAACCATATACAGAAGCGAAAACTTTGGAGGTCAGCTCAATAAATTAAACTATTTTAAAGATGATATTGATGCGATGTTATCTGGAGTTACAGATCCTGTTCAGAAAGCAAGTATGATTTACAACCATGTTAAGCAAAATGTGAAATGGAACGGATATTATGGGAAATATACTGAAGTGGGCGTTAAGAAAGCTTATAAGGATCATGTTGGTAACGTAGCTGAGATCAATCTCATGCTAACAGCCATGTTGAGATATGCTGGTTTAAATGCTAATCCTGTTTTGGTGAGTACCCGAAATAATGGTGTCCCTTTATTTCCTACTAGAGAAGGCTATAACTATGTTATTAGTGCTATTGAATTGCCAGATGCTGTGATCTTACTTGATGCCACCTCAAAATATAGCTCTTTTAATTTGTTGCCTTATAGAACATTAAATTGGAAAGGAAGAATTATTAGAGAAAACGAAAGCACAACGACTGTGAATCTATACCCAAGAATTAAGGCTAAGACGACGACCTTCATGAATGCAACTCTTAGTGAAGATGGAGAGATTACTGGAAAGATTAGGAATATGAAAACCAATCATGATGCTATGAGTTTTAGAGAAGCCTACATTAATCGAAATTTAGATGAATACATTGAAGATTTAGAAAATAGATATGGCGGAATTGAAATTTCAGAGTTTCAAGTAACTAATGATTTAGACTTGTCAAAACCTGTGATGGTTAATTATAATTTTGAAGCTGAAGAGCAATTTGAAAGCATTGGAGATAAATTATTCATTTCACCAATGTTTTTCTTTACAATAGATGAAAACCCATTTAAGCTCGAGTCTCGAGAATTTCCTGTAGATTTTGGTTACCCATCAAGTTCAAAGTACAGTATTAATATTGCTATACCTGAAGGGTATAAAGTTGAAAGTATCCCTGAAAAAGTAGCCATACAGCTACCTGATAATTTAGGCGCATTCAAATATAATATTATAGCTAATGAAACAACGATACAATTAGTAGTAGATGTAGATATCAATACATCTGTTATTGCGCCTAACTATTACAAGTCTTTGAAAGAATATTTTAAATTACTTGTTGAGAAAGAAAAAGAAAAAGTAGTGTTAACAAAAGCGTAAATTAATTATAGGGATCAAGGTTGTACATTTCAAAATAGATGGATACTAATAAAACAGTAATGAGAAGAGGAATTTACTTAATTATAATTTTAATTAGCTTAAGCACTTATTCGCAAAACTTCGAGTTTGGTAAAGTAAGTAAAGAAGAACTTGTTGAAAAGTTTAACCCAAAAGATTCCTCTGCTAATGCTACTTATTTACTTAAATTTAGAAGAACCTTCAAAGAAGAAACAGAAGTCTTTGAGCGCATAAAAATATATAATAAAGAAGGATTTGATTATGCAACAAAGGTTATTAAACTATATAGAAATGGAAAAGATAAAGAAAAACTGAAAGGTTTTGAAGCCTATACACACAATCTAGTTGATGGTGAAATAAAACGAACTAAGTTAAATGATTCTGGGATTTTTGAAACAGAACTTTCTGAACGCATTACCGAAACAAAAGTGACATTGCCAGACATTAAAGAAGGTTGTGTTATTGAGTATCAATATCTTATTAATTCCCCTTTCGTTGCCGATGAATTTGTTTTACAAAAAGAAGTACCAATAAAGCATCTAAAAGTAAAATTTGAAGCTCCAAGATATTACAAGTACAAACTGAATCTTAAAGGTTATATAGATATAAATCCAACTACAATTGTTCGTAAAGATTACTCAGAAGATGTTTTAATAACAACAATTACTTTAAATAATGTGCCTGCATTAAAAGATGAGCCTTATGTTAATAATATAGATAATTATCGTGCTTCTGCCGAATTTGAGCTTTCTTCAATAGAATATAATGGGCAAAAGCAAAATTTTTCTAAAACTTGGTTTGATGTTGTTAAAAATATTTATGCAAGTGAAAACTTTGGAGAAGAACTTAAAAAAAATAATTACTTCAAAAGTAATCTTAAAACCTTATTATTAAATGTAGAAGATCCAACAGAAAAAGCCAAACTTATATTTAGTCATGTCAAATCTCATATGAAATGGAATGGATATGTGGGTAAATTTACCGATCAAGGAGTGAAAAATGCTTACAAAGTACGTGTTGGTAATGCAGCCGAAATTAATTTAATGCTTACAGCCATGTTAAGGGATGCAGGTTTAAACGCTAATCCTGTTTTGGTTAGTACAAGAAATAATGGTATCCCTATAGCTGCCACTAGACATGGCTATAATTATGTGATTTGTATTATTGAATCGCCAAGTGGTAATATATTACTTGATGCTACTTCAAAGTATAGTACTTTCAATATTTTACCCTTTAGGGCCTTAAATTGGGAAGGAAGGATTATACGAGAACAAGGGAGTGCTACCACAACTAACTTATATCCTAAAGTCAAAGCTAAGACAACGGTTTTTATGAATGTCAAACTTAAAGAAGATGGAAGTGTTACAGGGAAGATTAGAAACATGAAAACCAATCATAACGCTATGAATTTCAGAGAAGCATATATTAACCGAAACCAAGACAATTATCTTGAAAGTATGGAAAACAGGTATGGAGGCATAGAAGTTTCAGATTTTAAAGTCACTAATGATTTAGACCTATCAAAACCGGTGATAACAAATTATAATTTCGAAGCTGAAGAGCAATTTGAAAGTATTGGGGATAAACTTTACGTTTCACCAATGTTCTTTTTCGCTTCTGAAGAAAATCCTTTCAAATCTGAAACTAGAGAGTTTCCTGTAGATTTTGGATACCCTTCTGGCTCTAAGTATAGTATCAATATAGCAATTCCTGAAGGTTACAAAGTTGAAAGTGTTCCTGAAGTTTTAGAATTGAAGTTGCCTGATGGTTTAGGAACTTTTAAGTATAATATCACAACTAATGATACCAACATACAGCTGTCTGTCGATTCTTACATAAATGCAGCAATTATTGCGCCTAGTTACTACAAATCTTTAAAAGAATATTTTAAATTACTTATTGAAAAAGAAAAAGAAAAAGTAGTTTTGACAAAAATATAATGATGGATATAAAAAAGGCACAAAAAGTCGTTGATGATTGGATAAAGGCACATGGTGTTCGTTATTTCAATGAACTAACAAACATGGCACAACTTACTGAAGAAGTTGGAGAAGTTGCTCGTATTATTGCCCGTCGTTATGGTGAGCAAAGTGAAAAAGAAAGTGACAAAAGTAAAGACCTTGGTGAAGAGCTTGCTGATGTGTTATTTGTAGTCTTATGTTTGGCTAATCAAACAGGAACAGATCTACAAGACGCCTTTGATAAAAAAATGGATGTTAAGACCCAAAGGGATCATGATAGGCATCACAATAACAAGAAGTTAAAATAGCATTCCTAAGGATAAGGAATTTTAATATGGATATCAAACTTCAAAAATCTTTACTTAAAAGTCATGATATAGCAATTACTATTACTGGTTCAAAAAGCGAATCTAACAGACTGTTGCTCTTGCAAGCTTTATATCCTGAAATTAAGATTAAAAATCTTTCAAATTCAGATGATACAAAAGTCATGCAGCACGCATTACAAACAAATGAAAACTTAATTGATGTTCATCATGCAGGCACAGCAATGCGCTTTTTAACAGCATACTTTGCAATTCAAAACAATAGGGAGATAATCTTGACAGGTTCTTCACGTATGAAACAAAGACCTATCAAGGTTCTAGTAGATGCACTTAATACTATAGGAGCTAATATTTTATATCTCGAAAATGCCGATTGCCCACCACTAAAGATCAATGGAGGCATACTCACAAAAAATAGAATAACTCTAAAAGCAAATGTAAGTAGTCAATATATTTCAGCATTATTACTCATTGCACCACAACTTAAAAATGGCTTACAGTTAATATTAGAAGGCAACATCACATCTGTACCTTATATAAAAATGACATTGAACTTATTAGAGCAAATTGGTGTAAATACAACGTTTAAAGAACAGGTAATTACTGTAGAACCTAAACAAAAAATGGAAACATTTCAAGTATTTACTGTAGAGTCAGATTGGTCATCTGCATCTTATTTTTATAGTTTAGTTGCCCTAAGTCCGCCTGAAACACAAATCACACTTTCTTCTTACAAAAAGGATAGTTTGCAAGGAGATTCGATTCTGGCAGATATTTATAAAGATTTTGGCGTTGCTACCTCATTTAGTGATGCCTCTATAACCTTAAAAAAGAAGGCTCAAGATTTGACGCCTAAAGCATATAACCTTATCAATTCACCAGATATTGCTCAAACTATTGTTGTAACTTGTCTTGGATTAGGAGTTGAGTGTCAACTTTCTGGCTTACACACGTTAAAAATTAAAGAAACTGATCGCTTAGTAGCTTTAAAGACTGAAATTGAAAAATTAGGCGGACAAATACACGTTACCAATCAAATGTTACATTTACAACCAAATCAGGTATTAAATAAAAATATAGCAATAGACACCTATAATGACCACAGAATGGCAATGGCCTTTGCTCCATTGGCCTTGAAAACACCATTACAAATTAATGACGCTAACGTGGTTTCTAAATCTTATCCTGCTTATTGGGATGATCTAAAAAAACTTGGATTTAAAATTTCTAAATAAAATACAGCCATTTACTTGACAACGCCTACTTTGAGATTGTATATTTGCAACTTCAAAAAATATAATATATATGAAATTATCACACTTCAATTTTAAACTTCCAGAAGAATTATTAGCAGACCGACCATCAGATATAAGAGATGAGGCTAGATTAATGGTTTTGGATAGAAAGAATCAAACTATAGAACATAAGCTTTTTAAAGACCTTATTGATTATTTTGATGAAGGCGATGTGATGATTTTAAATAATACTAAAGTTTTTCCTGCTCGCTTGTATGGCAATAAGGAAAAAACTGGTGCTAGAATTGAGGTGTTCTTACTCAGAGAATTAAATGAAGAGCAACGCCTTTGGGATGTTTTAGTTGATCCAGCTAGAAAAATAAGAATAGGAAATAAACTATACTTTGGTGATGATGATACATTGGTAGCTGAAGTTATTGACAACACAACATCTAGAGGAAGGACATTACGTTTTCTATATGATGGTTCGTACAGAGAGTTTAGACGTAAGTTAACAGAACTTGGTGAAACACCATTGCCAAAATACATCAAAAGAGATGTTGAGCCAGAAGATGAAGAGCGCTATCAAACTATTTTTGCAAAGAAAGAAGGTGCTGTAGCTGCTCCAACAGCTGGCTTACACTTTTCTAAACATTTACTTAAACGTTTAGAGATTAAAGGCGTTCACTTGCCAGAGGTCACGCTTCATGTAGGTTTAGGGACTTTCAATCCGGTAGAGGTTGAAGATTTATCTAAACACAAAATGGATAGCGAAGAGATCGAAATATTAAAAGGCGCTGCAGATGTTATTAATAATGGTATAAAAAACAAAAAAAGGGTTTGTGCCATTGGAACAACATCTATGAGAACTATTGAGAGCTCTGTGTCTTCAAATGGAACGTTGAACGAATTCTCAGGATGGACTAATAAATTCATTTTCCCTCCATACGATTTTAGTATAGCCAATAGTATGGTAACTAATTTTCACACGCCAAAATCTACACTGCTTATGATGGTTTCCGCTTTTGCTGGTCATGATTTTATTAAAGAAGCATATGAAGAAGCAGTTAAAGAACAATATAGATTCTATACTTATGGTGATGCAATGTTAATCATATAATCGCCAAAATTATAATGAAGTAATTAAAGCCTTGTCAGTTATGATAAGGCTTTAATTTTTAAGAGGTTTTGATATAGTTCACCAATCAAATCCTTTGCCTATTTTTGCAAAGTAAAATGAAAACAAAAAAGAAAGACATACGAGCATTAACTAAAGAACAATTGAGAGATTTCTTTGTTAAGCAAGGTGATAAAGCCTTTAGAGGAAATCAGGTTTATGAATGGCTTTGGAATAAAAGTACTCATAGTTTTGATGATATGACCAACATATCTCTTGAAACTAGAGAACTGCTTCAAAATAACTTTGTGATTAATCACATTAAAGTTGATCAGTTGCAGCGTAGTTCTGACGGAACTATAAAAAATGCTGTTCGTTTGCATGATGATTTAATTGTTGAATCTGTATTAATTCCAGCAAAAAATAGAACTACAGCTTGCGTGTCTAGTCAAGTAGGATGTAGTTTAGATTGTCGATTTTGTGCCACTGCACGATTGAAAAGAATGCGAAATCTTAACCCTGATGAAATATATGATCAAGTTGTTGCTATAGATAGAGAAAGCAGATTATATCATGATAGGCCGTTAACGAATATTGTATTCATGGGTATGGGAGAACCACTTATGAATTATAATAATGTACGTAAAGCAATAGATAAAATAACATCTCCTGAAGGCTTAGGGATGTCTCCAAAACGTATCGTAGTATCGACGTCTGGCGTGCCAAAGATGATTAAAAAAATGGCAGATGATGAGGTAAAGTTTAAATTAGCTGTTTCGTTGCATTCAGCCATAGACGAGATTCGTACCTCAATTATGCCTTTCAATGCTACATTTCCGTTAAGCGACCTTAGAGAAGCACTAGAGTATTGGTATGCTAAAACCAAAAATAGAATCACATATGAATATGTAGTTTGGGATGGCATCAATGACACAAAAAAAGATGTCGAAGCTTTGATAGAATTTTGCAAGTTTGCACCTAGTAAAGTGAATTTAATTGAATATAATCCTATTGATGATGGCGAATTTCAACAAGCTAGCAATAAAGCTATAGAGATGTATGTTTCTATGTTAGAGTCTAATAATATCACAGTAACTGTAAGGCGATCTCGTGGTAAAGATATAGATGCTGCTTGCGGTCAATTGGCTAATAAGTCATAAAAAAAGCGTCACAATTGTAACGCTTTAATAAAATATTATAAAACAACTTTTTTTCTAATTACACCTTTAGAATTCGCATCTGAAATTTCAATGATGTAAACTCCAGTTGTTAGGTTATTACCTTCAATTACATAACTGCTTCCATTAGTAGAGCCACTTAATACAGATTTGCCAGACATATCAAGTAGTCTATACGCTGTTGCTTCAGGTATGTTGTATAGTCCGATACTTTTATTTAATGATACAATCTTTATCCTGTCAGCAGAAAACTCTTCAACACTTAAAGAGGTTTGACCAGCATTAATAGCTTCCCCTGGAGTTGAATTGTAAGCAAAATCCTTTAAGGTCATACTGTCTCCAGAAGCACTTACATCTAGTCGAGCCCAACCATAATGAGTATCAAGTCCAATATTAAATCGCAAGCCTAAATATTTGTCAGTCACACCACACCAGTTACTACCACCAATACCATTGTAACAACTAGTATAATTTAATGTTCCTACAGCACCACTACCATACCATGTAGTTTGTCCTGAACTTATTGGGTCTCCAGCATTTAATGCAAAAGGATATAAATAAGTACCAGCGGAACCTAGCCAAGAATCTGTAGGATTAATACCATTAAAACCAACAGCTGGAGCATCGATTGTCCCTATACCAAAATCGTCAGTGCCATCATTGTTTAGATCGATAAATGTAGCAGATGCAGCATTACCTTCAGTTATGTCAGGATCAACATCTGTGTAGATAATTTGACCACTAGCCTCCGAAACACCAGCTAAAGCAACTGACAATGCGCTATATTGTAAGAGCTTTTGGGTTAATTTATTTGAATGATTGCGAGTAGTTTTTTTCATGATTAATTAGGTTTTGATTCTAAACTTTTGTTGTTTTATGACAACAAATAACTACTAAACTTAGTGAAAGTTATAATCATTTGCAAGTTTTTACTAATATGGACCATTCAGATAAGAAAAATAACAATTATGTAATAGATAGTTTAGGGTCTTTAGGACTTTTAGCCTTTGGAGATATAGGTTTGCGTGAATGGAGAAAGTTTAAAAATAAAAATAATGCTGCAAAAAAGATAGATGAAGAAGAATAAAGTGTTGTTAATAGGCTGGGACGCAGCAGACTGGAAATTAATATGGCCATTGATTGCCAAAGGAGAGATGCCAGCACTTAAGAAACTCATAAGCAATGGCGTATATGGTAACATGAGTACGATGAATCCTCCATACTCACCTATGCTGTGGTCATCTGTCGCCACTGGTAAGACACCAGATAAGCATGGTGTTCTAGGTTTTATCGAATTAAAGCCTAACCTACAAGGAATACAACCAGTTACTACTAATTCAAGAAAATCAAGAGCGCTTTGGAACATTCTACACAATCAAGGATATAAAAGTAATTTGGTAGGATGGTGGCCTAGTTTTCCTGCAGAACCAATAAATGGTGTTGTAGTTTCTGATAAATTCCAAAAAGTAAATAAAGATCCTAACAAAAAAAGCCCAATATTAAAAGGAACAATTCACCCTGAATCTTTTGTTGAAAAACTTCATGATCTAAGAATGTTTCCTTATGAGGTTACTGAAGCACATATTTTGCCTTGTATTCCAAAAGCAAGAGAAATAGACCAAGATAAAGATAATGGACTCAATACATTCGCTAAGATCCTTTCAGAGAACACATCTGTACATGCTGCTGCAACAAATCTAATTAGAACTACTAATTGGGATTTCATGGCTGTTTATTATGATTTAATAGATCATTTCTGTCACGCTTTTATGAAATTCCATCCACCCAAACAAAACTCTGTTTCACAACATAAGTTTGATATCTATAAGGATGCTGTGGTGAGTGCTTATAAAATTCAAGATATGATGCTTGAACGCACAATGGATTTAGTAGATGATGATACAACTATAATACTTATGTCTGATCATGGTTTTGAGTCTGCTAAAAAGCGAATTTCGAAAATGCCAAAATATCCAGCTGCTCCTGCTCTAGAACATAGACAGTTTGGGATTTTTGTTGCTTCTGGACCTAATATAAAAAAAAATCAAAAAGTATTTGGTTTGGGATTAATAGATATTGCGCCTACTATTTTACATATGTTCAATTTACCTATTGGTAACGATATGGATGGAAAGGTAGCATTAGATATTTTTAAAAGCACACAATTGCCAACATATATTGATAGCTGGGAGACTGTTAAAGGTGATTTTGCAGAACTTGAAAATGATATTAATAGTAATGATTTATTAAGCGATCGAGAAACCATGCAGCAATTGGTAGATCTTGGTTATATAGACAAACCAGATGAGGACATTGAAATAGCGATTTTGAAAACTCAATGTGAGCTAAAGCATAATTTGGCAAGGGTTTATTTAGGTAAAAAGGATTATAACACTTCAAATAAACTTCTACTAGAGTTAATTGAGACAGATTACCCAACCTATCAAAAACATGATGTTGAAGGCAAGAATAAAAAGAGATCAATAATACAAGGTATTAAAGAAGGAGACTCTGTAGTTGATGTGATTCCATTTTATATGGATTTGCTCACTATCAGTTTAATTCAAAATAAGTTTGATAAAGCTGAACATTATTTAAGTAAGTTAAGAATTTTAGATAAAAAATTCGAATTGAATACTTATTTTTCTGAAGCTAAGATTCTAGTGGCTAAAGGGAAGGTTAACCAAGCATTGAATTTGCTCCAGAAGGCAAAAGATAAAAGACCAAATGGAGATGTTTGGTATCAGATAGGAAAAATCTATGTTCAATTGAACGATTATGAAAAAGCAAAAGAAGCATTTGAAAACGCTATAGACTTTGAAGTAGATAGGGCAAAATATCACCAAGCATTAGCAACAGTTCTATTGCGTTTAGATGATTTTGAAACAGCAGCAGAACATGCGCTTACAGCTATTGAATTGGTTAAATATTTTCCTGAAGCGCACTATGCTTTAGGAGAGGCTTTAGAGAAGCTAGGAGATCTTGATAATGCTAAGCTTGCTTATGAAATGGCATCAAAATTAAAGCCTAAAGAACATGTTAGAGCTAAAGCTGCAATTGATAACCTAGATGAAAAACGGTTAGAGTCATCACTAATAAGCCAAAAGCCAAATTACAAGCATAGAAAAGATCAAATAGTAATCGTCTCAGGGTTGCCACGTTCTGGAACCTCATTAATGATGCAAATGCTTCACAAGGGAGGTTTAGAAGTTCTTACAGATGAGAATAGAAAACCAGATGCGTCTAATCCAAAAGGATATTTTGAATATGACCCTGTGATGTCTATACACAAAGATAACTCCTGGTTGGAGTTGGCTAAAAATAAAACAGTAAAAGTCGTAGCACCATTATTAAAATTCCTTGATCCACAGTATAGATATAAAGTAGTATTTATGAATAGAGACCTAACAGAACTAGTTAAGTCACAACAAAAAATGATAGGAAAATCTCCTGATGAATTACCATTAAAACTTTTTGAAGCTTACAAGAAACAGCTTAATCAGATACGTATATGGGAGAATAAAGAACCTAATGTAGAACTCATTTATATAAACTACAAAGATGTACTAAATGATACAAACCTTATAATAGATAAAGTGATGTCATTTATTTGTCGTCCATTAGATAAGGATAAAATGAAATCATGTATTGATAAGTCGTTATATAGAAACCAGAATATAAAAAAAGAGCTACCATAAAGTAGCTCTTTTATATTTGTGAGAATTTTGTTTATTGCTTCAAAATCTTAATGGTTTGTGTCTTACCTTGTATAGTAACCTTAGCTAAATATACACCATCTTGTAACTCAGCCATCCCAACAACTTCAGTGTTTTGAGATAATTGCTTATTAATTACTTGTTGTCCAAGAATGTTATATAATTCAATATTATCTAAAGGTAAACTTGATGAGTTAAGCGTTAAATCATCAGTATCTTTATTATACGAATGTGTAAATGTGTTAGCATCAAATTCATTTACACTTAAAGCAGCGTCAACTTCTACACTAAAAAGAAATAATATACCACTCGATAATACTGGAGTTGTAGCATGAATACCAACATAAAAATCGCCATCAGCCATTGGTGTATAAGTTGCTGTGTCTGTGTAAGCTTGTGATATTGGGTCATTTCCCATTGTATCTCCAAAAGTACCAACTGCAGTTATATTAGAGTAAGATCCTATAACTGATTGACTAGCAGCAGTTGACGAAGGAGCGTCTAAAATAACAATGTCAAAAGATTCATTAGCTGGGACTGGATTATCAAGCGCGTTATAGTTAACAGTAACTGAATATTCAGTACCATTAACGCCATTAAATACAGGCAAGAATAACCAATCATCTTTTGTTACTGTTGGATTTGGAGGGAAAATAAGCCCAACACTATCGTTAGTGCCATCTCCATCTAAATCATTGCCATTATTAAGTCCCCAAGCAGCACCATCGGCATCAACATTTTCAATAGTGTAGCAGGCAATTAAAGTATTAATGTCTCCAAAACTATAAGAATACGGAAGGTTCGTAGAGCAATCAACAGGAGTTTCTGTGAGTTCAAAATCAAAACCTCCAGCATCCCAACGATCATCAAATGCAAAAATATATGTTGTTCCGTTTGTTACTGGAAATGTTGCATTAGAGAGATAGTTCATGTTTGCTACATCTACATCATCACTTCCAGCGATACACGTAAGGGCACCACAAGCACCTTCATAAACATGTAATCTGGTATCACCACCTGCATTGGCAGGTAAGTTAGTGTTAATATTAACAACACCATCTGTAGTTGCAGTGAACGAAAACCATTCACCAGCACTTCTAGCGCCACCAGCATTGGCAGCACACTCTGGTAATGGTATATCTGTACCATCAACAGCAGCAACTGTTGTAGTACCTGCTGTTACTGCCAAAGCAGTAGCGCAAGTGTCTTGAGCATTACTTATTGTAAATGCTAAAAAAGTAAAAAATAATAAAGTAATTTTTTTCATAAGATTATGTTTTATAATTGATTCTAAAAATAAATATACAAAAAAATCAATGCGATACTCTGTTTATTAGCGTAATCTTAATAATAAATCTGAGTCTTAAGTAAGGCAAGTCTAAGTTAATTAGTAATTTTGTCTTTAGAAAAAATGCAGAGTTTTCCTTGAAAATAACCGAACAAATAAAACAGCCAATAGCTTACGAGATGGAGCTTTTTGAACAAAAGTTCTTACTTTCAATGTCGAGTAAAGTGGCACTATTAAATAGAATTACACATTACATCGTTAACCGCAAAGGAAAGCAGATGCGGCCTATGTTTGTTTTTTTAGTCGCAAAAATGGTTGCTAATGGACAAGTTAGTGAGCGTACATATCGAGGCGCTTCAGTTATTGAGTTGATTCATACCGCAACATTAGTGCATGATGATGTGGTTGATGATAGTAATCGAAGACGAGGCTTTTTCTCTATCAATGCACTTTGGAAAAATAAAATAGCCGTACTTATTGGCGACTATCTCTTATCAAAAGGCTTACTCTTATCAATAGATAATAACGATTTTGATCTTCTGAAAATTATTTCCGTATCGGTTAAGGAAATGAGTGAAGGGGAACTGCTTCAAATCGAAAAGGCTAGACAACTCGATATTACTGAAACGATATATTATGATATTATTCGTCAAAAAACAGCAACACTCATTGCTGCTTGTTGTAGTCTTGGAGCTGCTTCAGTGAAACCAAACACATCTGAAGTAGAAACAATGCGTAAATTTGGTGAGCTCATCGGTATGGCATTTCAAATTAAAGATGATTTATTTGATTATGGCGATGAAGCTATAGGTAAGCCAACAGGGATTGACATAAAAGAACAAAAAATGACCTTGCCACTCATTTATGCACTTAATAACTGTAGCAAAAAAGAAAAATATTGGCTCATCAACTCAATAAAAAACCATAATAAAGATAAAAAAAGAGTAAAAGAAGTTATTGCTTTTGTAAAGCAGAATAATGGACTGGATTATGCCATAACAAAAATGAAGTCGTTTCAAGAAGAGGCGCTTCAAATTTTAAGCACATATCCAAGATCTGAATATCGAGATGCTCTAGAACTTATGGTGAACTATGTTATTGATAGAAAAAAATAACTAGTTTACTTTCAGTTGATTACTGTGGTTTTTGCAAAAAAAAAGATCATCAGGCAACCTTTTTCATCATACCTGCGTCTTTATAAATAGAAGACCTAAAAACAACTAATTTGAAAGTTATTCAGTTACATAATAATAACACTACACTTTTAAAAAAAGCTGCAAAAAATGATCGTGAAGCACAACACGAGTTGTTTAAAGTGCATGCACCGAAAATGTTAAGCGTTTGCAGATATTACATAAAAGATATTCAAAATGCAGAGTCAGTTATGCTTAACGCATTTTTTAAGGCTTTTGTTAATTTGAAGCGCTTTAAACATAAAGGAAGTTTTGAAGGTTGGCTTAGAAAAATAATGGTTAGAGAATCCATTACATTTTTAAGGCAGCAAAAGAAAGTAGAATTTTCAGTTGAAGATGTTGTCATACCTCAAAATCATTCTAACAATATTGATACAGAAATAGAAGTTGCTCAAATTCAGCAATTAATTGATGAGCTTCCAGAAGGTTATAGAATGGTTTTTGTAATGTATGCGATAGAAGGGTATAAGCATTTCGAAATAGCTAAGATGCTTGATATAACAGAAGGGACTTCAAAATCACAATTATTTAAGGCAAGACAGTTGCTTCAGAAAAAGATTAAAGAATTAAACACAACGAGTTATGGCACCAATTAAGTTTGAAGATAAATTAAAGGAGCGCCTTGAAAAGCGAAATTTGCAACCAACACCTACTGCTTGGGATCAATTGTCTAATCGTTTAGATACGCATGAGCGAAGCAGTAATAAAATGTATTTTTGGTGGTTAGGCATTGCTGCAAGTTTTATTGGAATACTTTTTATATCAATTCAGTTCTTCGGAAACTCTGATATTGAAAAAGATTCACAACATATTGTAAATACTGAACTTTATAATGAAACATCAAATGAGATTATCACTGAATCTAATGTTAAGGAAACCATAGAAGAATCTAATAGCAATGAGATGAATTCACATAAGCCTTTTAAAACAATAATTAAATCACCTACTACAGTTGCTGAACGTATCGAAAGTGTTGAAACAAAATCTAATCCTACTCACAATCAAAAGATCATTTTAAATCAAAATCAAGTCATTGCTAGCACAAATGAAATGGAGAAGGCTACTGCCATAACCTTATCGCCTGAAGACACTAAAGTCTTAGAGGTAGTCACACAAATCAACAAATTACAAGCTAACGGAAATGTAGTTACAGATGAAGAAATCGACATGCTCTTGAAACAAGCAGAGAAAGAAATTTTAAAACAACGTTTACATAACAAAGCCACAAGAACAGTTGACGCCAATGTACTGCTTCAAGACGTTGAAGCCGATTTGGATCAATCATTTAGAACAAAGGTATTTGAAGCTCTAAAAGCGAGTTATGGAACAGTAAAAACTGCAGTTGCTGAACGCAATAACTAAAGCGTTTTTATAGAGGTTTCATTTACAAGAATTTCAATCAGAAAACGAAAGTTTAAACTCTAGAACAATTAAAAAACAAACATTATGAACACCATTACTAAACAAGTAGTGCTAATCTTCTTATGTCTTATAGCAAATACAATTAGCGCACAAGAACAACAACAAGATTCAATAATAACTGATAATCATACTTTTAAGAGAATGCAGATTTCAAAGTTAGAAAAGTTGAAAGATCAAATTCAAACCGAAGAACGCGAGTTTTTGAAATCTGAAGTTGAAGCTATAAATATTCGTTTAGAAAAAAAAGAGATCACACAATTTGAGGCAGATAAACTCAAGCAGGAAGCAGCTCAAAAACGTGCTGCAAATATTGAAGACCGTATCGCGATTATTGATACTAAAATTGCTTTAATTGAAAGAAATGAGTATAAGCAAGTTGATTTAGATGAAGGAACCGAAGAGTTAGCATTTAGTGTAGGAAAAGACGGTTTATATATTAATATCAGACCTGGTGAGAAGAAGAGAAAAACACCAAAATTTGACAAACGAACCACAACTGACTTAGTCTTCGCTATTGGTATTAATAATGCTTTTATTGATGGCGAATCTATAGGAGATTCTTATAGTGTCTTAGGTTCAGGTTTTGTAGAGTTGGGTTTGGCGTGGAAAACGAGAGTATTTCAAAATTCTAATGCGGTTCGTTTAAAATATGGATTTTCTTTTCAATGGAATAAGTTCTCACCTAAAGATGATAGGTATTTTGTTCAAGATGGTAATACCACAATGCTCGATCAATTTCCAAGTGATTTAAGAGAATCTGAATTTAGAGTTACAAATTTGGTTGTTCCTATTCACTTTGAGTTTGGACCATCAAAAAAGATTGAAAAGAAAACGTATTTTAGATATTCAACGCGTAAACAATTCAAAATTGGTATAGGAGGTTATGCAGGATTCAATATTGGTACTCAGCAAAAACTAAGATTCAAGGAAGATGGAGATCGTGTTAAACAAAAAATTAAACGTAATTACAATACATCAGATTTTGTATATGGACTAAGCACTTATATTGGTGTAGGAAACACAAGTTTATATTTTAAATATGATCTAAACACGGTGTTTAAGGATCAAGTTACAGATCAAAACAATGTTTCGTTAGGTTTAAGATTTGATTTTGATTAGCTTTTAAAAAACAGGCTTTAAAAATTTTGTTTTCAAGCCTGTTTTTTTTATTCTAAATTTAAATCTATAATTTCTTGGTCTTCTTGATCATAACCATAACACCTCCAAAATTTAGGGCCTAAACCATTATATTTCCATGCCACATTACCAGAGGGAGTAACTTCCCAAATACCATAGTCTCCTTCACTAATGATTGTGTTTCCGTTAGTAAGTCTATCTGCACCAGAGATTCTACCAAAGAATAAATCCTCATCAGTAAAGCTCCAAACTACTGATGGTTCAGTGTTTACATTTGGAATGAGTTCATAATTGGCTGGCATTTGTAGTTCGTAAACGGTAGATTGATTTATGTTATTTCCGTTCATGTAAACTAATACATTTCCTGCGCCTGGTTGGTCGCCTTCAAGAAGATTTGGAAAATGATTATTATAAAATAAACGTTCGCCTTCAGTATTGTGATATACTTCTGGATTACCAAATCGATACAATAAATCACCACCTTTATTATAATTACCTCCACTATGTGAGGCTGCTTCAGAAGTATTAGTGCTATGATCAATTACCCAGATTTCGTGATAGTAATTAACACTCAAAAAGATAATGTCATTTACTGGGTCATAGTCAATACCATTGGCATGCATTATATCGCCATTTTCTGCTAAATTATAATTAATGTCAATTAATTCAGGGTGTTCAGAGATAACGCCATAATTGTTAGCAGCAGGGAATTGATCTTGAATAATATGGTCAAAACTATGCCATTCCCATACGATTTGATTTGTTTGTGGATTTATTTCTAATAGTGCTTCAGGAAAAATATCAATATTGGTTGCTACGCCTTCTGCAAAAAGGTCAAAGGCACCAATACGTTCCCAAGCAATAAATAAAACATTACCATTGGGAAGCATTTCTACATCATGGTGAGCAATGTGGTTGCTCGTAGCATATACATATTCCCAATCGGTTGTGCCATCAGCATTAATGATCTTTAATAAACCTCCAAAACCACCAAAGCTTAGATCGGGGTTTTGTGATTTAAAAAGCCCAAGCAGTTTGCCATCTGGTAAAAGTTGAAGGTCATTACCAAGATTATCGTCAAAATTCCATTCTTTGACTTTCTGACCGGTTCTATCCAACAAATATGATGTAGTTGCACCATTCTCAACGGCTAAGATATAGCCATCATCAATAAGAGTTTCTTCATAGACTTCAACATTAATGGTAAGCTCAACATCTTGTTCTTCTTGAGTGTTTGTATCATCATCATTATTACAGCTGTAATAAATTAAAGTCATAGCAAAACATACGAGTAGGCGTATCAGAAGTTTCATAGTAACAATTTTGTAGATAAATTTAATTAAAAAAAGCAGTTTGATGAATTTCAAACTGCTTTTTTTAATTATGACTGTGTTAATAACTTACTTTATCACAAGCTTTTTTATTGCTGAGTTCCCATTTAAAGCATCAACTTTAATTAAATACATTCCAGATTGGAATTTAGAAGTGTTAATGGTCTTATTCTGCGAAGACTGATTAAAATATATTGTATTAACGACACGACCTTTAATATCGTAGATTGTTGCTATTTCAATATTGAGATTAGAGGTGTTTTTTATTGTTAAAATATTTTCGGCTGGATTTGGACTTAGAACGATCCCATTGTTCAAATCAAATTCATCCACACCTAAAGCTTCAGATACGATAACGTCAAACGAGCATGTAACAGCGTTTCCTGCTATGTCAGTAACTATAAAAGTATTGGTTGTTGTTCCTATAGGAAAATCGCTGCCACTTGCTAAACCTTCTGTTTGCTCTGGTTGATAATCTATTTCTAAAATGTACCTATAGCTACCAGTAGTTCCGAAAACATCATTCCAACCACCTGAAGATTGCATCACTGTGTAGTCTTCATTTCCCGCATTATTAGGTTCACCAGGATTCCAGTTAGTATAGGTAGATAGGTCACCACTTTGCCATACAAATGAGCCTTCGGTATTTGTATCGCTATAACCTATAACAACATCTCCTGTAGAGCCTATCATAGCTATAGCATTTAAGATGAATGTACCATCGGAAGCATTTCTAATTGTACCTACAAATCCATTTTGAGCAAGGGCATCTGTATAAGCATTTTGAGGAGTGAAAAAATTATCAGATAAATAATAGGCTCTATCTGCTATAGTGCCTAAAGGCGTAAAACTTGCTAAAGGATTAATGGTGGAGCAATTATCTGATCCGTTGACTGTATAATTTACAACAGCTGTAGTTTCACCAACATTGGTATCAACCATAATATTAGCTGGACAATCAATTACTGGATCTTCATTGTCAACTACTGTTACAGTAAAAGTGCAACTCACTGTATTTCCATCAGTATCTGTAATCGAATATATGTTTGTAGTTACACCTAACGGAAAATCACTACCCGATGCTAAACCATTCGTTAAAGTTGGCGTTAAAGCACCATCTTCATCATCATCTGCAGTAACACTAAATGTGGTACTTCCATTGCATTGTCCACTATCATTATTTATAGTAATGTCTCCAGGACAGTTTAAATTAGGAGCAGTTCCTATGATACCATAAAGTTGAACATCTGCAATTTGATTAATAGTACTTGAGCCGCAAAAACCTGTAAAATTTATTCTGTAAAATGAGTATGCAGTGGTGTTATTAAAAGAGAATGTTCTAGAAAAAAAACGATCTGTAACACATGGAATTGTTCCAGTAGTGATGCTTGTATAATCTGTTCCATTATTAGAACCAAAGATTTCATATGCTGTTGGATCTCTTTCAGGTGCATCATTTGCAGTTACAATCTCTATTGAGCTTGCTGTTTGCGCTACACCTAAGAGATCTACCTCAAAACCAATACCATCTAAGGCATTAAAATCTAAATATTTAGTTGCTGAGTTTTGATCGATAACATTCTGAACACCTTCTCCTCCTGGAGAATTAACAGAACCAAATACAGTTGCTGTATGAATTGTAGAATCAAAAATTGCTTGTGCAAAAGCTAAACTTAAGCTAAACAATAGAAATGCACTGGTTAGAATATTTTTTTTCATTATGGTTGGGTTGAAAGGTTGAGTTACTAAGATAATATTTTTTTAGTTGGTTTTGATTTATCTTACATTTACACTTTATAAAAATAATCAAGCTAAGCTATAGTTTAATCAAGAATTGATATCAAAGTCTACCATAGAACAAGTATTTGAAACTGCTCGAGTTGAGGAGGTGATTGGAGACTTTGTGCAATTGAAAAAAGCAGGAAGTAATTTTAAAGGATTGAGTCCGTTTAGTGATGAGCGTTCACCAAGTTTTATGGTTTCACCAGTAAAACAAATTTGGAAGGATTTTTCCAGTGGAAAAGGAGGTAATGCAGTTACATTTTTAATGGAACATGAGCATTTTACTTACCCTGAAGCTATAAAATATTTGGCCAAGAAATACAATATTGAAATTGAGGAAACTGAACAAACCAATGCGCAAAAAGCAGAAGCAAATGAGCGTGAGAGTTTATATTTGGTTAATGAGTTTGCAAATACATATTTTCAAAAAATCTTATTTAAAACAGATCAAGGTCAGGCCATAGGATTGAGTTATTTTAAAGAACGTGGGTTTACAAATGAAACGATAAAAACGTTCAATTTAGGATATTCACTTGATGATTGGCAGGCTTTTACAGATGAGGCTTTAAAGAATGGTTTTCAACTAGAGTTTTTAGAAAAAACAGGATTGACCATAGTTAAATCTGATAAAAAGTTTGACCGTTTCAAAGGTCGAGTCATGTTTCCAATTCATAGTATGAGTGGTCGTGTTTTAGGGTTTGGAGGTCGAATTTTAAAAACAGATAAAAAAGCAGCAAAGTATCTTAATTCTCCTGAAAGTGAAGTTTATCATAAAAGTAAAATTCTTTATGGAATATATCATGCTAAACAAAGTATAGCAAAAGAAGATAACTGCTATTTGGTTGAGGGTTATACCGATGTAATTCAGTTTAATCAAACAGGTGTAAAAAATGTAGTAGCGTCTTCTGGTACAGCTTTAACTCCAGAGCAGATAAGACTTGTCAATAGACTTACCAGAAATATAACTGTACTTTTTGATGGCGATGCTGCTGGTATACGTGCATCCATCCGTGGTATTGATTTGATTTTGGAGCAAGGGATGAATGTTAAAGTGTGCACGTTTCCTGAAGGTGAAGATCCTGATAGCTTTGCTAAGCAAAATACACTTGAGGAGCTCACAGCCTATCTTGATCAAAATGCTAAAGATTTTATTCAATTTAAAGCATCATTGCTTATTAAAGAATCGAATAACGATCCAATAAAAAAAGCAGAAACCATAAGAGACATTGTTAATAGTATCTCTAAGATTCCTGATCAAATTAAAAAAGAAATATACATCCAAGAATGTTCTCGTATTATGGATATTAGCGAAGATGTATTGTTTAGTACATTAGCGCAAATCAATAAAAAGGAAAGCCAAGAAGCAAGTAAAACATACAAGTCGCAACAAAAGGCTTTTAATGTTATTAAAAAAGATCAGCCAACTAGAAAAATAGATCTGCAATACGAGTTAGAAAGAAAGATTATCGAAATTTTATTGCTTTATGGGAATAAAACTGAAGATTTTGAAGATTTGGTGCTTAAAGAAGGAGAAGATGGCGATTTACAATTAGAACCTGTTGTTCATAATGCTAAAGTTTTTGAAAAGGTATATTTAGATTTGCAAGAAGATGAGATGCAATTTACTAATGAAACCTTTAAAACACTATATTATACAATTATTGATACACTCAATCAAGAACCAGAATTCTCAACACGTAATTTTGTGAATAAGCTAGATCAAGACTTAGCAGCAGAGGTCACGACGATCTTAATGGATGACGAACGTTATAACTTACACGATTGGGAACGAAATCATATTATTCCAAAAGAAAAGAACCATAGTATAGCACAATTGGTTAATCAAACCATATTGACGTTGCGTTGCTTTTTAATAGATAAAAAAGTATCTGAATATCAAAATGAAACCCTTAACAATACGTCAAATACCAAAAGTGTTTTAGAAGATGTTAAGGATTATTTAGGTCTTAAAATGTTGTTGTCAAGAAAACTTGGAAAAGTCATTGGCGGCAAAATTTAAGTGAGTTCCATTTGTTTTCCTTGGTTAACGAGATCGATCAAATTGGTTACGTTCAATTTTTTAAACAATCGTGCTTTGTAGGTACTTACCGTTTTTTCATTAATATCTAATTCTAAAGCTATTTCCTTATTCTTTTTACCAGAAGATAACAATTTTAAAACTTCAACTTCACGAGTGGATAAGCGTTTATAAATCCTGCCTCTTGATTTTTTTGTGTCATCATATTTAAAATGTTTCAACATTTTCTCACTTAAATAGATGTCTCCTTTATTGGCAATAATGATAGCTTTTTCAATAACTTCAATAGATTCCGTTTTTGACACATAACCTGAAGCTCCAGCTTTTATGGTGCTAATTGCATAAATTTCTTCAGGATGGTAGCTAAACATAATGATTTTGATATTATTATGTTCTTTCTTAATGGCGCGCAAAGCAGTGATGCCATTAAGCTCAGGGAGGTCGATTTCTGATATAATAACATCTACGGGATGACGTCTTACGAATTCAAAAATTTCAACTCCACTTCCCACAAATCCTATCACTTGAATGTTTTGATGGTTTTCAAACAATAGGCGAAAGCCAGTAGTTACGATTGGGTGGTTGTCAACAACTAATACCTTAATCATAATACATAATTTTATTGGTTAGTTAGTATAGAGTGCCAGAACTTATAATAAGATAAATTCAATAATGTGGAGATCTGAAGATCAAAATTAATAAAAAAATCAACAATATCGTTGATTTTAAAATATAAATTCAATGATTATTTTAATTCTTTAGGAATTTCGCAAATTGGTATTGGATTCATTTTATGTTGATTAGACGAGTTATATCTCATGAATATTTCAAATACTTCTCGTTGTCTTCCTTCAAAATCACCTATAGTTTTCCCACTATCTTTTTGTGCCATAGCCCATTCTAATTCTGGATATGAAGCGCCAATTTGATCTTCATCACTTCTTGCATCACCAAATAATCCATCACTAGGAGCAGCATTCATTATAGAGTCAGGGACGTTTAAGAACTCTCCTATTGCGTAGACTTCAGATTTTAATAAGTCAGCAATCGGGCTTAGATCTACACCTCCATCTCCATATTTTGTATAAAAACCAACACCAAAATCTTCTACTTTATTACCTGTGCCAGCAACCAATAATCCTAATAGACCTGCATGATAATACAATGTTGTCATACGAAGTCGAGCTCTAGTATTGGCAAGCGCCATATCTACAATTGTTTGTTTACCGTCAAGCGATACTTCAGTTTTAAACTCTTCAAAAACAGGTGTAAGGTCTACTCTAGTGTCTTTAACATTTGAAAAACGCTCTTTTAATTGAGAAATGTGTTCTTGCGCTCTACTAACATGACTTTCGGCTTGATGAATTGGCATTTCAATACAAAGTAAATCTAATCCGGTTTTTGCACATAGTGTTGAAGTAACTGCAGAATCAATACCACCAGAAATACCAATAACAAACCCATTTACTTTAGCATTTGTGGCATAATCTTTAAGCCAATTTACAATGTAATCAACAACTTTTTCTGTTTGCATTTTAATGAGTTTTTTATCTAATAATAGTACCTTTGCGTAACAAAAATAACGTAATAGCGTTAGTAATAAAAATTTACTAAGATTAAGTTTTTGTAAACATAACCTATGAAACAAATAGTTGTATTTAGTATAATCATACTAACTTTTTTAAGTTGTAAAAGCGATAATGCTATTGAAGCAGAAATTTTAAAAATTGAGTCTAATTTTGTTGTGGAACGCTTTGATAAGGTTTTTGCTAGCGCAAAACCAGAATCGTTAACTCAATTAAAGAAAACCTTTCCGTTTTTATTTTCAAAACGTATTCCAGATTCGTTATGGATCGAGCGAATGACAGATTCTTTTCAAGTAGCCTTAAACGATGCTATAATTAAAGAATTAGGTGATTTCAATACGCCAACACAAGATATCAAACGTTTATTTCAACATTTAAGATATTATGATCAAACGTTTACAGAACCTAGAGTTATTACCTTGACCAATTTTGTAGATTACAGAAATAAAATTGTAGTTACAGATAGTTTAGTTTTGATAGCAATCGATAATTACTTAGGAAGTGAACATGAATTTTACTCCGGAATCGCTAGGTACATTACTAAAAACATGAAGCCTTCTCAGATTGTCGTTGATCTAGCTAAAGCTTATGGTGAAAAACAAATTTTTCAGTCAGAAAAGAAAACACTTCTTGATGATATGATCTATTTTGGAAAACAGCTTTATTTCAAAGACAAAGTCATTCCATTTAAAACAGATGCCGAAAAAATAGGATATATACAAGATGAACTTGAATTTGCACAAGTTAATGAAGAGATGATCTGGACTCAATTTGTTCAAAATGAAATGCTTTATAGTACAGACAGTAGTTTACCTGCTCGATTTATTGCAGATGCGCCATTTTCTAAATTCTATCTCGAGTTAGATAATCAAACACCAGGACGACTAGGTCAATATATAGGTTGGCAAATCGTAAGAGCTTACATGAAGAACAATGACGTGTCTTTGCAAAATATGATGCAAAAAGATGCTATAGAAATATTTAATAAATCAAATTATAAACCACCAAAATAATGGCAAAAAACCATACCTCAAAAATAGAACTCACTGTTGAACTTGACGAAAATAGAGTTCCAGAAAAACTTCAATGGACTGCTGAAGATGGAGGAATCACTGATGCTGAAGCTAAAGCAATGATGCTTGCCGTTTGGGATAGTAAAGCTCAAGAAACATTAAGAATTGATCTCTGGACCAAAGATATGCCAGTTGATGAAATGAAGTTGTTTTTTCACCAAACTCTGGTAGAGATGAGTAAAACCTTTCATAGAGCAACGCAAGATGAAAAGATGTCTGCAACAATGATGGACTTTTGTGATTATTTTGCTGAAAAGCTTGAGTTGAAAAAATAGTCATAAACTCAATTTAGTAATGGTTCAATAACTTTAGCGTTACTTTAGCATGGGTTTTTAAAACTAGATTTGTAGTGCTATTAATCAATACAATTAAGCATTAGTTAGACTTCTTATGTCGGAGGAAACTAATGTTTTTTTATGTACATTAGCGTATGCGAAAAATTCTATTTGGTGTAGTTATTACGCTAGTTGTTTTGTTTACGTTTAAATATTGTAATGACAAAAGTGAAGATCGAATCACGCTTGAAGAAAATTCTGCACTTATTCAAGAGCAAATTAGTAATGTTGGTAAACTAGTCGTGACCGAGGGTCATTTTAGTGAGGTTTTTAGCTATAAAAATTCAAAGGCAGTTTTTGGAGATTTGATTGAAGTAGAGAAGAAAGCTCTCGTAGTTGTTAATGCAAATGTAACTATAGGTTATGATTTAAGAAAAATTGAATTTAAAATAGATTACACAAACAAAACATTACAAATAGTAAATATTCCAGAAGAAGAAATAACAATCAATCCCGATTTTGAATATTACGATATTCAAGCCGATTTTTTGAATCCATTCGAAGCAAAAGATTACAACAGTATAAAAGAAACCGTAAAGGCGTCACTTATGAAAAAGATCGAGGCTTCAGAATTAAAATCAAATGCAAAGAACAGATTGATTAGTGAGCTTTCTAAATTTTATATTTTAACAAATTCTTTAGGTTGGACACTTCAATATAATCAACAACCAATTATAGATACTGAAACATTGCAAAGTATCAAGTTTTAGATGACACAAGAAACACGAAAGAACGAAATCATAAACACAGCCGCAAAGCTTTTTAAAGAAAAGGGTTATAGTGCAGTAACAATGAGAGATTTGGCCACTGCAATGGGAATAAAAGCAGCAAGTCTCTACAACCACATTACTTCAAAACAAGACATTCTCAAAGCTATAATTATTACCATTGCTGAAGAATTCACAGCAGGAATGCATGCTATCATGAATTCTGATGCCTCTAATATTGAAAAACTCAAAAAAATTGTCGCATTGCATATAAATATAACGTCAAACAACACCAATGGAATGGCTTCTTTAAATAACGATTGGATGCACCTTGAAGATCAATTAGACTACTATTTGCAGCTTAGAAACGAATATGAAACTAATTTTCTAAGTATCATTCAACGAGGTATTTCATCTTTAGAGATCAAAGCCAACAATCCAGAAATTATTATGTTTTCTATGCTTACAACATTACGGTCACTATATCTATGGATTCCTAAAAAAGAAGATCTTAGTGCAAACGATTTAGCTCATAGTCTAAGTGAAGTTCTAATAGAAGGAATTAACATCTGATTAAGAATAATATTTTGTATCTTTGTTCAACAAACTAACAAACGTTAGTTTGTTAGTTAAAGGTTACTTATGGCAGAATTTCACAATTTAAGAGTAGCAGATATCTATAAAGAAACAGAGGATACATCTGTGGTGACTTTTGAAGTTTCTCAAGAATTACAGGAGCAATTCCAATTTAGACAAGGGCAACACTTAACCTTAAAAGCTGACATTAATGGTGACGATGTACGTCGTTCTTATTCATTATGCTCAAGTCCAGATGAGAACCAATGGAAAGTGGCTGTAAAGTTGATTCCTGGTGGTAAATTCTCAACTTATGTAAATGAAACCTTGAAGTCTGGAGATTTGTTAGAAGTTATGGCACCTAGTGGAACCTTTGGAGTTTCAGTACAGCCAGAAAAAGCTAAAAATTACTTGTTCTTTGCGGCCGGAAGCGGAATTACTCCTGTGTTATCAATGATAAAAACACATCTCTCTGAAGAACCTAATTCCACTTGTAAACTATTTTACGTCAATAAAACAGCAAAATCCATTATCTTTAAGGAAGAATTAGAACAACTCAGAAACACCTATTTCGGACGTCTAGAGATTTACTATTTTTTGACCAAAGAGCGAAGAGATATCGAATTATTTAATGGTCGTTTCGATGACGAAAAAATGCAAGTGTTGACTAAGACATTTATTGACATTCCTGATACAAGTGAAGTGTTCCTTTGTGGTCCAGAACAAATGGTGAATTATGTAAGCAATTATCTAATTAATGCAGGATTGCCAAAAGATTTAGTTCATTTTGAGCTCTTTGTCACAGGATTGTCCGAAGAAGATATTAAAAGAGCAGAACGTTTAGCTAAGCAAAATGTTGAGGGAACAGAAGTTGTAATAGTAGATGGAGGGAAAGAATTTCTATTTACCATGACAAAAGAATACGATAATATCTTAGATGCAGCACTAGGCGCAGGAGCCGATTTGCCATTTGCATGTAAAGGCGGTGTTTGTAGCACCTGTAAATGTCAAGTAAAAGAAGGTAAGGTAGAGATGAAAATCAATTATGCACTCGAAGATAAAGAAGTGTTACAAAATTACGTGTTGAGCTGTCAAGCTGTACCAACATCAGAAAAAGTAGTGGTAGATTTTGATGTATAATTGTTATGCAATAACATCAAACCAAACATATATTGAAAAAGAAGAATTGAGTCACTAAAAACAAAAAGTTATGAGTGAAGAACAGATTAAAAATCTTGAAAAACAATTTGAAGAACGCATCGCAAGAGACGAGAAAATTGAACCTAAAGATTGGATGCCAGAAAAGTATCGTCAAACGCATATCAGGCAAATGTCGCAACATGCGCACTCTGAAATAATTGGTATGCTGCCTGAAGGCAATTGGATTACAAGAGCACCTTCATTAAGACGTAAAGTTGCTTTATTAGCCAAAGTGCAAGACGAAGCTGGTCATGGTTTGTATTTATATTCAGCAACCGAAACCTTAGGTATTTCAAGAGAAGAGTTGTATGAACAATTGCATACAGGAAAAGCTAAGTACTCAAGTATTTTTAATTATCCAACACTAACTTGGGCAGATATGGGAGCTATAGGTTGGCTGGTTGATGGTGCAGCTATCATTAACCAAGTGCCTTTGTGTAACACCTCTTATGGTCCATATTCGAGAGCTATGATTCGAGTATGCAAGGAAGAGAGCTTCCATCAACGTCAAGGTTATGAAATCATGATGAAATTAGCTAACGGAACACCTGAACAAAAAGAAATGGCTCAAGATGCGTTGAATCGTTGGTGGTGGCCTAGCTTAATGATGTTAGGGCCAACAGATGACAAGTCGGTTCATACAGCACAATCTATGAAGTGGAAATTGAAACGTAAAACTAATGACGAACTACGTCAGCAGTTTATTGACCAAACAGTGCCTCAAGCAGATTTGATAGGTTTAACAATTCCAGATCCAGACCTCAAATGGAACGAAGAGCGTCAAAGTTATGATTTTGGAGAAATCAATTGGGATGAATTTTGGCAAGTTGTTAAAGGGCATGGTCCAATGAATAAAGAACGAATGAGAGCTCGAATTAATGCATGGGAATGCGGTGAGTGGGTCAGAGATGCAGCAATGGCTCACGCAGAAAAGAAACAACAAAGAAAACAAAAACAAGCAGTTTAAAACTATAATTATGTCAACAAAAAATTGGCCTCTTTGGGAAATCTTCGTAAGAAGTAAAAACGGATTAGAGCACAGGCATTTTGGAAGTCTTCATGCTGCAGATGCTGAGATGGCTCTTGAGAATGCACGAGATGTTTACACAAGACGAAATGAAGGTGTTAGTATTTGGGTAGTAGAATCAAAACACATTACTGCTTCCAATCCTGAAAATAATGGTGAACTATTTGAACCTGCTCAAGACAAGGTCTATCGTCATCCAACATTTTATGATTTACCAGATGAAGTAAAACACATGTGATGAAAGAAAACTTATATAATTACATACTTGGTATTGCCGATAATAGTCTCATTTTAGGTCAGCGTATGGGAGAACTATGTGGTCATGGACCAAGTTTAGAAACAGATATTGCTTGTACAAATATTTCCTTAGATTTATTTGGCCAAGTTCGTAGTTATTTTCAATACGCTGCAAAGGTTTCTGGTGACGGAAGAACAGAAGATGATATAGCCATGCTTCGTAAAGAACGTGACTATAAAAATGTATTACTTGTTGAACAACCTAACACAAATTTCGCATACACTATTGCTCGCCAGTTTCTATTTGATGCTTATCATTTGGCATTCCTTTCAGAATTACAAAAAAGTACTGATTTAACCTTATCTGCAATAGCAAACAAATGTATTAAGGAGGTAAGTTATCATGAACGTTTTTCTTCAGATTGGGTAAAACGTCTTGGTGATGGTACAGAAGAGAGTTGTGTCAAAATGCAAGAAGCTATTGACGATCTATGGACCTATACAGATGAATTATTTCATCAAACAGAAGCTGATAAAGCAATGGTAGCTGAAGGTGTGGGTGTTGACGTTACAAAACTAAAAGAAGATTACTATAAAAGAGTACATAGACTTTTAGAAGAAGCAACGCTTAAAGTTCCGCAACTGAAATGGTTTCAAAAAGGAGGTAAAGAAGGAATCCATACTGAACATTTAGGATATTTACTAAGTGATTTGCAATATATGCAGCGAGCTTATCCAAATATGGAATGGTAATATTGTATTGCTATAAGAATGATAGTTCAAAATTATGACAACTACACAACAACGTATTGACCATATTTTAATTCCAATTTTGGAACAGGTTTCAGACCCTGAAATTCCAGTCTTGTCAATTATGGATATGGGAGTTGTGCGTTCAGCAGTAGTTATAGATGGTGTTGCAAAAGTTGAGATTACGCCTACTTATAGTGGTTGTCCTGCAATGGATGTTATCGGAGATGACATCAAAAAAGCATTAAGTGATGCTGGCTACCAATCTGAAATAGATTTAATCTTATATCCTGCTTGGACTACCGATTGGATTACTCCCAGAGGAAGAGAAGCGTTAGAAAACTATGGAATAGCCCCACCCTTAGAAGCCGAAGCAGATAAAGATGTTTTATTACATGGAAAACGTATTGTCAAGTGTACCAATTGTGGTTCACAAAATACACGATTAGTGAGTCAATTTGGTTCTACGGCATGCAAGGCACAATTTCAGTGTGAAGATTGTCAAGAACCGTTTGATTATTTTAAATGTCTTAAGTAGACAATAAGAACATAGGTATGAGTAACAATTCAATTCTTTTAAAAATTGAAAAAAAAGTAGCGTACATTACGCTCAACAGACCAGAAGTATTCAATAGTTTCAACCGTGAAATGGCACTGAACCTACAAAATGTTATGGACGATTGTGAAGCCAGTGATGAAGTTAGAGCTATTGTACTTACAGGTAATGGAAAAGCATTTTGTGCTGGTCAAGATCTAAAAGAAGTAACAGATACAGAATTAAATCCAGGGTTTAAAAAAATACTTGAAGAGCATTACAATCCTATCATTACAAGAATACGATCAATTAAAAAACCAATTATAGCTGCAGTAAATGGTGTAGCTGCTGGAGCAGGAGCAAATATTGCTTTAGCTTGTGATATAGTTGTAGCACATGAAAACGTAAGCTTTATTCAAGCATTTAGCTTAATTGGCTTAGTTCCTGATAGTGCTGGAACCTTTTTTTTGCCACGATTGATTGGATTCCAAAAAGCATCGGCTTTAGCCATGTTAGGAGATAAAGTGTCTGCTACTGAAGCCGAACAATTGGGTATGATTTATAAGCTCATTCCTTTAGAAATTTTTGATCAGGAAGTGAACAAACTAGCTTTCAAACTAGCAAATATGCCAACTAAAGCTTTAGGTTTTATCAAACAACTGTTCAATCAATCAATGACCAATACCTTAGATGAGCAATTGGCCTTAGAGTCTAAATTACAAATTGAAGCTGCGCAGAGTGAAGATTATGCTGAAGGTGTAGCTGCATTTATTGAAAAGCGTAGACCAGAATTCAAAGGGAAGTGATATGAACGTAGGAGTTATAGGGTCAGGAACCATGGGAAGCGGAATAGCACAAGTTGCTGCTACTGCTGGCTGTCAAGTTAAATTATACGATACCAATCAGGCTGCTTTAGATAAAGCCAAAACTGTATTAGAAAAAATACTGAATCGTCTAATTGAAAAAGGACGAATTGATTTTGAAGAGAAAACAAGGATTCAATCTAACATTTCATATGTAGATAGTCTAAGCGATTTATCAGATTCTAATTTAACTATAGAGGCTATAATAGAAAACTTAGAGATTAAGAAAAAAGTATTTTCAGAGTTGGAAAGCTATGTAGCGCACAATTGTATAATTGCATCTAATACATCTAGTTTGTCTATCGCTTCAATAGCAGCATCATTGGAAAAGCCAGATCGTTGTGTTGGGATTCATTTTTTTAATCCAGCGCCTTTAATGAAATTAGTTGAAGTGATTCCTGCAATCCAAACTTCTCAAGAGGTATTAGATGCTGCTGTAAAAATTATTTCCGATTGGAAAAAAGTAGTAGCTGTTGCAAAGGATACTCCTGGATTTATCGTAAATAGAGTCGCAAGACCATTTTATGGCGAATCCTTAAGGATTTATGAAGAAGGAATTGCTGATTTTGCAACGATTGATTGGAGTTTAAAGACTCTAGGAGGTTTTAAAATGGGACCATTCGAACTTATGGATTTTATTGGTAATGATGTTAATTATACAGTAACTGAAACGGTATTTACAGCATTCTATTTCGACCCAAGATATAAACCGGCTTTTACTCAAAAACGTTTTGCCGAAGCAGGCTATCTAGGCCGTAAATCTGGAAAAGGTTATTACGATTATGCTGAAGGAACAGTAAAACCAAAGCCTAAAGAAGACCAAGAACTAGCATTACATATTTTTGATCGTGTTTTAGTGATGTTGATTAATGAAGCTGCAGACGCTCTGTTTTTAAATATTGCTTCCGCAGAAGATATTGATAATGCGATGACAAAAGGTGTAAATTATCCAAAAGGATTATTGGCTTGGGCAGATGAAAAAGGAATCAATTGGTGTGTATATAAACTTGATGAATTATACAATGAGTATCATGAAGATCGCTACCGTTGTAGCCCATTGTTGCGAAAAATGAATAAAGCCAATAAGACGTTTTTTTAAATGAAAGGTGAAGCCATTCCATATAAAATGTTAAGTCAAGATGCCTACAGCCAATGGTTAGGAATTGAGATATTAGAATGTGAAGTAGGACGCTGTAAAGTAGCTATGACCATCAGAAAAAATATGCTCAACAGTATGAATAAGGCTCATGGAGGAATAAGTTATTCGTTAGCTGATACAGCTTTTGGGTTTGCAGCAAACACACATGGCAAATATGCAGTGTCTATTGAGACAAGTATCAACCATATCGAAGCATTAGATGAAGGCGATTATTTAGTGGCAGAATCGGTCATAGAAAAGGTGAATAATAAGTTGGGATTTAATATCATTGAAGTGAAGCGTGGTGATGAATTAGTGGCTTTATTCAAAGGAATAGTCTATAGAACACAAAAAAAATGGGAAGAATAATAAAATCAAATGAAAGAAGCATATATCATTGATGGTGTAAGAACACCAATAGGAAATTATAAAGGCACATTATCTGCTGTTCGAACAGACGATCTAGGAGCTTTGGTAATTTCAGAAGTTGTAAAACGTAATCCTAACATTCCGAAAGAGGCGTATGACGATGTTATTATGGGTTGTGCCAACCAAGCTGGTGAAGACAATCGCAATGTAGCTAGAATGTCGTCCCTTTTGGCAGGTTTACCATTTACAGTGCCAGGAGAAACGGTCAATCGTTTGTGCAGTTCAGGACTATCTGCAATCATTCATGCCAACAGAGCGATCAAGGCCGGTGATGGTGATCTTTTTATTTCTGGAGGTGTTGAAAATATGACACGAGGTCCATATGTAATCGCTAAGCCATCGAGCGCTTTTGGAAATGATTCTAAAATGTATGATTCAAGTTTTGGATGGCGTTTTGTAAACCCAAAAATGCGCGAGATGTATGGAACTGATGGTATGGGCAATACTGCTGAAAATCTTGTAGAAAAATATAATATTTCAAGAGAAGATCAGGATAAATTTGCGTATTGGAGTCAGATGAAAGCCGCTAAAGCACAAGAAAATGGGCGACTGGCAAAAGAGATTATAACGGTTGAAATACCACAGCGTAAAAAAGACTCTATTCAGTTCTCCAAAGATGAATTTATAAAACCTAACACTTCGTTTGAAATTCTTGGTAAATTGAGAGCTGCATTTAAAAAAGAAGGAGGAAGTGTTACTGCTGGTAATTCTTCTGGGTTGAATGATGGTGCAGCAGCAACGATTATCGCTTCTGAAGATGCGGTCAAGAAGTATAATCTAAAACCGCTAGCAAGAATAGTGAGCTCTGCTGTGGTTGGCGTAGAACCAAGAATTATGGGAATAGGTCCAGTTCAAGCATCTAATAAAGCCTTAGAAAAAGCGGGTCTTACTATGGATGATATGGATGTAATTGAACTTAATGAGGCATTTGCCGCCCAGGCATTAGCATGCACACGCGCTTGGGGGTTAGCAGATGATGATTCGCGATTAAATCCAAATGGAGGTTCGATTGCTATTGGTCACCCTTTGGGAGTTACAGGAACAAGAATAGCCTATTCTGCGGCTTTAGAATTGCATGAGCAAAATAAAAAATATGCTTTAATAACTATGTGTATTGGCGTAGGTCAAGGGTATGCCGCAATTATAGAAAAAGTATAGATGAGGATTTTAGTTATAGGAGGAAACGGAACTATTGGGAAAAAGGTTAGTCAACGATTAGCTCTAAAGCATGAAGTGCTTATTGCTGGAAGGAATTCAGGTGATATTCTTGTTGATTTTTCTAATTCTGGATCCATAAAAAGCATGTTTGAGTCTGTTGGAAAATTAGACGCCATTGTAGCTATTGCTGGTGATGCTAAATGGGATAAGTTAGATAATCTATCTGAGGAGGATTTTTATATAGGCATTAAAAGTAAAATGATGGGACAGGTCAATGTGGTTCGAATAGGAAAGCATTATTTAAATCCTAATGGTTCTATAACACTTTCTACTGGAATTTTAGCAGATGATCCTGTAGATATGACCACTAGTGCAGCCATGGTAAATGGCGCTATTAATAGCTTTACAAAAGCTGTTGCTTTAGAGCTAGAAGATGGAAAACGTATTAATGTGGTGTGTTCAGACTTAGTCGAAGATTCTTTTGAAAAATATAAGGATTATTTTCCAGGAAATACACCAGTCCCAATGCACAAAATTGTAGATGGTTACGTAAAATCAATCGAAGGGAAAATCACAGGAAGAATAGTAAGAATAATGGCATAAGTTATTATGAAAAAAATACAACATTACGTTCAAGGCGATTGGACAACAGGTAAAGAAGAGGGTACACCAATTCATGATGCTATTACAGGTGAAGCATTTACTAGTGTGGCAATCGAAGGATTAGATATTCCTGAAATTTTAAACTATGGAAGAGCTAAAGGCGGTGAACAATTACGTAAAATGACCTTTCAAGAACGAGGTAACATGTTAAAAAAGCTAGCACTTTATCTTACCAAACGCAAGGGTGTCTTCTATGAATTGAGTTATCGTACAGGAGCCACCAAAGTTGATAGTTGGATAGATATTGAAGGCGGTTTCGGGAACCTGTTTGCTAATGCGTCTTTAAGAAAGTTATTTCCTAATCAACCTTATCATGTTGAAGGCGATCCAATAGATTTATCTCGAGGTGGGCGCTTTATGGCGCACCACATCATGGTGCCAAAAAAAGGCGTTGCCGTACACATTAATGCGTTCAATTTTCCAGTTTGGGGCATGTTAGAAAAATGTGCAGTAAACTGGATGGCTGGTGTTCCTGCAGTAGTTTTACCAGCGCCTTCTTCTTCGTATTTAGCTGAAGCTGTCGCTAGAGCTATCATTGAATCTGGAATTTTACCTGAAGGAGCACTTCAAATTATCAACGGGACGGTAAAGACCATTTTAGATACTGTAGAATCTCAAGATGTAGTCACGTTTACAGGTTCTGCAGCAACAGGTAGATTACTAAAAGCGCATCCAAGATTAATTGAAGAGTCTGTGCCTTTTACTATGGAAGCAGATTCTCTAAATGCTTCTATTTTAGGTGAAGATGCATTACCTGGAACACTTGAATTTGATTTGTTTATTAAAGAAGTCAGAAAAGAAATGACTGTTAAAGCTGGGCAGAAGTGTACAGCTATTAGACGTATTATCGTACCAGAAAATTTAGTTGAAGATGTTCAAATTGCTTTAGGCAAAGCATTAGATAAAGTGACGATTGGAGACCCTAGATTAAAAGAAGTAAGAATGGGATCTTTGGTTAGCCATCAACAGGTTCAAGCAGTTAAGTCCTCCGTAAATGATCTAGCTAATGAAGCTCAAATTGTATATGGTGATTTAGACAAAATTGAAGTTATAGGTGCTGATGCTCAAAAAGGAGCATTCATTAGTCCAATTTTATTGCGAACAGATCATCCATTCAAGAATACAATCATCCATGAACGTGAAGCTTTCGGACCTGTAAGCACCATAATGCCTTATAAAAACTTAGATGAAGCTATAACCTTGGCGCAAATGGGCAAAGGATCTTTGGTGTCTTCAATAGTCACTAATGATGATAAGATTGCTAAAGATTATGTCGTCAATGCTGCAAGTCATCATGGTAGAATATTAATACTCAATAGAGAAAGTGCAAAAGAAAGTACAGGTCATGGTTCGCCGTTACCTTATCTGGTACATGGTGGTCCAGGGCGTGCAGGTGGAGGAGAAGAAATGGGAGGAATGAGAGGAATTAAGCATTACCTACAACGTACAGCAATTCAAGGTTCGCCAACGACCATTACCGAAATCACAGGTGTTTATCAGCAGAATGCAAAGTATAAAGAAGTAGAGCAACACCCTTTTAAATACCATTGGGAAGACATTCAGCCAAGAATGTCATTAAAAACACATAAGCGTACACTTACTGATACAGATATCATTAATTTTGCAAATCTCACTTGGGATCATTTCTATGCACATACAGATATTACCTCTTTAGATGGTAGTATTTTTGAAAAGCGAACTGCTCATGGTTATTTCATCATTTCTGCAGCAGCAGGATTATTCGTCTACCCTAATAAAGGACCTGTAGCTGCAAATTATGGTTTAGATAGCATTCGGTTCTTACGACCATTGTATCATAATGACACCATTTATGTACGATTAACATGCAAAGAAAAAGTAGATCGTGATGTTGCTTCAGCAGAACATCCTAGCGGTATCGTAAAATGGCATGTAGAAGTGTTTGATGCTAATTTTGAAAGCAAACCTAAGCGTCAAAAAAACGAAAAGGATAGTCCTCTAGTTGCAGTTGCTACGATTTTAACTATGGTTCAAAAGAAACAAGAGGTCTTTGTTGAAATGACAGGTGAAAAAATTGACGAATGTCTGTCTAAACTTTCTGAAAACACAAAACCAAAATGGGGAATCATGACGCCTCAGCACATGATTGAACATCTAGAATACACCTACAAAATTGCAGCTGGAGAAATTCAAGACTTTGAGGTTTCAACTCCAGAACGAATTTTAGAGAAAGTTAAAAATAGTTTATATAACTATACGAAGTTTCCTCAAAATTCACAGTTCCCACTATTAGAAAAAGATACGCTTGACAATTTAAAACATGAAGATTTACCAACTGCAATTGATAAATTTAAGACCCAAAGAGAAAAATATTTAGAATACTTTAAAACACATACTGATGCCAAATTGAATAATATGGTATTTGGAGAGTTAAATAGATACGAGTGGTATTTGATGGAGCGTAAACATTTAAATCATCACTTTGAACAATTTGGATTACTATAATTATGACACAACCATACGTAAAACAAACCATAGAAAATGAAGTAGGATACATTGAGTTTTTTCATCCTGCTCATAACTCTTTACCTGGAGACATCTTAGCCGAGTTGGCTCAAACAATAACTAATGCTGGACTAAATGATGCTATTAAAGTGATTGTACTAAAAAGTGGAGGTGACCGAACATTTTGCGCAGGAGCGAGCTTTAAAGAGTTAATCAATATAGATAATGCCGAAACAGGGAAAGCCTTTTTTTCTGGTTTTGCTAATGTGATTAATGCGATGCGCAAATGTCCAAAATTCATTATTGGGCGCATACAAGGAAAAACCGTTGGTGGAGGTGTTGGTTTAGCAGCTTCAACCGATTATTGCATGGCTACAAAATTTGCAGCCATAAAATTAAGTGAACTCAATATTGGTATTGGACCATTTGTGGTTGGACCAGCTATAGAGCGTAAAATGGGATCAAGTGCGATGTCACAAATTGCTATAGATGCTAATTCTTTCTACCCAGCAGAATGGGCAAAACAAAAAGGCTTATTTACCTATGTATATGAAAGTACAGAAGAACTAGATGAAGCGGTGAAAGCAACTGCAGAGCATTTATGTACATATAACACTGAAGCTATGTTAGAAATGAAAAAAGTATTTTGGAAAGGCACTGATGATTGGGACCAGCTTTTGGCTGAACGTGCACAAATAAGTGGACGATTAGTATTGAGTGATTTTACAAAAGAAAAATTGAAAGGGTTTAAATAAAAATGATTTACAGTTTTAAAGAATATATACCAGTGGTTCACGAAAGTAGTTTTGTGCATCCTCTGGCTGCCGTTACTGGAAATGTAATCATTGGAAAAAATTGTTACATCGGACCAGGTGCAGCTATTCGAGGTGATTGGGGACAAATCATTTTAGAAAATGGAGTGAATGTTCAAGAGAACTGTACAGTACATATGTTTCCTGGTAAATCTATCACATTAAAAGAAAGTACTCATGTAGGTCATGGTGCTATTATTCATGGCGCTAATTTAGGTAGAAACTGTCTTATAGGTATGAATACGGTAATTATGGATGATGCCGAAATAGGTGATGAATGTATCGTTGGTGCAATGGCTTTTGTAAAAGCTGAAACTAAAATTCCAAAGCGAAGTTTGGTTGTAGGTAATCCGGCTAAGGTAATTAAACAGGTAAGTGACCAAATGATAGCTTGGAAGACCAAAGGCACAGAATTATATCAACAATTACCTTCAGAATGTTATGAGAGTTTGAAAGAAGTTGAGCCCTTAAGAGTGGTTCCTAATCATATGAAAGTTCAAGAAGATGTTTATAAAACACTTCGCGATTTTATGAAAAAATAAGATGACAAAAGTAGAATTTAAAATGCCCAAATTGGGCGAAAGTATTACCGAAGCCGCTATCATAACATGGTTTAAAAATGTTGGAGATACTATTGAAGAAGATGAAATGCTTCTTGAAGTTGCTACAGATAAAGTAGATTCTGAAGTGCCATCAAATGTATCTGGAGTTATTGAAGAAATCTTATACGATGCAAATGACGTTATTAAGATAGGGGAAACTATTGCTATTATTAAAACAGATGGTAGTAAAATTCTAACTTCTAAAAAGGAAACTAAAGCAAAAAAAGAGGCACTTAAAACAGTCAAAAAAGAACAACCAAAAGCATCTAAACGGTCAAGGTTAGAACCTATAGCGTCGTCTACCGAAAGATTTAGTGTGTCAAATACCAATGCATTCTTTTCGCCACTAATTATCAAAATAGCAAAAGAGCATCATATTAGTTTTGAAGAGTTGACAAGAATTCCTGCAACTGGTCATGAAGGGCGTCTACGTAAAAGTGATGTGTTTCAGTATATAGAAGAAGGGCGCCCATATAAGTTTGCGCAACCCATTACTCAGCAAGACCCAACAGCCTATCGTATTCCGCAATTAAATTTCGATAAAGGAAAAGGAAAGGTGATTGAAATGGATCGTATGCGCCAGATGATTGCTGATCATATGGTGTATTCTAAACACACCTCACCACATGTGACGGCTTATGTTGAAGCCGATCTGACCAATATGGTACATTGGCGAAATGCCAATAAAAAAGCATTCCAAGATAAATATGGAGAACGATTAACATTTACGCCTTTGTTTTTAGAAGCAGTTGCAAAAGCGATTAAAGATTTTCCAAATATCAATGCATCTGTCGATGGTAAGAATATTATCGTAAAAGAAGCTATTAATATAGGAATGGCAACTGCTTTGCCAAGCGGAAACTTAATTGTACCTGTAGTTAAAAATGCTGATACGAAAGATTTGAAAACGTTAGCTGCAGATGTTAATGATCTTGCCAATAAAGCAAGAGAAAATAATTTGAAAGCCGATGATATTCAAGGTAGTACCTTTACAATTTCGAATGTTGGAACCTTTGGAAGTGTAATGGGTACACCAATTATCAATCAACCAGAAGTAGCTATTCTAGCTTTAGGTATTATAAAAAAACGCCCTGAAGTCATTACTACCAAAAAAGGAGATGAAATTGCTATTAGAAGTATGATGTATTTATCATTGTCTTTTGATCATCGAGTTGTTGATGGTTTTTTAGGCGGCAGTTTCGTTCGACGTGTGGCTGATTATTTTGAACACTTTGATGTGAAGAGAAAAATATAATAAAAGATATACCTGCTTTGTAGCAATTATTATGAATAAAGAGATCTTAAAAAAAGGGTTTTCAAACCTTTGTACTGCCAAAGCAATGGCAGAATTATATGAGTTAAATTTTAAGCAAGTGTCTAAATACGTGCATGCCACTTCTAGAGGGCATGAAGCTATTCAAACTGCTTTAGGCATGCAATTATTACCTCAAGATTATGCATTTCCATATTATAGAGATGATGCCATGTTGTTATCATTCGGCTTAAAACCTTACGATCTCATGTTACAGTTGTTAGCAAAGAGAGAAGATCCGTTTTCGGGTGGACGTACTTATTACTCGCACCCGAGTTTAAAAGATGATGATAAGCCAAAGATTCCTCATCAATCTTCTGCAACTGGCATGCAAGCTATTCCAGCAACTGGTGTTGCTATGGGAATGCAATACAAAGAGCTTCAAGGGCTTGATGATAAAACAATCAAAGAATTACCATTAGTAGTATGTAGTTTAGGTGATGCATCTGTAACCGAAGGTGAAATTGCTGAAGCTTTTCAAATGGCTGCTTTAAAACAAATGCCTATACTCTATTTGATACAAGATAATGGTTGGGATATTTCTGCTAATGCAGAAGAAACTAGAGCGCAAAACGCTTATGAATATGCGCAAGGGTTTTATGGCTTAGAGGCTATTTCTATTGATGGTGCTAATTTTATAGAAAGTTATCAAGCTATTGAGAAGGTTATTAAAACCATTAGGAAAGAAAGACGACCATTTCTTGTTCATGCAAAGGTTCCGCTATTGAATCACCATACTTCTGGAGTAAGAATGGAATGGTATCGTGATGACCTTGACGAAGCCAGGTCTCGTGATCCATATCCCGTTTTAAAACAGCAATTGCTGGATAATAATTTTTCTAAAAAGGAAGTTGACAATATAGAAGAATTTGCAAAAGCGAAAGTAGAAAAAGACTTCAAAAAGGCTTTAAAAGCAGAAGATCCAAAGCCTGAAGATTTATTTACTAACGATTTTGTGCCAACACCCATAACTGAAGAACAAGGGACACGTGTTCCTGAAGGTGCTGATAAGGTGGTAATGGTTGATTGTGCTTTATTTGCTGTTGAAGAGTTAATGAGAAAACATGAAGAATGTTTACTTTATGGACAAGATGTAGGTGGACGATTAGGTGGTGTATTTAGAGAAGCGGCAACCTTGGCGCAAAAGTTTGGTGACAACCGTGTGTTTAATACACCAATACAAGAAGCTTTTATAGTTGGATCGACCGTTGGGATGAGTGCTGTAGGATTAAAACCTATAGTTGAGGTACAGTTTGCAGATTATATTTGGCCTGGATTGAATCAATTATTTACTGAGGTAAGTAGAAGTTGTTACTTGTCTAATGGCAAATGGCCAGTGAGTATGGTTCTCAGGGTACCTATTGGAGCCTATGGAAGTGGAGGGCCTTATCATTCCTCTTCTGTTGAGAGTGTAATTACAAATATTCGTGGTATTAAAATTGCCTATCCTAGTAATGGAGCAGATTTAAAAGGTTTAATGAAGGCAGCATATTACGATCCAAATCCAGTAGTTATCTTGGAGCATAAAGGGCTGTATTGGTCAAAAGTACCTGGTACGCAAACAGCAACGTCAGTTGAACCCTCTGAAGATTATGTGTTACCTTTTGGTAAAGCATGGTTATTGCAAGAGATATGGAAACAAGATGACCTAGAAACAATAACGATTGTTACTTACGGTATGGGTGTGCATTGGGCTTATAATGCTTCAGGCGAATTAGGAATGAGAGATCAGATCGAAATCATAGATTTGAGAACTTTATTTCCGCTCGATGAAGACACAATTATGACTTCAGTTAAGAAAACAGGTAAGTGCTTAGTGGTAACTGAAGAGCCTTCTAATAATAGTTTTGCTAGAGCTTTAGCTGGAAAAATTCAGGAAGAATGCTTTAAGTATCTAGATGCACCAGTAACAACTATTGGTAGTGAGAACATGCCTGCAATACCTTTAAACTCAACTCTAGAGCAAACCATGATTCCTTCAACAGAGAAAGTAAAGCAAAAAATAATGGCATTGCTTAATTATTAGCTTTTTGTATCTTACATTTTCTAAATTTAGTTTATGTATACAAGGCGCATATTTCCTGTTAAAGGAGTTTTAAAATGGACTCGAAGGCATATATTCTTATTTTTATTTATAGCACTCATACCTGTAGTTTTATTTGATGTTGTTGGTCTAAAATGGTTACACGTACCATGGTTGCCTCTAGGTGTTTTGGGTACTGCTGTCGCTTTCATTGTTAGTTTTAAGAACAATGCTTCTTATGATAGGTTATGGGAAGCGCGGAAAATTTGGGGAGGCATTGTAAATGCTTCACGTTCTTGGACTATTATGGTTAAGGACTTTATTACCAATACACATGCAAAATCTAAATTAAATGAAAAAGAATTACAAGAAATAAAACGTGAATTAGTACATAGGCATGTGGCTTGGTTAACGGCATTACGTTATCAATTAAGGGAAGACAAACCTTGGGAAATGCACCTAAAAGAAACAAAGTCAAACAGAGAATTTAGAAGTAGTTTTTTTAGAGTGTGTGAAGATGAAATTCCTGTAGAAGAAGCAATTAAACCATATCTCACACCAACAGAATTTAATGAAATTTCTGCCAAAGGAAATCAGGCGTCTCAATTAATTGGAATTCAATCAAAGCGTTTAAAAGAGTTAATGAATGAAGGTTTAATTGAAGATTTTAGACATATGGAGATGGCAAATGTTTTAGTCGAGTTATATACACTTCAAGGCAAAAGTGAACGTATAAAAAATTTTCCATATCCACGTCAATTTGCAACATTGAATTATATGTTTGTTTGGATCTTTATTTTATTACTTCCATTCGGAATTATGGAAGGATTTGAAGAAATAGGAACACACATGCTTACAGATTTAGATACGCATGAAACACATTTAAGTTTTGCTCATCGTGTTCAAGAATACATTGCAAAGCACTTTGTTTGGTTCTCAGTCCCTTTTAGCGCTTTAATTGCGTGGGTATTTCATACCATGGAAGCTATTGGAGAAAATACTGAAAACCCGTTTGAAGGTGGTCCAAATGATGTGCCTATCACTGATATGAGCAGAGGTATTGAGATTGACATCAGACAGCTTATTGATGATACTGATATTCCTGAACCATACGAATGGAAAAATGATATTGTAATGTAATTGTAAATAGTACAAATTTTGTATATTGAAGTCTTAATTTATCCAGCTAAATCATGAAAAAACAATTATTATTTTTAAGTGTGACCTTATTTTTTCTTTTATGTACTACATCTGTTGTCGGTCAAGAAAGAACGAATAATGAGTTTCAATCTGTAACTCAATTAAGTTCGAAGGGCAGCGCAAGATTAGTGACTGACAACTTAACAAGATCACTAAGGTTAAGTCAAAAACAACAAGTTGCGGTTTATAAACTCTTACAAAATGTAGAGGATAAAGCAATTAGTGTTGAAAATATTGAAGATAAGCAGAAGAAAATAGATGCAAGAGCAAAAGTGAAGTCTTATATTGATACTGAAATGAAAAATATTCTTACCCAAGAACAATTTGAAACTTACATGGGAATGTCGAAAAGAAAAAATTAAATTCTAGGCAATATAAAAAAAGCGACTCAGAATGAGTCGCTTTTTTTATATGTTATATTCAGATAAAGGTTTAGTGAATTTTTCAGGATCTGCTGCTAAATGATATCTAGGATCATCTACAGCATCAATTATTACTTCCTTAAATTTTGGGCTAGCCTTATACATTAATCGCTTACAATCTTCACTTAAGTGCTTTAATTTAATCGTCTTTCCTTCTATTTCATATTTGTTAACCATATTAAATATGGCTTCTAAAGCAGAGTGATCACTTACGCGAGACTCAACAAAATCTATTTCAACATGCTGCGGATCATTTTTTACATCAAACTTAGAATTAAAGTTTTGAATTGAGCCAAAGAAAAGTGGTCCCCAAATTTCGTAGGTTTTAGTCCCATTAGGTTGAATACGTTTACGAGCTCTAATCATCGTAGCGTTTTTCCAAGCAAATACAAGAGCAGAAATAATTACACCTGCAATTACAGCAATAGCTAGGTCTTGCCATACAGTAATAGCAGAAACGGCTATTAGTACTATGGCATCAGACAAAGGAATTTTCCTAATTATTCTGAAACTACTCCAAGCAAACGTGCCAATAACTACCATAAACATTACACCAACCAGTGCCGCGATTGGGATTTGCTCTATCAATGGGGCTCCAAAAAGCACAAAACATAACAATGCAATTGCAGCTACAGCACCAGATAAACGACCACGCCCTCCAGAATCAACATTTATTATAGATTGTCCAATCATTGCACATCCTCCCATTCCTCCAAAAAGACCATTAAGCATATTTGCACTACCTTGCGCTATACATTCTCTATTTCCATTACCTCTTGTTTCTGTCATTTCATCAATAAGATTTAGCGTCATTAATGATTCAATTAAGCCCACGGCAGCTAGGATGAAGGCTGTAGAGAATATCAAGCCCCAATGTCCAGATATGGTTCCAAAAAGGTTAAAGATTTGATCTTGGAATGTAGGCAATCCACCTTGTAAGCCTTCGCCACCACCATCTTTAATAAATGAGCCAACAGTACTCATTTCAATACCACCAAAAATAGTAATACATGCAACAACTATAATGGCTATTAAAGCTGCAGGAATCTTTTTAGTTAGTTTTGGTAAGCCATACATAATTGCCATGGTTAAACCAATAAAACCCATCATTTTCCAGAAAGTCGAATTGGTAAATAATGCCGAAAGCCATTCTGATGTACTTGACCAAAACGATATATCTTTAGGTACAGCATTAGGAAATAAACCTAGTTGCGAAAGAAAAATAACTATAGCTAATCCATTAACAAATCCCATCATTACTGGATGAGGAATAAGGCGAACAAATTTACCTAATTTGAAAATGCCTGCGAGTATTTGAATGACTCCTACAAAAAGAAGCGTAATGAATAACCATTGAAGGCCTAGGTTTTCAATTGGAGTATCTAGGCTAACACCTACTTGATTCCCTTTTTGAATTAGGTGCACCATTACTACTGCCATAGCTCCTGTAGCTCCAGAAATCATTCCAGGTCTACCACCAAAAAGCGCTGTTACTATACCCATCATGAAAGCACCATAAAGACCGACTAATGGGTCTACTCCAGCAACAAATGCAAAAGCAACAGCTTCTGGTACTAATGCTAGCGCTACTGTTAATCCTGAAAGAATATCATTTTTTGGATTTTGGGTGAAGTTTTTTCTAGTTTTTTGACCTAATATCATAATACTTGTACTTAAAAGTCGGCAAATATAAGCTTTTATATATGAAGCTTAAAACTAGAGGTTGATTTAAAAAAAAGCGTCAAGATTAATCTTGACGCTTTTTTATGATATCTTCTTATTGGTTAATCTCTGGAGGATATTTTTCCATGATTTTAGAGACAAACTCCCTAATTCGTGCCTCTTTTTTTTCTACATTTTGAGAAATAAAGCCAGTGCCCATTCCTTGCCATATCAATTCTTTTTTGTTAGCATCAATTAAGTCAACAAAAAGAGTTCCTTCAGATCTGGTAGACACCATAGGTTGGTTGTTCCAACCCCAGCCCCAACCAGGACCAAAACCACCCCAAGGGCCAAAGCCTCCCCAGCCCCAGCCACCAAAGCCCCAGGCATTGTTATATACATCGACACGTTGTTGTGATTTGGTAAATATGCTAATTAAAATATCAGGATTTTCAGATTTTGTAAAACCTTTTGCTAGGAGTTCGCCTTCAATTGCACGGAGAATTCTACGTTTATCAAGGTCGCTTATTTCAGCTTTATCTATTCCTGTTTTAAAGAAAGCAAACGTTTTGTATGATTTAAAGTCAGCATTCTTATCATAATCAGCAGCTACTTTTACAGAGCTGCACGAGTTTAATACCAAAGCTACAAGCACAATAGGTATAATGTTTAGCAATTTTTTCATAGTATTTTTCTTTTTTTATTATAATGAGTTCAGTAAATTTTCATCAACCATATTAGGTAGGGTTACTTTCAAGTTAGGCTCGATTTCCATAGCACGTTTTATTGCGAAAATAGCACCTTCATTTCTAGCCCAATTTCGCCTTGCGATGCCATTATTCACATCCCAAAATAACATAGATTTTAAGCGTCTTTCGGCATCAATACTACCATCAAGAACCATACCAAATCCACCATTAATGACTTCGCCCCAGCCGACACCTCCACCATTATGTATGCTTACCCACGTAGCACCTCTGAAACTATCTCCAATAACATTATGAATTGCCATGTCTGCAGTATAGCGTGAACCATCATAAATATTACTAGTTTCACGATATGGCGAATCTGTGCCAGAAACATCGTGATGATCTCTACCTAATATTACTGGACCAATATTCTTGTCTTTTATAGCATCATTAAACGCTTTTGCTATTTTCATTCGCCCTTCAGCATCTGCATATAAAATTCTTGCCTGCGAGCCGACCACTAATTTGTTTTCTTGTGCACCTTTTATCCATTGGATATTATCAGCCATTTGTTGTTGAATTTCCTTGGGAGAATTTTTTCTTATTTCTTCTAGAACATCACAAGCAATCATATCAGTTTTTTGTAAATCAGCTGGATCTCCAGAAGCACAAACCCAACGAAAAGGGCCAAAACCATAATCAAAACACATAGGTCCCATGATATCTTGAACATAGCTTGGATATCTAAAATCTATAGCATTCTCTGCCATGACATCTGCTCCTGCACGAGAGGCTTCTAATAGAAACGCATTGCCATAATCAAAAAAGTAAGTGCCTTTTTTAGTATGTTTGTTTATAGCCGCAGCATGGCGCCTTAAAGTTTTTTGTACTTTTTCCTTGAATAGTTTTGGGTTGTTAGACATCATCTCGTTAGCTTCTTCAAATGAAATGTCAACTGGGTAATACCCACCAGCCCAAGGATTGTGAAGTGATGTTTGATCGCTTCCTAAATCGACATGAATCTGTTCTCTGTGAAATTTTTCCCAAACATTAACTATATTACCTAAATATGCTATAGAAACGGTTTCATTTTCTACCTTAGCCTTTTTTACACGATTAACTAATTCATCTAAATTATTGATTTTTTCATCTATCCAACCTTGGTCTAAACGCAATTGAGCAATTTTAGGGTTTACTTCTGCACAAACAGTAATGCAGCCAGCTATATTTCCAGCTTTGGGTTGAGCACCAGACATTCCGCCCAATCCTGAAGTAAGAAACAATCCGCCCTTAGGCTCTTTTTTTATTTTTCTAAATCCATTCAAGACGGTTATTGTTGTGCCGTGTACAATACCTTGTGGGCCAATGTACATATAACTTCCAGCTGTCATTTGACCGTACTGTGTTACACCTAGTGCATTAAACTTTTCCCAATCATCGGGTTTTGAATAATTAGGTATCATCATACCATTTGTTACTACAACTCTTGGAGCGTCTTTATGGCTTGGAAATAATCCCATTGGATGTCCAGAATACATAACTAAGGTTTGATCATTATTCATTTCAGACAGATACTTCATAGTTAATAGATATTGCGCCCAATTAGAAAACACACCTCCATTTCCACCATAAGTAATTAATTCATGTGGATGTTGAGCAACTGCATAGTCTAAGTTGTTCTGAATCATTAGCATAATTGCAGCAGCTTGTTTTGACTTTGCTGGATACTCATCAATAGGTCTTGCATACATTTTGTAATCTGGTCTAAAACGATACATGTATATTCTTCCATAAGTTTCTAGTTCATTCTTGAACTCAGGAAGCAACTCGTTATGATGTGATTTATCAAAATAGCGCAATGCATTTTTTAGAGCTAATTTTTTTTCTTCATTACTAAGAATATCTTTTCGATTTGGTGCATGATTAATTGAAGGGTCAAAAGGTTTTGGCTGAGGTAATATACTTGGTATTCCTTCTTTTATTTGCTCTTGGAATGATAAACGTATTGCTTGCATTACTTTTTTTTTAATGTGTTTTTATTAAATCCATATGGGCAATGTCTACAACCACTTTCACAGCAGTAGCCTCTTTTTAAATGATACTGTTCAGTGAAGCATCTATAGCCTTCAGGCGTTAAATAATAATCGCCTGCTTCTAAAGGAATGATTTTCTTCATATCTTACAAAGATAATGTAAAATTGGATTGATTTTTGAATGCTTGAAAATATGATTTTGATCTCTAAATATATTGTCCCAAAAGGATATATAGGAATTACGTTATTCCCGTTTGTGTTTTTAAAATATAGACATTTGAAAAAAAACGCTTTATTGATTAACCATGAGAAAATTCATCTTAGACAACAATTAGAATTACTCATTATTTTGTTTTATTTGTGGTATACGATCGAGTTTTTAATACGTTTGATTAGATATCGAAATTGGTATCTTGCATATAAGAATTTAGCTTTTGAACGAGAAGCTTATTTAAAAGAAAAAGACCTTAATTATTTAAAAATTAGGCCTTTTTGGAGTTTTATAAAATATCTCTAAAAACATCAATGGTTAAGTACTACCTTTTGGGTTTTTGATGATCCATTACTTGTAGTCGCTTTAACGATGTAAGTACCATTAGAAAGGTTATTGTCTTCAATGATAACTTCATTTGAATTAATATTTTCTTTATCAAATAGAGTTCTTCCTATTACATCATAGATTGTAACAGAATCAATAATATGTCTGGTAGAATTTACTTTTATATAGTTCCCATTAGGAGCTATGATAGTTATCTCTTTTTCTATTTCATTTTGATTAAGGCTTAATGTATCATTAGTATATCTTAAAATAAAGCGATCATTAAATGTACCACTTTCAGTAGTGAAGCTATATGGTGTAAGTCTTAAATCATGAATAATGTTGTTATAAGTATCTTCAATATAAATGTCTTGACCTGTACTTTCAAATAATCCATCTAACGTATTGATTGCTATAGAGTAATTTCCTGCTTGAGAAACTATAATTCCCATAGGAACAGTATCTGTGTCGACAAAAGGTAAAGCCCTACCTTGAATGGCCATTTTCTCATTATCAATAATAGAATAAAAGCTAGTATAATATCCTTCAAAATCGTAACCATCAAAAAGTTGATCTTTTTGGTTAGTAGCTCCTTCAACATAACCGACTAAAGTAGAAGTGGCTTGGTCATTTGCAGTAATTAGATCCAGCCATATTCTATGTCGTTCAATGGTATTAGAATTTGAACTTGAATTTCTATAGAATTGACTATTGTCATTTGTAGAACTTCTCATACTATTATTGAACGTTAGGTTTTCAGTTGTACCACCTGTATCTAACATTTGTACAAAGAAAGCTTGACCTGATGCAATATTCCCATTGAAACCTGGAGGGTTTGAGCCTGTATAATTATTATCGATATAATCATCGCTGTAGTTATATATGAAGTTTTCATAGAAAGGACTTGCAATTGCGCTAGGTGCATTTTGATGTGTCCATAAATAAATAGTTCCATCAATAATAGTGCTATTTGCGTTCATGAATTGAACATAGGATATAGCTGAAGGAAAAGGGTTTCCAACAAGATTCCAATTGTCATCTTGGTGTGTTGTTCCGTTAACAACTCCATTATCTCCAGTATAATCGCCATCAGTAATTAAGTGAGTGCCTCTAGATATTGGATAGGTTAACACACCATTATTTGGTCTTCCGACGAATTCAGTAGTATTTGTAGGAAGAGCAGGTGTATTAGGAATGAGTGTAGCTCCTCCTAAATCTCTAACAATATAACCTGCGCCTACTGGCATTTGTTCATTTGCTGCTGGATTTCTCCAATCGCCATGATTTCCAATGCCTCCACCTGCTGTTTGTGTGGGAAGCCATTTCCATATTAGTCCAAGTGCTGTGTTAGGCGATATAAGTTCCACGTTAAAATTTTCAACTGGTGACGACCAATATACATAGTCGATTGCATTCAAGTTACTAACAGAGCGTTGCATATTTATGTTTCCAGTGTTGTTGTTGGTGTTTGCAGCTCCTTCAGTAATCTGTATAAGGCTAGAACTGTCTCTTAACAGTAATGTTCCGTTGGCATTAACATTGATCCAGTCAACAACTTCAATACTAGTATCAGATTCGATTTCAAGAAAACCGTTGGCTTGTACAGTTAAATTTCTAGCTAAAGCTGGCTGAGGTGGAAGCGGAATTAAGTTTATGATATCTGCAATTGGTGAATTACCATTGCTTGAAGCAGGATCAGGAATTACCACACAATTGGTGTTTGTTGGGACGCCTACAGGCGTCCAATTATCTGCTACATACCAGTTGGTACCATCAGCTGGATCAGAACCATTCCATATTTTCTTATCATGTTGAACATCTGCCGTATCTGTACAGTTGTTTTGATCTTCTGCTTGATAGGTCATAAATCCATTTGGAGCGGCATATACTGTACCTGCAAAATCACCAGCTACATAAGGTGTGGTAAGAGTAGCATCAGTATACAGTCCAGTTATAGGAGTCCAAGTAATTTCTGGGGTTCCTCCTGCACCAATTGAGGTCACTAAAACATCATCAATAGACCACGAAAATATACCAAAAGCCTCTCCAGTAAACCGAAATCTTATGTAAAGAGAAGTGTTTCCATCTAAAGCAGAAATATCAATATTTACTGTGCTAGCTGCTATATCATTAGTTGGGTTAATCGTCGAATTTTGAACCGTCCAAACAGTATTATCAGTTGAGGTTTCAACGAATAATGAATATGGATAGAAACTGCTCCAATGGTCTAATTCTTGTTTATATTCTAGCATTAAGCCTGTCGCACCTGTAATATCTATTAAAGGTGATGTCAATGACCATGTTCCAATATCAAACCCTGAACTCCACTCTAGTACAGCTTCGTTCGCTATTCCACCAGCATTGTTGGTTGTAGCTATGACCCACTCTGTATTAGTAGTTTCGTTTACAATGGTCCAACCTGCTGGCATATTTACACTATTAAATTCTTCTAGAAAAACCGTGTTCGTTGGTCCAGGTATTGGTGCGTTTGTAGTAAGTTCTGTGTAATCTAGATTGCATGAGTCTGCACCTAAAGGATATATGGTATCTGTTATTATAAGGTTGCATGGGTCAACACAAGTTATATCTGCAGACCAACCAGAACCTGTTATAGATATGTCGCTAGTAAAGACAAAAGTTAACGCACCACTTGCATGACTCGAGGTAAATGGACCAGGAATACCGGTTCCAGTGTAAGTTCCCAAACTTGGAGACGTAGCATCTGGACCATCATAAACGGTTAATGAATCACAACAGGATTCTAAATCAAAGCTAGTGAATGTAACGGTTACTGGATACCCATTAGCGTTATCCGGAACCAATGTTGTTGTTGTATTTTCATTATTAAAGTAATTTGAAGCTACGCCTCCACTGTCATAAAATGTAGATCCACATACAACAGGAGGAACATAAGGAGCGCATGTTATGTTTGATTCCCAACCTGAATTCACGTTAGAAAAATCACTTGTAAACCTAAATGTCAAAGCGCCTGAAGGATCAGTAGAGGTGAAAGAGATAGGAGCTACAGCATTCCCGGTTAGAATATCAAGAATAGGTGATGTTACATTAGGTCCATTATAAACATATAAGTAATCAAAATTATTTTCAAGGTCAAATGCCGTAAAGTTGATTGTTAACGCATCTCCAGGTGTGTCCGGATAAAATGTACTAATTTGATTTTCGTTATTTGAATAATTTCCAGATAATCCGCCACTATCATAAAATGAAGAGCCACAAGTTGGAGGAATAGTACAAGTAACATCAGATTCCCAACCTGCAGCAACACCTGAAGCATTACTAGTAAATACAAAAGTTAAAGCGCCTGAAGCATCAGTGGATGTGAATGAAGCAGGTGCACTAGTTACAGTGCCTAAACTTGGAGAAGCATCAGTTGGCCCATTATAGACTGTTAAAACATCTCCAGCAGCAACGTTAAAACTGGTAAAATTAACAGTAACAATGCCACCAGTTACAGAAGGGTATATTGTAGTAGTATTGTTCTCATTATTTGAATAGCTGCCAGTATCTCCACCACTATCAGTGTAATTTCCACCACATGTAGGTATCCCATTGCAGCTCGTTGTTCCTGTTCCGCTTGTTTGCTGTAAAGAGATTGTGCCAGCAGAACCGTTAAAGTTGGTTATTAAAACAACATATATTTCTCCAGATGTAGCACCAGGGATAGTCAACGATTCTGTTGGAGCTATGTCATAACTACAGTCAACTATATTATCTGGAGCATAAGGGTAAAAAGTTGGGTTTGTTGTGTTATTTGGACAAGTTGGACAGTCAGTTAGTGTAATAGCAGCATCAGCAGCAGCAATGCTGGCAAAAGGCCCCCAAGCTATAAAATCAACATCTATTGGATTACCACCTGTATCTTCCTGTGAAATAGTAAATATCAAATCACCTGGCTGGTCAACAGTTAAATAATAATAGGCTGCATTAGGGATTGAACCAAGACAACCTACATCGGTTGCATCTGGTTGACCTGAAATATTTGGAAAAACCAATTCTGATCCTCCAGAGCAAAATGGTTCTGCAGTAGTAACCGAAGTACCTTGACTATAGCTGTTTTGAATTATAGAGCAAAATATTAATAGTAGCGTAATGTTTCTCATCACAATATTTTTTTTGAAGGTTACAAAAAGCTTGAAAATGCCCATTCAGAGCTGGTTTCACATCCATTATCTGTGTTTTTGATAATGGCGCGCCATTTGAAACATTTAGTATTATAAGTATCAAACTTCAACCTTAATTTCCCCTGATAATTATTAAGCTCATTAATAGATTGAGTTATACTTTCAGATCTATCAGAACCTTCTAATTGTTTCCAGCATTCATTTAGTGGTTGAATTTCAATTTTCAAACTAACAGATTCCTTATGTTCAGATTGTGAAAAGTCTAAAATGATTTCAATATCATCAATAGCGGAACTTTCAGATTCAAGTTTATTAACCTGTGCTGAATAATCATTAATGCAGTTAGAAGCAGATTGAGACCAAGTTAATCCTGTATTAAAAAAGCAAAGTAATAGAGTTATTGTTAGACTCGAAGAATGTAATTTTTTAATCATAATAGAAAATGTTTTCATTCCTTTGCTATGCTTGTGCATAAGACAAAGTGATAAGCAGAAAAAGTTCTAATATGATTGGGATTGAATTACCGACTAATGTAATAAAAAATACATAGTTTTAACAAAATTTTTAATATTTATTAAAAATTTTGTTAAACGGTTATATAATATGGATAAAACACTTATTGTTATTGATAATCATGTGTTTATAAAACCAGAATATCTTAATCATGAATTCATTTCTGGGAATAAACTTAGAAAATTAAAGTATAATCTTAAGGAAGCTAAGCGGCTAAAAAAAAATGTTTTATTGACGTTTGGTGGCGCCTTTTCAAATCATATTGCAGCGGTAGCTTACGCAGGAAAAGAATACGGCTTTGAGACTATAGGTGTTATTAGAGGTGAAGAGTTAGTTAATAGTGCTAAACTAAACCCTACATTAGCTTTCGCTAGGGAATGTGGTATGACGTTTAAATTTATTTCAAGACATGAGTATAGAACCAAAACTGATGTACTGTTTATTGAGAAATTGCGCAATGAATTTGGAGATTTTTACCTTATACCTGAAGGAGGCACTAATGTTCTAGCTGTAAAAGGCTGCGAAGAGATTTTAACCGTAGCTGATAAAAAATTTGACTATATCTGTTGTCCCGTAGGGACTGGTGGTACTATTTCGGGTTTGATTAACTCTAGTTACAATACTCAAAAAATTATTGGTTTTCCTGCGTTAAAAGGAGACTTTTTGCAAGAAGAAATCATTAAATTTGCAAATAATTCCAATTGGGAGTTAATTTCAGAATATCATTTTGGAGGCTATGCTAAGATCAATGAGCAATTAGTTCATTTTATAAATCAATTTAAATCTAGGCATAAAGTAGCTTTAGATCCTATTTATACTGGAAAAATGATGTTTGGAATTTATGACCTATTAGATAAAGGGTATTTTAAAAAAGGGTCAAAAATTTTAGCCATTCATACAGGTGGATTACAAGGAATTGATGGTATGAATGAGAAGTTAAGACAACAAAATATGCCAATAATCGTTTAAAAATTTATGAAGAATATTAGTATTGTTTTTTTGATTGCATTTTTAATTGTTGGATGTAGTTCTAAAAGAAAAATTGTAACTAAAAAAAAGCGAGATAAAGAAAAAACTGAGCAAATTTCTACGCGCTCAGAAACACCTAAAACAACCAAAAGAGAAGTTTCAAGTACTCCAAAAACTAATTCGTATGCTAACGCAACTGAGATTTATATAGCTAATTATAGTGTCATAGCTAAAGAAGAAATGCGAAAGTATAAAATACCAGCAAGTATTACCTTAGCACAAGGTATTTTAGAATCAGGATCAGGTAAAGGCCGCTTGGCTGTTGAAGCTAACAATCATTTTGGAATTAAATGCCATGGTTGGACAGGTGCTAAGATTTATCATGATGATGATAAGTCTCAAGAGTGTTTCAGAAAATATAACTATGCTAAGACATCTTATGAAGATCACTCAGTGTTTCTAACCACGCGTGGCAGGTATTCAAAATTATTCCAACTAAAAGAAGATGATTATAAAGCTTGGGCCAAAGGACTAAGAGCTGCTGGATATGCAACAGATAGAAAATATCCTGAAAAGCTCATTAGTCTAATAGAACGTTTTGAACTGTATCGTTTTGATGATGAAGTTTTAGGACAAACAAAAGAAAGAATAGTCATAGACCAAAATAATCATGAGGTGGCCAAAGGAGATACGCTCTATTCTTTATCTAAATTATATAATACAACGGTAGAAAATATTAAGCGCTTAAACAACCTAACAAGTAATGACTTGTCTATTGGTCAAATACTCATTATAAAATAATAATATGTTGTACAAAAGAAGCAGTGCTCTGTTCAAGCAGGCAGAAGCTGTAATACCAGGTGGTGTGAACTCTCCAGTTAGAGCATTTAAAGCCGTTGGAGGAACTCCAATTTTTGCAAAATCTGCTAAAGGCGCTTACATCTATGATGAAGATGGAAATAAGTATATAGATTATATTAATTCTTGGGGTCCAATGATTTTAGGTCATGCCTACGAACCGGTTGTTGATGCTGTTATAGAAAAAGCGAAACAAGGCACTTCTTTTGGTATGCCTACAGAGATTGAAACACATATTGCTGAGTTGGCAGTATCTATGGTACCAAATATTGATAAAATTCGCTTTGTGAACTCTGGCACTGAAGCTTGTATGAGCGCTGTGCGTTTAGCAAGAGGTTTTACAAAGAAAGACAAGATGATAAAATTTGCAGGTTGTTATCATGGACATAGTGATGCGTTTTTAATTCAAGCTGGAAGTGGCGCTATTACTTTTGGTAGTCCAAATAGTCCTGGTGTAACACAAGGCACTGCTAAAGATACATTGTTGGCAAGGTATAATGATATTGACCATGTGAAAGCATTAATTGAGGCCAATTCAAATGAAATAGCATGTGTTATTTTGGAGCCAGTGGCTGGGAATATGGGCTGTATTCCTCCTAAGGATAATTTCCTACGTGCGCTTAGAGATTTATGTGATAACAACAATATTTTGTTGATTTTTGATGAGGTTATGACGGGTTTTAGGCTTGCCAAAGGTGGATGTCAAGAGTTATATGGCGTTAATGCAGATATTGTATGCTTTGGGAAAGTAATAGGTGGAGGTTTGCCTGTTGGTGCTTTTGCAGCTCGAAATGAAATTATGAATCATTTGGCGCCTCTAGGGAGTGTTTATCAAGCAGGTACTTTGAGTGGTAATCCATTGGCGATGGCAGCAGGACTAGCAATGCTGAAGGCTATTAATGCTCAAAAGGACTTATTTGACCGTTTATCAAAAAAAACCAAATATTTGCATAAAGGATGTACAGAAGCACTAAATGATTTAGGAGTCAAGCACACGATCAATAGAGTAGGTTCTATGATCTCTATACATTTTGCTGAGGAAGCAGTTGTTGATTTTGAAAGTTCAGCTAGAGGAAATAACGATACATTCAAACATTTTTTTCATGGAATGTTGAATGAAGGTATTTATATTGCACCTAGTGCTTTTGAAACTTGGTTTATCACTGATGCATTGTCTTATAAAGACCTTGATGAAACAATAGCTGCTGTTAGAAAAGTGGCTGAAACATTATGATATAAAAAAAGCCTGCTTTAATAAAACAGGCTTTTTTATATGTGGTATTCATTTAAGGATTTTGATTCTCATTTCTATATATAGCGATATAAGTATCATATTGCTCTTCATTAAAAATTTCTTTCAGTCTATTGTCTAAATCAACATTGATTTTGTCATATAACTTTTTGTTAGCTTCTAAATCGTTGTTAATAGTTTGATAGGTTGTTTCGTATACTTTGTATGCTTGATAAACCTGTTCTAATTGAGTGTTGTTAAATTTAATAACACTTCGTAGTTCTTTAGCTTTTTCTGAAGCTGCACCATTTATTTCTATTTTACTTTGAGCATTTAGTCCTTGAGAACTAAACAATAGGGCAAGTGTAAAAACGCATAGAGTAATTAATTTTTTCATCATCATGATTTTTTGAAAGGTAATTTAAGTCACTAAATTAATAATTTTTAATTTAAAATGGCAAATAAAAAAGCACTGATTCAAAAACCAATGCCTTTTTAAAACTAAACTAAACTAATCTACCTGCTTAATGTTCTTTTTTAGATTTTTCTTTTGAGCCTCTTTTACGTTTTCTAAATTTCTTTTCTGATAGTGACTTTTCCCATTTTTCGTATTGTTCGTCATCAAGTATTACTTTCATTTGTTTTTTTATCTCGATTTGACGATCTAATTTTTCATTTAATAATTTGTAATACTCGTCTTTGGAAAGGTCTTGAGCGGTTTCTGTGTTAGATTTTTTCTCGTGAGCTTCCATTTTTTCCTTTCTAATCTTAGCTTCATTAAGCGCAAGCACCTTGACTTTCGATTGTTGATCATCTGTAAGATCTAAATGTAGAGTCATTTTCTTTGTCTTCAATGTTGCGATTTCTTCAGGAGTTAAATCTTTATGGAATGCCTTTTGTTTGTGAAATTCATTTGAGTCTTCACGCCTTTTGTCTTGAGCTAAGGTGCTTAAAGTGATTAAAGCAATAGCGATAAACATTAATTTTTTCATAATCTATGTGTTTTATTTTAATTGATGTATTTAAGACTATTCGACTACGAAAAGGTTTAAGAGATAGAGGTTTTTAACTTCTGCTTAACTTTTTTATGCAAACGCTATAAGTTGAAGTGTTGTAGTGTAAAGTGGCTTGCGTTCTATTTTGCTTTTTAACCAGGCATAGAAGCTCATTACAAAAATATCTTCTTGCTCTGCTTCAATCCATGTAAATGAATTCTCGGCTTTATCTTTAAATTCACTTGTCGTTACTAATTCAGGTCGTTTATAGTAATCTTCTACAAGATTCAAATAAATGAGTACGCGTTCTTGATCAATCTGTTTAAGATACATGCTGTAATTTCTTTTAAAACTCAACATTCGAGATTCTACTAGGTCTATGTTTTGAAGCTCAATGTGGAGAATGATTTCTATTAGATTTTTTTTAAGTACCCATTCCTTTCCTGCTTTTTGAATGTAATACTTGTCTGTGTGATAGAATTTTGAAAAAACACGTAAGGCATCTTTGAATCTTGAACTTTGTATATAAAACATTACTAAACTTAAATTGATGTCTAAGACAGATTCAATATCTCCATGTTTTGGCTGTTTAGAATTCTCAAGATATGATATGGCTTGATCCTGTTTGCCTTGGTAGTTTAAGTTTAATGCCAAAAGTAAGTCGTGTTTAAGTTTAAAAGTGTTATAGTACTTCTGTTGTTGTCTCTCCATCAACTGTTTCATTTGTTCTAAATAACGCAATGAGGCTTCAAATTTTTTATTTCTGAATAGTGTATTGCTAATCATATATATCACCTCAATGTGATAATATAACTGCTTGTTATTCAGCTTATGAATTTGAATATTAGAATATGTGTTAATAAGAAACGGCTCAATCTGTAAATAGTCGTTGGTTACAAAGGCTGAAATGCTAACTATTCTCATCAATTGGTATAATGATTTAAACGACATTGAATCACTAATGCTGATATTATGTTCTGCTAAGGTTAGTCTTAAAATGGTTTGAAAATCCACAACTTTTCCTTCGTATGAGATTTGGTTTAATGTTTGTCTGATTTTGGCGTATACAATATTAAGTTCTTCTTCTAAGTAATGGTTTTTTTGATTGGCTTTGAATTTATGAATTAGCGTGTCAATATCTACTGTTTCTTCTAAATAAGCATATTGAATCTTTGTATGGTATATCTCATTTAATATTGTGAATAGGGAGTGTTCAATTGCTATAGTTTCGGCTTTGTCTAAAATTGAATAAGCTATTTTAGCTTGATTGTTAATCAAAAAGGTTCTTGATGCTAAAATGTATTTTATAAGCTGCATGTCTATAGAGCTTTCCTCTTCTAAATTGATGTTAGCAATAAAATCAATTAAAGCTCTATATAAACGTTTTCTTAAGGCATGATAAGCAGATTTTCCATTGTTTTTATATAGTCTTTTGCAAATCTCACTTGAAGACAATTCATTTTGAGCTAAAAGTTTAAAAAGCTGAATATTTTTTGTGTCATTACGTTTATTCTTTTTCTTTAAATAGGAAATAAAACGTTGCTCATCTTCAAGGCTAAGTGTCGATACTATAGCGTTTAAGTTATTCATTAATTCGTCAGTTTATATGTATTAGTTTAAGTAAATATAAATGTTATATGAATAGTTTATTGTATTTTATCGTCAGTTTTTTTAGAAATATGTGTTTTGTAACAATCAAAATGTTTTCACTTTTGTACTGTAATCATTAAAACAAAACATTATGAATTATCAAACAACAGTTTCGTTAAAAGACGAAGAAAAATTAAAAGCAAAGGCGAAAGAAAAAAAAGTATATAACCAAAAACCAACACCTGCTTTTATTGGTGCTTCATGGACAGCTTTGTTCATTGGTATGATTTCTTACTGCATTGGCTTATGGAATGCCGATATGATGCTCAATGAAAAAGGATATTATTTTACCATATTACTATTTGGTTTATTTTCTGTCATTTCTGTACAAAAAGCAGTTAGAGATAAATTAGAGGGTATCCAGGTCACTGAAATCTATTATAGTATTAGTTGGTTTACTTCTATTGCCGCAATTGTATTATTAATCATTGGACTTTGGAATGCTGATCTAGAGTTAAGTGAAAAAGGATTCTACGGAATGTCATTTACATTAAGCCTTTTCTCTGCTATTGCAGTTCAAAAAAACACAAGAGATGTTGTATATATCGACAAAGAAATGACATCTAATACTAACGATTAAAAATTAGTTTTAATGAAAGGCTCTATAAGCCTTAACCTCACAGATATTATGTCTGTGGGGTTTAGATCATAACACCACCATGAAGTCTAAACTCACCAAATATTTAATAGAATTTTCAAATGTTAATCTAGTTAGGCCAGTTTCTGATAAAGTTCGAATACTAGAGATTATTGCTGTGGCTTTAACAGGCATAGGTAAATTCATTTTTATGGATTATCTCAATTTGAGACTAGTGTTTGTAGTAGTCTCTATTTTGATTTGGTTCACTTACGTTAGATATCGTTATAAGAACGATAAATTGGTTTTAAAAGATTGGGATTTCGTACAGATAATTTCAAATATGTACTAAGACTAATTCTACCTTTCTCATTGGTTTCTTTGCTATTGTTTGTAATTATCGGTTTTTTTCAAAAAACTATTAATGTAAGTTGGCATGTGTTACCATTATTGATCACGTATCCCATTTGGGGAACAATACAACAGTTTTTAATTATTGGTTTGGTAACTGGTAATTTAAACACACTAAAATCTAGAAAACTCAATAAACTAGATATAATTTTGATTACTGCTATTCTATTTTCTTTAGTCCATTATCCATCGTATTGGTTAATGATTGGCACCTTTATTCTAGCTTTGTTTTACAGTTATATATACCTAAAAGTTAAAAATTTATATGTGCTCGGCTTAATTCATGGTTGGTTGGGTGCTTTATTCTATTATACTGTAGTAGGTCAAGATCCATTTGCTGATGTGTTTTTAAAATTTTTCAACTAACAGATTATATTTGAAAAAATAAACACACAGCCCACAAAAAACTTTTATTTAATTAACTTTGAAAAACTTAAAACAACTCATTAAAATTTATGAAAAAAATAGCAGCCATACTATTGCTTTTGGTAATAGTAACTTCATGTAAAGTAGACAAAGAAGTAAATGTCGTTACTGAAGACTCAAAAATGACTAAAATGGAAAAGAACCTTAGTAAATATGTAAGTTTTAAATTAACTTCAGATGTATCTAAATTATCCGAAAAAGAGCGTCAAATGTTGCCTTTATTAATCAAAGCAGCAGATAAGATGAACGATTTGTTTTGGTACGAGGCTTATGGTGATAAGGATGAACTATTGGCATCTATTTCTGATGAGGCCACTAAAAAGTTTGTAAAGATAAATTATGGGCCTTGGGACAGGTTAGACGGAAACTCACCTTTTGTAGAAGACATAGATGAAAAACCAGCTGGAGCAAATTTCTACCCTAAAGATATGACTAAAGACGAATTTGAAACTGCAGACATTAAAGATAAGTCTAGTATCTACAATTTTGTACGTCGTGATGAAAACGGCAAATTGTATTCAATTCCTTATCATAAGCAGTTTGAGAAAGAAGTAAAAGAAGTTTCAAATTTATTGTTAGAGGCTTCTAAACTAGCTGAAGATTCTGGATTGAAAACCTATTTAGAATTAAGAGCACAGGCGTTACTCGATGATAATTACCAACCAAGTGATTTGGCGTGGATGGATATGAAAACCAATACACTAGATATTGTTATTGGTCCTATAGAAACCTATGAAGATCAACTTTTTGGAAACAAAGCGGCTCATGAAGGTTATGTGCTTATTAAAGACCAAGAGTGGAGTCAGCGTTTAGCAAAGTTTAGCGCATATCTCCCAGAACTCCAATTGGGATTGCCAGTAGATGAAGCGTACAAAAAAGAAACACCAGGAACCGATAGTGACCTCAATGCATATGATGTTGTTTATTACGCAGGCGATTGCAATTCTGGAAGTAAGACAATAGCCATTAATTTGCCAAATGATGAAGAAGTGCAATTGCAAAAAGGGACACGTAGATTACAACTAAAAAATGCCATGCGAGCTAAATTTGATAAGATTTTAGTGCCTATATCTGAAGAATTGATAGACGAAAGTCAGCGTCAACATATAACATTTGATGCTTTTTTTGCTAATACCATGTTTCATGAAGTAGCTCATGGTTTAGGAATAAAAAACACTATTGATGGTAAAGGCACAGTTAGAACAGCATTGAAAGAACACGCAAGTGCCTTAGAAGAAGGTAAAGCAGATATTTTAGGTCTATACATGATCCAACAGTTGCATGCCAAAGGTGAATTAGAACAAAACCTAAAAGATAATATGGTCACTTTTATGGCTGGTATTTTCCGCTCTGTTCGTTTTGGAGCCTCATCAGCTCATGGTAAAGCTAACATGATCCGTTTTAATTTCTTTAAAGAAAAGGGCGCATTTTCTAGAAATGAAGATGGTACTTACAAAGTAAATTTTGATAAGATGGAGACTGCAATGAGAGATTTGTCCAACCTTATTCTAACACTTCAAGGCGATGGAGATTACGAAGGTGTGGCAAGTTTGGTGGCTGATAAAGGTGTTATAACTTCAGAATTACAAGCAGATTTAGATCGCTTAAGCGATGCGAATATTCCCGTTGATGTAATTTTTGATCAAGGAGTTTCCGAACTTGGGTTGTAGAATATTATAAAATTGTATTAAAAGCCTTTCAATAACTTGTTATAAACAGTATTGAAAGGTTTTTTATTTAAGATAAAATCCTATCTACTAATTTTTGTTTTGCATTGTCATCATCACCGCACAACCATTGGATCACGTTATCTTCCCAAATAGCGTCACGCTCAGTTTCGGTTATGATTTTTCGCTCCATTGCAAGATCTAATATTTTGCCAGGATAAGAACTTTGTTGTTCGCTTTCCATCTCGCCTAACGGATAAGGATCGTCTAATCCCATTAGTACTTGGTTAGACCCTTGATTCTTGATGAGTAATTCAAGACCACCTGTGTCATGAACTAAAGTGTCAAAGAAAATGTTTTTATGTCCAACCGCTTTTCTAGGGTGTGTTTTGCCTTCAAACAAATCTGGTCTGCCATCAAATCCTTGAATACGTCTTCCTAAATTAATTTGAGCCAACTGTCCGCCATGAGCAAAGCAGATACGCATATTTTTATATTTTTCATAATACCCATTCAAGGTTAAAAAGTGATAAGCATCAGCACATTGCGCTAACATCCAGATTAAATGAAAACGCCAAGAAGTGTTTTCAAGTTTTATAAATTTCTCACCATCATAAGGATGAATTTCAACAGCTAAGTTGTATTTGTTTGCGAGTTCAAAAATAGGCTCATTTTCTTCATCAAAAATACAACGCCAAGTGCCAATAGTATCCATATAATGAGTTGGTAAACATAAAAGTTGCATCCCTAACTCTTCAACACAGCGTTCAATTTCCCAGCAAGCACCTCTAACAAAACCAGGATGCACTACAAAGCCAGTTGTGAATTTACTCGGATTCTCTTTCTGAATTTTTGCGTTAAAATCATTTTGAAAACGCAAGGCTTGTTTCATCTCTTCTAGACGCAAACCATTTCCATATAATTGCGAAAGGTTTAAAACTATAGCATGATCAATTTTGAAATGTTCCATCCATGCTAACTTTTCATTTAAAAAGAAACTAGAGTCTGTTATAGGGCGATTCCAATCTTTTTGTAGCATAAATTTACGGTCCTTATCAACCCAAAAAATGCCTTTGTTCTTCATAAATTCAGGAATCTCTTCTGGATAAGGAAGTAGATGCGAATGACCATTAATGCGAAGTTTTTTTTTCATACAGATCTAATCTTCTAATTGAACTTTTTTTGGTGGTTGCATAACTTCGCCGCAATTTGGGCAACTGCGCTTATCTTTATCGCCATAATATTTGTCGAATATTGCTGGCATATCAGTTTCAATATTATCTAATGTAAAATCTTCTTCATATAATTTTGTTGTGCAGTTTTCACAAAACCATAATAGTGCATCTTGTATACCTTCTTCTCTAGGGTATTCAATAACTAATCCAACTGTATTAGCACCTCGTTGAGGAGAATGTGGCACTTTTGGTGGTAATAAAAATATCTCGCCCTCTCTAATATGAATATCTTTTGGTGTTCCTTTATCTATTACCTTTAAAACAATATCACCTTCTACTTGATAGAAAAACTCAGGGGTTTCATTATAATGGTAATCTTTTCTGCTATTTGGCCCTCCAACAACCATCACAATAAAATCACCATCTTTCCATACGACTTTGTTGCCAACTGGTGGTTTTAAGAGGTGTCGGTTTTCTTCAATCCAAGCTTTAAAGTTTATCGGTGGAAATAATTTGCTCATGAGTTCTAATATTTATCGTTCGATGATGTTATAAAGTTACAAACTTTTTGTTCTTCCGCCATCTACAGGCAAGTTAATTCCATTTATATAAGCGGCACATTCACTAGCTAAAAATGTAATAGCATATGCCAGCTCTTCTGGTTTGGCAAAACGTTTTGCTGGCACAGCACTTTTCATAGCGTTAGTGGCTTCATTTTCGGTTTTACCAGTTTTAGCCGATTTATTTTTAATAATTTCAGTTAATCGCTCTGTTCCAGTTGCACCAGGAAGTACATTATTAACTGTTATTCCAAATTGGCCAAGCTCATTAGCAAGCGTTTTACTCCAATTGGCAACTGCACCTCTAATGGTATTGCTTACGCCTAAACCATCTAATGGCTGCTTTACTGATGTGGAGATCACATTGATTATACGACCATAACCTTCGGTTTTCATAAAAGGAACAATAGCCTGTACTAAGACATGATTACATTTTAAATGTTGGGTAAAAGCATTTTCAAATTCTTCAACTTTTGCAGAGAAAACAGGGCCGCCTTTTGGGCCGCCAGTATTATTTACTAAAATGTGAAACCCATGGTGTTTGTTAATATAGTCGTTCACCTTCTCTCTTAATTCTAATGGGTTAGAAAAATCGGCAACAATATAATCATGGTTTCTATGTTGAGGTAATTCAGCTAGGGTAGTTTTTAATTTATCTTCGTTTCTTGCTATTAAGGTAACAATAGTGCCTTCTTCTGCTAAAGCCAAAGCAGTGGCTTTTCCAATGCCTGCAGTACTTCCACAGACTAATGCGTATTTGTTGTTAAGTTGTAGATTCATTTCAATTAATATTTTATACAAACATTCTTAGCTTCAGTAAAAAAGCGTAAGGCTTCAAAACCGCCTTCACGACCTACGCCTGAAGCTTTCACGCCTCCAAAAGGCGTGCGTAGATCTCGCATCATCCAAGTGTTCACCCAAACAATTCCTGCTTGAAGTTGATGACTCATACGCATGGTGCGTTTCAAATTATTGGTCCACAGCGTTGCCGAAAGTCCATATTTTACTTTGTTTGCCATTTCTAAGACTTCTTCTTCGGTATGAAATGGCATGATAGTTACTACAGGCCCGAAGATCTCTTCTTGATTAACGCGACATTCATCTGAAGGCACTTCGATAACGGTGGGTTCGAGGTAATAACCATTTTCAAAGCCTTCAACTGTAATTTCATTACCGCCACATAAAACAGTGCCATTTTCATTTTTAGCAATTTGAATGTGTTCTTTTACCTTCTCTAAATGTGGTTTTGATACTAAAGCACCAATATTAGTTTCGGTTTGAGATGGATGACCAACTTTGAGTTGTTTGACTTTTGCTACAAAATCTGTCTTGAATTTCTCATAGATGGGAGCTTCAATAAAGATTCGGCTTCCACATAAACAAATTTGACCTTGATTAGCAAACGACGAACGAACCGTTGTATTAAGCATGTCTTGATAGTCACAGTCTCCAAAAATAATATTTGGGTTTTTGCCACCTAACTCTAATGATAATTTCTTAAACATTGGAGCGGCTACTTTAGCGATATGAGAACCAGTTGTAGTGCCACCAGTAAATGAAATGGCTTTGATGTCTGGATGTTCAATAATGGCTTGTCCAGTTGTAATTCCTAAACCGTGAACAATATTTAAAACACCTTTTGGTAAACCAGCTTCATTACAAATTTTGCCTAATAAATACGCAGTCATTGGTGTGACTTCACTTGGTTTAGCAACCACACAATTTCCAGCAGCCAAAGCTGGAGCAATCTTCCAAGTAAAAAGATAGAGTGGAAGGTTCCAAGGAGAAATACAACCAACAACACCAATGGGTTGACGTAAGGTATAATTAATGGCTTGTTGACCAACACTTTCGTGGCTTTCACTTGCAAATTGTGTGATGGCATTTCCAAAGAATCTGAAATTACTTGCTGCTCTCGGGATATCTACAGCTTTTGCTAATGACACAGGTTTGCCATTGTCTTTAGATTCTGCTTCAGCGAAACGTTGCAGGTTAGTTTCTAGTAATTCAGAGATTTTAATGAGAATGCGACTGCGTTTTTCTAGAGTGGTTTGTGACCACTGTTTAAAAGCAGATTTGGCAGCATTGTAAGCTTTTTCTACATCGTCTTTATTAGAGTTGGGTATTTGCCCGTAAACTTCACCATTTGAAGGGTTATAGTTGTCTATCCAATTGTTTTGAATAGGTTTATGAAAATTACCGTTTATGTAGTTCTGTATATTCATTTTATAATGCGTCACAGTGATTAATTAATATAATGCTTTCATTCAATGGGTTATTTTTAATTTATGTTTTTTTGTAAGCCATCACTTTAATTTCAACCACTAAATCTGGATGCGGTAATTGATGCACTGCTACTGTGGTTCTTGTTGGGCCAGTTTCTTTATCGAAGAATTCAGCATAAGCTTTATTGTAGCCAGCAAAATCGTTCATATTTACTAAAAAGGAAGTGACATCAACGACATCTTTTAGAGAGGCTCCAACTTTAGCTAGATTGCTTTCAATATTTTTAAGTACCTCACGCGTTTGTGTTTCAATATTTAGACGCTTGGTTCCCATTTCATCAATAATGTCTACACCAGCTATGGTATTATCTGGTCGACGAGAACTTGTCCCAGACACAAAAATAAAGTCACCTACTTGTTTAACGTGAGGATAGGCGCCTCTTGGTGTTACAGTTTTTTCGCTCATAATTTAATGTAATCCAGCAATTCTATCGTCTTCAAGAATAGCTTCAGTTTCTTTTTTTACTTTATTTAAAATATCTCTTGTGTTGTCTGATAGAGATATTAAACCATCAGTCAACATGTTTAATATGGCTTTATCTTGAGCACGACCTCTTAGCATAGCTTCACGGTACCCAATGTGTTCGTTGAAAGTAACTAAACTATATTTGGAAGAATATTCGTTAGGAAATTCTTTTTCTAAAACCATTTCAATTTTTCGTTTGTCTTGAAAGATTGGGTTAGCTACATGGTCTTTCATTTCATGAAAATTATCGATGGCAAGATCTGCAATAGCATCAGTATCTTTTTTTCTAGTGTTTTCATACACTTCAAAAACTTTATTCCAATCTCCTTCATATTGATCTAAAATTGCATCAAATACTACAACATCTTCAAAAGAGGCGTTCATTCCTTGTCCGTAAAAAGGGACAATTGCGTGAGCAGAATCTCCCATGAGTAAAGTATTTCCTTTGTAGTGCCAAGGAGTACATTTTACGGTTCCCAAAGGCGCAGTAGGATTTTCAAAGAAATCATCGACTAAGTTTGGCATGAGTTCTAGAGCATCAGGGAATTCTTTTTGGAAAAATTCGGTAACGATTTCTGGTGTAGTAAGGTTGTTAAAATTGTATTCGCCATCATCATAACTCAAAAATAAAGTCACGGTAAAACTACCATCTAAATTTGGTAAAGCAATTACCATGAAATCACCTCTTGGCCAAATGTGCAAAGCATTTTTATAGGTTTTGTAACTACCATCTTCATTTGGTAAAATGGTGAGTTCTTTATAGCCATGAGTTAGATAGTCTTGTGAAAAACTAAATAAGAATTTGCGTTCCAAATAGTAACTTCTGCGTAATGCCGAACCTGCGCCATCTGTTGCAATAATTGTGTCAGCATCCTCAACAAATTCATTTTTGGATTCATGGTCTTCAAATAAGGCAGTGGTATTTTCAAAATCTACTGACAAACATTTTTTATTAAAATAAATGGTGACATTTTCATGAGTTTCAGCTTCATCTAGTAATAATGCATTGAGACCACCTCGAGAAATAGAATTAATATGTTCATGAGGTCTTCCGCTGTAATTAGACAAAAATGAATTGCCTTCTTTGTCATGGAGCATACGACCATTCATTGGGATGCAAAGCGCTTTAACTTTATCTTCAATGCCTACCAATTTCATAGCTTTATTACCACGATCTGAAAAGGCTAAATTAATAGAGCGACCTGCAGAAATATCAGTTTTACGAAGGTCAGGACGCATTTCGTAAACGGAAACATTATAGCCGCGTTGACCTAAACGCAATGCTAATAAACTTCCGCAAAGACCAGCACCAATAATCAGTATGTTTTGTTGTTTCATATAGTAATAATACTGAATAACTTTCAGCGCATTTTAATTTAAAATTTGTTTCAATCGTTCTACAAAACCGTACACATCCATATATGAATTATATAAGGGAACAGGAGCACAACGAATAACATCAGGTTCTCTCCAATCTGTTACAACACCAACTTGAGTTAGTTTTTGATGGAGGCTTTTATCAGCATTCTTTACCTGTATAGATAATTGACAACCACGTTCATCAGGATGGTGAGGTGTGATAATCTTGATGTCCGATTTATTAAGTGCATTCAATAAGAACTCAAAGTAGCCAGTAAGTTGTTTCGATTTTTGGCATAATCGTTCAAAACCTGCTTTTTCAAATACATCAAGAGATGCTCTAATAGCTGCCATTGATAAAATTGGAGGGTTGCTCAATTGCCAACCTTCAGCGCCTTGTAATTGATCAAAATCATCACGCATTCTAAAACGAGTTTGTTTATTATGCGACCACCAACCTGTAAAACGATTTAAGTCTTTTCGATTGGCGTGGCGTTCATGAACGAAGGCTCCAGATAAGCTTCCTGGTCCTGAATTTAAATACTTATACGTACACCAAACAGCAAAATCTGCTCCAGAATCGTGCAAGTTTAATTGTACATTTCCTGCACCATGAGCGCAATCAAAACCCACAACACAACCCTTTTTGTGGCCCAATTGTGTGATCTGTTTTAAATTAAAAAATTGACCAGTGTAATAGTTTACACCACCAATCATAATTAAAGCAATCTCATCACCTTGAGTATTTAAAATGTGTTCTAGGTCATCGTAATTTACTAACTCTTCACCTTCTCTTGCTTTCCATAAAATTAGGCCTTCTTTATCATCATAGCCATGATGTCGTAGCTGAGATTCAACAGCGTATTTATCACTAGGAAAAGCATCAGCCTCAATTAGTATTTTGTAACGCTTTGCTGTGGGTTGATAAAAACTTACCATCATAAAGTGGAGGTTGGCAGTAAGTGAATTCATTACAACTACTTCAAGTGGCTTAGCACCCACTATATGTGCCATGGTATTGGTTAAGAATTCGTGATAATGAAGCCAAGGATTTTTGCCTTCTGTGTGGCCTTCAACACCAAGTTTTGCCCAGTCTTCAAGTTCTTGATCAATATAATTTTTTGTGATTTTTGGTTGCAAACCTAGTGAGTTTCCAGTCATATAGATAAGTTCGTTTCCTGAGTTGTCTTTAGGAATATGGAACTGTTCTCTAAATGATGAAAGTTCATCGTTTTGATCTTGTTGCTGAGCATATTCAAGACCTAATTTATAGTTAGACAAGATTATAGATTTTATGGTATCAAACAAAAATAAGAATAATTATGCTAGGACGAAACAGTTGAAACCTGCATTTTCTACCAAAAAAAGAAAACACTTTTTTTATTATCTTTAAGAAAAACATAAGATTATGGGAAAGCTAAAAGAATATACTAATGGAGAAGTAACTGTGACATGGGAAGCTGAAAAATGTATACATTCTGGAATTTGTGTGCGTGGCTTAGGAAAGGTGTTTCAACCTAAGGAACGTCCTTGGATAAAGATCAATGCCGCATCTACTGATGCATTAGTTAATCAAGTGAAAGCTTGTCCATCTGGTGCTTTAGGATATTACATGAATGCTTCAGATAATAAAGAGTCTGAGCGGTTAGAAACTAAGGTCGAAGTTTTAAAAGATGGGCCGCTATTGGTGTATGGAACACTTAAGGTCACACATAAAGATGGTGGTGAAGAAACCAAGAATAAAACTACTGCATTTTGTAGGTGTGGTGCATCTCATAACAAGCCTTATTGTGATGGCACGCATGTAAAAGATGGTTTTGTAGGGTAAGTAAAAAGCGCTTCAACTATGGAGATGAAGCGCTTTGAATATATATGGACGCTAATGCGGAATATTTGTTATATATACGTCTTTATGTCGTGAGTTGGATCTTTTAATTACAGGAAATCATCAACTTTAATATTTTTTTAAGACTTTACTCAAATTAAAACTTAGTTCACTTCAATATTTGTAAAGTACAAATTGAAATTACCGTCAGTCATTTTGTGGTCTTTGGCAATTTTAATACCGCCAAAATCTTGATAATTTTCAAAAGTAGTAGTCATTGACGGTTTTTCGCTATTGCCTTCTCTAAACACCCATTCTCTAATGATGTATTCATCATCAAAATAGATGTCATAGGCATCACCAGGCGTGTAACCGCCTTCATCGCTATAAGTTAAAGTGATCATATTTAATTCGGCATTTGAAATAGGAGCAGTTTTTTTAATTGGATTTGAAATAGTAGTGCCTTCATCCCAAACCAGTTGAAATGGTACTAGTAACCAATACTTATCATTTATAAAACCTTTGTCTGCATTTAAAGATAGGCTGTCAACGGATGCTCTATTGTACTTTATTGTATCTTCAGTTGTTGATAAGCGTACGGTATTGGTTTTAGGTGACCATGACCATGAACGTTCAAAATGACTATCACCTCTATCAACATTAAATGTAAAATCAATTAAGTCAATATATTTCCAATTGTCATAACCATGAGCTTGGGCAATTCTTTCTGCAGTTGTGACTTCTTTGTTTTCTTCTAAAACTGTTTGAGTTTCTGTAGTTGTTTGCTTTGTTTCTGTTTTACAACCTACAAGTGCTATTGTAAGTATGTACAGAAAGTTTAATTGTCTTATCATTGATTAGTTTTTTTACAAAATTACGTCTTTAGATATTCTTATTGATAAGGTTTTTGAAAGCTTTAAGAAATGTTAAGTAAGAATGTTTATTTTAGAGTCTAAATTTTTAACTGTGAGCAAAGAATATTTTGAAGTGAATAGACTAACATGGAATGAAAAAGTAAAAATTCACTCCAAAAGTAAGATGTATGATTTAGAGGCCTTTAAGAATGGAAAATCATCTTTGATGTCTTATGAGTTAAAAGCATTAGGTGATGTTAAAGGAAAATCTTTATTGCATTTGCAGTGTCATTTTGGTCAGGATACCTTAAGTTGGAGTAGAGCAGGAGCGAAATGTGTTGGAGTAGATTTAAGCAATGAAGGTATAGTGCTTGCAAAATCTTTAAATCAAGAGCTTAAACTTAATGCAGAGTTTATACAATGTAATGTTTTAGACACGTCAAAATTTGTAAAAGACACTTTTGATATCGTATTTACGTCTTATGGCGTGATAGGTTGGTTGCCAAAATTAAAACCTTGGGGAAAGATGATTGCTGAGCGATTAAAACAGGGAGGTGTTTTTTATATGGCTGAATTTCATCCTATTGTTTGGATGTTTGATTATTCAAGCAAGAAACCTTTGATGAAATATGGTTACATGCAAGAAGAGGTTATTTATGAAGAATATGAAGGAACCTACGCCAATCAAAATTCAAAAATGACAAGCAAAGAATATGACTGGAATCACGGTTTGAGTGAAGTTATTAATGCGCTTATTGAAGCTGGATTACAAATTGATTATTTAAATGAGTATGACGAAAGCCCTTATAATGTTTTGCCAGATTTGATAAAAACCAAATCTGGCAAATATGTAACTAAGGATAAATTATACCCACTTATTTTTGAAATTAAAGCAACAAAGGTCTAATGATTAGCTTTTAAAACTTCAGGCATTTTAGCTTGAAAGCGTCTGAGTCTTGGTATGGATACGTTTTTTATATAGCTTTGATTAGGGTGTAAGCGTTCATAATTTTGATGGTAATCTTCACCAACCCAAAATTTCTGAAATGGATATATTTCAGCAGCAATAGTTGCATTCAATTTTTGAGCTAAATTTGCTTTTTTAGTTTCTATAATGCTCTTTTGTACATCATTTTGATAAAAGATGATTGAGCGGTACTGAGAGCCATGGTCTGGTCCTTGACCATTAACTTGTGTCGGGTTTTGTGAAGCAAAATAGATGTCAACTAAGGTGGCAAAACTTACTGCATTTGGGTCGTAAATGATTTCAACGGCTTCAGCATGACCTGTTCTTCCAGTATTGCTTGACTCATAAGTTGGATTTTTTGTATGACCTCCAGAGTAGCCATTAATGACTTCTTCAACACCTTTTACGCTTTCATATATGGCCTCTACACACCAAAAACAGCCACTGGCAAAATAGGCTCGAGCTTTCCCTTTCTCTATGGGAACTTCAATAGGTTCAGAATTAATTACACGTTGTTGTTCTTTGCTTATTTGTGCTGTATGTTGGCAGCTAAACAGAAGTGTAATAACTAATGTTGTAATAAATGTTTTCATGGTTTATTTTTTCTTTTTCTTAAAGTCGATAAAAGATGAGAAACCTTAATATGAAGTTTGTGAAAATTATATTAAAATAAAAAGCCTTCATTATATGAAGGCTTTAATTATATATTAAAAATGATAACTAGTTAAGTTTAGAAAATAGTTTATTCATTTTTTCTTTTTCTTCTTCAGCTAATTGAGCATCAACTAGAATTCTACCACTGTGTTCGTCTGTAATTACTTTCTTTCGAGATGCAATTTCTACTTGAACTTGAGGTGGAATCGTAAAGAATGAACCTCCAGAAGCGCCTCTTTCAATTGGTACAACAGCTAGACCATTTTTCACATTATTCCTGATGCGTAAGTAAGCATTCACTAAACGTTCATCTAATTTCTTTTGGAAATCTTCAGACTTTTGAAGTAAAGCATCTTCTTCTTTTTGAGTTTCTGCTAAAATTTCATTTAACTCACCACGCTTATGTTTTAAGTGTGTTTGGCGATCTTTAAGTTTATCTTTAGTTTCAGAAATCACCTCTTTCTTCTGCTCAATTTGAACCTTAAATTCTTTGATGTGCTTTTCTGCCAACTGAATTTCTAACTCTTGGAACTCGATCTCTTTTGTTAAAGAATTGTACTCTCTGTTATTTCTAACATTTTTTTGTTGCTCACTATATTTTTTAATAAGTGCTTTGGCTTCTTCAATTAAGTTCTTCTTACCTTTGATTTCGTCATCGATAAGATCTAAACTAGTGCTTAGTTTTTCAAGCCTTGTATTCAAACCTTCAACTTCATCTTCTAGATCTTGAACCTCTAAAGGTAATTCTCCTCTTAGGTTTCTAATTTCATCTACTCTTGAGTCGATTAATTGTAGATCGTATAACGCTCTTAATCTATCTTCAACAGATGCTTCAGCTTTTTTTGCCATAATTATAAATACTTTACCGGATTTGTATTTGTCGTTGATAAAACGACTGCAAAATTAGTAATTTTTTTTGAGAGATAGTCTACTAAAAAGTTTTTTGTGAATTGTTCGCTTTCATAATGTCCGATATCTGCCAAAATAATATCATTTTCAGCTGAAAAGAAATCATGATATTTAAGGTCTGATGTAATAAATACATCGGCTCCTGAAGCTTTTGCGGCAGAAATAGCAAAGCTGCCAGAGCCACCTAATACAGCAACCTTTGAAATCTTGTCTTTAATTAATTTTGAATGTTTTATACAGGATACATTCATTTTTTGTTTTACGAAATTAAGAAAGACTTCTGTTTCTTGTTTGCTTTCTAATTCACCAATCATACCTATACCTATATTTTGGTTATAATTATCAAGTGAAGTAACTTCAAATGCAACTTCTTCGTAAGGATGATACTTAAAAAGAGTATTTAAAAGTTTTGACTCTATGTGTTTGTTGAAGGTGACAGAAATTTGTGTTTCACACTCTTGATGTTCTTCACCTTTTTTTCCCAGTATAGGGTTTGAATTTTCGTTACCTCTGTATGTTCCAACACCTTCAGAGTTAAAACTGCAATTATCGTAATTTCCAATATTGCCAGCGCCAGCTTTAAATAGTTGCGCTCGTAATGCTTGAGCGTTTGCTGATGGAATATAAGTTGTTAGTTTTTTTATGGTTCCCTTTTGCGGAATCAAGATCTTTTTATTACTTAAACCTAGAGTGTTGCAGATAATATCATTGACGCCTTTAAGCGCATTATCTAACGCAGTATGAACAGCATAAATGGCAATGTCATTCTTTATTGCTTTTAAAACAGTTCGCTCTACGTAAGTCTTACCAGTAATTTTTTTTAAACCTTTAAATACGATTGGGTGAAAACTAACAATGAGATTACAATTTTGAGCGATTGCTTCATCTACTACAGTTTCTAAAGTGTCTAGCGTTACCAAGATGCCAGAAACTTGAGCATTTTTATTTCCTAATAAAAGCCCTACATTATCAAAGTCTTCTGCATAAGCTATAGGTGCTAATTCTTCTAAGTAATTGATGACCTCTTGAACTATCATTTTATTTTTGGTGTTGAGTTTAAAAACAAATATAAAATATTAACTTCGTTCTAATGAAGCTGCTCAGAAAAATACTTTTCCCGATTGTACCTATTTACTATATAGTGACTTGGTTACGAAACAAATTATACGACCTAGGTTGGAAATCTTCTTACACGTATGAGCTTCCAATTATTTGTGTCGGGAATTTAAGTGTTGGAGGTACTGGTAAAACACCAACTATTGAGTATTTAATTAGGTTGTTAAAAGACAATTACAAAGTTGCGACTTTAAGTAGAGGTTATAAACGTGAATCGTCAGGCTTTATTATTGCTAATGAGGCTGCATCTGCAAAGACTATAGGTGATGAACCGTTTCAGTTTTATAAAAAATTTGAAAATGTCGTAATAAGTGTTGATGCAAATAGGCGACATGGTATAACAAAACTAATAGCGAAAGAGCAACCCGATGTTATCTTGTTGGATGATGCATATCAACATAGAAAAGTAAAAGCAGGCTACTCTATTTTATTAACAGCATATAACAATTTGTATTGTGATGATATCGTATTGCCAACAGGAAACCTGAGAGAGCCAAAATCTGGAGCTAAACGGGCAGATGCCATCATTGTTACTAAATGTCCTCTTTCGATAACGTCTTCAGAAAAAGAGCTTATTTTAAAAAAAATAAAAGCATTACCACGCCAACACGTTTATTTTAGTTCAATTAAATATGCTAAGTATATTTATAATGAGGGTGAAGCCTTTTTACTAAATTCTTTAAAAGAAAAACAAGTGACATTAGTAACAGGTATTGCAAATCCGACACCATTATTAGATTATTTGAAATCAAATGCTTTGGAATTTGAGCATTTAAATTTTAAGGACCATCATGTATTTTCTCTTTCTGAAATTAAGGCATTAAAACAGAAGGCGTTTATTTTGACTACAGAAAAAGATTATATGAGATTATATCCTTATTTTGAAGGAGAGAAGCATTTATTCTATTTACCAATAGAGTTTGTAATTGATTCACCAAAGCGTTTTGAAAATACTATAAGAAACTTTATATCCTCAGCTTAAACAGATGGTGAGGTTTTTTGATTTTTAGAAAGGACGTCATAAAGTTTTTTCTCAAAATCCTCCTGCTTGAAAGGTTTAGAAATAATATCATTAAATCCTGCTTCATCAAACTCATGCATCTTATCTTCAAGCGTTACAGCTGTAAGGGCAAAGATAGTTAGTTCTTTGTCAAAGGTTCTAATAATTTTTGTAGCTTCTAAACCACTTATTCCTGGCATGTGAATGTCCATGAGTACAACATCATAGTTGTTTTGTTTCACTTTCTCTACTGCTGCTTCACCGTTATCTACAATTTCGCATTCAAGATTCATCTTATTCAAGATTTTCTTGGTAATCATTTGGTTAATCTTGTTGTCTTCTACAATCAAGATATTAATGTTGCTAATGTCCAATTTGCTAATGTTTTTAGAGTAATCCTCTTTTACTATTTTAACTTCTTCTGGAGCGTAGGTTAATGGTATTTCGAAAAAGAATGTTGTTCCTTTTCCAAGTTCACTTTTTAAGTAGATTTTTCCTTTTAATATTTCGATAAGACCTTTAACAATAGAAAGACCGAGTCCTGTGCCACCATATTTTCTATTGATTTGTATAGAGCCTTGGGAGAAGCTCTCAAATAGGTTTTCTTGTTTTTCTTTAGAGATACCAATGCCATTATCTTCAATCTCAAATCTAAGTACATGGTCATTTCCTTTTTTAGAGATGCTGTACACCCTTACCCAAATATCTCCGTCTTTGGTAAATTTGATAGAATTACCAATAAGATTGATCAATATTTGAGATAGCTTTAGGTTATCGCCAATAAATGTGTGTGGAAGATCTTTTTGGTACTCATAATGCATGATTACGTTATTGTCTAATGCAGAATTGTTAAGCGCTGAAACTACGTTTTCAACTTTCATCTTAAGATTAAACAGTACTGGGTCTAACTCAACTTTATTGGCCTCAATTTTATTGATTTGAAGGATATCGTTAATGAAGGTAAGTAAGTAGTCACCAGAAAACTTCAACGATTTCAAATGCGGTATTTGGTGTTCTTTTGGATCTTCATCTAAGAGCATATTAGTTAGCCCTGTTACAGCATAAAGTGGCGTTCTAAGTTCGTGAGTAACTGTTGATAAAAAGTTAGCTTTAGTTTTTGAAGCTTGTTCTGCTTTGCGCATGGCTTCAATGAGATCATCATTTTTCTCATGAAGCATATTATTAGATTTCAATCTAATGTTATTGTTTTTGTATAAGGCTAAGGTTAATAATGATAGAATTGTAATTAATGCAATACTTAATATAGTGGTAATCTTTGCTAAACTGCTTTCAGATTCTTGTTCTTCGATAATTGTTTTTAATTTCTCGTAATCTGCTGCATTATATGCATCTATATATTGTACCCTCTTTTCTGGAGATAAATTCTCTCTTTTGATATTTAAAATGGAATCAGAAAGATGCACATGTTTAGCAAGAAAGCTGTGGGCCAACTTGTAGTCTGTTTCATTCTCATAAATGTTACTAAGCGTAAGATAGGCTTCGTTTATATTTTCAATAAGATCATTCTCCTTTGCTATTTCTAACCCTTCTTTGGTCATAGAAATGGCAAGTTTATTATTTCCTAATTTATCAATGGTTTTACCACTATATATAAGTGCACTTGATAATACATTTTTAAGGTCATATTTTTTTGAAAGTATAATGGTTTGTTCTAACAACGATTTAGCAGCTTTGTAATCTTTTAGTTTTAAGTTCACTTTAGCCTCGTTCAATGTAACCTCTGGAATGAACTGTTCAAGGTCTTCCTCTTCAAATTTTGTCTTAGCGGAATTGAAATAATCAAGAGCTGTTGGGTATTCTTTTTTACTAGCGTGTAATACACCTCTAATACTATAGGTCATGGCCAAGTTACCATAATCGCTTGTTTCTCTTTGTATCTCTGCGGCTTTTGTTAAAGACACTAAAGCATTTTCATACTGATTTACAGTATATTGAAGTTTAGCGATTTTCGTATAAATCTCGCCTTCCCTTTCTCTTTCATTAATTTTTGTTGCAATTGCTAAAGCTTTCTCGAGGTCGTCCTTAGCATTGAAGTAATCACCTCTTTCACTGTAAAAGTTTGATTGTGTGATGAGGTTTTCAATACGCATCTTTAATACATCTATATCTTCTTCAGATTCAACTTGAGCTGAAACCAAGGAAGAAAAGCTGATTAAAAAAGCAATTATGTAGTACTTAATTTGGGACATGCTTTGCCGCTTTATTTGGACAAATATAATTATTTATTCGATAAACGTAGTGATTTCATCGATAAATTGCAAATTAAATCTAAAATTCTTGATGCGTAACCTGTTTCGTTATCATACCAACCAACAATCTTCACCATGTTCCCAATTACTGATGTCATTTGAGAATCAAAAATGCAAGAATGCATATTTCCTACAATATCTATCGATACTATTGGGTCTTCGGTATACTCGAGAATTCCTTTTAAATGGTTTTGAGATGCTGTTTTGAAAGCAGCATTAATTTGATCTATACTAACTGTTTTTTCAACATTGAAAGTGATATCGGTTAATGATCCATTAGCAACAGGCACTCTAATACCGCAACCACCGATCACATTAGATAACTTTGGAAAGATCTTTGTTAATGCTTTTGCAGCACCTGTAGTTGTTGGTACAATAGATTGTCCAGCTGCTCTAGCTCTTCGCAAATCTTTATGAGGTTGATCGTGTAAGCTTTGATCTGTAGTATACGAATGAACTGTAGTTATATAGGCTTGTTTAACACCGCAAAGGTCGTTAATAACAGCTATCATTGGTGCAGCATTGTTTGTTGTACATGATGCATTTGAGATGATTTTTTCATCACCTTTTACCTCAATATCATTTATACCAAGAACAACAGTTTTGATGTTGTCTTCAATTGGAGGAACAGATAGTATAACTTGTTTTGCTCCATTTTTAATATGGTGTTTTAAATTAGAAGTAGTTTTGAATTTTCCTGTAGATTCAATTACATAATCAACTTTAAATGGACTCCAATCTATAGTTTTAGGGTGATTTTCATTTAATAAAGGAATCGTTAGGTCATTTATGACAATGCCATGATTGTTGTATGTAACTATTTTTGATAATACACCATGTATACTATCATACTTTAATAAATGGCTTAGTGTTTTAGCATTTGCTAAATCGTTTATGGCAACTACTTGAATATCATCTCGATCTTGAATAAGTCTAAAAACACGCCTGCCAATACGACCAAATCCGTTAATAGCTACATTAATCATTTAATTGATGTGTTTTTGTGCTTTATATGAAGATCTTACAAGAGCGCTGCTTTCTACATGGCGGAAACCTAGATCTAAGCCTATTTGCTTATATTCTTCAAATTGGTCAGGTAGGATAAACTGTTTTACAGGTAAATGTTTCTTACTCGGCTGTAAATATTGACCAATGGTTACTACATCAACTTCATTTGCTCTCAAATCATGAAGTGTTTCAATAACTTCTTCGCGAGTTTCGCCTAACCCAAGCATGATACCAGATTTAGTTCGTCGTTGCCCTTGTTGCTTAAGATATTTAAGAACGTGCATGCTTCTATCGTATTTTGCTTGAATACGAACTTCACGTGTTAAGCGTCTAACGGTTTCAATATTATGTGATACAACTTCTGGTGCAACGTCAATTATTCTATCAATATGCTGTTCAATACCTTGAAAATCTGGAATTAAAGTTTCTAGCGTGGTTTCAGGATTCATGCGTCTAACAGCTTTCACAGTCTCACTCCACATAATACTTCCCATATCTTTTAAGTCATCCCTATCAACACTTGTTAAAACAGCGTGTTTTATTTTCATGATTTTAATTGAACGTGCTACCTTTTCTGGCTCATCCCAATCCAAGGTTTCAGGTCTTCCAGTTTTCACACCACAAAAACCACATGAACGTGTGCAGATGTTCCCAAGAATCATAAATGTTGCTGTACCTTCTCCCCAACATTCACCCATATTTGGACAACTACCAGAGGTGCAAATGGTATTTAAGTTGTATTTATCTACTAAACTTCTTAGCTCAGTGTATTTTTTTCCAGTAGGAAGTTTAACGCGAAGCCATTTAGGTTTTGGTTGACGTTCAGTAACTATATTTGAAGCTGTGTCTGTATTCATTCTTTTAAATTTCGAATACAAAGATACGAAGTATAATTATAAAAAAATGTTATAATGTAGTGAGGTACCAGATACTAAACCCAATTAAGAAAAGTATACCTAACCAACTCAAAACATGAATCTTTAGTGTTGGTCGCCATTCTTTAGGTGTATGCTTACTACTGATGAGTTTGTAATTAATTATAGCATAGAATGGTGCTGTTAAAAAGGAAAGCACGGTTGCTATTTTAATAAGCAATCCCATTTCAGAGATGAAGTAAAAAAAGATGATACTTGTGCCAGTTATTAAAATGATAATCCAGAATAAATAACCATACTTTAATTTGTTTACTGTGAGCAATTGTACACTTTTAGACATTGCTCTAGGCGACGCATCTAATGTAGTAAGTGTGGTGCTAAACATTGTAGTGAATGCAGCAACACCTATTACTACATAAGACCAATTACCTAGGCTTTTAGTATACATTGTAATAAGTTGGTTGGAGAACACACTTGCTTTTCCGCTAAAACTCTCGCCACTTTGATACATAACTAAAGCGCCTAAGGTCAAAAAACCTAAACCTAAAATGATTGTTGTGGTGTAACCTACATTGAAATCAAATAGCGATGATTTTACATCAAAATTTTTGTTTGCTTTTTGTTTTTCTATTGCCCAAAGGGAGTGCCAAACAGAGATGTCTAAAGGGGCAGGCATCCAGCCCATAAATGCGATTAAGAAACCAAATTCCATAGCATTTGGAAACACCTGAGAAATGGTTAGTGACTCAATAGGGTTTTTAAGAGCAAATCCTGTAGCTACGATAGTGCTTATGGTAAGAATGATAATGATAAACTTCATAAGCTTATCTAAAAAACGATATTTACCTATAACCAGAACAATAAAACAAATAGTTAGAATAATAAATGTCCATGCTTGAGTTGAAATGAAATCACCAAATAATGATGAGGCCAATCCAGCTGTAACAATTGTTACTGCAGTTTGAATGGTAAACATTGTAGCGAATGTCAAAACAATATAAACCACCAAAACACTTTTGCCTAATTTTTTATAACCATCTAAAAGCGTCTCACCTGTAGCTATTGCGTATCTAGGGCCAAATTGAAAAAAAGGGTATTTAAAAACATTAACCAAAAGCAATGCCCAAACAAGTCCAAAGCCAAAATCTGCTCCCGCTCTAGTTGATTGTACTAGATGAGAAACACCTATTGCTGCTCCAGCAAAGAGAAGTCCAGGACCAATTTTTTTTAGACTAAAATTCACATTTAAATTATTCCTTTTTAATGATCTCAGCTAATAACTTTTTGGCTCTTAATAATTTAACTTTTACATTGTTAATTGGTTCATCAAGTTGGTGAGATATTTCTTTATAACTCAATTCTTGAAAGTATCTCAAATTGATAACTTCTTGATAGTGTGGTTTTAACTTTTTAATATCTCTAAGTAGTTTAGCTAGGTTTTGTTCGGTAATTATTTTGTCTTCTGGAGAAGGCGATTCATCTATTATTGCGTAAAATTCGTCATCTTCATTTCTGTTTAACGTATTAGATATAGTTGATTTTCGCTTACGTACTAAGTCAATATGTATGTTTTTAGAAATTGTGATCAACCAAGTTTTAAACTCGTATTTATCATTAAAGGTATGAATTTTGTCAAATGCTTTTGAAAATGTTTGTATAGTAATATCTTCAGCATCATTTTCATTTTCGGTACGTTTTAATTGAAAGCCATACACGCTATTCCAAAAGCTGTCTAACAAAAAGTTAAATGCGATTTGATCGTTGACCTTTGCTTTTTTTATGGCTTCTTTTACTTCCAATACTTAGGTTTTGATAGCATATTTTTTATAAATATAAAGAATTGAAAAGCAATTAAGAAGACTTCAATTAAAGGTGCTAGAAAAGCTAGATCTTTTTCATTGAGTTTTTTAGAAGCTGCATGCAGGTTAATAAATTGAATAACAACTCTTAAGATTATTAACCCCAATACAATTTTCCATTCGTAATTGAATACTAATAAAAAAATAGCTAATGCCCAAAACAAAAACTGTGATAAGTAAAATAGACCAAGAAAGAATTGATGCTGGAATTTATAATGATGAGCCGTACTAATATGTCTTCGTTTTTGAAGAGACCATTCTTTAAATGATTGTTTCGGGATTGATTCTGTAAAACTATCTTTGGTCACACAGATTGTTGTATTAGATTTATTGGCAATTTGATTTATAAATAGGTCATCGTCTCCAGATTTTATATGCATGTGTTTCATAAAGCCATTTGCTTTAAAAAACAGTTCTTTTCTATAGGCAAGATTGCGTCCAACTGCCATATATGGTTGTCCTAATTTTGCATAAGATAAGTATTGAATTGCTGTTAAGAATGTTTCATAACGAATAAGTTTGTTTAAAAAAGAACCTTTTACCTTGTTATAAGCACCATAACCTATTACTATAGATTTTTCATTTGAAAAGCGAGAACTCATCTCGTAAATCCAATTTTTTGAGACGGGCTTACAATCAGCATCAGTAAACAACAAAAAAGCGTTTGAAGCTGCTTTGATGCCTAATGTTAATGCGTACTTTTTGTTTCCCCAAAACGTTTCTATTGGCTTTACGTCAACGATTTTAATATTTGGATGTTTCTCTGCAAAAGACTTCATCACCTCTAAAGTGTTATCGTTTGAATTGTCATTGATTAAAACAATTTCAAAATCGGGATACTTTTGAGCTATGATAGATGGTAAAAATGCGTTTAAGTTATTTGCTTCATTTTTAGCACAAATAATTACAGAAACTGAAATTTTTTTTGAATTGGGTCTAGATAATCTATAACGTGAGAAGTTACTAAAAATGAAACTGTAAAATAAAATTTGAATACAAACTATAACTATGAAAGTATAGAATACAACTTCTAAAACAATCATTAACCCTTATGTGTGTTGAGGTTCGTTGCAGTTTTCAAATTGATCTGGAGTTTTGCCGCAAAACCCACAAGCTTCACCTTCTTGGTTAAGCATTGGGTTTTGACTCGCGCAAGTGCCAGCAAATTTACCGTCTTTCTTTGCCCATATTTTTATAGCGATACCAGCTACACCGAGACCAAGAAGAATTAATGTGATAATAACGAGTTTCATTCAGTTTTAACTAGAGTAATATGTTGCAAAGATATAATTTTCTAATGCTTTATCGTATAATTTATAGCTTAAAGTGTTAATTAATAGCGTCGTGACTTTTCAACAATTTTAGTGTCTTACATATAATTACTTTAAATTTAAGTTACTAACTAACAATTTATTACTTATGAAAAAATTATTTGCAGAGTTTTTTGGTACATTTTGGCTGGTTTTTGGAGGTTGTGGTAGCGCAATTTTCGCAGCTGCTTTTCCAGAATTGGGTATTGGCTTTGTAGGCGTTTCGCTGGCTTTTGGTTTAACTGTTCTTACCATGGCATATGCCGTTGGACATGTTTCTGGTGCACATTTTAATCCAGCTGTATCTCTTGGTTTATGGGCTGGAGGAAAATTTCCCGCTAAAGACTTATTGGGCTATATATTGGCTCAAGTTATAGGTGCTATAGCAGCAGCTAGTGTATTATATCTTATTGTTTCAGGAAAGTCTGATTTTGTCGATATTGGTGGTTTTGCTGCTAATGGTTATGGTGATTTGTCTCCTGGAGGTTTCAGTATGATGTCTGTTTTAATTGCAGAATTTATTCTGACACTTTTCTTCTTATTGGTTATTCTAGGAAGTACTTACCCAAAAGCACCTAAAGGCTTTGCTGGAATTGCCATCGGTTTAGCATTAACGCTTATTCATTTAATTAGTATTCCAATCTCCAACACATCGGTTAATCCTGCTCGATCAACTAGTCAAGCTATTTTTGCTGGAGGTGAATTTACATCTCAATTATGGTTGTTTTGGTTGGCTCCTATTGCAGGTGCTATTGTAGCTGGTTTTATTCATAAAGCATTGTTTGATAAATCATAACGATCTTAAAAATTAAATAAAAAGCCACTTTGATAGTTCAAAAGTGGCTTTTTATTTAATTTTTAAGATCGTCTACTTACTTGTTTGCTTTATTTTTTAGTACTATTTCAGCTACAGCACTATCAGTAGATACTTCATTGTAATTGCCTTTAGGTTCTATCGTGATGCTTAAACCAAGTGCGTTTTCCATGTAAGGGATAGATTGTAAATTCTTTTGAGACGCATCCAGAATACCAAGATTAACCATTCTATCTTCCATTTCAGCCCAAATTTGAAACGTTTGATTTTTTGGTAACTGAGGTAAAGACACAACATCGATCATTGATGTTTTATCAACTGGATTGATGTAAGCAACTGTTTTTAGGTCTTTAGCGCGATCATTTCCTCTCATGACATATTTTTCAGTTTCAGGATTGTTTAGTTTCATGAACTGACGCATCAAATTGTCTAGCTTTTTATTATTGTCCTCAATATCACTTCTAAGATCAAAGATTTCATCAACGACAACTTGATTCTCCTCAAGTAATACTTTATTTTGTTCACTTTTCATATAATATCCACCAGCAAAAAGTAGTGCAACTATACTTGCGGCAATACTGTACCATGGCATTGTGCGTCGTGTTCTATCAATACTAATTATTGATTGATTTTCTACGACATTTAATTCACTTTTGATACGGTCTAGAACAGACATAGGAGCATCTACAGCATTTACTTTGGCTAAGATTTCAAGATTACCTTGTAGCTTTATATACGCTTCCTTGACTTCAGGATAAGTATCTATATAATGCTCTACTTTCAGGCTTTCTGAACTAGAGGTTTCATCTAGTATATACTTATCAAGTAAACCAGACTGAAAAAAAGTATGTAATTTTTTTTCCATATTTAATTTGTTTCTGGATCGTAAACTTTTTTGAGTTCTCGTAGTCCAATTTTTAATCTAGACTTGATGGTGCCAAGTGGAATATCTAATTCCTCACTAGCTTCTTGTTGTGTCATACCTTCAAAAAACAAGGCTTTTAATACAATTTGATATTTCTCGTCTAGTCTTGCAACATGCGACTTTAAATCTAAAACATCTTGATTTAAACTACCTGTTGGTAAGATATATACGTTAGAATTGTCAATTTGGACTTCTTTTTCAAATCTATTATTAAAACTTCTTAATTTATCTATAGCCGTATTCTTTGCAATACGGTATAGCCAAGTAAATAATTTTGCTTTCTTTGAATCGTACTTTTTAGCGTTTTTCCAAACTTTTACAAAAGTTTCTTGAAGCGCATCTTGAGCAATTTCTTCGTTAATAGTTACTTTCAGAATAACGCCATAGAGACTATCTGCATAATTTTCATAAAGTAAATTAATGGCTTGTTTGTCGCCATTTGCAAGTAATTCAACTATTCGTTTTTCTAAAGGAGTGGTCAAAAGGTTAAATTTTAAAAAAAGTGAATTTAAAACATCTAAATACACTAATGTATTCGTACATAAAATAAGTTGGTAAAGTTAATTAAAACTTACCAATATAAAATTACACTAAAAACTTAAAAATTTCTGTAGGACATATACTTTCTTTTTTAAGAAATTGATTAATAGCTTTTTCAAAATCTACAGTAACAGAAGCCTCAAAATATTGAGGCTTTTTTTATATAATATTCACTTCAGTTTCAATATTAATATCGAATAATCGCAATACTGTTATTTGAATTAGTTGAGATAGTTTTAAAATATCTTTGCCTTTAGCGTTTCCATAATTAACTAAAACTAGTGCCTGTTTTTTATGAACACCGTAGTTCTCAAAGGTTTTTCCTTTAAAACCAGCATGCTCAATTAACCAACCAGCTGGTATTTTAATCTCATTTTTAGAAATGATATAATGTGGCGCATTTGGAAAGTTTTTTTGTAATTCTATAAACGCATCTTTTGAGATGATTGGGTTTTTGAAAAAGCTTCCTGAGTTTCCAATTTCCTTTGGGTTAGGGAGTTTGCTTTCCCTTATGTTAATAACTGCTTTTGAAATGTCATTAATTGTTGGGTTATCAATATTCATCTGTTTTAGTTCTGATGAAATTGCACCATAATTAGTATGCAGTATATGATCTTTGGTTGTTAATTTAAAGATAACACTTGTAATGATGTATTTCCCTTTTGCCTGTTGTTTGAAAACAGAGTTACGATAGTCAAATTCACAATCAGAACTAGTAAACGTTTCAGCTTCTAGGGTTTCTAAATTTAAAGCTGTGCAAGAATAGAATGTGTCTTTTAACTCTACACCATAAGCACCAATATTTTGAATTGGGCTCGTGCCAACATTACCAGGAATGAGAGATAGATTCTCTAGACCTCCAAAACCATTATCTAAAGTCCAAAGTACAAAGTCATGCCAATTTTCACCTGCTTGGCTTTCAACTAAAACACTAGTATCAGTTTTTGAGATAACTTGTTTGCCTTTTAAGTTTATATGAACAACGAGTGCATCAATATCTTTAGTGAGAAGCATATTACTGCCGCCTCCTAAAATGAATTTATTTGGAAAATCTTTTGATGAGAAAATAGTTTTTAACTCCTCCGTTGTAGAAACAGAGATAAACTGCTTTGCTTTAACATCAATTCCAAATGTATTGAAAGGTTTTAACGATATATTATTTTTAATATGCACTAATCTTTATATACCTTAAGAGCTTGTTTTAAAATATTAACTGCTTTTTTTAAGCTATCTACATTTAAAACATACGCAATTCTAATTTGATTTAGGCCAACACCAGGTGAGCTATAGAATCCTGCAGCTGGAGCTACCATAATGGTCTCACCATCTACATCAAAGGATTCTAGTAGCCATTGAGCAAATGCATCAGAATTTTTAATTGGAAGTTGAGCAATGCAATAAAAAGCTCCTTTTGGGTTAGCTACTTTAACACCATCAATTTGGTTAAGTTCTTCTATTAACACATTTCTACGTTCTACATATTCTTTAATGACATCATCGAAGTAGCTTTGAGGTGTTTCAAGAGCGGCTTCACTGGCAATTTGAGCCAATGTTGGTGGACTTAACCTAGCTTGAGCAAACTTTAAAGCCGTTTTAATAACCGCTTTGTTTTTTGAGACTAAACAGCCAATACGAGCGCCACACATGCTGTACCGTTTAGATACCGAATCAATTACAATAGCATAATCTTCTAACTCGTTTTCTTGCAATATAGAATAATGGGTGGCGCCATCATAGGCGAATTCTCTATAGACTTCATCAGCAATTAAGAACAGGTCGTGCTTTTTTACAATTGAGGCCAGTTTTTTAATTTCTTCTTTTGAATATAGATATCCAGTTGGATTTCCTGGATTACAAATAAGAATGGCTTTGGTTTTTGAAGTGATCAATTTTTCAAACTCTTCTATAGGAGGCAAAGCAAAATTGTCTTCTATTTTAGAAATAACTGGAACAACATTCACACCAGAAGCCGTTGAGAAGCCATTATAATTAGCATAAAAAGGCTCGGGAATTATAATTTCATCATCGGTATCCATGATACTGCCAAAAGCAAATAATAATGCCTCACTACCTCCTGTGGTAACGATAATATCGTCGTGATCCACATGGATGTTATTTTTTAAGTAATAGTTTGCGATTTTTTTACGATAACCCTCAGACCCTTCTGACCTTGTATATGCTAATATATCTAATGAGTGAACTTTCACTGCATCTAAAGCAATTTGTGGCGTTTTAATATCTGGTTGACCAATGTTTAAGTGGTAAACGGTTTTTCCTTGTTTGTATGCGTTTTCAGCATAAGGGACCAATTTACGTATTGGAGATTCAGGCATTAATTGCCCTTTTTGAGAAATTGTTGGCATCAGGAAAAAATTTAGAAGGTAAAGTTCTGAAAATTATCTTAAATTTTATTTAAAAAACAGACCTAAAAATAATACTTATGTTAAAGATTTGTAAATTGTTTGTTAGATATAATCCATAGCATGTCAAAAAAGATTACTGTAATTCTAATTTTGTTAATGATCTCTTCATATTGTTTGGGACAATCAAACTTCAATTTGCCAAGAAGTGATAGTGACAGAATTCATTTTAAACTCATCGGGAATCTAATCATTTTACCTGTTGAAGTAAATGGCGTTAAGCTCTCCTTTGTTTTAGATTCTGGCGTAAGTAAGCCTATCTTATTTAATTTGGCCAATGTAGATTCTCTACAAATTCGTCATGTAGAAAAAATATTTTTAAGGGGTTTAGGAGGTGGAGAACCTGTTGAGGCTATGAAATCAAAAAACAATTTTTTTAGAGTTGGTAATGCTATAAATATCAATCAAGATATCTATGTGGTATTTGACAGTAGTTTGAATTTTACGCCACGGTTAGGAACACCAATTCATGGTATTGTAGGTTATGACTTATTTAAAAACTTCACTGTAGAAATTAACTATGCTTCTAAATATATAGAATTACACAAACCAGAGACATATAAGTATAAAAAATGTAACAAATGTGAAACATTAGATTTATCCTTTTATAGGAATAAACCTTATATAACTGGTGAGGTATTGGTAGATTCTCAATTTATTCCTGTTAAACTTTTAATTGATACTGGAAGTAGCGACGCATTATGGCTTTTTGAAGATGATTCTTTAGGTCTAACTCCATTTAATGATATTTATTTCGAGGACTTTCTTGGGAAAGGGCTTAGCGGGAATGTGTTTGGTAAACGTTCTAAAATTGAGGCATTTAAGTTGAAGAGTTTCAGGTTAGACAACGTTAATACGGCTTTTCCGGATTCAAGTGCAATTAGCTACGCTAAACGATTCAAAGAGCGAAATGGTAGTATTTCGGGTGAATTATTAAAGCGGTTCAACTTGATTGTTGATTATAAAAATGCAAAACTTACACTTAAAAAGAATTCAAACTTCAAAACTCCTTTTTATTACAATAGAAGCGGAATTGTATTAGAACAAAATGGAGTTATCGTCGTTAAAGAAAAAGAGGCCAATAAAAATATGGGCTATTCTTCTGGCACAGACAATTCACGTGTGCAAATTGATATTGTTACTAATTTCAAATATTCATTAAAACCAGCTTATACTATAGTCGAGCTAAGAGAAGGTTCACCAGCTGAAAAAGCAGGACTTCAAATTAATGATATCATTCTCTCTATTAATGGTAAAGACACCCATTTATTGGCACTTGAAAACGTTATTAATTACTTTAAGTCAAAGATTGGAAAGCTCATAAAACTAAAGGTTGATAGACAAGGAACTATTATGCAGTTTGAGTTCAGACTTGAAGATGTATTTAAACAAAAAGAACTTCCATAATCTGGAAGTTCTTTTTGTTTTGTTTTGTAAAAAAGCTTTTACTTATTGCTGCATTACACTTTTATCTGTTTTCTCTAAAACACTTTTTTTGCTTGAATCTACAACTAATCCTTTAATTTTTAAAGCAACAGTAGGCGTTTCAGCATTAGACGTAACAGTAATAGTCTTTCTAATTGGGTTAACTCTGTTAGTATCGTACTTTACAGAGATCTCACCTGTTTCACCTGGCATAATCGGACCATCTGGTTTTTTTGGAACAGTACAACCACATGTAGATTTAACTTTAGAAATAATTAATGGTGCGTTTCCAGTATTTGTAAATTCAAATACTCTAACACCATCAGATCCTTTTTCAATAGTACCGTAATCAATTACATCCGTTTTAAATTCAATTTTGGCAACCTTCTCTTGTGCTGTTACACCAAGACTCAACAAGCCAACAAATAAAATTAGTATTAAATTTTTCATCATCTTAATTTTAAATTGATACAAATCAAAACTACTTACTTTTTACCAGTTTGCAAAATTAATTAGTTGTATTACATTAATATTAACAACACCTATGAAAAATCATTCAATAATATCTACACATTAATTTCGCAAAAAAAGAAATATAAGTACTTTTGTAGGTTGTTACACAAAAACAGTACCAAAACATGAGCATACCAACAAAATATTCAGCTTCTAGTGTAGAAAGTAAGTGGTATAATTACTGGATGGAGCATAAGTATTTTCAATCTGTACCAGATGAAAGAGAACCATACACGATAGTTATTCCTCCACCAAATGTCACTGGAGTTTTGCATATGGGACATATGTTAAACAATACCATTCAAGATGTGTTGATTCGCCGTGCGCGTTTGAAAGGTAAAAATGCCTGTTGGGTGCCTGGTACAGACCATGCTTCTATTGCTACTGAGGCGAAAGTAGTTGCAAAGCTAAAAGCAGAAGGTATTGATAAGAATAATCTTACTCGTGAAGAATTTTTGAAGCATGCTTGGGATTGGACAGAAGCTTATGGTGGTGTTATTCTAGAACAACTAAAAAAACTTGGATGTTCTTGTGATTGGGATCGAACCAAATTCACCCTAGATGACGATATGAGTGAGTCTGTGATAAAAGTTTTTGTTGATTTATACAATAAAGGATTGATATACAGAGGATATCGTATGGTCAATTGGGATCCAGAAGCAAAAACAACCTTATCTGATGAAGAAGTGATACATGTTGAAAAGCAAGGGTTGCTTTATTACTTAGAATACAAAATTGAAGGAAGTGATCAAAAATTAACTATAGCCACTACACGACCAGAAACTATATTTGGAGATACAGCTATTTGTATCAATCCAAATGATGATCGCTTTAAGCATTTAAAAGGGAAAAAGGCAATAGTTCCTATTTGTGAACGAATAATTCCTATAATAGAAGACGAATATGTAGATGTTGAGTTTGGAACGGGTTGTCTTAAAGTAACACCAGCTCACGATGAAAATGATAAAGTATTAGGAGATAAACATCAACTGGAAGTTGTTGATATATTTAATGATGACGCATCATTAAATAGTTATGGAATGCATTATGAAGGTCAAGACCGTTTTGTAGTTAGAAAAGCTATAGTTAAAGAACTTCAAGAAGCTGGAATTATAGTTAAGATTGAAAAACATATCAATAAGGTTGGAACGTCTGAGCGTACCAAAGCAGTTATAGAACCACGTTTAAGTGATCAATGGTTTCTTAAGATGGAAGACCTAGCTAAACCTGCTATAGATGCTGTACTGTCAAATAGAGAGGTTAAGTTATTCCCAAAGAAATTTGAAAACACCTACAGACATTGGATGGAAAATATACGCGATTGGAATATATCACGTCAGTTACTTTGGGGACAACAAATTCCAGCTTATTACTATGGAGATGGAAAAGAAGATTTTGTTGTTGCCGAAACAATAGATAAAGCTTTAAAGCTGGCTAAAGATAAAACACAAAATTCTAATCTAACCGTAAGTGATCTTACACAAGATTCTGATGCCTTAGATACGTGGTTTTCATCTTGGTTATGGCCAATAAGTGTATTTGATGGTATTCGTAACCCTGAAAATGAAGAAATTAAATACTACTACCCAACCAACGATTTGGTTACGGGGCCAGATATTTTATTTTTCTGGGTTGCCAGAATGATTATAGCTGGATATGAATATAAAGACCAAAGGCCTTTTGAAAATGTATATCTTACGGGTTTAGTTAGAGATAAGCAGCGTAGAAAGATGTCTAAGCAATTAGGAAATTCTCCTGATGCTCTAAAGCTGATAGAAGAATACGGTGCAGGAGGAGTACGTGTAGGATTGTTATTAAGCTCAGCAGCTGGAAACGATCTTATGTTTGATGAAGCACTTTGTCAACAAGGAAAACAGTTTGCCAATAAAATATGGAATGCGTTAAGGCTGGTTAAAGGTTGGGAAATAGATCAAAGTATAAGTCAGCCAAATGCTAGTAAAGTAGCGCTTGAGTGGTTTGAGTCAAAGTTTCAAAATGATTTAGCCGAAATTGAAGATCACTTTAGTAAGTATAGATTAAGTGATGCATTAATGACTATTTATAAACTGGTTTGGGATGATTTCTGTGGTTGGCTATTAGAAATGGTAAAACCAGTTTATCAAAAACCAATAGACTCTAAAACATTAGAAAGCGTTTATAAAATTTTTGAGGATGTATTAAAAGTAGTTCATCCATTTATGCCATTTTTAACAGAAGAGTTGTGGCATTTTATCAAAGAGCGATCCCCAAAAGAAGCATTAATCGTTGCTAAATGGCCAGAGATCAAACCAGTTAATAAGAGTTTAATTGCTGAATTTGAATTTGCTTCTGAAGTAATTTCTGGTATAAGAAACATTAGAAAACAAAAAAATATAGCGTCTAAAGATGCTATTCAATTTTCTGTGGTAAATAATGAAAATGTTTCAGATACTTTTGACGAGGTTATCTCAAAACTAGGAAATCTTGATACTTACAATTATGTGAAAGAGCCAGTTGAAGGTGCTTTAACCTATCGTGTAAAATCTAACGAGTACTTCATACCTATGGAAGGAAGTATTGATGTAGAAGCAGAGATTAAGAAATTAAGAGATGAATTGATATATACTGAAGGCTTTTTAAATTCTGTTCAGAAGAAACTATCTAATGAGCGTTTTGTAAACAATGCACCTAAACAAGTCGTTGCATCAGAAAAGAAAAAAGAAGCTGATGCTTTAGCCAAAATAGATACTATTAAATCTAGCTTGGAGAGCTTGAAATAAACGGTGTTAATATTTAAAAAAAAGGAGCTATTTAATAGCTCCTTTTTTTATTTATACATAAAATATATTTATACATAACATAAAAAACATATATAAAAATATATGAAAAAAACTTTACATCTTTGCAATGTAATATTTAAACAAATAAGATGATAACAGTAACATTAGCTAAAGGAGATGGGATAGGTCCAGAAATTATGGATGCTACATTAAGTATTTTAAATGCCGCAGGAGCAGATATCACTTTTGAAGAGATAGAGGTAGGTGAGAAGAAATATTTAAATGGTCATACCACGGGAATTTCTGACAATGCATGGGAAACCATAAGAAAGAATAAAATTTTATTCAAAGCACCAATCACAACGCCTCAAGGAGGTGGTTACAAGAGCTTAAATGTAACGATGAGAAAAACATTAGGCTTGTACTCTAATATTAGACCATGCAGTAGTCTACATCCATTTGTTCAAACTAAACATCCAGAAATGGATGTGGTCATCATTCGTGAGAATGAAGAAGATTTGTACGCAGGTATAGAGCACCAACAAACAGATGAGGTCGTTCAGTGTCTTAAACTTATAAGTAGACCAGGTTGCGAGAAAATTATCACCTATGCTTTTGAATATGCTAAGCGTTATGGTAGAAAAAAGGTAACGTGTTTCACGAAAGATAACATCATGAAACAGACAGATGGTTTGTTTCATGATGTATTTAATGAAGTAGCATTACGTTATCCTGAAATTGAAAATGAACATTGGATTGTTGATATAGGTGCAGCATTATTAGCAGACTCACCAGAATCTTTTGATGTAATAGTAATGCCTAATCTGTATGGAGATGTTATGTCTGATATCGCTGCACAAATTGCAGGATCTGTTGGCTTAGGAGGTTCAGCAAATATAGGTCAAGAGTGTGCTATGTTTGAAGCCATCCACGGTTCTGCACCTGATATCGCAGGAAAGGATATTGCCAACCCTTCAGGTTTGATCAATGCATCAGTAATGATGTTGAACCATATTGGACAAAACAAAGTAGCTGAAAATATCCAAAATGCATGGTTGAGAACTATTGAAGATGGTGTTCATACTAATGATATTTATGATGAGGTAATGAGTACTAAACGTGTTGGTACTAGGGCGTTTGCTGAGGCTGTAATTGCTAACCTCGGTAATCTACCAAAACAATTGCCTTCAGTTACATTTGAAGACAATTCACCACTAGTTTTGCCTAAATACCAACGTAAGCCAGCTAAAAATAAGAAAATTGTTGGTGTAGATTTATTTGTAGATTGGCATGGCGAAGATGCAAATATGCTAGCATCAAAACTACAAAAGTTAAATAATGACGAGTTAGAGCTTGTATTAATAACCAATAGAGGTGTAAAGGTTTGGCCTCAAGGGTTTAAAGAAACCTTCTGTACTGATCATTGGAGATGTAGGTACGCAGCAAAAGATGGGAAAGTATTGCAAAAAAGAAAAATTATTGAAATTTTAAAATCTGCTTTAGAGCATGATATTGATGCGATTAAAACAGAAAACTTATACACTTTTGATGGTGTAAGAGGCTACTCTTTAGGTCAAGGACAGTAATAACTTGATAAAAGGGAATACTTATATTTTAATTGATTTGAATTAGCCTTCAATTTGTTATTATATGGGTTCAAAGAAGGCACTAGGTATTATAAATAGACTGATTAGTTTTGGTTGTAATGGAACTTATTTTAAGTGTTAGCGAAATAGTGCTTAGTGTCCTTCTTAATATTATGTAAATTGATTCATAGCACAAAACTTCATGCCTAAAAAGCGATCAACTTATTACTGGTCGCTTTTTTATTACCATTCATTGATTTTGTTACTATCTAATTTCACAAAGATAAATAGTAGTATTGTAAATCCCCAAAGTCCAGAGCCACCATAGCTAAAAAAGGGGAGAGGGATACCTACCGTTGGAATTAATCCCATTACCATGCCTGTATTTATAGTAAAATGGATGAACAATATTGAGGCAACTCCATAACCATAAACACGGCTAAATTGTGATTTTTGTGATTCGGCTAGAAAGAGTACACGTATGATCAAGGCCATGAATAGAATAACAACAAATGTACTACCTAAAAATCCCCATTCTTCACCTACGGTACTAAATATATAATCGGTATGCTGCTCTGGCACAAACTTCCCAGTAGTTCGGGTTCCTTGTAAAAATCCTTTTCCATAGAGACCTCCTGAGCTTATCGCTTTTTCAGATTGAATAAGGTTGTAAGCTTCTTCTTTTTTCATTTGCTCAAGCTTTAAAGGGTCTTTTTCAAGGCGTAGCCATAAACTAATTCTGTTTTGCTGGTGAACTTTTAATCCGTGTTGGTAAAAAAGCTTTACACCATAAGAAAAAGAAATACTTATTAAAAGGATAACAATAGATTGCACCAAAGAAAATTGTTTTTTCCGTTTAAAAAAATAAACGCCAAAGATCACAATTGTCACTATTGCAGCAGTAATTAGGATGCCAAATTTTAAAGCAAGTACTGCAAGTATAATAGTGGATAATGCTATCGCTAAATAGATTTGCTGTAAACCTTCTCTGTAGAAAACAAAAAAGAAGGAAGCGTAAACTAATGTACTACCAGCATCATTTTGCAATAAGATTAGTACAGCAGGAACAATAATTATAGCTATAGCTTTAAGCTGATCTTTTAACGTATTCATGTTAGTTTGAAGATCACTCATATATTTAGCTACTGCTAAGGCGGTTGCAAATTTTGCAAATTCACTAGGTTGTATTGTCATACTGCCAATGCCATACCAGGATCTGGCACCATTAACGTCTTTTCCAAAAATGAATAAACCCACGAGTGATAACATCGCTACAATATATATGATGCTTGCAAAGCGTTCATAAAATTTTGCTTCAACAGATAGAATCAATAGTATCAAGACAAACGTTAGACCGAGAAAAACAAGATGTTTTCCGTAAAGTTGATTCATGTCAAAATAGCTTTCTATTTCTCCTACATGAGAAGCAGACATAATATTTAGCCACCCAAAAACGACTAACAATAAAAACAGAATAATAGTAATCCAATCAAATCTAAATCCTCTATGGTTTTCTCTATTCATAATTATTGATTTGAAGTGTTTTGATCTATTCGTATTGAACTGTTTTGAATATCTTTGTCTTCAGAATTATTAATGTTCTCTGTTTTGTGAATATTAACTTTATCTATGAGTTGTAAGGTTGTTTCTCCATTGATTTTAAATGGCTCGCCAGAATAAGGCTTTGCATATTCATTCTCTAGGCTATGTGTTAAGATCCAATTCTCCATATCAGTTCTTGTGATTTCACCTTTGAGATACTTTTCAATCATTAAACTTGCCATTCGGCCAGCAAAACGGCTTCCCCAATATCCATTTTCTACAAAAACTGCAATAGCTATTTTTGGGTTGTCTTTAGGAGCAAAAGCAACAAAAATAGAATGATCGGTCAATTGTGTCTTTTGACCATCAATTTTCATGAAATTTTCTGCTGTACCTGTTTTCCCGCAAATCTCAATACCTGGAATTCTTAAAGTTGCGGCCGTTCCTTTATTATACACATCAAACATGCCTTCTATTACAGGCTCAAAATGCCTCTTATCTATAGTTGTATACTTTGGGGTTGTATACTTGCTTGGAATGGTATCATCCTCAATTCCCTTTATGATATGAGGTGTGTAATAATAACCACGATTCCCAATTGCAGCAGCCATATTTGCAAGTTGTATCGGAGTGGCTTCTACTTCACCTTGACCAATAGCATTAGATACTATATAGGTTGAGCCCCAACGATTGTCACCATAGGCTTTGTCATAATAATCTCCATCAGGTATACGTCCTGGACGACCTACTTGAAGATCATAACCCAGAAAATTGCCTAAACCAAAACTTTTAGCATGATCAGCCCAAATATTCATAGCTTCTCCAGCATCATCATAATTATCAATAATTCTTCGGTAGATATTTACAAAATAGGCATTACAAGACTGCGCTATTCCATTATTCATATCTACAGGACTTTTGTGATGATGGCATCCTGTGAGTCGTCTACTACCATAATAGTAACCCATTCTACAAGCTACTTTGTCGTTTGTGTCTACTACACCTTCTTGTAGTCCAATTAATGCATTGATGACTTTAAATGGAGATCCTGGAGGGTATTGAGCTTGTAAGCCTCTGTCAAATAATGGTTTAGCTATACTGTCTCGAAATAATTTTGTAAAATTTTTAGAGCGTCCTCTACCAACCAATATATTCGGATTGTAACTTGGGGCAGAAACTAAAGCAAGAATTTCACCATTACTTGGATCTATAGCAACAATACCACCTCTTTTGTGAGTCATGAGCAATTCACCATACTGTTGAAGTTCTGAATCAATAGTGATAGTAATGTCTTTTCCAGGTTGAGGCAATGTATCAAATTTTCCTTCTTTATAAGGACCAATATTTTTATTAAATCGGTCTTTTTGAATAAATTTGATGCCCTTTACACCTCTTAAAACTTTCTCATAAGATAATTCTACTCCTTGTTTACCTATGAGGTCACCCATTTTATAATAGGGTTCTTTTTCAATAATTCTTCTATTGACTTCTCCAATATCACCTAGAACATTAGCTCCTATGGTGGTCTGATAATCTCTTAACGAACGCTTTTGAATATAGAAACCTTCAAATTTTCGCATTTTTTCTTGTAATACTGCGTAATCTTTTTTTGATAATTGAGGTACAAAAACTGAAGGTAACCGCGGTGAGTAATTTTTAGCTCTTTCAAATTTCTTCTGGTAATCTTCTTTGGTGATTTTTAAAAGATTACAAAACTCTGCTAATTGAGTGTCGTTGAGTGGTTCAACTTCTCTTGGAATAACCATTACATCATAAGACGGTTGATTGGCAACTAAGAGTTTTCCGTTTCTATCATATACATAACCGCGTTTAGGATAGTCGTAAACCTTTCTTATGGCATTATCTTCAAATAAGCTATAGGCTTCTTTGTTGTAAACTTGCAGATAAAATAATCGAGCTATAAATAAAAGCCCTACTGTAATTACTGTTAATAAAAGTAAAAGTTTTCTCATCGCTGCTTGTTACTAAAGAGTATAGAAATCAATATACAGAGTATAATGGTGAAAATACTTGAAAATAACGTCTTCTGTAATATTAAAATTATGTTAGAAATGTTAAAAACCTCTAGCAAGAACATAACAAAGTGATGAATTACTGTTAAGATTGAAAAGTAAATGATACGGTTACCAAATTCTGTATTATTGAATTTAATATTTTGATGCTCGTAAATCATTCCAAACGTAAACTTTAAAACGGCAGGTCTTATGAAAGCAATAGTAACACAAGCCGCTGCATTAACACCTCCTGAGTCTGAAAAAATGTCTACAAATAACCCTAACATAAAACTTAAAAATAGAAATAATGTACGGTTATTGTTCACAGGAAAGAGTAAAATAAATAAGATATAAGGGTAAGGGTTTATATAACCCATGAAATTGATATTATTGAATATCAATACCTGTGCTAATATTAGCACAATAAACCTTAAAATGCTATTGAAGTTAAGGCTATTCATTTATTGGATTTTCTAATTGTTTTATCTCTTCAATATCTAGATTTTCAATGATATAGACATGAGATAAGTTTGTCATGTCATTAAATAGTTTAATGTCAATAGTGTAAGTGTCTCCACTAATATCTAATACAAAACTATTAACAGTACCTATAGGAACACCTTGAGGGAAAATAGAAGATTGTCCTCCAGTAACAATAGTATCACCTTCTTTGACAGGAGCAAATTTTGAAATATCAGTTAATTGAACAATAGCCGATGATTTAGCGTCCCATTCTAATGAACCAATATGTGTAGTAGTTTTTAATTGTGCATTTATTCTACTCTTGGTATTTAAAATTGAAAGTACTCTAGCATAACCCTTTGAAGTATTATCAATAATACCAACAATACCTTTTGAGGTGATTACGGCTAAATCTTCTTTAACACCATTTTTTTCGCCTTTATTGAGCGTTAAATAATTTTTTGATGAAGCATAGTTATTATTGATAACTTTAGCTGATTGAATTCTATAACGACCGCCATATGTTATGGTGTCAATTTTTGCCGCTAACACTGTTGAAGAATCTAAACTGTTTAAAATTTGTGAACGCAACTTATTGTTTTCTTCAATAAGAATTTCGTTTTGCGTCTTTAAATCAAAATAATTTGAAACATTACTAGCACTTTGATAGATACCTCCAGTCAAAAAATTTGCTGAATTAATAAACTTGCTTTTGTGATATGTGTGCGATTGAATGGTTAATGCTATCGAAATACTAAACAACAGAAGAAACAAAAGGGAGGTTTTGTTTCTAATGACAAAGTTTATGATCTGTTGCATGTTGCGTAGGTATTCTCAGTTATTTAATCAATACACTTTTAAATTTTGGAAGGTTCTTAAGTGTAATCCCTGTACCGCGTACAACAGCTCTTAATGGATCTTCAGCGATATAGACAGGAAGATCTGTTTTCTGTGACAAACGTTTATCTAAGCCTCTTAACATAGATCCTCCACCGGCTAAATAAATACCAGTGTTGTATATGTCTGCCGCTAACTCAGGTGGTGTTTGTGACAGAGTTTCCATTACCGAGTCTTCTATTCTCAAGATAGACTTGTCTAAAGCTTTAGCGATCTCACGATACGAAATTTGAACTTGTTTTGGTTTTCCTGTCAACAAATCTCGACCTTGAACGCTCATTTCTTCAGGAGGGAGATCTAAGTCTTCTGTTGCAGCACCTATTTGAATCTTTATTTTTTCTGCGGTTCGATCTCCTACATAAAGATTGTGTTGAGTACGCATGTAATAAATAATATCATTTGTAAACACATCACCAGCTACTTTTACTGATTTGTCACAAACAATTCCGCCAAGAGCAATAACAGCAATCTCAGTTGTACCACCACCAATATCAACAATCATATTTCCTTTTGGTTGCATGATATCTATGCCAATACCAATGGCGGCGGCCATTGGCTCATGAATTAAATAGACCTCTTTTCCATTAACACGCTCACATGATTCTTTTACGGCCCGCATTTCTACTTCAGTAATACCTGAAGGAATACAAACTACCATTCGTAATGCTGGTGTAAACAGTTTTTTCTTTAAAGCAGGAATATTTTTAATAAACATGCTAATCATTTGTTCTGAAGCATCAAAATCTGCAATCACGCCATCTTTTAAAGGTCTAATCGTTTTAATGTTTTCATGAGTTTTACCTTGCATCATGTTGGCTTCTTTACCAACAGCAATTATTTTTCCAGAAATTCTATCTCTTGCAACTATAGATGGACTATCGACAACCACTTTGTCGTTGTGGATAATAAGGGTGTTAGCAGTTCCTAAATCTATGGCTATTTCTTCGGTTAAGAAATCAAAAAATCCCATTCGTTATTCTAATATTTTGAGGTCGTTGTTATACTAAGTTTTTGGTCTTTTGTAAATGTAGTAAAACTTACCTAATATTAAGGTTTATTTCTATTTCAATTTACATGAAAGTTAAGTGATCAACTTTTTACATTTAAACGTTTATTTTTTGGCTTTGGATGTTTGATTTGAAAATTTATTTTACAAATTAAAACAATTAAGGGTTCAGTTTTGACCTAATGTTTGAAATGACGCGTTCCTGTCATTACCATTGCCAAATTATTTGCGTTGCAATAATCAATGGTTAGTTGATCTTTTATAGAGCCTCCAGGTTGTATAACAGCTGTGATGCCAGCATTATCTGCAATTTCCACACAATCCGGAAACGGAAAAAAGGCATCACTAGCCATAACAGCACCTTTCAAGTCAAAATTAAATGATTGCGCTTTGTGTATAGCTTGATTCAATGCGTCTACACGACTCGTTTGCCCAGTACCACTTGCACATAGCTGTTTGTTCTTTGCTAAAACTATGGTGTTAGATTTGGTATGCTTGCAAATTTTTGATGCAAATATTAAATCTTCTAATTCGTTAGCCGTAGGTTTTGTGTCAGTTGCATTGGTTAAACCTTCAAGGTGATCTGTTTTATTATCTTTATCTTGAACTAATATTCCATTTAGGCATGTTCTAACTGTGGTTTGAGAGAACTCTACATCCTTAAGTATTAATAAGATTCTATTTTTCTTTCCTTTTAAGATTTCAATAGCATTTGCGGAGAATGAAGGCGCAATAACTACTTCACAAAATAACGAATGAATTGCTTCTGCAGTGGCTTTATCTATTTCTGTATTTGCAATCAAAATACCACCAAATGCTGAAACAGGATCTCCTGCTAGCGCATCAACATAGGCTTGGTAGATGGACTTTCGTTGAGCAAAACCACAAGCATTATTATGCTTTAAAATGGCAAACGTAGGCGCTTCTCCTTTGAACTCATTCATCAAATTAACAGCTGCATCAACATCTAGAAGATTGTTGTAACTTAATTCCTTTCCGTGGAGTTTAGTGAATATTTCATCAAAATTCCCAAAGAAAAACCCGCGTTGATGAGGGTTTTCGCCGTAACGCAAAACTTTACCATTGGTTTCGCTAATTTTAAGCGAGGCAATTAGGTGATCGGCATTAAAATAATTGAAAATAGCTGAGTCGTAATGAGATGATACATTAAAGGCTTTAGCAGCAAAATGCTTTCTATCTTCTTCAGATGTTTCCCCATTTTTAGATTTTAGTAGCTCTAAAAACTCTGAATAGTCTTCAACAGATGATACACAAGTTACATCTGCATAATTTTTTGCTGCTGCTCTAATTAGTGAAATACCACCAATATCAATCTTTTCAATAATATCTTGGTTAGATGCGCCTGAGGCTACTGTTTTTTCAAAAGGGTATAAATCTACGATAACCAGATCAATTTGAGGAATATCGAAATCCACCAACTCTTCAATGTCACTTTCGTTATTTTGACGATTTAAAATACCTCCAAAGACCTTTGGGTGTAATGTTTTAACACGACCACCTAGTATAGAAGGGTAAGAGGTTACATCTTCTACAGGAACAACCTCAATTCCTAGGTCTTTAATAAATTTTTCGGTACCTCCTGTAGAATAAATGGTTACGTTTTGTGCATCAAGTTGTTTGGCAATTGGCGCTAATCCTTCTTTGCTAAATACTGAAATTAATGCAGATTTAATGGTTTTGTTGTTGCTCATTATTGTGTTGTTGTGTTGGTATTTCTTTATAAGAAACGATATTGAAAAAAATAAAGCTCAAAAATACATAATATCAAGAGTTATTATAAGTTCAAAAGATAGTTTATTTAAGTTTTTTGTAACAATAAATTGTTGAAAACGTCCTATCTTTATATTTGCCAAAATCTAAGCCAATTTCATGCTCGTTTATCTGAGGTTATTCAAAGAGAGTTTTTCGTTCGCCATTAATGCGTTACGCAATAATAAGCTTAGAACATTCTTATCTCTTTTGGGTATTACTATTGGTATTTTTTCCATTATTGCAGTTTTGGCTGCTGTTGATTCTTTAGATAGAAATATCAAAGAAAAACTAAGTGGTTTAGAAAGCAACACCATGTATCTGGCTAAATTTTCTTTTGCTCCAACAACTGTTCCTCGATGGAAACGTTTGCAATTTCCCGAAGTGTCTTATGATGAATATAAGCATTTAAAATCGTCTCTAACTGATGCAGAGCATGTGGCATATCAACTATTTGTTAGGAGAGAAACTATTCGTTATGAGTCAAAATCTGTAAGTAGTGTTAATACTGTAGTTGTAAGTCATGAATTTGATGATATTCAAGCGCTTGATTTTTCAAAAGGGAGATTTTATAATGAATCAGAATCTAACTCTGGTAAGCCAGTTATTGTAATAGGAGATGAAATTGCCAATACACTTTTTGGTGATTTTGATCCAATAGGAAAAAAGGTAAGGCTCTATGGCCAGAAATTTACTGTCATAGGTGTTGTTAGTAAACAAGGCTCTGGTTTGTTTGGAGATAGTAATGACATTTCAATTTTTCTTCCTGCAAATTATGTAAGAAACCGTTATGGTGATAATAACTCAAATATGAATCATATTATCATTATCAAACCGAAAGATGGATCAGATGTTGATGAGTTGAAGGCAGATGTGGTTCAAATCATAAGGAATAAAAGGGGTGTGAAAGCCGATGAAATAAATCCATTTTTTATAAGTATAATTTCTGGATTGCAAGATGCGATAGATGAAATTATTAGTTTTATGAATGGAGTTGGATGGGTTATAAGTGGTTTTTCTCTTCTAGTTGGTGGTTTTGGTATTGCTAATATTATGTTCGTAAGTGTTAAAGAGCGAACTAACCTTATTGGTATTCAAAAGTCATTAGGAGCTAAAAACAGATTCATCTTATTTCAGTTTTTATTTGAAGCTGTAATTTTATCTATTCTTGGAGGTATCATAGGGATTATTTTAGTTTGGATACTAGCCATGATAGTCTCCACTTTGTCAGGAGATTTTGAATTTGTGTTATCAGTTTACAATATCTTTTTAGGATTTGCTCTATCTACACTAATTGGGTTGATATCTGGCGTTGTTCCTGCTGTTTCAGCCTCTAAATTAGATCCTGTTGAAGCTATTAGAACAGGAATGTAATGGTGTTTTTTTAACTTAAAATCTTCGCTACCGTTTCACATACGAATTCTAAAAAGCGTTCGTCTTCTTCAGTAAATGGATCAGGTGTATTAGAATCAATATCTATTTGTCCAACGTTTTTCCCATTCACAAAAATTGGGATTACAATTTCTGCTTTTACGGTAATACTGCATGCAATATAATTGTCTTGTGCAGACACATCTGGAACCACAAAATTTTTATTGGAAACAGCTACTTGTCCGCAAATACCTTTTCCAAACGGAATAATTGTATGATCAGTTGGTTCGCCAACATAAGGGCCTAATTTAAGCTCATTTTTATTGCCGTTTTTGAAGTAAAAGCCTACCCAGTCGTAATGAGGCACATTTTCGTGTAAAATTTTACAAACCTGCAATAAGCAGTCGTCTAATTTTAATAAATGTCTTTTGTTAGAAAAAAGTTCTTCTATTTGTGGTTTGAGGGCATCAAAAGTCATAAAGCTTAAAAATTTTGGTAAAAGTATTTAAAAAGTACCATTTCTAGATTCATTTTATATAATTTTAACGGAGTTAAATAGATATTATTTGAAAGCACTTTTTATTAAATATAAATCTGTCGTAAAGTTTATTTTAACCTTTCTTACGGTTTATTTTGTACTAACTTTTGCATATAAGTTCTATCTTGATTTTTCAGATGGGTCAACCTATTACCCAGACTATTTTACTAATCTTGTAGCCAATCAAAGTGAGGCTTTAATTGATGCCTTTGGATATCAGGCCAAAGTAGTGCGGCATCCAAGTGAACCTTCAATGAAAGTAATTATTAATGAAAAGTTCGTAGCTAGAGTAGTTGAAGGCTGTAATTCTATAAGTGTACTTATTCTCTTTATATCATTCATTATTGCTTTTTCAGGGCAATTTAAAATCACTTTTTTTTATTTGGTTGCTGGCTGCATATTAATTTATTCAGTTAATCTATTGCGCATAGCAATTTTGTCTATTGGTTTATATAATTACCCTTGGCGACGTGAAATTTTGCATACTGTTATTTTTCCAATGATTATTTATGGTATGGTCTTTTTACTTTGGATGTTCTGGGTGAATCGATTTTCTAAGCAAAAACAAAACGATGCGTAACCCAATTATTTACATATTGGTTTTGGTATTGTTTGGATTACTGGTGCTTATACGAGTATTCGAAGATGAGCTGTTCTATGATCCATATCTCTTATTTTTCAAAAGTGATTACCTACACATGGATTTTCCAAGACGAGAAGTGATGAAATTAACCTTATTCACATCATTACGTTACGTATTGAACTCTGCTATTTCTATAGGTATTATTTATCTGTTTTTCAAAGATAAATCCATTGTGAAATTTTCGATACTAATATTTAGTGTTGCCTATATCATTTTGCTGATTTTGTTTCTGTATTTTGTCATTAATCCTAGACAAGAAGATTATTATTTATTCTTTAATTTTAGGCGTTTTCTTATTCAACCTATTCTGTTATTACTTTTATTACCTGCATTTTATTATTACAAGTTGAAGCAATAAGATGTTAATGGTTTAATAAATTAAATACCAGTTTCCTTCTTTTTTGTAATTTTGTAGCTGATTTATATATGATAAAACGTGTCTTAAATAATATGTTTTCTGTACTAATGGCAATTTTAGTGCTGTTTTCAACCGTATCTTTTACTGTTGAAAAGCATTTTTGTGGAGATGTTTTAATAGATGCTGCCGTTTTTACTGAAGCCCAAAAGTGCAAGATGGAAGCTTTCGAGATAGAGCAATCTAAAATAACAAAGAAGAGCTGCTGTAAAGACGTAAAGGAGATCGTAAAGGGGCAAGATCAATTAAAGCAATCAAAATTTGAAGAGCTTTCTATAGATGATCAAGTCTTTATTACTTCATTTGTTGTTAGTTATATAGATCTGTTGAGTGAGTTGCCTAAACTTATCGTTCCTCACAAAAATTACTCACCACCAAACCTAGTCACGGATATTCAAGTGATCGATCAAGTATTCTTAATTTGATTTTTTTAGTTTTTTAAGTCATATCACATAAGTTCTAAAGGGCTTATGCACTTATTCAATTCTAAAAAAATAAAAATGAAATACATATATACAGTTACAGGAATGACTTGTAACAATTGTAAAGCATCAGTAGAAAATGCTTTGCGGTCTATTGAAGATGTTAAACAAGCTGAGGTTAATTTTGAAACTTCAACTGTAGAAATTATAGCTGATAAGCCTATTTCTATAACTGCATTTCAAGAGGTTTTATCTGCTAAATATAGATTGTCTGAAATTGACAATAAACAAGTCTTTCAGGAAAATTATGCTCCTAAACCAGAAGGCAAGAATGATATAAAAGAACTGTTCCCCTTATTATTAATCTTTATATACATAAGTGCTGCTGCGACACTTTTAAATAGCAATCCATGGGATTTAGAAAACTTTATGCTCGATTTTATGGGTTTGTTTTATATCGTGTTTAGCTTTTTTAAGCTACTTGATTTAAAAGGCTTTCCAAAATCGTTTCGAATGTATGATCCGTTAGCCAATGTTATGCCAATCTATGGTTGGATTTACCCATTTATTGAGTTGACACTCGGCTTACTCTTTTTAATGAGAATTGGAATTAATACTGCTTTAATTGTCACTCTAGTCATTTTAGGAATTACAACCGTTGGCGTATTAAATACCTTGTTAAATAGAAAAGCAATTCAATGCGCATGCTTAGGAACAGCGCTTAAACTCCCAATGACCAAAGCTACATTTATTGAAAATAGTATTATGATCATTATGGCCATTATTATGCTTTTAAAAACCTACAATTAAGATGAAACAATTATTATATATACTGGTATTACTTCCGTTTTTGGCTTTATCACAAGACCAACTATCTGGAGAAATAAGAGAAGCCAATAATGAAGTTAGTAACATACCTTTAGCTGGCGCTAATGTGTTTTGGATTAATACGACTGTTGGTACAGTTACAGATATTAATGGAAAATTTACCATTCCATATCAGAAGAGTTACAAACAACTTATCATTAGTTATGTAGGCTACAAAACAGATACAATTGATGTTACTGAACCTAAATATATAACTCATTATTTACAACCTACAAGTAAATTAGATGAAGTAACGGTTACTGCAAGAAAGCAAACCACTAGTAAATCGTTTTTAAATGCAGCTAATATAATTACAGTTAGCAGTGACGAATTACTAAAAGCAGCATGTTGTAATTTGTCTGAGAGTTTTGAAACTAACCCTTCTATTGATGTTAATTTCTCTGATGCGCTTACAGGGACTAGACAAATTAAAATGTTAGGGTTAACGAGTAAGTATATTTTAATTACAACAGAAAACATTCCCTCAATTCGTGGTGCTTCACAAGCATTTGGCTTGAGCTTTATACCTGGTACATGGGTAGAGAGCATTCAAATAACAAAAGGAGCTGGAAGTGTAGTAAATGGTTTTGAAAGTATTGCAGGGCAAATAAATGCTGAGCTTCAAAAGCCAACAACCGATGATAAGTTTTTTGTAAATTTTTATGCTGCGAGTAATCAACGTATGGAGTTGAACACTCATATCAATACAAAGGTGAGTAACAAATGGAGTACTGGTCTTTATATTCATGGTAATACACATCAAAGAAATCATGATGTTAATGATGATGGCTTTTTAGACATGCCTTTGTACAATCAAATCAATGTGATGAATCGTTGGCAATATATCAACCCAGAAAAAGGATTGGTAAGTTTCATTAATTTACGTTATTTAAATGATGCTAAACAAGCAGGACAAGTAGAGTTTGACCCTGATAGAGATCGAATGACAACAAATTTTTGGGGAAGTGAAATTGATACTGAACGTTTTGAAATCACGACAAAATTAGGCTATGTTAATCCAGAAATCCCATGGCAAAGCTTAGGCTTACAGTTCGCATATAGCAATCATAATCAAAATTCATATTATGGCTTGAATCAATATGACATTAGACATAATAGCGTGTATTCTAATCTAGTGTACAATTCTATTATAAGCGATTCTAGGCATAAAATAAAAACTGGTGCTAGTTTTACCTATGATCATTATGACGAGCGCGCCATTGGAGTTAATTATGAACGAAGTGAACGATCGTTTGGCGGTTTTTTTGAATATGCTTATGACGATTTAGACAAGTTAACTGTTACTGCTGGTTTACGTTTTGATACTCATAATCTATTTGGCGAATTCATGACGCCTCGTTTGCATGCAAGATATACACCTTGGGAAAAGTCGGCATTGCGCTTTTCTATAGGACGAGGGATTAGAAGCGCTAATATTTTTTCAGAGAATCAAAGTATGTTTGCAACTTCAAGACAGATAAATATTTTAAATACCAATGGTAATATTTATGGGTTAGATCCTGAGGTTGCATGGAATTATGGTGTATCATATTTACAAGGATTCAATCTTTTTGGTAGAAAAGGAGATGTCACTTTAGATTATTACAGAACTAATTTTGAAAACCAAGTTGTGGTTGATTGGGAAAACCCTCAAGAAGTAAATTTTTATAATTTACAAGGTGACAGCTATGCGAATAGTTTTCAAATAGAAATGAATTATAATCTTTTTGAACGTTTTGATCTTAGAACAGCTTATAAATATTACGATGTGCAAACACAATATTTAACCGGAAAGTTATCAAAACCACTAATCCCAAAACATCGTTTTTTTGCCAATGCTTCTTATGAAACTCATACAAATGAAAGCGAAAATTCAAAGTGGAAATTCGATGTAACATATAATTGGTTAAGTGAGCAGCGTTTTGCATCTACATCTAGCAACCCAGTAGAATTTAGATTACCAGAGGAATCTCCTACAGTAGGGACACTAAATGCACAAGTGACAAAAGTATTTTCTCCTAAGTTTGAGATTTATATTGGAGGAGAGAATATTACCAATGTAAGACAAGAAGATCCAATTTTAGGAGCAAATGATCCTTTTGGTTCAAATTTTGATACTACATTTGTATATGGTCCAATTTTTGGCAGTTTGTATTATGCTGGATTACGATATAAAATAAAATAGATATTATAGAATTAAATTAAGAAACATGAAAAATATAATTATGATTGCAATGGTATTGCTAACAACATTAACTTTTGCTCAAGACAAAAATGCAAAGGCTTCAATTGAAGTTGATGGCGTATGCTTGATGTGTAAAGAACGAATAGAGAAGGCTGCTATCAGAACAAAAGGTGTGAAATCTGCGATTTGGAATGTAGAAACACATGAGCTTAAATTAATTTTTGATGAGCGAAAAACCAATTTAGATACAATAAGACAACATATTGCTGCTGTTGGGCATGATACTAAAGAGTTAAAAGCAACTGATGAAGCTTATAATACAGTTCACCCATGTTGTAAATACAGAGATAAAGAGGTTCAAGCAGACCACAAAAACTAGTGGTTTCTCACTATAGTTATAAAGTTTTCAAAAAAAGTAATGCCACATCATCATGTGGCATTACTTTTTTTATGATATAGGAATTTGGTAATACTATTTACAACTAATTATTAAGACTAGTGGTGTCTATTGTTTTTATTTGAGAAACAAAATTACCATCACTATCGTAACCTTCAATATAAAATTTTAATGTATCTGTATCTGTATCTATTATTTTTAATAGTTGCGATTTGTTGTTATCTAAAAAGATGTTTGGAAACCAGCTAACTGCACCATAATGACTGAATAGCTTTGATCGGTAATTACTATATTTAGGAGTGTAAAAGTCTTTTGATTCAGAAAAACCAACTCTAGCTATACTTGCATGCGCAAAAGGTCTTGGTTTATTTTCTAAAAACCCTTTTAAGGGAGTTCTTCTTGAATATATTCTTATTACGCCATTGGCACCAGAAATACCAGAACCAAAACCTGATTTATCTATCATAATGCCTTCAATATCTGCTGTTGGAACGGTCAGCAGGAAATCAAAATCTGTTATTGGAGCACCATCGAAAAATACAAGAGGAGAATTATTTGCTTGAATAGTTAGAGGTACCATATTTTCAATTCTTACACCACGAGATTGTTGCTGACGAGTTACACGATATCCATTAGCGGAGATATAATCTAAAACTGTTGGAAATCTCGTTGCTTCACTTTGAGTAATTGTTACATAATTGTCTTTTCCTGTAAGTCCATTGATCTTTAGACCTATGTCTTCAAACTTCTGTTCTTTAACTTTTGTTTTCACAAGAACTTGGTCTAGCTCAATATCATCTTCATAGAAGAAATTTTTCAAATTAGTTTTATTAGAAACGGGAGTTTCTACTAATATTGAATTATTGGTTATTAAGTCTTCTTCAGCGATATAATCATCAAAAGAATTCAATCTACAATTAACATATAAGTTAGGCTTTATTAGCTTTCCTTCTTTATCAAATGAAGAGATTCTAATAGTCTCACCTTTGATTGGAAAGAACTTTTCAACAGTAAATGTATGGTCATCCTTAACATCAATATTAGACCATCCAAAACCTTTGAGTTGAGGGTCTTGTAGTCTTAGTTTTTTAATAGTCTCATCTGAGTTTATTTTACCTTCAAGTGTAATACCATTTTCAAATTCGTAGAGACTTTGTGGAGGGTTATCAAATATATTGTTCCAATTATATCTGCTCCAACCTTGAGTAAGGAGAAGCACATCTAATTCGTATATTTTTTTATTATCAACATTAGTAAAATAATAGATTGGTTTTTCAATATGTCCTTTAACGTAAGGTTTTAAGTAATTGGCAGATAATATGTTGTGATCTGGATCGTAACTTAATGTAGACTCGGGTAAAACTGAAATACTAAGATTATTAAGTGCTTGATTATTTACAGTAGATTTATTATTTACAGCATGAATTGAAAAATAAAGTGAATCGTTTTTAGTTTTAATCTTGCTTATAGCAAAATTGGTTTTAGAAGTATGTGTGCTCTTACTATTATAAATGATGCGTTCAACTATTGTATTGTTTTGCTCATCAAAAAGGGTTAAAATATTTATGCCTTTAAATAAATCAGACTTTGGAATAACAAATAATTTTGTTTTTGAAGTTTCAAAAGAAAAAGGAATACTTCTTAAAAAACCATCTTTATGTAAAGCCAATCTGTAGGTTTTGTTTCCAATAGATTTAAGTGTTTTATCGTTGGTACTGATATTTACGAAAACCTTTTCAGTGTTAAGATTGTTTACATTTATTGTGATACCTTGATATTTGATGTCTGTAATAGGGTGGCTAATAATATTACCGTTCTCTAATTGAATCTCTGCATTATAATTCTTGCCTTGAGTAGGTGTAAACATGCATTTACCAATACCAAAGGAATTGCTTTTAAAAGTGGTCATTTCAGATTTAGAGTCGTCATATATGGTTCCATTAATTTGAACACCTTTTCCATTACTATCAATAATTTTAAATCCTAAAGAGTTGGCAACGTCATAAACTAGATGACCTCCTTCAGGTAAGAATTGAAAATCATAGGTGTTTTCAATAGTCTTAGGTTTTGTTTCGTTATAATCTTCAGCTATAATTCTTATTTTTTGTACGAAAGCATCACTCTCTTTAAAATTTTTCATCCAATTGGTAGATGCTTTTATATAATAATCACCAGAGGTTAATGTAGAGTCTATTAAAATATTTCCACTAGCACCACTATTAACAGCTAGCCATAAATGGTTTTTTATAAGCTTTCCTTTGTCGTCATAAAGTCCAACATTAACATTGGTTGTGGCTTTAGATGGCAAGTTGTTATGTCTGTCATAAACATAAGCTTTAAACCAGATCTCTTCGCCTGAAATAAAGGTTGTTTTATTGAGATGCGTATAGATGGTTTCTCTAGGAAGCTCAAAATAGCTTTTGTATTGTTGCTCAATAGGTTTCTCTTCTTGAGAATATAAAAGTGTAAAGAAACAAAGAAAAGTGAGGAGTAAACAATTTCTCATAGACAATGGTTTTTTATAAATTTAAGTAATATTGTCTAGGATATAAAAAAATAAAAGTTAATTGTTTTTTAATTATTTCCGATAATTTGTTTACTGTAAGCTACTTAAATACTTTGAAAGATAAAATGTTATATAGATTGAAGTTAAAAAAAAGAGACAACCTGTACAGATTGTCTCTTTTTAAATAATACATGATAATTAGGATTACATCATGCCTGGCATTCCGCCACCCATTGGAGGCATTCCACCAGCAGGTGCATCCTCTTTAATATCTACTAAAGCACATTCAGTAGTTAAGATCATTCCAGAAACCGAAGCAGCATTTTCTAATGCAATTCGTGTTACTTTTTTAGGATCAATGATACCAGCTTTTAGCATATCTACGTAAGTTTCAGTTTTGGCATCAAACCCAAAGTCCTTTTTACCTTCTAAAACTTTATTGATTACTACAGAACCTTCACCACCAGCATTTTCAACTATAGTTCTTAAAGGAGACTCTATAGCTCTATTAACAATTTGTACACCTGTAGTTTCGTCTAGATTATCTGTAGCTAGTTTTTCAAGAACTTTTTTAGCTCTAACTAAAGCTACACCACCACCAGCAACAATGCCTTCTTCAACGGCTGCTCTTGTAGCATGAAGCGCATCATCAACTCTATCTTTTTTCTCTTTCATTTCTACTTCAGAAGCAGCACCAACATAAAGTACAGCAACACCACCAGCTAGTTTTGCTAGGCGCTCTTGAAGTTTCTCTTTGTCATAATCACTAGTAGTCGTTTCGATTTGAGCTTTAATTTGATTAACTCTTGCTTTGATATCTGAAGATTTACCAGAGCCATTAACTATGGTCGTGTTGTCTTTATCAATCATTACAGACTCAGCAGTTCCTAACATGCTTAAATCTGCATTTTCAAGTGAGAAACCACGCTCTTCAGAAATAACAGTGCCACCAGTTAAGATAGCGATATCTTCTAGCATAGCTTTACGACGATCACCAAAACCAGGAGCTTTAACAGCAGCTATTTTTAATCCGCCACGTAATTTGTTTACCACTAAAGTAGCTAAAGCTTGACCTTCAACATCTTCAGCAATAATTAATAACGGACGACCAGATTGTGCTACTGGTTCTAGTATTGGAAGAATCTCTTGTAAGTTTGAAATCTTTTTATCGAATAATAAAATGTAAGGATTTTCTAAATCTGCGATCATTTTGTCAGAATCGGTAACAAAGTATGGCGATAAGTAACCTCGATCGAATTGCATCCCTTCAACAACGTCAACATAAGTATCAGTTCCTTTTGCTTCTTCAACAGTGATAACACCCTCTTTTCCAACTTTCCCGAAAGCTTGTGCTATTAATTCGCCAATAGTATCATCATTATTTGCTGAAATTGAAGCCACTTGCTTTATCATTTCAGAAGAGTTCCCAACCTTTTTGGATTGTTTGTCCAAGTTTTCAGTAATAGCTTCAACTGCTTTATCAATACCACGTTTTAAGTCCATTGGGTTTGCACCAGCAGCAACATTTTTTAAACCTTCTTTAACGATAGATTGTGCTAGTACAGTTGCTGTAGTTGTACCGTCACCAGCCAAATCGTTAGTTTTAGAAGCGACTTCTTTAACCATTTGAGCTCCCATGTTTTCAAGCTCATTTTCTAACTCAATCTCTTTTGCTACTGAGACACCATCTTTAGTAACTTGAGGTGCGCCAAATGATTTACTAATGATTACGTTACGCCCTTTAGGTCCTAATGTTACTTTTACTGCATTTGCTAATGCATCTACACCACGTTTTAATCCGTCACGTGCTTCAATATCAAATTTTATGTCTTTTGCCATTTTTATTTTTATTTCTTAATTAAACAATTGCTAATATGTCACTTTCACGCATAATAAGGTAATCTTTACCTTCAAGTTTTAATTCTGTACCAGAATACTTTCCATAAAGTACTGTGTCACCAGATTTTACAGTCATAGGTTCATCTTTAGTCCCTTTACCAACAGCGACAACTTTTCCTTTTTGAGGTTTTTCTTTGGCATTGTCTGGAATTATAATTCCTGAAGCTGTCTTGGTTTCAGCCTCTACAGGTTCAATTAGAACTCTGTCTGCTAATGGTTTAATGTTTAAGCTCATTGTTATGTAAATTTTTTGTTGTTTGTTTATGATTAACGCTTTAGCGTTATGCTAAAAATGTGCCAATAGATGATACATGACAAAGTTTCAGTAATAAAAAAATGCCAACTAATCTTAGTTGACATTTTTAATAAGTTATTTATCTAATTCCTAGTTTATAGAGTCGCCTAGAGTTGCAGTATCATCTGAAGATGTATTTACTGGAGTTGCAGGAACGTTAGTTGATGTCTCGTCATTATTTATGATTTTAGATTCGGTTTGACCTCCAGCGCCAGGAATGGCAAAGTTTGAGGCAAGTATCAAAGCTAAAAGCAAAGTAGCTAATGCCCAAGTACTCTTATCTAAAAAGTCTGTTGTTTTTTTAACACCACCTAATTGCTGAGTGCCTCCGCCTCCAAAAGAAGATGACAACCCACCACCTTTAGGGTTTTGTACCATAACAACGACCACTAGCAAGAATGCTACTAGTACGATAAGTATTAAAAATATAGTAAACGTATTCATTATTTCTGTGTATTATTTTCTTGTAATTGTTTAATCGCTTTAATTTGGTCTGCAAAGAAACCACTTTTTTCTGGATATTTCAAACTTAAAATTTTATAAGATTGAATTGCTTTTTCATAATTGTTTTGCTCAAGATAAATTCTAGCTAAAGTCTCGGTCATTAAACCATCATGCATAATTTTATCATCTGTGTCTACATTGATTTTTGGAGTATCTTTTGATGGAACAATTTTCGGGTTGCTTTCTAGGAATTTGTCTATTAATTTAAACCTCTCATTAGTTGTACTGACTTTTTGTGATTCTAAAGTGCTGCTTTTTTCTTCTGGAACAACCGAACTGTCAGTTCTATCTATAGGTTTAAAGCTCGTTATTTTTAACCATTCAGTGAAAGAATGTGTTTCTGAAGCATCAAATTCAAGTGGCTTTCCAATTTTTAATGTTACTTCAGGTGTTTGCTCAATATTTTTTGTGTCTATATCTAAAATAACCTGCTCTGGAGTGGTATCTTGAAGCGATAAAAAATTGGCAACGTCTTCAACTTTCACTTTTTGTTCGAAAAGATGCGGATCAAGAACGCCTTCAGTATTCTTTATGTGTTCTTTTAAAGCATCGTCTATAGTGACGCTTCTATTTACTGATATGTCATCAATATCGTTAACAATAATGGTCTTGAGGTGCTCAGAGTTTTGTTTTATCAACTGTGATATTTCGTTTTGATTAAACGTCTTCGAGGTAATATAATCAAATAGAATACTACGATCTGTAGTAAAGGCAGCTGTAGTTTTTAACTCTTGGTTGTACCTGTAACTTTCTTTGTTCTTTAAACCTTTCAAATAGAGTGCTCTTGCCGATTGTGTATAAGGAAACTCAGTAATAAGTTCTTGTAAGCTATTGGTTTGGGCAACAGTTATATTCTGAGGGTTTTGAAGTATGTATGTGTAATCTGCTGTATTCAAAATTAAATTACCATTTGGCTAGTGTTGCATTAAAAATATCTTGTGTTAAACGCTCAAATATCTCTTCATGAGCAGTATCTTTTTGTGCGCCTTGTAATAGAGCATTTCCACTATAATCGTAAAAAAAAGAGAAGCGTTGTTCAAACTCTTCGTCTGGTTCATTCTTATCATAGAATCTAACATTAACAGAAACTGTTAGTCTGTTTTGTGCTGCTGTACTATTAGCTTGAGCTGTTGTAGGAGAGATACGATAGTCTGTAATTTCACCTTCATACACTAGGTCGCCATTACTATTTGTTAGATTTAAATTGGTTTGATTAAGAATTAAATCCTGTAAGGCTAGTGTAAAATCTCTATCAAAACCAGGTTCTATTAAATTAGCCGAGTTTTGAAAATAATTAACCTGAAAGGTTTCGATATTGTCTTTTATAGATGTTCCAGTAAATGAATATGGTCCGCAGCCATAGAATAATATTGGTAAACAAAATAAATATAGGTGTTTAAATAATCTCATTAGTATGTATTTGGACGTTTCATTGTTATAAAAGCGTAAATCTTTCCTGCTTCAATCGTAAAAGACGTGGTAATCAAGCGATAGCCTTGGTAATGTTTGTCGTTGATTAAATCTTCAGCCTCTTTTCTAATGGCTTCAGAACTGTTAGGTCCAAACGTCATTCTTAATCTAAATATTTCTACTGCTTTCATAAACTTTTCTTAAAGATCGTATTGTTTGATTTTTCTATATAAAGTACGTTCACTAATGCCAAGTTCTGCAGCTGCTAATTTTCGTTTGCCATTATGGCGCTCAAGTGATTTTTTTATCAACTCAAGCTCTTTGTCTTGTAAAGATAATGTTTCTTCTTCTTCAATCTCTTCAGCAAAATGGTATTTATCTTGAGAATTATCTTCTACAGTATCAATGCTTTTGCTTTCATCTGAAATAGGTAAGACCTCTAAATCTTCAATATTAGCTTCTATATGGTCATTGTCATTTGTGCCGTAAATTTTTTGAATAAGGTGCTCATTATCTTTTTGTACCTCATTTGCATTACCGCTTTTCATTAATTCCATAGTTAGCTTTTTGAGATCGTTAAGATCATTTTTCATATCAAAAAGCACTTTATACAAAATCTCTCGTTCGTTACTAAAATCACTTTCAGTTTTTGATGTATTAATAACAGCAGGTAAATTATTCGAAGAACTTGGTAAATAACCTCTAAGGGTTTGAGCGCTTATTGTTCGGTTTTGTTCTAAGACCGAAATTTGCTCAGCAACATTTCGCAATTGCCTAATGTTTCCGTTCCAGCGGTGTTTTAATAAAATGGCTACAGCATCTTCAGTTAGCTTAATTGTTGGCATTTTGTATTTGAGCGCAAAATCGCTAGCAAATTTTCTAAATAAAAGATGGATATCTTCTTTACGCTCTCTTAGAGGCGGAATATTAATATCTATTGTGCTTAATCTGTAATACAAATCTTCACGAAACTTCTCCTTTTTTATAGCTTCAAACATGTTTACATTTGTAGCTGCGACAATTCGTACATTGGTTTTTTGTACTTTACTTGAACCCACTTTAATAAATTCGCCATTTTCTAACACACGTAATAAGCGTACTTGTGTGGTTAATGGTAATTCTCCAACTTCATCTAAAAAAATGGTTCCGCCATCAGCTACTTCAAAGTAGCCAGAACGGGTTTGTGTTGCTCCAGTAAAGGCGCCTTTTTCGTGACCAAAAAGCTCGCTGTCTATTGTGCCTTCAGGAATGGCACCGCAATTTACAGCAATATATTTACCGTGTTTGCGGTGTGATAGTTGGTGTATGATCTTAGGAATACTTTCTTTGCCAACGCCACTTTCACCAGTAACCAATACTGAGATGTCTGTCGGTGACACCTGTATCGCTTTCTCGATAGCGCGATTTAGCTTGGCATCATTACCGATGATTCCGAAACGTTGTTTTATGGCTTGAATTGATTCCATAGTTATATCCTGCTAAGTGGTTTTAATTATTTTTTGAATAGCCAATAGCCTCACCAATGAGTGTTGCGCTGGTACAATCTTTTACATCTACATTAACTAAATCTCCAATATTGTAATGTTCTTTAGGAAATACAGCAACTATATTTTGGGATGTTCTTCCAGACCATTGGTTATTAGATTTTTTTGATTCGCGTTCGATTAAAACTTCAACTGTTTTGTTAAGGTATTCTTTAGTTCGTATCTCACTATGTTCGCGTTGTAATTGAACAATTTCTGCCAAACGTCGCTTTTTAACTTCTTCAGGAACATCATCATCCATTTTGCGTTCTGCCATGGTGCCTGGTCGTTCAGAATAGGTAAACATATAACCAAAATTATACTTCACATATTCCATGAGGCTCAAAGTATCTTGGTGGTCTTCTTCAGTTTCTGTTGGGAAACCAGCTATTAGATCTTGACTTATAGCACATTCAGGAAGAATTCGTCTAATATTATCAATGAGGTCAAAATATTCCTCTCTCGTATGTAAACGATTCATCTCTTTTAAAATTCTATTGCTTCCACTTTGAACAGGCAAATGAATGTGCTTACAAATATTATCAAATTTCGCCATGGTTTCAATTACATCCAAAGTCAGATCCTGAGGATTACTTGTAGAAAATCGAATACGCATTTTTGGTTGTGCTTTTGCGCATAATTCTAGTAATTGAGCAAAATCAACAGCTGTTGCCTTCTGTAAATCGCTTGCTTTTTGAAAGTCCTTTTTGAGTCCACCACCATACCATAAATAACTATCAACATTCTGGCCTAAGAGTGTGATTTCCTTAAAACCTTTATTCCATAAGTTGTTTACTTCTTCGATGATACTTTGTGGATCTCTACTTCGTTCTCTTCCACGAGTAAAAGGGACTACACAAAATGTGCACATATTATCACAACCACGAGTTATCGATACAAATGCAGTGACGCCATTACTATTTAATCGTACGGGAGAAATATCGCCATAAGTTTCTTCTTTTGAAAGAATAACATTAATAGCGTCACGACCTTCATCAACTTCTGCTAAAAGATTCGGTAAATCTTTATAGGCATCAGGTCCAACTACTAAATCAACAATTTTTTCTTCTTCTAAAAATTTAGTTTTTAAACGTTCAGCCATACAGCCTAAAACGCCAACTTTCATTTTAGGGTTAATGCGTTTAACAGCATTGTATTTTTCAAGACGTTTTCTAACAGTTTGTTCTGCTTTATCTCTTATTGAGCATGTGTTAACTAAAACTAAATCTGCATCTTCTAACTTTTGAGTGGTATTAAATCCTTGATCAGATAATATAGAAGCTACAATCTCGCTGTCACTAAAATTCATGGCGCAACCATAACTTTCTATAAAAAGCTTACGATTGTTACCATGTTTAGGTGTCAAAATTAGTGTTTCCCCTTGTTTATTTTCGTCTATTGTTTTTTCCATTTATATCTTCCCTTATTACGGTAATCCATTAAGGATGAGATTTAATAATCAATTAGCATGCAAAGATATGATAATTTTAAAGATTATGACAAAGTGGCAGAGTTGATTTTGATTTGAAAGCAATTTTTTTTACTTCCTTTGATAACTTAACCATCATTAGATTTTTTATGTTATTTGCAGAGATTCAACTTAAAATCCAAAATGCCAAAATGTTAGATTTTGGTATTATTTTTAATCAAAGTATTGAGTTGTTCAAAAAGATATGGATTCAAGGGCTTGTAACAGTCTTGCTATCGGTAGCTTTAGCAATACCATTTATGATCATAGTATATCTGCCTCTTATTTTTTTAGGAGTTGTTGATGCAAGCAATCCTAGTATGATAGATACAGCTGCACCATTATTACTTTTGGTTTTTGTTTTAGCCTATTTAATTTTAATTATTGCAGTAGCTACTATAACTATTGCGCTTAAGGCTGCTTTGTATCGCATCATGTTTCAGTATGATATGAATGTTTTAGGAAAAGAAGATTATTTTTATTTTCTAAAAAAAACATACCTCTCTAAAACAATTTCTGTAGGATTGGCTTATATTGGAATTAGTGTATTAGCAACATTATTGTGTTTTTTCCCACTTATTTATGTCATGGTTCCTTTAAACTTATTAATTGTTATCTATGCATTTAATCCAGATTTTACATTATCTAATTTGATTAAGGTAAGTTTTGATCTTGGTAATAAAAAATGGTTTATAACATTTGGGTTAACTTTAGTAGCATCCTTTCTAGCAGAAATGGTAGGCTTCTTATTGTGTTTTATTGGTATTTTAGCTACGGTTTCGTTTGTTGGTATTCCGCTATATTTCATTTATAAAGAAGTTATTGGCTTTGATAATGCTGAAACACAACAGATAGAAGAAAATGTTTAAACACAACGCAACCATTTGGAAGTTTAATCATCTTATTAAAAATATCATTCATGAAATTGTCAAAAATTTATATTAGTTGTATCTGTTTTGCATTGTTGTTTATGAACACGCAATGTGATGATGACGATATGGAAACTAGTAATTGTGGTCAACCTGTTGTTATAGATAATGTGTTTTATGAGTCTGCAACTTCAGGATTCTATGATCTTATGAGTTTTGATATTAATGATGATTGTTTGACAATTGAAGTGTCTTCCAGTGGGTGTAATGGAACATCATGGAGTATGGTACTTGTAGATTCTGGCGAAGTAGCAGAGTCGTCTCCTGAGCAGCGATTTTTAAAATTTGTTTTCACAAATGATGAGGCATGCTTGGCAGTATTCCAACAGAGCAGAGTGTTTGATCTTACATCTTTACGTGTTGATGGTTCAAACGAAGTCGTTCTAAATATTGAAGATTTCCCCGAAGCTATTAACTACGTGTATCCATAACATTAAATTTAGAATAGAATGCATGGCCTGAAATTTTCAGGCTTTTTTTATAGACGAACTTTATGATAATAAGGTTAAAATACTATTGAAATTTTTAAAAATTAGGAAGATAAATTTTTTTTCACATACATTTGTAGCCTGAAAAAATCAAATATGCCGAAGAATTTAGTCATTGTAGAGTCACCAGCAAAAGCCAAAACCATAGAGAAGTTTTTAGGAAAAGATTTCAAAGTAGAGTCAAGTTTTGGTCACATTGCAGACCTGCCTTCAAAAGAATTAGGAGTTGATGTAGATGGTGATTTTAAACCCAAATATCAGGTTTCAAAAGATAAGAAAGATGTCGTTAAGAAGTTAAAGGATTTAGCCAAAAAAGCAGAAATGGTTTGGCTCGCTAGTGATGAAGATCGTGAAGGAGAAGCTATTGCGTGGCATTTGGCTGAAACTTTAGGGCTAGATAAATCAAAAACCAAGCGTATAGTTTTTCATGAGATCACAAAATCTGCCATAAAAAAAGCTATTGAGAACCCAAGAGGTATAGATTACGATTTAGTTGACGCACAACAAGCTCGCCGCGTGTTAGACAGAATAGTAGGTTATGAGTTATCTCCAGTACTTTGGAGAAAAGTAAAAGGAGGTTTGTCTGCAGGTCGAGTCCAATCAGTATCAGTACGTTTGATAGTTGAACGAGAACGAGAAATTAATGAGTTCAATGCTGAAGCGTCTTTTAGAATAGATGCTGAGTTTTCAAATGAGAACGGACAAACATTCAAGGCAAAACTTCCTAAGAATTTTTCGTCAAGAGAAGATGCTTACGGCTTTTTGGAGTCTAATATTAACGCAAGCTTTAAAGTTTCAGATTTAGAAAAAAAACCAGCTAAGAAATCGCCAGCAGCACCATTTACAACATCTACAATGCAGCAAGAGGCTTCAAGAAAATTAGGATTTTCAGTAAGTAGAACAATGAGTAATGCGCAGCGGTTGTATGAAGCAGGACTTATTACTTACATGAGAACTGATAGTGTAAATCTATCTGATGAAGCACGAAAAGGAGCGCAAGCTGCAATAGAAAGCGCTTACGGTTCAGAGTTTAGTAAACCTAGAAATTATAAGGGTAAATCTAAAGGGGCTCAAGAAGCGCATGAGGCAATACGCCCTACAGATTTTTCTAGACATTCTGTTAACGTAGAGCGAGACCAAGCACGTTTATACGATTTGATTTGGAAGCGCGCTATAGCTTCACAAATGAGTGAAGCAAAATTAGAGCGAACCAATATTAAAATTAGTGCCTCTACTCATAGCAACACTTTCACTGCTAGTGGAGAAGTAATTACTTTTGAAGGTTTTTTAAAAGTTTACCTTGAAGGTACTGATGACGAAGATACAGAACAAGAAGGAATGTTGCCTGCTATGCAAATAGATGAAGTTTTGTTGAATAATTACATCACAGCTACACAACGCTTTTCAAGACCTCCTTACAGATATACCGAAGCTTCTTTGGTTAAGAAGTTAGAAGAGTTAGGTATTGGTCGTCCTTCTACCTATGCACCAACAATTTCAACGATTCAAAATAGAAATTATATAGAAAAAGGTTCTAACGAAGGCGTTGAAAGAGATTACGTCCAGTTAATACTTCAAAATAGTGGAATCAAAGATCATACGCTTACAGAAAAAGTTAACAGTGATAAAGGTAAATTGATACCAACAGATATTGGTATGATCGTAACAGATTTTTTGGTCAATCACTTCGGAAGTATTTTAGACTATAATTTTACAGCTAAAGTTGAAGCCGATTTTGACGAAATTGCTGAAGGTAAAGAAGATTGGACTAAAATGATGAAAGATTTTTATAAAAGCTTTCATCCAAAAGTTGAAGATGTAGCTGCCAATGCCGAACGTGAATCAGGAGAGCGAATTCTTGGTACAGACCCTAAAACAGGTAAGCAGGTAAGTGTAAGGTTAGGTAAATTTGGACCAATGGTACAAATAGGAACTGTTGATGATGAGGAAAAGCCTCAGTTCGCAAGTCTTTCCCCTGACCAACAATTAACAACCATTACTTATGAAGAAGCAATGGAATTGTTTAAATTGCCAAAGCAATTAGGCACTTATGAAGGGGAAGTAATTGAAGTTAATAACGGTCGTTTCGGACCATATGTTAAATTTGGAAAAAAATTCGTATCACTTCCAGCCGGAACAAACCCAATTGACGTAGAAATGAACCAAGCTATTGAACTCATAAAAGAGAAGCAAAAAGCAGATGCTCCTATATATATGTATCAGGATTTACCTGTTCAAAAAGGGAAAGGACGATTTGGACCATTCATTAAATGGAACAACATGTTTATCAACGTCAATAAAAAATACGATTGGGACAATTTGTCTGATACAGATATTGTAGAATTGATTGAAGATAAAATTCAGAAAGAAAAAGATAAGTTGATTCATCATTGGGAAGATGAAGGTATTCGTATTGAGAAAGCTAGATGGGGAAGACATCATATTATTAAAGGGAAAGTAAAAGTTGAGTTGCCAAAGACTGTTGATGTTTCTGATATGACTTTAGAGGAAGCTCAAGCTGAAATAGAAAAGAAGGCGCCAAAGAAAAAAGCGACAACCAAAAAAAGAACCACCAAAAAGAAAACTACTACTAAAAAATAAATTTTAATGAATTTTAATTTTTTGTCTCCTGTCTCAGATTCAGTATTAGCTCATAACGAGCTATTGTCTGAACAAGCGCTTGGCAAAAGAATAAGAATTCACTCTACACAACATGGCATACCTGACCTTGATGGTGTTAAATTAGCTATACTAGGCGTAAAAGAAAATAGGAATGATGTTAATTATATGGGAGAAGAACTTAGTTTTGATACCATAAGAACATCCTTGTATTCTCTGTTTCCTGGAAATTGGTATACTACAATAGCAGATTTGGGAGATATTCCAGCAGGTGCTTCAACAGAAGACACTTATTATGCAGTACGTACGCTAATTTCAGTTTTAATTGAAAACAGAGTAATACCAATTATACTTGGTGGAAGCCAAGATATTACCTATGCTAATTATCGTGCTTATGATACCATGGCTCCAATGGTCAATATTGTCAATGTAGATAGTAATTTTGATCTTGGAGACGCATCGGTTGAAATGAAGAATAATAGCTTTTTGGGTAAAATTATATTAGAGCAACCATACAATCTATTCAATTACTCTGCAATTGGATATCAAACCTATTTTAATTCTCAAGAAGAAATTGACTTGATGGAGAAGTTGTATTTTGAGGCATACAGATTAGGAGAGATTACGCATAATATTAATATGGTTGAACCTGTAATGCGTGATGCTCATATTGTTACTATGGATTTAAAGTCTGTACGAGCAGCAGAAGTTGGTGCTAAGCAAAAATATTCACCAAACGGATTTGACGGGAAAGAGATTTGTACAATTTCAAGGTATGCTGGCATTAGTAATAAAGTATCTTCTTTTGGTATTTATGAGTATAAAACTACCAACGAGTTAGAAGCAACACCAATGTTAATTTCGCAAATGATATGGTATTTCATTGAAGGAGTCAATTGTCGAGTAGAGGATGACGATTTTAATAATGAAGATAATTACCAAAAGTATAATGTTTTAATAGAAGATGAGGAGTTGATTTTCTATAAAAGTATTAAAACGGGACGTTGGTGGATTGAAATACCTTTTTTACCAAATGTTAATAATAAATTAAAAAAGCACACGTTATTACCTTGCACGCATGAAGATTATATTGAAGCAAGCCATGGTAAGATACCAGAAAGATGGTATAAAGCGTATAAAAAGAACAGTTTTTAGTATATTCATGGTCTAAAATTTTAACATTGTTTTAATCGATGAAATGTTAAGTTTTTAGGATAAAGTGTCAAAAAACTTAAAAAAAAATTGTTTTTTACAAAATATATGGATATGTTTACTGCCTTAAAAAAATTAAGTATACAATTACAACTAAATAATTTAACCTCGAGTTTCTATGAATATTAAGAAGTTTGCTTTATTAACCGCTGTTTTAGCTCTATTGGTCAGTTGTGGCTCTGGTGACAGAGGAGAACTGGTTGGAGTTAGAGGAAAGAAATGGCATCCAGAAAAACCATATGGTATGACACTTGTTCCTGGAGGAGCATTTATTATGGGTAAATCTGATGATGACCTTGCAGGTGTGCAGGACGCACCTACACGTACAGTTACTGTAAGAGCGTTTTACATGGATGAAACTGAAATTACAAATAGTGAATACCGCGAGTTTGTATATTGGGTTCGAGATTCTATCTTAAGAACTAAACTTGCCATTTTAGCCGATGAAATTGGTGAAACTCCAGGAAGTGGAGGTATTGGAGAGTTTGCGTTCAATGATGCTGATCCAGAAAACATGTCTGTGTATGAAAAATACATGTATGATAACTATAGTGGTCTAGGACCAACTGGTTATGAAGGTAGGAAACTAAATCGCGAAGTTGATTTAATTTTTGATACCGCAGATTATCCAGATGAATATTACGCAGAAGTGATGGATACTATGTATCTTCCAATTGAAGAATCATACAACGGTCAACGCACTTGGGATGTAACTAAATTTAAGTTTCAGTACCAGTATATGGATATCCAAAAAGCTGCTAAAGATCGTAATTTAAGACGTAGAGATGTTATTATCACTGAAGAGATTGAAGTGTATCCTGACACTACGGCTTGGATTAGAGATTTTTCTTACTCGTATAATGAGCCAATGCACAACGATTACTTCTGGCACGATGCTTATGGAGATTACCCAGTTGTAGGTGTATCTTGGAAACAAGCAAATGCATTTTGTCAATGGAGAACATTGAAAAAGAATATCTATCAAAAAGAAAAAGGAAGACAATTTGTTAATAAGTTTAGATTGCCTTCTGAAGCAGAATGGGAATATGCAGCAAGAGGAGGTCTTCAAGGAGCTACATTCCCTTGGGGCGGACCGTATGCTAAAAATGACAGAGGTTGTTTTATGGCCAACTTTAAACCTTTAAGAGGTGATTATGCTGCAGATCAAGCACTCTACACTGTAGAAGCTGATGCTTATGAGCCAAATGATTTTGATTTATATAACATGGCTGGTAATGTTTCAGAGTGGGTGCAAGGCTCTTATGATCCAGCATCTTATGAATATTCAGCTTCATTCAACCCAACCGTGAATGATCCAGATAACGAACGTAAAGTCGTTCGTGGAGGTTCATGGAAAGATGTTGCGTATTTCTTACAAGTTAGCTCAAGGGATTATGAGTATGCAGATTCAGCAAGAAGTTACATAGGTTTTAGAACTGTTCAAGATTATATGGGAACAGAAGTAACACAAAACGCAGCAACTAACTAATTAAAACAATTAACTAAACTAAATATTTAATCTACTTAAGTATTCAACTACTTAAAACTAAAAACAAAAATTATGGCACAGAAAGGAAACATCACAATCACAAACATGGTCTACGGATTAGGAGCGGCAATCGTAATTGTTGGGGCTTTATTTAAAATCCAGCACTGGCCTTATGGTTCTGAAATTTTAACCGTAGGTATGATTGTAGAGGCCTTGGTATTTACATATTCAGCTTTTGAAAGACAACAATCAGAATTAGATTGGTCATTAGTATATCCTGAATTAGCAGGAGGGATGACTTCAACTAAGAAGAAAAAAGAAGAGCCTAAGGACGCAGAAGGATTATTATCTAAAAAATTAGATAACCTCTTAAAAGAAGCAAAAATTGACGGTGAGTTAATGGCAAGTCTTGGAGATAGTATTAAAAACTTTGAAGGTGCAGCGAAAGGAATCAGTCCTACAGTTGACGCTATGAATGCACAAAAGAAATACAGTGAAGAAATGTCTTTAGCTGCAGCTCAAATGGAATCGTTAAATAGCCTTTACAAAGTTCAAATGGAAAGTGCTAATCGTCAAGCAGCTATTAATGAGGAAGCTGTTGAAAATGCAACTAAGTTAAAAGAACAAATGCAATCTCTAGCATCTAACCTTTCATCATTAAATGGTGTTTATGGTGGCATGTTATCTGCAATGAACAAAAACTAATTAGTTTTTTGAACTATAAGTATATTATTAACGACTAAAAACTAATTAAAAATGGCAGGAGGAAAATTATCTGCAAGACAGAAAATGATTAACTTGATGTACTTGGTCTTCATCGCGATGATGGCTATGAATATGTCAAAAGAAGTACTATCCGCTTTTGGTTTGATGGAAGCAAAGTTTGCTGATTCAAACGCATTAACTAGTGAGCGAAATGAAGCATTACTAGCCGATCTTGATAAAAAATCTGAAGAAAAGCCTGAAGATTTCATGATTCCAGCAGCTAAAGCAAAAGAAGTTAGTGCGGCATCAGATAAATTTTATAGATATATCGAAACTTTAAAGAATGACCTTCTTAAGCAAGGCGACTATAAAATTGACCCTGAAACCGGTAAATTACCTTTCGAGGCAATGGATAAAACAGATATCCTTGATGAAGCATGGTTTACAGGTGATAGAATGACCAAAAAAGGTCAGGAAGTTATGTCTAAAATAGAAGAGTATAAATCTGAAATTAGAAGAATACTAGGAAAGGATATAAAAGCTCAAAAAGTTTTAGCAAATTTTGACAAAACGTTCAGTACTGAAAAAGTAGAAAATAAAGACGGTAAGAAGATAGACTGGTTAGATTACCATTTCAAAGGATTCCCAGCTATTGCTTCTTTTACTAAGTTAACAGCATTCCAAAACGATGTTGAGGTAACTGAGGCTAACATTATTAACTACTATTTAGGTAATGTTTTAACTGATGCAGTATCTTTAGATAAGTATAAAGCTATCATTTTAGCTGATAAGTCAGCATTTTTCGCAGGTGAAAAATTCCAAGGAAGAGTAGTGATTGGTAAATATGCAAAAGTGCCACCAACAGGATTAAGCATTGGAGGTCAAGCTATTGATTTAAATGAGGCGATTGACTCTACTGGAGCTGCGCGTTTAGATTTTAACGTTGGTGGTGTAGGTGAACATGAAATCGATGGTACATTTACTTTTATGGAAGATGGAAAGCCATTAGAGATCCCTATCAAAGGTAACTATGTAGTAGTACCAAGACCAAATTCAGCAACTATTTCTGCAGACAAGATGAATGTAGTGTATCGTGGAGTTGTAAATCCAATGACCATATCGTTTGCCGGTGTACCAGACAATAAAGTTTCTGCTACTGGAGCTGGTTTGAAAAAAGGTTCTGGAATGGGTAAATATACTATGGTGCCAACATCTGGAAGAGAAGTAACTATTAATGTAACAGCAACATTAGATGACGGTTCTAAAGTAAGTGATAAAGCTATATTTAGAATTAAAGATATTCCTAAACCAACAGGTAAACTTAATGGACAGAGTGAAGGTAAACTTCCTAGAAATAATGTAGAAATTGGTAAAGTAGAATCAGTATTAGAAGATTTCGATTTTGACTTACCATTAACTGTAACAAGCTTCAAAATTAAAGTACCAGGACAACCATCTGTAACCTGTTCTGGAAACAGATTGAATGGAACAGCTAAAGGTGCTTTACGTAAAGCGAAGCGAGGAGCTGCAATTCAAATCTTTGATATCAAGGCTAGAAGTAATGGTCCAATTATCAAACCAGCAACTCCAGTTGTTATCGAGTTATCTAATTAACCTATTGTTATAGAATAACCCAAATTTAAAAATTAAAGACGATGAATTATAAATTTTTATTATCAATAATTGCCACTATTAGTATTACATCTAGTATACATTCTCAGGCAAATATTTTAAATGCGCAAACACCACAAGAAATTGGTGTTAAAACCGAAGCACAGTTGGCGCTTGATAATGACAAGCCTTTGGAGTATGGCTATGTTGATGATAGAGACATACTGTTCTCTAAAATGACTTGGGAAAAAGTTGTTTTAGATGAGCGTGTTAACTTTCCGTTATATTTCCCTGTTGACACTAATAATATTGGCAAGGAAAGACGCTCGCTTTATCATACATTGATTAAAGCTGTCAAAGATGGAAAAATCACAAATGTTTATAATGATTCTTACTTTACTGAGAAAAGAACAATGAAGGAGCTTAAAGACATCACAACTAAGGTTGATACTTTAGATATTGGTTATGACCAATTAAATGCTGATGGTTATGTAGATCCTGAGTATATCACAACGAGAAATATAGAAGCATTTGATATTAGTGCATATTTAGTAAAAGGGCTTTGGTACTTTGACAAGCGTCATGGCGAACTCAAATATAGAGTATTAGGTATTGCACCAGCTGCACCAGATATTAACTTTATCGATTCTAATGATGAAGCTAATAGAGTGCCTAATGCATTATTTTGGGTATTTTTCCCAGAAGCAAGAGAAGTGCTTCACCAAGCTAAAGCATTTAATAATAAAAATAGTGCTATGCCATTATCATTTGACCATTTGTTAAACTCAAGACGTTTTAATGGGTACATGTATAAAGAAGAAAACGTATATGGAGATCGTGAAGTCAAAGAATATGTTGCAGATAACGCTTTGATGCAATTGCTTGAGTCTGATCGTATTAAGGATAAAATACGCAACTTTGAACAAGATATGTGGTCTTACTAAGTAAAGAAACCCTTATAAAAACGCTCACTAAAACTAGTGAGCGTTTTTTATTTACATTATTTTAGAACTATGAAAACCATAGATTATATCGTTGTAGGATGTGGACTAGCAGGAATTGCATTCTGTGAAAAATTAAGAGCAAACCAAAAGTCTTTTATTGTTTTCGATAATGCCTCTCAATTATCTTCAAGAGTAGCAGCAGGATTATATAATCCGGTAATCTTAAAACGATTTACAAAGGTTTGGGACGCAAAATCACAGTTAGAGATTGCAATACCATTTTATACAGAACTTGAAAAACTTTTAAAGATAAAACTTAACTATAGGTTACCAATCTATAGAAAATTTACTTCTATTGAAGAACAAAACAATTGGTTTTTAGCCTCCGAAAAACCGGTCTTGAGAGATTTTTTATCTACAGAACTTATAAAAAATTCAAATGCATTTATAACTGCAGATTTTGGTTTTGGAAAAGTATTGCATTCAGGAAGAATAAATACATCAAGACTAGTAAATGCTTACAATTCATATTTAGATAGCGAGGGTCAACTCAAGAAAGACTCTTTTAAATATGATTTATTAAACATAGAATCTGGCATCATTCAATATAAAAATATCATAGCTAAGCATGTAGTTTTTGCAGAAGGTTATGGGCTATCTAGAAATCCATTTTTTAATTATTTACCATTAAATGGTACAAAAGGAGAAATGCTAACAATAAAAGCACCAAAATTAAGAATAAACTTTATTTTAAAGTCTTCAGTATTTATTGTTCCCTTAGGTAATGATCTTTATTGGGTTGGTTCAACTTATGAATGGGAAGACAAAACGCACCAAATTACAGAAAAAGCAAAAGAAGAGCTAGTTTTAAAATTAAAAACTATTATCAGTTGTAAGTTTCAAGTTGTTGAACAAGTCGCAGGTATACGACCTACAACTAAAGATAGAAGACCTTTAATAGGAACGCATCCACGCTATAATAACATTCATGTTTTAAATGGTTTAGGAACAAGAGGTGTTATGCTTTCGCCATATGTAGCAGACCAGCTTTTCAATCATATAAATAAGTTAAACCGATTAGATTCGGAAATTGATATCAAACGGTATCAACAAGATTAAGAACTTCTATTTTTATTAACTAATGTCTTGTCATAGTTCATAAAAAGATTGATCCAAATATTTCTTGAAAGACGCATTATAATTGGACCAAATACTATAGTTGTAATCACGATTGCTATAAAAGCTGTAAAGAGTGAGGATCTTAAAAAGAGATAACTAATTATAAAAGTGGCTACAGCAAAGGCAATGCCAACACCATAGCTAACATACATCGAACCATAAAAAAAGGAAGGTTCCATTCTATAAGTAGTGTTACAGTAAGAACACTTTTTGTTTATTTTTAAAACATCGCTCAATATATAAGGATTCTTTGTTTCGTACATTGATTCTTGCTGGCATTTTGGACATGTTCCAGTAAAAATACTATATACTTTAGTGCCTTTTAGCATGACTTAAAATTGTTTACTTTTGTTGCTTTTACTAAAAGTAAAATTAGTTTATTTACGACTAATATTACTAACATTTATAATGTTTATTGTAATTGTAATATTTGAAAAAACTATGCTTAACATTCATAATTTATCTATCTCATTTCAAGGCGAATACTTATTCGAAGACATTACTTTTAAGTTAAGTCCAGGTGATCGAATTGGTTTGATAGGAAAAAACGGTGCTGGTAAATCGACCATGCTTAAAATTCTTTCAAAAGAATTAGAACCCGATTCTGGGCAAATTGCTGCAGATAAAAATTTGAGCTTTGGTTTTCTTAAGCAAGATATAGATTTTGTTTTTGGTAGGACTGTTTTAGAAGAATCATATGAGGCTTTTGAAGAAATTAAAAAGCTAGAAACTCAAATGGAGCATGTCAATGAGCAATTAGCCGAACGAACCGATTATGAAAGTGAAACCTACAATCAATTAATGATAGATTTAAACGATGTACAACATCAATATGAAATAATTGGTGGATACAACTATCAAGGTGAAACCGAAAAAATACTACAGGGCTTAGGTTTTAAAAGAGATGATTTTAATAAATTGACCGACACATTTTCTGGTGGTTGGCGTATGCGTATTGAATTGGCTAAATTACTTCTTCAAAACAATGATATATTATTATTAGATGAGCCAACCAACCATTTGGACATAGAATCTATAATTTGGTTAGAGAGTTTTTTAAAAAGTTATTCAGGAGCTGTAGTTATCGTTTCTCATGATAAAATGTTTTTAGATAATGTTACAAATCGTACTATAGAGATTTCCTTAGGAAGAATCTATGATTACCCAAAACCGTATTCAAAATTTTTGGTATTACGTGAAGAGATAAAAACACAGCAATTAGCTTCTCAAAAAAATCAGAAAAAGCAAATAGAACAAACTGAAAAACTCATTGAGAAATTTAGAGCAAAAGCCAGTAAAGCTACAATGGCTCAGTCACTTATAAAAAAATTAGACAGGATGGAGCGCATTGAAGTTGACGAAGATGACAATAGTGTTATGACATTGAATTTCCCTGTTTCAGTAACACCAGGAAAAGTAGTTGTTGAAGCCCATAACATATCGAAAAGTTATGATGATAACCATGTACTATCCAATATTGATTTAATGATAGAGCGAGATAGTAAGACTGCTTTTGTAGGTCAGAATGGTCAAGGGAAATCAACATTAGCAAAGATTATTGTTGGTGAGCTCAAACATAGCGGAAATTTAAAACTAGGTCATAATGTACAAATAGGCTATTTTGCTCAAAACCAAGCTGAATATCTTGATGGAAGCAAAACTGTTTTGGATACCATGATTGATGCTGCAAATGAATCGAATAGAAGTAAAGTTCGTGACATCTTAGGGTCATTTTTGTTTCGAGGCGAAGAGGTAGAAAAATATGTTAGAGTACTTTCTGGTGGTGAACGAAACCGATTGGCTTTAGCTAAATTGATGCTTCAGCCATTAAATGTCTTGGTGATGGATGAGCCTACGAATCATTTAGATATTAAGTCTAAAAATGTTTTAAAAGAAGCCTTAAAAAAGTTTGAAGGGACTTTAGTTTTAGTTTCTCACGATAGAGATTTTCTACAAGGTTTGGCAAATGTAGTATATGAGTTTAAAGATCAAAAGATAAAAGAATATTTGGGTGATATTGATTTTTATTTAGAACAAAGAAATGTAGAGAATTTAAGAGAAGTAGAACGAAGAACAGTAGTAAAAGAATCACCAAGATCAAGTAACAAGCAGTCATACCAAGATCAAAAAAAGATTAAGTCACTTAATAATAAATTAAGTAATGTAGAATCTAAAATTAGTCAATTGGAGAAGGAAATAAAGACCCATGACATAGAATTAGCAACTAATTACGATGCTACTGTTGCAGATGTTAGTTTTTTTGATAATTATCAAGCAAAAAAACAACAACTTAAAAAGCTTATGAAAGATTGGGAAACGATACAATTACAGCTAGAAGAGCTTTGTTGATTAACTAAAATTAAGTTGTGGAAGAACACTTTTTTCAATGTCCATATTGTTGGGAAACCATTTCAATGTTAATAGATATTTCACAAATAAAGCAGTCTTATATTGAAGATTGTGAGGTGTGTTGTAACCCAATTCAATTACATATAACCACAGAGAATCAAGAAATTATCAATTTCCTAGCCCAAAACATAGAGCAGTAGTAATATTTTAAGTATTTGATTTTCAATTATTTATATTTTTTTTCGATAAACAACATTGCATTTCATCGAAAAAAGTTCGCATATTATCGGTATTTTGTTATTTTCGTTATAGTAAATATGCTCCCTCGCAAAAATCTACTTTTATGAAAACCGCTAAAATTACATTATTACTATGTTTGGTAACATTGGTTGCTTTTGCCAATGTATCTTCAAAAGAAAAACAAGCTCTTATAGCTTTACACAATGCTACGAATGGTTCTACTTGGGCTACAACTTGGGATTTGTCCGATCCAGTTGATAGTTGGTATGGTGTTACGGTAAGAGATGAAAAAGTTGTAGCTTTAAATTTAGAGTTCAATAATTTGGAGGGTCAACTACCTGAAGCAATTGGCGACTTGATACACCTTCAAGAAATGAACTTTTTTAGAAATAACATTTCTGGAGCTATTCCTAATTCAATTGGAAACTTGAAAGCTTTAACAAAAATCAATATCGCATTTAACAAATTAAGTGGTGAATTACCAACAAGCCTTGGCGAATTATCATCTTTAAAGACCTTACAATTATTTATGAATACAATTGAAGGCTCAATCCCAGCTTCTATAGGACAATTATCTCAGTTGCAAACATTAGAATTATATAGCAATAATTTAACAGGAAGTTTGCCTTCTACACTAGGAGAGTTATATAATTTGAAAGAATTATTGGTAAGTAGTAATAAGCTCACAGGAAAATTGCCATCAACAATAGGAGACTTAAAAAACTTAAAAATTTTAAGTGTGTTTGATAATAACCTATTAGGTATAGTACCTAGTTCAGTTTCTAATTTAACAAACTTAGAAGAATTAGTTTTAGCAAATAATGCATTTTATGGTAATCTGCCATCTGATCTGGCAAACTTATCTAACTTAAAAGTTTTGATGTTAGGAAACAATGGTTTTAAAGGTGAATTAGTAGGATTGGAAGCTAAGTTTCCAAAACTGCAACAATTCGATTTTGTAAATACTAATGAAAGAGGTACAATTGCTACTCTAGATACAGAAGACTAGTTATTTTTATAGTTTTGTTTTTATCGAACTCCTTTCATTTAGATGTTAGGAGTTTTTTTATCTATTATGTTTGTAGAAATCAAAAAGCGTTGTATATTTGCAGTCCAATATCGCGGGATAGAGCAGCAGGTAGCTCGTCGGGCTCATAACCCGAAGGTCACTGGTTCGAGTCCAGTTCCCGCTACTAAATATAAATTATTTTAAATCAACGGTTTAGTTCACGCTAAGCCGTTTTTTTATGAAAACTATTTATGATTTAGTTACCTTAGAAGTTCAAAATGAACACGATTTGGAACACGAACCTGACCACGTCAAACCATTTTTATAAGCAAAAATTTAAGATATCTATAATGACTTATCAAAGCTTTGGTAGGTTTGCTCTACAAAATAAATTAATGAATTTTGTGAGCTAAACCTTTTTCTTTTGTGAGTTATCTTTATTCGAGATAGAATTAATTGAAAGAGTTTCTATTGTATTCAATATAACATGTAATTCAACATACACAGATACAAAAATATCGTGATAATTTTAGATAAAATGTTTAATCATATTTGCTGTAAGTGTTATGAAATGGATTACGATTTGTATATATAGCGTCAACCTACAAGACCAATTACAACTAATTTTGTAACATCAAATAAGCCAAAATCATGTTTAAACATTTTTGCCTACAATTATTTATGCTGTTTACTGTATCTCTATTCGGTCAGGAAATTACTTTTCAAAAGAATACAAGTTATGCTGCTCGAAAATTAAAATTGATACAAAAACTGAATGCAAGTGGTGATAGCCTGATCTTAGAAAGTGAGAAAAAGCAAATACGACAAGTAGACATTCTAAACGATACCTATTTAGAAAGTATAGATGTTAATAGTAACGCAGGAAAAATCAATCTTAAAAAATTACCTTTAGGTAATTATGTGGTACAAGCTAACTTAGGAAGGCATTGGATTGTGATGTACTTAGAGAAAAAAGAACCAATTAATGCTAGTTTAACCGAAACTAAAGTTAATGAAAGTAAAGACGAAAACGTAATTAAAAACGCGGTCATTCTTGAAGACAACCCGAATGAGGTTCGCTTCAAAGAAAACACCCTTTACTGGGTTGTTTATGAAAGTAATTCGCCATTTTCTTCGAATAAAACTATGGGTTTGAAATATTTTGATGAGATACAAGATTTGATTTCTAAAATTAAATTGGAGTTAAAATCTGAAGTTGGACAATACAATAAGTTGTTTGTTTATGAAATCTATAACAGAAAAAAGTTTATGAAAAGGCAGCTTAGAAACCGTAAATATTATAAGTCAAAAAAATCAAAATTCTTTAACGTTTCTCCTATATATACCTCAGAGGAGAAAGAGGACATAATTAAGAATTCAAATAAAACTTGATATACAATTAAGGTATCGTCTTAAATAATAGTATTTTTAGTTAGAAAAATACTATAGAACACATTTCTCTTTTTCTTTTATGAACATAACGTCCTAAGCTACGATTTATTCTAATTAATGCAATTCAGACTTTACATTGCTATGAAAAGTTTAACTTTATATCCTGAATAACAAATTGCATCAAGCAGATATGAAGTTTTTTTATTGCTTAGTTTTCTTTTTTGTCACATTCTTTTCTTCTTCTCAAAAACAGATTGATAGTCTTAAAGCAGTTCTTGAATTTACAGAGCCTAAGTCTACCACTTATATCGACCTATTGAATGAAATAGGTTATAGTTATTGGATAGTAGACTCAAATGCGTCTTTAGACTATGGCAACAAAGCTTTAATGTTGTCAGATAGTTTGAATTATTTAGAAGGCAAGGCTAGAGCTAGTCGTGTGATTGGCGTGGCATTTTGGACCAGAGGCAATTATACAGCATCTTTTAAAGCTTTGAATAGCGCCCTTAAGCAATACAAGACCCTAAACAGTTTAGAAGAAGTTGCTAATTGCACATTAAACATAGGTATGCTATATGCTGCATTACATGAAGAAGATAAAGCTTTGGAGATGTATCAAGATGCAATAGATCAATTTACAGCTCTCGATCTAAAATCTAGAATTGCCACTACTTTTACTAAAATTGCCACAATTTATATTGATCAAGATAGATTGTATGAAGCAAAAGATTATTTAACAAATGCTTTGAAAATGCACGATCAAGCTAACTTTACTTATGGTATTGGTGAGGTACATAATAGGCTAGGGCAATTATATATTAAACTCAATGAAAAAGAGCAAGCCTATTACCATATTGAGCAATCCATTATGAAAAGCAGAGCAGTTCATGATACTGATGGAATGATCAATAACCTTATTCAATATGGTAAATTACTCCTACTAGATAAGAAGTTTGACGTATCTCAACAACATTTGGAATTAGCAATTTCTAGAGCAAAAAAGAACAATTTGAAACGATACGAATTGGAATCTTATAAAATACTTAAAGATCTAAAACTAAAAGCGAATAAACCTGAAGAGGCATTAGTATACTATGATAAATATATTGCTTTAAAAGACAGTGTTTTTAATTCTGAAAAAACTATGCGCATTGCCACAATTGAGTTCGAAAATGAATTAGATAATAAAGAAAAAGAATTAGCATTACTTCAAGAAAAGAAAAAGACAGACGACATCATTAAATGGGGTTTGATTATTGGTGTTTTGTGTTTTATGTTTATAGCCACTCTTTACCTTATGAATTTAAAAAAGCGTATTTCTCAAAGACGTGAGTTACAGACCACCAAGGAGGAGTATAATAAGGCCGAATTAGAGAATGCCAAGTTCAAGCAACAAGAGTTAAAACAGAAATTAGATTTTAGAAATAAAGAGCTAACGTCTTATACGTTGAATTTTGTTCAAAAAAGTGAGTTATTCCAAGACTTAAAAGAAAAAATAGAACTGCTCAAATCAGCAACACCTAAAACACAACAGTCCATTATAAACGAGCTTAGCCGAATAATTAAACAGCACATTAATATTGATAGAGATTGGGAAGACTTTAAACGCTATTTTGAAGATGTTCATACAGATTTCATTAAAGAACTGAAGTCTAGGCATCCAGATTTAAGTGCTAATGATATGCGTATATGTACATTAACAAGGTTAAATCTTAATATCAAAGAAACAGCCTCTGTACTAGGAATTACACCAGAGAGTGTTAAAACGGCTCGTTATAGACTTAGAAAAAAACTCAATCTCGATGCTAATCAAGAACTTTTGAGTTATTTTTTAAGTTTAGAAAACTAAAAACTAAAATTATTTTCCTTTTTTAAGTATTACTTTTCTTAAATCTTGTTTTATTTAATCACCTGATATTCAGTAATTTTTTAATGAATGTCTACCTAATGTTTACTCTTTTTTAAGTGAAAAATCAAAATGGTCTATCTAAAATACTTTGGTAGACCACTTTTTGTATACCTACATTTTTTTTAGTGCTAAAGTATCCCATTTAGATTTGCACTATCATCAAAAATCAAAAACCGAACAGTATAAGGTGTTTAAAAATCAAAAAAATACAATCATCTAAAATCTATTAAAATGAAAGATATAATTATGAACTTGCCTAGTCCGTTAGAGATTATTACAGATCCAATATCTATTGTGATTTTAATCATGTATGCTTTTATTATGCTTTGGGAGGCGCTTTTTCCTGCTAAAGTACTTCCCCAAGTTAAGTATTGGAAGTTGAAAGGGTTTATAGCTTTTACGATATTCTTTTTTTTATCAACTTATTTTCCACTCATTTGGGATGCGTATTTAATCCATTTTCAAATTTTTGATCTATCCATTTTAGGAACTTATACAGGTGCTTTTGTAGCTTTAATTATCTATGAGTTGGGGGTTTATGTTTGGCACAGGATGATGCATCGAAGTAATTATTTGTGGAGAGTGTTTCATCAAATGCATCATAGTGCAGAACGCTTAGATGCCTATGGCGCTTTTTATTTTAGTCTAATGGATATGATAGGCTTCACATTACTTGGTAGTTTATGTTTAGTAGTTATAGCTGGTTTCACAGTTGAAGCCACAACACTATTTATTCTTATCACAACATTTTTAGCCATTTTTCAACATAGCAATATTAAAACACCAAAATGGATTGGTTATATCATCCAAAGACCTGAGTCGCATTCAGTTCATCACGGGAAAGGAACACATGCTTATAACTATTCTGATCTCTCTTTCATTGATATGATTTTTGGGACTTTTAAAAATCCAACACATTTTTATAAGGAAACAGGTTTCTACAATGGTGCCTCAAACAAAGTAATAGAGATGTTTTTATTTAAAGACATATCTCAAAAATAATAATTGTAAAATGTATGACCAGCCATAAGCTTATTAGAACTTCAATATGTAACGCTATAACTCGCAGTGAAAACAAAAAAAATGACTTGATATATCTGTGCGTATCTTATTAACTACTGGATTTTTATGTTTAGTTAGAGGCTTAAAGCACAATAAAATGGGATGGAATTGCACGAGAGCTAAATTAAAAATTGAATATCTAAAATTTTAATAATCATATAATCTAAAACAATATCATTAATCAAAAATTAAATCTTTAATCATGAAAACAATCAAATTTATCATTTTAACAAGTATAGTCCTATTATCGTGTTCTTGTAGTAGTGACGATGATGACTTTACAGAACCAAGTCTACAGACTGTTCAGTTGAATATCATCGGAAGAGGAATTTCAGTTGCCCAAGAAAAGAACATCATTCATCCACAAACTGGAGAAGAGCGTGCAGCATTTTGCTTTCTTATGAACCTCATAGATTCTGAAACAGGTGAAGTGATTGGCACATTGGAAGATTGTGATACTGGCACGACTGAACTTGAAGACGGATCATTGATTTCTCAAATAACAACGGTATTCAATTTTACAGGTAGAGGCACAATCACTTCAGAAAGTATAGTATTACAAGAGCCTACCGGGAACGGATTCTTTACTACGAGTTTTATACCTACAGAAAACAATATCATTGATGGCACCTTTGAATTTGAAGGTGTGCGAGGTAAATCAACTCTAAACGGAGAAATCGATTTAAACCAATTTGATGACAATATCATCATTTTCAATTGTGAATTCAAACTAGAATTAACCTATTAACCGTTAAAATATAAAAATCATGAGATATTCATTATGTATTATATTCTGTATTTCAATTATAAGCATTTCTATATGTTCTTGTAGTAAAAATGATGATGATATTGTTGAAGAGCAGCTTGTAGCCGAACCGACTTTTGAAGAATTATTAGTGGAATTTAGTCCTTGGTCATTTACAAATTATGAGGTGCTAGAAATTGTATCAACCACAAATGAAAATATCACAGCTGATGATATAAATAATTATACTTCAGAATTGCTAGCTGGATTTATTATGGAGTTCACCGAAGATGGCGTGGTAATACTCAATCATCCAATTTCTGGTGAGATTACAAGAACATGGACTCTTTTTGAGGAGGATATCATTTTTGATATCGATTCAAACACACCACAAATATGGCAAAATATTCAAGTTGAAGAAGGTCGCTTTAGTATAGAAACTCAATTATTCTCAATTTTTGAACAAACCTTTGAAATCGTTGAGCACTATGGACAATTGAATTTTGAATAATAACATGTTGGGGAATAGTTAATTATTCAATTAAAGCCTATTTAGATCGTTCAAAATAGGCTTTATTATTTTTTGTACAAAAAGAAGTACTCAATAATAAGGCTAACCACGAAAAATTACAATGTCTATTTATTTAGTTTTAAATATGAATTGATAAAAATAGTCAACCTTTCACTTTAAAAGTGTAAGTAGAAATCAGGTCGTCACCTATTAACAGATGTACATCATAAAAGCCAGTTTCTTCAAATCGATATTCCAGTGTTAGAGATTTGCCTTTAATTACCGTAGAGGTAGGTTTGGTTTTTCGATCTCTAAAACCGTTGTCAATTTTCAAGCTAACCTGGTCTGTTGAGATGGGTTTTAAGAGTTGATATTTAAAAATGACTTTTTCATTTCTCGTAATAATGTTATGCATCTTTTTTGGAGCACTATGTGTACTTAAGTTCTTGTAGGCTTTTCCATAAATAACAGGCGCTTCAATGAATTCATTAAATGTAGGTCTCTGATGCTCTTCTAAAAGAAACCATTTTTCATCAATTGGATGGTGGTTTACGGCAAATAGTTGAGGGTCTGCCAGAAAAAAGCCATCATTATATTGAAACTTAAATTGGAAGGTTTTAGGATTTGGAATACCACTAGCCCAAGTAGGATCGCAGAGATACCATTTGTCGTTTAGCTGTACAGCATTCCAAGAATGGTTTGGATTATTAAGTCTATCAATGTTTATTGTACTTGTTCTACCAAACCCGTGAACAATTTCGCAATTAATATTTGCTAACCGCGAAAGTTCTTTTACCAGATAGGCATAGCCAGTGCAAATGGTTTTTTCGTGCTTTAAAAGTTTACGAAACAAAACTTTGTTAAAGCGAGTGTTCCAGTCATTAAGTTTTGCGCTGTCGTTTTGAAATTTTTGTCGTTTTCTACTATTTTTTAAATATAAGCTATAATCATTTTCGATATTTCCACAAACCCACATATATATGGCTCTAAATTGCTCCACATCTGTTGTTAGATTTGAAGTCAATTTATGTGATAAATAAGGTAAATTACTTGCGTCATCAGTTTTGCAAGCCAACGCAATGCTATCTGCTTTTTTGAAATTGATAGCTCCAAAATCAGAGATTTGAGCATTAGATTGGCATGCAAAGATGACTACTATCAGATATGTAATTATTTTCGGCAAGACCTGAGTTTAGAAACTTAACGCTTTGATTTGTAAGGTGTATCAGCGTTAACAGCTCCCATGATTTCTATAAGATCTGTAGTTAAAACTAAGTTGATAAATGTTGTGTTTTCTTCAATTTTAACTTCTTGTGTTTCATACCCTAAGTAACTAAAAACAAGAATGTCTCCAGGTGTTAATGCTTTAGGGAAGATGAATGCACCATCCTTATCTGTTGAAGTACCTACTTTAGTGCCTTTGAGTGTAATATTAGCGCCTAAAATTGGTCCAGAATCATCGCTCACCATGCCTTTAACTGTGGTTTCTTTAGAAGCAGATGCGCCAGCTTGCGCATATAAGTTATTAGAAACTAAAGCACCCATAAAAAAGATGCTAATTAAGATAAGCGTTCTTTTAAGCCCTGTTATCATTAGTTTTTTAGGTAAACTATTGGTGGTTAGGTCATTTTTTTTAGCTCTGTTAAAGCCAAATTCTCTCTTTGTAATTGTTAACTGTGTTTTCATAATTTTAATAATTTTATTAAATCTAGTGTTTGTATCTAAAAGTTACAACTCGTGTTGAGTTATGACAACGATCTAATGAGTAAAAAGCATATTTTGTTTAGTTAAAACAACATAAAGAATTAAAATAGCAAATTTTATATCTAATACATTATTAATTTATCTAAAGCTATTTTTTACAAATTAAAGATAGCAAATTGTTATGAAACCAATTGAAAGTTAGATGCTAATTAACATTAATAACATCTATCTTTTCTTAATACGTTTAATGTAAATATCTTTACTTTGTCAATAACGCATTGGAATTGATATTTTGGTTTCTACACCTTGAGCATCATTGATGTTGTTCATTGACATCGAAAAATTTCCAGAGCCGTAAATGGTCTCTAATCTGCTGAAAATATTTTTTATACCAATACCATCGCTATATTTTAAAAGGCTATCAAATGTTTGTTCTAGATATTTTCCATTATTTCTTATTATTAAATTCAATCGCTCTTTTGTTTCGAAAAGATGAATTGAGATTGTTAAATTTTTGATCTCATAAGAGTATCCATGCTTTATTGAATTTTCAATAATTGATTGAATCATCAAATTTGGGATCAATACCTCATTGAGGGCTTCATCTATTTGCTTTTTGATTATTAAATCTTCAGAAAACCGAGTTAAAATCAAATCTATGTATCTCTCTAATATTGACAATTCTAGCTTGAGCGGAATTAAATTTTCAGTCTTTATTTTAATAATATCACGTAATAAGCTACTAAGGTTAGCAATTTTTTGTTGGGCTTGGCCAGCATCAATATCTATTAAAGCAGAAATGTTATTCAATGTATTAAAAATAAAATGAGGGTCTAATTGCGATTTCAATAAAGACATTTTTACTTGAGTTAATTGCGATTTTAACTCAGATTGCTGTGATTTATAAGTGCTCAGATTTTTAAAGTAGTTATATAAATAGATGATACTTAGTAAAGAGAAATACACTAAAAAGTTATCTGGAGATACTAATATAATCCTGTAAATGATATAATGAGAAACGTTCTCAATTATAGGTAAATTATTAGTTGCTAGTAGGAACAAATAAGAAATATAACTAATAAAAACACCTATTAAAATCGAAAGGACAACGTGAAACAAGAGCTGTATGATGACATGTATTTTGTAAAATCGAAATAATTTAATGAGTTTGACAACTAGATACATGAAGGTTAAAACGACGAGCCAATCAATAATGTAGACTTCTATCAAGAATGTAGGTAATTGTAATTCTGGGTTTTTGTAATGGCGCACTTTATTAATAAAAAGCGCATTAAAAACAGAAAATATTTCAAAAAGTGTGTAATATACTATTATGATGATTGCCAGTGTTTTATCAATTTCTACCTTGACAAAATTTGGATTATTGATGTTTTTGAAAATAGCGTTCACCTTATTTAAGTCTTAATCTGGTTTTCACAGTTTTTCGATAGGATCTTCCTACTCTAAATAATTTTCCATCTTTCATTTTTATATCAAAATCGGTGTGATTTGAGTGAATAATTTCCAAGATGAATTCGATGTTGATAATTACAGACCTATGAATTCTCATAAATAAGTCTTTATTTAAAGATGTAAGCAAATTGTTCAAAGAGTCTCTAACGACAATCTTCTTGTCTTCAGTAATAATTTCAGGATAACTTCCAGAGGCTAACACATATTTTATAGAAGATTGATCAATGAAGTTAACTTTATTGCCAGTTCTAACAGGAAACTTCTTCGAAAATAGATCATTCCCATGATCATGTGAAACCTTTGAGACATAGTCTATCATTTCATTAATCTTATAACCTATATTAGAATGCTCTTGGCTTTTATAAAATGAGATGGCTTTATTAACCGAGTTATAGAACCTAGAATTTTCAAAGGGTTTCAGTAAATAATCTATTGCAAAAATATCAAATGCTTTAATTGCAAATTCATCATAGGCTGTAACAAAAATTACTAAAGGACTTTGTTCTGAATCAATATTTTTCATTACATCAAAACCATTCATGTCTTTCATTTCAATATCCAAAAAAACCAAATCAGGATTAAGATTGTTTATAGATGTAATTGCATCTTGCCCATTTTGACATTCACCAATGATTTCTACGTCTTCAACTCTACTAAGCAAACTTATGATTCGTTTTCTCGCCAATAATTCATCATCAATCACTAAAACAGTCATTTTCATAGTTTAAATCTAGGTTTGTTGTGTTAAAAATATAGAATAACTATTAGTTTTCTTTTATAATTTTATAGTATTTAAAACAAAATAATGCCTTTTAAAATATAATTAATGTCGTTAAAAACATTTTTAATACGATTCAAAATCTTTTTATTTTAACATCACTAGCAATAAATTAAGAAAAGTTTAAGATTTCAGTGTTTTAACATTTTTTCAAAACATTATTGTGCTGTTAAAAACAATATTCATACACTCTAGTACATATGCAATTTTACTAGACCTATATTCATATACATTAGCTTTTAATAAACATATAAAGGGTTCATTGAAAGAAATTACAAGTCTTCATAAATTTTAAGCTTTGATTTCATATTTAACATTCTGAATTAGCCTTCACATCAATTAAATAACTCTTGAACCCTTTTATATGATGCTAACAACTAACTAAAATATTCAATGTATGAGAAAATTTTGCATTTTTCTTTGTGCCTTATTATTAAACGCAAGTTTATTACAAGCACAAGAGAAGACTATTTCTGGTAATGTGACTGATGAGGCAGGTCTACCGCTTCCTGGTGTTAACATTATTGTTAAAGGAACTTCAAACGGAACCCAATCAGATTTTGACGGAAACTATTCTATCAAAACAAATGTGGGTGAAGTTTTGGTATTTTCTTTTGTAGGTTTAAAAACTCAAGAGATTACCGTTGGAGCTTCCAATACTGTAAATGTATCTATGCTAGAAGATGCTGAATCACTAGATGAGGTCATTGTAACAGCGCAAGGAATCAAAAGAGAGAAAAAAGCATTAGGTTATGCTGTAACCACTCTTGAATCTGACGCTGTAGAGAGTAGACCTGAAGCAGATATTGCCAGAGTTTTAAGCGGTAAAGTTGCTGGTGTAAATGTAGTAGGAACAGGTGGTATAGCTGGTAGTGGTACCAACATTACTATTAGGGGTAACGTTTCTATTACAGGTAACAACCAACCTTTATTTGTAGTTAATGGTGTACCATTTAATACAAGTACAAATGCTGAGAGTAATGTGTCTACTGGTAATGGTTCTGTTTCTGCATCAAGTAGATTTTTAGATCTCGATCCAAATAATATTGAAAGCATGAGTGTTCTTAAAGGACTTAGTGCAACTGTATTATATGGTGATGCTGGTAGAAATGGTGTGATTTTAATTACAACAAAAACAGGTTCTAGTAGTGAAGTGAGCAAAGGTTTTGAGATAACATTCAGTCAAGCTTTATTCACAAATGAAATAGCTGGATTACCAGATTATCAAAATACATATGGTCAAGGAAGTAATAACAATGCAAATGTGACATTTGTTGGAAATTGGGGAAGTAGGTTCGATTCTAACATTATAGTACCTCACCATTATAACTTACCAAGATTAGCAGCTTCATTTCCTGAGTTTCAAGGTGTCAATGTACTTTATCAGCCTTATGAGAATAATGTAAAAGACTTTTTTAGAAAAGGGATAGGTACTACGACTTCAATAAACGTAGCAAAGTCAAGCGAAAATGTGTCTTTCAATGCTAACTTTGGACATACTGATGAAGACGGTTTTGTGCCTGGAAACAATATAAAAAGAACAAATTTTGGTATTGGAGGTTCTGTAAAATTAAGTAATAAGTTTAGAGTTAATGCATCATTCAATTTCTCTACTAGTGATTTTACTACGCCACCAATTGCTGCCGACTTAGGTACAGGTAATTTTTCAGTTTTTCAAAGAACATTATTTCTTCCAAGAAATTTTGATTTGCAAGGCTTACCATTTCAAGATCCAATAACTGGAGCTAGTGTACATTATAGAACAGACTCTGAAAACCCTAGATGGTTAGTTGCAAATTCTCAAGAGTCAATTAACGTAAATCGTTTTTACAATTCATTAAGTACCATCTATGATTTTAGCGATCATGTTTCTTTGACCTATAGAGTTGGGTTTGATACCTACACAGAACGACAACAATTCTATGTAAATAAAGGAGGAACTAATAGTTTTATATCTCAAGTAGGATTTTTAAAAACGACTTCTGGTACCAATACCATTTGGGATCATAGTGTGATTTTAGGGATTAATAATATCAAGCTAACTGAAAAGATCAATTTGAATTCTACTGTAGGTGTTAATACAAATTCAGAATCATATGATAAGTTTGGTGTTGCTAGTACTGGGCAGGTTGTGTTTGATTTTATCGATCACAATAATTTTGCTACACAAAGTAACCAAGACCCTTTAGGAGGAGAGTTAGATTTTAAACAAGTTGAAAATACCATTGGTTTGTATGGCCAATTCGAATTTGATTATTCAAATTTTTTATATCTAAGTTTAGCGGCTAGAAACGATTGGTCATCTACTATAGAGCAAGATAACAGATCACTTTTTTATCCAAGTGCCTCTTTATCGTTTATTCCAACGTCGGCTTTTGAAGGTTTATCTTCAGATGCCATAAATTTCTTAAAAGTAAGATTTGGTTATGGTACTTCAGCGGGTTTTCCTAGCCCATACAATACTCGACCAACATTGGCGTTAGGTACAGCAGCATACACAGGAACTAACGGTTCGGTAAATGTAAACTCTAGTGGAGGTTTAGCAACTGGAACAGATGTGTTTCCAAATGCAGACTTAAAAGCCGAGTTACATAAGGAGTTTGAGTTAGGTATTGAAGCAAGGTTATGGAAAAATAGAATAAGCTTAGAAACCAGTGTATTCAGAAGAAATTCTGAAGATCAAATTCTGCAAAAAGCGTTAGACCCATCTACAGGATTTGATGCGACATTTATCAATGCCGGTGAAATTGAAACTGAAGGTATTGAAATAGCTTTAGGAATCTCTCCATTTAAAGGAAATGATGGTTTTCAATGGGATTCTAATTTCATTTTTACTGCTACAGAGAATGTTGTTAAGGACCTACCAGGAGGTGATGATGTTTTTATTTCTGGATTTTCTAATAACGGTAACTATGCTATCGAGGGTCAGCCTTTGGGTGTTATAAAAGGAAATTTTGCAGTTAGAGATGATGAAGGTAATTATCTAATTGATCCAACTACTGGAAATATAATCGATAGTGATGTATTAGGTATAGAAAATGGAGTTGTCGGTGATCCAAATCCAGATTGGAAGTTAACAAATATCAATACGTTCTCTTATAAAGGTTGGACCTTATCTGCTCAAATTGAATATACGCACGGAGGCGATATATCGTCAAGTACCATTACGTCATTACTTCGTCGAGGAGTGACAACAGATACTGATGATAGAGAAGGAACATTTATCATCCCTGGAGTTCTGGCAAATCCAAACACAGGAGAACCTTTATTAGATGCTAACGGAAATAAAATACCTAATAATATCCAACAAGGTGCTAATGAAGCCTATTTCTTAAATTTTGTTGATCCAACAGGTCAAGGAATTTATGATGCTTCAGTATTTCGACTAAGAGAGATTTCTTTGACCTATGCTTTACCAGCTAAGTTTCTAGAAAAAACGCCTTTTGGATCACTATCATTTACACTGTTAGGACAAAACATGTTCTATTGGGCGCCTAATGTTCCTGAAGGAACCAATTTTGATCCAGAAACAGTAAGTACTGGAGTGGGTAATGGCGCTGGCTTAGATTTTTTAACAGCACCATCATCTAGGAAGTATGGATTTAATATAAAAGCTACATTTTAATATAGAATAGTATGAAAACATTTGAAGATAAATTTAAAATAGCAGCCATATTACTAGTATTTATGGCATTGAGTTGTGAAACAACAAATCTTGAACAATTAAACGATCCAAGTAGTTTAACAGTAGACAGTGCCGACCCTGATTTGTTACTGAACAATGCTCAACTACAATTTGTTGATGCTATAGCTTACAATGAAGCCAATGAAGATGGTATCAATAGAAGAGCTTCTGAGTTGGCACGTATGCAACATTTGTTTGGAGCTTATACAAGTCCGAATACACTAAGCTCAACATCCATTGATCGATTGTGGACTAGGATGTATCGAGAAGCATTGCAAGATATTAATGTATTAATTCCCATAGCCCAAGATCGAGGTCTACAAGGTCATATTGGAGTAGCAAAAATCATTCAAGCTTATGCTTTAGTAACGATGGTTGATACGTTTGGCGATATTCCATTTACAGATGCTTTACAAGGTAATAATAATCCTAATCCTTCGGTTGATGATGGACAATTCGTTTACGATGCTATGTTTGAAACCTTAGACGAAGCCATCGAGGCGCTAAGTGCTCCAGATATTCTAATGCCTAACGATTTGTTTTATAATGGTGATGCAGAAAAATGGATCAAAGCAGCAAGAACGTTAAAATTTAAAATGTATGCGCAAATGCGTTTAATTGGAAACTTTAATACCGAAATTAATACGTTAATTTCTCAAGGATTGATTGATAGTTCTAGTGAAGATTTTCAATTTCAATATTCTACTACAGCAAGTTCAACAGGAGAAAGTAGACATCCAAATTTTGCGCTATGTTACGACGCAGATGGCGTAGATGATTATATGAACAATTATTACATGTTCCTTTTAAAGGATGATAAAGGGTTTAATGATCCAAGATTGCGTTACTACTTTTATAGACAAGTAGAAGCACCACCAGTTGGTGATGAGCTAATGTGTGAAGGTGATCCAGGATTTAATTTCTGTTATATTGGTGACTTTTATTGGGGACGAGATCATGGCGATGACGATGGTGTTCCTGCAGATATGTTGAAACGTACAGCATATGGCCTTTATCCAGTTGGAGGTGCTTTTGATGCAGATAATTTTACTTCTGTAACACCATCTTCGGGCGCTGGTGGTGCTGGTATATTCCCTTTCATGTTATCTTCTTATGTTAAATTCTTACAGGCCGAATCAGCATTAATGGCTGGTACAACAGGTAATCCGCGTACTTTGTTCGAAGAAGGTGTAAGAGCCTCAATGTCTAAAGTATTGAACTTCTATCCAGGACAAGTAGATCCAGCTTTTGCAGCAACTCAAGCTGATGTTGATAATTATGTTGATTTTGTTTTAGCACAATATGATGCAGCTGCTGGTAACGAAGCAAAACTGGATGTAATAATGAAAGAATATTACATAGCGCTTTGGGGTAATGGAATTGAAGCTTGGAACAACTACAGACGTACAAGTTATCCAAGTGATATTGAACCGTCTGTAGTGGTAGCTGGTAATTTTCCGAGAACATTTATGTATCCTGCAATTGTTGTGAATACAAATTCTAGCATAAGTCAAAAACAAGTAACAGAAAGAGTGTTTTGGGATGCAAATCCTGATGTACTTGAATAAAAAAAGTAATTATGAAAACTGTAAAACAAATTTTTAAGATAAAACGACTAGCATTCTTAATGTTAATCTTAGTTTCCGTAGCTTCAATTTCATGTGAGGATGAAGATAAAAATCCACTTAACGATATATTAGCCGACTCAGGTGGTTTTGTTAGGTTTGCTACACCATTTCCAACTGTAGTAAATGTAAGTGATTTATCTGAAGTTCCAGGAGTTGTTATAAATAATGTGTTGGAAGCTCCAGATGGTAATGTTGTTAGCTACAGAATGGAAGCTTCGGCTATGGTTGCAGGAACTACATATGGACCATTACCATATGGAGAAGAAATTACGTCATTTCCAACTCCTATTACTATCACAATAGTAGATTTAGCTGACTTTTTCGGGTTTGACGTAAATACTATTGGGTTTGGAGATACCTTCAGTTTTACTGGAACTGCTGTTAACGATAGAGGCATAGTGTATACCTCTGAAGATTTAGATTTTGATGATGAAACGGGAACGCGTAGCGGTGGAAACAATACAGATGATCTAATTGATGAGATTGGTTATAGAGATGCCTTTGAATTTGGTTTTGCTATACCTTGTCCGCCACTTGATAACCCAACAGTTGGAGATTGGACTATAGATATGACAGATCTTTACGGAGATGGTTGGGATGGTGCTTTTGTTACAGTTAGTATTGATGGTACAGAAACTGATTATGAAATTGTTGATGGAGATTCTGCAATTCATGTATTCAACGTGCCGAGTGGTACAAGTGTGTTAAGAATATCCTACACTAGCGGAAGTTGGGAAGAAGAACATATTTATTCCATTATAAATCCAGATGGTGTAGTATTTGGACCTTTTGGCCCAGAACCTGGCATGTGTCCAGAAATAGGTATATAGTTAATTGATTGATTAATTTTTTACTTTGAGTGAGACGTCTTCTAAAAGAAGACGTCTTTTTTTATAAGGAATGTTATCAATTTAATTTAAAAAAATAGATGGCTTGTGTTGCTTTTTAAATCAAGTTTATAAATATTAAGTTGATTACTCTTGTTTGTAACTAAGAATAACTCTCTTTTATTACCCTTTTCATAATTTTCGATACTGAAGACCCTTTCTTCAAATTTTTTGTGAATTTTATAGTCTAATCCATCTAATTGTATCGAACATATAAGTGAATGCGTGTCTTCTTTTGATAAAAAATATATTCTAGACTCATTTTTATTTGTAATTGGATGTGAGCTATAGCTTTTATTTTTTGTTAATTGTTTTTGATTTCTACCATCAATATCCATAATAAAAATCTCATGAAATCCATTTCTGTTAGATGAGAATATTACTCGATTTGATTGCTTTAAATATGTTGGAGAGATATCGTCTCCCTTAGTGTTAGTGATGTTCTTTTCAATATTGGTTGTAAGATCCAGTTTGACAATTTCTCGATCTCCATTTTTTAGAGTCGAATACATAATATCATTGTTAGATAGCCATTCAGCAGCTACAGGTACTGGTGTATGTGTTTTTATAATAGGTTTTGATGTGTTATTCTTTAAATCATAAATGGTGATTGTCCAATTGAAATCCAATAACTCACAGAATATAATTTTGGAACCATCAGGAGACCAATTAGGAAAATGTTTTGCAGAATTTGACTTTGTTAATTGCTTAGGATTCGAATACGTTTCGTTATATATAAATAGTTGAGACCAATTATTTACTTGAGATACAAATACCATATTTTCATGTTTTGCATCCCATGATGGTCCTACGGTAATTACTTTTGGAAGTGATAAACGATTGTATAATACAATAATGATTGTAAGTAAAATAACAGCTATGGTTGAGAAAATAAAAAGCTTTTTATTGCGCATAATTTAATAGGCTAATTTAAAACCATTTGACTCTCAACAAGGAGAGCCAAATGGTTTACAGAAACTACATCTTTTAATGAAAAAAACTACAACTCTTTTATCTCACTGATGAGTTCTTTGATTTGCATTAAGTGTCTATATGAATGTGCACCTACAACTAAAAAATGCTGTGTTACATCTGCTTCTCCATATAAATAAGGTGCAAATAAATGTCTAAGGTTAGATTCAGACTCCGTTAAGATCTTTACCATCTTTGCTCTAGTTGCTTTGATTTCAGATAAGAAATCCTCTTTTGTCTTTTTTGCATTTTCTTCTTTAGGATGAAAGGGTTTAGGTGTGTTTACAGCATTGGTTCTATCGGTTACTTTTGCAATGATAATGGCATCTTCAGAACTCAAATCTTTTTTTAGATCAAGTTCATTACCATCAATTGTTTTTTGAATTTTCATTAATAATGCAGGTTCTACCGATGATAAATGCTCTAAACAGTTTAACACGGTCCATCCTCCATCTTTAGGTTTGTAGTTCAATTCTACTTCAGTTAAAGAATTAACGGTTAGTTCGATCTCTTCTAAAGATCTATTCAATAGGTCTAAAGCTAATTTTCTTTCATTATCGATTTGTGAAAAACCTATGGAAGAACTTAATGTCATAAATAATAAAATAATTGCTTTCATGTTTTTATTCGTTTGGTATTACTGTTATTTTTGATATTTGGTTATAGAGGTCAAATTCAATAATATCTATAGCTTGCACTGCAGTATTATTTTTGTCCTTTGAATTAGCGTAAGTAAAATCTATCAATACCTTATTGCTTTTAGGAGAAGTATAAATGCCATTTGTTGTGAATTCAAGTGACTTGATCATTTCAAGCGATTGAAGAAAGAATGGTTTTGCTTCAGCAGGTTCATTTGTTCCATATTGAACTGTACAGTTTGCTGATAAACAAGAAAAAACTACATCTAGTTCTCCTTTATGAAAGGCGTCGAAATATTTTTTAGCAATATCTTTTTTGGTTTCAGTCATGTCGTTTTTTATAAATACTATTGTTTTTTACTATCTAACTGCACCAGGTATTCCAAGCTCTAGTTTCATGAGGCTTGGTTGAAAATTTTCAGTAAAAAATGGAAAAGCAGCATTAGTAATGTATAGATTGTATCTGTCTAATCCTCTTGTACCAAATATTGCTGCTGTAGGACCGTCAAGACCATCTTCTTCAGATAATAATATGGTTTTAGTACCATCAGGATAGATTTTTTCAACAGTATTGAAAGGGTCTGTAGTACCAATAATATTACCCAGAGCATCAATTGCAAAATCATCAAAAAAAGTATTGTCTGAAACAATTCTTAAAGCTCCAGAGTTGCTATTATTATCGAGTGTTATTGCAAGCAATAAGCCCTGATTTGGGTTTGAAACATAAAACTCACCATTATAATATTGTATACCATTAGGTCCAGGAGCCATAACGCCAGGGTTTATTAATTTCAACAATGGATCATCGGCCCATATCTCTGGAGTGCCGCCATCTTTTGAAACACGCCATATTTTCCCGTCAAAGCCAGAATCTGCTATGTAAAGCATGTTGTCTTTTAATGAAATGCCATTTGGAACAGCATTAAGCGGAAGTAAACCAATTAGTGTAGCAACTCCTGTTGGGCTTACTTTCCATACACCTCTATTTGATGGCTCTGAAGCATTCACATTAACATAAATATTATCATCATTGTCAACAGCAATAGCACCTAGTAAGCCTGTAAAAGCACCAGGTATGAAATCTCCAATAGGTAGTAATGTTATTAACGTTCGGTTTCCAGCTGGATCAATTTTTATAAGCTCGCCAGAAAGGGCCATACTAATTATGAAATTACCTTGACTATCAATAGCTACACTTTCAGGGTTATCAGGAGTTTGCGGATTAAAATTGTATAATATTTCTGGTGTGCCTACATAGTCTTGTAAGCAATTGATAACGTTTGTAGGAAACCCATAAAAACAGCTTAAAAAACCAGGTACTCTAAAACGGTTAGCATTTGTGTTTATAGTAGTTTTGCTACTTTTTTTTATGTCATTTTCAGTAAAATGAAAATTTCCTTTCTTGTCATCAAGCGTGTTAATTTCTATTCGGTTTTCGTATACAGAAATGTTGTAGCTATTATTTTCTGTATTACTATCTTCTATTTGATTTTTTTCACAAGATTGGAGAGTAATTGTAATTAATAGTAATGGGAGAATAATTTTTTTCATTTTTAAAATAGTTTGGTTGTATTTTAAAAACAATCAGTAGTTCTCTCTGGGGACAATTTTTTATATAATTTTTTACAGTTGTGATATTTTTATATAATAGTGTCGTTCCTATTCGTTTGTATACATTGGTCGAATTGATATTGGTAATTCTTCGCTCAATGGGCATTGCTTCGCTAAAAATGTTGCTTCTTCAATATCTTTGGCCCGAATAAGGATGTAGCCACCAACAATTTCTTTAGATTCTAAATAGGGACCATCGGTTAATACGGTCTCTCTATTCAATAAAACATTGCCTGAATTAGCTAATCGCTGACCTTTTATGTATTGATTAGATTTTAATAGCGTATCTACCCAGTTTTCATATTTTTTTAGATGTTCTTTTAAAGCTGATGGAGACTCATCTTTATAGCCTTTTCCGTGAATTAATAATAAAAATTCTTGCATTTTATAGTGTATAGGTTGATACTCAAAAATAGCCATTGAAACCCACATTATATATGCTTTTAACAAGTCTTTAAGAGTAAAGGAGTACACTTTCATTTTCAACTAATCGGCAGGTGCTTTGTAACCTTTTTTTGAGCTATGTCGTCAAAAAAGGAAATCAATTAAAAAACGGTTAGAAATGAAATTAATCAAAACTTGCATGATCATATTATGTGTTTTAATAGTTGCAAATATTACAGCACAAGAAACTAATAAAACATACGAATTAACGTCAGAATTTAAAACAATCACTTCTGAAAAAGGAGAAGCTATTACGCTAGAATCTGGGATGCTCAGCGTACCTGAAGCTAGAAACAGTGATGAAAATAGAACTATTTCTATAGCCTATTATAGGTTAACATCACAATCAAAAACAAAAAGAGCGCCTATTTTTATTTTAGCGGGAGGGCCTGGAAGTTCGTATCTAAACTCTATACACAAGGAAAATTTTTTCAATGAAGTAACATTCTATAGTAATTTTACTGATGTGATCTTATTTGATCAAAGAGGAGTAGGTAATTCTGTACCTAATTTAATGTGTGATGAAAAAAAAAGGATTCCATTACAAGATGAGTTAACAATTAATAACTTAAAAGAAGTACTAAGTAAATTTGCTGCTGAATGTCAAGATTACTGGGTTAACCAAGGCGTAAACCTGTCGGCTTATAATACCGATGAAAGTGCTTCAGATATTAACGACTTGAGAAAAGCCTTGGGCTATGAAAAGATCATGCTTGTTGGTGGGAGTTATGGGTCTCATTTAGGGCTACATACCATTAGAAAATTTCCAAAAACTATTGAAAAAGCTATGTTTCATGGTATTGAAGGGCCAGATCACACTTGGGATATCCCATCGCAAACATTAAATACATTAAAACGTATTGCTGAAACTATTGAAGCTTCATCTTACTATGAAGGTAAAATACCTGAAGGTGGACTCATTAATGCATTACAATCAGTTATTAAAAAAGTAGAAGAAAACCCACAATTGGTGACACTAAGTAAAGGAGATCAAACACTAGATGTTATCGTTAATGAAATGATTGTTAAAAGAGTAGCTACATACAAAGCAGGTAGGCGAGGTGATCCCTTGCTATGGCCAGATTTAATTTTAGATATGTACAATGGAGATTTTACATTTCCAGCGAAGGCAGCCGTAGGTATGCATAGAATATCAGGACTTAACGCTATGAAGTTTGCAATGGATTTTTCATCGGGAATTAGTGATAAAAGAAAACTCAAAATAAAAAATGACAATGCTACCAAAGTTTTAGGAAATATCAATTCTGATTATACCATGCAAGAAGAAACTTGGAAAGTAAGCGATCTAGGTAAATCATTTAGAACAAATATAAAAACAGATATACCAATTTTGATTATTCATGGTAATTGGGATACTTCAACACCAATTGAAAACGCTTATGATATTATGCCTACTTTAACCAATGGACGTTTAATTGAAGTTGAAACAGGAACACATAACGTACTTTATGAATGCTATAGGTTAGTGCCCGATTTTTCTAAAATGATTGCTAATTACATAACTGGTAATCAGGTAAATTTTCCTAAGACTATCAAATTACCAAAAATCCAATTTCCTCAGGTGGTATCTCAAGCCCAAGAAAGTCTTTGGGATGCCTGTAAATCTGGTGATGTTGAAAAAGTGAAGTTAGCAATATCTGAAGGCGCCAATGTAAATGCTTTAGATACGAGAGCTAGCAGGTCTGGTAGAAATCCACTCAATTGGGCAGCTTATTATGGCCATGCAGCTATTGTAGAGTTATTAATTGCCAATAAAGCAGATGTCAATGGACAAAATTTAACAGGTTTCACAGCACTGCATCATGCTGTTGAAAATAATAAGTTAGAAATGGTGCAGTTACTTTTAAGTTTAGGTGCAGAAATTAATAAAGAAAATAAGAGAGGAAAGAAACCAATAGATATTGCTATTCATAATAACAATAATACCATAATAAAGGTTTTAAAAGACCATTAAAAGAATACTAATATTTAAGCAAAAACTATAGAATACTTATTTTTGAAGTTATGACAGATAATTTCAAGAACGAATTCTTTGGAATAGGTATTCAAAATGGAAAAACACCTGAAAATTTGGGTGTCCTCTGGCGTTCTGCGCAGAATATGGGCGCAAGTTTCATTTTCACAATAGGAAACCGTTATGCAAAGCAAGCATGTGATACACATAATGCAGTGAAATCCATGCCTTATTTTCATTATGAAAACTTTGATGCATTTTTTGAGAATTTGCCCAAAGGCGCTCGACTAGTAGGTGTAGAATTAACAAATACGGCTGAAGATTTAGAAACATTTCACCATCCCAGACGATGCGTATATCTATTAGGAGCTGAAGATCATGGCTTATCAAAACAAGCGATTGAAAAGAGTCACTTTTTAATAAAATTCAAATCTCAATTAAGCTTGAATGTTTCTGTTGCTGGAAGTATTGTGATGTATGATAGAGGAATAAACAAATCAAGGTCGTAACTTTGCCATCTACTTTAAAAGTATATTATGAGTCATAAAGCAGGTTTTGTAAATATTATAGGCAATCCAAATGTTGGTAAATCAACACTTATGAATGCATTTATAGGTGAAAAATTATCAATAATAACATCTAAAGCTCAAACCACCAGACATCGTATCTTAGGTATCGTAAATGGTGATGATTTTCAAGTGATTTTAAGTGATACACCTGGAATTATAAAGCCTGCTTATGAGTTGCAAGAGTCAATGATGGATTTTGTTAAATCTGCTTTTGAAGATGCAGATGTGCTTATCTATATGGTAGAGATTGGCGAAAAAGAACTAAAAGACGAAGCTTTTTTTAATAAAATTAAAAATTCAAAGATTCCTGTGCTTTTATTACTGAATAAAATTGATAATTCAAATCAAGAACAACTTGAAGAGCAAGCGCAATTATGGCAAAGCAAAGTGCCCAATGCCGAGTTTTTTCCAATTTCTGCTCTAAAAGGATTTAATATTCAGAATGTCTTTAATAGAATTATAGAATTACTACCAGAGTCGCCACCATTTTATCCAAAAGATCAGTTAACAGACAAACCTGAACGGTTCTTTGTAAATGAAGCTATTAGAGAAAAAATATTGTTGCATTATAAAAAAGAAATCCCTTATGCTGTTGAGGTAAACACCGAAGAGTTTTTTGAAGAAGAAAATATTATTAGAATGCGATCAGTTATAATGGTAGAACGTGATACGCAAAAAGGAATAATAATAGGCCATAAAGGTTCTGCATTAAAGCGTGTTGGTGTTGAAGCGAGAAAAGATTTAGAAAAATTCTTTGGCAAGCAAGTACACCTGGAGTTGTATGTAAAAGTCAATAAGAATTGGAGAAATAATCAAAGACAGCTGAAACGCTTTGGTTACAATCAGAAGTAATTAGTAATGTATAATTTTTTCTAATTAACCTTAAATTGAATTTGTATTTCAATGATACGGTTTAACCAATTAAACCGAACAAGTAGGTCATTTAAAAAAAACATTATTTTATTTTTTCAGAGGCTTTTTTTAATACAGAATTCATAAAGTTATAAAGATGATGCATTTCATCTTTACTTGAGACACGACCTAAACGACCTGCAAAATACAAAGCAAACCATATTACGATCATTAAAAGCATTAATCCAATCTGTAACGCATAGGATGATTTTAAAGACCAATTTGAATAGGCCCAAACTACACTAGCAATAAAAAATCCTGCAACAACAAAGTGTAAGAACATAAATAGAGTCCAAATGGTAGGATTTGGTCCAAACAAACCGTATAATTTTGACGTATTTTTTTCGGTTGTATTAATTTCTAAATGCAACTGAGGAGACCAAAAATGTTGTTTGTGCTTAGGAAGTTTTATAAAAACATGATCATCAATTCTTGTAATTACGTAGTCTTTTTGTTCATCTTTAGCTATTTCAAAAGCGGTTAATAGCATTTGGCTAGAGGTATTAAACTCCATTTGAAATCGCGGGCGTAAAACAATATCGTTTGTTGTAGACATGATAATTTGATTGTAATTGAAAGTACTAAATTTTATTCATATAGCGAATACATTTAATCTTTGCCGTAAAATTGATCTTGCATCAGACATATTTCTTATTTTTGCAGACTATTCCAAAGGAAATTAAATAATTATGAGCAATATCGTCGCCATAGTAGGTCGCCCAAATGTAGGTAAATCTACTTTTTTTAATCGCTTGATTCAACGTAGAGAAGCTATTGTTGATGCGGTAAGTGGTGTCACAAGAGACAGGCACTACGGAAAAAGTGATTGGAATGGTAAAGAGTTTTCATTAATTGATACTGGAGGTTACGTCAAAGGAAGCGACGATATTTTTGAAGCTGAAATTGATAAACAAGTAGAATTAGCCATAGAAGAAGCCGATGCAATCATCTTTATGGTTGATGTCGAAACGGGCGTAACAGGAATGGATGAAGATGTTGCACGACTTTTGCGTAAAGTTGATAAACCTGTTTTTCTAGCGGTCAATAAAGTTGACAATAGTAAACGTGCTGAAGATGCAGTAGAATTCTATTCATTAGGTTTAGGTGAGTATTATACCATAGCCAGTATAAATGGAAGTGGAACAGGAGATCTTTTAGACGCTTTAGTTGCTGCACTACCTGAAAAAGAGGAGGTAGAAGAAAAAGAAGAATTGCCGCGTTTTGCTGTAGTTGGTCGTCCTAATGCAGGAAAATCATCATTCATTAATGCACTTATTGGTGAAGATCGTTATATCGTTACAGATATTGCAGGTACAACTAGAGATTCTATCGATACTAAATACAATCGCTTTGGTTTTGAATTTAACTTAGTCGATACAGCAGGAATACGACGTAAATCTAAAGTTAAAGAAGATCTTGAATTCTATTCTGTGATGCGTAGTGTAAGAGCCATAGAACATTGTGACGTCTGTCTTTTAGTTTTGGATGCTACAAGAGGGTTCGACGGACAAGTCCAAAACATCTTCTGGTTAGCAGAACGTAATCGTAAAGGTATTGTGATTCTAGTTAATAAATGGGATTTGGTTGAAAAAGATACTATGACCACTCGAGATTTCGAGAAAAAAATCAGAAAAGAAATAGAACCTTTTACAGATGTTCCAATTATTTTTATTTCTGTACTGAATAAGCAACGTATCTTCAAAGCTATTGAGACTGCAGTTGAAGTTTACGAGAATAGAACTAAAAAAATTAAAACGAGCAAACTCAACGAAGTCTTACTCCCTATTATTGAAAATTATCCACCTCCAGCTTATAAGGGCAAGTTCGTAAAGATCAAGTATATTATGCAACTACCAACGCCACAACCACAGTTTGCATTCTTCTGTAATTTACCGCAATATGTTAGAGAACCATATAAGCGTTATTTAGAAAATCAATTGAGAGACCACTTCAATTTTAACGGTGTACCAATAAGTGTATACATGCGTAAAAAATAAGTCCTATTTCAGATTCTGAAAACAAACGACACTTAAGAAAAATTTGTGTTAATTCTGCTTAGTAAAAGCTGATTGTCTTTCTTCAATATAATTACTTATTTACTTTATTTAAAATAGTAGAATAACAAGTAATTAGTAAATTGTTTTTTACAAAAAGTAAAGTAAAATTGACTTTTTGTAAATTTTTATATACATTTGTAAAGTAAAACAAGAAAAATAGTTCTTATGAATAGTAATTACCTGCTACCAAACAAATACAAGATTCCTGGGTGGATTTTATTGACTCTAGGCTTAGTTTTGGGAGTTTATCTTAGTTTTTCAGATTTTGAATCTGATATTCTTAAAACCAAAGTCTTAGCAATTTTCTCTGGAGACCTGCATGTATTTAACGTAAGTACAGCTGCTAAAAACTCATTCTTTAAAATAATTGAGAATAGTGTTATGGACGAGATCTCTGCTCTAGCAATAATTATTGGAGGCTTATTCGTTGGGTTTTCAAAAGAAAAAGTTGAAGATGAATTTATATACAAATTGCGAAAAGACTCATTAGTATGGGCTATAATCTTTAATTATGTCATTTTAGCGTTAACCGTTATCTTTATTTACAATTTTTCATTTTTTAATATTCTAGTCTATAACATGTTTACACCATTGTTGTTTTTTATTATTCGTTTCAATTTTTTAAAAGCCAAAGCTTAATATGAAAAACAACATAAAAATAGAACGAGCCAGACACAATATGACGCAAGCAGATTTAGCAGATAAGATAGGTGTGAGTAGACAATCTATTAATGCCATTGAAAAAGGAAAGTACATACCATCTACTTTATTAGCTATTAAAATTGCAAAATTATTCCAATTGTCAGTTGAAGATTTATTTTTTCTTGAAGAAGGAGAATAATAAGAAAATTCACACGAAAATCATATCCCACTCGTTTAAAATACATAACTAATCCAGCATCAATTAATTAATCACATGAAGCCATACTTCATTTTACTAGCATTTCTATGCAGTTTATTAACGTATTCACAAAACAAATTTTTCAAAATTACTGGAGTTGTTGTAGCTAAAGATAACAAAGAGCCTTTAGAATCTGCAACTGTATATCTTGAACGTGTTAAGGATAGCACATTAGTGACTTACACTATTACAGATAAAAATGGAGCATTTCAAATTGATAGCGAAACCTATGAGGATAAATTAAATTTATATGTGGATTATATTGGTTATCAAACGTATTACAAGCAAGTAAGTATAGACAAATTAGGAATAGATTTAAAGACTATAGAATTAGGCATAGGAAATAGATTGGACGAAGTTGTCATCACATCCAGAGCACCAATAACTATAAAAAAGGATACACTTGAGTTTAACGTTAAATCGTTTAAAACTAAGAAAGACGCTAATGTTGAAGATCTTTTGAAATTACTACCAGGTATTGAGGTTGATGAAGACGGAAAGATTAAAGTCAATGGTAAAGATGTCAGTAATATTCTTGTAAACGGAAAACCATTTTTTGGAGATGATCCAACGATCACTACTCGTAACTTGACTAAAGATATTATTGAGAAAGTTCAAATAACAGATACCAAATCAAAATCTGAAGCTTTTACTGGTGAAGAAGGTGATCAAGAAAGTAAAACGATTAATTTAACTATTAAAGAAGAAAATAATAAAGGTGCCTTTGGCAGATTAGCTGCTGGTGGTGGTACTGATGAACGTTATGAGTTTGCTGGTATGGTGAACGTTTTTAACAATGATAGGCGAGTTAGTGTTTTAGCAGGTGGAAACAATACTAATTCTCCAGGATTCAGTTTTGGTGAAATACAAAAAATGTTTGGTGGTGGTTATAGCATGCGTATGAATAGAAATGGTTCATTTTCAATTGATGGTCGTTCATTCGGTGGAGGAGAAGGTATAACAACATCTCAAAACTTAGGTGCTAATTATACAGATGTTCTTAGTAAGCAGGTAGATGTGAATGCTGATTATTTTTATTCGGGAAGTGACTCTGAGAATGAAACCCTTACTCAGCGAGAAAATATTTTACCAGATTCACGATTTTTTACAGATTCTAAATCGAAGTCAACTAACGAGAGCCAAAATCACAGTGCTAACTTAGGTTTTGACGTAGAAATAGATTCAACTTTCCTAATAAATATAAATCCATCATTTAGATGGTCTACTAGCAACACCTCATATTCGCAAGACGAAAGTACACGTGATGTAGGTAATAATTTAACCAATCAGTCTACAGTTGGTTCTTTTGTAGAAACCGATGCTAGAAATTTTAGTAGTGACATTAACTTAACTAAGCGTTTTGGTTCTAATGGTAGGTTTCTTAAGTTTCAGTTATTTAACGAACATAACGCGAATGATTCGGATGATTTATTAACATCAGAAACCAATTTTTTCAGTTCAACGGATGAAGATATTATTAGAGATCAATTAACCACATCAAAAACAAAGACCAGTATTTTTAGACCTACTGCAACTTATAGAATTCCTATTTTAGCTAAAGAGCTGTTTTTTGATATACAATATGGTTTTAGAGATGAAAAACGAACCAATCTAAGAAGTACATTTGATCGCAATGCAAATACCAATACGTTCGATGATTTTAACCTTGATTTAAGTACTGATTTTGAGTACATTAATAAGGAACATGAACCTTCAGTAAAGTTAACTTATAGAAAAGAGAAATGGTCTACTAGTTTTACTACACGTTATGTAATTAGAACCTTAGAAAATAAAGACTTTCTAAGACCAGAACTGAATTTAAAACGTGATTTTAATGCCATAGAATTGCGATCTTATTTTAGTTATAGATTTAGCGAAAATTCATCATTATACTCTGGGTATTCATTAAATAACATACCTCCAAATTTAAATCAATTACAACCTTTTCAAGATGTATCAAACCCTTTAAATACCATTACAGGTAATCCTAATTTAGAGCCAACAAACAGGCATCGCATTTATCTAGGTTATAACGCGTTTAATTTTCAGAAAAAAACAGGGGTTTACAGTTACGCAAGTATTAATTTTATAGAAAATCAAGTTGTAGCACGAACGATAGTTAATCCAGAAACGTTAAAGCGAACAACTACTTATGCCAATGTAGATGGTGGATATGATGTTTATGGAAATATAAACTACAGTAGATCGATCAAAGTCGATTCACTTAAAACAATTAAATATGACGTTAGCCTTACTGCTAACATAAACAGAAATATAAATTTTAATAATGATGTGGAATATCAAAGTAATGTTACATCATTTACACCGAGTCTAGGCTTGCGATTTATTTTAAAGGATGTCATCGAGTTTCGACCACGATATCGATTAGCTTTTACTAGAAATACTTATGATATAGATACTTTTGAAGATGTAGATTTTTTGAGACATGATTTGAATTTAAATTTTATAACATTTGTTCCTAAACGTTTTGAATGGACCAACACTGTAGATTTTAGCTATAATCCAAACGTCGCAGAAGGGTTTCAAAAAAGTGTCTGGTTTTGGAATTCTACATTAGCTTATTCTATGTTGAAAGATAAGGCATTACTTACATTAAAAGTGTATGATCTTCTGAATCAAAATAACAATGCGAGACGAATAGCAACACAAAACTACATTCAAGATTCTCAGAGTATTGTATTGCAGCAATATTTTATGTTGAGTTTCAGTTGGAAATTTAATAGTTTGGGATCAAAAGGCGAAACACGTGATAGTGGTATTTTCTTTCTTGATTAGTATTTTACCAGCTGCCTCCCGCGCCACCACCAGAGAATCCTCCTCCTCCTCCAAAGCCTCCAAAACCACCTGAAGAGCTGCCACCAAAACCACCACTTCCAAAGCCTCCCGAGCCACGACTATAACTACCACGCCCCATATTGCTTAAAATAATAGCATCAAGAATATCAAATCCGCCAGATTTTCTACCGCCTTTCCCGCCTTTACCACCACGTCTGTTCTTAGAAATAGCTATAAGAAAGATGATAAAGATAATAAACATGAAAAATAAGATCCCGATAGGGAATGAGTGATCATTACTGTGTTGTGGTTTACCTTGGTATGCACCAGCTAAAACTTCAAAAATTGCATCAGTACCTTTGTTTAAACCTTCATAATAATCTCCTTTTTTAAATTCTGGAACAATCACATTTCTTATAAGTTCACCAGTAATTCCTGCAGTAAGTCTATCTTCAACACCGTAACCTGGCGATATCCATATTTTACGATCATCTTTAGCCAGTAATACAAAAACACCATTATCTTCTTTAGCTTGACCAATTTCCCATTTATGTGCCCATTTTGGAGTTAACAAACCTATATTTTCTCCTTTAGTTGTTGGAATTATGACGACTAAAATTTCAGTTGAGGTGCTGTCATTGTAATTTTTTAGCTTATCATATAAAAACTTATATTCAGTTTGAGATAATGTTTCAGTGCTATCAATAACAGGTGGAATAAATTTAGGTTTATTCGGAATGTTATATTGTGCATATGATATTGTTGTACCTATAAAAAGTAAGACTAAAGCTAATACAAAATCAAATCCTATTTTATAGTATTTCATGGATCTCTTATGATGTAACAAAAATTGCATACTATTATCCTTTAGAAATGTGATCAGGCAATTCATTTGTATCTCCATGAAGCCATGGAAAGTGTTGCTCTAGTTGCTTACCCGCTTTCAAGACACCTTCTATCAGCCCTTCTTTAAAATGACCATCTTTAAAGTGAGATTGGATAGTATTTTTTGTAGTGTTCCAAAAGTCGTTTGGAACAATATTATTAATGCCTTTATCACCATAGATTACAAAAGTTCTATCCTCTACAGCGACATAAATCAATACTCCATTTTGTAGTTTGGTGTTGTCCATTTTGAGGTAATGAAAAACTTCCATCGCGCGCTCAAAAGGATCAATAGAAACTGTTTTTTCTATATGTATTCTAATTTCGCCAGATGTATTCCTTTCAGCAGATCGAATAGCTTCAATTATTTCTTTTTCTTCTTCAGCAGTGAGAAAGTCCTCTATTTTAGACATATCTAATTATTGAAGTCAAATTCTACATCTACAGGTTTTTCTGCACCAGTTTCAGCATCAAAGTATGGCTTACTATCAAAACCAAAAACTCCAGCTAATAAAGAATTAGGAAACTCTTTTACATGAATATTATATGGTTTAATGGCTTCGTTATAGCGTGTTCTCGCTGTTTGAATAGTATTCTCAGTGCTAGTCAGTTCATCTTGAAGCTTTAGGAAATTCTGATTTGCTTTTAATTCAGGATATCGCTCAACAGTGACTAATAGCCTTGATAAAGCACTGCTCAAACCGCCTTGCGCTTCATTAAATTGTTTTAATTGTTCTGGTGTTATATTTGAAGGGTCGATCGTCGTTTTAGTCGCTTTTGAACGTGCTTCAATAACATCGGTCAGTGTATTACGCTCAAAGTCTGCTGCACCTTTTACTGTTTTAACCAAGTTACCAATTAAATCGTTTCTTCTTTGATATGAAGTTTGAACATTACCCCATGCCTCATTTACATTCTCATTAAGTTGTACAGCAGTATTATTAAATCCTTTTGCCCATGAGTAACCACCTATTATAATAATTGCAATTATAATTGCAGGAACTAACCATTTTTTCATGATATTATAGTTTTTAAAGTTGTGTTTTAATTTTAATAAGCTGTGCTTTAATCCCTTCTAATTTAGAGATAATTTCAAACGTATTAAGCGTTTGCTGTTTGTTTTCTTTTAAATGTGTTTTAGCGCCTTCTAGAGTGAACCCTCGCTCTTTGACGAGATGATAAATAAATTGTAAGTTTTTGATGTCCTCAGGAGTGAATTTACGATTCCCTTTTGCATTTTTCTTAGGTTTTATGACATCAAATTCTTTTTCCCAAAAACGTATTAAAGAGGTATTAACACCAAATGCTTTGGCAACTTCACCAATACCATAATATCTTTTTTCGGGTAAGTCTAAATGCATTAGTCTAGTGATTGGTTTTCTAATGAAGCTTTCTCCAATAATCTTGCATATTCATCAGCAGAAAGGTTGCCATAGTAAAAATTAATAGGATTGATACGTTCATCATCTTTAAATACTTCATAATGTAAATGAGGTGCCTCAGAACGTCCTGTACTTCCAACATAACCTATCAAATCACCTCGTTTAACCCTTTGGTTTGATCGCACATTATACTTATATAAATGTGCATATAGTGAAAGATAGCCATATCCATGGTCTATTCTAATATGTTTTCCATAACCAGAAGCATTGTTATCAGCTCTTGTTACGATGCCATCTCCTGTAGCATATACTGGAGTGCCACGAGGTGCAGTGAAATCCATTCCAAAATGAAACTTTCTGACTTTAGTAAAAGGATCTGTTCTGTAGCCATAACCAGAAGCCATGTGCTTTAAGTCTTCGTTTTTAACAGGTTGAATAGCTGGTATTGATGATAAGAATTTTTCTTTGTCTTCAGCTAGGATAGCAATTTCGTCTAAAGATTTTGATTGCACCACAATTGCTTTTTGCAAGCGATCTAAGCGCTTATTGCTTTCTATGATTAGTTCTGAGTTATCAAAACCCTCGTATTTTTTATATCTATTAATACCACCAAAACCTGCTCTTCGCTGTTCGATAGGAATCGGGTTTGCTTCAAAATATAATCGATATATGGCATTGTCACGCTCTTCGACGCTTTCTAAAGCGGCAAAAGCATTATCAACACGCTTATTGAGTAATTTGTATTGTAATTCTAAGTTGGTAAGTTCTCTTTTTAGAGCACGTTCTCTAGGTGACTCAATATATTGGCTCGCTAAAAAAACAAATAAAAAACCAAACAAAGCTGATGCTAATATAAACAGCATAGCAAACTTTATAGTAGTTCTTTTTTTACGCTCTATCTTTCGGTAAGAAAGCGTTTCAGAATCGTAATAATATTTTACTTTAGCCATATCTTAAAAAGTTCTATTTTTGCAAGAATAATAGAACGAAACACAAATATATAAATTGTTTCACACTTTGATGTTATCTTAACTTTTGTTTTAGACCCAATCGTTAAAATAAGCATTGTAATTATATAATAAACAAGCATTTAACAACCATTATGACGTCTCAAGATATTCGACAAACGTTTTTAGATTTTTTTAAACAAAAGCAGCACAATATAGTGCCATCTGCACCTATAGTTTTGAAAGACGATCCTACCTTGATGTTTGTTAATTCTGGAATGGCACCTTTTAAGGAATATTTTCTTGGGAATGCACAACCTAAGAATAATCGCCTTGCTGATACACAAAAATGCTTACGAGTTTCTGGTAAACATAATGATCTAGAAGAAGTGGGTTATGATACCTATCATCATACACTTTTTGAAATGTTGGGTAACTGGAGTTTTGGTAATTATTTTAAAAAAGAAGCTATAGCATGGGCTTGGGAGTTACTTACCGAAGTTTATGGCATTGATAAAGAAGTACTGTACGTTACGGTTTTTGAAGGGAGTGATGATAAAGATAACCTTCCTATGGATAAAGAGGCTTATAACTTTTGGAAAGAGTTGGTTCCTAAAGATCGTATTCTCATGGGAGATAAAAATGATAATTTCTGGGAAATGGGAGACCAAGGTCCTTGTGGACCATGTAGCGAAATACATGTTGATATTCGATCTGATGAAGAAAAAGCCAAAGTTGATGGCAAAACATTGGTAAATATGGATCATCCTCAAGTAGTTGAGATATGGAACCTTGTCTTCATGCAATACAATCGAAAAGCAAATGGTAGTTTAGAGAATTTACCTGATAAACACATCGATACAGGTATGGGATTTGAACGTTTGTGTATGGTTTTACAGGGTGTTCAGTCAAACTACGATACTGATGTATTCACCCCTTTAATTAGAGAAATTGAAACCATAACCAACAGTGCTTATGGAAAACAAGAAAAGATCGATATTGCAATTCGTGTGATCTCAGATCACGTTCGTGCTGTTGCTTTCTCTATTGCAGACGGACAGTTACCAAGTAATACAGGTGCTGGTTACGTAATTCGCCGAATTTTGCGTAGGGCTGTTCGTTATGGATTTACATTTTTAGATAAGAAAGAACCTTTTATCTATAGACTAGTTGATGTACTTGTGAAAAAAATGGGGAATGCATTCCCAGAGTTAAAAGAGCAGCGTCAGCTTGTAGAAAATGTAATTAAAGAAGAAGAAACCTCTTTCTTAAGAACTCTGGACCAAGGTTTGGTATTACTTGACCGTATTATTGAGAATGCTGAAACAAAAGAAATTTCTGGAGCTAAAGTATTTGAATTAAAAGATACTTATGGTTTTCCTGAAGATTTAACTGAATTAATTCTTAGAGAGCGCGGTTTTGAATATAATAAAGATGAGTTCCAGAAACGTCTAGACGATCGAAAAGGAGATGGAAGAAGTGCAACTGCAATACAATTTGACGATTGGACCATCTTATTGGAAGATGAAGAGCAAGAATTTATTGGTTACGATACTTTAGAAGCTCAGGTTAAAATAGCTAGATACCGTAAAGTAACATCTAAAAAGGATGGAGAAATGTATCAATTGGTATTTAATATAACACCTTTTTACGCCGAAGGTGGTGGTCAAGTAGGAGATAAAGGTTATTTAGAAGACGCACATGGAGATGTGATATACATCATTGATACCAAACGTGAAAATAATGTTTCAATTCATTTTGCAAAAAACTTACCAAAGCACTTAAACGAAACGTTCACTGCTTCCGTTGATGCAAAACAACGCTACAGAACCGAATGTAATCATACAGCAACGCATTTATTACATCAAGCACTTCGCGAGATTTTAGGAACTCATGTTGAACAAAAAGGTTCAGCTGTACACTCTAAATATTTGCGTTTTGACTTTTCTCATTTTGCTAAGATGACAGTTGAAGAACTAAGGGAAGTTGAAAATTTCGTTAATAGACGAATCGATGGTAAATTGCCATTGCAAGAACAGCGTAACATACCTATGCAACAAGCTATTGATGAAGGAGCCATAGCCTTATTTGGTGAGAAATATGGAGATACAGTTCGTGCCGTTCGTTTTGGCCAATCAATTGAATTATGTGGTGGTACTCATGTCAAGAACACTGGAGATATCTGGCATTTTAAAATTGTATCAGAAGGCGCTGTAGCTGCTGGTATTAGACGTATTGAAGCAATAACTAGTGATGCAGTTAAAGATTTCTATTTCGAAAACAATAGAGCGTATTTTGAAATGAAAGATTTACTTAATAATGCTAAAGAACCAGTTAAAGCACTCCATAACCTTCAAGATGAAAATGCTAAGCTAAAAAAAGAAATAGAGAGCTTGTTAAAAGAGAAAGCCAAGAGTATAAAAAGCGATTTGAAGAATGAGATCACAGAAATAAATGGCGTTCAATTTCTAGCTAAGCAATTAGATTTAGATGCGTCAGGTATCAAGGATTTATGTTTTGAGTTGGGTAGCCAATTTGATAATCTGTTTTTGCTTTTTGGAGCAGAACACAACGGAAAAGCGATCTTATCATGTTACATTTCTAAAGAACTTGTTGCTAATAAAGATTTAAATGCAGGCAATATCGTTAGAGAGCTTGGGAAGTATATTCAAGGTGGTGGAGGTGGTCAACCATTTTTTGCCACAGCTGGAGGTAAAAAACCGCAAGGAATCAATGATGCTTTACAAGCTGTAAAAGCATATATACAATAAGAATCGTCAAAATATCAACTGGATGAACGTACATTTCATAGCCATAGGAGGCGCAGCAATGCATAATTTAGCCATTGCATTGCATAATAAAGGGTATCATGTTAGTGGAAGTGATGATACGATATTTGATCCTTCAAAATCTAGATTAGAAGCAAAGGGATTACTACCCGAAAACTTTGGCTGGTTTCCAGAAAAGATTACGACATCTCTTGATGCAATTGTATTGGGTATGCATGCTAAAGCTGATAATCCAGAGTTGTTAAAAGCTCAAAAACTAGGGTTAAAAATTTATAGCTATCCAGAATTTCTATACGAACAATCAAAGTATAAAACCCGAGTTGTTATTGGTGGTAGCCACGGTAAAACAACTATCACATCAATGATTTTACACGTAATGCACTATCATGATAGAGATGTTGACTATATGGTTGGTGCCCAGCTTGAAGGCTTCGATGTGATGGTGAAACTTACTGAGGATAATGACTTTATTGTTTTAGAAGGTGATGAATATTTAAGCTCACCAATAGATAGGCGACCAAAATTTCACTTATATAAGCCTAATATTGCTTTACTGAGTGGTATTGCTTGGGATCATATCAATGTGTTTCCCACATATGACAATTATGTAGAACAATTTTCAATATTTGTTGATAGTATTACCAATGGCGGAAGCATTAATTACAATGAAGAAGATCTTGAGGTGAAACGCGTAGTTGAAGCAAGCGAAAATACCATTCGAAAATTAGCTTATCACACACCTGCCTATCGAGTTGAAAACGGACAAACGTTATTAGAAACTCCTGAAGGTGATTTACCTATAGAGGTTTTTGGCAAACACAACCTTAATAACCTTGCCGGAGCCAAATGGATTTGTCAGCACATGGGCATTGATGAGGATGATTTCTATGAAGCCATATCAACATTTAAAGGCGCAAGTAAACGTTTAGAGAAAATTGCAGAGAATTCTAAAAGTGTTGCCTATAAAGATTTTGCGCACTCTCCTAGTAAAGTACAAGCAACAACAAAAGCAGTGAAAGAACAATATGAAACTAGAACTCTAGTAGCCTGTCTTGAACTGCATACCTATAGTAGTTTGAATGCTGAGTTTTTAAAAGAGTATAAAGGTGCTCTCGATGCTGCAGATGTTGCTGTAGTATTTTATTCACCACATGCAGTCGAGATTAAAAAATTAGAAGAAGTAACACATGAACAAATAGCAGCTGCATTTGAGCATGATGACTTGATCATCTATACCAATCCTGAAGATTTTAAACAGTTCTTGTTTTCTGAAAATTTTAACGATAAGGCACTACTGCTCATGAGTTCTGGTAACTATGGTGGTTTAAACTTTGATGAAGTAAAACAATTGATAAACTAGATAAATACTTTATCTAAAAACTGTTTGATACTTTCTTGATTTGCTTGTATCAATTGAGTCCTTGCTGCCTTGGTGTCGCTTGGTTTTTTATCTTGAGATAATTTAAACTTACCCTCCCAATTAGTAATGGAGATTTCAAACATTTTTATATAGTTTAAATTTCTATTAAGTCTTGGATTGTCTGGTTCTAAGATATATTTATGATCTGGAGCCTCTAAGAATTCAGTCATTGTAATTAGTGATTGTTTTAAAGCCGCATTACTCTCAATAGCTTGAACTGTTCCTTTTAAATGCACTTTAATATAATTCCACGTTGGCAATTGTGTGGTACCGTAAACACTTGGTGAGATGTAACATTGTGGACCAGAAAAAATAACAGTCACTTCCTTATTACCTTTCAATAGTTTTGCTTGAGGGTTGTAAATATCTATATGACCTATAAGTTTTTCGTTTTCAAAGATCAAAGGTAAATGTGTTACTAAAGGCTCATTTTTATCTACTGAGATGAGTGTTGCTAATGGATAAGCCTTTATAACTTCTATAAGATGATCTTGGTTGTCGTCTAGATGATACTTTGGTGGATAATTCAAAACTACAATTCGTGTATTACAAGGTTTAATCGTCTAAATTTATTGCACCTGAAAGTTACAATATATATCTTTATCTCATGCACGATAAAACAGCTTCGTTTTCAATAAAGAATTGGTCACAAGATGACCAACCACGTGAAAAGCTCAGAGACAAAGGCAGGCTTACTTTGAGTGATGCCGAATTGATTGCGATCTTAATTGGTTCAGGTCATCGAAATGAAAGTGCTGTGGCATTAAGTAAACGTATTTTGGCTACCGTTGATAACAATCTCAACGAATTAGGTAAGTTGTCTTTAAATCAATTGATGGCATTCAAAGGTATTGGCGAAGCCAAAGCGATTTCAATTACAGCTGCTTTAGAACTAGGGCGAAGACGCAGAAGTGAAGGAGTACTAGAGAAAAATAAAATCACCTCGAGTAGTTCAGTATTTGAATTGATGCAACCTATCATAGGTGAATTGTCTCACGAAGAGTTTTGGATCATTTATTTAAATAACTCTAATAAGGTCATACAAAAAAAGCAATTGAGTAAAGGTAGTATTACAGGTACACTAGTAGATGTTAGATTAGTACTTAAAACAGCTCTTGAAGTTGGTGCTGTGGGCTTGATATTAGTTCACAATCACCCATCAGGAATGATAAAGCCAAGTCAATCAGATAAAGCAATCACAGTAAAATTAAAAGGAGCTGCACATAGTATGGATATTAAAGTTTTAGATCACCTTGTCATAACTGAAAAAGCCTATTTTAGTTTTGCTGATGAAAATATGTTATAATCAATTAGTTTATAAAAAACGTAAATGCTACTAGTATATACCCATAAGATCACACCAAGATTACGTTATACATTTAAACACCTATGTACTCGAATTTTAGGTATCCCAGTGTCTTTTACCACGATTATAGAAGAATTCATTGCTCATGACAGCTTGAAAATGTCTTATACAAGACAACCTTTGGGGAATGAGATATTTATAAAAAATCACGAATTACTTTTTGAACAAGGGCTTTCTGATATCGATATTAATGTACAAAATTGGGAGTACACAAAAGGGTTTTTTAGCACTGGAGAAAAAAGCGCATTGCCATTTGATATTTTTGCTGCTTCATTTTATTTGTTAAGCCGTTATGAAGAATACCTTCCACACGTTAAAGACAGTTATGGAAGGTTTACTGCTTCTGAAAGCTTAGCTTTTAAACATCAATTTTTAAAGCAACCAGTAGTAGATATTTGGGCTTATAAACTGAAAGAACTACTCGAAGACAAATTTGAAAACTTTTCTTTTCCTAACAGAGTCTATAATGTACAACCCGTTGTAGATGTACCTATGGCCTATTATTTTAGACAAAAAGGACTTATAAGAACTATAGGAGGCATATTCAATGATTTGTTTAGGCTGCGCTTAAGACGACTCTATCAAAGGTTTTTGGTGTTGTCTGGCTTTAAACGTGACCCTTACGATACTTTCAAATGGATCATCAACAAGCAAAAGCATAGTCAATTTAAGTTTCTGGTATTCTTCTTAATAGGCGGTTACTCTACTTTTGATAAGAATATAAACATCAATAAAAAGCAATTCGTATCGCTTATCAAATCCGTTGCTGATTATTGCAATGTTGGATTAAAAGCGTCCTATTTTGCTTTAGATGATATCGCTGTATTAAAGAAAGAGAAGAAGAAGATTGAATCTATCACAAATTATGAGCTGCAAGCTACACGTCATTCATTTTCTAAGTTAAATCTCCCAACATCCTATAGGAATTTAATAGAGCTTGAGGTAAATCAAGATTTTACGATGGGTTATATAAACGAATTAGGGTTTAGAGCTGGTACGTGTACTCCTTTTTTATTTTATGATCTTGATTATGAAGTACAAACGCCTTTGCTAATCAATTCATTTCATTGTATTGATGCTGCATTACTCAAACAACAATCACTATTAGACAAAAAGCAAGAGTTACAACGCTTAATACATCAAGTAAAACTTGTAAATGGTACATTTACGCCAATATTTCATAACTATAGTTTTAGTGATGATGCTAGATGGGAAGGTTATAGAGAATTATTCACAATTATATTAGATTCTGCCAATGAAAATTAAAGGAATTAAACATGTGTTTTTTGATTTAGATCATACACTTTGGGATTTCGATAAAAACTCAGCACTTACATTTTATAAAATTTTTGATGTTCACCAGCTCAATCTCGATGTGAAACAATTCTTATCTGTTTATGAACCCATAAACCTCAATTACTGGAAATTGTACCGTGAAGAAAAGATAGACAAGAAGAATCTTAGGTATAAACGCTTGAAAGATACATTTGATGCTATCGAGTTTAAAGTAGCAGATGATACAATACATCAACTTTCTGAAGATTATATTACATATCTCACAACATTCAATCACCTATTTGAAGGGACTTTTGAAATTTTAGAACATTTAAAACCAAATTATGAATTGCATATTATAACTAATGGTTTTGAAGAAGCACAACATAAAAAAATGAATAATGCTAATATTTCGCATTACTTTGAAACGGTTACAAATTCTGAGATAGCGGGTGTTAAAAAACCAAATCCAATTATTTTTGAACATGCTTTAGAGGTTGCAAAAGCAAAACCGCAAGAAAGTATTATGATAGGTGATAATATTGAAGCCGATATCATAGGTGCTCTAGACGTAGGTTTTGAAGCAATTCTTTTCAATTACCATAACTTTGAAGCTGAACCACATATCAAACAGGTTAATGAACTGTTGGATTTAAAAATGTATCTTTAGCACATAATATATTAACAAAATATCAATTTAATATAACCTCAAAATGAATAAGCTTTTTTTAGTTATAATACTAGCTTTGGTCTTTGTTTTTAAAGGTTCTTCTCAGGAGGAGATCAATAGCTATAAATACATTGTAGTACCTCAAAAATTTGCTTTCTTGAATAAAGCTGATAAATTTCAAATTAACTCTTTGACAAAATTTCTATTCAATAAACATGGATATACTGCTTTTTTTGAAGACGAAGATTTACCATTAGATTTAAGAGACAATAGGTGTTTAGGTTTAAAGGCTAATGTAGAGAAAGTTAAAGGAGGTTTTTTAAGTAGCAAGATACAAATTCATCTTATTGATTGCGATGGCAAAACTGTAGCATCATCTCAAGTAGGTGTAAGTAAAGAAAAAGAATATAAGGTAGCCTATAATCTTGCTTTGCGGAAAGCTTTTGAAACCTTCAAATTGTTTAATTATAAGTATCAGCCTGACCCTAATATTCTCTCCCGACAACTTAATGATAGAACTGAAAATAAGTTTAACAACATCAAAAAAGATGAAGAAGAACAAAAAGAGATAGAGCGTTTAAAACAGGAAATAGAAACACTTAAGAAAAAAGAAGCTCCAGAAGAAGCCGTAGATAAAAAAATAGAGATGGTTGAAGTTGAAAAAACAATAAAACCATTAGAGCCAACAAAAAAAGTTGTTAAAACTACTACAAAAGCTGATTTACTTTATGCTCAACCAACAGAGAATGGATTTCAAATTATAGATACCGAGCCTAAAAAAGTAATGATGTTACTCTATTCAGGACTACCAGATACATTTATAGTTGAAGGTGAAGATGCAATAGTCTACAAAAAGGGAGAGCACTGGATTTATGCTGAAAATAATGGTAAAACATTGAAGACAAAAGTTGTTACTATTAAATTCTAATTATTGAAGTAGGGGTTATCCAGTTTAATAATCGTACTTATCCTTCCAACGAGCTTTTAAAAACTCACGTTGTACATTTTCTCTAGCATTTTCTCCAGGGTCATATAGCTTAGTATTTTTAATTTCATCTGGAAGAAACTCATGCACTATAAAATTATTCTCATATTTATGAGCGTATTGGTAATCTTCACCATAGCCTAATTCTTTCATAAGCTTAGTAGGCGCATTACGTATAGATAAAGGTACAGACAAATCTCCGGTGTCTTTAACCAATTGCTGAGCCTTTCCAATAGCTTCGTATGCAGCATTACTCTTTGGAGATGTTGCCAAATATGTAGCGCATTGACTTAATATGATTCTTGATTCCGGATGCCCAATTGTGGATACTGCCTGAAATGTACTATTTGCAATAACTAAGGCTGTAGGATTTGCATTACCTATATCTTCACTGGCTAATATAAGTAAGCGTCTAGCGATGAATTTAACGTCTTCTCCACCTTCTATCATTCTTGCTAACCAGTATACCGCAGCATTAGGATCGCTGCCTCTAATAGATTTTATAAACGCTGAAATAATGTCGTAATGTTGTTCGCCTGTTTTATCATATCTAACAGTATTGCTTTGAACACGTTTTGTTACAACATCATTAGTAATTATAATTGCTTCCTTTTCATCAAACGAAGTAACTATAAGTTCAAATAGGTTTAAGAGTTTTCTGGCATCACCACCAGATAAGCGAATTAGTGCTTCGGTTTCCTCTATTGTTATGTTTCTATTAGATAGAATAGAATCTTCCTTTACGGCACGATCAAGAAGTGTTTCTAAATCTTCCTTTCCAAATGAATTGAGAATATAAACCTGACAGCGGGATAATAATGCTGGAATAACTTCAAAACTAGGATTCTCAGTCGTAGCTCCAATAAGTGTCACCCATCCTTTTTCTACCGCTTGCAATAATGAGTCTTGTTGAGATTTGCTAAAACGATGAATTTCATCAATGAAAAGAATAGGATTTTTCGTTGTGAACAAGCCTCCACTTTTTTTGGCTTTATCTATAACTTCTCTTATGTCTTTAACACCAGAGTTTATAGCACTTAATGTATAGAAAGGCCTGTTAGAAGTAGTAGCAACAATATTAGCTAAAGTCGTTTTTCCAGTACCTGGAGGTCCCCAAAATATCATTGATGCTATTGCACCTTGGTTTAATTGTTGTGTTAATACGCCAGTTTTACCAACTAAATGCGATTGACTTAAGTAGTCATCAAGTGTTTGTGGACGCAATCGTTCGGCTAGAGGTTCATTCATGATGTAAAATTACAAAAAACGTATGTGACAATATTTCATAGTTTTAATAAATGGATAGTATTTTGATAATAAAGTTTTAAATTTAGTCATGAATAGTGATCAACAACATTTTAAATACTCTACTGGAGTTATAGCATATCCTATTTTTTTTGTACTTTCTATATGGATTGTATTTTGGATGCAAGTGCGATTTTTTCCCTCTATTAAGCGGTTTGGTGTGTATCCTCAAAAGCTTGAAGGTTTATTAGGGGTTTTTACCAGTCCATTAATACATTCAGATATACAGCATTTATATCATAACAGTATTCCCTTATTTATATTATCAGTAGCATTATTTTATTTCTATCGGAAAATATCATGGAAAATTATTTTGTATGGAATTGTATTGTCTGGTTTGATCACTTGGATTATTGGTAGACCCGCTAATCACATAGGAGCTAGTGGTTTGATTTATGTTTTGGTTAGCTTTATCTTCTTCAAAGGCGTTTTTGCAAAGCATTACAGATTAGTAGCATTGTCTTTGATGATTATTTTTCTGTATGGAAGTATGATTTGGTATGTCTTTCCAGTTAAGGAAGGTATGTCATGGGAAGGCCATCTAGGTGGATTGATTTCTGGTTTTGTATTCGCTATCATTTTTAGAAAATCTGTAGCTAAACCTGAACGTTATGTCTGGCAGCAACCAGATTATAATGAAGACGATGATCCATTTTTAAAGCATTTTGATGAAAACGGAAACTTTATAGAAAACCTTGACCCCGAAGTTGGAGAAGCATCTTATACAAAAGCGACTAATGAAATAAATCAAAAAATAAATTACATCTATAAACCTGATAAAGATTAAAGACGTTGTCTAACTGCCTCGTAGAGAAATGCACCACAAGCAACAGAAACATTTAATGAAGCGATCTTACCTAAAATTGGAAGTTTACTTTTTTCGTCTACTATTTTTAAAACCGAAGGATTAATACCCTTTCCTTCAGAGCCCATAATAATTGCGCAAGGTTCTTTAAATGATGTATCATAAATAGTTTGCTCAGCTTTTTCTGTAGCTGCAATAACCCTTATCCCAGAGGCTTGCATGTAAAAAACCGCATCTTTTATATGGTCTACTTTGCATATTGGAATTTTAAATATGGCTCCAGCACTTGTTTTTATAGTGTCGCCATTAACTGGAGCACCTCCTTTTTTTTGTATTATAATACCAGATACACCAGTACATTCTGCAGTTCTAATTATAGCACCAAAATTACGAACATCACTTAATTGGTCTAAAAGAAGAAAAAGGGGTGTTTTACCAGACTCAGTTGTATGCATTACTAAATCTTCAATATTGTAAAACGTGATTGGAGCTATTTGTGCTACAGCACCTTGATGATTCTTTTTTGTGAGTTTATTTAGTTTTTCAACTGGCACATATGATGCGTTGAGACGCTCTTTTCTTAACAGGCTTTCTAGCTCACTAAATAAATCTCCGCGTGATCCTTTTTGAAGAAATATTTTGTCAATATTTTCTCCTGATTTTATAGCTTCTATAACAGCTCTGATACCAAAAATTGTAGTCTCTTTTTCCATGCGATAAAGGTATAAAAAACCTATTGTTATTAAGCTAAATGACTATTTTTTTATAAATTTACAAAATGATTAATTGTACCAAAATGAAACCGTTATTAACAGTACTATTTTTATTTTTATGGGCTAATATAGAAGTTAATGCTCAAATCTATTTTGAAGATCAAGCAACTGCAAGAGGAATTGGTTTTACTTGTGGTACAACATACATTGGTAATGGTGTTAGCTTTTTTGATTATGATAATGATGGATGGGATGACTTAACGTTTACCACTGAAGATGGTCAGCCAGTTAGATTTTATAAAAATGTTAACGGTTCTTTTGTTGAGCAAACTTTGAATATTCCTGTACTTAATTATCAAACTAAATCTGTCACTTGGGTAGATTACGATAATGATGGTGATAAGGACATATATATTACTAGTTTTACAGATGGAAATAAACTATTTGAAAATGATGGTAGCTTAAACTTTATCGATATAACTGTAGGTTCTGGTTTGCCTACAAATAATATATTTTCTTACGGAGCATCTTGGGGAGATTATGACAAAGATGGTAACTTAGATGTCTTTATTTCTAGTTTTGATCCAGACAGAATAGTGCCTAACTATTTATATAAGAATAATGGTGATGGTACATTTACGAATGTGAGTACAACTGCTGGGATAAGTCCATCTGGTAGTTTGTCATTTTGTTCTGCGTTTTTTGATTTTAATAATGATGGATGGCAAGATATCTATATTTCAAATGATCGAGTCAATAACCCAAACATCCTCTACAAGAACAATGGTGATGGCACTTTTTCTGATGTAAGCACATCCTCAGGTACAGATGTTACCATTGATGCAATGACAGTTACTATTGATGACTTTAATAGTGATGGATGGTTAGATATATATGTTACAAATGGTGTCGATGGAAATGTATTTTTTAGAAATAATGGAGACGAAACATTTACAGATATAGCAATAGCTTCTGGAACATTATTAAACAGTGTATGTTGGGGCGCCGTTTTTCTTGATGCTGAAAATGATGAAGATTTAGACTTGTATGTTAGTAGCTCACTAAATGGGGCTTCGATTTATAGTTCATCAGTGTTTTATGAAAACTTAGGTAACGAAGATTTTTTAACACCTACAGATCCTGGTTTTTTTAATGATAATAGAGCCAGTCACTCTAACGCAATAGGAGATGTTGATAACGATGGTCTGCAAGATATTATAGTAAGTAATACAAATGATGGAAATGTAAATCTTTGGTATAACTCTACAACAACTTCTAATAATTGGTTAAGGGTAAAATTAGAAGGTACAAACAGTAATAGAGACGGTATAGGATCAATCATTGAAATTTCTGTAAATAATAATAAGCAATACAGATATACCTTGTGTGGTGAAGGTTATTTATCACAAAACTCCGCTACTGAAGCTTTTGGTCTCGGAACTAATACTATGGTTGATTATGTTAAAGTAACTTGGTTAAGTGGAGAAGAAGATTATTTTTATGACGTTCCAGCTAACCAACTGTTAGAAATTACTGAAGGCACTGGAAGTGGAAATAATGGTCAAGGCGGATTATCTGTAGATGAAGACGAATTAAGTCTTGTTAATTTTTATCCCAACCCTATTAAGGATATCATTACTTTTGAAAGTGTTGAGATTATTAATATGATTACTGTTACTGATGTTTTAGGTAAAGAAATAGCTATATATGAACCTAAACTTGATAGTTTTGAGCTGAATCTTTCTTCTTTAAATACTGGTGTATATTTTTTAAAAGTTCAATCTTTATCCAATAAAAGCCAGACTTATAAAGTTATAAAAGACTAAAAGAAAAGTGTCAATAGCTTTTAATTTTTAATAACTTTTTTAGTGGTTAGAATATCATCACTAGTAACTAGTTTAACTATATACAGTCCATCTGCTAAATTGGTGAAGTCTATTGTTTTAATATTACCCAACCCATCTATTACTTTCTTTCCTAAAAGATTATAAACCGAAATAGATTCAATCATTTTCTCACTATCAATAAAAAGGTTTGTGGTAACAGGATTTGGGTAAGTGCGCATAGATGACTTAATAGAAAATTCATTAACACTCAATAGATCACAATTACTCAAATCTGGATTTAACTCAATAGGGTTTCCTGGTGTTAGATCACGACCAATAAATGCTGGGTAATCAACAGCGTATTTAAGTGCTCTAAAAGAAGTGTTACCTGAACCTAAAGGATCATCACCCTGAGTTAAGATTTGGGTATTACCAACTGGGTTCACATATTCCCAAACAATGTTTTCATTGACATCTATTTCAAAAAAATAACCAGAATCGCCATCACAAATTAGAGTGTTTCCATTAGGAAGCCTAAGTGCACTTGACAAAATAGCTGAATAGAAATTTGTTGGATCTACTGGGTCTGAGTATATGTATTCAGGTACTGAAGGACCATAGCTAGTGCCAGAAGTGTAAGAATACACCCCTTCAGATTCGGTAGGTAGATCTAACAGAAAAACTTCTGAAAACCTTGGTGTTCTTCCAAACCCATTATTATATAATATTATTTTTCCAGCATCGGTTAACCCATCTGGAATAAAATACGGAAAATGTTGCCCAAAAAGTTGTTGATCATTAGCAGTACCACGCTTATAAGCTTGCGGATTTCCCCATCGATATAAGAAATCACCACCTTTTCCTCTCAATCCTCCTGTTGATCCACTTGCTTCTATAGTTGTAGTAGAATGATCAATAATATAAAATTCATTAAGAAGTCTTGAACTCATAACAATTTGATCTAATTGGATATTATATTGTATTGAGTTTACGTGCATCCAATTTGCATTACCATTGGAACCACCAATATAATTGATATCTAATAGTTGAGGGTTATCTTCAACGATGCCAAAGTTAGCTTTAGTATTATCAAAATCCTGAATTAAGTGATCTTTCACATTCCATTCCCAAACAATATTTGCTGAATTTGTACCTACAGGTTCTAATTCAAGAATTTGTTCATTATATAGCTCATTTTGACTAAGATTAGCAGGATTCCTTCCAGCCATTATAGCTTCGTTCGAATCCATTACTGTAACGGCGAGCATTAATACATTACCATTTGGCATTGGGTATATATCGTGGTGTTGACTTTCATCACTTGATGAATAATCATACTCCCAAATTAAAGTTCCTTCCCAATTAAAAAGCTCAATTCTACCACCTCTTCCACCAAAATTTATATCAGGATTATCAGTTTTTGCTGCTCTAAGCAGATTACCATTTTCTAAGAGATATACGGCATTTCCAGGTGGATATGAGCTTGACCATTGATTTATTACTTGCCCACAGTTATCTATTAAATAGGTTTCTGTTTGCGAAGTAAATAGAGTATAACCATTTAGTACACCTTCTTCATTTGTTAAAGTGCCTATAGTATTTTGAGCATTAAGTAGATAAGCACAGCAAAGAACTATTAAAAATAAGAGTTTATTTCTCATTCTTTTAATGAATTTATTTCTAAAGGTAATTAGTATTTTTAAGTTAAACAAAAGCATTAATTAAAAAAGGTCATCTAATTTAGATGACCTTTTTGATAAATTTATAACCTGATATTAGATACCTAATGATGGACACATTTCTGGTTCAGGACCGAAAGGACCAAATGTATCTCCTGCTGGGTTTACAACTTCATAAATGTGTTCTTCTTCCCAACTACCACTAGTGTATGTCAATCTTAATACAGCAGTACCTACAGGAACATTAATAACATGAACAGCAGAATCTCCAGCTGGAATATCATAATCTTCAGATACACCATCAACTTCAACAGTTAAGAAAGCACCATCCCAACCGTCTCCATAAAGATCTGTCATGTTAACAGTCCAATCACCAGCCATAGGGTTGTTAATTGGAGGACAAGGAATAGCAAAACCAAACTCAAAGGCATTTCTATATCCATTCTCATCTAATAGATCGTCTGAATTATTTCCACCACTACGCGTACCAGTTTCCTCATCGAAATCTAAACGCTCACCAGAATATACTACACCTTGGTCATTAATAGCGGTACCAATAAAGTTAAAGGTATCACCAAAACCAATGTCAGCAATATCAATTCCAAGTGCAGTTGATAGATCAGCCATTGTGATAGTAATAGTTCTAGGAAAAGAAGTAACTTCATCTCCAAAATCTACAGGCCCGTAACTAGTACCTGCAACCATAGCAGATACAGACATTCTGTAACTTACTACATTGCCGTCTGGAGCTTCCAATGTAGTCGTGATTTCAACACCAGCAACTTCAGCTAGTGAACTTATATTTACTACGTTAGGAAATGGTTGTGCAAATCTTACAAAACCACCATCAGCAAAAACATCAAATTTGTCTTTGTCTTCATCTTTACAGGAAACTGCAAAAATGGTCATAAGAGCCATAGCAAATACAGCTAAGCTTTTTGTTTTTAAAATTGTTTTAAAATTCTTCATAATCATTTTTTTTTTGTTATTGTAAATTATCCGGATTAGTATCCCAGAATACTTTTTCAGTAACTTGCTTTTGAGATATACTTTCGTTAGAAGAAACCTCTACTGCAGGATACATGAATGTTCTTGGAAATTCACCAGCAACATTCACATGAGGTTCTAAATCACTTGGATAGCTTGTACGTCTGTAATTGTTCCAAGCTTCAATACCATTACCCCAAAGTGCAATGTAGTATTCTTTCATGATTACATCCAATTTAGCCTCATTATCTGCGGCAGCATCATACTGTCCGAGTACAAAGGTAACATAATTATCAACATCAGCCTGAGTTGCAGCAAATGCTGGGTCAACTTGTCCTGGATTAAATTCCAACACTTTAGTCATTGAAGCTCTAACACCTTCTTCAAACAAAGTACGTGGATTACCTGTTGTTCCTGACATTAAAGCAGATTCAGCTCTTAAAAATTTAACATAAGAAGACAACATTAACGGAAAAATACCAGCTCCAGCTGCTCCAGGATTGTTTATGACTGTCTGGAAGTTATCAGCATCAAATGCACCACCTATAGGATATAGTCCATAAGTAGTTCTTTTTAACTGGTCTGGTGGCACGCCATCATCATCACCATGATCACGTCCCCAATAAAAATCACCAATATGACAGAAATTAAATCCAGCTTCACCTTCACATTCTAAATCATCACCAGTTGGTGTTTCTTCTATTTGTCTGTAAAAATAATAACGTAACCTTGGATCGTTAAACCCTTTGTCATCTTTCAATAAAAACATGTAATAATTATTCATATAGTCATCTGAACCATCTGCATCATAACATAATGAATAATATGGATGTCTACTATCACCTGTTGCTAATGCACTAGTAGAGTATTGGAACTGTAAGTCATCAGCAGCATCTTCAATAATACCTTGACTAATCAATGTATTGATTTCTGAACTAAAATCACCTACTAAACGCATTTGCGCATACATTTTAAATTTTAATGTTCTTGCGGCTTTGATCCATTTTCCAGCATCACCGCCGTAGAATAAATCATTTGTAGGCATAATTACACCAGGAGTGCTCAAGTCTGAAATTGCATCATCAATAACGTCTAACATTGCTGTATAGATATCTTGACCATCATCAGCTGCAGGAGCATCATTTTCATTACCATCTAAAGCTTGAGTAAAAGGAACATTACCATACGTATCAACTAATGTTACATAAGTATAAGCTTGAATAACTTTAGCTACACCAACAACACCTTTTAAATCTCCCGCTTCAGCTATTGGAATTAGAGATTTAATATCGATTAATGTTTCTTTGTAAAAGTCTTCCCAAAAATCGTCTTGAGAAGTAGCTGATAAAGAAAAAGGTCCAGAATACGCTCCAAATAGATGCTGCATTCTTACAGCTTCAGAAGCTCTTACGTTCAAACCATCTTCATTATCTTCGTTGTATGCAATTGCAGACATGAAGCGAATTTGCACATTATTAATCAGAAGTTGCGGGTCTGCACTTTCTGGTGTCAAATTACTTGGGTCAGCAAGTTGTTCTAAATCTGCTGTTTCACAGCCAACAGCTATAAAAAGCAGAGCTAAAGCAGCAATTTTTAATTTAATTTTTATTGTTTTCATTTTCTATTCTTTTTTTTATTAAAAAGTAGCTTTTACACTAAATCCATATTTTTTAGATGAAGGTGCTGTTTGAAATTCTAAACCAGCACCATTACCTACACCTGTACTAATAGTCTCTGGGTCAAAGTTTGTATATTTTGGTACGTTAGGCGCCCAAAAGAACATATTTTGTCCTAGTAATGTAAATGACAATGATCCTAGAGGTGTTTTTTCTAAAAACTTACTAGGTAATGAATAAGTTAATGAAATTTCTCTTAAACGCAAAACAGAACCATCGTAAATAGCTTGCCCAGCAGGATCTAAGAAATTTAAGAAATAAGCTTCATTCGCACCTATTTGTACATTGTTTGGAATTGTATTTCCATTAGCATCTGTTAATGGAACACCAGTATTTGGGTTAGCATATACACCAGGAATTACAATAGTACCTTCTCTGTCTTCGGTATCTTTAGTTACACCACGTCTTAATAAGTTATCAATTGTATTAGACGAAAAATCGCCTCCATGCTTATATTCTACTTGAGCAGAAAGCGTCCAGTTTTTATAACTAAATGTATTTATAGTTGTCAATAACCAGTCTGGATTTGGATCACCAATTACTGCATCATCTAGACCTAATGTACTACTATCTAAGATGTTTCCTGTTTGAGGATCTATTAAATAGTTTCCTTGATCATCTCTTAACGCATAACTACCTTTGATAACACCTAATGGTAGCCCTTCGATTGCAAAGTTACCTAGGTTAGAGAACCCAGCAATAAATACATCAGAACCACCTGGTAATTCTTTAACTTCGTTTTCTGTTGCTGTGAAAATAAAGTTTGAATCCCATTGGAAACCATCTTTCCCTTTAAAAGGAGAGATCCCTAAGGCTATTTCAACACCTTGCGTGTCAATTCTACCAGCATTAATAAACGTGTTTAAGAAACCTGATGATGGTGGTAAACCTTTAGATAAGATTTGATCTTCAGAAACTCTACTAAATACACTAGCTTCAAAATTGATTCTGTTTTTCCAGAATCTAGCTTCAACACCTAATTCAAATTCCTTATGTAACTCAGCTTTTAAGTCTGGGTTAGGAAATTCGTTAAGGTTTGAATTTGTATTAACACCACCGCTTCCTGTTGTAAAATCTGCAGTAGACAATGCTAATAGTGGACGTGTATTATAAGGTGTTGGGAAACCTGCAGAGGTACCATAACCAAACCTTAGTTTTAAGAAGTTTAATGCATCAGAAGTTAATCCTTCAAAAGCAGACGTTGGAATAAATGCCAGTGATGCACTAGGATAGAATAACGATCTGTTGTCTTGTTCTATAGTTGACGTCCAGTCATTTCTAGCAGCAAGTGTTAAGTAAAGGAAATTGTCATATTCAAATTCTGCTTGACCATATACACCAATAGTATTCTCTGTTTGTTTAAAATCTAGAGAACTTCCAAGCGGATCATTGTTTGTTTGTGTCGCAAAATTGTTGTGATCGATAAAATCAAATACAACTTGACCTGTACTAACTATACCAAATTTATCGTAAGTCTCAGAGTTAGTATTCACACCCCAAGTACTATTTAAACCAATCTTATCTGTAAGCTGAACACCATTAATACCTAAAATTAAACTATGATCCCAAATGGTATTAGTCCCTGAAGTGGTTTTTAGATAACCTTGTTGAGCAATCAATGAGCTCACACCACCTTTGTTAACATAGAATTGTTGTTTTTCAGTGTAACTATCATAACCAACTCTATAAGTTAATGAAACTTTATCATTAAAGTCAAAGATTGTACTCAAGGAGTTGTAAAAACGATTCACATCTATACTTTCTTGAGAATTTGCTGTTAACCAACGTGGGTTTTCTTGATCAGTTCTGTAGTAAACACTAGCACCTGTTAATGGGTCTTGGAAAGGTAAGCCCATCAAGTCAAAGTTTCTTGGTGTATATAATGTTCTTGTAAATATTGAAAAGTTACCTGTACCATTATTTGCGGCTACAGGAGGTGTCGTAAATTCACTAGTTGAGTAATTAAATGAACCGTTAAGTCTAAATTTATTACTTAGTTTAACAGAGCCACCCATACCGAAACTAGTTCTCGTAATATTGTTACCACGAACAAACCCATCTTCATCTGTATGCCCAAAGTTAGCATTAAAAGACACATTTTCGCTAGACTTAGCAATATTAACATTTGTTGTCCGACCTGATCCTTTTCTAAAGAAATCTTTTACATTATCTTTAAAGTCTCTATACGGTACTGTTACACCTTGAAATTGTGGGAATGGTATAGCAAATTGAGGTTGATCATAGTGATGTCTTACTGTTATGTTTTGATCAAAACGTCCACCCCAGTTTCCAACAAATCCAACATTCACGCTGTTGTCTCCACCTTGTCCATACACATCAGTATAATCTGGTAGCGCAGAAATTTCGTTAGTGAATACTTGTTGGCTAAGCGTGATTTCAAAACCTTTGTCAACCGCATTACCAGCACCAGTTTTTGTTGTAATTAAAACTACACCATTTCTACCAGCATCACCATATAATACAGTTGCACTAAGTCCTTTAAGAACACTCATGCTTTCAATATTATTTGGATCTAGATCTAAAAATCTACTTGATGCAGAAACAGAGCCATTACCAGTAGTGACGTTACTCTCTGCATTTGTACTTGTATTAAATGGTACACCATTAACTACAAATAAAGGTTGGTTGTTACCTGTAATAGAAACGTTACCCCTAATAGTAATGTTGGTACCACTACCAGCGAGACCGCCTGTTCCTACTACATTTACACCAGCAACTTTACCGCTTAAAACTCTGGCAATATCTGCTTCAGGTCTACTCTCTACAGCGTCAGATTCAAGAGTGGTTACAGCATAACCTAATGCTTTTTTCTCTCTTTTGATTCCTTGCGCTGTTACAATGACCTCATCTAGTGATTCAGCATCTTCTAGCATAGATACATTTACAGTATTGGAAGCTCCAACGGTAATCTCTTGAGTTTTTAAACCTACAAAAGAAAATACCAAAACTTCACCCACATTTGTTTTGATAGAATAGTTTCCGTCAAAATCTGATTGGGTTCCGTTTGAAGTTCCTTTAACAACAATGTTAACACCAGGAAGCGGTAGACCAGATTCATCGGTCACATTTCCTGATACAGTTTTCTCTTGCGCAAATGTGAGTTGCACAACAAACGCCATAAATAGCGTGAGTATTTTACAATACTTTGTTTTCATATTTTAATTAATTTGAATTAGCCTGAATCAAAAGTCTTAATAAAAAGTTAATAAAACAATAATATTTGCTTAAAATTTTAAAAAAACACTTAGTAAATATTAACATTAGGTTAATAAAAACAGATTTTAACTAAAAAAACTTAAAAAAAATGAGAATCTTAAAAATTGGCAGTCAGACTTATATGTACCTTAGAGTCGGATAGTTTGAATTTTTGATTTTCTACTTTTCCGCTTGAATAATTAAATTTAAAAAGCCCAGCTTTTGTTAATAATCCAAATCCAAATCCAAATCCAAAAAGTTTTCCTTTTTGATCTACGGCTTCATTTTCAAAATAAGCAGCATCAATAACCGAGTGTACATATATATTACCATTCAAGCGATACCTGTATTCAGTATTTATTACACCAAATAAATTGGCAAATAAGCTGTTCTCTTCAAAACCTCGAATTGAATTGATACCACCAAATCGTGGCAATTCATTTTCTAGATAGGTGTTTGAGTTTATCAATTGGCCATTTACTCGTGTGTATATACTATTACGATCATTTAAGTTAAATATCTTAAAGGAGTTAATAGTAAATTTAGTCTGGTTTTCATTTGTATCTTCAAATGTTCTATTTCCAATTCCGGCAGATATATCGAATAAAAAATTTACTGGGAAAAGGAAATCATAATTTTGTCGTCTGGTATGAATGTAGTTAATCAAATATTTATTTGATTTAAAATCGTTGATCAGGAAAGTGTCATCGTCTAACAAGTTAGAAGAGTTGACTGTGTTTATACCAACTGCAATACTGTTGTTTGGGTCGAGTTGATAATTAATTTTTGCGGCTTGACTTACGGTTACAAATGAAGAATCCTTTTTAAAAATATTTAAGTTAAGTTCAACTCCAAGAGGGGAGGCAAATAAGTAAGGCATATTAATATTACCGTCAAACGTCTTTTGATCGTTTTCATCACTTTTATACAGTAATCTTAAAGTTTCTCCGTAATTAAGGTTATTAGTTAAAATAAGATTCAAGTAGCCATCAAACTCAATTTTGTTTGTATCCTCATTAGTGCCAAATCCCAAAAAGCCATCAAAAGAATTACTCTTATTTTTTTCTATATACATATATAATATGGTAGAATCTTTTGTAAATAGAACTTCTGGATCTTTGATTTGATTTGCAAATCGTAAATCGTTAAGCACATTCGTCTTTTCTTTAATGCGTTTTAAGTTGAAATTTTGCTTAGGCTTAATCTTTAAATAGCGCCTAATGAAAGATTTTGGAAATTTTTCATAACCTTTAACTATAACTTTGTCGATTGTTCTTCCAGCAGGACGAACTAATTCTAAACTGGCTACAAGTGTGTTTTTACTTTCTTTTGTGATTTCTTTCAACTGTAGAGTAGCAAATGGGCTACCGTTATTTGCAATCTCAGAATTAATGAATTCAAGTGTTTTTTCAAGATTTTTGATTGGAACAACAAAATAGGAATCGGTAAATTCAATATCTGAAAGTTTAAAGATATCACTGTTGATTATGTTGTTGTAATATATGGTGATGGTTTCGAAACGATTTTTCAAACTGAATTGCGCTAGAAATAATGAGTCATTTTCTTTTTCAAGTTTAATTAGTTCGCTATCAATATATCCTAGAGTTTGTAATTTTTTTTCTAGTGCTAATACTTCACTATTAAGAGAGGTAAAGTTTTTGTGAGCTTTTTTAAAATTTAAAGAATCTATTACCTTAGTTTCAAGGTTAGATTTACCGATGACTTTCAGTTCTATATTTTGCGAATTAAGATTGGCAAAAAATAGCATTAAGAAGATTAGTTTGTAGACTCTCAGTTTAAAAGGCATATCATGTATTATTCTTCAAATCTAACGGAAATTAATAATTAAAAATATGTGAGGCTAAAAATAATTTCTCAAACTTTTAAAAATTAATCATATTACATTTGAAAAATTGATATTTATTTCTACCTTTGCAGCCCTCTAAGGAGAGGGTTTAATATAATTTATATAGAAATATATGCCAACAATTTCACAATTAGTACGAAAAGGAAGAGCCAAAATAACTAAGAAGAGTAAATCGGCTGCTTTAGATTCGTGTCCACAAAGACGTGGTGTATGTACTCGTGTTTATACAACGACACCTAAAAAACCAAACTCAGCAATGCGTAAGGTGGCAAGGGTTCGTTTAACAAATGGGAACGAGGTCAATGCATATATCGGCGGAGAAGGACACAACTTACAAGAGCACTCGATAGTATTAGTTAGAGGTGGAAGGGTAAAAGATTTACCAGGAGTTAGATATCATATCGTTCGTGGAGCCTTAGACACAGCAGGTGTTGCAGGTAGAACACAACGTAGATCTAAGTATGGTGCAAAACGCCCTAAGAAGTAATTTAAAACTTTAAGAAGAAGACATGAGAAAAAGACAAGCGAAAAAAAGACCGCTTTTACCAGATCCACGTTTTAACGATCAGTTAGTAACACGCTTTGTTAACATGATGATGTGGGACGGTAAAAAATCTGTAGCTTTTAAAGTGTTCTATGATGCAATTGATATTGTAGAATCAAAAAAAACAGATGAAGAGAAAACTGCTTTAGAGACCTGGAAAGATGCTTTATCTAATGTGATGCCTCACGTAGAAGTGCGTAGTCGTCGTGTAGGAGGAGCAACATTCCAGATTCCAATGCAAATTCGTCCAGATAGAAAAGTTTCTACTGCAATGAAATGGTTAATTGGTTATGCTCGTAAAAGAAACGAAAAATCAATGGCTCAAAAATTAGCTAGTGAAATTTTAGCTGCTGCAAAAGAAGAAGGCGCAGCTGTTAAGAAAAGAGTTGATACTCATAAAATGGCTGAAGCAAACAAAGCATTCTCTCACTTTAGATTTTAATTAACGACATGGCAAGAGATTTAAAATTCACAAGAAATATAGGTATTGCTGCACATATTGATGCAGGAAAAACAACTACTACAGAACGGATTCTTTATTATACAGGTGTTTCTCATAAAATTGGAGAGGTGCATGATGGCGCTGCTACAATGGACTGGATGGAACAGGAGCAAGAAAGAGGTATTACTATTACTTCTGCAGCGACTACTTGTACATGGAATTTTCCAATGGAAAATGGGCAACCAACACCAGATACAAAAGGATACCATTTCAATATTATTGATACTCCTGGTCACGTTGATTTTACAGTTGAAGTAAACCGTTCATTACGTGTATTAGATGGATTAGTGTTTTTATTTAGTGCAGTTGATGGTGTTGAGCCACAATCTGAAACTAACTGGAGACTTGCAGATAACTATAAAGTTCCTAGAATTGGATTTGTTAACAAAATGGATCGTCAAGGTTCTAACTTTATGGCGGTGTGTCAACAAGTAAAAGATATGCTGAAGTCAAACGCAGTGCCAATTGTATTGAACATTGGTGATGAAGCAGATTTCAAAGGTATCGTAGATTTAGTAAAAAACAGAGCTATCGTATGGCATGACGAAACTCAAGGTGCTACCTTTGATGTTATCGACATTCCAGAAGAATTAAAAGAAGAAGCTCGTAAATACCGTGCGCTTTTAATTGAAGAAGTTGCAACATACGACGAAAATCTTTTAGAAAAATTCATGGAAGATGAAGATTCTATTACAGAGGAAGAAGTGCATGCTGCACTTAGAGCTGCTGTAATGGATATGGCTATTATTCCAATGATTTGTGGTTCTGCATTTAAAAATAAAGGGGTGCAGTTTTTATTAGATGCTGTATGTCGTTATTTACCTTCTCCAACAGATAAAGAAGGTATTAAGGGTACAGATCCAAATACAGGACAAGAAATATTACGTAAGCCAGATGTTAAAGAACCATTTGCTGCTCTAGCGTTTAAGATAGCAACTGATCCTTTCGTAGGACGTTTGGCATTCTTTAGAGCATATTCTGGTCGTTTAGATGCTGGTTCTTATATCTTGAACAACCGTTCAGGAAAAAAAGAGCGTATCTCTCGTATCTACCAAATGCACTCTAATAAACAAAATGCTATCGATTTTATCGAAGCAGGAGACATTGGAGCTGCAGTAGGATTTAAAGATATTAAGACTGGAGATACCATGTCTGATGAAAAACACCCTATCGTTTTAGAATCTATGGACTTTCCAGATCCAGTAATTGGTATTGCTGTGGAGCCTAAGACTAAAGCAGATGTTGATAAATTAGGTATGGCTTTAGCTAAATTATCTGAAGAAGATCCGACATTTACAGCAAGAACTGATGAAGCATCAGGACAGACCATTATTTCTGGAATGGGTGAGCTTCACTTAGATATTATTGTTGATCGTTTGAAACGAGAATTCAAAGTTGAAGTTAATCAAGGTCAGCCTCAAGTTGAGTACAAAGAAGCAATTACACAACGTGCAGAACACAGAGAGGTTTATAAAAAACAATCTGGTGGACGTGGTAAGTTTGCTGATATCGTATTTACTTTAGAGCCAGCAGAAGAAGGTAAGGTAGGCTTAGAATTTGTATCTGAAATTAAAGGTGGTAACGTTCCTAAAGAATTTATCCCATCAATTGAAAAAGGATTTAAAATGGCAATGGTCAATGGTCCATTGGCTGGATACGAAGTTGATGCAATGAAAGTTACATTAACTGATGGTTCTTATCATGATGTAGATTCAGATCAATTATCATTCGAATTAGCAGCAAAATTAGGATTCAAAAATTCTGCTAAAGCTGCTAAAGCTGTAATTATGGAGCCAATTATGAAATTGGAAGTAATTACACCAGAAGAAAATATGGGTGATATCGTAGGAGATTTAAATCGTCGTCGTGGTCAAGTAAGTGATATGGGTGATAGAGCAGGTGCTAAAACAGTGAAAGCTACAGTACCATTATCAGAAATGTTTGGTTATGTAACAACATTAAGAACATTATCTTCAGGTCGTGCAACATCAACAATGGAGTTTTCACACTATGCTGAGACACCATCGAATATATCAGAAGAAGTAATTAAAGCAGCTAAAGGCGTAGAAGCTTAAAACTAAAAGAAAATGAGTCAGAAAATTAGAATAAAATTAAAGTCTTACGATCACAATTTAGTTGACAAGTCTGCTGATAAGATTGTAAAAACAGTAAAAAGTACAGGTGCTGTTGTTACTGGACCAATTCCATTACCAACTCACAAAAAGATTTTCACTGTGTTACGTTCACCACACGTAAATAAGAAGTCAAGAGAGCAATTTCAATTAAGCTCATACAAGAGGTTATTAGATATCTACTCTTCATCTTCTAAAACAATTGATGCATTAATGAAGCTTGAATTACCAAGTGGAGTTGAAGTTGAGATTAAAGTGTAGGTGAAACTTATCGCTTAGGTTATAAAAGCGAAACATGTCCGGAGCTGCGAGCAAAGGAAAAACGGTAAAAATACAATTCAAGGTCGAATGTATTTTCGACCTTGAATTTTAATAAATAGTAATAATAAATAATTAATAAATATGTCTGGGTTAATAGGAAAAAAGATCGGTATGACCAGCATTTTCGATGAAAATGGGAAGAACATTCCATGTACAGTAATCGAAGCTGGACCATGTATCGTTACCCAAGTCAGAACCGAAGAGGTTGACGGGTACAATGCCCTTCAACTTGGTTTCGATGACAAGACAGAGAAAAGTGCTACTAAAGCTGAAATTGGTCATGCCAAAAAAGCAGGTACTTCTGTTAAAAGAAAAGTCGTAGAATTCCAAGGATTTGAAGGAGATTACAAATTAGGTGATGCTATAACAGTTGAGCACTTTATTGAAGGTGAGTATGTTGATGTAGCAGGAACTTCTAAAGGAAAAGGTTTCCAAGGTGTTGTAAAACGTCATGGATTTGGTGGAGTTGGTCAAGCGACGCATGGTCAGCACAACCGTTTAAGAGCTCCAGGTTCTATTGGTGCTGCATCATATCCTGCGAGAGTATTCAAAGGAATGAAAATGGCAGGACGAATGGGTGGCGAAAGAGTGAATGTTGAAAATTTAAGAGTTTATAAAGTAGTTCCAGAGAAGAATTTACTTGTCGTTAAAGGATGTGTTCCGGGACACAAAAACTCTTATGTAATTATTCAAAAGTAATGAAAGTAGCAGTTTTAGATATCAACGGAAAAGACACAGGTAGAAAAGCAGAGCTTTCTAAAGATGTGTTCGCTATTGAACCTAATAATCATGCAGTATACCTAGATGTTAAGCAATATTTAGCTAATCAGCGTCAAGGAACACATAAGTCAAAAGAGAGAGGTGAAATTGCAGGAAGTACACGTAAGATTAAAAAACAGAAAGGTACTGGTACTGCTAGAGCAGGAAGTATCAAGTCTGGTGTATTTAAAGGTGGTGGACGTATGTTCGGGCCAAGACCAAGAAATTACAGTTTTAAACTGAATAAAAACCTTAAACGTTTAGCCCGTAAATCGGCTTTGACCATGAAGGCAAATGACAAAGATATCGTTGTTTTGGAAGATTTCAATTTTGATGCTCCAAAGACGAAAAACTTTACAGCAGTTTTGAAAGCATTAGACATACAAGACAAAAAATCATTGTTTGTGTTGGGTGCGTCAAATAATAATGTATATTTGTCATCACGAAATTTTAAAAGGTCTGAGGTTGTAATGAACTCAGAATTAAGTACTTATAAAATTTTAAACGCAAATAAATTAATCCTTTTAGAGAGTTCTTTAGAAGGAATTGAATCGAATTTAAGTAAATAGAAAGTCATGAATATCTTAATTAAACCGATAATCACTGAGAAAGCAACAACCGATAGCGAGTTGAGAAATTGCTTTACGTTTCAAGTGAATACTAAGGCGAACAAGGTTGAAATCAAAAAAGCTGTTGAAGCAGCTTATGGCGTTTCTGTTGAAAAAGTTCGTACTATAAATGTCCGTCCAGATCGAAGAACTCGTTATACAAAAACGGGTATTCAACATGGTAAAACAAATGCCGTTAAAAAAGCAATTGTACAACTGGCGGAAGGTGAAACTATTGATTTATACAGTAACATGTAATTAGACAAAAATGTCAGTAAGAAAATTAAAACCAATCACATCAGCTCAGCGTTTTAGAGTAGTAAATGGATTTGACGCCATCACTACTGATAAGCCGGAAAAGAGTTTACTCGTTCCGAACAAAAGATCTGGTGGTAGAAACAGTCAAGGAAAGATGACCATGACCCATAGAGGTGGAGGTCACAAAAGAAAGTATCGTATTATCGATTTCAAGCGCAACAAAACTGGAATTCCAGCTGAAGTTAAGTCAATCGAATACGATCCAAACAGAACAGCGTTTATCGCTTTATTGAATTACCAAGATGGCGAAAAACGTTACATTATTGCTCAAAATGGATTGCAAGTTGGGCAGAATGTAATTTCAGGTAAAGAAGGGATTGCTCCGGAAATTGGAAATGCAATGCCATTAGGAGAGATTCCATTAGGTACAATTATTTCTTGCATCGAGTTACGTCCTGGTCAAGGAGCTGTAATGGCAAGAAGTGCTGGTGCATTTGCACAGTTGATGGCACGTGATGGAAAATTTGCTACTGTTAAATTGCCTTCTGGAGAAACAAGAATGATTCTTACAGAGTGTATGGCTACAATTGGAGTTATTTCTAATTCTGATCATCAATTAACTGTGTCTGGTAAAGCAGGTAGAAGTAGATGGTTGGGTAGAAGACCAAGAGTAAGACCAGTAGTGATGAACCCAGTAGACCATCCAATGGGTGGTGGTGAAGGTAAGTCTTCTGGAGGTCATCCAAGATCTAAGAATGGTATTCCTGCTAAAGGTTATAGAACACGTTCTAAGACTAAAGCGAGTAATAAGTATATTGTAGAACGTAGAAAGAAATAATTAAGATAGTATGGCACGTTCATTAAAAAAAGGACCTTATATCCACTATAAACTAGAAAAGAAAGTTGCAGCAAATGTAGCTTCAAATAAAAAGACTGTTATTAAAACTTGGTCTAGAGCATCTATGATTTCTCCAGATTTTGTTGGGCAAACAATTGCTGTACATAATGGTCGTCAGTTTGTACCAGTTTACGTAACTGAAAACATGGTAGGTCATAAATTAGGAGAATTTTCACCAACGCGATCTTTTAGAGGTCATGCAGGTGCAAAAAATAAAGGTAAAAAATAAGAAGCGCTATGGGAAGTCGTAAAAAACAAATGGCAGACGCTATTAAGGAAGAGAGAAAGCACACTGCTTTTGCAAAGCTTAATAACTGTCCTACCTCACCAAGAAAAATGCGTTTAGTTGCTGATTTAGTTAGAGGGAAAGAAGCTGAAGCAGCACTTCAAATCTTAAGGTTTAGTCCTAAAGAAGCATCTCGTCGATTAGAAAAATTGTTATTATCAGCAATTTCTAACTGGCAAGCAAAAAATGAAGATGCTTCTATTGAAGATGCAGACTTATTCGTACAAGAGATTAGAGTTGATGGTGGATCAATGTTAAAGAGATTGCGTCCAGCTCCTCAAGGTAGAGCACATAGAATTAGAAAAAGATCTAATCATGTTACAGTTGTGATTGGAGCTAAAAATAACACACAAAGCTAAGATAGAGATATGGGACAAAAGACAAATCCAATCGGAAATCGTTTAGGTATTATCAGAGGATGGGAATCGAACTGGTATGGTGGAAACGATTATGGTGATAAACTAGCAGAAGACGATAAGATTAGAAAGTACGTTCACGCTCGTTTATCTAAAGCAAGTGTGTCTAGAGTAATTATTGAGCGCACACTTAAACTTGTAACCGTTACTATCACTACCGCTAGACCTGGTATTATTATCGGAAAAGGCGGCCAAGAGGTAGACAAGTTAAAAGAAGAGCTTAAGAAAATTACAGGTAAAGAAGTTCAGTTAAACATCTTTGAAATAAAAAGACCTGAACTTGATGCATATTTAGTAGCATCTAGTGTTGCACGTCAAATAGAAAATCGTATTTCTTATAGACGAGCAATTAAAATGGCAATTGCTGCTGCTATGCGTATGAATGCTGAAGGAATAAAAATTCAGATTAGTGGTCGTTTAAATGGTGCTGAAATGGCACGTAGCGAGCATTACAAAGAAGGACGTATTCCATTATCAACATTTAGAGCCGATATTGATTATGCTTTGGTTGAGGCACATACTACTTATGGTAGATTAGGTGTAAAAGTATGGATCATGAAAGGTGAAGTGTATGGTAAAAGAGAACTTTCTCCATTAGTTGGCTTGTCTAAGAAACAAGGTGGCAAGTCTGGAGGGCGTGGTGGGAACAATAAATCTCGTCGCAGAAAGTAATTTTAAAGACAAAGAAAAATGTTACAACCTAAAAGAACAAAATTTCGTAAAGTCCAAAAAGGACGTATGAAAGGAAATACCGGAAGAGGACATCAGTTGTCTTATGGTATGTTTGGTATAAAATCTTTAGAGTCTAACTTCTTAACATCACGTCAAATCGAAGCAGCTCGTATTGCAGCGACACGTTACATGAAGAGAGAAGGACAATTATGGATTAAAATATTCCCAGACAAGCCAATTACCAAAAAGCCTCTAGAGGTTCGTATGGGTAAAGGAAAAGGAGCTGTTGAGTATTGGGTAGCTGTAGTTAAACCAGGAAGAATTCTTTTCGAAGTTGGTGGAGTACCAATGGATGTTGCAAAAGAAGCTTTACGTTTAGCAGCTCAAAAATTACCAGTTAAAACTAAGTTTTTAATCGCTCGTGATTACGAAGGCGAAGCTTAAAATAAATAATTATGAAGCAAGCAGAAATTAAACAGCTATCAGTAGCTGAGTTGCAAGAAAAACTTAGCGAGACCAAAAAGAGTTATGCAGACCTAAAAATGGCTCATGCAATCTCTCCATTAGAGAATCCAATTCAGTTACGTAACGTTAGACGTTCAGTAGCAAGAATTGCAACAGAATTAACTAAAAGAGATATACAATAATTGTATTCTGGCTGAAAGATGGAAAAAAGAAACTTAAGAAAAGAACGTATAGGAGTTGTTACAAGTAACAAAATGATGAAATCAATTGTGGTTTCTGAAGTTAAAAAAGTGAAACACCCTATGTATGGAAAATTCGTTTTGAAAACAAAAAAATATGTTGCTCATGACGAAACAAATGACTGCAATATTGGAGATACTGTAAAGATCATGGAAACACGACCTATGAGTAAATCTAAATGTTGGAGATTAGTAGAAATAATTGAAAGAGCTAAATAATTATGGTACAACAAGAATCTAGATTAAAGGTAGCTGATAACACAGGAGCAAAAGAAGTATTAACAATACGTGTTCTTGGTGGTACAAAAAGAAGATATGCTTCTATTGGTGATAAAATAGTAGTATCTGTTAAAGATGCAACACCTAATGGAAACATTAAAAAAGGAGCAGTTTCAACAGCAGTTGTGGTTCGTACTAAAAAAGAAGTAAGACGTCCAGATGGATCTTATATTCGTTTTGATGATAATGCTTGTGTGCTTTTAAATCCTACAGGAGAAATGAGAGGAACACGTGTATTTGGACCAGTAGCTAGAGAACTTCGTGACAAACAGTTCATGAAAATTGTATCATTAGCACCAGAAGTGCTTTAATGACTAAAAAAATGACAAAGCTTAAAATTAAATCAGGAGATACAGTTCGAGTAATTGCTGGAGACCATAAAGGGACAGAAGGTAAAGTACTTAAAGTATTTGTAGATAAAAACAAAGCCATCGTTGAAGGTGCAAATATGGTTAAAAAACATATGAAACCAAGTGCACAAAATCCTCAAGGTGGTATTGTAGAGAAAGAAGCACCAATTCATATATCTAACTTATCATTGCTAACTTCAAATGGTGAAGCAACAAGAGTTGGTTATAAAATGGAAGGTGATAATAAAGTGAGATTTTCTAAAAAATCAAATGAAGTAATATAGTTATGGCTTATATTCCAAGATTAAAACAAGAGTACAAGGACAAAGTAGTTTCTGCTCTTACAGAAGAATTCGGATATAAAAACGTAATGCAAGTTCCAAAATTGACTAAGATAGTAATATCTAAAGGTGTTGGAGCTGCAGTTGCTGATAAGAAATTAATTGATCATGCAGTTGATGAGTTAACTAAAATTTCTGGTCAAAAAGCAGTAGCGACTATGTCTAAAAAAGACGTTGCATCATTTAAACTTCGTAAAGGAATGCCAATTGGAGCAAGAGTTACGTTGAGAGGTGAGCAAATGTATGAGTTTTTAGACCGTTTAGTTACTTCAGCTTTACCACGCGTTAGAGATTTTAATGGTATCAAAGCAACAGGTTTTGATGGACGAGGAAATTATAACTTAGGTGTTACAGAACAAATCATATTCCCAGAAATAGATATTGATAAGATCAATAAAATATCTGGTATGGATATTACCTTTGTAACAACCGCAGACACAGATAAAGAAGCAAAATCGTTATTAACTGAATTGGGTTTACCTTTTCAAAAGAACTAAGATATGGCTAAAGAATCAATGAAAGCCCGTGAGGTCAAAAGAGCAAAAACGGTTGCTAAGTATGCTGAAAAACGTAAAGCTTTAAAAGAAGCTGGAGATTATGAAGCATTACAAAAGTTACCAAAAAATGCTTCTCCAGTTAGACAACATAACCGTTGTAAGTTGACAGGACGACCTAAAGGGTACATGAGAATTTTTGGTATTTCACGTGTAACATTTCGTGAAATGGCAAATCAAGGTTTGATTCCAGGTGTTAAAAAAGCATCTTGGTAACATACCATCGCTAAAGCGAAAATATAAGAATTATAAATTGGTCTCAGGTTCGAGATGTATCGAAAACCGTTACCGCAAATTAATATAAATGAATACAGATCCAATTGCTGATTACTTAACAAGAATCAGAAATGCAGTAAAAGCTAATCACAGAGTGGTAGAAATTCCTGCATCAAACCTAAAGAAAGAAATAACTAAAATATTATTCGATCAAGGATATATTTTAAGTTATAAGTTTGACGACTCTACTGTGCAAGGAACAATTAAAATTGCTTTGAAGTACAACAAAGATACTAAAGAGTCGGTAATAAAGAAGATACAAAGAATAAGCACACCAGGTCTACGTAAGTATGCTGGCGCAAATGAAATGCCAAGAATCTTAAACGGTTTAGGTATTGCCATAGTTTCTACATCTCACGGTGTAATTACAGGTAAGCAAGCGCAAAGAGAAAACGTTGGTGGTGAATTATTGTGTTACGTTTACTAATTTAAAGCAGAAAGAACATGTCAAGAATAGGAAATAATCCAGTAGCAATCCCAGAGGGAGTTACAGTTGAAGTAAAAGACAACGTAATCACAGTAAAAGGTAAATTGGGTGAATTAACTCAAAGCTATGACGCTGTAGAAGTAAAAGTAGAAGACGGAAACGTATTAGTAGCTCGATCTGCAGATAATAAAGAGCAAAAATCTAAACATGGTTTATACAGGTCTTTAGTAAATAACATGATCGAAGGCGTATCTAAAGGTTGGACTAAAGAGTTAGAACTCGTTGGTGTAGGTTACAGAGCAACTAATCAAGGGCAAAAATTAGATTTGGCTCTAGGTTTTTCTCATAACATTGTTATGGATATAGCACCAGAAGTGAAAATTGAAACCGTTTCAGAAAAGGGTAAAAACCCAATAGTTAAATTAACATCTCACGATAAACAATTAGTTGGACAAGTAGCTGCGAAAATTCGCGGATTCAGAAAACCAGAACCTTACAAAGGAAAAGGGATCAAGTTTGTTGGTGAAGAATTAAGAAGAAAAGCAGGTAAATCAGCTTAAAAAATTAGTTATGGCATTAACAAAGAACGAAAAAAGACTAAGAATAAAAAGCAGAATACGTAAGGTAGTTTCTGGTACAGAAGCAAGACCTCGTTTAGCTGTTTTCAGAAGTAATAAAGAAATTTATGCTCAAGTTGTAGACGATGTTACAGGTAAAACCATAGTAGCTGCATCTTCTAGAGATAAAGACGTTGCTTCAGCAAAAGGAACAAAAACAGAAAAAGCAGCCTTAGTTGGTAAAGCTGTTGCCGAAAAAGCAATAAAAGCAGGTATCAATACTATATCTTTTGATAGAGGTGGTTACCAATATCACGGAAGAGTAAAATCATTAGCAGAAGGTGCTAGAGAAGGCGGACTTAAATTCTAAGACATTATGTATCAAAAATATAAAAACGCAGAATTAGTAAAACCAAGTGGATTAGATCTTAAAGATCGTTTAGTTGGTGTACAAAGAGTTACTAAAGTAACAAAAGGTGGTAGAGCTTTTGGTTTTTCAGCAATCGTAGTTGTTGGTGATGAAGCTGGAGTTGTAGGTCACGGTTTAGGAAAGTCTAAAGATGTTGCTACTGCAATTGCAAAAGCAGTTGAAGATGCTAAGAAAAATCTTGTAAGAATTCCTATTGTTAAAGGAACATTACCTCACGAACAAAAAGGTAAATATGGTGGAGCTCGAGTAAATATTATTCCTGCTGCGGCTGGTACAGGAGTTATTGCTGGTGGAGCAGTAAGAACAGTTCTAGAAGCAGTTGGTGTACATGATGTATTATCAAAATCTCAAGGATCATCTAACCCACATAACGTAGTTAAAGCAACTTTTGATGCTTTACTTCAGTTAAGAAGTGCTCAAACAATAGCTAAAGAAAGAGGTGTCTCTCTTGAAAAAGTGTTTAACGGTTAATCATTACAAGAATGGGAAAGATTAAAGTAACAAAGGTGAAGAGTGCGATCAATCGTACTCAAACTCAAAAAAGAACATTAGAAGCTCTTGGACTTAAACGAATTGGTCAAACAATAGAGCACGATGCTTCACCAAGTATTCTTGGTATGGTAAATAAAGTTTCACATTTAGTTTCTGTTGAAGAAACAAAATAACGATATAGAATGGACTTAAGTAATTTAAAACCAGCAGAAGGTTCTGTAAAGAATCAAGGTAAAAGAGTAGGTCGAGGACAAGGTTCTGGAAAAGGTGGTACTGCAACACGTGGTCACAAAGGAGCTAAATCACGTTCTGGTTATTCTAAAAAATTAGGTTTTGAAGGTGGTCAAATGCCACTTCAAAGACGTGTGCCAAAATTTGGATTTACAAACATTAACCGTGTTGAATACCAAGGTGTAAATCTTGATACATTACAACAGTTGGTTGATGACAAGAAAATAAAAGATGCAGTTGATTTTGAAACGTTAATTGATTTACGTTTAGCAGGAAAGAATGATTTAGTAAAGATTCTTGGACGCGGTGAATTAAAATCAAAATTAAAAGTATCAGCTCATAAATTTACTGCTTCTGCAAAAGCTGCAATTGAAGCAGCAGGAGGTGAAGTTGTAACTTTATAGACAAACATAGAGTATGAAATTTATAGAGACATTAAAAAATGTTTGGAAAATTACCGAACTAAAAGACAGAATCGTCTTAACACTTGGTTTACTTTTGGTATACCGTTTTGGTGCACAAGTTGTACTTCCAGGTATTGACGCCTCTCAATTAGGAAATTTGCAAGCTGGTGCTGGTGATGGTATCTTAGGAATACTAAACATGTTTACAGGTGGTGCTTTTGCAAATGCTTCGGTATTTGCACTTGGTATAATGCCTTATATTTCTGCTTCTATTGTAGTACAATTGATGGGAATTGCGATTCCTTACCTACAAAAGCTTCAAAAAGAAGGTGCTAGTGGTCAAAAGAAGATTACACAAATAACACGCTGGTTAACAATTATCATTTGTTTGTTTCAAGCACCAGGCTATTTAGCTAGTTTGCAACCTGCATTTGGTATTCCAGCCTCAGCATTTCTATTAGGAACTGGGCCAACATTCTATATATCTTCAGTTATTATACTAGTAACGGGATGTATCTTTGCAATGTGGCTAGGTGAAAAGATTACAGATAAAGGAATTGGTAATGGTATTTCATTATTAATTATGGTTGGTATTATTGCAACCTTACCATTATCATTCATTCAAAACGCAGCTTCACGTTTAGATGGAGGAGGAAATGGTGGATTAATGATGATTTTAATTGAATTAGTGATTTGGTTCGTCATAATTATGGCTTCTGTAATGTTAGTAATGGCAGTTCGTAAGATTGCTGTACAATATGCAAGAAGAACTGCTTCTGGTGGTTATGAGAAGAATGTATTTGGATCGAGACAGTTTTTACCATTAAAGTTAAACGCATCTGGTGTTATGCCAATTATCTTTGCCCAGGCAATTATGTTTGTTCCCAGTTTGATTGGAAAATCATTAGGGTCTAGTGAAGCCGGTCAATGGATACAAGCACAATTCACAGATATCTTTGGGTTCTGGTATAATGTTGTATTTGCATTATTGATTATTATATTCACTTATTTCTATACTGCTATTACGGTTCCTACCAATAAAATGGCAGACGATTTAAAACGTAGTGGTGGTTTTATTCCTGGGATCAGACCAGGAACAGAGACTTCAGAATATTTAGATAAAATAATGTCTCAAATAACATTGCCAGGTTCTATATTCTTAGCATTAATAGCTGTGTTCCCAGCATTTATTGTAAAGCTTATGGATGTTCAAGCTGGTTGGGCATTATTCTTTGGTGGTACATCACTATTAATTATGGTTGGAGTTGCAATAGATACGATGCAGCAAGTTAATTCATACCTGCTTAACAAACATTACGATGGTTTGATGAAAACAGGTAAAAATAGAAAAGCAGTAGCTTAATTTATACTATGGCAAAACAAGCAGCAATAGAGCAAGACGGATCAATTATTGAGGCATTATCAAATGCGATGTTCCGTGTAGAACTAGAAAATGGTCACATTGTGACTGCACATATATCTGGTAAAATGCGTATGCATTATATAAAATTATTACCAGGTGATAAAGTAAAATTAGAAATGAGTCCTTACGATTTAACTAAGGCTCGAATAACTTATAGATACTAATATGATGATGAAACCGTAAGGTTACATCTTCCATTGGTAGTTAATAAAAACGACAAGATGAAAGTAAGAGCATCAGTTAAAAAAAGAAGCGCTGATTGTAAATTAGTGCGTAGAAAAGGTAGACTTTACGTCATTAACAAAAAGAATCCTAGATTCAAACAAAGACAAGGGTAATTATGGCAAGAATTGCAGGTGTAGACATACCAAAAAACAAAAGAGGAGTAATCTCTTTAACTTATATCTACGGAGTAGGTAGAAGTAGAGCTAAAGAAATTTTAGCAACAGCTAAAGTTGACGAAAGCATTAAAGTTCAAGATTGGACTGATGAACAAATAGGTAATATTCGTGAGGCAGTTGGATCTTACACTATTGAAGGTGAATTACGTTCTGAAACACAAATAAACATTAAGCGTTTAATGGATATAGGATGTTACAGAGGTATTCGTCATAGAGCTGGATTGCCTTTAAGAGGTCAGCGTACAAAGAACAACTCTAGAACTAGAAAAGGTAGAAGAAAAACAGTTGCTAATAAGAAAAAAGCAACTAAATAATAAATAGTATGGCAAAGTCAAGTACTAAAAAACGTAAAGTAATAGTAGATGCTATTGGTGAAGCACACGTAGCGGCTTCTTTTAACAATATTATTATCTCTTTAACTAATAAAAAAGGAGACGTTATCTCATGGTCGTCTGCTGGAAAAATGGGTTTTAGAGGATCTAAGAAGAACACACCTTATGCTGCTCAGTTAGCAGCAGAAGATGCGGCTGGAGTAGCTAAAGAAGCTGGGCTTAAAAAAGTAAAAGTTTACGTAAAAGGTCCAGGTAATGGTAGAGAATCTGCTATTAGATCTATCCATAATGCAGGTATCGAAGTAACAGAAATCATTGATGTTACACCTTTACCACACAATGGATGTCGCCCTCCAAAACGAAGAAGAGTTTAAGTAAATGATATATTGAAATTAATATCAACCGTTTTTACGGTTGATATTGGTTTTTTATATGTAAATTTGCAAACTGAAAAAATAACAAACAAGTATCAACGAGAGATTGACGTTTATCGAAGGATAAGATTAAGACCTTAATTCATAAACACTCTCAAAACAAATTTTAAAATGGCAAGATATACTGGTCCTAAAACTAAAATAGCTCGTAAATTTGGTGAAGCTATTTTTGGAGATGATAAAGCTTTTGAAAAAAGAAATTATCCTCCAGGTCAACACGGAAACAACAGAAGACGTGGAAAAAAATCTGAATATGCAATCCAATTAATGGAAAAGCAAAAGGCAAAATATACATATGGTATATTAGAAAAGCAATTCAGAAACATGTTTAAAAAAGCAACTGCTGCACAAGGTATTACAGGTGAAGTATTGTTACAATTATGTGAGTCTCGTTTAGATAATGTAGCTTACAGAATGGGATTATCTCCTTCACGTAGTGGAGCTAGACAATTAGTATCTCATAGACATATAACTGTTAATGGTGAAATTGTAAATATACCTTCTTACCAATTGAAGGCAGGCGATGTTGTGGCTGTTAGAGAAAAATCTAAATCTTTAGAATCTATTCAAAATTCATTAGCAAACTCAAGTAATGTATATGAGTGGATTACTTGGAATAACGATAAGAAGGAAGGAACTTATGTTTCTATTCCTGAAAGAATCCAAATTCCAGAAAATATCAATGAGCAATTCATTGTCGAATTATACTCTAAATAATAATTAATCATGTTGGTATTTAGCCAAAGGATTTATTAGTCTTCTTCAAACTTTTAAATCGCGCAACTAAATAACAATTAAAACGAAGAAAAGTATGGCAATATTAAATTTTCAGAAACCAGATAAAGTAATCATGATTGATTCAACTGAGTTCGAAGGTAAATTTGAATTTAGACCTTTAGAGCCAGGATATGGATTAACTGTTGGTAATGCGCTTAGACGTGTGTTATTATCTTCTTTAGAAGGTTTTGCAATAACATCAGTAAGAATTGAAGGTGTAGACCATGAATTCTCTACTATAGCTGGTGTTGTTGAAGATGTAACAGAAATGATCTTGAACTTAAAGCAAGTTAATTTTAAGCGTCAAATTGATGAAGTAGATAATGAATCTGTTTCAATCTCAATTTCTGGTCAAGACCAAATCACAGCTGGAGATTTTCAAAAATTCATCTCTGGTTTTCAAGTATTGAACAAAGACTTAGTGATCTGTAATTTGGATCCTAAGGTAAATATCAATATGGAGATTACTATTGAAAAAGGTAGAGGTTATGTTCCTGCTGAAGAAAACAAAAAAGCTTCTGCTCCAATCGGAACGATCTTTACGGATTCAATTTACACGCCAATTAAAAACGTAAAGTATAGTATTGAGAACTTTCGTGTTGAACAAAAAACTGATTATGAAAAATTAGTTTTTGAGATCATCACAGATGGTTCTATACACCCAAAAGATGCTTTAACTGAAGCCGCTAAAATATTAATTCACCACTTCATGTTATTCTCAGACGAGCGTATTACTTTAGAAGCTGATGAAATTGCACAGACAGAAACTTATGATGAAGAATCACTTCACATGAGGCAATTATTGAAAACTAAATTAGTAGATATGGATCTCTCTGTACGTGCCTTAAACTGTTTAAAAGCTGCAGAAGTAGATACTCTAGGAGATTTAGTATCTTTCAATAAAAATGACTTAATGAAATTCCGTAATTTTGGTAAGAAATCTTTAACTGAGCTCGAAGAGCTTGTAAATGTTAAAGGTCTTAACTTCGGAATGGATTTGGCAAAATACAAATTAGATAAAGATTAATACGTCATATTTTGCTCCTCAAAAAGGGTCGTAGCAAGATGATGATTAAAACAAAATGTCATGAGACACGGAAAGAAATTTAACCATTTAGGAAGACAAACCGCTCATAGAAAAGCGATGTTAGCTAATATGGCATGTTCGTTAATAGAACACAAGCGTATCAACACAACAGTTGCTAAAGCAAAAGCTTTAAAACAGTTCGTTGAGCCAATGATCACAAAATCTAAAGAAGATACAACCCACAACAGACGTATTGTGTTCTCTAAATTGAGACAAAAAGATGCTGTTGCTGAATTATTTAGAGACGTGGCTCCTAAAGTTGGAGATCGTCCAGGTGGTTATACAAGAATCATCAAATTAGGAAATAGACTTGGTGATAACGCAGATATGGCGATGATAGAGTTAGTTGACTATAACGAATTATACAACGCTAATAAGCCAGCTAAAAAATCAACACGTAGAAGTAGAAGAGGTGGTTCTAAGCCAGCAGCTGCTGCTCCGGTTGAAACTAAAGCAACTAACGAAGAAGAATAGAACTGATAGGATTCAAGTGAGTAAAAATGGGTAACCTTTTAAAGGTTACCCATTTTTTTTATTAACTTTATAGAAACAATAAATTATTATTATGAAGTGGATATCAATAGTTTATAGTCTCATTCTTTTCGCAATAGTCCAATTTTCATTTGCTCAAAATGTAGGTCTTGACAATAATTCCTATCAATTAATTAATGCTATAGAGTCCATGAATACAGGTAAACAGCAGTCTATTGCCAGTTTTATTAAGCACCAACCTCGTCAAGTTAAAGGATCGTATTATGTTTTCGATAACTGGGATAATAAAGGGTTTATTTACGGAAGTGAAGGGTCAAAATTTAAGATAAGTAATATTAATGTTAATATAAAGGACAATTTTTTTGAAGCAAGAATCAATCAAGATTCAATATTTAAGTTCGATGCGCATTCAATTGATTATTTCCTTATTAATAATAGAAAGTTTAAGAATGTCTATATCGAAAAATACCAACAAGATAAAATTTGTGAAGTTGTATTAGAGGATGAAAATTTTACTATATATAAGGTGTACAAATCTGAATTACGAGTAAATAATCCAGATCCACTAATGTTGAAACCTAACACCAATGAGTTTATTGTTAGCTCTAGGTATTTTATTAAAAAAGGTGAAAACCTTGAAAAATTCAAATTAAACAAAAAATATATTCTTAATCTTTTTCCAGAAAACAAAGAAGCATTAGAAACTTATGTAAAGGAAAACAAGTTATCGTATGCAAGAGATGAAAATTTAAAAATGATTTATTTCAAGTCTAAAACTTTATAAAATAAACGGATTTGATATTTATAGGGCAAACTATTTTAGTTTGTCCTTTTTTTTATGCAATTTTGTAAAACTTTTCGAAAAAATGACATACTTAAGACGCAAAAAAGCCCTAATCTTACTCGCAGACGGAACAATTTTTTATGGAAAATCAATAGGTAAAGAAGGTACTGCTTTTGGTGAGGTTTGCTTCAATACTGGTACAACTGGTTATCAAGAGATATTTACTGATCCATCGTATTATGGTCAATTAATGGTCACTACAAATGCGCATATTGGTAATTATGGAACCAAAGCCGATGAAATAGAGTCAGACTCTATCAAAATTTCAGGATTGATTTGTAAAAATTTTAGTTTTAATTATTCGCGACCAGCAGGAGATAAATCTTTAGAAGCCTTTTTTGAAGATCATAATCTTTTGGCAATTTCAGATGTAGATACAAGAGCACTGGTTAGCCATATTAGAGACTATGGCGCAATGAATGCCGTTATTTCTACAGAAGTCGAAAATATTGAAGAACTAAAAACGCAACTAGCTGATGTGCCAAGTATGGAAGGTTTAGAACTTGCTTCAAAAGTTTCTACTAAAACACCCTATTACTTTGGCGATGAAAATGCTACCTACAAAATTGCTGCATTAGATATTGGAATAAAAAAGAATATTTTACGAAATCTTGCCAAAAGAGATGCATATATCAAGGTGTTTCCCTACAATTCAAAGTTTGAAGATTTAGAAGCCTTTAAACCAGATGGGTATTTTTTATCAAATGGACCAGGTGATCCAGAACCTTTAATTGAAGCTCAAACTGTGGCAAAAGAAATTATTAAAAGAGATTTGCCATTATTTGGGATTTGCCTTGGGCATCAAGTTATTGCATTAGCTAATGGGATTTCAACGTATAAAATGCATAATGGTCATAGGGGAATTAATCATCCTGTGAAAAATTTGCTTACTACAAAAGGCGAAATTACATCTCAAAACCATGGTTTTGCAATTAATAGAGAAGAAACCGAAAAACATCCAGATATTGAGATTACTCATATACACCTTAATGATGATACGGTAGCAGGAATTAAAATGAAAAATAAAAACTGTTTTTCAGTACAATATCACCCTGAAGCTAGCCCTGGACCAAATGATTCTACCTATTTATTTGATGAGTTTATTCAAAATCTGAAACGAAACTAATAGTAAAAAAGCAATGAAACTGAAAATTCATTGCTTTTTTTATTTTACGAAAACATTGTAGTTGAGATAATCTATAATTCTGTATTTAATGAATTCATTTTAGGTGAACTATTTTGTAAATTTGAACTTTAAACATTAATAATTTAAACCGAACATAATGAGCATTATAATCAATATTCATGCAAGACAAATTTTAGATTCAAGAGGTAATCCAACAGTTGAAGTAGATGTTATTACAGAAAATGGAGTTATGGGTAGAGCTGCTGTTCCTTCTGGAGCATCAACAGGAGAACACGAGGCTGTCGAACTTCGTGATGGAGGTGATAGTTATATGGGAAAAGGTGTATCTAAAGCTGTAGAGAATGTAAATGCTATAATTGCTCAAGAATTACTTGGCGAGTCTGTATTTAATCAAAATAGAATAGATCAACTCATGATACGTCTAGATGGTACACCAAATAAGTCTAAGCTTGGTGCAAACGCTATTCTGGGTGTCTCACTTGCCGTTGCAAAAGCAGCCGCCAATGAACTTGGTATGCCGTTGTATAGATATGTTGGTGGTGTCTCTGCGAATACGTTACCAGTACCAATGATGAATATTATTAATGGAGGTTCACATAGTGATGCACCTATTGCTTTTCAAGAGTTTATGGTAATGCCAGTTAAAGCAAAGAATTTTACACATGCAATGCAAATGGGAACTGAAATTTTCCATAACCTTAAAAAAGTGCTGCATGATAGAGGTTTGAGTACAGCTGTTGGAGATGAAGGCGGTTTTGCACCTAATTTAGAAGGTGGAACAGAGGATGCTTTAGAAACAATTGCTAAAGCTGTTAGTAATGCAGGTTATAATTTAGGTGATGATGTAATGATTGCATTAGATTGCGCAGCTGCTGAGTTTTACAAAGATGGCAAGTATGATTATACTATTTTTGAAGGTGATTCAGGTATGGTAAGAACTAGTAAAGAACAAGCAGATTACTTAGCTACACTTGCAGATAAATATCCAATTATCTCTATTGAAGATGGGATGGATGAAAACGATTGGGAAGGGTGGAAATACCTTACTGAAAAAATTGGTGATACTGTGCAATTAGTAGGCGATGATTTATTCGTAACTAATGTTGAGCGCTTGTCAAGAGGAATTGATAATGGTATTGCAAATTCTATTTTAATTAAAGTTAACCAAATAGGAACCTTGACTGAAACTATTTCGGCAGTGAATATGGCTCACAACGCTGGGTATACTTCAGTGATGTCTCATCGTTCAGGTGAGACTGAAGACAATACTATTGCAGATTTAGCGGTAGCATTGAATACAGGCCAAATTAAAACCGGTTCGGCATCCCGTAGCGACCGTATGGCTAAATACAACCAGTTACTTCGTATAGAAGAAGAATTAGATGCCGTAGCTTTTTATCCACAAGAAAAAGCGTTTAAAGTAAACTAAAAGGTTTTTATTCAAAAGGTATACAAAAGCCCATTCGTTAGTTCGAATTGGGTTTTTGGTAGTTCTGGACTTATTGGAAACGCATCAAAGAAATAATTGAAATTCGTTTTAAAAGCCAAGTCTTTATAAATTTCAAATAGTATAGACGTGTTGCTTGAGACTCTATAATCATTGAATTTATCTACTCGAGGTTGATAGTAGCTGGTACTTATAATACTAATGGTTTCAGTTGGGTACATACTGAAAGATAGGTACGTACTGCCCCTTACATCTTTTTGGACGCGTTCATCAACTAAATTTGAAGCCTTTTCATACTCATACATAATGAGAGTACCTATATAAAACTTGTAATTATAATTTCTACTCAATTTAAAACGTGGCCCAGTTCCTAACAACCCTCTAAAATCTATTTCTGAAATGGCATCATATTGCGCTTGTGCGAATGCTTCCCATTTTATGATAGTAGAAAGTTTACGGTTATATCTGAGGTGTTGTGTGCCTCTATTAACTAATGAGTTTCCCTCGATCTTCTGAAAGTTTAAATCATTAACAAATAACCATAAATGGGTTTTATCATTATATTGTATATGTGCTTTATTGGCAATTCTGAAAATATCATTTGTATTTTTTATTAACGAGGCATCCAAGCTTATAGAACCAGACCATTTTGCAGAATCTGAAGCCTTACGTAAAGTTTCAATATTAACCACTTGTGAAAATGATAACGATGTACAAAACAATAAAATGAAAATAAGTTTTTGCATATAAAATATTTAACTACAAAAGTACTGTTTAAGCAATAAAAATCAATAACTTGAGAAGTGTTAAATTCTTATGTTTTGAAATAAATTAGTAAGAAAAACGATAAAGCATTAACATCTCATTAATAGTTTTGCTTTAAGATTTATAGTAGTTTTAATTAACATTATATGCACAAATGCTTAATAGTCTTCAACTTATTGATATAATTATAATAATTGGCATTAGCCAAGGTGTTTTTTTGTCGCTTACCTTATTAAGAATAGCAAACAACAATAAATTAGCCAATAGAATATTAGCTTTACTTTTGATTATAGCAACTTTTATGTTAATTGGTAGGTTCTTATTCTTTAGGTATCTTAATCTTTGGGTTTTTCAATGGAGCATATGGGCAGACGCATTGGTGTTTCTCTTTGGTCCAATGCTCTACACCTATGTGAGGCGTTTTTTATTTTCGAGTGATTCGAAGTATTGGCCATCATTATTACATTTCATACCTTTTATAATGATGGTAGTTCTGTCATTGTTCTATGTGAGTTATTATTCACCAGAAGCCTATTATCAAGCTTTTTTAGCCAATAAGATGCGTATAGTTTTCAATATTATCCTAATTCTGGGTATAATTTTAAACCTGTCTTATCTCACGCGCTCTTTTTTATTATTAAAAGCTTATAAAGATAAGGAAAAAGCGTCTTTATCATTTAACCAACACTTAGTGAATTATTTGTTGATGTTTTTATCCTCAATAGGACTTTTTATGTTGGTATGGATGCTCACTTATATCAATGAATCTTTGTTTGAAAGTTATTTCAAGTATGTCAATTACAATACAGTATGGCTTATTATACCTATATTTATATATGTTATTGGTTATTTTAGCTTAAAACAGCCAGAACTGTTTAGACTACCATTAACGGTAGAAACTAAAAAGAAAAAGAACCGCCTATCTGAAGAAGACTCTTTGCAATTGAAAAAGCGATTAGATGATTTAATGACTTATGAAAAAATATACTTAAACAGTAACCTTACATTAAAAGACGTAGCGTTTACATTAGAAACATCTACCCATAATATCTCTTGGCTATTAAATAATATATACAATACTACTTTTTATGATTTTGTTAATAGTTATAGAGTGAAAGAATTTTTGAATAAAGTTGATAATAAAGAACATCTACACCATACTATTTTGTCTCTGTCTATGGATGCAGGCTTTAATTCAAAATCTACATTCAACAAAGCTTTCAAATTAATAATGAAAGAAACACCAAGTAGCTATATAAAGGGTGTTTCTACAGTACAAAATATGTAGCAATACATCCAAACGGTCGATTTTAAATGATTCTAAAGGTACATTCGTAAGAAATTTAAACCTTATAGAATCATGAAAAAAATTACATTTACACTCTTCGTGTATTTATGCTTTGTCTCTTTAATTAATGCTCAAGATGTTACCACTTTTTTCGACGGTACTCCTGATGATGCTATTGTTGTAGACAGTAATGGAAACATTTATTGTTCAAACTATGTTGGAGATTCTGTCTTTAAATTTACTCCAGAAGGTGTTGGTACAGCATTCATAACTGGGTTAATTACACCAAACGGTTTGGCAATTAACTCTAATAATGAATTGTTTGTTTGTGATGGTCAAGGCAATAGAATTTATAAATACGATTTAGATGGAAATCTAATAACATTCTATAATCATCTAGGTCATCCATCTGGTATCATAAAATCACCTAATAGTGATGCAATGATATTTACAGAATATCTAGGAAACAAAATTAACATGATATCATCTACTGGAATTGTAACAGAAATAAGTTCAGCACCACAGTTGGCTGGTCCAGTTGGTATAGCCTTTGACGAAAATGATAACCTATATGTTGGAAATTATAACAATAGAACCATATATAAAGTGTTGCCAAATGGTGATTTAGATTTTGTAGCTCTACTTCCAAATGAAGGAGGTACCATACCAAACCTTGGTTTCATTACCTATGCTCAAGGAAGGATTTGGGCTACAATTATGGGAAATAATAAAATTTACATGGTAAATCCTAATGGAATAAACGATTTTGAAGTTTTTGCAGGAAGCAGTCAAGGAGGAGCAGATGGCGATATAAGTATAGCTACGTTCAATACGCCAAATGGCATTACATTTAACGACGCTGAAGATACAATGTACGTAACCGATTTTGGAACTAAGAACCTACGTATCATTTCAAATATAGCTTTATCTAACGAAGAGTTTGAGTTAGATAACCGCTTAATTCAAATATTTCCTAACCCGGTAAAAGATAAAATTAAAATACAAACCTTTGAAGCTATAGATATTGAGGTGGTTAGACTCTATAATTTAGAAGGGAAATTAGTTAGTGAACAACATACACCTTCTCATGAAATAGATTTAAGTTCTATGATGGCTGGAGTTTATTTTATTGAAATTTCGACTAACAAGGGTGTCGTTAACAAAAAAATAATCAAAGATTAGCCTTTTGTTTTCGTAGTAATTGATTGTTTTAAATAACTAACTATTTGAAAAGAGTATTAGAAATAATACTCTTTTTTTAGTTGTAATAAATTTAAAATCTAATTACAAGAAGATGCCCATAAACATATTGTATTTATAATTTTTATGGGTCATTAGGATCTTTCATTATTGTGAATTTAGCAAAAACCATTCTACTTTTACTATCTATTTTATCAATATTATAATTGTTAAAACCTTTATAAATAGACTTCGTAAATCCTTAGATATTTCGTAATTTAGCATTCCGCAAAAACAAATAAATTCTCAAAGATATATGTCAGATAAAGCTACATTAGAAATTAATGGTGAAAAGCACGAATTTCCATTAGTTAAAGGTACAGAAAACGAAGTTGCAATTGATATTAAAACACTAAGAGGTGTTACTGGAGGTGTGACTACAATTGATCCAGGTTATAAAAATACTGGCTCTTGCGAAAGTGCTATAACTTTCCTCGATGGAGAAAAAGGGATTTTAAGATATAGAGGTTATTCTATTGAAGAATTAGCTGAAAAGGCTGATTTCCTAGAAGTGGCTTATCTTTTAATTTTTGGAGAATTACCAACACAAGAACAACTAGATAAATTTCATGCAGATATTAAAAAACATTCTGTGATCGATGATGATGTAAAGAAAATCTTAGATGCTTTTCCTAAGGCAGCGCATCCAATGGGTGTTTTATCATCATTAACTAGTGCATTAACAGCATTCAATCCATCTTCTGTAAACGTAGATTCAGAGGAAGATATGTACAATGCTATTGTACGTATTATGGGTAAATTTCCAATATTAGTTGCTTGGACTATGCGTAAGAAGAAAGGATTGCCATTAGAGTATGGAAGTTCCTCTTTAGGCTATGTAGAGAACATATTAAAAATGATGTTCAAGCATCCAGGTGAAGATTATGAGCAAAATCCTATTTTGGTTAATGCGTTAGATAAATTATTAATCCTTCATGCAGATCACGAACAAAATTGTTCTACATCAACAGTTAGAATTGTAGGGTCGTCACATGCAGGTCTTTTTGCATCATTATCTGCTGGGATCTCTGCACTTTGGGGACCGTTACATGGAGGGGCAAACCAAGCAGTGTTAGAAATGTTGGAAGCGATCAAAGAAGATGGAGGTGATACCAAAAAATACATGGCAAAAGCTAAAGACAAAGCAGATCCATTCCGTTTAATGGGATTTGGACACAGAGTGTACAAGAATTTTGACCCAAGAGCAAAAATTATTAAAGTTGCAGCAGATGAAGTATTAGGTGATTTGGGTATAGAGGATCCAATTCTTGATATTGCTAAAGGTCTAGAAAAAGAGGCTTTAGAAGATCCATATTTTGTAGATAGAAAGTTATATCCTAATGTCGACTTCTACTCAGGAATCATTTACAGAGGGATGGATATCCCAACAGAAATGTTTACGGTAATGTTTGCTATGGGACGTTTACCAGGTTGGATTTCACAATGGCGCGAAATGCGTTTGCGTAAAGAACCGATAGGTCGTCCACGTCAATTATACATTGGAGAAACATCTAGAGCATTCAAAGCTATTAGCAAAAGATAAATAACGATTTGACTAACTACTAAAGCTTCATAATTTATTATGGAGCTTTTTTTATATTTGTGACTATGATAAATGTCAATGTTAAAAACGAAACTGCTCGTTTACGCGCAGTTGTACTAGGTACTGCAGAGAGTGTTGGGCCAATACCTACTTTAGATGAAGCTTACGATCCAAAATCTGTTGAACATATCAAAGCAGGAACGTATCCAAAAGAGGAAGATATGGTTAAAGAAATGGAAGCAGTAGCTAGTGTTTTTAAAAAGTATGAAGTTACCGTATATAGACCAAAAGTAATTAAAGATTACAATCAAATTTTTGCTCGAGATATAGCTTTTGTTATTGATGATAAATTTATCCGAGCTAACATATTACCAGATAGAGACCGAGAAATAGAGGCTATAGAACATGTTTGGGGTCAAATTCCTGAAGAACAACGTCTGCAATTACCAGAAGAATGTCATGTAGAAGGAGGTGATGTTATGCCTTGGAACGATTATATCTTTATTGGTACATATTCTGGAGAAGATTATGCAGATTATATAACAGCCCGTACCAATATGGATGCAGTTATTGCCATACAAGAGTTATTCCCAAATAAAACAGTAAAATCATTTGAATTGCGTAAATCTAATACCGAAGCCAAAGAAAATGCCTTACATTTAGATTGCTGTTTTCAACCTATTGGAACCAATAAAGCTATTTTACATAAAAATGGATTTTTAGTAGAAAGTGAATACCAGTGGTTAGTAGACTATTTCGGAGAGGATAATATTTTTGAAATCACTAAAGACGAAATGTATAATATGAATAGTAATGTCTTCTCTATTGCTGAAGATGTGGTCATTTCTGAACAGAACTTCACCAGATTAAACACTTGGCTTAGAGAAAACGGTTTCACTGTTGAAGAAGTTCCTTATGCAGAAATAGCAAAGCAAGAAGGCTTATTACGTTGTAGTACCTTACCCTTGATTAGAGACTAAGTTGAGAACTTTTCTATAACTATGTTTTATACCGCTTTTAATTTTGAAATAATACGATTCACTTCTTTAGTTTCAAATTTCTGAATAAACTTTAGAAAAAATCTAATAATTCTTGATTTTGGTGCTGCAATGCGTTCACTAAGTTCTAAGACGATTTGATCTATACTGTTTTTAGAATTCTCAGAATGGCTTTCTCCTAATGACCATAATAAATTTGCCGAATTCCAAGATTGCTCACGAGCTTTACGCATACTGAAGTCGATCATTTGCTCATCTTTATTTTTACCTATCCAGTCTAAAATAAATAATAAAGGAGAAACTCGACTTAAGCGATCTTGTAACTCATTGGTAATTTGAAACAAGATATCATTAACTTTATTAAAATCGTTTTCTATATCTTTAATATCTTCATTAGACATGACTGAAGCCGTAGCTATAGCTAGGTCTAGATTTATATGAGCATTCATGCCTAATATTATGTGTTGTATAATAGTTAAAGGCTCGTCGGTTTGGTTAAAAGCAAAGTTCCAAGACGCACTAAGTTTTTGGTTGTTTTGGTATGCTTTATATGCATCTAAATATAAATTGGCAAAAGCAACATCTAGGATTTCTAAGCGTTGATTGTTCTCAAAATTACCTAATATTATTTCGGAAGCAATCTCTGCAGTAGTACGTCTGTAGATATACGCAAATAAACCCATTCTACTGTTGGAGTTGATACTTACATCTATTATAGTGTCTAGTTCATTAAGAACTTGTTGTATATTAGTTGGACGTGACATAGTAATTGATTGAAACTAATTTGTGCGTTAAAAACATAAATGTGGTATTCAGATTTTTGCTATTACAAATCGTTTTCATTTATACTTCAAAACACAGTTACAAAATAGTGGGTTTGTTTAATAATGTCAATACGTAGCTCTACGCATAAGGATCATTATTTTTTTATAACAAACCCATCCCAACGCTTCATATAAGTAATGAATTTTTCACTTAAACCTTCATTCAATAGGTAGTCTTCTGTTACAGGAAGTGGAGTTGGTTCAAAATTTGAATTGCTTCGTACTTGTTTTGGAAAATCATGATGTAAAATGGCAGAACGTCCAATAGTCACAAAATCTACACCTTTACCTAATATATGTTGAACATCTTGTCCGGAATTAATTTTACCAGCAACGGTAAGCTTAACAGCTTTGAAGTCTAAATTGGTAAAATGCTCCAATAAACTTTGATGTTGATGTTCTATTTCTTCAGGGTTTTTGAAACAATCCCAAAGTGAAATGTCTAAAAAATCTATTTGACTTTCATTAATAAATCGTTGGCAAATTGTTTTTATTTCTTGTAGTTGCATCCCAAAACGTTCAGGAGATAATCGTACACCTAGTAAAAAATTTGACCCACAAGTTGCTCTAATCCCATCAATAATTTCAAATAAAAGACGAGCTCTATTTTTTAGGTTACCACCATAAATATCAGTTCTTTTATTAATTGTAGGGCTTAAAAACTGGGTTAAAATATAACCATGAGCACCATGTACTTCAACACCATCATAGCCTACTTGTTTAGCGCGTACCGCAGCAGCAATAAAATCATCTCGTAGCTTATGAACCTCTTCTAAAGTGAGCGCTCGTGCATTATATTTTTTATGTTCTGAGGGACAAACAGCTTTTTGTTTTATAACTTCAAAAGGTGAGCGCATACCTGCATGATGTAATTGTATTACTGCTAGACTACCAGATGCTTTAATCCCTTTTGCTAGGCGCATATGACCTTTAGTATGGATGTCTGAAAAAATACCCAATTGACCAGGAAACCCTTTTCCTATAGCTTGCACATGCGAAGCACATGTCATTGTTAACCCAAATCCACCTCTAGCTCTCATGGTTAACCAGTGATACTCGTCATTTGATAGTGAACCATCTTCATGGCTTTGAGTATTTGTCATTGGAGCCAACATAAACCTGTTTTTCATGGTAGCACCACAAGCAAATTGTACAGCATCTAAAGGTAAATGTTTCATTTATTCGCTTTGGTTTAACCATTCATCAAAATTGCTTAGTTTATCAGAGTTTGTGTCTAACCATGTTTCAGAGTTTGGATTGACCGACTGCATGACGTAATAGCAATATGCAGCCATATGTTCACTCTTTGCAAGTGCATAGAAAAAAGGCACATAAAAGTCCCAGTAGATACTAGCATGCTTCTTTTTCTTTAATTCACCTAATACAGTGAAAAAGGAGTCGGTGTTTTCGATAAATAACTCATCTTCGGTTTTGCCTTCATTTTCTTCTAAAGATTTTGAGGCTTCTAACATAGATATCATGAGTTCAGCTGGGCCAAAATCATCGTCTTCATCAGGAAACGATAATGATATGTTTATTGTGTTTGGCTTGTTATTATCTCGACTTACGTTACTTTTCATAATCGTTTGAACCAAATTAGCAGCTTCCTTAGCCCTAGCTGTATTGGGTTCTAAGAATAAGAAATAATGTAAATTCATTAAAGCTTGCGCTCTTTTTTTATTGTTGTAATTTATGTATCCTAGGACAAGATGGCTACTGGGATGATCTTTTTTTACCTCTATACCTTGGGCGATAATATCTTCAGCATTTTTAAAATCTTGTAATCTATAATAGTTCAAGGCTAAGTTATAATACATTAAACCTTCATTTTTAAACTTTTTAATGCCTTTTTTCAAGAGCTTTATAGATTCTTGGGTCTTTCCTAAATTATCTAGACTAGATCCTTTTGTTAAGTAAGCTTCTTTTAGATGCTTATCGTTGTTTTTTATAACAATATCACTATGTTTTATGGCATTTTCATAATCTCTCATATAAAAGTAAGTTAAAGAGATCTCATAATTGACTAATGAGGATTTTGGTTCAATTTTTAACGCCTTTTTGTAAGTTTCTATTGCTTTATCATAATTACCATCTTCATGATGACTTATGCCTTCTTCAACATAACTATTGATGGTGTCTTCTTGTGCATGAGTAAAATTAAAGCAGAGTAGAAAGAGTAGGAAATAGTAAGTTTTCATGGGTTGAACATTTTTATTTACATAAATATGCAAAAACTTTACTGAGCTACAAAGTGAATTCTTTACAAAACAAGATCTATTCAATTAGAAGTGTTTTAATAAATCGTTTGTTATTGAATTTAAAAACAGCTAAATATTGAGAAGCAGCAATACTATCTATAGAAACTGTTTGTTCTTGTTCAGTTAAGGTGTTTTCATAGACTTGCTTACCTAACATGTCAATAAGTTTAAAGTTTACTGACTGCTGTATAGGGTGCTCAAATGTAATATTCAAATAGTTGTTTGAAGGGTTAGGCGTTATACGAATAAAGTTATTCAGGTTTTCCTGTTCGTCAATGCTCAATGTTTCATAAGCAACCGCAAACTCCATTGCTGCACCTAAAGCACCTTTGGTGACTTCAAATAAATAACTCACATCCATATTAGTCAATACATCGCTTGAGGTATGTACATATGGTGATTCATTCTTCTCAAATAAACCTGTAATGATTTGTCCATTGTTTTCAAATGGAATGTAATCTGAAGCGTAAGCAGAGGAGATTTCTGTATTGAGATTTGAATATAACTCCATCAATACTGCTAAGCTATTAGTAAATGCATTTGAAGCGGCATTATTTGATACTGGAGTGCTTTGATCACGTTCACAAACAATCGTATTATTGGTCATTCCACTAACACCTCCAACTTCATCAATATTGAATACCAATTTAATATCCATATTTTCAGGAATTACAGTATTATTTACATAATAATTACTGCCAATTAAGCCATCTTCTTCTCCCGAAAAATGTATGAATTTTATAGAGTACTCTGTTTCTATGTCTTTTAGAAGTCTTGCTAATTCTAATAATAATACGGTTCCAGAACCATTGTCGTTTGTGCCAGTACCATTTATACTATCGTAATGCGCATCAATAATTAAAAAAGTGTTTGGATAGAGTGTTCCAGTTTTGGTTACTATAATATTGTTACTGCTTCCTGAAGAATAAGTGAAAGGTTGCAATACAATGTCTGTATAACCCAAACTTAGATAACGTGATGTGATCCAATTTTCTACATTTGTTAATTGAGCAGATCCTACATCCTTAATACCAAAATTTTCATAAGTAGTGATGTCATTTAGTATATTTGTTTCAGAAGTATTTGAAACAATATCTGCATAAAACGTATTTAACGTTTGGGCATTAGTAAGTATTACCGTAAATAGAATTAGGTATATGGTTATTGAGTATTTCATAGAAAATGTGATTTGGGAGTTACTGTCTATATAAGAAATAATTATTAACTAATTCTATGTAGATGCGTTTGGCTTCATCTTGAGACACATCTTGCACTTGAAATAAAGCATTGGTTTTAAAAGCATTGATTATAGGTTTACTACTACTTGGTCTACCATAATCGTTTGTAGCTTTTTTATAGTAGGCATAAAGGCGCAATAAGAAATCAGCAGGAAAAGGCTCAGTATGTGCATTGATGCGATCTACTGCTTCTTTGAACTTGATATCTAACTCTTCTGAAGTCATATTTTTTCAGCAATGATACTTTCTCCTCCTCTTACTTTTTGGTTCAATTGTACTTTGATATCTGCATCAAGTGGTAAAAATAAATCGACACGAGAGCCAAACTTTATAAATCCAGAATCTGATCCTTGAATAGCATTATCATTTATTTTTGCGTAATTAACGATACGTTTTGCTAAAGCACCAGCAATTTGTCTGTATAGCACTTTTCCAAAGTTGTCATTTTCAACAACAACGGTTGTACGTTCATTTTCTTCACTGGCTTTAGGGTGCCATGCTACTAGATATTTTCCTGGATGGTATTTACTATAAGTAACATTTCCGCTTATGGGGTAGCGAGTAACATGTACATTTATGGGCGACATAAATACAGATACTTGAATGCGTTTTTCTTTAAAAACCTCCTTTTCAAAAACCTCTTCAATAACTACTACTTTTCCATCTACAGGAGATACAACAGTATGGTTTTCTAGTTTAGTGTTGCGTTTAGGATTTCTAAAGAACTGTAAAATTAGAATGAGAAATACCAAACCGATGAGCATAAGAAGCATTCTTACCCATTCAATAGCTACAAACCTGTCAATTGCGATAATTGAAATGATAACTACGACTAACGTTATGAAAATAATTTTATAACCTTCTTTATGAAACATATGTTACGAGTCTTAAAAACAAAAATATAAATGGTGCTGCAAAAATAATGCTATCCAAACGATCTAATAGACCTCCATGACCAGGCATAATAACGCCACTATCTTTTACATTGGCCTGACGTTTGAACTTAGATTCGATCAAATCACCTAATGTACCAAAAACACTTACAATGATACTTAATATTAACCAATTTGTAAAACTTAATGTCTCAGTAAAGTTAGCAATAAAATAACTTGCAATACATGAAAAGAAGAGTCCGCCTAAAAATCCTTCAACTGTCTTTTTTGGGGAAATTCTAGGGAATAACTTTTGTTTTCCAAAATTTTTACCTACTAAATATGCAAACGTATCATTGACCCAAACTAAAATAAAAGTGCCAAGAAGTAATAATGGCGTAAAGCTTTGATTGAAATTTGCTACAGATATTAAGAATACAAATCCACTAGATAAATAAAAGGTAGTGATGATAAAGCGTTTAGAACTAAACAATGGAATGGTTTTTTCTGAGAACAAATCTTTAATTAAGATGAGCTGAACAAATATGGTAATGACCAATAGAATTTGACAAGCTTCGTCGTGTCCGTTAGAAGAATTAGAAATTAATTCCCAATAAGCGAAACCTAAGTATAAAATAGCAAAAACTACATATGGGAAAAAGCTTTTTAATTGAATTAGCTTTTTAAATTCTGCCATACAAATGATACCAAAAACAAAAAACAATGCTACAAGAGTATGTTGCCAAAATAAAGAAGCAATAAGAAGAGAAACATATAATAGCCCTGAAAGTGTTCTTTTGCCTATTTCTTTCATTTATAAATCTTCTAAAAGTAGCAAATAAAGGTTTTTTGAGCTACTTCCGTATGTGAGAAAATCTTTATCTTCAACTGTTTTGAAGTGCTTTATTGTAGTGATATTAGTTGGGATTTTCTCTCTGTTTTTTCCTTTAATACCTCTAAGACCTTCACCAATGTTTTGAACAAACTGGCTTGTTGTGGCATAGATGATAAAGTTACTAGGTAATTCTTTCAACTTTTTTTCAGCTATTTGATTTGAAGATATTAAAAGAGAGCCATCATCAGATATTAAATACTCACATGTAGATAGAAAAAATGTACTTTCTGAAACGGTATTAGTAACCTTAAAATCAAAATCTTTAAAAAGCGCTTCCAAACGTTTATCTAACAATAATACTTTTTTATCACCCCAACTATTTTCAGTCAAGATATTCTTTAAACTACTATTCACTTCCTGCATGTTTTCGCAGTATAGAAATTTGCCACCATTGGCTTTAAAATTTATAGTGAATTGTTCGTCTATAGGCAGCTTTATTTCAGGCATATACTTGCCTCTCTCTTCGCTTTTTATGTGATCTTCTGGTGTGTCTTTTAAACCGAAGATTTTACGAAATAGACTCATTTAAGGAATTGCTATTAACCTAGTTTTTATATTGTACTTACCAAATATAAAAAAACTTAAATTAATGATTAGTTAATTTAAGTTTTTTATAAGATTATAGAGGCTACTCTTCTTCAGTTTTCGAAGCTGTTTTGTCTTCAACGAGCTCTTTTTTCTCAAAAGGACGCTTTCCAAAGATTTTTTCTAGATTATCTTTAAATATCACTTCCTTTTCTAATAAGACTTCGGCAAGTTCAGTAAGTTTATCTTTATGTTGTTCTAATAGGCTAATCGCTCGTTGGTATTGTTTCTCTACAATATCAGAAATTTCATTATCAATTAGTTCTGCAGTTTGTTCACTATAGGGCTTAGTAAAACCGTATTCAGATTGACCAGAGGAATCATAATAAGTTAGGTTTCCTACTTTATCACTTAATCCATATATAGTAACCATTGCTCTTGCTTGCTTTGTGACTTTTTCCAGATCACTTAATGCACCAGTAGATATTTTGTCAAAAATAACTTTTTCTGCAGCTCTGCCACCTAGTGCAGCACACATTTCATCTAACATTTGTTCTGGCCTAACGATAAGACGCTCTTCTGGTAGATACCATGCAGCACCCAACGATTGTCCGCGTGGTACAATAGTAACTTTTACCAAAGGAGCAGCATGTTCTAACATCCAGCTAACCGTTGCATGACCAGCTTCGTGAAAAGCAATTGCTTTTTTCTCTTCCTTGGTTATGATCTTATTTTTCTTTTCCAGACCACCAACGATTCTATCTACTGCATCTAAGAAATCCTGCTTATCAACGGCTTTCTTCCCATTACGTGCAGCAATTAGCGCAGCTTCGTTACATACATTGGCAATATCTGCTCCAGAGAAACCAGGAGTTTGTTTAGCTAAGAAATCTATATCTAACTTTTCAGATTGTTTAATGGGTCTTAAATGTACTTCAAAAATTTCTTTACGCTCTCTAACGTCTGGTAGATCAACAAAAATTTGCCTATCAAAACGGCCAGCACGCATTAAAGCTTTATCTAGCACGTCAGCTCTATTAGTAGCTGCCAATACAATAACATTTGTATTGGTGCCAAAACCGTCCATTTCAGTTAATAATTGATTTAATGTGTTTTCACGTTCGTCATTAGATCCTGAAAAATTACTTTTCCCACGAGCTCTACCAATGGCGTCTATCTCATCAATGAATATGATTGCTGGTGATTTTTCCTTAGCTTGTTTGAAAAGATCTCGTACTCTAGAAGCACCAACTCCAACAAACATTTCAACGAAATCTGATCCTGACAAAGAGAAGAACGGAACTTTAGCTTCACCAGCTACAGCTTTAGCCAAAAGAGTTTTTCCTGTACCAGGTTGACCTACTAGTAAAGCACCTTTAGGTATTTTTCCACCTAATGAGGTGTATTTTTCGGGATTCTTTAAGAAATCTACTATTTCTTGTACCTCTTCTTTAGCACCTTCTAATCCTGCAACGTCTCTAAATGATGTTTTTACATCGGTTTTTTCATCAAATAATTTTGCTTTAGATTTTCCGATATTGAAAATTTGTCCGCCAGCTCCACCACCAGCTCCACCAGACATTCGCCTCATTATAAAAATCCATACACCAATTATTAAAATGAATGGAAGTAAAGAGAATATAAAATTACCCCAAACATTTTCTTCAGTTTTATAGGATGTTGGAACGAATACATTATTATCTGCTTCATTGATGCCTTCGATCTTCTTTTGGAATAATTCGAGTTCACCAAACTCAAATGTGTAATTTGGTTGAGGCGTTACAGAAGGCAAAATATTACTTGGTTTAGAATTTTTATGAATTTCTTTTTCAAGTGCATCTTTTGTTAAATAAACTCTAGCCTCTCTGCCGTTAACAATGTCTACTTTTGCTACATCACCATCTCTCATGTAGTCAAAAAACTCTGATGGATTTATTTGCTTAGATGATGAGCCTCCAAAACCACCAGAAAATAAATTGATCGCTAAAAAAGCTGCTATGATTATACCATAGATCCAATAGGGATTAAATTTTGGTTTTTTGTTTATATTTTTATTGTCTTTTGCCATTATATCTTTACCACTATAGTGGATGTGTTTTATTAGTAACTAGTTTCTATAACTGTTGTTTTTGCATCTCCCCAAAGGCTCTCAATCTCATAATATGCTCTGATATGTTTTTGAAACACATGCACTACTACATTAACATAATCAATTAAAACCCATTCAGCATTATCTAAACCTTCAACATGCCATGGGTTGTCTTTCAATTCTTTGCTAACCTTTTTCTGTATGGAATTTACTATGGCGTTAACTTGTGTGTTTGAAGTTCCTTCGCATATAATAAAATAATCACAGACTGTGTTTTCAATTTCTCTTAAATCCAGAATTGTTATTTCTTTTCCTTTTACATCTTCAATACCAGCTATAACTGTTGTTATGAGTTGATCTGGGTTCGTATTTTTTTTCGCCATTAAATTGATTTAATTTTGTGCAAAGTTATTATTTTTTTATGTCTTATTAAGTTTAATTGCTGATAAGAAATTCTTAAAATTTTTTAACACAATCGTACATGCGTATAATCAAACTTAATGCCATTGACTCTACCAACTCTTTTTTAAGGCAACTTAGCAATGAGGAACCCATTCAAGATTATACAGTAGTTACCTCTCAATTGCAAACCAAAGGAAGAGGGCAGATGGGTACACAGTGGAAATCTGAAGCAGGTAAAAACCTTGTTTTCAGTGTGTTTAAAGATGTTTCTAACATCAATTTACAACATCATTTTTATATGAGTATGATTGTTTCTTTAGCTGTATTTAAAGCTTTAGAAAGCTATAAGATCAAGAATTTAAAAATAAAATGGCCAAACGACATTTTGGCAGAACAGCAAAAAATTTCTGGAATATTAATTGAAAACGTCATAAAATATAATCAAATTCAATCTTCTATTATAGGAATTGGAATTAACATCAATCAAGTTAAATTCGAAGATTTACCTAAGGCAACTTCTATGCAATTGATATCTGGTGTGTCTTTTAATAACGATGAAGTGCTTCATCAAGTATTACAATTTTTAAAATTTTATTTCGGTCTACTAAAACAAAATAAATTGGAAGCTATCAAGGAGGAGTATGAAAGTTATTTGTTTAGAAAAGAAAAACCGTCAACTTTCAAGGATCAGTCAAATCACATTTTTACAGGTTATATTAAAGGAATTACAAATTCAGGCAACCTTAGAATATTAATAGAGGACAGTATTGTTAGAGAATTTGATTTAAAGGAAATAACTCTAGTTTACTAAATTGCAGTTGACATATTTGTAACTAACGTTTCAATAAACTTACCAATAGGACCTTTGATCATCATCGCCATCATAGGGTTGAAATCACCATTAAAGGTCAACTGTGTTTCACTAGTACTATTGTCAACGGATGTAATATCTGCAGTGAGCGAAAAGTCTAATTTTCCGCCTGCAGCGCCTAGAACGATTTTATTTGATGGAATAGCCTCTTTTTTCTTTAGTACTATTTCTGGCATTCCTTTTAAGGCAAATAAGAAAGTATCGTTGTCTAAAATTTCAAATTTACTTGTATTCTCTGGCATTAATTTCTCAAAATTCTTAACATCAGATAAGAAATTAAAAGTCTCTTCAGCAGATTTGTTTATAGTTGTCTTTGGTGATTCTAAGTTCATTATAATTTATGCTTATATGTTGTTTCTCTTCTCTACTCTCAAAATCTATTCCATTCACTAGGATTGGCATTCCAAAGTGCTAATATGTCTTGTTCCTTTGAAGTGATATAATTTGTATCTAATGCTTGGTCTAATAAATTTTCATAGTTGCTTAATGTGTGAAGTTTGATCCCTTTGTCTTTGAAATTTTCATTTGCAACTCCAAATCCATACGAAAAGATAGCTACCATTCCCATCACATTAACGTTAGATTCTTTTAAAGCTTTTACGGCATTTAAGCTACTTTTTCCTGTACTAATTAAGTCTTCTACCACCACAACATTTTGACCTTCTTTTAATGATCCTTCAATTTGATTTTTTCGGCCATGAGACTTCGCTTCAGGTCTTACGTATATGAATGGTAATCCAAGTTTATCAGCCACTAGCATGCCAATACCAATAGCACCAGTAGCAACACCAGCAATTACATCTACGTTTTTATACTCAGATTGAATATATTGAGCCATCACATCACTGATATAATTCCTAATTTCAGGAAACGAGAGGACTATTCTATTATCACAATATATTGGAGATTTCCATCCAGATGCCCAAGTAAAAGGGTCATTCGGTTGAAGCTTTATTGCGTTTATGTGTAACAAAACTTCTGCTGTTTTTTTAGCGGTTTCTTTATCAAAAATCATAGCACAAAACTACACAAAATTACCCTATTTTGATTTTAAACTTAAAATAAAATTAAATTTAAAAATGATTTTGATTACTCAAAAAATAATATTTTTACTACCATTGTAATCATATCTATAGACCATGTATCATATTTTTGTTAATGACAAACCTATTATATTAACAACAGAGATTAAACCTGAAAAAGGTTTTAAGAACTATCTGCTTTCTACAGTCAATATAGGTAAAGTGATTAAAGAATTAAACTCAACATCTTTAAAAGAAATTAGACTCATTAGTAAGAAAGAAGATAAGCTTATTAGCAAATTTTTAAAGAAATTACCTAATGTCATTGCTGGTGGTGGAAAAGTTATTAATGATGATGGTGAGACCTTGTTTATCTACAGGAATGATAAATGGGACTTACCTAAAGGAAAAGCTGAAAATAAAGAAACAATTGAAGAAACAGCTTTGAGAGAAGTAGAAGAAGAAACAGGCGTTTTAGGGCTTTCAATTACTAAACCTATAAAAACCACATACCATATCTTTAAGCGAAACGGTAAACATAAAATTAAAGTTACTTATTGGTTTGAAATGAAAACATCTTATAAAGGAAAACTTCGCCCACAAAAAAATGAAGGTATTACTAAGGTACAATGGCTAGACAAAGCGCAAAGTCAGTCAGCGCTCCAAAATAGTTATGCTAATATTAGATTTCTAATCTAGTATCAATTCAATTCTCACTTTTAATTCTGAAAGATTATATCTCAATAATCCAAATGTTAAACTTCTGCAAAATTTAAAATTATACAAAGAAGTAGTTTTCATTTTGTTTAACTTTATAAAATAATTATTAAACAAAAAGAAAATGAAAGACAAATTACTCCTCAGAAGCCCCTTTCTAACACTTTTTTTACTACTTACTTTATTATTTTCGAGTGCGAACGCTATTAATAATACTTCGGAAAAATCTAATTTAAAGGCTGAATACACCTACGCTTCAGCTTATGAAACTTCAACGTATTTTAGTAATTGTGATGCTAACGCTGGTAGTATGACAGCGATTAATAGCGATGTTGTTATCACAGGGAATTCAATAGTTATTGAGGCTATTCCTAATGGAGATGCTGTAATACCAATAGGTTATTTAAATGGTTATGTATTAACAGAAGGCGATGATTTAGTAATTGTGAATTCTAAAATGCAACCAAATTTTACAATTACAACTCCAGGAGCTTATAGAATACACAGTGTTGTATTCACGCCAAATACATTAAACCCCTCTAATATAGAATTTGGTGTAACAACAGGTTTCGATATCTTTGAATTGATTTCTAATTCTAACGGAAGTATTTGTGCCTCGTTAGATGCTAGCGGTGCATTATTTACTGTGGAGGAGTTTAGCTGCGAAGCTGATGCAGGAAGTATGACAGCAGTGATGTCACAGGTAGAGTTATCAAATGGAACAGCGATGTTATCAGCTACAGCAGGTGGCAATGCAGTGATTCCAGATGGATTTGCCCAAGCATTTGTATTGACACAGGGCGATGGGCTGGTGATTTTAGATTACGGATTCGAACCATCGTTTGAGGTAACTTCAGTAGGAGAATACACGATTCATAGTTTGGTATTAGATCCAACGACCTTAGATGTAACGACGATAGAGTTAGGCGTAACAACAGGTTTTGATGTCTTTGAATTACTGATAGCAGGCGGCGGCGATATATGTGCATCGTTAGATGTAGCAGGAGCGCCAATCAAGGTAGATGAGGCTGTATGCGAAGCTGATGCAGGAAGTATGACAGCAGTGATGTCACAGGTAGAGTTATCAAATGGAACAGCGATGTTATCAGCTACAGCAGATGGCAATGCAGTGATTCCAGATGGATTTGCCCAAGCATTTGTATTGACACAGGGCGATGGGCTGGTGATTTTAGATTACGGATTCGAACCATCGTTTGAGGTAACTTCAGCAGGAGAATACACGATTCATAGTTTGGTATTAGATCCAACGACCTTAGATGTAACGACGATAGAGTTAGGCGTAACAACAGGTTTTGATGTCTTTGAATTACTGATAGCAGGTGGCGGCGATATATGTGCATCGTTAGATGTAGCGGGAGCGCCAATCAAGGTAGATGAGGCTGTATGCGAAGCTGATGCAGGTAGTATGTATTCAGAACATCCTATAGCATGTATGGAAGGTGGTAGTGCTAGTATTTTTGCAATGATAGATGATGCGCCTATGATCCCACAGGGTTATCAGCAAATATTTGTTTTAACTCGAGCATTTTCTTTAACCATACTTAATGCGTCACAAACACCTGAATTTACGGTAAATCAGCCAGGATTTTATCGCATCCATAGTTTGGTGTTTGATCCTACGACATTGGATTTAACAACAGTAGAATTTGGATCTACAACTGGTTTTGATGTTTTAAGTTTGCTTATTGCTGGAGGAGGTGATATTTGTGCTTCATTAGATGTTCATGGTGCCTTGAATCTTGTTGTTCCAAAATGGATCTGTAATTTCTTTGATAACTCCAGATTAGGCAATCCAACAGCAATGGTAGAAAACTATGCAGAAGACTTTAACAGCTATGAAGCCTTTGAAGCCTCTTTTTCACGAGATGTGTTAGATGTAAGAATATATCCAAACCCAACAAATAGTATAGCTAATCTTGATACTAAGATGGTTTCAAAAGAAACAATCAATTATAGTGTTATTGATGTTAGTGGAAGGACTATGTTTACAGGTGAAATTTCTGAAATTAATGATGAAAATATATCTATAAATATGGATCGTTTAAAAAACGGAACATATTTTATAAAGTTTGAATCTGAGTATCGAAACTTTACAAAAGCAATTAAAGTCTCAAAGTAGATTGAATTAATTTTCATTTATTAAGAGCCGCATTACCTGCGGCTCTTTTTATTTTAATCTGTATACAGGATATTGCAAATGTGCCTTTTCGTAATAAGTACTTTGCTTGTGTAACCAATCTAATTGAGCAAACCAATTGTCTGAAAAATCTTTCTCAGTAGATTTTTTAGTATTGAACTCTGTTTGAAGTTTAGGGTTTGAGGATAATATTTCTTTAGCTTTATCTTCCCATACATAAGGTGAAAACCCTTCTTTTTGCTGTAAAATAGTATCAAAGAAATTCCAATTAAAGAACGAGTCAGGCGCTTGTGGTTCCAAAGTTTCTAATAAATATCTGAAAGCGTTTTGATGAGTATAAACTATATAATCTCCTTTATGAAATTTCACTTTGTTAATGCTAGAGGTTACTTTAGTATTATAATGCTGATAGTGACCTTCATAAGGGTTTTGACGTGTTTGATAACTGTCTATTTTGTAGTTCTCAACAGTAAGCATCGTATCGTTTTCAATCAAATGCATTTCAACCTTGTTAAGTTGGAGTAATTCAATCACTTGCCACCAATTTTTAGGAATTACATAACCACGAGGTATTTCAACCTCTGTTTTTGGTTTAAAATAGTTGTTGTAACTAATTTCTTTTGTAAAAGGTTGAGTTCTATCATATTTTAATCGCTGTGCTTGTGTGATGTCACTTTTCACCATTTTGCCTTCAAATCCTTTGAATTTTAATGTGGTAGATGCTGTTGTGTCTATTTTCCAATCGAGCGCATAGGTGTCAGCATAATCAAGTAAGTTTTCTGTAGAATGAATTTGTTTCCATTGAATTTTCAAATGGTCTTCTTCAATAATTTCTATCATACTCTTCATTAATTCATAGGTGCCTTCAACACGTTGTTTATATGGTTTCAGCATATGAGTTTCAACCATCATACCCAATGTATTCCATAGTGTAGTGTAACCCGTAGAATACCTTGGGTAATCCATAAACTGCGTAAAGCCTTCTTCAGGTACTTTATTAAAAACATTAACATAAGGTGTTATATCCCAAGACTTGGCTAATAGTTTTTGCTCTAATTTAGGCATCATTTCTTGGTGTAGGTATTCTCCTAAACTGCTGCCTAACTTATTGTGTTGAGTGAACAAATGTGTTAGCGTGTATTGATAATCTGCACCATTACTTACATGGTTGTCGATAAAAACATCTGGTTTTACTAAATGAAATATTTTAGTGAATGTTCTCGCATTTTTTGTGTCACATTTAATAAAGTCGCGGTTCAAATCATAATTACGAGCGTTACCTCTAAACCCGTATTCTTTCGGGCCGTTTTGATTTGTTCTACTGGTAGAATTACGGTTTAAGCTACCTCCAATATTATATATTGGAATAGTTACTATAACAGTTTTTTTGGGGATATCTATTTTACCTTGAGCAATATCTCTATAGAGCATCATCGTAGCATCAATACCATCTGACTCACCTGGATGAATACCGTTATTAATTAATAGAATTCTCTTCTCATTTTGTTTTATAGTTTTAAAATCGAATTCTTTATCAGGATTAAACGTGACCAAGTGTAAAGGTTTACCCGAATCTGTCTTACCAATTGAATCGATAGATATTTCGGGATATGCTTTAGCTAAATTAGTATAATAGCTAATGGTCTGTTGGTAAGTAGCCGTTTCTGTTCCATTAGAAGTTTCAAAAACTGTTGTAAAGTCAATATCACTAGCAACTTCTTTTTGGGAGCAAGCAGTAAAGATTAATAAACATGCTATTAGCTTTTTCATCGTATATTTTTTATGATATCAAACTTAATCAAATTCACTTAATTTATTTGTAATTGGATGTTTTAGAACTGAACAAAAAATATTAATTTCGCTATACATTATTTTAAATCTATGTCGCAAACTACAAATACTATTCTAATGATTCGTCCAGTAAATTTTAGGATGAATGAGCAAACTGCCGTTAATAATTACTTTCAAGAAGATATACATTTAAAAAATGCAGAGATCAATTCGAAAGCTCAAGAAGAATTTGATATGTTCGTTAATAAACTAAAAGCAGTTGGTGTAAATGTTATTGTAGAACAGGATGACAAACTCATGGATACACCAGATTCTATTTTTCCTAACAATTGGGTAAGTTTTCATGAAAATGGAGATGTTGGGTTATATCCTATGTTTGCTGAAAACAGACGTAAAGAACGCCGAGATGAAGTTTTTATGCGACTAGAAAGTGAAGGTTTTAGAATCGAGAACATCATCGATTACACAAGTGCTGAAGACGAAGGTGTATTTCTTGAAGGTACAGGAAGTTTATTGTTGGATCGCATTAATTCTAAAGCATATTGTGCTTTATCACCGAGAGCAGATGAAGATTTGTTTATTGAGTTCTGCGAAGATTTTGAGTATTCACCAATTGTTTTCACTGCCAATCAAACGGTTGAAGGGAAACGATTGCCTATTTATCACACCAATGTAATGATGTGTTTGGCCGAAAAGTTTTCAGTAATCTGCTTAGACAGTATTGATGATAAGAAAGAACGCAAAAATGTAGTAAAAAACTTGAAGGACGACGGTAAGCAAATTATAGAGATAACAGAAGCACAAATGCATCAATTTGCTGGCAATATGTTACAAGTAAAAGGTCATAATGATCAACCATACTTAGTAATGAGCAAGGCTGCACATGATAGTTTAACAGCTGAACAAATTATAGCTATTGAAAAATTCTGTCCAATTCTGTCAAGTTCATTAGAAACCATTGAGACTTGTGGAGGGGGAAGTGCACGTTGTATGATGGCTGAGGTATTCTTACCTAAATCCTAATCTAGCTTATTGAATATATAGCCACCTTTTTCTGCTCCCCAAATGTGTTTACTGTTGTCGTCAAAACCTCTATCCCATGAGATGATCTTATCTTCTAGAATTTCAACTTCACTTGTAGCATAAGACGCACCATATAATGTGCTTTCACAGGTTTTTTCTCCAGTTTCTCCTTTATAATGGTTTTTAGCTACTCGTTTTAGTAGCACTTCACAACCTACTTTTTTAGATACATTATCCATTGATAACGAATCAAATGCTGTAGGTGTCTTCCATTTTCCAATCCATAACGAATCGTGTTCTATAGTATAAATAGCTGAACTATACACACTATCATTGAGCTGAGTAACTTCATAAATGCGTTGTCTATATGGTTTATTTTGTCTCGCATTTAGAGCTTGTTCAACATACAAATAGTTCCCTTTATCTTCCCAGATAGGATACATATGTAGCGAGATGTTGAAGTATGTAGAATCAACCTCTGCTTGTATTTCAGAATTGAACGACCCTTGCATTAACGCAAATAATTCTGGTAAGTGATCAGTTTTAATTATAGCTTCAGTTTGTTTTTCTGTATTTTTACAGCTTACAGCAAATAGTAGTATGCAAACGGAAAGTAAAAAATATTTCATGAGTTGGTTGCTTTTTTGCTAATATACAAAAAGCAATTATTCTGTAGGCTTAATTTTTGGAAGCTCTACATAGAATTTTGAACCAACATTAGGCGTGCTTTCAACCCAAATACGACCACCATTAAGCTCAACTAATTCTTTGCAAATAGCCAATCCTAATCCAGTACCTTTTTCATTATTAGTTCCAGTTGTGGTAAAGGTTCCATTTTGGAATAACTTATCGACATTTTCTCTAGAAATCCCTACTCCAGTATCTTCAACTAAAAGCAAAGCTTTACCATCATGATCAGTATTAGATACTGTAATAACATCACCTACGCGAGTAAATTTCACAGCATTGGTAATTAAATTTTGAATGACAATCTCAATCATTCTCTTGTCAGCATATATGAAGTCTCGATGAGATTCGTCAATCAGTACAATTCGTTTTTGCTCAACTTTTTGTTCAACTAAGCTCATTTTATTATGAAATACTTCTTGAATGTTAAATAGTTCGGGTTTTGGTTCAAGGTTCTGCATTTGTGATTTGGACCAATTCAATAAGTTGAAAAGTAAAGATGATGCATTATCAGCATTCTCACTAAGTTCAGGTATGAGGTTATAAAACTCTTCTCTAGAAATACTGTCTTCTTTTAAAAGATCAATAAAGCCTTTAATTGATGATATAGAATCTTTAAGATCGTGAGAAACTATTGAAAACAATCGATCTTTTACTTTATTGATTTCTTCTAAGTGTTTGGTCTGTTCTGAGAATACTTCGTTTTGTAGTTTTATTTGCTCATTTTTTTCTTTGAGCTCTTCATTAAATTTAAGGGTGTTTTTTCGTTTTAAATAAATTAAGAGCAATATGGTTGAAACAATTAAAAAAGCTGCAATAAGAATGTAAGATATAGCTTTGAGCTTTTTTAGTTCTTCTTTACTTGCTTGCTCCTTTTCTTGTATAGCAATTGCATTGAAGTCATCATCAACAATATCATCTGTAACTTCTTCTTTAATGATATCTGTATCGATAGGAATTTTAGGTTGATTAGCTTTATCTAATTCTGTTTTCAGTTCAAAATACTTTCCTTGCCAATAAAATGCATTTTGAAACTTACCATTAGTAGAATCTAATTCTTTGCGAAGCCTGTAATTTTTTAAAAGCTCTGTTTTGTTATTAACTCTTGAAGCAATAGTATAGGCCTCGTCGAGTTGTAATTCGGCTAGTTTTACTTTATTGAGCTGCATATTGAGTTCACCTACAGCATTCAAAGCTCTTAAAATACCATCGTCGTTTTTAATTTTACGATTAAATTTAAGACCATCAACTAGATAATCTGCTGCTTTTTCATAATCTTTAAACTGTAAGTATTCGCTACCAATTCTTGGTAAGATCTCACCTTTTAGCGCTTGATCTGTGTTAGGGTTTATAAGGGAAAGGACTTCTTCGTAATATTCTATAGCTCTTCTATGCTCTTTTCTTTCAGAATATAATAATGCAATATTCTTTGTTGAAGTTTTAATGCCAGAACTGTCTCTCAATTGTTTTCTAACATTCAAGGCTTTAATGTTGAATTCTAAAGCTTTATCAATTTGAAACGTATTGTAATAAGCTTCTGCCAGATTGTTATAGGCAGAACTTAGTTCGTCAAGAAGATGCCTAGTCTCAAAAGTTTGAATTGCAGATAATGAATTTTCTAACCCAACATGATAATTACCTCGCTTGATCTCAATAAGCCCAATACTGTTATTTACTTTGGCGATGCCTAAAGTGTCACCAAGCTGCCTATAGTATTTTCGCGACTTATTATAACCGTCAATAGCATTGTAGTAATCGTTATTTTGAGAATAGATCAACGCTTTGTAGTAGTTTACATCAGCAATCCCTTTGGTGTGATTCAAAGATTTTGATAATCGTTCTGTATTATCAATATAGGTAAGTGCTTTTTTGTAGCTTTTAGCCTCGTATAATGCTTTTACTAAACGTAAAGAGGTATCTACTTTTGAAGAGTCTTGCTTTTGATAAGCTAATTGCACCATAAGACTATCGATCTCAATTGTTTGTGAAAAACAAAAAAGCGATGAACATAAAACAGCTAATGTAATTAACTGTTTCATAGCGTTGGCGTTGTATTAAAAATTACCAAGTTATTTAAACACTTTTTTGCCATGAGGGAAGGTAAAAGCAAGTGTGTAAAATTCAAGGGCAACCTCAATAAAGATTGAATATTAAGTTTCATCAACGTTTGGGACTCTTGATTAATAGCATATCAAAAATGATTAAAAGGCTACTAAAATGCTAATTTTCGGGTTTTAATACCTAAAAATTAGATAAAGTGGTCTTTAGATTTTACCAAAACATCGACGAATAGATAAACGGTAAAAATCATAGAAAAAATGCACTTTTATCGATGAACGGTAAAATGATGTAGGAACAATATTTAAAGTATTGTTTTACAGGTGTTTAATATGAGTTTTTTTGTTCTTGCTCAAACTTGATCATATTTTTCTCTTTATCAAAAATTGCAAATTCGCGCGTTCCTCTGGTATAGTCTTCTAAAGGTTATTTGGATAACTCATTTTTTTTAAACCAATGCCTAAAATTAAACAATTTAGCGTTTTCTGGTTGAAAAAACTTTAATAAAAATCCTATATTTGCGCACTTATTAAATGTGGAATCAATGAACCTTCAAGCTATTTTATCTAAAAGCGTTAAGCAAGCGGTAAGTACTATTTTTAATGCTGAATTACAATCGGTAGAATTTCAAGCTACACGTAAAGAATTTGCTGGAGATATTACAGTTGTTATATTCCCGATGCTGAGGGTTATCAAAGGTAATCCTGTTGTCATTGGAGAACAAGTAGGTAATTATTTGGTAGAGCACATTGATAAGGTCAAAGGATTTAATGTTGTAAAAGGTTTCTTAAATATTGAAATTGACGACGATTACTATCTTAATTTTTTCAATAGCATCAAACATAATGAATCATTTGGCTTGGTATCTACTCAAAATGAAGAGCACGCTGTTCTTATCGAGTATTCGTCACCTAATACCAATAAACCATTGCATTTAGGACATGTTAGAAATAATTTATTGGGATATAGTGTTGCTGAAATTTTGGCAGCCTCAGGGAAAAAGGTCTACAAAACACAAATCATCAACGATAGAGGAATACATATTTGTAAAAGTATGTTGGCTTGGAAGCACTTTGGTAATGGCAAAACACCAGAATCTACAGGGTTGAAAGGCGATAAGTTTGTAGGTAACTATTATGTAAAGTTTGATCAAGAGTATAAAAAAGAAGTTGAAGTTTTAATTTCTCAAGGTCATTCTAATGAAGAGGCTAAAAAAAATGCCCCAATACTTTTAGAAGCTCAAGAAATGCTTCAAAAATGGGAAGCTGGAGATGATGAGGTTGTAAAATTATGGCAAACCATGAACGGTTGGGTGTACAAAGGTTTCAATACAACATATAAGAATTTGGGTGTTGATTTCGATAAGCTCTATTACGAAAGTGAAACCTATTTGCTAGGGAAAGAGTTTGTTGAAGAAGGATTAAGAACTGGTGTTTTTCATAAAAAAGATGATGGTTCGGTTTGGTGTGACCTTACCGATGATGGCCTTGATGAAAAAATTGTTCTAAGAAGTGATGGCACGGCAGTTTATATGACGCAAGATATAGGTACTGCGATTCAAAGAGCTAAGGATTTTCCTGATGTAGGAGGAATGGTCTATACAGTTGGTAATGAGCAAGAATACCATTTCCAAGTTTTATTCTTAATCATAAAAAAATTGGGTTTCGAGTGGGCTGAAAATCTGTACCACTTAAGCTATGGTATGGTAGATTTACCTTCTGGAAAAATGAAAAGTAGAGAAGGGACTGTTGTTGATGCTGATGACCTTATCATTGAAATGGCACAAACTGCAGAAGAGATCTCTAAAAATTTAGGGAAATTGGACAGTTATACCGAAGATGAAAAGCAACAGCTTTACAAGATCATTGGTCTAGGCGCATTAAAATATTATATCTTAAAAGTTGATCCTAAGAAAAGAATTTTATTCGACCCAAAAGAATCTATTGATTTTCAAGGAAATACGGGGCCTTTTATTCAGTATACTCATGCCAGAATTCAATCTATTTTAAGGAAGGCTAAAATTGATATTAGTGCAACTGTATCTCTTTTGGAATTACACGAAAAAGAGAAAGAATTGCTTAAGCAAATACAACTTTTTCCTGAAACAGTACAATATGCTGCAAAAAATTATAGCCCAGCATTGATTGCTAATTACACTTACGATTTGGTGAAGTCTTTTAATTCATTCTATCAATTTTTACCTATCGTTTTAGGCAATGATGAAGAAAATTCTAAAATTTTTAGAGTGCAACTATCAAAAGTGGTAGCAAACGTTATTAAGAATGCTTTTGGTTTATTAGGTATTCAAGTACCTGATCGTATGTAGTTAATTGAATTTTCCTTTGTGCTCTAGTGCTAGCTTGATGTGTGCAAGATGGTGATTGCAATGCCATGCATAGATGCCTATGGTTTCATCTAATGTGAATTGTTTTCCATGTTCTGGATGTACAAATGTTCTTGACAGATCTTCTTTTGGGATGTGTCGTAATAGTTTTCCCAACTTAGCATGGAGCCCGTTTAAAAGTGATTGTGTAGCACTTAGATTATCATCTGTACCATCAATTAAATTAGCCCAACGTGACTCGAAATAAGGTCTTATAGTTGGTGTATCTTCAGTAAGTGCAAGTTTAAAACGAATAATACTATTCATATGGCTATCTGCACAATGGTGTACAACCTGTTTAATAGTCCAACCCTCTGGTCTATAACTCCATTGCAATTGTTGAAGACTTAGATTTTTGGTCAATCTTTCAATGGTTATCGGAAACTTCTCTATGTCATCGATCCATTTGTGGATGAGGTCATTTTGGATAGAATCAGGCTTTTTAAATTCTCCAATTGGAAATTTCAGTTTATACAAATCAGTTTCATTCATAACTAACTATACTTTAGCAGTTCCATTTTTTAAATCTTCAGTTTGTTGTTCATCCATATAAACGATTGGCACAGCATAAATTATAGGCATATCGCTTCTGTATTTTTCTCTGAGTAATTTGTTGATAGGATTAAATAATAAAGCTTTAGTTGTAGCCACAATCAGTACGTCATGACTATTGGATAGGTGTCCTTTTTCATTAGGATACCTGCCAATGACCTCTTTCAAAATGTATTCATTCATAACTAAATCTTTTTCATGTAACATGGTGGTGATTTCGTTTGCTTGATCAATATTTTTAGAAATAATATGCAATTGAACCATATCTAATTTGTTTTGATGATATGACTTAAATATACCATTTGTTTTCAATTAAAAGTGTTAAAATCGAACCCTAAAACTGATATTTGGAGTAATGCCTAATGAAAGATTGTCTACAGTAACAATTTGACCATTCTCATCTGTAGCATAGTAGGTGTTTATCACATTTCGTTTATCAAGAATATTCCATATTGAAGCACCTATAGATGCATTTAGTTTGTTACCAAATTTTAAATCATACGTCGCTGAGATATCTGCGCGCAAGTAACTGTCTAGTGAGTCACTATTAGGTGCTGCATACTCAATGGTATTGTTGTTTTGGTTTTGTGTCTCTAGAGGAAGTGTTCTTGGTTTTCCCGAATGCCAATTGATACCCATAGCAAGATTTAGGTTATTTATTGCATAAGTACCTGCAAAGGTCACTGCGTGTCTTATGTCTAAATTATTTGCAAAACTGTGACCATCATTTAGATTATCAAAAGTGTAATCATTAGTACTAAATGAATAACTTAGCCATGTACTATAATGCTCAAACTGTTTATTAATTAAAAAATCAATTCCTTTAACTTGGTATTTCCCAATGTCATTTACAAACTGAAATTGATTCTGAAACCCTTGACTTCTACTTGTAATACCTTCAACGTTTTTAATGAAAGCCTCAACGCTTATCAATAAATCATTTTTGTTGAAATGTATGCCAACAGCACCTTGAATGCTTTTTATTATTGGGATATCTTCATTGTTTGAAAGAATCCAACGGCGTTTCTCAATTCCTAAGAAATCATTCTGTAGATCTATAATTTGAGAAGTGGTCTGACTCTTAAACTCAGCCAAAAACTCTAATCTGAAATTATTATTTAATTTATGACTTAATGATAAACGTGGTTCAGTAAAAAATTCTGAAAATTTCTCAATGTAATTCGTTCGCAAACCAATTCTTGCATAAGTATTTTTATTAGCTGATGTAAATTCGGCTTCACCATAAATAGAATGTGTTCTATTAACTTCCTTAACAAAACTGGTGAAATTTTGAATATTTACTTCTTCAAAATTGCTAATGATTACCTCGTTAAATTGATAACCACCATGCAATTTGAGGTTGTCATCAATATGATTTGTTGCATTTATCTTTATGCCTAAATCACTTACCTCATTTTCTTGATTAAGTCGTTGTCCATTCACAACGTCAAAATCTGTAGATTTTAAATCGTAATTGGTGATGTAGAACTGAGCATTTGTAGTGAGTGTACTGTTCCAGTATTTTAGGTATTGAAAACCGGCAGCATAATTATTTTGCTCTAACGTATTTGTTAGAGAAGCGTTAGGATTAAGATTAGATTTCTGATCATAATTAAGACTGTTATTAATAGTCATAAAGTTGGCACGCACTTGATCTTGATCTGTGATATCATATAAAAATTTTGTCGCAATATCATAAAAATAAAACCGTTCGTTATTGGATATTATAGGAGAGGTGTTTTGCTGTGAATTTGAAAAGTCTGAATCTTGAAATACGCGTTGCAAATATTGGTCATAGGTAGGTGTGAAAATAAAATCGGTTACAGAGCGTCTAGCCGAGACTTGTAATTCGGTTTTTTTACTCATTGGGATTTTAGCAAAAGCATCAGCGTGGATTAAATTAAAACCAGCTCCAGCTGCGAAGTCTTGATCCAAACTATTAGATTGTTGCATATCTATAACACTTGAAACACCGTCGCCATAGATGACGCTTGTACCATTTTTTGATACGTTAACATTGGTAGTCAAATAAGGATTAAAGGCAGATACTAAGCCAAAAAAGTGACCAGATTGATACATTTTGATTCCGTCCCAAAGAATTAAGTTTTGGTCATGCGTACCACCTCTAACATTAATATTAGAAACAGTTTCATCAACACTTAGTATACCTGGTAGTGCTTGTATAGTCTGTAAAATATCTGGTTCAATTAGACCTGGAAGTAGACCGAATTTTTCAGTTTCTATTGAAATTTTACCATCACTCTTTTTTGAGATACCTTTGGTAAGATAATTAGTTATAATAACTTCCTCTAGCTTTTGTGTAATAAAACTACTTAATGGGTTTATACGTTTAGAGATGACTATATTGAATTCTCCAATGAAAATAAAATCAAGATTGGTTTGCGCCTTTAAATAATCTATAAGTTCATCTAATGAAATAGTATCATCTGGTGCTTTTATATTTATGCCTTCTAATGTTTGGTCAATATAAGTAAAATTAATACTGTACTTGGTCTCAAGATCGGCTAATATTTGGGCAAGAGGCAATATCTTTTCTGAAGCGTTTTGTGCCATTGGGCAGTTAACATTCCAAAAAAATATAATTATAAAAAGATAGTAAGCATTTTTTTTACTCACGCTTTAATGTAATGATATTGTCTGTTTTACTATACGTTAAATGTAACGGTAAAGTAATGGATTTTAAAGCAATTTCAATATCATTGTGTATAAAACTTCCTGTGAATAATTGTGAATCGTCGATATCATCTAAAACTATTGACACATTGTGCTGACGCTCAAACTCAGCAATCACCTCTCTGTATGGTAAACTCTTAAAACGACTTTGGTTCTGCAACCATGATGGTACAGCTTGGTTTTCTTTTTCAGTAGCAATTAATTTCCCATCTAAAATCAAAAAGGTATCTCCAGGTAATAACTCTGTTTTATTTGCATTGTATATAACAGCAACTTTTCCTTCAAAACAACTAACCTCATAATAATTGTCACGTTGCTTAACATTGAACTGAGTGCCTAAAACTGTCACAATTCCATCTTTGGTTTTGACATCAAATTTAGATCCTTTTGACACTTTGAAGAATGCTTCGCCTTCTAAGACAACTATTCTGTTTTCATCCCAGTTGCTACTATTAAAGGTTAATTTAGAAAGCGCATTAAGGTTTACAAGTGAAGCGTCAGGTAACTCAATAGATTGCTTTTCAGCAACCATCGTGTTTACGGTAGTGTCTAATGTTGAAGTGTAGAAGTAAAGACCAAAGCAAATCACAAATACAGCGGCAATTTTAATGGCGTTAGCAAGCCAATCGGTACTCTTCTTTTGGGTAGTTTTAATTTTACTCAATACAGTTTGAAGACTTTCTGATGTATTGTATTCAGGAGCCTTCAAGGTTTTAAGTTGAGTGTCTAATCTTATCAATGCGTCATAATCTTCAAGCCGTTTAAAAGCTTCAAGTTCGTCAGCATTTAAGCTATGATCCAACCATTTTTGTATGAGTTCGTCTCGTTTCATATTCTATTTTACGTCTATATAACAGCTATAAAGGCAAAATTCCTACCTACTTACTATATTAAAGTTCATCTATATCTTCTCTAAGTTTCTTTAAAGCACCATAGATACGTTTTTCTACAGCCTTGGTTGAAATATCTAATAACTGAGCTATTTCTTTAAACCGTTTTCCTTCAACTCTGTTCATTAAAAAGGCCACCCGTTGCGCTTCGGTTAGTTTAGCTATAGCAGCATTTAGCTTTTTTAAATACTCTTTTTCTTGTAAAACAAATTCTGGAGTTAGATTTGTACTTGTCTTTGGTTTGATCTCTTGGTGTTTTCTGACTACTTTTTGGTGCGCATAGGCATTAAGCATCAAATTATTAGCAGTCGTAAACAAAAAACTCTTTGCTTTATTCGGTGTTACTTTTCCACAATTTTCCCATAGCTTTATAAAGGCTTCTTGAACTTTATCTTTTGGACTTAATGAGTTACCAAACTTATAAAACAAGAAATTATTTAGATCTTCTGAATATTTAATAAACAGAGAAGAGAACAATTGTTCTTCGCATATATTTTCTTTAAGCGGTTTTGCCATGATTTTAAACGTGTGGCTAAGTTATAAAATTAGGTCAAAGGTAGGAGATTTTTATTTTTAGTTGTTATATATAAAAACAATAACCATAACAAGTAATATGTAGTTGGGTATTACTTTCTTTTAAACATTTAATAACCAAATAGGTGTGAAAAAGAGTTGTTATTTTTTAATTCATTTATAGTTAATAAAACTGAACCGCTTGGATTTTAGTTTTAGTTTTTAGTTGGTAAAAAAGGATTGTACGTCATAACAATCCTTTTTTATGTTTATATTTATTTTACTTCGCTTTATAAATACACTTCAAATACTTAAATTTGCGTTTTTAAAATTGAAGGAGGATTATGTTTAATAATTTAAGTGAAAAGTTAGATAAAGCCTTACATGTCTTAAAAGGGCATGGAAGCATTACAGAAGTAAATGTTGCTGAAACCTTGAAAGAGGTTCGAAGAGCATTACTTGATGCCGATGTAAACTTTAAAATTGCTAAAGAGTTTACAAATAAAGTTAAAGAGAAAGCTTTAGGTCAAAATGTATTAACAAGTTTACAGCCAGGTCAATTAATGGTCAAGCTTGTTAAAGACGAACTTACTGAACTAATGGGAGGCGATGCAGAAGGAATAAACCTTTCTGGAAACCCAAGTGTTATTCTAATGTCTGGTTTGCAAGGTTCAGGTAAAACCACATTTTCAGGTAAGCTAGCCAATTACTTAAAAAACAAGAAGACCAAAAAGCCACTATTAGTAGCTTGTGACGTATACCGACCAGCTGCAATTGATCAATTACACGTTGTTGGAGATAAAATAAATATTGAGGTTTACAGTGATAAAGGTAATAATGATCCAGTTGCCATAGCGCAAGCTGGTATTGCTCATGCTAAAGCTAACGGATTTAATGTCGTGATCATTGATACAGCTGGACGTCTAGCTGTCGATGAAGCCATGATGAACGAAATCTCGAACATCCATAAAGCAATTCAGCCACAAGAAACCTTGTTTGTTGTAGATTCTATGACTGGTCAAGATGCTGTAAATACGGCAAAAGCTTTTAATGATATCTTGAATTTTGATGGTGTTATTCTTACCAAATTAGATGGTGATACAAGAGGAGGTGCAGCGATATCCATTAAATCTGTTGTAAATAAACCAATTAAGTTTATCGGTACTGGAGAGAAGATGGAAGCCATCGATGTGTTTTACCCTTCACGTATGGCAGATCGTATTCTTGGAATGGGAGATGTGGTGTCACTTGTTGAAAGAGCTCAAGAGCAGTATGACGAGGAAGAAGCACGAAAAATTCAGAAAAAAATTGCAAAAAACCAATTCGGATTTGATGATTTCTTAAAACAGATTCAGCAAATTAAGAAAATGGGTAATATGAAAGACCTTATTGGAATGATTCCTGGTGCCGGAAAAATGATGAAAGATGTAGATATAGATGATGATGCGTTTAAGGGTATTGAAGCGATTATTCATTCTATGACACCTTCAGAACGGTCAAACCCATCTATTATTAATTCAAGTAGAAAGAAACGAATTGGTAAAGGTTCTGGTACTTCTGTGCAAGAGGTCAATCAGCTATTAAAACAGTTCGATCAAATGAGTAAGATGATGAAGATGATGCAAGGTGGAAAAGGTAAAGCAATGATGCAAGCAATGAAAGGCATGAGATAGTAACTCATGCTTTTTTTATATAATTTAGTTTAATAATATAACAGTCCTACAATGACAATTCTAGACGGAAAAAAAATAAGTAACGATATTAAAGATGAGATCACTGAGCAAGTGAAGAAAATGAAGGCAAAGGGCGAAAAAGTGCCGCATTTAGCAGCAGTGATCGTTGGTAATGATGGTGCAAGTTTAACTTATGTTGGAAGTAAAGTTCGCGCTTGTGAACGTGTAGGGTTTGAATCAACTATGGTTCGTATGTCTAACACGACCAGTGAAATAGAATTGTTAGATAAAATTGAAGAGCTTAATCAAGATGATGCTATTGATGGATTTATCATTCAGTTGCCTTTGCCACCGCAAATCAATACACAAAAAGTTTTAATGGCAGTAGATCCTAATAAAGACGTAGATGGGTTTCATCCAGAGAATTTTGGCAAAATGGCATTAGATATGAGTACGTTTATACCTGCTACACCATTTGGTATTTTAGAACTATTAGACCGTTATGGTGTAGAGACCAAGGGTAAACATACTGTAGTTATAGGACGAAGCCATATAGTAGGAAGACCTATGAGTATTCTTATGGGTAGAAAAGGTTTTCCTGGAAATTCAACCGTTACTTTAACGCATAGCCACACAAAAAACATTACTCAAATTACCTCTCAAGCTGATATTATTATCTCAGCACTTGGTGTTCCAAATTTTCTAAAAGCAGAAATGGTAAAAGATGATGCGGTTATAATTGATGTTGGAATTACAAGAGTGCCAGACGAAAGTTCACCTAAAGGCTATGTTATTACAGGAGATGTAGATTTCGAAAATGTGAGTAAAAAAGCAAGTTATATTACACCTGTTCCAGGAGGAGTTGGTCCAATGACTATTGCTATGTTGTTGAAAAACACTCTTTTAGCTAGAGAGCAACGTATGTAATTTGGCTATATTCTCTCATGAATGTTATAGCAGTTTTAGAATTACAGAGAGTTACAATTGGAAGTTTAGAGCATTTTTTTCCTATTGGTTTTAGTATTGTTTTTGCAATAGCTTTAATACTATATGCAAAGCGATCTTCAAATGAAAAATTGCAAAAATCCCTTTTCAATAGTTTAGCATTAGTGGTATCACTAACAGTCTTGTTGTATCACCTTTATACCTTTGTTTTTGAGACTTATAATGTTAAAACAGACTTGCCACTTTACTTATGTAGTTTAATGTCACTATTAATTCCAGTGTTCTCATATTACAAAAGGTATTGGATGTTCGAAGTATTAGTGTTCTGGATCATTGCTGGCACGTTACAAGGTGTATTAACACCAGATATCGCAGTTGGCTTTCCTAGTTTTGATTATTTTAGATACTGGGTTGTACATTTAGGGCTCCTTATTATTATTTTTTATGCCATTTTTGTGTTTAATATGAAACCAAGTTTCAAAAGTATTTTTAAATCTTTTTTTGCTTTACAATTGTATATCGTTTTAATGATATTTTTAAACTTTATTTTAGATGCCAATTACTGTTACCTTAATCGAAAACCAGAATCTGCATCACTTCTTGATTATTTTGGCGAATGGCCATATTATATAATTACTGCTCAACTGATAATTATACCACTATTTATTATAATTTACCTTCCATTTCATTTTAAAAGCAGAAATAAAAGTTTGTAAAACAGTAAATTAAAGCGTGTTTTTCAAAATAAAGATTTTTCTTACAAAGCCCACCTGTTAAACTTCTTTTTTTCGGAAATTGTCTAAAAGTCAATCTGGCAGACTCATTTTTTTGTACATTCATCAACGATAATATCCAACTATTTATTCCCTACAAGATATTATTACAGAATATAATAGCATTTATTTTAGGTTGATTAATAGCCCATCAACCCAAGTTTACATTTAATATGTAACCGTTTATGTTTTGGTTTAATTTATTAAAACCAATCATTATGAACACTTTAGCTATTAATTCAACTCAATTTTGTTGTACGCTGTACAATACCCTATTTTCAAAGTTACGAGTCAAAAAACAGATGTTGTTATTTTTGACTTTTTTGTTTTTTGGAACTTACTTGACTTATGGTCAACAACAGTTTGATGACTGTCCAAATAATAATAGTGAAATGCCCGATTATTCAATTGCAGATGCGAATAATCCTGCATTTGGAGCTACATTAGAATTGGCTACAGCTGTTATTGGCCCTGGTGATGATTTCTGTATAGGTAATGATCCAGGCAAAGATACTGTAGATGGTTGTGGTACATTCTTGTTCACTGGTCTTGATGGAGGTCAAAATGATTGCCCTACTCAAGTTTGTTTTTCTCCACGTCAAGGGTGTGGAACTGCTTTGGGAAATGTTTGTGTTTGGATAGAAAACCCAAATAGTCCTGGGACTTGGATAGACTTAGGAGAACCAAATTCTACAGGTAATGGTGAAGTTTGTATAACAGCACCTCCAGGAGTAAGTCAATTTGCAATTACAATATGTCGTCCTGGAAACGGCCCAGTTTCTGTAAATGATGTGGTTGTTACCCAAGCTCCTGAATTAGATTTAGGTGAAGATCAAGAAGCTTGTGTAGATATACTGCCTACTAATATAGATTTAACAGCTAATGAACCAGCTGGTCAAACTGGTGGTACATGGAGCATAGGAAGCGGAGCTTCTGGTACAGCTTCAGATTCTAATAATACAAGTCAAAACTTGCCAGATGGTGATTCAGCAGGAATTAACTCTACAGTTTCAATTGCTGGAATTCCTACTTCAGCAACATTAGACATAGAAGTAGAAGTTGCAATGACACATACATATGTGGGCGATTTAGAAATTGAGTTAATAGCACCAGACGGTGAGAGTATTATTCTTTTAACAAGACCGGGAACTGGAGGTGGATTTGGTGATAGTAGTAATGCATCTATGTCTGGAGCAATAACATTTTCTGATACTGCGTCTGTTAATGCTGAAGATATGGGAGATACTCTTAATAGTTCTGAGACAATTTGTCTTGATGATGGCATATGTGATTATCTGCCTAATAGTGGTCCACCAACTTCTTTTGCTCAACTTAGCGCAACAATTTTAGCTAATGGATCTAATCCAAATGGCGTGTGGACATTAAATGTGTCAGATAATGCAAATGATGATACTGGTAGTTTAGACAGTTGGAGTATAAATATAGATTGGCAAGACGGAGGAGATATAGCAGATCCAACATCATATACAATTGATGGCAATGTTGGTGCAATGACTACTTTTACTTATACCTATGATGCCTCTTCTGAAGCATATGCAGGTTGCTCAATTAGTGATGAAATAAAATATACTATTGTAGATGATTGTTGTGATAATCCTATTAACCCATCACCTTCATGTAATGCTTTGAAAGTTATAGTGGTTTTAGATGAATCTGGCTCAATTGACTCTGATACTGAAGAAGATGTAGAAGATGCATCTTTAGCACTAGCAAACGCATTAAAAGATACTGGCGCGCAAATGGCTTTTGTTGAGTTTGCTTCTACAGCAGCCATAGGAAATTATGGAGGCTTTACCAATTATAACTTAGTAAATGACGCATATATTACAGCATTGAATGATGGCGCTACTGGATTAGTTGCACAGTATGGTAGCAATGCTAATACTTCTGGTGAATGGACTAATTGGGAAGACGCCTTGAATAAGGTTTTAGACCTTAATGATATAATGGTTGCCGATATAGTCTTATTTATGACAGATGGTAACCCAACAGCTTATATTAGAGATAGTGATAATGCTGTCCTAACTAATCAGAATTCAACTACATCTTTAAACAATGCTCTAGACGAAGCTTGCGAAGTAAAATTTGATGGCTCACATATATTTATGCTAGGAGTTGGAAATGGAATTTCTTCTTCTAACCTTCAAGCTATTTCTGGACCTGTTTTAGATGATGGACCAGGAAACCCAGCATTAACAGTATTAACTGCTGATTACGGTTTGATTACTTCTGGTGATTTAACACAATGCTTCTTAGATATTGCGCAAAGTGGTTGTAATAATGATTTATCACTAGAAAAAACAGTTTATGCTGGTCATGATAATGGAGCAAGTTGCAGTGGTTTAAAAACGATTCCAAACCCAAATGACTCTCAGGTTACTTATTGCTTTACGATTACAAATGATGGTGATCAAACAATTAGTAATATAGATTTTACTGATTTAGATATTAGTATCGATGAAAATGATCTAACTCCAGCCTTTGTTACTTCCATGACATCAGGTCAGTCAATTACATATTATTATGAAACCACATTTTCGGGAGGTCAAGTATTTCCATTTAATAATACTGCTGAAGTCACAGGGGAAACACCAGCTGGTGACCCATTGAGCGATACTAGCTCAGCTGAAGTTACAGAACCCTTATGTACACCAGCTGCAACATGTAATTTACAGCCAATTAATGATGAAAGTTGTGTTTTACCAGTAGCATTTACAGAACCAACCGATGTATTCTCAGGCATAGAAGCTTGCGGAGCAACGGTAACGATGGATCATCAAGATTCTGGCGATAGTGATGTTTGCGGAGGTGCAGACTTCACTCGTACATATACCATATACTTTAACGGACAAGAATTTGCTACATGTGAACAACCAATCATTATTACAACTCCAGAGTTAGTAGTAAGCTGTCCACAGGATGCCGATGTAAGTTTACCATCATGTAGTACTGAGCAAGAGATTTTAGATGCCTATGCTATATGGTCATCAGGTTTTGGTGTCACAGGAGGATGTAATACGGTATCTAATTTAGGTGAATTACCAAGTCTTCCATCCT
>NZ_CANNDQ010000006.1 GCF_947503375.1 uncultured Psychroserpens sp.
GCCTAAAAAAGAGCAAGCCAGCTATAACTCCAATTAATAGAATAGTTCTTTCTGACATTACAAATGTTTGCCAACGTATTCGTGTATGATTTGTGCGACCTATAATCCGCAGGATTTAAGGTTGTATCAAATCAGATGATTAAATATAAGATTTTAAATTGAAGTTATGAGTTTAGCATTTATTATACACGTTGTTATACGCTGTTGCGAAACAGCAGAGTAATCACGTACTGCCTCGAGGACGCTAGAAGTAGGCGAGTATGAGTAATCACGTCCAGCCGCAATGAGCTCACGTTTAGCCATTTGAGTAAGCACATTTAGCCGTAAAGCTATTCACGTAAAGTGAGTATGAGTAATCACATAAAGAGAGTTTGAGTAAGAAATAGCAATTGCTTATAACGTGTTCGTGTATGGCTTGTTGCGGAAAATCAGTATGATTTTCCGATTAAGGAAACAAGATAGCAAATTGCGCAAGAATTTCCGAGTAGTAAATTCAGAAGCAATGAGCTATACACGTTGTTGTAAAACGTATTATCGCCAAGGAAGATTTACTTCAATTGGTAATACATCTGGATGTCTTTCACCAACCAAAGGCTTATGTCTATCTGATAGATATTTTTCAATTCCTCTCATCTGATTTTCTTGAGTCGCAGCCCAAACAATTTTTAGATTTGGATATTTTGTAATTTCTTTATTTAAGCGATGTTCTACAATTCTCTCCTTAATATTCCCACTACCAATGTATATTGTGTTTTTTCCTGACCATATTATGTAAACACCCATTGGATTTCCAAAATAAGGATGTTCGATATTTAATGTTAGAAAGCTACACCAAACATCACCTTTACATTTTCTCCATCTTAAATTCGTCATTAGTTATTATTTTTTTGTTTGATGATTATATTTTTTTCATTTATTAATATTGGATTTTCGATTATAGTTTCTTTATCCAATGGTTTTGAGTCTTTAGAATCCCAAAACTTTTTTATTGCTAAAACTTTGACAGAATCAATTTCTTCTGTTTCAATTTGAGTGACAAAAATAAATTCTTTTTCACCAATCAAATTATATCCAACTTTGTCAATTACAGTTTTATCGACATAAGGTATAGCCACATCATATTTATTTTTGTTACTGATTATAAAATCAGTATTGAAAGTAATGTAAGTTGTAAATATTATTATTAGTACTATCAATATATGTGCAGTTAGTTTAAAATCCTCTCCAAGCTTTTCTGAAATACTATCTAAATTAGAACTAATTAAAACTAGTATTAAATAGAAAACTAATAGAGCTGGCACCCATTCTTCAAGATTCTGAATTAATAAAACTATAAATCCCGCCGACGTATAAACAATATCCAAGCTTATATGAAATACAGGTTTCCAATTAAAATTTTCAGGATTAGGTGTATTCTCATCAGGAATTTGATATTTTTTTCTAACTCGAAAAAAATTAATTACCAATACCATTAAATATAGGAATAGGTAATATGTAGTTATTGGATTCATATTTCAATATGTTTTACAACGTGTTCGTGTATGGTTTAGTTGCGTTGGCTAGAACTAAGTTAGCAAAAGAAAACGAACCAAAGGAAAATCCGTAGGATTTTCCAAGTATGCAAAGACCAGGCAATTAATTATACGCGGTGTTACCACACGTTTTTTATATTCTATTCCCTTAAAACATAACTAAAATTAACGTTATTGAAATTCCGATAATAGAAGCTATAATATTCATATTAATTAATTTCGATTTTTTAATTCCATAAACGAGATTACTTATTTTATTTTTATTCATTAGTATGATAATCAGAAGTATGAGTAAAAATCCGATAACATTTAGAATAATCAGAGTATTGTCTGTCAAGTCAATTTTAGTTGCAGGAAACGCCAAATTTGTAATCAAAAAGTAGAAATAGGATTGAATTAATATCCAACCAATTTTTTTGTTAGTAGAAATTCCGACTATTGGAAATAATAAGATTAATGAAGGTCTCAAATAATAATTGCTTGTTGCAATGTAAAAGTATTCTTCAAATTGATTCGCGGTATAATCAATAACAGCATTAAAATGTTCAATTATATTGGAAATTCCAGAAATCAATGAATAGATAAATAAGCATAAAATCGATAGCTTAATTATTAAAATCAGATAATTTTCTCTTATATGTTCTGCGGTTATTCTCAAATGTGTGGTAACGTGTTCGTGTATGGTTTGTGCGGATTGAGCCGAAGCTATTTTTAGCTTTGGATGAGCCATTTATGGCGAAAAATCCGCTGGAGGAAAATAGCGAGGCTTGACTTGCTAGTTTTCCGAATAGTTAAATATACAAATTGTAAGAGAATTTCCTCGTCTTAATCAACAAAGCATGAATTATACACGTTGTTAGCCATAGTATTTTTAATTTCCGAATGGACCTTTGTCGTTCATAAACGGACTTTCAAAAATTATCCAGTTAGTAGTTTTTAATGATTTTCCATCAATATTCATTGGTGTGAATCTAACTTTATATTTTCCTTTATTTTTATAAGTAAATGCTCCAGAACACATTCCGTGGCCAACATTTAATTTATCATCCCATTCCGTAATATAGAAGACGTTTTTACTGTTAGTACTTAAGTCAACAACTTCAGTTTTAAACCAAATTTCAGAATCCAATTTATTTTTGATATTGAAAATTGCATTTGCAGAAGTTCCGCAGCCATAATGTACAACTGCTGTATTTTCAAATTCAACTTTCAAATTGGGATTTATAGCTTTGATTGCTTTTTTTTCTGTCGTTTTCCAATATACTTTTTCTCTTTTCTCCTTATCTCTATTGTAAACTAACATTTTTTTAGTTTCACTTTCAGTTTGGTCAGAGTACTTTAAATAATAGGTCGTATTTGGCTTTAAATCTTCTGTTGGACAAAAAATAGCTTGTGTTAAATGCATTTGTCCTGTTAAAATTTCTTGAAGATTTAGTTCAATTAATTCTCCATTTTCATTTTCTAAATAAACCGTTCTATTTTTAAAACTATTTATTGTTTTTTGACTATTGTAATAGCCTTGAATAATGAATATTGAACTAATACTAATTTCTTTTTGTTCAGGAAAGAAATACATTCCACTACTTGAACAATCTGCAAATGCTAATTTTGATCCAAAGGTTAGTATTAAAAGTAGTACGATTTTTTTCATAATATTTGTTTAATAGTAATTATCAAATATCGTTCCGCAGATATTATGGCTAACGTGTTCGTGTATGGTTTGTGCGGATTGAGCCGAAGCTATTTTTAGCTTTGGATGAGCCGTTTACGGCGAAAAATCCGCTGGAGGAAAATAGCGAGGCTTGACTTGCCAATTTTCCGATAAAAATCATTTGTTTGTTTAAAGTTAAGAATTTTAATTGAAGTTGATGCGATAGCATTAACTATACACGTTGTTGTGTAACGTTTTATAACTCTTAATTCCAATACTGCTTTGTTCTAAGTAGTTTTTGCATTATGTGATAAAAGCTGTAATAGGTTTTTCCTTTTTTTAATTCGATTTCTATATTTTCTCCATTTTGTAAGCCAATATTCCATTTAGTCAATTCAAACTTAGCTAACATTTTATCAAAATTCTCACGAACAAGTTTTTGTTCAGAACTATTCGTTTTTAAATATTCTATTTGAGCTAAGTCGATTTTCCTTTCCGATATAATTATATGATTTTGAGTAATTATAATTGGAGAAATTTTCTCTGAATTATAGATTAATTCGGCTTTATCAGTTTCTAACTTTTGAGTTATAAAATTTACATTTAATTTTTCATTTTCAGTTAGTTGTGAGTAAAGTTTGGCATTTAAAAGAGGGAAATTATATTCCTTAGATTTTTCTTTTAATATGTTCGTTAAATTGGTTCTCAAAGTTTTATCAAAATGTTTCACAACGGATTTGTGTATGATTTCGTTGCGTTTTCAAGTACTAAAGTTAGCAAATAAATCACAGATAGAAAGTCCGCGAGGACTTTCGTAAGTAGGCTATCACTAGCAATGAATTATACACGTTGTTGTGCTTTCGTTATTTTTTTCTGTCAGCATCAAACCATTCAGATGAATTCCAACTTGGACTTATTCCACCCAGTTTTGGGAAATTCAAATCAGGATTGTTTGATTGTACAAGTCCGATTAATTTTTGTCCAGTTACAAGCCAAATTCGAGATTCATCCGCAATATTGTCAAGAATTCCTTCTGCAAATTTTCCATCTTCTTCCACAAAGTTGTCAAAATTCCTAAAAACTAATATTAACCCTTTATATTTTTTGTTATATAAATCTCCCAGACAATCATTAAATGCGTCTAAATTCTCTCCATAATAATCTGGAAAATTCAGAGCGATTTTTAATTTTTGATGAGCGTTTTTACGATTCCAATTCCGACAATTCATTTCTATAATCTTAAAATTGTTATTGCTAAACCAAATTATGTCTTCGTCCAAAATTCCGTTTTTGAAGTATTTACATATTGGTCCGTCTTTCAGAATTTCAATATCTCGTTCTATTTTATCTTCTTTTATTTCCATTGTTCGTATTCAATCTATGCGTTCTGGATAATGAAGCACAACTCGTTATATAGAGATAAATATACTCGTTTTTTGGGTCTATGTTCCCACAAACAGGAATTTTTATTCCGCATTACAGTTTCAATTAAAATATATTTTTTAATCAAAATCCAACAGCGGTATCATCACCTCTATAATCAGCACCACCCTCTAAACGACCATCTTCTAATACTAAAATAGCTTCAACACGTGCAGTAATAGGTGCAGAAGCTTCATTGATATCATAGCCTTTGGTTTCCAATTGTTGTTTCAATTCTTCAGAGAACAGATCGACTTCCATGCGTATACGATCTGGTAACCACTGGTGATGCAGTCGTGGTGCATCAACAGCTTCCTGCATCGTCATATCAAATTCAACCACATTTAAAATGGTCTGTAGAACTGAAGTGATAATTGTAGAACCTCCAGGTGTGCCTAATACCATAAAAAGTTCACCATCCTTTTCTAAAATAGTAGGTGTCATGGCACTAAGCATACGCTTTTCTGATGCAATACTATTGGCCTCACCACCAATAAGCCCATATACATTGGGTACACCAGGTTTGCTACTAAAATCATCCATTTCATTGTTTAAGAAAAACCCTAAATCGTCTACATAGAGTTTAGAACCATAACCGCTATTTAATGTTGTAGTGACCGAAACAGCATTTCCAAAAGGGTCAACAATTGAATAGTGCGTTGTTTCCTCACTTTCATAACCCAAGATATCACCATAGGAAATAGAACTTGAAGGTGTAGGTCGGTCAAACGAAAAGTCTGCCATACGTGCTTTTAAGTAAGCATCACTTAGCAGCGTATCTGTTGGGATGTCTACAAAGTCTGGATCACCTAAAAAGTAGCTTCGATCTGCATAAGCTCTGCGTTCGGCTTCAACCATTACCTGAATACTTTTTAACGAATTATGACCATAAGTGCGTAAATCATATGGTGCAATCATTTTCATAATTTGGGCCAGACACAAACCACCACTAGAAGGTGGTGACATGGAGATCACATTGTAATCTTTGTATTTAAAAGTTATTGGGTCACGCCACTTAGCCTCATAGCGTTCCAGATCCTCTAAGGTCATGATGCTGCCTTTGTCTTGCAAAAAACTTATAAGCTGCCTTGCAGTTTCGCCTTTATAAAACTCATCTTTCCCGTTCATTACAATACGCTTTAAGGTAGCTGCCAAAGCCATGTTCTTTAATGTGTCGTTTGGACGTACATTTTTATTAAACAGTATGGTCTTTCCATTTACAGCAGTTATAATGCTATCGTAATGTACTAATTTTTTATGTTGCTTTTCGGTTACAGTAAATCCCCTTTGTGCCAACTCGATCACTGGTTGCATCAACTCTTTAACAGGCAAGCTTCCAAACTTTTCATGTGCAGCAAAGATACCAGCAATTGTGCCTGGTACACCAACAGCATGCACACCAACAGTACTCATTCCTTTGATAACATTACCTGCTTCATCTAAATACATGGTTTTATTGGCAGCTAGAGGTGCTTTTTCCCTATAATCTAAAGCGCCAGTTTCACCATCTGCCAATCGATATACCATAAAACCACCACCTCCTAAATTTCCAGCATAAGGATAAACGACCGCCAAAGCCATTTCTGTAGCAAACATGGCATCAAAGGCGTTCCCACCTTGTTCTAATATAGCACTACCAATTTGTGAGGCTTCTTTACGTGCAGTCACCACCATAGCGTTTTCAGTAATTAACCCAGTTTTTTGTTGTAGTTTTGATGCAGCTGTATGGTCTTTGCACGACCAATACATCAAGAATAAGAAGATATAAAAATATATAGGTTTCATTGGTTATATAAGTTGATGAGTTCTTTTCGCTTAGCTAAAGAAAAAGTTTCAAGTTCTTTAAAGAAAGCGGTGAACTCGTTTTCAAATTCGGTGTAAAATGTTCTTAATTCATTGGTGGCTAGATGCATTCCAGACTTGAGTTTCGTACGTCTATTCATACCATTAAGTACCCGTTGTATGCCTTCAATTTCAGCATAACTCAATAACCAATTATCGGCAATCATATATGGCATAAGTTTTTGAATACGCGATGGTAAAATTTCAAAATGCGTTTCTAAACTGTCATAGAAACGCTCTACATAATCTGCTAAAGGTTCGCTTGAATAATCAGCCCAGTTCTTAGCTAAAAAATGATCGTATAAAATATCTACTATTACACCACTATAATGACCATAATTCTTATGTAACCGTTTAGTACTTTGTCTTACAATTGGATGTGCATCTGTATAGGTGTCGATCTCACGGTGTAATAAAACACCTATTTGAATAGCGTTTGTATAGCTTTTATAGCGTTTACCTCTAATGCCATCAGCTATAAAATTGCCAACGGTGATGAGATCATTGTCACCAGAAAGGTAAATATGTGCTAAGAAATTCATTGGTGTAATTTACGAATTGTGTGTTAAGTTTTACGGTTTTGAAATAGTATATTTGCTGAAAATATAAACACCTATGACACTAATAAAATCTATTTCAGGAATTCGAGGAACCATCGGAGGCGCAGTAGGAGAGAACTTAACACCAATTGATGCTGTTAAATTTGCTTCGGCTTATGGTACATGGATCAAGCAACAACGCACAAAAGAGAACTATAGAGTCGTTGTAGGTCGTGACGCTAGAATTTCGGGAGAAATGATTCAAAATTTGGTAATGAATACCTTAGTAGGTTTAGGAATTCATGTGATCGATCTAGGTTTATCTACCACACCAACAGTTGAAGTTGCTGTGCCAATGGAACATGCTGATGGAGGTATTATTCTAACGGCAAGCCATAATCCGAAACAATGGAACGCATTAAAATTATTAGATGCAAAAGGTGAATTTTTAAATGCTGAAGAAGGTGCGAAAATTTTAAAGATTGCTGAATCTGATCATATGCTGTTTGCAGATGTGGACAGTTTAGGAAAGATAACAATTAATCAAGCCTATATCGACTTGCATATTGACGAAGTATTAAACTTGCCGTTAGTGAACAAAAAGGCAATTGAAGCTGCTAATTTTAAGGTGGTGGTTGATGGTGTCAATTCAACAGGAGGAATAGCTATTCCTTTGCTTCTAGAACGCTTGGGTGTGCACCCTGTTAAGCTTTTCTGTGAGCCTAACGGACATTTTCCTCACAACCCAGAGCCTTTGAAAGAACATTTGACCGATTTATCTAAAACCGTTGTAAAAGCGCATGCAGATTTTGGAATCGTAGTCGATCCAGATGTTGACCGCTTAGCATTTATGGATGAAAAAGGCGATATGTTTGGAGAAGAATATACATTAGTTGCTTGTGCAGATTATGTATTGAGTAAAACTAAAGGCAATACAGTAAGTAATATGAGTTCAACACGAGCCTTGCGAGATGTTACTGAAAAACATGGAGGTACTTACGAAGCTAGTGCAGTAGGCGAAGTGAACGTTGTGGCACTCATGAAAAAGAATAACGCAGTCATTGGTGGCGAAGGTAATGGTGGAATTATATATCCAGAACTTCACTACGGACGAGATGCTTTAGTTGGCGTGGCTCTTTTTTTAAGTCTTTTAGCTGAAAAGAAAGTGAGTGTTAGTGATTTAAGAGCGTCGTATCCTAACTACTTCATGAGTAAGAAGAAAATTCAACTAACACCAAATCTCGATGTTGATGAGATTTTAAGCACAATGGAACGTAATTATGCTCACGAGAATTTAGCAACCATTGATGGTGTGAAAATTGATTTTCCTGATTCTTGGGTGCATTTAAGAAAGAGTAATACCGAACCTATAATTCGTATCTATACTGAAGCACCTACACAAGAAGCAGCAAATGCTTTAGCAGATAAAATTATTGCAGAAATTAAAGTAATTGCTAATATCTAATTTATGAGATTCACTCTTTTATTTCTACTTAGTAGTGCTATTGGTTTTTCACAAACAACATTTATTCCAGATGATAATTTTGAACAAGCCATTATCAATCTTGGATTAGATTCTGGTCCTTTAGATGATTATGTGCCTACAGATATGATAAATACAATAAGCTATTTGAATATAAGCAGCTTAAATATTTCAGATCTAACAGGTATAGAAGATTTTACAGCTCTTGATCACTTAGATTGTTATATCAATGATTTGCAAACTATAGATGTAAGTAATAATCATCAATTGCGAATTATACGATGCTATCAAAATGATTTGACAACACTTACACTAGGTTCTAATACTACGCTAGAGCAGGTATGGGCTTATGACAATTTCTTAACATCAATCGATGTGAGTAACCTTCCAAACCTAGATCGTTTGAGTCTTATAAATAATAACCTAACTAGTTTAAATGTGACCAATAACCTTCAGTTAAGGCTTTTGTGGTGTTACGATAACGAGCTTTCAGATCTAGATGTTAGTCAAAATAGTCAGTTAGAACTTTTATGGTGTTCTGGTAATAATTTAACCAGTTTAAATGTATCTAATAATTTAAATTTGAACACCTTATTGTGCTTCCAGAATGATATTACAACTCTAGATTTAGTGAACAATTCTGCTTTAGTCTATTTAAGCACTTATTCAAATGAATTAACTTATCTGAATGTGAAAAACGGTAACAATACCAACGTGACTAATTTTGATGCCAACAATAATCCAAACTTAAATTGTATTGAAGTTGACGATCCTGTATATAGTGAGATGAATTGGACCAACATTGACTCTGGTGTTAGCTTTAACGGCGATTGTGATAATTTAAGTGTTGACGAATTTCTAGCAAATACCATTGCTATATTTCCTAATCCTGCATCTCATACAATTACCATTCAAAATGTAAAAGGACAAGATTTTTATTTTGAACTTTTTGATGCTCTAGGAAAATCACTCAAAAAAAGCAAGGCTACAATATTAGATGTTTCTAGTCTCAATTCGGGAGTTTATTATTTGAATATCTATTTAAATAATGGTATATTAACAAAGAAAGTCATTAAGACTTAAGGTTTTAAAACAATTGTATGAATGATGTAAGTATAGGCATGACCAAACCAACTGAACTTGAACAGTATTTTCAAAAGTTTAGGCAGCATATCATTGGTATTGACCAAGAATTTGACTCTCCATTTGGCAAGCAGAAAATTATTTATACAGATTGGACGGCATCTGGACGCTTGTATAGACCTATAGAGGAAAAATTATGTAATGAGTTTGGTCCTTTTGTAGCCAATACACATACCGAAACTACAGTATCTGGTACAGCAATGACCAAGGCCTATCATGAAGCTAAGCACATCATCAAACAACATGTAAACTGTAATGAAGATGATGTACTTATCGTTTCTGGAAATGGAATGACAGGTGTGGTGAATAAATTCCAAAGAATTCTTGGGTTAAAAGTTCCAGAGAATTTAAGAAAGTTTACAGATATTCCTGATGAAATAAGGCCAGTAGTATTTATTTCTCATATGGAGCATCACTCCAACCAAACATCATGGTTAGAGACTATTGCTAGAGTAGAGGTGATACCACCTGATGGGGAAGGTTTATTTAGTTTAAAAAACCTAGAACGACTACTTGAAAAATATAAAGATTGCACATTAAAAATTGCTTCTGTTGTAGGAGGCTCTAATGTAACAGGAATTCAAACGCCTTACCATGATATTGCAGAACTGATGCATAAACATGGTGGAGTTTGCTTTGTTGATTTTGCGTGTTCGGCACCTTATGTTACTATCAATATGCATCCTGAAAATGAAAACCAAGCTTTGGATGCTATTTTCTTTTCACCACATAAATTTTTAGGAGGTCCTGGAACTTCTGGTGTATTGGTATTCAATAAATCATTATATAAGAATATGATTCCTGATTGTCCAGGAGGAGGTACAGTAAGTTGGACGAATCCTTGGGGAGAACATAAATACATCGACAATATTGAAGATCGTGAAGATGGTGGAACTCCTGGGTTTTTACAGACGATAAAAACAGCACTAGCAATCAAATTGAAAGAGCAAATGGGAGTTGCTAATATTTTGAAGCGTGAACATGAGATCAATGCCATTGTTTTTGAGAAACTTTCAAATATTAAGAATATCAATATATTAGCTGGTCAGCATCAAGATCGTTTAGGTGTTATTTCGTTTTATATTGATGAGCTGCATTACAATCTAGGGGTTAAATTATTGAATGATAGATTTGGCATTCAAACTCGTGGAGGTTGTAGCTGTGCAGGAACATATGGTCATTTTTTATTACATGTAGATCAACAGACCAGCAGAGAGCTTACAAGTGAAATTTCTATTGGTGATCTCGTTAGAAAACCGGGATGGATTCGCATGTCAATTCACCCAACAATTACTAATGAAGAAATCATATATGTTTGCGATTGTATTATAGAGCTTTCAAAGCAACATAAAGAATGGGCAAAAGAGTATAATTATGAGCCTAAGAATAATGAGTTTATTCATCGCTCGACGAGCAATAGTATATCTTCTGAGGACACGATGATTAATTCTTGGTTTGAGTTGTAACTATTTGAATTCTTCAGGCACTCTATTTCTATGTTTCCATCGTTTATGTGTCCATAAATAATATTCTGGCGCTTCATAGATTTGCTTTTCAACTAGTTTTAAGAATTTATCTGTAATTTCATAGTCTTTATATTCATTTGGGGTGGTAGTGATTGTTTCAAATGTTGTTTCGTAATAACCACGTTTTAACCTTTTAACTCTAAAGAAAACTACTGCCATATTTAAACGCTTGGCTAACATTTCTGCTCCTGTATGTGCTGGAACTTTAATGTTCATAAATTCGGTCCAATGAAATGCTTTGCTTCGTCTAGGTGATTGGTCAGATACGAAGCCGTTAATAGTTAATTCGCCTTTTTTCTTAGCTTCTAAAAGTTTTGGGATCGTTTCTTTAGTAGTGATTAGGTAGCTATTATATTTAGCTCTTATGCGTTTAACTAATCGGTCAAAATATTTATTTTCTAAACGTTTATAAACAGCATATCCTTTTGATTTGACATAGGTTTGTAATATGAATATCCATTCCCAACTACCGTAATGGGCACACATTAACACAATACTTTGATTAGAGTTTTCAATTTTATGGATCTCTTCAATATTTGAAAATGTAAAATGTTTTCTCATTTCTGCCTCTGTGATCGTTAACGATTTTATAGCCTCAACTATCATGTCACATAAGTGATGATAAAACTTTCGGGTAATAGCATTAATTTCTTCCTTTGATTTTTCTGGAAAAACAAGTCTTAAATTTTCTTGAACTACTTTTTTACGATAACCAAATGTTTGGTAGATAAAAAAATACAGACCATCTGAAAAAGCATACAATAGTCTAAATGGTAATAGCGATACCAACCATAAAAACGGATAAATTAAAATGTAAACTAGAAATTGCATTAATAAATCTTAGATTTGCAAGAGCAAATATATGTATAATAAAACGTTTATAGTTTATGGGTCGTTTAACTTTAGTGACTATTTTAATTATTGTAGCAAATGTACTTATATCCTTGAAAGGCTTCAAAGATTATGGATTTTTTGAACGTTACAAGTTCAATGTAGGAAGCATTAGAAGAGGAGAACAATTTAGAATGTTTAGTTCAGGTTTTTTGCATATTGATACCACACATTTGCTTTTTAATATGATCACATTGTTCTTCTTTGCAGATAGAGTTATTTATAACGTAGGTGAACTAAATTTTATTATCATTTACATTGGAAGTCTGGCAATAGGCAGTTTAATGTCACTTTATTTTCATAAAGATGAATATCAATATAGTGCAGTTGGAGCTAGTGGAGCTGTTATGGGAGTAATATATTCTGCAATATTATTTGACCCTTGGATGCAAATTAATTTTTTTATTCCTGGTTTTGTATTTGGCATTGGGTATTTGTTATATTCTATTTATGGAATGAAAAAACGCATAGGCAATATTGGACATGATGCACATTTTGGAGGAGCTGTAGGTGGTTATCTACTTACGTTAATTATAGATCCTTCACTATTTCAAAATAGTTTATTGATGGTTGGTATATTAGCAATACCAATCATTGTTTTATTCTTCATGCATAAAACTGGAAAAATATAGGTTGATTATAAATTAAGTAACTCTTCAATTTTAAGCGCAAGAGCTTTCCCTTTAAGGTTCTTTGCTACAATTTTACCCTCTTGATCTAAAATAATCGTAGTAGGAATCGATTTTATATTATAGTCGTTTACAATTGGATCATTATAGTAGCTTAGACTTGACACGTGGTTCCAATTTAACCCGTCTTCTTTAATGGCGTTTATCCAATCCGATTTTGGGTTTTTTTGATTCCGATTTCCGTCTAATGAAACACCGATAATTTCTAAGCCTTTATCGTGATATTTATTATAAATTTTTACTGTTTTTGGGTTTTCTATCCTACATGGTTTACTCCAAGATGCCCAAAAATCTATAATGGTAACTCTACCTTTTACATCACTTAACTTGAGCGTTCTACCTCTAGGTGTCAATCCTGAGAAATCTGGAGCAATTTTACCAATATTAGTAGCGATAATCTTATCATACTGCTTTTTTATCTCAGGCATTCTTTTAGATACCTTTTTTCCTAATGTGGTTTGTTTAAGATCACTTTGTATGTAATCAAATGATGTAACCATGTGCTCATGATTAATATCACCTCTTCGTAGCATTTGGTCTAAAAGAAGTATTGAAAATGGATTTTTTGGATTGTCTTTTATAAATTGATGAGGATGGTACGCGATCTGTTCTTTAAATTGAATTATCTGTTCAGTCATACCAGCGACAATCTTTTTATTGATAAGATGGTCTCTATAAAGTTTACTAGTCGTTTCAAGCGTATCGTTTAAAGCTTTTAATTCAGAGTAATAATTAGTTATGGCATTATTAAAATCTGTTCCAAGAACTTTTGAATGTTTGATTTCCCCTTTATCAAGCTCAATAGATAATGCTGCATTTTCAATTACTAATGATAAAGGAAAGTCAATACTATTTACATACAAGTACCAAATTTCGGGTGAGTCTACTTTGCCATCAAAAACAAATGCTTCATTCATTATAATAGCAGTATCTCTATTAACTAAACGCCCTTTTTCATCTAAACTTTTCAAGTATGTTCTTGTACCATTATACATACCAAGTGCATTACCAATAATTGTATAGCCTTCTTTTTTGACGAGTACATCAGCTGTACTATTCTCTTTTTTACAAGAAACTAAGCAGATACATATAAAGAGGTAAATAACCTGAATTTTCATTGCTTAAAAAATGTTTAATTCAATAACTCTGCAACTTTGTTTTCAAGCGCAGGACCTCTTAAATTTTTTGCTACAATTGTACCATTTTCATCCAACAAAAATGTAGCAGGAATGGATTGTACATTATATGCTCTAGCAACAGGGTCGTTAAAATAACTTAAGTTTGATACATGATTCCAAGTAAGTTTATCGTCTTCTATAGCTTTAAGCCAAGCATTTTTAGGATCTTTTTGAGTTCGACTGCCATCTAATGAGATGCTAATGATCTCTAAACCTTTATCATGGTATTTATTGTAAACTTTAACCACGTTTGGATTCTCTCTTCTACAAGGCTTACACCACGATGCCCAAAAATCTACAAGGGTTAATTTACCTTTTACATCATTTAGTGATAATGTTTTTCCATCGGGTGTTGGAGCTGAAAATGTAGGAGCTAATTTGCCAATTTCTGTGGCAGCAACTGCATCTTGCTTTGTTTTAGCAACCTTAATTTGTGTGTTTACAATTTGTGCCTTAGCAGAGTTCTTTAAGCCTTCATCTAAACTATTAAAAGCTTTAAGAACTTCATCAAAATTTGCTTTATTATTTCTCGTCATCCCTTCAATCAATATAAGCGAGTATACATTATCCTTATTTTTCTCGATAAATTCAAATGGATATGCACCCATTTTAGCTGTGAGATCTGCAATTTTAGTATTAAGAGGATTAGAGCTAGCTTCAACGCCTTGCATGGTTTGTAGATTTAGTTGTTTGTTTAAATCTTGGAGTTCTTTGCTCATCGATTTAAATTCTTTCTCAAATTCAACTAATGCTTTGTTACCATCACTACCTCCTACTGTTGAGTTTCTTATATTGTCTGCATTAACATCAATGTTAATTTCACCATCTTCTAAAACAAATGGAAAGAGACCATTTACACTGTTAATGGTAAGGAACGAGATCTGTGGATTTGTGACTTTACCTTCAAAAACAAACTTCTCATTCATAACGATAGCTGTATCAATAGCTACTTGTCTACCACGCTCATCTGTAGAATTCAAATAAGCTCTAATGCCATTGTATACGCCAGGTGCATTTCCGGTTACATAATAGCCATCTCTTTGAACTTTTTCTTTTTGCTCAGTTTTACATGCTGTAAATAATAGGCATAAAACTAATATAGTCGTAATCTTCTTCATGATTTTATTATTTAGTTGAGCTACAAATATAGTAAGTTATGTAAAAAACCATCCATTCATTTTTATTAATAAAAACTTAAAGAACTTTAATAAAACATACTTTAAATCCAAAATTGCAATATTTTTGTAAAAAACAATTATCAATGACTCATCAAGATACAATTGTAGCGTTAGCAACAGCTTCTGGAAGTGGAGCTATTGCCATCATAAGGCTTTCTGGTAACGATGCGATTTCTGTGGTAGATGATCATTTTAAGTCGGTTACAACTAATAAATTACTAAAAGATCAGTTTACACATACCATTCACCTAGGTCATATTGTTGACGATGAACGTGTGATAGATGAAATATTAGTTTCTATATTTAAAAATCCAAATTCTTATACTGGTGAAGATGTTGTAGAGATTTCGTGTCATGGTAGCTTATACATTCAGCAAGAGATCATTCAGTTGTTTTTGCGTAAAGGGTGTAGAATGGCTAATGCGGGAGAGTTTACTTTACGTGCTTTTTTAAACGGAAAATTAGATTTGTCTCAAGCTGAGGCTGTAGCTGATTTGATTGCAAGTGATAATGAAGCATCGCATCAGGTCGCTATGCAGCAAATGCGAGGTGGATTTTCTTCTGAAATAGCCAAATTACGCGAAGAACTTCTCAATTTTGCATCATTAATTGAATTGGAATTGGATTTTGCTGAAGAAGATGTTGAGTTTGCTGATCGTTCTCAGTTTAAAGCTTTAGTCGATAGAATTACTTTTGTATTAAAACGTTTGATCGATTCGTTTGCTGTTGGTAATGTGATTAAAAATGGGATTCCTGTTGCTATTGTTGGCGAACCTAATGTTGGGAAGTCTACATTGTTAAATGCGTTACTTAATGAGGAGCGTGCTATAGTTTCAGAAATTGCAGGTACAACACGAGATACGATTGAAGATGAAATTTCAATTGGAGGCGTAGGTTTCCGCTTTATTGATACTGCTGGTATTAGAGAAACTGAAGATGTAGTTGAGTCGATTGGAATTAAAAAAACCTTTGAAAAAATTGATCAAGCTCAGGTGGTAATTTATCTGTTTGATAGTTCTCAGAAAACTTCAGATTTAAAAACCATTCAAGTTGAAATCGAAAAAATAAAAAATAAGTATCCACAAAAGCCATTACTTATCATAGCAAATAAAATAGATCAGTTGAGTGATAGTGCATTAGCAGTACTTCAAAATAAAATAGAAGGTATTCAATTACTTTCTGCAAAAACTGGTTTTGGTGTAGAACAGCTTACTAATTCGCTTCTCAATTTAATCAATACAGGAGCTCTTCGAAATAACGAAACCATTGTGACCAATACGCGTCATTATGATGCACTATTAAAAGCGTTTGAAGAGATTCAAAAAGTTAAATACGGATTAGACTCAGGACTTTCGGGAGATTTATTAGCTATAGATATTAGGCAAGCATTGTATCATTTTGGCGAGATTACTGGCGAGATTACTAATGATGATCTGTTAGGCAATATTTTTGCTAATTTCTGTATCGGAAAGTAACTAACGCAAACTATGCATCCATATATAAGTAAATTAAAACAAATTTATATCTTATATTTTCAGTTTCGTATAGTTTAATTATTTTATTGAATTGGGATTTTAATAATTGTTTTTACACCTAAATTATTTTCTTTATTTACCATGCTAAACTCAAAGTGTTCGCCATAAAGAGTTTCAAGGCGCTCATTAATGTTTTTAAGTCCTAAACCTGTTTTAAATAAATCATTTAACCCATTGTTTAATGATTTACCACTATTATCTATAATAATAATTAGCATATTATTCACTGTTGAAATTTTGAGGCATATTTCTATATCTGTTATTTGTAGAGAATAACCATGCTTTACCGAATTTTCAATAATAGGTTGTAAAAGTAATGCAGGTACTAAAATGCCATAACAGTCTACATTAATATCTTTTTTAAAACTTATATGATCCTCAAACCTAACAGATATAATATCGATATACTTTTCTAGCATTTCTAATTCTTGGCTTAAAGGAATAAGATTCGCATCTTTAAGATCTAAGATATCTCTAAATAAGTCACCAAAATTTGTAATCATATCTTGAGATTTTTCTTTATCTATATCTACAAGAGATGATATACTATTCAAAGTGTTAAAAACAAAGTGAGGGTTTAACTGGGCTTTTAGCATATTTAATTTAGAGTTGACAAGCTGTGTTTCCAATTTGGACTTTTGAACTTCAACTATTCTTATTTTTTTTAGATAATAATATATGTACATTATGCCTAGCATGGAAAAATAAATCATCACGTTTTCCCCTAGGTACCTCATATACTCACTTTTAAAATAAGGCAAAAATTCTTTAAAATTGCGATTAGATGTAATAGCTATTATCGAAATAGAAGTAAAAAACACAAACACCTGAATAACTAAAGATAGTATAAGGTGTACAACAATTATTAGTTTTGAGTTCCAGTTTCTTTCAAACATTAATTTTGTAATGTAACTCACAAATATCATAAAGATCAATACTGCAAACCACTTTAATATATAATTGTAGTAGATGTAAGTTAGAAACGGGATTCCAATATTATCTAATTGCCCTAGTGATTTCCAGTACATCTGTACTAAAATCAATAATATTGTAATTATAGTATAAAATCTTGCGAGATACTTAATGAGTTTAATATCAATATATTTTTTTGACATATTTATATTCCCAACAACTTTTGAACATTTTTCTTATAGCTTTTACTGACTCTATAAAGTGACCCATCACTCATTTTGACATCTATCTCTGCATAATCGGAATAAATAAGCTTATCCACAAAATGAATATTTATAATTGTAGACCTATGAATTCGTACTAAAAAATCATTAGTTTGTTCTTCCATAATTTTATTCAAAGAAGAGCGAATCACATAATTTTTATTGATACTGTATATTTCTATATAGCTTCCAGATGCTTTTATATAGGTAATATCTTGGTAATTGACAAAAATAATCTCATTACCGCTTTTTACAGCAAGACGTTTTTTGTAAGATTTATATAACGACTGTGAATAACGATTTTCTAAATGATTTAGTAAGTCATCTAATTTTGATGTTTCCCATTCATTATTAAGACTATTATGAAATGAAACCACTCTATCAACCGTAACATTAAATCGCTTTTTATTGAATGGTTTTAGTAAATAATCAAAAGCAAAAAACTCAAAAGCTTTAATGGCATAATCTTTATAGGCAGTGACGAAAATAACTAAGGGTTTGTGATTAACTTGCTTTAAAACATCAAAACCTGTCATATCTTTCATTTCAATATCCAAGAATATTAACTCAGGTTTTATAGTGTTAATATCTAATATGGCTTGATTACCAGTTTTACATTCTGCCAAGATCTTTAACTCATTTCTTTTTTCAATTAAATCAAATAAACGCCTCCTAGCTAGGTTTTCATCATCTATAATTAAGCAATTTAAAGGCATCTTAAACTAATTTTAATATCCACAATATGGTATAAATTTAATGAATACAGATAAACTCTTTCCGCAAAACCAAATAAAATAAAACGATTAATAAATATTCCGAAGCATATTAAAAGTAATTCAACTCTAAAAATTATGTGTTCAAAACATTTACATTAAAGGAGATTTGAGCTTTTTTTAACTCAAAACAAAAAGCTAGTATCCTAAACCATAATACTATTAGTTCAAAACATTTGTTCCAAATCATCTATATAACTACCTAACTTTAAAAGAAAAAGCAATTCAATTTAATATTAAAATACTCTGGTTATCAGCACATATTATAGATAACATAAGATGTATTTTAATTTGATGACAAATCAAATTAATTTAGATATAATGAAAAAGAAAATATCTGTTAAACTAGCGGTTTTAGCTCTTTTTATTATTTGTATTGTAGCAATTAAAAATAATACAATTTTTAATAAAGAAAAATCTACTGACTTTCATAATGAAAAAAAATCAGGAGCAGAAAAAAGTCTAGACCTATGGGCTTTCGAAAGAACCTATCCAAATCAGAGTATTTCGATAGAAAAGTATAAAAATGCTTTTGAAGAAAAACGATTTCAAAGTTTTCGTAGATCATCATTAATCGAAGGCGAATGGGAAAGTTTAGGTCCAGAGAATATTGGTGGTAGAACATTAAGCCTAGCGTTTCACCCAACTAACCAAGATATTATATATGCAGGTACAGCTAGTGGAGGCTTGTGGAAAACAGAAACACAAGGAATTGGTCAAAATGCCTGGAATTATGTACCTACTGGGTTTCCAGTTTTAGGTGTTTCAGCTGTTGCTATTGATCAAACCAATCCAAACATTCTTTTTATAGGCACAGGAGAGAATTATGGATCGAGTCTAGCTGAACCAGGAACATTAAACAGATTAACTAGAGGGACTTATGGCATAGGAGTATTGAAATCAATCGATGGAGGTTCCAGTTGGTCTAATACCCTTCAGTTTGACAATTCAGATTTAAAAGGTGTCCAAGATATTGAAATCAGTAATCAAAATTCCTTATTAATTTTTGCTGCTACAACCGATGGCGTGTATAGAAGTATTGATGGAGGTGATAATTGGTCATTGGTATTCAATCAACCCAATTGTTTTGATATAGAAATAGATTTTACTAATGATAACATTATCTATGTTACTCAAGGCGCTTTTAATTCAAACTTAAATCCATCTCTCTCAGGAATATTTAAATCCACAAATGGAGGTAATTCATTTACTGAGCTAATAGATAGTGGTTTAATACCTGCATGGTCTGGCAATGCTAAACTAGCTATAGACCCATCAAATTCTAATACCTTATATGCATCAGTACAAGTTGGTTTTTTTAATACTCAACCTACAACTCCTGGTGGCATTTTTAAATCAACCAACGGAGGTGTAAATTGGTCGTACATCAATAACCAAAATATTGCTCAATTTCAAGGATGGTATTCTCATGATATTGCTATCAATCCACTGAACTCAAATGAAATTATATATACTGGGATAAATACATGGAAATCAACGAATGCTGGAATAAATTTCATTCAAAAATCTGATTGGACAACTGAAACATTTGGAGAAATTACAGTTACACAGCCAGAAGGTGGGCCTACTTACGTGCATGCAGACATACATGCTGTTTATTATCATCCTCTTGTTCCCAATAAAATATTCTATGCAACTGATGGTGGTGTCTTCTCTTCAAGTGATGCGGGAGAGACATTTGTAACTCACAATGGAGGATTACAAACCACTCAATTTTACCCTAATATGGCAAGTTCACCAACAAACCCTAATTTTTGTATAGGTGGTGCACAAGATAATTCAACATGGGTTTACAAAGGCAGTCCTTCTTGGTTTAAGGTCATTGGTGGAGATGGTATGTCTGCATCTGTCAATCAAGATGATGACCAAATTGTATATGGCTCACTGCAAGGTATTGGAGGTCTTGCTAAGTCTACTGATGGAGGTGATAATTGGATTAGTATAGCACCAACACTTATTGCTAACGATTATTCAGCGTTTTTAGCACCTTATGAATTAGCACCAACAAATTACGATATGATTTATGCTGGAACAAGAATATTATATAAGTCATTGAATGGTGGTCAAAGTTGGAGTCCAACAAGAACCCAACCAATCGACGGAACGAATGTAGTTTCAAAAATCGCAATTTCTAATATCAATCCAGATATTCTTTATGTAGCAATGTCAACAGTACCATTAGCTGGGCTGCCTAGCATACCACCTAAGATTTTAAAATCTGTTGATGGTGGTGTGACGTTTACAAATATTTCAAGTGGTTTACCAAATAGAATATGTAAAGATATCGAAATTGACCCTTCTAATGATGATGTTTTATATGCAACTTTTTCTGGGTTTGGAACTGACCATGTCTATAAATCTACTAACGCAGGAGATAGTTGGATATCTATACAAAATGGATTACCAGACTTACCGACAAACACCATATTAGTAGATCCATTGAACTCAGATGATATTTATGTAGGAAATGATTTAGGGGTTTACTATTCTGAAAATGGAGGAACCTCTTGGGAGGATTTTAGTGATGCACTTCCTGATGCTACTATGGTAATGGATTTAAATTTATCACCTTCAAATAGGAAAATTAGAATTGCAACTCATGGTCACGGAATTTGGCAGAGAGATGTTGTTAATGATGCACTTTCGGTTGAATCGTTTTCTACTAAAGACAATGTTATTAACATATATCCTAATCCGATGACATCCAATGGAATAATTGAGATTAAAGTAAAACAGGCATTAAGTACAGTTAATATTGAAGTTTATAATTTGCTAGGGCAATTAGTAAGTTCCATCTACAATGGAAATCTCAATCAAGGTGTTAACACTTTTAACTTGGATGTGAAAACGCTATCATCTGGAACTTATCTCATAAAGATGTCATCAAATAACATTGAAAAAACAAAAAGATTAATTGTAAAATAAAGGCTATGAGAGAAAAATTACAAACGAAAGCTATTATATTATTATTCGGTTTACTCTTTATGAATACAGGAGTATTTGCTCAAAAAGATAGAAGCTTAACTTCTGTTCCCATAAGTGATTGTGGTACTGAAGAAATTAGAAATGTAATGGGTTTAGAGAGACTAGCCAATTGTTCTCAAAATTTTGCTTGTGATGATGCGTCTATTAGAGACAGCTACACTTATGTCGGCTCACAACCTATGAAAATAATTAAAACCAAAGCTAGAATTGTTAGAGATGATAATGGACTTAATGCTGCAATATCAGATCATGCAGTAGCTATGGAATATCATCATCTTAATAAAGACTTTGCTGAATACGGCATTCAATTTACATATTTTATAGAGTATATTGATGATACCGATATGCTTGAAATTGCAAATGGAAATGAATTAGGAACACTTTTTTTTACTTATGCTACGGAAACGGATCAATACTGTAATGTTTTCTTTACAGATTATTTAATAAACGTATCTGCGGCATGGTTTCCTTGGCAAACCGTTAGTGGCCAGCCAATCGGGCAGCTCGGTGTGCTTATAAGTACGCTAGCTCAAGCCTATCCTTGGAACATGAGGTCAACGTTTACTCATGAAATAGGTCACTTATTAGGATTGGAACATACTTTTCGTGGCTCGCAAGAAGTTCCAAGTTGTTTTGATAATTGTGCAGAGAATATGAATTCTATAGGTGACGATGTAGGTGATTGGTGTTCAGATACACCACCACAAGATCGTACTACAAGTCCAGGATTTAACGCTACTAATGACTGTAATGGTATCCCTTTTGGTTCTATACCGCATACTAACTATATGAGTTACTCTGATAACAAGTTAGTATTTACACCACAACAGGTGGCAAGGATGCATTGTTATATAGAATCGCATCCCTTAAGAAATGTTTGGTTAGATACTACGAATCCCCAGATACCATATGTTAACTCGGACAATTTTGGCTATGAATTTACAGAGGAAGAAAATATCAATCCAAATGATTGGGTAGATATAAGTGCTACTGGAACAGAAATCACAGGTTTATTAGACGACAATGTTGTTGGACCTTTTGATATTGGATTTAATGGTAAATTTTATGATCAAAATTTTGGTCAAATATATATTGGCTCTAATGGATATGTTTCGCTTTCCTCGACGACTAATATAATTCCAAATTCAGGTGCATCAGGTCTAATTTTAGGTAATATTCCTTGGCAAAACTCAAATAACGATTTCTTTGCCCCCTTTTTAACTGACCTTAATTTTACTGGAACAGGTAACATTGGTAAAATTTATTATTGGTCTAATAATATTGATACGTTTATAGTTACCTATGAAAATGTTCCATTTTACACACCTTTAACTGGGTTTACAGGAAGCAATACTTTTCAAATGATTTATACTAAGAATGCCTCTAATCCTGATGGTCTAATTAGATATCAATATCTAGATATGGAAGGATACTACCCCAGCCAAATGCATTTTAGACCTAATCCAATATTAATTGGTATTGAGAATGCTGATGGTACTGACGGATTAGAGATAGATAATTATAGAATCCCTCAAAATAATAGTAGAGTAACTATAGGTAGAAATCTACTTAATATTGAAGATATATCGTCAGTTAAGAATTCTATTTCTGTTTTCCCCAATCCAACAAAGGACAATATAACAGTTAATTTTGGTACGAGCTATAGCTCTGTTGAGATTCAGTTGTTCAACACAATTGGTCAACAAATCAAGACAATTAAGAAGCAAAATATTCAATCTCTGAATATTCCTATGGAAGTTTCTAATGGAATTTATTTTTTAAAGGCTATAGTGAACAACGATGTAGTAGATACAATTAAAATAATTAAAAACTAATACAGAAATGATGAAATGCTTAAAGTTAATACTGATATTACTATTCATTTCGATGAATAGTAATGCACAGGAAGATATTACTGTTAATACCTTAACATCACCTTTTACAGGAAGTGGTGGTTTATCTCTAGATAATGAAGGGAATTTGTACATTGGTGATTTTGGTGACTTTCTTTCAGGAGGAGATGTTGATGGTCAACCTAATAGTGTCTGGAAACTAGATACAGAATTAAATTTAACAGTTTACTCGCAAGGTTTTATAGGAGCTTCTGGAAATGCTTTCGATAGTAACGGAGTTTTATACCAATCCGATATTGGAGCTGGTGCTATTTATAAGGTTATAAATGGTATTAGAACATTTGTAACTAACACGGGTATTTCTGGTCCTGTAGGTATAATATTTGATAGCAACGATAATTTTTATGTGTGTAATTGCGGTAATAATACAATTAGAAAAGTAACACCTTCTGGTGTGTCAACACTTTTCGCTTCAGGAAATGCCTCGATATTTAATTGTCCAAATGGAATTACTATCGACGAGAACGATAATCTTTATGTTGTGAATTTTTCAAATCCTAACATAATAAAAATAACACCAAATGGAGCAACGTCAATAATCGGTAGTACTGGAGCTGGGAATGGCCATTTGGACTATGATCCAGTTTCAAACAGATTATATATAGCGAGTTTTGCAGGGCATCGAATCTTCTCACTAAGTTTAGAAGATGAATTTCCGCAACCAACAGCAGAATTACTAGCTGGTAGTGGAGTTTTGGGAAATACAGATGGTGATGCTACAACGTCTCGTTTTATGTATCCCAACGGAGTAGCAGTAACCCAAACAGGTGATTCTATTTACATCAATAGCTCTACTAATCCTAATATTAGTACTCTAAACCCACAACTCATTCGTCTAATAAAAGGCGTACAATCTGGGAGTCTGTCAGTTGAGTCTGTGAATCCGTTATCAAACTTAAATGGTTATCCTAATCCAGTCACAGATAAATTTTTAATAGAATCAGATTTAGCTGTCAGTTCAGAAAACCTCAATCTTAAATTATTTGACTTAAACGGAAAGGTGGTAAAAGAGATTAAAAACATAAAAACTAATGATGGGAAGCTTAAAATTGTAATCGATCTCGCAAGTTTAGCTGCAGGAAACTATTTGTACACCATATATAACAATTCAAATATCGTAAATCAAGGGAAGCTCATAAAAAAATAATTAGAAATAATGAAATCAAAAATCAATTTACAAAATCAAAAAATTTGGTTCCTAATAGTTGGGTTACTCTTGCTAGGTGTGCCAAAACTACTGAGCAACAGTATAAATATAAATAGTGAAATTACGGACTTCAGTACGGGTCTTGGATCTGTATTTGTTTTAGCGAGTCTTTACTTTCTCTATAAACTCAGAAATAGAACTACTAATGACTAAACAGATTATGAAGTTTAAATTAATAATGGTTTTTAGTTTATTTCTTTTTTGCTCATCAGTAAGTTCTCAGTCAAATTATTATGATTCAGACGACAATAAGCTAAGTGTAAAACAATTTGACAGTTTAAAGATTGAATATGGAAAAACACTTAAAATCAGAAAAAGTGTTATTAATGGGGTAGAAAAAACTATAGTTTTTCTGCCAACCAAGAATATTAATAAACCCAAAATACAAATTGAAAAGAAAAATGTATATCAATTTTTTGATGAAGAAGGTAAAGAACTATCTAAGCAAAAGTTTAAAGCGTTAGTAGATAGTGGTAAAAAGTATACCTATCAACTTGTAAATTCAAAGGAGGTTGATTCTTTTAAATTATCTATTAATAATTCTGTTGATGATTCTTTTGAAAAAGATAAAGAAATTTTAAAGACGAAATATTTAAACAAAACAATACCTAAAACAGATTTTTACGATCTCAAAGGCAATCTAATTAATGTTAATAATAAGATTGTAGTACTTAACTTCTGGTTTGTGAATTGCAGACCGTGTATTAAAGAAATGCCACAGCTAAATAATTTAGTGGAAAAATATAAAGACAAAGATGTAGTTTTTATAGCGCCAGCTCTTGATAAAAAAGTAAAGTTAGTTGAATTTTTAAATAACACTTCTTTTAAATATTCAATAGTGCCTTCCATGGGTGATTATATAAGGCAAACGCTTGAAATACAAAGCTTCCCAGCGAATATGGTATTAGATAAAAACGGTAAGGTTAAGTTCATTGAATTTGGATTCAGTGAAACAATTGAAGAAGACTTGTCAAATCATATTGATAGGTTACTATAATGTTAAATAAGTATTACCTCCTATACAACTAAATTGATAGCTTCATTTATTCGGTAAGCTTAAAGGAATATTTTATCTATTAATCTTTAAAAAACTAAATACAAATGAGACTTAAAAAAAACATTGTCATCTATTTATTCTTTTTGGTGGTTACTATTATTAATGCGCAAGATTCAAAATTTATAAACTTAGAGAATGAAACCATTCATTATAAAGTTTTTGAAAATACAGATAAGTTGAAGCAAACCATTTTAATCATCAATGGTGGTCCTGGCCTAGATAGTGATGGTTTAGAAGCTGTAGCAAAAAAAATCCAGACTACTAATACCGTTATACTTTATGACCAAAGAGGAACTGGCAAATCAAAACTCAATGAACTAAGTAAAGAAACAGTTAACATGGATTCGATGTTACGAGATATTGAGTCTATAAGACAAGATTTAGGTTTAGACGAGTGGATTATCTTTGGACATTCATTTGGAGGAATGTTAGCATCATATTATGCATCTGAGTATCCTGATAATGTAAAAGCACTTGTATTGTCATCTTCTGCTGGCCTTAGTATAAAGTCTTTATTTTCAGTCAACCCAAGTACAAGATTAAACAAAGTACAACAAGATTCACTACTGTATTGGACTACGAAAATAAGCTCTGGTGACACTACATATCAAGCTAAATACCAGCGCGGAAAGTATTTGGCAAATGCTTATTTACAGAACAAAAAAAATATTAATTATATAGCTACTCGATTGGCAAAAGTTAATATTATCATTAATCAATTGTTGATACAAGATATGATTTTACAAAACTTTGACTGTAGTGAAAAATTAAAACAGTTTAAAAAGCCTGTTCTTATTATTCATGGTAAGGACGACATCATTTCGACAGACGTGCCTAAAACAATCCATGAGGTTTTAACAAACTCAGAGTTGAATTTGATAGATAACTGTGCTCATTATGGATGGTTAGACCAACCTGAAGCATATTACAAAAGTGTTTTAGATTTTTTTAAGGCCATTAATAATCAACCCTAATTATAGTTGATAATGGTCTTTAGGACTTTATATATAAGCTTTTAACATAAAGGAAGTAAAGGTTTGTGATATAGAATTCTAATAGCCAATAATGGCACTATTACACCATTTAAAATATGAAGATTCGCATTTATGCGTAATAATAGTTTTTATAAGCTGATCTTGAAATATTAAAAATTTTTAAAGCATTATCAATATGGATTAAGTATTAATGAATTTTCTTAACTAGTAAAATTCAATACATTTCGTATAAATAGATAGAGATAGTAAAGTAATCTTTAATGCTCATATAATAGTTTAGGTTTTAGTATGACTCTACTTATCAAAATTATTCTTAGAGGTTTATTTTAAAAATATAAATTAATTTAATTTAATTAGTAATTTGTTAGTTCTACTTTTAAATTTATATTTTATCAAATTGAAATTATATATTTGATTTTCATTTAATTAATTATAAAGTTTTTGTCTCAAATTTGTACTTCTCAATGGTTAGATTTTTATGAATAATAACTAATTATTTTCTGTATCGGGAAATAGTTTGTTATAACCTGCAGTATTTGCTTCCTTTTTCTTAAAATACCTTATAAATATGAGAAGAGTAATTTAAATAAATTGGGTATATATTTATTCATTTGTTTGCCAACTTCTTGAGCTTACTTCATTCATTCATTCATTCATTCTGTTTTTCTTAATTGTTTAGCAAGTTATTTTTTGGAAATACTACTTGTATTAAACTTTTCTGCCATATTGTTCCTAAAAATTAGGTGAAGAATTCTTAGTCCAAGCAAATTACTACTGGCAGAGATTATTATTACGGCTATGGTTATTTATGGTGGATTGATGAAAAAAACAAAAGGTATTTTGCAAGAGAAAATAGTGGAGAGTATATAGCACTTATTCCAAAGAAAATGTGATTGTTGTATTGAGAGCTGACTCAGGCTCACTTTTAAAGAAGTATATAGGCAGCAGAGCAAAGCCTAAAGAAAGTTTTCCAATAATTAATTGCAAATACATGCAAATAATGAAAAACATATCTAAATTTATCAGATGGAAATTTAAACAAAAGCTCTTTTGATTATTTCTTATTACTGTTTTTACTTTTGCTAAATCTCAAAATTCTAATGATTTTATCTCCTCAGAAAGCTTTGAGAAATCTAACGAGTTAATCAAAAATGAATCTATTTAAACCGTGCTTTATTCATTTTTAGTTGGAATATTTGACTGAAACTATTGGTTATTACCATTTTCAGAACCCGAATTTTCATGCTCTAATAGCATTTTTTTATGTTCTGACTTCATTTCCTCATGTTCTTTGACCATTATTTCGTGCTCACTCTCCATCATTTTGTGATCGGATTTAAGTTTTTTGTGTTCAACTTTAATTTCTTCAATCGATTTATCACCATCGAGATGACTTTGTTCTACCTTTTCATGTTCGTTCATCAAAGCTTCATGCTTTTTTATTAATGATGCATGTTTTTCAATGATCCTGGAATGCTCTTCTCCATAATTCCTATGATTTTCCTCGTTTGAAACACTGTCCATGACCTGATGTTTACTCTGCCACATTTCATGTTCTTTTTCAAATTTAGCATGGATTTCCTCCATCTTTTTGTGAATGGAATCCATTTCGGTATGCATCTTAACTAACTGTTCATGATACTCTTTATCTACATTTTTACAGCTATGGATACTTGTGATTATTGTTATGCTTAAAACAAATACAAGAATGTTATACATTTTAGAAATTTTCATTTTGATGTTTTTAAAGTTGACTTGTGATATCTTAATCAAGATAATAAATATACTGAAAGATAAGAAATAATACTGTTCTAGTTTATTTTGCCAACCTTTGCTTTTTGAAAAATAATTGTTTTGAATTTTTATCGCGCACTCGTATGATTTATAATCATTGAAAAGTTACTTCCTTTATCGGCAATAACTAATAAAAGTTAGTTTTTAAGTAATTCATATTCTGATCATTGACTCATATTATAGATTTTAACCAGAAGAATTTAGCAATAATTTCACCTTTTTTCTTACTTAAAACATAGACTTTTAAATAAGGCTAAACCGTAGTTGTTTTTTAATAGACTAAAAGTATTATAGTCTAACTACCAATAATATACTATATTCTATGAATAATCCATTCAGAAAACTAATTAAATGTAGGCAGTATTTAAAGAGTCTTGTTTTACTTGGCTTTATTGTAATGATTTCGTGTGATAATTCAAGTAATAAGATTAATAAAATTAATGAATTGATCGATAATTATTCGAATGCTAAGATTTTGAATGGTGAATTATATATAAAATTAAGTGATACGGCATTTTTTAAAAAAGTTGGTTATTACGATTATGATTCTAATATTTTACATCGTCAAGTAAGTACTAATTCTAAGTTCAATATTGCATCTCTAACCAAACTATTTACAGCTACTTGTATTCTCAAACTTTATCAAGATGGTAAAGTTGAATTAGATGAAAAATTATCATCCTGTATTCATGATTTAAGAGGGAAATGGTCTGATAGTGTTTCAATAAGACAGTTGTTAAATCACACATCTGGACTTCCTAGAGAGTTTCCTAGAGATATGAAAAAGATAAATTTTGATGCTGACGGAATGGCTTATAATTCATTATTGACTAAATCTGATAGCATACAAACTAGATTCAAACCAGGATCTCGTATTTCTTACAGTAATATAGCATATTGGTATTTAGGCATGTTGATTGAGAAACAAATGAAAATGCCTTATATTGATGCAGTAAGGCTAATACTCAACAGAAATGGTGATTCATTCAATGAACTTACTATTTCTAATGATCAATCTATTAAGAATCATTTTATTTCTGGTAATAATATTGAAACCAGAAATTCTGCTCTTGATACAAAGAGTAGATATGCTTCTGGAGGTATTTCTACAGATATTAATACAATAAAAGAGCTTATTGAAACCATTTACGACGATTCTTTTATAGCTTCAGAAACAAGAAGTTTGTTCTTTTCCGATTTTGGATTTAAGAAACAACAATCAAATAAAATGTTTGCAGGATATTTACCTGGCTATAGAAATATGATCTGGATGAATGATAAACAAGAATTCATAATTACTTTGAACAATTCTGACGGTCCAACCCCTATTCTTCAAAACACTCAAATTGCAATTAATAATTTATCATCTGTAGTTATGGGTAATAAAAAAGAAATTAGTGACTTTGAAGCTTTAGATGATTACTCACAAATTTCACTTAATCCTGGCAATTTCAAATACAAAGATTTAATAGTGTGGGACAATAATGAAAGTTTACAATCTGTGTCTTTTGGTAGTGCTGTTGAAAAAAGAGTATTTGAGATCGTAAGAGATGAAAATGGATTCATTTCTCAAGAACTAGGTAACGTAAGTATATATGGTTACAAAGTATTTAATGATAGTGTTTTAGTTGTTTTACGCGGAAATGGTTCAACTGAATGCAGAATAGTTTTTAATTCTAACCCTGAAATTCCACATGAATTAGAAAAAAATGAAACTGTCCGAATAACGAATATAGGTAGAAAATAAGGCGCATATACAAAAGCATTATTAGTAGTTTTGTATTGGAGAGTAATAATCAGTCTACAGTCCTAGTGACTGAACAATAACTTCGGCAGCAATTCGACTCCCTTGAAGCGAAGGGTGAAATTGATCTGAGCCATAATATGAAAAATCATTCGTTTGATCAAAATGTTCTTTCCAGCGCCTACCTACAGGACATAAAATTGCATTATTGGCTTCTGCAGCAGCTGTATAATTGGCTATAACATTATCAAATGTGAAGTAATTAACAATTGCTGGCCAAACCATATAATACGCTAATCTCGCATCATTGGCTTCGCATATTGCAGCATAATCAGCACCACTATTCAAGAGCATATCATAGCCGCTTTGTTGAGATGATGGACCTTGTTGAATAATTACAAAATCGTATATGCCTGAGCTGATAAGTGTTTGCACCTCACCATCTGCCCAATGGTCTACAATGGCATAATTACTACTAGCAAGCATTTTAGTATTAACAATAACACCTCTTGAAGCAGCTTCAGTCTTAACTAACAATGGTAGATTATTATAGTAAGTAAGACTGTTGCCAACAAAAAGAATGTTGTAATCTGCATTTGGATCAAATGTGTCTTCGGGTTGTTCAGCGTTTGTTGGTACGGTGTAATCAACAGAATCGCTAGAGGTACACGAAATAAGTAATAAAACACATATTGAAAAGAATAAGTTTGGTGCCTTCATCATATTTATTTTTTAACGCATCAATGATCCAACATCTATAATTTCAATACATATAATTTCATTTCTGCATAAATCAAAGTTAACGTATTATCATCCAATAAGCAAATTGGTATATTTGTTCTTAATCTTTAGAACTATTTAAATAGTTTTTTATTTTTCCAACTCTAGATTTATGAGATCTGCACTTTTTTATTTCTTTTTTCTTTTCACATTAGTAGCTAATACTCAAGATGTAAAGACATACACGTATGCGGTAAAAGCAAAAGATTCTTTAAAGTTGGATGTATACACTCCTAAGTCTATTACTAAAGATCAAAGACTTCCAGTAATTATATGGATGCATGGTGGAGGTTTTGCTGGCGGGAATAGATTTGGTACTGAAGAAATGAAGTTTATGAATTACATCACTTCTAAAGATTACATTGGAGTTTCAATATCTTATAGATTGTTAAGAAAAGGCGCCAAAACTGGTTTTGGGTGTAATTGCCCTAAAGAAGATAAGCTATTTACATTTGCTAGTGCCATTGAAGATTTTCTAGATGCTTCAAAGTATCTCATAGCGCATAATGATAAGCTCAATATTGATACAACGAAACTTATAGCTGCAGGAAGTAGTGCAGGAGCAGAGACTATATTAAATGCAGTATTCATGAATGATTATTTTATAGAAGACACATCGCATTACAATGAGGTTTCGTTTGCTGGTGTTGTATCATTTGCTGGAGCTCTACTTGATGTGAGTTATATCACTGAAGCGAATGCCATTCCAACAGTCTTATTTCATGGAGTAGAAGATGCTATTGTACCCTACAGTACCGCAGCACACCATTTATGTCATCATGATGATCCAGGATATTTGATTCTTGATGGTTCAAAAGCAATAGCAGATCAATTAGATCAGCTTGAAAAGGCTTACTATCTGCACAAAGTGAAAAGTGGTAAGCACGAAGTTGCTGCAATTGCTTTTGAAGAGATGGAAGCTGTTTTTGAGTTTTTAAATAAAACGATTTTAAATTCTGAGTTAATACAAACTAAGAAAACAGTGGATTAAAGTAAGCAATAATGTTTCCCATATATTGTATTGTTTTTTGAATGGTTTATATTAGTATTCATATTCAACGACTATAGTATATGATTGGAATCATTTCATTTGTTGGTTTTACACTTTTAGTGGCAGTAATTTCCTATTTGGCTACACGATCAACAAACGAGTCTTCATCTGATGGGTATTTTCTTGGTGGTAGAAGTCTAACGGCTGGAGTGATTGCAGGATCATTATTGCTTACTAATTTATCTACTGAACAAATTGTTGGGCTCAACGGCTCAGCTTTTACAGAAGGTATTTTAGTTATGGCTTGGGAAACTTTAGCAGCTATCGCCATGGTAGTTACTGCCGTTTTTTTATTGCCAAGATATTTAAAAAGCGGACTAACAACTGTGCCTCAATTTTTACAAGAGCGCTTTGATGTAACTACCAAAACAATGACTTCAGTTTTATTTTTAACAGGATATGTTGTTGTGTTACTGCCAACTATACTATACTCTGGCTCTTTAGCTATTAGTGGTATGTTTGATATTCCAAATATGCTTGGTGTATCTCATAAAGCGGCTTTATGGATTTGTATTTGGGGCATTGGAATTATAGGCTCTATTTATGCTGTTTTTGGAGGTTTAAAAGCAGTAGCAGTTTCAGATTCTATTAACGCTATCGGTTTACTTATAGGCGGTTTGTTAATACCTGTATTTGGCTTATTAATTGTCGGAGATGGTAATGTATTTGATGGAGTTGCTATTTTACAAAGACAAATTCCCGAAAAGTTTGATGCCATTGGTAATAAATCTGCCTCTGTACCCTTTTCAACCATTTTTACAGGCATGATGCTTGTACAATTATTTTATTGGGGAACGAATCAGCAAATTATTCAGCGAGCTCTAGGTGCAAAAAATCTAAAAGAAGGACAAAAAGGACTTCTATTAGCTTCTTTTATTAAAATTTTAGGGCCATTAATTGTCGTGTTACCAGGGGTTATTGCATTTTACATTTGTGATAATGGTTTGTTGCCTTTAGATATTGGTAAACAAGATGAAGCCTATGGAGAATTAGTACGTAATATTTTGCCTAAAGAGCTTATTGGTTTCTTTGTCGCCGTTTTATTCGGAGCAATTCTAAGCTCGTTCAATAGTGTGTTGAATAGTTCGGTTACTTTATTTGGGGTAGATATATATAAACAACATATAAATAAAAGTGCAAATGAAGTTACTGTTGTAAAGTATGGTAAAATATTTGGCGTAATATTAGCCTTTGCTGCCATGTGTATCGCGCCTTTGTTTCAAAATTTGGAGAGTATTTTTGATTATTTACAACAAGTAAATGGTATTTATAGTATTCCTATACTAACTATTATTTTTGTTGGTTTCACTACAAAGAGAGTGCCTGCTTTAGCTGCTAAAATTGGGCTGTTATCTGGGTCAATATTATATATTATTAGTGAATTTATCTTAAGACCTAAATTTGAGAAAGGTGCTCTTGAAATCGCTAAATTGAATGAGATTACTGATAAAGCAAGTTTGGATGTAATTGCAGCTGGAGCTTATCCACATTTTTTACATATCATGGCATTATTATTTATTTTTAATGTTCTAATAATGTTAATTATTGGTTATGCAAGGCCTCTTAAAGTATCATACAATCAAAAATTTACGAAATTAGTCGATATTACACCATGGCGATATACTAAACAGGTTGGGATATTAATTTGTATTATTGTAATAAGTATTTATATCTATTTTTCATAAACAATGATGTTAAGGAATCTAATTTTTCATATTCTCATCTTCACGTTTTCTCTGGCAACTCTTGCTCAAGAATTCCCTCCAATTGAATATTTCTCAAACTCAGCATATGATGCTGAAAATCAAAATTGGTCTATAGCTCAAGATTCTGATAAGCTCATATACGTAGCGAACAATAATGGATTACTCGAGTTTAATGGTGCGAGATGGAAATTGTATCCTTCACCTAATAAAACAATCATTAGATCGGTAAATGTTATTGATGACGTTGTATATACAGGTTGTTACATGGAATTTGGGTATTGGATGCATGACCAATACGGTCAATTGGTATATACATCTTTGTCTGATAAAATTAAAGATCAACTTATTGAAGATGAGCAATTCTGGAATATCATTGCTATTGATGATTGGATTCTTTTTCAGTCACTAAATAGAATATACAGCTATAATAAATTTGATCATTCATTTAAGATTATTGATTCTGAAACTAGATTAACTAAGATGGTTAAAGCAGATGGTACAATCTACTTTCAGAAATTTAATGACGGTATATATAAAATTGTGAATGGTAAAGGGCAATTAGTTACTAATGATCCAATAATTCAGAATCATATTTTAGTAAATATTTTCAACAATAATGGTCAGCTTTTAATTCAAACTCAAAACGATGGGTTTTACGTGCTTAATGATAATGCATTGGAAGAATGGGATACACCCTCAAAGACATTATTGTCTCAAATTAGTGTTTATAATAGTATAAAACTAAATAATGGAAGCTTTGCTTTAGGAACAATTTCTAACGGGATTGTTTTTATAACAGCTCAAGGTGAAATTGACTATTCGATTAATCATTCTCAAGGTATTAGTAATAATACAGTATTATCTGTTTTTGAAGATAGTGACTATAATATTTGGTTAGGCTTAGATAATGGGATCAATTGCATCAATATGAATTCTCCTTTTAAACTCTTTGTAGATGTAAATGGCAACTTAGGAACCATATATACATCAGCTAAGCATAACAATTATTTGTACTTAGGAACCAATCAAGGTCTTTTTTATAAAAAAATTGATTCAGCTGATGATTTTCAGTTTATTGAAGGTACTAAAGGTCAAGTTTGGTGTTTAGTTGAGCATGACAATACTTTATTTTGCGGCCATAACGATGGAACATTTGTCGTTAAAAATAATGAAGCATCACTAATTGCTTCAGCTCAAGGAACATGGAACATAAAACCTATTAAAGATGTGTTATTGCAAGGAAACTATAACGGCTTGAATGTTTTAGAGAAGCAAAATGGATCATGGTCACTTAAACACAAGATGAGAGGTTTTGATATTTCATCAAAATATTTCGATTTCTTAAATGACTCAACACTTTTTGTAAATCATGAATACAAAGGAGTATATAAGTTATTACTTAATGACGATTTAACAGAAGTTATAAAATATAATAATGACTCTACGATACAAAAAGGACTAAACTCATCACTCATAAAGTATGAAAGTGATATTTTTTATGCTTATAAGGACGGTGTCTTCAAATACGATATAGAACAGAGTACATTTAAAAAAGATTCTGTATTAAGCCAACTTTATGATGACACATCTTACATAACTGGAAAGCTTATAGTAGATGAGACTAACAGAAGACTTTGGGGGTTTTCTAATAAAAACATCAACTATGTATCTCAAGGTCAAATAAATAATATTAAAAAAATCAATACTATATCATTACCGCACAAGGTAAGCAAGATGATGATAGGGTATGAAAACATACTTCATATATCTGGCGAAAAGTATTTACTTGGTACATCTACTGGTTATGTCATAATGGATTTAGATAAAATAGAAAATAAAGAATACGCTATTTCTATAAACTCTATAAAGAATTATGGTATTAAATCTGAAAAACGGTTGATTGACAAATCAAATAATGAAGATTTTGAAGATGGCTTTAATAATATGGAGTTTACGTACAGTATACCTGTTTATGATAAATTTCTTGAAGCTGAATATCAATATCAACTTAAAGGTTTGTATGATGAATGGAGTGAATGGACTAACGAAACAAATATACTTTTTAAAAATCTGCCTCATGGCAACTATACCTTTAATTTAAGAGCAAGAGCTGGTAACATAATGACGAATAATACTGTTAGTTATTCATTTACGATTAAGAAACCATGGTACATAACTAACTTGATGATAGTGCTTTACACATTTGCTATTCTTCTATTCTCATTATTTATGCACAATGTATATAGAACTTATTATAGAAAACAAAAAGCAAAATTAGTTGAAAAAAATGCTCAAGATTTAGAACTTAAAGAGTTAGAGAACGAACAGCAAGTTATGCAACTAAAGAATGAAAAGTTACAACAAGATATTGATAATAAAAATAGAGAATTAGCTATATCAACTATGAGTTTGATAAAAAAGAATGAATTCTTAAATAATATTAAAGAAGAGTTAAAACAAGTTGATCAAAATAAAGATTTAAAGCCAGTTATTAAGATTATTGATAAAAACTTAAACAATACTGATGATTGGAAATTTTTTCAAGAAGCATTTAACAATGCAGATAAAGATTTTTTAAAGAAGATAAAATCTAAGCACACAAATCTTACACCAAATGATCTAAAGCTTTGCGCATACCTTAGGTTAAATCTATCATCTAAGGAAATCGCACCACTGTTAAATATCTCACCTAGAAGTGTAGAAGTTAAGCGTTATAGGTTGCGTAAAAAAATGAATTTACCACATGAGTCTAGCTTAACAAACTATATTTTAGAAATTTAAAGACTATACAACCCATATATTTTCCTATACATTACCTATACATTTAACATTTTAGCATAATTACAACGTTGTAGTGTTAAAAAGATCTGCTATCATTATCACAGATAAATTATGGGTTAATTAAGTATTTCTCAAAAAAAAGCATGTTTTTTTACCATGTATGTTTTTTGTTGAGGTGATTTTTGTCATTTTAACAAGTCATAACATTAAATTTACTTTTATGAAATCAAAATTTTAAGTTAAATTATTATATGACTTCAAAAGCCAACTTAAAAAAATATACAATGAAGAAAAAAGTCTTAAAATTTGTTCTTTTATTAATTACAACATCTGTATTTGCGCAAGTAGATAAAGTTCAAGTTGTGACTGATGATAGCGGAACAAAACTTACAGTAAATGGAAAACCTTTCATGATTAATGGAATGAACTGGGATTATGTACCCATTGGCACTAATGTTGTTAATGCTGAATTTTACAAAAAATCAGATGACATTATTAAAGCAGGCTTAGACGCTGAAATGTCTCTTTTGCAAAACATGAATGTTAACGTAATTAGACAGTATACAGGTGTTCCTGCTAAATGGGTTAAGTACATTTATGAAAATTATGGTATTTACACCATGCTTAATGATTCATTTGGTCGCTATGGATTAACTATAGATGGCGTATGGACGCCTATAACAGATTATTCTGACCCTCGAACTAAAGAGTTGCTTCTTTCTGAAATCACTAAGATGGTTACTGATTATAAGAACACACCTGGGATACTACTTTACCTTATAGGTAATGAAAATAATTATGGATTGTTTTGGCAGGGTGCTGAAACAGAAGATTTCCCTGATGGAGAAGAAAAGATCAATGCCGTAGGTCAATTAAGAGGTAGACCTATGTATAAATTAATGAACGAGGCTACAAAAGCCATGAAAGCTATAGATTCTAATCACCCAGTTGCAATATGTAATGGTGATTTACTCTTTTTAGAGATCATAGCTGAAGAATGTCCAGATGTAGATATTTATGGAACTAACATGTATCGCGGACAATCATTTGGAGATGCATTCGAAAGAGTTAAAAACGAATATGGTAAGCCAATAATGTTTACCGAATTTGGATCTGATGCGTATAATGCCATTGAAAATCAAGAAGACCAAAAAATGCAAGCATTCTACATGGTTGAAAACTGGAAAGAGATTTATGAAAATGCTGCAGGTTTAGGTAAGGCAAATAATTCCATTGGAGGTTTTACGTTTCAATTTTCTGACGGCTGGTGGAAAGCAGGTTTTGATGATAGAAAAGACGCAGATACTCAACAAACAGAATCCACTTGGAATGCAGGAGGTTATAAATTAGATGAAGCATATCCTGGTGCAAATAACATGAATGAGGAATGGTTTGGTATTTGTGCTAAAGGTCCAACCAATCCTAGAGGTTTGTACACTCTATATCCTAGAGCATCTTACTATGCCCTAAAAGAAGCTCACAAGTTAGATGTTTACAATGAAGAAATTAATCTTGATTTCGTACAAAACTATTTTAAGAATATTAATTTAATGGATGCTGTGCTAAGAGCACGAGGTGATAAAGCAGCCTTGGGAGGAGGTAGTAGCGAAAAAATTAGGTTAAGTCAATTAAGAGCAGAATTTACAACTTTCAATACTGGTGGTAATTTAATTACAACTCCAGACACTGAAGACCCAAATGTTAATCAATTTCCTAACCAATTAGGTTTTGATCATATGGAATCTTATTTTGTGGGAGTAGAAGGTAGACCTGCGCCTCAAATGAAGGCTAATGTTACGTTCAACATTTTAGGAAATGTAGCAGAAAATCCAATCAACGAAATTTTTTATGAAAATGTAGGAAGACCTATTACTGTAGAAGGCGTTGAAGGCCCAAATAATGTAAATGTTGAAATTGCAGATTTTAATAGGCTTCGTGTGTATCAAGCCGAATACGAATGGAATGCTAAAGATTTTGATTTAAGAGGTTTTTACAGAACAGGGCATTATCATTGGGGTTATGAAGGCGATTTCTTCGGTCTATATCCTGAAGCGAATTACGGACCAAATTTAGATATCTATGGTGGTGAAATTTTTGGTTTTGAGGTAGACGGTAAAGGTGCCTTAAAAGGAGCAAAAGCAGCTTTTGGCCCACAACTATGGTGGGGCGCAAACCCAACAATGTTGTTTAAATATAGAAAAGAGCTAGGTCATTATACAGTTACTGGTATTTATCACAGAGATGTCAATACAGATTTAGAATTTGATGATACAGGAAGACGTGTGTTAGATGCTAATCAATTGCGAAGTGGTATTATTCCTGCTTGGCCAACTGAAAGAGCTACGCTTGTTGTTGAAAGAGATTTTGGAAAATTTGGATTAATGCTTGGTGGAATTTGGGGAGGAAGTCCGCTCAATGACAGTTCTTTCCAAGATATTGATAATGGACAAGTTGTTGTAGATAAGGTTGAAAGTAAAGATAATTGGGGTGGTAAGGCTAAAATTACCTATGAAGGTGGAAAGTTCAACTGGTATGCACAGGGTTCTATAATGGGGTTAGTTGCCAATGGAGGCGCTGATGCTACTCGTACGTTTACAGGTTGGAGATTATTAGATTCAGGAAGTGGGAATATGTCAAATTTCTTAACAGGATTCACTTATGGAGTTGGCGATTTTCAAATTGCTCCAAACTTTAGATGGCAAATGCCTCTTGTAGATGCTATGCCAAATGGAGGCGCTGCTCCTGGAAGATTAAGAAATGTAATTGATGATCCGTTTGCAGTTAGACAAGGTAATAGAAAATCGACTTCTGGAGAGCTTTTGATTACCTTTGATCCAACACCTGGAACATGGATGTATGAATGGGATAATGACAGAGCTGAAGATGCAAAATTTGCTATGAACTTAGGTTTCGTATACCATCGTATGTCTTCAGCAATGGATGCACATATTGGTTTCCAGGCTGATCGTTCATTCTTCGCGTTTCCAAATTCTGCTCCACAAGAAGACTTATGGGAAATTCATTCAAGAATGGTATCTAAACTTAATCCAGATTTAGGAATTATTGGTAACTTCTATTATGGAAATGGTCAAGCCAATGGCGATAGCGATAGGTTGATAAAGCGTTTCGGTGGTGACATTAGAATGTTATATGATAACATTAAGTTAGAAACACACATTAAAGTTAATGATTGGGGACCTTTTGATTATCACAGAGATTTCAACTTAACATTTCCAATGCAGTTAATGTTAGATGTATCAACAACATTAGGTAAACCAGATTGGTTCATTTTACCAAGTACAAGAATTGGTATTCGAGGAACGTGGAGGTCTCTAGATGAGTTTTCACCTAGATATTCCCCTACGAATACATTTACACCAAATACATTCCCTCCAGAACTAACGTTAAGTCCAGCTGGATTCAAGGACGGAAACGAATGGGAAATTAGAACCTATGTACATATTAATATTGGACGATAAAAATAGTGAAAGATGAAAAATATAAAATTGAAAAAACTAGGTAATGCATATATTCTAGGATTAATATTAATCTTAGCCTATGGATGTGAAAGAGATGTAACAGATGATGCTGTTCCAGCTACATTTAATTCAACAGCTGATATATTTATAGATAATCCTGTAGGATTAACAGATGAGTTTTTTGAATCGTTCGATCCAGCAGAGGGCTATAATACTGATGATACTTTTGAGGTAGTTAGTGATGAGGCTTATGAAGGAACATCATCTATAAGAATTGACGTTCCTTCTCCAGATAATCCTAATGGATTTCTAGCAGGTGGTATTTTTAGAGACCGCGGAGTTGGCCGTGATTTATCAGGCTATGACGCTTTAACATTTTGGGCTAAGGCTACAACAACAGCTACTTTAGCCAGTGTTGGTTTTGGTGCAGATTTTGAAGAAGATAAATTTACAGTAGTTAGAAATGATTTAGAGCTAACAACAAATTGGACTAAATATATAATACCTATCCCAGATCCTTCTAAGCTGGAGCAAGAAAGAGGTTTGTTCTCTTATATCGCTGCTCCTTTCGATGTTTTAGGAGATGGTCCTAATGGTAATGAAATAGGGTGGACATTTTGGTTAGATGAAATAAGATTTGAAAAGCTTGGAACTCTGGGCCAACCAAGACCTCGAATTTATAATGGGGAAGAATTGGTAGAAGAAGCGTTTACTGGTTCAACTTTCCAGGTTAATCCCTTGACCTATACTGCTAATTTACCGACAGGTATTAATACAACAGTTACTGCAGCACCTAGTTATTTTGTATTTGAAAGTTCAAGTCCTTCAGTGGCATCAGTTAATGATTTAGGTGAGATTACCGTTTTAGGGGATGGAACAACAACAGTAACGGCTACCTTAGCCAATGTTTTAGCTGAAGGTTCTATAACAATCACATCAGAAGGCGCATTTCCTACAGCGCCAACTCCAACACAACCAGCAACAAACGTACTCTCTGTCTTCAGTGATGCATATACTGCTGAAGTAATACCGAACTTTACACCAAATTTTGGAGGCTCTACAACAGTAACAACAGTAACATCAATTAACGGAGATGAAATAGCAAATTATACTAATAATAATTTTACAGGAATTTTATGGGATGATAGTCCAATTGATGCTTCTGCAATGCAATTCATGCACGTTGATGTTTTTGTTTCTGACGCAGCGACTTCAGTTGAATTTCAAATAAGAGACATAGGACCTAATGGAATGGTTGAAACGAATATTTTTACAGGTCAACCAGAAGGTGATGATGCTGATTACAGATTTACAGCATCTGGTCTTACTGCAGGAGCATGGACACAATTTGAAATTCCTTTAGCAGGAAACTTAGCGACACAAAGAGATAATTTAGGAGCAATTATATTGGTTAATGGTCCAGATTTTATTTTGGATAATATATACTTCTACACTAATTAAATTAATTATTAATTTCACTTTAATATGATGAACTTTAAATATAATAACTTAAGAATTAACAGTTTCAAGATTCTGTGTGTTTGTGCAATGCTTTGTCTAACAAACTGTGATACAGATGAAACTCAGGAAGTAGCTCAACTTACAAATTTGGTTTGGCAAGATGAGTTTAGTGTAGAAGGAGCACCAGATCCAACAAGATGGACTTATGATCTTGGTGATGGAACAGACCAAGGAATTCCAGGTTGGGGTAATAACGAGTTACAATATTATACAGATAGACCTGAGAATGTTACGATTGAAAATGGTGTAATGGTGCTAACAGCTAGAGAAGAATCATTCATGGGTTCTAATTACACATCAGCGAGAATAACTACTCAAGGTTTATTTGAACAACGATATGGTCGCTTTGAAGCACGTATACGCCTACCTGTTGGAAAGGGAATTTGGCCAGCATTTTGGTTATTAGGTAATGATTGTGACCAAAACGCTTGGCCACAATGTGGAGAAATTGATATCATGGAATATGTTGGTGATCGTCCTACGGTGGTTTTTGGTAGTGTTCACGGGCCAGGTTACAATGCTGGTGACTCTATCTCCAAAGAATATACGCTAGAGAACGATCGATTTGATGAAGGGTTTCATATATTCGGAATAGAATGGGGTCCTGATTATATTAACTATTATGTAGATGGAGACTTATATCAAACTATTACTCCTGAAATAACCGCAGAAGAAGCATTAACATTTAATGCTCCTGCAAATTCGGGAGAGTGGGTTTTTAATGGTCGTCCATTCTATATCATTATTAATATGGCAGTAGGAGGCAGCTTGCCAGGTGCACCAAATGCAGAAACGGAGTTTCCGCAAAGTATGTATGTAGATTATGTTAGAGTTTATAATTAATTTAATAAGAGAAAAATGAGATTTTTAAACCATAAAATAAGTATTTTATTTACGGCAATACTCGCTGTTACACTATTCAGTTGTAAACAAGATGATGATGTATCTGTAGTTATTAATCTAGAAGCTAGGTTCATTGCTAATGTAGATTCCAGAACCATTTCGTTCAATAATATTTCTAATGATGCTGAGCGTTATTTTTGGGATTTTGATAATGGAAATACATCTACACTAATTAATCCAGTACAAAGGTTTGAAACCAATGGTACTTTTGTAGTGACTTTAACTGCTTTTGATATAAACGGTAATTCTGACACATTTGAAGAAACATTTGTAATTGATATTCCTATTTGTACAGATGAAACAGCGGAAAATATAAATCCTGCAAATGGTGATTTAAATTGGACATTTCTCACTACAGATGGAACCTTTGATGCCTTTGGAAACACTGCGGGTTTTGTAGTAGATAACCCAGTTATAGATAACGTAAACCCTAGTTGTTTTGTACAACGTTTTGAAAAAACAACTGGTTGTCAAACATTTGCTGGCTTAGGTATTGCATTGGATGCTCCTTTAGATTTTTCTACGATCACTAATAAAACTTTTACAATGAAAGTTTTGGCAGAAACACAACTTACAGAAGTAACATTAAGATTAGAGTTTATGCCATTCCCTAACACAGAACCATCGCAAGATAGAGTTGCCACTATCACTCAATTAGGTCAATGGCAAGAGCTTACTTTTGATTTTACGGATGTTCCTTCTGGAACATTTGAAAGTATGATAATTTATTTCGAAAGGAATGCCACTTGTGATGGAGATATTTACTACTTTGATGATATAATTCAACAATAATTAATACAAATAACGGCTTTAGCATTTTATGCTAAAGCCGTATTAGATCAACTAAATCATAGATAATTTTTTTAAGATCACAGTTAGTACTGATTGATTTTTTAAACTATAAAAATTTAAGCAATTAGCTAATGCCCAATACACAAACTTTACAAGATAAAGCAGTAAGACTTAAGTCGGTAACTATTGATAATGAGTCCTATCTAAAAATTTCCAATCATGACAAAATGCGTCCATTTTTCATGAGTATAGTAAGTGATTCTAATCATTGGATGTTTATATCAAGCAATGGCGGTTTAAGTGCAGGAAGAAAAGATAGCGAGAATGCATTCTTCCCATATTACACAGATGATAAAATAACTGAATCTGCTGAAATTACTGGAAGCAAGTCTATCTTTTTAGTGAAGACCGATACTGCCGATACTAAGCTTTGGGAGCCTTTTTCTATACGACAAGAAGGTGTTTATCAAACCAGTAGAAACCTATACAAGAATATATATGGTAATAAAATTATCTTTGAAGAGATCAACCACGATCTAGATTTAACGTTTCGATATCAATGGAACTCAAGTAGTAATTTTGGATTCGTAAAAAAATCTAAGCTAATTAATAATTCTTCCTCTGAGGTTGAAATTTCTATGCTTGACGGCTTTCAAAATATTTTACCATACGGAGTACCTTCAGATACTCAAACCAGAGTAAGTAATTTAGTTGACGCATACAAGAAAAGTGAATTAGAAAAAGAGGTCGGCTTAGGGATATTTGCTTTGAGTGCAATCATTGTGGATAAAGCTGAACCAAGTGAAGCTCTTAAGTCTAATATAGCATGGTCTGTAGGTTTTGAGAATCCAAAATACTTATTATCATCATTGCAACTTAAAAACTTCAGATCTAAAGAACCTATACAAAATGAAGTAGATGTTAGAGCAGAAAAAGGAGCCTATTTTATCAATGCCAATATAACATTAGTGGCAAATTCTGAAAAAGAATGGATGCTCATTGGAAATGTTAATCAAGACCATGCCTCTATAGCTCAAATTATAAACCTCATTAAGACTGATTCGCAGTTAGTTGAGACTATTCAAGCAGATATTAATATTGGAACAAAACGATTGATTCAACTTAATGCATCTTCAGATGGAATTCAATTAACAGCTGACAAACAAAGAGATACACGACACTTTGCTAATACCCTTTTCAATATTATGCGTGGTGGAATTTTTGACGATAATTATAATATTGAAAAATGGGATTTCAGTAATTACCTTTCTACAGCTAATAGAAAAGTATTCTCTAAAGCTGCAGGAGTATTAAATTCTTTGCCAGATGTATTTACACTTTCGAAACTTAAAACCATTGGCTATCAGAGTGACGATAAAAATTTTCGTCGTTTGTGCTTAGAGTATATGCCATTGAAGTTTAGTCGTCGTCATGGAGACCCAAGTAGACCTTGGAATAAATTTTCAATAAACACACGCAGCGAAATAGATGGCTCTAAAATACTAGATTATGAGGGAAATTGGCGTGATATTTTTCAAAATTGGGAAGCCTTAGCACATGCATATCCTGAATTTATTGAAAGTATGATCCATAAATTTTTAAATGCGACTACTTTTGACGGCTACAACCCTTACAGAGTAACAAAAGACGGTTTTGATTGGGAGGTCATTGAGCCAGACGACCCTTGGTCATACATTGGATATTGGGGAGACCATCAAATTATCTATCTATTAAAATTTTTAGAATTTATAGAAGATCATGATCCAGGCAAATTATCAAGCTATTTCAGTAAAGATTTATTCGTTTATGCTAATGTTCCTTACAAGATAAAACCTTATAAAGAGATCCTTGAAAACCCAAAAGACACTATTGAATTTGATGAAGTGTTGGATGAGAAAATTCATGTAAAGCGAACTGAATTAGGTGCAGATGGTGCACTACTTAGAGATCAAAATTTCTTTATATGTAAGGTCAATTTTGTCGAAAAGATATTGGCAACTGTTCTAGCTAAAATGTCAAATTTTATTCCTGAAGCAGGTATTTGGTTAAATACCCAGCGTCCTGAGTGGAATGATGCTAATAACGCATTAGTTGGCAATGGTGTCTCAATGGTAACCTTAAATTATCTTAGGCGTTTTCTAAATTTCTTTCATAAAATAGTCTCTTATGAAAATGAAAATGAAAATGAAAACGAAATCCTGATTTCTGAAGAATTATCAGTGTTTTTCAATAGTGTATTGAGTACTTTAGAAACTCATAAAGACTTACTATCAAATTCTATTTCAAATAAAGAAAGAAAAACAATTCTCGATGGTCTAGGTGAAGCAGGAAGCGTTTACAGAACTACGATATATGAAAAAGCATTTACGGGAAACAAGACTAGTATTTCTAAAGATAGCCTTAAACACTTCATTACAATTACTTTAAAGTATTTAGATCATACTATTGATGCCAATAAGCGAACAGATAATTTATACCATGCTTATAACCTAATGACTCTTGAAAACGACTATGAAATTTCTATTTCTTATTTAGATGAAATGTTAGAAGGTCAAGTAGCAGCTTTAAGTTCTGGTTATGTATCCTCCAAGGCAGCACTCAAGTTACTTGATGCATTAAAAGCGAGTGAATTGTTTAGAGAAGATCAATATAGTTATTTGTTATACCCAAACAAGCAGTTGCCAAGGTTCTTGCAAAAAAACAGAATTCCTAAAGCTGCAGTCGAAAACTCAAGTTTATTACAGAAATTAGTCAATGATGAACATAAGCAAATAATAGTTAAGGATATCAATGGAATTTATCATTTCAATGGTAATTTTAATAATGCTAGCAGTTTAAAACAAGCATTGAACGATTTGATAGGAACCAAATATGAACCATTAATAGAAAATGAAAGATCACAACTCTTAAAAACTTTCGAAGAAGTCTTTAACCATAAAGCATTTACTGGTCGTTCAGGAACATTCTATGGTTATGAAGGATTGGGTTCAATTTATTGGCATATGGTTTCTAAGTTACAATTAGCAGTACAGGAATGTTGTTTAAAAGCCATAAATGACAATGAAAGCGAAGAGATTATTGGGCGACTATTAGAGCATTATTACGAAATTAACGAAGGAATAGGAGCTCACAAGCCTCCAAAACTTTATGGTGCCTTTCCTACTGACCCTTATTCTCATACACCATCTGGAAAAGGAGCTCAGCAACCAGGAATGACTGGTCAAGTAAAAGAAGATATATTGTCTCGTATTGGAGAATTAGGTGTCTTTATAAAGAACGGACAGTTAACATTCAATCCATGCATGTTGAGAAAAGATGAATTTATACAAGAACCTAAAGTATATCATTACGTCGACCTCAAGCAAAATGCGAAAGAAATCCCATTGGATATCAATTCGTTAGCATTTACATATTGTCAAATACCAATTATATATAATATTAGTCAAGAAGAAGGAATCACTGTTTTTAAAGACAATAATCAAAACAGTACGTTTAACCAACTTCATTTGGATAAAGAAACAAGTAGTGCTGTTTTTCAAAGATTAGGCACAATCGAAAAAATTGTTGTTAATATTAATCCAGATCGGCTAAAATAAAAACAATTCGCTTATGAAATTGAAAGTTAAAATTATATTAGTAACTGTTTGTTCAATTTTCATAATGTCTTGTGGTGAAAAAAACTCTAAATCTAAAAAAGAAGAAATGCAGACACTAAAAACAGTGACAGCTAAAGATATATTAGGAAATCCGAACTATTTAGCAATATCCTATGGAGGTTATCGTAAAAAGTCTAGAGACAGTCAACCTACCTTAAAAGAATTGAAAGATGATATGAAAATATTGTCGGCAATGGGCATCAAAATACTAAGAACTTATAATGTACAATTGCCTCATGCTTCTAATATTTTGAAAGCAATCACAGAACTTAAACAAGAAGATTCTAGTTTTGAAATGTATGTAATGCTTGGCGCATGGATAGATTGTTTAAACGCATGGACAGACCAACCAATAAATCATGATATTGAAAGTCCCAATAATGCTGCAGAAATTGAAAGAGCTGTAGCCTTGGCTAATCAATACCCAGATATCATTAAGGTTTTAGCCGTTGGCAATGAAGCCATGGTAAAATGGGCTACAAGTTATTATGTGCAGCCAAATGTTATTTTAAAATGGGTAAACCATTTACAGGATTTAAAAAAATCTGGAAAATTACCTAAGAATTTATGGATCACTAGTTCAGATGATTTTGCTTCTTGGGGTGGTGGAGAACACCAATACCATGTTGAAGATCTTGAGAAATTGGTCAAAGCTGTAGATTACATCTCCATGCATACCTATCCTTACCATAATTCACATTATAATCCTGAATTTTGGGGTGTTCCAGAAAGCGAAGAAAATCTTTCTGATATAGAAAAAATTGATGCAGCTATGAAACGTGCAATTAATTTTTCAAAACACCAATATGATAGTGTTGCCAATTATATGAAAAGTTTAGGGGTAAAGAAACCTATACACATAGGCGAAACGGGTTGGGCAACAGTGTCTAAAGGGTTTTATGGTGCAAATGGCTCTAGAGCAACAGATGAATATAAACAAGGCTTGTACCATAAACTCATGAGAGAATGGACCAATTCGGCTCGGATATCTTGTTTTTACTTTGAAGCTTTCAATGAACAATGGAAAGATGCACACCACCCAAATGGTTCTGAAAACCACTTTGGATTATTTACAATTGATGGAAAAGCTAAATATCCAATATGGGACTTAGTAGATAAAGGGATTTTTAAAGGATTAACAAGAAATGGAAATCCAATAACGAAGACCTATAATGGAGATAAAAACGCATTGTTACAAGAAGTATTGGTGCCACCCACACTAAATGAAATTATGGCACATCGATAAGTATGTCAAATAATACAGTTCAATATGAAAGCATTTAACTATTTAATTTGTTCCCTTTTAGTACTAATTATGGCAAGCTATAAAGAAACGCATGAAAAAAAAGAAGAGTTAGTAGATCTGCTAGAAGTAGAAGTTTATGAAACTTCTGCTAGTGGTAATAAATTAACAAAGGTTGCCAAATTTACTGCTGCAGATTCTTTAATAGTTTTAAAAATATCACCTGAAAAGGAATTTCAAACCATTACTGGTTTTGGAGGTGCATTTACCGAGTCTTCAGCATATTTATTAAATAAACTTAGTAAAGAGAACAGGAATAAAATATTGAAAGCATATTTCAGTAGAGAAGGTGCAAACTATTCTTTAACTAGAACACACATGAATTCTTGTGATTTTTCATTAAGTCAATACTCTTATGCTCCTGTTAAAGAGGATATGTATTTGGAGCACTTTACGATTAAAGAAGATATGGATGATCTCATTCCAATGATAAAAGATGCTATGGCTGTTTCAGAGGATGGTTTCGATATTTTTGCATCTCCTTGGACAGCTCCACCATGGATGAAAGATAATAATGAATGGGTAGGAGGAAAACTGCTTCCAAAATATTATGATACTTGGGCTTTGTTCTTTTCAAAATATTTAGACGCATATAAAGCTGAAGGTATCGATATTTGGGGTTTTACAGTAGAGAATGAACCTCATGGTAATGGTAATAATTGGGAAAGCATGCATTTTACTCCTGAAGAGATGACAACGTTTGTACAGTATCACTTAGGCCCTAAATTAGAAGCAGACGGTAAAGGCGACAAGATTATTTTAGGCTATGATCAAAACAGGGCAGGCTTAAAAGAATGGGTTGATGTAATGTATGCAAATGAAGCATCTTCAAAATATTACGACGGAACTGCAATCCACTGGTATGAAAGTACGTATGACTTTTTCCCTGAAGCTCTTCAGTATGCACATGCAAAGGCTCCAGATAAATTGCTAATTGAAACCGAGGGCTGTGTAGATTCTGAAGTGCCAAAATGGAAAGATGATATTTGGTATTGGTCTAAAGAAGCCACAGATTGGGGTTGGGATTGGGCTGCCGAAGATGAAAAATATTTACATCCAAAATATGCACCAGTTAATCGTTATGCAAGAGATATTATAGGCTGTTTGAACAATTGGGTTGACGGATGGGTAGATTGGAATATGGTTCTTGACAGACAAGGCGGACCTAATTGGTTCGAAAACTGGTGTGTAGCGCCAGTTATTGTAGATCCAGATGCAGATGAAGTATACTTCACGCCTCTATATTACACAATGGCGCATTTTAGTAAGTATATACGACCTGGTGCTGTAGTGATTGATGTAGAAAACCCAGATAAAGATTTGATGGTTACCGCTGCTAAAAACCCAGATGATTCAATTGCTGTGGTGGTTTTTAATGAGGGCATGTCAGAAAAAGCATTTTCACTTTCTTTAAATGAAAGTACTGTAGATATAAAAATAAGTCCTCAAGCAATTCAAACGATTATGATACCAACTAAAACAAAATAATTATGTCAAATATTAAAACAGCAGCAAAAGATAAAGTTCCAGTAGGTCAGAAAGCTGCCTTCGGTGCTGGTCATTTTATATTGAATATTCTTCCAGGCACTCTTGGTGTTTTTATCCAATTCTTTTTATTGACTGCTTGGGGAGTTGACCCTTTATGGGCAGGACTTTTAGGAGGTTTACCTAGAATATTTGATTCAATAACCGACCCAATAATGGGTTTCATTTCTGATAATACAAAATCAAGATGGGGAAGAAGAAGACCATATATATTTATAGGTGCTATTATAAGCGGGATATTATTTTTCTTAATGTGGCAAATAGATGATAATGCATCTCAATCATACATTATCTGGCATGTCATGATTCTTCAGTTGTTATTTCTCATTGGAAATACAATGTTTGCTACACCTTTAGTAGGTTTGGGATATGAAATGACTTCCGATTATAACGAGCGTACACGCTTAATGGCTTTTTCTAACACCATGGGGCAAATTGCTTGGATGATTGTGCCTTGGTTATATGTAATTATTCCAGATTCAAATACCTTTAATACACAAACTGAAGGGGTACGTACAATGGCACTTATAGTTGGTGCTTTATGTATAGTGTTTGGTATTTTACCAGCATTATTTTGTAAGGGTATTGATTCAGCAAATATGGAGAATCGTAAAGAAATCTCACTAAAATCTTTAGCTTCAAATATGAAAGATTTATTTGATGGAATCAAGCAAGTGTCTAAAAACAAGCCTTTTATGAAGCTTTGTGGTGCTACATTTTTGGTGTTCAATGGCTTTCAACTTGTGGCTGCATTTGGAGTTTTTATCATTGTATTTTATATGTATAATGGTAGTTATGAATTGGCAGGAACATGGCCAGCTTGGTTCAATACTATAAATGCTATTATAACGGCATTTATTGTTATACCTATTATTTCAAGAATGGCAAATAAGTGGGGGAAGCGAAGAGCATTTATAATTTCTACTGTTTTATCTATTGTTGGTTATCTCCTAAAGTGGTGGGGATTTGATAAAGAATTAAACAACCAGTTTAATCAAACTGGATTTGGTAAAAGTTTGAACTCAGGTGTTAGCTCTATTTTTGAATCTTTAAATCCTGTACTTGAAAATATAGGAATGTCCTGGTTTAGTATTGATCCAGGTAGTGAAGTGCCATGGCTTATTTTTGTTCCAATTCCTTTGTTCGCCTTTGGTATGGGAGGGCTATTCACGTTGATGATGTCAATGACTGCTGATGTTTGTGATCTAGATGAATTAGAGAATGGTATGCCTCGTAAAGAAGGTACGTTTGGAGCTATTTATTGGTTGATGGTAAAAATAGGTCAGTCTATTGCACTTGTTCTAGGAGGTGTAATCTTGAGTATTGTTGGATTTGATCCAAATACAACAGAACAATCTGTAGAAACTATGACTAACCTTAGAATTGCTGATATTTTAGTACCGTCATTGACAGCAGCTCTAGCTGTTTGGGTAATGTGGAAGTATAGTCTTTCAGAAAAAAGGGCTAGAGAAATTAAAGCAGAATTAGTGGAACGACGAGGCGAATTATAAAAAATAAAGAAAAAAAATGTCATATAGAGAAGAATCTTATTATAAGCACAAAGGATATAGCCAAATAGCTACTCAAGGAATTAACCTATCAGAGTTATCTATAGAAGAGCTCAAGAAGTTATGGCGAAAAACTTTAGACGACGGTTTTCATGGAATTTGTTTCAGCATGTATGAAGATGGGCAAGAACCAGGCGATAATATTAGTTTTGAGCAAGTCGAAAGAAGAGTAAGAATATTAAAACCATACGTTGAAGCGATTCGTTCATTTTCTTGTATAGAAGGTAATGAATATGTTCCTTTAGCAGCAAAAAAGCATGGTTTGAGAACTTTAGTTGGCGCTTGGTTGAGTGATAACAAAGAAGATAATGAAAAGGAAATAGAAGGTTTAATACAACTTGCAAAAGATGGACACGTAGATGTGGCAGCAGTAGGAAATGAAGTGTTGTATAGAAATGATTTGTCTTTAGAAGAATTGGTAGCGTATATCGTTCGCGTTAAGGAAGCGCTTTCTGGGTTAGATATTCCTGTTGGTTATGTAGATGCGTATTATGAGTTTTCACGTCACCCTATTTTAGTGGAGCATTCTGATGTCATATTAGCCAATTTATATCCATATTGGGAAGGCTGTCCAATAGAGTATGCATTAGGCCACATGCAAGCAATGTATGGTCAGGTTGTTGATGCTGCACAAGGCAAACCAATTATTATAACTGAAACCGGATGGCCAAGCGAAGGCGGAAGCCTTAAAGGAGCTGTAGCAGGTCCTGAAGCTGCTATGAAGTATTTTATAGATGCTATTAATTGGACCAAACAAAATGAAATCCCAATCTTTTACTTCTCATCATTCGATGAATCATGGAAAACTGGTGATGAGGGAGATGTAGGTGCATATTGGGGGCTTTGGGACAAGTATGAGAAATTAAAATTTTAGATTTTCCCCTTGTACATTTCTTTAAAAGAAGCGTTAAAGTGATAAATCAAACATCATTAATTCATTATCTTTACTTAATTAATTTTTACTATAAATGAAAAAGATAAAGATTCGCTATGCGTTGTTATTACTGGTACTCATCTTATTTTATAATTGTGAGCAAGAGCCTCAGAGGAATTTATATCCAGAAGAATTAGTTGGAGGCTTAACACTATTAGCTCCAGAAAAAACGGGTATAGATTTTAGCAACACGATAAAAGAATCAACTTTTTTTAATCATTATTACTACAGTCAGATGTATGTTGGATCTGGTGTAGCTATAGGAGATTTAAATAATGATGGTTTGCCTGATGTTTTCTTTGGAGGAAATCAAGTTGCTGATAGACTATACCTTAACAAAGGTAATTTTCAATTTGAAGATATAACAAAAAAATCTAAAGTTGGGAAAAACTCTGGCTGGACTTGGGGTGTAACTATGGCAGATGTAAATGCAGATGGTTATCTCGATATCTACATTAGTCGTAATGGTAATTCTTCCAAACTTGAAGATCGTAGAAATCAATTATATATTAATAATCAAGATTTGACATTTACAGAATCTGCTATTAAATATGGTTTAGCAGATGTTGGGTTTTCTACACAAGCTGTTTTTTTTGATATGGATAATGATGGTGATTTAGATATGTATCAAGTAAATCAAGTCGCTGATAAAAAATTATTGCTAATTAATAAAATACCTAAAGAACAATTCAAATATTTTAGGGATAGATTGTACCGAAATGAAAATGGAAAATTTATAGATGTTTCAGATCAAGTTGGTATTTCTAGAAATGTAGCTTATGGATTAAGTGTCAATGCTTCAGATTTTAATAATGACGGATGGATGGATTTGTACGTAGCAAATGATTATGCTGAACCAGACTTTATGTATTATAATAATGGAGATGGTACATTTCGCAACGTTATAAATGAAAAGCTAAAACATATCACTCAATTAAGTATGGGGTCGGATACCGGTGATATCAATAATGATGGGTTATTAGATCTAATAACAACAGATATGACTCCTGAGGATCATTACAGATCAAAAACCAATATGGCTTCTATGAGTACAGAAGCATTTAATACATTAGTAGAGGCTGGGGCTCATTATCAATATATGACTAATGCATTACAAATAAATACTGGCTTAGGGAGTTTTTCTGATATTGCTAACATGGCTGGCATATCTTTTACAGATTGGAGTTGGGCGAGTCTTATAGTTGATCTAGATAATGATGGCTGGAAAGATATTATTATTTCTAATGGCATAAAAAAAGATGTTGATAATAATGACTACAGAAACAAAGTTCAAAATCTTGGCAAAAATGCTACTGCGGAAGATCTTTTCCAATTGAGTAAAGACACACCTTCTCAGCAAATTTCTAACTATGCTTACAGAAATAAAGGAAATTTAGAATTTGAAAAAGTAACTGAAAAATGGGGGTTCGATACACCAAGTTTTTCTAATGGAATGGCTTATGGAGATTTAGATAACGATGGCGACTTAGATGTAATAACTAATAATATTGACGCTCCAGCATTTATTTATGAAAATAAAGCCACAGGTAATTTTTTAAAAATCAAATTAGAAGGTTCTGATAAAAATAAATTTGGAATTGGAGCTAAAGCTGTTATTTATCATAATGGTAAAATTCAATTTGCAGAAAATACCGTAACACGCGGTTTTATCTCTTCAGTAGAGCATAATTTGTTTTTCGGTTTAGGTAAAGATACTGAAGTAGAAAAGGTTGAAGTTTTTTGGCCTAATGGAAAAATGAATGTTTTTGAAAATATTAGCGCTAATCAAAAAATAATGGCTAAATTTTCTGATGCAAAGCTGAATTCAGTTGAAAAAGAAAATTCAGAAACCTTCTTTACTCAAATTGGCAACAACAAAATTGGTGTTGATTATAGACACAAAGAAAATGAATTTGATGATTTTCAAGAACAGATTTTATTACCACATAAGCTGTCACAAAATGGACCTTTTACTACTGTTGGAGATGTAAATAGTGACGGATTAGATGACATGTTCATTGGAGGTGCAGCCGGACAAAGTGGAATATTATATTTGCAAAAAGATAATGGACAGTTTGTGAAAAGTAAGTCTCAACCTTGGGAAAATGATAAAGCCTCTGAAGATATGGGTTGCCTGTTCATTGATGTTGATGATGATAACGATTTTGATTTGTACATAGCTAGTGGAGGAAACGAGTTCAATATTGGTAATGAATTACTTAAAGACCGATTATATATTAATAATGGCTCTGGAGATTTTGTTAAACGAGAAAGAGCTTTGCCAAATATTGCTCAAAGTACACAATGTATAAAAGCTTCAGATATAGATAATGATGGTGATAAAGATCTTTTTGTTGGTACTCGCCTTATTCAAGGTAAATATACATTCCCAGCAACAAGTTATTTATTGATTAATGAAAAAGGAAATTTTACTAAAGCTTCTTTAGATATTGCACCTGCGCTAGAAAATATAGGTATGGTTACAGATGCCATTTTTACTGATATAGATAATGACAACGATCAAGACTTGATGATAGTTGGTGAGTGGATGGAAATTAAATTACTGAAAAATCAAAATGGTGTTTTTGAAGACCAATCTGAAATATATGGACTTAATAACACAAGAGGTATCTGGTGGTCTATCACAAGCAATGATATAGATAATGATGGTGATGACGATTACATCATTGGTAATTTAGGTAAAAACAATAAGTTTAAGGCTTCAAATGAGCATCCTTTTAAAGTTTTCGCTAATGATTTTGATAATAATGGAACTAATGATGTAGTTCTTGCAAAATTTTATAAAGATGATTATGTGCCACTTAGAGGAAGAGAATGTACAAGTCAGCAAATGCCTTATGTAGCTGAAAAATTTGAAGATTATCACAGTTTTGCTTCTTCAAAATTGATAGATATACTACCTGAAGACAAAGTAGAAGATGCAGTAGTTTATGAAATAAAAAGTTTTGAAAGTATCATTCTATTGAATGAAAACGGAAAATTAGTAAAAAAACCACTCCCTAATGAAGCTCAAATATCTCCAATAAAATCTTCTCTAGTTTTAGATATTAATAAAGATGGAAACAAAGATATAATCACAGTTGGTAATCATTATGGAGTAGAGGTAGAAACAACGCGTTATGATGCTGGATTTGGAGCTGTGTTTTTTGGCGATGGTAATAATAATTTTGAATATGTACCACCTCTAAAAAGCGGATTCTATGTTCCTGAAGATAGTAGAAATATAGAACTTTTAACTTTCAAAAATGATACAGGCATTATTGTAACTAACAATAATTCTTATCCGTCATTTTTTAGAATTAAACGTTAAAACTCTTAATGTATTGGATGCTGTTTTCTTTGTTTAAATAGATTTATCATTCTAATTATTTTGTAATCAGGGATTTATAGAAATACACAAGATAGTTGTTTTTATCATAAAATTCTTTTTGTATAGTTTTTGTATAGGTGGCTATGAGTGAATAATTCAATTAAATTCAGTTTCTTGTATCAATAATTAATAATAACTCAAAAAAGTATGAAAAAAATTACATTTTTATTATGTCTTTTGGTTGCTTCTGTAGGTTTCGCACAAGCTAATTTAGAAGATTTTGAAGGTGGTAACGCTGTTTGGACTACCGACAATGGATTAGGTGGTGCAAATGTTATTGTAGATCCTTTGGATGGAACAAACATGGTAGGAGAAATCATCTCTTCTGCTGCAGGAGACCCATGGCAACAGGCAAATCTAATTATGCAAAATAATTTGATTGATTTGTCCACATCTAATGTTACTGTTGAAGTTGATGTATACAGTACACAAAACTTTAACATGTTAGCTAGAGTAGATGACAATGTTTTCAATACGGCTAGTTCATCAGCGGCTAGTGCAACTTATGATACAAGTAATGGAACATGGCAAACTTTAACGTTTACATTCGATCAAGTACTTGACGGCCAAAGTTTGCCTGATGGTGAATACAGTCAAATTAATTTCTTCCCTAATTGGGCAGGAAGTGGTGGAGATGCTCCAAACCCTATTTGGAACAATGGACAAGATTTCATTGTTTATGTAGATAATATTACTGCTGTTGCTGGTCAAGCGTTGCCTATAGAAACGTGTAGTGATGGCATAATGAATCAAGATGAGGAAGGTGTTGATTGTGGTGGTTCTTCATGTCCTGCATGTCCACCAGAACCAGCAGGTCCAGCACCATTGCCCGGCTCTCCTGATGGTGAAACGTTTAGCATTTATAATGGTAACTTAGCAGGTGATGTTACTAACTATACTACTAACTGGCCATTTGCTTACGGTTTTGGTACACCTCCAGTTGAGTTGGATTTAGACCCTAGTGCTGATGTAAATTCGGCTTGGCGTTTTGACACAGGTATAGCGGGTTATGGACAAGGTGAAGGTCCAGTTGATGCCACTCCTTACGGCTTTGTTTCTTTTGATTATTGGTATACTGCTACAAATGGAAGTCCAGGATTTCGATTAGAAATGATACACAATAATCCAAACGTAACAGGATTTGTTTATGAGGTTGGTGTTAATGAAACTACTGTTGAAGAAGCTTGGACTAAAGTTATAATACCTATGTCTTACTTTACTGGTTTAGGTTTTTCAAGTGCTGACTTCTTCCAATGGAAATTTGATCCATTAGGACAATCTGTAGATAATGCAGGTTTTCTGTATATTGATAATTTCTTACTTACTGTAGACATGCCAACAGTATTATCTGTTGAAGAATTTGATGCTTCACAATTGAGAGTATTCCCTAACCCTTCTTCAGATAGTTGGTACATTGAAAGTAGTACAACAATTAATTCAGTAGTATTATATGATATTTTAGGCAAACAAGTTGTTAACTTATCTACCAATAGTACAGAAGTTAAGATTGACGGATCTACATTAAATCCAGGAATGTATTTTGCAAGAATTGAAGGATTAAATGGATCCAAAACTGTAAAACTAATTAAAGAATAAGTACATATTCTTATTTTTTACAAATATAAAAAGCGTGTTTATATCATTTTAAACACGCTTTTTTATGATGTAAAATCGCTTTATAGATTATTTTTGTATAGAATTTAATAGTATCACTTAATTTATGTTGAAGAAAATTAGCCTCCTTACTTTATTATTAATTTTAGTTAGCAATTGTAATAAGGATAAAGCTACTGCTAAAAAACAGGATCATGTAAATGAGCTAATCAATGAAACAAGTCCATACCTCCTTCAACATGCTTACAATCCCGTAGACTGGAAGGCTTGGAACTCTAAATCTTTAAAACTGGCTCAAGATCAGAATAAACTAATAGTTATTTCGGTGGGTTACTCAGCTTGCCATTGGTGTCATGTTATGGAAAGCGAAAGTTTTGAAAGCGACTCTGTAGCTAAATTAATGAATGATAACTTTATAAGTATTAAAGTTGATAGAGAGGAACGGCCAGATATTGATCAAATTTACATGAATGCAGTTCAGTTAATGACAGGTAGTGGAGGTTGGCCACTTAATTGTATTGCTTTACCAGACGGAAGACCTGTATTTGGTGGGACTTATTTTACAAAAAAACAATGGATAAAGATATTAGAAGACATGTCTAATTTGTATAAAGAAGATCCTGAAAAAGTTATTGCCTATGCCGAAAAACTTACTGAAGGTGTTAAACGCTCAGATTTAATTACCGTAAACAACGAAGAAGTTCAGTTTGATACAGAAAACATTCGATCAATAGTTGAAGATTTGAAATCGTCTTTGGATTTTAATCTAGGCGGTCAAAAAGAAGCTCCTAAATTTCCAATGCCTAGTAATTTGAATTTTTTGTTAAGGTATAGTTTTCAGTACGACGATAAAGTATTGCAAGATTTTGTAATGCTTACATTAACAAAAATGGCAAATGGTGGCATCCATGATCAAATAGGAGGTGGTTTTTCTAGATATTCAATAGATGACAAATGGCATGTCCCTCATTTTGAGAAAATGCTTTACGATAATGCACAGTTAGTAAGTCTTTACACTAATGCCTATAAAGTTTCTGGTAACTCATATTATAAATCTGTGATAACTCAAACGCTTGATTTTGTTGATAGGGAATTAACTCATGAAAATGGAGCATTCTACTCTTCAATTGATGCAGACAGTAAAACTCAAGATGGTCGTTTAGAAGAAGGAATATTTTACTCTTGGACTGAAGCTGAACTAAAAAAAATATTAAAAAATGATTACAACACATTTAAGATATATTACAATATAAATTCTATTGGTAAGTGGGAAAACGATCAATATATTCTATATAAAACCAATTCTAACGAATCACTATTAGACAGTTTAGGTTTAACAAAACAGGAATTAGATGTTAAAGTTTCAGAATGGAAAACAATACTTTTCAATGCGAGAAGCAAAAGGTTGCGTCCAAGAACCGATGATAAAATTTTGACCTCATGGAATGCACTTATGTTGAAATCATATTTGGACGCCTATCGTGTGATAGGAAACCCATCCTATTTGAATAAAGCGATAAAAAATGCATTATTCATCGAAGAATATCAAATGGATGATGATGGGTCTTTATTTCATAATCACAAAGACGGGAAAAGTACTATTGAGGGTTTTTCTGAAGATTATGCACATACCATCTCAGCATTTATTGAATTATATCAAGTAACCCTTGATGAACACTGGTTAAAGACGGCTAAAAATCTTATGGATTATAGCATTACACATTTCTTAGATACTGAGAGTAATATGTTCTATTTTACTCCAGACACAGAAACTAATCTAATAGCTAGAAAAACTGAAGTTATAGATAACGTGATTCCTTCTTCTAATTCAGTATTAGCGATAAACCTATTTAAGTTGAGTCATTACTATTTTGATAAAAATTATGGTAATATGGCCAAGCAAATGTTAGCAAACATTGATTCTGATATTAAACAAAGCCCATCTGGTTATACCAATTGGCTCACATTATATTTAAATTATTGTAAACCTTATTATGAGGTTGCAATATCTGGTACAAATGCTATAGAAAAACTACAACAGATTAACAGGAATTACATACCAAATGTATTACTAGCTGGAGCGCTTGAAGATAGCAAAATACCAATAATGGCAAATAGGTTTAATGAAAATGAAACATATATATATGTATGTGTAGATGGGACATGTAAACTTCCTGTTACCGACATAAAAAAAGCAATAACACAGCTTTCTAAGTAAAATTTCAAAAATATATTAACTATGGTGACACTAAAACATTTAGCAGAACAATTAAATGTATCAGTATCTACTGTATCAAAGGCATTGCACGATAGTGAGGAAATAAGTCCAGATACGATAGAACGTGTAAAAGCTTTAGCTAAGTACTTAAACTACAAACCCAATAAGGTCGCTATTAGTTTAAAAAATAGTAAAACCAATACTATTGGAGTGATTATTCCAAACATACTTAATCATTTTTTTGCTAAAGCATTATATGCGATAGAAAAACAGGCTTCAAAGCAAGGCTATAGTATTATTACTTGTGTGTCTAACGAACAAAATTTGAAAGAGGCAAACAGTCTTCAATTATTATCCAATGGTAGCGTAGATGGATTTATTATGTCTATTGCTGAAGAAACTCAATTAAAGCAACAGACAGACCATATAAATGCAATTTTGCAACAAAATATCCCTATTGTCTTATTTGATAGAGTTTCAGATGATTTAGATTGCGACAAAGTAATTATTGACGATTTTGGTGCAGCTTATGAAGCTACAAAACATTTGTTATTAGAAGGTAGAAAACACATTGTTCTAATAAGCGATATCGATGGTTTAAGTGTTGGAAAATTAAGAACTAGTGGTTACCTAAAAGCTCTAGAAGAGCATTTTGAGTATAATAATAAGCCAGTAATAATCAATATAGAAAAAGGGGAGTCGATTGAAGAACGTGTGGCATATCTTTTCAAAACTTATAATTCAGTTGACGGAATTATTTCAGTAGATAATACCTCTGGTGTTGTGGCACTACAAAAGGCATTAAAACTCAATTATAATATTCCTGAGCAATTGTCTATCATAGGATTTTCTGATGAAAATGTACTTCAATTTACAGATCCTAAATTATCAACTATTTCTCAGCATACATTAGACATAGGAAAGGAAGCAGTACAACTCTTAGTTAACAGATTATCTAATAATTCTCCTGATAACAAAGTTATTACAACTATAAAGACGAATTTGATTTTAAGAGAAACAACGAAGATCGTAAAGTAGTTTGAGAGCTTTTCAAAATGAGTTATCTTTATAGAAAACTCTATAGCTATTGAAATTAGTCAAATTCACAAAAAAAGGTATATACTGTATTCCTGGTAAATTTTATTTAGACCCTTGGTTTCCTGTGGATTATGCTGTCATTTCTCATGGTCACGCAGATCATGCCAAATGGGGAATGAAACACTACCTATGTCATGATGATTCTAAAGCAATACTTAAACATCGTATAGGATCAGATATCACTATAGAAAGCCTTCCGTATAACAGACAAAAAGTGATCAATGGTGTACAAGTGAGTTTTTTTCCAGCTGGACACATAATTGGATCTGCCCAAGTACGACTAGAATATAAAGGATATGTAGTTGTGTTCTCTGGAGATTATAAAGTCAAAAACGATTTACTTACCACACCTTTTGAACCAATAAAATGTCACGAATTTATTACTGAAAGTACATTCGGACTTCCTATATACAATTGGTTAGAAGAAGAGCAATTACAACAACAAATGCACGATTGGGTATTAAATAACCAATCAAAAAATCGAACAAGTGTATTTCTTGGCTATTCTTTAGGTAAAGCACAGCGCATTATGAAGTTGATGGAAGGCTTAAGTGATATTTATGTACACAGTGCAATCCATAATATAAATCAAGCTGTAAATACGTCTGGGATTAGTCTTCCCAAAACTAAACTATGGACTGTAAATTCAAACAAAAAAGATATTCAAAATAAAATTGTAATTGTACCACCTGCATTGTTGGGTTCAAATATGATTAAGCGTATACCAAATGCAGCAACAGCAATTTGTTCAGGTTGGATGCAAATTAGAGGCAACCGAAGATGGCAATCTGTTGACGCAGGATTTGCTGTAAGCGATCATGCTGATTGGAATGGTTTACTTACTGCTGTAAAAGCAACTGAAGCAGAAAAAGTTTATGTAACACATGGTTCTCAAGCTGCATTTTCTAAATATTTAAATGAAATAGGAATTTACTCTGAAGAAGTAAAAACCGAATATGGCACTGATGAAGATGAAACTGTAGTAAAAACTAAAACGGAACCAGTATCATGAAGCATTTTTCTAAACTTATCAGTGATATCGAAATAACCAATAAAACTAACGATAAGATAGCGGCTTTGGTTTCTTATTTTTCTTCAGCAATAGATAAAGATAAATTATGGCTAATAGCAATTTTTACTGGAAAACGACCAAGGCGTCCCGTCAAAACATCACTAATGAAACAATGGTGTATAGAAATCTCCAATATTCCAGAATGGTTGTTTTTAGAGAGTTATAGCACAGTTGGTGATTTAGGAGAGACGATTGCTTTACTATTACCAAAACCAACACATAAGATAGATAAGTCCTTTAGCAAATGGATGGAAGATATTATTGCTGTAAGAACTAAATCAGATGAAGAAAAAATGCAGTTCATCAAAAATGCATGGTCAGGGTTAGATACACAAGAACGCTTAATATTTAACAAGCTAATCGGAGGAAGCTTTAGAATAGGTGTCTCAAAAAAGACTTTAGTTAATGCATTGGCTAAATATTCTAACATTGAAGCCAATCAATTGATGCATAGCATTATTGGAAATTGGAACATCAATGAAATTTCATTTAGTCAACTCTTAAGAGGCGAACATATCAACTATGATAACTCAAAGCCCTATCCGTTTTGCTTAGCTTACGCTTTGGAAAAGGAATTGGATGAGTTAGGAGACATTAATGACTGGCAAATAGAATACAAATGGGATGGCATACGAGGTCAAATAGTAAAGCGCAACTCTGAAATATTCATTTGGTCTAGAGGCGAAGAGCTTGTTACAACACAATTCCCAGAACTTGTAACTGCCGTTAGTAAATTAGAAGGTGATTTTGTGATTGATGGAGAAATTTTGGCGTTGAAAGAAAATAGCATACTATTATTTAACGATTTACAGAAACGTTTAAACCGAAAAAACATCACAAAAAAAGTATTAGAAGAGGTTCCTATTGGGTTCTATGCGTATGATCTAATAGAGTGGAATAATAAAGATGTACGTGAGCAAGCATTATCTTACAGAAGAGATTTGTTAGAACAATTGTTTTCAGCTCAAAAAGATAATAAAGTGCTTTCGATATCTGAAACAATTAAAGTTAATACATGGAAAGAATTATCGCCTCTTCGAGATAATGCTAGACTGAAAGATAGCGAAGGGCTAATGCTCAAGCAGAAAAACTCACCATATCATACAGGTCGTAAAAAAGGCGACTGGTGGAAATGGAAAGTAGATCCACTAACTATTGATGCTGTTTTGATCTATGCGCAAAAAGGCAGCGGAAGACGAAGTGCTCATTATACAGACTACACATTTGCAGTTAAAAAAGATGACGGGTTGGTTACAGTTGCTAAAGCGTATTCTGGTTTAACTAATGAAGAGATCCTTGAAGTGAGTCGTTTTGTTAAAAAAAATGCTATTGAAAAATTTGGTCCAGTACGAACGGTAAAGCCAGAACTTGTATTTGAAATTGCTTTTGAGGGTATTGCTTTGAGTAAACGTCATAAATCGGGAGTTGCATTGCGTTTTCCAAGAATTTCCAGATGGAGAAAAGATAAACCGGTTGAAGAGATAGATACTATAGAAAGTGTCAAACAATTAATATATTCACCAAATTGAGCAAGACATTTTTAAATTCTGAAGGTTATAAAGTCATAGAACAATGGATGAACTCTGAAGGTAATGTTCCATTTAAGTTTCAGATGCAAACTTGGTCAAAATTCCATAATGGTTACAGTGGTATGGTAATAGCACCAACTGGCTTCGGAAAGACATTCTCGGTTTTCTTGGCTGTAGTAATTGATTACTTGAATCATCCAAAGAAATATAAAAAGGGACTCAAGTTATTATGGGTAAGTCCTTTAAGGTCTTTAGCTAAAGATTTAGCGAAAGCAATGGCAGAAGCTATTGAACGCATTGGATTAGATTGGGAAATAGCAGTTAGAAATGGAGATACGTCACAACTTATTCGTCGTCAACAAGAACGTTCAATGCCAGATGTATTGATCATTACACCAGAAACATTACATGTGTTGTTTTCACAAAAAAACAATTCTAGATGGTTCAAATCTTTGGCCTGTATAGCTATTGATGAATGGCATGAACTAATAGGAAATAAAAGAGGTGTGCTTGTAGAGCTAGCTGTAGCACATTTACTTCGCATTTCTCAAAAAGCAAGAGTTTGGGGCATTACTGCTACGATAGGTAATCTTGATCAAGCATCTAAAGTCTTAATACCATATCCAAAATTAAAAACGATAATAATAAAGGCTAAAGAAACGAAAAAGATAAAAGTCATTCCAGTATTGCCTGATAAAGTTGAAGTTTTGCCATGGGCAGGGCACCTAGGTAAAAATATGGTGTCAAAAATACTTCCAATTATTCACGAGAATAATACGACTCTTATTTTTACTAATACACGAGGTCAGTCAGAATTGTGGTATCAGATCATCCTTGAGGCTGACCCAGATTTAGCAGGTTTATTAGCAATTCATCATGGCTCTATAGATAAAAAACTGCGCAATTGGATTGAAGATAGTATAGCTGATGGCAATTTAAAGGCTGTTGTCTGTACATCTTCATTAGATTTAGGTGTCGATTTTAAGCCTGTAGATTGTGTTATACAAATCGGTTCAGCTAAAGGAATTTCTAGATTTATGCAACGCGCTGGTAGAAGTGGTCATTCGCCTTATGAGGTTTCTAAGATTTATATAGTGCCTACGCACTCATTAGAGTTGGTTGAGGCCTCTGCACTTAAAGAAGCTGTAAAATTGCATCGTGTAGAAGCACGACAACCAATGGTGCTTACTTATGATGTTATGGTACAATTCATGGTCACTTTGGCAGTAGGAGAAGGATTTAAATCTAACGAATTGTTAAAACTACTTAGGCAGACCCATGCATTTAATATGTTAACCGATGAGGAATTTGCTTGGGCAATTCAGTTTATAACTCAAGGTGGGAATACTCTAAAATCATACGAAGAATTTCACAAAGTTTTTAAAGATCATAACGACATCTATAGAGTAAAAAGTAGACGAATTAGTATGTTGCATCGCATGAATATTGGCACTATTGTTAGTGATGCTATGCTGCGAGTTAAATTTATGTCTGGTGGTTATATAGGAATGATCGAAGAATTCTTTATTTCAAAATTAAAGCCTAACGATAGTTTTGTGCTTGCTGGTCGTGTATTAGAATTGATTCACATTAAAGATATGACTGCCTACGTAAAAATTAGCAAATCAAAAAAAGCTATTACACCAAGTTGGATGGGAGGAAGATTACCTTTAACATCTTACATGAGTCACTTTTTAAGAAAGAAACTTAGTGATGCTTTAAGCCCAGGGATAAGAGAGCGCGAACTGCGGTTTCTACATCCATTGATTTCTAGACAAAATAAAGATTCTCATATTCCTAAAGTAAATGAATTTTTAGTAGAAAAAATCAATACAAAAGATGGTTTTCATGTATTTATGTATCCGTTTGAAGGTCGATTAGTACATGAAGTGATTTCAGCGTTAATTGCCTATCGTATCAGTAAAATAAAACCGTTAACTTTTACTATCGCTATGAACGATTATGGCTTTGAGTTATTAAGTGATCAAGAAATTCCTATTAACAATACTAACATTAAAGAGACTCTAAGCAAGGAAAATCTAATGAGTGATGTGATAGCTAGTATTAATGCTGCAGAGATGGCATCACGAAAGTTTAGAGATATTGCAGTAATATCTGGTCTTGTTGTACAATCTACTCCTGGAACAAATAAAAACAATAAGAGTTTGCAATCATCGTCTGGGCTAATATTTAGAGTTTTAGAAGACAATGAACCTAATAACCTTTTATTGCGTCAAGCTTACACAGAAGTTTTTGACCAACAATTAGAAGAAGTAAGACTCAAAGAAGCTTTTGAAAGAATTAACTTGAGTAAGTTGATTATAAAAGAGTCTAATGCATTTACACCTTTAAGTTTTCCAATTAAAGTTGATAGCTTAAGGCAATCTCTATCTAGTGAAAAATTAGATAAGCGAATTCAACGTATTCAAGCTGAAGTGTACAAAACAAATCAATAATGAATTACGTAGAAAAACATATTAGTTTAGAAGGAGAAGATTTAATTTTGAATAATTTACGTGCCATTTTTTGGCCAAATGAAAATGTGCTTATTGCTTCCGACTTGCATATCGGAAAAACAGCACACTTTAGAAAACATGGCATTCCTATCTCTTCAAATGTTCAGAATAAAGATCTTGAGCGGCTTTCGTTTTTGGTAGATCATTATAACACAAAAAAAATAATTATTGTTGGCGATTTATTTCACGCTGAAGAAAATTCAGATTTGGGTTTATTCAAAGATTGGAGATCAAAATACAGTGACCTGATCATTATTTTGATCAAAGGTAATCATGATCGATTGAAGTCGGAGTTTTATAATAAATTAAATATTATACATTATAACGACTATTTGAATGTTTACCCTTTCAAATTTATCCATGAGCCTAAAAAAGTTTCGAATGAATTTTTAATTTCTGGCCACATTCATCCTGGGATTATTATCAAAAGTAAAGGACGACCTAGGATTAAGTTGCCCTGTTTCAAAGTATCAAATTCTCAGTTAATATTACCAGCTTTTAGTGAATTTACTGGATTAGCAATTTCAGAAAATAATGAGACAAGTATTTGCTATGCTTTTACAGAAACTTCTTTTTTTCAATTTTAATCTAATTCTAGCTTTGTAATATGTCTTCTCAAATTAATGTTTAGTTTTGTGTTGATGGAAATCTCTCAAATATTAGGATACTTTGGAGCACTTTTAATAGGTGTCGTTTTGGGATTAATTGGAGGCGGAGGCTCAATTTTAACTGTTCCGATTTTAGTGTATTTAATGTTTGTGAATCCTGTAACTGCAACGGCATATTCACTTTTTGTTGTAGGCATCTCTTCTGCTTTTGGCGCTTTTCAAAATATCAAAAAAGGCTTAGTTGATTTTAAGACAGCTATTGTTTTTTCTATTCCAGCATTCATTGCAGTTTATTTAACTCGCAAATACCTAGTTCCTGCTATACCTTCAGATATATTGATTTTAAGTGATTTTACACTTACTAAAAATATCGCTATTATGATTTTTTTTGCGATTATAATGGTTTTGGCTGCAGTGTCAATGATCAAAAAGCAAAAACAACAACAACTGCAAGAGTCTAGAATAATAAAATATAATTATCCGTTAATCACTCTTGAAGGTTTACTTGTTGGCGTTTTAACTGGAATCGTTGGTGCAGGAGGCGGCTTTCTTATTATCCCTGCTTTGGTCTTATTAGCCAAATTACCAATGAAAAAAGCCGTAGCAACCTCATTGCTTATTATTGCGGTAAAATCATTAATTGGTTTTATTGGCGATGTACAGAATTTACAAATAGATTGGTCTTTCCTTTTATTTTTCACAAGCATTTCAGTAGTAGGAATTTTTGTAGGGACATATCTTTCAAACTTTATTGATGGTAAGAAACTGAAAAAAGGATTTGGGTGGTTTGTTTTAATTATGGGCATTTTCATAATTATAAAAGAACTCTCTTCTTAGAGCTTCACTCTTTTCAAAGGCATTTTTTCTACATTTAACGATTTTTGTAATTCCAGTTGTGATTTATGTCCTATCTTTAAAGGTGTTACAAGGTTAATAGCAAAATTTTACACCCTCACGACTAAAAAATTATATTATGTTTTGCTATAAACATTTCTTCAAAATTAGGATGCCATTAATTATTGGTGTTTTTCTGTGCTTTATAAATAATACTCATGCTCAGCTTCCTATGGGATATGAGGCTACAGAAGTACAATCAGGATATAATACAATTATGGGTGTTGTCTTCAATGAAGATGGGACTAAAATGTTTGTATGGGAAAAACAAGGTCATGTGTATGTATCTAATTGGAATGGCTCAACATATGTTAAGCAAGTAACGCCAGTTTTAGATATTTCTGATGAAGTTGGTGATTGGAGAGATTTCGGTTTTGCTAGTTTTTGTCTCGATCCTGATTTTGAAACTAACGGATTAGTTTATATGTATTATATGGTTGATAGAGAGCATCTTATGGATTTCGGCACATCAGATTATGATCCAAATGATAATGACTATTTTGAAGCTTCAATTAGTAGATTAACACGTTATCAATTAAATATAGGGAGCAGTCCATTAACCACTAACTATGCTTCAAGAACAGTTCTTTTGGGTGAGTCCGTTTCTACAGGTGTTCCTTTAACACATCAATCTCATGCTGGAGGCACAGTGCTTTTTGCAACAGATGGGACACTTTTAGTTTCAACAGGTGACAATGCAAGTTATTCATCTGTAGATGTTGGAAGTGCAGGAGAAACGTATTATCAACAAGCTATTGATGATGGAATTATGAGACCTGAAGAAAATGTTGGAGCATTTAGAAGTCAGATGATTACATCACTTTGTGGTAAGGTCTTACGCTTAGATCCAGATACAGGAGATGGTGTTGCATCAAATCCGTATTACGAAATGTCTAATCCAAGATCTGCAAAGTCAAGAGTTTGGGCACTTGGGCTTCGACATCCATTTAGAATGTCGATTCAACCTAATAGTGGAAGTACTGATCCAACCGATGGTAACCCTGGAATTATTCATGTTGCTGATGTAGGTTGGGCAACATGGGAAGACCTGCATATTTTTGATAAAGCTGGATTAAATGGTGGCTGGCCTCTTTATGAAGGATTAACCATACACAATGGCTATTATAATAGCGGAACAACTAATCCTGATGAGGGTAATGTGCCATTTGTTGATAATTGTCCTCAACCCACTTCATTTGTAGATGATAATGTGGCACCAGCCTTAAGACGCTTTATTCATGATAGACCAGAAGTGGCTTGGAGACATGGTGGATCTAATGAAGCCAGAGTGCCTTGGTTTGATGGTACAATACCAACAAACCCAAGAGTAGGAGTATCTGGATCACCAACTACTGGAACACAATTTAGAGGTAATACAGCCATTGCAGGTGTTTATATCACAGGTGATGCTCTAGGGAGCAGCATGAATGGCAAATATATATTTACAGATTACGTTAGAAATTGGATTAATATAGCTACACTAACTGATGGCTCGCAGAACTGGATTAGTGATATTTCAGAGTTAGCACCTATAAATTTTGGTGAGGGTATTGTGCATATGATGCAAAACCCATTGGATGGTTTTATCTATTATGTAAATATTTTTAATGGTACTCTATACAGAATTTCGTTTGTTGGTCCTACTTGGACAACTGAACCAACAGATATGACAGTAGAGTGTAGTGGAAGTTTAGATATTCAAACAGCATATGATAATTGGATCAATAGTTTTTCGGGATCTGTATCTTGTGGCAATGCTGCACTTTTACATAATGGAACAGGTCTTAGCGATCTTTGTGCAAACACAGGTTTTGAAACAGTTACGTTTACCTTATCTGACGAATGTGGCAATGAAATTACTAAAGACGCAACATTTACAGTAGAAGATACCACAAACCCGATTTGGAATGTTATACCTAGTAATGTAACTGTGATGTGTTCTTCAAACAACCAAACCGAATTTGACGCATGGCTAACTAGTTTTTCTGGTGATGATGACTGTAGTATAGCGGTAGTAAATCATGATGCGCCATTTACGATTTCTTGTCCAGAAACATTAGAAGTAACTTTTTCACTTACAGATGACTGTGGTAATGTAGACCTTAAAATGGCTACATTTACAATTGAAGATACTTTAGGTATTCCTGAAAGTGAAATATCTACTATAGTGATGTATCCTAACCCAACTTCAAATGTGTTAACTTTTTCAGGTATAAAAAATGCAGCTCATATTAATATTTATAGTATATCAGGAAAATTAATCTTCAATGGCGATATATATAATAATCAACAACTGTTATTGGAGTTGGATTCTGGCTTATACCTAACTGAAATAATTTCTGAGGATTACAATGTTATAAAAAAACTTGTTGTAAAATAAACTATTTAATTGTAACGTTTTATGTTTTTCAGCGTCATACAAATAAACGTACAATCAAAAAATAATCATCAACATGAGACAAGATAATCAACTTATAGTTTTGACGCATCTAAGCCAGTTATTAACTTTTATTACTGGGTTTGGCGGATTTATAGTTCCGTTAATTATTTGGATCACTCAAAAGGAAAATGTTTATAAAATGGATGAGCAAGGCAAACGTATTGTGAATTTTCAACTAAGTATGTTCATTTATAGCTTAATATGTATTCCTTTAATTTTTGCTTTAGGTCTCGGCGTTATTGGCTTATTACTACTTTGTTTGATTTCATTTATATATCCAATAGTTAATGCTATTAAAGCTAGCCATGGCGAAGCTCCAAAATATCCTTTATCTCTTAATTTTATTAGTTAGTTATTTTATATAGAGATAAACAAAAACGCTCACTTATTAAGTGAGCGTTTTTAAGTTATAATAGTATTTAATTCATTAATTATTCAACATTACTGGCATAACTAACATCGTTACTTGTTCACCTTCATCTAAGCCATCAATAGGCGTTAAAATACCTGCTCTATTGGGTAAACTCATTTCAAGCTGGACTTCATCTGCATTAAGGTTATTTAGCATTTCTGTTAGGAAGCGAGAATTGAAACCTATTTGCATATCGTCTCCTTGATAATCACAAGTCAAACGCTCTTCAGCTTTGTTAGAATAATCTATATCTTCAGCAGAAATATTCAGTTCGGCTCCAGCAATCTTTAATCTAATTTGATGTGTGGTCTTGTTTGAAAAAATACTTACACGACGAACAGAGTTTAAAAATTGCATTCTATCGATAGTTAATTTATTCGGATTTTCTTTTGGAATAACAGCCTCATAATTTGGATATTTGCCATCAATTAACCGACAAACTAAAACTGAATTTTCAAATATGAACTTTGCATTAGAATCATTATATTGAATGGTAATAGCGTCTTCACTAGTTGCCAAGATACCTTTCAAAAGATTCAATGGTTTCTTTGGCATTATAAATTCCGCAACCTGATCAGCTTTCACGTCTTCACGTGTATATTTTACTAATTTGTGTGCATCAGTAGCTACAAACGTCAATCCTTCCGAAGAAAATTGAAAAAATACACCACTCATTACTGGTCGCAAATCATCGTTACCTGCAGCAAAAATTGTTTTGCTAATTGCAGTTGCTAAAATATCACCAGTGATGTTAGTTGTACTTGGGTTGTCTAATTCTACAGCTTTAGGAAATTCATTTCCATCTGCATAGGCTAATGCATATTTACCATGGTTTGAGCTAATCTCAACAGTATGGTTGTCTTCAACTACAAACGTTAATGGCTGCTCAGGAAATGTTTTTAAAGTATCTAATAATAGTCGTGCAGGTAGAGCAATACTTCCATCATTATCGCTTTCAACATCGAGGGTTGAAGACATGGTCGTTTCTAGGTCACTTGCAGACACCGTAAGTTTTGAGTTGTTTAACTCAAATAAAAAATTATCTAAAATTGGTAATGTGTTTGAATTATTAATTACACCACCTAATACTTGTAATTGCTTTAGTAAATATGTACTTGATACTATAAATTTCATATGTGTGTATGATTGTTTTTCTTTTGATTTTTCACCATAAAAGGTCTATACAAATATATCTTAAAGGGATTGTTTTATAAAACAAACTTATTAACAACATCTAACAAATAAAAAGCGTTTTTTTAAGTTCGTTTTTATACTATTTTGAATATCTTTTTCTCCTAAATAAGTTGAAAGCAAATCCGAAAAACCCTAATACAACAAGTGGTAAAGCTATATTAATGATTTGCCATTTTAATTTTTGATTTTTAATTTTTTCTGAATCTAGAAATGCTAATTTGACTTCCTTTGTTCTAATGTTTATAAGTCTATCATCATTGAGAAGGTAGTTGACAGCATTTTCAAGAAATTCTTTATTACCAAACTTTCGTTTTGTTAAGAACTCAAACCCTAATTCTTGTGGTTTGTTACGTATAACTTCATTTTTAATCACATCACCATCTGCTATGATAATCATTTTAGTAGGTGAGCTTCTAGTTTTATCATTATTTATTTTAAGGGGCTTAACTCTTTTGTCGTAAACTGAAATAAATTCTCCTTCAAGTAACACAGCGAGTGTTTGATTGGGTTGGGTGTAGGTTTCTGGATTAGGTTGTTTGGTAACAATATCTAAATTGATTTCTCGAGGAATACCTTCTAACTTTGTGAGTTGTGAACTGCGAAGTAAGACTGTTTTTTTGACATTACTTTTGTTTTTTAAAGTATCTATTTGGCTAGCAAAATCGAATTTTACAGGATCTAGATTGGTTGTAATAGGATGATTAGGGTTACTTGCGGCCAAAGGTGAATAAGGCCATTGCACAGGCTGGAATTGAGTGTTATTTCCTTCTCCAATAGCTAACGGGATAGGAGCAGAGTATAGATCATTCACGATAACTGGGTTGATACGTACACCATACTTAAAAAAGAAATCATTTAAATTCAAATCTTTCATGATGGCAACTGCTTGACCTGAATTATTAAGCAAACTATCGCGATCCATCACAATACTTTCAGTTAGCCATAAGCTTTTACCGCCATTCATTGTGTACTGATCGAGTACATATTTTTCTTCTTCAGTAAATACCACACTTGGTTTTGCTGAGATTATTAAATCATATTCAGAAATATCCTTTAAGGTTTTTAAAGGGTTATTAGATACGCTGTCTAAGGTGAAAGGTGCTAAAAAATAATGCTCACTAAGCTTTTTTAGTAAATCAGCTATATAAATATCATCTAATTGTCCGTTTCCTTTTAATACAGCTATTTTCTTTTGTTTAGGCATAACGAGTTTTTTAAAGGCTTCAGCAAAAGCATACTCTAAATTTTGAATAGAACTATTAACCAATTCTTGATCTGTAGCTCCGATTTTATTTTTAATCAAAGGAATGATAACGGTTTGTTCATTGTAGCTTGCTAAAGCCCATGGGATAATTAGCTCTTGAGATGTCTTTCCATCTTCTTTTATATTGATTTGAAAAGGTTGCAGGCCTCGCTGAGATAGTTGTTGAAGGTTTTGATTTCTGGTTTTTTCTTCAGCTAGAGGATTTATAAAGTCAAATTTGATTTGATCATTATATACAGAAAACTCTTCGAGGAGTTGTTGGGTTTCATTGCGAAGACGCCTAAATTCTGAAGGGAAATCACCTTCTAGGAATACATCAATTATTATTGGCGAATCAACACTTTCAACAGTTTTAAATGCTTCTTCTGATAAGGTATAACGCTTATCTTCAGTTAAGTCAAACCGTTTATATACATGGCTAGAGATTACATTAATAACAATGATTATTAATAATGTAACTGCAATAACAATACTATTTGCTTTATTCTTTATCATCAAATTTTATTGCTTCTTTGTAAGGATTTATAGCAACAGCATAATCGTCTTTAAACACAATTTCTATGCATTCTTTATTTGTATTGAATGCGCCAGGTTCAATACCTAAGCTATAATTCCATTTGTTTGTATCGTGATTTTTTTTACTATCGTTCCAAGTTAACCATTCATAAGCACCTAAAAGTGCTTCTACTTCAACTTTTGACTTCCCTATTAAAGCTTTTGATTGTATCATGTCATCAGATAGTTCATATCGTAATGTAGGTTTTTCTTTCCAGGTTTCTGAAACAAAATGTTTTTGGTGATGGTAATTTGTAAATATATTTATCATTGGGTAAGCAGCATAGAAATACACAATGGGCGTAATTAATAAACTTACTAAAATAGTTAACCATTTACGCTTATCTATGGTTTTAACAAATAGAAAAACCAATATAAAAACGATGCACATTAATATGACCAATGGTGTGTTGATTATCATTGACTAGCATGTTTTATGTTCAGTTTAGTAAGCATAATGAACAGTGTTGTGACACTCAAAAAATAAATAATATCTCTGGTGTCTAAGACACCTCGACTCATACTTTTAAAATGAGATTCCATACCGAGTTTTTCAATACGAAACATGTCACCAAAAAGATTGTAATTTGATAGGCCTTCAAATCCAAAATAAAAAATAAAGCAAATAAAAACAGCAGTGATAAACGCAACAATTTGATTATCTGTTATACTCGATGAGAATACACCAATAGCAGTATAAGCTGCGACAAGGAATAAAAGTCCAAAATAAGAACCCATAACACTTCCCATATCTAAATTACCTTCTGGATATCCTAATTTTGAAATTGTATACACATAAAGCAGCGTGGGTAACAATGCAATGAGTATTAAAATTAAAGCACCTAAATATTTACCGAGTATTATATTTAAATGACTGATGGGTTTTGTGAGTAACAACTCTAGTGTGCCTTGCTTTTTTTCATCTGCAAAACTTCGCATAGTAACAGCTGGCACTAAAAAAATAAGAATCCATGGTGCTAATAGAAAGAAAGATGATAAATCTGCAAACCCATTATTTAGAATATTAAAACTTCCTTTAAAGAGCCATAAGAAAAGGCCGTTTAATACCAAGAAAATTGCAATAACCAGATAGCCAATCGGTGAGGCGAAGAACGTATTGATTTCTTTTTTTAGAATTGCTAGCATTATTATTGTTTAGATATTAAACGTTTATGATTCACCAAAGATATTAAACCATGTATTGTTACACCAAAAAATACCATATAAAGACTCAAACGTGTTAATGGGCGTTCTATGTTGTTAGTTGGGAGTTCAGTAAAAAAGGCATAGATAATTAAGCAACTGGCAATAACAATTGGTACAGAGCCAAAGGTTTGTATTTTGAATATTAGTTTGTGTTTAATGGGTTTCATATATGCACCTATAGCCACATTGATTAACCCAAATAACAAAATGTATAAATGACCAGCCCTAAATAAAGCTCTATTCATCAACTCCATATCTTTTAAGTGATCGTATTTATGATGCATGTATTGACCAGTCAATAAAAATGTAACAACAATTATAACTCCAAAAAAAAGATGAAACCTACCTAGCATGTTTCGTTATTTAATATCAAATTTCATTTTATCTAATTCTCTAACTTTTTCAAGAACCTTATAATATACATACATATTGAGAGTTTAATCAAGTGAGACTAATTTCTCAACACTCCATGCTTCAGGCTTGGCATTGAAAAGTGGTTTGGTTTTAGACCAAATAGCTTTAAATAAATCCGAACGCTTGTAATTTTCCAAGTTTGCTTCAGCTGTCCAGTAACTATACGTAAAAAAGATATTTGTATTGTGTTTATCGCGATAGAGTTCTAAAAACTCACAACCATCAAATGCTCTAATGTGATGTTTTTTATTTTCAAAACTGATTAGAAATTCATTAATTTTTGAAGAATCAAAACTCATTTTTACAATTCTAACAAACATAACATTTAAATTTTTGAAAAGTTAATCGTTACTGTATCCATTACTTTTAAACCCATTAGTGTAGAAGCACTACCAACGCTATAATTATCACTTTTATAAACAGCAATTTCTAAATAACCTGACGAATTAAATACCACTAAGCCTTTGCCTTCATCATAACGTTTATCTTCTGGAATGTCAAAATTTATAGCATCACTATATTTGTCGTATATTTTTTTAAACTTATAACTTCGAGCAGAAATTTCGTAAGCTCTTGTTTTTTGTATCGTTTCAAAAAATTTACGCTTGATATTTGTAATAACGTTTCCATAGTTGTCAATATAGATAACACTACCAATAATTTGATTCTTATCATCGTTTACAAACGGAATCAGGTTTTTAATAGGTTTAATAGTGTCTATTACTTTTCCAATGACCTCTAATGTTCCTCCACGAGCAATATGGCAAGCTACATTAACAAACACATCTAATACCGGAAAGCTGGTAGCAACACGATCATGAATATTAATTTCTACGATCTTTTGTGGTGCTATTTCTGAACATATCATACTCATAATGCCATTATTGGCACAAATGAAGTAATGATCGTCCAATTTAACAGCGATGTGTTTGTTTTCAGGATTAAGTTCAGAATCAATGCCAATAACATGAATAGTTCCTTTAGGAAAGCTACTATAAGCATTTTGAATAATATAAGCTGCTTCAGGCACATTGAAAGGTGCAACAGAGTGTGAGATATCAACAATTCTCACATTAGGCAATTCACTATAAATAGCACCTTTGATTGCACCTGCAAAATGATCTTTTTCGCCAAAATCGGTTGTTAATGTGATGATTGCCATGTGCTAAGCAATAGAATTTTAGTGTTGATTTGCAAACGCTTTTAAGATTAAATAAAACTGTTAAAAACTAATCATATTTTAATCATTTGGAAACCTTATGAATAAAATACTTTAATTATTTTTGATAGTATAGATGTCAAAAATGAGTCTCATTTTCTCTCATCACAAAACTAATAAAACAAAACAGATTAATTTATAATTCGCAACGCTTTTGAACGAACTTATTTTAGAACTAGAAGAAATTACTCCCAAAGAATTTTTTGGAGCTCAAAATGTCAATATTAAAATTTTAAAAGAATACTTCCCCAAACTTAAAATTGTAGCTAGAGGTAATAAAATAAAGGCCTATGGTGATGAAGATCTATTAGAAGAGTTTGATCGTCGAATGAATATGCTTATGATACATTTTAGTAAGTATAATAAAATAGATGAAAACATCATAGAACGTGTTTTAACAAGTCAGAGTAGTGATGATTATACAACATCTGAACAAAGTGGTGAAGCTATTGTTCATGGTGTTAGTGGTCGTATTATAAAAGCGCAAACAGTTAACCAACGAAAATTAGTTGAGAGTATGCGTAAAAATGATATGGTTTTTGCAATCGGACCAGCAGGAACAGGTAAGACATACACAGGTGTAGCTTTAGCAGTTAGAGCATTAAAGAATAAAGAAGTTAAGCGTATAATTTTAACACGACCTGCTGTAGAAGCTGGAGAAAACCTTGGGTTTTTACCTGGTGACCTAAAAGAGAAATTAGATCCATACATGCAACCACTATATGATGCTTTACGAGATATGATTCCTGCTGAGAAATTAGCTAATTTTATTGAGAATGGCACCATACAAATTGCACCTTTGGCTTTCATGCGTGGTCGAACATTAGACAATGCATTTGTTATTTTAGATGAAGGACAAAATACCACTCATGCGCAAATGAAGATGTTCTTAACGCGTATGGGAAAAAATGCTAAGTTTTTACTTACAGGTGATCCTGGTCAGGTAGATTTGCCACGTCGCACAATTTCTGGATTGAAAGAAGCATTATTAGTACTCAAAAATGTTGATGGTATTGGTATGATATACCTTGATGATAAAGATGTCATCAGACATAAATTAGTCAAGAAAGTAATTGAGGCATACAAAAGTATAGAAAACAGAGACTAAAGATACACTGCATTAAAGCATGACAAGCAATACGATAATAGCATCCGATTTTAAGTTTCCAAATCAAAAGGGTGTTTACAAAGGGAAGGTAAGGGAAGTCTATAATATTAATAATGAACAACTGGTCATGATCGCTACGGATCGGCTTAGTGCTTTTGACGTTGTTATGCCCAAAGGGATCCCATATAAAGGCCAAATTCTAAACCAGATTGCAACAAGCATGATGAAAGCAACTGAAGACATCGTCCCAAACTGGCTAACAGCTACTCCAGATCCTAATGTGGCTATTGGTCATTTGTGTGAACCCTTTAAAGTAGAAATGGTTATCAGAGGTTATATGTCTGGGCATGCTGCAAGAGAGTACAAAGCAGGTAAGCGTTTATTATGTGGTGTGGAACTGCCTGAAGGTATGAAAGAAAACGATAAGTTTTCAGAACCTATAATTACACCAGCTACAAAAGCCGAAATGGGAGATCACGATGAAGATATTTCTCGTGAAGACATTTTGAAACGAGGCATTGTCTCTGAAGATGATTATCTTGTGCTTGAAGATTATACGCGTAAATTATTTCAACGCGGTACAGAAATAGCAGCATCTAGAGGGTTGATATTAGTCGATACCAAGTACGAATTCGGTAAAACTAAAGAAGGAAAGATTGTTTTAATTGACGAGATCCATACACCAGACTCATCACGTTATTTTTATACTGATGGCTATCAAGAACGTCAAGAGAATAATGAACCACAAAAACAGTTGTCTAAAGAGTTTGTACGCCAATGGCTTATTTCTAATAATTTTCAAGGCTTAGAAGGGCAAACTGTTCCTGAAATGAGTGATGAATATATCCATACTGTAAGTGAACGTTACATTGAATTATATGAAAATATTATGGGAGAAAAATTTGTGAAAGCAGATGTTTCTAATATTCAAAGTAGAATAGAGGCTAATGTGATGTCATACTTAAAATCAATAGCTTAATTAATTTTCTCAGCTTCAATGTAAAAAGGAAGGGCTATATCATATTCATTATCTTTTCTAAATAAAGCAGAAAAATGACCTTGCAATTTGTTCTCGCTCAATAGTAAATTCATATTGCCATTGGTAGTTTCAGATTTTTCTGTAAGAGGATTTTTTACTAGTATGTTGGCACTTCCTCTCAGGATAAGTTGAGCATCAATATTTAAGTGTTGTATCTTTTGTTTTTTATTTTGATTAAATGAAAAGTATAAATTATCAGATTCAAAAGTAAAGTGCATTGGATACTTTTCGGAGCCAATATGTATATAGCCTTCCCAACTATTACCGTTCATTATATTAGTATTTAATGGAGTTGAATTGTTGGCTTCATATGCCTCTATTTTAGAAAATGCTTTTTTTGCAAATCCAGTAACTAAAACATCAGCTATTTTTATAGCTTGAATATCTGCTGAACTTTGATAGTCTTTATTTGCTAAACAAATTACTGCGATGTTTTTTTCGGGAATAATTGTTAGGTTTGAGTTGGCTGATTTTGGAAAACTTCCATTAGATACTAACCATGTCGTGTCATCATCGATGTTAATGCTTCCCCAACCTAGAGCAGTAATAGATGAAGCATTGGTTTTACTATAATGTAGGCTATCTATTAAGTCTGAGTTTAGAATAGTTTTTCCTTTCTCTTTTAAATTATGACGTGCATACAAGATCAAATCATTTAAATTTGAAAATGTTCCAGCACCAGCTGATGGTATAAAAATGGAAGGATTACCAACATCTCGAATAGGATTGGAGAACTTAGACTTGTTTGCGTTTTCAGATGAAACATATGAATTGACCATATTCAAAGGGTTGAATATTTCTTCTTCCAAAACTTGGTGATAAGGTTTTCCAGAAGCTTTCTCTATAATAGCTTCTAAAATACCATAAGAATAGTTCGAGTATTCATAAGTACCTTTAGGTAATGTGCTTATACCATATTTTGTGATCCAATCTTGGTTACTAGCTTCAGATGCAAAAGTAGTATTACTGTTAAGGAATATCCAACCGTGTGGAATACCAGCAGTCATGTTTAATAACTCACGTATGGAATAACGTCTTTTGTTATAAAATGTAAGTTTATTTGGAAGATACTGTTCCACAGGGTCATCTAATGACATATTCCCACTTTCTACGAGTTTCATAATAAGGGTTGCAGTAATTGATTTGGATAATGATGCAATTGGGTATTGTGAATCTGGTAAAATTTGAAATTCCAGTGAATCAGTGGTTTTTAAAAAGGATTCTTTCCATATAATACTTCCATTTTGTACTACCGCAACAGAAAAGGAAGGCGTTTTCTCTTCTTTAACTAGATTTATAATCTCATTTCTTATAGTGTCAAATTCTTTAGGTGGTCTTATCACTTCATCTTGACTTTTTGAAGTATTGGTTTGGCATGAGACTAATAAAACACCTATAATAATAAAAAAAATCTTCATCAGCTATGTTTAAATTATTCGATTGCAAAGCTTAGTTAAGGTTATAAGGCTAAAAAAATGCAATGTATGGGATAGCTTAATTATTCAAAGCCCAAACATTAAGTAGCCTTTGATAAAAATATAAATTAAAATTCAGTCTTAATTGTGAGCATATTATCTTTAAAACAAAAGCTAACACATTAAAACAAAAGCATACGCTTTAAAACAAAAAGGCATATTTTTAAAACAAAATTCAATTCGCCCTTTTAATAGCCTTCATCAATAATCTTAAATAATTATAAATAAAAGCATTGGTTTTTACGTAATGGAAAGAAATAATACAGACGATGATCATAAAGGCAATGGCACCTAGTATTGCTTCAGTAGGATTTAAAGATTTTTGAAAAAAAAGTTTTAGTCCAATACCTGTAAAACTTCCAAATATGATGATGAAATGAATGACATATATTGATAATGTTTTCTGTCCGATTTTACTAATAAGTGATCCCTTTAATAGAGGCTCGGCTGCATAGAACGCACCAAACAGAATGAGTACATTCCCAAAACGAGTGAAAAGATAATTATAGTAGGCAGAGGATTTAAAGAGTTCAATGTCTGTTAAATAATAGAGTTTCATTAATAACCATGAGGAATATTCTACAAGCAAACTACCAATAGCAAAAAATGAGATTACTGTGATCAATCTAAATCTGTTTTTATGCACATGTGAGAAAAATATAGTCGCCAGAAAACCACCAAAAGCCGTAAACCCAAACCAAGGCAAGATTGTGAAAATAGATCCATTTGCTTTAGTCATGTAATTAGCCAAAACTTGTGGAATTTGATTTAAGTCTAAGTTACGATACAAGGGTTCACATAGAAAACAGAGACTACCAACAAGTAACAAGAACAACGATAATAAGCCTATATGCTTACGGAATAATATATAGAAACCTATGAGCAAAATGAGTGATAAACCAATACACTGAAGTACATCAATCACAAAGATATAGCTACTGAATTCACCTCGTAACCAGCCAAAAACATCTATTCGCAACGCATAACCTATTCCTAATAAGAGTAAACCTCTATAAAAGCCTTTTCTAATTCTAGGTCCATCATTACCTTTTGCTTTAGCTCTCAATAGCAAATACAAGAACACCAAACCAGATATAGTAAAAAAAGTTGGCGCAGTAATGCCTCTAAAGTACGACCATATTTGATAAGCCATATTATTTTCATCTCTGTATATAGGACTCAGAAGCGTGTCAATAAAATGACCTTGAAGCATCATCAAAATAGCAAATGCACGAACAGCATCAATGAAAAAGATTCGGTTGGTTTTCAAAAATTAAAAAATTAAAAAATTAAAGATACTTTTAATTTTTAAGGATAGCTAAAGCTAAAATAATATCTTAGTTGCTAATTCGTATCTAAATATATGGAGCAACTCAAAACAATTTCTGAACAATTTTCTTCTTTAGCATGGGGAATTCCATTACTTGTTTTGTTAATTGGAGGTGGACTTTATCTACTCATTATTTCTAGGTTTTTGCCTTTTCGTTTTTTTGGTCATGCATTACAAGTACTTAGAGGAAAGTATGATGACCCTAATGATCCAGGAGAAATAAGCCATTTCAAGGCATTAACAACAGCGTTATCATCTACTATTGGTATGGGAAATATTGCTGGTGTAGCACTGGCAATCACAATTGGTGGTCCAGGTGCCATGTTCTGGATGTGGATTAGTGCTATAGTTGGGATGAGCACCAAATTTTTCACATCTACTTTAGCAATTATGTATAGAGGTAAAGATAGCGACGGAAAGCTACAAGGCGGACCCATGTATTTCATTACTGAAGGCTTAGGCAAAAACTGGAAGTTTCTTGCAATGATGTTTTCTTTCTTTGGTCTTTTAGGAGCTCTACCTGTTGTAAATGTAAATCAATTGAAACAAGCCATCAATGATATCATTCTTATTCCTAATGGAGTAGAAGTGAATCTCTATACGAATCTCATTATAGCTGGTCTATTAGTTGTCATTACATCAATAGTAATTTTAGGAGGGCTTAAACGAATAAGTAATATTGCTTCAAAATTGGTGCCTTCTATGGTTCTTTTATATTTTGTCCTGGTGCTTATTATTTTGGCAATGCATATAGATGAGGTGCCTAAATACCTGCTACTCATTTTTACTGATGCTTTTAATGCTAGTTATATTGAAGGTGATGCTGTTTTTGGCGGTGTACTAGGCGCACTTATTTTATTAGGGATTAAGAGAGGTGCGTTTTCTAATGAAGCCGGAATAGGAACAGCACCTATGGCTCATGGCGCAGCTAAGACTGACGAACCCGTTCGAGAAGGCTTAGTTGCTATGTTAGGTCCAGTAATTGATACATTAATTGTTTGTACATTAACTGCTTTGGCAATTTTAGTAACAGGTGTTTGGCAAACTACTTTAGATAATGGAGTAAGTTTAACAGCATCAGCTTTTCAAGATGCTATGCCAGGAGTTGGGCAATACTTGCTTATGGTATGCGTGTTTGTATTCAGCATTTCATCGTTATTTTCTTATGCATATTATGGTACTAAATGCATGTCTTTTTTAGTAGGCGCAAGATATAAGTACCTATACAATTACCTCTATATCGCAAGTATAGTTTTAGCCGCTACTACATCTTTCAGTACAATGATAAATTTTATTGATGGTATTTTTGCATTTATGGCTATTCCAACAATGTTGGCCACCATAATTATGGCGCCAAGAGTTGTTAAAGAAATCAAGGCTTACAAATTACGGCTCAAATCTAATACACGTTACAAATAAAAACCAAGCTATTTCTTTTTTAATAAAACCTTTTCATTAGTAAACTGATTTGCTTCATCTAGAAAGGCAATCATCATATCCCAGTTACTATTAGGTTCGTAATAGTTCTTGTATTGTTTAGAGGTATTTACTATTAAAGTATTATCTTCAATTTTTGCGGTACTTATAAAAGCTCCAGTGGCATTATCTACAGTTTTATTTAACTTATCTAAACCAGCAACAGTATAACCTTCTGGGATGTTTAATGTAATACTGTAGTTAAAACTTCTAGGATACGGCATATATACATTTTCAGTACGTTTGCGTTCTTTTTCATCAAGATCGATTTGACCTCCAATTAATTTACCAATTTCTAAAATATAATTTGGACCAGCTTTTTTAATAAGCGCATTTTTAGCTTTGAAGCTTTCTGTGAAAGTAAAATAAGATTCTAAGCTGTAACGACCATTTTCATTGATCTCATAGGTGTAATCTTCAACATCTTCTACACCATATTCGCCTTTAATAGCTTCTTCAAAACGCTCTTTTTGTTTTGTTTTTAGTTTTGCAGATAAAGCATCCATTTCTTTTTTGTATTTGGCTTTATCCTTTTTGCGTTTAACGAGATCGATCCAAGATTCTGTTTCATATTTTTTATAATCTTCAAAAACATAATCAGTAAAAGTAAGTCTGTCGTATTGTTGATCACTTTTTTCATGACCTTTAAAGCTATTAACTGAAGTAATCTCTATACCTGAAAAATCATCATTAATAGTTAACGTAACTGCTTTTTTGGTTTCATTGTCTAGGTAGGTTGAGGTTGGTAATTTTCCATTTTCAACGACGTCTATTCGCTTTTTGCTTTTTTCTGAAGATAATAAAAACACGTCTGTTCCTTCCATTAATGGCGAAAACTCATTGATGTTGGTATGTGGACTAAAAAATTCTGCATAGAGAGGAGTTGCTGTTTTTACTTTTACCAAAACATTTACATTGCGTTCAATTAAAAGATCATCCATAGAGCCATCATAACGTTTCTTTCCGACTACAATATTGTAATCAATTTTTTGACGTTTCAAAAACTCAGTAAAATGTCTAATAAACTGCTTTTGGTTTTGTATGAATACAACATTGTAACCATATACCATAAATGGGTAAGGAGAAATATTTGACTCTTTTGCATAAAAGGCTTCAACATATCGCGTTAAGTAATAATGCCTCATGTAATAATATGCTGCAATCACTTTTTCTCTATCATTTTTGAAAGATTTACCTTTAAAAAATGACTTTACATCACCCACATCGCCATCTGGTTTGAATCTGCTATCATACAGGTCAAGTACTTCCTCTTTCGAAACACTAGTTTTTATGATGTCTTCTTTCTCTGGAAGAAAAGCTAATGCTCGATCTTCAAACTTACCAGAACGTGCAAAATAGACTTGAAACTTATAGGAAGGTAATTCAACTAATGGGTAGAACCAACGTTTATATTCACTCTTTGGAATATTTGTTTCGATCAGTTCATAACGTCTCATGTTCTTTTTTTCTGTTGGAATCTCTTTTAATTCTGGAGCACCATTAAAAGACTTAAAATTGATAAAGAAATCATTTTCAGTTTCGAAAAAGAGTTTGTAATCCATGATTGGATATTCTTCACCTAAGCTGGTCTCTACAGGATCAAAACCAAACGCATAAGTCGTTTTGAAGGGTTCATTTCTGTAATAGTAATAATCAATTATATCACCAACTTCCAAATTTGCAATGGCTATTTTAGTTTCACCATCAACTTCAACAGCGTCCTTTTCTACATCAATTTCGGTAATACTACCATCTGGTTTTATAATTTTTACACCAACAAAAGTGCCGCCTTTCTTCTTCCAAGTAAAGCGTCCTTTTGATGATCGAAAACGCTTTGTAAATGCAAATTCAGAAAACTCTTCAACTGCAGCTTTATCCAATAGTTTGATTCGTTTTCTTATCGAGGTGGTATAGGTTACGTTCTTTCCAAATTTGTGAAAATCGTAATTTACATTTTTGTAAATGATCACAGCCGATTCATTGGTCCATTCTTTTGGAATGTCATTGGCGTCTTTATAAGTATCGTTTGCGCCCCAAAAAAAATCTTTTGCAGCTAATTCTTCTTTTGATTGAGAAAATACTGAAACAGAAACAGTAAGCAAGAGAAGGATTAAATATCTTGAAATCATAAGTTATTCTTTAGTTAAGATGATTTGTTCATTATATATGGCATTGAGTTGGTCGATAAAACCGTTCCATTCTTCAAAATCTGAAGTCTCAATTTTTGCATTCTTTATTTTGAATTGTTTCTTATAAACAATAATATTATTGTCTTTAGAAAATTTAACATCCATATCGTAGTTATTACTAGATACAGAGATGTTTTCTGGTAGATGTGCAATTTTATACCCTTTTGGAATCTCTAAGCGAGTTGTAGACTCTAAGTCTTTTTTAGAACTGAAAATATAGTCGGCTTTGCGTTTTTCTAATTTAAAGTTAGAGAGTTCTTTATCGAAGTCTAAATCTATATAGACCTGATCATCAAATGATGATACTGCATTTTTAATAACTACATCGTATGCGATATTTATTTTGTCATCTCGATTTAGTAAATCTGAAGTTTCTATATTAGAAACCTTTATGTTGCTGTTACCTTTATTGAGATAGTACTCTAAGAATTCATCCTTTTTATCATTCTTCAAATTATTAAAATAGTATAATAAACTAGATCTACTCTCGCCATTAAAGGTTTTATCGACTGAACCTGTGATATGATCCTGTGACAAAGTTAGGTTATAAGCAAAACGCTCTTTATTAAATTCTGCATCAGAAACCGGAACATGCTTTAAGATATATGCATCACCATTTTCTATTAATACCTGCTTGCCTTGAATTCTATCAGCATACTCTCCAAATGCATTAAATTTTTCTGTACCATCTAAGAATATAGTTTCATCATCTTTAAAGAGTGTACATATCATATGGTTATCTACAGATAAGTTTGGTGTTGAATAATCATATGCAATACGTTTTGTACCAATCCATGTTAAACGTGCATCAAAACCAGCCTCAATAAGCATTTGTTTAGTAAGATTGGCCATGCCTTTACAATCACCATAACGTTTAGTAAACACATTTGATGCTTCATCTGGTTTAAAACCAGCAATGCCATCTTCAAAAGCAATATATCTTATATTATCTTGTACCCAATAGTAAATATTCTTGATTTTTTCTTCATCTGTCTTAGCATTTTCTGTCAACTCCTTTACTTTATCTTTTATAGGTGTATTATCATTTTCTAAACTATTAACTAATGACTTGTACCAATTATATAAGTCTTGTGTTTCATTAAATATATTAATGGTTTTACCATTTTGTTTATAAGTTTTGGCTAAAACAAGTATGTGAGGATAGATATATGTAGGTCCAGGAGTACTTTCTTCTTTATACATAGCCTCTATATTTTCTATAGTATAAGTATGAATTTTTGCATTACCCTTATCGTTATTAGTTACTTTTTTTGTGATATCGTATCCTTCAAAATTTAGTTCTTTCAATTCTAAATTTAACCAATTCGGTACAACAACCACTATTGTTTTTTTTGCTACAGGATACTCACCGTTAAAATATAACTTGGTGAAATATTTAATGTCTTTATAATGCTTGATGATGTTAGTTAAATAGCGATAGCCTTTAACTGGAAAGTCAATTGTGGTATATTGAACACGAGTATCGTTATGAAATAGGTCTTCACTTTGATATGCTTCATCTCTAATAAAAAAGCCTGCATTTTTTTCATTTCTGTATCTGATATCAAATTCCTCAATAGAAGATTCGCCATCATAAAAACTATAGGCTTGGATATCTGCTCTAACATCAATATTTATCATATTTTCTTTTGCTTGATGCTCAACAGTTACTTTTTGATCACGCTTGTTGTAACCAAAAGTAACAAAGTCTTTGCTTGTTACTAGTGCTACGTTATCATCTGGAAATTTTTCTTTCAGTGCGTTGGCTAAAACTTTGTCTTTGTCTGTAGGGTCAATTCGTTTTTGTGATTGCGCAGAGAACGAGATCATCAATAGAACAATGAAACTCAGAGTATATTTAATCATAAATAGTGGTTAAGACTGCTAATATATCATTTCAAAGGAAAAACTAAAATTAAAATGAAGTCTTTTTTATATTGAAAAGCTTCTGTTATAAAATAAATCGTTCAACCACATTTTAACACGTTGAAATAAATCATTAATTTTAATCGTCACTAATTAATAGCAACTCACCAACACAAAATCGTAAAGTTATATGAGCAATTACCACATTAAGCATTTGGAGGAATATTATCAAGTATACCGAAAATCTGTTGCAAACCCTGAATTATTTTGGGAAGAAATTGCTGAGGAGCATTTCATGTGGAGAAGAAAATGGGATAAGATACTAAGTTGGGATTTTTCTAAACCTAGTATTAAATGGTTTGAAGGTGCTCAATTGAACATTACTGAAAATTGTATTGATAGACATTTGTTAGCTAGAGGAAACAAGACGGCTATTTTATTTGAACCCAATGATCCTAAAGAAAAAGCGCAGCACATTACATATAATGAATTACATAAAAAAGTATGCAAATTTGCTAATGTGTTAAAAAATAAAGGTATAGTTAAAGGTGATCGCGTTTGTATCTATTTACCAATGATACCTGAACTAGCAATAGCAGTATTGGCTTGTGCTAGGATAGGAGCAATACATTCTGTCGTTTTTGCTGGTTTTTCATCAACTGCATTGGCTTCAAGAATAAATGATTCTGAATGCAAAATGGTAATTACAAGCGATGGTTCGTATAGAGGCACAAAAACGATTGACCTAAAAGGGATTGTAGACGAAGCTTTAAAGGAATGCAGTTGTGTTAAAACAGTTTTAGTGGTTAAACGAATCAATTCTAACATAATAATGGAAGAAGGAAGAGATTATTTGTTGCAACCAGAGCTAGATCAAGCGCCCACAATTTGTAAAGCAGAAATCATGAATGCTGAAGATGCTTTGTTTATTTTATATACTTCAGGCTCTACTGGTCAGCCAAAAGGAATGGTTCACACTACAGCAGGTTATCTTGTATATACTGCTTATACTTTTAAAAATGTATTTCAATATAGAGAAGAAGATGTGTATTGGTGTACAGCAGATATTGGCTGGATAACTGGGCACAGTTACATTGTTTATGGGCCATTAGCTAATGGAGCTACAACAGTAATGTTTGAGGGCGTACCAAGTTATCCTAATTTTGGAAGATTTTGGGATATAGTTGAAAAACATAAAGTCACACAGTTTTATACAGCTCCAACCGCAATTAGAGCTTTGGCAAAAGAAGGCCTTACCCATTTAGAAAAATACGACTTGTCTTCTCTGAAAGTGTTAGGAACTGTTGGAGAACCGATTAATGAAGAAGCTTGGCATTGGTATGATGATAATGTTGGGAAAAAGAAAGCACCAATTGTAGATACGTGGTGGCAAACTGAAACAGGAGGTATTATGATTACACCTATTCCATATGCAACACCAACCAAGCCTACGTATGCTACGCTACCTTTTCCAGGTGTTCAACCAGCATTGATTAATGAAAACGGTGAAGAAATAAAAGAAAATCAAGTTGATGGTCGTTTGTGTATTAAATTTCCATGGCCGAGTATGGCCAGAACAATATGGGGAAATCATCAGCGATATAAAGACACATACTTTTCAGCTTTTGAGAATAAATATTTTACAGGAGACGGTGCTTTGAGAGATGAAGTGGGTTACTATAGAATTACTGGTAGAGTAGATGATGTAATAATCGTTTCAGGTCATAATTTAGGAACCGCACCAATTGAAGATGCCATTAATGAGCATCCAGCAGTTGCAGAAAGTGCCATTGTTGGATTTCCGCACGATATAAAAGGAAATGCGTTGTATGGTTATGTAACGCTTAAAGAGGCTGGTGAAGGTAGAAATCATGATAATTTAAGAAAAGAAATCAACCAGATCATAACTGAGCAAATCGGTCCTATTGCTAAATTAGATAAGATTCAATTTACTAGTGGACTTCCAAAAACTAGAAGTGGTAAGATCATGCGTCGTATTTTACGTAAAATAGCACATAAAGACACAAGTAACCTAGGTGATATCAGTACACTACTAAATCCAGAAGTAGTAAACGATATTATGAATAATACAGTTTGATATTATGCGTGCATAGTATTTTTTTTATCTTTACAAGAAAAATCAAATGACTGATACAAAACTCACTCAATTATTACAAATAACATATCCAATTATTCAAGCGCCAATGTTTTTAGTATCTAATACAGCAATGGTTAAAGAAGCAATGAAATCTGGTATCGCTGGCTGTATTCCTGCATTGAATTATAGAACTTTAGACGAATTACGTAATGCGTTAAAAGAATTGAAACAGGCAAAAGTTGAAGGTGGTTCATTTGGGTTTAATCTAATAGTCAACAAATCTAATATAAAGTACAAAGGGCAATTAGAAGTACTTTGTGAAGAAGGTTGTGATTTCATAATCACGTCACTTGGTAGTCCAGAAGAAACCATCAGGCAAGCGCATGCAGTTGGTATTAAAGTATTTTGCGATGTTACAGATTTAAAGTTTGCTAAAAAAGTTGAAGGTTTAGGAGCAGATGCTGCCATTGCAGTTAATAATCAAGCTGGAGGGCACAGAGGGAATATTTCTCCTGAAGATCTAATCAAAGAATTGAAAGAGAATCTATCTATTCCTGTAATCTCAGCTGGTGGTGTAGGCTGTAAAGCCGATATTGATAAAATGCTGAACTATGGTGCAGATGGCGTCTCAGTTGGTAGCCCTTTTATTGCATCAGTAGAAGCAAATGTAACAAATGAATACAAACAGGCTTGTGTAGATTATGGCGCTGATGATATTGTGATGACTGAGCGAATTTCTGGGACACCTTGTACAGTGATTAATACGCCTTACGTTCAAAAAATTGGTACTAAGCAAACGTGGATAGAATCTATATTGAACAAGAATAGAAAGTTGAAAAAATGGGTGAAAATGATTCGATTTTCAATTGGTATGAAAGCAACTGAAAAAGCCGCCAAGAAGGCGACTTATAAAACTGTTTGGGTAGCTGGCCCAAGTATTGAACATACCAAAGCTATTTTACCAACTAAGGCTATTGTAGCTAAACTGACTACTTAATAGGAATATAAAATTCAGTTTTTAATTTATGAGCTTCAGTACGTTCAGGATTACTGATATATTTCTCTCTTACAGGCGCATCACGTAATTCGTAATCTGTATTTAACAACCAATCATTGAACATGTAGTTATAAACTTCAGCAAAATGACTGTAACTTCCTTGATATAAAAAGACTGCAAATTTGCCTCCTTTTAAAGTTTTAACACCTATATCTCCTGTAGGCTTCGCATCTTTATGAATAACTAAACAAGCATCGTATTGCACTTTATTTTCATCAGTTACCTTTGGATCATCATGAGGAAGCCCTAAATGCTCTATACCTTTAGTGAACAATTTTTGAGATTTTACTTCTGCCCAAAGCTTTTTCCATGCATTCGCATAATCTAGTGTACGATAGTTACCTTGCATTCTGTAATATATGCATTGTTTATCTTCAATTTCATTGATTTTCGGTTTTTTGATGTTTAATTGTAATTCCATAATGTCGTTTGATTTGATTGAGAATAATTTGTTTTTGCGATACACTGACGGAGAAATACCAAAATGACTTTTAAATTTTTTTGATAAAGATGAAGGAGTTTCAAAACCTACACTATAAGCGATGCTTTCAATATCTAAAGTCGTATAGCGAATCATTTTTGCTGCAGTTTCTATGCGTGTTCTAGAAATGTAAGCACCAATGGGTTCTCCTAGTAATGCTCTACTAATACGATGAAAATGAAAAAGAGAAAAATGTGAGATCTCAGCCAGCGTCTTGATGTCGATTTTGCGGTCTAGATGGTTATGTATATACTCAATTATACAATTTAAACGCTCTTCGTAATACGCTTTGTTCGTTTTTCTGTTATTCATAACTCCATATTAATAGGTCAAAAATATAAAGTAAAGTAAAGAATCACTTTTCCAAACTTGCTGACTTATGAATATTATTTATTTTTATAAAAATATAAAACTCAATATGCAAACTTATTTTTCTTGTAAAGTTGTCCACGTTTTTAAATAGTCAAACGTCTTAAAAGTATAAACAATTTAATTTATAAAATTATGAAAGAATTTATGATGATTTTTATTGGTGCAGATTATTCTGATCTAGGGCTTTCTCCAGAAGATTTGCAAAACCGAATGGGCAAATGGTTTGCTTGGAGTGAAAAAATGGAAAAAGCTGGAATTTTAAGAGGAGGAAATGCACTAACACCTCAAATACGTAGAGTAGTAGGAGAAAATAGAACCACTACAGACCTTACTTCGGCTGAAGTAAAAGAAATTGTTGGTGGTTATTATTTAGTTATGGCTAAAGATTTTGATCAAGTGCAAGAAATAGCACAAGACTTTCCAGATTACGATTTAGGCGGAACGGTTGAAATTCGTGAAGTTATGGTATTTGATCGCTAATGGAACCTAAACTCATAGACCATCTATTTCGCCATCACAGTGGAAAGATGGTCTCTGTTTTAACTCGTATTTTCGGGTTAGTACATCTTGATATCATTGAAGATGCTGTTCAAGATACGTTTATTAAAGCTAGCATTAATTGGCGAAATCAACAACCACAACATCCAGAAGCTTGGTTGACTACTGCTGCAAAGAATAGAGTTTTAGATATCTTTAGGAAACTTAAAACGGAACGTAATCACCTTCCGAAATTAAGCCAAGGCGTTGATACCATTGCCATTAATGAACTTTTTTTGGATACAGAGATTGAAGATGCGCAATTGCGAATGATCTTTACTGCTTGCCATCCAAAGCTTGATGCTAGAGATCGTATCTCTTTTGCTTTAAAAACAGTTTCAGGTTTCAGTACCAAAGAAATTGCTTCAGCATTATTATTAAAAGACGATACTGTAAAGAAGCGTTTATCTAGAGCAAGAAAAGTGATTCAAAAGGCTGATTTGCAATTCAAAATCCCTAGAGGTAAAATGCTTCGCGAGCGTTTAGAGAGTGTTATGGAAGTGCTGTACCTTATCTTTAATGAAGGGTTTCATTCAAACACAAAGGCACAATTGATCCGTACAGAATTATGTGGTGAAGCCATGCGTTTATGTCAATTATTGCTCAAGCGAAATGACATGCGTTTATCAGAAGTTTACGCATTGTTTGCTTTAATGTGCTTTCATTCGTCTAGATTGGATAGTAAAATCAATTCTAATAATGAGATTTTAGATTTGAAGCATCAAGATAGAAGTCAGTGGCATTTCCCATTGATTGAATTAGGAAATTCTATGATGAATAAAGCTATTGAAACAGAAACATTTTCATGTTATCACTACGAAGCAGCTATAGCTGCCGAACATTTAAAAGCAAGTTCTTTTGAGACGACCAGTTGGGATAAGATTTTAAAGTTGTATGAAGCATTACATAGCTTGCAGCCTATGCCATCACACATACTAACTATGGCAGTAATTTGTATGCAAAGCAATAATTATAAACAAGCTAATAACTATTTTAATAAGCTAAATGCTAGTGATTTAGGGCAACGTGCTTATTTGTATTATGCAGCCAAAGCAGATTATTATGCTTCTGAGCATAATTTCAAGGCGGCTCTAAAGCACATTGATCTTGCTTTAGAGAAAGTTACAAATGCACTAGAAAAAGCTTATTTAGATAAAAAGCGTGCGATTTGGCTAAGTGCGAATAATTAAAATTCACTAAACAATTCAAGTTTTATAGTATTCCATTCGCACTTTAAAATTCCATAACAACAAGTACTGCGTCTAAATCCATCTTGCATTATTGTGTTACTTCGCAATATACCTTCAAGTGTAGCACCAATTTTTTCAACAGCTTTCCTTGATTTTACATTGCGCTCGTCTATTCTAAACTCTACTTTTTCAAATTCCATGGTTTCAAAAGCGTATTTAAGCATCAAGTATTTCATGTGCTTGTTAAGTCCAGTTCTCTGAAACGCATGACCAATCCATGTCCAACCAATATGTAGCACTTTATTCTTGTGATCTATTAACCCAAAGCGTGTGCTTCCTGCATACCTCTTATTTGCTTTATCATATACGATAAAAGGAATAATCGTTTTGTGATAATAACCATCAACTGCAGTTTGCACGTAGGCTTTTAACGCTTCCGGAGTAGAGATATTACTTGGTGAGAAAAAAATTAAACGCTCCTCTTGAGCAATATCTAATAAGTTGGTATAGTTACTCAAGTCTAAAAGAGTGAGTTTTACTCTATTGGTTTCTAATATAGGTGCATTCATACTAAATTACTGATCAAATCAACATTAACAATGTGAGTTCCTTCAAAAGGAAGTATGTTCACTTTAGTTCCAAATAATTCATGTACACGATTCGTTTCGTAAATCATCCGTTCATCATTCAAATACTCATCGTTAATGCCATAAATAAGTGAAATTTTTGCCTTTAAGAATTTAAAATCTTTTGAATTTAGTTCTTTTGGAATACCTCCAGAATGTAAAACCAATTGTGAACATTGCAATTGTCGTTTAGCTACATATCTCATAGCAACACTTACGCCTTGCGAATAACCAAATAGAATTAAATTTATATGTTTAGGAAGTTTCTCAGCTTCAAATATAGCATCAAAATTACGCATTATATTTTCAGTTTCCTTTATTGTGTTTTCTCTGGTTAACCATGTAGCTCCTATATGTTTGAATTTTGGAGGAATGTAATGTTTACTTTGTGCTTGAGGCGCAATGATGTAGTTCTCCTTAGTATTGAGTTGAGTGAAATATTTTAAAAAATAACGACTCAAATAACTCATGCCATGGCATACAAACCATACGTTCTTTGTGTGCGCTGTTAAATTGTTTAAAGTAGAATATGTATTTGTGGTTGTATAAGATATTTCTTTTTCTATGGAATTCATTTAGCAATTGATTTTGTATTTTTGTTTCCCATTTAAAAATACAGTATTTCTATGCAATTATCTAAAGAAAATATTCTAGCAAATGCAAATGCCGCTAGCAAAAATACACTTTTGGAAACCTTAGATATTAAGATTGTAGATTATGGTGAAGATTTTTTAATCGCAAGAATGCCAGTTACATCTAGAGTACATCAACCTGATGGTATATTGCATGGAGGCGCTACTGCTGCTTTGGCTGAAAGTGTTGGAAGTTTTGCATCTCATATTTTTTTAGATATTGAAAATAAATTTATTCGTGGCTTAGAAATTACAGTAAATCATATCAAGAGTGTAAGTGAAGGTTTTGTCTATGCTAAGGCTACATTTTTACACAAAGGTAGAACTACACAACTTATTGATATAAAAATTACAGATGACAACGACAATCTAATTTCGATTTGTAGACTGTCAACCATTTCTCTTCCAAAAAAAGGCTAATGGATTCAGTTTCTTTTTTAGACCTCATACAATCCCAATTCAAAAAAAAGCACCCTTTTGTTGCCTACAGACTACCGCATTCATCATCAACTAAACTTTTGCTTCAGCAAGAGGATACAATTTTTTATGCTGGAGACTATAAAGAAAGCGGATTTATATTTGCACCTTTTGATACCAAAAATAAAAGTATTTTAATTCCAACTGCGAAGTCAGAATCGTATGAAGCCATTCTTGAAGATTTTAGTGTTGATGAAAAAGACTCAGTATATGATTTTGAATCTAAAGAAGGAAAAGATTCGCATATTCGTCTTGTTAATTCTGGTATTAATGCAATACAAAAAGGTTTTTTTGAAAAAGTTGTCCTCTCTCGTTGCGAAACGATAGCATATTCTAATAATCAACCAGCAGCTATTTTCAAACAACTATTAGTTCATTATAAATCTGCTCTAGTCTATTTATGGTATCATCCAAAAGTTGGTTTGTGGTTAGGTGCATCACCTGAAATACTTCTTAAGGTTGAAAACAGAAGGTTTGAAACGGTCTCATTAGCTGGCACTCAACCATATAATGGAACGTTAGATGTGTCATGGAAAACAAAAGAGTTGGTTGAACAAGATATCGTTACCAATGCTATACGCCATGCATTGGGAGAAAATGTAGCACATTTTCATTTCTCTGATCTTGAAACTGTTAGAGCTGGTAACTTGTTGCATCTTCAAACTAAAATAACAGGAGTTTTATCGTCAGATTTAAAGATAATATTAGATAAATTGCACCCAACACCAGCCGTTTGCGGTTTACCAAAAGATAGTGCTAAGGCTTTTATTTTGAAGAACGAAAACTATAATCGTGAGTTTTACACAGGCTTTTTAGGTGAACTAAATATGAAGCGTAACCAAACAAGGAATATAAATAAACGTAATGTTGAAAATAATGCCTATTCAACGGTAAAAAATGTATGCAATTTATTTGTGAATTTACGATGTATGCAACTTAAAAAAGACCAAGCTTTGATCTATGTTGGTGGAGGAATTACCGAAGATTCTAACTCTGAGTTTGAATGGATGGAAACGGTTTCAAAAACACAAACAATAAAGCGTGTTTTGTTATTGTAAGTCTATTTAAAGCGCTATTTTTTTCTTAAATTTGTAGATACAAACTTATACATGGCTTATCCAAAAATTCCCCTTGCGCAAACTGTAGTTCAATTGTGCAAACTCAAAGGCATAAAACACATTGTTATTTCACCAGGAAGTAGAAATGCACCTTTAACAATTGGTTTTACAAACGATGATTTTTTCTCATGCTATAGTATCGTTGATGAGCGTAGTGCTGCATTCTTTGCGTTGGGAATAGCACAACAAACACATGAAGCAGCTGCAATAATTTGTACTTCGGGAAGTGCTGTGCTAAATTATTATCCAGCAGTAGCTGAAGCTTATTTTAGTAACATTCCAATGATTGTTATTTCTGCAGATCGACCAAAACATTTAGTTGGTATTGGAGATGGGCAAACCATCAATCAAAAAAACGTTTTTGAAAATCATATTCTTTATTCAGCAAATTTGAAACTTGATCTTAATGACGAGAGTAGACTGCCGCAAGACCAAGAACTTCCCATTTTTAAAAGTATTGAGAACAAATTAGAACGCTTTTTAGGTTTGCAACAGGGAATTCAATCATTTAATGAAGAAGAAATAAATACAGCACTTAATCTAGCAAAGTTTAAGCAAGGCCCTGTTCATATTAACGTTCCTTTTGATGAACCTTTATATGAACTCGTTGAAGCGCTTACAATTAGCCCAAAGATTAAAGAATTGGAAACGAAACCATACAAGATAGATGCTGCAGAACTAAATGATTGTTTAGATGAATGGTATATAGCTAAGCGTAAAATGATTTTAGTGGGTGAACTAAAACCAAATTCAATTGAAAAAGAAGTATTAGACGAGTTAGTAGATGATGATGGTGTAATCGTTTTCACAGAAACCACATCAAACATATATCATCCTAATTTTTTTCCAAGTATAGATAAAATAATTGCACCTCTAACAGATGAAGAGTTCAAATTGCTACAACCAGATATCTTGATCACATTAGGAGGGATGATTGTCTCAAAGAAAATAAAAGCATTTTTGAGGCAATACCAACCAAAGCAGCATTGGCATGTTGGTGAGCATCAAGCTAATGACACATTTTTTTGCTTGACCAAACATATCGAAACTGCTCCTAATCAGTTTTTTAAAGAGTTTTTAACACGTATTACACATGTAGCTAAAAGCAATTATTTTGAGTTTTGGGTTAACATAAAACAACATAGGAATAAAAAACATATTGAATATATCAAAGAAATTCCATTGAGTGACCTTAAAGTCTTTGATCGAATACTTAAAGAAATCCCGGCTGGAAGTGCATTACAATTGGGTAATAGTTCAACAATTCGATATGCTCAACTTTTCAATATTAAACCATCAATAGACGTGTTTTGCAATAGAGGTACAAGTGGTATAGATGGCAGTACATCTACAGCTATTGGTTATGCTGTGGCATCAAAAAAGCAAACAACATTCATAACTGGTGATTTGAGTTTTTTTTACGATAGTAACGCGCTCTGGAACAATTATATACCTAATAACTTCAGAATAATTCTTATTAATAATAATGGAGGAGGTATTTTTAGAATTTTGCCTGGCCACAAAAACACAGCCAATTTTGATAATTATTTTGAAACCATACACCACCTAAATGGAAAGCAATTATGTGATATGTATGGTTTTGATTATGATCAAGCATCTACAGAAACTGAGTTAGCAGAAGTATTGAAAAACTTTTTCAGTAAGTCAAAAATGCCGAAGCTTTTAGAAGTGTTTACGCCAAGGTCACTTAATGATGCTATACTTTTAGAATATTTCAATTTTATTAAGTAAATGTTATTTGTGACATAACATATTCATGTGTGTCATAAAAACAGTTATCTTTATAAGGCTTTTTATTAACACTAAAATATAATTTAACATGAGCAAAAGAGACGAATTAATTGCAAAATATGCAGCAGATCTGAAAGATAAATGCGGTGTAAATCCTGATATGGATTTATTGACCAAAGTCACAATTGGTTGTGGTCCATCGATCTATAATGCAGATTCTGCTACAGTTTCCGCTTCTGATGAATCAGAATTAGAGACTGTAAAAAATAACTTTCTAATCAATAAGCTAGGTTTAAATGATAGTGCAGATTTAGATAAAGGTATCGCTGCTGTTATGGAAACCTATGGCAAGTCAAACAGAAATAAGTATAGAGCAGTAGTGTATTACTTATTGACTAAACATTTCAATAAAGAATCAGCTTATTAAATTTTATGCTACAAGTATCAAGCGTTATGATTCAATAGAATTATAACGCTTTTTTTAGTTCTAAAACCTAATATCTGTATCTTTGCAGCATGATAAAAATAGGTGATTACAATACGCTAGATATAATACGAGAATCTGAACAAGGACTCTATCTTTCAGATGAAGATGGAAATGAAGTATTACTCCCTAATCGATACATTCCAGAAACGTTTAAAATATGGGATCCATTAGAAGTTTTTGTTTACTTAGACAACGAAGAGCGTCCTGTAGCTGTAACAGATGATCCATATGTTACAGTGAATGATTTTGCAGTGTTACGATGTAATCAGGTAACACAACATGGTGCGTTTCTTGATTGGGGAATGGTAAAAGAACTATTTTGCCCATTTAAAGAGCAAGCCTATAAAATGAAGGCTGGTGGTTGGTACCTTATTTATTGTTATTTAGATGATGAAACAAATAGACTAGTGGCTTCAAGTAAGACCAATAGTTTTCTAGATAATAAACAGCTTACAGTAAAGCAATTTGATGAAGTGGATCTCATTGTTTCTCATCCATCAGAGTTAGGAATGAATGTCATTGTTAACAAACAACATTTAGGTCTTATATTTCAAGATGATATCTATAAAGAGCTTAGTGTAGGAGATAAGCTTAAAGGGATCGTGAAAAAAGTGCGTCATGACAATAAGTTAGACATTACTTTAGGGCAAATAGGTTATAGAAATATTGAGCCAAATGCAGAACTTATATTAAATACATTAGAAGATAATAATGGCTTTTTACCCTTAACCGATAAATCTAATCCAGAACAAATAAAATTAGAGTTAGAAATGAGTAAAAAAAGCTTTAAAAAAGCGATTGGCTCATTATATAAACAACGATTGATCACTATAGAGAAAGATGGCATTCGATTAGTGTAATGTTTCAATAAGCGAAAATGTTAATAAGTAACTATTTGATGGTCATAAAATTGTATTTTTGTAAATCTTAAAAATAGAGTAGCGATAATGAATGAAATAAGTTGGAAAACTGTAAAAGCATATGAAGATATCACCTATAAGAAATGTAATGGTGTAGCAAGAATAGCTTTTAATAGACCAGATGTTAGAAATGCATTTAGGCCAAAGACTACAAGTGAACTCTATGATGCGTTCTATGATGCAAATGAAGATGTTGATATTGGTGTTGTATTGCTTTCTGCTGAAGGACCTTCAACTAAGGATGGAATTTGGAGTTTTTGCTCTGGAGGAGATCAAAAGGCAAGAGGACACCAAGGTTATGTTGGTGAAGATGGTTACCATCGTTTAAACATTCTTGAAGTGCAACGACTTATTCGTTTTATGCCAAAAGCAGTGATTGCAGTTGTCCCTGGTTGGGCTGTAGGAGGAGGTCATAGTTTACATGTTGTTTGCGACCTAACTCTAGCAAGCAAAGAACATGCTATATTTAAACAAACAGATGCTGATGTTACAAGTTTTGATGGTGGTTACGGTTCAGCCTATTTGGCCAAAATGGTTGGACAAAAAAGGGCAAGAGAAATATTTTTTCTCGGAAGAAACTATTCGGCACAAGAAGCTCATGAAATGGGTATGGTAAATGCGGTTATACCTCATAAGAAATTAGAAGCTACTGCATACCAATGGGCTCAAGAAATATTAGCCAAATCTCCAACATCTATAAAAATGCTCAAATTTGCAATGAACCTTACTGATGATGGTATGGTAGGGCAACAAGTATTTGCTGGAGAGGCTACGCGTCTCGCTTACATGACAGATGAAGCAAAAGAAGGAAGAGATGCATTCTTAGAAAAGCGTAAACCCAATTTTGATAAAAAGTGGATTCCATAAAACGCCCTCAATTTTATGTTTAAAAAGATCAAGCCTTGGATTTCAGCTTTTAGATTAAGAACATTGCCACTATCTATATCTGGTATCGTTATAGGTGCATGTCTAGCGCACCATAATGGCGCATTCAATGTTTATGTATTTCTTATAGCTGTTTTATTGACGATCAGCCTTCAAATACTTTCTAATCTAGCTAATGATCTAGGTGACGGTGTCAAAGGAACAGATAATGAGGAAAGAGTAGGGCCACAAAGAGCGATACAAAGTGGAGCAATCTCAGAAGATCAAATGATGCTCGCCATTAAAAATAATATTCTCATAGTAGCTGGCCTAACAGTTTTATTAATCTATACAGCATTAGGTGTGCACCATCTATTTTTATCATTATTATTTCTTGTTTTGGCAGGTTTATCGATTTATGCTGCTATAAGTTATACTGTAGGCGAGTCTGCCTATGGTTATAAAGGTCTTGGAGATATATTTGTATTTATTTTCTTCGGTTTAGTAAGTGTAGGTGGTAGCTATTTGTTATTTACGCAACGGATAGATCATCATATTTTTTTACCAGCTATAGCATTAGGATTATTAAGTGTAGGTGTTTTGAACCTCAATAATATGAGAGATATTGAGACAGATGAGCGCTCAAAAAAAATCACATTAGCTGTAAAATTAGGTAAAAAACGAGCAAAGCAATACCACTTATTCTTAATAGGAAGTGCTATATTAGTTTCCTCAATTTTTGGATTACTATATTTTTCATCGTTTTATAATCTATTATTTATGATTGCGTATGTTCCATTAATCATACATATGAAGAAAATTAGTAACGCATCTATTCCCAATGATTTTGATTCTCAACTAAAGGTATTGGCATTGACCACATTTCTTTTTTCTGTACTTTTAGGAATTGGATATATTATGTAAATTTTAACATAAATATTTGGTTTTCAAATAATTAATCATTATATTTAAGTTGAAAATTTTGTAGGTCGGCATTATTTGCTATTATGTTGGCAATAAAATTTGGGGCTTTAAAACTCAGGCAAATTACTTATAATCTGTCTGAGTTTTTTCGTATTTTTCATTTTGAAATGAGTACGAATCAAAATACACTAAGAAATGAAAATTACATTCTACGGTCATGCAAGTCTAGGTTTACAAATTGGAGATACTAATATCTTAGTAGATCCTTTCATATCTGGCAATCCAAAAGCGGCACACATCGATATTGAAACTCTTGAAGCAGATTATATACTGGTTACACATGCACATCAAGATCATATCTTAGATGTTGAAGTCATTGCCAAGCGTACAGGAGCAGTTGTCATATCTAATTTTGAAATAGCAACCTATTACGATAAACTTGGGATTGAAAATCATCCAATGAATCATGGTGGTAAATGGGATTTTGAATTTGGCACTGTAAAGTATGTCAATGCCATACATACTTCTTCTTTTCCTGATGGCAGTTACGGTGGACAACCTGGAGGTTTCGTAATTGAAGGTGAACGTAAAAACATATACATCGCTGGTGATACAGCCTTAACAATGGATATGAAGCTTATTCCATTGCAAACAAAATTAGATCTTGCAATTTTCCCTATAGGAGATAATTTTACTATGGGAATCGATGACGCTATTTTGGCTAGTGATCTAGTTGCCTGTGATAAAGTTTTAGGATATCATTTTGATACTTTTGGCTATATAGAAATAGACCATGAAATGGCTAAGCGTAAATTTTTTGATAAGAATAAAGACCTAATGCTTCTTGACATTGGTGAACGTATTGAGTTATAAAATAGGAGTTCTTCAGCCTAGTATTCAATAAAACCAAAGTTCACATACAGTTAAAAACTACTAGTATTAGATTATTATTTATTTCAAAAGCGTCTTAAGTATTTAAAATGAAAGAAGTATGTAATAAGAGTTAAAAACTTATGATCTTAAATTTTAATTTATCCATATACTATTTTGCAAAATACAGTCATTAATTTGAGTTCAACAGCCATTAATTTGATTGTTAAATCTAAGTTAATTAATAGTTTTATACGCTTAATTGATAGTAATACTTTTAAATTTGCAAGTAAATTAATCAACATGAAAAAAATATTTTTATTTAGTATCATTTTTTTATTAACCTTCAATACTTATGCTCAAGTAGAACAATCACAAACAGGTGCTTGGTATATGTATTTTTTTAATCATCAATTTAAAAACAGTCAATTTGGTATTCAAGGTGATTTGCAATATCGTAATTGGAATGTCCTTGGAGATCTTGAGCAATTGCTCATCAGAACAGGTTTTACTTATACACCAAAGGACACTAAGGTCTTACTAACTTTAGGTTATGCTAATATTACTACTGGTGAATTTGGTGATGGAGATGATACTTCAGGCGAAAATAGAATTTATCAAGAGGCATTATTTCCTCAAAAACTAGGGCACAGAGTTTACCTTACACATCGATTTAGATACGAACAACGTTTTGTAGAAGACCAAGATTTTAGAACCCGTTATCGCTACAATCTATTTATGAATATTCCAATAAACAAACCAGCTCTAGATAAAGGTGCTGTATATGCAGCTTTTTATAATGAATTGTTTATCAATGGGCAAGAAGATATAGGTGATGGTAGAACTGTTGAATTTTTTGATCGTAATCGGACATATTTGGGCTTAGGTTATGTAATAAAACCTGGCCAGCGAATACAGTTTGGCTGGATGAATCAAAAAACCGATACATGGGGAAAAGGCCAGTTACAGTTTAGTTTCCATCATAATTTTTAATTCAATTATTAACTTTAAATATATAACTATGAAAAAGAGTTTAACAAAAGCGAGTATTGTATTACTGTGTTTGGGGATTATTTCTTGTAAAGATTCAAACAAAACAACTGCTGTTACTACTGAAAATGCAATGGTTGAAGTTGCTCAAGAACCAATAAAAAGTATTTTAACAGCTGAAGAGCAAGCGAATATGTCACCAGATGAAATTATTGGTCGACTTAAAAAAGGGAATGAGAACTTTGTAAGTAATAATTTAACTAGGCGAGACCATTCTGAACAACGTAGAAAAGCTACAATTGGTCAATACCCGAAAGCTATAGTATTATCATGTGTTGATAGTAGAGTTCCTGTTGAAGATGTTTTTGATCTGGGTATTGGAGATATTTTTGTAGCGCGCGTCGCTGGAAATATTGAGAATAAAGATATAGTAGGATCTATGGAATTTGCTACTGCAGTTGCAGGATCTAAAGTTGTAATAGTAATGGGACACACAGCTTGTGGCGCAGTAAAACATGCTATAGATAATACTGATGCGGCATCAATGAAAATGAATGCACTAGCAGATTTGCTTGATGAGATCAAACCTTCAGTTAAAGCTACAGAAACTAATGGCGAAGTGTCTTCTAAGAATGTGGCTTACACTAATGCCGTAATTCATAACAATGCTAAACAAACAGTGGAAGATATTAGAAGTAGATCTCCAAAGATGGCCGAATTAGAAGCTGATGGGCAAATAAAAATTGTTCCAGCTGTATACGATATGGAAACTGGCAAGGTAGATTTTTTAAGATAAACTGAATACATTTATTTATACAAAAGGTGATGTTTAATAGCGCATCACCTTTTATATTATCTTATTTTTGTAGTTGTTATGATTGCCAAATATCAACCGTACATACTTAATTTTAAGCAAGCCAGTGGAACTTCACGAGGTATTATAAAAACCAAAGAGACATGGTTTATTATAATTGAAGGTAATGGAAAATTTGGAATTGGTGAGTGTGGTTTATTTAGAGGTCTGAGTGTCGATGATAGACCAGATTATGAAGCAAAACTAAAATGGGTTTGTGAGCATATTTTTTTGGGGTTAAATGATTTATTAGATGAGCTTACCGAGTTTCCAAGCATTCAATTTGGTTTAGAGCAGGCATTCAAAAGTTTTCAAAGTGACTCTCCCTTTCAGCTATTTCCTTCAAAGTTTAGTAGAGGAAGTGCTTCAATTCCTATCAATGGATTGATATGGATGGGAAGTGAGTCGTTCATGCGAGCGCAAATCAGAGATAAGATTGAAGCTGGATTTAGCTGTATAAAAATGAAAATTGGAGCTATAGATTTTGAAACAGAACTAAATCTGATAAAATCTATTAGAAATGAGTTTTCAGCAAGAGACATAACATTACGCGTTGATGCTAATGGCGCTTTTTTACCTAACGATGCTATTGAAAAGCTGAAACGCTTGTCTGACTATGAATTACATTCTATTGAGCAACCCATTAAGCAAGGACAAATTGATGCTATGGCTAGACTTTGTGAAGGTACGCCATTACCAATTGCTTTAGATGAAGAGTTAATAGGTGTGATTTCTGTAACAAACCAACTAGAATTACTACAAACGATAAAGCCACAATTCATTATTTTAAAGCCAAGTTTAGTTGGAGGATGGCAAGGAAGTAGGTCTTGGATAGATAACGCTGAAGCTAATGGTATAGGATGGTGGATTACCAGTGCTTTAGAAAGTAATGTAGGTTTAAATGCTATAGCGCAATGGACTTACACATTGGACAGTAATTTGCCTCAAGGTCTAGGTACCGGAAGCTTGTTTACAAATAATATTGAAAGTCCATTGTATGTAAAAAATGGTACATTGCAATACAAAACAAATGATAAATGGAGCTTATCACTCCTTAATTTTAAACTTTAATAATAATTATGTTTATAGCACAAGCGTATAAAGCGCAGCATGACTTTTGGAGATATCTTGTAGGATCTCTCATTATTTTCGTTGCCTCAATCATTGGCCAAATACCACTTTTAGTAGCCATCATTTGGAAAATATTACAAGATGGTGGATCTGTTGAAGATTTTGATGAGACTGCCATCTATAGCATGTTAGAGCCTAATTTGCTGCTGTTTTTACTATTGATATCTTTTGTGTTTGGATTTATAGGATTATACTTTGCCGTGAAGTACTTGCACAAACAAACCATGAAAGCTATAGCAACAGCAAGAAAAAAACTTGATTGGAAACGCATCTGGTTTGCTTTTGTATTTTGGGGTGTTTTATCTTCTGGGATGGTACTACTTGATTATTTTTATTTGTCACCAGGTGATTATCAATTTAATTTTGAACCCAAACGATTTGCAATTTTAGCGGTTATCGCTATTGCATTGATCCCAATTCAAACCAGTTTAGAAGAATATGTATTTAGAGGTTATTTGATGCAAGGTTTTGGATTGTTAGCTAAAAATAAATGGTTTCCATTAGTTATGACCTCTTTAATTTTTGGTCTCTTGCATATTGCTAATCCTGAGATTGATAAGCTAGGTTATATTCTATTGGTATATTATATTGGTACTGGGCTATTTTTAGGAATTATGACGCTCATGGACGAAGGTATTGAGCTTGCACTTGGGTTTCACGCTGCAAATAATTTATTTACGGCTTTATTAGTAACTTCAGATTGGACTGCTTTTCAGACGCATTCAATCTTAAAAGATATAGCTGAACCTGAATTGACTATGATAGATTTGGTTGTACCGCTTTTTGTATTATTTCCAATTTTACTATTTATATTTTCAAAAGTATATAAGTGGACCAATTGGAAAGATAAACTTTTTGGGAAAATTGAAGAATTACCAAAAGAAGATTATAAAATTATTGAATAAAAAAAGGAGCTTAATTGCTCCTTTTTTTAAGTATAAGACTATTTATTCTGTTGTTTTGAATAGAATAGCTGCTTTGTTGAAATCTGAGGCTGCATTGATGACTTCTCTGAATTCTTCATAACGATTCAGATCAAATTCATTGGTTTTGTAAAACTCTTCAATGGTGATAATGATTTTATCATCCTCAAGCTTATATGATGATTCAAATTTAGCGAGTTTTTCTCCAGTGGTTCCTTTGTAACTCTTATCTATATTTAAAGAGCTTAAACCTTCAACACCATAACCTTCCGGTATGTTCACTATAATTTCATAATTATAGCGATTAGGATATAACATTTCAATTGGATTGATTCGTTCTGTTTCCTGATACAATTCACTTTGTGTACCTATAACTAAACCAACCTGAAAGATATAGCTATCTCCAGCGTCTTCTAATAACGATTCTGAAGTAATGGTAGTATTTACTTTAAAAGGGACGTTATAAGCTGTTTGGTTAATCTCTTCGTTTTTAGTTTGATAATTTATGATCTCTTTATCTTCAATACCAGATCCAGTTAGGTAATCTTTATAATCATTAATACCTTGTTCTGTAGAAAAGTTGATGACAGCTCTACTGGTTTGTGCCCAATGGCCAAAGTAATCTTGATCTTGTGAGATTGATACGTTTTCAAAATCTTCACCAAAGCTAATATCCATATCTCTACGAATTCTACTAAAATCTGGGTCTTCTTGTACAATTTTTGAAAAATAGTGATCAAAAGTAGATGTAATGTACAAACCGTAGTTGCCAAGAATATTAAAAGGTGCTTCACCAACCCTTGATTCTATCCGGTCTGGTGCAATATATTTTTTTTCAGTAGGAAGGTAGATTAGAAAATCTTGCAGCATGTTTGGTACAAAAAAATCGGGATCAAATTTCTTTAGAAATCGGTTAGCTGTAATTACAATTTCAAACTCCATGTCTAATGCTGTCAAGTATTGAGCATATACCTTTAAAATACCATAATCACTAGCAGATCGATTAGTTAAAATATAATTGAGATCTGATAATTCATTATTGTTATTTTTTACGATTGTAAAATTGGTCTTGATATAATTTTCGATCATAGACGCCTTTTCAAATCCAGATAAATTAGATTTTCCATTTAAAATTTTATTAGCGTCTTCTTTTGCTTTAATAGCAATTTCTTCAGGAAAAAACTGTTGCCCAACGTTATTAGAAACATTAGTCCAAAACATACTTTGAGTGATACTTTGACCTTTAGGGAAACATTGATAGACTACAGAAACATTATTGGCTTTAGGAGTTGAGTATTCTTCTTCTACCATTGCTGGCATGTCTTTGATGATTAATAGATCTGCTGTGTCGCCATCTATGTTTACCGATTCAAACTCAGCATTAGTTCTGTAAGCTTTTATGTTAGATTCAAACTGCCCCGTAATAAATAAAAACTGAGCCTCTTTTATCTTGTAATCTCTCTGTAGAGTTTCAGTACCATAGATGTCAAACTCTTTTTCTACAGTATATAGTACTTCAATTTCAGAGTTTTTTTCTACACCTTCAATTGCAAAGATTTTGAAATCACCATACTCATCTACATTTTTTACTTCTTTGATGTTTTCTTGGTTTAAAAGTGTAACCTTACCTTTTGGGTTTATTGTTCGAGCTTTAATACTTACTACTTTCCTTACATCATACATTGGTATATAAACGGTGTTGTGCTGAGCAATTCCTTTATCATCATTTACTCTTACAATAGTATGTTCAGTTTCATAGCGTTTGGGTTCAGGTGATAAAATATTTGGCGCATATTCTACAATATGTTTTTTAAGAATACCAATAGAAGATTCTTTCATCTCTGCTTTTGAAAGCTCGTGAAGCGCTGGTGTTTCGGTCCAATCGTATGTTCTAAAATGTTGAGCAAAACTGATGCTACAAGAGGTAATAAATAGTATTAAAAATGTTAATCTTCTGTTCATTATTGTCGTTCTAAAATTATACTTTTTTTATAAGCTTTGATTAGGCTTTTGATAAAGCCATTCCAATGGTCAAAGTCTTCTTTTTGTATGCTAAGTGTATTAACATAAATGGATTTGTTCTGTGTGATGATATTGTCTTTAACATTATAAGTAATCCTATAGCCATAGTTTGAATCTTCAAAAGATCTCTCTTCAGGTATGTAGCTCGCTTTATAGCCTTCAGGAATTTTAAATTTTGTAGTAAAGTTTTTTTGAAATTTATGATCAATTTTTTTACTGTATTTCCGATCTTTCACATCTATGTTACTATTAGATAAAGACTTGTCTATGTTGAGGTTAATAAAAATTTTCTCACCAATAGTTTTCGTATAACTTGCAATATCAAGGTTATAATCTAATATTAAAGGAACACTTTTATTGTTAAAATTTGATTTAGTGATATTAGTGTATTTCGTTTTATTATTCCCTAAAGCAAGCGTAGTATTTAAGTACTCTTCTTCAGTTTTTGTGTCTTTCTTATAGGTGTAATCAGTTATAAAATCTACTTTTTCATAGCCTTTAAGCGCACGCTTTTCAGAAACTTTCACACTACCCTTATTAAGTTCCATTAATGTGTTAACGGTTGTTACATTTTTTGAAGCGTCTTGAGCAGGAACTTTAATGATTTTGAAATTATCTTTATCTATGCCTAATAATGCTTCTTTTGTTTGTGTAAAACCACTTGGCATACCAAATGGAACATAGCTATCTGTAGCATCAAGAAAAATAGTATCGTTTTCAACAACTGCAGTAGTTATCATATGATTGTCTACCATAGGAGTAGGCACATCAAAATAAGAATAGTTTCGGTCTCTGGTGCCAATCCAAGTTCTGTAAGCATCAATTCCAACATGGTTAAGCATTTCATAAAGTAGATTAGCCATATCTTTACAATCACCATAACGTTTATCACAAACACTAGCAGCACCTCTTGGAACAAAACCACCCAGACCATCTTCAAAGGCTACATAAGTAATATTATCTTGTACCCAGTTAAATATAGCTTCTGCCTTTTCTCTATCAGAATTTAAAGTTTTTACAATATCATTCGCAATACCATACACTTTTTTTAATGCGCTATTGTCAATTTGTTCTACTAAAGAAGTATACCATTTGTAGAGGTCACTAACATCATTAAGTACATTTATAGTCTTACCATCTTTTACATAGCTTTTTATATAAACAATGATATGAGGTAAATAGTAAATTATAGATTCGCTATCGTCTTCTCCTTGAAAGCTATCTATGTTGGAAACGGTCCAAGTATATGTATTTGTATTTCCTTCTGTATCCTTTTTGAAATCTATATCAATGCCACTCGTATTAAAATCAATATAGCCAATTGTAACATTTGAAGGAAACTCAATAGATAATTGCGCACTTTTTGTTGGGACATATGTGCCAAAGCGAAACATACCTAGAAAGTGTGGGTCTTTGATGATTTCTTTGTAGTTTAAATGTGTAACTGCACCTTTGGTTACAGCAGGAAACGTAAAGGTTTTAGATTCTTGATCACTGTAAAAAACACCATTGTCAAACTCGCGTTTTGTCTCAATATAGTCTACTTTAATTTTTTTATTGGTCTCTGGAATAAGCGTATAGGCATCGATATCTTCAATTGAAGTAAAACTATCAAAATGCATGGCTTCATTGGCAAAATATAGCTTTTTAGACGTTATATATTTAGCTTGCTCAGAAACATTCTTAGCAATATCAAATTGGTCATTTTCAAGTTTTATTTTGATATGTTCATGACGTTTCAAATAAATATAATCTTCATCAGAAAAGTCTTGTGACCAACTAAAAAATGAAACCAATAAAAAGAGAAAAAAATATTTGTTCATTTGTTTAGGGTTTAGGTTCAAATATAGGATTATTTTAATATTTATCTTTAACTTAGTTGTTCAAAATAACATACACTTTATAGCTAATATCGTACCAAAATGACACCAACATTTGATAAAGTTCACTTAAAATTTAAGTTAAATGGTATTTCTTACGACCATAATGCACTTAAAGAAGTTGCCTATAGTTTGGTAAAAGAAGGAGAGTCTTATGAAAAAGTTGTTGGAGACTTTCTACTTGATTGGTTAAATGATAAAGATTTTTTACTAGTAAAAACTTCTGGTTCCACCGGAATGCCAAAAATAGTGGAATTAAAAAAAGCTGCTATGGTTAATTCTGCTATCATGACTGGAGACTACTTTGATTTGCAGCCAGGAGATAAAGCATTACATTGCTTGCCCAGTAGATACATCTCAGGAAAAATGATGTTAGTTAGAGCAATGATTCTCGGTCTTGAACTAGACATGGTTGCCCCAACTTTGAGTCCCATTATTGATGATAAAAAGAACTATGACTTTTGTGCAATGATACCTTTGCAAGTCAAAAAAAGTATACATCACCTCAAGCAAATAAAAACACTTATTATTGGTGGTGCAAGTGTGTCTTCAACGTTGATAGATAAATTTCAAAACCTTTCAACACTTGTTTATGAGACTTATGGTATGACAGAAACGGTAAGCCATATTGCCGTGAAAAGATTAAATCCTAAGCCAGCTGGTTCATTTCAATTACTTCCCAGTATTAGAGTTAGTATTGATGACAGAAGTTGTTTAATTGTTGATGCGCCTAAATTAGCAGCTAATAAAATAGTTACGAACGATATCGTGGAACTAATTACAGATCAAACCTTTAAACTCCTTGGACGTTATGATAATATGATTAATTCAGGCGGTGTAAAAGTGTTTCCAGAATTGGTTGAACTAAAGCTTCATGATTTAATAGAAGAGCGATTTTTTATTGCATCTAAAGAAGATAAAGACTTGGGGGAGAAGTTGATACTTGTAATAGAGGGTGAGACGAATCATATAGATAAGGATGTGTTTTCTCAATTAGAAAAGTTTGAAATACCAAAGATGGTTTATAATATCCCAAAATTTATAGAAACAGAGACTGGTAAGCTCAAGAGGAAAAAAATTTTAGAAGCTGTTCTAAGTTAGTTTACTCATTCAAAAGTTTACTTTGCTCATTATTTGTTTTTTATTTGAGACCATGATAGTAAGTTTGATGTAAATCAAAACATCAAACCAATGAAACATCTAATCACTTTATTTGTACTGTTACTAATCAGTACATCAGTAAAAAGCCAAGAAATGAATATTGAAACAAAATCCGTTTCAATAGAGCAATTAATTACTTTCATAATTGAACATATAGAAGCTAAAGAAGAAGGCTCAGAATTTCCAATTCAAAACATTACGTTTTTAGTACAAGTTCAACCAAATGATTTGGCCTTAGAAGATAAGGTAATTTTAAAACAAGCGTTTAAGCTTATTTCTAATCGTTTGACTAATGATGATACGATTTCACTTATTGCTTATTCAGGCATGAATGGTGTAGCTTTGAAACAAACTTCTCCCAAGCAAATAAAAGGTATTTTGTTTGCTATTGAGAACCTAAAGTCTAGCATAAAAGAATTTCATAGTGACGGGATCGCACTTGCTTACGATTATGCCAAAGAGAATTTTTCAGAAGAATCAATTAATACAGTCATTATGATAAGAACCTCAAATAATAACAATGAAGAACATACAGCTAACCAAGCAACAGTAACAACTAAAAAGAAAAATAATGCTGTTTTAATTACTGCTATAGCTTTGTTACCAGAAATTATTTCAGTAATAAAAAACTAAGCTTTTGATTGTTTGTAAAGTAAAAACGAGGCAATACAACCAACAAGTGAGAAGAGTGCCATTATCATAAATACATTTTGAAAGCCAACTCCTCCAGGATCTGCATCAAGAAAGTAGCCCAAAAGCGGGCCAGCAAAAATATCTGGCGTATAGCCAGCTACAGAAATAAAGCCAATAGCAGTACCAGTGACTGCTATTGGAATTTTACTTTCTTCTAAAGTAGCGAAATATAAAACTCTAGCAGAATACACACCAATAGCCATTGTGCCAATTGAGAAAATAAAAAGAAAAATTGAATTCTGATCGATGATTCCCAAAGTAAAAATAATGCTAGTAATGAGCATAAATAAAAATCCAATAATTATCCATAAAGATGCTTTTGTACGATCAGCAAGAAGACCTATCACAACGCCTATAAATGGCCTTAGGTACAATAAGTAGGTTCCAACTTTTGCTGAATCAATCTCATCATAGCCCATCACTTGATTAGCATACAGGCTAAAAATATCGGTCATCTTATATCCAAAATAAGCACACAAAATAATTATCATAAGTAACCAAACAGACCTAAACTGAGTCACCAGTTTAAAGTTTTCTAGCGTAAGTTTTTTGATTTTTCCTAGATTTCTATCTTCTGAATGATTCAATTTTCTGAGGAAGAGAAAAACTAAAATAGCAATAACGCAAACAACAATTGAAGTATAGATGATGACTTGTTTAAAAGCAATACGACGCTCATTCAATGAAGTAAGCTCAATTTCGTTAGTTATGAATAATGAAAAAACTAGCACACCAACAGAGCCAAAAAGAGCAGCTGTTAGCCCTCGACCGCCATCTAAGAACCCAAAAGCAATACCTTGCTTGTTAGTTCCTCCCCAAATTCTTGTAGCTTTAACCATAGAAGCCCAAAACAGAAAAATGGTGGTAAAACCCCAAAAACCATATAGCCAATGAAGCTGCAACAACGATGGATAGGTTGCTAAATAAAAACCACCTAAAGCAGTTAGTATTAAGGCAACAGACATTAATAAATGTGGTTTGAATTTATCTGCTAAAGGTCCTCCAAATAGATAAGAAACTAAGGCTACCAATCCATATACCGAAAAACAACTTCCTATTTGCGTATTGTTGATGGCAAATGTTTCTAAAAATGTAGGTCTAAAAATGCGTTGTAAAACAAACGGTAAAATGAAAATAGCCTCAGCAGCTAGGATCAAAAGGATCATAACATAATGTGGTTGTTTTTTTGTATAATGGTCTAGCATGTTAAACTTGCAACACTCCCATGTTGAATGGTTTCTCAATTGGAGCATGGTTTGCAGCTTCAATACCCATGCTTATCCAAGTTCTTGTATCTAATGGATTAATTACAGCATCTGTCCATATACGAGCTGCAGCATAATATGGTGAGACTTGATTGTCGTAACGATTCTTTATGTTATCAAATAATTCTTTTTCCTTCTCAGGAGTGATTTTTTCGCCTTGTTTTTCTAAAGAAGCTTTTTCAATTTGTAACAATACTTTTGCAGCAGAGCTGCCACTCATTACAGCTAATTCAGCACTTGGCCAAGCTACAATTAAACGAGGATCATAGGCTTTACCACACATAGCATAATTACCAGCACCATAGCTATTGCCAATAATGATAGTGAATTTAGGGACTACAGAATTGCTTACTGCATTGACCATTTTTGCGCCGTCTTTTATAATACCTCCATGCTCAGATTTACTTCCAACCATAAATCCTGTTACATCTTGTAAGAATACTAGTGGAATTTTTTTCTGATTGCAATTGGCTATAAAACGTGTGGCTTTATCGGCACTATCATTATAAATAACACCACCAAATTGCATTTCACCTTTTTTAGTTTTTACAAGTTTTCGTTGATTTGCAACTATGCCAACAGCCCAACCATCAATTCTTGCATAAGCAGTGATAATGGTTTGACCGTAACCTTCTTTATACTCATCAAATTCAGAATTATCAACCAAACGTTTGATGATATCTTTCATATCATATTGATCTGCTCTTGATCTTGGGAGAATTCCAAAAATGTCTTCAGGTGTGTCATTAGGTTTTTTTGACGCTATACGATTAAAGCCAGCTTGATCATAATTTCCAATTTTATCAATTAATCGTTGAATGGTTTCTAAAGCATCTTTATCATCTTTAGCTTTGTAATCGGTAACACCAGAAATTTCACAATGAGTGGTAGCACCTCCTAAAGTTTCGTTATCTATAGTTTCGCCAATTGCTGCTTTAACTAAATAGCTTCCTGCAAGAAAAATACTCCCAGTTTTATCAACAATTAAGGCTTCGTCACTCATAATTGGTAAGTAAGCCCCTCCAGCAACACAGCTTCCCATTACTGCAGCTATTTGTGTTATTCCTAAACTACTCATTACAGCATTATTTCTAAAAATACGACCAAAATGTTCTTTATCAGGAAAGATTTCGTCTTGCATAGGTAAATAAACACCAGCAGAATCTACCAGATATATGATAGGCAATCTATTTTCTATAGCGATTTCCTGAGCGCGAAGGTTCTTTTTTCCCGTAATTGGAAACCATGCTCCAGCTTTTACAGTAGCATCGTTAGCAACAACAATACATTGCTTCCCCTTAATGTATCCTATTTTAACAACCACACCACCTGAAGGACAACCACCATGTTCTTCATACATGTCATCACCAGCAAAAGCACCTATTTCGATGGCTTGTTTTTTTGAGTCTAACAAATAATCAATACGCTCTCTGGCTGTCATTTTCCCTTTAGCATGATGCTTTTCTATACGTTTTGCACCACCTCCAAGTTTTACTTTAGCTAAGCGTTTTTTTAATTCTGAAAGTAGCAGTTTGTTGTGGTCTTCGTTTTTATTGAAGTTTAAATCCATAGTGATTTTTATTTCGTACGAATTTACAAAACCCAATACGGATTAAAAAGTGAATATTTTGTTAAAATATATTACACGGAAATATTTTCCTTGGAAAATATTTTTTTTTACCGTATGTTTGTACTGTAAAAGAATAAGATATGAAACAAATTATAGCATTTGCAGGAAGTAATAGTAAAAACTCAATTAACAAACAACTAGCAGTTTATGCATCCTCTTTAGTTGATAATTCTGAGATCTCGATTTTAGATTTAAATGATTTTGATTTACCTATCTATAGTATCGATTATGAAAACAAGCATGGAGTACCAGAGAATGCAAATAAGTTTTTAGAGCATATTAGATCTTCTAATGGTATCATAGTGTCATTAGCAGAGCATAATGGAGCTTATGCTAGTGTTTTTAAAAATTTATTTGATTGGATGTCTAGGTTAGAGAGTAAAACATTTTTAGGAAAAGCCATGTTACTAATGGCTACTTCTCCAGGAGGTAGAGGAGGCCAATCAGTTTTAAATATTGCTAGTGATCGTTTCCCATATCATGATGCTAACATCGTCGGAAAGTTTTCATTACCATTTTTTAGCACTAATTTTCAAAATGGAAAAATAACTAACGAAGCGCTGAATGAACAATTGGTCAAAAAAGTAAAAACATTTCAAAATAGTTTATAGGATGGAAATAAAGCACGAAGATACAAGCATAAAGGGAAGGTTTTATTACGAAATTGATGGCCAAGTGAAAGCACAAATGACCTATAGTCATGCAGGAACAGATAAAATAATTATCGATCATACTGAAGTTGATGAGTCTTTAAAAGGACAAGGTGTTGGTTATAAGCTGTTAGAGACTTCTGTAGCTTACGCAAGAGATAAACAAATTAAAATTCTACCATTGTGTCCTTTTGCTGCAGCTGTGTTTAAAAAAAGAACGCAATATAGCGACGTATTGTTCTAAAATTCAAACTATGGGAGATTTAGCTAAAGATATCAACTCTAAATTTGAAAATAATAGAGTAAAAGCAATGCTTAATATTATTTATACTGCGAATTGGATTACAAGTTGTCAAAATGAGTTTTTTAAAGATTTTGGTATTTCTCCTCAGCAGTATAATATTTTAAGAATTTTAAATGGTGCTGGAGAACCATTAAATGTTCAAACCATTAAAGATCGAATGCTTGAACGATCTCCTAATGCTACACGGTTAATGGATAAGCTTTGTGCTAAAAATTACATCAAGCGCTTACCGTCTGATCATGATAGACGTGTTGTTAAAATTGTAATTACCGATGAAGGAAAGACATTGTTAAATTCTATTCCAAAAGATTTTAATAACGAATTATTAAAAAACTTAAATGAGGTCGAAGCTGAGCAATTAAGCAACTTACTTGATAAAATGCGTTAAACGTTTTTTTAACTAAATATTTTCCATGGAAAATATTAAATAAAAAGAATCAAAATGAAAGTAAATACTATAAAAAGAGCAGGGCGAAGTCACTTTGTTAATATGGGACCAATTAGGCTTCGGCAACCATTTCCAACGCAAGCAATTGAATCTATAGATCCATTTGTGCTGCTACATCATTATGGCCCTTATGAAATTTCTGAAGTTAATAATCCATTTGATTTAGGACCACATCCTCATCGTGGTTTTGAGCCAATTACATTTTTAATACAAGGAGAACAATTACATAGAGATTCGTTAGGTCATGAAAGTATTGTTAAATCTGGTGATGTGCAATGGACTACTGCTGGTCGCGGTATCATTCACGCTGAAGGTCCAACAAAAGACCTTGTAAAAAGAGGAGGTGTCATAGAGGGTATTCAGTTATGGTTAAACCTTCCAGCTGATAAAAAGATGATGGAAGCTAATTATCAACATATTAAGCATAATGAGTTTAATGTTGTTACATCTGAAGATGGAAAAGTAACAATTAGAATTGTTGCAGGAGAATTTCAAAATATTTACGGAAAGATTGCTACTCAAACACCAGTTAATGCTTTTATGATTGATGCCAAAGCTACTGGAGAAACGTTTATATCCTATTCAAATACACATCAAGGATTTATTTATTTGTTAAAAGGAAACATTCTCATAAATGACGTAGAGAATATTGAACTTGATAAGAACCAACTGATGGAGTTTAATCAAGATGGCAATGGGTTCTCAATAAACGCAGTCGAAGATAGCAAGCTATTATTTTTATCAGGACAACCTATCAATGAAGTCGTTGCAACTTATGGTCCTTATGTGATGAACTCACAGACTGAGCTTTTAGAGGCTATGCGTGACTATCAAATGGGTAAGATGGGATTTCTTCCAGCTAATTAAAACAATGTAGAATTAAAAAAATACAATTATGAAAACTGTAGTTCACAAATCAAATACAAGAGGCTTTGCTAATCATGGATGGTTAAAATCCCATCATACGTTTAGTTTTGCCAGTTATCAAAATCCAGATCGTATGAATTTTGGAGCGCTGAGAGTACTTAATGACGATGTTGTACAGCCAAAAATGGGGTTTGGCACACACCCACATCAAAATATGGAAATCATTTCAATTCCATTGAAAGGCGCATTATCACATAAAGATAGTATGGGAAACAAGCGTGCTATCGAAGTAAATGAAGTACAAGTCATGAGTGCTGGAACAGGTTTAACACATTCTGAATTTAATGATAGTAAAACTGAAGAGGTTAACTTTCTTCAATTGTGGATTATTCCTGAAAAACAGAGTGTTAAGCCAAATTATGAACAACGTAAATTTTCTTCTGAAAACAAAAAGAATCAATTATTAACTGTTGTAGCACCTAAAGACAGATTAGAAGGAGAAGCGTTGCCTATTAGTCAACAAGCGTATATTTACCGTAGCAATATTGATAATGGTAAAAGTATCGATTTAAAAGTTAAATCTGGTCAAAACGGATTCTATGTCTTTGTGGTTGATGGAGAGGTAGAAGTAGCAGATACTATTCTCAATAAGAGAGATGCAATTGGGATTTCAGAATCTGAACGGATTCAAATTAAAGCTATAAGCAATTCCGAATTAATTATCGTTGAAGTACCAATGAACTAAATTAATTATCATTTTCTGATGATAAAAAGCATTCATAAATAGAATGCTTTTTTTAGTTAAAAAATACGATATTTGTAATTCCCTTAAAACAAAACTAAATTATGGCAATGAATAAAAATACTGTGTTAGCTTGGGCTACCACTATAATGATAATAGTAGGATTAGGTTTAATTGCACTTGGTGCATTTAGATATGATGATGTAGCTGGTTGGGGATTTGCAGCAGTAGGTATTGGCTTTTTTGCTATTGCTTGGGTGTTTAATGCATTAAAAGGTAGAGTGTAATGAGTGATGATAAAAAAGTAATTTTCTCTATGTCTGGTGTTACAAAGACTTTTCAGTCTGCAAACACACCCGTCCTTAAAAACATCTATTTAAGTTTTTTCTATGGTGCTAAAATTGGAATATTAGGACTTAATGGTTCTGGTAAATCTACATTGCTTAAGATTATTGCTGGTGTTGACAAAAACTATCAAGGTGATGTTGTGTTCTCACAAGATTATTCGGTAGGCTATCTTGAGCAAGAGCCACAATTAGATGATGAAAAGACTGTTTTAGAAGTGGTTCGCGAAGGCGCAGCAGAAACAGTTGCTATTCTTGATGAATATAATAGGATCAATGATCAGTTTGGCCTTGAAGAAATTTATAGTAATCCAGATAAGATGGAAAAACTAATGAATCGACAAGCTGAACTTCAAGATCAAATAGATGCAGCTAATGCTTGGGAATTAGATACAAAGTTAGAGATAGCTATGGACGCCTTACGAACACCAGACGGTGATAAGAAAATTGCTGTGCTTTCCGGTGGAGAACGTAGAAGAGTGGCATTGTGTCGATTATTATTAAAAGAACCAGATGTGCTACTTTTAGATGAGCCTACTAACCATTTAGATGCAGAATCTGTGCATTGGTTAGAACATCATCTAGCGCAATATAAAGGAACAGTTATAGCAGTAACACATGATAGATACTTTTTAGATAATGTTGCTGGTTGGATTCTTGAACTTGATAGAGGAGAAGGTATTCCTTGGAAAGGAAATTACTCATCTTGGTTAGACCAAAAGTCTAAGCGCATGGTGCAAGAAGGTAAAGCTGCATCAAAGCGACAGAAAACTTTAGAACGTGAGTTAGAATGGGTTCGTCAAGGCGCAAAAGGACGTCAAACGAAGCAAAAAGCACGTTTGAAGAATTACGACAAGCTTATGAGTCAAGATCAAAAGCAATTAGATGAAAAGCTTGAGATTTACATTCCGAACGGTCCGAGACTGGGAACAAACGTTATTGAGGCAAAAGGTGTTAGTAAAGGTTATGATGATAAATTATTATATGAGGACTTAAATTTTAATCTTCCTCAAGCTGGTATAGTAGGAATTATTGGCCCGAATGGTGTTGGTAAAACTACTATTTTTAGGATGATTATGGGAGAGGAAACACCAGATAAAGGCGAGTTCGTTGTAGGTGAAACCGCAAAAATTGCTTATGTAGATCAGTCACATTCTAATATAGACCCTGAAAAAACAATTTGGCAAAATTTTAGTGATGGACAAGAATTGGTAATGATGGGTGGAAAGCAAGTGAATTCAAGGGCATATTTGAGTCGTTTTAATTTCTCTGGTAGTGAGCAAAATAAAGCGGTTAAACTATTGTCAGGAGGAGAAAGAAATCGTTTGCATTTAGCAATGACCTTAAAAGAGGAAGGTAATGTATTACTTTTAGATGAGCCTACCAATGACCTTGATGTCAATACATTAAGAGCTTTAGAAGAAGGGCTTGAGAATTTTGCTGGATGTGCCGTTGTTATTTCTCACGATAGGTGGTTCTTAGATAGAATTTGCACACATATTTTAGCATTTGAAGGTGATAGCCAAGTGTATTTCTTTGAAGGTAGTTTCTCTGATTATGAGGAAAATAAAAAGAAGCGTCTAGGTGGTGATCTAATGCCAAAACGCATTAAATATAAAAAGCTTGTACGCTAACAATCTAAAAATTCTAAAATAAAAAAGCCAGTCATTTTCATTTGACTGGCTTTTTTATTTTAGAATTTTTAATCGTTTTAACTTTTGGTTTATCGTTTAATATAGATACTTAATAAAATTCAAGACAAGTAGTTCTAATAACAGTTAATGAAGCTATTTTTAGAATAGCAATGACCCAAAAGGTCAGTATCGTATCTATTGAAAATTAATTATTATTATTATCGTATAAATGACCTTCAGTAAAATCTCTGTATTCTTTGTCTACATCAGATTTATATTTACTTCTATCCATTAATCGTTTGTTTTCAGCTTTCAATTTATACATTTTAACTACAGCTACACCAATAAATACAGCAAAAATAGCAGCTGTAACTATTAGAACAACAGTGAGTTGCGTAGTGGTTACAAGGAAAGAGGGTATTATGAGGTTAGCTAACATAGCCTTTAAGTTTAATTAGATTTGGTTCTCAAATATACAATTAAAATTGAAACGCCAACTATTTAATAATAAAAAAGTTACAAATCACTTTTGCATTTCGTCGGATTTTTTGTACCAATTTAGCTGTATAACCTCTATAGTCTCATCTCCTTGGTTAATTAGGGTTTTAAACCTATCGACATCGCTAAAGCCATTTGTGCCTCGATAATGATATGGATACACTTGTTTTGGTTTGAATTCTAAAACCGCATCAGCAGCACTTTCTACTGTCATTGTATAAGGCTGATTCATACATATAAAAGCTTTGTCTATTTGCATTAAATTTCTCATTTCAGGAATATCTTCAGTATCTCCAGAGATGTAAATGCGTTCATTCCCTATGGTAAGTATATAACCATTACCTCTGCCTTTTGAATGAAATTTCTGAGCTTCCTCTCGTAAGTTATACATAGGAATTGCTTCAAACTTAATTGCATTTAGAGTAATCAGGTCACCATTATTGAGTGTTACCAGTTTAGAAACAGAAAGATCTTCGGGGAGCTTATCAATTACTGCTTTAGGAGCTACCAATATTGTAGAGGATAAATCTAGACCCTCCAAGGTTTCAACATCCAAATGATCGTAATGTACGTCAGTAATTAAAACAAATTCAGGATTAGAATAGAGTTTAAAAACTTGCGCTCCTCCAGTTGGATCTACATAAATATCAGTTTTACCATAAGATAAAACCATAGTTGCGTGAGAAATAGGGTGAATACTTAATGTATCGTTTTTTTGAATGGCTTTAGTGATAACCTTTTCGCTATTGCTCTCAATAGTATCATTAGTTTTTTCTTTACATGAAAATGCCATCAAATAAATGATGATTAAAATAAAACAAGAGTTTTTCATAAAAAAAGATTTTAGATATAAAGGTAATGACAAATAATGAGCAGATGAAGTTTGTAACAAAATATTGCTTTCACATACACATATTTTAAGCAGATTAAGTTTTTAAAATCATATTTTTTAACGAAATTGCTTGTCTTAAATATTGTTCAACTTAAATACAAAAGATAATATGTCTGATGATTTTGATTTATTAGAAACAAATTCCAATGAAAAAAGCGAGAAAGTAGATGTAAACTGGGGAAAAGCCATAGACCAAATGAAGTCTAAATTAGCTCAAGAAGATGATCCAGAAAGTCGTCAGAAAATCTTAAACGCAACGTTAGATAATGTTGTTGATATGGCAGAAAAGGATAGATCAACGCTCTTGGATGCTATTAAAGACTTAACTGATTATCAAGACGAAGTAGGCATCATGTTTGAAGGGTTTTCTGCATTGAATGCTTCTGAGCAAAAAATCATAGATGATGCAATAAAGCGTTTAGAGCGAGCTAGAGTAGAATTGGAAGATGCTAATAATACACCAGATACATGGTGGAATAATCTTTGGGGGCGTAAGAGTAAAATTGAAAAAGCTGAAGATGAACTAAAAAATGCTCAAAAAGAACGTGATGCAGCAGATAATAAAGCTAAGGCTATGTTTCAGCAGCGTATTGAAAATGCAGATGTGCAGACATTGCTAAACGAATTATCATTTAAAAGCCAGGCTGCAGTAAAGCGTTTAAAGGATAGAGAACTTGAAATAAAAGAAGTAGAGGAAAGCCTTAAAACAGCTATTGTTGAAGCAAGTAATAACCATACTAAAGCTTTAGAGAAGAAAAAACAAGTCGAAACTCAACTCGAAGAACAAAATGCACTTTTAAAACAAGCACGATTAGCTTTAGAAGAGGTGGCAGATAAACAATCTACAGCGTATTCTGAAGCATTAGAAAAAGTGACACAATTAGAGCAAAAGGTTGAAGAGTTAGAAGGACTAAAAAATGCCTATACAACATTGGCAGCTTCTAAAGATAGTTTTGTACACAAGCATAACTTAACTATTAAAGTATTAACATCTTTACGAAGCAATTTGCAAACACATCGCGCTAAATTAAAAAGTGATACTGATGAACGTTTGAAGTATTACGACGGCTATGTAGTTGCATTAAAGGCAAGAACAGATCAAGAATTTGCTGCTATTTTAGAGCATTTGGGTGTTAAAACAGATGAACATATAGGAGAGACTTTAGCTGCAATGCATACTGCCAGTGCAAAAGCACGTCAGGAAATGATGGATAATATACCAGTACACGAAAAAGTGATGCAAGGTGTTTACGGTAGTTATGCTGAAGCTTTAAAGGAAATTAGAACCAAAGATTCTGAAATACAGAAAAACTTTGCAGATCGCTATGGTATTGATATGAAAGAGATTTTTGATGAGTACTACAGCGCAGATCCAAATGCACCTTCAGGTGATGGAAGTGAATCTAAAGGTGAACCAAAACCTGAAGCTAATGATGATTTGTTAGGATGATAGATAAGCATTAGCCAATCTACTTTATTTATAAAAAGTGCAATAGGTTAGGTTTCAAGCTAAATCTTTTCGGGACTTCTGCATTAATAGAAATTAATAAAAGGGTCATCTATAATTCTTAACGCAGTAAACTTAGCATGGAAAATTTTCTAAGAAAAATAAAATTGATTGAAGGCTTTTCAATAGAACTGACTACAACTAAGTCTGAATTTACATCGGCACTGCGAAGTCATGTTGATGAAGCAGATATTGACAGTTTTTTTTCAAGAGCTTTTGAAGCATTTTCTTCGAGTAAAAATTTATTTATAGGTTCTGTTAGTTATAATGAATTTAAGATCAGAAAGCGTAGAAGATTATTTGATAGACAATTTGGGTGCGCAAAAATTACAGGTCAAAGTAGAGAGAATTCAGGATTTTTAATCGTTAGCGGTAAGTTAATAGCATGGAATAGTTATATTTATTTTTGGTTTGGCTTTGTCATTTTATTATATCTTCTTTTCGTAGCTATATTATTTAGTCATATAGATATTACTGGGACTGCAGGAGTTATTGTTATACCTTTTTTATTTTTACATGCATGTCTTATGTTAGGAATTCCTTATTTATCAATGCGAAAAGCTATTAAAAGGTTGCGTGAAGATCTCGAAAGAGAGTTTTATTACATTATTAATAAACCAAAATCTAATAAATGATAGTTACACCTCTTGACTCAGCAGTTTTAGATTCTAAAGAGCAATATGTATTTTATCATAAAATGATAGATTTTGCGCTTAAAGAGCTTACCGTAGCTGTGCAACAGAAACAGATCCTTAACGAGAAAGAAATTTTGTTGTTCAAACAATACTGTGATTTACTGTTATATTCAATTGAAACCATGCGTGTCAAATACATGTATGATGATGAAGAGAATATGAAAGTAGATCTTACGGATTCTGGATTTCCTAATTATTTGGAGTTTCGTTATTTATTCAATGATCTAGAATTACGTAACGAATTTTTAGGAAAACTAACAGGTGTAGACACATTAAAAGAAGAGTTTTTAGATACCTTACTTCGAAAAAAGCAACCAATAGCCAAACGAAAACTATTCCAAGCAGCTTCAATAGTATATTATACTTCAGCAAAGAAAGAATATATATTCAACAGGTTTGTGCAAGGCAAAATTATTGATGCACCAGCAGGCTCTCAAGCTCGATATTTAATAAGCTGGAGTTTTTATGAAGTATCTCATAATAGGCCTTTTATCTGTTATATGTATTTTGATTATGACAACGGAAAGAATCCGTTAAACGATAGAGAAGAAATTTATTACACACTCAAATCAGTAGCAGATAGAGAGTTAGCACTAGATACAATGGCTTACGCAATTGATAAACGTTTACCTAAGCTATATCCAAAGCTTATTAAACGTGTAGATCTTGGACCAATACACAATGTGTTTGCTAAAGACGAAAATGATGTCACTCATGCCATTCTTGATGGTATTTCAAAAAAAACAATTCCTTTAGAATCCTATGCCATTTCATTTAAAATTGATGAAATACATTCTAAAAGTGAATTTAAAGAAGGCAGTTTCTTTAATAAGCAGATATTTCAAAAATGGGATGTCATATTTAAACAAAAATATGTTTTTGCACCGCATAGAATGATACAATTGCTTTATAATAAAACACCAGACATCATGAATAAGTTAGCAAAAGCACCAATAGAGATAGCAGATTTAAAAAATTAAAAACTAGTTAAAACAGTATAGATATCCACTTAGATTGAAAAAATTACAATATGGAACACAACTCGACATTTCCTATAAAGCAAAATGAACTTGATATGCTTCGTGATGAAGCAACATCCTACATAAAAAGTATTCAATGGGAGCAAAGTCAACGTGCAAAAAATAAAGATAAGGATGCTAAAGACGAGTCCATATTGTTGTATTTATCACGTGCCAAAGGAAATGGGAGCACAGACATTACTTCAGTATCTAAAACTGTTTTAGAACTAAAAAAACGCTTGTTGCCCGAATCTATAGCAATTCCTATATATTTAAATCAAACACTTTATGCTGTTCAAGAAGGGATCACATTAGGTATTTGGGTTAAAGATAGTTATTACGATGCTTCAGGTTTATCAAGTTTATCAGAAAATAAATCAGCATTAGATAGTTCAGGTAAACGCGAATATGAAAGCAAAATGCAGACAGCCACAGCTTTCATGTTATTTTCAACGGCATATAAAATTTTACATGATTTACAAGCCATTGCTTCAGATGACCTTAGTGTTATGAAAAATAAGTTTGCAGGAATTCCAGAAGTCTCACTAATGTCACCTTTAAAAGGAATTTCCTGTGCACTATTCTATTATGATAAATATCTGAGTCATCCAGAAATGATAAAATCAGATAAAGATGTTATCGATTTCACCGTCGTATATTTTGAATCGCTGATTTCTGAAATTCAGATGCGGAAAAATAGTCTTGAATATACAGAAACTATCACAGATCGAACCTATAAATTAGAAAATTCAGACTTTGTAGTATCTGGATGGAATAATGTATTTCAAGGTGCAGCTAAAAGTGTAGAATTTAATAAAATACAGTTTGAACAAATTGTAGGGAATAGAGATGCCAAGCACTTTGCAAGACGTTTAACTGAACGTATGTTAAGTTATGATTTTACTGCTAAGAAAAACCCATTTCAAGAGCTTGGAGGTTTTATGCCTGTATTTATGGGTTATGGCATACCTGGAACTGGAAAAAGTATGTTAATTGCTGCCATAGCTACACGTTTAAAAGAACACTGTGACCATCTTGAGATTCCATTTTTATTTCATCCAATGCCAGATACTTTGATCTCTACATTTCAAGGCGGTTCAGCTGAAAAAATGGTAGAATGGATGAAACCTTTACAAGATCCTTCAAAATTGATTTTTGCTCCAATTGATGATGCAGAGAACAATTTACAAGAACGAACAGCTCAAGGTGTTTCTGCAGGTGTGAAAGAAGTAATTGGTGTGTTTTTAAGATACACTGAAGGCGCTTATGCAGTAAACTATGGGAATAGCTCTATTGGCTTGTTTACAAATTTGCCTGAGATGTTAGATAAAGCTGTTATTTCACGTGTTCAAGGACGTTTTAAAATTGATGGTGCACGTACTGAGCATGATTTCTTAGACCAAGATCACCTATGGTGGCGAAAACTGGATACGACTATGCCAGACTTTGTAAATATGCAAGGACCAGAAAATTATAGTTATTTGCAAGATCAAGGTCTAGCAAAGCATATGGGTGAAATTTTAAATGTATCTGATAAGCCTACAGAAGAACGTGTTTTAGAAGCTTACGATAAAGTAGAAGCTCATTTTAATACCAATCAGCATTTGTTCTATGCTAATCTTTATAAAGAAATCCAGAAGATATTTCCATTCTTCTCATCACGTGATGTGAGAAATATCCAAAGCGCAGTATCGCTTCGTTTAACAGATTTTGATCTAGAAGAAGATTGGTTTGAAAACCCTGAGATTTATTTTAATAAGGATTATGATACTAAATTCAATATGCTACAAGAATTGATGAGAGCAAATATGAAAGGTCTAGACTTTTCAGAAATTAGACGTCAGGAGGTTATACGTTACCTAGATAATGTAGCGACTATTGCAGATACTGATTTTAAACGTAAAGTAGATGCAAGAGTAAATCAATTAAATATAGATTTAGAAGCGAGAACGCAGTTTGGGAAAGACAATTAAAATGAACAAACTTAAAGCAGCAAATTTATACAGAAGCGAACTTATTCCTATATCTGGAAAGCTAGTAGAACGTTATAATAAATGCTTATTGAAGTTGGGTTTTACAGAAACTAAACTCACTAAATTTTCTATTGATGGTATTGGATGGAGCCCAGAAATTGCAGAAGAAAAAGATGATGAAAATTACTTGTGCAATGGCGAATCCAATCCACATGGAATTATTATTTCGCCATTTCAAAACAAAAAGCCAGTTTACTTGCCCTATCATACATTTGATAGAGACATGATGCAGTTAATATTTAAGACGCATGGGAGTAAAATAAACGACATTACAAGAGATTCTGCTATTTGTATAGACTTTGACCAAAGTATCGATGCATTCTATGAGCCATTAGACGTATTAAAGTATCAAACAATTACTATCAAATTTCATCTTATTGATAATTTAGATAATGTTAGGAATGAACAGTTAGAGCTTATCAAAAAGTTTAATCAAGGGAATAACTTTATACATGAAGATATTCATGCAGAACTTTTAGAATCTGCTAATAAATATGGTGATTTAAGAGAGCGAGATTTAAATTTGGAAGATCTAGAATTTCAAACAGACTCTTTTTATACTAAATCTTTTGGAGGCGTTTATGTTTTGCGAGATTTTATTTCTCCAATTGTAGTTTTTGAAGATAGAAAGTGGTACAAAGAAGCAATTAAAGATACCATTCATGAGGTCATTATTTTTCATATTTCTCAGCCTGAACTTATGGAAAAGCTTAGAGATCATATCATTGTTACTTATGACCTTGAGGAAATTGTTAATACCAAGCGATATGAGCGTATCAAGCGATATGAGTTTGCACAACATCTGAAAAACACAAAGCATCCAATAAAAGATATTTTGAACGATCCATTATTGTTTAAAAGTTACTTGAATAAAATTGATATCGAGTCTCGTAAAAAAGTGATGAGTGTAGAACGCTACTTAGAAAAACTTGAAACCAGTAACCAATATAAAATTGCTGATATCGTAGATGAAGATTTGTTTGAAGCTTTGCATGAGCCGCATTCAAGTCTACATCCAAAACATCAAGACCTAATATGGAAGTTACTCGTGAATATTGCACCTAAAGATGTCTTATTCTTATATTGGTATGATAAACAAGAGTTCTATAAGCAGTATCAGACTTGGGGCGACTCTCTGCAAGATTGGGTAATAGAAACCATTAGTAACAATATTTAAGTTTTTTAGACTAACTTTATATAACCATTTTGTGTTGTCATTCTAAGTCAAAACAAGATTAATACCATCAAACTATGTCACTAGAAATCATCATATTTATTGCATCAATACTCTTTGGAATTGTTTTGTATTGGAGAGAGTCTAAAAGCAATAAAATTTACCGTTTTTTCAATAAACTATTCTATTCAAAAGAACTGCAGATGCCAGCATCCAGTAAAAAAGGATTTTTGTATCAACAATCATTTTTAATGCGTTTAGTTTACATTGCTGTATTATTTTTGGTAGGCATTGTGTTTGTAAGATTCATTATTCCAATAGATTTAGCCACACTATCGTTGTTTGCATCAAGTATTTTTGGTACGCTAGTTGGTACCTATTTGGCAAATTTTGTTTTTAAGTCTTCAGAAGTTATCGATGAAAAAAGCGATACACTCTTAGATGCCGTAAAAGATACTGTTGAGAAAGGCAAAGACTTTATTAAGGAGTTAGAGACTAAAGACGCTGAAGCTGAAGTAAAAGAACAAATACAAAAAGAACCAACTTCAGAAATTAAGGAAAAATCTGCAAGAGAACGATTAAAGGATAAAGGTTTAATGTAATTTCGATATACAGAAATAGTTATGATAAATAAATATTGGAACAAAGGAAGAAAACAAAAAACAATCACCATTATAGTTGGTTTCATCTTGCTTATTGCATTGTTTGCTTTTCGCGACGATTACCAACCAGCATTATTATTTGTTAGAAAATTTATCTTCATTATCCTATTGAGTTTGATTGTCTTGGTATTCGGACTTAAAAAATTCAGAAGCTCTGCCAGTACTGGAAGGCGTATAGGTATTCTAGCATTACTAATTGGTTTTTTTGCATTTATCTACCTCGTAGGTTGGCATTTAAAACTGTATGATTATATGAAAACTTATAATGTTTTCAATGATTTGAATAAGGTAGAGATCAATGAACTACCATTAACACAAAATGAACGTATTCAACCTCTACGGAATATTTTTTCTATGGCTAATGAAAGTGTAGGAGAGACCAAAGATGTATCATTACCGCATTTAGTAAGAGTAGATGATGAAAACAAATGGACGATGGCCATTCAACCTTCTGAAAATTATACGTTTCAACAAATAAGTGACAATACAGAAGAGGTTTTTGCTGTATCTAGTACAACACCTTTTCCACGTTTTTCTTCAGAGAATCGCATTCCAGTGACATTTTCTATTGGTGAGTCTTTAAAATTTAGCCGTAATACCTACAATGCTGTCGTGCAACGTTTCAATCCTTGGATGCTTATTAACTATGAACCTAGTGATACGTTTTATATGAAAGATGATAATGGCGAATGGGTTCAAGTGGTAAGCTTGATCAAATGGAAAGGTTTTTTCTTTCCTTACCCAAGCTTTGGTGGTGTCATGGTTATTGAAAATGGCGAACATGATTTCAATGATTATCTTGAGCGTATTGCCATTGGTAAAGGCACATTTATTGCACCTGAGGAGATGAAAAACTATCCTTATCTCAATAAACAAAATACATTGGCAGAAAAAGTATCTCGCTTGCAAGCTGAGTCTTTAAAATTCTTAGGTGGATTTAGTGATCCATTACCTTGGAATATGGAAACAGCAGTTAAAATTCCTGATTTGCCAGACGATCAAAATGAACAGCCTTTTGTGACCGACTTCGATTTTGCAGGTTCAGAAAGTGATGCCTACAGTGGTTTATATCATTGGTTTGGGCTAGAACCAGTTGGAGATGAACGTACCAGCTTAAGCTATAGTGTATTTGTTCCTGCAGATGGAACCGATAAACTATACTATTACGATCATGCAGCTAAGAAGCAAGGTTATGCTGGTGTTTCTGCCATGCCATTAAAAGTAATTGAGTCTCGTAAAGAATTTGATTGGTCTGTCAATAAGCCAGTTGAATTTAGACCATACATTAAAAATATAGCTGGAAGAAAGCGTTTATTTTTTTTAGGAACTATTTCTGCAATAAAAGAAAATGCTACTGGACAATTTGATGGCTCTGCAACACCAGATCTAGCGCTTATTGATAGCGAATATCGCGATGTGATCTGGATTGATGTCAAACATCCAAGCACTTGGGATAAAGAAGTATATGATCAGCTTGGAGAAGCTTGGCGATCTAGTGAAGGCATTGGTTATTACTATCAAGAAGCGCTCATTGATGAAGACTTGATGATTCAGCAAGCTGTTGATTCTATAATGGCTATTCCTAAAGCTGACGAAAAGACCAAACAGATAGAAGCACTTCAACGTAGAATAGATTCTTTAAAATCTGTTGGTAACTAAAAAACTAAATTAACTAACAAAATATTTCGAACCATGATTTCAAAATATTATGACATAAAAAACCTTAAAGGCGATTTAACTGGTGGATTAGTTGCAGGTGTTGTAGCGCTTCCTCTTGCATTAGCATTTGGAGTACAATCGGGCTTGGGAGCTATTGCAGGATTGTATGGCGCAATAGCTGTCGGAATTTTTGCAGCAATTTTCGGTGGTACTGCTACACAGGCAAGTGGACCAACAGGACCAATGACAGTTGTTTCAGCTGCTTTAGTTGTAGCGGCTATTGAGCTTACAGGAAGTCTCGAAAGCGCAATGGGAATCATCATTCTAACCTTTTTACTAGGAGGTGTTTTGCAAATTGTTTTCGGATTCTTAAACATCGCTAGTTACATAAAGTACTTTCCGTACCCAGTAGTCTCTGGGTTTATGAGTGGTGTTGGTCTTATTATCATTATACTACAGTTGTTTCCTTTTGCTGGTTTATCCTCCCCAAAGTCAACTTGGTTAGTTATGCTAGATTTACCAAGGTTATTTACTCTGTTTAATTGGCAGGCTTTAGCTTTAGGAGCCTTGACAGTATTTATCTATTATGTGTTTCCAAAAATTACAAAAGTAATTCCAAGTGCTTTAGTGGCTTTAGTAGTGGTATCAATAACAAGTTATTTTCTACAATGGGATGTTCCAATTATTGGCGAAATACCTTCAGGATTACCAGATTTACAAATAGACGGTTTATTGTCAATAAGTTCAGATGCTTATTTCTTAATTGCTGAATATGCTACAGTTTTAGCAATTTTAGGGTCTATAGACTCATTGTTAACCTCTGTAATTGCTGATAATATGACTAAAACGAAACACAATAGTAATCGTGAACTAATTGGTCAAGGTATTGGTAATGCTGTTGCTGCAATTTTTGGAGGTATTCCTGGGGCAGGAGCAACTAAAGGAACAGTCGTAAATATTAATTCAGGAGGACGCACTCGAGTTTCTGGTACAGTGCATGGATTGTTTTTACTGGCAGTATTACTAGGCTTAGGAAAATTAGCAGCTTATATTCCATTATCAGTTTTAGCTGGTTTGTTAATACCTATTGGATTTAAGATTATAGATACCAAGGGGTTTAAGCATTTGTTAGTAGTGCCAAGAGCTGACGCTTTTGTTCTTATTTTGGTATTATTGGTAACTACCTTTGGTAGCTTAATTCAAGCTGTAGGAATGGGTTTATTATTAGCTTGTTTATTGTTTATGAAACGTGCAAGTGATATTAGTGAAGAAGGTATGGAAGTTGGTACTTTGGCTGGTTTTGATGGTGAAAAACCTTGGCAAGATGAAATTGAATTTTATGAAACCTTTAAGGATCAGGTCTATATCAAACATCTTTATGGACCGTTGTTTTTTGGATTTACATCTCATTTTCAAAGTGAAATAAAGAATATTCCACCTCAAATTAAATCGCTCATAATTAGAATGGATCGTGTCCCATATATTGACCAATCAGGATTGTACGCTTTAGAAAATGCAATTTTAGATTTAGAAGAAAAAGGCGTAATGGTCATTTTAACAGCATTACAAGAACAACCACTTGATAAATTAAAATCTATTGATATTATTCCTGACCTTATAGATGAGTCTCATATTTTTGAAAATATCGATAAAGCTTTTGATTTTTTAAAAACTAAATTTAAGTTATAAGTATTATTATAAATGTAATTTCATTTTTATGTCGCTACGTTTATAAGGACTATTAGGTTCTATATCTAATTCTACAAAGCCAAATTTTCTATAGATATAGATTGCGTTTTCTAGCTTGGTATTAGAGTAGAGTATAAGAGACTTAAACGTATTTGCTTTTGCAAAATCAATACAGTATTGCATGAGAAGTTGCCCAATACGTTGTCCTCTTTGAGTAGGTAGTACAGCCATTTTAGTAAGTTCAAAAATTAGAGGTTCATCTGTTGGCATAAGGGCAACAGTACCAACAATATCATCATTATTCTTTGCAAAAAATATATAACCTCCTTTGTTAATAATATAGGTTTCAGGTTTACTTAAAACCTCTTGATCAAAAGGTTCTACATAGAAAAAGGTTTGTAACCATTCTATATTTAGATCATAGAAATATTGTGCATATTTGGGCGAATAGTCAATAATACTCAACGTATTGATAGTGTGTTGTTTGGCTTCCTCTATTATAGCAGCACTTAAGCTTTTTTTAAGAAGCTTATCTTCAACTTTATTTAAATGCTCAACTAAAGAATTGGATGAATGGCTGGTATAATCTTTTACAACGAGATCCATGGCATGCCATAAAGGTTTCATACGACAAATCAAATGTTCACCTTTAATTGATAAGTGGAGTATTTTTTTTCGTTTATCAGATTTATGGTGTTTAAGTTCTAGAAGGCCTTTGTCTATCAATTTGTTTAATGCTTGTGTGATTGCCGGTTGTGATAATTTTAATGCTGTTTTGATTTCTGTATTAGTTACGCCATCTTTATTTGCTATGATCTTTATGATAGGAAAGAGGTATGGATCGAAATCGATATTAAAATAATCATATGTAATTTGAACCTCTTTCATAAGAAGATCACTTAACCTTCTTAAACGTGAACCTAAAGCCATCTCGCTAAATCCTCTTAGTGCGTCCATTAAATACATATTTATATAAGTACTTATGTAAATATATAAAATTAATTTACTATTTCAAATAATTTCTGGCTTTGATGAAATCTGTAATTAAGTAGGTGATTAGTTTTCCAACTTGCGTTTCGGTGTCTGGAGTAGGAGCTGCTTCACATATATGTAAGTAGGTAACATTAGTTTGTTTACCAAAATGATGAACGAATTGTCTAGCTTGGTTTGTCGAGAATCCACTTGGTGTCATGGCACTACTCGGGACGCCTTCAATAGCATCACAGTCAATTTCTAAACCAAAAGGATTTTCACTAATATGTTGTATAGCAGTCTCAAGTTCAGAATGAAAATCACTGTCTTGTCTAATCATTATATCTTCAAATGTACAGTACTGAATGGCTTTAAGTTTTTTTAATGTTTTAAATATGCGATCAGATGTGTAGTTTTCATGAAGCCCAAAAATAAAATAGTTTTTAAGGAACCCTTCAGCAAAAGCGTAGCTAAATCCATTACCGCTATGTCTTCCTTCTTCAGCTCTAAAATCATGATGAGCATCAAAGTTAATAGCATTAATAGGAGCTTTTAAAGCTAAGGCAGCACCTTTAATATTTCCATAAGCATTATTATGACCACCACCAATAATAATAGGCACTTTACCTGCACTGATGATTTGAGAAACTAAATAAGTGACAGCTTCATCTATTTTTTTTACTTTTTTTCGTACTTTAAATATGTCTTTCTTTTTGTTTTGATCAAGTGTATTGATTTTTTCTTGGTAGGCAGGAAACTCTAAAGCACCTAATATTACTACTTTTCTAGCATGTGTATGTGCATTACTTTGCGTATTTAACAAAATTTTAATCACAGCGTCCCAAGCACTTGAAGTACCTGTGTTACCTAGGTTAGCAAAGACACCAACATCTTCTTTAATTCCAAAAATAACATAAGTAACGTCTAATTTTAACAATTGCTCGTATATATCATTGTAATCTGGAAGTAACATAATATGTTCTCCAAATTTGGTCTCTTTAGAGCGTTTTTTCAGAATTGCATTCAATTCGGAGTCTGTAAAAGGTTTTAAGTGTTCCATTAACAAAATTGATTAATTTTGATGTAATAAAAGTACAGTTTTTTTATTTTCAGATTCATATAAAAATAGAAAGAATTAACGTTTAAACAACTAAAACAAAACGTAACTTATGGAAAATTCAAATAGCAAAAGTATCGGTTTAAAAATTGCATTAGGAATTCTATTGGCATTATTTTTAGGTACAGGATTTTACACTTCAAAACTCTACAATGAGAAAAAGGAAAATGAAGCCTCTCTAACAAAGGAAAAAGAAGAGGTGATGGCAGATTTAAATTCAATGTTAACGAAATACGACGTTGCAATTAATGAAAACGAAGTTGCTAACCAAAGCTTAGTAGAAGCTAAAGAGCGTATTCAAGGCTTAATGGACTCTTTAAAGATTTCTCAAAACAGTGTGAACAGTTTATGGAGGTATAAAAAGAAATTTTTAGCACTCCAAGAAGAAATGGATGTACTACTAACAGAAAATGATAAATTAAAGTTAGAGAATGAGCTTTTAGCGACTTCATTAGACAGTACCAACGTACAATTAGCTGAGCGTGCTGTATTTACAGATTCGTTATTGGTGCAAAACACACAATTGTCTGAAGTTGTTGAGAATGCTGCTGTATTACAAACTACAGGCTTAAAAGGGTTTGGTGTTATTGAGAGAAGTTCAGGAAAATTAATTCCTACAGAAAGAGCAAAGCGTAGTGATAAAATTAGAATTTGTTACACAGTTGCTAAAAACACTTTAGTTGGTGCAGGTGATAAAGAACTGTATGTTCAAGTATTAGATCCAAAAAACAATGTGTTAGGTGCTAACGAGCAGATTCAGTTTGACGAAACGGTACTGAATTATAGTTTGATTAGTAAATTTAACTATGAAAATAGAAACTTGAATATTTGCGAATTTGTTGCTCCTAATGAAGACTTTGAGAAAGGGCGTTATGTAGTTAACGTGTTTAATGAAAAAGAATTAGTCTCTAGTTCTGAGTTCACACTCAAGTAAAATATAAATCAATTCCTTATAGAAAAGCTCGAAGATTATAATTAATCTTCGAGCTTTTCTATTTTATTAAATAATTTGCCCATTGATAATGACATCCCTTATGTGATGATCACCAAAAGCATACATTAGATAATGATAATTAGGAATTGGTTTTGTTATAATGATATTTGCTTTTTTGCCCTTACAAATACTGCCATATATGTTTGAAATTCCCATTGCATAAGCACCATTAATGGTTGCTGCGTTAATTGCTTCTTCTGGAGTTATTTTCATTTTAATACATGCAGTAGAGACTACAAAATTCATATTCCCGCTAGGCGTAGATCCTGGATTGTAATCGGTTGCTAGTGCTAGAGGTAAACCAGCATCAATGAGTTGTCGAGCAGGTGTATATGGTATGCTTAAAAAGTAAGAGCAAGCAGGTAATGCAACAGGTATAGTATTTGAACCTTGTAATGCTTTAATATCATCATTAGTGAGTTCTTCCAAATGATCTACAGACAAAGCATTATGAGCCACACCAAGTGCTACACCTCCAAATGCATTGAATTGGTTAACATGTATTTTTGGAATAAGTCTGTGTTTAGCACCAGCTTCCAGAACACGTCTTGTATCTTCTAAGTCAAAGTAACCTTTTTCACAGAATACATCAATATAGTCAGCGAGATGTTTTTCTGCAGCAGCTGGAATCATTTTGTCAACAACAAGATCAATAAATGCTTTCTTATTATTTTTATAGGCTTTAGGAATTGCATGAGCCGCAAGCAAAGTTGATTTTATCTTAACTGGGAAATCTTCTTTCAAGCGATTAATTACACGTAGCATTTTAAGCTCTGCTTCAACGGTTAATCCATATCCAGATTTGATCTCAATAGCTCCAGTACCCAAATTTATAACTTCATTTAATCGTTTGGCAGCTTGTTTGTAAAGTTCATCTTCAGATGTAGCTTGTAATTTCTCTGCAGAGTTCAATATGCCACCACCTCGTTTAGCGATATCTTCGTATGAGAGTCCATTAATTCTATCAACAAATTCTTGAGTTCTATCACCAGCATATACAATGTGTGTATGAGAGTCACACCAAGTGGGTAGTACAGTACTTCCTGAAGCATCAATAATCTTTTCTGCTTCAATACCACTAAGCTCTTCCATGTTACCAAATTCAACTATAGTATCGTGTTCAATGTATAAGTATGCATTTTCAAGTTTTGGTAGATACTTCATGTCACTACCTTTAACAATGGTAACATTGCTCTCTCGCACTTGCAATAGCTCTTTTATATTAGTTATTAAAATCGACATACAAAAAATTTGAAATTAAAATTAATAAATAAAAAACGCCAGCATGATGCTAGCGCTATTATTTATACAGGTGTTTATCAACATTAGAGTTTCATGAACTTAAAGTTAGCATCATAACCTTCAAATTTAATGATATACATACCACTGCTAAGTTTAGAAACATCTAAGGTGTTATGGTTTGAATCAATTATTGATGTTAAAATTTCTTTACCCATATTGTCATAAACAGAAATAGTCATAGTTTCTGATAACTCTCCTTTAAAATTTAATATATCCTTTGTCGGATTTGGATAGATGCTCAGTTGGTCAATAATTACTTCATTAACACTTAAAGTTATAAAATCATTTTCGTACCACTGTACTGTATCACTAGCATTACCTACTGTTGCTAAGTCTAAATCTGTATCATCATCAAAATCAGCCGCTGTGATATCGTAAAGAATATGATTGTTGTTTGTAATAAAAGTTGCAGTACTACTTGGGTTATCATTATCAGCTCCTTTAAACCATACGATTGCATCATCTACAACACCGCCATCTGTAACAATGACGTCATTAAAAGTATCATTATCTATATCTGCTACAAGCACACTTCCTGGATTTCCAATAATTGAAGAATTATTTATTACATTAGATGTAGAAGTACCATTTTTAACTTTATTGAACCAAGCTACATTACCAGATGTGAAGTCTACCTTTACAACATCCATTGCGCCATCATTATTTACATCGGCAAAAATAGCTCCAAATAAAAAAGAGTTACCACTATCTACGGTAACTGTATCTTTAATCCATGAAACAGATGTAGATCCGCTTTCTATAAATTGATTATAGTAAATTTCGATAGATTGAGAGTTGACAAATCCAACCAAAACGTCTAAATCGGTGTCGCCATCAAAATCTGCTAGATCTATATAATATGGTCCGTCTGTAGTTCCATTTTCTATATCGGTTTCACTAGTAAAACCTCCAGCACCATCACCAGAATACCACTGTGTTCTGTTGTTACTGAAAGAAGCTGCTACTAAGTCTATATGACCATCTTGATTTATATCTCCAGTTGCCACTTCTCCAGGACCAGTAATTGAAGGGTCAACGACTACTTCAGGTCCAAATCCTGATCCATTACTTAAAAAGTATACGAGCTTGTTCTGGCTTACTGAGGTTGCTATAATATCATCGCCAAATAGTCCATCAATATTTGCTGTAGCTAAGCCTTCTACCCAAGTGATGGTCGATGACACATCAGTTTCAACAGAGAAGTTGCCATTACCATCATTTTTATACCATTTGATATAATCTTGAGTTGGCATATTACCATTAAAGAAATAGGTTGAGACAACTAGGTCAATATCACCATCGCCATCAAGATCACCTGAAGCAATATCGCTACCTTCATCACCTATCATTGTGTCTATATTTTTTTCTGTAAAAGATTGAGCAAAAGCAAAGCAACAGACTAGTACCATGGTTAAAAAGCTGAGTAAAGTTTTTTTCATAAATTGAATATTTAAATATTATTATAGAATTCTTATTTTAATGAGCCTACCATATCTTCTGGTTTAACCCAATCATCATAATCTTCAGCACTTACATAGCCAAGATTGATTGCTTCTTCCTTTAATGTTGTTCCGTTCTTATGGGCTGTATTTGCAATTTCTGCAGCTTTATAATAGCCTATTTTAGTATTCAAGGCAGTAACCAACATCAATGAATTATTAAGCAGTTGTTTGATAACTTGATGATTTGGCTCAATTCCAGAGGCACAATGGGCTTCAAAACTTACACAAGCGTCACCGATCAATTGTGCAGACTCTAAAACATTGGCAGCCATCATAGGCTTAAACACGTTTAATTCGTAATGACCTTGTGTACCTCCAACAGTTACAGCAACATCGTTACCCATTACCTGAGCACATACCATTGTTAAAGCTTCACATTGTGTAGGATTTACTTTTCCAGGCATAATAGAGCTGCCTGGTTCGTTTGCTGGTATAATGATCTCTCCAATACCGCTTCTTGGGCCAGAAGCCATCATACGAATATCGTTAGCAATTTTATTTAAAGAAACTGCTAATTGTTTGAGTGCACCATGCGTTTCTACGAGTGCATCATGAGCGGCTAATGCTTCAAATTTATTATCTGCCGAAACAAATGGTAAATCTGTAAATTTAGCGATGTAATCTGCAACTAGCTCACTGTACCCATTTGGTGTGTTCAAACCAGTTCCTACTGCAGTACCACCAAGAGCTAATTCTGATAAATGTGGTAGTGTGTTTTCTAAAGCTTTTAATCCATGGTCTAACTGCGATACATAGCCAGAGAATTCTTGGCCAAGGGTTAAAGGTGTAGCGTCCATTAAGTGGGTACGACCAATTTTCACAACATTATTAAAAGCAATTGATTTTTTGTGAAGGGTATTTCTTAATTTAATTACCCCAGAGATAGTAGTCTCAACTACTTTCTTATAGATTGCAATATGCATGCCTGTAGGGAAGGTGTCATTTGAAGATTGTGATTTATTCACATCATCATTTGGTTGGATTGTTTTATCCCCTTCACCAATAACTTTTCCTGCAATTTGATGTGCTCTATTTGCAATGACTTCATTTACATTCATGTTACTTTGCGTTCCAGAACCAGTTTGCCAAATTACTAATGGAAACTGGTCATCGTGTTTACCTTCTAAAATCTCGTCGCATACTTGAGCAATTAGGTCTCGTTTCTCAGGCGAAAGTACTTCTAGGTCACAATTCGTATATGCTGCTGCTTTTTTAAGGTAAGCAAAGCCGTAAATGACTTCTAAGGGCATCGAAGCTGGAGCTCCAATTTTAAAATTATTACGCGAACGTTCAGTTTGTGCTCCCCAAAGTTTGTCGGCTGGCACTTCAACGTTTCCCATTGTGTCTTTTTCTAATCTGAATTTCATAATTTGAAATATATTTTAAAGTCCTACAAAGTTAGGGTTTTTCGTTATTTTAGAGCGAAAATCATTACTTAGTTTTTATGATTTTTATATACGTTGCATTTTATGCTAGTAGCAGTTGATAATTATCTTTTCATAACCTGTTGATAAATCTGAACTTTCTTATTGTAAAACAAATTGCTTTATTATATCTTTGCAATAACAAAAAAAAACCACATGTTTGAATTTGATCAATATTTAGGATTTTTAGCATTTTTAACTATTTTGACCATTGGGTTTTGGCTCATGATATTTTTATTGACTTTTGTTATTCCTTATTGGATTTTCGGATCGTCTATTGAGCGCTTAAAAGAAATAAGAGAAGAAAAGAAAGCAAAACGTGCTGCAAATAGTTAAGCACTTGCTATAAATACATAAAAAAAGGAAACCAAATCGGTTTCCTTTTTTTATGTATTTATAGTACTTAGAAGCTATGAATTATCCTTCAAAGTCAAAATTGTCACTATTACCTCTTTCTGAGCGCTCACGATTCTTTTGCTGATTAAAGCGATAGGTGAATGATAGATTAAATGTGCGTTCTCTCCATTGAAATTCACTGTAAGAATTAAACGTAGGCGTTGTAGTTTCACTCATACGTTTTCTCGAATTGAACACATCACTAACATTAATAGCAATTGAAGCACGATCTTTAAACAAATCTTTACTAAAGGCTAAATCCATTGAAAATATTCCTTTGTTTTTGTTTTGTGCATCCTCACGAGGACCTCTATAGTTTATTCGTGTTTGCCAATCAATATTACCTGGAAGCGTATATTTGTTATTTAAACGAACAAACCAGCTTAAATTTTCTGCCCCAAAATTGGTTCCTTGAAACACTCCTTCTGTAATCGACTGAAAAATATTGAAATTCCCATTAATATTCCATTTTTTAGTTGGCCTATATGTAAGTGTAAACTCAAAACCATAGCGATCATTCGTTGCTAAGTTTATAGGTGAGCGTCTAAGTATTGGTGTTAATTCACCATCCTCATATTGTTCGAAAATAGGGTCGTTTATGTTAACGATTAAATTACCTTCAAAATCAAAAAAATCATCAGTAGCAAAGTTTATCAAATTAAAACTGTCTGTAGTTCTTTGATAATAAATAGATGAGTTTAATGTTAGCTTATTACTAAATCGCTTATAATAGCCTAAATCGAGTGTATTTGAAAAACTAGGGTCTAGATCTGGATTTCCTTGAAATAGACTTGTAGGTGAACTTCTTGAAGGAAATGGATTGATAAAACGAGAACGCGGTCGCCTAATTCTTCGGTTATAACCCAATGTTACGTTTTCATCTTCGCTTATTTCGTATGCTAAGTTTATAGTAGGGAAGAAGCTAACATAATTTTTTCTATCAAACGCATTAGATGTTTGCTGATCTATTGTAATTCTAGTATCTTCTAATCTTAAACCAAAAAGGTAACTAAACTTATCACCTAATTTACTTCCAAACTGGGTGTAAATGGCATTAACATATTCACGATAAATTAAACTATTAGTCAAGTCGGCACTTAGTTCAAATACATCTGTGTCATCATCTCTTAAAAATACGGTATAATCTGTATCTAAAGTTAAAAAACGTCCTTGATATCCTAACTCAAGCTGACTCACTTCCCCAATAGGCAATACATAATCACTTTGTAAAAATATTCGATCTTGAGTTTCATCGGTTGTTACATCTTCAACCTCAATACCATCTTGCTGAATCAATGATTGTTCAAGCTCTGAACTGGATTCGTATTGAAAATTAGCAGTAAAGCGATGATCGGTATTATCTCCAAACTGCTTATCAAAATTTATGGTGTACTGTATGGTTTTATCATCTTCAAATTCTGGGTCGAAACGGTTGATGAACTCTGTAACGTTCGTTTCATTTGTAAATCTAACGATATTGTTAGTACTCTCTTGTTCATTATTACTGTCGCGAAATTGAATTGATGTTGTTAAAGATGCTTTTTCAGTAATATACCATTCAACACCAAGGTTTGTGTTAAGACTTTTTCGTTCACGATCAAATGTTCTAGTCTCTTCTTGTCTATTTCCAGATGGAATAAACTCTGAATCTGAATAGGCATTACCAGGAACTGCTCTGTAATTATAACTTGTGGTGTTGAAAAAATTAAAATCTCCTGTTCGATAATTTATATTTCCAGAAACGCCTGCTTGAGTAGGATAACCAGCATTTACTGTAATTGCTCCGTTTAGACCTTGCAATTTACTGCGCCTTAAAATAATGTTTAAAATTCCTGCAGTGCCTTCAGCATCATATCTAGCAGAAGGCGATGTGATGACCTCTACACGTTCAATAGCTTCAGCAGGTAATTGTCGCAATGCTTCAGTTGAATTTAAACCAACCAATCCTGAAGGTTTGCCATTAATTAATATTCTAACATCATCATTACCACGTAATGCAACATTACCTTCTACATCGACAGAAACTGATGGGACATTGTCTAAAACATCACTAACAGTACCACCTCTTACAGTTAGATCTTTACCTACACTGTAAATTTTTTTATCAAGTTTTATTTCAACTGTAGTCCGTTCAGCAATAATTTCAACAGCGTCTAGAGCTTCTAAGTTAAGAGATAAACTAACTGTTCCAAGGTCTAGATTTTTGTCTATGGCTTTATCTGAATAGGTTTTGGTTTTATACGAAAGGTATTCAACTTTTACATCGTAGAGACCAGTTGGAACCTCAATTTTGAATTTCCCATCAATATTGGTAATGCCACCAGTAACGACCTTGTTTTCTGATTTATTGATAAAGGATATGGTAGCATATTCTAAAGGGAAGCTATCATCAGCATCAATCACAGTTCCTGAAATCACTACTTCTTTTTGTGCAAAACAAAATGTAGAAAATAATAGCAGTAAGTAGAGTAGTAGAGTAGGCTTCAAGTTCATGGTTATATTTTGCTTTTAGAGTCGCAAAAATAAAACTACTTATACGGTATATAGGTTAATCTTTTGTTAAACCATATCTTCTTAGATCACTTGAAGTAGCGAGAAACAATCAAGGTTTAATTTTCATCTTTTTTCTTACGTTTTTTCTTTTTCTTTTTGTCTTTTTTGTTAGTGTTAGTGTCTTTTGCACCTTCTAATATTTGATCAACTTTTTCTTCTCCTATCATACTTTTGAGTTCTTCAAAATGTACTGCATCTAAATCATTTATCAATTCTTTTTTCTTAAAAGAAGGAATTTGCAGTTTATATATTTTAAAGAGTTCTATATAATAAGAGTTTAGTTTTTGAGTAACGATCTCTTTTTGAAAATCATCGAGATCTATGCCATCAACTACCGCTTTTATATGTTTGTTTTTTCGTTCTTCGGTTTCACGCTCAATTCGTTCTTTTTCTTTATCAGATTTTGATTGGCTGTATGTATTAGTGTTAAGACTAAATATTGCGAGACATAGCAATGTGAAAAAATATTTATTCATGATTAAATTTTTAATAACGATGTATAATTTTTATTTCTTAAATAATATCTAAAATTAATGTTGGAGGCCTTCCTATTACTGCTTTTCTATTATTAATCACTATTGGTCGCTCAATTAATTTAGGATGTTTAACCATAGCTTTGATTATTTGATCATCTGTTAGTGTTTTTCCTTTATAATCAGACTTCCAAATGGGTTCATTTTTTCTAATCAAATCAATAGGCTTTATTTGTAACACGTTAATAATTCCTTTTAAGGTGGTTTTATCAAGTTGTTGTTCAAGATATTTTATTACTTCAAAAGTCTTGCCAGAATTTTCAAGTAATTCTAACCCTTCTCTAGACTTTCTACAACGAGGATTGTGATATATTGTAATCATAAATTTAAAGTTCGTTTGAATTTTCTTCTTTCTGTCCCATCATCATCAAATAGGCTTTTAAAAAGGGTTCTAAATCGCCGTCCATTACGGCATCAACGTTGCCAGTTTCGTGACCAGAACGAACATCTTTAACTAATTTGTATGGATGCATGACATAATTACGGATTTGGCTTCCCCATTCAATTTTCATTTTTCCAGCTTCAATATCATCACGTTGTGCCATTTGTTTTTGTAATTCAATCTCATATAGTTGTGATTTTAGCATTTGCATTGCACGTGCTCTATTGTCATGCTGAGACCTAGTTTCAGAACATGAAATTTGAATCCCAGTCGGCTTATGTGTTAACTGTACTTTGGTTTCTACTTTATTTACGTTCTGTCCACCAGCACCACTTGATCTAGCAGTAGTGATTTCAATATCTGCAGGGTTGATATCTATTTCTATAGTATCATCAACTAAAGGATAGACATAAACTGAAGCAAAACTTGTATGACGCTTGGCATTACTATCAAAAGGAGAAATACGTACCAAACGATGAACACCATTCTCTCCTTTCAGCCAACCAAAGGCATAGTCGCCTTCAATCTCAAGCGTAACCGTTTTTATTCCTGCTACATCACCTTCTTGAAAATTGAGCTCTTTAACTTTGAATCCATTTTTTTCAGCATACATTAAGTACATACGCATTAGCATACTAGCCCAATCACATGATTCTGTACCACCAGCACCTGCTGTTATCTGTAAAACAGCACTTAAGCTATCACCTTCATCAGAAAGCATGTTTTTAAATTCAAGATTTTCAATGAGTAACAATGCTTTATGATACCTGCTTTCTACATCTTTAGCAGTAGCTTCTTCGGCTTTAAAAAATTCATAGATCACCTCTAAATCTTCAATGAAGGTTTTAGACGTTTTGTAATCATCAACCCAGCTTTTTTTCTCACGAATTGATTTCATTACCTGCTCAGCTTGTTTTGAATCATTCCAGAAATTTGGGTCAAAAGTTTGTTCTTCTTCGTTAGATATTTCTATTAGTTTGGCATCTATGTCAAAGATAGTGCCTTAGTTTATCAAGGCGTGTATTAAGATCTTTAATTTGATCTGAAGTAATCATAAAAAAAAGTTTTGACAAATGTATGATGAAAGTCTTATAAGTAAAAGATTTAAGTTATTTTTTTATTAGAATTTGTGTAGTTTTATAATCTAAATTTTTAACATGAAAGCAAAAATTTTCACTGTTGTTTTTTACTTGGTTCTTCTTCCATTAACTGCTCAGGTTTTAAATAAAACTAACCTTAAAACATATAAAGGGTTTTTTGATTTTCATTATGAAGACGCACAAGGTAAAATCTATCTAGAAGTAAAGGATATAAACAAGGAATTCTTATATGTAAATTCTTTAGCCACAGGTGTTGGGTCTAATGACATTGGATTAGACAGAGGCCAATTGGGGCGTGAACGCATTGTAAAATTCATAAAAAGAGGCAATAAACTCTTATTGATACAACCTAACCTAGGCTATAGAGCTATTACTAATAACGAATTAGAAAGGAAAAGTATTGAACAGGCATTTGCTAAATCGGTCTTATACGGATTCAAGATATTAGAAACAAAAGGGAATACTTATATCATTGATATTACTAGTTTTTTAATGGAAGACGCCCATGGTGTTGCAAATACATTAAAATGGAATCAAGAAGGTAGTTATAAAATTAATAAAGATAGGAGTGCTTTGGCTTTAGAGCGCACAAAGGCTTTTCCTAAAAATGTAGAGTTTGAAGCATTATTAACATTTATAGGAGAAGCAAAAGGAAAGAACATTAGAAGTGTAACACCAACGGCATCTCTAGTCACAGTTACTCAACATCATAGTTTTATTGAACTGCCTGATGATGGTTATAAAAAGCGTGTGTTTGATGTGCGCAGTGGTGCCCTTTATATGTCTTATATGGATTATGCCACGCCTATTCAAGAACCTATAACCAAACGTTATATTATTCGTCATCGTTTGGAGAAAAAAAATCCTAAAGCTTCAGTGAGTGAAGCTAAAGAGCCAATAATTTATTATTTAGATCCTGGTACTCCAGAACCAGTGCGTTCAGCCCTTTTAGATGGCGCGCGTTGGTGGAATGAAGCTTATGAAGCTATTGGTTTTAAAAATGCATTTCAAGTAGAGATGCTACCTGTAGAAGCTGATCCAATGGATTGTCGTTATAATGTTATTCAATGGGTACATCGATCTACACGTGGTTGGAGTTATGGTGGTAGTGTGATCGACCCAAGAACAGGTGAAATTATTAAGGGACATGTAAGTTTGGGAAGTTTGAGAATACGTCAGGATTTTATGATTGCTCAAGCTTTAATGAATAAGCCCTTTGCAGAACGTGATGATAATTACGAACCAATGTTAGAAATGGCTCTAGCAAGAATTCGCCAATTAAGTGCTCATGAAGTAGGTCATACTATAGGTTTCGCACATAATTTTGCAGCTAGTACAAATAACAAGGCATCGGTTATGGATTACCCTCATCCAACTGTAAATCTAGTTGATGGCCAAATTGATTTGAGTGATGCTTATGCTGTTGGAATTGGTGAATGGGACAAAACGACAGTGGCATATAGTTATTCAGAGTTTGATAAGGCTATAGATGAGAAAAAGGCTTTAAATGCTATTTTAGAAAATGCTTATGATAAAGGTTTGCGTTTCATTAGTGATGCTGATGCAAGACCAAAAGGTGGTGCGCATGCGCTTGCACATCTTTGGGATAATGGTAAAAGTCCGTCTGAAGAATTGTTGAAAGTATTAAAAATAAGAGCAAAAGCAATCTCTAATTTTTCAAAAGATAATATTCGTAAAGGCGAACCATACTCTGTGTTGGAAGACGTGTTTGTTCCATTATATTTTTTCCATCGCTATCAAACAGAAGCTGCTGTGAAAGTAATTGGCGGATTGGAATATAATTATGCCGTCAAAGGAGATCAGCAAACCATCGTCAAGCCAATAGATGCCGATAGTCAAAAAGAAGCATTGAAAGCTATCTTAAAAACCATTTCATCTGAGTCATTGGCTATCCCAAAAGAAAAATTAGAGTTGTTTCCTCCTAGAGCGTTTGGCTACAATCGAAGTCGCGAATCGTTCTCAGGAAAAGCAGGAGTTGCATTTGACCCAATGAGTGCAGCAGTTACTGCAAGTGATATGACTTTAGGTTTATTACTCCATCCAGAACGTGCTAACAGAATGATTCAACAAAAAAGTTTAGATACAAACCAATTAGGCTTTGATGAGATGTTAGACCAGTTATTAGAGAATTCATTTGGAAAACGTTATACTGATGCTTATAAAAATGAAGTTCAGCAACTAATAAATGAACGTGTATTACTGCATTTAATGAACTTAACAGTAAATAATAAATCTACATTTCAAGTTAAAGCTTATGCTAACGCAGCTATTTATGAAATCGAAAATGATTACTTAGACACTTCAAAAGTTCAAAACCCATATTCAATTCAATATGCGAATATCATTAAGGTTTATAAAACTCAACCTGAAAAATTTGAAATGAAAGAAGTGCCTAAAATTCCTGATGGCTCACCAATTGGGAGTGATTTATGTCATTATAACTCAAATTAATTTATGATTATAGATTTAAGAAGCGATACCGTTACAAAACCAACTAAAGAGATGTTAGACGCTATGTTATCAGCAAAAGTTGGCGACGACGTGTATAAAGAAGACCCTACAGTTAATGCTTTAGAGCAACGATTAGCAGAAATGTTTGGCAAAGATCAAGCTTTATTCTTTCCATCTGGAAGTATGGCAAATCAAACAGCTTTAAAATTACATACTAACCCTGGAGAACAAGTGATTTGCGATAAATATGCCCATATTTATAACTACGAAGGCGGAGGAGCTTCATTTAATAGTGGCATATCTTGTAAGCTTATAGATGGTAATAGAGGAATGTTTACTGCTGCTCAAGTTGAATCTGCTATAAATCCGCCCGATTTTTATCATAGCCCATTAACCACATTAGTTGAGGTAGAAAACACAACCAATAAAGGAGGAGGTGCATGTTGGGATTTTGAAGAGTTAAAACGAATCAAGTCTGTTTGCAATTTACATCACTTAGGATACCATTTAGATGGTGCAAGGTTGTGGAATGCACTAGTGTGTAAAAACGAAACTGCTAAAGATTACGGACAATTATTCGATACTATTTCTGTATGCCTAAGTAAGGGGCTAGGATGCCCAATAGGTTCTGTTCTAATTGGAGATAAAAAGCTTATGGATGGTGCAATTAGAGTTCGTAAAATATTGGGTGGCGGAATGCGTCAAGTAGGTTACCTTGCTGCTGCTGGTATGTACGCTTTAGATCATCATTTCGATAGATTGGCTGAAGATCATATAAAAGCTAAAGCTATTGGTAAAGTTTTAGAAGAAATGTCTATTATCAAGAAAGTAGAACCTATTGAAACCAATATTGTCATTTTTGAATTAGAACCTCATGTAGAAGAAAGTGAGTTTCTAAAGCAACTATGTGATAACAACATTCATATTATCGGGATGGGAAGCAACAAGTTACGTATCGTAACACACCTAGATTATACAGATGACATGCATGATCGACTCCTAGAAATTCTAAATGCTTTTTAAGATTATTTACTTAAACATGTCGATGCCAGGTATATTTGGCATACCTTCTTTGGCCACTGCTGCTACTTCGGTTTCATGAACAATAGTAGCACGTTCTATAGCTTTGTTAAGTGTAATAATGAGATAGTCTTCTAGCATTTCTTTATCTTGAAGTAAATTGTCATCTATAGCTATTGACTTTATGGTTCTATTAGCGGTTATAGTTACTTTAAGCTTATTGTCATTGCTGTTTTCGTCAATTAAGACACTATGCAAGCGTTGCTTTGTTTCTTCAACTTTCTTTTGGGTCTCTTTGAGTTTACCCATCATTCCCATCATGTCTCCAAACATATTGTTAAGTATTAATGTTATCAGTTGCAAAATTACTAAATTGCCAGACTTTTAAAAAGAAAAATGAAGACGACTATTGATGTTCCTAAAGCAAGACAAATACCTAAAGCTTTAGAAATCCATTCCGATATAAGAATCGACAATTATTTTTGGTTGAATCAACGTGATGATCAAAATGTATTAGACTACCTAAATGCTGAAAACGATTATTACGAACAGGAAATGGCTCATACCAAAAACTTTGAAGAATCACTTTTCGAAGAAATGAAAGCTAGAATAAAAGAAGATGATACTTCTGTCCCTTACAAATATAATGGCTACTGGTATATTGTTCGTTATGAAAAGGGCAAAGATTATCCAATATATACACGTAAAAAAGAAACGCTAGAAGCTAAAGAGGAGTTGTTGTTTGATTGTAATTCAATGGCTAAAGACCATGATTATTTTAGATTGGTAGGTTTGAGTGTGAGTCCAGATAATACAATGATAGCATTTGGTTTAGATACAGTTGGTAGACGACAATATAAATTACAGATAAAGAGTTTAATTACGGATGAAATTTTTTCTGATGTTATTGAAAACACTACAGGTTCATCTACTTGGGCTAATGATAATTGTACGTTGTTTTATACAAAAAAAGATCAGCAAACCCTACGTTCTAATAAAATCTACAAACATAAAATTGGAGATTCTGAAACAGAAGATATTTGCATTTTTGAAGAAGAAGATGAGACTTTTGGTGTTGCTGTGTACAAGACCAAATCTAAAAAATATATTGTAATAGCATGTTTTAGTACGCTAACTAATGAATATCATACATTAGATGCCAATACGCCTGATAATGATTTTAAAGTGTTTCAAAAACGTGTTCGCGGTTTAGAGTATAGTATATCTCATTACAACAATTGGTTTTATGTATTGACCAATCATCAGAGTGCAATAAATTTTAAACTTATGAAAACTCATGAGTCTAAAACTAATATTTCGCATTGGGAAGATGTTATAGCGCATAGAGATGAAGTTTTAATAGAAGACATAGATGTTTTTAAAGATTACCTAGTGATTAGCGAGCGTGCTAATGGGTTGAATCAAATTCGTATTAAGCGTTGGGACAATACAGACGATTTTTACTTGCCTTTTGATAATGAGACCTATACAGCAGATACGGTAACCAATGTTGATTTTGATACTGAAATATTACGTTATGCTTACAATTCTTTAGTGAACCCTTCGTCTGTGATAGATTTCAACATGCGAACTAAAACTAAAGAGATAAAGAAAGAACAAGCAGTTTTAGATCCAAATTTTGATAAGAATAACTATACTTCAGAACGTATTTGGGCTACTGCTAGAGATGGAACAAAGATTCCTATGTCTTTGGTAAGGCATAAAGATACACCTCTTAATGGTAAAGCCCCATTATTGCAGTATGCTTATGGGAGTTACGGTTCTACAATAGATCCTTATTTTTCAACTATACGGTTAAGCTTACTAAATAGAGGTTTTATTTATGCCATTGCTCACGTAAGAGGAGGTGAATATTTAGGTAGACAATGGTATGAAGATGGTAAACTTCTCAATAAAAAAAATACATTTTCAGATTTCATTGATTGTTCTAAGTTTTTAATTGAAAACAATTACACCTCAAGCGATCACCTATACGCTATGGGAGGAAGTGCAGGAGGTTTGCTGATGGGAGTAGTTGTTAATGATGCTCCAGAACTATATAATGGTGTTATTGCAGCTGTGCCTTTTGTAGATGTAGTTACTACAATGTTAGATGATAGCATACCTCTTACTACTGGTGAATATGATGAATGGGGAAACCCAAATAACAAAGTGTATTACAACTATATGAAATCGTATTCTCCTTATGATAATATTGAAAAACAAAAATATCCAAATATGCTTGTAACTACTGGTTTACATGATTCTCAGGTGCAATATTGGGAGCCAGCAAAGTGGGTTGCCAAGCTAAGAACTTATAAACAAGATGCTAACAAATTATTCCTTGTTACCAACATGAAAGCTGGACATGGCGGAGCTTCTGGTAGATTTGAAGCCCTTAAAGAAGACGCGCAAGAATTTGCCTTTTTATTAGACTTAGAAGGAATTACTAGCTAGTTTAAAAAAAAATACTAATTTTGCAAGGTTTTATGTTTCATTCTGAAAATTTGTTTGAAACTGATAAATAGCGTTTATGAGACAAGACAAACACGTATTTGATAATGTTTTACAATTAATAGGTAAAACCCCTCTTATCAAATTAAATAGAATAACTGCTGGTTTTGAAGGTGATTTTTTTGCAAAAGTAGAAGCTTTTAACCCAGGTCACTCTTCTAAAGATAGAATTGCACTTCATATCATTGAAGAAGCTGAACGACAAGGTATTTTGACTCCAGGTGATACTATTATTGAAACTACATCTGGGAATACTGGTTTTAGTATAGCTATGGTTAGTATTATAAAAGGATATCAATGTATCTTGGCTGTTAGTTCTAAATCTTCTGCAGATAAAATAGATATGCTTAAATCTATGGGTGCACAAGTTTACGTGTGTCCTGCTAACGTTAGTGCAGATGACCCTCGTTCATACTATCAAGTCGCTAAGCGTTTACATGATGAAATAAAGGGTTCTATTTATATTAATCAATATTTCAATCAATTGAATATTGATGCACACTACCATACAACTGGTCCTGAAATTTGGAGTCAAACCGAAGGGCAGATAACACACTTAATTGCATGTAGTGGTACAGGTGGAACAATTTCTGGGATATCTAAGTATTTGAAAGAACAAAATCCTAATATAAGGGTTATTGGTGTTGATGCTTACGGATCTGTGCTAAAGAAATACCATGAAACACGAGAATTTGATGATAAAGAAATCTATCCATACCGAATAGAAGGTTTAGGTAAAAACTTAATTCCTACTGCTACAGATTTTGACTTAATAGACAAATTTATTAAGGTCACTGATGAAGAGAGTGCTCATACAGCTAGAGAAATATCAAAAACTGAAGGTTTATTCGTAGGTTATACCAGTGGTGCGGCTATGCAAGCTCTTAAACAACTAAGTGAAGATGGTGAGTTTAAAATAGGAGACAAGGTAGTTGTTATCTTTCCAGACCATGGATCTAGGTACATGAGTAAAGTGTATAGTGATAAATGGATGGGAGAACAAGGATTCTTTGATAGTAAAACAGAAGTTTCTGAAAACATACAATATATAAAATAACAATTATAAATAGTAATAAAGTCCTATTGCATCTGTATGTAATAGGATTTTTTATGTTTTAAGGATTTATAAACATTGGTTTATAAAATTATTATGCCATCATAATATAATTGACTAATTTTGCCCTAACTAATTAGACTAAAATTAATAGCTTTAAATGAAGGATTTATTTGAGAAGATTTATAAAGATAAAGGACCGTTAGGAAAATGGGCTTCACAAGCCGAAGGTTATTTTGTTTTTCCTAAGTTAGAAGGTAAGATATCTAATAGGATGAAATTCCAAGGAAAAGATGTAATTACTTGGAGTATAAATGATTACTTAGGTTTAGCTAATCACCCTGAAGTCAGAAAAGTAGATGCTGAAGCTGCTGCTGAATACGGATCTGCTTATCCTATGGGAGCACGAATGATGTCTGGACATACAGATCTTCATGAAAAATTACAAGAGGAATTAGCAGATTTTGTAAATAAAGAAGCTGCTTACCTATTAAACTTTGGGTATCAAGGTATGGTATCTACAGTTGATGCACTCGTTTCAAAAGATGATATTATTGTTTACGATGTTGATGCACATGCATGTATCATAGATGGTGTACGCTTACATATGGGTAAACGTTTTACTTACAAGCATAATGATGTAGATAGTTTAGAAAAGAACTTAGAACGCGCTACAAAAATGGCTGAGCAAACTGGAGGAGGAATACTAGTGATTTCTGAAGGTGTCTTTGGAATGCGTGGAGAACAAGGTCGTTTAAAAGAAATAGTAGCTCTTAAGAAGAAATTCAATTTTAGACTTTTTGTTGACGATGCTCACGGTTTTGGAACTTTAGGAGCAACAGGAGCTGGTACTGGTGAAGAACAAGGTGTTCAAGAAGACATCGATGTGTATTTTGCTACTTTTGCCAAATCTATGGCAAGTACAGGTGCCTTTATTGCTGCTGATCAAGAAATTATAGACTACCTTAAATATAATTTGCGCTCACAAATGTTTGCAAAATCATTACAAATGCAATTGGTAGTTGGAGCAAGGAAACGCCTAGAAATGTTAAAAACAATGCCAGAATTAAAGCAAAATCTCTGGACTATTGTTAATGCCTTACAATCTGGACTCCAAGAACGAGGTTTTGATATCGGTACAACACAAAGTTGCGTAACACCAGTATACTTAAAAGGAAGTATACCAGAAGCAATGGCGTTAGTAAGAGATTTACGTGAAAACTATGGCATTTTCTGTTCTATAGTAGTATATCCTGTAATCCCTAAAGGATTGATTTTATTAAGAATGATACCTACAGCAACACACACTTTAGAAGATGTAAACGAAACTTTAGACGCATTTGATGCTATTAGAGATCGTTTACAGAACGGGACTTACAAGCGTTTATCAGCTGCATTGATAGCTGCTATGGGAGAGTAACTTCATGATAATTAGTATATAAAGAAACCGATGCATTGCCATCGGTTTTTTTGTAAGCTATTTGTAAACTTCACTACTAAATTATAAAAAGAAATATGAGAGCTACTTTGATTATTTTTATTGTAATCCCTTTGTTATTAGCGTTTCAACCAGTAAAGGAAACCAAAAACCCAATAGTACTAGAGCTTTTTACCTCTCAAGGCTGTTCAAGTTGCCCTCCTGCTGATTATTTACTTTCTACAATTGAAAAGGAATACCCAAACGTTATTTTGTTGTCATATCATGTTGATTATTGGAATTATATTGGTTGGGAAGACCCCTTTAGTAATGCAGTTTATAGTACCAGACAAAGTGCCTATAATAAAAAATTTGCCAGTACTTCATATACACCTCAACTTGTAATTAATGGAAAAGAACATTTTGTAGGTTCAAACAAAAGTAAATTGTTTAATATACTTAATTCAAAACCGTCGACTCATACTCAAAATACTATGCTGATTACAGATATAAATGAAGTGAATAATTATGTTAGGTTTAATTATAAGATCCAGGGAAATATAGAAAACAAAATATTGCATACCTTATTGGTGATTGATGAAAGAATCACAGATATTTCAAGAGGGGAAAATAGAAATAAAAGACTTAAAAACTCTAATATTGTCATTCAAGAAACATATATTTCTATACAAGATGCATCAGGAGCGAGTCAAATTGAAATACCAAAAATTACAAATAAAACAGATAAATTGAAATTTATTTTATTATTAGAAAACGATGATTTAGAAATAGTTAACGGTATTAAGGTGAAGTTATAATTCGTTTATAAAAGCAATAGAGTGGCAAGCCACTATTGCTGCCGTTTCTGTTCTTAGTCTATTATTCCCCAAACTCACAGGAGTAAAATTATGTTGTAATGCGAGCGTAATTTCATTAGTGCTAAAATCACCTTCTGGACCAATCAATATAGTCGTACTTTGTTTAGGGCTCAACTGTGATTTAAGCGATACTTTTTTTGTGTCTTCACAATGTGCAATATATAATTTGCCTTTATGCGATTGCTGTAAGAATGTTTTAAAATTAATGGCTTTGTGTAATACTGGTAAGTAACAATTCAGTGATTGCTTCATAGCAGATAGTAAAATTTTTTTGAAACGATCTTCTTTAATAACGCGACGTTCACTATTATCGCAAAAAATTGGAGTGATACTATCTATTCCTATTTCTGTAGCTTTTTCAAGAAACCATTCAAAACGATCGTTCATTTTTGTTGGTGCAACAGCTAGATGCAATTGGTAATCTCGTTTAGGTTGGATCTTAACAGATTTGATTTCTGCTATGCAATTTTTTTGATCAGCAATAGTAATTTCAGCAGAAAACAAAACACCATTTCCATTGGTTATAGACAAAGTATCTCCAGAAGTTTTTCGTAACACCTTTATGATGTGTCTACTTTCTTCTTTTGAGAATTGAATCTGGTGTTGATCTTCTGTTAGCTCAGAATTATAAAATAATTGCATTACTTAATAGGTTCAGAAACTTTTAGCACTTTAATTTCTTCAATATACTTAGTAGCTTCTGTTTTTAGGATGACATAGTACCATTTCTGCTCTGGGATATCTACTGTAAAAATGGAATTGATATCATGCTCATCATTTAGCACTTGAGCTTCAAAATCTGGGTGTAAATCTCCACTAGTCACCCAGCCAAGGTCACCACCACGTTTTGCATTATCATCCATAGAGTAGTGTTTTGCTAGATCATTGAATCTAAAACCATCATTATACTTTGTTATAATGCTTTTTCTGAGCGAATTGATGTCTTCAACTGATTTTTTATTTCCATCTAAAAAAATATAACTAACTCTTTGGTATGGAATATTGTTTTTTTCGATCACTTTGTAATAGGTTTTTTCACTATCTGTTTTATATACTTTTTTTGATCCATTGCCTAATCTAAAAAGCTCTTGAGCCAAGCGTGTATTATGTTTCTTTTTGTTGAATACTATCACTTTGCCATTAATAGATTTATTGTTTTCGATATAGGTTTTTGCATCTGTTTCAGTTTGAATTGAATCTAGCTCCTTTTCAAAATTATTTTGCGCAAATGAAATTGTAGCTGTTAATGAAAGTAATACAATAAGCGTTTTTTTAAACATGGATAAAGTATTTTGATTTATCTCCAAATTTAAACCGATTGATAAATGATAAAACACAGCGTTGATGAAGTTTTTAAGAAATGATTGTTTATAACTTAGTCTCTGCAAGAAATATGCAAACTAATTAGATATAATACCATCAGACATAATTAACTTTCGATCTGCCATGTTGGCTAATTCTTTATTATGAGTAACAATAACAAAAGTTTGTCCAAACTCGTCACGAAGTTTAAAGAATAAGTTATGAAGATTTTCTGCAGACTCACTGTCTAAATTTCCAGAAGGTTCATCAGCAAAAATAAGTTCAGGATCGTTTATCAAGGCTCTAGCTACTGCAACTCGTTGTTGTTCTCCACCAGACAGCTCATTGGGCTTATGATGATAACGTTCTTTAAGACCTAAAAAATCTAACAACTCTTTAGCTCTTTTGTCTGCATCACTTGGGTTGATACCTTTTATATATGCAGGAATACAAACATTTTCCAATGCTGTAAACTCAGGTAAGAGTTGATGAAATTGAAATATAAATCCAATATGCGCATTTCTGAACTTAGCTAATGCTTTATCATTGAGTTTAGAAACATCAACAGCATTAATTATTAAAGAGGAGTCCATTCCTAAATCAATTTTATCTAAGGTGCCTAAAATTTGAAGAAGTGTAGTTTTTCCTGCACCAGAAGCACCAACAATAGATACAATTTCTCCTTTGCCTATAGTGAGGTCAACACCTTTTAAAACATGAAGGTCACCATAATACTTGTGCACATTTTTTACTTGTATCATACATTAGAACTATAATTTAAAATTAAGACTTTATCTATTGATGTACAATTTAAGAGGTAGATTTATTTTTATTTCCAAACATGCGTTTAACATTATTATAGTCTATAAAATATTGAAGTCGTATCGAGAAAGTATTTTGAATGGGTTGATCAAATAATCTATTCAAACTGTCTGAAAACGATGCTGACGATTCTGTGTTGGCGTTGAATAGTTGATTTCTATATAAAGCAGTAAGAAAACTACCAGGAGCAAACTGCCATGAATAACTTAGATCGATATTCCAAGTGCTAAAATTTATATTAGGATCATCACCTATATTGTCTCTTGTAAAACCAGAATCTGTGGTTAATCTACCATTATCTAAAAGAGTAAACATTTCATAATCATAATCAACAGTATCCCAATAATGTCTGAATGTTAAGGCAAGAACATTAAAAGGATCAAAAGTATAATTTGCAGAGATGCTATTAGTAACAATTTGTCGATTTCGTTCACCAAAAATGGGTTGATCATCAACTTCATCGGCATAACCTCTACTACCATTTCTGTGTATGAAATTGAGGCGATATACCATTAAGAAGTTGTCATTAAATCGTACTCTAGGGCTTACTTCAAAATCATAATTAAACAAGTCCCTTCCATCTTCAAACAGGGTTCCAATATTTGCTCTTAAATCTAAAGCAAAGATACGGTTGTAGTTAGAAGAAAACCAGCCACCTGTACTTACAAAATCTTCAAAAATGAAGAAGCGACCATCACGGGATTCAAAATAATCGTATTGTTTTCCAGGTTCAATATTTAATCTAAATCCATAAGAATCAAGCTTTATTGAGGTTGCTCTGTAACCTCCGCCAAAATTCATTCCTGTAAAAACACCAGGACTGGCTAACATTCTGTAATTAATAAATCCGTTGATACGATAATTATTTAGCTTGCCCTGAGGTTCAAATATTTGATATGATACATCTGCTCCAAAATTGTTAAAGTTATTTCTAAACTGTAAGCCTAAATCATTAATCTCATATCTAGTATCTGCAAATCTGTGGTCAATACTATAACGAAAATTACCAGCAACCTTGCCTGCAAAAAGAAAACTACTAAAACCGGTCTCAGTTCCACTATCTTGATAATTTACACTACTCATTTTTGCTTCAGCGAGTAATCTATAAGTATTCTTTTTATTAGTCATGTCAGAGACTAAAGCAGTAACATTAGCATCTCTAAAGTTGCCTTCTCTCAAGACGTTTGTATTTATTAGACTCAAAGAGGAGTTCCCATTATATTGTTTATCAACAACAAGTATATTGTAATTTGTAAATGGTTCTGCTATGACTTCTCTTGTGTTGCCAGTTATTGAGTCTGTAACTCTAGCGTTTGTCTTTTCGGTAATGGCATTAAAAATACCAATCCCTAAACCATTTTTTGTTCTTCCAGAGACTTTTAATGCATTTAGAACTTTTACTTCATCTGGTACTACAGCTTCTTCATTTTCATTTAAGTTCAAATTTCCACTAGGTGCATTTCCAATTCGACGAGAAAAGAATAGACCGCCTTTTGAGAAGAGGTCAACACCTTCAGTGAAGAATTGACGCTGTTCAGAGAATGTTTGCTCAAATGGACCTAAATTAAGTACCACATTATCAAAGCCAGCTTGACTAAAATCTGGTACTAGAGTTGCATCTAATGTGAAATTTTCAGTAATTCCATATTTCACATCCATCCCAAATGTAAGATCGGTTTCTGTGTCACCATCAAATGAATTAACAATGCCAGTGGCAAATGGATAAAGGATCAATCGCGTAGGAGGTTTTATGCCATTTAATCCTTTTAATTCGCCATGGTATAAACCAATATTTCCTTTAGTGATATCAATTGGATTCCACGCATATTGAGATCTAAAACGTCTGAAATGCCTAAAAAACTGCAAACCCCAAGTCGGGTTTTCTTGATTTTCAAAACGTAAAGTCCTGTATGGTATTTTCATTTCTAATGACCATCCGTCATCATGAATTTTTACTGCGCTATCCCAAACAGCATTCCAGCTAAAGTCTTCTCCTATACTAGGTGAAGCTATCGCATCTGCTTGAACTCCAGAGCTAAACACGAAGAAATTGGTGTCATTCTGTGCATCATTATTTGGGTTTAAAACTAGAGAGAAAAAATCTGTCTGTCCAAAATTATCTCTGCTTGTGAGTTGCTTCATGATCTCATTTGGATCATCGTAGAGATAAGCAGCCACATATATAGCATTGTCATCATAGGTCATTTTAACTTCTGTACGTTGAGCTTCAGGAGCTACAACTCCCATTTCTGGTTGATACTGGATAAAATTGGTAGCAATATTGGCATTTTGCCAAACAGCGTCATCTAGGATGCCATCAATTTTTGGAGGCGTTGTAGTTCTTTCAATTTGTAACTGTTTTTTCCCCTGAGAAACACCATAAAAACTGAATAATAAGCATAAAGAGAGCAGTAATCGAAAATTCATCAAAAAAGCTATAGATAGTTAGTGGCTAATTGTTTGTATTACTAAAAAATAGTCTGTTAAATTAGTCGTACAAATCTACCTATGCTATCTGCTGGATTTTCATAACATAACGTTAAAAACAACTTGAGACTGTTAATCTTTTGATAATATGATAGCACTTTTAATATCATGTATTTTTTGTTTACATTTATTAAAATTTAATTCTGAAAACATGCCATATCACAAATTCGAAGAGTATAACATTCAAGTTACAGATGATGTTAAAGCACGTTATAAAAGTATTATTGAAGATCTAGGTGAAGATTCTGAAAGAGAAGGTTTAATGAAAACTCCAGAGCGCGCTTCAAAGGCGATGCAGTTTCTTACTCAAGGCTATCACCAAGATGCATCAGAAATTTTAAAGAGTGCCATGTTTAAAGAATCATACAGGGAAATGGTCATCGTAAAAGATATCGAGTTGTATTCGTTATGTGAGCATCATATTTTACCTTTCTTTGGAAAAGCACATATTGCTTACATTCCAAATGGTCACATTGTTGGTTTGAGTAAAATACCACGAATAGTTGATGTCTTTGCTCGTCGTTTACAAGTACAAGAACGCCTTACTGAGCAAATTTTAGATTGTATCAATGATACATTGAAGCCAGAAGGTGTAGCTGTGGTTATAGAAGCTTCACATATGTGTATGATGATGCGCGGTGTACAAAAACAAAACTCGACGACGACCACTTCAGGATTTAGAGGAGCTTTTGAAAATATGGAGACGCGAACAGAATTTTTAAAGCTTATAAGTGAAAAATTGTCTTAGTATTCTTTTTGGAATACTATTTGCTTTTAAATTAGCAAATTAGAATCTCTACTATGAATTTACAAAACATGTCTAAAACCAAAAAGCTGGCATTAAGTCTTTTGCTTGATGCTTGTGGCTATATTTCTTTTATCTTTCCTTTTTTTGATATAATATGGGCACCAGCTTCGGCATGGTTAATGACTAAACTTTACAAAGGAAATAAAGGCAAAATTGCGGCTGCAATTTCTTTTGTCGAAGAAGCATTGCCATTCTTTGACGTTATCCCAACATTTACAATCATGTGGTTGTATACCTTCGTGTTTTCTAACCAAAAAAGATCTGATGAAACAATTATCGACATCAATTAAATAAAAAAAGGCAACTAAATTTAGCTGCCTTTTTTAGTATTCATTTTTTTTAATCTATTGAATTGTTACACCAGTAAATGTAAGATCTACATCTGGCTCACCACCAGTTTGAGTGCCTAATTCATTAGAGTCATCAACAGTCTCAGACTCATGCCATAATTGAACCGTAATATTTCCAGTTCCAGGGTTATTAGCAACAACCCAAGTTGTTTCGAAACCTAGCTTATTGCCATCCATTCTAACAATATCGTTAGCCGATCGTGAAAATGAAATATCAAGTCCGCTAATGGCATAAGTAAAGAAGTGTTCATCTGGTTCAGTTACTGTAACTTCTTCAGTGATATCTTCCATTTCTATGGAATTAAATAAATCCATCACACCTGTATATGTAGCACCAGCTGTAAAGTTCCCAGTAATAGTTATTGTAGGAGCTGTTGGTCCGTCTTCACCATCTGGATCGACACTTTTTAACTCTACTACATCATTTGTATCAGTAATATTTGTAAGCGTTAAGGTAACATCGGTTATAACCTCTTCTTCGTTTGGTTGTTCTGGTGTCCCTCCATCATCATCATCTGAACATGATGTTAAAAAAAGAGAAAAGCATAAAACTGCACCTAGTAAAAATTTAGTTGTCTTCATAGCGTTTATATTTAAAAAAATAGTTTTCATAGTTTTAAAGTTTGATTTGTTTGTATTCATGTGTTTTTAATAATTGAGTTTTAATTGTAATGTTATATTTCTTCCTAAGTCATCAGCAAAAAACCTAAGTCTATTTAGATAATTTCTATAAGAAGTATCAAATAGATTATTGATTCCAAGAGCTATGCTTAGGCTAGTTCTTTCACTAAGAGCAAAAGTAGATTCACTATAAAAATGAAATAGGTGATAGGCTGGAGGAGGTGTGCTAATATCCAGTAACACAAATTCACCAGTAGATGGATTATTGGTTTCAAAATTAAAATCAGGAAACTCGTTTTGTTCAAATACCCACTCTGACTGTAAACTTGCAGAGAAATTATACCAATTTTCATTGGTATATGTTATCTTATTAAAGGTGCTAAATGCTGGTATATCTATCAAAGGCAAATCACGACTGTCATAGCCTTTGATAAAAGCTGTTTTATTAAGCCAATTGAATTGATCAGTAAAGTCATAGCTTAATGTCAAATCTACGCCAAATAATCTAGCATTAGTTTGTTCGTATTCCCAAACCGGAAAAGCACCTCTATTACTTTGCTGCACACCAGTTGGCCTTAAATACATATAGTCATTAATTGTGTTGTAAAATGTGTCTACATTCAAATTGAAATTTGTGTCTGTATATACGTAAGTCATAGACAAACGATTTGCAATTTCTGGGTCTAATCTTAAATCACCTAATTCGATTCGAGCTGCTGAATGGTGCAAACCATCACTAAACAGTTCGGCAGGATTTGGAGGTCTACTAGCTAAACTATAATTTGCTATTATATAGTTTTTACTATTGAGATCATATTTCACCCCAATTGATGCAGAAATATTATGAAAATCAAAAACTGGGTTTGCAAGTAGATCTGTACCAAAATCTTCTCCTTCTGCAGGTGGAACGATAATATCTGCAAAATCTTCATTGTAACCGCGTTCGTTCCAACGTGTGATTCTATAGAATTTTAAAGCATCAACACGATTAAAATCATATCGTAGTCCTGCATCAATTAAGAGGTTGTCATTTATTCGCCATTCAGAAGTAATATAAGTTCCAAAGTCATATTTTTCATAGTTAGGGATCAGACGTCTAACTCCAGTGTTTGGCGCAAAATTATCTTGGTAACGCAATAAGACACCAAAGTTCATTTTTTTATTCAAATTTGAATCAAGGTTTACGTCTGCAAGAAGCGTATGCGTTTGTAATTCTAAATCTAATGCAGCCTCATTTCTTAGCTCACCTCGTCTAATATCAAATTCTAAGCGGTTATTTTTTTGATAATCATATTGTAAGTTTACTTTACCAAAATTTTTAAAACGCTTAAAATAAGTGGCTTTTAATAGATGATGTGTGACTTCTTGTCTTGGATTATCTATGTCGTAGCTAAAACCTCTAATAATAGGAGGTTGACCAGAATTTATGATCTCAATAAGATTATTTACATTCCCGATGTGTGACGATCTCAAGATTCCTATCTCATTATCAATATAACTATAGTAAAGTTCAAATCCTGACTCAAAAAGTCGTTTCCCAGTATGAATAGAAAAACTTTGAGATTGAACTCCTGTATTAGTTAAATTATAATCTGGAGCTTCAAAATCCCCATTTTGTTTCAGACTAGCTTGAACATTAGCAAACCAACCTGATTGAAAGCTTTTATTTAGTGATGAAGAAATATGATACCCTCTTCCATTAGTTTGGCCACCTAAAATAGTTTTACCATAAAGGCTGTCTTTACGAATAATTTTACGTGGTTTAATAACAATAACTCCACCAATAGCATCTCCACCATATATTAAGGCTCCAGCTCCTTTAATAACAGAAATTTGATCAGCACTATTGATGTCAATATTTGGTGCATGTTCAATTCCCCATTCTTGATCTTGCAAGCGAACGTTATTATTGAGAATTAAAAGTCTACTACTATGTAATCCATTAATCATGGGTTTAACAATACTATTTCCCGTATTTATTGAGGAAACACCAGAAACTTCTTTTAAAGCATCGCCTAGACTCAAATGGCTATATTGTTCAATCGTTTCTGTTTTGAGCAAAGTTTCTTGTGCAGTTTTAGTGATTTTTACAACGCGATTTCCAGTAACAGCAACTTCATTTAGTTCTTCAATATGATGCTCTAAGTCAATAGACTTAAATGTATCTCCAGAAATATCAATGGTTATGGTTTTAGTTTCACAGCCAATATGAGATATGACTAAAGTAATTTCTCCTTTACAGAGCTCTTCAAGTTTGAATTTCCCATCTAAGTCTGAAATGATGTACCTGTCTAATTGTTTAATGTAAATGTTAGCTGCTGTAATTGCTGCACCATCATGAAAGTCTTTTACCTCTCCTAAAAGGGTGAAATTACAGTTTTGAGCATGATGATATCCGAAAACGAATAGCATTAAACCCATTAAAAAATGTTTCATCAAAAATTATTTAATGTAAATGAAAAAGGGGATTTTGAAAATTTACACTAAATAAGGTGGGCCTCTAAGAAATGAAGTAAGTTGTTGATTGCTTTTTAAATAAGTATAATAAGTGATGATAGAGGTATTATTCTCTAAAGTACTTTTTAAATCGTAATTAATAAACTCAAAAAATAAATTTTGGTTGATTTTGAACTTGTAAAAATCACAATCTAGGTCAATTTCATGAAAATGTGATTGATCTTTAGCTATGCAAACCTCATGTTCATGATGACTAAAAACATGTGATAGTTTTATACTTAAAGGCAAAATAAGGCAAGCAATCACTAAGAGTGAAGCTATCTTATAACCAATATGTTTTTTACTATACGTCACTAATCTATTAATTTTCCAAGTCCAAAACGTTTGAGCATTTTCTTTTCAAACTCCCAAAAGAATTTGAATTGACCAAATAACCAGCCAAAACTAACTAATAATATCTGATAGAAAATTAGTCCAATGATAATAAATAAAATCCAATAAATAATAGGATTTAGGTTTTCTTTAGTAATTCCTAAGAGTTCAATGATGGGTCTTGAAATAAACATCGAGGATGAGCCTGTAATTGCAAAGACAATAAAAATGCGAATCATTTCCCATCGTTGATCAACAACCCATTTGTGTTCTAGTTTTTTAAAAATGAACAATATTAATTTTAATAATAGAAAAAATAAGATTAGCGCAGCAGAAACAGTCACTAAAAACGGGTAAGATTTCGTGAAGAGTAAAGCTAACTTATATGCACTATAACTTAAACCTATTATGCCAATTATAGGAAACAAGAGTTGCCAATTGTATTGAATATCCCAACGTGATTTAAAATTCTTTAGCATAGCTGAAATTTGCGATGCAAAGATACTTTAAATTCTAGGAATTATTGTAGATAATTGTTGTTTGTAAGTTAACTGGAAGTATATGAAATAATTGTAAAGTTTATAATTTACTTCGTAACCGTAATCTATATTTGGTCTGTAGTCAATTTGCATTTCATAGAGATTACCATCAAAGCGAAGTGGTTGAGATGCTCGCGAGTTCCATTCTTGAGCCCAGATCCTGTTTCTCGACTCCATGTAATATTGAGAATAATACCCACGAGGTCTTGCCATGCTTAAGAGCCATGCATTGAATCCTGGTTCAATAATGGTGATCTCATATTCAATATCATCATTAGCTATTCTAACAATATCCTCTTCAGGTACCTCATCAGAAGTTGAATTATTAGCTACGCTTTGTGTGCTATTACAGTTATTTAACACCGAAATTGCAATTAAGATGAATATTATTTTTTTCATGGCATTATTTTTATTTAAAGTTACAAAAATTGAATTTCTCTAGTATAGCTTATTAATTGGGCTTTAATTTTTATCAAAAATAAGTTAGAATTCTTTTTGTGAAAAGTAGTAATGAGTAAAGCGTACATTCTAATGAGTAAACTAGATATTAACAAAAAAAGCCAAACTTAAGTTTGGCTTTTTTATATAATAGATAAATAATTTAATTCTTTCCACCAAAAAGACCACCTAGTAGTCCGCCAAGACCACTTTTTTTCTTGTTGCCGCCTAAAACCATTCCAGCAACATCATCTATAACGCTTCCGTCACCATCTGCATCTAATATAGATTCTAAAAAGCTTTGTTCTTGAGGTTGCGAATTTCCGCCTAATAATCCACCAAGTAAGCCTTCTAATCCACTTGGGTTATTTACATTATTTTGGCGTGTTTGTTTTCCTAGCACACCCATTAAAATTGGTGCTGCCACTTTCAATATTTGTGCAACAGAGTTGGCATCCATGCCAGCTTTTGCTCCTAAGGTTTGTTCAACACGTTGTTGTTTATTACCTAATACATGTCCAAGAATTTTACTTCCATCAGTCATAACGTTATCATCAACACCACCACTAAATAGTCCTCCTAGATTATCTAAAATACTTCCATCATGCTTATTATTAAGAGCTCCCATTAATCCTTCTGCGCCTTGAGGTGTAGCAGCATTTCTTTTCATTGCAGCCATGAGCACAGGTAATGCCATAGTTAATACATCTTGTGTTTTGTTTTGTGGTTGATTGGTTTGACCAGATACGCCGCTAATAATGGTTTTTCCTAGATCACTGTTTAATAAGTCTAAAATTCCTGACATAATATATAAATAATAGGGTTAATAAAAATTGGACTTTCAAGGTACAAAAAAGTCCTAACATATATTAGGACTCATGTTTTTTGTTTTGGTCACATTTGTAACTATCGCTTAAGAATACTAATTATTTGATCTGCAAGCTCTGTACCAATCCTGTCTTGTGCTTCATTAGTTGCAGCACCAATATGAGGTGTTAAAGATACTCTGCCATTCATTAAAACTTGTATAGCAGGATTAGGTTCGCTTTCAAAGGTATCTAAGCCAGCGAAAGCTACTTTACCATTTTCTAATGCTTTCACTAAGGCAACTTCATCTATTACACCACCACGAGCTGCATTGACAATACCAACTCCATCTTTCATTAGATTGAATTGAGTTTCACCAATAACATATTCTTTTTGAGCAGGAACGTGAAGCGTAATAAAATCTGCGTGTTTTAAAACATCATCCATGGGTTCAGTTTCAATTTCAACATTTATAAACTGACCATTATAGAATTCTACCTTAACATCTGCTTTACCTACAAACTTGTCGCTAGCAATAACTTTCATACCTATGCCTAGTGCTATTTTTGCAACTTCGCGTCCAATTCTTCCAAAACCAATTATACCTAAAGTTTTACCTCTTAATTCTACGCCTTTAGCATAGTTTTTCTTTAAAACTTTAAATTTAGTATCACCATCTAATGGCATATTTCTATTTGAGTCATGCAAGAAGCGTACACCTCCAAATAAATGAGCAAAAACAAGTTCTGCTACAGATTGAGAAGATGCTGCTGGAGTATTAATAACATGCTTTCCTTTGCTTCTAGCGTATTCTACATCAATATTGTCCATGCCAACACCGCCACGACCGATAATTTTTAAGTTTTTACAAGCATCAATAAGGTCTTTACGAACCGTAGTTGCGCTTCTAACTAGGAGCACATCTATTTTGTTCTCGTTTATATAATTGATCAACTGTTCTTGAGCAACAGTTGTTGTTGAGACTTCAAAACCTGCACTTTCGAGTGCATCAATTCCACTTTGTGAAACGCCATCGTTTGCTAATACTTTCATTTTTTATGCTTTACGTTCTAATTCACTCATAACATCAACTAATACTCCTACACTTTCCAAAGTGAGTGCATTATACATAGATGCTCTATAGCCACCAACACTTCTATGACCATTTAATCCATTAATTCCAGCTTCTTTAATCATAGTTTCAAAAGTCTCTTTCAAATCTTCATTTGCTAATGTGAATGTTGCATTCATTGTAGAGCGATCTGCCTTTGTTGAAAATCCTTTGAATAGTGGATTTAGATCAATTTCTGAATAGATCAATTGTGCTTTCTTTTCATTTTCTTTCTCAATGGCAGCAATTCCGCCTAGATTTTTTAGCCATTGCAAGGTTAGCATCGACACATAAACCGAAAATACAGGAGGTGTATTAAACATACTACTTTTACTAATGTGTACTTTATAATCCATCATCGATGGAATTTTTCGAGACACTTTACCTAATACATCTTCCTTTACAACAACTAGAGTAGCTCCAGCTGGTCCCATATTTTTTTGTGCGCCAGCATAAATAAGATCAAATTTTGAGAAATCTAGCTGACGAGAAAAAATATCACTACTCATATCACACACCATAGGTATTGGTGAGTTAGGAAATGTTTTCATTTGCGTACCAAAAATGGTATTATTAGAAGTGCAGTGAAAATAATCGTATTCTGCTGGAATATCGTATCCTTTTGGAATATAATTGTAATTTGCATCTTTAGAAGAAGCTACTTCATAGATATCATCATAAATCTTTGCTTCTTTTATAGCTTTATCACTCCAAGTACCAGTGTTCAAATAGCCAGCTCTTTTTTCTAATAGATTTAGTGCAACCATCAAAAATTGCGTGCTAGCACCACCTTGTAAGAATAGCGCCTTATAACCTTTACCTTCTAATCCGAGTAGTTCTAGTGCTAAAGCTCTAGCGTTTTCCATAACGTCAACAAAAGGCTTGCTCCTGTGAGATATTTCTAAAAGTGATAATCCGTTATCAAAATTAATTACTGCTTCTGAAGCTTTTTGAAGCACTTCTCCTGGTAGAATACAAGGTCCTGCGCTAAAATTATGTCTTTTCATTGGTGTCTAATTTTTAGGTCTGGATTATCAGACTTGAGTTGTATTATTATTCGTCACAAAGGTGCTAAATTCTGTTAAAACTTATGTTATGAAACAGATAATTTATTAACAGATTTTCAACGAAAACGAAATAGTATCAACACCATCTGCATAATCCCATAAGTTTGGTAATTGTGTTTGTCCGAATTTAACCTCATCATCAGAAAATCCATTTGCTACAACACATTGGATCTGCCCTTTTTTAGATATTAGGGTTTGTTTTAATTCGTTTAAAGAATCGTAGGGTTCGTAAAATACAGTTGCTATGGGAGATGCAAAGCTTTCATCTTTTTTGAGCATTAAAAAACCGTTTTCTAGCATGTCAAATTCACTCATCAAATACACAGCTTTGTTATAATCATAATTATTGGCATACTTATTTTGATTGATAATAGGGTTCCATTGGTACATTGCTTTGAAAAAGTTATTAAAGTTGTAATGTTTTGGAACGAAAAGTTTTGAGACATTTCTGCAACCTAACCCATAGTATCTAAAAATATCTTCAGATAGGGATTCTAGTTCATCTTTGGTTTCTTGTCCTGTTAAAATGGCAATAGAATTTCTATTTTTTCTAATTATAGATGGTTTATTTTTAAAATAATATTCAAAATAACGTGCTGTATTGTTACTTCCTGTTGCTATAACAGCATCAAAGTCTTCGAGTTTGTCTTTAGTAAAGGTAATCCGGTCTTTAAACTCTGGCTCAACATATTCAAGGTATTTTGTTAAAAAAGGGAGAAGGTGTTCGTCATTTGAAGATTGCTTCACTAAAACACGTTGTCCAGAAATTAATACAGATAGAAAATCATGAAATCCAACCAAAGGAATGTTTCCTGCCATAATAATCGCTATAGTTTTTAGAGATTCTTTATTAAACTCATACTTTAGTAACCATTGATTAATAGTATTGTTTTTTAATTGTTTAGACCAGCCTTCTATTGCAAATATGATATTTTCTTTTGTGAACCAGCCATTATGTTCTTGAGCTAATTTGATTTGATGCAAAAAACCATCAAAGAACAAATCGTTGTGTTGAATATGATTTTTTTTTGAGATGCTTTTAGAAGAAAATTGGCTTAAAAAATCACCTAATTTTACAAAAGCGTTAATTCTTTGTTGTAAATCCATGTTGCGTTTGGTTATACGATGTTTTGGCTTTATTTTTGCATTTGCAAATTTACGCAATAAAAAAGAAGAATTACTATGGCAATTATAATAACTGACGAATGTATTAATTGTGGTGCTTGTGAGCCTGAGTGCCCGAATACTGCTATATATGAAGGTGCTGATGATTGGCGATATAAGGATGGAACAAGCCTAGAGGGCAAGATCGTTTTACCTAATGGAAAGGAAGTTGATGCTGATGAAACTCAAGAACCAATAAGTGACGAAGTGTACTATATAGCTCCAGATAAATGCACAGAGTGTATGGGCTTTCATGAGGAACCTCAATGTGCAGCGGTTTGTCCTGTTGATTGTTGTGTGCCTGATGAGAATCACGTAGAGACTGAAGAAGAACTTTTAGGAAAACAACGTTTCATGCATCCTGAAGATTAAGTATTCAATTACTATCTTATCCAATAGCCCCTTTCCTATATAATATGATGCTTAGTCCTTTTATTACTCTTCATCTTTTACTTCAAACATTTTCAATTCATTTGTAGGTGCTAGTGTTTCTTTACCTGTCCAAATCGTAGCATCGTATTTGCGCAAAGATTCGTAAGGTACTTTTTTAGCTTCAGAAGCAGCTTCAAAGTCTGAAGCGCTAATTTCTGTAACACTTGAGAGTAATAATTCTTCTCGACCTTTTGTGTTGCCTTCAATTTTAAAATCGAAGGCAGTTTTATTGCGTTCAGAACTGTTTTCTATAAACTTTAAAGGTCTATGTACATAGAAATATTCTCCAGATTCACTCTTAATATATCTTGGCTCATAAAAACCTAGATCATTTTCTCTATATATAATTGTGCCTTGATTAACATTTTCAATGTACTTTACACCTAGGATGAGTCTCAAGTTTAATTTATCTCCACGCTTTCCCTCAGAATAACGATAATCTAATTTTAATATGGCGTAGGTGTCATCTGATACATATATGCGGCCAGTAAATTTTGCTCGAGAACGCCTTGGCTCAAAGAGGATTGAATAAATCATTTCACCTTTATTAAAGGTAATGTTTTCTAATGTGTATTCGTAATCATCAGTATTGAGAATCGTTTTTAAAATACCATTACTTCCGAGTTGTGATAGGAGTGAGGCTGATCTACTTTTAAGGTTTTTGAGTTCAAATTCATTTTTACCTTTATCACTATCCTTTTCTACAAGGGATAGCGAATCTTCTATTTTAAATAATCCGGTTTTTAACTTATAGGTCTTTGTGGTATCTAGGTATTTGAGAACAATATTTTGTGCTTTTTCTTGTACTTTATCTATTGAAAAGTCTTTTTTTGAATTGACGATCTTCGTCGCTTTTTCAACTGTTAATTTCTTTTTCTTAGGATTTAAAATGAGTAAATCGCCAGTAATGTCTGTAAAATTCACATAATTACTAGTCATGATTTCATCAGACATTCTACGTAAATTATCATTTGCATCAACCAATTGTCTTTTTTTGAAATGTGACGCTTTTTTCACTTCAAAATCTAAATTCTTAAAATCTATATAAGAGGTCTCTCTGTAGAAGAAACTATATTTGAGTGAATCTGTTCTATAATTTTTAACCAAATTTCTATTTACCTTAGCAACTATAGAGTCTACATTAGGTCTTGTATTGCTTAAATAAATCGTATCTAACTCATTAGTTGCAGGTTGAAGCATTAATAGGAAATTTGATGCTTTTAAATCGTCAATACTCACGGTTAGTGTATTGTAGCCTAAACATGATAGCGTAATTTGATTTGAAGAAGTATCTTCAATATTAATTATAAAAATCCCATCGTCATTAGATATCACACCTTTGTATTTTGCAGTCTGGACAGCAACAAAAGGGATAGGTTCTTTGGTAGTTGCATCAATAATCTTTGCAGTTAAATTTTGAGCTTGTGATATGTATGCAATAGTCAGTACGGCAATTAGTGTTAAATATCTTTTCATAGTGATGATGGTTTAAAATTTCACGACGATTATTAGTCTTATTTGTTACTAAAATGCATTTTATTTTGCTAAACTGCCTCTTAATACTATACCAGCTTGTTTGTTAAAGTTTTTCTTGTTAGAAAATATATTCCAAAACCATAAATGTTGATCTATTTTAAGCTGAATCTCTTTTTTTGCAACATTTTCATTTTCAATAAGATCAAATCTGTAAATATAAGTTTCAGGAAATCGTGCTGGAAGCTGACCCAATGTTAACATAGAACCTGTCATTAGATTGCCACACGATGGTTGTGGTAGCCTTTTTAGTTGATGAAGCTTTATTTTTATTGCATTTGTACTATCATTAGTAAACTCAAATAGTTTTGAATGTTTCAAAATTTTATACTCTTCAAGCAAACTATCTTTATTTATTACAAAAGCTTTATTAACTGTTGAAGATGCATCAAAATCCCTAAAAGATTTGGTTTGAATTTTATAGGCAGCAACACAAGAGTTTAGTATTATAAGAGTCAAGATTAGAATAGTTAAATGTTTCATTGTGAATTTTTGTCTTAAAACGGTTAAAGTACCTACTTATTTTATTAAAGAATAAAGCTATATTTGCAATCGCAAATTTACAAATTATGAAAGCTGGAATAGTAGGATTACCAAACGTAGGAAAATCAACATTGTTTAACTGTTTATCAAATGCAAAAGCACAGAGTGCAAATTTTCCGTTTTGTACAATCGAACCAAATATTGGCGTAGTTAATGTTCCTGATCCAAGGCTTGAAAAATTAGAGACCTTAGTCAACCCTGAACGTGTAATCCCAGCAACAGTTGAGATTGTTGATATTGCTGGTTTGGTAAAAGGAGCTAGTAAAGGTGAAGGTCTTGGTAATCAATTTCTAGGTAATATTCGTGAAACTGATGCAATTCTTCATGTGTTGCGTTGTTTTGATAATGATAATATTGTTCATGTAGATGGAAGTGTAAATCCAATTCGCGACAAAGAGACGATTGATATGGAGCTTCAGCTTAAAGACTTAGAAACTGTTGAGAAAAAGCTTGATAAAGTCAAACGTGCGGCCAAAACCGGAAATAAAGAAGCTCAAAAAGAAGAAGCTATTCTATTAAGGCTCAAAGAAGGACTTGAGACTGGAAAGTCAGTAAGAGCTTTAGACTTCAGTGATGATGAACAAGAAGAATTTGTGAAGCCTGCACAACTCATAACTGCTAAACCTGTAATGTACGTTTGTAATGTAGATGAAGCAAGTGCTGTTTCTGGAAATGCTTACGTAGAAAGTGTTCGTAATTCTGTAAGAGATGAACATGCTGAAGTCCTAGTACTTGCAGTAGGAACAGAAGCAGATATCAATGAATTAGATGATTATGAAGAACGTCAAATGTTTCTCCAGGATATTGGTTTAGACGAACCGGGTTCATCAAAATTGATACGTTCTGCATATAAGCTATTAAATCAACAAACTTATTTTACTGCAGGAGAAAAAGAAGTTCGTGCTTGGACAGTAGATATTGGTGCTACGGCGCCTCAAGCAGCTGGTGTAATTCATACCGATTTTGAAAAAGGATTTATTAGAGCAGAGGTCATAGCTTATGATGATTATGTGAGCTACGGAAGCGAATCGAAAGTTAAAGAAGCTGGAAAAATGCGTGTTGAAGGAAAGAATTATATCGTTAAAGATGGTGATGTAATGCACTTTTTGTTTAATGTATAAAGATGCCACTAATAGAGATTAAAACACTTATTAAAGCAGATATTCAAACTTGTTTTGACCTATCTAGAGATATTGATTTTCATAAAGCATCTTTAAAACACTCAAACGAAAAGGCCATTGCTGGTAGAACCTCGGGTTTAATAGAACTCAATGAATGGGTAACGTGGGAAGCAAAACACTTTGGTGTTAATCAACACCTTACCTCAAAGATCACTCAGTTTGATAGACCTAATTACTTTGTTGATGAAATGGTCTCTGGTGCTTTTAAATCATTTAAACATGAACACATTTTTCAAACGAAAAATGAGGCAACATTGATGATTGATAAGTTTCACTTTCAGTCGCCTTTTGGTATCTTAGGGAAAATAGCAAATGTGTTGTTTTTAAAACGTTACATGACACAATTATTGACCACTAGAAATGTTTTTCTAAAGTCTAAAGCAGAAGAAATGTCTATTGAACACTAAAACCGTAATGTTCTCAACAAAATTGGGCTTTTATTGTTAATTACTTTGTGCAAACCCTATTTCATTTTTTATAGCGTTATGCTATATTAGCATTCTATCAAATTTTTTCATCTATTTTATGTCTCAGGAAACCAAATATACCGAAGAAAACATACGCTCGCTCGATTGGAAAGAACACATCCGAATGCGACCAGGAATGTATATAGGTAAATTAGGTGATGGCTCGTCGCCAGATGATGGCATATACATACTTTTGAAAGAGGTTTTAGATAACTCTATTGATGAGTACGTTATGGGAGCTGGAAAAACAATAGAGATTTCAATACAAGGAAATAAAGTAATCGTTAGAGATTATGGTCGTGGTATTCCATTAGGAAAGGTTGTTGATGTAGTTTCTAAAATGAATACAGGTGGAAAATACGATTCTAGAGCCTTTAAAAAATCGGTTGGTCTAAATGGTGTAGGAACCAAAGCGGTAAATGCTTTGTCTAATTATTTTAGAGTTGAGTCTACACGTGATGGTAAATCTGCTTCAGCAGAATTTGAACAAGGGACACTCACTAATGAAGACCTATTAGATGATACTTCTAGAAGAAAAGGAACAAAGGTCTCATTCATACCAGACGACACCATTTTCAAGAACTATAAATATAGAAATGAGTATGTTTCAAAAATGCTTAAAAACTATGTGTATCTGAATCCAGGATTAACTATTGTATTCAATGGCGAAAAGTATTTTAGTGAAAACGGTCTTAAGGATTTGTTGTCAGAAAATATTACTGAAACAGATAGGCTATATCCTATCATTCATTTAAAAGGTGATGATATCGAGATTGCGCTTACGCACAGTAAAACACAATACAATGAGGAATATCATAGTTTTGTTAATGGGCAAAACACAACTCAAGGTGGTACACATTTGTCAGCTTTTAGAGAGGCCTTGGTGAAAACACTTCGAGAGTTCTATGGGAAAAATTATGAAGCGTCAGACATACGTAAATCTGTTGCCTCTGCAATTTCAATAAAAGTAATGGAGCCTGTTTTTGAAAGCCAGACCAAAACCAAACTTGGCTCAACAGATATGGGAGGCGATTTACCAACGGTTAGAACCTATATTAATGATTTCATGAAAACTTATCTGGACAATTATTTGCATAAGAATCCAGATACTGCAGAAAAAATACAGCGAAAAATATTGCAAGCTGAACGTGAACGAAAAGAACTTTCTGGCATACGAAAACTTGCAAAAGACAGAGCGAAAAAAGCAAATCTTCACAACAAGAAATTGCGTGACTGTCGTGTGCATTTTGGCGATACTAAAAATGAACGTAATCTTGAAACTACCTTATTTATTACTGAGGGAGATTCAGCTTCGGGTAGCATTACTAAGTCAAGAGATGTAAATACGCAAGCTGTTTTTAGTTTAAAAGGAAAGCCTTTAAACTCTTATGGTTTAAGTAAAAAAATTGTTTACGAAAATGAAGAATTCAATCTTTTACAAGCTGCATTGAATATTGAAGAGTCTTTAGAAGATTTGCGTTATAATAATATCGTTATTGCAACAGATGCAGATGTAGATGGGATGCATATCAGATTATTGTTAATCACTTTCTTCTTACAATTCTTTCCTGAAGTAATCAAGGAAGGTCATTTATATATTTTGCAAACGCCTTTATTTAGAGTTCGGAACAAAAAGGAAACCATCTATTGTTATTCAGAAGAAGAACGAAGAAACGCTATTGAAAAATTAAAACCTAAACCTGAAATTACACGATTTAAAGGTCTTGGTGAAATTTCGCCAGATGAGTTTGTGCATTTTATTGGAGAAGACATTCGCTTAGATCCTGTAATGTTAGATAAAGACATGTCTATTGAAGAATTGTTGTCTTTTTATATGGGGAAAAACACACCAACTAGGCAGGAATTCATCATTGAAAATCTAAAAGTAGAATTAGATTTGGTTGAAGACGAGAAATAGATTATAAGCATAAACGATTTTATTTTGATATGAACTCTAAAGTAACGGATTTGAGCAAACCTAGATTTGGGTTTACACAAACACTAAAGAATAATAAAATTGTAGTTGGTTATGTTTGGGATAAAGATATTAAAAGTAAAATCGCTTATGGCGATGAAATTTTAAAGGTTAATGGCAAAGAAATTAATGCTTCAAATTTTTTTGATTTTATTACTAAGGAGTCCATAACAAAGCATTCTGACCAATTGACATTAACACTAAAAACAAAAGATCAAGAAAGATTAAGCTTAACCATAAGTAAAAAGGAATTTATTGAAGTTCTAAAAGACTTTAATATCGAGATTAATTAGATAAAAAATGTATTTTAACAGAAATGCGTACCGATAACTCAAGAGTAAAAAATTCAATTATATCAATATATTTTATATTGGTAGTATTAATGTTTGCATTAACTTTTTTTCCTAATACATTGAAGTTTTTGAGTAATAATATACCGTTCAGTTATATTCTCTCTGGTTTTGTATTGATATTCTTTGCAGTACATTTTATTTCACGCTATTTTGAGTATGATAGTGATGGAGTTAAAGTTGTTGTTATTAATAAAGGATTGCTATTATCGGATCACTTCAACTATAGAGAGAAACTGCTTGAATTTGAAAAAGAAAAATTGATAAGCTACACATTTAAAAATTATTTCATTTACAAGTCGCTAACATTTTATCTAAGAGAATCTAGAGGGCACAAAACAAGAGAAACCTTTAATGTTACTTTAGTTTCCCCACGTAAACGAAAATATATTAGACAATCGCTAAATAAAATAATTAAAGCCAATAGAAAAGCCACCTAATTAATGAGCGAAGAAAATAAGGATTTAATAAACGAACAAGAAGAGAATAATGAAACCATCACCAGAGTTACTGGTATGTATAAAGATTGGTTTCTTGATTATGCATCTTATGTTATTTTAGAGCGTGCTGTTCCTGCAATAGAAGATGGATTTAAACCAGTACAGCGACGTATTATGCATTCAATGAAAGACCTAGATGATGGTCGTTATAATAAAGTTGCAAACATCGTAGGTCATACGATGCAATATCATCCGCATGGAGATGCAAGTATAGCTGATGCTATGGTGCAAATTGGGCAAAAAGATCTGTTGATAGACACTCAAGGAAACTGGGGAAACATATTAACTGGTGATAGTGCAGCTGCCTCGCGTTATATTGAAGCAAGATTGTCTAAGTTTGCTTTAGATGTTGTGTATAATCCTAAAATCACTGAATGGCAAGCTAGTTATGATGGTAGGCGCAAAGAGCCAATAAATTTACCTGTTATGTTTCCGCTATTATTGGCGCAAGGTGGTGAAGGAATTGCAGTTGGGTTATCTACTAAAATACTACCACATAATTTTATAGAGCTTATCGATGCTTCTGTAAAGCATTTAAAAGGGAAACGTTTTACAATTGTACCCGATTTTCCAACTGCTGGAATAGCTGATGTATCAAATTATAGTGATGGTTTGCGTGGAGGGAAAGTTCGTGTACGAGCCAAAATATCACAGCTAGACAAAAACACATTGGTCATTACTGAAATTCCTTTTGGAACCAATACTTCCTCTTTGATTGATTCTATCTTAAAAGCCAATGATAAGGGTAAGATCAAGATCAAGAAAATTGAAGATAATACAGCAGCTGATGTAGAGATTTTAGTACACCTGCCATCAGGTATTTCTCCAGATAAAACTATTGATGCCTTATATGCATTTACAAATTGTGAAGTATCAATCTCTCCCTTAGGCTGTGTTATTGAAGATAATAAGCCATTATTTGTAGGTGTTTCAGAGATGTTGCGTCGTTCTACAGATAATACAGTCCAGTTATTAAAAAGTGAGCTAGAGATTAAATTAAGAGAATTTGAAGAACAATGGCATTTTGCGTCTCTAGAGCGTATTTTTATAGAAAAACGAATCTATCGCGATATTGAAGAAGAGGAAACATGGGAAGGTGTTATAAAAGCAATTGACAAAGGACTACAGCCACATATCAAGCACTTAAAACGAGCTATCACTGATGACGATATTGTGCGTCTGACAGAAATTAGAATTAAACGTATTTCTAAATTCGATATTGACAAAGCACAACAGAAGATTGATGCTCTTGAAGATCAAATTTCAGAAGTAAAACATCATTTAGAAAATCTTATCGATTACGCAATTGCATATTTCCTAAGACTCAAAAAAGAGTATGGAGAGGGTAGAGAACGTAAAACTGAAATTAGAACCTTTGAAGACGTAGATGCCACTAAGGTGGTTATTCGTAACACAAAACTTTACGTCAATAGAGAAGAAGGATTTGTTGGCACATCATTACGTCGTGATGAATATGTTTGTGATTGTAGTGATATAGACGATATTATTGTTTTTACTAGAGACGGTAAAATGATGATTACAAAAGTTGATAGTAAAACCTTTATTGGTAAGGATATAATTCATGTAGCTGTGTTTAAAAAGAAGGACAAGCGTACTATTTACAATATGATTTATCGTGATGGAAGCAAAGGGCCTACTTACGTGAAGCGTTTTTCAGTTACTTCGGTTACTCGTGATCGCGAGTATGATATGACCAATGGAAATAAAGGTTCAAAAGTATGGTATTTTTCAGCAAATCCTAATGGTGAAGCAGAAGTAATTACTATTTATTTACGTCAGGTTGGTAGCATCAAGAAATTAAAATGGGATTTAGACTTTGCTGAGGTTCTTATAAAAGGTCGAGCTTCAAAAGGGAATTTGGTCACGAAATATTCTGTCAAGAAAATCGAACTCAAAGAAAAAGGGGTGTCAACCCTAAAGCCTCGTAAAATATGGTTCGATGATACAGTTCAACGCCTTAATGTAGATGGACGAGGTGAGCTAATAGGTGAATTTAGAGGTGAAGATAGGTTATTGATCATTACGCAATCTGGAGTTGTAAAAACTATCTTGCCAGAATTGACCACACATTTTGACAATGATATGATTGTCTTGGAAAAATGGATTCCGAAAAAACCTATTTCTGTTATTTATTATCATGGCGAAAAAGAACTCTATTATGTGAAGCGTTTTTTAATTGAAAATGAAGGCAAAGAAGAGTCTTTTATATCTGATCATCCAAATTCTCAATTAGAAATAGTTTCAACAGATTGGAAACCTATGGCTGAGATTGAATTTACCAAAGAGAGAGGAAAAGATCGTAAAGAAAATGAAGCTGTGAATCTTGAGGCATTTATTGCTGTAAAAGGAATTACGGCTTTAGGTAACCAATTAACGAAAGATAAAATTAATCAAATTAATCTATTAGACCCGTTGCCATATCAAGCACCAGAAGAAGTGCATGCTGAAGATATTGAGGTGGTTGATGAAAAAGAGATTACTAAAGAAATGACTGATGCAAAAGAGCCTGAGGGTGTTTCAAAAGCTGAACAAGATTCAAAATCTGATAACAATGATCTAGATATTGACGATAAGGGTCAAGTAACATTGTTTTAGTATGCAGTCTCAGTATGATACTGATAGGAGATAATACACTTATTTTCAAATATCTAAAAACTAAGAATTATGCTATACATTTTGAAGAAAAATAGTCTTCAGTTGTTTTAGAGCGTTGTTTATTGGCTGAACATACAAATAAGATTTTCATGCTCTGTTTTTCTTTCTATTGGCTGATTTATAATTTAAAAACTCAACAAATAGAGAGAATGCTATTGCAAAATAGAGATATCCTTTAGGTATGGCACCTACAGAGTTTCCAAAGAATTCTGTGTGTGATAGATGAGCTGCTTCGGTAACAAGCATGAATCCAATTAAAATTAAAAAAGCTAATCCCAACATTTGTATACTTGGGTTCTTTTCAATAAATTTTCTTATTGGATTTGCAAAGCCAATCATAATAATAATAGAGATCATAACTGCAATAATCATAAGTACCAATGTGTAATTGCTATTCGGATGTAATCCGTTAGTCATTCCAACAGCAGTTAATATAGAATCGATAGAAAAGATAAAATCAATAATTAATATTTGAGTTAATGCCTGCGATAATGATTTGATCTTTTTGTTTTTAACTTCGTCTTCATCATGTGCAGGATCATTTACTTTTTCTCTAATTTCTGAAGTGCTTTTATAAATTAAAAACAACCCTCCACAAAACAAGATAATGGCTTGCCAACTTATATGTAATTCTAGCCAAGAGTTTTCGATAGAATAGAAAGGTTCAGATAAAGCCACTAGAAAAGAAACAAAAAACAAAAGTACAATACGTTGTGCCATGGCAAGCAATAATCCAATGTTAGTTGCTTTTGAGCGTTGTTCTTCAGGTAGTTTATTTGCAGCAATAGAAATAAAAACAATATTATCTATACCAAGTATAATTTCTAGAAATGTTAATGTTAACAACGCCATTATGGCTTCACTAGTTACTAAAAACTCTAACATAATTAGTTGATTTTTTTCGCTGTCGCTTGTTCTTTTCTTACTTTTTTATATGGCTCTTTAATGGCGAGCTGATATTCAAAGGTGTATGTATCTTCAGTCGTGCTCAAAATTTTAAAATGAATAGGTTTTTCTTCAGTTTTAGATTTAGGATGAATTGCTTTCTGTACGAACTCACAATCATTGATCCATCTAATGGAAGCTGTATCTATCTTATTATCAAAATAATCAATATTTATAGTTTCAGTTCGGATAAATCTACCTGTTTTTTCAACACCATCAAGAATATAGGTAAACTCAAATGTTCCTGTCTTAAAATCTGAGCAATTACGCTGATTTTCATAACAACCATATAGCAAAAGAAAGCATAGCAAAACAAACAGAAACCTCATATAAGAATATTTTACACAAAATTACAAAATGGTATTTGAATATGTGAATTAAGATCTTTGAAAACTAACCTAAAGACTAAGAATTTTTAAAATTCTTAAACGTACCATCTTTATAGAAAATAACGATGCGTTCTATTACTTTATCTGTTGACTCAGAAGTATTGGGTAATTCTGAAACAATATCTGTATTTAATGGAATATTGCTAGTTGCTGCTTCGTTTTTTATTTCAGTAGGAAATTTACCGCGACCATTCATTAACCAATATAAATCTACTTCAGGAAAAGAGGAGAGAACTTTTAAAACAAAATCCAAACTCGGTTTGTTTCTACCTGATAAGATATGAGAAATACTTGAACGCTGAACACCAATTTTTTCGGCAAAAGATGATGCAGATTCGCCGTAGTAATCCATCACTTTTTGTAGTCGTTTTGTGAAATCTTCGATGTTTATCATTGTAAACAAATATGAATAATTAATTAACGTTGCAAATGTAAACTTATTTTGAAAATAATTAAAATAATATACTTAAATCTCTAAAAATAAGTAAACTTTAACTTTAAATAAATATATTTAAATAACTGATTATTAATTTTTAAAATTATAAAATAATTTTAAAAGCTCTAACAAATAAATTAGCTACTGTCCTTTAAGTTGAATTTTAAACAGTTGTTTACTAGTGTAATCAAATGATTAGGCTATACTTGTTTACAGTTGTGAATTTACAATTGTTTACCTTTGTCATTGTCATCTATTTTATATGCAAGTAAAAACACTTAAAACTTATTTTAAATCCTATAAAGAATCTTCTCTAGAGGGACGTTATATTCATACAGATAAAATACGCTCTTTGCTTAATAGTGAAGATTTGAAACCATTTATAAAAGCCATTGGTTACTCAGTGAATAATGAACTTATTTATAGCATTACAATTGGTTCTGGTTCTAAAAAGGTGCTAATGTGGTCGCAAATGCATGGAAATGAAAGCACAACGACTAAAGCAGTTTTTGATATTTTAAATTTATTATTAGCTGATGAAGTCCTGTCGAAATCTATATTAATGCATTGCACACTAAAGATCATTCCAATTTTAAACCCTGACGGTGCTAAGGCTTACACAAGGTTAAATGCAAACAATATCGATTTAAATAGAGATGCTCAGGATCTATCACAACCTGAAAGTCAAGTTTTAAGGCGAGAGTTTGAGCTGTTTAAACCAGATTTCTGTTTTAACTTGCATGGTCAGCGTACTATTTTTAGTGTTGGTAATACAAATTATCCAGCTACTGTATCCTTTTTAGCGCCTGCACAAGATATCGAGTGCACGGTAACCTCAACACGTAAAATAGCTATGGAACTCATAACAATTATGAATACAACTTTGCAAGAACAAATATTTGGTCAAATAGGTATTTATGATGATGCATTTAATAGTAATTGTGTTGGTGATACGTTTCAGAGTATGAATGTGCCTACTATTTTGTTTGAAGCTGGGCATTTTACTAATGATTATTATAGAGAAGTAACTCGTGAATATATATTCCAGTCGCTACTAATTGCTATATATCATATTTCAAATCATGATATTGATGGGAAATCTTACAGTGGTTATTTTGCTATTCCAGAAAACCGTAAGTTATTCTATGATATTATTATACGAAACACCTCAAAATTAGATATAGGTATCGTTTATGTTGAAAAATTGATCAACAACACGATACATTTTATTCCAAAAATTGAGAAAATTTCAGATTTGAGTTCATTTTTTGCACATAGAGAGATTGATGCCAATGGTTATGAGGTTTTTAGTGCTGAAAATAATCAGCTTAAAGCGCAAAGCGAAAACGATTTCGTATTGATAAATAATGAAAAAATCTCATTGAAATTGAAAAAAAACTAGTATTTAGTGCATTATCTTCATCTATTTTGCTTTATTTTTGTATAAAATTTAAAGAAACTGAGAAATGGCAAAATACAAGTTAGATGAAATTGATCACCAAATTCTGGATATGTTGATCGATAATACAAGAATTCCTTTTACTGATATTGCAAAAAAACTAGTAATTTCTGCAGGAACCGTTCATGTGAGGGTTAAAAAAATGGAAGAAGCTGGTATCATACAAGGTTCTTCTTTAACTCTAGATTATAAGAAACTTGGATATTCATTTATTGCTTATGTAGGTGTGTTCTTGAACAATACATCTCAAACCAAATTTGTATTAGAGCGTATCAATCAAATTCCTTATGTTACTGTGGCACATATCACTACTGGAAAATTTAATATTTTTTGTAAAGTGAGAGCTAAAGATACATCTCATGCTAAAGATATTATCTTCATGTTAGATGATATTGATGGTATCTACAGAACAGAAACAATGATCTCGCTAGAAGAGAGTATTAATGATAAAAAACGTTTGATGCATACGATCTTTAACGAGCTATAAAAACACTAATAACTATTTTAACATTTATTAAACCCTTTGTTGCTAATGCACAAACAAAGGGTTTTTCTTTATTTTTATGTTCTTTAAATAATATCTAAAAACTATGACCACAGATCAAATTAACACAAATGAATACCACCCTTACTATCAGCTATATATTGATAAGGCTAAATCAATGGATTTAGTTAATGGGTTAAAGGCAAGTGGAGAAGAAATGGCAAGATTTTTAAAAGCAATCCCTGAAGATAAACACGAATATCAATATGCAAATGGTAAATGGACTGTAAAAGAGTTGTTGCAACATGTAATTGATACCGAACGCGTATTTGCATACAGAGCATTATGTATTGCTAGAAATGATAAAACAGCTTTGCCAGGTTATGATCAAGATGTGTATAATAGTTTTAGTGATGCAAACTCTAGATCTTATGATGATATTGTTAAAGAATATGAGGCAGTGAGGATGACTAGTCAATTGTTGTTTGAAAGCTTTACTAATGATAAATTATTGCAGATAGGTAATGCAAATGGTGCTGCTATATCTGTTAGGGCACTTGGGTTTATTCTGATTGGTCATGAAAATCATCATCGACAAATAATTGAAGAACGTTACCTGTAAAAAAAAAGCCATCTATTTAATAGATGGCTTTTTTATATTTATTTTTGTGATAATTTAGAATTGGTACCTTATTCCTAAAGCGATATCAAAATCTAGATCATCTCTAAAATCACCAAAACCTAATTCTGGTCTAAAATCTAAAGATAACAGCAGAGGAATATCAAAATTATATTCAATACCTACATCGCCTGCAACAAAAACAAAAGTTTCGCTGTCATCAAAGCCAGCTGGAACATTGTCTATACTTACAGTGCCAACACCACCACCAGCACCAGCATACCAGTTGAATCCACCATCAATATTCCAAACCCATTGGTATAAACCTGTAAGTTTGAAGCCATCGTAATCATTTCCGCTTCTCCAACCTAAGTCAAGTTCTAAACGATTATTGTCGCTAAGCGCTCTTTGGTAAGATATTTCAGCTCCAAATCCGTCGCTATCACCTAAACGGAGACCAATCGCATTTTCAGAGATGTCTTGTGCATTTGACAGAGTCGTAAAGCCAATAAAAGCTATAGCTACTAAAATTAATTTTTTCATAAGTTCTGAGTTTTTATTTATTAGTTTAAATTAAATACGAAAGAAAGTCTACAAAAGACGATATTCGCTTATTTCCGATTACGTTTACAAAAATAACGCCAAAATCTATACTTTATTAATTTTATTCATAGTTTTATGAACACATTTGCTTCTGTATGATTTCCAATTCTCAATTACAAGTCTTGTCTTCTCAATTAGAAGGAGAATTGCATTTTGATGAATTAATGAGAGTTCTTTATGCTACAGACGCGTCAGTTTACAGAATGTTACCGTTGGCTGTTGCATTTCCAAAAACTATAGCAGATATTAAGGTTCTTATTTCTTTTGCTAACCAGAATAATACATCGCTAATTCCAAGGACTGCTGGCACATCTTTAGCTGGTCAATGCGTTGGAAAAGGAATAGTAGTAGATGTCTCTAAATATTTCACTAAAATTATAAATGTTAATGAAATTGATCAGACAGTGACGGTGCAGCCTGGTGTAATTAGAGATGAGCTTAATAACTACCTGAAGCCTTTTGGCTTTTTCTTTGGGCCTAATACATCAACTTCTAATCGATGTATGATTGGTGGAATGGTTGGTAATAACTCTTCAGGTACAACATCAATAAGATATGGCGTAACGAGAGATAAAGTCGTAGCGCTAAAAACCATTTTAAGTGATGGTAGTGAAGTGTTTTTTTCTGATGTATCAAAAGACACGTTTAAAATGAAATCCAGCTTAGATTCTTTAGAAGGACGTATTTATAGTAAACTATTTGATGAGTTAGCTTCAGATGAAGTCCAGCAACAGATAAAAGAACAATTTCCAAAGGCTGAGATTCACCGTAGAAATACAGGTTATGCTATTGATGAGCTATTGGATACTCAGTTGTTTTCTAATACAAATACACCTATTAATCTATGTAAGTTACTAGCTGGAAGCGAAGGCACTCTAGCGTTTACAACACAGATAATACTAAAGCTAGATAAATTACCACCTTCTGAAAGCATCATCATAGCTGTGCACTTTGAGAGTATAAATAACGGTTTAAAAGCTGTTGAGCCATTGATGGCGCACGAGTTGTTTGCTTGTGAAATGATAGATAAAACCATTTTAGATCTTACAAGGCATAATAAAACACAAGAACAAAACAGACAATTTATTGTTGGTGATCCACAGGCTATATTACTTTGTGAAGTAAGAGCAAATAGCACTGAAATGGTTGATCAAAAAGCCAAAGCTGTTGTTAAAACTTTACAACACATTAATTTAAGTTATGCAAATCCTTTACTCTCTGGGTTGGAAATAGAAAAAGCCAATGAGTTGCGTAAAGCTGGACTTGGTTTGTTAGGCAATATGATTGGTGATAAAAAAACAGCAGCATGTATTGAAGATACAGCGGTTGCAATTTCTGATCTAGCAAACTATATTGAAGACTTTACAAGGTTGATGGATGGTTACAAGCAAAAAGCCGTGTATTATGCACATGCTGGAGCAGGTGAGCTGCATTTACGGCCTATACTAAACCTTAAAAAGAAAGAAGACGTTGTTTTATTCAGAAAGATTACTACAGATGTTGCTCGTTTGGTAAAATCATATAATGGCTCAATGAGTGGAGAGCATGGTGATGGTATCGTTAGAGCAGAATTTATCCCGTTAATGATTGGTAATAGTAATTATGAGATTTTAAAACGAATTAAATCGGTTTTTGACCCGAATAACATATTCAATCCTGGAAAGATTGTAGCGCCTTATGTTATGGATGAATCGTTGCGTTATGAAGTAGATAGAAAAGAGCCTACAATACCAACGATATTAGATTTCTCAAATACTCAAGGGATACTTCGAGAAGCAGAAAAATGTAACGGTTCGGGCGACTGTAGAAAGCTATCACAATTTGGAGGAACCATGTGTCCTAGTTATAGAGCTACTAAAAATGAAAAGGACACTACCAGAGCAAGAGCCAATGCTTTACGAGAATTTTTAACGCATTCTGAAAAACAAAATAAGTTTGATCATCATGAGTTAAAAGAAGTTTTCGATTTATGCCTAAGTTGTAAGGCTTGTGCTAGTGAATGCCCAAGTAGTGTTGATGTTGCTAGTTTAAAAGCAGAATTTTTATACCAATTCCAAGAAGTGAATGGTTACAGGTTTAAAGATAGATTCTTTGCAAATTCTACAAAATATAATAAGATATCTGCTAATTTCCCTAAGATTTCAAATTCCATTTTCACAAATAGTTGGAGTTCAAAACTTATGAAACATATTTTAGGTATCCACCCTAACAGAAGCTTACCTATTATAACGAAACCATTTTCAAGTTTAAAAGCTCAAATTAAAAGTGATGATGGTTATATAAAAAAAGTCTTCTTGTTCATTGATGAATTCATAAATTATCTTGAATCTTCTATTGCTTTAGATGCTAAATTACTGCTTGAAAATTTAGGCTACAAAGTTCTAACAATAAGTCATATAGAAAGCGGAAGATCTTATATATCAAAAGGGTTTTTAAAACAAGCTAAGGCTATTGCAAATTCAAATATAAATTACTTTAAAGAAACAGCAAATGAGGAAGACTTTTGTCTAGTAGGTATAGAGCCTTCTGCTATTCTAACATTTAAAGATGAATATTTGAAATTGGCTGATGATAAAATTACAGCTAAGCGTATAGCCGATCAGACATTTATGATAGAAACGTTTATACAGCAAGAAATAGAGCTCGGGAACATTACTTCAGAACAATTTACATCAGATCATAAAATCGTAAAGTTTCATGGTCATTGCCATCAAAAAGCGTTTAGTAATCAAATGTCTAGTTTTTCGGTTTTGAATTTACCAAAGAATTATAAGGTTTCAATAATTCCAAGTGGATGTTGTGGAATGGCAGGAAGCTTTGGTTACGAAAAAGAACATTACGATGTGAGTATGCTAATAGGAGAGCAAACCCTATTTCCAGCAATTAGAAAGACATCTCAAGATGTTATCATTGCAGCCAATGGAACTAGTTGTCGGCATCAAATAAAGGATGGAACTAAACGAGAGGCATATCATCCTATTTCAATACTTTTAAAGGCATTAGCTTGATTTTTTCTGATTTACAATAGTTATTGCAGCAATAAGATCTTTTACTTCCATATCTTTAACATCTTCATCAGCATAGAATGCTCTAAGCTTATCATGATTATAATTGTATATCTTCCAGCGCTTAAACTGATATTCTAGTGCCGTAAAGTTTTCTACCCAATCTCCCGAATTCAAATAAGTAGTTTGTCCGTATTTATTTTCTTTAATCAACATTTTTGGTTGGTGAATATGACCACAAATCACATAATCGTATTCGTTTTCTATTGCGAGATCTGTAGCAACTTGCTCAAAATCGTTGATGTATTTAATAGCGCCTTTGACGCTGTTCTTTATGCGCTTAGAAAGTGAATAGCGTTCTTTGCCCAAACGTTCTAACCACCAGTTAATAAAACGGTTCAACAAAATAAGCAGATCATAACCATAGCCACCTAATTTAGCTAACCATTTTGCGTTTTGTATTGACACATCAAAAACATCACCATGAAAAAACCATGCTTTTTTACCATCCAGATCTAAAACGATCTTGTCAACTATCGAAATATTGCCAATTGAAGTATCACTAAATTTACGTAACATTTCATCGTGGTTGCCAGTGATATATATAATTTCTACACCATCAGCAGCCATATCCATAATTTTCTTTATGACTCGCATATGTGATTTTGGAAAATAACGCTTATTAAACTGCCATATATCTATGATATCACCATTCAATATTAATTTTCTAGGTGAAATACTGTTCAGATAGGTCAGCAATTGTTTAGCGTGACAACCGTAGGTTCCTAAGTGCACATCTGAAATAACTGCAATCTCTATTTTTCGTTTAATTTTCAAGGGCTAATAATCTAATTTTTTGCAAAGAACACACTTAACTATTAACTGACTATCAAATAACTATTATCAAACGTTAAGCATATTGTTAAGTAATTGTTACATCTAATTGCTCTAATATTATTGAGGGTTTGTTGTTATCAATTTTCGTTTCTCTATTTTTACATTTACTTTAGCATAAAATACATTTTACATGGCAGGGAATACCTTCGGAAAAATATTCAAACTCACTACGTTCGGTGAATCTCATGGATTAGCAATAGGCGGTATTATTGATGGCTGTCCAGCAGGATTAGAGCTAGATTTTGAAGCAATTCAGAATGAGTTAAATCGTCGTAAACCTGGTCAGTCAGAGATTGTTACTCAGCGTAAAGAACCAGACACGGTTAAATTTTTATCGGGTATTTTTGAAGGCAAAACGACAGGCACACCAATTGGTTTTACAATTGAAAACACCAACCAAAAATCTAAAGACTACTCACATATAAAAGATGTTTATCGTCCTAGTCATGCAGATTATACCTACGAGCAAAAGTATGGTGTACGTGATTACAGAGGAGGTGGGCGAAGCTCTGCACGTGAAACAGCCTCAAGAGTTGTCGCTGGTGCCATAGCTAAGCAAATTATAAGTTCAATTGAAATCAATGCGTATACATCTTCTGTAGGTGATATATTTTTAGAAAAGCCATATCAAGATCTTGATTTCTCAAAAACAGAAAGGAATGTTGTACGTTGTCCTGATGAAGAAGTTGCAGAGCAAATGATCAACAAAATTAAAGTTATTCGAAAAGCAGGAGATACTATTGGAGGTACCGTTACCTGTGTACTGAAGAATATACCTGTTGGATTGGGCGAACCTGTTTTTGATAAGCTCCATGCCGATTTAGGTAAAGCGATGTTATCCATAAATGCTGTTAAAGGATTTGAATACGGAAGTGGATTTTGTGGTGCTAAAATGAAAGGAAGCGAGCACAACGACCTGTTTAATGGAGATGGTACTACCAAAACAAATCTTTCTGGAGGTGTTCAAGGCGGAATAAGTAATGGTATGGATATTTATTTTAGAGTAGCATTTAAACCAGTGGCTACGATTATTCAAAAACAAAAGGCATTAAATAATTCTGGCGAGATCGTTGAAATGCAAGGTAAAGGTCGTCATGACCCTTGCGTGGTGCCGAGAGCGATTCCAATTGTTGAAGCAATGGCGGCTTTGGTATTAGTAGATTTTTATTTGATGAATAGAATGTATCAATAAAAGCTAGTCTTGACAGAAGAAGATAAAAACATTGAAAAACGTAAACGAACTCCATTAACTGATAAAGAGTTTTTGACATTTTTCTTCTTTCCAATCATGGATAGATCAAGGACTAGCATTGGTAATTATCAATTAAATGATGAAGAGGATGAACGATTCATTAAGTATGGATATAATAAAAAATTAGAACAAGCAAAAGTTGCAAGAGCTTACGGGAGAATATTTTATATTGCTATAATAATTATAATAGCTAGCGTTAAAATATTGTACTTTTAGTTTACTGATTAATAGTAGATTTAATTCTTAAAAATTATATGAAAAAATTAGCATTACATTGGCAGATTATTTTAGGGATGGTTCTCGGAGTTATGGTTGGGTTGTTAATGACAAACTTTGAAGGCGGAAAAGAAATTATTCAAGATTGGGTAAAACCTTTTGGTAGAATATTTATCAAATGTCTCAAAATGATAGCGATTCCATTGATTTTAGCGGCTTTGATTAAAGGCGTATCAGATTTAAGAGACATTTCTAAATTATCGAAGATGGGTGGACGTACGATCTTTATTTATATAACAACAACCGTAATAGCAGTGTCTATTGGTCTACTATTAGTTAACATGGTTAATCCAGGAAAATCGATTACTGAGTCTACAAGGACAGAAATGGTTGAGAATTATAGTGGTGATACACAGAAATATAAAGATACGGCCAAGAAGCAAAAAGACAGCGGGCCTCTTCAAGCGCTTGAAGACATTGTCCCTGATAATATTTTTGCTGCAGCCACCAGTAATCGTAATATGCTTCAGATTATTTTCTTTGCAATTTTCTTTGGGATAGGCCTGATTCTTATACCAGAAGAAAAAGGGAAAACAGTAAAAGATTTTTTTGATGGTTTTAATGAAGTTATTCTTAAAATGGTAGATATTATTATGCTAGCTGCGCCTTATGGTGTATTTGCTTTATTAGCTGCTATTATTGTAGAATCTCCAAGTGTAGACCTATTCAAGGCTCTTGGCTGGTATGCGTTTACAGTAGTTTTAGGGCTATTACTTATGATTTTTGTGTATATCATAATCGTTTTAGTCTTTACCAAAAAGAAACCAAATTTCTTTATTAATGGTATTTCACCAGCTCAATTATTGGCGTTTTCAACAAGTTCCAGTGCAGCAACTTTGCCAGTAACAATGGAACGAGTAACAGAACATTTAGGAGTAGAAGAAGAAGTGTCTAGTTTTGTTTTGCCAATTGGAGCTACTATTAATATGGATGGAACAAGTCTGTATCAAGCTGTAGCAGCAGTTTTTATAGCTCAAGCTTTCGGTATGAATTTAGAGTTCTCCACACAACTTGGAATCATTGCCACTGCTACATTAGCCTCTATTGGGAGTGCAGCAGTTCCTGGAGCAGGAATGGTAATGTTAGTTGGAGTACTGGGTTATGCAGGAATACCAGAAGCTGGTTTGGCACTAATTTTTGCAGTAGATAGACCATTAGATATGTGTCGTACTGTAGTAAATGTTACAGGTGATGCGACAGTATCTATGGTTGTAGCAAAATCAGTAGGAAAACTAGGAGAGCCAAAAATAAAAAATTGGGATGATGAGTATGAAGCCGTAAAATAGTTTTATATAACAGAATATTCTTTTTAAATTTATAAAAAATACCAACTAAAAATAGAACTATGAATATATGTTTTATAATGTATCCATGGGAAAATATAGACCCAGAAAATGATACGAGTCTAGCCTTGATTAAAGAATGTGTCAAACGTGGACATGGTGTGGCTATGTGTACACCAGCCAATCTTACTATACGGAATAGTGTTACCAATGCATTTTGTACTGTTATAAATCGTATGAGCAAAGTTCCTTCATCTTTGAAAGCGTTCTATAATAAAGCCGATATAAGAGAAGAAATGCTACCATTAGCAGGTTTTGATGCTATCTTTTTTAGAGCTAATCCTCCACTAGATCCAATCATGCTCAACTTTTTGGACTCCGTTAAAGATGATGTGTTTATTGTAAATTCATTACAAGGTATGAGAGAAGCCAACAATAAACTATACACCGCAGCTTTTGGAGATGCTCACAGTAATATAATACCTAATACTCATGTTTCTAAAAATAAAAAATACTTAGTAGAGCAGATTAAAGAATCTAAGGCTGATAAGATGATTTTGAAACCACTCAATGGTTTTGGTGGTTCTGGTGTCATCTTAATTGAAAAATCTGCAATGAGTAATATCAATTCGTTACTAGATTTTTATATAAACAGTACAGACGGAAGTTCTAACTATGTGATTTTACAAGATTATATTGAAGGTGCAGATCAAGGTGATGTTAGAATCTTATTATTAAATGGAGAGCCTGTAGGAGCTATGAAACGTATACCAGGAAGTGATGACCATCGATCAAATGTATCGGCAGGAGGTAGTATTGCAAAACATACGTTAACCAAAGATGAAAAAGCTTTGTGTAAGCAAATAGGACCAAAATTAGTAAAAGATGGATTGTATTTTGTTGGTATTGATGTCATTGGAGGTAAACTAGTGGAGGTTAATGTAATGTCTCCAGGTGGAATAACCTACATCAATAAAGTCTACAAAAATAAGGTTAGGGTTGAGGAGCGTGTTATTGATTTTCTTGAAAGCAAAGTATTAGATCAATTACAAGCATTTGATAGACGTGTACGTTTACGTAAAACTGTTGAAGACGCTTAAAAAATAAAGATGATGAAATCTTCCAATTGGAGTAAGCAAGAACTTGTTGCATATATACTATTGTATATAGCAAATATTGATCTAAAAGAGTCTAACTCTGAGCGTGATTTTATTATGTCTAAAGTTGATAGAGCAACATTTCAGAATATTCATGATGAATTTGATGCAGATAATGATTATCAAAGTATCACTAAAATTGTAGAAGCTGTAAAGCTTCATAATCTTCATACCAACTCAGACGAATTATTTGCCGATATAAAACTTATGGCCTTTGCAGATGGTGACTTCAATCAAATAGAACAATCAGTTTATAATTACCTAAAGAAGCTCTTAAATAAATAATATGCAACGACTTTCCATATCTCAAATTATTAATAAGATTAATAATGAAGAACAGTTTCATGCTATTTCTGATGATTACGCATTTACTTTGAAAATCGATAGTTATGTGCATTACGTATGTGGTGCAGTACATGATGGGCATCAGTTTAGAAAAGAATTATGGGAAAATTGCATCCACACAGAATATGAACGTTGGTACGAAGAGGACCCCGAAACTAAAAAAATGATAGCCTCACACCCAATAGTAATTGCTGGATGTGATTCGCGTTTTGAATATGATTTAAATAGAACTCCTGAAGAGGCTGTATTTGATACAGCTTGGGGAAAACAGTTATGGCATCAACCTCTTTCTGAAACACATAAAAATAAGAGCTTAGTTAAGCATACCAATTTTTATAGTGTTGTGCATGCGCTCATCACTAAGTTGGAAGAAAAATTTGGCGTATGTATTGTGTATGATATCCACAGTTATAATTGGAAGCGATGGGATAGGGAAGTACCAACTTGGAATTTAGGAACTTCCAACGTGGATAATGAGAGATTTGGTCATGTCATTGAAGTTTGGAGACAACATCTTTCTGAGTTTCAATTACCGCATAATATCAAATCTACCTCAAAAATTAATGATACATTCCAAGGAAATGGATATTTCTTAAAATTTATCACTAAAAACTTTCAAAATACATTAGTTTTGGCAACAGAAATCGCTAAGATCTATTGTGATGAATATAAATATGTTATTTATCCTGAAGTAGTCACAGCTGTTGAGGAACAGCTAAGAAAAATATTACCTGAACACGCAAGTTACTTTTACAAAAAGCACATAAACTAATGCCACAAATCACAAGTACTGATGAGTATCAAGATGTATTCGATATCGATGCAAATTTAAATCGCCTCGTTAAGAAGATTGAGTTACTCAATTATATCAATCCATTAAATATTGAACGTGAAAAGCGACAGTTTTTCTCTACAAAATATGTTTACGAACCAGTTTTTAAATATCCAAAAATAAAGTTCAATGGCTATAAATTGCATCGATTATTCTTTTCTCAGCGCCTAGAACGTATTGAAGATAAGTCTATAAGGCAACTCTATGAAGATGTTATCTATGAGTATTCTGGTTTGATTGAATGTATTGAAACCATTAATCAAGGGAGAAAGTTTTACTATAACAGTTTAAAAAGTTTTGGAACACCAACAGAAAAAGATATCGATAATGCAAAGTTTATTTTGCGTTTCGACGATAGTGATTTTGATGAAGAAATGCTTCCTATCTATTCAGCTACAGATGCAATTGAGTATTTTAAAGCGTATTCAAAACGTTATAATTTTGATTATAATATTAGATTATCAACCAATCTTTCGGCAGCAGCAATGGTGTTAAATAATACCCAAACATTAGTATTGCGAAAAAATCATAAATTCAGTATGAATCAGTTGAAAGTTCTTACTAACCATGAAATTGGTGTTCACATGGTAACCACATTCAATGGCTTAGCCCAGCCATTAAAAGTATTCTCTAATGGTTTTCCCAATAATGTAGAAACACAAGAAGGTTTAGCAGTATATTCAGAATACATGTCTGGATGTTTAACAATCAAGCGTTTAAAAGAGTTGGCTTATCGTGTAATTGCTGTAGATACACTCAATAAAGGCTATAATTTTGCAGACACTTTTGATTTGTTGTATAGTCAATATAAATTAAATAGAGATACAGCATACGCTATCACATTACGTGTGCACAGAGGTGGTGGTTTTACTAAAGATCATCAGTATTTAACAGGTATAAATCAAATATATAAATATGCCAAGTCTGGAGGTGATTTGGATGTACTTTTGACTGGAAAAGTGACACTAGACTATGCCGATACTATAAAAAAACTCCAAAATAGAGGTCTAGCGATACCTTCAAAACATTATACTGATGCTTACTTAACGAATGACAATTCAAATAAAAATCTTGATTTTATATTGAAAAGTTTAAAGTAGCATATATGAAAACACAATTTTTCATAGTATTCGCACTTTTTAGTTCTTTAATTTCTTTTAGTCAAGACATAAAAGTTAACCAAAACAATAGTCATGAATTATTTGTTGAGACTTTAAATAATTCTAAAGATATACGCTATAATGACATCTTAAACAAATACAATACATATATAGATTTGCATCCAAATAATATTGATGTTAGAATTTATAGATGTAAGTTTATTGGAAGTGCTTACTATGATGAGTACGAAGATTATAATTTGAATTATGAGGAAACTGAAGCATGTATTAACCAATTATATTCTGAATTTCCCGCACATCCCGAGGTTATACTATACAATTTAGACAATGCTTATTACGATGATAGAGAAGACCTCATAAATGAAGCTATAGCCAAATATGAATCTGACAAAACGAATTGGACCTATCAGCAAATTGGAAGATTATATGAACTAGCTTCATTCTTTTATGTTGAAGACAATGATTTTAAAGCTATCATGTATGCCGAAAAAGCTGAGCGTTTTAGTGACAGTCTCGACCTTTCAGTTTTATTGGCCAAAGCCAACATTCGAATGGGAAATACTGATAAGGCTAAAGATCATCTTATTGATGGATTGTTTTATGATGGTGAGGCATGGACTTTACAGCAAAAAGGAGAATTGTTAATTGAGTTTGGTGAAACAGATAAAGCTCTTGAAATGTTTGACCGAGTGAAAGAAAAAGATTCCACATACAGTAATAACAAAAGTCTATATAAAATCTTTATAGAATCTGAAAACTATGAAGCAGCTAGGTCTTTTCTAGTACAGGATACAATACCTGATTGGAATAAAACTGAGAACATTCAAAAATTATTGAATCACGATATTTCATATTCGAGCGCAGATACTGCTTTAGTAAGTTATAGAAGAATGCAAGAATTGAGTTATTATGATGATTTTTTTGGAATTAAGCGCTTGCGTATTTCTGGAAAACCTTCTTTTGATTTATGGACACTAAGCGAGTTATCACATATACTTCTACTCGGTTTATGTATTATTATCCTATTTCTAATCCCGTATATTTTAATCTTACCAATCTATAGTGCTAAAACATTTTTTAAATTAAAACCTATTGCTTTTGAGAAATGCTTGCCTGTTAATTGGACACTTAAACATTTTTGGCTTATTGTTTTTGTGTATTTAATAACGCAGACCTCATTGGTGTTTATATTTTATTACCAAAATTATATGAATGTCTATTTTGATATTGTATATAATTATGTAGAAGAGGGGGTTTTAGAGTCACAATTACTAACAGCTAATAGTTTGTTATACTATACTGTTGTGTGTTTTGTGTTGACCTTATTATTCTTAAATAAAAAACGTCTTAAGTTTATATTTAATTCTGATATAAATTATGGAAGTATTATTGCTTTGAGTGTTTTATTTATGATTAGTAATTTCACAATTATAAAATTCCTAAGAACAATCATGCCTTTCGACGAAACGACTACTTTTTATCAATTATTAAATATGAAGGAAGAAATAGGCTTGCTACTCAATGAGTATGGATTCTCCATTTCTGTCTTAGCTGTTGCTGTCTTAGTTCCTTTCTATGAAGAGGTTATGTTTAGAGGGATTATTCTTTCATCAACAGAAAAATATTTGGGTTTTAGATGGGCAAATGTAATTCAAGCTACTCTTTTTGGTGTTGTGCATTTTAATTTACAACTATTTCTTTTTTACTTCTTTTTTGGTCTAGTAACTGGATATGCCGTAAAACGAACAAATGGGTTGCTTACAGGAATAGTTTTCCACACAGTGAATAATTTCATCGTATTATTAGCCATCTACGTATCTTCCAAATTACTATTTTAAGAAAACCTTAAAGCTAAGGCTTTTCTATCAGTACATTTACTGATACTTATCTTATATTAGACATGTATAAGACAAGAACTTGATTCGTTCCTAACTAACAGAAGCTAGGCTCAAGTTGATTTTGCTTTAAGGTTTTCAATAATTTATTGTAAGTTCAAGTGTTTTAGCAAACTTAACATAATATGCTTCAATTTAGAATACATTACGGATTAATAAAACTCAACTTGAGTTAAGTCATGACTTAAATGAGTAAACATATTCTTTTAATGAGTGAGCCAATTAAGCAACTCATAGATGTTTTTTGCACTTCTATTTTTTTAAACAATTTTTTTGGTCTTATACCGATATTTTTGCTTGAGTTCTAGATACAGTAGTACATTTATACTATAAATAATGTGCTATTAATCAATATTCTAGAAATTAGATAATCCCTCTTGATTAAAAATTATTTTAGAGTTAAATTAGTTTTAATTAGTTGTTAATTATTAAAGTCCTTTTGATAGAAAGGACTTTTTTTTAGTCGATAAACTTAGACTTTAATTCTGGAGTAGGAATCATGCAAGCTTCTTTTTTACCATACCATTTGTATCTGTTTCGAGCTATAAAATCATAAAACAAATTTCGAATAAAAGCTGGGACTATAAAAAAAACACTCATCAGATTTCTAGGGAAGCCTAAGTGTTTTGCAATATGTAATGCAGCCGTAGATTTTATATATAGCCCCTTGTTATGGGAATAGAGCAATATAGAATCTGTTTTTGTAGTGTCAATATCAAATCGTGTAATAATATCCTCACCTATTTTACTTTGCAAGGGAGCAAACATGAATTGATTTTTCTTGTCATGCTTAATGACATATTGAATAGATGAATTGCAAAGATTGCAAATACCATCAAATAGTATTAATTGCTTAGATTTTGGTAAACGTTCTATCACATTGCAAAGATAATTGATCTCAATTTAACGTATTTAAAAATTGCGTTAAATCATCGGTTTTGTCTAAGCCCAATTTTTTCTTTAGTCTGTATTTTGATTTTAGAACACTATCAGGCAATACATTAAGCATAGAAGCTATTTCTTTAGTAGATAGATTCATACGTAAGAAAGAGGCCAACCGAATTTCTTTTTCGGTGATATCTGATGTTATAGACTTAATCTTAATATCAAAATTATTATGCACTTCAGAAAAATATGATTTAAACACTTCCCAATCTTTATCTTCGGCATTTTGTTTTTTAAGTAACATGACCAACCGTCTAAATTCGACTTTAAACAATTCTGGAGACTTTTTTATTTTTTCTAGGTTTTCTTTTAACTCTTGAATGAATGTGTTTTTTTGGACTAAATGTAGGGTTTGTGAAGCGAGTTCTTTCTTCTTAAATTCAATTTCCTGTTTATAAATTGCTTCTTGTTTTTCGCGTTCAATCTTGTTCTTTTTGATGCGCTGTGTAAAACCAAAGTAGAGGAGACTTGAAATAGCTAAAAAGGAGAACATACCAATGCCATAAAGGGTCTTAGTAAGCCGATCATTTTTTGCCTGTATGTTCAATGATTTTATTTGTTCATTTTGTAGTGCAATTTCTGCCTCTTTTTTTTCAGTTTCATAAATGGTTTGAAGCTCAGAAAAACGATTTGTACTTTCGGTATTATAAATGTCACTACTTAAATCTTCATATACCTTATAATGTTTCAGACTTTCTTGATGATTGTTAAGAGCTTCGTAGGATTTTGATAGTAATTTATTGACAATTGGTTTTAAACCGTTCAATTCTAATTTAGTAGCTATCGCATCTGATTTCTTTAAATAGATAATGGCTTCACTATATTTTTTTTGAGCAATTAGAGATTTAGCTAAATCTTTTGAAACAAAAGCATAAGAATATTCATAGTTACGTTCCTCTGCGTTCTTAACTAGCTGCCTTTGGACTATCTCTGCATTTTTATAATTGTCATATGTGAAATAGAACTTAGCAAGATTGGTTTGCACATCATCTATTAAAGCGGGATCTTTAAGTTCTTTGCTAAGAACTATCATTTCATTAATTAATTGGTCATTTTCGTTATACAACTTCTTATTTGAGATTTGGAGATTGGTTAAGAGAAATAGTGTAGCGCATAATTGTCTTTTTTGGTTTTGTTCTCTAAAGAAATCTATGGTTTTATTATAGTAATTTATAGCGTTAACAGTATCTTTCATCTCACCATAGATACTTGCTATGACCATTCTGTTTTGGTTTAGGTCTTGATTTTTTTCATTTTTTATGTATATTTTTTCAGCAGTAATAGCTTTGTCAATCGCAATATTATAGTACCCTTTCATAAGATTGGCAATCGCTTCAGAATTTAAAATATCTGCAATACCAATCGTATCATTTGCTTTAGTATAATTGATTTTAGATTCGCTATAATAATAAAGAGCACTATCTATCTGTCCTGTCATATTGTGATCTTGACCTAAATTGCGTTGTATTCCTGCAATTTTTTTAAAATCATTTGTCTTTTTGTAAATATTTAGAGCTTTTTTAAAATATACTCCAGAACTATCAAATTCATTAAGGTAAGAATAGGTCACAGCTTTACGATCAAAGCCAAAACTGATTATTGTATCAATTTTTAATGTATTTCCCAATACTATCATGTCATTAGAATAGACCATAGCATCTTCAATATTGTTGTTTATGGATTCATTCCAAAGATGATTAAGTAAATGAAATTTTTCAACATCCATTTTTGAAGTCAAAAGTATCTTTTTTAAACTGTCTATTTTTTCTTGTCGCTGAGCTAAAATAATTAAAGGAAAGAATAAACAAATGAAGATGAGATGCCGAAAAACCATAATGAAAATGTTAGTAATGTTCTAAAACGAAGTTACTTAATTTAAACACACAATGAACATAGACTGGTCGAACTCGTCTTGAGTTCTGTTTGTCTTGTCCTTGTTTTGTCTATGTTTATTTAATTAATAATTTTATTTAAAAAATTGATAATCAATAGTTTAAAACAATATTTGTATTTCATATTTTTCCTTAAATGTATAACGATTTCTCAAGCGTGTCCATACTTTGTCCATGCCAAAAATTAGATTTCAATCACTTTCGCTATTAGTTTTGGTTTGTCATTAATAGAAAATGGCATAAATATTTTGTGGTGTCTTGCGCTGGAATGGCTGCAGACTTTTCCAGTTGTAAGTCGCTACAAAAATTAAAACCACAAAATCTTTATAATTATGAAAACACAATTTATTTATCAATTATGCTTCTACTTCTGTATTGCATTTTTAGCATCATGTAATTCGGAAGATGATGATAATTCTAACGACTCTTCTAACAATGTTATTACAATAAACATTGACGAATACCCTTCAGCTGGAGACTTTATTGCCGACATAAATTCTAGTTTAGAAGGTAACCTTGCCTATGTTATAACTTTTGAATCAGTACCTGATGCCTTAATTGTTAATGGAAATGAACTTCGTGTAGGTGATTGGCTAGCTTTCGATTTTGAAACTAACGAAAACATTTTTATTACCATTGAGGTGTCTAATGGTGAAGATACAGAAGTTTTGGAGTACAAAATAGCTATTCAAGATGTAGACGATATTTGGGCATTTTTAAATGGAAGTTCAAGAACTGCCTACGAAAATGCTAGCGATGGAGACTGGATCTGGATTACTGAAAGCGAATACAATGATTTGGCTAATTATTTATCTAATGCCACAAAAAGCGGCGCTTCAGATGATCAAATCTATAATAACACTTCAGTTGAAAGTTCTTCAGGAAACAGAACCATAGCCAATAATAATGACTTTAACATTCCGTCTAACAGTTATTTATTTGCTTTTAAATATTACTCATGGGTTAATAATGTATCCACTAGTAGAATTAAACTGTCACAAGACGATGCAGGTGGTTCGTACCAAGATGTAGGTAACGTATTGCCTGAACATAATGATGAATACAACCACTTTGTCTTAAAAGGGTCAAATAGTGCAACAACTTCAGAAGGATTTATAGGTATGTATGCAGGAGGAACCGTTGGCGTCAAAGATGATAACAATAGTAGTTATAAATGGCGAAATGGAAACGTCAATAATTTAGATAATACTGCTAACGGCATTGTATATCTTCATCAAGGGCTTAGTACTACTTTAAAACAATGGGATTAATTTAAAACTTATAATTATGAGAATTTTACACCAAAACCCTAAAATCTTTCTATTATTAGCATTTATTGCAACTGCTCTAAGTTGTAGTAAAGCAGACGATAGTGATGATAACAATAATGGAAACCCGGAAGCAACCAGCATTAATGAATACATTCAAGGGTTAACTTATGACCCTTCTGGAATGCTCAACGTTAATAATATTGGAGGTAATGGTTATCAATTAAATCTTCTAAATCAAGAGGTATCTGAAGGTTGGCCGTTTAGAGGAAACAAAATAAAATGTACCTCAACTGACTACAAATTAGAGAGAGACTTTGATGAAACAGCAATATTGAGGTATACAGGTGAAACCATATATCCTGGTGCATTAGTTAATATAAATCAAGAAATGCTCAATGGATTACCAGATTCTTTGCAAATTGATAGAAGGCCTATCAATTTGATGTTAGATTTACCTAATATGGGAGACAATGGAAACATTAGTATAGAAAACCCAGCATTTATAGGAAATGTAGAGACAGGAATAGATAATGCCTTATCATGGTGGAACAATAATGCCTATGTTGAAAATCATGTATCGGAGTCTTTTTACAGAGCTTCTAAGTCTTATACTACAAGTCAAATAGGTCTAGAATTAGGCCTTCCTCAACAATGGTCTAATCAAGCTTATTCTAATGAGTTTATACAACAGACTACTCCAAGCCAGAGAGTGGCTTATATGGCTATCAAAAAAGTGTTCTATTCTGTTAATGTTGATGAACCTACTAGTCCATCAAATTTCTTTGCAAATGACGTGACTTTAGAAGAAGTTCAAAGCAAAATGGATGATGATAATCCTCCTGCTTATATAAGTTCAGTTCAATATGGTAAGATTTTTTTATTAAGAATTAGTAGTTATTTAGACACGAACGTAGGTCTAGATGAAGTCTTAAATTATATAGCAGGAAATACCGAAATTGTTGGTGTTAATAATGAAATAGAGACCATTATAGACAACTCCGTAATCAGTGTCATAACCATTGATGAGAATGCTGAAGTTTCTACTGAGACTATTAATTTCAATACACTTTTGCCAGGACCAGGTTCAATAAGCTATCTAACTGAAGAAGGCTCGGCAGTTTATGCACCTACAAATCCTGGAATCCCAATAGCATATCAAACACGATATATAAAAGACAATGCTTTAGTGAAAACAGGTTATACAACAAATTATAATTCGACCTACTGTTCTGAAGATGGACCATATATTCATGATGATGTAACTGTAACAAATGAGTCCTTTCATGATACACGATTTTATATGTCATATCTTCCTCAAAATTCAACCTCTGGTATAACTTTTACTCAGAACTATGAAATTAATCAAGGTGATGATATTAGTGTTTCTGTACCAGATGGAGTCCATGATATAAGGATTTACTTTCAATATCAATATGGAGCAGGAGGTTGGAACGCAATTTATGTTAATTCAGACAATGAAGTAGAATATAGAAATTATATTTATTCAGAAATATGCTACGAATTTGATGGAGGAAATATTTGGGGAGCTCCTTCAGAAGTATATTGGATTAGCTGTAATTAGGAATTATTTAGATTCAACCAATTCCAATAAATCTAAATTAACGTTAGTCGTGAAAAAGCCATAGTTTACTATGGCTTTTCCTTTTTCTATAGAATCAATAGAACCAACAGCTTTGCCATCAAACATTCGTACACGATCACCAACTTTTAAAGTAGGTTTTGGTTTTTCTTCTTTTGGTATCTTTGCTTTTGCAGCTTTTTTCTTTTTTCTAATGACAGCAACTTTCTTTTCAGCTTCCTGTTGGATTTGTTTTTCTTTTGCTTTTTCAGCAAGTTTTTGTTTTGCAGATACTTTTTTACGCTTAGAATTTTCTATTTGAACTAGCTTAAATAATTCTGCCATCAACTCACGTTTCTTTTTATCTTCAAAGTATTTTTCTGAAATATCATTAACTTTTTGGCCTAAATAAATCAAACGTTGGTTGCTGTCGTACAGCTCTTGAAAGTTTTCTAACTTTTTCTGAACCTTAGCATTGATTTCTTCAAGTTTATCAGCTTCAGATTGTTTTTTCTTTTCATTTTCTTTTAATGAACGCTCTGTTTTTTCAAGTTTACTGCGCTCTTTCTGAAGTTTAGCAATAGTTGCATCAAACCTAACTTTACCACGTTCAATTTTCTTTTTAGCCCGATTAACTAAACTATAAGGTATTCCGTTTTTCTGAGCAACTTCAAATGTAAATGAACTTCCTGCTTGACCTAGTGCCAATTTATACATTGGTTCTAGACTTTTTTCGTCAAACATCATATTCGCATTTTGCATGTATGGCAACTCATTAGCCAATACTTTTAAGTTGGAGTAGTGAGTTGTAATTATTCCGTAGGCTTCACGATGGTAAAACTCTTCTAAGAATGTTTCAGCAAGCGCACCTCCAAGTTCAGGATCACTTCCAGTTCCAAATTCATCAATTAAAAACAACGTATTTTTATTGCATTTTTTAAGGAAGTAATTCATTTGTTTTAATCTGTAGCTATAGGTACTTAAATGATTTTCAATAGATTGGTTATCGCCAATATCACTAATAATTCTGTCAAATAAGCAAATATTGCTTTTTTCATGCACAGGAATCAACATTCCAGATTGAAGCATCACTTGAAGTAAACCAATGGTTTTTAAAGTAATGCTTTTTCCACCAGCATTCGGTCCAGAGATAACTATAATTCTGTTTTCTGGATGAAGTACAATTGATTGCGGAAGGGTTTTCTTGCCTTCATTTTTATTTGAGACATAGAGTAGTGGATGAAACGCATCTTTAGCTTCGTAAACTTTAACCTCATTTAGTTCTGGAAGAATCGCATTTAGAGATTGTGCATGTTTAGCTTTAGCATAGATAACATCAAGTTGTGTTAGAAAATTTTGATAGCTTTCTAAAGTATTAGTATAGGGTCTGATGTATTCGGTTAAATTCCTAAGAATTTTATCAATTTCTTCTTTTTCTTCAAACTCTAAATTATTCAGCTCTCTTGCATATTGAAATGTAGCTTCAGGTTGCATGTAAACAATACTGCCTGTTTTACTACTTCCTAAGATACTTCCTTTTACTTTACGTCTGTACATCGCTTTAACAGCAAGCACACGTTTATTCTCAACAACAGATTCTCTAATGTCATCTAAGTAATCAAGATTATGATAGCTAGTTAATGCAGAATTAAAACTCTGATTGATTTTTCCTCTTACCGAATTTATAGACTGACGGATTTGAAATAAGGTATTTGTAGCATTATCTTTAATATCACCAAAGCGATCAATTATAGTATCAATTTCTGAAATTAAGTTTGGAATTATCTCTATTGAAGCGCTATGTTTTGATAACGAAGGGTAATACTCTTCAAACTTTTTTAAGACTTTAGAAATATCACGTATCGTGATTGTAATTGAAACTAATTTCTTAAAACTCTTTGTCTCTAGATATGAATTTTCTATGCCTAAGAGTTTAATTTCTTTTGTGATAGGTTCAAATCCATGATTTGGTATACGATTATCATTATAGAATGATGATACATATTCGTTGGTGTATTTCAAGGATTGAAGCACATCTTCTTTAGTAGGAAAAGGCTTGGTTTCCAATATTTTAAGACGTCCTAAGTCTGTGATACATAGCTCAGACACTTGCTGTAACACAGTATAAAACTCTAAATCATGTAATGTTTTTTCGTGAATACTAATCATTGACTGACCTCCTAAAACTAATAAGTTGCAAAGGTACTTATTAATGATTTAGTAATAAAATGAAATATTGCCTAACGTCTAACACGCTTGCCTTCGTTATTTACATAATGGCACACGCAATTTTTTGAACTGTACAAGCCTACACTATGAAGTTTACGTTTGATAAGTTCTGAAGTTTTCATTTTAAAATTATCAATAGGAGTGAAGGCAAAATTATTTGAGCTTATAGAAATATCTAAGCCGTAAACGCAGTGCCACCATGTTTGAGGAATAAATAACATTTCACCAGGATTGATAATTGTGTACTGCACATTAATATCTTTGAATAGTGAATGTTTCTCTTCGTTAAAATCTTCCATATTTACATCACTCAAGCGAGATCCAGGCTCGTATTTATCACTAGGATACATTTTAGCTGTGTCTTTTGGACTAACCAAAAACACTAACTTTCTGCCTTCAATTAAAGCAAGAATATTATTGGCTAGCCGATCGGTATGCCAACCTGTTAATGTACCAGGAGGACCTATCCAAAGCGATGTTGAATTTCTAACGGTGTTTTTAGATATCAATGAAAAATCAACATGTTCTAAAAGCTCGGGGAACATTTCTGCTATAGGCATATTTCCTAAGTATGTATCTGTTTCAGAGCTACGTATTTCGTTCAAATAGTCTTGAAAGGCACCAAACTGCCAATTGGTATCATTTTGCCTAATGTTACCTTTATACATGTAGGTTTCTTTGTCTTTGCCTATTTTTTCAAAATAATCTAAAGACCATAATTCTCTAGCTTTCCAGTGATCCATCATTTTTGTGATTTTTACTGGAGCATTCTTTTTTATATGATTTGTATAAAAATCATCATGAGAAATTTCTCCTATAGTTTTTATATCCTGAAGCGGATTGTTTAAAATACTCTGAACTCTTTCTATAATAGCTTTAGCCATGACAATAGATTTTACACTAACGAATATAGTATATTTGCAATTACTAATTTATGACATATTTCATATTTTAGACAATATGATTTTTTTTTAGATAAAATGAATGTAGATATCCATCATAGCTGGAAAAACTTACTGGAAGACGAATTCAAAAAACCGTATTTTGAATCATTAGTAAATTTTGTTAAGCAAGAATACAAAACACATACTTGTTATCCTCCAGGAAAGCAAATTTTTTCAGCGTTTAATCATTGTAATTTTGATCATGTTAAAGTGGTAGTTATTGGTCAAGATCCATATCATGGTCCTGGCCAAGCTAACGGATTATGTTTTTCGGTCAATGACGGAATTGCTCATCCACCTTCATTAATTAATATCTTTAAAGAGGTTGCGTATGATATGGGCGTTTCATATCCTAATTCAGGGAATTTAGAACGTTGGGCTGATCAAGGTGTTTTACTACTTAATGCAACGTTGACTGTTAGGGCACATCAAGCAGGAAGTCATCAGAAAAAAGGTTGGGAAGTTTTTACTGATAAAGTCATTCAAATTATAAATAGCGAAAAAGAAAATATTGTTTTTTTACTTTGGGGTGGATTTGCAAAACAAAAAGCAAAGCTTATAAGTCAACACAAACATCAAATATTTACTTCAGGTCACCCATCGCCATTAAGTGCAAACAGAGGGTATTGGTTTGGTAATAAGCATTTTAGTAAAGTAAATCAGTACTTGAGTAATAAAGGTATTACATCAATAGAGTGGTAGAAAAAGAATAGATGTATTTTAACTGCCAGTTGGAGCAAGTTGTCTTGATGATGAAGCTAATTTTTTTGTTGAAATAGAAGCTGTGATAGTTGGACTCGTAATAGTATTTTCAATTTTAGGTTTTTCGGTATATTTTTTCTTGGTTACTTTATTACAACTAAAAGCAAGTAGTATAAAATTTATAACAACTAAAATAGAAAGTGTTAGAGTAATTATCATTATCATATTCTTCTGTTTAAGTCAAGTTTAGTCAGTGATTCGGTATTAACAAATGTAATTAAATTTTTGAAATATAGAAAGTTAAGCGATAAAACATTAATTTTTTGTTAAATTTTTTTCAAAATCACAATTTATATTCCTTTGTAGATATAACAACTAAACCTAGAAAATTCCTACTAAATTCGGTTATTTTAACTTTTCTACTAATTGCGAATATTCAAATTTTTCTGAAATTATATCCAGTTCAAGCAATTTATTTTGAACGGTATTTATGGTCATTTCATCGATAGGGCTTTGTGACCATTCGGTCAAAGACAACCATTCTTGTACATCTTCTAACTTCTGATCATATCTATTAGCGATAGTATGATCTATACTTGGAATGTACTTAAATTCTTGTGTTGTAGTATTAATGATGTCTAATATTGTTTTAACCTCATCTCTATTTGCCTTTAAGAAGTTATTATTAACAGCAATAACAAAACAGGGCCATGGTGTAGGACAATTTGCAATCCGCCTGAATATTCCTTCATCAACTATTGGTTTAGTTGTAAATTTTTCCCACATGAAATAATCGGCAATTCCATTTGTGAGTCCTTCAACTGCACCATCAAGATTTTTAATCACTTCAAAATTGAGATCAGTTTCAAGATTCCAATTATTGTTTTCGGCATTAATAAAAGCCATTAGATGTGAGCCAGAACCATACCTGCTAATTGCAGCTTTGGTGCCTTTTAGATCTTGAATGGTATTATAATTTGAATCATTTGCAACATGAATTCCCCAAATTAAAGGTGATTCCACAAAGGTTTGTACTATTTTACTCGGGTTACCTTCTATGATGTCTTTAATGATGCCTTCAGTAAGGATCACTGCCATATCAATTTCACCTTCACGCAATCCTTTATTCATTGCACCTGTACCACCAAAATAATCTTTCCATCTTAGGTTAATTCCTTCGGTTTTATATTCACCATTTTTAAGTGTTAAATACCAAGCTAAATTAAAATGTTCAGGGACACCTCCAATATTTATAGTTTTCAATATATTTTGCTGTTTCTTCGTCAATTATAATACTAGTTTATCTAACGTATAGATGATTAAGTTGTTAACACTTTTTTTTGGATTTTCGCTAAATTCACCTGTTGCTCTATTTGCTATAATTGCATTCATTGAAATTGCATTGTGATTTAACAAAGCGGCTAGACCATAAATGCCAGCAGTTTCCATTTCTAAATTTGTTATGGTCAATCCGTTATAATTAAAACTCGCTAATTTATCATTAAGTGCTGCATCTTGAACTGGCAACCTAAGTACTCGACCTTGCGGACCATAAAAACCAACATTAGTTGCAGTAAAACCACTATAAACTATTGAGGAGTTCATTTTATTAAACAAGGCGTCACTAGACTTCACAACATATGGTTCAGATTTAGATTTAAACCAGTTGGTATGTTCTGATATGGCTTTTGAAATAGCTTCATGTTGCACGTGAGAGCTTTTATAGAAGTGTAACAAGCTATCAAAACCCACGGCATATTTACTTGCTAAGAACGAATCTATAGGTATTTCTTTTTGGATAGATCCTGATGTACCTATTCTAATAATATCTAAACTTGTAAGCTCTTTTTTAAGTACTCGTTTATCTAGGTCAATATTTACTAGAGCATCCAACTCGTTAAAGACAATGTCGATGTTATCTGTTCCAATTCCAGTAGAAATTACACTAATTCGCTTTCCTTTGTATCTTCCTGTTTGTGTATGGAATTCACGCTTCCTAATTTTTACTTCAATTGAATCAAAGTGTTTAGTGACATGTTCAACTCGGTCTGGATCTCCAACAGTAATAATTGTATTAGAAATGTGTTCGGGACGCAAATTAAGATGATAAACGCTTCCGTCAGGATTGAGTATTAATTCTGAAGCTTTAATAGGCATTAATGTTTGTTTTTACAAGTTTATTTTGAGCTTTATTAAACTGATAGTCTAGACGGTTAATTCCACCAAAAGTCAAATCATTATTCAGCTCTAAAGAGATATTATGAATTTTAATTAGCGCTTCATGTCCTTTTCTATTAAGACGTATTTGATTCTCAGCCTCATCAAAAAATAATGCTAGTTTATCTATCATACGTTCAAGCTGAAGATCACCATACCCATAATAACCTTGATAGTTTAAAATATAACCCAAGAGATGGTGTCTTGATTTTACGTCTTTATCTCGAATGATCTCTAGCGTGTTCTTTTCGAGAATACTAAGTCCGCTTTTAGCATCTGGAAATCGTCTCAAATGCGCTTTTAAACAATTGCTCATGTATTTAAATGAAGACTCACGTGTTATGTATGGCTTGAATAAATTATGATCTTTACCACAGTAGGTTCGCCATAGTGAGAGTGCAAGCTCCTTGTCATCATCTGTTAATCTAACTTTCTGGTGATAATGTTGCAGCAATTGTTCTGGATTAAGTTCACATAAGCCCTTTAAGTTTTTCTCTCCTTCAATTCTTCCACTACAAACCAAATAGAGCGGAAGTGTAATTTCTTTTTGATGAATTAAGCTTAAAACAGCTATAAGGTTTATGTGGCAAAACAAGTCGTATTCAAACCACAATACAATTTCATTATAAGCTTCAATATGATCGAGTTTATTTAGTTCTTTATTTAACTCATTTTCATTCAATTCAATGTTATAATAGTCATTTAAAAATTGTTTTCTAACAGTTAAGAACTCATTTGAATTGATATTGGCTATAGTAGGACCTTCGCAAAGCATTTCCTGCCAAGTTAAGATGTCTCCTTTTATGTCTAATTCTGTAATGTAATCTGTTAAAGAATTACCATTTGTGATATGAAGTGTTTTACTCATAACTTAACCACCTACGCGTTTAACAGAAAACCCTTTGTCTTTAAGTATTTCCATGATTTTATCTCTGTAATCTCCTTGAATAATGATTTTATCGTCTTTAAAACTTCCACCTACGCTAAGCATTTGTTTTAGTTCTTTTGCTAGTAATTTAAAGTCTTTATTTGCACCAGTATAACCTTCTAGTATTGTTATAGGCTTGCCTTTACGCTTTTCATATTTGCAAACTATAGGGTCGTCTTGTAACCAGATACCACTTTTTTCATCAACCTTTTCTGTAGTTTCCTCTGAAATATGATCTGGAAATAAGTTTTTGAGTTGATCTTGTAAATCCATTATAAAATTTTACTTTTTAAGTCCTAATTCAATAAGGCGTTCATTTAAAAACTCACCAGCAGTAATATCTTCAAATTGTTTTGGATTTTCATCATCTATGCAGCTATCTAACACATCTAGTTTCATTTCGCTTATTGGATGCATAAAAAATGGAATTGAATACCGCGATGTTCCCCAAAGTTCTCTAGGTGGGTTCACAACACGATGTATAGTTGATTTAAGTTTGTTGTTGCTATGTCTAGAGAGCATGTCACCAACATTAATCATTAATTCGTCTGGTTCTGCTATTGCATCGATCCACTCACCTTTATGGTTTTGGACTTGTAGGCCTCGACCTTGAGCACCCATTAGTAGCGTAATCAAATTAATATCTCCATGAGCAGCGGCTCTTACCGCATTTTCTGGTTCTTTCGTAATTGGAGGGTAGTGTATTGGTCTTAAAATTGAGTTTCCATTATGAATGTAGTCATCAAAATAGGTTTCTTCTAGGTCCAAATGTAAAGCCAATGCTCGAAGCACATACTTAGCTGTTTTTTCAAGCATTCCATATGTTTCCTTTCCAACAGTATTGAAATCTGGTATTTCCTCAACAAATACATTTTCAGGATATTCTTTTGCACGTTCTGGATCATCTTCTACATACTGTCCAAAATGCCAAAACTCTTTAAGATCGCCTTCTTTTTTTCCTTTCGCACTTTCCTTTCCAAAAGAAACATAACCACGTTGCCCACCTATGCCTTCTATTTCATATTTGCGCTTGGTTTCTAATGGTAGATTAAAAAAATTCTTAACCTCATTATATAATTTATCAACTAAAGCGTCATCTAAAAAGTGTCCCTTTAATGCTACAAAGCCAATATCTTCATAAGCTTTCCCGATTTCATTAATAAATTTTTGTTTTCTATTTGGGTCACCTGAAACAAAGTCTTCTAGGTTGACACTGGGTATTCTATCCATTATTTTGATGTATTTAATTATAACTACAATACTACAAAAATAAAGAAAACCTAGGTAATTTCATATTACATAAACTTGGTCAAAAAAAACAAACATTAAAGACATTTCAATCAATTTTTAATTACATTTGATTTTTAAATACAATACAACTGAATATGCTGACTTCCACAAGGAGTACGATAACTTTCGATAAGAAGAATTTAGACAACCAAACGCTTTTAAAGTTATATAAATCTATGCTTAAGCCTAGGTTAATTGAAGAGAAAATGCTCATTCTATTACGTCAAGGGAAGATCTCAAAATGGTTTTCTGGTATTGGTCAAGAAGCAATTTCTATTGGTGTAACTTTAGCAATGAATGATGACGAATATGTATTGCCTATGCATAGAAATTTGGGGGTATTTACGTCAAGAAATATCCCACTACACAGGTTGTTTAGTCAATGGCAAGGTAAAGCTAACGGATTTACCAAGGGTAGAGATCGTTCGTTTCATTTTGGAACTCAAGACTATAATATCGTAGGAATGATATCGCATCTTGGTCCTCAACTAGGTGTAGCAGATGGAATAGCGCTGGCTAGTTTATTGAAAAATAAAAAGCAGGTTACAGCAGTATTTACAGGTGAAGGAGGTACAAGTGAAGGTGACTTTCATGAAGCGTTGAATGTTGCATCTGTTTGGCAATTGCCTGTTTTGTTTTGTGTTGAGAACAATGGCTACGGATTATCTACACCAACAAACGAACAATATCGATGTAAAGATATAGCAGATAGAGGCAAGGGTTATGGGATGGAAGCTTTTGTTATTGATGGAAATAATGTGGTAGAAGTTTATTCAAAAGTTAAAAAGTTAGCTGAAAGTATTCGAAAACGACCAAGACCAATATTACTAGAATTTAAAACCTTTAGAATGCGTGGTCATGAGGAGGCAAGTGGCACAAAATATGTTCCTAAGGAATTAATGGAAGAATGGGCTAAAAAAGATCCTTTAGAAAATTTTCAAGCCTTTTTAAAAGACGAGAAGATTTTAACTGAAAAACAAGAAGTTGCCATAAAAGAAGGAATTGTTCATGAAATTAATGAGAATCTAAAATTAGCATTTGATGAAGATCCTATTGTTCCAAATGAAACTATTGAATTAAATGATGTATATAAGGATTTTGAATACCAATCTATTACGCCAAGCGAAAATACGGAAGAACTGCGTCTGATTGATGCTATTTCTGTTGGTTTAAAACAATCTATGGAACGACACAAAGATTTAGTAATTATGGGACAAGATATTGCTGAATATGGTGGTGTTTTTAAAATTACGGAAGGTTTTGTTAAGGCTTTTGGGAAAGATCGTGTGCGTAATACACCAATTTGTGAGTCGGCAATAGTTGAAGCGGCAATGGGATTGTCAATTGCTGGTATGAAAGCAGTTGTCGAAATGCAATTTGCAGATTTTGTTACTTCTGGGTTTAATCCTGTTGTAAACTATTTAGCAAAGTCTCATTATCGTTGGAGTCAAAATGCAGATGTAGTTGTTAGAATGCCATGTGGCGCTGGTGTTGCAGCTGGCCCTTTTCATTCACAAACCAATGAAGCTTGGTTCACTAAAACTCCAGGATTAAAAGTAGTATATCCTGCTTTTCCATACGATGCTAAAGGCTTATTAGCTTCTGCAATTAATGACCCTAATCCAGTATTATTTTTCGAACATAAGGCGCTATATAGAAGTATACGTCAGGAGGTTCCAACAGATTATTTTACTTTGCCATTAGGTAAGGCTTCTATATTAAGAGAAGGTAATCAAGTTACTATTATCTCTTATGGAGCAGCTGTGCATTGGGCTTTAGAAACTCTTGATGCTAATAATGATATTCATGCAGATGTTATAGATTTAAGAACATTACAACCCTTAGATACAGAAACCATATATAGTTCTGTTGAAAAAACAGGTAAGGCAATTATTCTTCAAGAAGACTCAATGTTTGGAGGAATTGCTAGTGATATTTCAGCTTTGATTATGGAAAATTGTTTTGAACAATTGGATGCTCCAGTAAAGCGTGTTGCTAGTATGGATACACCAATTCCTTTCATTAATCAGCTTGAGGATCAATACCTAGCAAAGGGCAAATTTGAAGCTGTGTTAAAAGAATTACTAGCTTATTAAGTTCATATGAGTAAAGCACAATATGCCATAAAGGGATTTAATTATGCAATGATATGTGTTGGGCTTATTGTATTGTTTATCATTCTACAATCGTTGACCAATTCTCAAGTTATTACAATTGAATCTTATGATATTGCTAGTGGATTTTGCATATTACTAACGTTCTTCTTTACTATTTCGGGTTTTATTTATAGTATTAAAGGTAGAAAAGACCCAAGGTCAATAAAAAAAATAATTGGCATTATCTTAAATTCAATTCTTATTACATTATTAATTGCTACAGTAGTTGCTAATATTATTGATTTAGTGAAGCTAACTTAGTTACATTAAATCAATATTATTTTCTTAGCGTTTGTGCTATGGTTTGAACTTCATCTAGTACTCTAAGTAAATTCCCACTCCATAGTTTGGCGATTTCTTCTTCAGTGTAACCACGTTTAACTAATTCTAGAGTTACATTAAATGTTTCAGAAGCATCACTCCAGCCTTCAACACCACCGCCTCCATCAAAATCACTGCTTATCCCGACATAATCCACACCAATTTTTTCAACTAGATAATCAATATGATCTACAAAATCTGACACATTCACTTTAGGTGGGAAATCTTTTATGGTTTTAGCTTTTTCATCAGCTAACCGCTTCACTTTGGCTCTTAAATTGTAATACGCTTCTTGTTCTTCGTCTGGTAATGCTTTGATTTCCTCTCTTTCCAACCAACGATTTCCTAAAGATTTGGCAATAGTTTCATAAATAGGCTTCAATGCTTCATTTCTAGTATCATTTTTTTCTTTGTTTACATAAGCTTGAAAAGCTACAGTTTGAATAACACCTCCGTTTTCTTTGAACCATTGTAACTGTTCATCATCAAGATTCCTACTGTGATCGCATAGGGCTCTTGCTGAAGAATGAGATGCTATTATTGGTGCTTTACTCAACTGTATCATTTGTTTAATTGCTTCTTTTGAAGGGTGAGATACATCTATCATCATACCTAAACGATTCATCTCTTTGATCACTTCCTTTCCTAAATCACTTAAACCATTATGAAGCCAGAGACCATCTATTTCTCCAGTATTACTATCACTTAATTGACTATGACCATTATGCGATAAAGACATATATCGCGCTCCAAGGTTATAGAATTTTTCAACATTAGTAAGATCATTTCCAACTGGATAACCATTTTCAATTCCTATCATTGCGACCTTTTTCCCTGATTTTGTTATTCGCTTTACATCATCAGAATTAAGAGCCAATTCAATTTCATCAGGTGCTATATCTTCAACTAATTTATGTATGGCGTTGAACTTAGCCATAGCTTTATTATAGGCGTTTTCAAAGCCTTCATGTATTAAAGTATCTTGCCCAGTATAAACAACAAACCATGCAACATCTAGACCTCCAGCTTTCATTTTTGGTAAATTTACTTGAGATTCTAAGTTTTGAGTATAATTAACTGAATCAGTGAAATTTTTAATATCTATATCACAGTGTGTATCTAATGTGATTACGCGTTTGTGTATATCTTTGGCTTTTTGGATTAACCGAACAGATTCGGTATTGCCATCAAGATCATTGATAGTATTACCATTATCTTTACATGAGTACATCATAATTATTAAGAAAAAAGAAGGAAAAAATAATTTCATGAAATTTGTTTTAATTAAGACATGAAATTACGAAAAGTATTATTTACTCGTAAATAGAATCAAAATCTTATATTTATCTATGTGTTCTAAAATTATGTATGCGTTTGTCTTGGTTTGTTTGCTATCTTTCAATTGTAGAGAAGAGGAGGCAAATGTTTATGAATGGAAAACCATTGAAGTTACAGCCACTGCATATAATTCACTTGCTTATCAGACGAGTTCAAATCCTCATATTACAGCATTTGGTGATAGTTTAAAGCCAGGTTTAAGATACATTGCTGTTTCAAGAAATTTGCTCAAAGAAGGTTTAGTTCACAACACACCAGTTAAAATTGAAGGTGTTGAGGGTACCTATCTTGTAAAAGATAAAATGAATAAGCGTTGGGTAAATCGTATTGATATTTACATGGGTACAGATGTAAAAGCGGCCAAAAATTGGGGTAGACGTAAAGTTAATATTAGTTATAGAGTTGAAAAAACTAACGATTCACTGTAATTTTATCTTAGTTCTGCTTCAGATAAAATAAATGGGTATGCCATTCTTACTTTTTGTAATTCCTCTTTTGTTAAGTCTTTAGTAGGTTTATCAAAAACTGAATTGGCATAAGTATTTCTCAATTCATAATAAGCTTGCGTTAATTGATCTTGAACCTTAATGTAAAATTCGTAAGAGGTTTGTTTGTCATTTTGTAGTGAAATAACAGCCTTCTTTGGGTTATCTGACGATGTTGATAAGCTTAAACCATCACAATGAGAGCAAGTTCCATCACCATTATTGCTTAAAAAATTCTTAGTAATTGATTTAAGTTCATCGATCTTAATAATGCGACCTTCAACTAATAGCTCATCTTTAGCATTAACATGTATTTGCAAAATATTTCTTTGATTTATATTAGTGTTACAATTGGTATCAGTCGGACAAAGTTCAGGTAGTTTCCTATTGATGCCTTTATCGTTTGGTATCACTGCAGTAACAAGAAAAAAGATAAGCAACAAAAAAGCAATATCTGCCATAGATCCTGCATTTACTTGTGGCATGTTGTTTCTAGAGGTCCTCATGAGTATGGTTTTAAGACGTTTATATCTTAACCTCAAGAATAATACCACAATGCATTATATTAAAAAATGGTGTTTAAGAGGTTCCTCTTAAACACCATTTCTTAATTTAAAACTAACTCTAATCGTTTTATGATTTTACGGTTTCTAAATCGTCATTGACCGTATGCGACGTATTGATAATTTTCGTTAATGCTTTCATGGTAGATTGTTTTTATTGATTGATGAATTGCAATAGAATTATTATCTATAGCGTCTTTTTTGATTCCAAGTGAATGTTTTAGTTTCTGTGGATACACTTGTTAATTGATTACTGTTTAATGTTCTCATGATTATTTGTTTTTTAATTGATGTTATACTTAATAGACGCCATGTAAGCATAAATGTTACAGTACTATGCATTGCAAAGTAGTAATTTAACAAAAATTAACAATTAAAACACTGTATATCATAGCTTTATAATGGATAAAAATGACATCTTGACTTTTATTATTGAAAAAATGTCAGAGATTATAAGCTGTAAAAGTTTTGGTATCTTATTTGTTTTATAATAGAATGAATTTATGTTTAACTTAAAATTGATTTACAATGAGTACTTTAATTAAGTCGCCATTAAATGGCTCGAACAGCTCAACTCAAAATAGTTTATCATCTTGGGTTGACAATTTATTTGAAAATGGATTAGGAACTGGATTTCTATCAAATTTCAATACAGGAATAACATTGCCTGCAGTTAACATTAAAGAAAATGCTGAAGACTATGTTTTAGAATTGGCAATTCCAGGTATGAAAAAATCAGATTTCAATATTGATATTGATAACAAGGTATTATCGATATCAACTGAAATTGAAACAGAAAATGAAGAAACCAATGACACTTACACGCGAAGAGAGTTTGGTTACTCATCATTCAAAAGAACATTTTCTCTACCTGACACTGTAGAATCAGAACAAGTAAAAGCAACTTACGAAAATGGTATTTTATGCATTACTTTACCCAAGCGGGAAGAGGCTAAACAAAAGCCTCCAAAGCGTATCGAAATTTCATAATAACCGTAAGAAATTACTAAGAGGAACAAAAGTTCCTCTTTTTTTTGTCAATTGTTTTTAACAATATGCCTTGATAACCTTATAAAATCTTAATTTTGTAAGAATTTTTTTTTCAGAAGCTATTAATTTATGTCATCAACCTTAGAAATAGATAACCAAAATTTCACCAAAAAAAGTCTCTACGATTATCAAATTGCAGATCTAAACCGCATTTTTGATGTCCTAGAGAATGCTCCAGATAACTATAACCTACTATATCAACTACCTACAGGTGGAGGTAAAACGGTTATATTTTCTGAAATTGTAAGACGCTACATAAAAAAACACCGAAAGAAAGTCGTCATTCTTACGCATCGTATTGAATTATGTAAACAAACGTCGAAGGTATTGAATGGTTTTGGTGTGAATAATAAAATCATAAACAGTAAAGTCAAAGAGCTACCAGACCAAGATCAGTATGAGTGTTTTGTTGCAATGGTAGAGACTTTGAATAACCGACTCAATGACGAAAAGCTAAAACTTGAAGATATAGGTCTAGTTATTATTGATGAAGCGCACTATAATTCGTTTAGAAAATTATTCAAGTTCTTCGACAAATGCTTCATTCTTGGAGTGACTGCAACACCGTTGAGTAGCAATATAAAGTTGCCAATGAAAGACAATTATAAAGAATTAATTGTTGGTGATGATATAGCTACTCTAATTAAAAATGGTTTTCTAGCCACAGCCGAAATGTATAATTATGACGTATCCCTTAATAGCTTAAAGATTGGTATTAATGGTGATTATACCGTAAAATCGTCTGAAGCGTTATATACCAATGCCATGATGCAGGGCAAATTGTTGTACGCCTATGAAGAGCTCTCAAAAGGTAAAAAGACATTAATCTTTAACAATGGTATCAATACATCAAAAGAGGTATATTACACTTTTAAACGCGCAGGTTATGATATCAGACATTTAGATAATACGTGTACCAAACAAGAGCGTAAAGACATTCTAAAGTGGTTTAAAAATACACCCAAAGGTATATTAACATCTGTAAGTATTTTGACTACTGGTTTTGATGAGCCTTCAGTAGAATCTATTATTTTGAATCGCGCAACACGATCATTAACACTTTACTTTCAAATGATTGGTAGAGGTTCTAGAATTCATGGCGATAAAAGTAAGTTCACAGTGGTTGACCTCGGTAATAATGTTGTGCGGTTTGGTCCTTGGAATCAGCCAGTAGATTGGCAACATATATTTAAAAATCCAGACTTTTATTTAGAGAATCTTAGAAATGATGAGGATATAGAGCGTGATTTTGTTTATGTGATGCCAGAGGTGCTTCGAAAACGATTCAAAAAATCTAAAGATTCTAATTTTGACATTAAAGAAGAATATAAAAAAGTAATTAGACAAGGCGAAAAATCTATGAAGGCTATTGAAAATTCAATTGCCCAACACTCACAAATGTGCATTGAGAATAGTGAAGATGTCTTTGAAGCCAGGGATCTTGCAAAATTACTTCATGAAGATATATGCTATAGAATCAAGCAGTATTGCTATTGTATTATGAATAGCACAAAAAACTACAAAGATTGGTTACTCGAAGAGTATACAAGAAAATTACGACTAAGCTTCAACGGTAAGTTTTAACGTATTATTAAAATTTTTAATAGTTAAAGTCGTTATTTTCGTATTAGGAATGGTTTTTGATTTTCAATTACTATTATTAGATAAGATCATCTTATGAAGCTAAACATATTAGTCTTATTATTTATTTGTGTAACATTTCATGCTTATGCACAACCTGATAGTGAGCAAAAGTCTATAAAGATTCCTGCAAAAGAAACTAAAGAAAAAGATTCAACACCTTTACAATTTGAAATTAAACCAAATCAAAAAGTTGGCATAACAAACACTAAAAAAAACATTGATGGCATTCCAGTTAAAGTTTTACCATCATTAAAGAAACCAAAAAAAGAATTTTCAATGTTTGACGATAATGGTTTGCGTGATCCAGGTGAAATTTTTGAAAAACGTTATAATGCAAGAGCTGTAGAGCAAGGTTACAAAATAGAATCTATGCCAGATCAATTTTTGGGAGATGTTAGAATTAACGGAGAATTTGCTAATATCATGTGTAGAGACCATGAATTTCCTGATGGAGATATGGTTCGTATTTTCGTAAATGATGAAGTTTTTATTCCTTCATTAGTGCTTGCTTCTGGTTATAAATCGTTCAATGTACCTCTTAAACAAGGTATAAATAAAATTGTGTTCCTGGCCTTGAATCAAGGTGATTCAGGACCAAATACAGCAGAATTTAAGGTGTTTGATGACAATCAAATGCAAGTGTCTTCAAAACGATGGAATCTTCTTACTGGAGTAAAAGCCACCATTCTAGTAATAAAAGATGAAAATATGCCTAAGCTCAAAAAGAGCAATTAAATTTCATTTATAGATTTACCAAATCACGAGAAAGACTATTGAATAGTTTAGCCTTAGCTTTTAAAAATTTATTTTGAAGTTCTATAGCTTTCAACTGAGAATCTATAAGACTTTTCTCTCGAGAGTTAATTAAAAATATAGAGCTCTCTCCAAAACTAAATTTACGTTCTTCAGCATTTAGCATTGTATTGTAGTCGTTTACAATTTCTTCAATAAGCTGATTTTGAGTTTCAAAAGATTCCAACTCTCTATAAATTGCAGTCACTTTATTTTGGATTGCAATTTTGGCATTATCAATTTCAAACTGTACATCTTGTAATTTAAACTTTGCTAGTTTTAAATCGCCTCTTTCTTTCCTTAAAAATAATGGAAATGCTATATTAAATCCACCCTTATAAGTATTTGAATTAAGCGATCTGGCTATATCTGGATCTTCAGTAAGAAAGTTGTATTGTACATCAACTTTTGGTAAAAGCTTATTGGCTTTTAAGCGTTTATCAACCTCTAGACCATCATATTTGTAGCCTAACGAACGTAACTTAGGATGGTTTTCTAAAACAAACTCTGTTAGTGGTAATCCAGAGATTTCTAACACCTCATCTATACGATCTTCAATAAACGCATCAGGAACAACATTAGGTTGGATCTCTACAGGAATATTATCATTAAACCACAAGAATGTAGATAATTCTAATGAAGCTTTCATGAATTTTACTTTAGCTTGTTCTAAACCAAGCGATCTGTTTTTTACGGTTATTCCAGCTTCAATGGAATCAATTTGAGCCTTATCGCCATTTTCAACACTACGATTTACGCCTTGAAATCTTATTCTAGCATTCTCTAAAAATTGCTTGTAAATTTGTGTTTCGTTATATGCTTGTAACCAATTAAAGTAAGCCAGAGAAGCTTCGTACAAAATTTGGTTAATTAGCATTTCTCTATCAGCTTTGGTTTGCTCTCTGAAAAACTTAGCCTTTTTCAAATCAGCCATGCGTTGGTTAATAAATAAACCTTGACCTAAAGATGCACTAATTCCAGCACTATAGAGGCCATCATCGGGTAAGAACGCTTCAGGATTCAAAAATTCGCCATCATTTTGCTCAAAATTGGCTTTAAGTTCAATACCATACCAAGTTGGTACTTTAAATGTGGCATTTAACTGATCGAAATACTCTGTGTTTTTGAATTTTTTCCTATTGTGATCGACTTCGAGCTTTGGATCGAATCCGCCTCTGGCTCTCATTAAATTAGCTTGACCAACTTGTATGGTCAATTCAGCTTGCTTAGCAATAGGATGGTATTTTTTTACATAACCTAAATACTCGCTAAAGCTTAATGTTATTGAATCTTGTGCTTGTTGCGCATAAGAGAACATAACCATAAATAAACATACGATACTAAAATACTGTCTCATTTTGACCATTATTTTTTATCAGTTTTTGTTTTTGCATCTACAGGTTGATAATAATTAGGAGGGAAGCCGTTTAATTTACGCCATAACTCAAACCAAATAGGAACATCTTCCAGAAGCGCTATTGTCATAGCACCAGAACCAACACGAATATCTTTCGGCCATTTGTGATCAGACTCATCTGGAGCTAATAAAACTCTAAACTTACCATTATCACTAATAAAATTCTCAATGGCCACCACTTTTGCACCATAGGTACCATAGGAAATGTTTGGCCAACCACTAAAAATAATTGCAGGCCAACCATCAAATTGTACACGAACATCTTCACCTATATGTATCAAAGGCAAATCTATTGGGTCTACAAAAGTTTCTACTGCCAAGTCATAATTAGCAGGCATGATACCAACTAATCGATCACCTTCTTTGAATGTTTCGCCAATACCACCAATAATAGCTTTGTTTATGTAGCCGTTTTGAGGCGCTCTTATATAATATAAATCATTACGCATTTCGTAATTTGTGAAGTCACTTTCAAGCTTCGTAACTTGCGCTTCTGAATCAAATTGATTAGACTCTGCAGTAAACTTATCGCTTTGTGCTTTAGATATCTTATCTGTATATTCAGCTTTAATTCTATTAATCTCTACTTTAGCATTAATAACCTCATTTTTAGAGGCTAAGAACTTATTTTCTTGCGAGATCAACTTGGCTTGTGCTTCTTGAAATTTAGATTTCTTCTCTTCTAATTCTGTCAATGATTTTAAACCTTCGTCATACAGGTTTTGAATAGCTCCTATTTGTCGCTTAGCAATATCTAAATTGATCTTTTCTGCTTCAAAATCTATACTATCACTTTTTACCTTAAGCTTAGCTTGTAATAATTTATTATCTGCTTGCTCAAGTTTTAATTTGCGCTCTGTAATTAATGCTCCAATTTGATTATTTAGGGCATTCACCTTTGAACCATAAGAGGTTACTGCGGCTTCTTTAGCTTTGATTTGCTGTCCAGTACGATCAACTAGATTAGGATCAAAATACTCATTTTTGATTTCTGAAATGAATAGAATAGTATCGCCTTTGTTTACGTAATCACCTTCACGAACAAACCACTTTTCAATACGTCCAGGTATTGGTGATTGTATGGTTTGTGGTCTTTGCTCTGGAGTTAGTGTAGTTACATTACCGCGACTATTGATATTTTGAGTCCAAGGTAAAAACATGATGATAATGCCCATTATTGCAAAGGCAAGTAAAAAACGATTGAAGTGCTTGAAGTGTCTTTTGTGAAACACTTTTTGACCAGACTTATAAGGCGTTAAGTCTACTGTTTTATTTAGTTTATTGTGAGAAATATTTAGCATGATAACCTTATTAGTTTAATTCAATTTTACCGTCTTCTAAGCTAATCACTCTTGTGCATTTTGTTTTCCAATCCTTGTTATAGCTTACCACAATTAGTGACCAAGGGTTGCTTGTATCTGTTAAGAACGTCATTATTCGTTGCGCCTCTTGTCTTTCAAATTGCTCTAATGGATCTTTAAGTAATAAAAGCTTTGGCTTTTTTAAAATACTTCTGGCCAGAACTAATTTTTTAGAAACTGTTAATGATAAACGTTTTCCTTCTGGATATAGAATTGTTCTCAAGCCTTGTGGTTGCGATTTGACAAATTCGACTAGGCCTGTTTTTTCAAGAGCCCAATCAATATCATTTTGAGTTATTGTCTCATCACCAAAAGTTAAATTTTCTCTTATAGTACCTTCAAAGGGAGATTCTTCGGGAAGCGATTGGCCAATCAAGCTCCTGTATTCATTAAGTCTTATTCCGCTCAACGCTATATTATTGACATAAACCGTTCCCTTTGTTGGCTCAATAATACCTGCAATAAGTTTGAGAAGTGTAGATTTTCCAGACCCATGAGAACCATGAACTAATATTCGATCTTTAGGCTTTATGGTTAATGATACGTCTCTAAGAATTGGTTTCTTCCTATCAGGTACATTATAATCTACATTCTCTAATTCTACAGTAAAACTTTTACCTTCATCATCATTTATAATATCACCATCTTGAGACTCTAGATCTTTATCAACGACCTGAGCCAATTTTTCGATAGAAGTCAAGACATCGTAAAACGATTCTAATCCAAGAATTAGTTTTTCAACAGAATTGATTACTAATAGAATGATGATTTCTGCTGCGACAAACTGACCTATATTCATTTGCTGATTTAGAACCAGAAAGCCACCTATTACTAATAACCCAGCAGTGACAAGAATCTTAAAGCCAATGAGTTTCATGAATTGCAAGACCAAAATTTTAAAATGTCCTTCTCTTGCATCTAGATAATCTGATACCAATTGGTCATTCTTGTTAAGTGCTAAACTCGTCCTTCCAGAAAGTTTAAAACTCAATATTGAACGAGCAACTTCTTGTAGCCAATGTGCAACCTTATATTTTTGCTTTGATTCGTCTAGACTAGTGTCTAATCCCCGTTGAGCAGAAAATTTAAAGACGACATATATTAAAAGAATAAGTAAAATGCCGTAGATGATAAAAAATGGATGATAGAATGACAATAGCATCAATCCAAAAATGATTTGTAATAGAGCTGCAGGAAAATCTACCAGTATCTTTGATAATCCTTTTTGAATAGTCAATGTGTCAAAAAAGCGGTTTGCTAATTCTGGTGGATAATAATTACGCAATTCGCTCATTCTTATTTTAGGGAAACGATATGCAAATTCAAATGAAGACCTAGTAAATATCTTTTGCTGCACATTTTCAATAATACGCATTTGCATTAGCTGCAATATACCTACGAAAGCCACACCCAATGTTACTAAAATCACAAGCACGATCCACGATGAACTGATTTGTGCACCTTGGATAAGATTGATAATAGCTTGAATTCCAAGAGGTAACGATAGGTTTACTATTCCAGCAAATATGGCATAATAAAATACTTGCTTGATGTCTTTTCGGTCTAATTTTAGCAAACCAATAAGACGTTGCCATGAGGTCAATATATTTTTAGGCATTTTTTGAAGTGTTTAAAGCATTAAAAACTAAATGTTTGAAATAGTCTGAAGGTTGTACTTCATTTGAGCAATCTGTTAAAGACTTAAAATGGTCTTTTAAAAAATGTTGATGCAAAGCGCCTTCAATTACTGTGCTTGATAAGCTATGCGGAAACTTATAATGTGGATTATACTCTATCATTATATCACGTAATCGAGTAACTAAACGTTTATAAATAGAAAAATAACCTTCTTTGTTTTCAATATCTACCTCTTTAGTCAGATAAGATTTTGAATATTCATTTATTATAACTCTATTAAGTATAACTTCATCAATATGCTTGAATGTTGAGTCAGATTTTATTGTACGTGTGAGTATATCTATAGCAATTTCAAGCTTACTTTTTTGGTTTTGTACATTGTTAGTAGAAAACACCAATTGATACTCCAACCATGCCCAATACCAAGATGTTAAATAGAGTAGTAGTTTGTGTTTACTATCAAAATAACGATATATTGAACTCTCATTTGACCCAATGATATTGCCTAATTTTTTAAATGTGAAACTGTCAAAACCAATTTCATCAATAAGCTTGATGCTATGCTCAATGATACGCCTTCCTAAATCTGAGGACTCTGGATCTTTCAAATAGATCTTATCATTAATGTTAATCTTAATGTTTGAAAGTAAAGTTTTCATTTTAAAATTATTTACACGCAAATATAATAGTATTACTATTAATTAGATGTTTTTTAACATATATTAACTAATATCATAATTTCATAACCAAAAATTCATACAGATAGTTTATATTTACAATGGTTGGTGTTTAATACCAATTCATAAAAAAAATTATATTTTAAGAATGGCAAAGTCTCAACAGACATTTAACAAAAGTGAAAAAGAAAAAAAACGTTTAAAGAAGAGAGAAGAAAAGCGGAAAAAAATGGAAGCGCGTAAGCTTGAAAAAGAAGAAAAAGGCACTTCAGAAAGCATCCCTTTTGCTTATGTAGACCAATTTGGAAATCTTACCGATACACCTCCTGATCCTGCTAATAAAATTAAAGTCAAAGCCAAAAATATTGTTATTGGGATTCCTAAAAAAGAAGATTCTGAAGAGGAAGCGTATGATCCTATCCGTAAGGGTAAGGTCTCTTTCTTTGATAATTCAAAAGGATTCGGCTTTATTATAGATACAGAAGATCAAGAAAAGTATTTTTGTCATGTAAGTGGTTTACTTGACGATATTCAAGAAAATGATAAGGTTCAATTTGAATTAGAAAAAGGAAATCGTGGTATGAATGCAGTTCGCGTAAAGTTGATATAGATTTTTTTAGGAATTGAGCTCAACTTTAAATAAGCTTATCTAACTCTTTCACTTCGCCAGGTTTTAGATCGAGCAAGGAAATATTTCCAACTCTTACGCGTATTAGTCGTAATGTTGGGAACCCAACCTTTGCAGTCATTTTGCGTACTTGTCTAAATTTTCCTTCGTTTATTGTGATCGAAATCCACGATGTTTTCCCATGACGTTCATCACGAATTTTTTTTGCTCTTTCAGGAAAATTTGGAATTTCAGATATCTTAAATACCTTGGTCGATTTGGTAGTATAGGTTTCACTTTTATGACTTAACAATACACCAGTTTTTAACTGTTCTATTGCATTAACAGTAATTTCACCATCAACTTGAACATAGTATTCCTTTTCTGTTTTTGAACTAGTAATATGATTGCTTACTTGTCCGTCAGTAGTCAATAAAAGTAGCCCTTCAGAATCTTTATCTAAACGACCAATCGCCATACTGTTTTTTGGAAATGGGTACAATTCTCCTAAAAATTTTTTGTTGCGTTCGTGTTTAGCGTTAGTATGAAATTGGCTTAAATACCCATAGGGCTTGAAAAGCTTGAAGTGGCGATGGTTTATCATACTATAGTTCACCTTTTAATATGGCATAAACTAAATCTCTTGTAAGCTGTTTTTCTTTTGCTTTTGATCGAATATCTTCAAACGACATTCTAAAGTTGCAACCTTGTCTATAATTACTACAGCCATAGGCAGTTCTTCCTTTAATAATAGCTCCTTCTCGGCATTTAGGGCACGTTACCGCTTTAGCATTCGTAACAGCTTTTGCTTTTTTTGGCTCTAAAATTAAATTGAAATGCTCATCAAAACGCAATAGACCTTCATTTTCACCAGTTTCAGACTTAAATCCTTTAAGATTTACTGTTGTACCTTTTCTTAATAATCTTATAAATTGTTTCTCCGAAATTTTTTTACTGTGTACTTTAAAAGGCATAATAAAATTACAACCTAATTTAAATCGACTACAACCATAAGCAGACTTGCCTTTAAGTAATTTTCCTTTTTTACATTTCGGACAGGTTTCAAGGCTAAGGCCAGCAGATTTTGTTTGGATTTCTTTTACTTTCCGATTTTCTATTACAGATACCTGAGAAATATTGGCTCGCGACGATTCACTACGGACTTCATAAACCAATTTATCTACCATTTGTTTCATATTCTTAATGAATAAACTAGCGCTATATTTACCTTTCTCAATATCTTTAAGTTGTTTTTCCCAAAGACCGGTGAGCTCAGCAGATTTTAGCAATTCGTTTTGAATTGCATTAATAAGCGCAACACCAGTAACTGTAGGCAATATTTGTTTTTTATTTCGCTTGATGTATTGACGTTTGAATAATGTTTCAATAATATTGGCTCGTGTAGAAGGTCTGCCAATACCATTTTCTTTCATCAAATCTCGCAATTCATCATCATCAACCTGCTTTCCAGCTGTTTCCATAGCGCGTAAAAGTGAGGCTTCGGTAAATTGATTTGCTGGTTTGGTTTGTTTTTCTAAAAATGAAGGTTGGTGAGGTCCTTTTTCACCTTTAGAAAACACAGGTAATGTATCTTTTTCAGTTGTATTAGAACGCTCTTTTTTTCCAAATTTAAAAACTACTTTCCAGCCCTCTTTAATAATTTCTTTACCTGTAGTTTTGAAATTTACTTTTTCAGCTTTGCCTACTATTGTTGTATTAGATACTTCACAATCAGGATAAAAAACAGCGATAAAGCGTTTAACTATAATATCATAGACTTGCTGTTGGTTATATTGAAGATTTATCTGAACTCCTGTTGGAATAATGGCGTGATGATCGGTGACTTTCTTATTATTGAACACCTTTGCTGATTTCTTGATTTTTTTATCTAGAAGCGATAGTGTTAATTCTGAATAATTTGTCAACTTCTTGAGTATTGCAGAGACTTTAGGATAAATATCCGTAGGCAAAAAAGTGGTATCTACTCTTGGATAAGTGACCACTTTTTGCTCATATAGTTTTTGGACAATCTTTAAGGTTTCATCAGCAGAAAGCCCAAATTTAGTATTGCAATATACCTGTAAGCCAGTAAGATCAAATAACTTAGGTGCGTATTCTTTGCCTTTCTTTTTGGTAATAGATATAATTTCAAAGTCGTGAGCTTTAACCTTATTAGCTAAAATTTTGCCTTCTTCCATTTTTAAGAAGCGACCTTCTTCATAAGCAAATAAAGTATTACGATACATGGTTTGTAATTCCCAATAAGGTTGAGGTTTAAAATTTTCAATTTCTTTAAAACGATTTACAACCATAGCTAGAGTAGGTGTTTGTACCCGACCAACCGATAAGACTTGCTTATATCCACCGTGTTTTACGGTGTATAATCGAGTAGCATTCATACCTAACAGCCAGTCTCCAATAGCACGTGAAAATCCTGCGTAGTAGAGGTTGTCATAAGTTTTAGAATCCTTAAGGTTTTCAAAACCTTCTTTTATGGCTTCTGTAGTTAATGACGATATCCAAAGTCGTTTTACACTTCCTTTATAGTTTGCTTGATCTAAAACCCAACGCTGGATCAGTTCTCCTTCTTGACCAGCATCACCACAGTTGATGACTACTTCAGCTTTATCGAATAAAGATTTCACAATGTTGAATTGTTTTTGAATACCTGAATTCTCAACGATCTTGGTTTTGAATTTTTCAGGAAGCATTGGTAAATTGTTTAGATCCCAACTTTTCCAATAAGGTTTATAGTCGTTTGGTTCCATAAGTGTACACAAATGACCAAATGTATAAGTCACAGCGTAACCGTTACCTTCATAATAACCATCACGCTTCATGTTAGCACCAAGAACTTGGGCAATTTCTCTTGCAACACTAGGTTTTTCAGCTATGCAGACTTTCACTTTTACGTTATAATTAGAATTTTCAATAGCACTGCAAAATAGGAAATTACCATTGTTTTTTAAATGTATTAAATAACGAGTTATTAACTAAATTTTACCACCATACTAAAAAGCATTTCTGTATAGATTGATCTGAATACTTAAGCCAGAATAAAGGAGATTTTTTGTTCTTTAGTAAAAATGCAGTATCTATTTTGAAAGTAGTAATATCTATCCAATTGACCGATTGATTCACATCTAATAGCCAATCTATTTTAGGTGGAATATAAAACTGACACTCTTTAAATTCATTTAATTGGGAAGTATTGATATAAAAACCACAAACACAATTTGAGTTTAGAAGTTTAAAATTTACTTGTTGTTGATAAGGCACAAAAAGCTGTGCTTTGAATAAAACGTATTGTTTTACATTACTTACATCAATTTTTAACTGATCTAATAACGAAATGCAAGCTTTGGAATAGAGTAGTGGTAATTGTTTTTCTTTTAGCTTGCTTAACTTTTCAATTAAACTGTCATTTCGATTAGGACCAATCCACTGTTCTATTTCTGAACTATCATTAGTCTCGTCATGTAAGTAAAATTTATATACGATCTCTAAATGAATCTGCTGCGCACTGTATTCAAGCAATGCGTCTAGCTCACCAATTGTTTTGTTTTCCCGACCTTGAACTTGTAAATTTTTTGATAAAATGTCACAATCTTTTAATTGATTTAGTATGTTGAAGGTGAATTGCTCTGCAAGCTGACCTAAACGAAACTTTTTGTGTATTCTTTTTTTAAGTAACGCTTTATCATCCATTGGGTATGGAAACTGTTCTAATCCAAAAATTGAATTAGTAGTCCATAATAAGCGAGTATTTAAATATCCTCTATATAAGTGTTCTTGATGTTCTATATTGAAATTCATGTGAGTCAACAAAAATAGTATATAAGCGCATTGAATAACTAAAAAAAATATAGATTACAATCAAACAAATTAAACTTGCATTATGAAAAATACAATATTATTCACATTAATACTTCTTTTTACCTTAAACTGTCAAAATACTATAGACGCTCAAACACCAGAAGCGGTTAAGAAGACATTTCAAGCAAAATATCCTGGAGAAAATGATCCAGATTGGGAAAAAGATTCCAATGGCAATTACGAAGCTCATTTTAAGATAGATGGAATTAAATATCGTGCCGATTTTGCTCCAGAAGGGAATTGGATAGAAACAGAAACTAGTATAAAGAAAGGTGATTTGCCTAAAGCTATTAAAGCAGTTATTAAAGCAAATTTTAGTGACGAAGAAATTACAGAAATAGAAAAAGTAGAGCATCACTCGAAAGGATTGTTCTATGATGTAGAATTTAAAAGAGACGGTAAAAATAAAGACGTTGAGTTTAGAACTAATGGTGAAATCATTTGATTTTGATTTAAATAAATCAAAAAATCAAACCTCATAATTAAATTATAAATTTTGAGGTTTTTTTATTTGGTGCAACTTCAATTTGCTATATTTGAAAACCAACTATTTAATATAAAACACATGAAATTATTAGAAGGAAAAACTGCAATTATAACTGGTGCTAGCCGAGGTATTGGAAAAGGGATAGCTGAAGTTTTTGCTCAGCATGGCGCTAATATTGCATTTACTTATAGTTCTTCTGTTGAAGCAGCTAATGCACTAGAGAACGAATTGAATACTCAGGGAATAAAAGCTAAAGGCTATCAAAGTAATGCAGCAAGCTTTGAAGACGCTCAAAAACTTGCTGAAGTAGTATTGGAAGAATTTGGAAGCATTGATATTTTAGTTAATAACGCCGGAATTACAAAAGATAATTTGCTTATGAGAATGGGCGAAGAGGATTTTGATAAAGTTATTGAAGTTAATTTGAAGTCTGTTTTTAATATGACCAAAGCTGTACAACGTACCATGTTGAAACAACGCAAAGGTTCAATCATAAATATGAGTTCTGTTGTTGGTGTAAAAGGCAATGCTGGACAAACAAATTATGCTGCTTCAAAAGCTGGAATTATTGGATTTTCAAAATCTGTAGCTTTAGAATTAGGATCTAGAAACATAAGAAGTAATGTTATTGCTCCTGGCTTCATTGAAACTGAAATGACTGCTAAATTAGATGAAGATACCGTAAAAGGATGGAGAGCTGCAATCCCTCTAAAGCGTGGTGGAAGTCCAGAAGATATTGCAAATGCATGTGTGTTTCTTGCTAGTGACATGAGTGCATACGTTACAGGACAAACATTAAATGTTGATGGAGGAATGCTTACCTAATAGTAAAATACATTAATTGCAAACAGAAACAATAACATATATTATCATATCTGGAATTATAGCGCTATTACTAGCGCTTTTTCAGTATGTTTATAAGTCAAAAAAACAAGGAAAGATCAATGGAATCTTAACTTTTTTACGATTTACATCTATCTTTTCGTTGTTATTGTTACTCATCAATCCTAAGTTTGACAAGGTTTCTTATTTCAATGAGAAACCAAACCTAATTATAGCTACCGATAACTCAGAATCTGTCTCTTATCTCAATCAAGCTTCTAAAACAAATGGACTTATTCAAACACTAAAAGATAATGAACAACTCAATGAACGTTTCAATTTAGAGTTTTATTCTTTTGGGAAGACTATAAGCCTAAGCGATTCACTTACATATAATGAAAAACAATCAAATATAGCGCAAGTATTTGAGCGATTATCAGAAGTTTATAACAATTCGGTCTCACCTACATTGTTAATTAGCGATGGTAATCAAACTTACGGAAATGACTATTCATTTGTTACCAAGAAGTATAAGCAGCCTGTATTTCCTGTAATTTTGGGAGATACAACTACCTTTATCGATATAAAGATTCAACAACTGAATGTAAATAGATATGCGTATTTAAAGAATAAGTTTCCTGTTGAAGTGATTACGACTTATAATGGCAAGACATCAGTAAACACCCAATTAAAAGTTACATCAGGTAATGCCACAGTTTTTTCTAAACCAATTGCTTACAGTAAAGTAAATACATCACAAATTATAACCTTTACATTGCCAGCAAACCAAATTGGTATTCGTAGTTATCAAATTGAAATAATACCACTTGATAATGAAAAAAATACTGTAAATAACATTAAGAATTTTGCAGTTGAAGTTATAGACCAAAAAACTAATGTAGCCATTGTTTCAGACATCATTCATCCTGATTTAGGCGCTTTAAAAAAAGCCATTGAAAGTAATGAGCAAAGAAAAGCTGAAATTTTAAGTACTTTAGAGTTTTTAAATCAATCAGAAGATTTTCAGTTGGTTATCTTATATCAGCCAACTAATAATTTTAGATCATTATTCAATGAAATTGATAGACTTCAATTAAATAAAATAATAATCACAGGAACTAAGACCAATTGGGCACTACTCAACCGCTTGCAAACTAATTACTCCCAACAATTAACGAACCAAACTGAAGATTTTCAGCCAACTATAAATCAAAATTACAGCACCTTTATTATTGACGATTTAAACTTTGATGAGTTTCCACCACTACATTCAGAATTTGGAGAAACTAAGTTTAATATTCCTTTTGAAACAATTTTATATAAGACGGTCAACAGCAATCAACTTGAAGAACCGCTCTTAGCTACTTTTGAAACAGACAATAAAAGAGAGGCTATATTATTTGGAGAGGGAATTTGGCGTTGGAGAGCTCAAGCTTATCTTGATGAAAAATCATTTAATGCTTTCGATAATTTTATTGGAAAACTTATTCAATATTTAAGTTCGAAAAAACAGCGTTCACGATTGAATGTAGACTACGAATCATTTTACAATGGCAATGACAATGTCAAAGTTATAGCACAGTACTTCAATAAAAACTATGAGTTTGATAATAATGCAAATATTAGTATTACATTAAAAAACAAACTTACAGATGCTACTAATACGTATCCGTTTGTTCTAAAAAGCACAAATTACCAAGTAGATTTAAGTGGTATTGAAGCTGGAGAGTACACCTTTACAGTAAAGGTGTCTAACGCTAACATCTCAAAGTCTGGAACACTTAAAATACTCGAATATAATGTGGAGCAGCAATTTTTAAATGCAAATGTTGTTAAACTTCAAAATTTGGCAACAACGAGCAGTGGTACAGCATATTTTATAGATGATACGGTATCTGTAATTAATGATCTATTAGCAGATAATCGATTCGCTACCATTCAAAAAAGCACTAAAAAAGTCGTACCTTTGATAGATTGGAAATATCTACTTGCTCTCATCGCTTTAAGTCTTGCAGCTGAGTGGTTTATTAGAAAATATAACGGACTAATTTAAAAAAACTATAATTATGGAAAAATTACCAAAAATTGGTTTGCCGATTATTATTGGCATAGTACTTTTAATTGTATTATTAGCAAAATCTGCAGTAACTATAGGGCCAGGTGAAGGTGGTGTTATTTTTGAGCGTTTTGGTGATGGTATTGATACTGAAAAGACATATGGTGAAGGATTCCATATTGTTGCACCTTGGAATAATATGATCATTCAAAAAGTAAGACAACAATCAATTTCTGATGAAATGAATGTGCTTTCTGTTAATGGTTTAGATATTACTGTTAGCGGTACCATTTGGTTTGAACCTGAATATAGCAACCTCGGAAAATTAATAAAAACCAAAGGTGAAGACTATATTAGAGAACTTTTAAATCCTGCTATCAATGCTGCAGCTAAAAGTGTTGTAGGTCGTTACACACCAGAACAGTTATATTCAAGTAAGCGAGATATTATTGAGCTAGAAATACTAGAAGAAGTAAGAAATGAATTGTCTGGTCAATATGTAAATGTTAAACGTGTTTTAGTTGAAAATGTAAGACTTCCAAATACTATTAAAGATGCTATTGAACGAAAACTAAAGCAAGAGCAAGAATCTCTTGAGTACGAATTTAGACTTGTAACTGCACAAAAAGAGGCTGAAAAGGTTATCATTGAAGCTGAGGGGAAAGCAGAATCTAATAGAATACTAAGCGCATCATTAACTGATAAGATTTTACAGGACAAAGGTATAGACGCCACAATGAAACTTGCTGAATCTCCTAATAGTAAAGTAATCGTTATTGGTTCTGGAGATTCTGGTTTGCCAATTATTTTAGGAAATCAATAAGTGTTAACAGAAATTTAGTAATCAAAGATTTGGATTTGTAAATAATAATTTGCAACCTTTGTTTAAACAAATAACAATGACATTTATTCAACTACATCATCATCATTTTCATACTAGCGCTCAAGCGAGATGAGAATGTATTGAATAAACCCAAGATATTTTTAAAACCGTTTGAGTAAATCAAGCGGTTTTGTTTTTTATAAAACCTACTCAAACGATTTACTCAAACCAACTAAAATTAAAATGAGTAAATTAAAAATTGCAGTTCAAAAATCGGGTCGTTTACATGACGACTCAATGAAATTACTTAAAGACATTGGTATTTCTGTAGATAACGGAAGAGATCAATTAAAGGCTTCAGCAAAAAATTTCCCACTAGAAGTACTATACTTGCGAAATGGAGATATTCCGCAATATTTGAAAGATGGTGTTGTAGATGCTGCCATTATAGGAGAAAATGTGCTGATCGAAAAAGGAAGTTCTATTTCAACTATAGAGAAACTCGGTTTTTCGTCTTGTAAAGTTTCAGTTGCTATTCCAAAATCAGAAAACTATACTTCCATTCAAGATTTAAACGGAAAACGTATTGCAACGTCCTACCCAAACACAGTGAATCAATTTCTAGAACAGAATGGTGTTACCTCTAAACTACATATCATTAATGGTTCAGTTGAGATAGCTCCAAACATTGGTCTAGCTGATGCTATTGTAGATATTGTTTCTAGTGGAAGCACATTATTTAAAAATGGATTAAAAGAAGTTGAAGTGCTGTTAAAGTCTGAAGCAGTATTGGCTGTTTCTCCTTTAATCTCTTCTGAAAATCAACACATACTAAACAGGCTTCAGTTTAGATTAAGATCTGTTTTGCGTGGCAGACAAAGTAAATATGTACTACTTAATGCGCCTAATGACAAATTAGAAGCTATAATGACTATTCTGCCTGGTATGAATAGTCCAACCATTTTGCCACTTGCCAAAGAAGGCTGGAGTTCTTTACACTCTGTAATTAACAAAAATGAATTTTGGGAAATCATCGATGAACTCAAGCAAAATGGTGCGGAAGGAATTCTTGTTTGTCCAATTGAAAACATGGTATTATAATGAAAAAAGTAATAAACCCAAATAGATCTACTTGGTCAGAATTATTAAAACGACCAACACAAACTCTAGATAATATAGAGCAAACTGTAAATACTATTTTTAGTGATGTCAAACGAAATGGAGATCGCGCTATTTCAAAATATACTGAACTATTTGATGGCACTCAACTCAATTCGCCAATAGTGAGTACTGAAGAGCTTAATGAAGCTATAAAACAAGTGCCTGAAGCACTTAAAATTGCTATTCAAGTTGCAAAATCAAATATTGAAAAATTTCATACAGCACAAAAAACAAAACGTTTGGTTGTACAAACTTCAGATGGAGTTGAATGTTGGCAAGAGAAAAGACCAATTCAAAAAGTTGGACTCTATATTCCAGGCGGAACAGCACCTTTGTTTTCAACCGTTTTAATGTTAGCAATTCCAGCTCAAATTGCAGGATGCAAAGAAATTGTATTATGTTCTCCTCCAAATAAAGAAGGCAAAATTGCTAATGAAATTCTATATACAGCTCAGTTATGTGGCGTTACTAAAATCATTAAGGTTGGAGGTATTCAAGCTATAGCTGGTTTGACATTTGGAACAGAGACAATTCCTCAAGTTTACAAAATTTTCGGACCAGGAAACCAATATGTAACCGTCGCAAAACAATTGTCAACAAAATATGGTGTTGCAATTGATATGCCTGCTGGACCTAGTGAGTTATTAGTAGTTGCAGATGATACTGCTAAAGCAAACTATGTAGCTTCTGACTTATTGAGTCAAGCTGAACATGGCTCAGATAGTCAAGTTATTTTAGTAGCTACCTCTAGAGAATTAATTGATAGTGTTTTTGATGAAATAGAAAAACAAATTCAGGATTTACCACGAAAAGAAATGGCTCAAAAAGCCATTTCTAATTCAAAACTCATTTACGTTGATACTAATGAAATTGCTCTAGAACTCATCAATACATACGCACCAGAACATTTTATTGTTTGTACAGATAACAATGATTTTTATACAGATCATATTGAAAATGCTGGATCTGTATTTATTGGTAATTATACTCCAGAAAGTGCTGGTGACTATGCTTCTGGAACAAATCATACTTTACCAACAAACGGATTCAGTAGAGCTTACTCAGGCGTAAACCTAGATAGCTTTTTGAAACAAATTACCTTTCAGAAAATTTCTGAACAAGGTATTAGGACAATAGGCAAAACTATTGTACTCATGGCTGAAGCCGAAGGGCTACAAGCACATAAAAATGCAATAACATTAAGACTTAACGATTTAAAAGGATGACAAAACAATTTAGACTTAATAGTCTTATACGAGCTAATGTCAAGGCCATGAAACCTTATTCATCTGCTAGAGATGACTATAAAGGTATTTCAGGAGATATGACCTTTCTAGATGCAAATGAAAACCCTTTTGAGAATGGGTTAAATCGTTATCCCGATCCACAGCAAAGTATTTTAAAAATGAAACTTTCAGAATTAAACAACATACCAAATGATAATATTTTGTTAGGTAATGGAAGTGATGAAGTTTTAGATTTAATTTTTAGAGCATTTTGTGATCCCGGAAAAGATGAAGTAATTATCATTCGACCAACATATGGAATGTATGAAGTACTGGCTAATTTAAATGATGTGGCTATACAAGAGATCTTCCTAGATGCTGATTTTGATATTAATATCAATAACATCGTTAATGGAATGAATATGAGCACTAAAATTTTATTTTTATGCTCACCTAATAATCCTACAGGTCAAAGCTTTACTAGAGAAAAAGTAGAGCGCTTACTTTTGAAATTCAATGGTCTTGTAGTGATTGATGAAGCGTATATCGATTTTTCTAACCAAGCCAGTTGGTTGACTAGGCTGAACGATTTTCCAAATTTAATCGTAACACAAACCTTATCAAAAGCATATGGTATGGCAGGAATTAGATTAGGAATATGTTATGCCTCTAAAGAAATTATTTCAGTTTTAAATCGTATTAAACCACCTTATAATATTAACACGCTTACACAACAAAAAGCGTTAGAACGCTTATCAAAATCAAAAATGGTATATGATGAAATTCAGAAAATTTTGATGCAGCGAGATCGATTAAGTTCACAATTGAATACCATTAGTTTTGTAGAGAACGTTTTTCCTTCAGACGCTAATTTTATTTTAGTTAAAGTAGATAATGCACAGTTAAGATATGATCAACTTCTAAAAAAACAGATTGTTGTTAGAAATAGAACCAATGAATCTGGTTGCGAAAACTGTTTAAGATTCACAGTAGGTACAGAAACAGAAAATGAAAAACTAATTAATGCCCTTAAACAATTAACATGAAACGCGTTTTATTTATAGATAGAGACGGAACTTTAATTAAAGAACCCGCAGACGAGCAAATTGATGCATTTGAAAAACTAGAGTTTTATCCAAAGGTATTCCAGTATTTGAGTAAAATAGTAAAAGAACTTGATTTTGAAATTGTTATGATAACAAATCAAGATGGATTAGGTACTAAGGCATATCCAGAAGACACTTTTTGGCCAGTACACAATTTTGTTATCAAAACCTTTGAAGCTGAAGGCATTCAGTTTAAAGAACAGTACATTGATAAAACCTTTGCAAAAGATAATGCACCAACACGTAAACCTAATACAGGATTGTTATCAAAGTACTTTTCATCAACTTACGATTTAGAGAATTCTTTTGTTATTGGAGATCGATTAACAGATATTGAACTAGCTAAAAACCTTGGTTCTAAAGGAATTTTCATCAACGATAACACGAATTTAGGAACTGATGAAATTACAGTTGAACGTGAAGACTTAAAAGAATATATCTTCTTAGAAACTAACGACTGGGAAACTATTTATAAGTTTTTAAAAGCAGATGCTAGAACAGGAAGCATTATAAGAAATACAAATGAAACAAAAGTTAAGATTGACCTGAACTTAGATGGAAGTGGTAAAAGCACAATCGATACAGGAATTGCCTTCTTTGACCATATGTTAGACCAAATCGCTAGACATGGTCAATTAGATTTAAACATCAAAGTAATTGGAGACCTAGAAGTAGATGAACACCATACTATTGAAGATACTGGCATAGCCCTTGGCGAAATATTTGCAACAACATTAGGTAATAAATTGGGTATTGAACGTTATGGATTTGCTTTGCCTATGGACGATTGTTTGGCACAAATAGCTATTGACTTTGGTGGACGCAATTGGTTGGTTTGGGAAGCAATGTTTAAACGGGAGATGATTGGAAAGATGCCAACTGAAATGTTCTTTCATTTTTTCAAATCGTTCACTGATGGCGCAAAATGTAATTTGAATATTAAAGCTGAAGGCACTAATGAGCACCATAAAATCGAAGCTATTTTTAAAGCATTTGCCAAAGCCATAAAAATGGCTGTTAAGCGTGATGTAGAAAAAATGATTTTGCCATCAACTAAAGGTGTGTTGTAATGAATATTGTAATTATAGATTATGGAGCAGGTAATATTAAAAGTATCCAGTTTGCTTTTAAACGCTTAGGTCTTGAAGCTATTCTTTCTAATAAAGTAGAAACCATAAAAGCAGCAGATAAGATTATTTTTCCAGGAGTAGGAGAAGCTAGTTCTGCAATGAAAATGCTGAAAAAGAACAAACTTGACACGCTTATTCCACAATTAAAACAGCCTGTACTAGGTATTTGTCTTGGCATGCAATTAATGTGTAATCACTCAGAAGAGGGCAATACAACAGGGCTTGGTATTTTTGATGTCAATGTAAAACGTTTCAGTGATACAGTTAAAGTTCCGCAAATGGGATGGAATACAATATTTAATTTAAAAACCGATCTATTTAAAGGCATAAAAGAGTTTGAATTCATGTACCTTGTACACAGTTATTATGCCGAAAAAACCAACAATTGTATCGCATCAACCCAATACGACATCGATTATGCTTCTGCACTGCAAAACAGTAATTTTTATGGTGTACAATTCCATCCAGAAAAAAGTAGTATGGCTGGGCAACAAATTTTAAAAAACTTCATTGAATTATGAGAATAATACCAGCAATAGATATTATAGATGGTAAGTGTGTACGCTTGACTAGAGGTGATTACGATACTAAAAAAGTGTATAATGAAAATCCAATTGAAGTTGCCAAAGAGTTTGAATCTTATGGCATAAAATACTTACATCTAGTTGATTTAGATGGTGCAAAAGCTCATCACATAGTTAATTATAAAATATTAGAACAAATTACCTCTAAAACGAACTTAAAAGTAGATTTTGGTGGTGGATTAAAATCTGATGAAGATTTACACATTGCTTTTAATAGTGGTGCAAGACAAATAACTGGAGGTAGTATTGCCTTAAAAAACCCTGATGTCTTTGAAGGATGGCTTTCAAAATATGGAGGTGTGAAAATTATGCTTGGAGCCGATTGTCATAATAAAAAGATTGCCGTAAGTGGTTGGCAAGAAAAAAGTAACATCAATGTAGTGCCCTTTATTACTGCTTACGAGCAAAAAGGAATAAAATATGTTATCTGTACAGATATAGCTAAAGATGGTATGCTAGAAGGGCCTTCTTTTAATTTGTATGATGAGATTCTTAATGACACAAAAGATGTGAAATTAATAGCATCTGGTGGTGTTACATCAATTGAAGATTTAAATGCTTTAGAAGATTTGGGCTGTGAAGGTGCAATTATTGGTAAAGCCATTTACGAAGGAAAGATATTGCTAAGAGATTTAGAGATACTATTATAATTATGCTAACCAAACGAATCATTCCATGCTTAGATATCAAAAACGGTAGAACCGTTAAGGGTGTGAATTTTATTGACTTGCGTGATGCTGGAGATCCAGTTGAATTGGCCAAACAATATGCTAAACTCGGTGCAGATGAATTAGTGTTTTTAGATATTTCTGCCACATTAGAAGGTAGAAAGACGATGTACGATATGGTATTAAAAGTAGCAGAACAAGTTGATATTCCATTTACTGTTGGAGGAGGAATTTCTTCTGTTGAAGATGTTGATGATCTTTTGCATTGCGGAGCAGATAAAGTTTCAATCAATTCTAGTGCTTTTAAGCGCCCTGAACTCATTAATGAACTATCTAAAAAATTTGGGAGTCAATGTATAATTGTAGCCATTGATGCCAAACAGGTCAATGGTGAATGGTTAGTTCATTTAGCTGGAGGTACAATTCCTACAAAACGAAATTTATTTGATTGGGCAAAAGAGGCAGAACAAAGAGGAGCAGGTGAACTATTGTTTACTTCCATGAATAATGATGGAACCAAATCTGGCTTTGCAAATAGAGCTCTGGCGAAACTCTCTAAAGAGGTAAATATTCCAGTGATTGCATCTGGAGGTGCAGGGAATACACAACATTTTATAGATGCTTTTATTTACGGTAAAGCAGATGCAACATTAGCTGCTAGTGTATTTCACTTTGGAGAAATTGAAATTTTAGATTTAAAAAGAGAATTAGAAAAACAAAATATCAACGTAAGATTATAAAAATGAACATTGATTACGATAAAACTAATGGCCTTGTTCCAGCGATAATTCAAGATGCAATAACCAATAAAGTTTTGATGTTAGGTTATATGAACGAAGCTTCTTATAAAAAAACTATAGATACCAAATTGGTAACATTCTATAGCAGAACTAAACAACGTTTATGGACCAAGGGCGAAGAGAGTGGTCATGTTTTACAATTGGTTGATATGAAATTAGATTGTGATAATGATGCGCTTCTAATAAAAGTTAACCCCAAAGGACCAACATGTCATAAAGGCTCTGATACGTGTTGGGACGAGGAAAATGAAATAGATTATGGCTTTATTTCCAAATTAGAGTCTATAATAAATAAGAGAAGGAGTGAAGCATCACAAGAGGCATCATACGTAGCATCATTGTTTTCTGAAGGTATAAATAAAATTGCTCAAAAAGTAGGAGAAGAAGCTGTAGAAGTTGTCATAGAAGCAAAAGACACTAACGATGAGTTGTTTCTCAACGAAAGTGCCGATTTGCTCTTCCACTATTTGATACTTTTACAAGCCAAAGGCTACAGATTAAAAGATATAGAAGAAGTTTTAAAAAGCAGACATTAATCACATCAGAGTCTCACTTGTGCTGTATTTTTAATCTTTGAATTCTGAACCATACAAGCTATTGATTGATTGATGCTTAAAAATAAAACTTCAGTCCATATTTACCAATAAGTATCCCATCAGAAATTTTGGAATAACTTTTAAAATAACGTTCTTGTCTTTATGTTTAATCAGCGTTATTATTACTTAGTAAAGATTCAGTACTTAGGGTATCGTTTTCATGGTTGGCAGAAGCAGCCCAATTTGAAAACAATACATTTCATGATCGATCGTACGCTGAATTATATTCTTGATGGCAAGCAATTTAAAACATTAGGCTCTGGTAGAACAGACGCTATGGTATCAGCAAATGAAAGTGCATTTGAGTTGTTTGTCTATGAAAAAATTGAAGATGAAGCAGCTTTTTTGGCTGTATTCAATCACAACCTTCCACAAGATATAAGAGCACTAGCAATTGATGAAGTTGATGCAGATTTTAATATTATTCAGCATCCAAAAACTAAAGAATATGTGTATTTATTTGCTTTTGGTCAAAAATGCCATCCGTTTTGTGCACCAATAATGACTACGATTCTTGATGATTTAGATATAGAACTTATGAAAAAAGGTGCTAAATGTTTTGAAGGTACCCATAATTTTAAGCCCTATTGTTTTAGGGCAACAGATAAAGGGTTATATGTACGAACAATCGAAAGTTGCGAATTAATTGAAAACACCATATTTTCTGCAAGTTTCTTTCCAGAAAACACATATACTCTTGTTGTAAAAGGAAAGGGTTTTGGACGAAATCAAATACGTTTGATGATGGGAGTACTCATTAAATTAGGTAGAGGAGAAGTTGATCTAGGTTATATAGAGAATTCTTTGACACCAGAAAGCAAAGACGTCATGGATTATATTGCACCTGCTTCTGGTTTGATATTAAATAATGTATCGTTTGAGTGAGTCTATAGCTTACTTTTGGCATGTTCTAAACCTAATTCAATATAATGTAATAATTGAGTTTCTGTTTTAAAAGCTTCAGGAGCAACATATACAAACTCTTTCATAGGTCGTTTAGTAAAGTCCATTGGTCTAACACCGTTTTTAGCTAATTCTGTCTCCATTTTATCAGAAACAATGCGTACCGCTAATTCTTCTTTAATGATACCAACAGTCATTTTTCCTTTATATAAGAATGAAAGACCACCAAACATACGTTTTTCTGTAAAGTCTTCTGAAAATAATTTGAGTTGAGCTCTAATTCTGTTTGCCAGTAGTTCGTTGTATGCCATAATTTATATCTTTAATCGTGCAGTAGCCATCACACTTTGATCTGCATAATCACCATCTAAATATTTTAAATAACCAACAATCGCAATCATAGCGGCATTATCTGTGGTATATTCAAACTTTGGGATGTAAGTTGTCCAGCCAAATTTTTGTTCACCATCTTTAAGTGCTTGACGAATACCAGAATTTGCCGATACACCTCCACCAATAGCAATATGTTTAATTCCTGTTTGTTTACTTGCTAGTTTAAGCTTATCAATTAAAATCCCAATAATTGTATATTGTATTGAGGCACAAATATCATTTAAGTGCTCTTGAACAAAATTAGGATTGGTTTTTACTTCTCTTTGAATAAAATACAGTATGGCTGTTTTTAATCCCGAAAAACTAAAATTAAGACCATCCACTTTTGGCTTAGTAAATTTAAACGCTTTTGGGTTTCCTAGCTTAGCTCTCTTATCAATTTCAGGTCCAGCTGGATAGCCAAGTCCTAATATTTTTCCACTTTTATCAAAAGCTTCACCAACAGCATCATCAATGGTTTCTCCAATAACTTCCATATCAAAATAGTGATTCACTTTTACAATTTGCGTATGTCCGCCAGAAATGGTCATCGCCAGAAAAGGAAACTCTGGCTTATCAAAATCGGGTTCTTTGATAAAGTGTGCCAATATGTGAGCCTGCATATGATTCACATCAATTAACGGGATATCTAACCCATAAGCCAAAGACTTGGCAAAAGAAGTGCCTACAAGTAATGAACCCATTAATCCTGGACCACGAGTAAAGGCAATTGCGTTAAGCTGTGACGTATTGATATTAGCTTTTTTTATGGCTTGATCTACAACAGGAACTATATTTTGTTGATGAGCTCTTGACGCTAACTCAGGTACAACACCACCATAATCTTCATGTATTTTTTGATTAGCTACAATGTTGCTTAGAATTTTGCCGTTATGCATTATGGCAGCTGCAGTATCATCACATGATGACTCAATAGCGAGAATATATATATTTTGTGAGCTCATTAATATAATTTAGGCACAATAATTGTTAATTTTGAGGTCAAAGTTAAAACTTTCAAGGCGTATCAAAAAATTCCTAAAAATAGTATCTAAGATAATAGCAATTATTTTGCTACTATTTGTCATCTTGGTATTGATACTATCTATTCCAGCGGTACAAACTAGCTTAGGAAAGCGTATTACTAAACGCATTAATGACGATTTTGGAACAAACATCAATATTGGTAAGGTTGGGCTTCAGTTTAATGGTGATGTAGAATTAAAAGAAATTTATATTGAAGATTATAAAAAAGATACACTTATTGCTATTACCGAGCTTAATACTTCAATTTTAAACTTCGGAAATCTAGCAAACGGAACGTTAGATTTTGGAGATATTGATATCATGAATTTGACATTCAATATTAAAACCTATTTAGGAGCTGAAGATACTAACCTAGATATTTTCGTTGCAAAATTTGATGAAGATAACCCTAGAAAAGAAAAAAGTAATTTTTTATTGTCATCAAGTGATGTCTCAATTTATGATGGAACATTTAGACTTATAGATGAAAATAGAGAAACACATAAAGTCTTAGAGTTTAATGATCTCAACATTAATGCAACCAATTTTGTAATTGCTGCCAGTGATGTCAATGCCAGAATAAATACATTAAGTTTTAGAGATAGTCGTGGTGCATATGTAAAAAATATGGTTACCGATTTTGAGTATACACTTAGTCACATGATTTTTGATAACTTAAGCATTAAAACCGAAAACTCAAGATTGCAAGGTAATATTCGTTTTGATTATAATAGAGAAGATTTTAAAGACTTTGAAGACAAAGTCAGCGTTACGGCAAATTTTAATAACTCTGAAGTTTACCTTAATGATCTAAATACTTTTTATAATGAATTTGGAGTCAATCAAAAAGCAAAGCTCAACGTAACATTAACAGGCACTTTGAATGATTTAAACGCTAATAGTTTAGAGCTTGATGCTAGCGGAAGAACCAAAATTTATGGTGATTTAAACTTTAAAAATTTGTTTAGCCGTGCAGAAGGCGACTTTTCTATGGATGGACGATTTGATAACCTGTCTTCAAATTATTTCGATTTAAAAGCGTTACTACCAAATATATTAGGCGAATCAATACCATCTGTATTTTCTAAAGTTGGTAATTTCACAATTACCGGAAACTCATTCATCACAGATACCACAATAGATGCTGATATAAAAATTAGCACCAATTTGGGAATCATTGTTTCAGATATGAAAATGACTCATGTGGATGACATAGACAATGCCGATTATGTTGGAAATGTCGTTTTTGACGAGTTTGATTTAGGAGTTTTATTAAATGACCCAAAGGTCAAGACGACATCATTCAATTTAGATGTTGATGGCAAAGGATTTACTTTAAATAATTTGAGTAGTCAGATTACTGGACAAGTATTTCATATTGAATACAACGACTATAACTACAAAGATGTATTAGTATCTGGTAAGTTGGGAAATCAAGTATTTAATGGCTTGTTAGAATCTAAAGATGAGAATTTTAAATTAAAATTTAACGGTTTAGCAGATCTTTCAAAAGAGGTTAAAGCCTTAGATTTTAACGCAAATGTGGCTTATGCAGATTTTAAAGCTTTGAATTTTGTTACAAAGGATAGTACTTCTATTTTTAAAGGAGATGTAACCATGTCTATGAAAGGATCTGGCATAGATGATGCTTTTGGAACTCTAAATTTTAAGAATACCACATATAAAAACGAGAATAATGATTATTATTTTGAGGATTTTGCAATCACCTCTACTTTTCAAGGTGAAAAGCGTTTACTTAAAATAAATTCGCCAGATATTATTCAAGGTACCATGAATGGTAAGTTTAAATTTAAAGATCTTGGAAAATTGGTAGAAAATTCTGTGGGAAGTATTTATACTAATTATGTCCCTAACGTTGTAGATAGCAACCAATATGTCGAGTTTAACTTCAAAATCTATAATAAAATTGTAGAAGTATTTTATCACGATTTAAAACTAGGTGCAAATACTACAGTAAAAGGACGAATTGAAACCGATGAAAAAGGATTTAACCTCACATTTAATTCGCCACAAATTAAACTCAAAGACTATTTTGCAAATAACATTTCAGTGTTGATAGATAATAGTAACCCAGTTTTCAATACCTACATTGAGATAGACTCATTAAGTACAAAATTTTATGATGTATCAGATTTCAGTCTTATTAATGTAACCCAACGCGATACATTATTTATTAAGTCTGAATTTAAAGGAGGAAAACAGAGTGTTGATGATTTTGATCTTAGCATGTATTATACTATAGATGAGAGTAATAAGTCTGTTGTTGGGTTTAGGAAGTCTGATATTACATTCAAAGGAAATACTTGGACGATTAATGAAGAAAAGAATAAGCGTAATAAAATTGCCTTTACGAGAGATTTCAAAACCTTTGACATTAGTGAGATTATAATGAGTCATTTTGATGAACGCATTGAACTCTCAGGAGAGATCAATGGGCAACAAACTAAAGATATTAATTTGAATTTTACAGATGTCGATCTCACAAAAATAACCCCTAGAATAGACAGCTTACTTTTAGCTGGAACTGTTAATGGCAATCTTAAAATCCTACAAACCGAAGGTGTTTATCTGCCAAATTCAAACGTAGTGGTGAGCGACCTCAGAGCTAATGATTATGAATTAGGTGAACTTAAAGCTAACATTATTGGAAACCAATCCTTGACCAATTATAAAGTTGATGTTACCCTTAATAACGATAACTTAAAATCACTTTCTGCTAAAGGAACTATTGATGTAAGCGATTCAAATTCAAATATAGACTTAGATGTCGCATTTGATGAGTTCCTTCTAGATCCTCTAGACCCTTTTGGTGAAGGTGTCATTACCAACATAAGAGGTCTGGTAACTGGAAATGCAAAAGTTACAGGCGATTTGAAAAAACCGCAAATTGATGGTAACCTGTTGTTAGATAATGCTGGTCTTACCATTCCTTATTTAAATGTTGATTATAGTTTTGACTTTGATTCTCGTGTAAAACTCGAATCACAAAAATTCATTTTTCAAGATGTAGAGATCACCGACTCTGAATATTTTTCTAAAGCCACTTTAAATGGATTTATAGGGCATCAAAATTTTTCAGATTGGAAATTAGGTCTAGAAATTGAAACCAATCGTTTATTGGTTTTAAATACAGAATATAGCGAGGAGGAATTGTACTACGGAACAGCTTTCGTTAACGGCAAAGCAGATATTTCAGGACCAACCGATAACCTTAAAATTGAATTTAATGGTAGTACAGCTGAAGGAACAGTCTTTGAAATACCACTTAACGAATTAGAAACCTATGGTGATAACTCTTACATTCATTTTATAAGTCCAGAAGAAAAAGCAGCACGATTAAAAGGAGATGTCGTTAGAGAAACTGAAGTCAAAGGTCTAGAATTAGAGTTTAACCTCTTTGTAAATCCTTATGCAGATATAAAAATTGTTATCGATAGAAACTCTGGAAGTACTATTCAAGGTTCTGGTAATGGTAACTTATTATTCGATATCAATACCAATGGAAAATTTCAAATGTTTGGTGATTTTCAGATCGTAGAAGGAACTTATAATTTTGCTTATGGTGGTTTAGTTCAAAAAGAATTAACTGTTGAACCTGGAGGCTCTATTCGTTGGGAAGGCGATCCTTTAAAGGCTCAAATTGGTTTAAAAGCAATCTATAAAACCGAAGCTAATCCTTCAGTATTATTAGATAACCCAATCAACAGAAGTATTCCAGTAGAAGTAGAGATCAACTTAGTTGGTCAATTAGAACAACCTGAACCCGATTTTAGTTTTAAGTTTCCTAATGTTAACTCAACGATTAAATCTGAGTTAGATTATAGACTTGAAACTCGAGAAAGTAGAGAAAATCAAGCTTTGTTTTTATTAGCTACTGGGTCTTTTGCAAGTGAGATAAGCTTAGGACAACAAGCATACGGAACTATTTCTGACCGAGTAAACTCATTTTTTAATAGTGTTTTTGCTGGTGATAATGAAAAGTTACAATTTGGTGTTAACTACCAAGCTGGTGAGCAAACTGCAGACTATCAAACTGATGATAGATTAGGACTTACATTAAGCACCAAGATAAGTGATCGTGTTTTGATCAATGGGAAAGTAGGAGTGCCAATTGGAGGTGTTAGTGAAACGGTTATAGCTGGTGATGTGCAAATTGATATCCTATTAAACGAAGAAGGTACACTCACGGCTAAGTTTTTTAATAGAGAGAATAACATCCGAAACTTTGGTGAAGAAATTGGGTATACACAAGGCGTTGGATTGTCTTATAATGTTGAGTTTGATACGTTCAAAGAATTAGTTCAAATTATATTTACAGGTAAAAACAAGAAAAAGGAGAAGCCAAAAGAAGTGAAGCCAAAAGAAGATGCTTCAGAATTGCTCCCAGACTATATCAATATGAAGTCTGAAAAAGACGAAAAAAGCAATTGATAAGCTACTTTTCAGTCGTAATTTTTAATTAGTTATTAACGAAAACGTTTGAGATTTTATCGTCATGTTAAATTATCTCAAATACTATTCTTATTGTAGTTTTTGTTTACTAGCTTTACTTTTTGAAATAGGAATTATATGTCAAAAACGATTAAAAAAGTAGGTGTGATGACCTCAGGTGGTGATTCGCCTGGAATGAACGCTGCCATTAGATCCGTTGTTAGAACTTGTGCATTTCATAACATAGAATGTGTTGGGATTTATAGAGGCTATGAAGGGATGATAGAAGGTGACTATAAAGCTATGGATGCCCGAAGTGTTAAAGGGATCATTAATAAAGGAGGAACCGTTTTAAAATCGGCTCGATCTAAAACATTTAGAACACCTGAAGGGCGAAAACAAGCTTATGAAAAACTCATTGAAGCTAAGATAGATGGCCTTGTCACTATTGGTGGAGATGGTACATTTACTGGAGCAATGATCTTTAATCAGGAATTCAACTTTCCGGTAATGGGAATTCCTGGCACCATTGATAATGATATTTTTGGAACTTCTCATACCTTAGGATACGATACCGCATTGAACACTGTAGTCGAAGCCATAGATAAAATTAGAGACACTGCAAGCTCTCATAATCGCCTTTTCTTTGTTGAGGTTATGGGTCGTGATGTTGGTCATATTGCTTTAAATGTAGGCGTAGGAGCTGGAGCAGAGGAGATCTTAATCCCAGAAGAAGACCTAGGTCTTGATCGTTTATTAGAATCATTAAGACGAAGTAAACAATCTGGTAAATCTTCAAGTATTGTAGTAGTGGCTGAAGGTGATAAAATTGGAAAAAACGTATTCGAATTAAAAGATTATGTTGAAGAGAACATGTCTGAATATGAAGTGCGTGTTTCTGTTTTAGGTCATATGCAACGAGGCGGTTCTCCTTCTTGTTTTGACCGCGTTCTTGCTAGCAGAATGGGAGTTAAAGCTGTAGAAAGTTTATTAGAAGGAAAAACCAATTATATGGTTGGTCTTTTAAATGATAAAATAGCACTCACACCACTTGATAAAGCGGTTAAAGGTAAATCTGAAATAAATATGGAGTTATTACGCGTGTCAGATATTATGACAACGTAAGCAATAAATACACAATAAATAGAATAATAACACAATAGTAAATAAAAGAGAAAAGATGTCAAATTTAAAATTAGGAATTAACGGTTTTGGTCGAATAGGTAGAATCGTTTTTAGAGCAACTGTAAAGCGTGATGATGTTGATGTTGTTGCAATTAATGATTTATTAGATGTAGAACACTTAGCATACTTGTTAAAATATGACTCAGTACACGGTAATTTTGATGGAACCGTTGAAGTAGAAGATGGTCATCTTGTGGTAGATGGTAAAACAGTTAGAGTTACTGCGGAAAGAGACCCGAAAAACTTGAAATGGGATGAAGTTGGAGTAAACGTAGTTGCCGAATGTACTGGCATTTTCACTTCGTTAGAAACAGCAGATTATCACATTCAAGCTGGAGCTAAAAAGGTTGTGATATCAGCACCAAGTAAAGATGCTCCAATGTTTGTTATGGGAGTTAACGATAATGAGCTTACTAGCGATCACAATATTGTGTCTAATGCATCTTGTACGACCAACTGCTTAGCTCCTATAGCTAAGGTAGTTGATGATAACTTCGGCATCGAAGAAGCATTAATGACTACTATACATGCAAGTACAGCTACGCAATTAACGGTTGATGGGCCGTCACGCAAAAATTATCGCTTGGGACGTTCAGCAATTTTAAATATCATTCCTTCTACAACTGGAGCTGCAAAAGCAGTTGGTAAAGTAATTCCTAAATTAAACGGTAAGCTTACAGGTATGGCGTTTCGTGTTCCTACTGCAGATGTTTCAGTAGTAGACTTAACGGTTAGAACTAAAAATGATACGTCGCTAGAAGCTATAAAAGCAGCTTTTAAAAATGCCTCAGAAGGCGATATGAAAGGTGTTCTTGGTTATACTGAAGATGCTGTTGTATCCCAAGACTTTGTTAGTGATACACGTACGAGCATTTTTGATGCAGATGCCTGTATTGAATTAAATTCAAAATTCTTTAAACTAGTATCATGGTATGACAATGAATTTGCATACTCTAACAAATTAGTTGATTTAGCACAAAAAGTTAATTCATTATAAATCTTAGTTTAAATCCGTAGTTTTATTTATAACTACGGATTTATCTTTTTACTTATAGCTCATGATTTTAATCACAGATAGTGGCTCTACAAAATGCGATTGGATTGCTGTTGACAATAATGGTAATCAACTACATGAAAAAATTCGTACTAAGGGCCTGAATCCAGCCATTTTAAAGGAGAAAAAACTTAATAAAATTATAAGAAACAGTGATGAGTTAATGCAAATCAAAGATCAAGTTACTCATGTGTTTTTTTATGGTGCTGGTTGTGGTACTACTAATCCAAAATTAATATTAACGGGTGTTTTAGAATCCATTTTTGTAAATGCTTTAGTTGATGTTCTAGAAGATACAATGGCTGCTGTTAGAGCGACAGTAAATCATCCATCTGAGGCAGCTGTTGTTTGTATTATGGGAACAGGCTCAAATTGTAGTTATTTTGATGGCTTGCGTTTGCATCAACGTGTCGTTTCATTAGGATATACACTTATGGATGATGCTTCAGGAAATTATTATGGTAAAGAACTTATTAAAGATTTCTATTATAATAAAATGCCCGAAGATATAAAGGTAGCCTTTGAGCACAAGTATAATTTAGATGCAGACTATATTAAATACAATTTATACAAGCAGCCAAATCCAAATGCATACTTAGCGAATTTTGCTGAGTTCATGTTTTTAAATAAAGACTCTGAATATATTATCGAGCTTATCAAAAGAGGAATTCGCACATTTGCTAACAATATGATATTTCAGTATGAAGAAGAACTAAAAACAGTTCCTGTGCATTTTGCAGGTTCAATTGCTTTCTTTTCTGAAAAGGAAATTAGAGAAGTTGGTAACGAATTAGGGTTTACGGTTGGTAATTTTGAAAGACGACCTATTGAAGGTTTAGTAGAATATCACATAAAGAACATGTAATTCCACTAATTGATTTTATCATTTAAGGACTTAATAACCACAAATCCGCATACTACAGTTATTGCACACAAAACAAAAGCCAACCCTAATTTTCCATAGATAAAATTGCCTATAGCAAAAAGGGTGCAATACACACCAATAACACCTGAAAAGAAACCAAGTATTTTCATTCTAAAGCCTTTGAATTTTGAGTCAACTCCAAATATCAAGCTATTAAAAGATTCTAACGTTTTATCATCTGTAGGTTTAGTAAATAGTGTAACTAACATCCAACCAATAGTTGTAATTACAACACCAAATACCAATTGCCAATGACCAGCAAGTTCGATTATTGGTGTATCCATTTTCCCATTCACAAAGAAAAACACTGCAATTATAAATGAAATGACCATGGCTGCAATTTCACTATACGGATTGATTCTTCCCCAAAACCAACGTAGTATAAATAGTAAACCTGTACCAGCACCAATTTGTAAGAGTAAGTTAAGTACTTCACCTGCAGATTGTAAGAAAAATGAAAATAATGCAGCAAGAATCATCAATATTATAGTAGAGACTCTACCTACTAGAACTTGATCTTTATCTGTGGCTTCAGGCTTAATGAAACGTTTGTAAAAGTCATTAACTACATATGAGCTTCCCCAATTCAATTGGGTTGAAATAGTGCTCATAAATGCAGCAATTAATGACAAAAGCACAATACCAATTAATCCAGGTGGCAAATAAGTCATCATAGCTGCATAAGCTACGTCTTCGCCTTCCATTGATGAAGATAAGCTAGGAAAAGCCAGATTGATACTCTCTAAATTTGGAAAAACAACTAGTGAGGCTAAACCAACAATAATCCATGGCCACGGCCGAATGGCATAATGTGCCACGTTAAAGAACAGTGTTGCCCAGGTTGCATGTTTTTCATTCTTAGCTGCCAACATACGTTGTGCTATATAACCACCTCCGCCAGGTTCAGCACCAGGATACCAAGTACTCCACCATTGCACAGCTAAAGGGATAATAAGTACAGTAATTAACGCCTCGTTATTGTAAAAATCTGGCAATAAGGCTAATTTATCACTAACATTTATGTGCGATAAGAGGTTTGTAGTTCCTCCTATTTCTGGCAAATTAACAATATAAATTGTGGCCCAAATACTACCAATCATAGCGATAATGAATTGTATGAAATCTGTAATCAACACACCTTTCAATCCACCAAATGCTGAATAGATAACCACGATTATTGAAGAATATAGTAGCATTTCACCTTGAGATATGCCTAACAAAATATTTGCAATTTTTGCGCCAGCTAAACATACACCAGCCATGGTAATAACATTAAAAATCACACCTAAATAAATAGCTCGAAAACCTCTTAAATACCCTGCTATTTTACCACTGTAACGCAGTTCGTAAAATTCTAAATCTGTAGTTATTCCGCTTTTTCGCCAAAGTCTAGCATAAAAAAAGACAGTAAGCATACCTGTAAGTAACATTGCCCACCAAACCCAATTACCAGAAACACCATTCTCTCTAACCAATTGCGTTACTAATCCTGGCGTATCAGCAGCAAAAGTTGTAGCTACCATACTTACACCTAAAAGCCACCATGGCATGTTTCTTCCTGAGAGAAAAAATGCCTTAGAATCTTTACCAGCTTGTTTAGAAACATAAATACCTATACCAGCGAATAGAATTAAAAAGAAACTAATAATGATCCAATCAAGAGTTGTTATTGTCATTGTTTATATATGAATTAGTGGTAACACAAATCTACTATTAATTATGATATAAAAAAGGCATTAGAGGTGATACTCTAATGCCTTTTTTGAATATAAACATGGTTGGTTAGACTACTATTTTATCCATCCTTTAGATGTTGCCATTTTTGAAAACCATACTAAAAATGCACAAACTACAATTATTGTAATTGGCATTCCAGGGCTAACACCTTCAACAGATGTCATTAAATATACTTGTTGAATTGTAGCCGCTAAAAAAGAAACAATAAATAAAAGATATGCTAATTTCTTTCTAAATAACAAAGCCAAGCATGCCAAAACACCGCAAAATACAGCTAATGCAAATGCTGCTGTGTACCATGCTGGATGTTCAATTAAAAATTCGGCTTGTTGTTCTTCGGGCAATTCAGCTATCATTTCATCAGTCATGTAAGCTTGAACCAAATAAGCCATTACACCTAAAGCATTCCAAATAAGTGCAACTACACTTACAATCCAAAACCAAACAGGTGGTTTGTTGTTTGAATAATCAGTCATAAATTATTGATTTTAGTTAGTTATTGGCAACAATTTATGAAAATTATCAATATAACATAAAAAAACCTTCTTTCTTTTACGTATTACGCAAAATTAAAGAAGGTCGTTTATTAAAAAATTAATCGATCTAATCTTCTACTACATGCAAAACAGGTGTTTTATTAACCCATTTTCCATTTTTTGATTCACCAAGAATAAGAACATCTTTAGTTTGTTCATATTCTTTTATAGTTCGTAACATTTGTTCTTTTGTATCTCTATGTAACTTAATACCTGTATTTTTCCCTTTGTTACGTATTTCTATATAAAACCCATCTCTGAATTTTATAGGTTTTGTTGGAGGTCTTCCCATGTATTATATTTTATGAAGGATTGAATTTGCATATTAGTGAAAATATAATCAATATGCAAACCTTACTTTATTTAATCTAAAGTAAATAGATTGTAATCAATTTAATAGCATTACTAATAATAAATACTTATTGACTAATTGATAAGTACTATACTAAAAAGTTTTTATACATTTAGAAGGTTTAACAACAATATAAATGACATCTAAAAAGAAAAAAAGGGCATATAAGGTATCCAATCTTCCTCCTGGAACAATGGCCTACAGAGGAAAAAAGAGCACATTAGAAACAGTAATTGATATCATCAATTATTCTTCAGATACCTATACTAAAATTGATTGCAATGATGTAGAAGAAGGCTTTGGTCTTGAAGGAAACAATCAAGTTACTTGGATTAATGTAAACGGACTTAATAATTTAAAAGACATACAAAAATTAGGTTCGCATTACAGTTTACACCCTTTAACTCTCGAAGATATTGTTAATACAAATCAACGACCAAAGCTTGAAGAATTCGAAAATTACCTGTTCATTGTATTTAAAATGATTTATTTAAAAGGGGACAATGCAATACAATATGAACATTTAAGTATGGTTGTTGGTCACGACTATGTACTCACATTTCAGGAAGCCGATGGTGACGTGTTTGATGATCTAAGAGATAGAATAGCATTGTCTAAAGGGCGAATTAGATCGCAAAGCGCTGATTATTTAATGTATACGATTCTTGATGCCGTGGTTGATAATTATTTTACTATTGTAGAAGCAGTAGGTGACAAGGTAGAAGATTTAGAAACTATCATTTTTGATTCAAATACAAATGACGCCAATACGCCAAGTCAAATACAAGACCTCAAACAAGAAATTTTAAGAATAAGACGCTCAATACTTCCATTACGAGAAGTCATTAATCGATTAGAGAAATCTGATAACCTAGTAATTAATATAAAGTCTCATAGCTATATTAGAGATTTGTATGATCATATCATTCAAGTTAATGAATCTGTAGAGCTCTACCGAGAACTCATTTGGAGTTTAATGGATATGCACATGACCATTATAAGTAATAAAATGAACGAAGTCATGAAAGTGCTTACCATTATTGCTACTATATTCATTCCGTTGACCTTCATTGCGGGCATATATGGTATGAACTTTGTAAATATGCCTGAACTACATAGCAAAAATGGTTATTTCATTTTATTAGGTGTAATGGCTATTCTATTCATAATTATGTTAATATTTTTTAGAAGGAAGAAATGGCTTTAACATAATTTTTGTTAAACAAAATCTAAGACTGTTAAAACCTGTTAAATAGCTTGACAACAGCTTATATTCCTATAGTTTATATAGAAACAAATATTAATTTAAAACTATATAAACATGAGTTATTTGAATATGAAAGATGAACAGCTAATCCCTGTAGTAGTAGAACTCAATACACTATTAGCTAACTATCACGTATACTATCAAAAATTAAGAAATTTCCACTGGAACATTCTTGGAGAGAACTTTTTTGAGCTTCACAACAAATTTGAAGAATTATATACAGATGCACGCACTAAAATTGATGAAATCGCTGAACGTGTACTTACATTAAGATATCACCCAATGAGTAAGTTGAGTGATTATCTTGAAATATCAAACATTAGTGAAGTATCACCATTAAAATCTGATAGAGCTATGGTACTCGAGATCTTAAGCGATCACAAAATATTACTTGAACAAATGAGTAAAGTAATAATTAAAGCCGATAAAGCATCAGACGAAGGCACTATAGATCTTATAGGTGCCTACATCAGAGAAATGGAAAAAACAAGTTGGATGTTAGATGCTTGGACCAAAAAAACGTCAGAAACTTTGAAACATAATTTAGTAGAATCATAATCCACTATTTTGAATTAAATAAGTTATGAACGGTAAAATTAAATTATTATGAAAGAACAAATTAGCCAAGCATTTACGAATCTAAGTAAAAAATTATTAGGTTGGTTAGATGCCATTATACAAAATTTACCCAATTTAGCATTAGCAATCATAGTACTTGTGAGTGCTTATTTTATTGCTAAATATGTAAATAAACTCGCATACAAGTTAGTTTCAAAAAAAGTAAAGCAAGAATCAATAAGCAGTATGATTGCTAGAATTAGTGCGGTTTCTGTAGTACTAATAGGCTTGTTTTTAGCCCTAGGAATATTAGATCTAAGTAAAACGCTAACGTCATTACTTACTGGTGCTGGTGTGGCAGGTTTAGTAATTGGTTTAGCATTACAAGGCACATTATCAAATACTATTGCTGGTATAGTAATTTCGTTTAGGAAAAAAATTCAAATTGGAAATTGGGTTGAAACCAATGGGTATTCAGGAGAGATTATTGACATTAACTTGAAAGATTTCACATTAAAAGAAGCCGATAATAATATTGTAGTTATTCCTAATAAAATGATATTAGAAAACCCATTGAAGAATTATTCTCTCACCACTAGGATGAGAGTGTTTCTTGAATGTGGCGTAGGCTATGAATCAGATTTAGAGCAAGTGGAAAAATTAACGAAAGAAACCATAGCTTCAACATTTAGCCAAGTTGAAAGTGCTGAAGATGTTGAATTTTATTATACCGAATTTGGAGATAGTTCAATAAATTACCTTTGTCGCTTCTGGATAGATGCAGAAAGTATGTTAGAAAAAATGAGAGCAAAAACGAAAGCAATCATTCAAATTAAAAAGGCATACGATAAGGAAGGTATAAACATACCATTTCCGATACGCACTTTACAATTTGATAATAAACTTGCCATCAAAAATCCTGAAATGATGCAAGAATCCTTTTCCAAAAATTAATATTTCGCCAAATATCATTTACGGCAAAATGTTCATGATTAGAGCAAACTTAGATCATGCAATATGAGCATCTTTGTATTATCACCATAATAATTAAAAATTAATACAATGAAAAACATATTATTAGCATTTATATTTCTTTTTACAATAGGTACAGTATTAACTAGTTGTAGAGATGAAAGAACTCCAGATGAAAAAATCGAAGCAGCAATGGAAGAGGTAAAAGATGATATTGAAGAAGCCTCAGACGATGTGAAAGATGCAGCTGAAGATCTTGAAGATGAGATCAATGAGGCAATTGAAGAAGCTGGAGATGATAACAAATAATTAATTAGAAAATCTAATTAATTGAAGTAGAACCATAAAACCATAAAACAATGAAAAATTTAATTTATGCATTTTCTTTACTAATGATAACTGGAGCTTATGCTCAAAATAAACCAGTTGACAAAGTAGAGGAAACAAAAGTAAAAACAATAAAAGTAGAAAAAGACGGTAAGATTGTTGAGAATAAGATAAAGGTTACCACTAAGAAAGAACAAGAGGTGATGACAGATCCAAATTATGAAGGTACTGTAAATGCACCACGTGTGTTTCCAGAAGTAAAGGTGACCAAGACAGTAAGTATCGATAACGATAATGATCCTTTTTACGATTCAAAAGATGAAATTATTTATTTTACCAATAACGATAGTAAATACGCATTTACATCTAACGAATCTGGATTCTTAATGTCTGATGACAACAATAAGATGTTCGCAACAGCAGTAAGGTCGTCAAACAGTCAATACTACATTTTAGATATTAATAACTATTCTGGTGTAGGCTATTTTAATGATGAAGGTAATTTTGTAGTAGAGTATTATAATTCAGACACCAAAATGCTAGTGAATGAAGAATTTAAAAGCAATTCAGAATTTTAAAAAATACTAATCAATAACTTATAAGTCTCGATATATAATCGAGACTTTTTTTTGTACTTTTAAGTTTGTTAAACTAATACATACAACATGGCAGATCTTCACTTTTCGAAAGACACTTTAGAATTTTTCAAGAAATTAGAAAAAAACAATGATAGAGACTGGTTTAATGCTCATAAAAAAGAATTCAAATCTATAGAAGCAGAAGCAAAGCAAACTTATAAAAATCTCTATGAAACATTAAATACGCATGATAATGTTGATCAATTTAAAATGTTCCGAATATATCGTGACGTGCGTTTTTCAAAAAATAAAGCGCCATATAAAACACATTTTGGAGGTTCCTTTGGACGTAAGAAACCAGAATTACGAGGCGGTTACTATTTACATATTCAACCAAATAATGAAAGTTTTATTGCTACAGGCTTTTGGGAACCAAATAAAGACGATCTATTGCGTATTAGAAGAGAGTTTGAGCAAGACGCAACAGAAATACGAAATATTATCAACGATAAGAAGTTTAAATCGGTTTGGGGTGAATTTGTAGGTGACGAACTCAAAACTGCACCTAGAGATTTTGACAAAACGCATCCAGCAATTGATCTTATTAAAAAGAAACAGTATATTTTTACAAAGAAGTATACAGATAAAGAAGTAACATCAGATGGCTTTATCAATGAAGTTAACTCAAGTTTTAAAGCTATTAGGCCATTTTTTGATTACATGAGTGATGTGCTTACTACTAACCTCAATGGTGAGTCTTTATTATAAGTAAATTAGTACAGTAAACTATTCGCTTTTTAAACGTTTAATTTCTGCATTTAAAAACTTCTGTTTCCAAGTATTGGATTCAAAGTCATAAATGCCAATGCTGTATTTATAGGTATTCTCATTAATGTATTCCCAGCCATCAGTAATTTCAGTTTTTTGACCTCCTACTTCATAATTATAGGTATAATATATATCCTTGCTATTGTAAGTGATGCTTCCTTTGGTTAAGCCACCAAACACATCAAACTCATAAAACTCAATAGTTTTTGTCTCTTTATTGAAATATCTAATACCTTCATTTCTCAAACCAAATTCATAGCCATCAGTTTTTACATTGCCATGAGTTGTTGTTTTTAGAATTAATCCATCTAAACTAGATTCATAACTGATATTCAATTTGTGCGGAGTTCCGTCACCCCATTTTGCATCCAACTTCCAAATGCCTCCAATTAAGTTTTCGTGTGCAGTAAATGTTTCATGATCATTCTGCGCTATTGCTATTTGTGTAATTATTAAAAAAAGAAGTAAAAGTGCTGATTTCATACTGTAAAATTAATTTATAAAACAAAGGAACAGGAATATTAAATGTGAAAATTGTAAAAAATTTACTTCACAGGAAAATAATTCGGATAATCACCAATATCCTTTAAATATTGTTTTGGGTTCAAACCAGAGAACGATTGAAAGTCTTTTATAAAATGTGCCTGATCGAAATAACCACAATCTGCAGAAATTGCAGTCCAAGAGATATCTTCTTGTTGCTCTACAGCAGCTAATATCTCATTAAATCTAACGATGCGATGTAATTGCTTTGGAGTGATACCAATATATTTTTTAAACAATTGAATAAACTGCTTTTGGGAGTATCCAGTTTTAGCAGCTACATCTGCAATGGTAATTTGTGAAGATGAGTTTTTGATGTTCTCAATAGCAGTTTGCATGATGTTTAAATAAAATTCATCTTCGATCAGTTGACTTGATATCCATTGTTCTATATCTGAAAATTTTTCCTCTGGCGAAGTAGGATGCTTTAATTTGTGATGTAAATCAGTAACTGAACTTCCAAAAACAATATGTGCAGATGTCACTTTATCTGTGAAATGGTCAACTGGCTTATGCGTTAGTGGATAGCCTGAACCAGGCTTGAAGATAACAACTATCATTTCTTCTGCATGCGCACTAATAGTGATATATTCTTTTAGAACACCAGAAAACCAAACATCAGTACATTCTTGAATTTCTTTTTTCGAGCTATTGTCATAAATAAACTTTGGCGTTCCAGTAAGTTCGAAAACAATATTAATAGTTCCGTCTGGGAGGTATTTATCCATAATATGTTCAGGATAATAATCTTTTATGTAGACGATATCAATTAAATATTTTGAAAGCTTGTTTGATGGCTTGTGTGTTTTGTAGATCAATTTTGCATATGTTTTATCATGTCAAAATAATGCTATAATACGACAATTAAAAATATGAAATATACTATTTGATTTGTTGTATCTATTTTTCGATGACTAACTTTTGTCCAATCTTTATTACCGAATTACGTTTTATAGAATTCGTTTTGCATAACGTAGCAATTGAGACATTGTTTCTCGCAGATATTCTTGACAACGTATCGCCACGCTTGACAACGTATATCTTTCGTTGTTTTTGTAAACTAGCAATGGCATCTTCTTCGGTTAGTAAGAGATCAATTTTACTTTGTCGCTTTGAATTGTGTACGTAAGGACGTGTCCACTGTTTGGTAACCCAAATAGTATTCGCTCTAATTGTATTTGTATCGTTGAACTCAAATAAATATTCTGGGTTTATTGAGACGCCTTTATAGTTTATAACTAAATGTAAATGGCTTCCTCTAGCATTTCCAGATGTACCACCTTTACCCAAGTATTGTCCGCGTTGTATGCTATCATTCTCTTTGACACCATATTTAGATAAATGTGCATAAACCGTTTCTAGGCCATTGTAATGCCTTAAAATTACAGTTCTGCCATGCCCTTTACTATATCTAGCTAACCGAACAACACCATCAAACATAGCAAATACACTATCACCTGTTACCAGATCAATATCAATCCCTTTATGAGCCCTTCCTTTTCGCCAACCGTAACGTGATGTGACGACTTTGGTTTTTCCAATAGGAGAGGCATAAGTAGAATCTTTAAATGTAAGTTGTAATGGAAAAACTATCAATTCATTTTTATAGGGATTATATACTGTCGGGTCCCAATGAGTCGCTTTTATATCTACAGCAGTGATGGTATCAAATTCAATTTCAACTGAAGTTGTGTCATGTTTAATAATGGCACTAAGATCTATGCGGTCAACAATATTAAGATCAGATCCCTTTTGTGCATAAGCTACTAATGATAAAAGACTTAGTAGGTAAGCTAAGCGTGATTTCATATAATTAATTAAAAAATGCTAATTTTTTGATGGCCGAATTTAAAAATAATAAACGTTGATTTGTGTTAATATATTGTTAGAGTTGTAGTTTTAAAAATTGTGTTGACATGCAAGAGAAAAACATCACAAAACAAAAGCCTATCATTTTTTGATAGGCTTTTGTTTATTTTACACTTAGAAGTGATTATCAATCTTCAATATAAGGTGCTCCAGAAGCTGTCAACGTAGCTGAAAGTTGTGCTAATTCTTCTTCAATAGCATCTAATATTGAACTTGCTGTAGTAAGTTGGTTGCTTATAATTTGTAGCTGAGCTTTGAGCATTGCTGTTGGTCCATATGTAGACCGTTCTACACCTTTATATACGGCAAACATCCTGTCGTTAACCGTAGGTGGTCCTTTTTCTCCGACTTCTGATTTTGCTTGATTACCATAGTATGATGATTGTAATTCATTTAAACGTCTTTTTAATCCTGCAAGTTGATTTGAAATGGCTTCAGGTGATGTATTGCTCTTCATTAAAGCGGTATGCATCGCTGTCACCTTTTTTCTGGCTTTACTCATTTCTATATCAAATTTAGAAGCGTCTCTCATAGCAGATTCAAAAGAACGCCAAAAATTGGAAGCCTCTTCTGGACTTGAACCTTCTAAGGCAGCTTTTCGTAATGGTTTGACTAAGAATGCTACTGGCTCAGATAATTTTTTGACTGTTCCATTATTAGATAAGTACATCGTTACATTATAATTACCTGGAGGTGCTAATAAGCTAAAAGCTGAATCACCTTCTTCAGAATCAGTTTTTTTTGTATCTAACATAATAGGACTCATATCTGCATATCTAAGATTCCAAGCAATTCTGTTGATACCAGCTTTAGCAGGAGCGTATAAATTTCTAACTACATCTCCTGATGCATTCTTTATAACAAATAATAACTGTGCTTTAGACTCAAGTTTTTCTTCTTCTAATGCTTTCCATCCAGGAAACGGAATATTAGAATTAGTTAGCGCTTTCTCTTTCTTTTGTCTAGCCTCTTTTTTAGAAACAGGAGCATCTTTTAAATAGTAAGTAAATACCGCTCCAAAATCTGGATTAGGAGCAACAAAATGCGAATCACCTTGACTCCCTTTTCCAGGATCAAAACTCAAATGAGAACGTGGAATATACCACCAGGCATCTCGTACAGGAAATAGTTTTGCTTCTTGCTGAAGTGTTGCATTCGAAACATCTCGTAAAGCGGAATAGTCGTCTAGAATGTAAAAGCCTCGACCAAATGACGCAGCAACTAGATCATTCTCGCGTTTTTGAATGGCTAAATCTCTAAACGAAATCGTAGGTACATTTCCTTTTAACTGAGTCCATTGTTGACCTCCATCAATTGAAAAATACAATCCAAACTCGGTTCCGATGAATAATAATTTCGGATTCACATGATCTTGAACCAATCGCCATACTAAGTGACGCTTAGGAATAGTCTTGGCAATGGATACCCAACTTTTGCCCTTATTTGTACTCTTTAACAGATATGGATTAAAGTCGCCAAATTTATGATTGTCTAAAGCAACGTATACTGTATTGGCGTCATGTAGATCTGCTTTAATATCATTAACGAATGCTGTTGCTGGTACACCAGGTAGATCACTAACTGTAATTCTATTCCAATTGGTACCACCATCTTCGGTAATATTTATAAGTCCGTCATCAGTTCCAACATAAAGCAACCCTTTTTGTTTTGGAGACTCTGCTAATGAAGTTATGGTATTGTAATTAGACATAGCGTATACATCCCAAGCACCATCCCAAGACTGTTGTTTTCCCATTATTGGTAATGCCAAACGTTCTTGATCTTTAGTTAGATCTCCAGATATGGCAGTCCAATCATCACCACGATTTTCAGATTTCCAAACCCTTTGAGAACCAAAATAAATGGTAGTGGGTGAGTGCGGACTCACTAAAATAGGTGCATCCCAATTAAAACGCTCATAGTCTTCATTTGCTTCAGGTTGTGGCTGGATATCGGTAACTTCGCCAGTGATCATATCTATACGAGCCAAGTTGCCTTCTTGGCGTTCGGCATAGATAATATTTGGATTACCTGGTTCAGTGGCTGGTTGGTGACCATCCCAATTCAAAACAACTCTCCAATCACTATTTTGAATACCATGAACATTATCGGTACGAGAAGGACCACCTTCGGTACTATTATCTTGCGTTCCACCATAGATGTTATAAAAAGGTTCTGCATCATCAACAGCCATTTTATAGAATTGTGTTACAGGTAAATTCTCAACATATTTCCAAGATTTGGTTAAATCAAATGATTCGTATAAGCCACCATCTGTTCCTACAATCAAATAGTTAGGATCGTTCTTTTTAAAAGCAATCGCATGGTTGTCACCATGCTTGTTTTTTCGATTCATTCTATAAAATGTCTTTCCACCATCTTCAGAAATTTGTAAGGAATTATCCATTAAGTACAAACGGTCTTTTTGATGTGGAGACGCAAACAATTCTTGATAATAATGTGGTCCTGTACCACCTGTAACTGTATTAGATTGCTTTTTCCATGAGCTTCCACCATCATCAGAACGATATAAGCCACCTGTTCTACGATCTAACTCAATAGCAGCATATAATACGTCTGGATTATATGGCGAAATGGCTAATCCTGTTTTACCCATTGCAGTCTCAGGTAAGCCGTTAGTTAACTTTTCCCAAGTGTCACCACCATCATTACTTCTATACAGTCCTGTTTCTGGTCCGCCTCCCATATAAGCAGCAACAGTTCTATGACGTTGCCATGTGGCAGCATACATTCGGTTTGGATTTCTAGGATCGTATACCAATTCGGTAACACCAGTCCATTCGTTATCACCCAATGTTTTATTCCAAGTTTTTCCACCATCTATACTCTTATATAAGCCACGATCACCACCTTTATTCCAAAGAGGTCCTTGAGCAGTAACCCAAACGATGTCACTATTTTCAGGATGCACAATAACACGCGAAATATGTTGCGAGTTTTTTAAGCCCATATTTTTCCAGGTGCTCCCTCCATCTTCACTTTTGTAAACACCATCACCATAGCCTACATGTCGACCTCCAACATCTTCGCCTGTACCAACCCAAATGGTTTCAGTTTGATTAGGATCTATAGATACTGTACCAATAGAGTAGGAGGTTTGTTTGTCAAAAATGGGAGTCCATGTTGTGCCTGCATTGCTTGTTTTCCATACACCACCAGATCCAACTGCCACATACCAAATATTTTCATTTTCAGGATGAATAGCAATATCTGCAATACGACCACTCATGAAAGCTGGCCCTATGCTACGCAATTGCAGACCATCAAAAGGGTTTTTATTGTCTTCATTAGTTTTTGTCTGAGCCTTGAGGTGAGAGAAATTAGAGATTGTAAATAGTAATAGCAGGAAGAGTTTAGTGAACAGCTTCATAAGAATTGGTTTAAAGTTAGTACCTAAAATTACTGAATAATTTCAATTTCTCAATCAAAATTAAGTACTCAATATTTACATCTTGTGCTTTACACTAAATATTAGCAATATTAAGTACTTCATTTGTTACATAAGATCATAATTTTACAATTTATTTGTAGACTACAAATCAGATAAAATAAATGTATACCTTTGATAAAAACCGTACGATCATGAAATATTCTTTTGCCTTATTGTTTATTCTTTTTATATGTATTTCTTGTAAAAAGGATAAACCTATAGAACCAACTATTAAACCTGTTGTTTTTGATGGTATTGATGCCACCATTAAGCCAGGTGATGATTTCTTTAGCCATGTCAATAAAAACTGGCTAGAAAATGCTATAATTGCTGATGATCAAGTAGGTGTAGGTGCCTATCGGTTTTTAAATATTCCACAGCAAGAGTTACTGAAAAATATTTTGGATGAAGTTTCCCAAGAAGTGCATCCTAAAGGAAGTATTGAACAAATGGTTGGAGATTTTTATGCTTCAGGTATGGATACCATAAGTGTAAACAATCGCGGAATGAAGCCTATTCAACCAATACTTGATAGAATTGAAGCTATAAACGATATTTCTTCAATGACAGCGTTTGTTGCCACGCAATTGACCTATGGTGATTATTCGATGCTTAGTCCGTTTATATCACCAGATCAAAAAAATAGTTCGCTTAATATTTTGCATTTTTATCAGGCTGGTTTGGGTTTACCTGATCGTGATTATTATTTTATTGATAATCCTTCAGTAGAACAAATTCAAGATGCATATAAAGCTTTTTTGACTACAGTTTTTGAATTGGTAGGTGATAAGAATGCTAAAGCACATGCAGCTATTGTTTACACTATTGAAAAGCAATTGGCTGAATCACACAAAACACGAATAGAGCTAAGAAATGTTCAAGAGAACTACAATAAATTAGCAGTTTCCGAATTAGATCAAAAGCATGCAAATATTGGTTGGTCTAACATTCTTAATAATCTTAACATGGATGTAGATTCTGTGGACGTTGCTCAACCTGCATATTACGATAAGTTAGATGCTATGTTAGCTTCGGTCTCATTAGAAGATTGGAAGTTATTCTTAAAGGCAAATTCAATCGGTTCGCACTGTAACATTTTAAGTAAACCATTTCAAGATGCGGCTTTTGAGTATTCAAAAGTATTGTCTGGTCAAACGGAACAACAACCGCGAGCAAAACAAATGGTGCGTCGTGTAGATAGACAAATTGGCTTTGCATTAGGACAGTTATACGTCAAAAGATATTTTAATGAAGACGCTAAGAAGCGAGCACTAGAACTCGTTGAAAATTTTCAAAGGGTATTAGAAAAGCGTATCGAAAATCTTGATTGGATGAGTGATAGTACTAAACTGAAAGCTAAGGATAAACTATTTGCTATTAGTAAAAAAATTGGATATCCAGACGTATGGCGAACCTATGATGTGTCTATTAGTAGAGATCAGTTTTTTGAAAATGTAGTGGCGCTTCGTAAAGATGCCTATAAGTACGAATTAAAACAACTTAATAAACCACCAAATAGAGATGAATGGGGAACTACGCCTTCAACCGTAACTGCGTATTACAATCCGTCACTTAATGAAATCGTCTTTCCGGCTGGTATTTTACAAGCCCCTTATTTTGATTTATATGCTGATGATGCTGCAAATTATGGCGGCATTGGTATGGTTATAGGTCATGAGTTTACACATGCGTTTGATGATCAAGGCGCACAGTACGATAAGAATGGAAATGTTACCAATTGGTGGACTGAAAACGACTACACTCAATTTAAAGCCAAGACACAGCAGGTGATTGACCAATACAATACATTTACTGTTTTAGACAGTATTCATTTGAAAGGCGCATTAACCGTAGGTGAAAACACAGCAGATAATGGAGGAATTGCCATTGCTTATGATGCTTTTAAGCTCACAGCACAAGGTCAAGATACAACAAAAATTGGCGGTTATACACCAGACCAACGCTTTTTCCTATCAATTGCTAACATTTGGCGTGTTAAAATGCGTGATGAATATTTACGTAATTATGTTGCTAATGATCCACATTCACCACCTAAATGGCGTGTTAATGGTCCGCTAATGAATTTTACGCCATTTTATGAAGCCTTTGATGTGCAACCTGGTGAGACGAACTATAGAAAAGAAGAAGAGCGTATTAAGATCTGGTAGAAATGATATTATCTGTTTTGTTGGTCTAGGTTTTTTTTGATTCACTTATCGTTTTAGAACTACTTAATACTTGTGCTTTAGCTTCTTATTGTTGAACTATTCAATAAGTGCTTAATATTTTTTGTATATTTAAGTTCTCCCTTAAAGTTTATTAATCTTTGATTGATACGCATACATGTATTGTACTTTGTATGTCTATTTGATCGCTTGATGGTTATGAATTTTTCGTTTCCATTAAGCGTTGTATTAGTATCGTATTCAAAAATATGGATATAAAAAAAAGCAATATAAATGGTAAGCTGAAACACAATGTTAATGCGATTGATTCTTCATTAGGCTTAGACTTTGAAATTCCTATTCTTTTCACCAATATAGATTCAGGACCTCGAGGGTTGAATAATGTCGTGATAGAAGAAGTACAAATCGGAAAACATGAATCGTATCCATCAACAAACACTACATTTCATCCATATATAAACAACTCTACTTCAAATGGAATTATAGGTGAAGAAATTATAAGTCCGATTGAATTTCGTGATACTGAAAACAATAACTCTAACCTTTTAGTCATTGCATTTTCAATAGACAAAGTAAAAGAGGAGGTTAAAGATTATTTGACTTCAGAAGCGGTGAAGCAAATTCGTTTTACTTGTCAGTTCAATTTTATCAATTCAAGAAAATTAGACTTAAAAATTGAAAGTAAGGTTGTTAATCTAGACAATGGAACTCTAGTTGTTGAAGCCATTAAACGTAATAGCTCAGCATTGCTAACAAAAACAAACCTCGTGTTGTTATTAAGCTTAATAGCAGTATTAAGTATTTGGAATTATAAGATAAATCGAAATGTTTATTTGCAAGATGAGTATTTTACACAGGAGAAAATTACTGGCTTTATTGCAATACTTAGTACGTTTTTAGGCTTGTCATTTTCTAAGATCCGTGGGCTTTTTGCCGTCTTATCTAATATAACAGCATTCTTTAAGTTTCCAGAAATACATTTGAGTTTAGTACAATTTGACAATTTTTCTTCCAAGGTGTGGTTTGCTGTAATTAGTTTATGTAGTGTGCTTTCGGTATTATTTTTTATGAAATTCAATCCGATCGAAATTCCAAAAAACTACAACTATGGTATTTATGACACTAATGAAAAAGCATATGTAGATTTAGCTAAATACAATCGGTTTTATCCTATTACTTTAACAAATGAAGATGGCTCGAATAGATTTGAAATACACACACAACAAACAGATTTGACAAAAACGGAAGCTGTTAGTATTGGAAGCATTGTTGATAATGATAATAATATTGACTACCATAAATTTAATGTGTTTTACAGTCGAAATAATTTTAATGAAACCATAGAAAATAAAACAGCTGGTCAACTCATAGAAAATCCATTCATATCTAATAGAGAAATTCCATTTAAAGAGATATTTAAAGCGCAAAAATTCCAAAGGCGTATTGGCGACCTTTTTGTGACCTACAATATTACTGGCACTAAAAAGACGATTAATATTTCCGACAGTCGTAATGTTTCTGAAGATGAGATTAATGCTGTAATTGCTAAGTTTAAGGAAAAAGAAAAAATCAAAGGAAAGCATGAAGATTTAATCAATAAAGACAGAGTTGCATTAATAAACAAGCTCAAAGATCATTTTAATTCGTCTTTTGATAAAAACGGTACAATTAGTAAGCCTTTGATTTTAAGTTTAACTAAAAAGTTAATTTCGGAAACCGATAAAGGCACAAACATTACTAAAAAAACCATTGAACGCTATATTTATTTAACTGCATTATGGCAAGCATCAGAAGATCGAATACAAAGCTCAGAAAACAAAGGATTGATGTTGTCAGATCTAGAAGAAATATGCAATTCTATTCGTCCAACCCTAAAGATAAATCGATCCTGGAAACGCGATCGGATAATTATGTCTTTCATTTTAGAAGTTCAAAAGCAAATGGGTTTGACCGAATCATATGCCATAAATTTCATAGACGAAGAGATCTTGTGTAATAAAGCTTGTAAGCGTTCTGTGAATTTATTAGACTTTATTGTCTCATCTTCTTTAGCATCTGCAAATGAATTATTTGAAGTTCAAGAATACATCAAGTCAAAACTACCAACGCTCATGAGAAAATTAACTGCGGATACCTCTAAAGTTTTTGAAGCATTTGAAAAAAATGAAAAATCGAGCGCCAGAAATAAAGACTTCATTCATAATAATGAAATGGTACTGAAATCTATCGAAGAATTTTTAAGGGAATTTACTTAATTTCTCCTTTAAGCATAATAAGAGTGCTTATATTGGAAAATTTTTATTATATTTATGTAATCACTTGATATTTAGTGATTAATATCTCCCTTAGGCAATTTAAATAACGCAGATTGTTTATGCCGAAAGCTTAATTAATTTATTTGACAAACCACTAATTTTTTGTAAAACGTAATGACTTTGCAAAAGTAGTTCTACATACTTTATCGCCATTTAAAAAGCTGAGGTATTTAGAATCTAAACTCATATAATAAGCTTTAATAAAATAAACACATTCAACTATTATGAAACACATTAAATTCTTTTTAATCACAATCACACTTTGTCTGCTCACATCATGTTATACAGTGAGGCTAAGAAGTGAAAACGGAGCGCCTCAACCTGACCCATTTTCTGACAGAGATGACTACTATAGAGGAATGGAAGTTGTAGAGATAGACACCGTTATTAATATGAAACTGACTTCAAAAGATTTCACTTTTCTAATTAAAGAGAGCGATGTTTGCGCGTCTGGTAAATTAAATATGGTAGAGTATCGCAATACATTTGGTGGTGTATTACTAAGTGCGATCACCTTTGGAAGAAAGCGAAAAATGAAAATTAAATACGTCTGCGAAAAACCTTAAACCCAATTATTATGGCAACCACAAAATCGAAGCAATTAAATGAGTGGGATACGTTACATAGAAATGGACCTTTTCCGTTAAAAGTATTATTCCAAACCAAACTAGAAGGCGAACGAGTGATGCCTAATAAAATTGATCGTTATAATGATGCAGCACGTGAAATACAACGACTAATTAAAGCAGCACATCAGTCAGGTGAAGGTTTTAGAGCCTATGGATCTGCTTGGTCTATGAGTAATATAGCGAGCCAAAAAGATCGAATGCATTTTAATGGATTTATGAATATTTCCATGCCTATTCACGCTAGTGAATGCCATCAAGATAGTACTTACGATTCAACAAATTTATTCTTATTTGAATGTGGAAATACCATTAAAGAAATATCTGAAACATTAGCCGAAAACGGAAAGTCACTTAAAACAAGTGGCGCAAGTAACGGACAAACGATAGCAGGTTGCATTTCTACAGGTGTTCACGGTGCAGGTCTTGATATAGGCTCAGTACAAGACTATGTTGTTGGGCTTAATCTGATTACTGGTCCTAATTTAGACGATATTGTATACGTAGAACCAGCATCTAAACCAGCATTAAATGATAATTTCATTGCTACTTTAAACTCAAAAGTCATTAGAGATGATGAATTATTTTATGCAGCATTAGTTGGGTTGGGTAGTTTTGGATTTATTCATGGCGTGGTTATAGAAGCTGAAAACGTTTTTCTAATAAAACGTTATGTGAAAAAAATAAAGAAAAGCGTAGCCTTTGAGCTTGCCAATACAATGGACTTTAATAATTCAAGTTTTAAAATTCAAGGTGAGACAGATGCACAAGGCAATGGCAATAGACCTTTTCACTATAAAATATTTATCAATCAATATAGTGACGAATCTGATTGTGTTGTAGAAGCCATGTACAAAAAACCATATACAAATCATTATCTAGATCCATTTCCAATTATTAAAGAATCGTTATATCGAGATTTGATTCATCTTTTTGTAAAACTAGCCGAAAATTTTCCAAAAAGCATTCCTTGGTTGGTAAAACGTTTGCGCAAAACTATTTTGCCAGCAGTAAATGAAGAAACCACAGGAATGCTCAAAGAGATTTTTTGGGATGCACCATATCAAGGACCTGCATTTGCCTGTTCATTTGGGATTGACCATAAAGATTCAGAAAAAGTGATGCAACTTCTTGGTAAGCTAACACGAGATGAAGGACCAATACCTGGCATATTTGCCTTACGCTTTGTAAAACAAACTAAAGCTACACTTGGATTTACCAAGTTCCCGATCACTTGTATGATTGAAATTGATGGTGTGCTGTGGAAAAAAACGAGAAAAATAATGAGTTTGGAAGAATACTCAAGACGAATGATAGAAGTCTTAAAAGCGAATAGCATTCCGTTTACCATTCATTGGGGAAAAAATAGCGATTGGAAATTCCCAGATTTAGTTACCCACATGTTTGGTGATAAAGCAGAGCGATGGAAAACACAGCGAAAACAATTATTATCAAATGATATGCAAAAATTGTTCTCAAATAAGTTCTTAAGAACGGTTGGTTTGGATTAAACGCATTTAAACGTAAAAAAACAGTAGCTGAGAGTAATTGTATTAAATGTACTATAATGTTCTTGCGTTATGTAACTTGAGCTTTGCTCAAATCGACAATATTGTTTTAGAGGTTTTCGCGAATCTTGGATGAGATATTTGACTTCGCAAGCTTCGTCGAATCTCATTCTTCGATTTGGTTAAAAGCAGGGCAGAGCGTTAAGAAAAGTTCTGGTAGACCTTTTTAGTGAATGAGCTAGTTGGCGCATTGGCGTACCACTGTTTCTTGAAAAAATTTACTCCTAGAAGTTTCTTCTACAATGTTAATGAATTGCGAAGCAATCATAAGCACTTATTTAATAAAATAATGTGTGCGCGAATAAACACTTTTTACGAAGCGACGATAGGAGAGAAGTGGAATGTGTGTGGAATGGCTTTAAATATTATCTGTAAAATGATATGAAATAATGCTTTCAATTTTTAAATAATTTTTCGTACTTTGTTAAGTTGAATACAAAATCATATATGAATAAAAAAAAACTAACCTACATAGACTTATTTTCTGGTTGTGGTGGACTTTCGCTAGGACTTTATAATTCTGGTCTTTGGAAAGGTTTATTTGCGATAGAGAAAAATCAAGATGCATTTAAAACATTAGAACACAATCTAATATTACATGAAAATCATTTTAGTTGGCCGAATTGGTTGCCTCAATCTTCTCACGATATTAATGAAGTACTAAAAAAGTATTCAAAAAACCTAAAAGCTTTAAAAGGCAATGTTGATATGGTTGCTGGTGGACCTCCTTGTCAAGGATTTTCAACCGCAGGAATGAGAAATGAGAATGACTCTAGAAATGAATTAATAAAATCATATATAAAATTTATTCGAAACGTACAACCCAAAATTATATTTTTTGAAAATGTAAAAGGATTTACGCAAAAATTTGATAAAAATAAAACAAAAGGTAAAGCTTATTCTGAATACGTAAAAAGAGCTTTAAGATATACTCCAAAGTCTAAAAACTACATTGGCTATAATGTCTACGGTAAATTGGTTGATTTTTCCGAATTCGGTGTTCCACAAAAAAGAACAAGGTTTATTCTTGTTGGTGTTAGGAAAGATTTAGAAAAGCATACTCAACCAAAAGTATTCTTTGAATCTATAAATGCAAACAAAAACGATTTTCTTGTTAATAAAAAGATAGGATTAACGAATACGCTTGAAGATGCAATATCAGATTTATTGCGAAAAGAAGAAACAATTTCCCCAGACACTGATTCTTATAAAACAGCATTTTATAATAAAGCGGAATCATCATATCAAAAATTATTAAAAGGTAAAGTAAAAACTAAAATCCCTGATAGTCATCGTTTTGCAAAGCATTCTAGAAAAACAATAAAAAAACTTGAATATATTTTAGAGAATGCTGAAAAGAATAAAACTTTGTCAAATGAAATAAAAGAGAAATTTAATCTTAAAAAGAGAACCATTATACCATTAGCTGGTAACACTCCAACACCTACAATAACAACTTTACCAGATGATTATGTTCATTATTGTGAGCCAAGAATTTTTACTGTAAGAGAGTATGCTAGAATACAATCCTTTAATGATTGGTATGAATTTAAGGGGAAATATACAACTGGTGGTAAAAGAAGAACTCAAGAAGTACCTCGTTATTCACAAATTGGAAACGCTATACCACCTCTGTTTGGAGAACAAAGCGGAATCATTTTAAAATCTTTGTTAGTAGAATGAAAAATGAATTACAGTTTAAAGTTAGTTCTGCTCTTAAAGACATTATAGGCAAAGATTTAATTACAGATGATTATATCGCTGTATTTGAGTTGGTTAAAAACTCATTTGATGCATATGCAACTAGAGTTGATATTACTTTTGAGAATATTTATACAGACAATGCTTGTATAATTATCAAAGATGATGGTAAGGGCATGAATTACCAAGACCTAATCAATAAGTGGTTGTTTGTGGCTTATTCTGCAAAAAAAGAAGGTACAGAAGATGAGTCTTTTGATTATCGAGATAATATTTATACTAAAAGACCATTTGCAGGCGCAAAAGGAATTGGTAGATTTTCATGTGATAGATTAGGGAAATCTCTTTTTCTCGAAACCACTAAAAAGGAAAAGAATCCTAAAACCGAAGTTCTTCTTACTGAATGGGAAAAGTTTGAATCGAATCTTCGAACTGAATTTGTAGATATAAGTGTTGAACATGAAACAATTGATAGTAGTAATTATGGAATAAATCACGGAACAATTTTAATAATAGAAAATTTAAGAAGTGATTGGAATAGAGATAAACTAATTACGCTGAAAAATTCACTTGCTAAATTAATCAATCCTTTAAATGACAGAAAAGACAAGGATTTTAAAATTTTCTTACATGTTCCTGAAGAAATAGATGAAGATTCTAATTACTCTGAATATTATGATAAAATAAATGGAGAAATTCAAAATTTTATTTTTGAAACGCTTGGATTAAAAACTACTAAAATAATTAGTGAAATTTCAGAAGATGGAAATTTTATTACAACAAAACTTTTTGATGGAGGAACATTAATTTATAATGTTAAAGAAAAAAATAAAGAATTTCCATTATTAAAAGATATTGATTTTACAATATATTATCTCAATCAATCTGCGAAATTGACATTTGCTAAAAGGATGGGCCTATCATCAAAAGATTATGGTCATATTTTTTTGTATAAAAATGGATTCAGAATTTACCCTTTTGGAGAACCAGGAGAAGATCCTTTAAAACTTGATGCAAGAAAAGCCCAAGGATATAATAGATTCCTTGGAACAAGGGAGATTATGGGACAAGTTAATATATCATATGAAACAGAAGAATTAAAAGAAACGTCGAGTAGAGGCGATGGTTTAAAAAAGACACCTACTTATGATGAATTAGTTTTATGTTTTTATTCTGTTATAAGGAAGCTTGAAAAGTATGTTGTCAATGTCCAACAATGGGGATTAAGTATTGAGGATAATTATGGTTACGATATAAACTCAAGAATTTCTGATTTATTAGAAAAACTAACTGATAGTGAAGATATAGTTTCATTTGATGTGCCAGATAATTTTTTAGATATTCTTAATGCTAGTCAAGTTGATAGTGCCGAATCAATAGTGAAAAATCTTCAGAAGATTGCTTTTGAATCTGAAAATGATAAATTAATTGGTAAGGTTAATGATGCAGTTGAAAAGCTGTCAGATATAAGAAAAGCTCAAGAGCAAGCAGAAAAACAAGCAGAAGTAGAGTTAAAAAAAGCTCAAAAAGCTACTGCAAAACTTAAGGAACAAATAAGTGAAAACTTATTTCTTAAGTCTATAAATAGTCAAGATTTTGAAGAAGTCATAAGTTTACTGCATCACATAGGAATTTATGCAGGAACTATAGATGCAAATCTAAAAGGAATTTCATTGAGGGTTCAAAATAATATAGAACTTACACATGAAGAATTATTGAATATAATTAGATTGTTAAGTTTTGAAACGAAAAAAATATTAAACATAGCATCGTTTGCTACTAAAGCAAATTTTAAACTAGATGCCGAATATGTAATAAAAGATTTAAATAATTATGTTAGAGAATATATTCAAAATATTATTCCAACAGTTACAGATAAATCTCTAAAAATAGAATTAGAGCAATATATCAATAAGGATTTTATTACTAAATACAAGCCAATTGAAATAAATATTATACTTGATAATATTATCAATAATGCCAAAAAGGCTAATGCAAGTAATTTAGTGATAATGTTAATTGAAAATGAAGAAGGTAATTTTGTAATCCGATTCGAAGATGATGGTTTAGGAATCAAAGATGAACATTTCCCAAAATTATATGACTTAGGATTTACAACTACTGACGGTTCAGGCATTGGTTTAAATCATGTTAGAAAAATCATGAAATCAATGAAAGGAAGTGTTAAAGCAGAAAACAATAGCAAAGGAGCTACATTTATACTAGAATTTAAGAAATATGAAAGTAATTAAGTTATTTTGGATTGACGACATGGAAAATTGGGCAGATTCTGCCAGAATTAACCTGGAGATTGTTGCCGGCAAATATAAGATTAAGTTAAAAGTGATACATGCTGAAAATGGGGAAGATGTAGTTCAACAATTAAACGCTATTAATTTTGATGGTGTAATTATGGATTACAACATGGAACCGTATAGAGGTGATAAGTATATTGATGACATCAGATTTGAAGAGCATTTAGGACACATTCCGATAATATTTTACTCACAAGACAATACTACTGATTTAGACTCTTTAGTAGAAAAACATGCAAATGTTGTTACAGTTTATCGACCTAATTTAGAAGATAAAATTAAGGAGTTGTTCTTTTAATATTTCTTTCAAATTTTATCTGGCCTCATAAAATTTTGGCTAAAACATTTGGATACAACACTTTGCTAAAATCTAGTTTCGATTGTATTTAGCTAAGAATATCTACTAGACATTCTTTAAACGCTAAATAGTCTAAAATATAGTGAAACGAAACGTAATTGTTTCCAAAATTATATACTATTTTAAAGAATTGATTGAGTATCAATTTTTAAAATACCTACTTGATTTTTTTGTTTAGCTCACGTCACATCTATTTATTAAGTATTCGTGAATCTCACAAATTCGATTTCTTTTTTTATCAAGAAAAAAAGATTTAATAAAACCTTGACTAGTTCTAAGCTTCAATATTCTATTTTACATAATATTAATAGTCCCAAACAAAAAATTTAAATAATAGCGAAAATAGAATAAGTGCTTGGAATTTTATTTTACTCACGTGTTTAATTATTTCATAAATTTTAATAGAGTTCGTGAATCTCCTAAAGTCGATTTGTTAAAATTTAAGCTCTTATGGCAAGATGACGAGAAATGCGAAGCATACTTGAGGACATTGATTTAAAATAGAATTACTCCGAAAAATCGCGTAGAAAAAAATATTATGCACAAATAAAACCAATTATCCACTGGATGATTAGTTCTTAATACAAAATTTGCTTGTACATAATCATGAACGATATAAAACGCAATACGTTAGTTATATCTATAATTATGTCAAATACCTCATAAATGAGCTATTACGCAAATTCTATTAAATGTACTATAATTTATATTATGTAAAATAAAAATTTATGCATTACTCTAAGCCTACAACTCTCTAGTAAATAATTTTGGATGACATTTTTAATGTATTACGATATCATGATGTATAACACAATCATAAATACATATCATGAAAAATCTTTTTTTAATCTGTTGCTTAATTTGTTTAGCGTTCTCTTGTGCATCTGATGATGATGATAATGAAAGTTCTCAAGAACCTCAACTCACCAGTCATTTTGAATTCACCTTAGATGGCGCAGGATTCAATAGCGAACAAATTGCTATTAATCGCCAAGGCATTAGCGTTAACAACGATCGTGTGGCCATTACTGCTGGTGACGATAATTTGGTAAACTTCTTCGGCTTTTACTTGCCATTCCCTATAGAAGTGACTACCTATACTATGGTTCAAGGCAGCAGCCCAAGTGAAAACACAGTTTTTTTGTCGAGAAACCAAACAGATGTTTACTATACTGAAGATGGCACCATTACCATTACCGAAATTAATGAAGGCGAAAATGGTTGCCAAATTTATAAAGGAAGTCTCAATGTTAATCTCTCACTTACTAGTGATACTGCTCAAATTGTAAATGTTAGAGGGCTTTTTGAAATGCCTACTGAAGAATGTGAATAACCATACCTCATATCCTTTAATTGAAAGCGCTGAATAGTTCAGGGCTTTTTTTAGGTCATACTTTGTAATTATCTGTAAATCAGAATAGTTAACAATCCCTGTTAATAAAAATTAGAATGGTGAAAGTCCGAACACCTATTTGTTGCGTACATATTTATATAACTAAAAACTTTTAAAACGTAACTATGAAACGAATTACTTTAATTACCCTTTCTACATTAGTATTGACCGCTTGTGTATCAAAGAAAAAGTATGTAGCCTTAGAGCAAGATAATGGTGAACTAAAAAGCGAACTCACTAAAACTAAAGTCGAAAAAGAAGAACTTGAAGCCAAATTTGAGGCCATTCAAGTACGTGTGGACGATTACAATTCTAAAATTAGTTCGCTTACCGAAGCTAACAATTCAAAATTGGTAAGTGTTGATGGTGTGGTGATCTCTGAAAATCAAAAACACATGATGCGTGAATCACTTAAGAGTGTGCCTCCTGCGTATTTAGCAACTGCAAAAACCCTTAAAGATTCTATGAACCTTGCCGTTCAGTTCAACTTAAAACAATCAATGGATACCATTGAAGAAGACGAAGATATTGCCGTAAATATCGAAGAAACTGTGGTGATGATCTCTATTTCAGATAAAATGCTTTTTGATTCTGGTAGTTACAGAATTAGTAAAAAAGCGGATGCAATTCTTCAAAAAATTGCAAATGTGGTTAATTCTGAAGAAAGCTTAGACATCATGGTTGAAGGCCATACAGACAATCAAACTTTAAAAAGTACTGCTGCGGTTAAAGATAACTGGGATTTAAGTGTGCTTCGTGCAACTTCTGTTGTAAAAAAATTGCAAAACGATTACAACGTTGCTCCAGAGCAATTAATAGCTGCTGGACGTAGCTTCTACCAACCGTTAGCAGCTAATGATTCTAATAAAAATAGAGCCAAAAACCGCAGAACACGTATCGTAATCTTACCAAACATTGACAAGTTTTTCGCATTGATGGCTGCGAAATAATAGCAATAACTTGACCTCGTATTTTTATGGTTAGTTAATCCATGGAAAGCTACTGCAAATTGTAGTAGCTTTTTTTTTGCTTTGACACTACTCTTACCCATGATTCTCACCTTTTGTCGATACCAAAACGATAAATTTTGTGATTAACAAAACTTTCCTATTTTTGATTATATTATCCACCTACTCATTTATGATGAAAAAATTACTACTTATAATCGTAATATTAGTTAGCTCTTTAACGACTCTCAACGCGCAGCAATCTGTAGCTCGCGAATGGAACGAAATTTTATTAGATGCCATACGTTCAGATTTTGCAAGACCTACAGTGCATGCAAGAAATTTATTTCATAGTGCTGTAATTATGTATGATTCTTGGGCAGTTTTCGATGCTCAAGCCGAAACGGTTTTCTTAGGAAAAGATTTTGGTGGCTTCTCCTCTCCTTTTAATGGCATCATACCTCCTACTAATGTTGATGCTGCTCGACACGAAATGATAAGTTATGCCATGTATCGCTTATTGAATTACAGGTTTGAGAACTCTCCTGGAAGTACAGAAATTGCCTTAGAGGTTGAAAATCTCTTTACTGGTTTTGGATATGATATTAACTTTTCGTCTACCGATTATAGTTCAGGTTCTTATGCAGCACTTGGTAATTACCTAGCTAGTGAGATCATTGCTTTCGGACAACAAGATACGTCTAACGAGCAAAACGATTATGCAAATACGGTATATACGCCAGATAATCCTGCGTTGATATTAAATATGTATTTAGACAATACCAATATTGATCCAAATAAATGGCAACCACTGGCTTTTGATTCGTTTGTAGATCAAAGTGGAAATGTATTTCCTGCAGCTACACCTGCATTTTTAAGTCCAGAATGGGGAACAGTTACCCCTTTTTGCTTACCACCTGAAGACCTTGAGGTTTTAAATGACGGATTTGATTGTTACGTATACAATGATCCAGGTCCACCAGTATACATACAAGATTCTAATGATGATGGTATTGACGATCCTTACAAATGGCATTTTGCTCTTGTAGCTGCTTGGTCGTCTCATTTAGATCCAAGTGATAACACGATGATTGACATATCTCCTGGTGCTATTGGGAATTTTGACAGCACAAATTACCCTGAAACATTTGAGGAGTACAAGGCATTTTACGATTTTACTAATGGTGGAGATGCCAGTACAGGTCATACTTTAAATCCAAGTACTGGAATGCCTTATCAACCAAATATGGTAAAACGTGCAGATTACGCAAGGGTTTTAGCTGAATTTTGGGCAGATGGACCAGATTCTGAAACACCACCTGGACACTGGTTTACAATTATCAACTACGTTAGTGATCATCCAGATATTGAGAAGCGTATTGGTGGTGAAGGACCAATTGTAAGTGATTTAGAATGGGATGTGAAGTCTTATCTAGCACTTGGTGGAGCCATGCATGATTCTGCTGTAAATACTTGGGGAATAAAAGGGTATTATGATTACATTCGTCCCATTTCGGCAATACGATATATGGCAGGAAAAGGGCAAAGTACAGATAGCACTTTACCTAGTTACGATCGTCATGGTTTACCACTTATTCCTGGTTTAATAGAACTAATTCAAGTTGGAGATCCATTAGCTGGTGACAATGATGAAAATGTAAATAAAATTAAAGTGTATGCATGGAAAGGTCCAGATTTTATCAGTGATCCTGATACAGATATTGCTGGTGTAGATTGGATATTAGGAGAACGTTGGTGGCCTTATCAGCGTGCTACCTTTGTAACGCCTCCTTTTGCTGGTTACCTTTCTGGTCACTCTACGTTTTCTAGAGCTGCTGCCGAAGTCTTAACGCGTATTACTGGAGATCCGTTTTTTCCTGGTGGTATGGGAACATTTGATCTAGCGCAAAACGACTTTTTAGTTTTTGAAGTTGGACCATCAGTAGATATGACCTTGCAATGGGCTACCTATCGTGATGCTTCTGACCAAACTAGTTTATCTAGAATTTGGGGAGGTATTCATCCACCTATTGATGATATTAGAGGACGACTTATTGGAGAGAAAATAGGGAATGATGCTTACGATCTTGCTACGCAATATTTTCAAGGGACTTTAAGTGTGCCTAGTTATACTCTAGAAGATTTGGTTCGCCTCTATCCTATTCCATTTCAAGATGAGCTTCATGTTTCAAATACAAGCAACTCTATATTACACGTTGAAGTTTATAGTTTAGATGGTAAACGAGTACATTCAGCTTCAATTGATAGAAATACAACAACGCTAGATCTAAATGCGTTGCGAAGCGGATTGTATTTTGCTAAATTCATTACAGAAGCAAATGAGGTAGCATTCGTTAAAAAAGTTGTTAAAAACTAGATAAAATAAGAGGTTTGAGGTATTTTTGCACTCAAAACATACATACATGCTATCACTGTTTAAAAGCTTTAAAATAATTGCACTTTTAGAAGGTGTTTCATACATCTTATTACTATTTATTGCTACACCTATTAAACATTTTGCTGGTGATGATCAATATGTGAAACTATTAGGAATGCCACATGGCATCTTATTTTTGGTCTATATTGTTTTAGCAATTATGCTAGCCTCAGAGATGAAATGGAATAATACAACTGTTTTTAAAGTGCTGATCGCTTCTATTATTCCTTTTGGAACGTTTTACATAGATCGCGTTTATTTGAAAAAAGCTAAATAATGGAGCGTATACGTCATTTTTTTTACGATCATTTTATATCTCTAGGGCTTTCGGAAGTATCTGCAAAGTACTTGAATATGTTATGCTTATTGCTCATATTGGCTGTACTTCTTTTTATTGCAGATCGAATAGCTAGACGAATTATCATTAATTTTTCTACTGCATTTTCTGATAAGACCAAAACCAATTTTGATAACCTTTTGGTTAGTCATCGTGCACCAAGACGAATAGCACATTTGGTACCTTTAGTGTTAACCATTCAATTGTTTCCATTGGTATTTCATGATTTTCCGCATTTTGAAAAGTACATCATTATGCTTCTAAAAGTCTATGGAATTATACTCACCATTTGGATCATTAGAAGCATTCTTAAAACGTTTGAGTCCTATTTTAAAACGCTTCCAAGGCTTAAAGATAAACCCATAGATAGTTATATTCAAGTAGCTATGCTATTTATATGGATTATAGGAATTGCTTCAATTTTAGCCATTTTAATCAACTTATCGTTTATTAAATTCTTTACAACACTTGGTGCAGCTTCTGCCATTTTGCTGTTGATATTTAAAGATACCATACTTGGCTTTGTAGCTAGTATCCAAGTTGCTATTAACGATAGTGTACGAATTGGAGATTGGATCACTATGGAAAAGTATGGTGCCGATGGTAGTGTTATTGAAATTAACTTGTCTACTGTTCAAGTTCAAAATTTTGATATGACTATTACTAATATTCCTACCTATGCACTTATTTCTGATTCGTACAAGAATTGGAGAGGGATGCAATCTTCAGGTGGGCGACGAATTAAACGATCAATTCTTCTAAAAGCGAAAAGTATTAAATATCTAACAGAAGCACATCTTGAAAAATTAAAGGACATTCAGTTGATTAGTAAATATATTGAAACACGACAAAACGATATTACTAATTTCAATACAGAACGAAATGTTGATAAATCTGTCTTGATAAATGGTCGTAATATGACAAATATTGGTGTGTTCAGAAAATATATTCAAACCTATATAGAAAATCATTCAGCAGTAAACAAAGAAATGACCATAATGGTGAGGCAATTAGAGCCAACTCCTCATGGTTTACCTCTTGAAATTTATGCATTTAGTAGTGATAAACGTTGGGAGAATTACGAATACATTATGGCTGATATCTTTGATCATGCACTTGCTGCTGTGCCTTATTTTGATTTAGAAGTGTTTGAGTATCCTACTAAATTTGCTGATGATCTGTAAGGTTTTAATCGTCCTCCAGTCTATCTTTCACGAATTCAACTTTAGTTTTTCCATGTGGTTTTGGTTTCCCATCTTTGCCAAGGTTGACCATAATGATTTTATCTACGGTTAGAATTGTTTCACGCGTCATTTTATTTCGCACCTCACATTTAAGCGTTAAAGACGATTTTCCAAACTTTAAAACTTCAATGCCAATTTCAATGATGTCACCTTGTTTTGCTGATGCCATGAAATTAATTTCAGACATGTACTTGGTTACTATCTTAGAGTTTTCAAGTTGAATAATGGTATATAATGCGGCCTCTTCATCAATCCATGCTAAAAGTTGTCCTCCAAATAAGGTCTGGTTTGGGTTAAGGTCTTCTGGTTTTACCCATTTGCGTGTATGAAATCTCATTGTTTTTATTGTAAAGATTAGCATTTATTAGGAAAACACATAACATCACGTTAATCTTTTTCTAAATTTTTATTAATCAGGCTATTATAAAAATCTCAAATATTAATTTTAGATATTAACATCAATCAATAAACAGCAGAACGAGACATTATACTTGGACTTAATATTGCAAACTATTAGTTAAAACAATGTTTCAGTTTGAGGTTTGCCCATTTGCGGAATGGTTAAATTGGTTTTCAGTTCTTTGTTGAGCTGTTTAATAAAATAAGCCGATAGTAAAGGAGATGCTTTTTCAATATTCTGGTGGATGAAGAAATCTACCTCTTTAATACCTTGCTCCTTCCATGATTTTAAACGAACTACCCAATCATCAAGCCTCGAATAATCACTATCGTGATTGGCACCAACATAACGTACAAATGCTGTTGAGTTTGTGAGCCGCATATGCATGAGATCGCGTCTGCCAGCTGTGTCTACAATAACATTTGATACATTATTTTTTTCTAAAAGATCATAGAGCTGATTAGCAACTGCATCATCATTGTACCAATTGGTATGTCTAAACTCTATAGCTAGAGGAACCGTCTTAGGCCAGTTTTCTACAAAGTGCACTACTCTATCAAAATCTTTTGGCGCAAAATTGGTGTGCATTTGCAAAAAGATAGTGCCTAACTTTTCTTTAAGGTTTGAAGCGTTATAAAGGTAGTTTTCTACTACGGCTTGCACTTCATTTAAACGCTTCCAATGGCTGATCTCTTGATTGAGCTTTGGAAAAAACTTAAATCCATCAGGTGTTTTATCATACCAAGTAGAAAATTGTTCAGCTGGGAAAATACGATAGAATGTGGCATTGAGTTCAATTGAGTTGAATTGTTTTGAATAATAAACCAGTTCATCTTTTGTTCCTCTGGGATAAAACCCTTTTAGATCTGCTTTATTCCATTTAGCACAACCAACATATATTTCTGGAAAACAGTCATCTTTAACAGCATTTAGAACTCTAGTAGTGTCTATATGGTCTTGAGGTAAGGTGAAATCTATAGATTCTGGATTATCTACGCTTCCAAATTTCATAAGTTCTCGTTTAATTCAAAGATACACATAAACACTTTTATTTCATGACATTGATTTCAATTTTTAATTATAACAAATTTTTAACAAGCAGTTAAAGAATAGTTTTTTAATTTTGAAACGTTCATTTCATATAAAATGCCAAAAGTAGAAACGTTTAATAGAGATTTAGTGATTCAGCAAGCGACTGAAGTTTTTCATAGTAAAGGTTATAATGCCACATCAATGCAAGACTTAGTAGATGCCACTGGATTAAATAGATCTAGTATTTACAACTCATTTGTGAGCAAATTGAATTTGTTTATGGCGTGTTTACATACATACCAAGACAAGTATCAAAAAAAGACTTCAACTACTTTAGTAAAGGCTACCAATCCGTTACAAGCCATAGAATTAATTTTTGATTTATATTTGAATGAAATCATTGATAACAAAGATAGTAGAGGTTGTATGATTACTAATTGTAAATCTGAAATGGCTAAGCATGATGAGTCTATAACCAACTTCTTATACAGTAATCAAAATCAAACCGTTGGTTTGTTAGAAGGGTTAGTTCAAAATGCTCAAGACGAACAATTAATTAATACCTCTAAAACCGCACATGAATACGCACTTTATTTATTTTCTTCTTTGCAAGGGTTTAGGATGACTGGCATATTGATTTCTGATAGAAAAGAACTTGAAAGTATTACTAAAACAATTTTACAAACATTAATCTAAATTTTTTTAAACCAATTTGAAACGATTGTTTCAAATAAAACACAAATATTATGAGTAAGTTAAAAAACAAAGTCGCCGTAATTACAGGCGCAAATAGTGGAATAGGATTAGCAACAGCTAAGCTATATTTGAAAGAAGGAGCAAAAGTTGTCATTTCTGGAAGACGACAAGAAGCTCTTGATGAAGTTGCGGAAGATTTAACTGGTGATTTCATCACTGTCCTAGCTGATGTTTCAAAGGCTGAAGATAACGTGCATTTAATAAATAAGACTACAAATGCATATGGAAACATAGATATTCTATTCTTGAATGCAGGAATTGCACCTCCTACTCCAACTACAGAGATCTCTGAAGCACATTACGATGAGATATTCAATATTAACGTTAAAGGTCCAATATTGGCAATAAAAGAAGCATTACCACACATTAATGATAATGGCACTATTTTATTTACTAGTTCAATCGTTAGCAAGAAAGGTTTTGATGGTTTAGGTGTTTATTCAGCTAGTAAAGGTGCTATCCGTTCATTTGCAAGAGTATTAACCTCAGAAGTAAAATCTAGGGGTATTAGAGTTAACGCAATTGCACCAGGACCGATTGACACACCAATATATGGTAAGATGGGCTTGCCGCAAGAAGTTGTTGAAGATATGGGTAAAGGTTTTGCAGCACAAGTACCTCTTGGTCGTTTTGGCACGTCTGAAGAAGTTGCCAAAACCGCACTATTCCTAGCTTCTGATGATGCATCTTATATTAATGGAATTGAATTAGAGGTAGATGGTGGTCTGAGTCAGATATAATTTAATTCATTATTTTTTATTAGAGCCGAATTTAATTTCGGCTCTTGTTGTTAATAACAACGTTAACAACATCTACTACATGCCTTACATGCGACTTGCATTATTTCTATTTTTAATAAAACATAAAGCCATGACAAATAGATCTACAGACCTTAAAGCTATTAGACCCATCATTGCTTCTGCTATAGTTAATGATTCTATGACTAGTGAAGAGCAATTTCAAAATAAAACCCTAAGACCTATTATAAAATTGCAAAATGATTTGTTAGTTGCAGTTTTTAAAAACTACATTAATAAACATAAAAATGTGTTTTATGATCTATCATTGAGTAAGCAATTAGATTATATTGAAAATGCAATTCACAAGGATATGAAGTTTAGAAATTCATTAAAAGGAATGATTATTGGTCAATTTACCATTGAAGAATATGGTGTTTATATTCAAAACTCCTCTGCCTTGAACAAGCGTATGATGAATATTGTTAGAGAACGCTATATAAGCAACATACAATTGCTTCAACATCAAGTTGTCGCAAAAGCTGTTTAAATAGTGTTCTCTTTTGAATTATAGGCAAGAAATAAACTATTCTGAGGCTATTAACTGTTATTGGGAATCTCATGATATGGCTTCAAAGTCTGAATATGTTTACCCTTCTTTACCTGAACCATACATTAATTTATTTTTTCCTTTAGAGCTAAACTTTGAGGCAAAGGTTAAAGGGATATCATGGACATATGATTATTTTAAAATGCATGCCAAACTATTTGGAGTTTCACTTAATTTACGAGGATTTCTACAATTGCATTTAACAAAAAGTATTGCTATTTCTAATAAGACTCTGACTCTAAAAGAAATTGGTAATTATGAAGAAGAACTATTAATTGCCGCTATTCAAAACGCAACATCATTTGATGCACGTATTGCTGTTTTTAAAGCATATTACGAGAAGAAACTTGAACATCCTTTGTCGAAACATCAAACGAACTTAAGTAACGCTTTTATTTATTTTTTATCAGCTTATGAAAACTCTAGAGTTATAGAAAATTACGCAAATCATATTGCTTTTACACCGCGAACTATTAATAGATGGTTTGTAAATGAAATTGGTATAAATCCAAAGAAATTATCTCGTGTAATACGATTTCATTATGCTTTACAAGCACTTCATTCGCATAATGATAAAGGATTTTACTTAGATTATGGATATTATGATCAAGCTCATTTTATAAAAGAATTTAATGAATTTACTGGTAATTCGCCAGAACGCTACTTGAAAATAGTGTCCGATTTATACAATATCAAATGAGTACAATATCTTACTTTTGAAGTCTAATCTATCATTATGATTTTAAAACGTATTTTGGCTTATCTTTTAGATTATATAATCATTATTGCATATGCAGGTATATTATTTTTGTTGACACTAGTTATTCATCACATTTCAGATAAACCTATAATAACGCAAGACCCAATCACAGGAAACGTAATTAGTTTTTTTACATTAACCTTACCTGTGTTTTTATATTTCTATTTTTATGAAAGTAGTTCTAAAAATGGAACTTTAGGAAAACAGAAACTCAAAATTAGAGTGATAAATAATACAAAACGAAACGTTTTTATTAGAGTTTTACTGAAGATTTTACCTTGGGAAATAGCTCATTTTGCAGTGCACTGGTCTGTTTATTACTCAAATAAGAATATTGATACACCGTTATGGGTTTGGGTTCTTTTAATATTACCTCAAATAATCGTACTCATTTACTTTATGAGTGTATTGTTAAGTAGAGGCACATCAAGTATATATGATAGAATTGCAAACACAGGTATTCAAGAATCGAGTCTCTAACGGTCTACTTTTACTCTTCGATTAAACCAACATATCCTGAATAACTAATAGGAAAACGACCAGCTCCATACAACGTCATATCGGTTTTTCTATTAGGATATAATTTAATGTTTACACGAAATGATTCGGTATTGCTTCTAGTCTTAAATTTAATAGTGTAGCTTTCGTCTTTTGGATTTTTTTCTACTTCATAATCTTTCATTAATCCTTTAAATTGAATTGCATTGTCATCACTACTGTAATTGATTTGCATTTGACGCTCACCGAAATACGGCAAGTAGGCTTTAATACTGTCGCCAACTATTCTCAAGTAGTTATCGATACCAAGAATGTTCATTTGATTAACATTACTTCCAGGAGGAATAAGTCCTGAGCCTTGAAGTGAACCCATAGCTGAAGTTACTTGCGGATACGCTCTATCAGATTCTATATGAAAAGATTTGTTTTGAATCATTGAGTCTAAAAAAGCTATTTGCTCACTTGTTACTACTGATTTACTAGAATTACATGCAATGAATAGCATACTAAATATTAGAAAAAAAGAATATGTAAGTCTAGACTTCATTCGATTTATATTAAAATTCTTCTATTTAAAGTTACAAATTTTCAATTGTTTTATAGATGATTAAACAATACTTAACAAAAATTTATACTCTATTTAGTTTTTGTATCAATGATTTTCAGAGGTTGAATTTCTGGCTTAACCTTTTTGTAGACTTGCATTTGAATTCTTGTTAAAATATCATTCATGTCAGCTGTTTCCTGTATTTGCAAATTAAAAAGTGCATTGAGTTCATCTCTGCCATCATATTTTTCCTCAATATTTTGACGCTTGATCAAATAGTCTTCAACTTTTAATTTGAAAAGCACTTTTTGTTTTGCTGTCATTGCTAATTTAGCATCGTATGTATCAGCAATTTTATCTGTCTTAGCTTCAATTTCTGAACTACCATCTCTAACTGGTGGATAGGGTTGTGCGTGACTTAAAGTTAGTCCAAGTGTAAATAATAGAGTTAAAAATATAGTTTTCATAATATGTTTTAATGTTTTGATTTATAATAATTTATAAAAAAATAAAACACACACAAGTGTTTTAAAAAAATCTTAACAAATACATTTATTTATACTTGCAAAACAAAACCAGCCATAATAATTACAGCTGGTTATATTGCATGATTACATGTTATTAATTTTTGTTCTCATAGCCACGACCTGGAGTATATGGTGCTCCAGAAGCGATCAATTGCTCTTCAAGCTTTTTAATATCTTCATTATATACTACTTCTATTTTACGTTTAATAGCATCAATTTGCCTTTTAGCGATGGCATAACTATCTCTATGTGTCTTAGTTGGAGCTGACGTTGAATATTTTTGTTCATAGCTTATCTTCCCAATTCTATTCGCTGGTGTTTGCGGTTGACTAATATCTAATGAGTATTTAATAGGGTCTCCATAGAGCTGAGTATTAATAGCCTTTAATTGGTCTTCAATTTTTAATACAGAAGCTGATAACGTTTCATAAGGTTGTTCAGAGCGTTCAATAGCTGCTTTAATATACTTTAGCTTATTATTAGCTTCACTAATAATGCTACGTGAAGCTGAGTAATCTGCTTCTAGTTGAGCTACTTGTTTTTGAAAAGCTACTTTTGCTGCTTTATCGGTAGCTGGCATTACAGTATTATTGAGTGCTTTTACAGTGAATGGTTTTGGATCAACTAATGAAGTCATCATGCCATCTTTATACATATCCATTTGAACAGTATATGTCCCTGGCTCTACAAGTGTACCTTCATCAATAGGTTCCCAAGGGTTATAAAATGACGAGGTACTCAAATCGATTGGGTTTGGTAATGTATATCTTAAATCCCAATGGAAGCGCTGTATACCTTCTGAAGGCTTTTTGAACTCTTTTTTTACAACGACTCCATCACTATTTTTTATGGTAAACACTAGTTTTGGCTCTGCTTCATTACGTTCTGCTTTAAGCGCATCATAATCTGGATATGGCGTGTCCTTTTTATTTTTTATGAGCTCTTTTTCTTTTTCCTCACGCTTATCCTTCAATGATTTAAAAGTATCATTGTAATAAAATGTAATCATGGCCTCAGGACCTAAGTTATCTGCAGTGTAAAAATTATCACCTTGAAACGCTTTTCCAGGTAAACCAAGTGGCATGCTTTTTTCCCATACTAAAGCCTCTCGAATATTGTAAAGTTTTGCTGTTTCACTAGGTTTAATATTTTCAACACTTCGTAGTGCCGAATAATCATCTAAGACATAAAAACCTCTACCAAAAGTCCCTAAAACCAAATCATTCTCACGCTCTTGAATAGCAATATCTCTAACAGCAATTGTTGGTAGTCCTGCTGAAAGTTCTTTCCAACGTTGTCCTTGGTTTGGTGAAAAATAAGCACCATATTCTGTTCCACAAAAAATCAAGTCTTTATCCATATGGTCTTCTTCTATAGCATATATACTACCATCAGGTAAATTGCTGCTAATATTAGACCAAGTAGTTCCTTTATCTGATGATTTAAAGATATAAGGCTTAAAATCTCCGTATTTATGATGATTAAAAGCGACATATATAACATTTGCATCATGTTTTGATAGATAAACAGCATTAACATAAGATTGTTTTGGTGCTCCAGAAATGCTTGAGATCTTTCTCCAAGAAGCGCCTCCGTTTTCTGTAATATGAACTAGCCCATCATCTGTACCAACAGCAATCAAGTTTTCATCTATTGGTGATTCAGACAAAGCTACAATACTTCCATATAATGATGTTGATCCATTCTTGGCTACAGCATCAATACTCACAATTCTATCATAAACTTTAAGTTTATTTCGGTCTATTTGTTGGGATAAATCATCACTTATTACGTTCCAACTATTACCATAATCATTTGAACGAAACACCTTATTTGCTGCAAAGTACAAGCGCCCAGAAGTATGATTACTAACTGCTAATGGTGAATCCCAATTGAAGCGATACGCATCTTCACCATCACGTTCAGAAGGCTGTATTCCTACAATCTCTCCACTTTTCTTATCGTATCTTACTAAAAAACCATATTGCGATTGTGCATAAACAATATTAGGGTTTTCAGGATCAACCTGAGATTCAAAGCCATCTCCTCCATTGGTAATAAACCAATCAAAATTAGTTATACCATGATTAGTTAATACTCTAGATGGGCCACCAATGCTAAAATTATCTTGTGTACCACCATACACATTATAAAATGGGTAATCATTATCTACAGCTACTTTATAAAACTGAGTTACAGGTATGTTTTCTTTAAAATCCCAAGTTTTTGCGGCATCAAATGTTTCATACATACCTCCATCACATCCTACAAGCCAGTGCTTGTTATTATTTGGATCTATCCACATGCAATGATTATCAACATGTTTGAAGACTTCACCTACGCCATTGAATGTTTTACCGCCATCATGGCTTACAGACATCCAAGTGTCCATTGAGTAAATCGTATTTGGATCTATTGGATCTGCAATAATTTCTTGGTAATAGTTACCACTTGTTCTATGACTACTTCGTTTTTCCCAACTTGCCCCTCGATTTGTAGATGCAAAAAACCCACCTTCACCATTGGCAGCTTCTACGATAGCGTAGATTATTTCTGGATCTGCAGGTGAAATTGCCAAGCCAATTCTTCCTAATTCAACTTTTGGCAGACCAGATTGACTAGTGACCCATGTTTTACCTCCATCTGTGCTCTTATGAAGCCCAGAACCAGGACCTCCACCAACATAGGTATAAACATGACGTCTTCGTTGCAATGTAGATGCATATAATACGTCTGGATTTCTTGGATCCATAACTACATCATTAACGCCTGTATGTTCATCAACAATTAAAATACTCTCCCAAGTTTCTCCACCATTAGTAGTTTTATACAATCCTCTATCGCCACCTTTTCGCCATAAAGGCCCAATTGCTGCAACATATACAACATTAGAATCATCTGGATGCACAATGATCTTTCCAATGTGTTCTGACGTTTTTAAGCCCATATGTTTCCATGTAGCGCCTCCATCTATAGATTTATAAACACCATCCCCATAAGATACCGAACGTTGGTTATTGTTTTCACCTGTTCCAACCCAAATAACATTTGTATTATTTGGATCTATGGTTACACAACCAATTGAATACGAACCTTCATTATCAAAAATTGGTGTAAACTCTACACCAGCGTTTACAGTTTTCCATACACCTCCAGCAGATGCAGCCACATAATACTCAAAAGGATTATTGGGATTTACTGCAACATCTGAAATACGACCAGAGGTTAATGATGGCCCAATACTCCTCCATTTAAGTCCACTAATCTTAATTTCATCTAATGGTTGTTTGTCTTCTTTTTTTGATTTTTGTGCATAGTTGAATTGCATACAGAATAATATGCTTAATGCACAAAGAATGGTTGATTTTTTCATTTTTAAAAATTGATTAAAATAAGTCTCTAAAGATAAGAAAGTAATTCGGTTTTATATATTGACTAGCAGAATTACCGAATAAAAAAAGCAGCTACTTTACGTAACTGCTTCTTATGTTATTAATGTGTGGTCATTTACATTTTTAAAGCTTCAGGTTTTTCATAATTGAATAGATAATCAACATCCATCTCTTGAACTTTTCCTAATTTTCCTAATGCTTCAAAATCGATATCTTTCTTATTTCCAATGACCATAACATTATAGCTTTCGCCTTTAATGTTGGTGTTAAAGAAATCACGTAAATCTTCCATAGTCATATTTTTAATGGTATTATACATGGCTTCCCTGTGATCATTATCAATTCCTCTCTTTTTAAGACCTTCATAGGTCCAGAAGATATTAGATTTTGTAATACGCTGTGCGGCTAGTTTTTTTAACGCTGCTTCTTTAGCTGCAGTAAATTGTTCTTCTGCCTCTGGCATATTAGTCATTAGTTCCATCATAGCGTCAACAGCTTGCGGCATTTTGTTTGCTTGAGTTCCCATATATGCCATTACATAGTTAGAATCTTCTTTTTTAGCTGCAGTACTATAACTAGAAAATGCAGAATATGCTAAGGATTTCGATTCTCTAATTTCTTGGAATACGATAGATGATAAACCACTTCCAAAATAAGAATTAAATAGTGTTGAAGCTGCCATATTCTCAGCTTTAAAAGGCTCTCCTTTAGCTAAGAACAGCATCTCAGATTGTACCATATCATAATCAACAAAATATACATTTCCTCCAGTTTCTTTTTCGGCATAAGCCATTGCTTCTGGGTAGGTGTTTAATTCTCCAGGAATAGTATGATATTGGTTTAACGCTGCTACAGCTGAATCAATATCTTTTCCGTAATAAAAAACACGTTGATCATAATCTTTCATTCCCTTGACAATATCTACCAACTCTTGAGGATCCATTTCTTCAAGTTCACTAATTTGGAAGATGTTTCTTAATCGAGAATTTTCGCCATATTTACCATAATTCATTAAACCATTCCATAGGATACTTCCTTTTTGAGTTTTATTATCTTGACGTCCTTTTGCTATAGATTGCACATATTTATCATAAGCATCTTGATCTGGTATAGCATTATTCCATAAGTGCTCTAATAATTCTAGGCCCTTTGGCAGGTTTTCTTTTAATCCGCTAAGTCCTACGTATGTAGTTTCTGCACCAGCACTTACATAATAGTTTACTCCTAACTTGTAGAATTCTTTTTTCAACTCCTCAGCTGTATATTTATCTGTTCCAAGATATTCCATATATCGAGCAGCTAATCCAAGTTTTTTATCGTTATCACTTCCCATATCAAAAATGATATTCATATTAAATAGATCATTCAGATCATTATTGATATAAGATACTTCAATATCATTATCTGTAGTGATTGTTTTGATAGCCTCTTTATAATCTACATATTGAGGTTGCAATGGTTTTGCTTCAATTTTATTAAAATTTGTTAAGTACTCAGAACTTTTATCTCTGTTTAAGTTTACTGGTGTAATTCCTGGGTTTTCAACTTTAACAATTGATTTGTCTTCACCTTTGCGCTTGTAAGTGACCACATAATTATCTTTATAAAAGTTGTTTGCAAAGTCAACGAGTTCTTGTTTAGTTATCTTTTTTAAATCCTCTAAAAATTTCACTTTATCAGACCAATCTTCATGATGTATAAACGCATTGAAGTAAGCACTAGCAAGTGCGGTACTGTTTTCGTATCGTTGTGTTTGATTTAGTTTTAAATCATTTATTACTGCATCTAACATCCAATCTTCAAACTCTCCTTTTTTCAGTTTATCAATTTGAGCTAAAATTAGATCTTTTACTTCATCTAAAGTTTGCCCTTCTTTTGGCGTCCCTGTGAATGAGTGGTATCCATAATCATTTAAGAATGTTGGAGAGCAACCTGCATTTTGCACTGCTTGTTTTTGATTTAAGTTCAAGTCAATAAGACCAGCATTACCATTTGCTAATATCATATCAGCCATAGTAATCATTTTAGATTGTTCGCTTCCGATACCTTCAGTTCTAAAAGCAATAGAGATATTTTCTGCAGTTGGGCCGAAAACTTCTTTTACCACAGGAGTGGTAATCGCTTCTTCTTTTGGCAGCGTTGGATGAACAACCTCTTTACGCTCAAGCTTTCCAAAAGTTTCATTTACTTTAGCAATAGTAGCATCAAAATCGATATCACCAACCAATACCATTGCCATATTATTTGGCACATAATATTTATTGAAGTAATTATGTATATCTACCATTGAAGGATTCTTTAAATGCTCTCCTGTACCAATAGTTGTTTGTTGACCATAAGGATGATTTGGAAATAATCCATCTAGCATTGCTGCATATCGCTTTCTAAAATCGTTATCTTGACCACGATTAAATTCTTCAAAAACCGCTTCTAATTCAGTGTGGAACAAACGAAGTACAAGTTGACTAAAACGTTCGCTTTCTAAACTTAGCCATTTGTCTAATTCGTTTGCTGGAATTTTGTTTTTGTAGACTGTTTCTTCAAACCACGTATGTGCATTAGTTCCTGTTGCACCAAGCGATCCAACCATTTTATCATATTCATTAGCAACACAATAATTTGATGCTTCTAATGAGACTTCATCTATTTTACGATAAATCTCACGTTTTTTATCAGGATCAGTTTCTGCTCTATGCTGCTCATATAAATCGGATATTTGTTTTAAATATTCCTTCTCTTTTTCCCAGTCTAATGAACTGATTTCATCAGTTCCTTTAAAGACCATATGCTCTAAGTAATGTGCCAATCCTGTAGACTCCTTAGGATCATAGTTTGATCCTGCTCTAACTGCTATATAGGTTTGGATTTTTGGTTCGTCGATATTTTTACTTAAATATACTTTAAGTCCATTATCTAATGTATAAAGGCGTAAACCTGTTGGATCATTAGCTACAGTTTCATATGAAAAACCGTTAGGGTCGTTTTTAGATTCAACTGCATAAGCTAAATCTGAATTGTTAGTGTTTTCGGTTTTACAACTATAAGTAATACTTACGAGTAAAGCCAAAACAAATAAATTAATGTGTTTCATGTTTGATTGATTAATATTAAAATAAAAAATTCCGTTAGCTAAAGTAAAGCTAACGGAATGATAACGTGGAGTTTTTATATTTATTTTAACAGAAATTTAGCGAATTACTTCAGCTACTTTTTTTCCAATTTCTGCAGGTGAATCTACAACATGAATACCACAAGACCTCATTATCTTTTTCTTAGCTTGAGCAGTATCATCACTTCCGCCAACAATAGCACCTGCATGGCCCATTGTACGTCCAGCTGGTGCAGTTTCTCCAGCGATAAAACCAACAACTGGTTTTTTGCTTCCACTTTCTTTATACCAATGCGCTGCATCAGCTTCTAATTGACCTCCTATCTCGCCAATCATAACAACTGCTTCTGTCTCTGGGTCATTAATTAAAAGTTCAACTGCTTCTTTGGTAGTCGTACCAATAATTGGGTCGCCTCCTATTCCAATAGCAGTAGTAATACCTAAGCCTTGTTTTACAACTTGATCTGCTGCTTCATAGGTTAATGTCCCAGATTTTGAAACGATACCAACTTTACCCTTTTTAAACACAAAACCAGGCATAATGCCTACCTTGGCTTCTTCAGGAGTAATTACTCCAGGGCAATTCGGACCTATTAAGCGGCAATCTCTATCTTTTATGTAGTTTGAAGCTGTGATCATATCAGCAACGGGAATACCTTCTGTAATTGTTATTATTACTTTTATACCTGCGTCTGCAGCTTCCATTATTGCATCAGCGGCAAATGCTGGTGGTACAAAAATTATTGTTGTATCTGCTCCAACAGTATCTACTGCTTCCTTTACGGTGTTAAAGACAGGTTTATCAAGATGTGTTTGCCCTCCTTTTCCTGGTGTAACACCTCCTACGACATTAGTACCATATTCAATCATTTGACTGGCATGAAATGTTCCTTCACTACCTGTAAACCCTTGAACTATAATTTTTGAATCTTTATTAACTAAGACGCTCATAGTATGTATCTAAATTTAAATTTTTAATATTTTATGATATTCTAATTCAATCCTATAGGATTTGAGTGCAAAAATAAGTTTTTGAACAGTAATTCTGTATCTTTTTAGACTTTTATTTCTGCATACGAGTTTAGGCTTTCAGAACTTACGTCTGCTAATTGACTAATCTCAAATCCCTTATACATTTTTCCATCTCTAACCTCCCAAATAGAAATAAAATGTGCTAATGCATCTTCTTTTTCTGGTTGCTCAATTGGCGTAACATAGATTGTATATCTTGCCGTAACTGTATTGTCATCTTCTAGAAGATGACTTACTCTATAATTAAATGATAGAAATGACTTTTTTAAGCCATCTAACATATGTTTTATGCCTTCGTAGTTTAGCTCTGTAAATCCATTACTACTATTCCACTGTAAATAACAGTCTTCATGAATAAAATCTATAGCATTATTAGTTTTTGCTAAATCTAGATCATAAAATGCTTTGACGATTTCTTTTGCAGACATTCTAAATGTTTTTTAATTTTTCAATAATTTCTGGAATCTTTTTTATTGCAGCGATTTCTTTATATTTACTTCTGAAATCATCAGCTGGAACACCAAAATAACTTTTATGACCTTCTAAAGATTTACTTACACCTGCTTTAGCAGAAATAACAGCTTTTTTACCAATAGTTATTCCGCTAGTAATACCAACTTGTCCCCAAATAGTAACTTCATCTTCTATTACAACACATCCTGCTATCCCAACTTGAGATGCTATAAGACACTTTTTACCAATAATAGTATCGTGGCCTACTTGAATTTGATTATCTAGTTTAGAGCCTTCTCCTATTGTGGTATCTGCAGTAACACCTTTATCGATAGTACATAACGCGCCTATATCTACATTATCTTTAATCACTACACGACCTCCAGATTTTAGTTGATCAAAACCTTCGGGTCTATTTTTATAATAAAATGCACTTGCGCCTAGTACTGCTCCTGCGTGAATGTTAACATTATTACCAATAACTGTATTATCATATATACTAACATTAGAATGTATAACACAATTATCACCAATTATTACATTGTTCCCTATAAAACAATTAGGTTGAATAATAGTGTTTTTACCAATTTTAGCAGAAGGAGCTATTGAAACATTAGAGGGCTTGAACGGTTTGAAATGGAAAGTTAATTTATTAAAATCTCTGAAAGGGTCATCACTAATTAATAATGCTTTTCCTTTAGGGCAATCTACTTCTTTATTGATTAGAACAATAGTGGCTGCAGACTCTAGTGCTTTATCATAGTACTTAGGATGATCAACAAATACTATATCTCCAGGTTCAACAACATGTATTTCATTCATTCCTAATACAGGGAAATCATCTTTACCTACATAATCAACATCAATAAGTGCTGCAATTTGTTTTAAGGTATGCGGTTTAGGAAACTTCATAGTTTAGAAAAGAATACTATTCTTTAATTCTTTCTTTATAGGTGCCTTTATCAGTTTCAATTTTGATCTTATCACCTTCATTAATAAATAATGGTACATTTACCTGTGCACCAGTTTCAACTGTTGCTGGTTTTGTAGCATTTGTAGCAGTATTACCTTTCACACCTGGCTCTGTATGTGTAACCTCTAGAATTACACTTGCTGGCATTTCTATAGATAGAGGAAGATTGTCTTCAGTATTAATTAATACTGTTACCACCTCACCTTCTTTCATTAGATCTGGTCTATCTAAAGCTGCTTCTAATAAACGAATTTGGGTATAATCTTCTTGATTCATAAAATGATAAAACTCTCCATCATGGTATAAAAATTGAAATTTGTGAGTTTCTACGCGAACATCATCTATCTTATGTCCTGCCGAAAATGTATTATCGATCACTTTACCTGTTGTTACACTTTTTAGTTTTGTTCTCACGAAAGCAGGCCCTTTTCCTGGTTTAACATGTAAGAATTCTATTATTTTATAGATGTCATGATTATACTTGATACATAATCCATTTCTAATATCTGAAGTACTTGCCATATATGCTAATTTTCTTTTTTTTAAATAGTTAGATTGTATTATTTAGTTTGTTAGTTTAATTAGATTTAAAATAACCTTTCATTATTCCACGATGTGAATTTTTGATAAATTGCAAAATCTCATCACGTTCAGGTGTAGCTTCCATTTCTGCTTCAATCAAATCTGATGCTTGTGTATTGTTATAGTTCTTTTGATATAAGATTCTATATATATCTTGAATTTCTCGAATCTTTTCAGTAGAAAAACCTCTGCGACGCAAACCTACAGAATTGATGCCAACGTACGATAACGGTTCTCGAGCTGCTTTAACAAAAGGAGGTACATCTTTTCTCACTAATGATCCACCAGTTACAAATGCATGGTTTCCTATAGAGCAAAATTGATGTACAGCTGTCATTCCAGCTAAAACCACATAATCGCCTACTGTAATATGGCCAGCTAATGTACTATTGTTAGAAAAAATACAATTATTACCAACAATACAATCGTGAGCTACATGGCAATAGGCCATAATTAAACAATTGTCACCGATGACGGTTTTCATTTTATCTGTAGTTCCTCTATTTATGGTTACGCATTCTCTAATAGTAGTGTTGTTGCCAATTACAGTGAGTGTATCTTCATCGTTATATTTCAAGTCTTGAGGCACAGCTGAGATCACAGATCCTGGAAAAATATTACAATTTTTTCCTATACGAGCGCCTTCCATAATTGTAACGTTACTACCAATCCATGTTCCTTCTCCTATGGTGACATTATTATATATGGTAGTAAATGGTTCTATAACTACATTCTTCGCTATTTTTGCTCCAGGATGTACGTATGCTAAAGGTTGGTTCATATTACTTTACTTTTGATATTTGTGCCATTAACTCTGCTTCAGCACATAGTTTTCCATTAGCATAGGCATAGCCTTGCATATGGCATATCCCTCTACGAATAGGTGTAATTAAGTCACACTTGAATATTAAAGTGTCGCCTGGCACTACTTTTTGCTTAAACTTCACTTTGTCTATTTTCATAAAAAACGTGAGGTAATTTTCTGGGTCAGGTACAGTACTCAGTACCAATATGCCTCCAGTTTGTGCCATTGCTTCTACTATTAAAACACCAGGCATTACTGGAGCTCCTGGAAAGTGACCTTTAAAGAACTCTTCATTCATAGTTACATTCTTCATTCCAATCACGTGTGAATCTGAAAGTTCAAAAACCTTATCTAAAAGCAAAAATGGTTGTCTGTGAGGTAACATATCCATGATTTGATTCACGTCCATTAAAGGTGTTTGATTCAAATCTATTTGTGGAACATTATTACGACGTTCATTTTTTATGATTTTGGATATTTTCTTAGCAAATTGAGTATTAATAAAGTGACCAGGTTTATTTGCTATTACCTTGCCCTTGATACGAGTTCCTACCAAGGCTAAATCACCAACTACATCAAGTAATTTGTGTCTCGCAGCTTCGTTTGGATGATGAAGTGTTAGATTGTCTAGTATACCATTAGGTTTAACAGCTATTGAATCTTTATTAAAAGCCACTCTTAGTTTATCCATGGTGTCTTGAGATAATTCTTTATCTACATATACAATTGCATTGTTGAGATCTCCGCCTTTTATTAGTCCGTTTTCAAGGAGCATTTCTATTTCATGCAAAAAACTAAATGTTCTGGAGTCGGCTATATCATTTTTAAAATCTGAAACATGATTAAGAGTAGCGTTTTGTGTACCAAGAACCTTTGTCCCAAAATCGACCATAGCAGTAACCTGATATTCTTTTGCTGGCATTACAATGATTTCACTACCAGACTCTTCATCTGCATAAGAAATAACATCAGATACTACATATTCTTCACGATAATCATCTTGCTCAATAATTCCAGCTTTTTCTAATGCTTCAACGAAGAATTTTGATGAACCATCCATGATTGGAGGTTCAGAAGCATCAAGTTGAATGATGACATTATCAATATCTAAACCAACTAATGCAGCTAAAACATGCTCTGATGTTTGAATTGTGACTCCGTTTTTCTCTAAACAGGTACCTCTTTGAGTATTTGTAACATAATTAGCATCAGCTTCGATTAGCGGATTTCCTTCGAGATCAATCCTTTTAAAAGCAAATCCATTATTTGTTGGTGCAGGGCAAAATGTTAATGTCACATCTTTACCTGTATGCAATCCAACACCTTTTAAGGATACTTCTTTTTCTATTGTTTTTTGCTTGACGTCAGTCTTAATTATTGCCATTTACTTTTTTTTCTAAATCATTAATGGTTTTAACAATCTTTGGTAAGTTTTTAAAATATACATATGACTTGTTCCAGTCTCCATAAGCGAATGATGGAGAACCTTGAAGTACTTCATTATCTTTAACATGTCTTCCAATACCAGATTGCGCTTGAACTCTAACATTATTACCAATGGTGATATGACCAGCTATTCCTACTTGCCCACCGATTTGGCAGTTTTCACCAATTTTAGTTGAGCCAGCTATTCCAGTTTGAGCAGCAATAACCGTATTTTTACCTATTTCAACATTATGAGCAATCTGTATTTGGTTATCCAGCTTTACGCCACTTCTTATGACAGTAGAGCCTAAAGTTGCTCTGTCAATAGTAGTGGCTGCTCCAATATCTACAAAATCTTCAATAATAACATTGCCAGTTTGCGGTACTTTACTATACTCTCCATTTTCATTAGGCACAAAACCAAAACCATCTGCTCCTATTATGACACCAGAATTTATGACACAATGGCTTCCAATTACACATTCAGAGTAAATTTTTGCTCCAGAGAAAACAAGGGTATTATCACCTATGGTTACATTATCACCTATATATGAATTTGGAAAAATCTTTACATTATTTCCAATTTTGACATTGTCACCTATATAACTAAATGCACCAACATAAATATCTTCACCAATTTTTGAAGATTCAGATATAAATGAAGGTTGCTCTATGCCATGTTTATTAAGTTTTACTTGATTGTAATATTCTAATAATTTGGAAAAAGATTTATAAGCATCCTCAACTTTAATAAGTGTGGTACTTATTTCATTTTCTGGCTCAAAGGTCTTATTTACTATAGTAATTGATGCCTTTGTAGAATAGATATACGATTTATACTTAGGATTAGCCAAAAAGGTTAAAGAACCTTCTGTTCCTTCTTCAATCTTTGAAAGCTTAGAGACTTCAACATCAGGATTGCCTACGATATCGCCTTCTAAGATTCCAGCTATTTGTTGTGCTGTAAAATTCATTCTCGCAAAAATATGAAAAATGTATTAGAAATTATCTATTTTGATGTATAGTGTTAGTTGCTAAACAAATATCTAAAAACACTATTTTGGATAACAAATGTAGTATTTACTAACTGGTTTAGATAGTGTTTTAATATTGAATTGATCATTTGCTTTACTTATATCTACCACTTTACCGGTCTTTTGGAGTATTTTTATACCTTGATTCTTTGCTTGGTATGCCTGATTTGATATCATATCTGTAAATACAAAATATGAGGCGTCGTCTATGGAAATATTATGCTTATCCATTAAGAGTTCGAGATGCTCTTGAATATAATTTTTTTTAATAGGTTTATTTTTGACTTTAATTTTTAACAGATTTCTATTAATAATCATTTCACAAAGTTGACTCAATACAAAATCATCATGATATTGCCATGTTTTCATAGCCATGACAATATCTGTATCATCTAATTTTGAAAAGGCTTCAAGTGTAACATGAGTAAAGTTTTTTAAAGTGATCTCATGGTTTAAAAAGTATTTCAAAGTTTCACTTGCATTAAGCTCTACGCCCTTATTACTCAATACTTTTGCACGCTTTAAAACACGTGTTAACAATTGCTCTGCAACTAAACCTGTTTTATGTAAATAGACTTGCCAATACATAAAGCGTCTAGCAACTAAAAATTTTTCAACACTATATATTCCTTTTTCTTCAACTACCAATTTGTTGTCAACCACATTCAGCATAGTGATTAAGCGGTCACTATTGATATTGCCTTCAGCAACTCCAGTATAAAAGCTATCTCGTTTTAAATAATCGGCGCGATCCATATCTAATTGACTTGATATGAGTTCACATAAAAATGGACGAGTATATTCTCCTTTGAAAATTTTAATAGCAAGCGTTAAACTTCCGTTAAATTCTGAATTGAGTTTTTCCATAAATAAAAGAGAAATAGACTCATGAGACACACCATTTACGATACTATGTTCCATAGCATGAGAAAATGGACCGTGACCAATATCATGTAATAAAATTGCAGAATACAGAGCGTTTTCTTCTTCATCACTTATTGTAACACCTTTAAAACGAAGCACATTGACTGCTTTCTGCATTAAGTGCATGCAACCTATAGCATGATGAAATCGAGTATGATTAGCTCCTGGATAAACTAAATAAGACAGTCCCATTTGTGTAATGCGCCTTAAGCGCTGAAAATACCTATGCTCGATCAAATCAAAAATTTGCGAATTTGGAATCGTAATAAATCCGTAAATTGGGTCGTTAAAGATTTTAAGTTTGTTACTTGTTTTCAAACGAAAGCTTTTACATTAATTTTAAACAAATATACATGAACACTATAAATATTCTTTGGGTTGATGATGAAATTGACCTATTAAAACCTCATATTCTCTTTTTAGAACAAAAACAGTATAAAGTTACTACATGTCAAAGTGGTACAGAAGCAATAGAAATAATCGATGATACAAACTTTGATATTGTTTTTTTAGATGAAAATATGCCTGGTCTTACAGGTCTTGAAACCTTAAATGAAATCAAAGAAAGACGAGCTAACTTACCAGTAGTAATGATTACTAAAAGTGAGGAAGAATATATTATGGAGGAAGCTATAGGTAATAAAATTGCAGACTACCTAATAAAACCGGTTAATCCCAATCAAATTTTATTAAGTCTCAAAAAGAATTTAGACCATTCTAGACTTATTTCAGAAAAAACCACTTCAAACTACCAGCAAGAGTTTAGAAAAATAGCGATGGATTTATCTATGGTCAATTCGTATGAAGAATGGATTGAACTCTATCAAAAGCTAATTTACTGGGAGATACAACTCGAAGATATTGAGGATGTTGGAATGACTGAGATATTAGAGTCTCAAAAAAATGAAGCTAATCAACAATTTGGTAAATTTATAGATAAGCATTATCGTAATTGGTTTAATCATGGTAATGATTCACCAACATTGTCGCATACATTGTTTAAAGAAAAGGTGGTTCCAGAACTTAGTGATACTCAACCAACATTACTGATAGTAATTGATAACTTGCGCTATGACCAATGGAAAGCCTTTGAGCCAATAGTAAATAATTATTACAAAAAAACTGCAGAAATTCCATTTTACAGTATTCTTCCTACTGCAACGCAGTATGCAAGAAATGCAATCTTTTCTGGATTGATGCCAAGCGATATGGAGAAGTTGCATCCTAATTTGTGGAAAAATGATATTGATGAAGGCGGGAAAAACCTACATGAAGCAGAGTTCTTGCAAGCACAGTTAAAGCGTTTAGGACTTCAGAATTTAAAAACAGAATATCATAAAATTACTAACTTAAAATCTGGTAAACGTTTAGTTGAAAATTTTAAAACTTTAAGAGATAATGATCTGTCAGTAATTGTATATAATTTTGTCGATATGCTATCACATTCTAAAACAGAAATGGACGTTGTTAAAGAATTGGCATCAAATGATAAAGCCTATCGTTCATTAACGGTTAGCTGGTTTAAGAATTCGCCATTACTAGAAATGATACAACAAGCTCAGCAATTAGGTTTTAAATTAATATTAACTACAGATCATGGTACTATTAATGTTAAGAATCCTTCAAAAGTTATTGGTGATCGTGATACAAGTTTGAATTTGCGTTACAAGACTGGTAGGAGTCTCACCTATGAGGATAGAGATGTCTTAGTTGCTAAAGATCCAAAACAGATTTATTTGCCAGCCCTTACTATGAGTAGTTCCTTTATTTTTGCTAAGAGTGATTATTTTTTAGCCTATCCGAATAATTATAATCATTATGTGAGTTACTATCGTAATACATACCAACATGGTGGTGTTTCGCTTGAGGAAATGATTATACCTTTTGTAGTGATGACCCCTAAGTAATCATCTGTGTAATGCACAAAAATCCGTTGAAATGCATTTTTTTCTAGTTTTTGTCAATATTTATTGTTATTATTGCGTACAAATTTGATTATAAAACAAAATTATAAGTAATAGATTTTGGAAATCAGCTATCATATTGATGAATTAGATAAGATTGCTAAGGTGATTTTAAAACAACTTAATTCGAAGATTGTTTTATTGCATGGTAATATGGGAGTTGGTAAAACCACCTTAATCAAGTCTATGGTTAAAGCATTAGGAAGTATAGATGATGTATCTAGCCCTACATTTTCATTAGTGAATGAGTATAAGTCTGATTATTTTACTATATATCATTTTGATTTATATCGGATTAATGATGAAGTTGAAATATTGAATTTTGGATTTGAAGATTATTTATTAAATACAGATAATAATTGGATGTTCATAGAGTGGCCAGAATTGGCAAAAAACCTATTACCTAAAGAAGTAAGCAGCATTACAATTGAACAGCATAATCAGACCTCAAGAACCCTCAAATTGAGCCAAAACGAATTATTAACCCAGAAAAACGCTATGGAGCACTACAAGAACGCATAATAAACATATCGCTTTAGACCGCACTAAGACTGTATACTACGGAAAAACCGTAACATAAAGGTGATTGTAAGAGTTGTTTTTAACACTCGATTAACAGCCAAAATATGATTAGCGTTATATTTTTGAACTATTAATTAATTAATCCCTTAATATTATGAAAACTAAAAAGTACGTATTAGCAATTGCGATTTTCGGTGGAATGTTGTTCACAGCTCAAGCAACTGACATTATTAATTTAGATGGACAAATCAAATCTGAAATCCAAAAGAAATCTAAGACAATCAAGAAGCCTACCAACGGATAGAAAAGCCGTAATCAAAGGTAGCTTAATAGCAACATTTATTGGTATAACTCCATACTTGTTTTATTTACATGAAAGTGTTCCAAATGAAAAAACTTGGACCACTTTTTTGTTTACATACGAAAGTACTTATTTTCAAGATGTAAATACAATGTTGTGGTTATTGTCAGGAAAAGCAATACCATTAGCTTTACTTCTAGTTTGGTTTTTTACTTGTCGCCATTGGTGGTATCATGCATTACTTGTTCCAATAGTTATGTATATTGTCCAGATTGTAGGGCTGTTAAATGATGACTTTGAATACTACGATAATTTTGAGTATCAATACTTCATACCAATAATGGCAATTGTTATTCCATCTATTTATTTAATTAGAGCACAAATGTTTGATAAAATCAATAATGCAGATAAAACAATGCAAGAATTGGAAGAAGAATTCATGTTTAAACCAAAAACTATTTTAGGTAAATTTAAGCAATATTTTTAAGTAATAATTCATTCAGATTATTTCTTAATTTGATTAACTTTGATAAATACACTTGCTTTTTTTATTAAATTGATTACTTGTTGTTGTATAGCCTTAAAATCTTTTATATTTAATAAAGAGACCTCTTCCATAACTGAATTTATTTCACTATTTAAATCTTCATTTAAGTTTCTAGATTTAGAGTAATAATTCAATTTTTTTGATAGATATACTAAAACTATAATTATAGGTATTGAAACAAAAAAAGATAAAATGAATTCTTTCTGATCAGCTTAATCTAATTCATCATTTAAAACTACTATCAAATGGTAAATACTAAATATAAGAGGAACTAAGGTAGCCATCTCCACCAGTTTTTACAAGATAGAAACCATAAAATATACGTAATTATAAAAATTAGTTTGATTGAGATCATATATGTCATCGACTGTAAATCGTAATAATAATTACAATTAAGTGTTACAAAACCAACTTTCAGTGATTTAATACCCACAGAAAACAAAAAATAGAAGTAAATTGGAAATGGTGAAAATGTAATTAAGATTACAAAATTATATCTCTCAATAAATATTTACGATGTGATACTTCATGCTTAAACATAAAATAATTAACGTAATGAAAAAGGTATAATAAATTTAAATGGTTCCTTTCTAAAACGACAACTATTATAGCAATAGTTGTCGTTTTTTATTGTACTGAATGCTGTTAAACTCTATTATAATGTTAGATATTAACTTTTTTCATCAAATACTTTATCTTCAAACTTAGAAGATTATTTGCTTTTCTATACGGGTTTATTAGAATCAAAACAGCAAAAAAATCTAATAAGCATGACTATTTGTTATGTAATCATTTTGATACAAACCTCATTAATTTCTTTAATGTATAGGTGTTAAATTAACATTTCAAAGAAAACACAAGATTTGATCATGTTAAAAGTACAAGTTGCTATTTATAGCTATTGATTTTCAAGCTGCATAATCTTAAGCTTCAAATATTTCATAAGACGTAAATACAATCTTATAAATACTACGATTGCAACAATAATTAAGAAATAGCAGATATAGATCCAAATAGCTCCAGATCCTAAACCTTCATTGATATTTTGTTCCATAAATAAAAAACTTTGATATTAAACATTCTCATAAAACCATTTAAAAATAGTATTTCCTGTTTGCTTATTTATTTTTAAGATACACACGTAGGGCTTGATCACATTCAGCGGGACACCAAATACTTCAACACCAAACGTAATGTGTCCATTTATTTGAATGACTATTTCATTTTCGATATTTTGTATCAAAGTGGGTGTACTTTCCTCCCATTCCATAAAAAATGTACTGCCGATCAAATTTGTATTTACATCAGTTATTGAATATTCCAATCCATCATCTATTTCAGATGAATTCAATACAAACTGCACCTCAAAAAAAACATCAGGATTAGAATTGATCTTAATAGTTTCTGTTTTAATAGTTTGGTTTTGAGTATCAACTGAAACACTACTATTACCTTCGGTAGAATTATTAATTTCGTCAAAAAGTGATTCTAATGCTTCAATAGAATCAAAACCTATGGTGTTTTCTTCAGACAACAAACAATCAATCGCATAATTAGCAGTGCCTAATGATGTATTTAATTGCTCTATCAATGTTTCATCAATTACACTCATACAATCGTCTACTGTTTCATTTGACTCTGTATTACTTTCATTACATGTATTTTCTGTTAAGCTCACACTACCATCTCCCATATTAATATCAGTATTCGCTATCTCACAAGGTTTTACGTATTCTGGCTTTGTAGTTGTATTAGAACTATTTCCACCGCCACCACCACTAGATGAATGATTTGGCGACCCTAACGAATTATCAGTATGCGGCTCATAATCTGCTACATATCGGCAAACCATATAAGTTTTAGAATACATAAAACTAGCAGTGCAATTTTCACCAGCTAGATGTTCTTCACCTTCTTCATTACCTTCACTCCAATTGCAATATTGAATGGTAATGTACTCACAATTGTATCTAGACTCTTCGTAAAGATAATCTAAATCTCCATTGTAGTTAATACTCTCAATACTATATTGCCCTTGAAATGAAGCTTTAGGGTCTATTTCAACATTAGCTAGGTAATTTTCAGTAGGATAATAGTTTATAATGTAAGCCTTAGTAGCACCTTGAGTATCAAAGCTAATAATTAAGTTACTAAAACTATTAGCCTCTTGATTATCCTTAACAATTTTGAGCGTAAACGTTGTGCTGTTATTACTCTCAGCTTGTATGATATCACTTGTAATAATGGTGAATCCATTAACATCTTCTGTTGATGATCTAAATTGTAGATTTAAATTATTATAATCTACTATGTCACTAGATATGAATTGATTCAAGTTTTTAAAATCACTTAGTTTACCTTTCTTAAATATAGTATTATATCCAGTTTCATCAAATGATTTTTCCTGATCACTAAGTAATTCTTCGTTTTGACAACTTGATAATACAACTAAAGAAATAATGAAAAGCATTAATTTATAATTGATGTTGTTATTTGCAGTCATAATTTTCACAATTTATACTTATACTAATTGTACAAGTGGATTAATAATTAATATATCCAAAGTCGAAAACGTACAAAGCCACAAAATCTATCACAAAGTCATAAAAAAACTAACGTTAGTTCAGAAAATTAAGCTTAATACCAACCTTAAATGAGCGACTTTGTAAAACTCAAATAAACTTAGTATTGCTAATATAGAAAATTTTCTACACAAAATAGAATTAATTAGAAAAAAACCTACATTTGTAGTATACACAAATTTATAAGGTAAACAAACTAATCTTTTTGGAACTAAAAAATGAGCAAAACCATAAACCGTATTATTAAAGTAGTTTCAGCACTCGGTCTAAGTGCCCGTCAATTTGATATTTCTATTGGCACAGCTAATGGTTATACCTTGCGTATGCAGAAAAACAATGCGTCAGTAGGTAGTGATGTTATAGAACGTATCGTAAAGGAATACCCTCAAGTAAATTTAGTTTGGCTGATTACTGGTAAAGGCGATATGTTTGTAGACGATACATCTAGACAGAAAACTAGAACTAAAAGTGAGATAGAAGCCTATATTGATGATCGACTTAAGGCACAATGGTCTGAAGAGAAAAAGGCGCTTTTAGATGAGATTTTAAATGAAATAGATGAAACTAAACGTAAAAGAAACTAGAAAGTTATTTGATCTCTTAGTGCTATTAACTGAATTAAATATTGTTTTTTTTCTAGCTTGTGCTTGTCGTTTTGAAGTTCCACTAATTTTTTCTTGACCTCCTTGTAGTCCTTAATATCAAACTTCGATATTTTTATTAATTGCTTATTGATCTCTTCATTTATCAACACATTAGAGGTATTTTTGTTAGCATAAAAATTGAATGTTTTTTTAAAAAAAAGTAAAATAAAGAAATAAACAATAAAACCAATGAATGTTTGGATATAAACTGAATCTTCAGAACCATATTTAGCAAAATTGAAATTAACTAATAGTTTATATATTTCAATTATAATAGGTACTAGTAGAATAAATTTCCATTTATATTTACACGTAATATACCAAATAGATAATATACATAATGTTAATATTTTTGTCATTATTAACCAAGCAAAAAAATTTATATCTTCAAAATAACCTGAATCGAATACAAAATATTTTGTTTCCAATAATGATTGGTTTTCTGGAAAAATGTTGTGTATATAATATAAGAATGGTATTATTATAATAAACACCATTATCACTAAATCCAGTTTGAATCTTTTATTATCAAATAACAAATTCATTAATTAGTTTTATAAAATTTGTTGCGAATTGTTACTAGCCTGTCTATATATGCTTTATTGCCAACTACTTTTTTTATCTTTTTAATTTTTAATATTTCTTTTTCTAATTGACTTAACTCAAGGTCTTTTTCACTATAGAGATCAAAAAAAACATTGTCAATCTCTTTATCTAATAATGAACTCATTTTATATGATGAGCTATAGTAGTTAAATTTATTAGAAATAAATAATAATAAAATAATTACTGGTAAAGTAAAAGGCAAACTATGAATAAAGTCTAAAACATATAAGTTTTCAATATTAGTATTAAAAATGCTGGACAATTTAAATAACTCAATAATGATTATGACCAAAATGGCATTTTTCCACCAATATCTACAAGTAATAAACCATAAAATTGAAAACATAAGTATTAACAGCTTCATCTTGCAGAAATAGATTAAATTCCTGAAAAAAGGAAAACCAAAACTACCAATCTTAAAAAAATACAAATCAACCTCAACTAAATTATCAGGAATAAATAAATCTAAAAAATAACCAAAGGTGACTAGTAGAATCAAAGTTGGAATTATAATATCTTTTACTCTGGTTTTTCTCATAACAACAATCAATATATAGAAAATTATCTACATCTAATATAGATATAATTTTAAATATTCAAATAATTATTTGTAATTTGAATTTTCAATCACAACCTAATGAGTAAATCATTATCGCCATTTACAAAAGCACAATTATTGCCACAAGAAGAGACTCTAGAGGTTTTAAGACAAAAAGGTAACTTATTTATTGGTATACCAAAAGAAACACATTTTCAAGAAAAACGTGTGTGTTTAACTCCTGACGCAGTTTCTGCACTGGTATCTAATGGACATCGCGTTATGATAGAATCTGGTGCAGGTGAAGGTGCAAACTTTAAAGACAAAACCTATAGTGATGCAGGTGCTGAAGTGACTAATGATACCGCAAAAGTATTCTCATGTCCAATTCTTTTAAAGGTAGAGCCTCCTTCCCTTGACGAAGTTAAACATATTAATCCACAAACCTTACTAATCTCTGCACTTCAATTAAAAACACAAAGTAAAAAATATTTTGAAGCACTAGCTTCTAAACGAATTACTGCATTAGCATTTGAATTCATTAAAGACGAAGATGGTGCTTATCCTGCTGTACGCTCATTAAGTGAAATTGCTGGTACGGCTTCAATACTTATTGCGTCAGAGTTATTGTCTAATGTTAATGGTGGAAATGGGTTAATGTTTGGAAACATAAGCGGTGTTCCTCCTGTGGAAGTTGTTATTATTGGTGCAGGAACTGTTGGTGAGTTTGCCGCTCGTTCAGCTATTGGTCTTGGTGCTAATGTAAAAGTGTTTGATAACTCAATAACCAAATTACGCTGTATTCAATCTAACTTAGGACGTACCATCTATACGTCAACATTGCAACCCAAAAATCTTATCAAAGCACTTAAGCGCTGTGATGTTGCCATTGGTGCGGTTAGAGGTAAAAACCGATCTCCAATTGTAGTAACCGAAACTATGGTAGATACAATGAAAAATGGAGCTGTAGTTATAGATGTTAGTATAGATATGGGAGGCTGTTTTGAAACCAGTGAAGTTACAAATCATGATAAGCCTACCTTTGAGTATAATGGAGTTATTCATTATTGCGTTCCAAATATTCCTGCTCGTTACTCAAGGTCTGCATCAGTATCGATAAGTAATATATTTACACCTTACCTTCTGAAAATTGCTGAAGATGGTGGTATAGAAAATGCCATCCGTTTTGATCGTGGTTTAAAAAATGGGTTGTATTTTTACCACGGAATATTAACTAATAAATCTGTTGCAGATTGGTTTGATCTTGACTGTAGTGATGTTAATTTGTTAATCTTCTAAAAACAAATTAAATAAACAAATGAAATTAATACACCGAATCGGCTACTATTTGGGTGGCTTCTCCATTGGTCTTATCATACTTGCCTTTTTTTTAAGTGGAAAAAAAACCTCATGTGCTTATGGCCCTAACGCTAGAACAGTTAAAAATATTTCTATCAAAAAGAAAGTATACTCAAGTACTTCTGAAGCTTCAATGCTAAAGTATAATATGGATACTTTGGATATTGCTAACCTTATTAAAACAGGTAAAATTGATTTTTCTGAAAGCAACACGAAATCTGATGGCTGTAAAACTTATCTATTAGAAAATACTTACGAGGAAAAATCCATTCAGTTACAAATTCAAAACTGTGATTCTACTGCAACGATACAATCTATAGTAATCAAATTATAAAAGTCAACCTAGGCTAAGATTGACTTTTTGGTATATTTTCTATAGGCATAAATAGATTAGATCATTGAATACTAACGTATAGGAATCTTTTTTACGATCGATTTATCATCATACATAAGTCGAACAATGTATATACCTCTTGAAAACTGAGATGTATTGATTTCTTTTTCTAAAACATCAACACCAGAATCATCAACCTGTTCATTATATAAGAGCTTTCCAGCCAAATCATAAATAGAAATACCATTTACATTCACTGTCTGCACACCAGATATCTTTACTTTAATAACATCAGATGCCGGCTCTTGATATACGAGTAAGTCAAATGCTTGAGGATCTTCAATTCCAGGGTCAGGTGAACAATCGTTCACAAAAACCATAACAGAATCTTCATCAGAATCCAATTCGTTATAAACCAATACTGAATATTCAGTATCTTCATCTGGTTCGACTGTGATACTCTGAGTTGTTTCTCCTGTACTCCATAAATATTCATCACCACCCGTAGCAACTAATGTAATTGCATCTTGAGAACATATCGTTAAATCTTCTCCTGCGTATGCCTCCACTGTTTCTACTACGTTCACAGTTACAGATTTTACATCAGAACAATTGTTAATATATCCAGCTACAGAATACGTTGTTGATGCTGAAGGATTAACTGCTATGTTAGGCTGTGTTGCACCATTACTCCATTCATAAGTATTAGCTCCAGATGCTGATAGCGTAATGAACTCTCCTTCTAGGATACTAACCTCTCCTCCATTGGCAATCACAACAGTTGGGTTTAAGTTGACAAAAACGGTAACATCATCTTGCGCCTGTTGATCTCCTTCAAAAACGGTTACAGTATAGTTTTGAGTAGAGTTAGGGCTTACAGTTATACTTTGTGTCGTTTCACCTGTACTCCATACATATGAATCTCCTTCCGAGGCTGTTAGCGTTGCTTCATAGCCTTGGCATATTGATTGGTCTTCTCCTGCACTAGCTAGAAATATGATTTGTTCAACAATAACCATAACTTCATCTGTTGCTTCACAACCATTTAACACACCAGTTACAGTATATGTGGTTGTACCAGTTGGTGTAACTTCAATTTCTGCTCCAGTTGCACCATTACTCCATACAT
>NZ_CANNDQ010000007.1 GCF_947503375.1 uncultured Psychroserpens sp.
ACTTTAGTTTGAGTTTCGGTAACTGAATTATTATTTTCTTGTTTGCAACTAAGAAGAAAACAAAATACAAAAATGAAAGTTGAATTTTTAAAGAGCATCTGTTTTCTGGTATTGCACCTAACGTGATTGTGTATGGTTAGTTATGTTGGCTAGGTCTAAGATAGTAAAAGGGAACGAACCATTAGGGAAATCCGCAGGATTTTCCGAGTGCAAGCAGAACAAGTAATTAATTATACACGTTGTTGTAATGCGTTTTTATTCAGTTATTTTTCTTTTATTTCCGCACGAAGCACAAAGTTTAGCTTTTTGTGTTCTATACGGTTTTCCACAATTTTCACAATCAGGTCCAATTTGTCCGAGTGAATGATGCATAATTGCATTTGGTTCAGTTTCTTTAAATCCAGTCAAATCATTATAATAGTCTAACAGCTCTTTGAAACGTTCTTGTCTGTCCTTTTTTAAAACTTTAAATCCTTTTGCGTAGAGTATAGAAGCAATTGCGTGTTCTTCTTTATCGAGCATTGGAACATCCATTTTACATCTCCAACAATATTTAATTTCCATTTCAGTCAGATTTCAGTTCACTCTTTTTAACTTCTAATCTTTCAGGATATTCTCCATTAAAATATGAAACAAATCGCTCCGTTAAGATTGCCTTATTTCCAGCTTTTGGAATTGAATCTGAATATTTAAAATATAACGTATCATTTTTCAATTCCACTATTCCCGAATAAATATCTCCTCTTCGTTCTAAACCTCGAGATTCAAATTCAAAGGTTTTATCTTTAAAAACTCTTAAATAAACCCAACCTAATGGCGCTTCTCTATCAGCTAAAAGTATTGTTTCTTTTTGCACTTTTTGGTTACAGGAAACAAAGGTTAAAACCGAAATTAATATGATGGCGATGTTCTTCATTCAAATGCATTACAACGGCTCTGTATATGAAAAGTAGCGCTGAAAATAAGCGGTTATTTTCGGATTATACACAAGCCGAATTTTTAAATTTTACTATTTATCTTTTTACTTGGAAATCGTCAAATTTATAAATTTGGCGACTTTCCAAAAATGCCCAAACCTTAGTGTTGTCAATGACTTTCGCTATTTTTTATATACATTGTTAGCCACAGTTATTACTTCACCATTTGTTTAATTGCATATATTAATTTAGCTGAAATTTCTTCCGCGTCTTGACTGCTATGCCAAAGTATTGAACGTTGTCTAATATCGAAAGGTAAATCTTCAATTTTTTGAGTCTCCGTATCCAATATCATAACAACTTTTTCCCAACCTAATTTAGCAGCAGCAAAACCTAATTCTATTAATACATTAGGATTTGGACTTAAAACATTTTCTCTATGATTGCTTGAAAAAACTAAATTAACATCGGCAACGAAAATATCAGACTGTTCTATTTTATTAAAAAGTGTGTTCGGAATATCTTGACTACCTGGAACACCTCGCATATCAGAATCAATAATTAAAGTCTTTCCATCTTTTTTTAATGACTTTACTGCGTTCGTAAGACCTTTTCTAATTAATTTTCTTTCTGTATCATTATCAGATTGCCAAGAATAGAATAAATGTATAGTATCTGCGTCTTTAAGCACTTTTTTAGCTTTAGGAAGTAACTCAATTTGATTAATTAAAAAATCTATTTTAGCTTTAGAATCATTTATTATTTCCAGCCAGCCGTTTGCATAACTTTCTGCTTTTCTCTCAATTGAATCTGGATGACTTGGATTATCTCCTTTAGTTCCAGAAAACTTTGCATTAACAAATCCGTTAAATTTAAATGTTCCGCCTTCTCCCCACTCAGAATCCTCGTGTACATCTTCTTTTTCTGTCACTACATTTCGCAAACTGGCAAATTCTTCCGCAAAATATTCAAGCAAATTTAATTTGTCTTCAATTGAAGAAACTTCTAAAACTTCTTTTAATTTCTCAAGTCCTTCTTTACAGAGTTTTTTGATTTTTGACTTAAACTGCCAACTTGATTTTGTTTCATTTACACCTTTTACATTATAGTCAATGAATGATTGGTCTTTATAGTGCGTTATTTTATGGTCATATTCTATTGTAAATTCCTTACTTTCTTGAAGTAAAGATTTAAAGATATCTTCAAAGAATATTTCCTCATCCATTGTTTTTTCTAATTGTGGCTAACTCAGGGTTAAACGTAGTTCTGGTTAGAGAATGAAAAGATAATAAATTCTTAAACAATAATTTAAGAAGGCAACTTCGAATAAATCTTAATTTATTGTTCGTCAATTAGTTTCGCTTTAGCGAAGCGTAAATTGTAGAATTTATTAGATTGAGAATTCGAGAAACAGAATCAAATTACTATTAACCGACGATGGCTTACGTTTTAGCTCGAAGCTCGTTAAAGGCGATAATTTAGCAAATAAGAATTGTAGTAATTTGGTTTAACCCTGAGATGGGATACATTTACTTTAAGATGCAATGACAGCGAAGCTGCGCATATTAAAGTTCGCCTTTGGCGAATGTATTCCATCGTGTTTGTGTATGGTTAGTTGCGTTTTTCAGCAACTAATTTAGTAAACAAAAACGAACGCGAGAAAATTCCGAAGGAATTTTCCAAGTAGGCAACGACCAAAGCAATTAATTATACACGGTGTTGGGCACAGTTATTTATAGTTTATAATTCGAGTTTGAATATAAGTCAGATTGCCGTTCTCAAAAGAGTTTTTGGTAATCCAATTTTCATATTCGTCCAGTTCATATTCGTATTTCGTATTTGAAATCAAGGAATCTTTATGATTGTATGTTTTCATTTCCGTTAGCGTTCCGCAATCATATTCATATTTCAGGGTTCTATTCCGTTCGGGTTTTAAGTGGTCAATGAAATTAGTTGTAGTGACTAATTCATCTTTAAATTCGCTAACTTCAAAGGTGTTTGTAATAGTATCCTTTGTTTCTATATCAATGAATAAATGAGATAATGTAGATTCTTTCATTTTTCCGAAAAAACTGTATTCATAATTCCCAACTTGTTTAGAGTAGAAGTCATCATATTCCGATTCAGAATACGAGCTTTTAAGTTTTGAATTTTCGTTAGTGTAAGAAACAATGATAGGTTTACTGTCTTTAGATAATCCAACAGTTTCTTTTATCAGATTTCTCTCTTTATCATACGTGAAATCAATATCTATATTCTCATCAGCGAAAATATTGTATTGATAACGACTTATTATTTTATCAAGATTGTTATATGTCTTTTTTGTTTTAACTAAAGTGTCCAAAATTCTATTTCCAGTCGAATCTTGTTTTACTTGTATCGTGTATTCGGTTAAATCGCTGACACTTTCTGTTAGTCCGTTATCGAGTAATTCTGGTTTATCACAACAACCAAATATGCAGATAGTCAGAAATAAAGTAAGTAGTCTTTTCATTTGGTTTTAATTGTGCCCAACTCAGGGTTAAACGTAGTTCTGGTTAGAGAATGAAAAGATAATAAATTCTTAAACAATAATTTAAGAAGGCAACTTCGAATAAATCTTAATTTATTGTTCGTCAATTAGTTTCGCTTTAGCGAAGCGTAAATTGTAGAATTTATTAGATTGAGAATTCGAGAAACAGAATCAAATTACTATTAACCGACGATGGCTTACGTTTTAGCTCGAAGCTCGTTAAAGGCGATAATTTAGCAAATAAGAATTGTAGTAATTTGGTTTAACCCTGAGATGGGATACATTTACTTTAAGATGCAATGACAGCGAAGCTGCGCATATTAAAGTTCGCCTTTGGCGAATGTATTCCATCTCGTTATATAAAGATAAATATACACGTTTTTGGGGTCTATATTCCCGAAAACAGGAATTTTATACACTTTTGTAAAATATAAAACATCAGTCAATTTAATTGCCAAACCCAAACATTACATTATCTTTGCAGGCCGAAATTGAGAAATAAAAACATTATGACACCAGCAGGAAAACTCACATTTGATGTACTTATTGAAATCCCTAAAGGCAGCAGAAATAAATACGAATACGATTTTGAATTGAATAAAATACGTTTCGATCGTATGCTATTCTCATCAATGATGTATCCAGGAGATTACGGTTTCATTCCTGAAACCTTAGCTCTAGATGGTGACCCCTTAGATGTTTTGGTCATGGGAACAGAACCAACATTTCCAATGTGTGTCATGGAGGTAAAACCTATTGGTGTATTCCATATGGCAGACGAGAAAGGGCCAGATGAGAAGTTAATATGTGTGCCAGTAACAGACCCAATCTGGAACAGCTATTCAGACATCACAGATCTAAATCCGCATAGAAAGAAAGAGATCACGCATTTCTTTCAAGTATATAAAGATCTGGAAAAGAAAAAAGTAGATGTTGGAGGTTGGGGCAATGCCGAAGAAGCTTACGATATTCTCAACAAATGTGTCGATAGATACGAAAATAGTCAACATAAAACCAATGGTGACTTTACCATATAGTTAAGATACGATAAACAATACCAAAAAAACCCTTCTGTAATAAACACGAAGGGTTTTTTAGTTTTAATGGATTTCACTACTTTTGCCCAGCTAAATAACAAATCAAATAAATTTTAATATGGAATCACTAATGATTTACATGCCAATAGCTTTGGCGCTTTTAGGATTAATTTACATGATTGTAAAGCAATCTTGGGTAATGAAACAAGATGCTGGAGATGGTAAAATGAAAGAAATTTCAGATCATATCTACGAAGGTGCATTGGCATTCTTAAATGCTGAATATAGATTACTTGCAATATTCGTGGTGATCGTTGCAGCTTTATTAGCTGTAGTGTCATTTGTAGTGCCAACCACGCATTGGCTAATTGTTGTTGCTTTTGTTTTCGGAGCTGTATTTTCTGCTTTTGCAGGTAATATCGGAATGAAGATCGCAACTAAAACAAATGTTAGAACAACTCAAGCGGCACGTACAAGTTTACCAAACGCACTTAAAATCTCTTTTGGAGGTGGAACAGTAATGGGTCTTGGCGTTGCTGGTTTAGCAGTGTTAGGTCTAACCATATTCTTTATTGTGTTTTTCAACTTCTTTATGGATGGTGTATGGACCAATACAATGGACATGACCATTGTTTTAGAAACATTAGCTGGTTTCTCTTTAGGTGCTGAGTCAATTGCTTTATTTGCTCGTGTTGGTGGAGGTATTTATACCAAAGCTGCCGATGTAGGAGCCGATCTAGTAGGTAAAGTTGAAGCAGGAATTCCAGAAGATGATCCTCGTAATCCTGCAACTATTGCAGATAATGTAGGTGATAATGTAGGTGATGTGGCAGGTATGGGAGCCGATCTATTTGGGTCTTATGTAGCTACAGTATTAGCAGCTATGGTATTGGGTAACTATATTATGGAAGCTAACGATGCCAGTATTTTTGAAGGCTTTAGCAATATTGGTCCAATCTTATTACCAATGGCTATAGCAGGAGCAGGAATCATCATTTCTGTAATCGGAACAATGCTAGTAAAAATAAAAAGTAACGACGCAAAAGAAGCTCAAGTTATGGGTGCTTTAAACGTTGGTAACTGGACGTCTATTATTTTAGTAGCTGTTTCTTGTTTTGGTCTAGTAACATGGATGTTACCAGAAACAATGCAAATGAACTTCTTTGAATCAAACGGAAATGTATTAAAAGAGATTTCATCAATGCGAGTATTCTATGCTACTTTGGTTGGTTTATTTGTAGGCGCTGTGATATCTTCTGTAACAGAATATTACACTGGATTGGGTAAGAAACCAATCTTAAAAATTGTACAACAGTCAAGTACTGGAGCAGGAACTAATATTATTGCTGGTCTAGCAACAGGAATGATCTCTACGTTCCCATCAGTATTACTATTTGCTGGAGCTATTTGGGCATCTTATGCATTTGCAGGATTCTATGGTGTAGCCTTAGCGGCATCTGCCATGATGGCAACGACTGCTATGCAATTAGCGATTGATGCTTTCGGACCAATTTCTGACAATGCAGGTGGTATTGCTGAAATGAGTGAGCAAGAACCAATTGTTAGAGAACGTACAGATATATTAGACTCAGTAGGTAACACTACTGCAGCAACAGGAAAAGGGTTTGCTATTGCTTCTGCAGCATTAACATCATTAGCACTATTTGCTGCTTATGTAACTTTTACAGGAATTGATGGAATAAACATTTTTAAAGCACCAGTATTGGCCATGTTATTTGTTGGAGGAATGGTGCCAGTAGTATTTTCTGCTTTAGCAATGAATGCCGTAGGAAAAGCTGCTATGGAGATGGTGCAAGAAGTACGTCGTCAATTTAGAGATATTCCTGGAATTATGGAAGGTACTGGAAAACCAGAATATGACAAATGTGTAGCAATCTCTACACAAGCATCTTTAAAAGAAATGATGCTACCTGGTTTATTAACTATTGGGTTTCCGTTAGCTATTGCATTTGTACCAATGTTATTTGGTATGAATCATCAAGCTATTGCAGAAATGTTAGGTGGTTACATGGCTGGTGTTACTGTTTCTGGAGTATTATGGGCTATCTTTCAAAACAATGCTGGAGGAGCTTGGGATAATGCTAAGAAATCATTTGAAGCAGGAGTAGAAATCAATGGCGAGATGACATATAAAGGATCTGATGCCCATAAAGCAGCTGTAACTGGAGATACGGTTGGAGATCCATTTAAAGATACTTCTGGACCATCAATGAACATCTTGATCAAATTGACATGTCTTATCGGTTTAGTAATTGCGCCAATATTAGGAGGTCATACTACTGAAGAAGGTCTAGCAAAAGAAAATGAGGTGATCAAAGAAATCCGTATTGAAAATGAACAAGATGTAACTCTGGATGAAGCCGCAATTAATTTGAATGATGTTGTTGCAGAAGTAGAATAGCACTCTGTTGTATATAAATATTAAAAAGCCACGTTAATCGTGGCTTTTTTTATTAATTTTAGTTTTTTAAAACTTTGAAACATTTGATGAACTGGTTCAAAAAAGATCCACTACAAATAATCACATTTAATAGTTATGGTACCGAGACTCATTTTTACATGCGTGGACGTGCTCTTGAAGACGAAACTATTAATTTAGAACAGAAAGGATTATTTGGGCTGTTTATCAATTCATGGAAGCGCTTTGAAACAGATGAGATAAAACATACTGCATTAAAAATTAGTTTGCCTAATGGTGTTATTTTGAAAACCGAGACTGATGATCATGGTTATTTTAAAGTTGATGAACAAGTTGATGGTCTAGGTGAATTGATCAATAATGAGGGTTGGCTTAATTTTGAGGTCTCATACGATGATGTAAATATCAAGCGCACTATTCAAAATTCTAATCGTTTTCCAGGAGAATTATTAGTCACATCATCACAAGCCAATTTTGGTGTGATTAGCGATATTGATGACACCATTATTCATACAGGTGTTGTGTCTACACTGAAATGGAAAGTACTGCTCAATAGTATTTTTAAAAGCGCAGCAAGTCGTATCCCATTAGAAGGTGCTGCAGATTTTTATCACAAATTGCATAGAGGTAAAACTGGAGAAAACGCCAATCCGATTTTTTATGTAAGCCATAGTCCATGGAATTTGTATCGTTATCTTGAGTTTTTCTTAAAACAGAATGCATTTCCCAAAGGACCTATTCTATTGCGAAGCTTTAAAGACATCTTTAAAAAGAAGTCAGGAGATCAGCCTCAAAAGCATAAAGAGATTGTCAATATTTTGAAAACTTATCCAAAATTAAAATTCATTTTAATAGGTGATAGTGGAGAGTATGATGCCGATATTTATATTGAAATTGCTAAAACATTTCCAAATCAAGTTGCAGCAATTTATTTAAGAAGTGTGAAGCATAAAAAGAAAATGCTACGTGTAAAAGCACTTTTTGAGGCCTACAGGCAAACACCTGTTCTACTAGTAGAAAGTAGTGCTCAAGCGATTACACATGCTAGAGCATACGGATTTATTAAATAAATAATCTATTGAATCTTATAGATGTCGATAGCTTCTTGACAAAAGCGAATAGCTGTAGCCTTTTTTATGTTTTTTAATGACAGTGCAAAGCCTTTCCAATCATCATTGTAATAGTTTCCATTACTCAAACTATATGGTTGCTTTACGATTACAGCATCATCACCATGATATCCACTAACATAAAAATAGAAGTCATTCATTAACGAATCTGGCATTGCCATGCCTAAACCAATAGATAGATCATCAGTAACATTAACGAAAGCACCAGTATCAAAATGATGAGGCCAAATTCTAATTGTCGATGCAAATTTATTTGATTCTAAAATTGTTTTTAATACTTTTTGAGCTAAATTTCTGTAGCCAATTAATTGGTTAAGCCTATTTTGATCGGTTAATCTAAACAGGGTTGAATTTTCAACTTTATCATAAGGAAGCTCATAATGTAAGTCATACCGATACGACTTTTCTAAGCCGCTATTTTTACTAATTTGAGTGATCCAATCTGTTATTTGCTTATGATTTTTTTCATTTAAAAAGTATTGTTCTTTTTCGCCATTATCGTGAGTCCAAACCAAAGAAAAATCATCATAGCTTAAACTAAGTTTACCTCCATTTAGGAATTTATGTGTTTCAAGTTTGTGAGCCATCCAACCTAAGTTAGTATGGCTGTCATCATCTTTTTTTTCTATAAAGCTTATAGCAGAAGTTGCTAAGTATTGAGCAACCAAATGCATTGTTTTTTCCATAGTTTATTGTGTTATTCCTGCGTAATTAATTCCTGTTAATTTATGCATATCCAGATCAAATGTTGAGAGGTCATCGTGATTAAACTTTGAGATGTCATCATAACCACATGCTCTTGCTACAACTTTAATAAGGCTATTTGTAGCACTAAAATAATTATGTAATTGCTTAGCTGATGATTCAATAATAAGTCTGCTTCTTAACGATTCTTTTTGTGTGGCTATACCAACAGGACAGTTGTTTGTACCACAAGCTCTCATCCCTAAGCAGCCAATGGCTTGAAGTGCAGCGTTAGAAACTGCTATAGCATCAGCGCCTAGCATCATGGCTTTGGCAAAATCTTCAGCAACTCTAAGACCACCAGTAATTACCAAGGTAATATTCGATGCGCCAACTTGGTCAAGATATTTGCGGGCTCTTGCCAATGCAGGAATGGTTGGTACGTTGATATGATCTCTTAATATTTTAGGCGCAGATCCAGTTCCGCCACCACGACCATCAAGAATAATATAATCTACACCTGCGTCTAAAGCAAATTGAATGTCAGCTTCAATATGGCTGGCAGCAATTTTAAATCCTATTGGAATACCTCCTGTACGCTCTCTTACTTTGTTTCCAAAATCTTTAAAGTCTTGCGCGGTGTGAAAGTTTGGATTTGCTGCTGGAGAGATAGCAGTCTCCCCTTCTTCTAGGTCTCTAACTTTAGCAATTTCTGCACTTACCTTATTTCCTGGTAAATGTCCTCCAGTTCCTGTTTTTGCACCTTGACCACCTTTAAAATGAAATGCTTGAACATGATCTAATTTGTCCCAAGAAAATCCAAATTGAGCTGAAGCTAATTCATAAAAATATTTTGAATTATTTTCCTGTTCTTCAGGAAGCATACCACCTTCACCAGAACAAATTCCTGTACCAGATAGTTCTGCACCTTTACTCAAAGCTATCTTTGCCTCGCGAGATAAAGCCCCAAAACTCATGTCACTTACAAAAAGTGGAATGTCTAATTCTAAAGGTTTTTTTGCATTTGGACCAATAATTACTTTAGTTGATACTTCATCATCATCCAATAAGGGTCTGGTTGCTAGTTGAGCTGGCAAAAATTGAATATCATCCCATTTTGGCAAGGTGTTTCTATCTACACCCATTGAAGCAGAAAACCCGTGGTGCCCAACGTTTTTAAGGCCATTTTTAGATAGTTCTTTAATGTAACCAGTGTAAGGTTCTGTATCTTCGGGATGCGTATCTGCGTAAGTTCCTAAATAAGCATCACGATCAAATGGTTGTGGGTGATTGGTTTCAAAATCGATAATCTCATTTTCATCAATTAACAATGAATCCTCTTCGATATATTCTTGAAATTTGTGAAGCTGTTCTTCATTGTTATATTCGCTTATGCCTGTATCATAACGATAATCCCAACCATGAACACCACAAATTAAATTTTGACCATCAATATAACCATCTGATAATAATGCACCTCTATGGTGACATCTTCCGTAGAGAACTGAAATACCAGAGTCGTATTTTATGATTACTAAGTCGGTGTTTTTAACAAGTGCATAAGCAGGTTGCTTATTTTTTAAGTCAGAAATTTTTGCAATTTCAATTTTATTGATTGCCATTAAAGTTGAATTTTAGAAGACTAAAGTTACAACTTTTTGGGAGTAAACTATTCGCGGATGTCTAATTCTAATACTAGAAATCTAGCTATTACATCATAATAGCACCATTTTTTTACGATTGAGTTATTAATTGAATTTTTAGGAGTGGCTAATTTAGAACAACCCATTGATTTGTGCATCAATCTTATTAATGATACCACCGAGATCTTCAGGGTTCGCAACAAAATCAAGATGGTCTACATCAATAATGAGCAAGTTACCTTTGTCGTAACCATGAATCCAAGCTTCATAACGTTCGTTAAGACGGCTTAAATAGTCAATACTAATTGAGTTTTCGTAATCACGACCACGTTTGTGGATTTGAGCGACTAGATTTTGAATAGAGCTTCTAAGATAGATAAGTAAATCAGGTCCTTCAACAAACGATTCCATCAAATCAAAAAGCGAACGATAATTCTCATAATCACGATTGGTCATTAAACCCATGGCATGTAAGTTGGGCGCAAAGATGTGTGCGTCTTCGTAAATAGTTCGGTCCTGAATAATATCTTTTCCGCTTTTACGAATTTGAGCCACTTGACGAAATCGACTGTTCAAGAAGTATACCTGTAGATTAAAGCTCCAGCGTTCCATTTGATTGTAAAAATCATCTAAATATGGATTGTCAACCACATCCTCTAACTGTGATTCCCATTTATAATGTTTAGCGAGTAATTTAGTGAGTGTGGTTTTGCCAGCACCAATATTTCCTGCAACTGCAACGTGCATATCTATTTGATTTTTAGTTGGTATTTATGGAGTTTTTCAAGATCGTAAATATACAAGGTTTCATTGGTCAATAAAAACTGATTTATTAACAATTTTGGTAAATTAATGACTCTAATTGTATTGTTGTTTTTAGCTTTAAAGTAGAGCTGCTCTTGTTTTTTGAGTACCAGATTTCCATTGCTTTTTGATATTTTAGTAAAGCCATCGTTTTCGATTTTCGATACCATACTTCCGAAGTAATTATATTGATAAAGATAGTTTTCGGTGAGTAGCCAACAAAAATTGTAATCGCTCTGTAGGTCTAATACTTGAGATTGTACAGGAACTGCAGCGAATCTAGTAGTGTTTGTTTTGTAGTCGTATAATTCTAATTGCTGAAGATCGACATTGAATACCCAAAGCGTATTATCAAACCCAGTAGAAATATGAGTTACATTTTTGTAAGGCTGAACCGTATTGAAATCAATTTTGAAAATTTCGGCTAATCGATTATCTAAGATTAATACAGTATTGAAATTTTGATAAAACAGGTTAATCTTTAGCGGGTTGAATGTGTTAGCCGTAGTGATCTCTCCCAATTGATAATTACTATAGTTTATAGATGTTCCATTACTACTTACTTTATAAATAATGTCATTTTGAAGGTAATAAAACGTTTCAAAATTATCAATGGCAACAACTTGATCTACATTTACATTTGTAGTGTCGAGTAACTTAGCATCAATAAATTCTTGACCTATTAAAATATTAGGGATTAAATAAAATAAGCAAACGAGGTATCGCATAGTGTTCTGAAAAGTACAAAAAATGAGCCAATATTTAGCAGATTAGTTTGTACCCGAACCCTCTAACGTTTAAAATTTGAATAGAATTGTCTTTATTCAGTTTTTTACGGAGTTTGGTTATAAATACATCCATACTTCTTGCAGAGAAAAAATCATCATTTCCCCATAATTTGTTCAAGATGAGAGAGCGATCTAGCACTTGATTTTTGTTTTTTATTAAATGAAAAAGTAAATGTGCTTCTCTGTGAGTTAATTGCTCAGAAGTGTTGTTGAAATTTAATCTTTGTTTTGGAAAGTCAAATGTATAGGCACCTATATGCAGTATTTCTGATGTTTTTTGTATTCTGGTTCGATTTAATAAATTATTAATTCGTACGATTAGCTCTTCCATACTAAATGGTTTTTTGAGATAATCATTTCCGCCTATTGTAAAACCTTCAACAACATCTTGCGTTTGCGATTTTGCAGTTAAAAAAATAATAGGAATTGTATCATCAAATGCTCTAATCTCTTTAGCAAGAGTAAAACCATCTTTTTTAGGCATCATAACATCTAAGACCAGAAGTTCTGGCGCATCGCTTTGATAAGTATGCATTGCCTTTTCTCCATCACTGCAAAGTAATACATTGAAATCTCTTGTCTCTAGACTTTCTTTAATGATTTGACCCAATGCAGGTTCATCTTCAGCAAGTAAAATTTTGGTTTTAGACATCTGGTAAAGAAATTTTAAAACGAGTATGATTTGTATTCAGATCCAAAGCGATATTACCATTATGCTTTTCTATAATTTTCTTAGTATAGTACAGGCCAATACCAAACCCTTTGACATCGTGAGTGTTTCCTTTTGGAACGCGATAGAATTTCTCAAATATTCGATCTTTATTCACTTTGGTTAGTGTATTGCCATTATCAGAGATTGATATTTCTATGTGTGAAGGCATTTTAGTTAAAGCTATTTCAATTTTATTTCCACCATATTTTAATGCATTGTCTATAATGTTATTGATTGCATTTTCAAAATGAAATACGTCTATATTACCTAGAACATTATCAGCAATAGATGATGTGATTGTTTTATTATTATTTTGGAGCTTATGCTTTTCTATAACAGCTGAAACGACTTCTGAAATATTATAAGTGTCTTTTTTGAGTTCTAAATTTTCGCTGTCTAAAGTTGCTGTTTCTAATAGCTTTTCTACCATTGTATTCAATTTATTCAGTTGCGCATTAGACATATCTAAGTAGGTCTTTGTTTTTTCTTTATCGTCTATGACGTTAAAGTTTTGTATGCTTTCAAGAGCCACACCAATGGTGGCAATAGGTGTTTTAAACTCGTGAGTGATGTTACTAATAAGATCATTTTTAACTTCTGCCAACTGTTTTTGATGCTTTATAATTTTCAGAAGATAGAAAAGACTACTTACAATCGCTAATACTAAAAAGGTCGAAATGAGAATTCCGCTTAACATTCTATATAGAATAGACTTGGTTGTATTGGTGAAGAAAATGGTTAAAAGTGTTTCTGAGGGTAAAAATGAAGATTTTGAATTCGTCTTTAAGTAATTCGTATCACGATTATTCTTATCTATTTCTATAATTCTACTACCATTTTGATCATGCTGAATATGGTGTTCTGACGTTTTATAATCTAAATAGAAGTTGACCAAGATATTTTTACGAGCCAATTCAATCTTTAAAAGGCTATCTACTTCTCGAAGATCTAATGAGTCATTTTTTATGGAAATCACAATTTTTGAAGTCAGCATTTTAATATCAGGAATATCAAAACTGGCACTATCTCCATCTTTACTAGATTTAATTTTATGGATTCGTTCTTTAAACTCTTTAGGAGAAATGGGTTTTTCTCCACTAGCGTCTTTTTGAATTATAGAGTCTGCTTTAAAGCCTCTTACAACGGTTACGCCGTCTATGGCTTCTATATCTAGTGAGTCGAGGTTGGTAAACTCCTTGCTATCTTCTTCAATTTGACTTAAAAAGTGTTGCAGTTCACTATTTTCACTAAACGCATTCTTTTGTTGATCGCCTTCAAGAAAAATACCTAAAGTAGTTCTAGTAGCCAATGCCGTATAATAATCATCAACAGCTTTGTCTAGACTTATTTGTACATCATTGATGAGTTGTTGCTTATGACTCTCATAATTTTTATAGTTCCAATAAGCTTGTATGCCAATGGTAGATAGGATTACAATGACAATAATATATAATATATATCTGTATTTGGAATTATTCATAGTTCAAAAGTAAATGTTAAAACGATCAAAAACTAATCGGTTAACACTAGTTAACACTAGTTAACTCAAAACTATAATGTAACCAATTACATTTGTTACGTATTAATTTTAAAATCATATTTATAATGAAATCTACACTACTAATTTTAGCTCTATTTATCACATCATTGGGCATTTCACAATCTGAAAATTTAGAGTCAAATACAGGAGAAAGCAAGCTAGAAATTAGCGATTTTGGTGTTTCTGTAACTGTTGATTCTGTTGAAGAAATAGAGTCTTCATTTAATATCAAGGATATTGAAGAATTGCTAAAAGAAACCGTCGATATTCAAAATATTTCATTTGAGATTATATGTAATGGTGAGCCAATGTCTAATGGAGAGAGAAGTTCAATATCTTATAAGGTTAATGGAAATAATAATGACATCAATAGCTTTATTAAGAGTGTTAAAAAGTTAAGAAAAGCAGCAATTAATTATTATAAAAACAAACCGTAATCATGAATATATTAATCAAGTTAACTATCGGAATCTTTGCTGTATGTGTAGCAAAAGTAGGTGCTCAAGAATTTCAAGGAGAAGCAACTTATAGGTCTAAACGACAAGTTAATATTGAAGTAGACAGTACAAAAGTGAGTTCAAGTACACATCAACAGATGATGGAACTACTCAAAAAGCAATTTCAAAAAACCTATACACTTACATTTAATAAAAATGAGTCGGTATATAAAGAAGAAGAAACCTTAAGTACGCCTCAGCTTGGAGGGAATTTGGGAGTAATGGTGATGGCTAACAGTGGGTCTGATATTTTGTATAAAAATACTAAGGCAAATAGATATACAAATCAAAATGATGTATTTGGAAAGATATTTTTAATCAAGGACTCTATTCAAAAAAGGGATTGGAAATTAGAAAGTGAGACTAAAAATATTGGAGAATATACTTGCTACAAGGCTACCATTACTAGAGAAGTTGAGGTGATGTCGAGTGGTATTAGTATTAATGGTGATAAAGACTTAAGTAAAGATGAACCAACTACTAGAACACAAGTCATTACAGCTTGGTATACAACGCAAATACCTGTAAATAATGGTCCTGAAAATTATCAAGGCTTACCAGGGCTTATCTTAGAGGTGAATGATGGCAGTCAAACCTTAATCTGTAGTAAAATTGTATTGAACCCTGAAAAAAGAATTGAGATAAAAGAACCTACTAAGGGAAAAGAAGTAGATCAAGAACAGTTTGACGTTATAATGGCCAAAAAACGAAAAGAAATGATGGAGCGTTATTCACCAAGAAATAATAGGGATGGAGAAACTTTTCAGATTAGAATTGGCGGTTAAGTGTTAACGTAAATTTAATTTAATATAGTTAAACCTTTCAAAGAGTAATAAGTCTTAAAGTAATTGGTAGACAGTAATTTTATAAATACGTACTGTTAATGTTTTGATAAAGAAAACACTTTTGTTTAATCATTATTTATTTTTGTTGAACAACAATAATCAATTACAACTATGAAAATGTTAATTAAAAGACTTTGTATTTTACTATGTATTACATTTCTATCTACCAATATCAGTGCACAAGAGTTTCAAGGTAAGGCTTATTACGTTTCAAAATCAACAATGGATTTAGGGCGTTGGGGCGCAAAACTTAGTGAGGCGCAAAAGAAGCAAATCCAAGCTCGTCTTAAAAATAGATTAGAAAAAACATATATTTTGACATTTAATAAGGAAGAATCATTCTTTAAAGAAGAAGAAAAGTTAGATGCAATTTCAGGAGCTACAGATTCTTGGGGTAAAAACTTTGCTGCAGGTGATCAATATAAAAATGTAAAAACTAATACTCAAATACAAAATCAAGACTTTTACGGGAAGCGATTTTTAGTTAAAGATGAATTACAACCTATAGAGTGGAAGATGATTAATGAAACAAAACAGATAGGTAATTATATGTGTTTCAAAGCTACTGCCTCGGTACCTACCAATGAGCTTTCATGGTATTCATTTTCTTGGGATAGATTGAGAAACAAGGAAAAGAAAGAAGTAGACTCTACTAATGTTGGAACAGATAAACTAGGAATGACAGATACTAAGATTGATGAAGTACTAGATATGACCGAAATTGAAGCTTGGTATACGCCTCAAATCCCTGTAGGTCATGGTCCTTCAGAGTATTGGGGACTTCCAGGGTTAATTTTAGAAGTAAGTGCAGGCAATACAACAATGTTATGTTCAAAAATAATTATGAATCCTGAAGAGAAATCAGATATAATAGCACCAAAGAAAGGAGAAGAAATTACTAAAAAAGCATATCAAGAAACAATAACTATGAAAATGCAAGAATTTAGAAATAATAGAGCAAGACGTAGACGGGGATAATAATTAATAAAAGGGTACATTTGATACAGTTTAACATCAGCAATAAAAAAATGAAGACAGTAATTACTAATTATACAATCCTAATACTTGCACTTCTGCTATCTGTAAATTTATCAAATGCCCAAGATTTTCAAGGTAAAGCATATTATGCTTCAAAGACCACTATGGATATGTCCCGTTTTACGGGTGGACGTCAAATGACTGAGCAACAAAAAAAGGACATGAAAGAGCGAATGCGAAAATGGCTTGAACGCACATACATATTAACCTTCAACAAAGAAGAATCTATGTATAAAGAAGATGAAGTACTCGAAGGTCCTGGTGGTCGAGGCCCAAGCATGTGGGGAAGTAGTTTTTCTCCTGGACCGCAATATAAAAATGTAAAAACAAAAACCTTTATTCAAGATCAGGAGTTTTTTGGCAAGAAGTTTTTAATAAAAGAAGAAATGCAGCCTATCGAGTGGGTCATGGGAACAGAAACCAAACAGATAGGGAAATATACATGCTTTAAAGCAACAGCAACAAGAGTATCAACAGAGATCAATTGGTCTAGGAGACGTGGAAGAGGTAATTCTGAAGCAGAAAAGCCTAAAGATTCAACCAAAACAGAAGTAACAAATACTGAAAATAAAACGACAAAAGAAAATTCTGAAGCACCAGAAATGGTAGAAATAGTTGCTTGGTACACACCAATGATTCCAATTAATCAAGGACCAGCTGATTTTTGGGGACTTCCAGGCTTAATTCTAGAAGTTAGTGCAGGGAATACTACCATACTGTGCTCTAAAATCATAATGAATCCTGAGGAAAAAACAGAAATCGATGTTCCTACAAAAGGAGAAGTTGTTACTAAAAAAGAATATAACGAAATCATAACCGAAAAAATGCAACAAATGCGAGATAGTCGCGGTCGTAGCAGAGGCAGAAGATAAGAAAAATGTTCTTTTGTCGAGAACCAATTACCAAAACCAAGAAATAATATGAAAAAACTATTATTCATCCTACTGATCCTAGTAGGCAGCAGTTCTTATGCTCAAATTAAAATGCAAGGAATTGTAAAAGATAGTATTGGCAATGTACTAGAACTTGCCAATGTTATTGCTATCAATCAAGACACAAAAGCACTTGAGTCTTATGCAATAACAAACGATAAAGGGAAGTATATCCTTTCACTAAGTAAGAATGGTACATATAAAATACAGGTGAGCTATATTGGTTTGAAAACTTTTGAAGAATTCATCTCTACCAAAGAAGTAGATATCAATAAGGATTTTGAATTGCAACCCGATAATGCTTTAGATGCGGTAGAATTAACCTATGAAATGCCAGTTACCATAAAAGGAGATACATTGATATATAATGCAGATTCATTCAAAAATGGTTCAGAACGAAAACTTGAAGACGTTCTTAAAAAGTTACCTGGAGTTGAAATTAACGAAGATGGTGAAATAGAAGTTGAGGGGCAAAAAGTGCAAAAGGTCATGGTAGATGGAAAAGACTTTTTTGATGGTGACACTAAATTGGCTACCAAGAATATTCCATCTAACGCTGTAGATAAAGTACAAGTTTTAAAAAATTATTCAGAGGTTGGTCAACTAAGAGGTGTTACCAATAACCAAGATAATGTGGCCATTAATATTAAATTGAAAGAAGGAAAATCAAATTTCTGGTTTGGAGATGTAACAGCAGGAGGAGGCACTTCAACAGATAATGAATTATATCTACTACAACCTAAGCTGTTTTATTACAGTCCGAAATACAGTTTAAATTTTATTGGAGATTTGAACAATACAGGTGAAGTTGCACTTAATGGAAGAGATCTTAGGAATTTCTCAGGAGGTTTTAGAGCACCGAGTAGAAGTAGCGGTACTAGTTTAAATTTAGGAAATAATAGTCTCGGATTTTTAGCGAATCAGAATAATAGAGCTTTAGATGTTCAGACTAAATTAGGCGCAATGAACTTTAGTTACTCACCAAACGAAGCATTAGATTGGAGTGGTTTTTTGATTTTTAATAGTAGTCGTGTAAGAACCTTGGAAAATAGTTCAATTACGTACACAGATACCGACTTAGGAATCCCAAATGAATTTACTTCAGATCGATCTGTACAACGAAGTGATATAGGTTTAGCTAAATTGAGTGCAACCTATAAACCAAATTTCAATAATCAATTAGATTATGATGTTTTAGCAAGGGTTTCTAAAGCGTCTGAAGATCAAAGCCTAATTTCAAATATAGTAGGTACAACTTCTCAATTTGAAGAGAATACACCTTATAGCATCAATCAGAACATTAATTATTATTACACATTGAACGAGACCAATATATTTGCTTTTGAAGCACAGCATCTTATTCAAGATGAAGATCCTTTTTATAATGCTTTTCTAGAGAATGATCCAACTAATAATGATGATGTTGCTAATCAAGATGCTTTTGACGATACGGCTGAAGGTTTAGGTTTTAATAGAGATCAGTTGGGTTACAATATCAACCAAGAACGTAATATTGAATCAAATCAAATAGATGCCAAATTAGATTATTGGAATATTTTGAACTCAAAAAGTAATATCAATTTTACATTAGGAGCTATTTACAGTCGCCAAATTTTTAATACCAATTTATTTCAGCTTTTAGGTAATGGGAATGTATTCAATCCAACGCCAATTATCAATAATGGAATAGATTCCAACAATACAGATTACAGATTTAGTGATGTATATCTAGGAACGCGATATACTATCAAGGCTGGAAAGTTTACCATTGCGCCAGCTTTCTCACTTCATGCTTATGGGAATAAAAACTATCAGCTAGGTGAAGAATTTGGAGAAAATTTCTTTAGAATACTTCCAGATCTAGATGTAAGATGGCAATTGAAAAACAGTGAAAGCCTGACCTTTAGATATAACATGCAAAATCAATTTACAGATGTGACCAATTTAGCACAAGGAATTGTTTTAAATAACTTTAATAACGTATTTATTGGTAATCCTGAATTAGAGAATGGACTTTCACACAATGTGAGTTTGTTTTTTAGAAGTTTTAATTTGTTCAATTTTACTAACATCATAGGAAGTATTAGCTATAGTAGCAGAATAGATCAAATACGAGGCATTGTAAACTTTCAAAATGTAATTAGAAACAGTACTGTGTTCAACTCATCTTTTGCTGATGAAACAGTTACAGCTTTTGGCCGATACCAACGTACACTTGGAAAATTCACAGGAACGTTACAAGCACGTTTCAATTATAGCAAGTTCAACCAATTTGTTCAAGATAGGCGTTCAGTAAATGAAAGTTATTCTCAAAATTACAGTGCTAGATTAAGAACTAATTTTAGAGAAGCACCAAATGTAAGTTTACGATATGATTATGGAATTCAAGATAACGACCAGGGTACGTCTCGCACACAGTTCATTACTAATGCACCATCAATTGAGTTTGATGCCTACATTTGGGATGCCTTAACCGCAAGAACCGATTTTTCATATACCAACCAATCTAATCCTAATGGTGAATCTAATTCATTTCAAAACTGGAATGCTTCTTTAGCTTACAGAAAAGATAGAGATGCCAAGTGGGAATACGAACTTAGAGCAACAAATTTACTTAATATCGATTCTGAAGTTACCAATAGCGCAGGCAATATATCAGTGAGTGGTACAGAATTCTTTATTCAGCCTCGCTTTGTTACTGCTCGAATTAGATATACATTATAAAAGAAAAGCCTTCCCATTTGAGAAGGCTTTTTAAATATATTAATAATCTCTTAAAATATGAGCAGTACCACTTATCGGTATTGGATCGCCACCATATTCAGATATTTCACCCGAAAAATTAACATCTATATACTCGCCTACAGCTCCAAATGAGGTTACGCTTATTGTACCCGAAAACATACTTTCTAAAGTTGTTCCACCAGTATCTTGATTGAAGAAATCTAGATACCCATTCGTATATGAGTTTGCACCACTAAATGGATTGATGTATAGATTAAAATAATCATCAAGATTGTTATCTTGTGAGTAATATGAAATTGTAAGATAATCACCATCCAAACCACCTTGTACATCAAAATAATAGGACACAGGCGATTCATCACCATATTGATATGTAATAAATTCTTCAACTGTATTACATGCAGATAAAGTTCCAATGTTTGTTACTGGAGGCGTAAATGTGTAAGCGATAGAATCTGTTTGTTGTATATTGATATAATCATATCCTTGAAGGTAAAAGGTGTCTTCATCATTACATCGTAAAAAACTAAACTCAAACTCGCCATTATCTACATAATCTGAGAATTCTGTATTAGCATAATTTAGCAGTACATAACCTTCTTCTATAGGGTTTCCATCACAAGCATTGAAATTTCCGAAAACAGTTTCAAAATTTAAACTTGAAGTATCTATTATATCTAAGGTTATAGAAGAATCTTCAGAATATGGGCCAATGACTGAAGAATAAATACTTTCTGATTCACAATCACCAACACCATTAGGATAAATATTAACCTCTAATGACTCACCACTTGGAATCAATCCACAAACTTCTCCACTACTATTCGTATAGCCACCACGTGTGCCATAAGTATTACTGGTAATAGTAACCCAAGCATGCGCAAGCTCGCTATTATCTTCATAAGTAACTGTAACACAAAGATTAACTGCCTCTGCCGGAATATCACAATTCCAGAATGAAAAATGTGAAACAGAACCAATATAAGTGTTACCTACTAAAGTGGCTTGGCCATCTTCTATCCAATAACCATGTGTTTCATCAAAATACCACAACGGAATTGTTGCAGGAGCATTTGAAACCAAACTTGGGTCTAACGGAACTTTGATTTCAGCTGTAGAGCCTTCAGCTAGATTTAGATCTTCACCACTACTTCCGTGTAATTCTACAGCTAGCATACCAAAGGTTTGTAACATACGTTCCTCATTTTGGGCATTCGCAGCATACAACATACCTGGCATCTGGTCTTGCATGTTTTCATCAGTAGGATCTAAATGATGTAAAATTACATTCACATTACCAGAATAAGTTGAACCATCCTCTTTAATGTAATCTCCTTTTAGTGCTACTGAAGCACCATTAGGTAAAGCTATCGTTTCTTGAGTACCACTAGCAGTTGTGCCAGCAATTGTTTCAGGCAACATCATAATTCGAATACTATTTGTACCACTGTTAGGTACTACAGCTCTTGAAGCATGAATATAACCATCTTTTTCTGCTTTCACATAGGCAAAACGTTGATTTACAGAAGCCTCATTAATTATAAAAACACCATTGTCATCAGTTGAAGTAAATGAATCTCCAATAGTAATCACAACATTGTTTAAAGGATTGTTGTTTGAGTCTACCACTGAACCCAAAAAACGTCTTGAGATCTCATTACCGAAATTTTCAGCAAAAGCAACTGGGTCTGGATCTTGGTTTTGATTTTGCAGATTACTGACGATACTATCTTCATCATTATCGCATGAAAAATAGGAGGCCGAACAAATTAAAATGAGGAAAATGGATTTTCGAAAGGTAAAAATTGATTTCATAGAGTTTAGATTTGTTAATAATATAACAGTTAGATAATAAGAATTACTACCAAAGTATATAATAATGACGAACGATAGGTCTGTTGGTTGCGTGCTTTTAATAAAAAAATAAAAAATAAAATAGAATTTAAAAAAATAAAATATATTTGCTATAGTTTTTAGCTGAACAAATTGAAATGTGTTTTTACGTTCGGGTTTTTGAAAATTAGGAAGTCATATTCAAAAACTGCTTATAGATTGAGTAACCGAATTTTAGAGCTAACTTCCGCTTACTACATTATAATGAGCCAACATTTGTATGGCTTTATTCCAACAACTCAACCTCAAATTCAGGTTTGAACCATTGTATTTTCTAGAGCTTAATATTAATCACTTTATTGGTTATTGACATTAAGTTTTTGTTGATTTAATACTGTGTTAATCTACACCAATTACATTTAACTTTTTAAACATAATAATGAATACAAAATATATTGATTTGGTAAATCAAACGTTTGATTTTCCTCAATCTGAATTTAATTTAAAACAAAAAACTTTAGAATTTCATGATGTTAGCCTCATGCAGTTAGTTGAACACTATGGAGCGCCGTTAAAGTTTACATACTTACCACAGATTTCAAATAATATTAATCGTGCAAAACAATGGTTTTTTGAAGCTATCGAGAAGCACAATTATAAAGGAAAGTATAATTATTGCTACTGTACAAAAAGTTCTCATTTTAAACATGTTTTAGATGAAGCATTAAAAAATAATATTCATATCGAAACATCATCTGCGTTTGACATCGATATTGTTGAATCCTTGAAATCAGAAGGAAAGATTACAAATGAAACATTTGTGATTAGTAATGGTTTTAAACGTGCGCAATACATAACAAATATTGCCAGATTAATCAATAATGGACATAAAAACGCCATTCCAATTATAGATAACTACGAAGAGATAGATTTGTTATCAACAGAGATCAAAGGCGCTTATAATATTGGAATTCGTATCGCTTCTGAAGAAGAACCAAAGTTTGAATTTTATACCTCTAGATTGGGAATAGGTTATAAGAATATTGTGCCTTTTTATAAAAATCAAATTCAGAACAACAGTAAGGTTGAACTTAAGATGCTCCATTTTTTTATTAATACAGGAATTCGAGATAATGCATATTATTGGAATGAGTTAACTAAATGCCTAAAAGTATACACGAGCTTAAAGAAGATTTGTCCTTCATTAGATAGTCTGAATATTGGAGGAGGGTTTCCTATTAAAAACTCATTAGCTTTTGATTTTGACTATGCATATATGGTCGATGAAATTGTAGGTCAAATCAAATTAGTATGTGAAGAAGAAGGTGTAGATGTGCCAAATATTTTTACAGAATTTGGAAGTTTTACAGTTGGAGAAAGTGGTGGTGCTATTTATGAGGTATTGTACCAAAAACAACAAAATGATCGTGAAAAATGGAATATGATCAATTCATCATTCATTACAACTTTACCAGATGCTTGGGCAATAAATAAACGCTTTATAATGCTGCCAATTAATCGCTGGAATGATAGCTATGAGCGTGTACTTTTAGGTGGATTAACTTGCGATAGTGATGATTATTACAATAGTGAGCAGCATATGAATGCTATTTATTTGCCAAAATATAATAAAGAGAAACCACTGTATATAGGCTTTTTTAACACAGGAGCTTATCAGGAAAATATTGGAGGTTATGGAGGTCTGCAGCACTGTTTGATACCAGCACCAAAACATATATTAATTGATAGGGATAATAATGGAAATATTACTACGAAACTATTTAGTGAGCAACAAAAAAGTGAAGATTTGCTCAAAATATTAGGATACGAAGATAAAAACAAAAAAGAAAAATCATTAGCAATATCTATAAACAACAACAATTAATAAAATGAACAAAAAAACTTACGCAGGAATAGAAGAACAATTTTCTAAATTAGATAGTTCTAAAATTGTACTAATTCCAGTGTCTTATGATGGTACAAGCACGTGGCAAAAAGGTGCAGATAAAGGTCCAGATGCATTTCTTAATGCGTCAGAAAACATGGAGTTATATGATATAGAAACAAAAACAGAAGTTTATAGACAAGGGGTTTATTTAGCAAATGCTATAACAGAAAGTAGCTCGCCAGAAGCTATGGTTGAAGCGGTTCATAAAACTGTAAAAGGGTATATCAAAAAAAATAAGTTCGTAACTGCTTTCGGTGGAGAACACTCTATTTCAATAGGAACTATTAGAGCGTTTAATGAATGCTTTGATAATATAACTGTATTGCAATTAGATGCGCACGCCGATTTGCGTGAATCGTATCAAGGAAGCAAATGTAATCACGCTTGTGCTTTATATGAAGCTAGTCAGACCACCAATTTAATTCAAGTGGGTATTCGCAGCATGGATGTTATTGAAACTACTGTAATGGATGAGGATAAAACGTATTTTGCTCATGAAATGACCGACGATGATAGCTGGATAGATTCTGCTATAGATCAAATGACTGAAAATGTCTATGTTACTGTAGATTTAGATGTTTTTGACCCTTCAATTATGCCATCTACAGGAACACCTGAGCCTGGCGGATTACTTTGGTATGAAACACTAGATTTTTTGCGTCAGGTTTTTGAAGAAAAAAATATTATTGGATTTGATATTGTTGAACTGTGCCCTAATCCAAAGGAAAAATCATCAGATTTTCTAGCAGCAAAACTATATTATAAAATGCTGACCTATAAATTTTTAAATGATGAGGTCGATGATGAATTTGATAATAATTTTAATGAATCTAAAATAGGTATTAATAAATTTTCTAAATTTAGTGATGACGATGACAACTAAAGGACCAATATCACAGTTTGTAAAAAAATACTATTTGCATTTCAATGCTGCTACATTGGTTGATGCAGCAATAGCATACGAAGATCAATTAAAATCTGGTTCAAAAATGTTGGTATCTTTAGCTGGCGCAATGAGTACTGCTGAATTGGGAAAGATTTTTGCCGAAATGATTCGTCAAGATAAAGTGCATATTGTATCTTGTACTGGAGCTAACTTAGAAGAAGATATTATGAATCTTGTTGCGCATTCACATTATAAACGTATCCCAAATTATCGTGATTTGACAGCTAGAGATGAATGGAGTTTGTTAGAACAAGGCTTAAATCGTGTAACAGATACTTGTATCCCAGAAGAAGAGGCCTTCAGACGTATACAAGAACATATTGTTAAGATTTGGAAAGATGCTGAAGCTAGAGGTGAGCGTTATTTGCCTCATGAATACATGTACAAATTGTTATTGTCTGGTGCTTTAGAAGCGCATTACGAAATTGATTTGAAAGATTCCTGGATGTATGCGGCTGCCGAAAAAAACTTACCAATTGTATGTCCTGGTTGGGAAGATAGCACAATGGGAAATATATTTGCCAGCTATGTGCTTAAAGGCGAATTAAAAGCGAGTACTATGAAATCTGGAATTGAGTACATGACCTTTTTAGCCGATTGGTATACTGAAAATTCTACTGAAGGGATTGGTTTTTTTCAAATTGGAGGTGGTATTGCTGGAGATTTCCCAATTTGTGTAGTGCCAATGCTCTATCAAGATATGGAGCGTAGAGATACTCCTTTTTGGAGTTATTTTTGCCAGATAAGTGATTCAACAACAAGCTATGGTTCTTATTCAGGAGCAGTGCCGAATGAAAAAATCACTTGGGGGAAATTAGATATTAACACACCAAAATTTATAATAGAAAGTGATGCAACTATAGTAGCACCTCTTATTTTTGCCTACCTATTAGACCTTTAATTATGAACAAAAAAGACAATCTTAAGCGCGTAATTGTTGATTTTAAAAAATTAACACCAGAAATTTTAGCCTTGTTAGTAGATAAATATCCCGACGGCTATGACGATGATCAAATCATCTCATTTAAAAATGCTAATAATGAAATTATTGAGGCTGTAGAGGTTACTACTACAGATACTAAATATTTGGTAAAGGTTAGTACTAAACTAGCGGTAACCATGGAAAATTATGATGAAGAGGACTATGAAGATTTTGATAATGATGATCCTGAAGCAGTTCAAGATCCCAATATGAGTTCAGACGAATTGTCTGATGACGATGACTGATGTTTAAAGTTATTGCTTATCAGGTTGCTAATGCTATTAATATCAAAAAAGCAAGGCAACAATTGGATTGGAAACTTTTATTTCAAGATAGCGATGAGTTGTTCTATGAATACAATGCTGATAAATTTGTATACTTATTCCAATATGGAATGGTAAGCTTCTTCAATTTAACTTCAGCTGAAATCAATCAGGTGTTAGTTGAGATTAAATCATTTTGTAATGCCTACATTGCAGAAAAGCTTTCAGAAGAAATTAATGTAAGTATTGAAGATTCTCTTAAGGTTGAATTCGATAAAATTATTTTACCAGAAATAAATGCAGAGATGATTCGTTTAGTGATGCTAAATGCGTCTCAGTCTGTTGCACTAACACGTTATTCAGAAATTACTGAGGCCTTACTTATTGAGACCAATGAACATACTAAATATTTAGAAGCAAAAGGTAAGTTAGACATTTCGGGACCCAAATTGAAACGTTTTATTGGCAAAACTTTAAATATCAAAAATAAGATTTCTGAAAACCTTTATATATTTGATGCACCAGACATTGTTTGGGAAGATGAAACCTTGAATAAACTTAACTTAGACTTAAAACAAACCTTTGACCTAAAAGATCGTTATCGTTTTATTCATGATCGGATTAATATTATCAAAGAGAATTTAGAGCTTTTTAAAGATATTATGGATCATAAAGAAAGTAGTAAACTGGAATGGATTATCATTATTCTAATTCTAGTTGAAGTTGTAGATATGTTTATTTTAAAACTTATCTAATCAAAGTAAGACTTCAATAATAGCTCTAATTAAAGTCAAGTAAAAAGGAAAGACTAACTAATTTTTGTTGGTTTTTCCTTTTTTATAAAAACTTCCCATACAAAAAAGGCATAGACCATAATGTATTCTATGGAAATTATCCATAAGTTTTCAGATTTATCGGCTTTGTTAATATTGAGGTATGCCAAATAGCTCAATATTATCATAAAGCTCCATACTATTGGGTATCTGTAGTTTGTATACACACATAGTATTACTAATGTAGCTAAATACCAGGGATGTATAGTGGTACTTAAAAAAAGGTAGATGGTAAAAACCAATAACATATTTGAGATAAGTACTCGAATATTGAAGTTCTTTTTACAAAGAGCTATTGCTACAACAAACAAAAAAACAATCAAGGGTAAAATTTTACCTATGATTTTAATTTCATTATAACCTCTAAACCAATATCCAATTTCACGAAAGAGATAGTAAATACTCGCATTGAATTCGAAATTCTGAAACCAAAGACCTACAGTTTTTGAGTAATTGTTTACAAAATCCAGAGAGAAGAAAGGAGCAAAGAGAATAAGTGTCGAAATACCAATAATGCTGTAAAACCCAATGAGACACATGATTCCCTTTCTTGTGGTTTCGCTTTTTTTAATGAAAAACCAAAACACCAATGGTAGAAACAAAAGCGGTATAAGTTTTACTGAAACTGATAAAGCAAATACAATTGCTGCCCATTTCCATTTGCCTAAGTGTAATAAATACAAACTCCATATAAGAAAGAAGATCATTACACCTTCAAAATGAAGATTACCCGTAAGCTCTATAATAATAAATGGATTTAGAAGATACCAAAAGATATTCTTAACAGGAATATTCAATTGTTTTAATAATCGCTTTCCGTAGAAAAAAATTCCTAGATCGGCTAAAATAATGATGAGTCTTAAACCAATTACTGTGCCTAAAATACTGTGCTTAGAAAATAAATTTGCGATTATAAAGCACAATTGATTTACTGGAGGATAGTTTGTAAAATGACTCCCATTGAGCTCACCCATCCCAGCATATAAGGCTTCGGCTTGTTTCACAGGTAAATCACCAGATTGTATGAAAGACTCAGGCGTATATAAATATGGATTGAATCCTTCTAGAATCATGCGACCATCCCAAATAAAACGATAAAAGTCTTGAGATAGATTTGGAATTGCCAAAATAAAGATTGCACGACTTAAAAACGCTATTACGGTTAAGAACCTGATGTTGTTTTTGGTGAATTTTAGAAGTATAACAAATACCAACCAAAGCAAACTATATAAGCTAACAAGCTTTATGTAATCGGTTCTAATTAAATCATAAGCGAAGCACCAATAGAGGAACAAGCTAACAAATGTGAGCAGTAAAGGAACTTTATTAAGCTTCCAAAACTGCATTACATCTTAGATGAAAGCGATTTAAAAAATACATAACCAAACCCTATAAATAACATTAAATGGAATGGGAATAATCCAAAATCACCTCCTTGATCACCAACAATAAATGCGCTGTAAAGACCAAACCCAAAGTAGAGCATCAAAAGGCCTTCAATAATCACATGAGGTGATAACTTCTTTCTAAGGTATTTGTTACCTTTCCATGAATCACGCAAGGTACTAATGTTGAATTTTGGTGTACGAACAAACTCACTGCGCTTTCCTACATGTCCTTCTAATACAGCTATTGAGTTATGAAGTGAAAAGCCCATTGCTATCGAGAAAAACGTAAAGAACATAGCGATGTAACCAAAAAATTTCTTAAAACCACTACCATAAATTTGTTTATACATAAACCAATAACAAATAAAGAAAATAACAGTACTCATTACGAAAAAGCTCATAAAGTAAAAGTAAAAACGTAAATGTGCGTATTCGTTTTTGATATATAGCATTGGGATACTCAAAACAGCAACTATGAATACATTCAAGAACATAGTGCTATTCAGTAAATGTAATAAACCGTGTACCTTAGTTTTTGTTGAGATATTTTTAGATTTTATAACGCGCCAAAGCATTTTTCTAAAGTTTTCTGCACCACCTTTATTCCACCTAAATTGCTGTGATCGCGCTGCACTTATTACTACTGGTAACTCAGCTGGAGTCTCTACATCTTCAAGATATTTGAATTTCCAGTTTTTGAGTTGTGCTCTATAACTTAAATCTAAATCTTCAGTTAAAGTATCTCCTTCCCAATTTCCAGCATCAATAATACACTCTTTTCTCCAAATGCCAGCAGTACCATTGAAGTTAATAAAATGTCCTTTACTGTTTCTTCCTACTTGTTCTAAGGTGAAATGCGCATCGAGAGCAAATGCTTGTATTTTGGTTAAAATGGAATAATTTCTATTAATGTGTCCCCAACGTGTTTGTACTACACCAATACGATGGTCTTTAAAATAAGGTATTGTGCGTTTTAGCCAATTCTTTTTCGGGAGAAAATCGGCATCAAAAATAGCGATATATTCCCCTTTTGCTATTTTCAGCCCTTCTTTTAAAGCACCAGCTTTGAATCCAGTTCTATCTGTTCTCGTAATGTGCTTAATATCTAAACCATTAGTTTGTAGCTTTTCTATTTGTTGTCGTGTAGATATAACGGTTTCGTCTGTAGAGTCATCTAGAACTTGAATTTCTAACTTGTCTTTCGGGTAATCGATCAATGCAATGTTATTAAGCAACCGCTCCATAACATACATTTCATTGAATACAGGTAGTTGTATGGTGACAAATGGAACTTCGTTTGGCTTAGATAAATCGAAAGTTTCACAAGGGTCATTTACTTTTTTAGATGATAAGTAGTTATAAAGTAAGTTGAGCTGTGCTAGCGCATACATGAAAATGAGCAATATAGCTATTGTGTAAATAACGATTATGATAGTTTCAAGAATCATTTTTTAAAACTGTATTTAAAAATCCAACCTAAGATTTTTACGCCTGCAAATATAGCACCTTTTAACGTACCTGAAACTTTTGAGACACCTATTCTATTCCTGTAATTTACAGGGACTTCTGTATAATTTAATTTTTGCCGCAAGACTTTTAATTGCATTTCAACTGTCCAACCATAAGTTTTATCCTCCATTTGTAGCAGTAAAAGCGTGTCATATTTAATTGCTCTAAAAGGCCCAAGGTCTGTGAATTTAGCATTAAAGATCATTTTCATTAATGTTGTTGCCAACCAATTTCCAAAAATTTGAGGGAAGGTCATTGATCCTTTTTCTCTTAATGTTTTTACTCTTGCGCCAACCACAAAATCAAGATTCTCATTTATAATTGGAGATACAATTTTATTCAAATCTTCAGGATAATCACTGTAATCACCATCTAAAAATACAATAATATCAGGTTTGTTTTGCTGTTTAGACACATAATCCATTCCTTTTAAACAAGCGTAACCATATCCTTTTCTAGATTCTAAAAGTACTGTAGCACCAGCATTTTTGGCATTAATTTCAGTATCATCGTTTGAATTATTACTAACAACAATTATTTCATCAACAATTTCTGGAATATCTTTTATAACATGTGCTATGGAAGCTCCTTCATTGTAAGCAGGAATGATGACTTTTATATGTGTCATTGGAGGTCTCTTAAACTATTTTCTTTTCTAAATGAACGAAAATCTGTCCATTCTTTAATCTTCTTTCCTTCAACATATTTAACCGCAGATATTAATTTCTCATTTTTATACATGAGGCAATATCCGTTTTTTTGATTGTTTTTTAACTGACATTTGTGATTTATTTTTTCTTGTGAATCATAAAATAACCACCATTTTATTTTTTTGTCATTGAGATAGTGACCTTCACTTTCCTTAGTGCCATCTGCTCTATATATTCGCCAATATTTTATTTTCTTACCTTCTTTATAATGACCTTCACTTTTGAGATTGCCATTTTTATGATAGAATTTCCAGTACCTTACTTTTTGAGTATTATTAATCCAGCCTTCAGAAGCTAGAGAGCCACTTTCAAAATAAGTACGTTGATATGTTTTCTGCGCATGAATACTAACGCTTAAAAGCACTGTAATGATTAAGAAGCTGTATTTCATTTTTGAAATTATTTCTGGTTCACTAAATCCATTAGATCAACGTCATTTCCTAATAAAATTTCTGTTGGGTTGATTCGACCTTTCATCGTATCATTCTCTAACTTTAAAACACCTCTAGGGCAAACAGCAGAACAAATACCACAACCTACACAACTTGAACGCACAATGTTTTCTCCTTTTTGGGCATAAGCGCGAACATCAATTCCCATTTCGCAGTATGTAGAACAGTTACCGCACGAAATGCATTGACCTCCATTTGTCGTGATTCTAAAACGAGAGAACATACGCTGTTGAAAGCCTAATATAGCTGCCATAGGGCAACCAAATCTACACCATACTCTGTTTCCAAAAATAGGATAGAACCCAGTACCAATAACACCAGAAAAAATAGCACCAATCAAAAAGCCATATGTAGATCTTAATGTTTCTGCTTTAAATAAGAAGAGTTTTGTTTCTGAACTGAATAGATGTATGCCAATAAGCGCAATTATAATTACAAAGTAGCCAATTGCGCCATATTTTGCATCTTTACCTAGCTCATTACGTTTGAAGATCATTGTTAGAACGAAGACTAAGGTCAAGAATCCAGCTACAGCATATAAAAAGACCGCTCTAGTTAGCCAATACTTGTTTGGATCGTAACCTAAATAAGTGTATATCACAGCAGTAGTCATTAAAACAACAAATACTAAGACACTGTGTATTACCCAGCGCTCAACTCGCCATGCTTTTTGACTTTTATCACTTAATTGTCTGAATGCATCTCCAGCAGTTTCTGCTAATCCGCCACAGCCGCAAACCCAAGAACAATACCAGCGTTTACCATATTTAAAGGTTAGAATTGGTGTGATGACAAAGATAGACAAGATACCAAAAATGAGCATAGCCATACCAATAGTTCCACCATTAATGAATGCATTAATACGATATTGCTCAAAATTGTAATAGTTAAGTGGCCATACATTTTTAAGATCATAATAAGGTAGATCAGAATTCATAACATACATGAACTCTGGAATTAAAAAAGCAAAAGCTAATTGAAAGAACATTACAGAAATGGTTCTAATCTGTTCATAGCGATTGTGTCTGTATTTAAGAATAAACTTATAACCAAAGGCTAAGATAGCTATGGTGTATAGTGTGCCATAAACAAACCATTGGCTTGCAGGCCTACCGCTTAAGAGTTTGCTTAATGGATCAAATAAAGCAATCAAACCTGTATTTGCTTCACCATTAGTACTAGCACCAAGTAAGCCTTCATAGAAATACAATACCACATAAAAAGAGGTTAATATAATTCCAGTTAACCAGCCTAATGTGCCTCGAGATGAAATTGACTTAAACCATACGCCATCGTTTCTGATTCCCTTTAATTTAGTCAAGTAAGCATCGTTAGCATAAATTACAGTGCCAATACTTATCATTACTAAAGAAAGAGTAAGCATGATAGATGCTTTAGGTAATTTAATATTGAAAAGTGCTAACACTAAAATAAACAGTCCTACTACACCTAATCCAACAGCTAGTTTTTGTTTTTTTGATAGGTCTTGAGCGTCTGGTTTTGCTAGAGACATGCTTGGGTTTAATTTGTTACTCATTATTATGCGGTTTGTAGTTGTTTATGATATGCGCTTAAAATACCTTCTTCAAAATGGGTGTAAAACTCTGGGTCAAAATTAGCTTCAGAAAGATGATTCATAACATAATCAACATCCCGTTTTTCTGTGAGCCATTTATCAAAAGTTTCGTGTCGCATACGTATTCCAAAAGTATTGATGCCCAAGAACGCATTAGTCTCTTTATGATACGCTATAGTGATGCATTTGGTGTCATCTTCATGTATCCAATGAAAATGGCGTTCATAGTCTTGTTTGTTACGTTCACTAAATACCCAGCCATAGGTTTGATATTCTATATCAAGAAATTTAGCCGAATTGAACCAATGTCCTGGTTTGTATTGAATGCGATTGCCACAAATAGTCTGTGCTAAGGTTTCACCCATCATTCTGCCAGTATACCAAACTGCTTCAATAGGTCTGCGGTTTCCAATGGCTTCATGCTGTTCGGCACAATCACCAATTGCATAGACATCAGGAATATTGGTTTCCAGATAACGATTTACTTTTACACCACGACCAGTTTCAATATTTGATGATTTAACAAAATCAATATTTGGTGATACACCAGCAGTCAAACCCACTACATTACAAGCTATCTCTTCACCTGTTTCTTCAATGATTACAGACTTAACCTTACCATTCTCATCACTTTTGATTTCTTTTAAGTTGGTAGACAAACGTAAATCGATATGGTGATTTTTTATATGACGGTTTATCATTTCGCTTTCGCCTTCAGGCAAAACACCATTCCAAAAACTAGACTCACGAACTAAAAATGTTACAGGTATATTTCTAGAGTTTAACATTTCAGCTAATTCAATTCCAATAAGTCCACCACCAACAATTACTGCACGTTTACAGACTTGGTTGTTTGGTGCATGTATTTCTAAGTTTTCTAAATCTTGTTTATGATACATTCCCATTACACCATCTAGATCTTGACCTGGCCATCCAAATTTGTTCGGTTTACTACCTGTTGCTATGATTAATTTGTCATAATTCAAAGTTTTACCATCGGTAAATTCTAAAGCCTTATTATCTGTGTCAATACGTTCAACATAGCCTTTTTTAAGCTCGATTCTGTTCTTTTTCCAGAATCCATGTTCATAAGGTTGTGTATGTTCAAATTTCATGTGTCCCATATAAATATACATGAGTGCTGTTCTTGAAAAGAAATACTCTGTTTCGGCAGATACGATTGTGATTTTTTTATCAGAAAGCTTTCTTATATGTCTTGCTAGTGTGACACCAGAGATTCCGTTTCCAATGATAACGATGTGCTCCATAATTTTTTGGTTGTTATGACGACTCTGTCGAAACTAAAGATAAGAACTTAATTGAGCATTCTAATTTATATCTGTTTTAAATTAAGTATTCTTTGTAAGGGTTTTAAAAAAAATGAGACACTGAATTTTTTTCAAACTCCTTGTAAGTATCATGTTTTTAAACGACTTAGCGATAGTGAATTTTTCAATTTAAGACATTTAATTATGAAATATAAACTATCTGTTCTATTACTTTTTGCAAGCTTAAGTTTTAGTTTTTCTCAAGAGACATCTTCATTTTTTAAAGCTGCTGATGCTTTCTTTAAAGCAAATGTTTCAAACGGGAAAGTAGCTTATGTGAATATCAGTAAAGATCCAAAAGCGTTAAATCAATTGGTAAATATGGCAGCATCCATTTCTGTATCAGAAAATGATGACAAGACCTATCAAGCTTTTTGGATCAATGCATATAATATTTTTGTTATAAAAGGAATAATTGAGAACTATCCAATTAAATCACCTTTAGATAAAACAGGCTTCTTTGATAAAACCCAACATAAAATTGCTGGAGAGTTGATAACATTAAATGATATTGAAAATAAGAAACTAAGAGCTCAGTTTGAAGATGCACGTTTTCATTTTGTACTTGTATGTGGCGCTATTGGCTGCCCGCCACTTATCAATAAGGCTTATCTACCTAAGACCTTAGAACGTCAATTACAGAAGCAGACAGAGATAGCACTTAATAATCCAGGCTTTATTAAAGTAAAGAAAAATAAAGTAGAGCTTTCTGAAATTTTTAAATGGTATAAAGAAGATTTTACAAAAAATGGAACAGAAATAGCATACATCAACCAATTCAGAGATGAAAAGATCTCTACAAAGGTCAAAGTATCTTACTATGCTTATAACTGGAATTTAAATAAACAATAACTATCAAATACAACTAAAATGAAAAAGATAATCGCATTAACTACAATGCTATGCTTCACATTATTTGGCTTTTCACAAGATGATACAGAAGAGCAAAAAAGTGTTATTCAAGAGTATACACCGTCAAAATTATTAGAAAAAGGACAGTGGGACATAAAATGGTTCAATAATCTATACACACAAACTGAGAGTACTTTCTCTGATGGTAAAGAACCGAGACAAACCTTTTTTACATCTACGATAGACGTATTCACTGGTATTTCAAATAGCAATAGGTTTAATGTTGGTTTACTAGTAGAGTTTCGCTCAAATGTTGTAAGCGATAGAAATGCTTTAGATGTATTTTCATTTGATGGTGAACGTGGTACGGCTCGATCTGGATTTACCTCTTTTGCTCCAGCTATTAAATTTAATCCATTAAAGAATGTAAGTAATTTTACCATTCAAACCGCATTTCATATCCCATTAATAGATCAAGAAACAGAAGACAGTGTCTTTTTAGATCAAAAAGGCTTTATTTTTCAAAATCGTTTCTTTTATGATTATACATTTCCAAGTGGTGATTGGCAGATCTTTACAGAATTAAATACGGAATACAATTTTGGTAAAAAAGCTGAGCAAGACGCCAATTTTGATACTGTAGAAGGAAGCTTTGCTAATAATAGTTTATTATTGACGCCTGGAGTGTTTTTAAGCTATTTCCCGAGTCAGAAATTTACAATTTTAGCCTTGGTACAACATCAACAACGTATTGATACTGGAAATGATTTCGAGCAAGATTTTACAGCCGTAGGAGGTGGTGCAAAATATCAATTGACTAAAGTTTTGAATATTGAAACCTTATATACCAATTTTGTTAGAGGAAATAACACAGGTCTCGGACAAACATTTAACATAGGCTTAAGAGCATTATTCTAGCCTTTAGTATTAAATTAGGAGTCTAAATTAAATCTCATGATCAGTTTTAGACTTCTTTTTTTATGCATTTTTATCACCTCATGTGCCGCTCAAAATGAAAAAATTAATGGGTTGAGCTTTGTAGCTTCATCAGACGTTATTAACGAAACCCATACCAGGCCTGTAGTAAATATTGGAGCCAATTACGCAGCAATAATGCCTTTTGGTTTCATAAGAAAATTAAATAATCCAAAAATAGTACATAATACTAGTGGACAATGGTTTGGAGAAACTAGAGCAGGAGCTAAGCAGTATATTAGTGAGCTCAGAAAGAAGAACATAAAAATAATGGTTAAACCTCAAATTTGGGTTTGGGGAGGAGCGTTTACAGGTTATATAAAAATGACCAATGAAGAGGACTGGAGAACCTTAGAAGACTCTTATTCTGAGTTTATATTAGAATATGCCAATTTAGCTCAGGAAACCAAAGCAGAACTATTATGTATTGGTACTGAACTAGAGAATTTTGTGAAAGCACGTCCAAAGTATTGGGCCAACCTCATTAAAAAAATTAAAGCTGTTTACAAAGGAAAACTCACCTATGCAGCCAATTGGGATGAGTTTAAGCATACGCCTTTTTGGGCTGATTTAGATTATATAGGAGTTGATGCTTACTTCCCAGTGAGTGATAATAAAACACCATCGGTTGAAGATTGTAAAACAGGATGGCAAAAGCATAAAACGATTATCAAATCCATTTCTGAAAGATTCAATAAACCTATTCTATTTACTGAATATGGTTATAGAAGTATGGATTACACAGGGAAAGAACCTTGGGAAAGTGATCATACAATTACATCGTTGAACTTTGAAGGTCAAACCAATGCTACTCAAGCTTTGTTTGAAGAATTTTGGGACGAAACTTGGTTTGCAGGTGGTTTTATTTGGAAATGGTTTCATAAGTATAAAGAAAGCGGAGGCAAAAATAATAATCAGTTCACACCTCAAAATAAACCTGTAGAAGCGATCATCAAAACATTTTATAAATCAGATTAAAATACTCATAATTTACCGTAAGGATATGTGATGTAAACGACAAAAGAAACTAATAATCATCACATGAAATACTTAGTCATTTTATTTTTTCTAGTTGCTTATATTTCAAATGCCCAAGAGTATAAAGTAGCCGATTTAAAGATCCAAGGAAATAAGAAACTCAAATCTTCATTCGTAAAAAAAATTTCTAAAACTAGAACAGGTGTAGTATTAGACTCTTCTATGATTGAAGCTGATATTAAGCTGCTTAAACGTTTGCCATCCATAGCACATGCCTATTATCAAGTGTTTCCTGCAGGAGAAAACACCTATAATGTATTTTATAATATTGAAGAGAATTTTACCATAATACCTTCAGCAAATGTCTATACTACTAATGATGATGAATTTGCGTATCGTTTAGGACTCTACGAGTTTAATCTCTTTGGTCAAAACATAACGTTTGGAGGTTTCTATCAAAAGGATATATACGATTCTTATGCTTTGAACTTTAGAGCACCATTTTTATTTTCTAGACGATTTGGTCTAGCAGTAAACTATCAAGATCTTACCACCCAAGAACCAGTGTTTTTTGATAATACCACTGCAGATTATAAATATAATAATGAGTCGTTTGAAGTTTTAGGGTTATTTCAACTTAATTTTACCAATCGTTTTGAATTAGGACTCAATTATTTTACTGAAGATTATGAGTACAAGTTTGGCGCAACAAACCCAAATGTACCTCAAGAACTTCGAGTTCATAAGCTATTATATAAACTCATTTATGAATACAATAACTTGAATTATGACTATCAATATGTCGAGGGATTTAGAAGTATTTTGAATTTTCAATATGTAACTTCTAGAAATGAAGCTCAGCTTCCAGATTTTTTGATTGGTTGGAATGACTTTCAGTTTTTTAAGCGTTTAGGTAAAAGGGGAAATTGGGCAAACCGATTGCGTTTAGGTTTAGCTACAAATAACGATACACCATTTGCACCATTTGCTGTTGATAATAATCTAAATATTCGTGGCGTTGGTAATACTATAGACAGAGGTACGGCAGCTATTGTACTCAATACCGAGTATAGACATACACTGTACGAAAAAGGATGGTTTTCTCTTCAAGGGAATGCTTTTTTAGATGCTGGTAGTTGGCGAAATCCTGGAGGTGATTTTGGTGATTTTGGTGATACTCAAAATCTGCGCGTATATCCTGGCCTTGGTTTACGCTTTATACATAAAAAAATCTTTAACGCCATCTTTAGAATCGACTATGGTTTTGGAGTCACAGACAATTCTACTCAAGGATTAGTGTTTGGAATTGGACAGTATTTTTAAGATTAAGTTAACCGTCTACAATTAAACTATATCTAACTAGTTTTTTAGTTTTGTATGAAAAAGTGAATTTATGAGCGTTTTTGTAATAGGAGATATTCATGGTGGTTTAAAAGCACTACAGCAGCTTTTAGAACGACTGCAATTATCTAAAGAAGATCAGCTTATTTTTTTAGGAGATTATGTTGATGGTTGGAGTGAATCTGCTCAAGTGATTCAGTATTTAATAGAATTATCAGAAACCAACGAATGTGTATTCATTAAAGGAAATCACGATGTATGGTGTGAAGATTGGCTACGTACTAGACAAGGTGAACCGGTTTGGTTAGCTCATGGCGGAAAGGAAACGATAGATAGTTACGAAGGCTTTTCTGAAGATAAAAAAAAGCAACATTTATATTTCTTCGAGGATATGCCACTGTATCACATTGATGACTACAACCGTTTGTTCATTCATGCTGGATTTACTTCAATACGTGGTGTAGATTATGAGAAAAATAAAACTAACTGTTATTTTGATCGTACATTATGGGAAATGGCCTTAACCTTGGATAAACGAATACAGAAAACCCCTGCTTTGTATCCTAATAGATTAAAACAATACTACGAAATATACATCGGTCATACACCTACTATTCGTTATAATAACGAAGAGCCAATGAATGCCATAAACGTATGGAATGTAGATACAGGTGCCGCTTTTACAGGTAAATTGTCTGCTATAGATATTGAAACGAAAGCTATATTTCAGAGTGATGTGCTTCTAGATCTATATCCTAACGAGCTAGGTAGAAATAAAAGATAATCAGCAAATATGTTTTTTATAATATGCAAGTAGCTCATCTGCTGTGGCACCAAACCACCTTTTTATATAAATGGTCCAAAAGTGATATTGTAGTTTCCAAATACCGTGTTTTTTGTAAAGTCTAGCTGAGGTATGTATTTTTTTATTAATAACTAAATATTCATTTCTAGCATAGAGTTCGTTGATTAGAATATTGTCTTCGTAAATTACATAACGCTCATCGTAACCACCTATATCTTCAAAGAGGGTTTTAGTTATAAATTGACTTTGGTCACCACCTCTACATGCTCGCCAACTAAATTGTGTAAGCCAACTAGCTAATCGTAACCACCAATGGTTACTGTCAAATTGCATTCTAAAACAACCAGCTTTGTGTCCTTTTTTTACCGCTTCAATAATAAATTTATCAAAATGCTTTGGAGGAAAAGAATCTGCGTGTAAAAAATAGTATATAGTACCTGTGGCATATTTTGTGCCTGTATTCATCTGTTTGGCACGTCCTTTTTCAGAAACGATGAAGATTACATTAGGCTTCTTATTAGACGTGTTTTTATCAATGAAATGCTCAACAATAGTTCTGGTTTTATCTGTACTTCCACCATCAACGATAATTATTTCTGAGACAGTTATAGTTGAAGAAGAATCAACAAGATGTTGAATTAACTGCTCTATAATTTGAGCTTCATTTAAAACAGGAATTATAATACTAATCATATAGTCATATACGAGAAACAGTGAAACCTAGTTTTCATTCAAATCCCAATTATAATCTTTATAACTTTTTTTAGCAGAATCAGAGATCTCTACATCAGTATAGCTATTTAAAAAATCAATAAGACTTCCATTTTCTTTGAAATCTTTAGCAAACCACTTAAATATTTTCGAAAGCTCAAGTGTATTTTGAGAGATGTTATTTTTTGTACCATCAGATAAAAATGATTTTGTAACCGTATTAAGTTGTGTTTCTAACTCAGAACCATTGTAGGCTGTGTTTTCAAGTTTTGGACACGAAAATGAAGCACAAACAATAGCAAAATGAATACGTGGTTCATTCATTTTACGCAAGATCTGGTGTTCTATTTCATTTAAATTATACCATTTAGAGCCAAGCTTCCATAAACGCTGATCCCAGGGGTCTTTTATGTCTTTGATACTTTTTACAGGATAATTTCTAATGATAAGATCTATAGTCATTGCATTATAAGCATTGATCCAAAATGCAAGTTTATCATTTTTAGACCACAGTTCATTTGGTAGATGTGTTCCTAACGATTTGATATAGACTCTCAAATTTTCAGGATTATTTTTTAAGCTCTTGTAATCAACATTACCTTTGGAAGAGACGTATGTTTTTAATACGCTATCGAATAGATTGTGATTGAATGTTGAGTCAATTTTAATTGTTATCTCTTCATCTTGAGTTTCATGACTAATGGCTTCTTCAACAACTAATTCTGGTTCATGATTAGGGTTCGAAACTATTGGAGGTTCTGGAGGTTCAGGAACTTGTGGTTGAGAGACAATTTTTTGAGTATCATTTTTAGCAGATACTTGAACAGCTTCTTTATGACTACTACAAGAAAATGTCAAAAATAGTATTGTGAAGATAAAGATAAGGGTTTGGACGATTTTCATTTATTTTTTGTTTAGAGGATATAACTCCTGACTTATAAAATCTTTTGGGAATTTTTCATCATCTTCAAAACCTAGTTCAATATATGTGCCATCGTAAGGCACATAGTTTGTTTTGAATAGATAATCCCAAAGACTTAATGTTAGTCCGTAGTTAACGCCAAACCTAACATGTTGTGGCAGTTCTTTTGCATGGTGCCAGATGTGCATTTTTGGATTATTGAATATATATTTTAAAATACCATAATCCCAACCTAGATTGGCATGATTGAGATGACCAACAGCAATAGCGAAAAAGTATACGATGGCTACATCTTGAGCATCAAAACCGCCAATGATAGCAATTGGAATGTAAAGTAACGATTTATATACTACAGGTTCCATCCAATGGTAACGTAAATGTGCTGCAAATCCCATTTCTTTTACGCTGTGATGTACCTTATGGAAATTCCACAAAAACGGAATTCGATGTAGCAAGCGATGGGTATTCCATTGTACAAAATCACTAACCAGAAAGAAAATCAAAAGGCCTACCCACTTTGGCATTTCATCAATATCAAACAATTGAAAGTTTGAGATAGATAAGCCAATAACGCCTAGAATATCATCAAAAAAAGCAGCAGCTGTGTTAGAAAGAGCCATAAGCACGATCAGATTCAGCAGAAAAAAGTTAAAGAACATATAAAATGTATCTAGCCAAAAATCTTTTCTGAATAATGCTTGATTTTTTCGCCAAGGAAATATAATTTCTAAACCCCAAACAACAATCGAAATAATAATAAGACCATAAAAATAATTATTCCATTGGTTCTGAAATAAGAGCTCTTGTTTGAGGTAATTCCAGTACCCAGAATAGGAGTTTTTTATGATCTCTATATAGTCTTCCACGTTTAAAGAGTTTCAATGAGTGCTTTAAAAAGTGTAATCATATTTGGTTCTGCTTTAGAAGCGTTTGCAATAATATCTGCAATATCTACAGGTTCTAAATGATCAGGATCACATTCATCAGTCAATACAGAAATTGCTGCAACTTTTAACTTTAGATGATTGGCAACAATAACTTCTGGTACGGTACTCATACCAACCGCATCAGCGCCTATGGTTTTTAGCATTCTGTACTCAGCTCTAGTTTCTAATTGAGGTCCAACAACACTAGCATAAACACCTCCATGTAATGTGATGTTATTGGTTTTAGCTATTGTTTTGAATTTTGAATTAATCTCTACATTGTAAGGAGCACTCATGTCTACAAAACGTTCGCCTAATGTCTCAACGCCTTTAAAGGCTAGTGGAGAACTGCCCTGGAGGTTGATGTGGTCTTCAATAAGCATCAATTCTCCTTTTTTAAAACCTAGATTAATAGCACCTGAAGCGTTTGAGACCAATAACGTGTTAATGCCTAACTGTTTCATGACACGGACAGGGTAGGTAACATCTTGTAATGAATAACCTTCGTAAACGTGAAATCGCCCTTGCATAACAATCACTTTTTTACCAGCTAACTTTCCGTAAATTAATTTGCCTTTATGAAATTCTACAGTAGCAGTTGGAAAATTTGGAATATGGTTGTAACTCACTTCTTGCAGTATTTCAATTTCATTAGTAAGTTGTCCTAATCCTGTGCCTAAGATGATTCCAATTTCTGGTGTTTCAAAACCTTTCGAGGTTAAATAATTGGCTGTTTCTTCAATGTATTTTTTCATGTATGGAGTGCTTGTTGTCTTTTTTGATTTTTTATTTCTATCAAATATACTTTAGATTTTAATGATGGTAAATTAATTATGCTTGAAGTAGTTTTCAAAAACCTTATATGGTTTTAGGTCTTCAACATGATCTATGTCGTTGAGTGGTTTTAGAACATACACACTTTTACCTTCTAATTTTGAAAGGGTTTGCTCATAAACAGTTTCTGTACCCCAATTTTCAATTTGAAAAACAGATGAATTAGGTTGTTTTAATCCTAAAAGATAATAACCACCATCTTTTGCTGGACCAATAACAGCATCGTTAGTTTGTAGCTTCAAGAATGCATTTTCTATCAATTCTTCATTCAAATCTAACAAATCACTACCAATAATGATTATGTTTTGGTAACCAGAATCAAAAAGCATTTTAAACGCATTATACATTCGTGCCCCTAAACCTGATCCTTTTTGTAGTTTTTTTTGAAAGTAATCGTTATCCCAAATATCGTGATTGTTTATGGTTTCAGAATAAAACACATAACGTTCAACATTTACTTTCTTGGTAATATTGGTAGTGTGTTGTAATAAATAATTATAGATATCTAGAGCAGCTTGGTTGCCTAAAACTTTAGCTAGTCGTGTTTTGCATTTTCCTAATTCTGGATTTCTAGTAAAAATAATTAAAGCATTTTTAGTCATTAGTTATAGAATCTTTAGGATATACTTTTTGACCTCTTTTAAGCCATTTACTCCATTCTTTAGAAAATGTATGAACGCTATCGGTCTCTTGCTCTTTTGAATTGTAAACGGAGTAGTTTTTATTTTTCCATTCAAAAATGCCGCCATATAAATTGGTCACATTCGTATAACCTGCTTTTTTCAATTTGTCTGCAATAACTTCAGATCTAATTCCTAAAGAACAGTATACAACAATAGTATCATCCTTATTAGGAATTTGTTGTTCAATAGCGTCTAATTCAAAACTATCATAGCCAACACAAATGGCATCTTTTAAATGGCTTACTTGATATTCTTGTGGCTCTCTAGCATCTAAAATAATAGGTTTCGTTTTTGTCTTGGCTAATTCTTTAACTGAAATATAAGGGATGTTATTTTGATTATATTCATTAAGTAGCTCATCAATATTTTCTTGAGCTTGAAGTTGAAATGTAACAAGTGCTATTATAAAAAGTAGTATTTTTTTCATTTTACCAGCTTTTAGTTATAAAAAAATTAAAATTTAAATGATGCTCCAAATTGCATTCTCCACCTTGAGTTTTTCTGTTGTTTCACTTCTAAAAACAATCTGTACAAAAAAACAGTACTACGTATATATTTGTTTTTTTATAAAAAGAGAGTAATTTTTAATAAATACGTGTTATTTTTAACAGCATCCACCACCATCATAGTGGTAAGTTGATTCGCTAATAAAAATATCCTCTCTGTCTAGATTGGCTAAAGCATTGGCTGTTTTATCACAAACAGCTAGAGGTTGATTCTTTAAAAGTACGTGCCCTTTTTTGTCATCAAAATAATCGTCTCTACCAAAATAGATGGCTGCTTTACCTGTAAATACACATGGTCCATCTTCTGGCATTGGATCTTTAATTGCAGCAACTTCAATAGACTCAATATAGATAAGTTCATTGGTTGGATAGTCTTCTGGGTTTAATATTCTGTAAGGTTTACGAGCTCTAATCTCTATAGTGCCAAAACCAACATCAGTCAAGGCTTTTACATACTCTGCTATTGGGAGACTACCACTCAAACATAGTGCACGTAATCTATCATCGTTACGCAAAGTGTCATTCATGGGTTGCTCGCATGTTGGATCGCTCATTACGAGTCTCCCATGAGGTTTTAATACACGATACATTTCTTCGATGGCTTTCTTTAAATCATCTGATTTGAAAATATTAAACAGACAGTTTTGCGCAGCAACATCTATAGAGTTGTCTTCAACAGGTAGGTTAAGCGCGTTCCCTTTTTTAAGGTCTACAAATTCACTCTTAAACCAATCATTTTCTGCTTCGGCTACTATGAAATTCTTGCGAGAGGCTTCAAGCATTTCATCAACAACATCAATACCAACTACACCTCCTTTTTGACGATTGAAGTATGAAAACTGAAGTAGCTCCATTCCACCACCAACACCAACGTATAATATTTTCGGGTTATTCGTTAAATCTCTTGCATTAACTGTGCTGCCACAACCATAATTCATTTCTTGCATTATTCTAGGGATTTTCAAACCTGGTAATTCCCATATAGGATTGGTGGTGCAACATAATCCAACATCTGGTGTTAAGGCAGCTTCTTTATATAAATCGTTTGTAGCATTTAGGTAACTCATTGTATATGTATTTTAAATTGGGTCAAAAACCCTAAGTGTATTAGAAATTAGTTAATGTCTTTTTTTGAAATAGGAGACAGTAAATAGTATGCGTATTAAGCTAACTTAAAAGGTGATCCTTTGTTGAAGAGTTTCGTTTGAATTTTGATTTCAATAATTAAAAGTAGTGGTTTTATAATCTCTTTTTTTATTGATAGGAATACGAGTAAAAATTGTTTGATGGATCTTGACAGACCTTTAAAACTGTTAATTATAAATTTTACATCAGAAAAAGTGTCAATATCTGAAAGGACTTCCAAATATGAAAATTTTATGTTTTGAATTGTTAGTAGTCTATTGATGCAACTATTTAATCGAGACGTTTGCCAAGGCAATTCTAAAAAAGAAGACATATCAAAACACGATTTTTTGAGTCCCATAAGATAGAAACCACCATCATTAGAAGGGCCTAAAACAATATCGTTTAACTCAAGTTGTTTTTCAGCCTTGTTTATATGTTCAGTTTTTAAGTGTGGAGTGTCATTACCAATTGTAATAATAGTTTCAAAACCTTTATCGTAAATAGATTGTATGGCATTGGTGAAACGTCTGCCAAATGTTGTGCCAATTTGGTTCTTTTCTGAATAATGAAAATAAGGTAAGCCAGTTTGCTCTACAATTTTAAGTGTTTGAGTATTCAGTGACTCAAATAAGGTTTCTGAATATCGAAACGGTTTTTGTTTCGCTTCAAAATGTGCAGAATTTGCAAAGATCAATATGGCAGTTTTACTATTCATAGATTAAGCAACAACACCTTGACAACTACTTCCTGCGCCAGCAGTACATCCATAGCAATGTTGTGAAATAACAATATTCCGCCCTTCTAAAAGCCCTTCATTATATTCTGAAATGTGTTTTATTTTACTGTTAATAGGAAGTTGAAGCATTTGATTAAAATCACAATCATACATATAACCGTCCCAACTTACAGATAATGTATTGGTACACATTACATTTTTAACAGCTTCAGGATTGTAAGCATCTACTAATTGATACATATAATCTTCATAGTTTTCTGAAGCAATCAAATAATCTAAAAATCGTGATATGGGTAAGTTTGTAATGGCAAATAAATTGTTAAACTGAATATTGAAATCTTCCATTAATGCTTTTTTGAAATCTTTTTCCATAGCCATTTGGTCTCCAGGTAAAAAGGCACCAGAAGGATTATATACCAAGTCTAGTTTCAAGTCACCATCTGGCATCCCATAACCTACTGCGTTAAGTTCTTGCAAAGCTTTGATAGATTTGTCAAAAACACCATCACCACGTTGTTTATCTGTTTTTCCTCTTGTCCAATGAGGCATAGAACTGACTACATGAACATTGTGTTTTTTAAAGAATTCTGGTAAGTCATAATATTTTTTATTAGCACGAATAATAGTCAAATTAGAACGTACAATAAAGTCTTTGATACCTACTTTAGCTGCTTCTTCAACAAACCATCTAAAATCTGGATTCATCTCTGGAGCTCCTCCTGTTAGGTCAAGTGTGTGTGCTCCAGAATTTTTGATCACCTCAAGACATTGCCTCATGGTTTCTCGTGTCATGATTTCTTTTCGGTCTGGACCTGCATCTACATGGCAGTGATCGCATACTTGATTACACATGTAACCAACATTAATCTGTAGAATCTCTAATGTTTTAGCTTTAAGCGGAAACTGATTAGTTTCCGCTATTTTGTTCTTAAAGGTAGGGAGTTCACCGTTTTGAAAAACACCGTTAGATAAAATTTCTAATTGTCGATTACTATTGGCTAAATCACTTCCTTTTTTATGTAGCGATTGGGTCTTTAATTTTGTCATCTATTATTAACCGTCTAATTTATTCACTTTGTTCATCATCTGAACACCATGCACTAAAGTAGCACCACTTTTAATGGCTGCTCCAACATGAATGGCTTCCATCATTTCTTCTTTTGTGACACCGCGTTGTAAACTGTCTTTTGTATACGCATCAATACAATAAGGACACTGTTCGGTATGAGCAACAGCTAAAGCAATCAATGATTTCTCTCGCGCAGTTAGTGCACCTTCTTCAAAAACTTTTCCGTAGTATTCAAAAAATTTATTACCAAGTTCTTCACTCCATTCAGTGATTTTTCCAAATTTTCTTAGATCTGCTGGATCGTAGTATGTTTTTTGCATTTAATTCAATTTAATGTTCTAACGAAAATATGAAATATCTAAGCTTTTGTCGAAGAAGGTCTTGATGAATTACAGAAAAGTAGCAGTAAATTTTTTAGTGTGTAATCTCAATAGTCAATTTTATCTGTTTTTTCACTCCAAACTTTAAATGGTTCTAACGCCAATTCACGAGCCAATTGTTTAAAAGGAATACTTCTTTCATTGTAAGGAAGCGGAATCTCTTTATAAATAAAGGCGTCATCAAATCCAATATTTGCAGCATCTATTTGGTTGCTTCCATAGAATACCTTATCAGGACGTGCCCAATAAATAGCACCTAAGCACATAGGGCAAGGCTCACAAGAAGTATATACTTCACAGCCATCTAATTGAAAAGAGCCTAAGTTTTTGCAAGCGTCTCGAATGGCTATAACTTCTGCATGAGCTGTTGGGTCGTTTGTTGAGGTGACCTTGTTGTTTCCTCTACCTACTATTTTTCCGTCTTTAACAATTACACAGCCAAATGGGCCACCTTCATTATTATTCATTCCTTTCAATGCAGCATCAACTGCTTCTTGCATAAATTTTTCTTTACTCATGAGTTGTATATTGTTTAAAGCACTAATATAATATGTTTTTTAATTGAAGCATATTAGATTCATAAATCTTAACTAACCTCTTAAAAATCTTTAATAAAAGTTTGCATTTCGTAATACATAAATAAGTATATTTCGGGCTTCTTAAAGTAGCGTAATTTATAGTGAAATAGAATGAAAACGGTTTTATATTATCTTTTTTTATTCCCAATCTTACTTTCTGCTCAAATCAACGAAAGCGACACACTTAAGTTGAAAGCAAACCTTTCTTTGACTGGATTTTGGCAATCAGGAAACGTGGAGACTCTAATTTTTAGAGCAAAATCTGATTTGAGTTATAAGCCTTGGAAGAAATGGGTTTTCAAAACTAAAAACTCTTATGTTTATCAAGAATTTGGCAAGGAAAAAGCTGATGAAGATATCCTAAGTCTCAATTTTTTATATTTTAATCCTGAGCGAAAATTCTATCCGTTGGTCTTAGGTTTTGTAAGTACCAATTTTAGGAGAGAAATAGATCTACGTTCTTTAGTGGGTGTTGGTGTTACTTATCAGGTTATAGACCATAAAGACCATTGGCTCAAGCTATCAGTTTCAAGCGAATATGAGCAAACAGATTTTGCTAAATCAGACTTTAATCGTTCGGCATATGATGGTGATCGATCAATTAATACCTTTCGTAGTACGCTATGGGTAAATGGTAAATATAAATTGTTTAAGAATAAATTGATCTTAAGCCACGAAAGTTACTTTCAACCATCTCTTGAACAAAGCGACAATTTTCGCTGGCAAGCCGATATTGGGATAGAACTACCCATCTGGAAGTTTTTAAATTTCAAAGTGAATTATCTCCATACCTTTGAAAGCGTAGTCATTGAAGACCAAGAGCAAGAAGATAGCTTTTTAACTTTTGGTTTTACACTGAAAAGTTATTGATCATCTAATTGAATTTTAATACTTTAACATTTAATTGATAAGGCTATCATAATTTTGACCTACCTTTGATTCAATTAGCTAGTTGAGCGGCCTTTCTTTATTTAATTTGAATTCCAATATTATTTAATTCTTTGCTTTCTTCAGTTTTTTAATAGTAGTATTAGATGTATTACACATAAGGATGTAATGCTAAGTACTATAACAATACAGCAATAATTTCTTAATATTAATAAGGTATCGACAATTTAAAATTTTCAAGAGACATACATTCCGACTTTAAAAAAACACTAAGGCGCAGGGTTAACTTCTATTTTAAGACTCATAACAAAAGTAGAAATGCTAATAAAAATATGGTGGTTAAAACTATTTTCATGTTATTATTATTTTTCACGCCATTAACAATTCTCGCTTCTGGAATAGTAGCATCAACATCACTTCTTTTTGTATTATATACCATTAGTGGTTTTGGAATGGCAGGAATTGGTATGTCTGTAATGCATGATGCCATTCATGGTTCTTATTCAAAACATAAAGAGGTAAACACTCTTCTTGGGTATACATTTAATCTCATAGGTGCTAATGCAACCGTATGGAAAATACAACATAATGTTTTACATCACACCTATACTAATATTAATGAGTTTGATGACGACCTTAACTCTCCTTTTTTTCTAAGGTTTTCACCACATGCTAAACACCATTGGTTAAATCAATTCCAACATATTTATATCTGGTTTTTTTATGCAATATCAACCGTCTTTTGGGTAACAATCAAAGATTTTGTACGATTGAAACGGTATAAAAATATTGGGTTTTTTAATAAGAAATATGAATATGAAAAAATATTTTTGAGCATCATTGCATGGAAATTATTATATTATTCATATGCATTAGTATTACCTATGCTGATGGTCAATCAACCTTGGTGGCTAATTTTGTTAGCATTCTTAAGTATGCATATCATAACTGGGCTTCTGGTGAGCATTGTTTTTCAGATTGCTCATATTATGCCAGAAAATGATTTTCCTGTTCCTGATAAAAGTGGCAATATAGAAGAGAGTTGGTACAGTCATCAATTTGCTACTACAAGTAACTTTTCGCCTAGGAACAAATTTATATTTTGGTTTACAGGTGGTTTGAATTATCAGGTAGAACATCATTTGTTACCAGATGTTTGTCATGTGCATTACAAAAAAATATCTAAGATCGTATCACAAACAGCGCAAGACTATGGGTTTCGGTATCATGTTAAGAAAACACTATACCAAGCTTTAGTAGATCATATACAGATGCTACGTTTACTAGGGAAAAAAGAAAAAATAACATGAAGATCAATTATTAATTAAGAACAAGAAATTATGATAAAAAAATTTATAAATAAATTAATGAACACTAATAAAGTAACAATTATGAAAGAAGGTACAGTAAAGTTTTTCAACAATGCCAAAGGATTTGGTTTTATTACAATTAAAGACTCAGAAGAAGAAATATTTGTTCACATGTCAAACCTTATCGATCAAATAAAAGAGAACGATAACGTAACGTTTGATGTTGAAAGAGGCGAAAAAGGCTTAAGTGCCATAAAAGTAAGTCTGGTTTAAATACGAGTCATAACTTAGAAGTTAGAAAACCATCTTTAAAAGATGGTTTTCTTGTTTTGTCTAAAATCATAAAGAAGAAATCATGGTGATAAAAGTGATAAACATAAGAACCATATATTTTAATTTATTAAAGGGCATATAATATTATAATTAATGTTTTTTGCTTTTCAGCAAATATAGATAAGCTAAAAACCAAAAAACCCGATTCATAGAATCGGGTTTTTAGTGGTGGTGCCTCCAGGAATCGAACCAGGGACACAAGGATTTTCAGTCCTTTGCTCTACCAACTGAGCTAAGGCACCAGTCGTTTGAAACGAGAGTGCAAATATATATGCATTTTTAGTATTACCAAAAAGAAATTTTAAAAATTTGATCAAATTTTTATTTGTATTAAAATCTGTACCAAATCACCTACAAGAATATGTTATTTTTTGGTTAAAGCTCACTTAGTCTTTTTTTCATTTTGTAAGTTTACAGCTTTCTGATGACTTATGAATTTAATTATTGATGTAGGAAATACCTTAGTGAAACTGGCTGTTTTTCAAGATAATACAATTCTGGAAAAGGTAACAGTAAACCATAAAGCGCTTTTGAATTCTACAAGACTTATGATTGAGAAGTATTCTAAGTTAACCAAAGGAATCATCTCTTCCGTTGGGAAACTACCTGCTTACGATGTTGAGAAATTAAGTGCTGAAATAGACTTAATGTTGTTGAACTCTTCAACTCAATTGCCATTTGAAAACCATTATAAAACACCAAAGACCCTAGGTGTAGACCGTATCGCTTTGGTTAGTGCTTCAGTACAACAGTTTACAGACAAAAATGTGCTTATCATAGACGCAGGAACTTGTATTACTTATGATTTTATAAATTCTAGAAATGAGTATCTAGGTGGTGCTATTTCTCCCGGAGTTCGATTGAGATATCGAACATTAAACAATTTAACTGCAAATTTACCGTTATTGGAAACCCAAATGCCAAAACATATTTTAGGGAACTCTACTGAAAACGCCATTCATTCTGGCGTTGTTTTTGGAGTTTTAAAAGAAATAGATGGTGTTATCAATGATTATAAAGCTAATTTTTCAGATTTAACAGTTATTTTAACAGGAGGTGATACCAAACTCTTGTCTAAACAATTAAAAAATGGCATATTTGCCAATTCAAATTTTCTTTTGGAAGGTTTGAACTTTATTCTAGAATATAATACAAACTAATGATTAAAAAACTGCTAATAGTTTTAGTTGCTTTTTTTGCTTCGCAAATCTATGCACAAGAAGGAACTGCCTCTCCATATTCTTTTTATGGTATAGGAACTTTAAAGTTTAAAGGAACGGTTGAAAATAGAAGTATGGGAGGTTTGAGTATCTTCACAGATAGTATTCACGTTAATCTTCGTAATCCTGCATCTTATGTAGGTCCAAACCTTAAAGTATTCAACAATGAAAATCGTCCGGTCAAGTTTTCTGTAGGTGCTAGTCATAATAGTTTTGATCTAGAATCTAATTCAGGAAGTGATAAAACCAGTAGCACAACCTTTGATTATCTGGCCATGAATTTACCATTGGGTAAATTTGGTGTTGGCTTTGGGCTTCTACCTTATACTTCTGTAGGTTATAAATTAGAAGACATCACCAATAATCAAATACAAAATAGATATAGAGGAGAAGGTGGTCTAAATAAAGTATTTGCAGGATTGGGTTACAAAATCACAGATAAGTTAAATGTTGGTGTCGACATAAATTATAATTTTGGAAATATTCAAAATAGTGCCATTGAATTCATTTATGATGGCGAAGGAAATTTAGTTCAATACCTCACCAGAGAAGATAACAGATCAGACTTAAGCGGGCTCAATTTTAATATAGGACTTAATTATATTTCAATGATTAATGATAAGCTTGAATTACAGGCAGGCTTAACCTATTCTCCAAAAAGTGATATCACTTCAAACAATGAGAGATCGTTTTCTACAATCATCATTAATCAAGCTAGCGGACAAGAATTTGTTGTCAATACTGTTGATGGAAACTTAGCTTCCAGAAATCTTGAAACCACAGATCTCACTTTACCCTCTAGATTTTCTTTTGGAGCAGGTATTGGTCAACCTAGAAAGTGGTTTTTAGGCGCCGAATATACCTTGCAAAACACAAGCGAGTTTGCCAATCCTATTGTTAGTATAGAGAATGCTACCTTTGTAAACTCAACTAATATAGCAATTGGAGGATTTTATATTCCAGATTATAATTCTTTCTCAGGTTACTTTAATAGAGTGACTTACAGAGCTGGTTTGCATTTTGAGCGTACTGGTTTGAAAATTAATAATGAGAATATAAACGAGTTTGGCATGTCTTTTGGAGTTGGATTACCAGTTGGAAATTTATTCTCTAATGCCAATCTAGGATTTGAGGTTGGAAGAAGAGGAACAACAAGCCAAAATTTAATACAAGAGAATTTTGTAAATTTCCATTTGAGTTTGTCGTTAAACGACAGATGGTTTGAGAAGAAAAAATATAACTAACATAAAATAACACATAATGAAAACGAGAATTATTTTAATTGTAGCTGCATTGTTTTTGGCAACCAATCTTGGGTATGCACAACAAGACGAACAGTGTATGATTGACTTATCACAAATGAACGAGTTGGTAAAGGTTAAAAAATACGATGAAGCTTATGAGCCATGGATGAAAGTAAGAAACAGATGTCCAAAGTTTAATCCTGCGATATATAAGTATGGAGAAAAAATCTTAGATCACAAAATCAAGAATTCTAGTGGTACAGATAAAGTTGCTTTTATAGAAGATTATATGCTACTTCTTGATAAAGGTAGAGAGTACTATCCTAGCAAATATGAATTAGGTGAAGTATTAGAAGAAAAAGCCATTTTAAAGTACGAGAACCAAAAAGCTCTTGGTCTTAGTGACATGCAAATTTATGATGCATTCCACAAAGTTTATACTGAAGATTTAAAGAACTTTACAAGTACTACAGGTCTATATGTTTATTTCACTAAAACAGTTGATATATTCAAAGCCAATCAATTTGAACTTCAAAAGGTTTTTGATAAGTATGATGATGTAAATGAGCAGTTAGAAAATCTAAATGAAAAATATGCTACATCATTAAATAAATTAATCACTAAAGAAGATGGTGGCGCAACACTAACAAAAAAGGAAGCTAAGTATAAAACGTATTATCAAGCTAAATTAGAGGCTAATGCTAAAATTGCTGGTAGTTTGGATACGTACCTTGGTCAGTTAGCTAACTGTGAAAATTTAATTCCTTTATACCAAAAAGATTTCCCTACATATAAAAATGATGCGGTTTGGTTAAAGAGAGCAGTAAGTAGAATGTATAATAAAGAATGTACTGATGATCCATTATATATTGATTTAGTAAAGGCTTATGATGCTACTGCACCATCGGCAGATACAAAGTATTTCGTTGCTACAATTTTATATAAGCAAGGAAAAACTAAAGAAGGAGATGACTATATCAAACAAGCTTACGAGCTAGAAGAAGACGGACTAAAGAAAGCACGTTTGGCAAAAAGAATTGCTAATGGTTTCAAGAAACGTGGAAGCTATGGTAGTGCTAGAACCTATTACAGAGAAGCATTGAAGTTGAACCCTTCAGATGGTACACCTCATTTGCAAATTGCATCTATGTATGCAAAAAGCGCTAATAGTTGCGGTGATACCAACTTTAATAAAAGAGCTGTATTCTGGTATGCTGCACAAGAAGCATTAAAAGCAGGTAAAGTAGATCCTAGCTTAAAATCTGCAGCCAATCAAGCAGCTAATTCATATAATGCTAATGCACCTACTAAAGCTGAGATCTTCTCTGAAGATAAAGCTGGTAAAAACATCAGCATTGGTTGTTGGATTGGAGGGAGTGTAACCGTTCCTAGCTTATAGATGAAAGCAACGTTTTTACATAAAAAAAGTATCATAGTCACAGTTTTTACTGTGGCTATGTTTTTTTCATGTAAGAATAACTTTAAAGACGTACAGCAAATAGGTGTGCTACAAAATCAACCGATTGGTGAAGCTAAGAACATTAATTTGAAGTATACCGATTCAGGCAATGTTGTCGCCAATCTATTAAGTCCTAAAATGTTAGATTATTCTAACAGGTCTTTTTCCTTTTCTGAGTTCCCTGATGGTGTACGTTTATTACTTTATGACGATAATAATGAAAAAAACATTGTTCTTGCTGATTATGCTATAGTATATAATGTTACAGATCTCATAGACTTGCAAGGCAATGTCATTTTGATCACACCTCAAAAGGATAGTTTATTTGCTGAACAACTCTATTATGACCAAAAACGAGAATGGTTGTTTACAAATAAGCCTGTACGCCTAAAATCGATTACGTCAAATAATGGTCGTGGTAATATTTTTGACTCAGATACAAAATTCAAAAATTATACTATTTTAGAAGGAAGTGGCGATATGGTCTTAAAAGACTAATACACTATATAAGTTTTGTAAAACATCTTATCTTTGTATAGTAACATTTAAAAACAAGAATGAAAATACTTCAGCTTTTTCAATACGTTTACATTTTCTTTGCAGCTATATTTTTATACGATGGTATCGTAAGCTGGAATGATGGAAGCAACAGATCCTATATCTCTTTCTTATTTGTTGTTTTGGCGATATTCATGTTCTTTTTTAGAAAACGATTCAGAAAAAAGTTTAACGATAGAAACAAATAACAACCTATGGGCTTTAGTATCCTAGTTATTATCGTGATGTTGTTGTTTTCAGCATTTTTCTCAGGAATGGAAATTGCCTATGTCTCTTCTAATAAAATACATATTGAAATAGAAAAGCGCCAAGACGATTTTTTAGCTAAAATACTTACACTCTTAACCGCTAAACCCTCTAAGTTCATTGCAACCATGCTTATTGGTAACAATATTGCTTTAGTGATTTATGGCTTTGTTATGGGAGATGTTCTCGTAGCGTGGTTTCAATCTATACTCCCAACTGATAATCAAATTTTAGGCTTTTTACTGAATGATTTCACATTACTTACCCAAACAGTAATTTCCACAATTGTGATATTGATTACTGCTGAGTTTTTACCTAAAGTGTTTTTTCAAATTTATGCAAACACCTTTCTTAAAGTATTTGCCTTTCCTGCTTATCTATTTTATCTACTATTTTGGTTTTTGTCATCTTTTATCATCTGGATATCAGATAAGATTTTGAAAAATTTTTTCAAAACCGATGGTGATAATGTACAATTAGCAATGACTAAAGTAGAACTAGGAAACTATATTAGTGAGCAAATGGAATCTGTTGATGCTCATGATGAAGTTGATAGTGAAATTCAAATTTTTCAAAATGCCCTTGAGTTTTCCGAAGTTAAAGCACGAGAGGTAATGGTACCGCGTACAGAAATTATTGCAGTTGATGTGAATGATTCTGTAAAGAACATTAGCTCCATGTTTATAGATTCTGGCTTATCAAAAATTTTGGTCTACCACGATTCAATTGACGATATCTTAGGTTATGTTCATTCTTTTGAATTATTCAAAAAACCTAAATCTATAAAAGCGATAACATTGCCAGTAGTATTTGTGCCAGCAACAATGTTTGTCAAAGACGTACTCAATATTTTAACTAAGAAACGAAAGAGTATAGCCGTTGTAATTGATGAGTATGGCGGAACAGCAGGTATAATGACCATTGAAGATATTGTAGAGGAACTTTTTGGTGAAATTGAAGATGAGCACGATACTGTTGAAATGATTGAAGAAAAACTTAGTGATAATACGTATCATTTTTCAGCACGATTAGAGGTTGATTATATCAATGAAACCTATAAGTTAGATCTTCCAGAAAGCGAAAATTATGAAACACTCGGAGGACTAATCGTACACGAAGCAGAAGAGATCCCACAGGAAAACGACGTTATCACGATCAACACATTCAGATTCAGAATACTTGAAGTATTATCAACTAAAATTGTACTTGTTGAACTTCAAGTTATAGCAGAAGATTGATGATTATAGATCAGTCCTGTTTGCGTCTATAGGTTTCTTATTTATTACAATAAAAGCTTCCCATTAATCGTAATAGTGAAGCACTTTGTCTTTAAGGATTTTAATGATAACAGTTTTCGATAATAAAAACGTAATTACACTTTTATTATTTAATAGAAAATGGTATTTTCGCCCACTTATTATTCGATAAATTATACAATAAAATGGCAGTTTTAAATAAAATTAGACAACGCTCTTTGTTTTTGATACTAATCATTGCATTAGCATTGTTTTCATTTGTACTTACCGACTTGTTCAAAAATAGCGATGCACTCTTTGGAGGGGCTCAAGATGTTGTAGCAACTGTAAACGGAACAAATATTGACAGAATTGATTTCAATAACAGAGTAGAGCAAATGTCACGTCAATTAGGACCAAACTCTACCTCTACTCAAGCAATGAATAGAGTATATGATCAAGAAGTTAGACGCGCAATTATGTTGTCTCAGTTTGAAGAATTAGGATTATCTGTTGAGCAAGATCAAATGAAAGATTTATTAAAACAGAGCTTTTCTGGTTATCCAGAGTTTCAAAATGAAGATGGCGTTTTTGATGAAAATAAACTTTCAGAATTTGTGAGTAATTTAAAAGCCTTAGGTGGTCAAAGTGCTCCAATTGCAGGTTTTCAAATGAACTACGATCAATGGATCACTACTGAAGAAAATATAGCCACAAGTGCTTTAGAAAGAGCTTATTACAATATGATAAAAGCTGGTGTAAATGCAACTTTAGGTGAAGCAGAAGTAGATTATATGTTAGAAAACGCCACTAGAGACCTTTCATTTGTACAAATACCATATACTTCTATTGCAGACAGTTTAGTTAATGTGACTAAAGGCGATATTAATGCTTATATCAAAGCACATAAAGACCAATATGAAGTTGAAGCAAGTAGAGATATTGCATTTGTAGAGTTTAAAGAAGTCGCTAGTGTTGAAGATGAAGAAAATATAAAAACAGAATTGACTGAGCTTTTAAATGATAAGCCTGAATTTAATGAAACTACTAAAATAACAGACACAATAATTGGTTTCAAAAATGTAGCTAATGTAGAAAGCTTTGTGAACTCAAATTCTGATTTAAATTACAATGATGCTTTTGTGTCTAAATCTGAGTTACCTAAACCAGCCGCAGATACTTTGTATAGTATGAATGTCGGAAGTGTTTTTGGGCCATACAAAGATAATGGTTACTTTAAATTATCTAAAGTTATAGCTGAAAAACAAAGACCAGATACCGCTAAAGTAAGACATATATTAATTCCTCATCTTGGTGCTACCAGAGTGGCTGCAGATGTTACTAAAACTGAAGCCGAAGCAAAGAAAACAGCAGACAGCATTCTTAATCTCATAAACAGAGGAACCAAGTTTACAGACTTGCTAGAACTATCGTCAGATAAAGTAAGTAATGAAAAAGAAGGGGTTATCGAGTTTACATATAGCCAATCTTATGCGCCAGAATTTAAAGCATTTTCATTTGATAATAACGAAGGTGATATAGAAGTGGTTAAAACATCTTTTGGATATCATATCATTGAAATTCTTGAGCACAAGAACACATCAAGAGTTATTAAAGTCGCTACTATTGCTCGTAAGATTGAGCCATCTGAAAAAACAGTTGATGCTACATTTACTGAAGCTTCTAAGTTTGAATTGGCGTTACAAAATGAAGATTATCAAGCTGCAGCTGAGTCTCGTAATTATGAAATAAAACCAGTTAATGGAATTAAAGTGCTTGACGAGAATATCCCTGGATTAGGAAGTCAAAGAGCTATTGTACGTTGGGCTTTTGAGGACGGAACAAAATCAGGTGATTATAAACGATTCTCTATTCCAACTGGTGGATATGCTGTTGTGCAATTGGTAAAGAAAACCAAAAAAGGTTTAATGGATGCTGAAAGTGCTTCTGCTACTGTTTTAAGTGAGATTAGAAAGGAGAAGAAAGCTCAAATGATACGAGAAAAAATCACAGGAACTACGATTGAAGACGTTGCTAAAAATCAAGGTGTTGCTACTAACAGAGCTTCTGCCGTGAACATGAAGAGTCCAACGCTTTCTGGCGCAGGATCAGAACCTAAAGTAGTTGGCGTTGCTTTTGGGCTTGAAGAAGGTGAAGTTTCTAAACCTATTGATGGTAATAAAGGTGTCTATCTAGTTCAAGTCACTAAAATAAATGAAGTAACTTCACTTGATAATTATCAAGCGCTAGCTAACCGATTGAGCATTGCTAGATCTAATGCTGCACAAAGCAAAGTTTATAATGCTTTAAAAGAAACAGCAGATATTGAAGACAATAGAGCAAATTTTTATTAGTGCATACTACAAGACAATAAACATAAAAAAAGCTTCACATTAGTGAGGCTTTTTTAGTGTTAAAACACCATAGATTGGTAGTTTATTAGTGTTTTATATCCTTTTTCTTTAAAATAATCGGTTGGATCAGTTTTTGAAGCTACTAGAATAAAATCACCGCCCCAAGCACCAAGACTTTTTATGCTTCCACTAAAATCATTAAATAGTTTTTGCTTCACAGGAGTTTGGTTTATCAACTTCGAAATAAGATGTTCATGTTGCTCTATCAATTTTTGAAAAGTTTCTAAAGAATCGCATGAGAGCATTTGTTTAGTTATATTTGAGATTTCAGAAATTTCAGCAGTAATAGCTGAAGTAACAGCCCTGTACTGTGCTATTCCATCTCTGCTATCTTGCTTTTGATTGAGATGAACAAAATACAAGTGAGATTTGAATGAAGGGTTAAAATCAACAGGTGTTATATGTCTTTGATGCTTATCAATCAATTGATAGGTAATGGCACTATTGGCGTCAGCGCAAGCAATGTCGTAGCCACTTCCACCAAACGTGAGTTCTAAAAGTTTGTATGGGTCTATTTTTGCCCAATTAGACATGGCATATATTAATGTAGAAGATGTGCCTAGTCCCCAATTCCTAGGGAATTCAAGTTCTGTAGAAACCTTGTAACCTTGATCTGTATCTAAAAACTCTGGTTGAAGCATTTTTGCTGCACGTAAGATTTGCAATAATCTTTTTGTGACAGAATCGTGATCATTGATTTGATCAGTAAGTTTGAGTTGGTCTAAGTCGAATTCAGTATTGAACCAAATGTTTGAGTTGTCATCAATGCTTTGCCATACTAATCTAGAACCTTCTATAGGTTCAACAGTAAAATGTTGACCATAAGTTGTGGGTAGAGCTAACGATAATGAGCCATCAAGAATGACATATTCTCCTGTGAGTAGTAATTTTCCATGACCGAAATAATTTTTTATCATTGGTGTTTTACTCTTCTTAATGCTTCTAATGTTTCAACAACGGCGCTATGGTTTACTGCATTGGTCTTAAAATGGGATATTAGTTGTTCTTTTTCCTCAGGCGTAGCTTTAAACTGATTTAAAATATTCATCAGGTGCATCTTCATATGTCCTTCTTGAATACCTGTTGTGGTTAAAGAACGTAAAGCAGCAAAATTTTGAGCCAATCCTGCTACTGCAACAATTTTCATGAGTTCTTTAGCTGAAGGTTTATCTAGCATTTCTAAAGCTAATTTCACAAGGGGATGTAAGCTAGTCAAACCGCCTACGGTTCCTAATGCCAATGGAATTTCCATCCAAAACTTAAATACGCCTTTATCTATTGATGCTTGTGTTAGGCTACGATATTGACCACTTCTTGAGGCATAGGCATGAATTCCGGCTTCAATTGCACGAAAATCATTTCCGGTTGCTAGAACAACAGCATCAATGCCATTCATGATTCCTTTGTTATGTGTAACTGCTCTGTAAGGCTCTATTTCAGCAATCTTTACAGCTTGAATAAATTTTTCAGCAAAAGATTGAGGTGAAATACCATCGTTTTCTGTTAACTCTTCTACTTTGCAACTTACTTCAGCTCTAACTAAACAATTGGGCACATAATTAGACAAAATACTCATAATTATATTCAAATTTCCACTTAAGTTTGTTTCAGCATAAGTCTTTAGCGTTGTAGCAAATTGTTCTAAACAGCTATTTATAAAATTTGCGCCCATTGCATCAATGGTCTCAAATGTGGCATGAAGCTGATAATAATTATCAAGCTCTTTGGTTTTGTTTTTAAATTCAATATCTAAAATACCACCACCGCGTTTTTTCATGCTTTTAGTAATAGTGCTAGTATCATCATAAAACTTTTGGCTTAGTTCATTAAAAGCTGTAATTAATTCTTTGGTTTCACCATCATAGGTAAAATGTACTTGTCCGATTTTTGTTGTAGAAATAACTTTAGCTTTGAAGCCTCCTCGATCAAGCCAAAATTTAGCAGCTTTACTTGCTGCTGCTACAACCGAACTTTCTTCAATGGCCATTGGAATGGTATAGATTTTGCCATTGATTAGAAAATTTGGCGCAACACCAAACGGGAGATAGTAATTGGTTATGGTATTCTCTATAAATTCATCATGTAACTGTTGAAGTTTCTCATTTGAATTCCAATACTGCTTTAAGATGATTTTAGCATCATCATTGTTTTTGAAATAAGTATCCACTATCCAATCAATTTTTTGAGATTTAGACAGTTTTGAAAAGCCAGTAATCGTTTTGTGCATTAACTTGAATTTAAGGTTACAAAGATACTATTCTTGCTTGTAAATTTCTTTACTGATACTAATATTGCGTATTTAACTGTTAATAGTTAGGGTTTTTTGCTTAATTTTTAGTAAACTTGGCAATATTTTGTCAAAAAATAGCACGATTCTTGATACAAGATTAAGAATTAAGAAAAATACTAACTAAAACAATTATTTATGTCAGCAACAACTTTAAAACCTCACCAAAGAGAGCTTTGGGGACATCCAGTTGGATTATACGTTTTATTCTTTACTGAAATGTGGGAACGTTTTTCCTATTATGGAATGCGTGCTCTTCTAACACTTTACTTGGTAGAAAAAACTACTGCAGATAACCCTGGACTTGGTTGGTTAGATTCTGAATCTATAATGCTTTATGGATGGTACACGATGTTAGTTTATGTCATGTCAATACCAGGCGGTATGATTGCTGATAAATACCTCGGGCAAAAAAAGGCCGTTTTATATGGTGCTTTAACTTTAGTCGCTGGTCATGGAATTTTAGCTTTTGAACCAATGTGGGCTTTTTATACTGGTTTGGCTCTAATAATACTTGGTGTTGGACTCTTAAAACCAAATATTTCTACTATGGTCGGAGGTTTGTATAAACAAGGAGACATCAGAAGAGATAAAGGCTTTAGTATCTTTTATATTGGGATTAATTTGGGGTCTCTATTAGCAACATTTATTGTTGGATATGTTGGCGAGAAAATAGGATGGCATTACGGTTTTGGTCTTGCGGGAATTGCAATGTTACTTGGTTTAATGGTGTATTTATATGGTCAGAAATACCTAGTTACGGTTGGAAATAAACCAACTCAAGAAGATAAAAATAATGATGTTTCATTAGCTAAATTGTTTGGTGATTTATTCAAGTCTCCTGTTAATTTAGGAATTGTCGTTATCATCATGGCTTATGCTGTTTATGCTGGATTTACATATTCAGGAGTTGATAGTTGGGGCTATACTGCACTATACGTCTTTATAGCGTTGGTTGCAGGTGTAATGATGATGATTTACAAGAACCTAGACACTCAAATTTCTAAAGACCGTTATTTAGTACTTCTCTTATCGTTTCTAATTGTAATTGTCTTTTGGGGAGCTTTTGAGCAAGCAGGAGGATTAATGAGTATATATACTAAGACAAATACAGATAGAGTGTTATTTGGATGGGAAATTCCAGCGACGTGGTTTCAAGGGTTAAATGCTGGCTTTATTATTATTTTCGCAACTCTTGTTGCAGGATATTGGGCTAAAAGAAAGTTGAAAGGAAAGGAAGGGTCTTCTTTATTCAAAATGGCAATAGGTACTATGATTATGGGTCTTGGTTTTGTGTTTATGATTTTTGCTGCAGCTGAATATAATGCAGAAGGAAGTTCAGGAATGCAATGGTTAGTTTTGGCATATTTATTTCATACTATTGGAGAGCTTTGTTCTTCTCCTGTTGCATTGTCTTTTATTACAAAATTAGCGCCCGTTAAGTACGCTTCATTGATGATGGGTGTATATTTTGCTGCTACAGGTTTAGGTAATAAAGTGGCTGGAGTTATAGGAGAGTCTGCATCAGAGTTTGGTGAGTATGCAATTTTTTCAGGAATAACTATTTTTACAGTAATTTTTGGATTATTAGTAATTTTACTTTTGAAACCGCTTAAGCGTTTAACTCATGGTGCAGAAGATAATGAACGAGAAATGCATACTGATGAGACTGAAGGTTTTGAACTAGCAGACAACTAAAAGCAAATAATATATAAACCCTCTTTTTGAGGGTTTTCTTCTTATAACTAAACTTATATTTTAATTAATTTTCTCAATTATGAGTGAAAATTCTACAGACCAATTCTTTAAAAGCAATGTATTAGGGCATCCTTCAGGATTGTTTGTTTTATTCTTTACAGAAATGTGGGAACGCTTTTCATTTTATGGAATGCGTGCTCTTTTAGTACTATTTTTAACGGCATCAATTTTTGATGAAGGTTGGGGCTGGCCTAGAGAACATGCAATGGCAATATTCGGGTCGTATGTTGGTTTGGTATATTTATCTACAATGTTAGGTGGCTATTTTGCAGATAAAAAAATTGGTTATAGATGGGCTGTAGTTATTGGTGCCTTATTAATGACCTTAGGGCATGGTTCTATGGCAATAGAAACTCCTTGGTCTATTTATCTTGGTCTAGCACTATTAGTTTTTGGCAATGGTTTTTTTAAACCTAATATGACATCAATTATCTCTGAGATGTATCAGCACAGGCCAGAAAAAAAAGATGGTGCTTATACTATTTTTTATATGGGTGTAAACGCTGGTGCTTTTTTTGGAATACTGCTTTGTGGTTATTTAGGAGAAAAAGTAGGTTGGAGTTATGGGTTTGGTCTGGCAGGTATATTTATGCTATTTGGATTAATTCAATTTTGGCTGGCTCAAAACATTTTTGGAAATATTGGTTTAAAACCTAATAAACTTGATAAAGAATCTATTGAAGCTCAGGATAATGATAAACGTGTGCCGTTTTCTAAATGGCAATTAGGATTAATACTATTGATGACCATTTTAGGGTTATTATGGATTTTAAATGATCCAGCAACTAAAGTTTCAGAAGGAAATTTTAATCTTTTCGGCTTTTTAGGAGATAACGGTAATAATATAGTTATCATATCTGCTTTAATAATGTTTTTGATTTTATTGATTTATCGTCTTAGTCAATATTCAAAAACCACAAGAGAAAAATTAATAGCAGTTTCTTTCTTTGCATTTTTAACTGTTTTTTTCTGGGCTATTTTTGAGCAATCACCTGGAACTTTGACCATTTTTGCTAATGATTATACAGATAGAATTTTAGAAGGAACATCGGCAAACATATATAAGATTGTTAATGCACTAATTGCAATAATCCCCTTAGCTGTCATTACTTGGGTTTTGATACTTCTGTTTAAGCAAACATTTAAAAACTATAAATGGTCTAATTTAATTCTTGGTTGTAGTTTTTTAATTGTTTGGGCTATAGCAATATGGATGATCAATAATGATTTTAAATCACAATCTTACACAGCTAACTATCAAAATGTAAATGGAGATACTAAGGAAGTTAAAATAGTTTCATCAGAATCATATAGTGTTAATGATGTAATTCAAATTAGAGATAATCAAAAGCTAGCACTTTATAACCCTAAAGATGATAGTAATAAGTCTAATACTTTAGTAAATAATATATTGTTAGATGAAGATAAGAATGAAATTGCTGAAGTTTTTAATGGAAGAGTCATTCGCTTTTCTAAAGAAGATAAAATAGGGGCATTTGGCACAAAAGTAAATAAAGGAGAAGTTGAGTTTGTTAACTCAAAAGGCGAAACAATTACAAAAACGTTACGATTATCAAGTAAAGAAAGAGATAGTTTAGAACTAAATAATAATTTATACTTAAAGATTGAGCATGATGTTAATTATGATTTACACAAAGAATCTGAAAACCGTGCAACAATAACAGCTATAGATAATGCAGTAGAAATTCCAGCTAGCTGGTTTGCCATTTTAAATTCTTTATTTATTATTGCTTTAGCACCATTGTTTTCAAAGTGGTGGGAAAGTAAGTATAATCCATCAGCAAACATGAAGTATGGGATTGGCATGTTTTTACTGGCTCTAGGGATGGCTTGTGTTGCTTTTGGTGCTGCAGGAATAGAGCCTGGTGCTAAAACGGCTTCAGTTAGTATGATATGGTTAGTCTTGGTTTATTTATTTCACACTATGGGCGAATTATGTATTTCGCCAGTAGGATTGTCTTACGTAAGTAAGTTGGTTCCTGCACGAATGATTGCATTTATGTTTGGTGTTTGGTACTTAGCAGTTGCTATTGGAATGAAAGGCGCTGGTAAATTTGGTGAGAATGTTGATAAGATTGCAGACGAAAACGGAATAAGTTATTTTTTCTGGATGCTTACTATAGTATCAGTTATTGTAGCTGTATTCTCTATTGTTATGACACCAATAATCAAAAAACTAATGCATGGTGTACGATAATCGAATAAAATCGTTAAAATATCGCAAAACGCTCCTTTTTTGGAGCATTTTTCGTAAGTTCGGAATAGAAATTGCAACACATTAATCATGAAAAAAATAACATATATACTTGTTTTAGCACTATTAACTTCCGTTAGTAGTTTTGCTCAGTTAGAAGGTATTAATTGGGTTACCTTAGATGAAGCATTAGAACTTCAAAAGAAAAACCCGAAAAAAATCATGATGGATGTCTATACCAACTGGTGTGGTCCATGTAAAATGCTTGATAAAAACACATTTCATAATAAAGATGTTGTAGACTACGTGAATGAAAATTATTATGCTGTGAAGTTTAACGCTGAAGGTGATTCAACAGTTAATTATGATGGTAAAACATTTAGTAATCCTAATTATAAACCAGCTTTAGCAAACAGACGAAATGGTGTACATGAGTTAACTCGATATTTAAAGGTTAGCGCGTATCCAACGATTGTATTTTTTGATGAAAATGCTAAGGTTATTGCTCCAATTCGTGGATATAAACAGCCTCAAGGTATTGAACTATATCTAAAGCTATTTAAAGAAGATGATTATGTTGGGATGACTCAAGAGGATTTTAGTACGTATTCTAAAGCATTTAAGCCTGAATTTCAGCAGTAAATGGTATCATTTAATTATTAATGCTCCTTTTTCACTGGTTTGGTGGAAAAGGAGTTTTTCTTTTACACAAGTTGCTTTCCAACGTTTTTGATAGGTTTTATAATTGCTTCCATCAGCGATGATCAATTTTGGTTGTAATGAGTCGATCAAGCGTTTTAAGTTTATTCTAGGAGAGTTTCGTAATAAAACGTAATCAGCCTTAAAGCCTTTAATATTATAAATGTCTAAACTATCTACGATTAACAAATTTTTACTATTTATTTGATAAACTGAGCGTATTGAGTCTTGATCGATTGATTTTATAAAGTTTCCTATTTTAAAATTATTAACTATAGTATTTTTCACAGAACTACCATTTAGATTATGCCACACTTTTAGATGCGTATTCGTCTTTTGAGCAATAATGGTATGTCTACTTTTATGAAAAATAACGAATGCATTTTTTGAAGTTTCAATCTTGTTAACTATAAACCCAATTTGAATCAATAGTATTCCAATGCACAATAGTAATACGCGTTTAAAGTTGGGCTTTTTAATCAGTAAGACGATTATAATAATTATCGTATAGGCAAGAATAACGTGAAGTAGATTAAATGACACATCTTTAATTAAAAACGGTTCTTGCTTTGAAACCCAATTCACCAAACTATTCATTGAACTAATAAGATTATCATAAAGGCTAGCAAGTGATTTTGGTAAAAGATTACATAACGCTAAAACGATAATTATAATTCCTAAGCCTAATATTATTCCAAGAAATGGAATAATTGCCATGTTGGAAATGATGAATAAACCTGGAAATTGATGAAAGTAATACAAGCTTACAGGTACAACTCCAAATTGAGCAGCAATAGTGACGGTAAATATTTGCCAAAAGTAATTAATGATTTTCCATTTGGGAATCCATAATTTATAAATCATAGGTTGTATTGATACAATTGACAATACTGCTAAATAACTCATTTGAAAACCAACATCAAATAAAAACATAGGTTTAAATAGCAGGAGAATAAATATTGAAATGGCTAAGGTGTTGTATATGTTAGCTGTTCGTTTTAAATGCATAGCTAGCGCAATAATGCTAAACATGGTTACTGCTCGTGTTACTGATGCAGATAGTCCTGCTACAACAGCAAAACTCCACAACAATATTAAAATCAAGATGACTCGTATTGCTTTTCCATGTTTTAGATAGAGTAAGGGTTTAAAGATAAAATTTAGCAATAATAAGATAATACCAATATGTAAGCCAGATACAGCCAAAATGTGTATAGCACCAGCTTTAGCATAGTTTTCATAAGTTATCTTATCCATATTCTGTCTTTGGCCAAGTATTAATGCGTTAACTATATTTATTACCTCTGGTTTAAAATTATACTTGTCAATTTTTTTGTTAATGTGTTTTCGAAGCTTATCGGCATGACCATAAATAGTGGTTTGATTTGAATTTATTTTTAAAATGGAGTTGTTGCCCACAAATAGTTGATGATAGATATATTGTTTTTTTAAATATGAACTGTAATCAAATTGATTTGGATTTAAGGGTGATTTTATAGGCTTTATAAAAGTATTTACTACTAATATTTCATCTACATTATAGGTTGTTTTTAAATTGTCTTTTTTAACATTTAAAAGCATTTTTCCGTCTACAGTTTTATCATTAAGTTTTATAATATCAATGATGTACTTATTATGAAAAGCTGTAGGTTTTAGGTGTTCTCTAATCTTGAAAATTAGTACGTCTTCCTGATCTTTGTTTAAGACATCAGCGTTACTGTAATGTTGTTTAAACATTTTTTGATCATGACTACTGTAGATTAATAAGCCTATGCTTGACATCAGTAAGTATGCCATAACTCCAAACCAAATTGTTTTATTCAATCGTTGTTTACTAAGAGAATAGGTTAAAATAGTTAAGACTAATGCAATTGCTACTATATAGAAAATTATTTCAATCTTTAGGTCAAAACCATGTGAAATTAAAATGCCCGTAATCAAGCAAATAGTTAACTTTATAATGGTGAAATTGAGTGGTTTCATTTCTATAAATATAGTAAATAAACTATATTTATAGAAAATAAACTATACAACGCGTCTTGCTTGTACGTAAGCTAGATACCAATAACGTTCAGATAAGTTGGATGTAATTACACCTTTACTTGTAGTAGAATGAATAAATTCGACGTATCCTGGTCGAGATTTTGTGACAATACCAACATGATTCACTTTGCGGCTATTCTTTTTCGTAGCAAAGAATAATAAATCACCTTCTTTTACGTCTTTTACATCAATCCATTCACCACGTCTCGATAAATCATCTGTAGTTCTTGGTAAATAGACCTCTTCTTTTTTAAATGCTGTAACAACTAAACCAGAACAGTCCATTCCTTTTTTTGTTGTACCACCATATTTGTAGCGCGTTCCTTCAAAAGTTTTAGCATAATCAATAATGTTCGAAATGGTTTTTGAAGATACAGATGATGTATTTGTTTTCTTAGTATTAACTTTAGCCGTTTTGGTTTTTTTGGTCTTAACTCCTTTAGAAGAATTACAACTGCCTAAACAGAAACATAAAATTATAAGTAGGATAATTTTTTTCATAAAAAAACACTAATAGGGTATAAAAATATATAATAATTTAATTTCTATATGAAGATAGATCTCACGTTTTTAACAATGTTATTTACAGCTTTGGAAGATTAAACTAGCTGCATTTACACTAGCACCTTTTCCTCCTAATTTTTTCTCAAGATCGTAATAATCTATGAATAGCCTAATTCGTTCTTCGTCGTTTAGAATTTTCTCCAATTCAATTTTTAATCGTTTTTTGTTTAAATCTCTTTGAATTAATTCAGTAACGACTTCGCGATCCATAATCAGGTTCACTAAGGAAATAAATTTCAATGTTATAATACGTTTTGCAATATGATATGATATTGTGTTAGCTTTATAACAAACTACCTGAGGCACTTTAAATAATGCAGTTTCTAATGTAGCAGTACCAGAAGTAACTAAAGCAGCGTGAGAGACACTTAAAAGATCATAGGTCTTATTAGAAATAAAAGCTACATTTTTTTGATTTATAAACGATTTGTAAAAGTTATAATCCTGACTAGGAGCTCCGGCAATAACAAATTGATAATCTTTATAATCATCAACTAAACTTAACATAACACCTAACATTTTTGTGATTTCTTGTTTTCTACTACCAGGCAAGAGCGCTATTATTGGTTTATCACTAAGATGATGTGTAGTTCTAAAAGTAGACTCGTCAATTTGCTGTCTATCAGCAATAGCATCAATAAGTGGATGCCCTACAAAATGAACACTATAATTGTATTTTTTATAAAAATCTTTTTCAAAAGGAAGAATAACATACATTGCATCTATATCCCTTTTAATTTTTTCAACTCGACTAGCTCTTGATGCCCATACTTGAGGCGAAATGTAATAATGTGTCTTGTAGTTTTTTTCTTTTGCCCACTTGGCTATGCGTAGATTAAAACCAGAATTATCAATAAAAATAATAACGTCTGGTTTAAAATTATCAATATCATTTTTACAGAATTTGATTAAACCTAAAATTTTTCTTAGGTTAAATATAACTTCAGCAAAACCCATAAATGAGCGATCTTTGTAGTGTATAACCAGAGAGCCTCCAACACTTTGCATCAAGTCACCTCCCCAAAATCTAAATTCAGCATTGTTATCTACATGTTGTAATGCTTTCATAAGATTTGAGCCGTGTAAATCTCCAGAGGCTTCGCCAGCTATGATGTAATATTTCATTTAATAAATCTAACAATAATGGTTACAACAGCAACAAGAACTGTAGCAATTAACACGCCTTTTGCTTTTAGATCTTGCTTTTTGTTTATGAAAAGAAAGAAGATTGCTAAATTTAAAAGGGCGCCAATGCTTACTAATTTTGTTAATACCCCTTGCCTAATTGATTGCTGTAAAGATTCGTATATAGAATTTTCACTGCCAAAGAACTTAAGAGCTAATAATAACCCTAAAGCACTAGAAATTAACCCAACTATAAGTCCAATCGCTATATTTTTACTTTTCATTAAAATCCCATGAGTTTAAATGCTGAATACAGTGATGTGCTGTGAGATCGAATTGTATTGGCACCACAGAAACATAACCATTTTCTAAAGCCCATTCATCCGTATCTTTGCCATCATCTAAATTTACAAATTTCCCAGTTAACCAGTAATAATCTCTACCTTGAGGGTTTTTTCGCTTGTCAAATTTTTCTTCCCAATTTGCTCTAGCTTGTCTGCAAATTTTAATTCCTTTTATTTCTTTTTTATCAAGTTTTGGAAAATTTACATTTAAAACAACACCTTTGGCTAAACCATGTTGTAACACCTGTTCGGTTATTGTTTTTACATAGGTTTTACATGCGTCAAAGTTGGCGCTCCAATTGTAGTCACATAAAGAAAACCCTATTGAAGGAATGTCTTCAATTCCTGCTTCTATAGCAGCACTCATCGTGCCAGAGTATATTACATTTATCGATGAATTCGAACCATGATTAATTCCAGATACACAAATGTCTGGTCGCCTGTCTAGAATTTCTCTAACACCAAGTTTTATACAGTCTGCTGGAGTTCCAGAACAGCTGTACTCAATTTGTTTGCCTTTATCAATCGTAACTTTTTCAACATATAATGTAGAGTTAATGGTAATTGCATGACCCATACCACTTTGTGGGCTATCAGGCGCAACAACAACTACATCTCCAATGGTGTTCATCACTTCGATAAGCGCCCTAATTCCTGGAGCAGTAATACCATCGTCATTAGTAACTAAGATAAGAGGTTTTTTTAACATTTGCCTTAAATTTTAACTACTGCAAAAGTATGCAAACATGCTTGAATTTCCTATAAATAAAGGTTTAACAAAAAATTAGTAGGAGTTGATTTTAATGGCACGGTTTTTTCTTTTACTTTAGTAAAAATTATGAATTGGTGTGTACGTGGTTTTGAATTCGATATCTTAAACACGCTTATATAAAAAAAATACTATGAAGACTATTATGCAAAGGAATTATAAATTATTGTTATTAGTATTATTACTAGCTTTTGCTTCATGCAGTTTTACGTCTAAAACATTTGAAGATCCAGATAAAGACAAATTGCTTGTACAACTTATTACTTACGTTTTAGATCAAGGGCATTTCAATCCTCAACAGGTTAATGATGATTTCTCAAAAGAAGTGTTTGATGATTACCTTGAACAACTTGATCCTTTCAAACGTTATTTCTATGCTTCGGATATTAAAGAATTTGAAGCCTATAAAACAGATTTAGACGATCAAATAAAATCATACGACATTACATTTTTTAATGTAACCCACGACCGTTTATTGCAACGTATTGAAGAGTCAAAAAGTGTTTATAAGGAAGTGCTTAAAGAAGCATTCGATTTCTCAACTGATGAAACATTTTCTACAGATTATGAAAACTTACCTTATGCAAATTCTAGAAAGGAAATGAAAGAACGCTGGAGAAAGCAATTGAAGTTTTCTACCATTGCAAATTATGACGATTTAATTTCTGAGCAAGAAAGAGCTGTTGCTACTAATCAAAGTAATGGTAAAATTGACGCTGATGTAAATAATTCTAAAAATGAAATACCCGTAAAGAAATCCTTAACAGAATTAGAAAAGGAAGCACGTGAGTCTACTTTGAAATCTTTAGATGAGTTGTATGACTTCATAGATGATAGGCAACGTAAAGATTGGTTTGCAGTATATATGAATGCCATTGTTGAAGAATACGATCCGCATACGTTCTATTTTGCTCCTGAAGATAAAGATCGTTTTGATGTTGCAATGTCTGGTAACTTTGAAGGTATAGGTGCACGTCTTCAAAAAAGGATGGATGCAATTACTGTAAATGAAATTATTAGTGGTGGTCCAGCTTGGAGACAAAATGAATTAGAAGTTGGTGACCAAATATTAAAAGTGAAACAAGAAGATGAAGACGAGGCATTGAATATTGTTGGAATGCGATTAGACGACGCCATCAAATTTATTAAAGGTCCTAAAGGAACAAATGTTACACTTACACTGAAAAAAGTTGATGGTACAATTGAGGATATAACTATTACTAGAGATATAGTTGAGCTAGAAGAAACGTACGCAAAATCATCTACAGTTATTAAGGATGATAAAAAATATGGAATTATAAATTTACCTAAGTTCTATGTCGATTTTAATGATTATAATAAGCGAAATGCAGCTTCTGATCTCAAGCTTGAAATTGAGAGATTGAAAGAAGAAGGAATGGAAGGTCTGGTTTTAGATTTAAGAAATAATGGTGGAGGTTCGCTACAAACCGTAGTAGATATGGTAGGTCTTTTTATTAAAGATGGACCAGTTGTACAAGTTAAAACTGCAGGAGAACCAAAAGAAGTTCTAAAAGATAGAGACAAGTCTATAGTATGGGACGGGCCACTAGTAGTCATGGTTAATGAATTATCTGCATCTGCTTCTGAAATTTTAGCTGCAGCTATGCAAGATTATAAAAGAGCCATAGTTATTGGTAGTAAACAAACTTATGGTAAAGGAACAGTACAAAATGTATTAGATCTAAATCGAATGGTTAGGAATAATAGCAATGGAGATATGGGAGCATTAAAATTCACTACTCAAAAATTTTATAGAATCAATGGTGGTTCTACACAATTAGAAGGTGTAAAAAGTGATGTCGTGGTTCCAGATCGATATAGTTATATTGATATTGGTGAGAAGGATCAAGAAAATCCTTTAGAATGGGATAAAATTGATGCTGTTGATTACGACCTGTGGGATAGTTATTACGATTACGACACTACCATTTCTAAAAGTAAGCAACGTATGGCAAATAACGAACAACTTAAGTTAATTGATGCTAATGCACAGTGGGTGAAAAAAATGCGTGACAGAGAATCGTATTCTCTAAATTATGAGTCTTATAAGGCAACATTAGAGGCTAATGAAAAAGAAGCAAAACGCTTCGAGAAATTGTCAGAGTATAATACCAACTTAACATTTCAATCCTTACCATACGAATTGAAACTTATGGAGCAAGATTCAGTTTTAAAACAAAAACGAGAAAGGTGGCATTTAGATTTGAGTAAAGATGTCTACATTGAAGAAGCACTCAATGTTTTAAATGATCTAAAAATGACTTATGGTATTAAAAATAAAGTGGCTACATCAGTAAAAAATTAATATGGCAAATAGTGCCTCATTAACTCAACTAGCGCTTCAAAAGTTTAAAAAGAACTTTTGGGGCGTTTTAAGTTTTTGGCTAATTATTATCATTGGATTGATCTCTGTATTTGCATATGTAGTTGCGCCTGATAATTCGCAAGATGCAAATCAAATGAATTTATCAATTCACTCAAAATCTCCTGGATTCAAAGTATTAATGTTGAGATTGCCTTCAGACTCAGAAAGTGAACAAAATGTATTTTCAAAATTATTTTATGGAGATTACAATGGCGTTATCGAAATTCCAATTTCAGACTTTAAAAAAGGCGATAAGGACCTACATTATATAGAATATGCTTCAGATGGATTGATTGGTGTAGAAAAATCTATAAGCTTGGAGGTCTTTCCAAATAAAGATTATAAATCATTTGTCAAAGAAAGAACATTTATATTTGGTACAGATAAATATGGTAGAGATTTACTTAGTCGGATCTTAGTTGGTTCTAGAATTTCATTTTTTATTGGTTTTGTTGCTGTGTTTATATCTCTGGTTATTGGAATTTTAATGGGAAGTGTAGCTGGTTTCTATGGAGGCAAAATAGATGCTCTTATTATGTGGATTATTAACGTAACGTGGTCTATTCCCACCTTGCTTTTGGTAATAGCAATTACATTAGCATTAGGGAAAGGGTTTTGGCAAGTATTTATAGCTGTAGGTTTAACCATGTGGGTTGAAGTGGCGAGAGTTGTGAGAGGTCAAATCATAAGTGTTAAAGAGATGCAATATGTTACTGCTGCAAAAGCTTTAGGTTACAATGATTTTAGAATTATCTCAAAGCATATTCTCCCTAATATAATGGCGCCAATAATTGTAATTTCAGCTGCAAATTTTGCAGCGGCAATACTTATAGAAAGTGGTCTCAGTTTTTTAGGTATTGGAGCTCAACCACCAATGGCAAGTTGGGGCGCAATGATAAAAGATCACTATAATTATATTATTTTAGGTAAGCCATATTTAGCCTTGATACCTGGTTTGTGTATTATGATTTTGGTGATGGCGTTTATGCTCGTTGGAAATGCACTTAGAGATGCTTTAGATGTAAAATCTTAGATCAACCAATGTGATAAGTCTCTATTAGTTAATGTTTCGATTTTTTTAACATCACTTTTTATATTCTCTAAAACATAGCTTTTAGTTTGCTCGTCAAGTTGAGGTTTTTTATTAATCATATCAGAACTAAATACAGTATTTTTAATTATTAATAATACCTTCTTTACTTTTTTTGTTAGTGTTTTTGGATTGTCGTATTTGTGATGTATTATGCTTTTGTCAAAGCTTTTATTTGTGTTTAGAAATTTGTTGTCAATTACAATTGGTTCAATATTTAGAAAGTTAAACACCGTATTCAAAACAGATTGAGGGTTAATTATAAAATCCTCAAAAAATAATAATAACACATTTTTTCTTCCAAAATGTTTTATATAAGGCTCAATTTGCATCGCGTATTTACCTGTGTTTATATAATGAATATTTGAAGAAATAGCTTCATTTATGTCTTTTAATGGTTCATGACCTCTATTGAAAGAATGAATGTAATGAGAAATCATTCTATCTAATGGATGCCTCATTATATAAATGATTTTCATATTTGGATTATAGTTAAATATATCCTTATGTATATTTTGGTTGTAATGAGGAAATTTTGAATAATTTGTTGATGCTTCACCATATAATTTTGCTGTTTTTTTAAACAGTGAATGATATTCATGTAAATGTTCTTTCCAGTTTTCTTTACTGAAGAATTGAGGCTCTTTTTGATTACAAAAACAGATGTCTGGATGTTGAGAAATTCCATTGCTTAAGCTAGTCGTAGCTGATTTTGCTGAACCAATAAGTAAAAAGTTTACAGTCACTTTAAAAATAATTATCGCATCGAATTTATTTGATCATTAGTACGATCTATAAATTCAAGCACTTGATCACGACCAATAGCCTTTGAGGATGATGTTACAAAATACTGTGGTAATTCTTCCCAGGTTTTAAGAAGTTCACTGAAATAGGTCTCTATATTACGTTTAATCACGTTGGGTTTTAATTTATCGGCTTTAGTAAAAATAATACAAAAAGGAATTTCTCTTATTCCTAAATACTCCATAAACTCTGTGTCAATTTTTTGAGGCTCATGCCTTATGTCAACCAATATAAAAGCAGAAACTAGTTGTTTCCGCTTCTCAAAATAGTCGGTAATAAATTTTTGAAACTTTTTTTTAGCAGTTTTAGAAACTCTAGCATAACCGTAGCCTGGTAAATCTACTAAAAACCAATTTTTATTTATAAGAAAGTGATTAATCAGTTGTGTCTTTCCTGGTCTTCCAGATGTCTTTGCTAAGTTTTTATGATTTGTGAGCATATTAATTAGTGACGATTTCCCCACATTACTTCGTCCAATAAATGCATATTCTGGCAAATAGTCTTTAGGGCACTTGTCCACATCAGAATTACTTATTATAAATTCGGCAGTTTTTATAATCATGATCGTTTAAATAAAAAAGAAGTGCTTATTACTGTGTAGTTGATTATAATTTTCTTTCCTGTAGCCACTTGTAAAGAACCTCATTGAACTCATCTGGATGCTCCATCATTGCTGCATGACCACATTTATCAATCCAAAATAAATCAGAGTCAGGAAGTAGTTCATGAAACTCTGTGGCTACTTCTGGAGGCGTTACAGAGTCATTTTTACCCCAAATAATACAAACTGGTAAATTCATTTTTGGTAAATCCTTAGCCATATTATGCCTTATAGCACTTTTAGCAATAGCTAATGTTTTAATCAACTTGTTTCTGTCATTTACTGTTTCGTATACTTCATCAACAATTTCTTTAGTGGCAACAGCAGGGTCATAAAAAACATCTTGCGCTTTTTTCTTGATGACCTCGTAATCGCCACGTTTAGTGTAACCGCCACCCATAGCACTTTCGTATAGACCAGAACTTCCTGTTATGATTAACGATTTAACTTTAGCAGGATATAATTTCGTATGGTAAAGTCCAATGTGTCCGCCGAGAGAATTTCCTAATAGAATAACTTCTTCAAAACCTTTGAATTCTATAAAATCGTATAAGTATTTAGCAAAACTTTTTACGTTGGTTTTTATTAAAGACATGGTGTATATTGGAAGTTCAGGGATAAGCACTTTGTATCCCTTTTGGCTAAAAAAAGAAGTAACGGCATCAAAATTACTCAAACCACCCATGAGACCATGTAACACAATAATTGGTGTTCCTTCTCCAACTTCAATATATCTAAAATTTTTTTCCTTCTTTAAATGATGCGCCATTAACTATAGGTCATTTGATCAAAAACAAATATAGGTATTTCAATTAAAACATTCTCACATTATTTAATAGAACATGTATATGAATATATGAGATATTAACAATAGATATGAACCAGCAATTTTATTTTTAGCCAGCTGATTTTTAATTTTTTAACTAAGTAATGAAGTCTTAAAAAGTCTAAAAATAGCACTTCATCGAAAATTTATCAACAAAAGTGGTAAGATGTGGTAAGATGTGGTAAATTTTTCAATATATTTGAATCTTAATCGTTAGTTGTACTAAATCAGTCACTTTGAACCCATTAATTGGAACTTATGAATGTAAAGTAGATGCCAAAGGTAGGCTAATGCTTCCTGCTGCTATAAAAAAACAGCTACTGCCAGTGTTGCAAAATGGTTTCGTCTTAAAAAGAGCTGTGTTTCAGACATGTGTAGAGCTTTATCCAATGAGCGAATGGGAAGTGTTAATGCAAAAAGTGAATAAACTCAATCGTTTTAAGAAGAAGAATAATGACTTCATTCGCCGATTTACAGCAGGATTAAAAGTGGTTGAAATAGATGCAGCAGGACGATTGTTGATTCCAAAAGATTTAGTGGCTTTTTCAGGGATTAGCAAAGAGATCGTGGTGTCTTCTGCGATAAATATTATTGAAATTTGGGATAAAGACAAATATGAAAAAGCTATAGATGATGCTACAGGAGATTTTGCTGATTTAGCTGAAGAAGTTATGGGACAAGATGATGACCATGAAATATCATAACCCAGTTCTATTAGAAGAAACAGTAGATGGTTTAAATATCAAACCAGACGGTGTTTATGTTGATGTGACCTTTGGAGGAGGAGGTCATAGCAAAGAAATTTTGAATCGATTAGGTAATAGTGGAAAATTATTTGCCTTTGATCAAGATAAAGACGCTCTTTTAAATAAAATTGATGATGATAGGTTTGTACTTATCAACGAGAACTTTAGATACTTAAAACGTTTTTTGAGATTTCATGGCGTAAAAGAAGTGGATGGTATTTTAGCCGATTTTGGTGTTTCTTCTCATCAATTTGATGTTGCCGAGCGAGGGTTTTCAACACGATTTGAAGCTGACTTAGATATGCGCATGAATCAAGATGAAAGTATTTCGGCTTATCATGTGGTAAATGAATACGAAGAAGAACAGCTAAAACAGGTGCTTCTTCAATATGGAGAGTTAAGGCAAGCGCCAGCAATGGCTAGAGTAATTGTTGAAGCAAGGCGTAGTGAGGAAATTATAACCAGTGAACAATTAAAGGCATCGCTTAAACAGTTTTTAAATCATAAAAAGGAGAACAAAGTGTTAGCTCAAATTTATCAAGCAATTAGAATTGAGGTAAACCAAGAGATTGAAGCATTAAAAGAGTTTTTGTCACAAACTCCAGAGATTTTGATGGTTGGAGGTAGATTAAGTTTGATATCATACCACTCTCTAGAAGATCGATTGGTAAAGCGTTTTATAAGAAATGGACTGTTTGAAGGGGAGCCTGAGCGAGATGTGTTTGGAAATTTTGAAGTACCATTAAAAAAGGTAGGCAATTTAATTGTGCCTTCAAAGTCTGAAATAGCAATTAATAATAGAGCGAGAAGTGCTAAACTTAGAATAGCTGAAAAACTATGAGGAAAAGCATCTATAGTATATTAAGAGGAAAGTTTTTAGTGAGTGATGATTCTTTTAAAAACTGGAGAATCATAATTTTTATCTCACTACTTGCAATCGTTATGATCGCTAGTTCGCATAGTGCTGATCAAAAAGTATATGAAATTGCAAAACTTAAAAATGAGGTGAAAGAATTAAGATCAGCATTTGTTGATGGAAGATCAAAGCTGATGAGACTTAAAATGGAATCGTCGATTATAAAAAAAGTAGCAGAAAAAGGAATTAAGATATCTGAAATTCCTCCGAAAAAAATAAAAATTAAATCAAAAAATTGAGTTAGTGGCAACTACCGAAACAAACATATTGAACAGATTATACTTCATAGCTGGATGTATGTTTGTCTTCGCATTGGCTGTTGTTTTTAAGTTGTGTAGTATTCAATTCATTCAAGGTGATGATTATAGAGCACTTGCTGAAGAACGTACAGTTAAAAATCATGAGATTCCTGCAAATAGAGGTAACGTGTATTCTGCAGATGGTAGTTTGCTTGCAACTTCAATTCCTAAATACGATATTAGAATTGATGCAGTGCAACCTAAAGACGTCATATTTAATAAGTACATAACAGCACTATCAGATTCATTGTCGAACTATTCGGGAAAACCTATAAGTTATCATCAAAACGCAATAAGTAAAGCTAGATCTAATAAAAATCGATATTTCCTTTTAGCACGTAACATAAGCTATTCAGATTACATAAGATTAAGAAACTTTCCAATGCTCAATCTCGGAGCTATAAAAGGAGGTTTAATTGTAGAGCAAACCACACGTAGAGAACATCCAATGGGAGGCATTGCTGAGCGCACTATTGGCTACGAACGAATTGATGAAAAAGGAAACATAACTCGTCCTGGTATTGATGGTGCATTTGGAGAGAAATATTTAAGAGGGGAAAATGGTTCAAGATTGAAACAAAAAATTGGTAACGGACAATGGAAACCAATTGTTGATTACAATCAAGTTGAGCCAAAAGACGGTTATGATGTGTATACAACTATTGATGTGAACATACAAGACATTGCTCATCATTCTCTTTTAGGGCAATTGGAAAAATACGAAGCTGATCATGGTTGTGCAGTTGTAATGGATGTTAAAACTGGAGAGATTAAGGCGATTTCTAATTTAGGGCGTAATAAAGATGGGAAATATTATGAGCGCTTAAATTATGCTGTTGGTGAGAGTCATGAACCAGGATCAACATTCAAGGTAATGGCCTTAATGGCTGCATTAGAAGATAAGGTCATTGATACGTCTACAATAGTCGATACTAAAAATGGGTCTAAACGTTTTTACGGTAGAACCATTAGTGATTCTCGAGGTTATGGTAAAATTTCTGCTGCTAGAGCTTTAGAAGTGTCTTCAAATATTGGTTTAGCTACAATTCTTGACGATCATTATTCTAAGCAACCTAAAAAGTTTATCAATCGTATAAAAAACTGGCATCTAAATGAAACATTGGGTGTGTCAATTATAGGAGAAGGGAAGCCAGTAATACCAGAACCTGGAGACGCTATATGGAGTAAAAATGCGTTGCCCTCAATGGCTTATGGATACAACATGCAAATGACACCTTTACAAACATTAACCTTTTATAATGCCATAGCTAATAATGGTGAGATGGTTAAACCTAGGTTCATTAAAGCAGTAAAGGAGTTTGATAGAGAGATAGAGGTTTTTGATAAGGAATTACTTCATCAAAAAATATGTTCAGATAAAACCTTGGCTGAAATCCGTGAAATTTTAAAGAATGTTATCCTAAGAGGTACTGGCAAACGCATGTACTCAGAAAATTTCTCAATGGCTGGCAAAACAGGAACCGCAAGAACAGACTATAATAATTACGAAGAATGGCGTAAAGATAGAAAATACATTTCATCATTTGCTGGTTACTTTCCTGCAGACCATCCAAAATATTCATGCATTGTAGTTATACATAAACCAAGTACTAAAGTGGGCTATTATGGTGCAGACGTATCTGGTCCAGTTTTTAAAAGAATTGCTCAAAAAATATATACCGAAACACCACTAATAGATGAAATTGAAACTTTAGAAGTAGTAAACACAAACGTTGAACAAGAGTTTGAATCCTATTATGAAATAGCGCAAACCTATAAAACCATTATGCCAAGTGTTGTTGGTCTTCCTGCAATGGATGCATTAGCACTATTAGAAAATATGGGACTTAAAGTTAAGCTTAGTGGAGCAGGAATTGTTAAATCTCAATCTGTAGAAAAAGGTAATAAAGTAAAACCGAATCAAATAATTGTCTTAGGAACTTAATGATACAACTAAAAGACATATTGTATAAAGTAACCATTAATGCCGTTGTTGGAAGTACAAGTGTAGATGTCAATATGTTACATTTTGATTCACGCGAAGTGTCTAAAGGAGATGTTTTTGTCGCTATTAAAGGTGTTGCTTCAGATGGTCATACGTTTATTGATAAAGTAATAGAAAAAGATGTCGTTGCGGTTATATGTGAACATCTTCCAGAGGTTTTAAAAGATGGTATTACATATGTAGAAGTTGCATCTTCTAGTCAAGCCATGGCATACATGGCTGCTAATTACTATGGCAATCCTTCTGAGAATTTACGCTTGGTTGGTGTTACAGGTACCAATGGAAAAACAACTGTTGCCACACTATTATATCAATTGTTTAAAAAAGCAGGTTTTAAAGTTGGGCTATTATCTACTGTAAAAATTATGGTGGATACAATTGAGTATAAAGCTACTCATACAACACCAGATTCACTAACTATCAATAAGTATTTACAATTGATGAATAATGAAGGTGTTGAGTATTGTTTTATGGAAGTTAGTTCTCATGGAATTCATCAAAACAGAACTACAGGGTTATCTTTTGAAGGTGGTATTTTTACGAACATATCTCACGATCATTTAGACTATCACAACACTTTTGCTGAATACCGAGATGTGAAAAAAGCATTCTTTGATCAATTGTCAAAACAAGCCTTCGCATTAGTCAACATTGACGATAAAAATGGCTTGTTCATGATGCAAAATACCAAAGCTAAAAAATACACTTATGCACTTAAAACTTATGCAGATTATAAAGCACAAATATTAGAAAACGAATTAAGTGGATTGCTTCTGAAGTTAAACGGTAATGAACTTTGGACAAAACTCATAGGGAATTTCAATGCATATAACGTTGCGGCTATTTATGGTGCTGCAGAATTATTAGGCTTAGAGAAAGTAGAAATACTAAGACTTATAAGTGAATTAGAAAGTGTAAGTGGTCGTTTTCAATATTTAATTTCAGATGAAAAAGTTACAGCTATTGTAGATTATGCTCATACGCCTGATGCTTTAAAAAATGTATTAGAAACTATTAATAGTATTCGTACTAAAAATGAAGAACTGATTACGGTTGTAGGATGTGGTGGAGATAGAGATAAAACAAAACGACCAAAAATGGGGCATATTGCTTCATCACTGAGTACTAAGGTCATATTTACTAGTGATAATCCGAGAAGTGAAACACCAGAAGCAATCATAGAAGATATAGAAAAAGGAGTAGAGCCACAAAATTTTAAAAAAACAATATCAATTACAGATCGTAAGCAGGCCATTAAAACAGCTTGTCAAATGGCCAATAGTAATGATATCATTTTAATTGCTGGGAAAGGTCATGAGACCTATCAAGAGATCAAAGGTGAACGTTTTGATTTCGATGATTATAAAATTGTTCAAGATGTTTTAAAGCAGTTACAGAAATAAATTAGTCAATGTTATATTATCTATTTGAATATTTAGAACAACAGTACCAATTGCCTGGCGCAAGTGTGTTTCAATTTATCACATTTAGAGCAGCATTGGCAATCATATGTTCACTATTATTCTCAACTATTTTTGGAAAGAAAATCATTGGTTATTTACAAAAACAACAAGTCGGTGAAACAGTTAGAGACCTAGGACTTGCTGGACAAGTAGAAAAGGCAGGAACGCCTACAATGGGCGGAATTATAATTATACTCGCCACATTGTTGCCAGTTGTCTTATTTTCTAGGCTAGATAATATATATGTCATCATGCTTATTGTTACCACACTGTGGATGGGTTTAATAGGATTTATTGATGATTATATCAAAGTGTTCAAAAAAGATAAAGAAGGATTAAAAGGACGTTTTAAGATATTAGGACAAGTAGGACTAGGTGTTTTTGTAGGAGCAGTAATGTACTTTCATCCAGGCGTTACAATTAAGCAAGAGAAAGTAAATCCTCAGTTTTCTAATGAATTGATTACCCAAAGCTCAGAGAGCGAATTCTATGCAGAAGAGAGTCAATCGCTCAAAACAACAATTCCATTTGTGAAAGATAATGAATTCGACTATGCCACATTAGTATCGTGGTTAGGTGATGGATATCAAAACTATGCATGGCTCATTTTTATTCCAATAGTTATTTTCATTGTAACAGCTGTTTCAAATGGAGCTAATCTCACAGACGGTATTGATGGTTTGGCTGCTGGGAGTTCTGCCATTATAGTTTTTGCACTAGCAATATTTGCATTTGTATCTGGTAATATCGTGTTTTCAGATTATCTCAATGTAATGTTTATTCCAAGATTGGGAGAAGTAGTAGTTTTTATTGCTGCTTTTGTAGGTGCGCTTATTGGCTTCTTATGGTATAATACGTATCCGGCTCAAGTGTTTATGGGTGATACAGGGAGTTTGACAATTGGTGGTGTGATCGCTGTTATAGCAATAGCAGTTCGTAAAGAATTACTTATTCCTTTATTATGTGGGATTTTCTTTGCCGAGTCATTATCAGTGATCTTACAAGTAAGCTGGTTTAAATACACTCGGAAAAAGTATGGCGAAGGTCGACGTATTTTTAAAATGTCACCATTGCATCATCACTATCAGAAGTCGGGATATCACGAAAGCAAAATAGTTACAAGGTTCTGGATCGTTGGAATTTTTCTAGCAATACTATCAATTGTAACACTCAAGTTGAGGTAGATGAAACGACTTGTAATATTAGGAGGAGGAGAAAGTGGCGTAGGTACAGCGCTATTAGGAAAAGAAAAAGGATATGAAGTTTTCGTGTCTGATAAAGGAGTTATAAAAGAAAAGTACAAACAAGTTCTTATACATAATGAGATTGAATTTGAAGATGGTCAGCATTCTGAGGGAAAAATTCTAAATGCAGATTTAGTCATGAAAAGTCCTGGTATTCCAGATAAGATATCAATTGTAAAGCAAATCAAGAAAGCAGACATCTTAGTGGTTTCAGAAATTGAATTTGCATCGCAATATACTGAAGCGACTTTGATTGGAATCACTGGTAGTAATGGTAAAACCACTACAGCAACACTAACTCATCATATTTTAAAGCAAGAGTTAGAAGTAGGTTTAGCAGGTAACATTGGAACTAGTTTCGCGAAGCAGATTCTGCAAGATAATCCTCCCAATTATGTACTGGAAATTAGTAGTTTTCAGTTGGATGATATTGTTAGGTTTAAGCCAAAAATTGCAGTACTAATGAATATTACTCCAGATCATTTGGATCGATATGATTACGTTTTTGAAAATTATATCGCTTCAAAATTTAGGATTGCCAAAAACCAAACCCAAGATGATTATTTCATTTACGATGCAGATGATGAGGTCATCACGACTTGGCTAGAAAAGCATCCAATTCAATCAATATTAGTGCCATTTTCATTGACAAAAATTATTGAAAATGGAGCGTATTTAAAAAGAGAAAATATAAAAATAACAATAGATAACAACCAGATAATTATGCCAACAGCAAATTTAGCTTTAGAGGGAAAACACAATATTAAAAACGCTATGGCTGCTTCAACAGTAGCTCATTTATTAAAAATTAGAAAGCAAACCATTCGTGAGAGCTTAGAAAATTTTCAAGGTGTAGAGCATCGTTTAGAGCATGTGCTAAAGATTAATAAAGTACAATACATAAATGATTCTAAAGCAACCAATGTAAATGCTACTTACTATGCTTTAGAAAGTATGGATGCACCAACGGTTTGGATCGTTGGAGGCGAAGACAAAGGAAATGATTATCAAGAGTTATTTCAGTTTGTAAATGAAAAAGTCAAGGCTGTCATTTGCCTAGGTGTTAATAATGAAAAATTAATGCAAAGTTTTGGAAGTATGGTAGATGTTATTGTTGAAACTCAATTTATGAGTGAAGCAGTAAAAATTGCCTACAAAATTGCTGAAGCTGGAGATAATGTACTCTTGTCACCTGCTTGTGCAAGTTTTGATCTATTTGAAAACTATGAAGATAGAGGGCGTCAATTTAAAGAGGCTGTTAGAAATTTATAACAATTAAAAGTGCAAACACTGTTTAAAAACATAAAAGGAGATCGATTGATATGGGCTATTGCTGCTTTGTTGGCAATTTTCTCATTCCTTCCTGTGTATAGTGCTGCTAGCAACTTAGCTTATGTAGGAGGTTCGGGAAATACATTTGGTTTTTTTGTGAAACACTTCATGCATCTTTTTCTTGGATTTGCAATTATGTACGGTGTTCATAAAGTACCATATCGATATTTTAGAGGCTTGTCTATGGTAATGATTCCTATAGTTTTAGTATTACTGATTGTTACAATGCTTCAAGGAACAACCATTGAAGGCGCAAATGCAAGTCGATGGATTCAGATACCATTTGTAGGAATGTCATTTCAAACATCAACATTAGCAGCCGTTGTTTTGATGGTCTATGTTGCACGTTATTTATCTAAAATTCAAAATAAGGAAATCACCTTTGTAGAAACACTATTGCCACTTTGGGCTCCAGTATTTTTCATATTAATACTTATTTTACCAGCTAATTTCTCAACAACAGCAATTATATTTCTAATGGTAATGATGCTCACTTTTATTGGTGGTTATCCAATAAAATATTTAGCTATTATTATTGGTGGCGGAATTGTTGCACTAGCATTATTCGTTCTTGTAGCTAAAGCATTTCCAGATTTTATGGATAATCGTATAGATACATGGACAAGTAGAATAGAAAATTTTGCTAATGGTGAAGATACAGAAGCCGATTATCAAATTGAAAAGGCAAAAATTGCAATAGCAACTGGAGGTATACAAGGTGTTGGGCCAGGAAAGAGTGTCCAAAAAAACTTTTTACCACAGTCATCTTCAGATTTTATTTTTGCAATCATCATAGAAGAGTACGGTTTAATTGGTGGTCTGTTTTTACTGGTAATGTATTCTTGGTTACTGTTCAGAATAGTTATCGTCTCTCAAAAATCAGATACGATATTTGGTAAACTTTTAGTATTAGGTGTTGGTTTGCCAATAGTGTTTCAAGCATTAATCAATATGGCTGTAGCTGTTGAGTTGTTTCCGGTTACTGGGCAAACATTGCCACTAATTAGTAGCGGAGGAACGTCAATTTGGATGACCTGTTTAGCTATTGGAATTATATTAAGTGTAAGTGCAAAACGAGAAGAAATTAAAGAACAAGAGGTTAATGAAGATAATCCGTTAGAAATTTTAAGTGAAGCGATTTAATGAGTAATTATAAGATCATATTATCTGGAGGTGGTACAGGAGGACATATTTATCCTGCTATTGCTATTGCTAATGAGCTAAAATCTCGTTTTCCAGATGCTGAATTCTTGTTTGTTGGAGCTTTAGATCGAATGGAAATGGATAAAGTACCTCAAGCAGGCTATAAAATTGAAGGGCTATGGATTTCAGGCATCCAACGTAAACTAACGCTGAAAAACTTGATGTTTCCTTTTAAACTAATCATTAGTTTATTGCGCTCGAGAAAAATAGTTAAAACGTTTCAGCCAAACGTAGCTATTGGTACTGGTGGTTTTGCAAGTGGACCACTATTGAAGGTGGCTTCCTCTAAAGGTGTGCCTAGTTTAATTCAAGAACAGAATTCTTATCCTGGAATAACAAATAAACTATTAAGTAAGCGAGTGAATAAAATATGTGTGGCTTATGAAGGTCTTGAAAAATTCTTCCCTAAAGAAAAAATAATACTCACCGGAAACCCAATACGTAAAGATTTACTCAATATTGCAAATAAACATATACAGGGTAAAGATGCATTCACATTGATACATAGCAAGCATACATTGTTGGTGTTAGGCGGTAGTTTAGGAGCCAGACGCGTAAACCAATTAATTGAAAGTAAACTTGAATATTTTAAGTCGTTAAATGTGCAATTAATATGGCAGTGTGGAACACTATACTATCAACAATACAAACAGTATAATGAATTAAACCATGTACAAGTACATTCGTTTTTAAATAATATGGACATGGCCTACGCAGCTGCAGATGTTATTATTTCTAGAGCTGGAGCTGGTTCAGTATCAGAGCTTTGTGTAGTTGGCAAGCCTGTGGTTTTTATTCCGTCACCAAATGTAGCCGAAGATCATCAAACAAAAAATGCTAAAGCTATTGCAGATAAAGGTGCAGCAATTTTAATTAAGGAAAATGAGTTGGATGTAGCATTTGAACCTCAGTTTACAAAACTGATGGAATCTAAAGAAAAACAAGAAGAATTAAGTAAAGAAATAAGAAAATTAGCATTAATAAATGCAACAAAAGATATAGCAGACGAAGTTGAAAAACTATTAAAGCAATAGATGAATCTAAAACACATAAATAGCGTATATTTTATTGGTATTGGTGGTATCGGAATGAGCGCTTTGGCTCGTTATTTTGTTGCTAAGGATCTAAAAATTGGTGGTTATGATAAAACAAAAACCAATATCACAGATGCGCTTGAAGCTTTGGGTGTTTCAATTCATTTCGAAGATAACATTGATTTGATTGACTCAGCATTTTTGAATCCTGAAAACACGCTTATTGTATTTACGCCGGCAATCCCAAAATACCATAGCGAATTAAATTACTTTAAAGCTAATGACTTTCAAGTTATGAAGCGTTCTATGGTTTTAGGAGAGATTACAAAACAAACTTTTTGTCTTGCAGTTGCTGGAACTCACGGAAAAACCACCACTACCAGTATTTTAGGGCATTTATTGAATAGTTGTAATGTTGAGGTTACTGCATTTTTAGGTGGAATTAGTGAGAACTATAATTCTAATTTAATTCTTAATGGAACCGATGTAACTGTAGTTGAGGCCGATGAGTTTGATCGTTCCTTTTTAACCTTATCACCAGATATGGCCTGTATTACCTCAATGGATGCAGATCATTTAGATATCTATGGCGATGCTACAGAGTTAATAAAATCATTTGAGGCGTTTTCTGAAAAAATTAAGCCTAATGGAAAATTATTTGTAAAAAATGGATTGTCAATAAAAGGAATTACTTACGGAATAGAAGATAATTCAGATTATTCTGTTCAAAATATAAAAATAATAAACGGTAGCTATGTGTTTGATGTTAAAACACCAAATGCACTACTTGAAAATTTCAAATTTAGCCTACCTGGTAGACACAATCTGTCGAATGCATTAATAGCCTTGGCGATGTCTGTAGAATATGGTCTCCCTACACCGCAGCTCGCCAAGGGATTAGCATCTTATAAAGGTGTTAAACGCAGATTCACTTACCAGATCAAAACAGAAGAATTTGTATTTATTGATGATTATGCACATCATCCTGAAGAAATAAATGCAGTACATCAAGCTGTTAGAGAAATGTACCCAAATAAAACTGTATTGGCTGTTTTTCAACCTCACTTATTTAGTAGGACTAAAGATTTTGCTGATGAGTTTGCTAGAAGTCTATCGTATTTTGATGAAGTATTATTGCTAGATATTTATCCGGCTAGAGAGCTTCCAATTGATGGTGTTACATCAAAATGGTTACTTGGAAAAATTAATAATAAGCATAAAAAATTGGTTCAGAAATCTGAATTAATTAATGAAATAAAACAATCAACTGCACAGGTGTTATTAACTATTGGAGCAGGAGATATTGGAGAAGAAGTTATACATATTAAACAAGCTTTGAGTGTTGCAAGTTAAATTTACATATATAAAAGTTATTGTCTTACTGCTATTAGTGGTGTTCTTATTTGCGTTTTCATCTTATCGAAATGCGACACGTAAAGTAAGTAACCCAACAATAGAATTTATTGGCGATAATAATTTATTCGTAACTCAACAAACTGTTAGTAAATTGTTAATACAAAATCATGAGAGTGTTACGAACAAGCCTAAAGAAATTATAGATTTGAACGCATTGGAATCTGCCCTAAATTCTAATCCAATGATTGAGCAAGCACAAGTGTACATGACGGTTGATGGCTCAATCACAGCTAAGATTGAGCAAAAAAAACCTATAGCTAGAGTTAGTACAAATGCATCTTATTACATAGATGAGCATGGATCGTATATGCCTTTATCAACAAATTATACGGCAAGGGTGCCATTAGTAACAGGAGCAATTGAAAAAAATAATCTGTCAACTGTATATACAATAGCAAAAAAAGTTAGAGCGGATGAGTTTTTAACTAAGCATGTAGTAGAGATTCATCAAAATGAAGACCAATCTATTGATTTGAAGTTAAGACAACAGGATTTTAAAATTCATTTAGGGACTCTAAAACTATTAGATAAAAAAATTAATAATCTGAAGGCTTTTTATTTAAAAGCTATGAATGATAAAGTATTAGACAGCTATAGTGTCGTGAATTTAAAGTTTGATAAGCAAGTGATTTGCACCAAAAAGTAAGTGATGGAAAACAATAAAATTTCAGTAGGACTAGATATTGGAACCACAAAAATTGTGGCAATGATAGGTCGTAAGAATGAATATGGAAAAGCCGAAATTTTAGGTATTGGTAAATCCAAAAGCTTAGGTGTGCATAGAGGTGTGGTGAATAACATAACTCAAACCATCCAATCCATTCAGCAAGCCGTTCAAGAAGCCGAAGCTGAAGCAGGACTTAAAATTGAAGACGTAACTGTTGGTATTGCTGGTCAACACATTAGGAGTTTACAACACAGTGATTATATCACAAGAGCTAATTCTGAAGTTGTTATAGATGAAGATGACATTGATCGTTTAATCAATCAGGTCCATAAACTAGTAATGCTACCTGGTGAAGAGATCATTCATGTGTTACCACAGGAATACAAGATTGATGGTCAAGCAGAAATTAAAGAACCAATCGGGATGTATGGAGGCCGACTTGAAGCTAATTTTCACGTCGTTGTAGGTCAAGTATCATCAATCAGAAATATCGGTCGTTGTGTTAAAAGTTCTGGTCTAGAGTTAGAAGGAATCACATTAGAACCATTAGCTTCGGCAAACGCAGTATTGAGTCAAGAAGAAAAAGAAGCTGGAGTTGCTTTAATTGACATAGGAGGTGGTACAACAGATCTTGCTGTATTTAAAGACGGGATTATACGTCACACTGCTGTAATACCATTCGGAGGAAATGTAGTTACTGAAGATATTAAAGAAGGGTGTTCTATTATAGAAAAACAAGCCGAATTGTTAAAGATAAAATTTGGTTCTGCTTGGCCAGGAGAAAACAAAGACAACGAAATTGTATCTATTCCTGGTTTGCGTGGTCGTGAACCAAAAGAGATCACTTTGAAGAATTTGTCAAAAATCATTCATGCAAGGGTTGTAGAGATCATAGAGCAAGTCTATGTTGAAATTAAGAATTATGGGCACGAGGAACAAAAAAAGAAATTGATTGCTGGTATAGTACTTACTGGAGGAGGAAGTCAATTAAAACATTTGAAGCAATTGGTTGAGTATATCACTGGTATGGATACCAGAATAGGGTATCCTAACGAACACTTGGCTGGTGATAGTGATAACGAAATTGCTAGTCCATTATTTGCCACAGCTGTTGGTTTAGTGATGGATGGTCTAAAGCGTCAAGAACGAAAAAGAGTAGAAAAAGAAGCTGAAGAGCTGGAGCAAGTTGGAGAACAACAATACTCAGATGAAAGTTTATCACATCAAGAAAAAATGATAGAGCAACCCAAAAAAGAACACAAATCTTTTTTGGACAAATTAACAGAGCGTGTTAAAGATTTTTTAGATAACGCAGAATAAAAAACATCATGCACTTTTAATTGATTAGGCTCAATTGAAAGTATTTGGGAAAAATAAAGTATAAATAGAGAAAACGTAGTTTTATGAGCAACAACAATGAGTTAGGCAATATTGCATTTGATCTACCTAAGAACCAATCAAACGTTATTAAAGTGATAGGTGTAGGTGGTGGAGGAAGTAACGCTATTAATCATATGTTTTTACAAGGGATTAAAGGTGTTGACTTCGTAATATGTAATACAGATGCCCAAGCACTGCAAAACAGTGGTGTCCCGAACAAAATCCAATTAGGAGTAAATTTAACCGAAGGTTTAGGAGCTGGAGCAAATCCCGAAGTAGGAGAGCAAGCTGCAGTTGAAAGTTTAGAAGATTTAAGACGCATGTTAGATACTAATACTAAAATGGTATTTATAACAGCAGGAATGGGCGGAGGCACAGGAACTGGAGCCGCACCAATTATAGCTAAACTTGCAAAAGAATTAGATATTTTAACCGTAGGGATTGTTACAATGCCATTTCAGTTTGAAGGTAAGACCAGAAACGAACAAGCTCAAAAAGGCGTTGAGACCTTACGAGCACATGTTGATTCTTTAGTGGTCATCAATAATAATAAGCTACGTGAAGTTTATGGTAACTTAGGATTTAAAGCAGGCTTTTCAAAAGCAGACGAAGTGCTTTCAACAGCCTCTAGAGGTATAGCAGAAGTTATTACACATCACTACACACAAAATATTGACTTACGAGATGCAAAAACAGTCTTGAGCAATAGTGGTACCGCTATTATGGGTTCATCAACTGCATCAGGTAAAACTAGAGCACAAGAAGCAATCATGAAAGCTCTAGACTCACCATTGTTGAATGATAATAAAATTACTGGAGCCAAAAACGTATTGTTGCTTATCGTTTCTGGATCTCAGGAAATCACAATTGATGAAATTGGAGAAATCAATGATCATATCCAGAATGAAGCTGGTCACGGCGCTAATATCATCATGGGTGTTGGTGAGGATGAGTCTTTACAAGAATCAATTTCAGTAACAATTATAGCTACAGGTTTCGATATAGATCAACAGCACGAGATTTCTAATACAGAGCAAAAGAAAGTTGTTCATGCGCTAGAGGATGATCGTAATGAAGATGTTACAGTAAAGGAGAGTGACCCAGCAATCATTACACCAGATATTGTTCTTGAAAAGGAAGAAGAAAAAGTGTCTGATGTCGTAATTCACACATTAATAGATGATGATATAGATGAGGTTGAAGCTCATGTCGTTACCGATTTGATTACCACAACAGACATTATAAAAAACATCAACGTTGTCTATGATGAGGTCTTAGACCATAAGGCTGATACAGAAGAGTTTATCATAACACCAGTTCAAGAAATCAAGGAAAATATTGTTGAAGAGGTAGAAGAAGAGCAGATTACTTTAACCTTTGATTTACCATTGACATTTGGAAAAGAAGAAGCGCAAGAAGAGCTTTCTAACGTTGAGGACAAAACAGTTTTTAGTCTTGAGGATGAAGTTAAAGACTTAAATGTTAAAGATCATATTGAAGTAATACCAGTTACTGAAGCTAATGAAGAGGGAGAAAAGCGTTACGCTCTTGATGATTTTATGAGTTATGAGTCTTCTATGAATGATACAAAAACTAAAGTTCAGCCAGAGATTGAAGAAGATATTGTTTTTGAGAAAAAAACAATTGAATCAGAGATCACTAAAGAAGAAGTTAAAGAAGAAATTGACCCAATGAATAGTCCAATTTCAGAATTGCTTAAAGAAAGAGCTGATGAGCGTAGACGTAAGATGAAAGATTTTAATTATAAATTTAATTCATCTAAGATTGATGAAATTGAAAAAGAACCTGCATACAAAAGACAAGGTGTGAATTTAGAAGAATCGCAGCATTCTTCAGAAACCAAGGCTTCTAGAACCTCTGTTGCTACTGATGACAACGACGATATTCAATTAAGAAGCAATAATTCATTTTTACACGACAACGTAGATTAATAGCAAATTTAGTTTAGTGTTTCACACTTTTGTCAAACCCGAAGCGTTGAGAAATACGTTTCGGGTTTTTTTGTGTTCTAGTTCGTGATTAAAGTATTTTAAACCATTGAGTTTTTATATCTTCGCAATTCAAATTAAATCAAGAGTAATGAGTTTGCAACAAGATATTATGACTGCCATGAAAGCAGCAATGAAAGATAAAGATCAGGTAGCATTAGCAGCTTTAAGAGCAGTTAAATCTGAAATACTATTAGCACAAACTTCAGGTTCTGGGCAAGATCTAACGGAAGCTGATGAAATAAAAATTTTATCTAAGTTGGTAAAACAGCGTAAGGATAGTGCTGCAATATTTTCTGAACAAAATCGTAGTGATCTAGCCGAACCAGAGTTGGCGCAAGCAAAAGTTATTTCTCAATTCTTACCTGCTCAATTAAGTAAATCAGAAATTGAAAAAGTTGTTTTAGATACAATTACTAGTGTAGGTGCAGAAAGTATGAAGGATATGGGTAAAGTGATGGGAATAGTAAACAAGCAATTAGCTGGTCAAGCAGACGGAAAAACCATTTCTAACATAGTTAAGGCAAAATTGTCATAAAAGTTAAGGCCTCGTAGTTCAACTGGATAGAATATCAGATTTCGGCTCTGAGGGTTGGAGGTTCGAATCCTCTCGAGGTCACAAAAATTAGCCTCACAATATTTTTATTGTGAGGCTAATACCACTCAAAACTTCATTAAATGTTAAGCTATTTCAATAATTATCAAACCAGTCAAATTTGTTTTTCATAATATTTTCCTTGTTCTCATTGATATGATCTACAAAATGTTTTGCTATAGTAGATAAGTTTTTTGAACTAAGCCAAATTAAATTCCAGTTGGTTGTCAAAGGAAGGTCTTTCACTGGGATAACTTGTAAGTCTCCATTATTTAATTCATTTTTTATTCCTATTAATGGCATGATAGAAAATCCTAATCCTGCAATTACTGCTTGTTTAAGGGCTTCATTTGATTTTAATTCCATTTTCTTATAAGTAGAGATTTTATTAGCAGCAATAAAGTATTCCATTTGATTTCTGGTAGCAGACCCTTGCTCTCTGTATATAAGTGGTAATTGCTCAAAAGCTTTAATTGAAATGTATTTTCCAGAATGATTATACTGTCGACCACCTACAAGGTATAGCTTATTGTCCATCAATTGAATACGATTTATTTTTAAATGTTTAGGAATGGTTGAAACCATAGCAAAATCGACCTCATTGTTTTCTAGTGAGCGAACTACTTCTGCTTTATTAGTTACGTCCATTGCAAGATCAACCCCTTTATGTTTGTTCATGAAATCCGTTAAAAAATAGGGCATTGCATATTTAGCGGTCGATACGATGGCGATTTTTAATTTGCCAGCCAATTCACCTTGGAAGGATAGTGCTTTGTAATTAATAGCATTTACTTCATTTAAAATGTTTTCTGCCGCTAGTGCAATTTCCTCTCCAAATTCTGTGATGTAAAGCTTTCGGCCAACAACTTCAAATAGTGGGATTTGAAATTGATCTTGAAATTTTTTTAACTGTATGGATACTGCAGGTTGAGTTAGAAATAATTCTTCAGAAGCTTTAGTTACACTCTTTAATTCACAAACCTTGTAGAATATCTCTAATTGGTGTAAAGTATAATGCATAATTATTGTTTATGTATTTTATAATAAAAATAAATAAAAATATATAAAAAATACGCTAGATATTTGCAAAAACATTTAAAAATAATATTCAATGAGCGATTTTGTAATTAGTAAACAGGGGCAAGCAAAAACGAAAGAAAAACAGATGTCTTTAAGATCTGTTATTATAAAACAACATATAACAACGTTGAAGTTGCTGCTATTGTTAGGCTCTTATGGAGCATTCGTTTACTTATCAGTAAGTAATAATAATTTATTTCTTAAAGAATTATTAGTAGTAGGTGGTATTTTGTCGCTAATTTTTATAGTTCACCTGTTCTCTAACAAATAAATAAGCTAAAATTAGTTACATACTAATTTGCAGATTTAATGGATCTACATTTACTTATAGATAATCTAACAAATCCTGCACTTCTCTTCTTCTTTTTGGGAGTGATTGCAGTGCAGCTTAAGAGCGATCTTACAATACCTGAGACCTCATCTAAATTTATTTCTCTATACTTATTATTGTCTATAGGATTTAAAGGAGGTCAAGAATTATCGCATAGCGAATTCAATATTGAAATACTATGGTCGTTGTTGTTTGGAGTCTTTTTGGCTATTATTATACCAATTTATACATACTTTATCTTACGAAGAAAGTTTAATGTTGAAAATGCTGGAGCTATTGCAGCGGCATATGGATCTGTCAGCGCAGTAACTTTTGTTACCACCATTTCATTTCTAGAGTTAGAGCAAATTGCTTTTAGTGGTCATATGGTTGCAGTTATGGCACTAATGGAGGCGCCATCAATCATGGTTGGTTTGCTACTTATGATGTTCTTTAAAAAAAATAAGAAAGAAAAAGGGGCTCCAATGAAAACAGTTTTGCATCATGCACTTACGAACGGTAGTGTTTTAATTATTATTGGTAGCTTATTTATAGGTATTATGGCTAGCGAAGCTCAAGCTGAAGGAATAAAACCATTTACCACAGATATCTTTAAAGGCTTTTTGGCAGTATTCCTCTTAGATATGGGAATTACTAGTGGTCGCAAGTTGTCTGATTTTATAAAGAAAGGATGGTTTGCGTTAATATTTGCTATTGTAGTTCCTTTAATCAACGGATGTTTAGTAGCTGTAGTTAGCAGCATACTTACTGAAAGTGCTGGCAATAGATTGCTTTTTGCTATTCTTGCAGCTAGCGCATCCTATATTGCAGTTCCAGCAGCAATGAAAATAGCAGCGCCAAAAGCTAATCCAAGTCTTTACATACCCATGGCATTGGCTATTACATTTCCGTTTAACATTACCTTAGGTATGCCACTATACCTTTGTATTATAAATTTAACATAAAATATACTAATAATAAATATAAAATATATAAATAAAAATATATAAAAATAAAACCGCAACTTTGTAATGCGATTATATCAAAAACAATTAAAATTATGGAAACAGCAGAGGCATTAAAAACAGATCAAAAAATTGATTTAATCAATGGTAAGTATACACCGTCAGAAGCAGCTCACATCATTAACTCCGTTTTAAACGTTAAAATCAATTTTCATAAATTACAGCGTTTATCAATAACTGAGGGTAATGATTTAGACGAATGTAAATTTGATAGTGGTAGAATTAAAGAGCTTTTGAACGAGCAAGAAATTGCAAAAGAATTCTTTTCTCAAGCAAGACTTAAAGGAAAAAAACTGAGAATGACAAGTAAGATATATATAGAGATTGAAGATTAAGTATCTTTTACAATAGCATAAGATTTCTAAAAAATAAATAGTTTTTAATTTTAACTATCCCGATTACTAAAAATGCAATAACATTTAGTAATTGGGATTTTTTTTTCAGTATTTTTAAAAAATGATTTTAATTTTACTTGAAAAGGAAGAACTATCTCCTATTGGGCAATTCATTTATTTTTCTGTTATCATTTTTCTAGTAGCCCTAATCGTAATATTCATACTCTACAAATTATTTAATTTTTTTGAAATGGCTTATGTAGAGTATTTCAACAAAAAGCTATTCTACAATCATAAGTATATAAAAAAGAAAAAGCTGCCTAAAGATCAAAAGTCTATTCTTAGGCAATACATTAACTTCTACAATAGATTATCATCTAAGCATAAATCTTATTTTGAGCATAGAGTTAAACAGTTCATAAAAACAACCGAGTTTATTGGTAAAGACATAACAGTTACTGATGAAATGAAAGTTGTTACTGCAGCTACATTGGTTAAGCTTACCTTTGGTCTAAGAGATTATAATATAAGTTTAGTAGAGCGTGTTATTTTTTATCCTGAGGCCTTCTATTCTACAACCAATAAAACATATCATAAAGGAGAATTTAATTTGGGATATAAAGCTTTGGTTTTTTCTTGGAAAGATGTAAAACATGGTTATGAAATTGAGGATGATAACTTAAACTTAGCTATACATGAGTTTATTCATGCGATTCACTTTTACTACATGAGCGTAAGGAAACGTAGTACCAGTGCTGCAATTTTTTTGAATTCTTACTACGAACTTACCGAAGATTTGGATAAGGATAGCAAATTGAAAAAAGAGCTAATAACTTCAGATTATGTTAGGGAATACGCCTTTACCAATCAATATGAATTCTTAGCTGTTTTTGTTGAAACGTTTATAGAAACCCCTCACGAATTTAGAACACAGTTTCCAACAATATATACTAAAATTAAGACAATGCTAAATTTTAATTTTTCAGGATACTAGCTTTAGGTGCGATGAAACTTATATTCTAATAACAGCTTGTAACATAAACTGGTAGTGGTTATTGTCATACTGTCTTCTATCTGAAGTAGTTGCAAATTTACCAACACCTTGAAGTCTAATAGCTACAGTTTCACTTACCCAGAACATCATACCTAACGAACCATTAATAGAGGTATTGATTTCTTCGATGTTGAACAGACCTAAACCAAAGCCACCATAGAGATCTAACCACTCTAATTCTTTAAAAATATGACTTCCAAAATAATATTTAAGTGTCGTGTTCGTAGAAAAATAAAATAAATCTTTATCTGGAGTCCCGTTATCAATGAATTCAGATTCTTTAAAACCATTAAATGAAATATCTTGCTCAATATGTAAAAATTTGGTCCATTGACGCTCAATTGCAATTGCGATTGGTTGTCTAAAGGCAAATCGAGTTGAATTCTCGCTTAAGTCCTCAAATGGATTCTGAGTACCAAAGTTTGCAACTGTATTTACACCAACGCTAAGTAACCACGTATCTCTTTCATTAATTCTTGTTTGGCTATATGAAGATATACCAACAAACAATAGAATAAAACCAATTATTATTTTTTTCATTGCAAAAAATATTTGCTTCAAAAATAGGTTTTTACTTTTATAATATAAAACAAATAGAGGCTAACTTTTAATAAAGGTTTTATTTTTAATAATATGAGTTCGGTAACTTTTATTGGTTATAAAGAGGTTTAAACGGTCTATACAATTTATGGTAATCCATTTTATTTTGTATACGAAGTAGGCCAATTTAGGGTTGTTCATTTTTAGTTTGAAACGCATTTTTATAAGCCTTTCTTTTAAAGTACTCTTTCTAGATATTGCTTCAGGAAATAGTAGGTCTATTAGAGATAAGTAAGTTAGACCATGTTTGTTATGCAGTAATTGGGTTAGGAGCTGTTTTTCTTGATCGAGTTTAAGAACCTGACTATCGTAAGCATGTTTCAATGGTATCGATAAAAAATAGGTGCCTCTATCGTTAATTTGCGCAGTGAGTATGTTTATACTATTGAAGTAATACAAATTAGGGATGTTTACTTCATTAATAACGGTTTTTGTGCTTAAGAGCTGTTTCGCATCAATTAAATCTTTATACTTTGTTTTTAATACATAACTATGTAGTTCTACAGCTGCTAAACAATTATTTGAGACCTGTCTTGGTAGATGTCTGTAATCCTTTTGTTCATAGTTAAACGGTATTAATTTATCATAGCCTTCTTTAACAAGTAAATTAAAGGCTTTGTGTAAATCTTTGTCGTCAACAAGAATGTCTAGATCGCCAACCATTCGTTCTCCAATATCGGCATAGAACTTGCCAGCAATAAGAGCTGCTCCTTTTATAAAAACATAATTGATTGCATTGGATTTAAAAAGGGTAGCAATTGTTTTTATTTCTGATAATAAAGAGTTGTTTCGGTTTCTATTTATTGAGGCGAGTTCTGTCAAATAATGGTTAAGCTCAACAGGAATATATTCTAAAAGTGCCTTCTCTTTTAATTTGAAAAAAATTGTTGGGAGTATAAGATGCTCACTAGCTATCGTTACTAATGAATCCCAATCAATTTCGGTGGTATTGAACTTGTCTTTTAAAAAAGAAGCATTGTCTTGAAAGCTAATAATATCAGCAATCAATTGAATGGTAATTTTGTATGCGTGTTTTTTTTTAATCAAAAGCCGCCATTGAATAACATGTCAAATGTAGTTAAACAAATGGCTAATAAAAATTTCAAGAATCGAATAATACTTTAAATTCATTTATGGCATATGCATTATCGCTATAATTAAGCTGATAAAACCTCACGTTAGTTAGCCAATCGATAAATTTTTTTGAATGTTCAGGTTTAGGGGAAATCCATGAGTCAGGAATCAATGTCTTTAAGATTTGTTCTCCTGAGACTTTATTTATAGTAGATTTACTATCCTTTGAATAATTAACTAAAACAACAGTGTTACAAGGAAAGGAAGGTTTCATTTCATGAAATGGGTTACTACTAGCTAAATATTTTACCAAAACTTTTTTTTGACCATTAGCATGTATTTTAAGTTCATTGAAATGTGGAAATTCATCTTCAAGAATATTAAAAGCGCCTTCTTTTACAGAAATAGCTGATGGATTTCTGTAAACTTCTTGAGTTTCAGCGAGCATAGGTGTAACATCATCTGCCAACATATCAAAGCCTTGTGCCATAAGTAATGCGGTTAATGTGCTCTTTCCGTTTCCAGAATCTCCTACGATCATTATGGCTTTATTTTTATTGCTTACTGTAGAAGCATGAAATGTAGCTAGCCAGTCTTGTTCTGTTTTTTTATAGAGAACGTTAGCTATTTCTAACGTAAACCTTCCTTGTAAATAGTTGAATTTTTTTGTTTCGAAACTTTTTAGAAATAACTGATCTTTGTAAATAAGCAATCGATTTTTGTATTGAAATAGATCAAAAACGACAGCAGTAGTTGTTACTGAATTGATTGTTAGATGATCAAAAAGTGGGTGAATAAGACTTTCTAAGATTTCTGAACCATAGTTGACCAAAATATGATGTTCACCAATAGCATAAGTTTTACTAATATGAGGCTTAGTAATCGTAAATTTTAAATGATCTTCAATAGTTAGCTTTTCAGTTGTATTTGCTTCATTAAGAAAATCTGAAGCTTCCTTTACCAAACTATTTATATTCTGTGTGTTTAATTTAGGAATTGATGATAAAGTTTTTACACATTCATCTCTACTTTTAGCTTTTATGAACGTTTCAAGAATAACTTTTAATAATTCAGAGACAATGACATAGTTGTTAGATTTTTCAAACCACAATAGATAGTTTTCATCTAACTTGTATGAATATTTTGGAGCTAAATCCGCTTTCAAAATAAATAACGGTGTAAATTATTCAAAAGGATTTCCTCCTGGATCTGGAGGAGATGAAGCTTGTGCCTTTTTTGGGTTTAAGATAAGAAAAGTACCAACAGCAGTAAGTGCAGCATATTTCCCCATCTTTTTCATGGCTTCCTTACGTGTAATTTGATCTTGTGAATTCGTTCTTTTCATTGCTTCAATCTAAATAACGGTCAAAAATAATTAAATTAAATAATTTATGAACGCTTTTTGGTTAATAATATATTATCTAACAATTAGCTTAAGTGTTTTTTCTTGTAGGTTATTTTTAAGCTTAGCTACATAAAAACCAGCACTTATATTTTTCATATTGATTGAATTTGAGGTAGAGTTAACACTTAAATGATACTGTGTTATTAAACGACCGTTAACATCATAAATATGTAATATGGTATTTTCTTTTATTAGTCCTTTGACGTATAAGACATTTTCACTTGTTGCAAACATCTGAAGGTTGTCGTTGTAATTCTCATTAATAGATAAGGTGTCTTCTTCAGCATAATGAAGGAAAAAACGACCTGTATCTCTCAATGATGTATTAGCAGTAAATACATAATTATTAATATTTAATAAGGTAAATGTATTAGTGACATTATCTTCTAAGTAAATCAAAAAACTATCTGGCAATGTGCTTTCTTCAATGCTAATTGTTACCTGTTGACCAGTGTTGGCATTCACACCTAACGGCACACTAAGTGTTTGAGTAACGTCTGAGAATGCTATACTTTGTATGCCCATATCAATTCCGCTATTGTCATTGACCAATTGGGAATAGATTGAAAAATTTGGTGCATTCCCTCCAAAAATACTAGCATCATAACCTGGGTCTAAACCTAATGAGGTGTTATCAATAAAATAAAAATCAGTAGTATAACTATTTGAATTACTGGTAGCTTTCAATCTAAAATAACCAACATTACTATCATTTCTACCTAAAATAAAATCATCTGTATTTCCTGAACTTCGCATACTGGGATTAAAAGTTACAGATCCTCCACCAGGTTTTGTTGCAACCAGAAACCCTTGTCCAGGTGTAATCAATGCATTAGGGTTTAAAGTTGAATATGCAAGGTTCCAGATAGTCCATCCATCGGATGCATTACCATCATAACCATATACACCAGATGCATCTACATTGAATTCACTATTGTTTTGTGTTAAGAAGTCTGAAAGTCTTATGTAGGAAGTGTAAGGGTTACCAATTAAATTCCATTCTTCAAATTGAGGTCCAGAATCTAAAATGGTTTGAGATATCGAACTAGTATTAACTACTCCTGAAAATAAAAAATTTCCATTATCTGTTGAAGCTGCTCTATAACCTACTCCAGCATCAAGTGTTGTATTAGCATCTGTACTTAGATCAGTATCATATATTTGGTATGTTCCAGTAGTTTTATTGAAAGGGCCAAATAGTTTTCTAGATGGATCAGATGGATTGAAAAAAATATTTGAGTTGACGCTAGCAAATGCTCCAAAGGTTTGTCCGCTTACTGGTGGAGAAATTAAATCATTTCCACCAGAGGAAGCATTAGTATTCACGTGTCTATTATAAAACACACTGCCAGTTACGCTACCGTTGACGATCAAACTTGAGTATTCGTCAGAATCTGATTCTAAAGTTATGGCATCATTTGTTGTTAAGTTTCCATTAACTGTTAAAGAACCTGTTTTTTCAATAATTATTGAAGCACCAGGATTTACAATAAGATCGTTAACTGCTACATCTGAAGTTTCTGTATAGGTGCCATTTAATACTAATGCGTTGCTTGTTCCAGTTGATGCAGAAGGTGCATTAGGCGTCCACTCCGAATTTGAATATATAAGTCCGTCAGAAATCACAGTGCCTTTTAGTACTATTCCTGTATCGTCCAAGGATAAAACTGTACCCAGACCACCTTCAATATCGAGACTGCCAAAACTACCGAACAGGCCAGCGCTAGATTCAAAACCATACAATCTAAATGTAATTGAACCTCCAGTAGTTGAATTCAAATTCGTCACTATAGACTGAATTTCTCCTGCATTACTAACATTGGTGTCTGAAAAAAGATCTGAATTATAATTATCAAGACTTGATCTTAGCCTCAATTGAGCTGGTCCACTTCCAATAAGGAATTGTAAGAAACCACCATCAGGATCTCTATCGTAGTTAATATCTATTCCAGTTATATTGACGCTAAAGTTAGGTGCAGCAGTAATTGTCCATTCAATATAATCGTCAGGATCAATGCTAGTGTTAGCTGTCCAAGCACCACTATTAAATGTAGCTCCTCCTAAAGCTGTTAAACCAGAACCTCTAGTTAAAGCTTCAGCAGTAAGATTATTAACTGCAGTAGCCTGTGGAGTTGCTGTTCCAGAAAATGCAGCAATATTTTGACCAGCTATATTTAATGATACTAGTAGTAAAATACTTAATGTAATTTTCTTGAGATCAATCATATGTTAACTATTCTCTTTTGAAGATTATTAGTTAATTGTAAATAACATAACTATTTAAGTATAACCTTTTGGGTTTTTTGCTGTGTTTGATTTTTAAGTTTAACCACATAAACACCTGTACTTAAATTTGACACATTTATCTCATTAGAAGTCACATTGATATCTAAAGTAGATGAAAGCACAAGACGACCTTGAATATCGTAAATTTCTACAGTTGTATCGCTAGACAATTGGCCTTTTACAAAAACTGAATTAGATGAATTTGTTGTAAAAATAGTTAGACTATTAGAGTCTTGTTCAACTGTTGATAGGGTAGTGTCTGTAAATCGTAAAAAGAAACGTCCAATGCGATTTAAGTCATTATCTGCTGTAAAGATAAAATCGCTATTATTAAGTAAAGTCGATGTGTTATTGGAGTTATCTTCTAGGTAAACTTCAATTGATGGAGGTAACGTGTTTTCAGCTATACTAACAGTGACTTGCTGCCCAGCAGTTACATTAATTCCTAATGGAATAACAGCATTTGGAATATCTGAATTAGCAATAGATTGTATAGCCATGTCTATATCTGCATCGTCTTGAACTAAATGGGAATAAATTGCAAAACTAGGTGCATTATTACCAAACACGCTTGCATCGTATCCAGGGTCTAGACCCAGTGAGGCGTTATTAGTAAAATAAAAATCTGTACTATAGGATTGTGCACCACTAATTGCTGTAAGTTTAAGTAAAGAAATATTAGCATTTCTAAATTCTATAAAGTCATCACTTGTACCTGTATCTCTCATATCTGCTGTAAAGTTCACAGAGCCACCACCAGTTTTTGATGCCACAAAGAACCCTTGGCCTGGAGCAATTAGAGCATCAGGGTTAAGAGCAGAAAATGCTAAATTCCATATCTCAAATCTATTAGATGAACTACCACCATTATACCCATAAACACCAGCAGAATTTGTGTCAAACTCAGTGTTATTCTGAGCTAGAAAATCTGCTAATTTAATATAAGAAGGATATGGGTTTCCAATTAAATTCCATTTATCAAATCCTGGTCCACTAACAACTATAGGTTTGTTAACAGTACCCGTATTCATTGATCCAGTATAAGAGAAATTATTATCTCCAGAAATTGATGCAGCTCTATACGCATTTGCTGGATCTAAAGTGCTATTTGCATCATCAGGAATATCTAGATCATAGATTTGATAAGCTCCAGTAGTTTTATTGAATGGGCCGAATAGTTTCTGAGAAACATCACTTGGATTTTCTACTATATTTGGGTTATTACCAGCAAAGTCACTAAATGTTTGACCTGTAACAGGAGGTGATACTAGGTCATTTCCTCCAGCTGAGGCTGTCTCATTGGTGTAGCGGCTGTAGGTAAAATTACCACTTCCAGATACTGAGCTGCTAATTAAACTTGCAAAACGAGTTGATGTTGAACTTAGTGTAATGGTTCCTCCGTTATGAGATATAGCATTACCTACAGTTAAACTTTTCGTTGGATCAATATTTAAGCTACCATTATTAAGTAAAGTGAGATTGTTTACTATATCAAAATCTCCATCATTTGCACTTCCGCCTGTGGCACTCAAGTCTACACTAGAGTTATCGATAATTACATTTCCAGGTACACCGCTACCAATGATGTCTCCAACATTCCATTCGAGAAATCTATTAAAGGTTCCAGAAATATCTTTGTAAGCTAATGTAGAACCAGAAGCATATGTTGGAACTATAGTTGTAAAGCCACCATTAGTGATTTCAAACGTACCATCAACATTAAGATTTCCACTGTCAATAATACCGTCTGATATAGATAGAGTGTTACTTGAATTGATCGTTAATGTATTACCAGCTGATATGGCTAGACCATTTACATTTACATCAGTATTTAAATTGATATTATGGTCTATTACAATTTCGTCACCTTCTAAAGGGTCATTACCATTCTCCCATGAGCTAGCATTTGTCCACAATCCATTAGCAGAAGTTGGAGCTTTACCGCCTTGATCATGACTGGTAACTTGGTAGTAAGTAATAAACTCTATTGCAGCTTGTCCAGGATTGAATTCAGCAGTATTCTTACCTATAGATTCATCAGACCTAAATGCAGTAGCTGCATCAATATAAGTTGCTAAAAATTTAAAACTTTCTGGTCCAGGAGTTGCATTAATGCTACTGAAATTAATATTGAAAGTATATGAAGAAGCACTGGCATTGCCAATTGGGCTTAATGAAGCATTTTGTACAAATGAGTGAGCACCACCTTCATCTAACCTATAAAATCTAGCATCAGCATTACTCATTGATATAGCATATTCAGGTGTAAAACCAGGAGGGAAGGTAATAGTAGATCTATTTGTGCCATCAAACCCTGAAACAGCTTTTCTCCAATCGTCACCTACATCTACTAAGTTGGCAGTTGTGGTGATTCCTCCACTCTGACTATCAATATAAACTACAATATAATCACTAAATGTACCTGAACCTCTATTAAAAACAAAGTCTATGGTTGGGCCAGAGTTTGCACTAATTTCAAAATCCCCATTTCCAAGAGCACCTCCAAATCCTGTATCTGCATTGCCCTCATATACATCTGTTACAAAACCACTAAGTTTAAAATTGTCAAATTCTATGACATCGCTTCCTCCGTTTAAAGTTCCTGTTAACTGTAGACCTACAGTTGAAGTGCCATCAACAATAGGCACTGTTATTGTACCACTAACACCTGGAGCAGTATCTGGATCATTGAAGTATTGAACAGCACCTTGACCAACACCATCGATAAATACTTCATAAGATCCATTATCTGCGTTTGCAAATGCATGGTAATCAAAAGCCACTTCTATTGAGGTGTATCTAGAAACATCAATCGGATCAAATGTAAATGTGTAAGGTGATAATGATGGTTCACTATCTTCTCCTTCTAAATCTCTACCAAAGGCTGTGTTTCCTGAAAAATTACTATTGTTAGTTGTAGCTGCCTGAATAAATAAACCTTGGTCTGGTGAATTTGGATCTACAAATAATTGACTAGCAATATCATTAGGCCAAGTTGGTGTTCCGTTGTCAAAATCTTCAATAGCGATACATGTCGGACCAAGATTAATATTAAAAGGATTACTAACAGCATCTGTAGCTTCTGTGTCTGAAGCTGTTAATGTTAGAGCTGTTCCAGAGGCAGTGTGAATGATTGAATTAAAAGTTGATATACCACTGATTGGTGTTTCTGAAAGAACACCTGATAAAGTACCACTAGAAGTGACTGTAACATCAGAATTGTTATCTGTATCTATATTGTTATTAGCGTCAACACCAGCAACAGTGACTGCAGGAGTCATAGCTGAGTCAGTATTGGTGTCAGAGGGTTGTTGTAAGAATAAAAGCTTTGTTTTTGCAACATCGATCGTAAATTCGTTACTAACAATATCGTCACCACCATTAAGGGGTGAAATAAAATCACTTCCTAAAGTAGAATTTGCAATAAAACCACTTGAGACTGCATCAATTTGAAATTGAAGAACACTACCATCAACAATATTAGAGGTATTTAAATAAAACCCTAGAACGACATCTATGGCATCAGCATCATCAACTTCAACAGGAGCACTGAAAGTTACGATGATTTCAGTATCAGAGATACTTACAGACTGTCCAGGATCGAGAGGTGTAAGGCCATCAGTTATGGTTATTCCTTGAATATGATCAGACCAATCTGCAGTGTTACCAATAGCAGGTGTGAAGCGCATTTGTGTGATGAATGTATTTAAACCATCAGACGTTCCAAAATCTTCAATAACAAAAGCAAGAGCATCTTGTGCATCAAGTTCACTTGTAACATCTGTGGCAATAACAGTTTCTGAATCAATTGTATTTAAGCTTTCTGCTACATCTGTATCTGAATCTACAACTGGGACATCAATAGTAAATTCGTTACTAACAATATCATCACCACCATTAAGGGGTGAAATAAAATCACTTCCTAAGGTAGAATTTGCAATAAAACCACTTGAGACTGCATCAATTTGAAATTGAAGAACACTACCATCAACAATATTAGAGGTATTTAAATAAAACCCTAGAACGACATCTATGGCATCAGCATCATCAACTTCAACAGGAGCACTGAAAGTTACGATGATTTCAGTATCAGAGATACTTACAGACTGTCCAGGATCGAGAGGTGTAAGGCCATCAGTTATAGTTATTCCTTGAATATGATCAGACCAATCTGCAGTGTTACCAATAGCAGGTGTGAAGCGCATTTGTGTGATGAATGTATTTAAACCATCAGACGTTCCAAAATCTTCAATAACAAAAGCAAGAGCATCTTGTGCGTTACTTTCATCTATAGTTGTTGCTGCATCAACAGTTTCAGGATCAATTGTATTTAAGCTTTCTGTTACATCTGTATCTGAGTCATTTGAAGGAGCACTAATTGTAAATTCGTTACTAACGATATCGTCACCACCATTAAGAGGTGAAATAAAATCACTTCCTAAAGTAGAATTTGCAATAAAACCGCTTGAGACTGCATCAATTTGAAATTGAAGAACACTACCATCAACAATATTAGAGGTATTTAAATAAAACCCTAGAACGACATCTATGGCATCAGCATCATCAACTTCAACAGGAGCACTGAAAGTTACGATGATTTCAGTATCAGAGATACTTACAGACTGTCCAGGATCGAGAGGTGTAAGGCCATCAGTTATGGTTATTCCTTGAATATGATCAGACCAATCTGCAGTGTTACCAATAGCAGGTGTGAAGCGCATTTGTGTGATGAATGTATTTAAACCATCAGACGTTCCAAAATCTTCAATAACAAAAGCAAGAGCATCTTGTGCGTTACTTTCATCTATAGTTGTTGCTGCATCAACAGTTTCAGGATCAATTGTATTTAAACTTTCTGCTACATCTGTGTCTGAGTCATTTGATGAAATAGCTGTTACAGCACCATTTACAACTAAATCATTGCCACTGAAATCGCCTATTCCGCCAGAACCGCCTGTTTGTTCAGCAAACATATATATTCTGTATGTAACAGGTGAACTAGAAGATGATTGAGTAAAATTAAAAACAAAACTTTGTGTTGACGTGACATCATTTATAGCTTTTTCTGAGTCTAAATTGGTTGTGTAATTATCTACTGAATTTCTAATTGCTATACCTCTTGGACCAGTTGCTGATCTTTGAAGGTTAATTTCAATAGAGCTAACAGAAAATTCAAAGTTTAGATTAGGTGTTATTGTGAATTCCATATAGTCATCACCACTTACTGCGTTTGATATACTTGAAAGAGCCCAGTTGGTAGCATTGAATCTCCCGCCATTATTGGAAGCATTGAGACCAGCTCCTCTACTAATTGTAGAAGAATTTAAATTTATGTCATTTGAGTTTGAACTTGCATTAGCTTCATTTCCGCTTAGAGCGGAAAATTCAAATGTTAATATTTGTCCAAATCCATAGAAACAAAAGGAAAGTGTAATAAGTAGTAAGTAAATTTTTTTCATAATGGTGCTGTTATTTTTCCTAACTAAGTAACTCAAAATCTTAGAGCTACAATTTACAAAAATAAGAAAGTTAGCTTTTATATAGCGGTTTGTGTGTTATAAATTTATTAACTAGTTGTAATGCAAATGTTTTTGATGCTGTATTGTTTTTAAATTACAATACATATCAACCTTTTTTAAGCTTTTTACTCTTTAAAAGCCACATTATCTGGTATAGTGTTAATATTCTCTTTTGAAAAATTAGAAATCACACTACCAATAGTATAAATTTGCAAACAGTATTATTATTGTATTTTTGCCGTTTTTATGTAAAAGAATGTAATACTTGTCCTTGATTACAACGTATGTAATTGTGGTAAATTTAATATTGAAGTGTATACATGAGCTCAGATCCCTCATATAAATTAGTTATCGAACCTAAAACGCGGCTTTTAGACCTTAACTTAAAAGAAGTTTGGCGTTATAGAGACTTGCTGTTTTTATTTGTAAGGCGTGATTTTGTTGCTGTTTACAAGCAGACCATTTTTGGTCCGCTATGGTTTTTTATTCAGCCAATCTTAACTACTGTTATGTTTATGGTAGTATTTGGTGGTATCGCTAATATGAGTACCGATGGCTTACCACAACCTGTATTTTATTTAGCGGGTATTGTGAGCTGGAATTATTTTGCTGAAGCACTTAAGACTACCTCTGAGACGTTCGTTTCAAATGCAAATATTTTTGGGAAAGTATATTTTCCTAGAGTCATTACACCATTGTCTATTGTTATTTCTAAACTGCTCACTTTTGCTGTGCAATTTTCCTTGTTTTTATTGGTCTACGCGTATTTTATATTCTTCACAGATGCGAATATACAACCCAATTCAAAATTGATATTACTACCAGTTTTAATAGTCATAACTTCAGGTTTAGCATTAGGTTTAGGACTGCTTGTAACAGCATTAACTACTAAATACAGAGATTTTAGGTTTTTGATTACATTCGCCATTCAACTTGGTATGTACGCTACACCTATTATATATCCAGCGAGTATGATCGAGGGTAAAATAAAATACTTGATCATGGCTAACCCAATGAGTTCTATTATTGAGACTTTTAGATTTGCATTTACAGGCTCAGGTAATTTTAGTTGGTACGCACTGGGATACAGTTTTATAGTAATGATAATTTTACTTTTTATAGGCATGTTAAGCTTTAACAAAGTAGAGAAAACCTTTATGGATACAGTTTAAAAGGATATTTTTAGAGTAGTATGAACCCCATTATAAAAATAGAAAACTTAGGTAAGCAATATCGTCTTGGAGCTGTTGGTACAGGTACATTATCTCACGATATTAATCGTTGGTGGCATACCATAAGAGGAAAAGAAGACCCTTATCTAAAAATTGGAGAGTCAAACGACAGAACTATAATAGGAAATTCAGATTATGTTTGGGCATTACGTAATATTAATTTTGAAGTACAACCTGGAGAAATTCTAGGAATTATTGGTAAAAATGGTGCAGGCAAATCAACATTATTAAAATTGTTAAGTCGTGTAACAGCTCCAACTACAGGTAGAATAACATGTCATGGTCGCATTGCCTCTCTTTTAGAAGTTGGAACTGGTTTTCATCCTGAATTGACTGGTCGTGAAAATATTTTTCTCAATGGTGCAATCTTAGGAATGTCTAAAAAAGAAATTGCTGCTAAATTTGATGAAATTGTAGATTTTGCTGGCTGTGCTAAGTATATTGAAACACCTGTAAAACGCTATTCATCTGGAATGTACGTAAGATTAGCTTTTGCTGTAGCAGCTCACTTAGAACCAGATATCTTAGTGGTAGATGAAGTCTTAGCTGTTGGTGATGCAGAATTTCAGAAAAAAGCCATAGGCAAGATGCAAGACGTATCAAGAAATAGTGGGCGAACAGTACTATTTGTAAGCCATAATATGGCGAGTATTCAAAATTTATGTAATAAAGTCTTGGTTATGGAGCAAGGCACAACTATATTTAGTGGAGAGGTTTCAGAAGGCATCGAATTTTATATGAACTCAAGTTTGAGTAAAAGTGCTATTGCATTATCTAATAGAACAGATAGAGGCGGAAAGGGCGGACTTTTATTCCAAGACATCACTGTTAGAGATGAAAAACATGAGGAAATTGCCGAAGCGTTTTCAGGTAAATTATTATATATAGATATTACTGTTGATATAAAACGAAAGCTAGATCAACCTATATTTAGAATCATGTTTCTAGATACTAAAGGTGTGGTTCGTTTTTTATGTAACAACCATTTTTCTATGAAGAATAAAATGGAGTTGAATGGAATCGGAACATATACTGTTAGATGTATAATACCAGATTTCCCACTACCAAAAGGGATTTATTCAGTACAATTAACATGCTACTCACTTGAAGGTATTGAAGATGATGTTGAGTCGGCTTTAGAACTTACAGTTGCTGGTGGTGATTTTTTCAATACTGGAAAAGAACAAGTTTTAAAAGAAGGTGTTTTAGTGAAAAATTCATTTGAAGTATTATAAATGAAACATATTCTAAAAAAAATCATCCCTTCTCCGTTCAAAGAACGACTACAAGAGTACAATCGAAGACGTTTTTGTAGTAAGCTGTATCTAAATAAAGAGCGACCAAATCCAGGGCCTTATTATTCTCTTAATGTGTTTGATTATTACAGATGTATTTTTATTCACATTCCCAAAGCAGCAGGTATTTCCTTTAATATGTCTTTATTTGGTAATTATGGTGGAGGTCATCGTGATTTAAAGTTTTATGAAGAGAAATATCCAAAGCGTACCTTTAATGATTATTATAAATTTACTATAGTAAGAAATCCTTGGGATCGTTTGTATTCAGCATATACATTTTTAAAAAAAGGTGGTTTTGATGCTATTGACAAAGCTTGGGCAGATGAACATTTAAACCAATTTAATTCATTTGAAGACTTTGTTTTAAACTGGGTTACAAAAGCGAATGTATATAAGAAAATTCACTTCATGCCTCAGTACGAGTTCTTAATTGATGTTAGTGGTGAACTAAACATGGATTACATAGGTCGCTTCGAAACTATTGAGACCTCTTATAAAGACATTGCAGCATATTTAGGGATAGATACGGTTTTGGAAAAACGTAATATCACTAAAAACAAGAAACAATATTTTGAGCAGTATACAGAAAAAATGATTACTATTGTAAGTGATGTGTACCAACGTGATATTGAGGAATTTGGTTATACCTTTAGGTTATGAGTCTTCAAGATAATAAACCAGAGGTTTCGGTAATAATGCCTGTTTACAATGGTGAGGCATACATCGTAGAGGCTATCCATTCTGTATTGAATCAATCCTTTACTGATTTTGAATTTATTATTATAAATGACGGCAGTACAGATCATACTCAAACACTAATAGAGCGTTTTAGTGATGCCAGAATTAAATCCTTTTATCATGAGAATCAAGGTGTCGCAAGATCATTGAATACCGCTTTGAAATATGCTGTGGGTAAATATATTTGGCGTCATGATGCTGATGATATATGCTTGCCTGAACAATTGCAAACTCAAATACAATTCTTAAAAAGTCATACAGATTTTGCATTGGTTTCTACACAAATAGCATTTATGACCAATCGCGGCAAAATTGCTTACAATTATAAACAACCCAAAGATGTGTTTTTTGAGAATGCGCCTTTTATTAAAGTAGTAAGAGCTCATTTTAATCCTTATTCTCCAATTACTCATGCTACAGTTCTAATAAAGAAAGAGGTCTTTGAAACTGTAGGATATTATAGAACTGAATTTAAAACTTCAGAAGATACTGACCTTTGGTTAAGAATACTTGAGCATTATAATGCTGCAGTTATGCATTACTGTTCTTATTTTGTTAGAATTAATAGTTCTTCTGCTACACAGGTACATAAAAAAACAAATACGTTTTATAGAGACTTAGCATATAAATTTGCTGACGAGCGTAATACAAAAGGAACCGATAGTCTTCAAAGAGGAGAAATAATGCCAGAACCTATTGAGAATGAATTAGAAGTTCAAAACGATCCGAATTTTGGTAAACACTATCGAAACGATTTGTTAGATTTTCGATATCGGTTAGTGCTTGACGCAAAAGACTATATAAACGCATTTAAAATTATGCGGCTTTCTATTAAAGACGGGTGGCGCCTATCTAGAGTTTGGAAAGCAATTTTTCTGCCTTTATTAGGTGATAAGATAGTTGATAAAGGTATTAAGGCCAAAAAGGCAATGAAATTATGAAACGTTCTTTTTATCCAAATATAGAAGGGTTTAGAGGTTTAGCAATTTTACTAGTACTTTTGTCACATTGGATAGTAATAGCTTATTTCCCCAATTTTATTTTTTTAAAACTAGGGTTTTTAGGGGTTAACTTTTTCTTTGTTTTAAGTGGGTTTCTTATCACAGAGATTTTATTGATAGACCTACATAATAAAGTAAAAAAGAAACACATTTTAATTAATTTTTTTGCTAAACGAACCCTTAGGATTTTTCCAATCTACTATATAACAATCATTGGTCTTGCTATATTTAATATTAGAGGCAGTATAGATTTATTGCCATGGACATTAACCTATAGTTTGAATATAGGGCAAAATTGGTTTGGCGCTTATGATAAGATGTTCATGCACATTTGGTCTTTATGTGTTGAAGAGCAATTTTATTTGATATGGCCTTTCGTGTTATTGCTAACTAGACGAACTAGATATTACAAAGTGATTCTTAGTTTTATCATCATGTCTATAGTATTCAAGATTGTGATGTTTGTTCTTCATTGGAATAATTACGAGGCTGTAAATCATTCTAATCTAATTGCTGCCATCGATGCATTAGCGGTTGGAGGCATGTTAGCGTATTTAAAACGCTATAATCATTACCAATGGATCAGAATTGAAAATAGTTCACCTTATATAGCACTAGTATTATTATTTTTGTTTTGGTTCATTTCATTCAATGCGAATGATTTTAAGCTTGCAAGTACATCATTATTACGTTTATTATCAGCTTGTATAGCATCAATTCTAATTGTTAAAGCCGTTTCACAGCGTAATTATAGTATAAATAAGATCATTAGGACTAAAGCATTTAAGTTTTTAGGAAAAATATCTTATGGTGTATATTTATACCATTGGATCATTTCATTTTTACTCATGGGTTATTTTTCTAAGCTGTGGGAACGTGTAAATTTTGATGTATTAGGTGTTTTTAAAGTTGTACAATATCATAAGTATATAGGAAGCTTCTTGTTCTTTTTAATTGTTACTATTGCCGTTGCTATTATTTCATACTATTGTATTGAAAAGCCAATTTTGAAGTTAAAACGATTTTTCTAAAATGGTGTCAGTCATTATTCCAAATTATAATAGATCACAGTACCTTAAACAGGCCTTACAATCTGTAATGGATCAAACGTATTCAAACTGGGAAGCACTTGTGATTGACGATGGCAGTACAGATGATTCTAAAACTATTGTAAATGAATTTGCTATAACCGATAGCCGTATTGTTTGGTTAGAACGAAAAAATAAGTTAAAAGGAGCGTCTGTTTGTCGAAATATCGGAATTAATAATGCTAAAGGTACCTATGTCGTTTTTTTAGACTCAGATGATTTACTTGCACCGCATTGCTTGCAACAACGTACACAATTTATGAAAACTAATCCTGACCTTGATTTTTCAGTGTTTAAAATGCAATTCTTTGTTGAAGCTATTGGAGACGATGATCGCTTATGGAATTTAAAAACCAATGAGAATGAACTTCAACGGTTTTTAAATCTCGATTCAGTATGGCAAACCACTGGTCCTATTTGGAAGACTCAAGCGCTAAAAAAAATAGGAGGTTTTAATCCTGAACTAGAATGTTGGCAAGATATAGACATTCACCTAAAAGCCTTAAGCTCTAACCTAAATTATCAACTATGTTATAGTTTACCAGTTGATTGTTATTATCGTAAAAATTCAACAGGTTCAATTAGTCAAGTACATACAAATTCATTATCAAAACTAGAAAGTAAACGTAAGCTATATTATTGGTTAAATGAAAGATTTGATAGTTCAGATTTTAATATAAAACAAATACCTTTGCACATCTTGATAAGTGCTATTAACGGACATCAAAAACGTTTCTATAAACAATTTTATGGGCAGGTTATATCTTTGTTTTCAAAACAAGATCAAAAGCGAGTACGTCAAATGGCGAGAATAAATTTTTACAGACTTAATAAATTACAACGATTTGAAAGGAGATTTTCAGAATTAAAAAATAGCTTGATCAAACACAGTTCGATTGGTAAATTTAAAATTAATGATGCCTAAAATATCTATTGTTATTCCTGTAAAAAATGGTATTGGTATTTTAAACCAATGTCTTGATGCCATTCAAAAACAAACCATTTTTAAAGACTGTGAAGTTGTTATTGTTGATAGTGGTAGTACAGATGGTACTATAGCGATGTTAAAAACATATGATGTTACTTTAGTTTCTATTCCGCCAGAGACGTTCAATCATGGTGCCACCAGAAACCTTGGTGTTACACATGCAAAAGGTGAGTTTGTAGTTATGACCGTCCAAGATGCTGTACCTACAAATGAGTTTTGGTTAGAAAATATGTTACGTCATTTTAAAGACGATCATGTTTCTGGCGTTTGTGGACAACAAGTAATTCCGCATCATAAAAATAAAAACCCACACGAATGGTTTAGACCTCAATCTAATCCTAAATCAAAAACAATACACTTTAAAAGTAAACAGGCCTTTGATGAACTGTCACCAGAAGAGAAAAGAAATGTTTGTGGATGGGACGATGTGAATGCGATGTATCGTAAAACGGCTTTAGAAGCTATTCCGTTTGAAACAATAGCCTTTGGTGAAGATATGCTATGGGCAAAGGCTGCTTTAGAGCAAGGGCATAAATTAGTCTATGATCATGCAGTACGTGTTTATCATTACCATTATCAGTTTCCAGATTATACGTACAGACGTACTATGATCTCTAAAGTGTTTATTTATAAATGTTTTGGATACGCCGTGCCACATAAGTTCACGCTTAAAGATTATGCATTGGTCATCTACAGAAATTTTAAATGGAAATTGCATCCAAAATGGATCTGGCATAACTTAAAAATTGTCTACTATCAAAGAAAAGCTACAAACGATTTTCTAAGAGCGATTATGAATAATACTTTGTCAGATTTAGAACAATCATTAGCTTTGAACATTCCGATTGGTCAACAAAAAAAGTAATAATTTAATGAGGCAACATCCTATTTTGGTTACTGGTATTCATCGATCGGGTTCTACATGGATTGGAAAAACAGTAGCTGTTTCACCACAAGTAAAGTATGTGCATGAACCTTTTAATCTTCAGATTAAAAGAGCCAATCCATTACGCAAACTAGGAATATATACTTTAAGATCACCTTTGAAATTTTGGTTTGAATATGTAGATGGTAAAACAAACAAGAAACGACAAGACGAAATTTTAAATTACATTAGAGCGTTCTATTCTATTAGTACCGTATCTGTGTTGCATGAATTTTTCAAAATAAGGAAACCAAGCGATATTAAACTATTCTTCAATGAATTGAAAAGTCGCAGTAAAAGACCTCTCATCAAAGATCCATTAGCCTTGATGTCTTCAGCTTTTATTGCTGAAAAGTTGAATGCAAAGGTTGTGGTATCTGTTAGACATCCAGCTGCATTTGTAGCTAGTATCATACGTAAAAATTGGAAGTTCGATTTTAATAATTTTGCCAACCAAGAGCGTTTACTTGATGAACATTTATTTCCTTATAAAGAAGCGATTATAAGTTGTTCAAAAAAACGCCTACCTTTAGTTGATGAAGCCATTTTATTATGGAATATTATCTATAGCTTTACATCGAAATTACAAGACAAGTATAAAGATGATTGGTATTTTGTTAAACATGAAGATTTATCAGAAGATCCAGTAGAAGAATATAGGAAGCTGTTTCAATATTTAAGTTTAGAGTTTAACGAAATTATTGTCTCACAGATTCAAAAAAGCACATCAGGTGAAATACAAGATGTGTTAAATAGAAATGCAAAGGAAAATATTAAGTCTTGGAAAAATGTGCTATCTAATGATGAGATTACTAAAATAAAGAAGCAAACCAATACGGTTGCAAGCAAATTTTATACTGAAGAAAGTTGGAGTTAGAAAGACCTATTAAAAATCAACCACTCGTTAGTGTACTTATGACCGTTTATAACCGTGAAAAGTACATTGCTCAAGCTATTGAAAGTGTATTGAAAAGCACTTACAGTAATTGGGAATTGATTATAGTCGATGACCAATCTAAAGATAGTTCTGTAGCTATAGCTAAAACATATCAAACCAAAGACGATAGGATAAAATTGCACATAAATACAACAAATTTAGGCGATTATTCTAACAGAAATAAAGCGGCATCATATGCTAAAGGTAAATACTTGAAGTACGTTGATGCAGACGATATGATCTATCCTCATGGTCTAGAATTGTTAGTGTATTATATGGAACAATTTCCAAATTCAGGATATGGTTTATGTTCGTTAGATCAAGATAAATATCATATGTTCCCATTTGAGCTTAATCAAAGTGAAGCCTATCACAGACATTATTTCGAACAGCAACTATTTCATAAAGCACCATTGTCGTCAATAATTAAAACGTCAGCTTTTACTGCTGTTGGTGGGTTTTCTGGGAAACAACATTTAGGAGATTTTGAAATGTGGCATGTTTTATCACAGCAGTTCCCAGTGGTTTTAATGCCTCATGGTGTAGTTTGGTACAGAGAGCATGATGCTCAACAAATGAATGATAATTTGAGAGACCCTTACGTTCCGTTTAAATATATTTTATGTGCCAAAGCACTTATTGCTAGTGGAAAATGTCCTTTAGGTGCTCACGAAAAAACAAAGGCATTGAAGGCTTTGAAATATAATGAGGCTAGATCAATACTTTCAGCAGTTAAACATCATTCACTAAAAAAAGCATTAGAATTATATAAGGCTAGCGAACTTAATTTCTTTCAAATCATCAAAAGCATCACTAAGACATGATTAAAATAATTAAATTATTAGTTATCAATACATTTAGTCGCTTTAAACGAAAAGTATACTGGTTATATAGATTGTCGCATTCCCAATTAGGAAATGGGAGTAAGATTGACTTTCCAGTAATTAGAGAAGGGAAAGGCAAACTCAAACTAGGAAAACATAGTTTTTTAGGAAAGTATTCTGAAATTGGTATTGGAGAACAAGCTCATTTATGTTGTGGGAAACATGCGCTCATTGAAACTAAAGGAACTATTTTAATTGATAAAACCTGTAGTCTTACTATTGGAGATGATTTTAAATTGGGACGTAATTCTAGATTGTTTGTAAAAGGGAATTGGACCTTTGGAAATCATATTACTATAGAGACCAACTGTGCTGTTTTTGCTAGAGAGCCAAATGCAAAAGGTGTTTTAAGTATAGGTGATAATACAAATATTGGTGATTTCACTATTCTTGATGTATTTGATGATATTACTATTGGGAATGATGTTGCAATTGGTCCTAATTGTACCATTTATACTCACGACCATATCTATACAAACAAAGAAGTAGCTGCATGGAAAGGCGGAATAGTTACAAAACCTGTACATATCAAAAATGGTGCATGGATAGGTTCTAATGTTACACTTTTACCAGGCGTGACCATAGGAGAAAGAGCTGTAGTAGCTGCAGGGTCAATTGTTACAAAAAGCGTAGAAGCCAATAGTATTTATGGAGGCAATCCGGCAAAATTGATAAAAAATATTGATTAATATACTTTACATAGCTTATCAGTTTCCGCCGTTAAATATTGGAGGGTCAGCACGTCCAGCTAAATTTGCTAAGTATTTAAACGATTTTGGAATTCATCCTATTGTGGTCACATTAGATAGTAATGACTATTCAAAAGTTTACCCAAACCCCAAATCTGATAGCAATTTACTTAAAGGCTATGAAGACAAGTTAGATGTCATTGAAATTCCTACTGAAGATTTATTACAACGTTCGAAAAATAAGATTCGAAATTTTTTAGAAATTTATTTCAATATCTACAGAGGTAATGAAAAAAAGTATTGGGAAGCCAATTATCATAAAGTAATAGCCGATTATTTAAAGCATAATTCTGTATCAGCAATTTTGGTAACAGCACCACCATTTAGTATACTTCCGTTAGCCGTTAAAACTTCAAAAACCTACAAGCTTCCTTTAATTGTCGATATGAGAGACCCTTGGACCATGTGGAACATGTCTCCATACAGTAATTATGTCAATTTTTTAAAAGCAAAGTACACCGAACGAGCTGTTTTTAAACAAGCAAGGAAAATCATTGCAACCTCTAAAGTAACACTCGATGATTTTAAAAGTTTGCATCCATCAATAGCTAAAGAGAAATTTGTATACATTCCAAATGGGTTTGAACATGATGTTCAATTTAAAAGTATTGCGTATAAACCAAAGGCAAAAATCACTATTGGTTATGTAGGGAGTTTTTATTACACACCTGAGAGCAGAGCACAGATTATGATGAAATGGTATAAAAAGAAGGCTCATAGAAAATTACAATATATTCCTCGTAAGGAAGATTGGTTGTATCGAAGTCCGTATATGTTTTTTAAGGCATTGCACCAATTGTTTTTAGAATCTCCTGAATTAGAAGATAGAATCTGCATTAGGTTTGCTGGAAATAGAGAGCCATGGTTTGACAGTATGGTATCTGAGTATAATTTAGAAAATAACATTGAACATTTAGGATGGATATCTAGAGAGGCTTCATTAGAATTTCAAGCGTCATGTGATTTTTTGTTAATGACTTCGGCAAAAGTCATTGGAGGAAGAGATTACAGTATTGCTGGAAAAACATTTGAATATTTTACAATTCAAAAACCTATTCTTGCTTGTGTTGCCGATGGTGCTCAAAAAGACGTTTTAGAGCATTCTAAAATGGCTCATTTTATTGATGTTGATAATGCTAAAAAAGCAGCCAAGCAATTAAAAGATGTGTTTTTGACCGAACGAACTTTGCGTCCTAATGAAGCATATATCAACTCTTTTAAAGTTGAAGAACTAACAAAACAGTTAACAGATGTAATCAAATCTGTGATTTAAAATATATCATCTGAAAAGACAAATAAAAACATGAAAAAATTACTAATAGTTGTAGGTACACGACCTAATTACATAAAGATTACGCAGTTTAAAAAGGTTGCAGAATCTCAATTTAAAGGACAATTTGATGTAAAAATTGTGCACACTGGTCAGCACTTTGATAAGTCTATGGCAGATGTATTCTTCCAACAATTAGATATATGGCCTGATTATTTTCTCAATATTTCTCAGGCATCAGCAAATATACAAATGGGAGAGATCATGGTGCGGCTTGAAAAGGTTATAAGCGACTTTAAACCAGATATGGTCTTAGTACCAGGCGATGTGAATTCAACTTTAGCTGCTGCTTTAACAACCTATAAATTGGGTATAACACTAGGTCACTTAGAAAGTGGATTAAGAAGCTTTGATCGTTCTATGCCAGAGGAGATCAACCGTATTTTGGTTGATGAGATCACAGATCATTTTTTTGTGACAGAGCATAGTGGTATTGATAATCTTATAAAGGAAGGAAAGCCGCAAGGGAAAATTCATTATGTAGGAAATACAATGATCGATACGTTAGTTGCTTTTGAAGCTGCTATAAAAGATAAAGATGTTATGCAAACGCATCAGTTAAAGAAAGATGATTTTATTCTCATGACGATTCATCGTCCAGCTACGGTTGATAATAAAAAAGGCTTAGAAGAATTATTGTCTCTCTTGAAAGACATACCAACGTCTCAAAATATTGTTTTTCCGATGCATCCAAGAACATTGAACAATATTGATAAATTTGGTTTGAAAGCTAAGTTTTCAGAATTAAAAAAACTTATCATAACACCTCCAATGGACTATTTTAGTTTTCAGAACTTAATCCATAACTGTAGTATGGTACTAACTGATAGTGGTGGAATACAGGAAGAGACAACGTTTAAACAAAAACCCTGTTTAACACTTCGCCCAAACACAGAACGACCAAGTACAATAGAAATTGGATCTAATACTTTGTTGCATTTTGATAAGGTCGAGATCCTAAGTCATATTGAAGCTATTATTTCTGGTACATATAAGAAAGGACTAGTGCCTCAATTTTGGGATGGTAAGGCCACACAACGTATATTGAAAATAATTTCAAACTTATAACCATCATAGTAAATGGTCAAAAAGTCTATTTGCATATTCACACAATCACCTTTAACAAAAGCGCCTAGAGTGGTTAAAGAAGCTAATGTATATGCAGAGGCAGGATTCAGTGTAACAGTTTATGGATTGTGGTACGATAAAGCATTATTAGAAAACGATAGAGCATTATTACATTCTGAGATTATTTATAAAGCAGGAATCAACCTTTTAGATTATAATAGCTTTAGATCAAAAATTATACGACTAAAACGAAAGACTGCTCGTGAACTAGTTAAATACTTAAATATTGAAACCATTAATGCTTTAGGGTATAATTATAAGTACTATCTGAAACAATTAGAACAAGAGCAATCATGCATCTACATAGGTCACGAAGAGATGAGTATGGCATTGTCAAAAGCGTTACTTGAAAAAGGCTTTAAGGTTGCATTCGATTTCGAAGATTGGCATTCAAAAGACCTGCTGCCAGAGGATCGCGTTTACAGACCTATTAAATTGTTAGAGCGTTTAGAGGCTTATTTGTTGGAGAAAGCGACCTATTGCTATACCACTTCAGAGGCCATGTCTAAAGCAATGGTTTCATATTATAATACATCAAGAAGACCAAAAGTGGTTTATAATAGTTTTTTAGCTTCAGATCGAGAACTTATAGATGGTTTGAACAAGGACATTATTGATCAAAATTTACCTTCGGTTTTTTGGTTTTCACAAGTTATAAGTGAAGGGAGAGGTTTAGAGTTATTGTTTGATGCGCTTAGCTACTGCAAAGTGTCGTTTCAATTGCATTTAAGAGGGGAAGTTTCTAGAGATTTTAAAGCCAAACTAATTTCTAAAACACCTAAAGAGATAGAGTTATATTTTCATGATCTTGTGTTGCCAAATCAATTAATATCAAGAATAGCAGAACATGATATTGGGATTGCTTTTGAGTCTACTGAGCCTAAAAGTCGCAATTATACCATCACAAATAAAGTGTTTCATTATTTGCAATCAGGTATTGCAATTTTAGCAACTGAAACAGCGGGTCAAAAAGAAATAGAAGCTAAAGCCCCTGAGGCTATATTACTTATTGAAAGAGACTCGAAGGAAATAGCAAAAGCTTTAGATAGGTTATTGTCTGATGCTAATCGCTTAGAGTTAATGAAAACTTCAAGTCGAGAAGCTGGGAAACATAACTTTGCTTTTGAAAGTTCAAAAGAACAATTATTACATATGTTGAACGAAGAATTTGACATTTGACTATAACAATTATTGCGTATTTGTATTTAATCAGTAATATTGTAGTCTTGCATAAATATGTAATTCTTCAGAAGAGATTTACACTTAAAATTAATTAATTTGGAAAAAAGAGCTTATTTACCTTCGGTTACATTCATAAGAGGTATTGCAGCTTTTTCAGTTTGCTTATTTCACTTTACGAAAGGGTTTATATCTGAAATTTCTGGCCCTATACAGTTTGCACCTTATGCTTGGGTTGGTGTTGAGGTGTTTTTTGTGGTGTCTGGGTTTGTTATTCCGTATTATTTATTAGATACAAAATTCAAGACCAAACATTATGGTGGTTATTTGATTAAAAGAATCATAAGAATTGAACCAGCCTATCTAGTATCAATCGCACTAGTGATAGGACTCAATTACGTGTCTAGTTTATTTACCATTTATAAAGGTGAACCCTTTTCTGTATCAGGCAATCAACTCTTATTACATTTAGGGTATTTAATAGATTTTTTTGATGGTACTTGGTTAAATCCAGTTTATTGGACCTTGGCGATAGAATTTCAATATTATATAGTTATTGGTTTTTTAATCATCTTATGGAATAAAAACATTAGATACCTCACAATACTATCAGTGTTACTGTTTCTAGCGCTCTCATTCATACCACAGCATGATGTTAAGTTTTTTAGACATACTGATATTTTTACTATAGGCATTGTATGTGCTTTCTATAAGATTGGACACCTACGCAAGTCGTATTATTTATTAGCTGTAATAGCATTGGGTATAATTATTTATATACACCACAACACAGTAATTACCGTATTGTCACTTATTGCGACATTAGGAATCGCCTTTTTTAATCAGAAAAAGAAAATCGCTTGGCTAGTATTTCTTGGAAACATATCCTATTCATTATACTTAACTCATGTGCCTATTGGAGGTCGAGTTATTAACCTATCTAAACGATTTGCGCTTAATGAATTCAATAAATTATTAGTGATATTATTGGCTATTGTTGTTTCAATTGTTGCAGCATATATCTTTTACATTTTAATTGAAAAACCATCGCATAGATGGTCTAAGAGTATAAAATTTAGAGATAGTTTGAACGAATCAGAAAAAGTAACTGGTAAAACAAATTAAACACAAACATTTGGCAAAGCATAAGTATTTTTCATCTGTTATAGCACTTCGGGGATTAGCTGCCTTGGTTGTTGGTTTATTCCATTTTACAAAAGGGTTTTCACATGATGACTCAGTAATGAAAATGTTAACCTCTTATGGATGGATGGGAGTTGAGGTGTTTTTTGTGATCTCGGGCTTTGTAATTCCATATTCATTATTAAAAAAAGGCTACAAATTAAAACATTACGGAAAGTTCTTACTCAAGCGTATTGTAAGAATACATCCAGCTTACGTGTTAAGCATATTTGGAGTTATTATTTTAAATTATCTATCCACACAGTTCCAAATTTATGAAGGTAAACCTTTTCAATGGTCAACAGAGCTTATTGCACAACACTTTTTTTATGTTGTTGAGTTTTTTGATAATGTTTGGCTTAATCCTGTTTACTGGACATTAGCTGTTGAGTTTCACTATTACATTATCATAGGTTTGCTTATTGCAGTTTGGAATCTTAGCAACAAAAATTGGATCGCGATCACTTTTGTTTTATTTGTGATGTTGTCTTTTGTAAATATTGAAAACGTGAAGTTTTTGAGGTATACGGATATATTTGCAATTGGAACACTATGTGCTTTTCTTAAGAAAGAGATCATTAATAAAGGATTATATCTTATAGCTGCAGCAGTACTAGTTATTATTATAAGTTACAATCACGGAATCATTCTAGGAATACTAACATTTTCGAGTTCTATTATTATGGCATTCTATGATGCAAATTTCAATAAGGGAGCCTTATTGTTCTTAGGAAATATCTCTTATTCGTTATACTTGCTTCATGTACCTATTGGTGGTCGTATTATTAATATTGCCAAGCGTTATGATCTAGGTGAAGCTCAAAAGATTTTAGTAATTTTATTTGCGATGACTGTTTCCATTATTGCAGCTTGGATGTTTTATATTCTAGTTGAAAAACCATCTCATAAATGGTCTCAGCGTATTAAGGTAAATTCCTAAGAGGTATCAAAAAAGTTCTCATTATATCACCACATTTTCCACCAGTAAATGCTGCAGATATGCATCGCGTTAGACAAGGTTTGCCTTATTTCAAATCATTTGGATGGGAACCTACAGTTCTTTGTGTTAAACCTAAGCATGTTGAAATGGCTACAGATAGCTTGTTGAATGAATCAATACCAAAAGCGGTTAGAGTTATTAAGGTCAATGCATTCTCTACGAAATATACTAGAAAGCTAGGTCTAGGTAATTTAGGATTGAGAGCATTTTGGCAGCTCTATAGAAAAGGAAATATGTTGTTAAGATCAGAAAATTTTGATCTCGTGTATTTCAGTACAACTATGTTTGCCTGTATGCCAATAGGTAGATTATGGAAGCGAAAATTTAATGTGCCTTTTATTATAGATATGCAAGATCCATGGCGAAATGATTATTATCTTACAGTGCCTAAGTCTGAGCAACCACCAAAATTTTGGTTTGCACATCGACTTAATTCTACTTTGGAAAAGTTTACCATTCCACATGTTAATGGCATAGTTTCAGTATCACAAGGTTACATAGATATACTTAAAGAACGTTATCCTAGTATTCAAAAGATTCCGTCAAAAGTATTAACCTTTGGCGCAGCAGTAAAAGATTTTGAATTAATACAAGACTTGAAAATACCCCAGACATTAATATTTGACACCAATAAAACCAATATTGTATACGTAGGTAGAGGAGGGCACGATATGAAGCAAAGTTTATCTTTGGTTTTTAAAGCCTTTAAAAATGGATTAGAGCAACACCCGCAATTTAAGAATTGCAAACTGTGGTTTATTGGTACTAGCTATGCTCCTGATGGTCAAGGTAAAAAAACCATTGTACCTTTAGCCGAAACCTATGGGGTAGAAAAATATATTGAAGAAATTACAGATAGAAAGTCATATTTTGAAGTATTGTCTTTGCTTAAAAAGAGTGATGTTATTCTCATACCTGGATCTGAAGATAAGAACTATACAGCTTCTAAGCTTTACCCTAATATACTTGCTAAAAAACCTCTATTGTGTATTTTTCATTCTAATAGTAGTGTAGTCTCAATTGTCAAGAAATTAAATGCAGGTCATGTCGTTGAGTTTGATAAAGCTAATGCATTACAAGAATGTGAAAAAGCTATTTTATCTTTGATAAATAATCATGAGCTAGTCCCAAAAACAAACTGGAACTATTTCGATACATTTACTGCTAAAACAATGACCAAAGCACAATGTGATTTTTTTGAAACTGTAATCAGTACAAACTAAAATGAAGACATTAGCAATTGTTACTACACACCCTATTCAATATAATGCACCTTGGTTTAGAATGCTAGCGCAGCGAAAAAACATCAAGATTAAAGTTTTTTATACCTGGTCTCAAAGTCAAAACTCAGTAAAAGATCATACGTTTGGTAAAGATATTAAATGGGATATTCCTCTTTTGGAAGGTTATGATTATACATTTGTTGAAAATAAAGCTAAACAACCAGGCTCTCATCATTTTTTTGGTATTGATTGCCCTAAATTAATTCCAGAAATTTCAAAGTTACAACCAGATGCAATTTTAATGTTTGGATGGAATTTTAAAAGTCATTTTGCAGTCATGCGATACTTTAAAGGAAAAATTCCTATATGGTTTAGAGGCGACTCAACACTAATAGATGAAGCTAAAGGATTTAAAACTACATTACGACGGTTAGTATTAAAGGTCGTATACAGCTACGTTGATAAAGCACTCTATGTTGGTAAAGCCAATAAGGCGTACTTTTTGAAACATGGTTTAAAACAAAATCAGCTTACCTATGTGCCGCATGCAATAGATAACAATAGGTTTGCAATAGATACATTAGTAGATTATAAGCAAGAGGCTAAAAACTGGAAAATAAATTTAGGTTACAACTTGCAAGATTTGGTTGTTCTATTTGCAGGGAAATTTGAACCAAAAAAACAGCCCGAATTTCTGATAAAAGCAATTGAAAAAGCAAATAAAAAACGAGCTGATAAGCTACATTTATTAATGGTAGGACATGGACCATTAGAAAAAGAGCTCAAAGTTGCCAACAAAGAGAATACGTATATTAAATTTTTGCCATTTCAAAACCAGACAAAAATGCCAATCTTGTATCGAGTTTGTTCAATTTTTTGTTTACCTTCTAAAGGGCCTGGAGAAACTTGGGGTTTAGCTGTAAATGAAGCCATGGCGTCTGGGATTCCAGTTATTGTTACAGATAAAGTAGGTTGTGCATCAGATTTAGTAGCACACAATGAAAATGGATATATCGTACCTTCTAATAATCTAGACGAACTCACTACTATTTTTGTTAACCTCTCAGAGAATGATTTAGATTATATGTCTAAAAATGCAACAAAGACCATAAAAAAATGGAATTTTGTAGATATAGTTGAACCCATTGAACAACTTTTAACTAATTAAAAGCAATGTATTATAGCCTTTTAGGTGTATTATTAATTATTTATGTGGCTATTGTATTCTTTAGAGCACTAGGTAAACGATTGCCAATATTAGAAATGATGCTTTTAATTGCTGGTTTACAGTGGATTATTGGACCTATCATAGAATACAATACAACCTATGAAGATCTTAAATACTATATGTATGTTGATGAGATAGCATATATGAGTTTTGTTGTGCCTGCATATGCATTTTTTGTATTGTTCGTGCTCTACATAAGTAAAAAGTTTGTGGTTAACATACAAGATATTTTAGACTTCAAAAAGTTTTCTAAGTATGGCGTTACCATATTGTTTATTGGTATTGTAGCTGAACTTTTAGGCTTTATTCTACCAGGTGCATTAGCGTTTTTAGTTTTTTTATTAGCTGGATTTAAGTATGTTGGTGCAATAATTTTATACTTTTCAGATAAACGAACACATCGATATATTTTTTATGGCGCTATTTTGTTTCTAGTGTATAATTCTCTTAGAAAAGCTTTATTTCACGATTTTATTTTATGGAGCACATTTTTTTATATGTTTTGGGCAATTAGAAATAAACCAAGTAACAAAATAAAACTATTTACAATCATTGGAGCTTTTTTTATGTTAACCGTTCTACAAGCTATAAAAGCTGATTATCGACTGTTGTTAAAGCAAGGCTTTCAAGGCAATGTAGTTGAATTATTTTTAGGAACTGTAAATCAAAAATATGAAAGTGGTTTTTTTGAAGAAGATCAAAGTCAGGCAGAGTTAAACGTGCGTTTGAATCAAGGTTGGATCATAAGTGCAGTCATGGATCATGTACCAAGAAATCAAGAGTATGCCAATGGTTCTACCATAACCGAAGCCATTAATGCAAGCTTAGTGCCTCGATTTTTAAATCCAGATAAAAAGGAGGCAGGCGGTCAAGAAAATTTCAGAAAGTACACAGGTTTAAGTTTATCTAATGATACATCAATGGGTTTAAGTATTATAGGAGAGTTTTATGCAAACTATGGTAGCTTAGGAGCAACACTCCTTATGGGTGTTTGGGGATTTTTTCTTAGTATGCTTTGGAGATTACTGATCAATAAATCTGCGGTTTTTCCATTGCTAAATTTTTTCTTACCACTTGTATTTTTGCAAGTAGTAAAGGCAGAAACAGAACTCGTAGTTGTACTTAATCACCTATTAAAATCTATTTTGGTGATTGTACTTTTCTTTTGGTTGACTAAACGTTATTTAAAGTGGCAGATCTATAATGAGTTTGAAAATTAATATATTTTTTAGGAAGCGTCAGCCTCAATATAATAGTATTGAAGAGTTGTTTCTAGGCCTTAAGCCAATACTTTCAAAATATATTGAGGTAGATACGGCAGAAGTTCCTTTTTATGGAGGGCATCCTAAGGCCATACTTAAAAATATTAAGTGGGCGAGAACTAGAAAGTCTACAGTTAATCACATTACTGGTGATATTCATTATGTTGCTTTAGCATTTGGTAAGTCATCTGTATTAACTATTCATGATATTAAATCTGCACTAAAAGGGAATCTGATAAAACAGATTTATGTAAAATTATTTTGGTTTTGGCTGCCAGCATTATTTGTAAAACGAATTACGGTGATTTCTAACTTTACAAAGCTGGAGCTAAGTCGTATCATTCCCTTTGCAAAGCATAAAATTAGAGTTGTTTATAATCCTGTAAACCCAAAACTAGAAGCGAATTCTTATGAATTTAATCATAATAAACCTAAATTGTTATTTGTAGGAACTAAGGCAAATAAAAATTTAGAACGATCTCTTGAAGCTATTAAAGATTTAACATGTGAGGCAATTATAGTTGGTCCAATTTCAGAAGATCAACAAGAATTGTTAGAGCGTTTGGAAATTGAATATTATAATCATAACGACCTTACTTTTGATGAGATTATTGAATGTTATAAGGCTTCTGATTTAGTTTGTTTTGCATCAACATACGAAGGTTTTGGCATGCCAATAATTGAAGCTCAAGCTATAGGAAGACCTGTAATTACTTCAAATATTGGAGCTATGGTAGAAATTTCTAATGAAAGTACAAGCCTAGTAAATCCTTACGATAAAGATGCTATAAAACAAGCTGTAGAAAAAATTTGCAACGATGGTAACTATAGAGAAGCATTAATTAAGAAAGGGTTTGCTAATATTAAGCGTTTTTACCCTGAACAAATTGCAAAAGCGTATATTTCAGTTTACAAAGAAGTAGCTCCATAATTAATGAGTAAAAAAAAGATCCTTATCACTATCGATTGGTTTTTGCCAGGCACAAAATCTGGTGGTCCAGTTCGTTCTTATGCTAATATGATTGCACATTTGGCATCGTATTATGATTTTTATATTATCACAAGAGATACTGATTATTGCTCTGATCAACCTTACAATTCTATTGAGTCTAACGCATGGAATACCCTTAGTAATAACACTCAAGTGTATTACATTTCTAAAGACCAGTTGACTAAGAAAACACTTAAAGCAGTCATTTCTAACATTTCGTTCGACATAGCTTATATCAATGGAATTTACAGTTGGTATTTTTCAATTTTGCCATTATTCCTTTTGCCTAAAAGTAAACCAGTTATTGTTGCGGCTAGAGGAATGTTAAACCCTCAGGCATTCTCAGTAAAGCCTTTTAAGAAGCACGTTTTTTTATTTATAGCAAAATTAATAGGTGTGTATAAACATGTAATATTTCATGCCACTAATCAAGATGAGGCTAACCATATCAAAAATCGTATCAGCGTAAATGCTAGTATTAGAATAGCGCCTAATCTTCCTCGAATTTCACGTGATAAAAACCTCACAAAGCGAAGTAAACATGAACCAACACGATTTGTTTGTATCGCTAGAATCTCGGTTGAAAAAGGAACGCTAAAAATGATTAGAGCCTTTAAGCAAATAAAAGAAAAAGCTGTTTTAGATGTATTCGGACCAATTTATGATGATAGTTATTGGACACTATGTAAGAAAGAACTAGCTGATCTTCCATCAAATATTTCAATAAACTATAGAGGCGTTTTGCCTAGTGAAGAAGTTCCTGAGGTATTGACAGATTATGACTTTTTCGTATTACTATCCGAAGGTGAAAATTTTGGACATGCCATACTTGAAGCATTCTTATCAGGATGTCCTGTAATTATTTCAAATAAGACACCTTGGAAAGATCTAGAAAACAAAGGTGTAGGATATGATATTGAACTAAGTCATATTAAAAAAATAACAACTATTTTTGACCAAGTGATAGAGATGTCTCAAATGGAGTATCAAAAACAATCGTTAAATGCTTTTAATTTTTCTAAAACGTTTGTGAATGACCCTAAGCTTTTACAAGCAAATTTAGATTTGTTCGAATTGAAATGAAAACCAACTTATCTACATACAATAATGATTGGTATAGGCCAGGCTCTAAAGTTAAGATCGTACTTTGGTATCTAGTTAACATCCTTTTTTTTAAAAATCCCTTGAATGTCTTTTCTGGACTCAAAGTATTTTGGCTACGTATTTTCGGAGCAAAAATTGGAACAGGAGTTGTCATAAAACCAAGCGTAAATATTAAATATCCTTGGAAATTGACTATCGGAAATTACTGTTGGATAGGCGAAGCGGTATGGATTGATAATTTAGATGAAGTTGTCATTGAAGACCACGTGTGTATTTCGCAAAATGCCTTATTACTCTGTGGTAATCATAATTATAAATCTTCTGAATTTGATTTGATGATAGCTCCAATTGCCTTAAAAGAAGGGAGTTGGATAGGCGCAAAATCGATAGTGAGTTCAGGTGTCATCGTTCACTCTCATGCTGTATTATCTCTTGGTTCTGTAGCAACATCAAACCTAGAGCCATATACCATATATAGAGGGAATCCTGCGGTTAAAGTAAAAAAGAGAATAATAAACTCATGAAGATTTCTATTATTACTGCAACGTTCAATAGCGAAAAAACTATTGATACTTGTATAAATTCAGTTCTTAATCAAACCTATAACGATATTGAGTATCTAATTATTGATGGTAATTCTACAGATAATACGCTAGACATTGTAAAGCAAAAAGCCAAACAGCACCCTCATGTTAAATGCTACTCTGAGCCTGATAAAGGAATTTATGACGCTTTGAATAAAGGAATTTCTAAAGCCTCTGGTTCTATAATTGGTTTCGTGCATTCAGATGATTTTTTAGCTAGTAATTCTATAATTTCTGAAATTGCAAATACATTTATTACACATAATGTTGATGGTGTTTATGGGGATTTGCATTATGTAAAATTTGATAATACCAACCACATTGTTCGTAATTGGAAAAGCCAATCTTTCAAATCAAAATTATTAGCTAAAGGATGGATGCCAGCACACCCAACATTGTATTTGAAAAAAGAAATATATACAAACAACGGCAGCTTCAACCTTGATTATAAGATTGCTGCAGATTATGATTTCGTATTAAGGATTTTTAAACAAGACCAGTTTAAGTTCTTTTATCTGCCTCATACCATTATAAAAATGAGAGTAGGAGGTGTTAGTAATAGAAGTTTAAAAAATTTGATAATGAAGACAAGAGAAGATTTCAAAGCAATAAGACGAAATCAATTGAAATTTCCGTTACTTGTCGTGATGATTAAGAACTTATCTAAAATACCGCAATGGTTTGCTAAATAATTCATTTTGAGACTTGATTGTGTTAAAGTTTGATTGTATTGTATATAGATTGAATTTATTAAATTAATAACTTTGCAAATGGATATAATGTTAGCTTAATCAATCCGATTTCTATATTCTTTTTTTAGGAGTTAGCTCGTATTAGGCTTATATTCGCATTATATTTAACACTTTGCCCTAAGGCTTAAATACTGTAATGAATGATAAAGCAATTACTTGAGTACTTTAATCCAGTAGATTATCTTTATCTATGGTTGCTATTTGCTTTTATAATAGCATTTGTGGTTTCAATTTTTACATTTCCTGCTATATTAAATGTAGCAAGAGCTAAAAACTTGATGGATGAACCTGGTGATAGAAGCATACATGCCACTAGAACACCAACTTTAGGAGGTATAGGGATCTACCTTAGTATGGTTGTGGTTATTACCATCGTTGGCGCATTACTTGATACCAAAGTCTTATTGCTTATTTTAGGAGGTATGACCATACTATTTTTTCTAGGTTTAAAAGATGATCTTTTGATTTTATCGCCAAGAAAAAAGTTTTTCGGACAATTACTGGCTGCATTGTTATTAATTATCTTTACAGATACCCGAATTGCTGGTCTCTCAGGATTATTAGGAATAACTATTCTTCCGTATTGGTTTTCAGTTGTCTTTACGCTTTTTGTTTATGTTTTGATCATTAATGCATATAACTTAATTGATGGTGTAGATGGTTTGGCAGGCACTTTAGCACTTTTTGCGTCAGCAGCTTTTGCATACGTTTTTATTCTTATTGAAGATGTTAGTATGGGCACAATAGCTATTGCTTTAATAGGATCTCTATTACCATTTTTAAGACTTAATTTTTCAAAACGTAATAAGATCTTTATGGGTGACACAGGGTCAATGATCGTGGGCTTTTTAATTGCTTTCTTCGTTATTAGATTTATTGGTCATACACAAATACATCGTGCATCTATATTTTATAATTCATCTCCAATTCTAGCATTAAGTATTGTGTTTTTCCCTTTACTTGATACACTTAGAATATTTTTCATAAGACTTATAGTTCATAAAAAAAGTCCTTTTGTAGCAGATAAAAACCATCTGCACCATCGCTATTTAGAAATTGGCTTCACTCATTTTCAGACGACGTCATGTGTAGTATTAACCAATGCATTGATTTTCATTATAGCTTTTTTATGCAGAAATTTTGAGATTCATTTACAATTTTTGATCTTAATGGTTACAGGCACAGTTTTTTATTCTGTGTTTTTTGTATACGATTGGATATTAAAATATAAAGTAAAAGAACAATTAAATTGATTTTTATTATTTTGCAATAGCTTAGTTTTCTTTGTCAATCGTTTATTTGAACCTATATTTGCAGCTATTTTAATACCCTTTTTGATGAGACCATTTCTTTTTTTGATGACCATCCTTTTTTTAGCAAGCTCGTGTGCTTCAAAAAAAGAGATTTTATATCTTCAAGATTCTGCAGATTATGATAATACGGTTGTTCAATATACAAGTCCAACAATCCAACCAAATGATGTACTAAGAATTACTGTTGGAGCATTAGTGGAAGAGACAGCCATTCCTTACAATAAGCCAACTACTTTTGCAAATCAAGGCGGAAGTGTTGAAATGATGCAATTAGAGGGTTATTTGGTCACAGAAGATCAACAAATTAATTTCCCTCAATTAGGGTTTATTTCTACAGCTAATAAAACAGTTATACAACTCAGAGATGAAATTGCCAAGCGATTGGAAGATGAAGGGCACTTAGTTAGTCCAACAGTTAATGTTAGATTGTTAAATGCTAAAGTAACTGTTCTTGGCGAAGTTAACACACCAGGAACTTATAATTTTACTGAGCAAAACATTAGCATATTACAAGCTTTAGGATACGCAGGTGATTTGACTATAAATGGTAAGCGTGAAGATATTATTTTGGTTAGAGAAATTGATGGCGTTCATAAAATAACACATCTTAATCTTACTTCAGCCGAGTTACTCAAAAGCCCTTATTATTTTATTAAGCCTAATGACGTTATCGTTGTAAATCCTAATAATCCTAAAGTTAAAAGCGCTGGTTTTGTTGGAAATACAGCTACTGTAATTTCTGTAGTTTCTATACTGTTGAGTACTGTTGTTTTAATTACTAGATAAGCTATGAAACAAGAACCAATTAACATAGCTATTAAAAAATCTGACCAAGGTGAGCTCATTAAGCATGAAGCAAGAAAATACCTTAGATATTGGGTTTGGTTTGCAATAGGAGTAGGCTTATGTTTATTACTTGCATTTTTATATTTAAGGTATACCCCAAAAGTTTACAGGTCTAATGCAAAAATACAGATATTAAATAAAGCAAAAGGAATAGAATTACCCTCATCTGCATTTATTTTTAATAGATCAAGTATTAATCTTGAAAATGAAATAGAGATTCTGAAATCCTACAGGATAATGGAGCAAGTGGTTAAAAATTTAGATCTAACCATGGAGTTTTATGAAGAAGGAAATGTACTTACAAGTGAAATTGATCGCTTTCCTTTTTCGATACTCAAGACAGTTAGTAACGATAGTATTTTTAGAGCCGAGTCATTTAGAATTAACATTAAAGAATCTTCATTCGAGATATTTAGAGGTTCTTCAGATAAACCTATCGAATTCAAGCAATACAGTTCATTAGGAGTTAATCATGGTCTACCTTTTGAAATACAGTATAAGAGTTTAAACTCGATAAAGACTAATGTGGGTAAAACATATATTTTAAAATTTATTCCTGTAGCTGCTGCTACTGGGAAGCTAAAAAGCCGCGTAAGTGTTAGTATGTTGGGTAAAAACAGTGATCTTTTACAGCTTGGTCTAGTAAGTGAAAGTAAGCCCAGAGCAGAACGTGTATTGAATCAATTAGTTGAGGTATTCAATCAAGATGGTATTTTAGATAGACAAGAAGTTTCAAAGCGAACCATTGAATTTATTGATGAGCGTTTCATTTACCTCGCTGAAGAATTGGATTCTATTGAAGGCGAAAAACGAGATTTTAAACAATCAAATAACTTAGTTTATATTGAAGCAGATGCTGAATTAGGACTTGATCAACGTACACAATCTGAAAACCAAGTTTTCAAAGTTGAGAATCAATTGTTACTTACCGAAATGCTTAAAGAGTCTATAAATGTTGAAGATAAAGAGTCTGAGCTATTACCAGCAAATATTGGTATAGAAAATTCTAATGTCAACACATTAATAGATGAATATAATACATTGGTTTTTGAGAGAGATAGATACCTGTCAAGTGGAGGGGAGAAGAACCCTTCAGTACAGTTATTAAATACAAAACTTAGAGAAATACTTGGAAATATAAAAGCGTCATTGACATCCTATAAATTGCAGCTAGAAGCTTCGCAAAATCAATTGGTAGATCGAAATCGTAAATTTGCATCTCAAGTATCTAGTTTCCCTGGTAAAGAAAAAATAATGCGATCTATTGATAGACAGCAAGCTATTAAGGAAAGTCTGTACTTGTTTTTATTGCAGAAAAGAGAAGAAGCCGCTATCAATCTTGCCATCACAGAGCCTTCAATAAAAGTTGTAGAGAATGCACTTTCAGTAAATGTTCCTGTATCTCCTAATCCAAAAAATATCTATCTATTTGCACTTGTTGCTGGTTTTCTTATCCCTTTTGGTGTGCTGTATGCTACTATTCTTTTAGATACTAAAATAAAAGGTAAGACAGATATAGAAGAGCGAGTGCCAAATGTTCCTATTCTGGCAGAATTACCAAAAATTAAGGGAAATGATCTTGTCTTTTATGATCCTACCGATCGTTCGGTTCAAGCTGAAGCGTTTAGGATTTTAAGTTCTAACGTCAACTACATGTTGAACTCTACTAAAAGTGATAAAGGAAAAGTTGTGTATTGCACATCCACGATCAAAGGAGAAGGGAAGACCTATGCTGGAACCAATTTGTCATTAGCTATATCAAGTTTAAACAAGAAAGTATTACTAATTGGAGCAGATTTAAGAAATCCTCAAATACATCATTATACTACACCAGAGCGAGATAAAAACGATCCAGGATTGTCTAATTACTTGTATGATAATACATTTGATTGGAAAAAGGCTTTAGTAAAAGGCTTTGCTATGCATCCTGATCATGATATTTTACTATCGGGTAGTATACCTCCAAATCCAGCACATTTACTTACAAATGGTCGATTTGAAAATCTATTAAATGAAGCTAAAGAAATTTATGATTACATCATAGTTGACACTGCACCTACTATTTTAGTTACAGATACACTTCTTATATCTCAATGGGCAGATGTGACCTTGTATTTGGTAAGAGCTGAGGTAACTGAAAAGAACTTACTGGACTTTTCTAAAAACTTGAATGATACCAAGCGTCTCAAGAATATGGCTTACGTGATCAATAGTGTAGGCGCAAGTAAATCTTATGGTTATAGCTATAATTATGGTTATGGTTATGGTTATGGTAGTACAGAATAGAATATAGAGTGTTAAGCGTTCATGATTGCTTTTAAGCCTTTTATAGCTGCTGTTTGATCATCACTTTTAAATACATAACTACCTGCTACCAATACGTCGGCACCAGCGTCAATTAATTGTTTTGCATTTTTATTTGTAACACCACCATCAATCTCAATTTTTGTTCTAGCACCTTTTCGGTTAATAAGTGCTTTTAGTTCTTTTACTTTAGAATAGGTGTTTTCAATAAAACTTTGTCCACCAAAACCAGGATTAACACTCATGATGCATACTAGATCAACATCCATAATAATGTCTTCTAAATGCGCAATTGATGTGTGTGGATTTAACGCAACTCCTGCCTTCATACCTTCAGCTTTTATAGCTTGTAGTGTTCTGTGAAGATGTGTACAAGCCTCAAAATGGACAGTAAGGTTATTAGCACCTAATTCAGCAAAGGTTTTAATATATCTATCTGGATCTATAATCATTAAATGCACATCTATTAATTTGGTTGCATATTTAGTAATTGCTTTTAATACAGGCATTCCAAAAGAAATATTAGGTACAAAAACACCATCCATGATATCTATATGAAACCAATCGGCATCACTGTTATTAACCATTTCTATATCACGTTGGAGGTTGGCAAAATCTGCTGCTAGTATAGATGGCGCTACAAGTTTTAAAGACATAAAATAAGCTGTTGAATTGTTTTCGCAAATATAGTAAACTAAGTTGGAAGCGTGAAGTTTGTGACTTTAAGAAAGCTGGCCATGGTATATTGAAAAACAAACCCACGGTAATCAGCCGTGGGTTCTTTCATCAATCAAAAAACGAACAGTTATGAGATACTCAATTGCTTGAGTGTAACTGTTGTTACTGTTATTAAGTCGTAATAAAATGTAATTACTAACCTAAATATGTTTTTAATATTTTACTTCTAGACGTATGCTTTAAACGTCTAATTGCTTTTTCTTTAATTTGACGTACACGCTCTCGTGTTAAATCGAATGTTTCTCCTATTTCTTCAAGAGTCATTGGATGTTGATTCCCAAGACCAAAATATAAACGAATAACATCTGCCTCACGAGGTGTCAATGTTTCTAAAGCACGTTCAATCTCTGTTCGTAAGGACTCATGTAATAAATCTTTATCAGGATTTGGAGATTCACCACTACGCAAAACATCGTAGAGGTTAGAATCTTCACCTTCAACTAAAGGGGCATCCATTGAGACATGACGACCAGAATTTTTCATAGATTCCTTAACGTCATTAATAGTCATGTCTAATTCTTTAGCGATTTCTTCAGCACTTGGAGGACGCTCATGACTTTGCTCTAAAAATGCAAATGTCTTGTTTATTTTATTTATTGATCCAATCTTATTCAATGGTAATCGTACAATACGAGATTGTTCGGCTAAAGCTTGAAGAATTGATTGACGAATCCACCATACGGCGTATGATATGAATTTAAAGCCTCGAGTTTCATCAAAACGTTGTGCTGCTTTGATTAAACCCAAATTCCCTTCGTTAATTAAATCTGGAAGTGTTAAACCTTGATTTTGATATTGTTTTGCAACAGAAACCACAAAACGTAAGTTGGCCTTAGTTAGCTTTTCTAAAGCAATTTGATCACCAGCCTTGATGCGCTGTGCTAATTCAACCTCTTCATCAGCAGTAATCAGATCAACCTTTCCAATTTCTTGTAGATATTTGTCTAACGATGCAGTTTCCCTATTAGTAACCTGCTTCGTAATTTTTAGTTGTCTCATTTAATTTTCTCCTTTAATTGGGGTAAAAGTATAATACCATATAGTTATACGTAACAAGTACAAAAAATGTTACAAGAATTTAAAATTAATTTAAATTTTAATTAAGGATTTGTTGCTAAGGTTAATATCATCAAGCATTTCGCTTGTAAATTTATAATGCCCTTTTGTTGTAATCAATCTAAAATGATGTGACTTTAGTGCGGTCAACGTATTTAAAAATAACCATTTAGATTTCAATAATTTTGGCTTTTCGCTTTTAAGACTGATGTCAAAATAATGTTTTTTTCCATTTTTGTGAGCTACAATATCTGGCGTGATACTGACATCACTGCCTTTTTTTATAAAAGATTTCGGGGTTTCATAGCCATCAGTATCTGCTTTAATATTTTCAAACCCATGTTGCTCAAGATAGTCTACGGAGTTTTCTAAAATGTCTTTGTATTTTTCTTTATCTGCTTGTATCATAGCTAATAATATAACAAAAACTAGCACATACACAAGTTCTTTGTTAAAAACGATATGTTATACCAAAGTTTATTGATAAAATAAAGGGGTTAATATCTCTGTTTTGTATTAGTGGTTTTAGCTGATAACTAAAGTTTGGCTCTACATTTAGAAAGACATTATTTATTAATTTATGCTCCAAACCAAAACCAAAATTTAATGAAAATGTAGAATTATATTCAAAAGTGTTTTCAGTGTTAATATCCGTATTTTGAAGTTTGAAATAACTTACTCCACCAGTAAGGTAAGGTGAAAGTTTACTCGTTTTTATTGAGTATTTAATTTCTAAAGGAAATTCTAAATATCCTATGTTTCTTTTTAAACTCGTACTGTCTGTACTAATAGTTTGATTAAGTTCTAGCTTTCTAACTCCTAGACGTATATGCGTTTTTTTTGCTATTTTATATCCTGCAGTTATACCATAATTTAGTGAGTAATTGTCAATAGTGTTTTCATTAAAAATGCCAAAATATGAATAGGTTAATCTTGGAGAGATACTCCACCTAGTTTCACTTTTATTACCTATACTATCATTGGTTTTTTCTTCAGAAATAGGCTTAGGTTTTATCTGTTGAAGTATCGAATCATTTGATTTTTCATTTGAAATTATGAGGCTGTCATTAATAACTAGTGAAGTCCTATGTTTTTCATTTATAATCGATTTAGACAGCTGATTATTTTGAGTTGCACTTGTTTTGTTACTGTTTTTAATGTTGTCTATCATCAATAAATTGAGTGCTTGTTCTTTAACATCTTTTTTAGTTTTATCACTATTGCTTTTTGACTTATTAAATTCAGTTGAAGTTTTAGAAAACTTAGTTTTAAATTTCTTATTAAGAAAAGACGCCTTAGTATTTTGTTTATTTTTCAGATTCTCTTTTGTAATATTTGTATGCGTAGTTAATTTATGATTAGACCCTTTATTTGTGCTTTGCTCATTAATAGTAGATTGTTCAAAAGGTTTTATACTATCGTAATTACGCTTCTTTATAGAAGGTATATTTGTGTTTGAATTTATATCTTTAGAATTAATAATAGAGTTAGAAGTGTTCTTATATACTTGATTTTCAACTTTTTTGATGTGAGAATCAGTAGTGCTTCTTAAATTAGATTTTTCTGAAGATTTGATCAAGTACATGGCAAGTATTGAAATTCCTATTGCTAGACCAAAAAACCAAAAAATTAGTCCTTTTCTTTTCTTTCTTTTTATTAAACTAGCCTCTATATTCATCCAAACTAAATCATTAGGACTATCCTTATAGTTCTCTAGCCTACTTTTTAGAGCGGTTCCAATGTCTTTTTTAGTCTCCATTAGATGTCAATTTTTTACTAGGTCTTAACCTAAGTGGTTGTAAATTAATTTTTAAGATGTTTTTCGCTCTATGCAAGTTTGATTTAGAAGTATTAACACTAATACCAAGAAGCTTTGAAATCTCTTTGTGTGTATAATTATCAAGCTCATATAAATTAAATACTAATCGATATTGAGGAGGTAATTCCTGAATATGTTTTAAAATATTACTAATAGGAATACTTTCAAAAGAAGTTGAGTCAAAATGATTATCAATAAGGATATCATTGTTAATCTCGATATTAATGTGTTTATCCCTTTTGTATTTATCTATGGCTTTATTAATTGTTATTCGTTTCATCCAACCTTCGAAAGATCCTTTTCCTTTATAAGATTTTATTTTGCTAAAGATGTTCAGAAAAGCATCTTGTAAATTATCTTGCGCCTCTTCTTTATTTTTACAATACTTTAAGCATAATACATACAAATCATCCTTATACATTTGGTACAACTGACTTTGAGCATCAAGATTTTGCTTTTTACAAGCTTTTATTAACTGTTCTATGTTCAATTTTATGGTTTCTATTCAGATATATATTCTAAAGTGAATTTGTGGAAGTAATCTGTACTGTTACTTGAATAAACTATAAAGTCATCCAATATACTATAGCCATCGTTGTTCAAGGTATTTTCAAACTCTACAGGAAACGCTTCTATATTTATTGAATTAGAAGTAAACGCATTTATTGAATTTGGAGATATAAATCTTGGGTTAAAATTAAATAACAATTGAGGTTCTAAATGGTATAACAGCATAGAGTTCTTGCGCCCAAAAGTTTTTTGATAAATTACCTCTAGCGTATTAATACTTGTATTATAGCCATATGTGTCAAGGCTAATAATAGATGCAGATCCATCTTCAAATTGTGTAGATGTTTCTTCGACTATCATATTATTATTAGTATCATAAGTATTTTTTATAATGTTTATTTGCTCGTTATGTATGTAATCAAATGCTTCAAAATACACTCTATTATTATTTTCATCAAGTATCATTTTCATAGTAGAAATTTGAGTATCGTAATTAATACCATCAAGGCTTTTTTTTCGTTCTACAAAAATTGTATCTTGAGTGTGATTAAATGTATGTTTGTCATAAGATAACTGTAAGGTGTCAGTTTCATTGTATTTTGAAATGTATTCAACTAGGTTGCCACTATTGTCATAATTGTAGTTTGTTTCTTTTATAACTTGATTGTTTTCATAGGTTATGATTTCAGAAATTTTATCATTTAAATAGATGTAAGTGTTAGTTAAAGTGGTGTTTGATGAGTTTCTGTAATATATTGAACTTGTGATTTTATGATCTTCTAATAAATAATTTGTTTGTTCAAATGTATTTAAAGTTAAAGGGTCATAGACCGAATAGATAAATTCAGTAAAGTTAATATTGGCTTCGTTTTCTTGGTTGTTCATTTCTATAGAAGAACACGCATAAATTATTAAAGCAGAAAAGCAGCTAATTATAAATATTGATTTTTTCATAATTGGATATTTACCTATAGTCTTGATAAGAACCAAAAGGTTGCGCGAAAATTGTAAAGCTTTTACTATTTATTCAAAATCTAAAACCTGAGTGGCTTCTATAAGTTGCTTTAAAGCCTCTATTTTTGCATGAATGCGATTATAGAATGTGCGTTTTTCTTTTTCACCAGAAGTATTTAAAAGTTTTGAGTGTTCCAATTGTTGATTTAAATATGCTTCTGCTTGACTACAGGTTAAACGATCACTTGTTAAATAATAAGATAATATTGAAAATGGAACATATAGTGATTTTTGCTCAGGTGTAGACACTAGAACATTGTTGTTCATCAATAATAACTCATTATAATAAAGTTTGTAATAATCAGATTTTTCTTCAACTTTATTAGAAATTTTTTGTATTAGCTTATGTAGTGCATCACATAATTCGACAGCTTTAAGATTAGTTACTAATCCTGCTTGATTGTAAAAGTGAATCTGTTTGAGCGTACTATTTACAGTAGTAATATCCCAAATCTCTGTTGTATGAAGGTTTTGATATAAACTACCCAATGCTTTAGCAGATGTAATAAGTCCAACACTAGGTGAAAATTGGTCAAAGGTTTTATTCGTAAATGATTGATCTAGAAGTTTTAACCATACGTAGATTTTAAATCGACTTAAAACATCATCTCCTATCGTATAGAATAGTGGAATGTCTTTAGCCGAATATAAAATTCGGCTCCCATTTTTTTTTAATAAAGGAAGTAAGGATTCGTATGAATTTTTAAAATAATTTTCAAGTTCTTGTTCATTATGAATTGGTTTTGTTTTCTCAACAGAAATATAATTCTTATCTGTGGTTTCAAACAAACCATCTAATGCAATGTGATAAGTTTTAGCTAAAATGATGCACTCATCAATAGATAATTTACTTTTTAGGCTTGTGCGTCTATGTGCAGCATCGTAACTAATATCTAGTGTTGTTGCAATAGCATCAATTAACGAGCTGTTTTTAGGCAATTGCCTTTGTATTTGTTTTAAAAATTTCAATTGAAACATCGCTTAAATATATATTAATTTGTGATTATCACAAAAATAAATTTAAAACATTGCTCATATAACAAATTAATATGTGATAATAGCAATAATTTTGAACCAGATATAAAGCTTAGTCATATGAAAATACCAATCATTCCAGGAAGAGGACTTGTTACAAGTACATCAACTAATATGCGTTTAGAGTTTCTAAATACGCAAAACATAGACACACACCTAATTTCCGATTCTAAATTAGAGCTTCAAGACATAAGAAATAATATTGAGTCTTACATTGGAAGTACAGAGATACCTATAGGAATTGTTGGTCCATTGCTATTTAACGATGCTCATAAGCAAGAACTGGTTTATTGTCCAGCCGGAACCTTAGAAGGTGCTTTGATAGCAAGTATGAATCGAGGTGCGAAAGTGATTAGTAAAAGTAATGGTTTTACAGCTGAGGTCAAGTGGCAAAAAATGACACGTTCTCCTATGTTTATTTTTAATTCAAAAAAAGAAGCATTAATCTTTAAGAAGTTTGTTGAGACTAATTTCTTTAGGATAAAGAAGACTGCCGAATCTTATTCTAACCATGCTGAACTGGTAAATATAAATAGCATTCAGCTTAACCAAGTTGTTCATTTAAAATTTGAGTATCACACAGGAGACGCTTCAGGTCAAAACATGACAACAACTTGCACATGGCATGCAATGTTATTTATTGTTGAAGCATTTAAAAAGGCTTCAGGAATTGTTCCTATCGATTTCGTTATTGAAGGAAATGGTGCTAGCGACAAAAAAGTATCGCACTATAATATAAAATCTGGTAGAGGAATCCATGTGGTTGCAGAATGTACAATTCCAGAAAAAGTCATAAATGAGGTGTTACGTACAACTTCAGATAAATTAATGGATTGCTTTTATCCATCAAAAAAACTAGCATTAAAAGATGGAATGGTTGGTTATAATATAAATGTTGCCAATTCTATAGCTTCAATTTTTGTTGCTACAGGTCAAGATTTGGCTTCAATTCATGAATCAGGTATTGGTATCTTACATTTAGAAAAGAAGGATGAAGCCCTAAATATTAAGCTAACACTACCCAACTTAGTAATTGGAAGTATAGGTGGTGGAACATCACTCCCAAAACAATCTCAAGCATTAGAAATTATGAACTGTTATGGAAGTGGGAAAGTAAATAGGTTAGCTAAGCTTATCGCTGGTTTTACATTAGGACTAGAAATATCTACCTATGCTGCAATTGTTAGTGGTGAGTTTGCTAAAGCACATGAGAAACTAGGTAGGAATAAACCAGTAAAATGGTTGCTTAAGTCTGAAATCACTACAGATTTTATTCGATCTAGTTTAGGTGCTTTTTTTGAAGATAAGCACATTGAAAATATAGCATTGAGTAGTGATTTGATTGAAAATGGAATACTTACCAATATTGCTTCAAAAGTCAATAAAAAGATAATTGGGTTCATTCCGTTTGAAATCAAATATAAAAATGATAATGAATCGATCATAAAAAAGGCATTGATCAAATCAAAACCTCTAGATGTCGAGGTTATAAAAGGATTACATATTATGGCCGCTTCTATAAATCCAGACCTATCCGATCTATTAAAAATGTCAAAACAAAACTTGGAGTATAAGAATTGTCATCTCAAAGAAGTTGAATTATATGAATACTTACATCACATAGATTTTCAATATTGTCCAAAATATTATGGAAAACATATCAATCCAAAACGAGAGATACATATGATACTTCAAGAATACCTTGAACCTTCCTCTATTGATATTATGAATTCAGAAAACCATCCAGAATGTTGGAAACAAAATCATATTCTTGAGGTCATAACCTCAATTTCAAAATTTCATCAAAATGTATCAACAGACCATTTTAAGCATGTTCAAGAATTTAAACCATGGTTGTCTGTAGAATTGTATAAGAAAATGATGATGATTCTAATTACAGAATGCACATACGATGAGCACATAGTAATATTAAATAGCTTGTATGATGAATTAGATGACTTAGAGGAAGAATTCAGATCTATTAATCTGGAGAGAACCATAATTCATAATGATTTTAATCCGAGAAACATCGCTATTAGAAAAGATGGTACACCAATAATTTACGATTGGGAATTGGCAATGATCGATTTTTCTCATAGAGATATTGTTGAGTTTTTAAGCTTTGTTTTGCCCTTAGATTTTAAAAAAGAAACACTCTTTTTCTATTTAAACGCTCACTATAAATTATACACAACTAGTACTGATTGGAATGAATGGTTAAAGGCATACAGATATAGCTTAAAAGTATATATCATAACCAGACTTTCGTTTTACGAAGTATCAGGATTGTTGGCAAAGTATGACTTCTCAAAGCGTGTTTTAAATACAGCACTAGCAATCCTTAAATGCCTCAAAGATGATAAATAATATATTGCAACATCTAGGAATAGTTTTGTTACCATTACTCATATCCAATGTATTACATATGTTAGTTGTAAAGCATAATTATTTTAAATGTTTAAAACTTCCCGTCTCTAAAAAAGCATTTGGTGAGAATAAAACTTGGAGAGGTTTTGTTTTCGTTTCACTAGTCAATGCTTTCGTATTGTATATAATTGAAGTTTTGACCTTTATAGAAGTACAATATCCATTGTTTTTAGGATTCGTACTTGGGCTAGCATATATGTTATTTGAATTGCCAAACTCTTTGATGAAACGGCAATTAGGAATTCAATCAGGAGTGAAAGCGAGTTCCAATGAAATGTTGTTCACGCTGATTGATAAAACAGATTCAGCTTTAGGGGTAAATCTCATTTATTTTTTTCTTGACTATGTCAATTTTGAGTATGCGATCGTCTTATTTCTATGTTGTAGTATCACTCATTTTTTCATTAGTAAGATACTGTTACATTTCAATTTGAAAAAATCATTTTAATTTATGGAAAAAGAAAACATATACAACGTTCCAAACTTCTTAAGTCTTTATAGATTAATAACGTTTCCTTTGATTCTGTGGCTCATATATATTGAAAAAGAGCAGCTGTTTGCCGTACTTTTATGTGTGAATTTGATAACTGATATCTTAGATGGTTTAATTGCTCGTGTCTTTCATTTAAAAACAGAGTTTGGAGCCAAACTTGATTCGTTAGCAGACAATGGCACATTTATAGCAGCCTTCATTGGTATTTTTACATTTAAAATGGAAGCACTATCTGAATCTATATGGATGCTATGGCTGTTCATTGCTTTTTTTGTTTTAGGATTAATGGTCTCATTTATCAAATTTAAGCAATATCCAAGTTTACATTTATATACCACTAAGATAGGCGGCTATATTCAAGGACTATTCATTTTCGTTCTATTTGCCTGGAACTATAACGAATATCTATTCTGTTTGGCCATGGTGTTAGGGTATATTTCCCATGTTGAAGAACTTATCATCCTTTTAATTTCTAAGCGTATGAAAACTGATGCAAAGGGATTGTATTGGATACTTAAAGAAAAGAGAAATCAGATATAAAATATGATATGCTATATAGATTTTATAACCAATATGAGTTTTTCCGAATGTTAATCATCGCAGTCATTGGAGCAATAATCGGATTTATTACCTATGAAATTATTTACTATTTCAATCCATTTACTCTAAAAGTAACTTTGAGTTGGATTATTGCTTTTATTATAGGAGTAGCAAGACAGCATGCATTGCATAGATATTTTACATTTCGAGACAGAACAAATTATCTTAAAAGTTTGTATCGTGCGTATATTGTAGATATAGGAGCGTTGTTATATAGTACTGGATTAAGTTGGTTACTATCAAAATTCACAAGCTTTAGTTACAGACTAATATGGCTCATATGTTTTTTATCAACAGCTATCATTGGTTTAGCTTTTCTTAAAAGGTATATTTTTAAAGTAAGTCAAGGTTTAGATAAATAAAATTTATTTTGATATAAACTAAAAAACCTCACATATGATGTGAGGTTTTTTTATTAAGAAAAAGAATTAATCTTTTTTGTCTTCTCTAGGCTTACGATCATCACGACGATTATCACGCCCGCGATTATCTCTTCCTTTATTATTATCACGTCCACCTCTGTTATTATCTCTTGGTGGTCTTGGTTGGTAGCCTTCTGGTTTAGGTAAGATGGCTTTTCTAGACACTTTTTCTTTGCGAGTTCTAGAGTCTATACCAAAATACTTTACATCAAAGACGTCACCCATGTTTACAACATCAGATACATTTTCTGTACGTTCCCATGCCAATTCACTTACGTGCAATAATACTTCATTTCCTGGAGCTTCAGTATACTCAACAACAGCACCAAAATCTAACATCTTGATGACTTTTACTTCATAAACGCTTCCAACTTCAGGTTTAAACATCAAGGCATCAATTTTAGCTTCTACAGCAGCAATACCTTCTGGACCAACACCTAGTATTTCTACAACACCTTCTTCGGTCACTGGATCTTCATTAATAACAATAGTTGTATTAGTCTCTTTCTGTAATTCTTGAATGACTTTTCCTCCAGGTCCAATTAAGGCTCCAATAAATTCATTAGGAATACGTCTAGTAATCATTTTTGGAGCATGATCTTTAACATCTGCATTTGGAGCAGCAATGGTATCTGTTAATTTTTCTAAAATATGTAAGCGACCATCACGAGCTTGTTTTAATGCATTCACTAAGATCTCGTATGATAATCCTTTAACTTTGATATCCATTTGGCAAGCTGTAATACCATCTGCAGTACCAGTTACTTTAAAGTCCATATCTCCTAAGTGATCTTCATCACCTAAGATGTCAGACAATACAGCATATTTTCCAGTGTCTGCATCAGAGATCAATCCCATAGCGATACCAGAAACAGGTTTTTTCATTTGCACTCCAGCATCCATTAATGCCATAGTTCCAGAACATACAGTGGCCATAGATGATGAACCATTAGATTCTAGTACTTCAGAAACGACACGAACTGTGTATGGACAATCTTCAGGCACCATACCTTTTAAGGCACGCTGTGCTAAATTACCGTGACCAACTTCACGTCTTGATGTTCCTCTTAAAGGTCGTGCTTCACCTGTTGAGAAAGGAGGAAAGTTGTAATGTAAATAAAAACGTTCTTCACCTTCGTATGAAGGCATATCAATTTGATTAGCTTCTCTCGATGTCCCTAAGGTTACTGTAGCTAGCGCTTGCGTTTCACCTCGTGTAAAGATAGAAGAACCATGAGTTGATGGTAAATAATCTACCTCACACCATATTGGTCTTATTTCATCTGTTTTACGACCATCGAGACGTAACCCTTCATCTAAAGTTAAGTTTCTTATAGCTGCTTTTTGAGCTTTTGCTACATATTTATGAATTAATTTCCCTAATTCATCTTGCTCTTCTTCTGAGAACGACTCGAAAACCTCTTCTTTAATTTCACTAAAAGCTGCACCTCTCTCATGTTTAGAAGAACCTGCTTTAGCAATGGCATAGGTTTTATCATAGACCATATCATGAATTTTCTTTGCTAAGTCTTCATCTTCAATCTCAGGATCGTATTCACGTGTTTCTTTCTTGCCAACTGCTTCAGCTAGTTTTACTTGAGCAGCACATTGTACTTTTATTGCTTCATGTGCAAATTTGATAGCATCTGCCATTTCTTCTTCTGAAATTTCATCCATTTCACCTTCTACCATCATTACAGAATCTGCAGAAGCTCCAATCATCATATCGATATCTGATGCTTCTAGTTGTGCTCGTGTAGGATTGATTATAAATTCACCATTAACACGACCAACTCTTGCTTCAGAGATTGCAGTTTCAAAAGGAATATCTGATAATTGAATTGCTGCAGAAGCAGCTAATCCAGCCATTGCATCTGGCATCACGTCTTCGTCATGAGACATCAGTTGAACCATCACTTGTGTTTCAGCATGATAATCTTTTGGGAATAATGGGCGTAATACACGATCTACTAAACGCATTGTTAAAACTTCTCCATCACTAGGCCTGGCTTCTCTTTTGAAAAAACCGCCAGGATAACGTCCAGCAGATGCAAATTTTTCTCTGTAGTCTACTGTTAATGGTAAAAAGTCAACATCAGCTTGATGATAATTAGATACAACAGTACATAATAACATGCATTTGCCAGATTGAACCACAACGCTACCATGCGCTTGCTTTGCTAATTTTCCGGTTTCAATAGAAATCTCTCTACCGTCACCAAGGTCTATAACCTCTTTAAATGTCTTTGGAATCATAAATTTTTAATTCTAGTTCGGGCAAATATATTTTATGCCAGAACAATGTTAAACAATGGTCGTTGTGTTGTTGTAGTTGTTGTGAGACCTAATGTCTTGACCAATGAAAAACTGTAATTAGCTTCTTATTTACGATGGTTATACTCTATCGTATGAGTTTGTTATATAAAAAAAGAGGCATGAAGCCTCTTTGATATTATTTTCTTAATCCTAACTCTTTAACTATAGCACGATATCTCATGATATCTTTTTTAGTTAAATAGTCAAGTAAAGCACGACGTTTACCTACTAACTTTACTAATGAACGCTCGGTATTATAATCTTTACGATTGTTTTTTAAGTGCTCGGTCAAGTGGTTAATTCTGTATGTGAATAAAGCAATTTGCCCTTCAGCAGAACCAGTGTCTTTTTGGTTTTTGCCATGTTTTTTAAAGATAGCCTCTTTTTCTTTTTGATCTAAATACATGCTAATATTATTGTAAATGATTTTTATGTATGTTGAAAGTCTTTCTTTCAAGCGGCAAATATAGTAATTTTTAATGATTTACAAATTTACCATTCTATAGTTTTTATTTTTTTGCATATGGATTAAACCTTTAAGACAAGTTGAGGTCTTAACATCATATTAACATCAAATATTTAGTCATGAAAACAGTTTTAAGATTTATGTTAGCCTTTATTGCTTTAGGTTTAACTATTACCAGTTGTACTAATGAAGATACAACTACTGAAGAAGAGCAAAATGAAGAGGTTTCTGAAGTGAAATTATCTTCTGAAATTGATACAGCTGCAAGTATAATAGGAGATATTATCATTGAAGCTTACGAAACTGAGGAAAGTGATAACCTTGGTAGAAATGGAAATGGTCAGGGAATGTTACCAAACTGTGTTACAATAACTGTAGTAGCTCAACAGGGTTTTAGGGAAGTTACAGTAGATTTTGGCACTGAAGGTTGTGAAGTAAGAGGACATTTATTGAAAGGACAGATAGTGTTTTCCTATACAAGAAATATTGAAGCACAAGAAGTCATAATCAACTATTCATTGATTGATTTTTACTTTGATGCTAAGCAAGTCATTGGTAGCAGAACGTTATTTAAAGAACGTTCTAATGCTAATGGAAACCCACAATTTACACATACATTAGATATTACGGTTATATGGCCAAATGGAGCTCAAGCCAGTCGAGAAGGACTTAAAGTTAGAGAATGGGTTGAAGGGTTCGAAAGCGGTATATTTAGCGATAATGTCTTTGAGGTAACAGGTAATTGGACGACATCCTTTGTTAATGGTAATGTACATTCTTATGAGGTGCTTACACCTTTGCGTAGAGAAGTTATATGTTCTTATTTTGTTAGTGGTAGCGTTGATGTGCAGCGAACCAATTTTGGAGGTACTTTTGATTATGGTATAGGTGACTGTGATAATGAAGCCACATTTACATTCAATAATGGCAATGAGGTAAATATCATTTTAAATTAAAATATTTCCTAATAGTTAAAAAAAGCGAGCCAAATGACTCGCTTTTTTTATAGAGTTTGTTTTAGAGTTATTAATTTATAAAATAGTGATAATTCTTACAGAGTTTTATGGATTAATTTGTTTGTTATTAATCCATTACCTCAAAATTATGCCAAAAAGATTACATACTGTAAAACAAGAATTATTTGAAAATATCTTTAAAAATGCCCATGGAGGCATAGCAATTGTTGGTCTAGATGGAAGTTGGGTAAAAGTCAATGAAAGCATCATAAATTTATTTGGTTATAAAAAGGATGAATTATACAGCATGTCTTTTCAAGATATTACGCATAAGGATGATTTAGATAAAGACATACAATATGTTCATGATTTATTGGACGGAAAAATAGAAAGTTTTCAAGATGAAAAGCGATATTTCCATAAAGATGGACATGTAATCTGGACATTGATCTCAGTATCATTAATGCGAGATGCTAATAATAAACCGCTTTATTTCATCTCACAAATTATAGATATTTCAGAACAAAAAGAATCTACAAAACAATTAGAGTTATTGATGAATATTGCTAAGCAACAAAATGAAAAGCTCATGAGTTTTGCTCATATTGCAACTCACGATATCAGAACTCATGTAGGTAATTTAAATACAATTACCAACTTCATAGAACAGGAGCATGAGTCTATAAATGAAGATGAGAATTTTGAACTTTTGAAAGATGCTTTGTCTCATCTAAATGAAACATTATTGCACCTCAATAAGGTAAGGAAGCAAGAATTATCTGAAAATGATGGTTTAAAAGCCTTAAATCTTAATGAGTTTATTACTAATGCTATATATAACGTGACTGCCATTGCCAATGTATACAAATTCAAGATAATAAACAATGTGAGCCCAGAAATTGAAGTTATGGCCATTGAAGCATATTTAGATAGTATCATTCTAAATTTTTTGACTAACGCTATTAAGTATAGAGAAGAAGAGCGACAATCGTATCTTAAAATTGATGCGTCTGTTAATAAAGACGATGTGTTAATTACGTTTAAAGATAACGGGATGGGCTTTGATTTAGAAAAAAACAGGAATAAGTTATTCAAACTTAACGCTACATTTCATAAAAAAAAGGACTCTCGTGGCGTAGGTCTATTCATTACAAAAAACCACATAGAAAGTATGGGAGGAAAAATAAACGTTAAAAGTAAGATTAATGTTGGAACTTGTTTTTATGTGCATTTAAAAAAAAACTTGAACTAAAAAAAGCGAGCCATTTGGCTCACTTTTTTATACTGTTCTTAGGGGTTGATTTTTTATCAAATCAATATATAAATTAACCTTGTTTTTTAAATCTTTACGGTGGGTAATAAAATCTAAAAACCCATGTTCTAATAAAAACTCAGATGTTTGAAAACCTTCAGGTAGTTCTTGTCCTGTTGTATCTCTTACAACTCTGGGACCAGCAAAACCAATTAAAGCACCAGGCTCACTAATGTTGATGTCGCCTAACATTGCAAAAGAAGCTGTAGTACCACCAGTTGTTGGGTCTGTACATAACGATATGTATGGAATACCTGCGTCAGCCAACTGAGCTAATTTAACTGATGTTTTAGCTAATTGCATTAATGACAACGCAGCTTCCATCATACGCGCACCTCCTGATTTTGAGATGATCATAAATGGTATTTTTTTCTTTAGTGCGTAGTCTGCAGCACGAGCAATTTTTTCACCTACAACGCTACCCATAGAGCCTCCGATAAAGGAGAAATCCATACATGCAACGACTAAGTCTTCACCTTTAGATTTACCAACAGCAGTTCTAACGGCATCTTTAAGCTTCGTTTTCTCTTGAGCCGCTTTTAATCGATCAGGATACTTTTTTGTGTCTTCAAATCTTAAAGGGTCTTTAGACGTTAAATCTGCATCTAACTCCTTAAACGTATTATCATCGAATAATATTCCGAAATACTCCTTACTGCCAATTCTTACATGATACCCATCTTCAGGGCTTACATAAAAGTTTTGTTCTAATTCTTTGGTGTCAACTATTTTTCCAGTAGGCGATTTATACCATAATCCTTTGGGTGTATCTTTTTTCTCTTCGGTAGAGGTTTGAATACCTTTATCTTTTCTTTTGAACCAAGCCATTGAAATGGATTTAATTAATTAGTTTAGATTGCAAATTTATAAAGTATTTACATTATTAAGGTCATCAAATGCTTTTTTTAAGCGCTCAACAAATGCATCTTCACCTTTACGTAACCAAACTCTTGGATCGTAATATTTTTTATTTGGAACATCATCACCATCTGGATTACCGATTTGTGATTTTAGATAAGCTTCTTTTTCATTCATATAATCTCTTACACCGCTCATAAAAGCATACTGCATATCTGTATCGATATTCATTTTAATTACACCATAACCAATAGCTTCTCTAATTTCTTCAACTGTTGATCCAGAACCACCATGAAATACAAAATCGATATGATTGTGAGGTAAATTGTGTTTCTTTGATAAGAATTCTTGAGAATTCTTTAATATTTTTGGTGTCAATTTTACATTGCCTGGTTTGTATACACCGTGAACATTTCCAAACGCTGCAGCAATTGTAAATTGATCGCTCACTTTACTTAGCTCTTCGTAAGCATAGGCAACTTCTTCAGGTTGCGTATATAATTTAGAATCATCGACGTCTGTATTATCCACGCCGTCTTCTTCGCCACCAGTAATACCAAGTTCTATTTCTAAAGTCATACCCATTTTACTCATGCGTTTAAGGTATGTTTTACAGATTTCAATATTCTCTTCTATAGGCTCTTCAGATAAATCAATCATATGAGAGCTGAAGAGTGATTTTCCTGTTTCAGCATAATGGCGTTCACTTGCTTCTAATAAACCGTCAATCCAAGGTAATAATTTTTTAGCGCAATGGTCTGTATGTAAGATTACAGGTACGTTGTAAGCTTCTGCCATAAGGTGAACGTGTTTCGCACCAGCAATAGAACCAGCAATAGCTGCTTTTTGATATTCATTACTCAAACCCTTACCAGCATTAAATTGAGCACCACCATTAGAAAATTGTATGATTACAGGAGCATTTAAAGCTTTTGCAGTTTCTAAAACACCATTTATAGTATTTGAACCGATGACATTTACTGCTGGTAATGCAAATCCTTTTTCTTTTGCTAAATCAAAGATAGCCTGAACTTCACGACCTGTAGCAACTCCACCTTTTATATTATGACTCATTTTTGTGATATTTAAAGTTGAAAATTAAGTTATCAAAAATAAACAATTTTTAAATACCAATGATTGAATTAAAGAGTTTGATGGCTAATTAATTCATACGAAAACGTTATTGTTAAGAAACAATAATGAAAATATTAAAACGGATAGTTGATACCAATATTATAGACTGCATTTCCGAAGTTGTAATCCTTAAACCAACGACTTCCAGATAGTCTAGAAGGATCATAGGTTTTAAACCCAATATCTAGCCTGAGCACAAAAAAACTAAAATCATATCTTAAACCAAACCCAGAGCCAATAGCAATGTCTTCTAACGATTTAAAACCATCGAAGGTAGCGTTTTCATCTTCAACATCATCAAGCGCATTCCAAATGTTTCCAGCATCAACAAAAACAGCACCATTAAAACGACCAACTAGATTGAATCGTTGTTCGGCACTTAAAGTGATTTTCATATTTGCTTCATTAAATTCGTTAGTAGATAAAGAACTGCCTGGTCCAAGATTATAAGCTGTCCAAGCCCTATTATCATTTGGTCCTCCAGCAAAAAAACTTTCGGCAAATGGGATATTGTCTGAATTACCATAAGGTATCGCAATACCAAAATAACTTCGTATGGCAAAGACATTTTTCTTTCCTAAATTCCAGTGTTTAACATAATCTAACTCCGTTTTTATAAATTGAGAAAACGGAACACCAAAAAGTTCGTATTTGCCATTACTATTCTTATCTAAATTGAAAACACTAGAAAGATTGGCAAATAGATTACCGGCAGTTTCAAGCCTAAATCTAAAAATCGAGAAGTCTTCATCAAAAAGGTTTTCTCTTCTATCCTTTACGTAATTAAAACTTGATGAAAATATAAGGTTGTCTTCGGTAAGGCGATCTTTTCGTTGAGAAATGTTATTTACATCAATATAATTATCTTCCTCTGGAGTTAGCGTCGTATTGTTATTTAGGACATCATTTATAAAATTATCTGCTCCATCAGGAATGGAAAGGTCATTATCAGAGTTGATGTAACCAATATCTTGTGCAATTTGATTTAGCCTATCATAAGAGTTTTGATAGACTCCAAAATAATTATCTGTATTTAAATTTTTAACGAACTGAACATTGAATAGATCAATATTATTGGTCACTTTTTGAGAGGGATACCAGTTGTAGTTGAAAGACCCAGTGAACGTTTGTTTATCGAGTCCAATATTACGCTGACTTGTGGCTCCCATGCTTATACGTGTGCTAGGAGACATGTATTTTGGAATGATCTTATCGGTATTAAAAGGCACAAAAAATCTAGGAATACTTAGTCTTAAATTACCACCTATTTCATTAATGTCAAAAAATTGGTCTTGACCATTTGAAGCATCTTTAGAAGAACCTATTGCTCCTAATGCAGAGATCTCTAAAGTTTCTGCACCTCTGAATATGTTTCTTATAATCAATCCAGTACTGAATGAAAAACCTATAGTTTGTATATTGCTTTGGGTAATATCAAAATCAAAACCTAGATCATATTTTTTTCTAGGCGATAAATAAATGTTTGCAGTTAGAGTCGTATCCGCTTCATTTTCTATATATTCTATGTTTGGGTATCTAAATGCCTTGAGTTCACTTAAATACCTATAAGTCCTTGTTCTGTCAATATCTCTAAAAAGTCCACCTTTAGTGATGAAAATAGCATCAGTTAAGGCTTTAGGTCTATATTTTAATTTTTCGTAGCTGTATAGATTATAGTTGTCGTATTTAACAGAGTCTGTTATAGTAAGGTTGCGATTTTCATATTTATAATCGCTAAAGATATTAACGTCTTTGATCTTATAGATTTTAAATGGAACACGTTGAATAGAATCTTCGGTTCGAATAGCTCTGTTTTTTATTAGTAATTCGGTGTTTACCTTTTTGTTAGTACCTATGGTATCCAAATCAAAACTAATATAATCTTGGCCAAAATGATACAATCCTGAATTTCTGAGTTCTGTAGTTAGCCTGTTTCGTTCTCTTGTGTAGTTGAGTTCATCATATTGCTGTCCTTTTTTTAAAAAGGATGCTCTTTTAAATTTAGAAACATATAACGAGTCTACTATTGGTGAGTCAATGAAAGCCGAAATAGAGTCTAGCACATAAGGCTCGCCTTTAGTTACCTTATAAGTTACAGAGGCTCTTTGGTTACTGTCTTTTTTTACATCAAATGAAGTTTCTACATTAAACCATCCCTTGCTAAAAAAATATTTTTTAAGTTCTAATGATGTTTTTTCAGCTTTTTTTTCATTATAAATTGCAGGAGCCTCTCCAGTTTTTTTTAGCCACTTATTGAAATTCTTTTTAGAATTGATCAAAGCTTCATATTGTTTTATAGATAATAATTTTTTGAGTCCAGTTTTAGGGTTATCTGGATTTCTATATTTAGCATCTAAAATGGAATCTATATTTGGTCTGGCTAAGTTATAGATATGAAGCCTAAGAGGAACACCAAGTAATTTCCCATTAGGCTTTTGATAAATTAAGTTGCTCACCGTTTCTGTCTTGTCTTTTTTATCATCTACTATAACTGTATTTTCTGTAAGAAGATGCTCACTTTCACCAACACGTTTCATAACATCGCAAGAAGTTACAAACAAGGTGGACATTATCAAACATGATATGTAGTAGAGGCTTTTTTTCAACAGAAATTGATTAAAAAAACGATGCAATTCAAATGTACAGTTTTAATATGCTTTAGCATAACAAAAAATAGACCAAAAAAGTATTACTTTGTAAATAGTATGGATGTAACAAAAGTAACTACATTTTGAGTATAACAAAGAATGAGATAAAATTAATTAGAGCCTTACAACAAAAAAAGGTTAGAAATCAAGAGCAATTATTTATTGTTGAGGGTATCAAGGGCGTTAGAGAGTTTTTAAATTCGCATTTTGAATTATATAAATTATTTTCAACAGAATCTATTTTTGATATAGATACGACCTTAATTTCTGAACAGGACTTGCAAAAGATAAGCGCCTTAAAATCGCCTAATACCACGCTGGCTATTTTTAGAAAGCCAATGGAGCAGCCCATACGTGAGAGTGGCTTATTAATTGCTTTAGATGATGTTCGTGATCCTGGAAACTTAGGTACAATTATTCGCCTTTGTGATTGGTATGGTATTGAACATCTAATCTGTAGTTTGGAAACAGTAGATTGCTATAATTCAAAAGTAGTACAGGCAACTATGGGTTCTTTAACGCGAGTGTATGTTCACTACATAAATCTTGGCGACTTTTTAAAGCAAACAAAATTAAATGTGTTTGGTACTTTCATGAATGGAGATAACATCTATTCAGAAACCCTACCTAACGAAGGTGTTATCATAATGGGTAATGAGGCTAATGGCATTTCCCCAAATATAGAGTTACTAGTTGATAAACGTATTGGAATACCACGTTTCGGTAAGCTTAAAGCTATTGAAAGTTTAAATGTTGCTACAGCTACTGCAATTATATTAAGTGCTTTTAAAATGAAATAGCAGTAGAATTAGTATTTGTTTGACACTTAAGTTTATGTTATTCTATTTAATAAAGGCATGGATTTTGCATATCTTTACATTAAAACTTTATTAGATGCAACTAAGAACACTTTGCTTACTATTGACTTTTTGTATGCCATTTTTTATGTGGTCACAGGTAGAAGAGCTTAATCCTCCAGAATATATTAAAACCATTACTTTTAAGAGTAGAAGTACACAACAAGGTCAACTTCCAATCTTAAGATTGAATGAACCTTTCTATATAGAATTTGATGCGCTTACTAATACTGAACCTGATTTTTACTATACCATAGAACATTATAATTATGACTGGACTAGATCTAATCTTGTAAAGATGGAGTATATGGAAGGCTTTGACGATTTTAGAATTGTAGATTATTTCAATTCATATAATGCATACCAAATGTATTCACATTATAAGCTTCAAATCCCCAATCAGCAAACCAGAGCACTTACTAAAACAGGAAATTATTTGATTTCTATTTACAATGAAGATAGAGAACTAGTGTTTACTAGAAAATTTATGATATACAAACAACTATTGGGAGTAGGTGTATCTATAAAGCGATCAAGAGATGTAAGGTTTATTGCAGGTAAACAAACAGTAGATATAAATATCAATACGAGTAGTTTGAATATTAATAATCCATTGCAGACGATTAATACATTGATTATCCAAAACAATAATTTGAATACAGCTATTAAAAACATAAGGCCACAATATACTTTGGGCAGACAGTTGATATACAAATACACAAACGAAACAGCATTTTGGGCTGGTAATGAATTTCGTTTTTTCGAAAATAAAGATGTTAGAGCCGCCAATGTAGGCGTTCAGTTTATAGATCTAAAAGATATTTATCACAATTATTTATTTGTAAACACAGAGCGTGCTAGCCAGCCTTATACCTATAATCCAGATATAAATGGTAATTTTTTGATCAATGCTCTAGATGTTGTTGAAGATGTTGATATTGAAGCAGATTATACCATGATACATTTTGCATTAGCTCATCCAAAGTTTAACGATGGAAGTGAAGTATACGTCTATGGAAATTTTAATAACTATGCCCTCGAAGATATGAATAGAATGTACTACGATAATGACGAGAATTTGTATAAAACAGCTTTTAAACTAAAACAAGGGTTTTATAATTACAAATACGTTGTAGTAGATCCTAAAGGAAATCTAGACGAAGGCTTGATTAGTGGTAATTATTGGCAAACTGAAAACAACTATAAAGTGTTAGTGTACTATAGAGATTTAGGTGCAAGGTATGATGAATTGATTGGTTTTGGTGAAGCGTCCTCAGTAGATATTTCTAATTAATTGCTTTTAGTAACTAATTCAACTTCTCTAAAGGTGTCATATTTGAGTTCACGTTCAATAAACGTTTTTGAAGCTTCATCATAAGACCTACAGTTTTCAATTGGTTTGGCATAAAGATGTAAACTCAAAGATTTTCCTTTATAAGTGTTCTTTAACTTATGCAAACCAATTCTATCATTCATAAATGATAATTGCTTAGGCAATAAGTGATGAGACCCTTCTTCTTTTATATCATTATTTGTTGTTAGCGTGTAATAAACTTCTTCCATACTACCTTCAAGCAAATATACCCAACAATCTTCACCATCATGCCCATGAATTGACGTTGCTTGATTTTCATTCCAACAAAGTAAGATTAACTCAAATTGATGGTCTTTATATAGACAGTTTCTTGTGTATTTTTTTGGAGACCAACTTTCAAAGGGTTTAAAATTTATACATTCAAAATTAAAATTATTAAAAATAGAATTGTAATCTTTTTTAGAAGATTCCGACAATAATGCTATTAATTTGTGAATGTTTTCTGGAGATTTCAATATGCAATAAATATATTTAAAGGGATTTTCATAATATTCCGAAAAAATAGGAATAAATTTACACAAAGCCAAAATTTTAGACTACAACAGCACATGCATAACGATTTAAAATTGTTTACAGAACTCGCTGAGTTTTTACTATCTGAAGAAGAAAACAACCCTGTAGCAATACCAATTGAGACAGGCGAACTTTACAATAGATTAGATCTAGAGCTAACAAACGAACCCTTAATAGGTGAAGATTTTAAAAACCTCTTGAAAGAAGTTATTAAAAGCACACCAAAAACAGCTTCAAAAACATTTTTCAATCAACTCTTTGGTGGTAGAATTTCTAAAGCAACTCTTGGAGATTTGCTATCTGTTATGCTAAATAATAGTATGTACACCTACAAGGTTGCTGGACCTCAGGTTGGTGTAGAGAAAGCGATTTTAAAAGCTGTTGGTGAACGTATTGGTTATGGAGTGCAAAGCGATGGCACTATAGCACCAGGTGGCTCAATGTGTAATTACATGGCAATGTTGATGGCTAGAGATGTTTTTGACGGCTCAATTAGAAATAATGGTATAACTCGAAAGCTAATTGCATACACCTCAGATACATCTCATTATTCAGTAACAAAAAATGCATCATTCGTTGGCATTGGTAGACATCAAGTAAGAGCAGTAAATACTAATAATAGAGGAGAAATGTTAGCAGCAGATTTAGCACGTCAAATCGAAGATGATATCAGTAATGGCTATCATCCATTTTTCGTCAATGCTACCGCTGGCACTACTGTCTTAGGTGCTTTTGATAATATAAAAGATTTAAGTGAAGTGTCTAAAAAGCACCAACTTTGGTTGCACTTAGATGGAGCCTATTGCGGCGCTGTAATTTTTAGTAAGTCTTATAAACATTTGGTAAATGGTATTGAGCTTACAGATTCATTTAGCTTTAATGCACATAAAATGTTAGGGACCCCCTTAAGCTGCTCTATATTAGTGACTCAAAATAAGGAACACTTATACCAATCATTTTCAAATGAAGCAGATTATTTATACCAAACAAGTGACGACGATTTTAATTTAGGAAAGACATCATTGCAATGTGGTCGCCGAAACGATGCGTTAAAACTTTGGACATTATGGAAAGCTGTTGGTAGTAAAGGATTAGAAACAATTGTAGACCATCAATTTCATTTAGCTCATGTTGCTAGAGATTATATTAGTAAACATTCCGATTACACATTATATAGTTTTGAAGATTCGATATCCGTTTGTTTTAATTATAAAAAAATTTCTGCTAAGGTGTTGTGCACAAAATTATATGAACACTCAAAATTAATGGTTGGCTACGGAAACTTTAAAGGAGAAACATTTGTAAGGTTGGTAACAATTAATACTAAAGTTGAAACAAATGACATATTACGTTTTTTTAAAACAATCGAAACATTTGTAGATTCAGAAAATTTGCAATCATGATAAGATTAAATAAACACAGGTGTTAAAAATTTGCTTAATTTAAAAAAAACACTGAAATTAACTGAAAATTAATTATTTTTGCTCTTCTTAGCTAGGATTTAACAATGGTACAACAGGTTACAAGTGGGATAAAGATTTCTGTAGAAACTACTTTCGAAGGTACATTTTATAAAAATTATAAAGTGCATTTTGCCTTTGGATATAAAGTAACTATTGAAAACCAAAGTAAAGACTCTGTTCAACTTAATTCTAGATACTGGAAAGTTCTTGATGCTTTGAATAATGTTGAAGTCATTGAAGGCGAAGGTGTTATTGGTAAAAAGCCCGTCTTAAAACCAGGTGAGTCTCATACTTATAACTCTGGATGTCTATTAACGTCTCCTTTCGGTGCAATGCAAGGGCACTATAATATGGTGAACTTTACAAATACTAATAAATTTAAAGTAATCATACCTTCATTTAAGTTAAGTGCGCCTTTCGCACTAAATTAATACTTAAGTATAGTTTTCTAAATATTCAAATCTCAAAGTCTGATCTTTCTGATTAATATGAAAGAATTTACAATTTGAATAGTGAATAAATTGGTAGTTGGAATAAATATCAAAACTTTCTGAAGCAAGTTTATAAAGACCATCACAATCAACGTTACCGTAAGGAGAAATACGCCTAAATCGAAACTCGTGAGTGCTGCCGATATCATAAATTTCAAACCAAGCTCCAGCAGCAATACCACTAAGCCATTGCGCATGATCACTTTTAATAACATTGGGCTTAGGCTCAAGCGTACCTATCAAACTAGGCTGATAATCGGTTAATGTGTCTAAGAAAAAACGTCTATTTTCTTTGCTAACTGTAGATGTAAATTCTGAAATATCTCCAGTTTCAGTAACAACAAATACATCATTTTCGGTATCTGCAATAATTACGTTACCTATAGTACTTGGCGTAAAACGCTTTGATTTGATCAGTTTTGACTTAATTTTGACATCAGTTGTACTAACTATTAAAGTGTCTGTGACAAATCGAGCACAATTACATGCTTCATTGGCAAAGGCTGCATATCTAATGAATCCTTGATTTTGCATCATGGTAATATGGGTTCTTGCTTTTTTATAATCTATTGCGTTGCAAACTGAGGCATATAACTTGCCATCTCCATGGGTTAATTTGGATTGCGTAGCTAGAAACTTCAATATGCTATCAAGGTTTTTGATTTTATCATTTTCCATTTCAGCAATCAAAGGAAAATTGAGTTCAAAATCGGTTTCTCTTCCTCTAACTCTTCCATTAGGCGATGAGGTAATGTAACGACCAAAATCATGGTATTCTAAAACACCAGTCGCTTTGTCAATTAAAACTAATGCCGCATGGCCAGCTCTTACTGCATTTGGTTTTCCTATGCCTAAATAAGGTAAAAACTTAGAGTACCATTCTTCAGCATGAGAAACAATAGTTTCAGGGTAAGCTAGTGTTAATATAATTCCGTTATTCATATAAAAAATAATTCAAGCAACTTACAAAAATTTATGCAGTAATTTTAACCTGCTTTTAATAGCGATTAATTTAATAGTCGTTAAAAAATCGTAACTTTGCATCTTCAAATAAATAACCAAATTTTTAAACCAAAATTAGGATGGGAAAAGGTTTTTTCAACGTACCAATAGCTATTAATGAGCCAGTAAAATCTTATGCTCCTGGTACTCCAGAGCGTGATGCTGTTTTAGTAGCGTATAAAGAGATGTTCAACAGTAAAGTAGATGTACCGCTTTACATAAATGGTCAAGATATAGAAACAGGTCATACCAAAACTATGTCTGCACCTCATGATCATCAGCATGTTGTTGGTACTTATCATTTAGCTGAAAAGTCACATGTTGAACAAGCAATAAGTACTGCTTTAGAGGCTAGAAATAAATGGGCAAATTTGCCTTGGGAGCAGCGTGCAGGTATTTTTCTAAAGGCGGCCGAATTAATTGCTGGTCCTTACAGAGCAAAAATAAATGCAGCAACGATGATTGCGCAATCAAAAACAGTGCATCAAGCAGAGATAGATGCAGCCTGTGAACTGATAGATTTCTTACGTTTCAATGTGCAATTTATGACAGATATTTATCATGAACAGCCTGAAAGCACAAGTGATGCGTGGAACAGATTAGAATATCGACCACTTGAAGGGTTCACTTATGCAGTGACGCCTTTCAACTTTACTGCCATCTCTGGAAATCTTCCAGCTTGTATGGCAATGATGGGTAATGTTGTCGTTTGGAAACCTAGTGACAGCCAAGTTTATTCTGCTAAAGTGATTATGGACGTCTTCAAGGAGGCTGGAGTGCCAGCTGGAGTTATCAACGTGGTCTTTGGAGACCCAGCGATGATCACTGATACAGTTATGGATAGTCCAGATTTTTCAGGATTGCATTTCACTGGTTCTACATTTATTTTTAAAGAGCTTTGGAAAAAAATAGGAAATAATATCCATAACTATAAAACATATCCAAGAATCGTAGGTGAAACTGGAGGGAAAGATTTTATAATTGCTCATAGAACGGCTAACCCTAAGCAAGTAGCTACTGCTATTTCTAGAGGTGCTTTTGAATTTCAAGGTCAAAAATGTAGTGCAGCCTCACGTGCTTACATTCCTTCAAACCTTTGGGATGAAGTTAAAGATTATGTTATTGAAGATGTTAAGTCTTTCAAAATGGGTTCTCCTGAAGATTTAGATAATTTTATTACCGCTGTAATTCATGAAGGTTCGTTTGATAAATTGGCAAAATATATTGATCAAGCCAAAGCAGATAGTAATGCAGAAATTATTGTTGGAGGTAATTATGATAAGAGCAAGGGATACTTTATTGAGCCAACTGTGATTGTGACGAGTGACCCAAAATATACAACAATGTGTACTGAATTATTTGGTCCAGTAATTACCATATACGTTTATGATGAAGATCAGTATTCTCAAACGTTGAAGCTAGTTGATGAAACTAGCGAATATGCATTAACAGGTGCGGTTTTAGCTACTGATAGATATGCAATTGAAGAAGCTACAAAAGCATTACAAAATTGCGCAGGTAACTTTTACATTAACGATAAACCTACAGGTGCTGTAGTTGGACAACAACCATTTGGAGGTGCTAGAGCTTCTGGAACAAATGATAAAGCAGGTAGTGCTTTGAATTTATTGCGTTGGGTGTCACCAAGAATGATTAAAGAAACATTTGTTACGCCAACAGATTATCGTTATCCATTTTTAGGTTAAAAATTTCAATAATACGCATTTAGAAGGTCTTTAAAATAGTATTTTATAGACCTTTTTTTTACACTTTATCTTATAACTCTAAATATCACATTATTTACTTAATGAAACTTCGTATATTGTTACCACAAACTCTAAATCAATTCATTATGATAAAAAAATACATTTTATTTCTATTCGTATTGCCTTTAATTACTTACGCTCAAACTGTTGAGATCGAATCATCAATTGAGCCTGTATTAGATGCTTATGGAGAAACTAGCTTTTCAGGTTTAGGAGAATACGAAATATTTTTAGACACGAATACTGGAATATTGGATAAGCCAATTATAGTTGTTGATGGCTTTGATCCAGCAGATGGTAGAGATATTCCTGGGTTATATAGCTTATTGAGTTTTACCGGATCTATGGGAGCTCAAAATTTGGCAGATTTAGTAAGAGATGAAGGCTTTGATGTTGTGATTTTGAATTTCCCTCAATATTTAAGATTGTCTGATAATTCTTTATTGAATATAGATGCCGTTACTGATACTAATGGAGATATGATAATCGATGAAGCAGATTTTCCACTAGGTAGTACTTTAATTGATGGAGGTGCAGATTATATGGAGCGTAATGCAATGATCCTTGTCGATTTGATAAATACACTAAATGCTGATAAGGTTGGTGATGAAGAATTAGTCATTATTGGCCCTAGTATGGGAGGATTAATTTCTAGGTACGCATTAAACTATATGGAAAATCAAGCATTAGATCATCAAACAAGGCTTTGGATTTCTTTTGATGCACCACATCATGGCGCAAATGTTCCCTTAGGGTTTCAACACCAATTTAACTTTTTAGGATTTGGATTAGGTGATGGATTAAATGTTACACAACTTCAGCCAATTGTTAATGGCCTATTGAAGTCGCCTGCTGCCAGACAATTACTTGTAGATCATTTTGAATCTCACTTAGCTTCAGGTAGTGAAGTTGATTTTGATCCAGCTAAACTATTACCAGAGGCGCATCCATTCAAAGCTATTTTTGATGCTAGTATTAATGGCCTAACACCTACTGGTTTTCCGCAAAACACTAGAAATGTTTCTATTATTAATGGAAGTGGTATAGGTGCTCCTTATCAAGCAATAAATGGAGACAACATTGAACCAAGCTTTAGCGCTTTATTGCTTCAAGACCTTCCATTACCTGATGCAGGACCAGTAACAAATATTACAGCAGATATTACGGTAAAGCTTACACCTTTTGCAGATCAACAAGATGTCATTAGTGATATTTCTGTGGCAGGTTTTCTTTTTGGTTTCCCGGCGCCTTTAATAAATGTGGAAGTTAATGCTGAATCACCTTTATTTTCTAACGGAGTAGATGCTGCCTCAGGCGGCCTATTTAATCTAGGCGCTTTTACAAATGATTTAGGGACAGACCCATTGGTATTGGGTTTTATTGATGCGTTAAAAATTGATAGGTTCAATTTTATACCTTCTGTAAGTGGTATGGCTCTTGAGATTACAGCTAACAATGAAATTAATTGGTTTCATGATATTGATCTTGGTGATCCTGGAAGTACTGGAGATGTTCTAAATAGCACACCTTTTGTTAATTGGTATATGCCAGATGGTAATGAAGATCATGTTCAGTTAACAGAACAAAATGTTGCATTTGCTTTAACAGAAATAATGCCAGAAACATTATCAAACACAGCTTTTGAAAATGAAAATACGCTTAAGATCGAAAAAAACCCTATCCTTAATGAATTAGTTGTTCTTACAGCATCTCCTATTGAAGAGGCAACTATTCTACTTGTGGATATTACTGGAAAAATAGTGTATAATAGAGATTTTGATTCGCTCAATAGTAGAACTGTAATCCCTTTAAATTTAGATTCTGGATTATATGTATTACATATTACAACTAAAGGTAATTTGAACTATAGAACTAAACTGGTAGTGAAATAGGTTATAACTAAAATGTAAAAGCCGAGCAAGAAATTGTTCGGCTTTTACATTAATACTTAAGATTAATTATAATCTGAGGTTATCCTTTGTACTTTATTGGTAAATGAACAACCTTTTTAGTGTCAAAGAACGATTCTTTAAAATAATCATTCAAATTATAAATTTTAGCCGTTCTGTAAGTTTGTAATTCTTCAGTTAAATCTCCACCTTTTAAATAGAGAATACCATTTTTAAGATCATGCTTTTGTTCTTTAGCAATCTTTCCTTTCACCCAATGTACAAAAGTTGGCATAGCAGCAACAGCTCTACTTACAATAAAATCGAATTGTTCGTTAATATTTTCAACCCTTTCATGAGATGTTTTCACATTATTGAGTTGTAAACCTTCTGTGACTTCATTTACGACTTTAATTTTTTTTGCAATACTATCAACAAGATGAAATTGAGTTTCAGGATATAAAACAGCTAAAGGAATTCCTGGAAACCCTCCACCTGTACCAACATCTAATACCTTGGTATTTGGTAGAAATGATATGACCTTTGCAATACCGAGTGAATGCAGTACATGACGAAGGTATAACTCATCTATATCTTTACGTGATACTACATTTATTTTTAAGTTCCAATCTTTGTAGAGATCTTCTAATGATCTGAACTGCTGCAGCTGCGTATCAGTTAAATTTGGAAAATACTGTTGTATAAGTTGCATGGTTTGGAATTTTCAACAAAAGTATGCAATTTTATGTGGATATTTTTACGATATTCTTAGCATTATGGCAGCATTAATTATTTATATTTGCCACTTTATACGATAGCTAATGGTTTTACGTTAGTACTAAAAAATGCTTAAATTATGACAAAGCAAACCTTATCTTTCTCAAGAACAGACTCTGCAAAATTTTTCAGAACACTTAATAAGCGCGTTAATGATTATTTTAAAGAAAATAATATTAAACGTACAGGTAATTGGAAAATTTGGGTTAAGACTATTGTGATGTTCACCATGTTCTTACTACCTTATTTTTTAATTTTAACACTTGAGATTCCTGGTTGGTTACAGCTGTTGCTTACAGTTGTAATGGGAGTTGGTATGGCCGGAGTTGGTATGAATGTTATGCATGATGGTAACCATGGTTCATATTCAAACAAAGAATGGATTAATCGATTAATGGGAAGTAGTATATACATCCTTGCAGGTAATGTGTATAATTGGAAAGTACAGCATAATGTACTTCATCACACATATACCAATATACATGGTCATGATGAAGATTTAGAAGCTGGACGTATATTGCGTTTTTCTAAACATGCAGAGTGGCATAAACATCATAAGTTTCAACATTATTATTCAATCTTACTTTATGGGCTACTTACTATTAATTGGGCTATTACAACAGATTGGCAGCAAATGAAGCGTTACATGAAACGCAAGTTATCCTATGGTAAATTACCAAACCCTGTAGTTAACTGGAGTAAACTAGTAATATCTAAATTAATTTATGTTGCTATTTGGATAGTAGTACCTATGCTTGTATTAGATATTGCATGGTGGAAAATTTTATTAGGCTTTTTTATCATGCATTATGTAGCAGGATTAATTCTTAGTATTGTTTTTCAGCTTGCGCATGTTATGGACGAAGCAGAAATGCCTCTGCCTGAAAAGAATGGTACAATGAAGAATACTTGGGCCATTCACCAGTTAAAAACTACAGTCAACTTTGGTGCTAAAAGTAAGATCATCAATTGGTATACTGGTGGCTTGAACCATCAGGTTGAACATCATATCTTTCCACATATTAGTCATGTGCACTATGGTAAAATATCTAAAATAGTTAGAGAGACTGCGAAAGAGTTTAATTTGCCTTATAAAGAATACGAAACTACTAGAAAAGCAATCATTGCCCATTTCAAATTTTTGAGAGATATGGGTAGAAAACCTGCACTACAAGTGTAATCAATTAACTTATTTAAATGAGTTTACTTTCAGAAAGAGTGTTAAATATGTCTACTTCTGCTACTTTAGCTATGGCAGCTAAAGCTAGAGAATTAAAGGCAGAAGGAAAGGATATTATTGGACTAAGTCTAGGTGAGCCTGATTTTAATACTCCAGATTTTATAAAAGAGGCTGCAAAGCAAGCTATAGATGATAATTTTAATTCGTACACACCTGTTGATGGATATGTAGAGTTGAAAGAAGCTATTATCACCAAGTTTAAAAGAGATAACAACCTTAATTATGAATTGCCTCAAATTGTTGTGTCAACAGGTGCTAAGCAAGCATTAGCAAATGTGGCTGCAGTAATATTAAATGAAGGAGATGAAGTGATTTTACCTTGTCCATATTGGGTGAGCTATAGTGATATTGTTAAAGTAAATCAAGGCATTCCTGTTGAGGTAAAAACATCAATAGAAAATGATTTTAAACTCACACCAGAACAACTTGAGGCTGCTATTACGCCTAAGACTAAGATGATTTGGTATAGCTCTCCTTGTAATCCTAGTGGTTCAGTATATAGTAAAGAAGAATTAAGAGGATTAGCCGATGTATTACAAAAGTATCCAAACATTATCGTTGTTTCCGATGAGATCTATGAGCATATTAATTTTGTAGGAGGTCATGCTAGTATGGCTCAATTTGATGATATGTATAATAGAACAGTAACTGTAAATGGTGTATCAAAAGCATTTGCAATGACTGGTTGGAGAATAGGTTATATAGGAGCTCCTGCAGAAATAGCAAGAGCTTGTAATAAAATGCAAGGACAAGTGACTAGCGGAGCAAATTGTATAGCACAACGTGCTGTTATCACTGCTCTAAATGCTTCGCCATCTCGAGTGAAGTACATGATTGATGAGTTTGAAGTTAGACGAGAACTTATCTTAAGATTACTAAATGATATTGATGGATTTAAAACCAATAAGCCAGAAGGAGCTTTTTATGTGTTCCCTGATATATCATATTACTTTGGAAAGACTATAAAAGGAGTAACTATAAAAAATGCTACTGACTTCTCATTGTTTTTATTAGAACAGGCAAATGTAGCTACGGTTACAGGTGAAGCTTTTGGAAATCCTAATTGTATTAGAATATCTTATGCTGCGTCACAAGAGCAAATTACTGAGGCTATAAAACGAATTAAAGTAGTGGTTAGTTAGGATTAGACAATGTTGAAATATTGTATTACCAATATACTTCCACTGAAAAATAGGATAAATAACATCGTGAGGATGATTAGAGTTCTTTTATTGTCTTTTTTTATTTTTGTTCTTATTTGTTTTAATAATTGAGGATTTCCTTCAGGAAAATCAAACTCAACTTTTTTCTTTCTTCCATAACCTCCAAGCGTCTTTTTAAACCTAGAGGTTTTATCTAGTGTTATACTTTTATTGCTTTTTAATGAGCTTATCATTGATTCTCCTAGAGGCATAAAATGAAGTTTGAAATATTTAAATAATTATAAATATAATTAATATAGCTATGATGATAAAAATAAAAATAGAGACTATGCGTTCTGATTTTTGGTTTTTAACCATATCTAATTTAATTTTAGTCATAACCTCTGGAGTTGCTTCTGGAAAGTCATAAACAGGCTTCTCACTTCTATGGTTATTGAGGCTATTCTTGCTAAATGGCCTGCGTTGTTTGCGTCTTCTATTATTATTCTTCAAAGACGTTAATGCATGCATCATTGATCCTTCTCCTCCCATAATTGTTTTTTTTATTCTGAAATGCTTCAGATATTTTTAAGTAATGAATTGAATATATAATACTTGCCGAAATAGAAACAGTTAATCGATAAAGTATTAATTCTACGTATAAAAGATAATTTCGAGTGAGAACTCTTTTATGTATCAGTTAAAAGGGCAATTTGCTATGTTACGCTATAAGATAACTGCTAAAGCAATTATAAAAACAGACACTTTCAAAAGGGTTTCGATACTTGAGGTAAAGCTAAGCTGTCTGCTTTTTATACGTTGTTTAATACCAAATATAGAAGTTGAATTTGTGTTGCGTAAATTGCATCTTACAACGTTTTTATAGTTTGAATTCAATAGTCCTTCAGGTCTTACAAATTCGCATTTTAATCTACGTTCGGGTAATGGTTCTAAATCTTGTGATAATACTAATTCCATGATTGGTTATTTTTAATGGTTATACAAATATGACGCACAATCAAATAAAATGTTACAATTGTAATTGTAATTAAACCATTAATAATCAACACTTAAATTTCAATATCACCTATAAATACTGATAGTTTATTAACTTAGATTTTTCAAAAAAAATTATCTATTTCTCCAGAAAAAAGGTGTTAATAATATTAATACGGTAAAGAGTTCAAGACGGCCAATAAGCATTAAAAAAGAAGACCACCATTTTGCTAATGGAGGAAGTGCACTGTAATTATTTACAGGGCCAAAATCACCTAAAGCAGGACCAACATTACCTAGACTAGAAGCAGATAAACCTATGGCAGACTCAAAATCGATTTGAAACATTGAGAATCCTAATGCGCCCACTATAAACGATAGCATATACAATATGAAGAATCCTAAAATATTGAATACAATATCTCCAGGAATAGACCTTTTGTTATATCTAACAGGTAGAATTGCGTTAGGGTGTAGTGCACGTTTAAATTCTAAAAAACCATTTTTAATCATGATCATATGCCTTACTACTTTTACGCCACCAGAAGTGCTGCCTGCAGAACCACCTAAAAACATCAATCCGAAAAAGAAAACAACTAGAAAAGGCGTCCATAAGGTATAGTTTGCTGTCACAAAACCAGTAGTAGTTATAATTGCTAAGACTTGAAATAAAGCATGTCTGAATGAAGCTTCTGCCTCTCCCCAGACCATTGGATGTTCTATTGATGAGATTGAAAAATCTGCTCTCAAATATATGATAAGCGTAGCAATTATTGTAAAAATGGCAATGAACCTAAAATAAAGTTTGAATTCATCATCTCTTAAAACCTTCTGCACTCTACCTTTAAAAGCAAAATAACTCAAAATGAAATTTGTTCCTGCTAAAAACATAAACAAAATAATGATATATTGAATGATAGGCTGTCCATTCCAATAGGCAATACTTGCATTTTTTGTAGAAAAACCTCCAGTAGACAACGTACATAATGAATGGTTTATGGCATCAAAAAACGACATACCTGCTACTTGAAGTAAAATGGTTTCGGCTGCAGTATAGCCAAAGTAGATGAGCCATAATCGTTTTGCTGTATCAGTAATTCTAGGATGTAATTTATCAGCATTTGGCCCTGGAGCTTCCGCCGCAAATAACTGCATTCCGCCAATACCAAGTAACGGTAGTATAGCTATGGCTAAAACGATGATTCCCATACCGCCAATCCAATGAGTAAGGCTTCTCCAAAATAGAACACCTTCAGGTAATGCCTCTATATCATTTAAGATCGAAGCACCAGTAGTAGTGTATCCAGACATGGTTTCAAAAAAGGCATTTGTAAAATTTGGAATTGAACCAGTCAACACATAAGGGATTGTTCCGGTCAATGCCATAACGATCCATCCAAATGCTACTACAATGTAACCTTCACGTTTATTTAATTCTTTTTTGTGGTTTTTTGTTGTAAGCATTATCAAACCACCAGCGATAACTACAAATAATCCCGATAATAAAAGTTGAAACGTAACACCATCATTATAAACGTAACTCATTATAGCTGATAACAGCATAAACCCACCATTAAATAATAATAGTAGACCAAAAAAATGAAAAATAATCTTATAGTTGAGTTTCATTTTATTGCTTAAAAGAAAAACGATTCGACTTTTGTAATCGATCTAGGTAAACAACAAACCACAACTTTGTCGCCTACTTCTATTTGAAAATCACCTAAAGGGATGGTGCCTTTTTCATTTCTAATGACACCTCCAATAATTGCAGATCTAGGAAAATCTAAATCTTTGATACGTTTTTTCGTGATCTTAGAATTTGAAGAATTTACTTCAAATTCTAAGAGTTCAGCATTCATATTGCTTAATTTGGTCATGGCTACAACTTCACCTTTTCTAATATATCTAAAGATGTTATTTGCAGCAAGAAGCTTTTTGTTAATAAGTGTATCAATACCGATAGATTGTGATAATTGATAGTAATCCATGTTTTCAACCAAGGCAATGGTTTTTTTTACCCCTTTAGATTTAGCAACAAGACAAGACATGATGTTGGTTTCTGCATTTCCTGTTACAGAAATAAAAGCATCCATTTCGGTAATACTTTCTTCTTCTAAAAGTTCTACGTTTCTTCCGTCACCATTAATTACCATGGCATTAGGCAGTTCGTCTGCTAGTTCAAATGCTGTGTCCTTGTTTTTTTCAATGATCTTAACGTTGAATTTGCTTTCGCAGAGATCTCTCGTGGTTTTGTAGCCAATTTTACTGCCACCGAGAATCATAACATTTTTAACTTCAGTCTTTACACGTCCAGAAAGTGCAAAAAGTTCATCATCACCACCTTTAGAGGTCATGAAAACGACTTTGTCACCTTCTTTAAATTGTGTGTCTCCTCTAGGTATTATAGTGTATTGAGTTCCAAAGCGTTGAATTGCTATTGGTAAAAAGTGTAATTCTGGGAATACTTGAGCAGCCTCTTTTACTGTTTTGCCAACAAAGGAAGCAGTTCTCGAAAGCCGTAAACTTAACATGGTTAATGCACCATCTTCAAACTCATAAGTATCGTTAAAGCCATATTGATTGAGTAGTAATTCTATTTCTGAAGCAGCTAAAGACTCAGGAGAAATTAATTCGTCAATACCAAACTTTGTAAACCCTACATCGTCTTTATTGTCAATAAATTCAGCATTTGAAATCCTAGCAATGGTACGTTTAGCACCTAATTGCTTGGCTAAAACACAGGCAGTAATATTTGTAGTTTCTGAAGAAGTAACAGCAATAAATAATTCTGATGTGTTGATTCTAGCTTCCTTTAAAATAGCAATAGAAGTAACATCACCTTTAATAACCCTTATATCTAAGTGGTCATTTGCGTAGGTTAAATTATCTTTGTTAATGTCAATAAGCGTGATTTCTTGAGATTCATAAGACAATAGTTTTGCCAAATGAAATCCGACCTCTCCTGCTCCTGCAATGATTATTTTCATTAAGTAAGTTTTGATGAAAAAACATACAAATATACTACAATATTATCTGAATTACATTGGATAGAGTTGGATTATAATTCATTAGGGAATTTTTTAAAGCTAACAGATAGTTGCATATATTTGCAAAAAAATTGATGGCATCTAAAGTAACACCATATAAAGATAGTAATCTGAATAAAAAGAAACAGGTTACGCAAATGTTTGACAATATATCAAAAGAATATGACGGTTTAAATCGAGTGATTTCTTTTGGGATTGATGTTAAATGGCGAAACAAAGTTGTTGATATCATTGCTAAAGCCAATCCTAAAACCATTTTAGATATAGCTACAGGTACTGGAGATCTTGCTATTAGTTTGGCAAAAACCAAGGCAGAAAAAATTATTGGTTTAGATATAAGTGATGGCATGCTTGAAGTTGGTCGTAAAAAAATTGACACAAAAAATCTTCAAGATAGAATTAGTATGGTAATTGGTGATTCTGAAAATCTGCCTTTTGACGATAATTCTTTTGACGCCATTACTGTAGCATTTGGTGTGAGAAATTTCGAAACTCTTGAAAAAGGTCTCGCTGAGATATACAGAGTGCTTAAACCAAAAGGTGTTTTTGTAATACTAGAAACTTCTGTGCCTACTAAAACACCATATAAACAAGGTTACGGTTTTTATACTAAATATATTTTACCTACTATTGGTAAAATGTTTTCTAAAGATCAATCGGCTTATTCCTATTTGTGTGAATCGGCTTCCGTTTTTCCTTTTGGTGAGGCATTAAACAATATTTTACGTAAAATTGGGTTTATTAACGTTGAAGATAAACCTCAAACTTTTGGTGTAGCAACTATATATTCTGCATCTAAAGATTAACATTGAGATTTAATAGGGATTAATGTAAATTTATGAAGAGAGTATTTGTAATCTTAATTTTACTAATTGCATCGCAAACTGTTTCTGCACAACTTTTTAGTAAAGAAAAAATAAAGAATAACGAGAATTTTGATAAGGCCTTATTGTCTTGGGGATTCTTTCTCGGTCTTAATAATTACGACTATCAATTTAATTACGAAGAAGACCTTGAGGATATTCTTGTAGAAACTAATGTAGGTTTTAGTGTTGGTCTTGTTTCTAATTTACGTATTAATGAACATTTAGATCTCAGATTTGAACCTGGATTGTACATAACGCAACGAAATATTCAGTATGATCCAAGTTACTTTAATGGTTTAGAATTTAACGATTCAGATTTACTTCGAGAAGTAAAATCAACATATGTGCATTTTCCATTATTATTAAAAATTTCAACTAAACGGTTAAACAATTTCAAGCCTTTTATTGTTGGCGGTATTTCAACATCACTAAACTTATCAAGTAATGAAGAAAATCCAGACGATAATAGTGTTGGTCAATTTAGAACCAAAAAAAATGTTCTTTTTTATGAATTAGGGTTTGGTATTGATTTTTATAATCAATGGTTTAAGTTTACGCCATCAATTCGTGGTATTTTTGCCCTCAATGATGAAATTGTAAGAGACGTAGATCCAAATAGCCCATGGACAAGTAACGTTACTTCAATGAAAACTAGAGGTGTCTTCTTGAATTTTACATTTCAGTAAAATATGGTCATTAGTGTCTTTCAAATCTTTAACGATTAACTGTTTTTTAGTAGCTATTAAACAGCTTACTTTGATTTATTTAGAATCAATACAAATAATAAACTTCAAGAATATACTGTTTTATTACTCAATAAATTCGTAAATTTGCACGGATTTTTAGACAACTAATTTCAATATAAAGCGTATGTCAAAAGACATTAAAATTAAAAAAGGTCTAGATATAAAACTTGTAGGCGAGGCTGAAAAAACAGTAGAACAAGCCATTATAAGTAATTTCTACACGATAAGGCCTGAAGATTTTCACAGCGTTATTCCAAAACTTATTGCTAAAGAAGGCACTACCTTACAAGCAGGAGACGTTATTTTTTATGATAAGTCAAATGAGGATATAAAGTTCGTTTCTCCAGTTTCTGGAACTGTGGTTGAAGTATTAAGAGGTCCTAAGCGACGAATTGATGCTATCAAAATTCAAGCAGATAAGACACAATCTTTTAAGGATTTTGGGAAATTTAATGCCAATTCTGATGCAGCAACTATTAAAGCGCATTTACTAGCTACAGGTTGTTGGTCATTCATCAAGCAAAGACCTTATGATGTTATTGCCAACCCAGAGAAATCACCCAAGGCGATTTTTATTTCTGGTTGTGCAACGGCACCTCTTGCAGCTGATCTTGATTTTGTATTACAAGGGAAAGAAGCAGAGTTACAAACTGCTGTTTCTGCTCTAGCTAAACTAACAGAAGGCCAAGTACACATTGGTGTAAAATCTAGCAACTCTCCCTTAGCTGGAATGAGTGATGCTACAATCCATAATGTTTTTGGCCCACATCCTGCAGGGAATGTTGGTACACAAATCAATAGAATTGACCCTGTGAATAAAGGTGAAGTGGTTTGGACAGTAAACGCTCAAGATTTAGTTATTATCGGCGAATTATTGATGACTGGTAAATTCAATCCTGAACGTGTTATAGCCTTAGCTGGTTCTTCGGTTAAAAAACCAAGATACTTTAAAACTAAAATTGGTAGTGAAGTAGCTACAATGATATACGATAACGGGGTAGAGAAAGACGGAAATGATAGAATAATATCAGGAAACGTTTTATCAGGTAAACATATAAAACCCGATGGGAGTTTAGGTTATTACGATAACGTGATTACTGTTATTCCTGAAGGTGATGATTATGAGTTTTTCGGTTGGAATAAGCCTATCTTTAATAAAATATCCACATCTAGAGCGTTGACATTTTCATGGTTGAATTCGAAAAAGAAATACGATCTAAATACTAATACAAATGGCGAACATCGTGCTTTTGTAACCACAGGAACATATGAACAAGTATTTCCATTAGATATATATCCAATGCAAATCTTGAAAGCTTGTATGTACCAAGATTTAGATGAAATGGAAGCTTTGGGGATGTATGAAGTAGCACCAGAAGATTTCGCATTGACCGAATTTGTTTGTGTGTCTAAACAACCACATCAAGAAATTATAAGAAAAGGATTAGACTTAATGCTTAAAGAGATAGGATAATGGGTTTAAAAAGTAATTTACATAATTTAAAAGAAAAGTATAAAGGGAAAAAAATGGCGCCTGCATTTAACGCACTCCATACCTTTTTATATTTACCTAATGAGACTACACATAACGGTACTCATATCAAAGCCGCCGATGATTTAAAACGTACGATGAATACGGTAATTATGGCTTTAGTTCCTTGTTTGATTTTTGGAATGTTTAATGCTGGATACCAACATTATTTAGCTCTGGGAGAAATTGAAGCTTCTAATGGATTCTTAGGTTCTACCTTTTGGACTTTAGATAATTTAGTAGTTGGGCTTTGGCAAGTTTTACCATTAGTAGTGGTGTCTTATGGTGTCGGGTTAGCAGTAGAATTCCTTTTTGCAGTAATTAAAGGCCATGAAGTAGAAGAAGGGTACTTGGTTACAGGAATGTTAGTTCCATTGATTGTTCCAGTAGATATCCCTTTATGGATGTTGGCTGTTGCTGTAGTTTTTGGCGTTGTCATCGGTAAAGAAGTGTTTGGTGGTACAGGGATGAATATTTTAAATCCAGCTTTAACTATTAGAGCATTTTTATTCTTTGCTTATCCAACTTGGATGTCTGGTGATAAAGTTTGGGTTCATGGTGCTGTAGAACGCGATCAAATGATAGCTTCAGGTCAAAATCTTGATGCCATTTCTGGAGAAACACTATTAGGATATTATGCCAAGTCTGGTCAAGAATTGACTTTAGCAGGATCAAATGGTGCTGCAGATGTAGTCACAACTTATGGTGATCGTGCTTCAGAATTATATTCAATATGGGATATGTTTTGGGGATTGATCCCAGGATCAGTAGGAGAAACTTCAAAATTCTTGATTATCATTGGTGCTTTATTTTTAATTTTCACAAAAGTTGGTAGCTGGAGAATTATTTTATCCACACTTATTGGAGCACTAGTAATGGGCTTGATATTTAATGGTGTTGTTGATGCTGGGTGGATTGGAGAATCCAGCAAGTTCTACGGCTTAATGAGTGTTCCATTCTGGCAACATTTAATTATAGGAAGTATTTTATTTGGTGCCGTATATATGGCAACAGACCCAGTTACTGCTTCACAAACGAATAAAGGCAAATGGATCTATGGTTTCTTGATTGGATTTATTTCAATTATGATACGTGTATTCAATCCAGCTTATCCTGAAGGTGTGTTCTTAGCTATACTATTAATGAATGTGTTCGCACCTACTATCGATCACTATGTGGTTCAAGGAAATGTTAAACGTCGTATGAAACGTCTAAAAGTTAAAACTGCTTAACGATGGAAAAGAGAACAGATAAAAATTCGTATACAATAATTTTTGCCATTGGTATGGTGTTGGTTGTAGGCTCCTTATTAGCCTATCTAGCATCATCTTTAAAGCCGAGAATTAGTGAAAATCAGCGTTTAGAAAAACAACAAAATATTCTTTACGCTATGGGTATCAATGATAATGATGAGACTAGTGCAGTATTTATTTCAACAGATAAAGCACCAGAAGCATTCGCTTCTAATGTTAAAGATCAATTGGTAATTACCGTTGACGCTAGTGGTAAAGTTGTTAAGAAACAAACAAGAGATGAGTATTTTCAAGAGACCAAACAAGAGCCTTATCTTATTGATGTTAAGAAGCAACAAGCTAGTGCTAAAAATGGTGGAGAAAGAAAATTACCATTATTTGTTGGTGAAAATAAAGAAGGTAAAAAAGTTTATGTGGCACCAATATATGGTAAAGGTCTTTGGGATGCCATTTGGGGATATGTAGCTATGGATGAAAATATGGTAGTTCAAGGTGCCTATTTTGATCATAAAGGGGAAACACCTGGTTTAGGCGCAAATATCAAACAACGTTACTTTATGGATGATTTTTACGGAGAGCACTTGCTTACTTCAAATGGAGCTTTTAAAGGTATCACAGTTGCTAAAGGTAATGCAGACCCAAAGAATAATGATAAAACAGATAATGAAGTAGATGCAATAGCTGGAGCTACTATTACTGGAGACGGTGTCTCTGCTATGATTAAAAAAGACTTGAAACTGTATAAGCCTTATTTTGATAATTTAAAAACACAAATGAATTAATATGGGACTACTTTCAAAAAAAGACGCCGCTTTAATTAAAGATCCTTTAACTGATAATAATCCCATTACTATTCAGGTATTAGGTATCTGTTCTGCTTTAGCAATTACTGCAGAATTAGAAGCATCAATTGTAATGTCTATATCAGTACTGTTTGTAATGGGTGTAGGTAATGTTGTGATTTCTTTGATGCGTAACATTATTCCGTCAAAAATTAGAATTATAGCACAGCTCATAGTAGTTGCTACTTTAGTAATTATTGTTGATTTAGTTCTTAAAGCTTTCGCTTACGAATTAAGTAAAACACTTTCGGTATTTGTTGGACTAATTATTACGAACTGTATTATTATGGGTCGTTTTGAAGCTTTCGCTTTAGGAAATGGACCATGGCGATCATTTTTAGATGGTATTGGTAATGCATTAGGATATGCGGTGATATTGATAATTGTTGGATTCTTCAGAGAATTACTTGGTTCAGGAACTTTATTAGGGATTCCTGTATTAGGAGATCCAATTGAGAAAACAGGATTGTATTCTATTGGTTATGAAAACAACGGATTCATGTTATTGTCGCCAATGGCATTAATTGTCGTAGGTATTATTATTTGGATACAACGTACAAGAAATAAAGATTTAGTAGAAGATTAAAAATAAGTGTTATTCTGAAATAGATTTCAGAGTTCAAAACGCAAAACATATGGAACACGTAGAATTATTTTTCAAATCAATATTTATAGATAACATGGTATTTGCTACATTCTTAGGAATGTGCTCTTACTTAGCAGTATCTAAAAAAGTTTCAACTGCAGTAGGTCTTGGTGCTGCTGTAATCTTCGTATTAGCGATTACAGTACCATTAAACTGGTTGTTAGATCAATATGTATTACAACCAGGTGCCTTAACTTGGTTAGGTCCAGAATATGCAGATTATGATTTAAGTTTCTTATCATTTATTATGTTTATTGCTACTATTGCTACAATGGTTCAATTGGTAGAAATAGTGGTTGAGAAGTTTTCACCATCATTATACAATTCTCTAGGTATATTTTTACCACTAATTGCAGTAAACTGTGCAATCTTAGGTGGATCATTATTTATGCAATCACGAGAGATTGCTACACTAGGTTTAGCACTTAATTATGGTATTGGCTCTGGTATTGGTTGGTTCTTAGCCATATTAGCTATTGCAGCCATTAGAGAGAAGATTAGATATTCTAATGTACCTCCAGCATTGAGAGGTTTAGGGATCACATTTATAATTACCGGACTTATGGCAATTGGTTTTATGAGTTTTGGAGGAATGCTCACTGGTGGTGATGAAGAAGCAAAAGAAGAGAAAACAGTTGAAGTGATCAAAACTAATGAAGACGATAAAACAGAATTAGCAAACAACACTAAAATAAATGAATAGTATGATTTTAGCAGCAGGTACAATAGGAACAGTAGTAGCTACAGTAGCAGCGTTTTTACTTGTTACACTAGTATTAGTAGCCTTATTATTGTTTGTTAAGCAAAAATTATCACCATCTGGTCCAGTGACTATAAAGATTAATGGTGAAAAAGAAATACAAGTTGCTTCAGGAGGTACATTATTATCTACTCTAGGAGGCGAAAAGATATTTTTACCATCGGCATGTGGTGGTGGTGGAACATGTATTCAATGTGAATGTCATGTACTTTCTGGAGGAGGCGAAGCGTTACCTACAGAGACACCACACTTTAGTAGAAAAGAATTACAACATGGTGCGCGTTTGTCTTGTCAGGTAAAAGTAAAACAAGACATGGAGATCACTATTCCTGAAGAAGTTTTCGGAATTAAAAAATGGGAAGCCACAGTAGTTCGTAATTATAACGTAGCCTCATTTATCAAGGAATTTGTTGTTGAGATTCCAGAAGATATGAATTATAAAGCAGGTGGATATATTCAGATTGAGATTCCACCATGTGAAATTAAATATTCTGATATCGATATTACAGCACATCCTGAAGAGCATGAAACTCCAGATAAATTCCAAGCTGAATGGGATAAATTTGGACTTTGGCCTTTAGTTATGAAAAATGACGAAACGGTAGAAAGAGCATACTCTATGGCCTCTTATCCTGCAGAAGGAAGAGAGATCATGTTAAACGTACGTATTGCAACACCACCATGGGATAGAGCTAAGAATGCATGGATGGAGGTGAATCCAGGGATTGCGTCCTCATATATTTTCGCTCAAAAGCCAGGTGATAAAGTGACCATTTCAGGACCTTATGGTGAGTTCTTCATTAACGAATCTGAAAGTGAGATGTTATACGTAGGAGGAGGAGCAGGAATGGCTCCAATGCGTTCGCACTTATATCACCTGTTTAGAACCATCAAAACTGGTCGTAAAGTAACATATTGGTATGGTGGACGTTCAAAGCGTGAGTTATTTTACATTGAGCATTTTAGAAAATTAGAAAAAGATTTCCCTAATTTCAAATTTTATATGGCACTATCTGAACCATTAGAAGAAGATAATTGGAAAGTTAAAAAAGATATTAATGATGAAGAAGGAGATGGTTTTGTAGGTTTTATTCACAACTGTGTAATTGATAATTACTTAAATCATCATGAAGCTCCTGAAGATATAGAATTATACTTCTGTGGACCCCCATTAATGAACCAAGCCGTTCAGAAGATGGGCGAAGATTTTGGTATTCCTGATGAACATATTAGATTTGATGATTTTGGAGGTTAATTCGAATGAATCTCAAATACAAATAAAAAAGCCAGTTTATTAAAACTGGCTTTTTTATTCATTTTAAGTTTTAAATCAACTGGTATTTTGGTTGATTGTTTTCAACTTCAAACAGTTTGGTGTAATCCATAACATTAGGAATGTTATCAAGCTCGCATAAGAACTTAATAACCTCAGACAAGCCATTAAATAACAAATCTTTGTCTTTTGGGTCTTTAGGTTTGAAATGATTGTGATGCAGTGGCAATTTATAATTACAAGCTTTCAGAAATGTAGCTTCTATATGTAGTAACTCTAATGGAGAATACCCATTGAACCGTCTGCCTAAGTTTTGGTGGACTTTACCCACATAATTTAAATCTAATGAGCCATGGTGGTCAGATAGATGCTTCCATGCATCAGTACGATCTAGAATATTTCCAACAGCACAACTCTTACAACATTCTGGGTGTAATTCATTGTTGTGAAAAGCAGTGTATAATTTTTTAATAGCTGTTTCTAATCGATGAGATGTTTTCATGAGTTTAATGATTTTCTTTTTCGATACTAAAAAGATACAAAAATAAATCCTCCTTGGTATAGAATATCTAATCAGTGTTTATTTGTATTAATTCATTATCAATTTGAGTTTTTAATATTACCGCACTTTTTTTCATCATATCCCAACGATTAATTTGCTCACGATTAACACCAAATTTCATTAGTGCCATTTTCCAGAAGGTCTTATTTTCTTTAATGCTAAATAAATCAAGCGTATCTAAATTTGAGAGGGTTTCAACATTGATACCAACTAATGATAACCCATCTTGATTTAGTAATAACGATTCCATATAGAGCGGTGTGATAATATCATCTGTTACCTTACGACTAGTTTCATCAGTATAGTTACTTCTAGAGGTTCTATAATAATCAAAAATTTGTTGTCGTAAAGTGTCGTTCATAACATAACTCATTGTGCCAGATGAAACTGCTTCGTCAAAAACACCACTATTGCATTGAAAATAATTATCTATTACAAATTGATACGACTGTTCAATAAAATTCGCCCTATCAATGGTATTTGGAGACGCTAATGATTGCAATAAAGTTTCAAGATTATCAAGCCTATCATTCGATAATTTAGTGTTATTCTCTATTTGAAGAATATCTAACTTAATTTCATTTGCTAAGCTTTTAAGAAGTTCAATTTCTTGATCGCGTTCTTTTCGATATTCACTTTTATTATTTATTTGTAATGCAATTAGAATACCAATAACTACCAATATGATCTCACCAATTGCATATAGAAGATATTTGCTGAACTTGTTTTCAGAAATAAATTTCTTTTTTGCTCGTCTAAAAAATTTAATCATAAGCACCTAAATTATTAGATTGATAAAATAAGCAACGTAATGTGTTAAATGATCAATAGTAAATGAATGACATTAAAAATAAGATTTTTTAGACTGAATACGAAAACTTCAATCACCTACGTTTATACTTTTATGAAAAAGCCATATCTAATTCTAATCATACTTCTCATAACTATAGCTGCTGTAGCATTTCAATTTAAGCCTGTAAAAAAGGTTGTTGAAACAGTGAAGGCTACTATTGAAACACCAAATTTAATTGCAAAAGATAGCTTAAGTATTTTAACACGAGTTAAGCCTCCTAAAGGGTACAAACGTGTTAATTACCCTAAAGGAAGCTTTCAAGAATACCTTCGAAATTATAAGTTGAAACCCTTTGGAAGTAAGATTGTCAATTATGACGATTCAGAATATTTTTGGCAAGGTGGTCACATAGGTGTTTTGGAAGTACCTGTACCAAAAAATGGCCTCCAGCAATGTGCTGACGCACTAATTAGAATTAGAAGTGAATACTTATGGGAACAAAACAGGAAAGATGATATTGGGTTTAATTTCACTTCAGGAGATTATTGTTCTTGGAAACGTTATGCAGAAGGGTATCGTCCTAAAATTAATGGAAATCAAGTGACATTCAATAAAGTAGCAAGAGCTGACCATTCAAAAGAGAATTTTTACAAATACCTAAATTTAATTTACACCTATTCAGGTACGTTATCCCTTTTTCATGAATTATCTGAGGTAGATGACAAGAACCTCAAAATAGGAGATATGTTGATTAAAGGTGGCTCTCCAGGTCATATTGTGATGATTTGTGATGAAGCGATTAACGAGGAAGGGCAGAAATTGTATTTATTATTTCAAGGAAACACGCCTGCACAAAGTGTGCATTTGGTAAAAAATTTGCAAAACTCTAATATTTCGCCATGGTATCAACTCCAAAAGGATGCAGTGATTTCTGTGTCTAATTATACATTTAGCAGTTCAAAATTTGTAAGGTTTAAGTAGCAAGTTCGTATCTTTGTAGCATGAGTAAACCACTTACAAAACAAGAACTACATAATTTAGCGATGAATCACGTTGGAAAAGATTTAGAACAACGAGGTTTTGAATTTGTAGCTATTAATAGTACATTAAAAAAGCATCCTCAATTTGTATGTATTGATAAGAATAGCCAATACTTTTTTGTGATTGTACGTGCTGTTATACTTCCAGAAAATCCGAATAATTATGATGTGGTTTGGATGGAAACATTCAAAAAGCATGCTTTCGATAAAAATGCTAAAGTATTATACGCTGGAGTAGGGTTGGGCAATCCTAAAGGCGAAGAATTACCTGTATATTTGAACGAAGACTATCTTATTGAGTATAATGGAATACAGGTGATTGAATCCAACCTAAATTAAATGAAAAAACTTATTCTGCTTCTAGTGATTGCATCGTTTTCTTGTAAAAAAGAAGTAAAACAATCTATCGTTCAACCTGAAAACATCAAACTTTCTGGGCCAGTTTTTGGAACATCTTATAATGTAATTTATGATTCCAAAATCAATTATGAAAAACAATTTGATAGCTTGTTTGCCAAAATTAACCAGTCGTTATCAACCTATATTCCAGATTCAGATATTTCAAGATTAAACAGAAATGAGGATGTAACCATTGATAATCACTTCTTGAAAGTTTTCCAGACCTCTAAGATGATCTATGAACTAACTGATGGTGCTTTTGATCCTACCATTGGAGATGTAGTAAATGCATGGAGTTTTGGAGCTGATAAAACTAAGTTTTTGACAGATAGTATTACAATAGATAGTTTGATGCGTTTTGTGGGCTTTGATAAAGTAATGATCGCCAACAATAAAGTAAAAAAACAAACGAGTACTTATCTTGAATTTAATGCCATTGCTAAAGGGTATGGTGTTGATGTTATTGGAGTGTTTCTTGAAAGTAAAAATATTAGGAATTATTTAGTTGAAATAGGAGGCGAAATACGCGCAAAAGGTATTAATATTGAAAAAGGGACACCTTGGCGTGTAGGCTTAGATGAACCTCGATTTGATGGAGGACAGTCTGTTTTAAAGGCCATCACATTAAAAGATGTAGCTATGGCTACATCTGGCACCTATAGAAAATTCAAAGTAGATCAAAATGGCAATCGCTTTGCACATATTATTAATACAAAAACAGGTTACCCAACAAAAACCAATATTTTGAGTGTATCTGTAATTGCCGATGAATGTATGACTGCAGATGCTTATGCAACAGCATTTCAAGCTATGGGAACGGATAAAGTAAAAACATTTTTAGAGCAGCATCCCAAACTTAAAGTCTTTCTTATTTTTGAGAATGACCAGCAAGAATTAGAAACTTTAAGTCTAAATAATTTTCCAGAAGATTAAGTCTTATAAACAACAGGAATAATTTCTCCTTTCGCCAAGCAATAGGTCTCAATAGCTTCTTCTGAAAGTGAAGTAGTGTAATCCACTTCATCTACTTTAAAACCAATAGTACGTAGTTTGTTAAAGTAGTCTAAACCATAAACTCTAACGTGATCATATTGACCAAAGATCTTCGCTCGAGCTTTCTTATCAGTTATGGTGTCATCTTCAAAGGTAATGTCTCTAGATAAATCCTGTGGGATTTGAAATATACCATAACCACCTGGTTTTAAAATACGATAAAGTTCTTTCATTGCTTTAGTGTCGTCTGGTATATGTTCTAAAACATGATTACATAAAATTACATCATAGCTGTTGTCTTCAAAAGGAAGGTTACAGATATCTGCTTTGACATCAGCTATAGGCGATTCTAGATCTGTTGTAGTGTATTGTAAATTAGACAGCTTTTTAAAGCGTTTTAAGAAACACTGTTCAGGAGCAAAATGTAGCACCTTTTTTTTTGCTAAAAAGAAATCGGTCTCATTTTTTAGATATAACCAAAGTAGTCTATGACGCTCTAATGAAAGTGTAGATGGTGAGAGTACATTGTTACGTTGATGACCATACCCATAAGGTAAAAAAGTCTTAAAGCGCTTACCATCAATTGGATCTACATATTTATTCCCTTTTAGAAAAAAAGCAAGTAAAGGGCTAGCAATGTAACTCAGCCTAATAAGAACAGGTCTCGGTATAATGTTTAAAATAAATTTGAAGAGTGTCTTCACTATTTATAATCTTCTCTAACAGGTGAAAATATATCTGTTATTTTACAAGCCGTTATTGCTTTACCAGAATGTTGAATATTAGAAGGTATGATCGCAAGTAAGCCAGGTGTATAAATATTTGTAATGCCATCAATAGTCATTTCAAATTGACCTTCAGTAACGATAAATATTTGCTCGTGAAGGTGTGAGTGCAAAGGTAATTCTGCTCCAGCTTCTATTTCCCAAAAAGCAGTAGTTGTATATTCACTATGAACAAAGCGGGCTTTAAAACCAGTTATGATTTCTTTCTGGTGAATATTTAAAATGTCTACATCCATTACAGTACTAAAGCTTCCCTTCTAAACTCATCTTCTTCAGTTGAGGTAATACCCAAAGCTTCATGAACATAACCAAATGTTGATAGAATTTCAGGCTTTCCGTCAATAATAGCGATGTCGTGTTCAAAGTGAACACTTGGTTTTCCATCTTGTGTTACAATGGTCCAACCATCTTTAAGTTGCTTAACTCGATGTGTGCCACCATTGATCATAGGTTCAATGGCCACAACCATCCCCTCAATAAATTTCTTTCCCCGACCTCTACGACCATAATTTGGCATTTCTGGATCTTCATGCATTTTACGCCCTAAACCATGACCAACGAGTTCTCTTACCACACCATAGCCATGAGCTTCACAGTGTTTTTGAATAGCATAACCTACATCTCCAACTCGATTCCCTATTTTAAGTTCACGAATCCCTACATACAACGATTCTTTGGTTACTTTAATTAGTTTTTTTGTTTCAGGAGCAACATCTCCAATTTCAAAGGTATATGCATGATCACCATAAAAACCATTCATCAATGCACCACAGTCTACAGAAACAATATCGCCATCTTCAAGAGGTCTATTTGTTGGCAATCCATGAACTACAGCCTCATTTACACTACATAATAAAGTAGACGGACAATCGTACAAGCCTAAAAAGCCTGGTAATGCACCTTGTGCTCTAATAAAATCTTCTGCAAGCTTATCTAATTGCATTGTGGTAACTCCAACCTTTATTTCTTTGGCTAGCATTCCTAAAGTTTTTGAAACAACTAATGCGCTTTGACGCATGAGTTCAATCTCTTCTCGTGTTTTTACTATAATCATATTATCGTTTCAAAAAAGAAAACAAGCCTTTTTTAGGTTTATTGTTTTTAATATTGAGTTCTTCATTTGCAATAAGTTGATAGACTTCTCCCCAACCCAAAATACCACCAATATTTCTATCGTCTATATAAATATCTGCATAGATCTTACGGCTTACCTTATTATCGTATTTTTCTTCAGGAAAACTTTGGTTTACAGCATAAAATTCTATACCATTGTCTCTACAAAATTGAACAGATTCATCCAATTTATCGCCACTTCTGTAGGTCCATAAAATGAGTCTATGACCGTCTTGTTGTAAGCGTTTCATAGTTTCAAAAGCGAAAATTCGAGGTTTTCCTATTTTTGGATAAGCATCTTCAACTATAGTGCCATCAAAGTCTATAGCTATTACTAGTTTATCTAAAAAGTTCATTCGTTAGTTCTTAATAATGCTGTAAAAGTACGATAAATATCTTTTTTAATTTAGAAGCTAACTAAAGATTGTTGCGTCATGGCCTCAGGTTTTTCGACACCCATCAGTTTTAAAATAGTTGGTGCAATATCTCCCAGAATACCATCTTTTACAACAGTTTTATCATTATTTATTAATATAATAGGTACTGGGTTTGTTGTATGAGCAGTGTTTGGTGAACCATCTGGATTGATCATGGTCTCACAGTTTCCATGATCTGCAATTAAAATTGTGGTATAGTCTTTTTCAAGGGCAGTAGTAACTACGTCTTTAACACAAATATCAACAGCTTCACATGCTTTTATAGCAGCATCCATAACACCAGTATGCCCAACCATATCTCCATTAGCAAAATTTAGGCAAACAAAATCTACAGTACTTTTTTCTAATTCTGGTATTAATGCATCTCTAAGTTCGTATGCACTCATTTCTGGTTTAAGATCGTAGGTCGCTACTTTAGGGGAATTTCTTAAAATTCGAGTTTCACCTTTGAAAGGTGTTTCTTGTCCTCCAGAAAAGAAAAACGTTACATGAGGATATTTTTCAGTCTCTGCGATTCTTATCTGCGTTTTATTGTGCTTTTCTAAGACTTCTCCTAACGTATTGGTTAGGTTATCTTTATTAAAAACAATTTTAATGTCTTTATAGGATTCGTCATAGTTGGTCATGGTTACATAATGTAAATCCAGCTTATGCATATTTTGTTCATGAAAATCATTTTGTGATAATGCTTCGGTTAATTCTCGACCACGATCTGTCCTAAAATTGAAAAATATAACCACATCACCATCTTTAATTTTTGCTACAATTTGATTGTTTTCATCAGTCATTACAATTGGCTCTATAAACTCATCAGTTATATTTTTATCATAGTTATCTTGGATAGCTTCTGTTGCATTTTGTGAATACTCACCGATGCCATTAACTATAGCATCATATGCTAGTTTTATACGTTCCCATCGCTTGTCTCTATCCATTGCATAATAGCGTCCAGTGATTGATGCTAGTTTTGTATTTGTATTTTTAATTTTGCTTTCTAAGGAGGTAACAAAACCAAAGCCAGATTTTGGGTCTACGTCGCGACCATCTGTGAATGCGTGAATGTATGAGCGTTTAACTCCATAATTTTCAGCAGCATCAATCAAGCCAAATAAATGATTAATATGTGAATGAACACCTCCGTCACTTAACAATCCTAAAAAATGAATAGGCTTATCATTTTTTTTGGCATATTCGAAAGCTTCTATCAGTACTTGTTCATCTTTAAGAGTGTTATTTTTTACTGCCAAATTTATTTTAACTAAATCTTGATAAACTATCCGACCTGCTCCTAAATTCATATGTCCAACCTCGCTATTACCCATTTGTCCTTCAGGTAAGCCTACATGTAAACCGTCTGTCCTTAGTGAGGCATGTGAATATTTCTTGTATAAAGAATCTATAAATGGCGTATAAGCATTATCGATAGCAGAAACTTTCGGGTCTGGAGATTTTCCCCAACCATCAAGAATCATTAAAATAACTTTGTTATTCATTGTGGTTTTAATTTGTTTCAAAGATAAAGTATAAAATGTGTTATGATTAAAATAAGATTGCAAATATTTTCTTTTAAAGATGTATTAAACAATGATTTAACTAGTGTTAAACAGGTATGTTAATTTATGAGACACTTAACATATTTGTTTACAAATAGTTAAAAAAATGTTATTTGTGATTTTTATTTGTAACACTAATAAAAAAAAATCGTCTATTTAATATAATCAAAAAACAATCAATTAATTTAAAATCTTTCATCATGAAAAAATCAGTAGTTATTATTGCGATCGCAATGGCGTTTTCTGTTAGTACTTTAAACGCAAAAAATGTTGTAGAATCTTCAACAACTTATGAAACAGTTACTAAAAAGGCTAAAGTGAGTGCTTTTTGTATGTCTATTGTTAAAGGTGATCTAGAAACCGTTAAAAAATTAATAGACTTAGGTACTGATGTTAATGAGAAATCTAATGGTCTAACTCCTGCCATGTATGCAGCACGTTATAATCGTTTGGATATCTTAAAACTTTTGGTTGAAAAGGGTGCGGACATTGACGCAAGAGGAAAAAAAGGAATGACAGCAAAAAAATATGCTAAGGCATCTAATGCTAAAGAAGTTCTAGATTATATTAAAAGTCTGGACTCATAAGAAGAAAGTATTTAGTCACTAATAATGGCAATATTTGAGTTAAGTTAGTTAATAAGAGAAAACGCTTTAATTTTAGTTAAAGCGTTTTTTTATACTTTTCAATAGAAGCCTTAATCTTTTCAATCCTATTTTCTGGATCTGGATGTGTACTTTGAAACTCAGGAACTCGATTAGGTCCTGCAGCCGCTTTCAAGATTTCCATAACGCCTATCATTTCATTAGGGTCGTAACCTGCTCGTATCATAAATTTAACACCTAAATCATCACTTTCTAATTCATCATCTCTCCCATTGGTTAGTAATGTATTTTGACCAATTCCACTTACCAAACCTCCAATATCACCTCCAACCGAACCAGCAGTTACTAAGCCTTGCCAATATTCGCTTTCGGCGATACGTTCAGCACTATGACGCCCCAAAACGTGACCAATTTCATGACCTAATACGCCAGCCAGTTGGTCATCGTTTTCTAGCTTAGAAAACAAAGCAAATGTGATAAATATTTGACCTCCAGGCAATGCAAAAGCATTAATGGTTTTTGAATCTGCTAATAAGTGAAATTCATAATCGTATGGTGTTTGTTTTGCAATACTATTATTTACCAATTTACGTCCTACATCATCAACCAATGCCTGGTATTGATTATTAGGATGTAATCCACCGTGTTGTTGTGCCATTCCAGGAGCACTAGCAAGACCTATTTGAATCTCTTCATCAGAAGACATAGAAATTGTTTGCATTCTACCTGTATAAGGATTTTCTTCTCGTTGGCTACACCTCTTGATCACAAAGAATAATGCTATAGCAACACCAATTAATAATCTGACTTTGAAATTTTTTCCTCTCATGATTGTGATAATTAGAATTATAAATTTACAAAAGTTCTGGATTTATATCCAAAATATTGTGATTTAAGTAATTGGTAATAAAATCAGTTGAAAAAAAACGATTACCAAGTAGGTTTTCATTTGAGATGATATCTTTTATATTCAAACATTTATATTTTGTAAGATAAGCCTTTGATAAGGGTTTATAGCTATAATGCCAAGGCTCATATTTGAAGCCTTTACGGTTAGCCGAGTTCGTATATACCAAATGAAATCCATACGAATTAGCATGTTCATCCATCCATAATTTAAGTTTACTATAGCATCCGTTGCTTTCAAAATGATTGGGTTGTAAAATAGATGCTGGTTGTTTAACATTAATATCAATAACATCTATATCTGTAGCCCAATGATGTCTCGATGTACCTGGAATAGTGGAGTATTCAATTATTTTTTCAATACTCTGCATGGGTGTTAATCCTCTATTGATGTAATTATTGTATTTACGTTCCCAAATACGGTTTTGGTGATCATAGCCTCTATAACTAGACACAATATGTATATTAATGCCGTTTTTAAGTGCTTCAGATTTTAATTCTAAAAAGGCATAGTATGCTTCTTTTCTCAATTTATAAGTATCGCCATATAGTTTTGGATTACCTTTTCCAATTAGTTCCTCGTAAGTTACACGTGTATTGATCTCTTGAAAAGCTAACTGAGGTAAGGTAGATAAGGCAATCCCAGTAGCAACTGTTTTTTTTATGAAATGTCGTCGTTTCAAGGCAGATAATTGTATTTGTGTTGATAATTTACTAATTCATTTTCAGTGAAAATAATTATATTCACATTAAATTTTCACGCATGTCATTTCATTTCAAAATTATTGAGTCTTTCAAAATAAATGATATTATACCTTTGGTACAACAATTAACCAGCCATAAATTTTCTGATGCTATTTTAGAATCGCGTTTTGCAGAAATGATAACTCAAAACTATGAGTGTGCTGTAATTTACGCTGAAGATCAACCCATAGGTGTTTCTGGTCTTTGGTATTGTACACGACATTATGCAGGTAAAAGTGTAGAGCTAGATCATGTGTTTATAATAGAAGAATATAGAAATAAAAGTCTTGGCAAACAATTTTTACAATGGATATATGACTATGTTTCTGAAAAAGGATGTACTACTATTGAACTTAATACTTATGTTCAAAATCATCCGTCTCATAAGTTCTATTACAATGAGGGTTTCGAAATTTTAGGATATCACTTTTTAAAAACATTATGATCATTTTAAATGACTTAAGCTTGTCCCAGAGTCTACCTCGTAAGGAGCTTTGTTATGCTCAAAAATACGAGCAGTAAGCGGTCCTTTAAGAACAATAGAATCACCAGCTACCTCTAACCAGCTTCCTTCTCGAATACCAACTACAGGTTGCGTGTTAAATGCATGAAATTCTTTAATACGAGTTTCTCTTGTTTCTCCCTTATGAGTGCTCGTTGGATCTGGGTCTAGATAATGAGGATTAATATTAAAAGGTATAAATCCAAAGGTTTTAAAGCTAGGAGGATACACAATAGGCATATCGTTAGTTGTGTTTACAGTTAGTCCACATATATTACTTCCGGCGCTAGTACCTAAATAAGGTGTGCCAGAGTTTACAGCACTTTTTATTGGTTCTAAGAGGTCATTTTTATAGAGCTGATTCACCAATACAAAGGTGTTGCCTCCTCCAGTAAAAATAGCTTTAGCATTTTTGACAGCAGTTTTAGGATCTTCAAACTCGTGTATACCTTTAGCAACTTTTCCTATTTGGCTAAATGCTTTGTTAATATTAGCAGTATATTCGTCATGAGATATTCCGCCAGGTCTAGCATAAGGAATAAATAAAATCTCAGAAGTGTCTTTAAAAAACACAGACAACTCACTCAGTAAATACTCTAGAGGTCCACTTCCGTGTATGGTAGATGTACTTGCAATAATTATATGCTTCATAGTTTTATTTATTTATCGTAAATTTAAGTAAACCTTTAATTTAACAAAAGTTTACAAGCTTTTATGTTTAAATAAAGCCAATAAGCAATTATTTTTATAGTTAAAACCAAACCTATGAAACCACTATTAACTCTTATCTTACTAATCACGAGCCTTAATACCATTTCGCAAGAAATTACACGAATAAAAATCGACGGTAAAATCATTGTTGAGAGTAACGATATTGAAGGAATAACTGTTTTTAATGCCTCATCAAATAAAGGTACGGTTACCGACGAAAATGGAGCGTTTTCAATTGATGTGGCTCTGAATGATCTTATAGAAATTAGAGCATTACAATATCAAAACTTTGATGTTAGAGTAAACGAAGCAATAATGGAATCTAAAAAAATGCGAATTTTTTTAATAGAAGAAATTAATAAGTTAGATGAAGTATTGGTAATGACTAAAGGACTCTCTGGTGATCTGGAAGTAGATATCAAGCGTGCAAAAACATTTAATCCAAAATTAGATGCACTTTATTTTGGAGTTAGAAATAGTGATGAATATGATTTTGCAGATGATAATAGGAGTCAAGTTGAAAATCCAGTGATGCATTCTCAATCACAAACCATGGTTAACGGGTTGAATATTGTTAATGTAGTAGACCAGTTATTAATACCACTTTTCAGGTCAGAGGTGAAAGATAAAAAAGCAGCTGGTATATCTGAAGTACCAGTGAAATCAATTAAATACTATTTTGGATCTGCATTCTTAGTTGACAATTTCGATATTCCAGAACATCGCGTTGAAGAGTTTATAAGATATGTTGAAGATGGTGATTTTGATTTTACACTTTTAAATTATGGTAAAGAATTAGAATTTCTTGAAGTGCTTAGTCAAAAGAGCAAGTCGTTTTTAAATTCTAAAAATGATACCGACTAAAGCTTATGTTTTATTAATTGTATGCTTATTTAAGTTGAGCATTTTAGTTGGTCAAACTACCGATATTTCTGGTAAGGTAATCGCTAACAGTGATGTAGATCGAATTCATATCATTAACAAAACATCAAATAAGTTTACAACTACAGATGATAATGGAGTATTTACAATTCCTGCTGCATTGAACGATACTATTTTAATTTCTGCTATCCAATATAAATCACTTGAAATTAAAGTCAATCAATTCATGATACAATCGCAAAAGATGGTTGTGAATCTTACCGAAAAAATTAATGAACTCGATGAAGTGATTGTTGGAAAAGTACTTACGGGAGATTTAACTTCTGATGTTCAAAACAGTGATGCTAAAGCAGATATTAATTTTTATGATGTTGGTATTCCTGGGTACACCGGAAAACGGAAAACTCAAAAGGAGAGACGATTGTACGATGCCAATCATGGAAAATATGTGTACTATTATGGGTTACTGGCTAGTATTAATATCAATAAAATACTTAACAAGATTTCTGGACGTACCAAACGATTAAAAAACTTAGTTCGACTAGAGCAACAAGATACTTGTATGCAAAGGGTCAATAGCGAGTTTTCTGATGATTTGTTTGGAGATTTAGATTTAGAGGATCACTTAAAAACGGAGTTTTTTTATTATGCGTCTGAAGATCCAAAATTTTTAGAGCTGTGTAAACTGAATAGCGATATAAAACTTTTTGAATTTTTAGCTCAAAAGTTATTAGATTTCAATAATCAAGTTGAAAGTACCAAAGATTAGTTTAATTTGTATTTTAAGTAGAAAAATCAGTAAATAATTACAGCAACGATTTATTCCCAAACCAAACATCTTAGTATATTTGCATCGTGATACAATTGACTACATTTTTATTTATAGGTACAACAGAGGTAATCTTTATACTTTTTATAGTTGTAATGGTTTTTGGTGCTGATAAAATACCCGAGATTGCTAGAGGTTTAGGTAAGGGTATGCGTATGCTGAGAGATGCTTCAAATGATATCAAATCAGAGATCACAAAAACTGCTGAAAAGCAAGGTATTGATACTGATATAACCAATAATATTACTGAAGAAATTAATAAAGTAAAAGATGATTTAGAAGACTTCTCTGGTTCTATTCGTCGTGAACAATAGATTACTTTTTTCTGCTAATCGTTAAACCATCTCGAATTGGTAATACAACAGTTTCAATTCTATGGTCTTCTTTTAAAAGCGTATTGAACTCTAAGACTGCTTTAGTGGACTCATCTTTTTCTTTAAGAGGTTCAACTACCTTTCCATGCCATAATACATTATCAGATATGATAATACCTCCAGGGCTCACCTTGTCTATGATTAGATGGAAGTAGTTGACGTAGTTAGTTTTGTCAGCATCAATAAAGACGAGATCATAGGTGTTGTTCAATGTAGGTATAATGTCTAATGCATTACCAATATGCTGATGAATTTGGTGGCCATAATCAGACGCATGGAAATATTTTCGTTGAAAGTCAGCAAGTTCTTCATTAATGTCTATGGTGTCTATCCTTCCGTTAGTCATTAACCCTTCTGCTAGACATAGCGTAGCATAACCCGTGAATGTACCCAATTCTAATATGGTTTTTGGTTGTTTCAATTTTGAAATCATACTAAGTACTCTACCTTGATATGGACCACTAAGCATAATAGGCTGCAATACCTTTTGATAGGTTTCTCGAGTTAATTGTTTTAATAATTGTGGCTCTTCTTGAGAATGAGCTACAACATAGTGGTCTATTTTTTTAGGTAAAAAATACATTTCTTGTCAATTGTATCACAAAGTAAATGATTTTAGTTTAGAAATTTTAGCTGAAGTCACTAAAGAAAGGTTTTCAATTAATTTCCTATCTTGTCTATAACTAAAACCCTCAATATGCCATATTGGTTGTCTATAGTAATCATTGTTGTTGTTATTTACATTGCTATTAGTACTGCATTGTATTACCTTCAAGATTATATGTTATTTAAACCTGAAAAACTTCCTAATGATTTTCAATTCAACTATGATAATCAAGCCACGAAAGAGTATAATCTAGAAACCAGAGATGGTGCAGTAATTAATGGTTTGCGATTCTTCCCAAAAGGTGAAAGCAAAGGTGTTGTGCTTTATTTAAAAGGAAATTCAAAAAGTATAAAAGGTTGGGGAAAATTTGCTGTAGATTTTACTAGACATGGTTATAATGTTCTCATGGTTGATTACAGAGGCTTCGGCAAAAGTACAGGCAGACGCTCACAAAAAGCAATTAAACGTGACTTGCAATTGGTTTATAACAAACTTAAGGAGATGACTACTGAAGACCGAATTATTTTATATGGTAGATCGCTTGGTTCTGGTTTTGCTGCAAAATTAGCATCAATGAATCACCCTAAAATGCTCATTCTTGATGCGCCTTATTATAGTTTAACCAAGGTAACTGCTCGTTATGCACCTTTTATGCCGTTATCGTTATTAATTAAATATCCATTGCCAACTTATAAATGGTTAAAATATGTGCAATGCCCTATACATATCATTCATGGAACTCACGATAAATTAATTCCGTATAAAACAAGCGTCAAATTATCACAAGTGAATCCTAAACTTACGAAATTACATACAGTGATTGGAGGTGGTCATAAAGATTTGAATAATTTTGAATCATACCATAGTATGCTTGATGATATTATTAATCAGGCACCAAAAACCATAGATTTAGAAACTACAAGCATAAATGTCATTCACACTTCAAAACCCAATAAAAAAAAGGCTTAAAACCCTCTTCAAACTATTAGTAATACTTTATGTTATGATTGGTGCATCTCTTTATTTTCTACAAGAAAAACTATTGTTTCTGCCTACAACATTACCGCAAGACTATACCTACCAATTTGAATACCCATTTGAAGAAGTGTTTTTGAATACAAGTGAAGCTGCTGTCATAAATGCAATTCATTTCAAAGCAGAACACCCTAAAGGTGTTATTTTATATTTTCATGGAAATGCTGGAGACTTAAGTCGATGGGGAACTATTGCTGAATTTTTCGTGGCAAATCACTATGATGTATTCATTATGGACTATAGAACCTATGGAAAAAGCACAGGAGCACTCAGTGAACAAGCCTTTTATAATGATGCTCAATACTGTTACGACTATTTGTTGAAACAATATTCGGAGAGTGACATCACATTATATGGTCGTTCTTTAGGAACAGGAATAGCTACTTATTTAGCTTCTAAGCATCAACCAAAACAGCTTATTTTAGAGACGCCTTATTACAGTATTTTGGATGTTGCTAAGCAGCGATTTCCAATATTTCCAATTAAACCTTTACTAAAGTATAAGTTTCCTTCAAATGAGTTTATAAAAAATGTGGAGTGTTCAATCACTATTTTTCATGGTACAGATGATAGTGTTGTTCCATATAGTTCAGCAAAGAAATTATACGCTGCGGTACCTGAACATGATATCGAGTTTATTACTATTAAGAACGGCGAACATAACAATTTAATTGACTTCAATGATTACAAGATAACTATCGAACTGATTTTGAATAATTAGATTTTCCAACTAGAAAAAGCTTGTAGATAAAATACAAAAATGGACCACCTGATACAGTAGTTAAAATTAAAAGGACTATAGCGAGTTTTCCTCCAATAAATGGTACTTTGCTTACTTCGGCATATATATTTGTTTGTCTCATGATGTAATACATTGACATTAAAGAAACGCCAAGACAAAAACCAAGAATTAAATAATTGACTTTAATAGGTTGTAACTTTAGCATTTGATACCCAAAGACTATCAATGATAAAAATATGCCAGAGACGAACATTCTCAATACTTGCTTTTGATTTTGATGTAGAGAACTACCTTTGAAGAACGACTTTAAGCAACTTTGACAGTAATCATTATGATTATTAATGCATGTGTGACACATGCCTCTATGGCAACCTTTACACTTTTTTTGAAGAAAGAGATTAGGATGTGTATGGCAAAAATACAGGGCTTTAGTATTATGTTCGTTCAATACAATTTTATTTAAAACGTAATTTAATAAAAAAAGCTTCAGATATCTGAAGCTTTTTTTACTTTTTGAATACTAAACATTATCCATTTGGATTCAATATAGCGTCAATTCGTTCTAACGCATCACGTAGGTGAATTTTACTCATATTATCACTAGTTCTATTCAAACCGCTTCGAATAGAGCTTTGTAGCGTCTTCAATTCAGCTCTAACAACTGCTCTTATATCTGATTGACTTGTATTTACTGCTGTTCTTTTAATATATGGACTAGGTGTGCGTCCACTTTGGTTTTTAGCAGTCATTAAATAGGCCAATCTATCAATGTGTGCACGTTGTAAATTTCGTCTATAGGTATCTATTGTTTTTCCACTACGTAATTCGCTCCAAATACCTTGACGTAGGTCTTTCATCATATCAGTAAGTACATATGCCTCACTACCATTAAATGTTTCTGCTTCGATCAAGCGCTGCATTTTACCCAAACTCATAATATTATTCAACGTTCTTACTTGTATTCTACGAACTCGTTCAATAGAACCAGAATATTCAATACGGTCAAAAATTGTTTTATCAATTAACCAATCAGGTGTATCAAATAGATTATTTTGTATGAATTTCATAGCTCTTTTTTGATGGTCTTTATCAACTGGAGTATAGACCGCACCAGGTTGATCTGCAGCCTTGTAATGTTCGTACACACCTCCAATATTGTTAGAGACATGTCCCATGTATCTATTGAATTGCGATACTACATGACCATACATCTCTTGTAAATCATCATAATCTTCACCAGCTTCGGTGGTCCAATCAATTAAATTAGGAACAATACGTTTTAAGTTCTTTATTCCGTATTCACTAGCCAACATTGCGTCATCACCTAAATCTTCAGTTTGAGAGCTAGGGTCGTGTACATCACCAACTTGTTGATGGCCAAATCTGTACATTGGATCTCCTGCATGGTCCATTATCCATTGGTTTAAAATAGGTTTCTCTTCTTCAGCAGTTTTTCCTAAAATTGGTCTGTAACCCCAAGAAATAGCGTACTTATCATAAATACCAATGTTCGGCATTAACGCAACACCTTCATCACCTGGTTGAGCAACGTAATTAAAGCGAGCATAATCCATTATAGATGGTGCAGTGCCATTCTTTTGAGTAAAAGCAGCGTCTCTTAATTTTTCTACTGGATAGGCGACACTACTTCCCATATTATGAGGCAAGCCTAATGTATGACCAACTTCGTGAGCAGATACAAAACGAATTAAGCGTCCCATCACTTCATCTTTAAATTGCGGACTTTGAGCGTCAGGGTTTATGGCTGCAGTTTGTACAAAGAACCAACCACGTAATAGTGACATTACATTGTGGTACCAATTAATATCACTTTCAAGAATTTCTCCAGTTCTAGGGTCGCTTACATGAGGCCCATTAGCATTTGGTATTGGAGACGCCAAGTAGCGTACTACAGAATAGCGCACATCTTCAGGAGTCCATTCAGGATCTTCTTCAATAGTAGGAGGATCTTTGGCTATGATGGCATCTTTAAAGCCTGCAGCTTCAAAAGCCACTTGCCAATCTTCGATTCCTTGTTTAATGTATTTACGCCATTTAACAGGAGTTGCTCTATCTATATAATATACGATTTGTTTTTTTGGAACAACCAATTCGCCACGTTTGAATTTTTCAATGTCTTCGTCTCTAACTTCTAGTCTCCAACGGTCTAAAAATTCGACCGATTTACTTTTCTGATCTTCTAATCCATAATCTGTTTGTGAGCTAGTGAACCAACCTACACGTTCGTCAAAATAGCGACGCTTCATTGGATTCTCAGGTAATAAGATCATTGAGTTGTTAATCTCAATTGAAATGCTTCCAGTACTAGAGTTAGATGGAGGTGAGCCAGCAGCATATGTTTTAACATGTCTAGCTTCGATATTTCTAGGATAGCTTTTTACGCTTTCAATAAACGATTTGTCACTTTCTAATCGTGTGATCTTAAAAGGTCGTCTTCTAAATGTAGGTAAGCCTAAAGATTTGACATCTTTTTCAAATAGAGGTGTAATATCTATAACAGTACTTGTAGAATCCTTACCAAAAGCTTTGATAGGAAATGTATACAATACAGGTTCAAAATTTGAATTTATAACTGCTTCATTTACTGGAAGTGAATCTGCAGCCACAACATTATAAGAAACGACTCTAAGGATTACTTTTTTTCCTTTCTTTTGCCAGCGCAATACTTGTTCATTTTGTTTTCCTCCTCCAAAACCAAGACCATTTGCAGTTTTAGAAATACGAGTTACCATGAGCATTTCACGCTCAAATAAAGAGTCTGGAATTTCATAGAAGAATTTTTCGTCTAGTGAATGAACCGTAAAAAGACCTTCATCACTTTTTGCCTCTTTGGTAATAACCTTACTGTAAGGTTGAATATCATTTTTACCAGGCTTCTTTGCTGGTTTTTTTGCAGCTGCTGCAGTAGCTGCTTTAGATTTTTTTGCATTTTTTGTAGTCGAGCAGGATACAATAAATAGTGCTGCTACTACAAACAATAATTTATAGGAAAAATGTTTCAAAATGGTTGAATTTTAAATTAGTACGTGAAAATAATAAATACTAGAGGAGTTATAAAAACCTATCTGGGTTTTAATACTTTTTTAACTTATGAAATAACTAGATATTAAACACAAAAAAGCCACTCATTAAATGGCTTTTTTGTGTTTTTTGAATGGTTTTATAATGTATCTAAATATTCTAATAAAATTTCAACACCCTCTTCATGAACTATTGTGGTTCCAATAAAAGGCATGCTGAATCCTTCATTGTAGTTAGAGATTCTGTTAATAATACTGTTCTTTCTACTTACGATATTAGAATCCTCTAATGACGTTTCAAAAGCCAATCGTAAGCTGGATTGTACTTCACAGAATCCACCTTCAATATGGCAATGCGCGCAATTGATATCAAAATAAGCTCTTGCACGTTGTTCTAAGGTATAATTTTCAGTATCTGTCCATTTTGGTAATTCTCCAATAGTAGCTGGATCTGCAACACCATCTAACAAATTACTATCAATCAATGCTTGCAATTGATTGATGCCGTTTGTACTAAAATTAAGCGTTCTTAGTTTTGGACCAATTGGTGTAAGGTCACCATTGGTTTGATGACAAGTTAAACAATCTGTATCAGAAGGAATTCTATAAGTTATTGAGTTCGATTCTCCTTCAGCATCAATCCAAGTGACTGGCACATCTCCTCCAATAGGGTCTAATGTTGCCTCTGTTTGAGCATCATTCCATCTGTAATCACCACTTACCCAATCACCATCTATTTTTATCAAGATACGAGTCTCAATAATTCTTTTTCCTAGCGAAAGGTCAGTTTCATTATTATTATAGAAAAATGTTTTTGCAATAACCGTATTTTCAGGAAAAAGAGGTAAGCCATCACCATCATAAGTCATAGATGCGCCTGTTGGTAAAGCGATCAACCGTTGTTTGTGAGCGTAATCTGAAAATAAAGTTGAATGTAAGTTGTATTCAAATACATACACGCTAGGGTTCAAATCACTTAACGTGCCTGAGAATAAATTCAATTCAGAAAGATTCTGTCTAAACTCTGGTACAACAGGTAACGACTGCGTTGTAAAACTGTATACATCAGAGTACATACTTAGATTGTCGGTACTACAAACTACTTGCACGTAAACGTCATAAGTGGTTTCTGGTAATAAGTTGTTTAAATCTAAGGTGGTATTGCTTTCTAAAGCAGTAGTTCCAGTGCCAATAACAAACCCTGAAATACCATATTCTATGATATATGAAGCAGCATTATTTGAATCTTGCCATGAGAGCGTTACACTTGTTGTTGTAATATTACTTGCTAAGATATTTGTAGCTTTACTGCAAGCAGCTACTGTATCATCGTCATTATTACAGGCAAAAAGGAATAATGAGAAAATGCATAGGAAACTTAGTCTTTTCATAATTTGGGTCAATGTTTTTCTGATTAATAGCTTAGCGAATGTAATAAAAATCTTTTTTATAGGCTCTATAAATCGCTGACAGGTAGTAATTTTCTTTTTAAATGATATGGTTACAATTGGTTTTTATATTCGGCAATCAATAGTGCATGATCAGATTCAGAATGGTATTCTTTTTCTAAAGATACAGGAGAATATTTATTACTAAGCCAAATATGATCGATTTCCATTAGTGGAATGCCTAATGGCCAAGTTGCTGTGAAACCATTGTTATACGTATGGAAACTCGTATAGTTTTTGTGATAATTTAAAAAATGTACACTTTCATAAGGCGTATTAAAATCGCCCACGATAAATGATGCATTATGAGTTTTGGCAACGTCAATTATTGAGTCTAAAGCAGGTTTTTTGTTTACAAAAGGATATGCATATATATCGACTACAATAAAGTTAACCGTTTTATTATTTATTGTAGCATTAATAAGATATGCTTCATGACTTTTCTTCTGGGCATAAATTTTTGCACTATTAATTTTGCCTTTTACACCTACTAACATGTGCGCATATAAATCTTTGAATGTATAATCTGGTAGTACTTTTTTAAGTATGTCTAAGTCATTTTGAGTAATATATTTTGCTTCTACAAAAGCTAAAACTTTTGGTTGGTGTTCCTTAGTTTGTTCTATAATAATATCTAAAGGGAGTTGAGGTTTTTTAGCAACATTCCAATACAATATTTTAGAGGTATTTAATGGAATTGTTTTATCGATTTGTACATAATAAAAGTTGCTTAACCAATAGAATACAAGGCCTAAAAGAGTGATAAACAAGCAATAGAAATGAACTTTTTTTCTAATGTGAAGTAGTATTATCAAGCTTCCTATAATAATTATTATTGGGATAGGGAAGGAGTAGAATAGAGTACTTATTGGGTATATATGATCTTTAAAAACAAAATGAATAAGTAATAAAAAAGCATATCCTATTAAAAGATATGCTTTATAATTTTGTTTTAATTTCAGATTCAAATCAAAAGTGTTTTGAATCTAAAACTAATAATATAACATTATATTGTTTTAGATGATTTCAACAAAGAGACCGTCATTATTCTTAACAACTTTAGCTGCTTTTTTTCCAGTTAAGCCTTTAATGGTTTTATCCCATTTTTTGTTACTTAAACCAGATTGTACTTTTAACTCATTCAAAGCAATTGGAGAATTAGATTTCAGCGTTTCAAAAACTGCTTTTTCTTCTTCAGTCATTTCTATTTGTTTCTTTTCAGGTCGCATTTGTGGAAAGAATAACACTTCTTGAATGGATTGATTATTGGTTAAAAACATGATCAAACGATCCATGCCAATTCCCATTCCAGATGTTGGTGGCATACCATATTCTAATGCACGTAAAAAATCATAATCAATAAACTCGGTGGCTTCATCATCCCCTTTAGCGGCTAATTTCAATTGATGCTCAAAACGCTCACGTTGATCTATAGGATCATTCAGTTCAGAATAAGCATTGGCAATTTCTTTTCCGCATACCATGAGTTCAAAGCGCTCAGTCAAATCTGGATCATTGCGATGTTCTTTGCATAGTGGACTCATTTCTTTTGGGTAATCTGTAATAAAAGTTGGTTGTATGTAATTGCCTTCACATTTTTCACCAAAGATTTCATCTATAAGCTTTCCTTTTCCCATAGTTTCGTCTACTTCAACGCCCATATCTTTGGCTGCTTGACGAATTTCGGCTTCAGATTTTCCTGTAATATCAAATCCTGTAAAATGCTTTATAGAATCTGCCATTGTGACTCGAGCATAAGGTGCTTTAAAGTCTATTTTGTGCTCACCAAAAGTAGCTTCAGTTGTTCCATTAACTGCTATTGCACAATGTTCTAATAGTCGTTCGCAGAAGCCCATCATCCAATTGTAGTCTTTATAAGACACATAAATCTCCATGGCGGTAAATTCAGGATTATGAGTTCTATCCATACCTTCATTTCTGAAGTTCTTAGAAAATTCATAAACGCCATCAAATCCACCAACAATTAGTCGTTTCAAATACAATTCGTTAGCAATTCTCATGTATAATGGAATGTCTAGACTATTGTGGTGCGTGATAAAAGGACGTGCTGCTGCTCCTCCAGGAATAGGCTGAAGGATGGGTGTTTCTACTTCAAAGTATCCAGCATCATTAAAAAATTGACGCATGGCATTAAACAGCTTAGTACGCTTAACAAATACTTCTTTTACATGCGGATTCACTACTAGATCTGCGTAACGTTGTCTGTAACGTTGTTCTGGATCAGTAAATGCATCGTGAACTTTGCCTCCACTATCAACTCTTGGTTGCGGTAGCGGTTTCAGTGCTTTACTCAATAAGGTAAAGTCTTTTACCATGACTGTTTTTTCACCAACTTTAGTAGTAAATAATTCACCTTCGATACCAATAAAATCTCCAATGTCTAATAGTTTTTTATAAACATCGTTGTATTTAGTTTTGTCTTCACTACTACTAATTTTATCTCTATTGAAATATACTTGTATTTTTCCAGCACTGTCTTGTAATTCAGCAAAACTTGCAGAACCTTGAATACGACGTGACATTAATCGCCCTGCTATAACAACCTTTTTGCCTTCTTGAAAAGCATCTTTTACTTGTTTGGATGTATGATCTACAGGAAATAAATCTGCAGGATAAGGATTGATGCCTAAGGCTCTTAATTTTACGAGTTTATCGCGTCTTACTGTTTCTTGTTCTGAAAGCTGCATGCTGTTTAATTTTGATTTGCAAAATTAAACTATTTACAAGAATTAATGCAAAAAAATAGTCTTGAATCCTTGTAGGTTTCAAAGTTCTTGGCTTCTTCTAGTTAATTTGTGACAATGCAGCAATTTCATTTTCTATATCTAATAGATAAACTTTAAATCCAGCATTAATATTTATAAAACGATTGGTTTCACGATATTTTGATAAAGCTTTAGTAAATTGTTTTTTAGCTTCAACTAGGTTTAGTTTTTCTTTGAGTGCAATTCCTAAAAAATAGTTGGTGTCGGCCATGTCCTCGTTTATAGTCAATTGTTTTTTTAGAGTGGCTATGGCTTTGCTATATTGTTTGTCTAACACGTAGAGTATGCCAAGCGAATGATAATCTGTTAAACCAATATCATCTTTAGATTTGTAATTAATAATACAATTTGATATGATTTCGATTCCTTTTTTGTATTGATTTGTTTTTGCATAAGCAAGACCAAGTATGATTCGCATGTCTTTATCGCCTCCAGGGGTAAATTGAACATATGCTTTTGGTAGTTTGTAGTAGGTTTCTAAATCTTCAATACAAAGGTTATAATTTTTATATTGCCAGTACCAGTACGCTCTGTAACATAAATATTCCTTAGGATCAATTTTAATGGCTTTGTTCAATATGTCTAGGCCTTCTCTTAGCAACCCTCTTTTAAAATAAGGAACCGATTTTTCATAGTAAGCCCAAGCAAACTCAGGAGCTATAGCTATGGCTTGATCAAATAATTTTTGTGAGGCTTTACTACCTTGAGGATATTGAATTGCTTTGTAGCTTAATTCGCAAGCTTTTCGTTCTTGGCTATTTTCAGCATATATATAACAATTTGGTTGTGCATAACTGAAAAGAGAAGATGTAAGAAGTATTAATAATGTTCTCATGTACTTTGAATTTTACCGTGATCTATTTTTATAACATGAAATGTATACCCGTCATAATCTTCTCCTTTGTAAATTGCATGATTCCAATTTTTCAAGTTTTTAAAAATTGTTTGAATGTGTTGCATTAGCACCTCAGAACAATTTGTTTGGTTAAAATTTGAATCAAGTACCTGAATTCTGATTCTTCCAGGTTCATTGTTACAATTTATAGCAAATCGCACAATAAAATAGCCATTGAAACCACTGTATTCAGGTTTAAATTCATAGTGTTTTATAATAGCTTTTTCAAGAGCTCTTTTACCTCCAGAGTAAGAGATGTAAGCTCTCTTGTGCAAAACATTAGTTGAATCACAAAACTTGAATTCAGGATCATCTAGATTAGGATTAAACGAGGTGTCGCCAATTTGATCTTTGTAGATCATTTCAACATTATTGCTGTTCACACAACTTATGAAAGAAAAGATCAAGATTAGGATCAATAAGTAGGTTTTACTTTCCATTAATGCTAGTTTTTAAAGCTTCAAGATTCTCTAATAAATCGTTATCATCAGGGAATTTTTCAATGGCATCTTTTAGCGTTTGAATAGCTTTTTTTGAGTACCCACTAATGCCTAAAGTATTTGCTAAACTCATAAAAGTTCTTGGATTGTCGGGAAATAATTGGGTATTCAATTTAAACACTTCAATAGCTTCATCTAGTTTATTTGAGGCGTATAATATGCGCCCATAAGTATTCAATTCATACATACTTGTGACTTTATTATCGTAAGTTTTTACTAAGCGCTTACTTTGTTTTTTGAGACCATTCAAGCCATCATCTTTTAGTATTGCATTTACTGTTTCTACAATTTGATAATTAGATTTATACGTGTTTTTAGTGACAATATTTAGTATGTCTTTTTCTAAAGTTTCTATTGGGTGCTCTACAATACGATTGACTTCTTTTCGATCTTTATAAAAGATAAAAGTAGGTACACGATGAATATTTAAACCAGCTTCCTCATGATTTGGGCTCTGCTTGTACATGTAAGGTTTTTTGCTAAGCGCAATAACAGTAAGTTGATCTTTAGGGAAATTGCAAGCTTCAATAATTTTGTAAAATCTCGGAACTTCCTTTTTACTGTCACCACACCAAGTACCCATAAAAAGTTTGATGTTGTAATCTTTAAGTTTTGACGTTAATAATTTTATGGTCGCTTGATCTAACTCATAGGTTTCATAGTTTTTCGAAAACCAGTGGTTATAATTTTCAGACATTAAGCCATCTTTATTTATTTTTCCGAGCAAAAAAGGTGATTCTTCATTAATGTTTATTTCATCATTAATGCTTTGCGCTATTGTAGTTGCAGAAAAACAAGCTACTACAAATAGTAAAAAATAGTTTTTCATAACTTTTATTTTGAATTAGCGTTTTTAATGACTTCTCCGATAATACGAAGTTTTTTCTGATTGTTATTCGCATTAGAAATCACAGTTATAGACTTTGAAAATTTACCTATTTTATTAGTGGCATATTTGATCTCTATAGTTCCAGATTCACCAGGTAGAATTGCTTGCTTTGGGTAGGTTGGTACTGTGCAACCACATGATGTTTTTACTTTGGAAATTACAATTGGAGCTCGACCTCTGTTTTTAAATTTAAATGTACGAGTCCCATTGTCATTTTGATGTATTGTACCATAGTCAATAACTTCTTCTTCAAATAGAAATATGCCTACATCTTTGTTGGAGGCTTGCTCTTGAGCGTAACCTAGACTAGAAAAGAAAAGTGTAATTAAAAAACCTAAGGTTAAAGTTAGGTAGCTTACTTGTGTTGGCGCATAATGTTTCATAATGTTTGTTTTTTGATTAATACAATAACAAACATCAAGATTTGTATGAGAAAACAGGGTGTATTATAGGTTGGAAATGAGTACTAGTCCCTAGGTTGAATTCTGTAACTAACTGTTAAACAGGGATTTTAATTCGTCTCTAGAACTAACGTTAAGTTTTTTGTAAACGTTATTTACATGTGTTTTTACTGTACTTACGCTTACAAAAAGGGTATCAGCTATATCTTTATTGCTATTATTTTCTAATAAAAGCTCCAAAACCTTTTGCTCTTGTTTGGTTAGTTGTGCTTTAACTTCAGAATGGCGTTTCTTTCTATTTTTATTTCTTGCAAAAAGGAGCCAAATATTAAATAAGAGTGATATAGATAATGCTATAATCAAAACATAAAGCCAATTAAAGCCTTTTGCATTTTCTGAAGGTGATGCAATGTATTTATCAGAAGACAATTCAGCCTTATATTGGTTGGTATATGGAGAGTTTGGATATTTTTCTGATAATCTTACAAGTAACTCGTCATAGTAACTATTACTTTTTAGGTCCTCTAAGTAATATTCATGAAATTGATTACTTCTGTCTGATAAAAATGCATAAATATATAATTCTGCTAGAGGTTCGTTGAGGTTTTTACCAAAGTCTTGTAGCGTTTTAAACCACTTTCTATTATTCAATTCTCTATTAGCTTTACTTCTAAATTCGCTGTAAGCAAATTTCATTTCCTCTTTTAAAGAATCAACTTTAATAAACGCAGCGGTTTTTGGGTTGTTTGATATAATGTCACAAAACATTTGCGCATCAAACGATAAAGGAAAGGTAATGGTGTCTGTATGTTTTGCAATAAACAAGATGTCTTTACTATCTGTACAATGGCCATCAAAATGATTGCTAGTTTGATTGTACGAATTGCAATTATCTACATGTAATTTATAAATTTTTTGATTGGTATCTAGATGATCTCCATTAAATCGAAAAAAACCTGATGAATCTGTTGTAACCTTAGAAATAATTTGTTCATCATAAATTCCATCAAGCGTTCTGTAGTCTTCAATAACAGATAAATAAACTTCATTTTGCCACCTATCATCATCAATGAAGCCTTCAAAACGGTGTTGTGCATTTACATTCGTTATCGCACAAATTAAGATAAATATGATATATGAAACTCTCACAGCACTAAACTACTATTTTTATTTAAAAAGAAATCTGTAATTGTATAATTATTGAGTTGTAACAAATAGCTTTCATGTACGTCCTATCAATACATCAATACTTAAATTATGAGTTTTTGGAGAGTACTTCTCGCTATTATTTGTCCACCTTTATCTGTGATAGGTAAAGGCTGTGGTTCTATACTTATTGTTTTCTTGCTTTGGCTATGTGGTTGGGTTCCAGGTGTGATTGCTGCTATAGTGATATTAAATAATCCTGAACGATAAAAACCGTATCTTTGTTTACCATTTTCTTAAAGTAGTCAAGTCTGTTACTAATAAAGATGCAGTTGTAAGTGAAGATGAAAAAACAGTCACATTAAAAATGAATTTTATAGAAATGATTAAGTCACCTGAAATGATGACTTTAGATGTTATTTTAGAAGATTAAATATTTTGAACAAAACCATAACATTACAAGATCTAGGAACTAAAGATTTTAAAGACACTTGGGATTATCAAGAACAATTATTTAAAGGAATTTTAGATACTAAGATTAAGAACCGAAGAGAGGCTTTGAATTTACCTACTGATAACTATTTTTTATTTGTAGAACATCCTCATGTATATACCTTAGGCAAGAGTGGAGATATATCAAATTTGCTGCTTTCTGAGGCACAACTCTCTCAAAAAGGCGCTACTTTTTATAAGATTAATAGAGGAGGAGATGTCACCTACCATGGACCTGGTCAAATTGTTGGTTATCCAATTTTAGATTTAGATAATTTTTTTACTGACATTCATAAATACTTACGTTTTCTTGAAGAAATGATCATACTAACATTGGCAGAATATGGTTTAAAAACCGAACGTAGTCCTGGGGAAACAGGCGTTTGGTTAGATGTGGGAACACCATTTGCGAGAAAGATATGTGCTATGGGAGTTCGGGCTAGTAGATGGGTAACTATGCATGGTTTTGCATTAAATGTAAATGCAAATCTAGGGTATTTTGATAATATCATTCCTTGTGGAATAAAAGGCAAGGCCGTAACCTCTTTAAATGTCGAATTAGGCCTAGAGAGTGTCAAAGAAGAAGCGGTTAAAGAAAAACTTTTAAAACACTTTAAAGCTCTTTTTGAAGCAGAGTTTTCTTGAACGTTTTAGTGTTTTTTTTGATTCAGCTTTTCAATAACTTTTTAATCTGATAATATGGAAATATCAAACCCTAGTATTCTAACTAATTCCATTACATCATCTTCTTTTAAGTTTTTAGTAGCTTCAATTCTTAACACATTATCAATGTCTTCAGTATCAACATTCCATTTTAATACTTCAGAATGATTATTTAATATTGGAGATAACAGCTTAACTTTTTGTGTTGTCTCAATGTTGGTTTGAAATAATAAAAGTTCCATGAGCTTATTCTGATTCTGAATTTGGTATTTCTTTTTGTGATGGATTTGATTGACGTTCAACATATTGTTGGAAGTATTTATCACCTTCTTCTTCCCAAAATTTGTTGTAATATTTCCATTTTGAGAAATCTGTCTTTGAATTGTCTTTACACTTCTTATTTGAATCCTTAGAAGATTTTTTATTTCCACTTCCCATACTACAACCGCCTAGGAGTAACTTAAGAAGTATGAATAATCCAACTGCTTGCCAATAAGATAGTAGTGGTAAACCAAAGATGTCTGGCATTAACCAATTCCATAGCCACATTACTACATAGCCAAAAAGGATGACTAGCCCTGAGATGAAGATTGCGCCAAAAACAATCATTACAAAAATCTCTATTGGTGATTTTTCTCTAAACTTGTGTGTGAAAAAATTTGTCATTATTTAGTATTTATATGAATTAATATTTAGTTCTATTTTTTTATATAATATGCCAATGGCTCTATGTCTTCGCGACATTAAAGTGCCTTCAGGTATTCCTGTTTCATTAGATATTTCTTTATAAGAATACCCTTCAAAATCTACAGCTATAATAATATCTCTATATGCAGGTTTTAGCTGTTCAATACATGTTTTTAAAAGGCTTATCATTGCATCAGAGGTGTAGTATTCTGATGTTTGTTGTAATACTTCAGCCAATTCAATCAAACGCTCATCATTATCTATATAGCTTGAAGATTTAGATGTTCTTAGTACATCAATGATTTTGTTTTTTATTGATCTGTACACAAATCCAGCTACATTATGTATTGGCGCATATCTATCTGCTCCAGAAAACAATTTAAGCGCTACATCTTGAATAATATCTTCTGCATCGCGATTTGCTGTGTCACTTATTCTAGTATTTATATAAATCTTTAGGGATTGATATTCTTTACTAAAAAAATCTTGTAGTTTTTTACTGTTTTCTGATTCTGAATTCATCTAAAACCTTTTTGTAAAGGGTCTTCGATTAAGAAGACGACGTACTCATCAATCTATTGCAATATTTTTTAGTTTTTCTATAAAAAAAACTCAAGTAAGTTGGTTAACCTTTTGCATAGGTGTGATACGAATTGATTTTTTGATTAAAAAGTACTGATTAACAATGAATTAGTTCTTAACTTTGTAGCGTCGTCTACGTTTTAATTCTTGATTTTCATAGCCTTCAAAATAGATAGGAATTGCAATATCTCTTTCTTTTCTAACTACAAAATGTAAATGCGGACCACTTGTGAAGCCTGTGAGTCCTGAAACACCTATTTTCTGACCTTTAGATACACGATCACCAACTTTAACAAAACTCCCTTTATAATCTAAATGTACATACGAAGCAATCGTTCCATCATCATGCATAATAACTATTTTATTTGCTTTTTTCATGAATGATTTTCCTCCATATTTAGTAAACCAGTCAATGACTTGCACAACAAGACCTTCTCTAGCAGCAAACACCAATTCACCTATTTCTAATTGAAAATCAATGGCATACTTTGAGGCAATGCTCTTATGGGTAGATTTACCATTAAACCCTTGACTTACACTATATTTTTTTCCTTTTTTAAACGGTAAGCGATATAGATAATCTAATTCAGGTTTTATAAGTGATTTATGACCATAGTAATATCCAATTCTCAGACTATCGTTAAATTGTTTTTTACATATGGAGTCAGGAATTTTACCACTGCAAAAAGTTAATACTGTACTATCTTTTGGCTTTACTAAAATTGAACTAGATTCATTATTGGTTGCTCTTTCTCGTAAAATGACCTCTATTGGAACTAAAAGTTTATTTTTTACAAAGAGCTTTAAAGTGTCATTTTTCTTATTCCAATATAAAGATATCTCATCTTCATATGAAACAGGTTCGTCCTTAGTTTTTTGGCCATAGCTATAACTAGATAGTATTATAAATATTGAAAATAGACTAAGCGTTTTCATAATGTTTTAAAATATATGAATGTATTATGTATCGATTAGTTTTTTATTATTGTAATGTTTCCTTCACCCCATGATGTGATTTGACTTTCAGAGTACGTATTGTAAGCCAATTTTCTTGTTTTTATATCTAAAATACCAGTTACTAGTATATGGTGGTTGTTATGATGAGGTATAAATTCAGTACTATCTGCGTTTATCGAAACTAAATAACCAATAATTCTAACCTTATTACCAACAACTTCAAATGGATTTCTAATATTTGATGATACCCAAATACTTTGATCTCCAATTTTGACTTTAAAAAAATTTGATTTAGCATCAACATATTTTACTTCGGTGATTTCAGATTCTAATGCTACTGTTATACCATCCCAATTAGATAGTTTCTTTTTTCTATTTATTTTTTTAAGAGTTTTCTCATTTAAATTTGTTGGATATGCTACTCCATGCGCACTAGAGCTGTTAACATGATCTGTATTTAGATACATCTTGGTAACGAGCTCTTTTAATTTAGGGCATTCATTAGTTAGTCTATTAAATATAGATGTATTGATATTGTTTCTGCTTTCATCATATAATATGCTTTGTCTTTCCCTTTCGAATTCATTTTTATAACCGTCAGAATAGTCTTCTCGTCTTCCAAGGCCTTGTAGTGTATTGTCTTTTTTAAAGCATTTGAAAATTTGTAAGGAAATTTTGTTTGTTTCTTTGCTATTGATATTATTTATACAATTGCATATTTCGAAAACGCCGCGATCTTTTATGTATTCTGTTTCTATGGTTCGAGTGTCTTGGCCTAGACTTATAAAGGCATTGAAGATTAATACAACAATTAATAGTGTGTTTCTCATGTGTTTTAATTGAATTTATAAGGCAAGAAGCAAATTATATAAGATACAAATATATTCATTACAGCATATTTTTAGTATTACCAGTGAAATTCCCGATCATCTATAGAAACATCTTCAGGGACCAAAAAATCTACAATTGTTGATTCTTTTGACGAAAATTGTTTGTGTCTAAACTCTAAGACCATTAGGTTTTCATTTAAATCTAAAATTTTAAAAAATTTATAGTCTTTATCTAAATGCATTAGTTTTTTGAGTTTTTCACTTTTTAGTTTTATATAAGGATAATTGTCTTTGCTATGGTATATGATCCAGTCTGCCGTTAGAGTTTCGCCACAATTCTCTTGTTCTGCATTATTATCATGCATATAACCATTTGTTAAGTATGTAACTCGGTACGATAAAAAACAGTCTCCCATATTCATTCTGGTTTTATTATTGAATCTACGAGCCAGTTTCCAAGATTTTGCTGAATCACCAGCGATAAGAGTTTTTGGACTTTGAGGTAAATTAAAAGGAGGCTTTTTATCATCTATACACGATAAAAAGCTGGCTAATGCTAATAATATAATTAAGTATTTCATTTATCCTTCTTCGTTAAAAAACACTTTGTAAAAATGCATTTTTTTAGTTTCATCATAACCTCGTTCAAGATATTCTGCAGAGGCATCTGGAGCATCTACATCTAGTTTTATTTTAATATTGGTGTCTAATTTTATTTCAGTTTTAATTTTTTGTTTTTGCTTTTTTAAAACAATTTCTGAAACGTCAAATTGGTTTCTAATCAAAATATTATGATCACTTTCATAGGTCTTTTTGTAGTCTTCAAAAAGTTGTATGGCATCTTCTTTTTCAAAGACTTCCTCTTTAAACGTTTCAATGTTTATAATTTCATTCTCCTTGAAAAAGTCAACAGCTTTAGCTAAAAAATTACTTTGTTCTTGACCACCAAATTGTGGCTGCATGATTTCTTTAGAAAATTCACGACACATCTCAATATAGTTTTTTGTATGCTCATTCGAATCATCAGGATATTTAACATTTAAGAAACTTTTTATCCAATATTGTGCATCATAATTATTATGGTCTACACTTAAAATAATTTTTCCTTCACCATCAGCAGCATTGAGGATTAAACAACCTTTATCTACTTTTTTTGCTGCTATTCCTTTTTGAGTAATGATATCATAACTGTTGTTCTCTAGGTAAGTTTGAAAAAAATGAGATTTATTTTCAATTTTAAAAACACCAACAGCATCTGTAAGATAATTTTCATATTGCAAATCGTGAAAAATACATATAATGACATCGCCAGTTTTTATTTGAGATGAATTGGATTGTTCAAACAAATGAGTTACGATATATTTTGATACGTCTATAAAGTTAGAATTGTCATCTAATAATTGAGAAGCGTAACTATTAATTTCATTGAGATCAATATTTGAATGATGATTAAAACGATATGTTTCAGAAATATTGCTAAAAGGTTTTAAAAGATAAGGTAAAATTAGGTCGTAGCTTACTTCATCAAATTCTAACTCTCGCTCTGAAAATGCGTTTTTTGTACTGTTGAATTTATTTCCAACTTTGTGAAGAATACATTTTGAGATGGAAGCTTTTGTGCGTTTGATCATGGTGCAATTTTTGTTTTACAATACTACAGAAATTGACAAAATATATAAAGAAAAACACCAAAGAAAACTTTGGTGTTTTAATGATTGAGGACTTTAGACTTGGTTACTTCATTATTGCATGATAAATTCGACACGTCTATTTTGAGCTTTACCATCAGGCGTTTTATTATCACCTACAGGCTCAGTTTCTCCTTTTCCGTCTGTTTGTAATCGGTTTTCTGAAATATGATACACATTGATTAAAGCATTTTTAACAGCTATTGCACGTGCTTTAGATAGTTTCATGTTTGAATTGTCATCACCATCAGAATCAGTATGTCCAACAATTTTCAGTTTTATGGTGTCATCTTGCAATAGTACTTGAGAGATTTGTCGAATAATACCATAAGATTGCGTTAGAATTTCATCTGAACCAGAATTGAATAAAATACCGTTAGTAGAAATACGCCCTTCAGACATCAATTTACGCCTCAGATCTAAACCGCCTTCAGCTACTTTTAAATTACTTATGAATGCACGATCTTTTCCTTCTTTAAGTCCATAAAGATTAAATTTTAAAGCTTTTATAGCATTATTAGGAGCGACCAATTGAGGGACATCAATATATTTCTTTTGATTTACCCAAAGCCTAAAACGTCTTTTATTTACAGCAATAGATATATGAGGTTTATTCAAAACATCTGTTCTTATATCTGAGGCTAAGCTACTGTTTATAACAGTAATTCCGTTTATTCTATTATGAAGTCTAATGTTAAATGCTCCAAATTGTCCTAATGGTAATTCTGCGGTAGCACTGTTTCTTCCGGCTTTGAAAGTATTATTATCATCAAGAGTAATACTAACGCGAGCTGTAGAAGAGGTCTTGTTATCTACTCCAGCTAAGAGCATATCGAATTCAATGGTATATTCCTCTGGCAAATCTTCGGGTAAGATAGGAATGTAAGTAATACCATAACCTGCTTTCATTTCAAACCATTTCCCATCTACAGAATTTATTTTTACGACCTCTCCTGAACCACTAGTGTTCCATTGACTAGGGAAATCTCCAATGAAATCTTTTGAAAAATCATCAAAAAATAAAAGTTTATCACCCGGAACAAAATCAAATTTTCCTAAAACTTCTAAATCATCAGATATGTTAGGAGGTGTTTCTTGAGTTTCGTTGTCATTAGGCTCAGAAGTATTACTGTCGCTAGAGTTTTCCTCATTTGAGTCATTGTTTGGGTTTTCCTCATCTTTTTCTTCAAGTTCACGCTGACCCAGTAATAACTCTTTTGCTGTTTTTATGCTGTAAGAAAGGGCTTTTTTTGCCTTGTTCATCTGAAGCGTGGCTTTGCCTTGCTTTAAAACACCTACACCATTTAGATCAGAAATTATATCTGGTGCAGCGTCACTTAAGGCAGTCATTTCTGCTAATGCTTCTTCTAAAACATCTATGTCTTCATCATCAAGCGGAGTACCAGCGGCAGCATAACCATCATACTTGTATACCTTATCATAAAGATCAAACGATTCTCTAACAAAATTATCTACACTAGAAATACCAACAGAGCTTTTAGGACGTTTGATTTTCTTAGTTTGGGCTTCAGCGAGTGGAATGTGTAATAGTAAAAAGTAAAAAAGGGGAAAGATTACTGTAGTCAGTTTTTTTGACATTGTTTTCTGTAATAGATTGATTAATAGTGTGTTTAAAAATAACTATAAATTACAAGAAAACAAAAAGCAATGTATGGCTAGCTCACTTTTATGTATGAGTGGAGCAAATTGATAGGCTTATTTAATTTCATAAATTATAATGGTATTGTTATCGCCTTTTACAATAACTTCTAGAGCATTATCGTTATCAACATCATCCATTTCTATAGATGAATTACCATATACTGGGAAGTTATTAATGAGTTTTGCTTGACTGTCAAAGAGGTATACTTTTTTTGCTTGTAAGTCGGTAACACTTATATAAATTTTGTCATTAATATAAAATATTTTTGGCTGTGTATAATCACCAAAGTCCAAATCTATAGTATTGGTCTTTATGGTTAGTTTATTGTCTGTTAAGGTAACTAAAGTTTTATTAGTTGTAGTAATTGTATGGTTTTCATCTAGATTTAGGTTGCTGTGTGCAATACTACCTTTTGTATTTACCTGTAGTAACTCTCCACTATTATTGGTTGTTGTAAATTTATTTTTGTATAGGTAAATGTTGTTTTTTGAAAACTCTATTTTCTCCTTAACATGAACGCGTCTCCTGCCAGTTCTATCTAAAATTTCTAAGGTATTTCCATCAGCAAATACAATGTAATCTTTTTTGCCAATTCTGAAATGTTTTGGCTGCGTTTTGATATTGCTTTTTGCAGATTTATATGTAAAACCAGTTACAATTTTGCCCCTTTGATCATACATGAGTACTTTTTTTCCTTGACTAACCATTAAACGATAATTTCGTTTTTTATCGTAATCGAAGACTGAAAGTGGTTGAGTAATTTTATCATTGAACTTCAATGGAAAAGGAGAAACATCTTTGCCATTTCTGTCTAAAACATAGATGCTTTTTGTTGTACAAAAAGCTAATTGCAATCGACCGTTTTTATACATGTCTATTTGAGATACATTTCCTAATATTTTCTCATTGAGTTGTTTTTTCCAGAAGATTTTCCCTTGATTTGAAATCAAGTATAAGTTATGGTCTATATCTTGTGCCAAGATGTCTTTTTGATTGTTAGTGTGGTTGCTAACTAATTGAATATCAGAGAGTATTAAATTGTCTATATTAATAGTTTTCTCTTCAGATATAGTATTGTTTTTCTGCTGTGATTTTTGAGTTTTTATTACTGCATTTACATGTGCATAATCAGTATCATAAATGAACTGAAGAGCTGAAGTTTTATATTGGCTTAAGTTTAGGTTTTTATCGTCATTAAAATTGGTGTTTATAACGTTGTTCAATTCTCTGTCATTTACATAAATAAATATCGAAGACTCATCACTCAAATTAAGCATCATATTTTTGAAATTTTCGTTTTCTGCTAAAGTATTTCCATTTTGATAATTAGAGATGATAGTTTCCAAAAATGACATGCTGTTAGAGAACACAAAAGCATCATCAATATTGAAATAATATGTTGCATTGATATTAGCAATAAATGGTTCGAAAATTTTAGCGAGAACTTCTTGTTTTTCAAAATTATATATAGCTACAGACCTAAAGGTCTTGTTTAGAGATTGTGATAAATTTTCTTGTGTATTGAAGGCGTCTAAAGAACGTAATATGATAGCATTTTCATTATTGTAACTAACCATACCTGCTTCAATTATTGTTTCAAATAGATGATCGTTGTTGGCTATTGTAATAGAGTCTGTTTTTTTGTGTTTTAAAAGGTTTGCTTCAAAAAGCTTAACGTTATTAAATGTTAAGCTTAAGAAATAGTCTGAGTTTCTAGGTATAATGGTTGCTATCTCATTTTCTTGTGGGATAGTTCCTTTAAATACATTGATTAGACTTTCAATTGAGTCTGATGCTTTAGTAATTCCGTTTAGTATAATATCATTTTGTGAAAAATCACAATCTAAAAGTAAATGGTTTGATAATTTGACAGTATTTAACTCAGAGTTGTTAAAAATTTTAGGCGAAAACCCTTCTTGTTTTAGATTTAATAGAATAGAAACTGATTTTTCAGGGTTAGACGCATTTAATAGTTTTTTCAATTCAGAGTCATATTGTGTGCTATTAAATGCGTTCTCTACTAATCTAAGACGGTTAGATATGAATAGAATGCTATCAATAGTTGTTGAATAAAAAATCTTTTTATTCACATTTAATTTTGTGATAGTTTTATTTTTTGATGAGAATTTTTCAGCAATGAAGTTTGGTATTGAATCTAATTCAAAAACTAAATTGCTATTGTAGGTCATAAAACTTACCTCTAAACTATCCTTAATATCTTTTGATAGGCAAACGTATAATGCTTCAGAAGGCTTAATGTGTTTTGTTGGAAAGAGATACTGATTAAAACTTTTAACCTGATTGTAAATGCCAAGCTCTTTCAGTAAACTATTATTATTTATAGAGCTTTTTAAACTTTCAAGAGAATTGGTTTTGATTACTAATGAAGTGTTTTCAGGTATATAGTTTAAAATATCTTGAGTTGTATCTGAATCATTTTGACAATTGAAGAGTAGTGCTGACAAAAGAATCAGTAGACAAATTTTTTTCATCGAAAATATTTTTTACAAATATAAAAAGTTAGAAGTCTAATTTTAACTGTTCAGGCAATAATCTGAAAGATTTTCTGTGGTATTTTGTAATGCCATATTTTTTAATAGCATTTCTATGTTCAACTGTTGGATAACCTTTGTTTTTTATCCAATTATACATTGGAAATTCTTCATGAATTTTTGCCATGTAGTTGTCTCTGTATGTTTTTGCCAATATGGAAGCAGCTGCAATCGTTAAGTATTTACTATCGCCTTTAATTATAACTTCATGTGGAATAGATTTATAAGGTTTAAAACGATTGCCGTCAACAATAATGAATTTTGGCTCAGGATTAAGCTTTTCAATTGATAGGTGCATTGCTAAAATTGAAGCATTCAAAATGTTTATGGCATCAATTTCGTTTTCAAATACATGATTTACAGAATAAGAGATTGCTTCGGTTTCTATAATAGGTTTCAAAAGCTCTCGTTTTTTTTCTGAAAGCAGCTTAGAATCAGTTAATATTGAATTTTTAAAATTCTTAGGCAAAATAACTGCTGCAGCAGTAACTGGGCCAGCAAGGCAGCCTCTTCCAGCTTCATCTGTACCACATTCTAAATTAAAATCTGAATATTGTGTATAAAGTTTCAAAATGTTAAAGTTTGAACAAAGTTAAAATTTTAACGCAACCTTTTTCAAGTCGATGCATCTTAATCATAGAAAAAACAAGCATCTTAGGCTTTTTCACCTAAATTTTTAAAAGCAATTACATTAACATTTTTTTGGCTGAAATACTTGTTTATTTAATATATTATTAAGATGTTTGCGCTAGACTAACTCAAATAATTGTTTTATGAAATTAAAGTTAACATGGTTAATGACGCTATTCATGGCGTTTGTGATGCAATTTTCTTTTGCACAAGAGAAGACGATCACAGGAACAGTTACATCTGCAGCTGATGGTTTACCATTGCCTGGAGTAAATGTAATTGTAAAAGGAACTTCAAGAGGAGTTCAAACAGATTTTGATGGTAATTTCTCTATCAGAGCTAACGAAGGTGAAGCACTAGTGTTCTCATTTCTTGGCTTTAAAGATTTTGAAGCCTCAGTAGGATCTTCTAGTACAATAAATGTTCAAATGCAAGAGGATGTTGCTACTTTAGATGAAGTAGTAGTTGTTGCTTATGGAGACGCTGCGTCTCTTAGAACAAGTACTGCCTCAATAAGCACAGTAGATGCTGAAGTGCTCGAAGATAGGGCAAATGCTTCTGCTATTCAAAACCTTCAAGGTCAAGTAGCAGGTTTAAATATTTCTACTGGTACTGGTCAGCCTGGTGCTGATAGTACAATTATCTTAAGGGGGCCAGGATCTATTAATGGTAACGTAGAACCGTTATTCGTGGTAGATGGTATTCCTGTTGATGAAGATAACTTTAGAAGTATCAACCCTAATGACATTGCAACTTATTCAGTACTTAAAGATGCTGCAGCCGCAAACATCTATGGTAACAGAGCTGCAAATGGTGCGATTGTAATTACAACTAAAAGAGGTAAGTACAATCAAGCATTGAAATTTAGATACAGTGCTTCTTATGGTTATAATGAATTACAAGATCAACCTTTTGAGTTAATGAACTCAAGAGAAATTCTTACTTGGCAAAATATTAATGGTGCAGGTTTAGGTTCAGAATTGACACCTAATGAAATCAATGCTATAGCAAACCAAGTAAACACTAACTGGGCAGATGTTTTCTTTAGAAAAGGAACAACATCTTCTCACGATTTATCGATTTCATCTGGTGGTGAGACTTCTAATAATTTTACATCTTTGCAATATTTTGAGCAAGATGGTATATTTATTGGCTCAGACTTCAAACGTTTCTCTGTTAGAAATAATTTCAGTGGCAGAAGCGCAGATGATAAATTTAACTACAACTTAAATCTATCTTTAGGTTTTTCAAAAACTAATGAAGTAGGTGATAGTTCTGGTTCTGGGTCAACATTCTTTAACCCATTTAGTGCTGCATTACAAGGATTACCTTATTTAAGTCCTTTTGATCCAGACGGATCAATCACTAGAGATGGTGGTATCGCGCCTGGTGATATTGGAGCTATTTTAGGTAGAGGTGCATCAAACTTCCCTTACGTTTTATTAAACAGTCTTTCTTTAAATACAGATAAGGAAGAGGAAGTTAAGATTTTAGCGTCTTTTAACGCTAACTGGAATTTTGCTAAAAACCTTACTGCAGGTATACAATTAGGTATGGACTACAGTAATGAAATGAGATTAGAGATATTACACCCTGAAAGTATTTTAGGACCATTCCAAGATAGAGTTGGTAATAACCCAGCAACATTGTTTGGAGGTATCCAAGAAGAAACAGTTACTAGAGATTTCAGATTTAACTCTGTATTTTCTTTAAATTATAATAATGTCTTCGCAGATAAGCACAAAGTAGATGCTACGGCTTTCTTTGAATATTTAAAAGGTCATTTAGACGGATTTGATTATGACCAATTTGGTCTTGATCCACGTTTATTAGGTGCAGGTTCTGCTTTCGTGGCAGGTACTACAACTGAGGTAATCAACGGTGCAACTGTAAATCCTTATATTGATATTCTTAACCAGTTCACAACAACTGTTGGTAACGTGTCTATCTTTGGACAATTCGATTATGAGTACGACGGTAGATATGGATTTGCTGCAGGTATCAGACGAGATAACTCATTTAGATTTATCGATGATAATAAATGGGGTACATTTTGGTCTGTTTCAGGTCGTTGGAATATCGATGCTGAATCATTCATGGAAGACTCTGCGTTTGACTTATTAAAACTTAGAGCTTCTTATGGTGTGTCAGGTAATGACAGAATTAGAGGAGGTTACTATGGAGGTACAAACGAAACACGTAACCTTTATACTGCTGGTACAGGTTATAATGGTACTGTTTCTACAGTTCCTAGCCAAGTAGCAAATACATCATTAAGCTGGGAAGAGACAACACAAAAGAACATTGGTATTGATTTCTCTTTATGGAACAGAAAGTTCAGCGGTACTTTAGATGTATACGAAAAAACTACTGATGACTTATTCCAAAACAATAACATTTCTTTATTGAATGCAACAGGAGGTACTATTGAGGCTAACTTAGGTACAATGGTAAACTCAGGTGTTGAATTACAATTGAATTATACTATTTATGATAAAAACGATTGGAGAATATCGGTTAATGCTAACGGATCTTATAACAAGAATGAGATCGAAGCATTGCCACCATCTACAAATGGTTTAGTAAACCTTGGAGGTTCTACAGCATTAGGTGAAGGAGAATCATTAGGATCTTTCTTCCTAGTAGAATACGGAGGAGTTAATCCAGCAAACGGTAATCCTTTATTCGTAAGACCTGACGGAACGTTGACTGAAACACTTATTGATGCTGACAGACAGTTCTCTGATAGATCTATCTATCCAGTTTACCAAGGTGGTTTCGGTTCTGATATCAGATACAAAGGTTTTGAGTTTACAACACAATGGTCTTTTGTTGCTGAAGTTTACAGAAACAACTTAGATTTTGCTAGTTTAGAAAACGTTTCTCAAGGTTCAGTTGAAAATGGTAGAAACAGATCTGTAACATTATTTAATGCATGGCAAAATGTTGGTGATATCACAGAAGTACCTCGTGTAGGTTCTGCTTTCGGTGGTGTTGCATTCATTAACCAAACAGATAGATATCTTGAAGATGCTTCTTTCTTAAGATTGAGAAACATCACTTTTGCTTACTCTTTACCAAGTAGTGTGTTAGAACAATTACCTATTACGGGAATGAGATTGTATGTACAAGGTGAAAACTTATTAACTTTCACAAAATATAGAGGTTGGGATCCTGAATCTAACTTTAGAACTACAGATAGAGGTCAGTTCCCTACTCCTAAGATATATACTTTTGGAGCAACAATTAATTTTTAATAACAAATTGATATGAAAAAATATATTTATAAAATAACATTCTTATCTGCGTTGGTATTTACATTTTCTTGTGAAGATGCTACAGATATCGTGCAGGAAGGGGAACTTACTGAAGATGCTGCTTTCAGAACAGTAGCCGACATTCAGACTGGTTTGTTGGGAGTTTATGCAGCTTACGATCCTGATGCAGGAGGAAACGGACAAGGAAACTCACTTTATGGTAACGCCATTTTTAGTGACAACTTAAAATCTGGAAATGCAAGTAATGGGCAAGGTGCTCAAGATTATAATTATCTTGTAAGCTTTACATCTGGTAGTATCCCAGATAATATCTGGAATGACAGATATACCACAATTAACTTTGCTAACCGTATCTTAGATGTCATCGATAGTAGAACATTTACTGGAGATGATTTAGTTGAAGTTAATCACATTAAAGCACAATTGTTGGCACTTAGAGCTGTATGTCACTTTGAAGTGATGCAATACTTTACAACAGATTACAGTAATCCAAATGCTTTAGGTGCTATTAATATTGATTTTGTTCCTGAAATTGATGATACATTTGAAAGAAATACAGTAGCACAAAATTTAGCTTTTATTAAAGCTGATTTAGATGCAGCTTCTGGATTGTTCGATCCTTTTAATGCCACTACCTCTAATCCAATCTTTATCAATCAAGACTTTGTTAAGTTTTTAAGATTGAGAATTGCTTTAACTGAAGGTGATTACAGTATGACTAATATGACCTTGGCTAATCAGCTATTAGCTGATTATCCTTTAGCCGACTTCGGACAATACATTGGTATGTTCTTAGATGTTGATAATACTGAAGTAATATTCAAACTTTCTAGAGTTGCTGGAGATGCAAGTGTGGTACGTTTATTCTACTTCAACTTTGTAGGACCTGGTGATGGTTTCCTTGAAATGTCTAATGAGTTATATAATATTTTAGATACTGAAGGTGGTGCTCGTCGTGCTGCATATGTGAATAATCAAAGTACTATTATTGCGCCTAATGATCCAGCAAATGAGATATTGATTAATAAATATCCAGGTTCTGCTGATGGTGTTCAATTGAACGATTTCAAAATGATGAGAGCTTCTGAGGTTCAGTTGATAAAAGCTGAATTACAAGCAAGAAATAACATGTTAACTGATGCTGCTACAACTGTTGCTGCATTGAGAACTGCTAGAGGTTCTTCTACTGCAACACCAGCTACTTATGCTAATGTAAATGCTGCTTTAACAGATATTATGTTAGAGCGTCGTAAAGAATTATGTTACGAAGCACACCGCTGGTTAGATATCAAACGTCTTGGGGCTGAGTTAGGTCTTGGACTTAGTAGACAAGCTGAAGACTGTGCTTCTTTTGAAGCTATATGTGATGTAGCTACTAGTGATTTTAGATTCACTATGGCTATTCCACAAGATGAGTTAAACGGTAACTCTGCTATTTCTCAAAACCCTGGATATTAATTCAGATTAAACTAAAAATAATAATTATGAAAAACATATTTAAAATATCATTTGCTCTGTCGTTGATGATGCTTACTTTTTCCTGTGATGAAACAGTTGATCAAGTGATCTACAATGGTGTGGCTTCTGAAAATAGAACATTCTTGTCTTTTACGGCAAGTGTATATAATTTACCAGTGACAATTGATGATACTGGACAATTAGATATTACGCTTAATTCTAGTACTGCAACTTCTAGTGATAGAACGTTTAATGTAGTGTTAAATACCGATCCTGAATTAACGACTGCAGATCCTAATACATACACATTACCTGCAACAGTTACGATACCTGCTAATTCTTATCAAGGTACGTTGACTATTACTGGTGCAGATAATGGATTAGTTGATGCAACAGTTAAACAAATTGTATTCTCTTTAGATGGTTTACCAAGTTCGGTAGATATGGATTCAAACCAAATTACAGTTAATGTATTTGAAGTTTGTCCTGTTCCTGATACCTTCTTTGTTGGTCAGTATAACTTAGTAGATAGTAATGGTAATTTCCCAAGTGAAGAAGTAACTGTTAGTGTTGGTGCTACATCAACAGATAGAGTTTTCACATCTACATTCTTACCTGGTACAGGAGTTGATACGGTTTTACCTGTTAACATTAGCTTAGCTTGTAACTTATTCAATCTTACACCAGATATTGATATTACAGTATCTTGTACAGGAGGTGCACCACCATACTACATCTTAACAAGCGCTGGTGCTAGTAATAGTAGTTATTCATTAGCTTCAGATACAGTACACGTTGTTAACTATACTGAAGATCCTAATGCATCTTGTGGAGGTACATCTATTCAAAACTTTACTCTAACCAAAATTTAATATCTAGTTATGAAAAATACTTTAAAAATAGCTTCTTTATTTGCTTTTGTATTGTTCGCTTTTAATAGTTGTGACGATAGTGAAGGTGAAAATGAAGGAAAATTTGATGACAATCCGGAAGCTGGATGGGTTCAATTTCAAACTAGTGCTTCGCAGATTAGTTTAGATGCTTTTGATTTTACAACGCCTTTTACTATACCTGTAGAGGTTAATGTGCCTGTAGTGCCTAATGACCTTAGAATTAGTTATAGTTTAGAAAGTGTATCTGGAGCAAATCCAAATATGGTTTTTTCAAACTCAGGCTCAATTATTAATCCAGGAGGAACATCAAGTCACTTTGATTTAAATTTCCCTGAAATTGAATTTGATATGTCTGAAGCATTAAGTGCTGGCATTTCTGAACCTATGGTTTTTGATGTTGTTTTAGAATCAACAGATAAAGCATCTGTAGCAGTTGGTATATTTGGTTCTGACAGACCTACTAGTTATAGAATTACTGTATGTCCTTCTTTTGCATCTTCAACTGGTGCTTTCATAGGAGATTATACATTGACTGTTCCTACAGGAAATGGTGCCTTTGGCGAAGCAATTTTTGCTGATGGTCAAACAGTAACACTAACAGAAGGTGACGATGGTGAATTCAGTAGAAAATTCACTACTGTATATTTACCAGCTTTTCAAGCAGACACAATGGAGGTAACCTTCTCATTCGTAGGTGGTACTGTTGCAATTGGTAGTGGTTTGAATACCGATATTGGTTGTGGAGGTTTTATACTAATTGGTGGTGATGCTGCTAATACTGTTGCTCAGCCTTGTGATGACTCTTCTCTAATGTTAAATATGTTAGATTTCGAAGGTGGATCAGGTGGTTGTGGACCAGCTGACTTACCATTTACAGTTATGCTAACGAAGATATAGTTTACAAAAACTTATATAAATAAAAAAAGCCGCTCAATAGCGGCTTTTTTTATTTATATATAATAACCATAAAGTTATTTTCTAGTTAAATGAAATAGCTGCTTGTCTATTTTTATTTATTTTTACTTTTGAAAACAAATGACTATTTTAGTAAAAAAAAATTATGAAGAAGAATATACTTTTTAACAGTTGGATCGTATTGCTGTTTTTTGCGTTGTCAATTAATGGTTACAGTCAGGATAGTTCTACATTTTGGGATAAAGTTTCTGATGAAGCAACGATTTCAGCTGAACGATGGAATAGGATAGCTATGCCATTAAAATACGATACCTATAATTTAAACTTAGATTTACTATTTAGTCAGTTGCAGAACGCACCCAGTAGAAAACAATCTAGTATTTCGCAAGGTATTGTAGTAGATTTTCCGTCTATAACAGAAGGTTATGAAAAATATGAAGTCTATGATGCATCTGTATTAGCTCCTGAGTTACAGGAAGAATTACCAAATATCAGGTCTTTTGTTGGTAAATCATTAAAAGATGCTAATAAAATAGTTAGATTCAGTATTTCTCTTTTTGGTTTAAAAGCTGTTATATTAAATGCTAAAGAAGGAACTCAGTATATTGATTGTTTAACTAAGGATAGAGCTTCCTATATAATGTATTTAAGACAAAATGTTTCTCCAGAAGAAAATGGAATAGAATGTCTTACCGACGATCAATCTGTTGAATTGCCAAGTGGACTAGAGAGTACTATCTCTGAGGATGAATTTAGAAATGCAAATGATGGTCAATTTAGAGAGTTTAGATTAGCTTTGTCTTGTACTGAAGAATATGCTACATACCATGTAAATCAAGCAGGATTGGGTTCAGCTTCAACTGCAATAAAAAAAGATGCAGTTTTAGCTGTCATGAATGATATAATGACCAGAGTAAATGCAGTCTATGAAAATGAACTAGCTGTCACGATGACTATAGTAAATAATAATAGAAATGTCATTTTTATCACAGATACGTTTTTGACTAATAATAATATCGGAGTTTTAATAAATGAAAGTCAAACATTTATTGATGGGTTTATTGCTGAGGCTTATGACATTGGTCATATGTTGAGTACTTCAGGTAGTGGACTAGCGCAATTATTTACTCCGTGTACAAGCAATAAGGCTAGAGGTGTAAGTGGAGGCCTAGGTGGTGTACCAGAAGGTGTAGTTTATGAAAATGTGATCATGCATGAGATGGGGCATCAATTTGGAGCTTTTCATACATGGAGCGCTCCAGGTTGTTCGGGCACATATACTAATTTTTCCGCTGCTGAACCTGGTGGAGGAACTACTATAATGGCTTATGCTGGTATTTGTGGTAATAGTGCAAACATTCAACCAGTAGCAGATACATATTTTCATCAAATTAGCCTTCAACAAATGTGGGCAAATATTACAATAGGAAATAGTACCTGTGCTCAACAAACAGCAACAGGAAATGGTGCTCCGACAGCCAACGCTGGAGGAGATTTTACCATACCGTTTGGAACGCCATATAAATTAGTTGGTTCTGGCACAGATGATGGTAGTTCACTAAGTTATTGTTGGGAACAATTAGATGTTAATGGTCCGGAAGCGTTGCCAGGAGATTTTACTATTGAAGGACCAATTGTAAGATCATTTCCTCCTGAAACTAATAGTACTAGATACATTCCTAGATTAGCAGACTATGTTAATATTGTTAATAGTTCCACAAGTTGGGAGAAAATAGTATTGGTTAACAGAGATGTCAACTATGAATTAACTGTAAGAGATAATGATATTAGTGGTGGTCAAACAGCTTCTGATGGTATGACAGTTACGGTTACTAATACGTCAGGACCTTTTGTTGTGACTTCTCAAAATGCTTTTGATATTGTATATGATGGAAACACGACGCAAACAATTACATGGAATGTTGCTAATACAGATTCTGGTCTTGTGAGTTCTTCAAATGTAAATATTTTACTTTCTACTGATGGAGGATTAACATTTGATACGATGCTATTAGCAAATACGCCTAACGATGGCACACAAGATATAACCATTCCAAATACAATTGACTCAACAACTTGTAGATTTATGGTAGAATCTGCTGATAATATTTTTTACAATATAAATAGAAGAGATTTTGAAATAAGAGCATCTTTAAGCTTAGATGATAATTCTTTTGCTAATAATTTATCTATTTATCCTAATCCAAATTCTGGAGAATTCAGTATCAAGTTTACATCTAATAATTTTAATGACGATGTTAACATACAGTTATTCGACATAAGAGGCAGATCTATTTTTAAGAATATATATGATGGTGCTAATGAATTTGATGAGACCATTAGCTTAAGCAATGTACAATCTGGTGTTTATTTGGTGAGTATCAGTAATGGAAACAATAAAGTTACAAAGAAGATAGTTATACAATAAGTAACTTAATTTTATAAAAGTAAAAAAAGGAGGTGTATTTTTACACCTTCTTTTTTTATCTTGACAAAATTTAAATTGATAATGCAGAGTCTATAATGTTTATAAAGACTATTATTTCATGTTTTTGTTTTCTTTTAAGCACATTTGTTTTTGCACAAAAGCTTGAAAGAATTCAAAGTGCTCCTCCGCAACAAGGTATCGATACTACTAAAGTGGATCGCAGAAGTACATCAAATAAGGGATTAAAAAATGAGAATGCCACTATAGATCAATATTTAGTTATTTCTCATAAGAATGATACCACTTTTGTTGATACTACGTTAACTATTAAAAAAGAGTTCAAATTTAATTACTTACGTAAAGATAACTTTGAACTCATTCCGTTTTCCAATCTAGGACAAACATATAATAGTTTAAGTAAAAATATATACGACTCAAAGACATTGCCAGAATTTGGTGCAAGAGCAAGGCATTTTAATTACATGGAAATTGAGGACATAAATTATTACCATGTACCAACACCGTTAACTGAAATTTTATTTAAAACTGCTTTTCAACAAGGTCAGCTACTCGATGCATTTTTTACAGTTAACACATCTAAACAATTCAATTTTTCGTTGGCATATAAAGGGCTAAGATCGTTAGGAAATTACCAACACATACTGACTAGTACAGGTAATTTTAGGTTTACAACAAATTATACAACCAAGAATAAAAGATATACCGCTCGTTTTCATATGGTCACTCAAGACTTGTTAAATCAAGAAAATGGTGGGCTTACTGATGAAGACGTGGTAAATTTTCAATCTGGTGAAGAAGATTTTATTGATAGATCTGTGTTTGATCCCATATTTGAAGATGCTGAAAGTATGCTTAGAGGCAAAAGATTTCATTTAGAGCATCAATATGCAATTAAATCTATTGATTCTTTATCAAAGTATGATTTGAAAATCGGCAATATTATTTCATTTGAAGATAAATATTTTCAGTACGACCAAACTATGTCAAATGAAGTTTTTGGTGAATCTTTTGTTGATAGAAACATAAGAGATAGAGTTACACAAGAAAATTTTCATGCTAGGCTTTATGGACTAATCAATAGTAATGTTATCGGAAGCATACAATTTAATTTAGACTATCATGACTATAATTATGGTTATGACCAAGTCACACTTTTATCTGACGGTACAATAATTAAAAACAGAATTAAAGATAATACAGTCTCTATTGGAGGTTCGTACAAGAAGGAAATTAAAAAAGTTGATCTTGGGGTTGAAGCAGGATTGAATGTTTCAGGACAATTTGATGGTAATTTTATTTCTGCAAATGCAGGCTATCAAATTACAGATGGGATAAAAATTCAAGCAGCATTAAATTATAATAGCAGTGCACCTAATTTTAATTTTTTATTATTTCAGAATGAATATATCAATTACAATTGGGATAACTCTAATACATTTGATAATGTCCAAACAAGTCAGCTAAAGTTTATTGTTGATGCTAAAAAAATTGGAACCCTAACAGTAGATTATACTAATACTGATAATTATGTCTACTTCGCTGAACAAGGAGATAATAATTTAGTTAAACCAGTTCAATCTAAAAGCACAATAAATTATTTAAGAGTAAAAGCGAGTAAAGAATTTAAATATGGAAAGTTTGCTTTAAACAATACCATAATGTATCAAGAAGTTCCCAATGGAGATAATGTTATTAATGTGCCTCAGCTTATTACTAGAAATACATTATATTACGCAAATCATTTTTTTAAAGATGCCTTATACTTACAAACTGGAGTGACATTAAATTATTTCACCGAGTATAACATGGATGCATATGATCCTATATTAGCTGAGTTTTATACTCAAAATGAAACTAAACTTGGGAATTTTCCAAGGTTAGACTTTTTTATCAATGCAAAGATAAGACAAACAAGAATCTTTTTAAAAGCCGAACATTTCAACGCTGCATTTACTGGATACGATTATTTCTCAGCGCCTAATTATCCATATAGAGACTTCGCAGTACGATTCGGATTGGTTTGGAATTTCTTTTTATAGATATTAGAGGATTTATTTTAGGTTTATAAAGTCTTCATTTCTAGCGTTTGAAGTTTGG
>NZ_CANNDQ010000008.1 GCF_947503375.1 uncultured Psychroserpens sp.
AATCTGTGATTACTAGAACTTGGACATTAACTGATGACTGTGATAATACAACAACACTTGTACAAACCATTACCATTCAAGATACTACAGCACCTACATTTACTGTACCTGTAGATATTACTTTGGATTGTAATCAAGATTCAAATGACCTAACAATTACTGGTGATGTAACTGATGAAGCTGATAACTGTTCTACTGGCTTAGACGCAACATTTACAGATAATATTGCTATTGGCGATTGTGCTAACGAGCTGGTAATAACCAGAGTCTGGAGACTGGAAGATGATTGTCTTAACACAACCACTTTCAATCAAATAATCACAGTTGTAGATAACATTGCACCTACATTTACTGTACCTGCTGATATCGCTATCGAATGTGATCAAGATCCTAATGAGCTTACGCTTACTGGTGATGTAACTGATGAAGCTGATAACTGTTCTACTGGTCTAGAGGCTACATTCTCTGATGCTGTTGCTGATGGCGCTTGTGCTAATGAATCTGTGATTACTAGAACTTGGACATTAACTGATGACTGTGATAATACAACAACACTTGTACAAACCATTACCATTCAAGATACTACAGCGCCAAGCTTAGTTTCCGATTTAGAAGATGAAATATTTGTTGTTTGTAATGAAATTCCTGTAGTGCCAGAATTGGTATTTGAAGATGCTTGTTCAACTAATATAAGTGTTTCATTTACTGAAAACTCAACTTCTGATGGAACTACTGAAGATTATATGATCATAAGAGAATGGTTAGTTGGTGATGAATGTGGAAATGAAGCTATTTATTCTCAGATCATTAATGTAAGCGTAGAGAGCATAATCGATGCAGTTGATACAACACTTTGTATTGAAGATGACTTTGAATTTGATCTATTTAGTTTACTCTCTGGAAGTTTTGATACTGATGGTATATGGACAGTTACTTCTGGCAATGCAACTATAGATGGAAGTTTATTCAATCCATCATCACTGCTAGATAGTAATGGAGAATTTACTGAAGCTGATCTAGGTGATTATGTTTTCACATATACTGTTGGCGGAATTTGCCCAAGTGAAACTGAAGTTACAATTACTATTGATGATGAATGTGTGGTTCTTCCATGTGGCGAAGGAGATGTAATTATTTCTAAAGCCGTGACAGTGAACAACGATAATATTAATGAATTCTTTACCATTACTGGTGTGGAAGATTGTGGGTTCGTTATCGAATTGCAAATATTCAATCGTTGGGGAGCAAAAATATATGACAACTCAGATTATCAAAATGACTGGAATGGTGTTGCCTCTAGAGCTTCTATTGGAAGTTCTGGATACGTGCCAACAGGAACATATTATTATGTAATTAATTTAAGAAACAGTGGATTAAGACCTTTCACAGGCCCAATCTATGTATCAACAAACTAAATCTTAACCTAAAATGAAATTAGTAAAGTTTAATATTATAGCGTTTATACTGCTTAATTGCTGGTTCGGAGCTGCACAACAGCTTCCACAGTTTACTCAGTATATGTACAACACGATTTCTATTAACCCTGCTTATGCTGGTAGTAGAGAAACATTGAGTGTTGTAGGTTTGCATAGAAGCCAGTGGGTAGGTCTTGAAGGAGGTCCTACTACACAAACGCTATCTATACATACACCGTTGAGAAATGAAAAAATTGGAATTGGTGTTTCATTCATAAATGATGAATTAGGATTTCAAAATTTCTCTTATCTATATGGTGACTTCTCATATACTATTCAAGTAAGTGAAAATAGTCAATTAGCCTTTGGTTTAAAAGCTGGTTTCACCAGTTTTAGTCTTGATCCAGATTTTCAACTTTCTGAAGCAAATGACCCAGTAATCTTTGGTTTTGAAGATCGTTGGAAACCTAATATTGGTACTGGTGTTTATTGGCATAGTAACAGATGGTACTTAGGGCTTTCAGCTCCAAGAATTTTGAATACTGATTATACTGGTGATGCAGAATTTGAGGCTTTAGAGCGAATAAGTTATTATTTTACTGGTGGTTATGTATTTGATATAAGTGCAAATACTAAATTTAAGCCAGCCATGCTATTAAAAGCTACCAATGGCGCACCTTTATCTTTTGATATTACAGCCAACTTTTTGTTTCATGAAAAGTTCTGGTTAGGTGGTGCATATAGAGTAAATGAAAGAGCATCTGCTCTTGGTGGCATTGCCGATTTTCAAGTCTCAAAACAATTGAGAATAGGTTATGCCTATGAATACCCTTTATCTGACCTAAGACCATATACTAGTGGAACACACGAAGTTTTATTAATGTTCGAAATCTTTAAAAGCAAACGTATTAAATCGCCTAGATACTTCTAAAAACTTAATCATGATGAAAACAAAATCTTTACTATTATTTTTTGTGCTCAGTAGCACATTCATGATTGCTCAAGAAAAGCTAGCTGATAAGTTTTTTGGCAATTATGGCTATGTAAAAGCAACCGAACTTTACAAAGAAGTTCTTAAAAAAGGAGATACAAGTCTGCACGTTTTAACGCGCCTTGGAGACTGCTATTATAACAACTCTAAGTCTGAAGAAGCTGCGTTGTGGTATGAAAAGGCTTTGAAAAAATACGATGAGAAAGTCAATCCTGAATATATTTATAAATACATTCAATCTTTACGAAGCTTAGGGAAATATACTGAAGCCAATGAATGGATGAAAAAATTTACTGAGATTCAAAATAACGACACTAGAGCTAAAGATTATGATCCAGAAAATATTGCTAAATACAATGAATTAGCAAAAACAGAGAATGATCGCATCGTTAAACTTATAAACCTTCCATTTAATTCAAAATATTCAGATTTTGGTTCATATGTGTATAATGACCAACTATACTTTGCTTCTGCTCGAAATACTGACGAGAAGAAACTTTATAGTTGGAACCAGGAGCCTTTTCTAGATCTTTATAGCGTTGCAATAAATAAAGATGGTGATTCCATTAGTTATGGTAGTGCCGATTTTTTAAATGCTGAAAAAGTAAATACAGATTATCACGAAGCTTCAATAGCAATAACAAATGATGGCAAAACTATGTATTTTACTAGAGATAACGTGAGCAAGAAGAATAAAGTACAATATGATAAAAAAGGAACCACTCACCTTAAACTGTATAGAGCTTCTCTTGTAGGTGAAATCTGGACAGATATTGTTGAGCTTCCATTCAATGATGACATTTTTTCAACAGGTCACCCTACACTGAGTCCTGATAACAAAACTTTATATTTTGTTTCAGATCGTGATGGAGGTTTAGGACAAACAGATATCTACAAGGTAGAAATTACAGGAGATAATACCTACTCTGAACCTGAAAATCTGGGTGAAAAAATAAATACTGAAGGACGTGAAATGTTTCCTTTTGTAAGTAAAGATAGTACGTTTTACTTTTCATCTGATGGGCATTTGAACTTAGGTTTATTAGATATTTTCAAGTCTGACATCCTTAAAGATAGTACCGCAGAATCTGAAAATCTTGGCGCACCATACAATAGTGGTTATGATGATTTTGCCTTTTTCTTGAATGATTCAGAAAATGAAAATGATAAAACAGGCTACTTTTCGTCTAACAGACCAGATGGCCAAGGTAGTGATGATATATATAGCTTTGATGCAAGTATCTGTATTCAAACAATTAAAGGTATTACAAGAAATAGTAACACTAATGAAATTTTAACAGGTGTTACCGTAAAATTAATTAATGAGGTTGGAAAAGTTCTAGAAGAAGTTGAATCTAACGAGAATGGTGAATATCAATTTATGGTAGACTGTGATAAGAAATATACTATTGTTGGTAGCAAAGAAGATTATAAAGATGATAAAAAAACGGTTTCTACCAATAATGAAAATGAAAAGGTCACTGAGGTTGACTTAAATTTAGAACCTTTAATAAAGGACAACCAAATTGTTATCAACCCAATATTCTTTGACTTTGACAAATGGAATATCAGAACTGATGCTCAATATGAACTTGAAAATATTGTTGATGTTATGAGAGCTCACCCAACAATGGTCATCAAAATTGAATCACATACTGATAGTCGAGGTAGTGACAGATATAATATGAAATTATCAGACAGAAGAGCAAAATCAACTAGAGATTATATTATTTCTAGAGGTATTGCTGCTGAAAGAATTGAGAGTGCTATTGGTTATGGTGAATCACAATTATTGAATAAGTGTTCTAATGGTGTGAAATGTAGTAAAGAAGAGCATCAATTAAATAGACGTTCATACTTCTATATTTTAAAAGAATAAGCTTTCCCTCTATTTTTATAACTAGAAAAGCAGGCTATGAAATAGCCTGCTTTTTACTATTAATCATAAAAAAGTCTCAAGACTGAATTTATTAACCATACATTCTAGTAAGCCCCTAATGTATTAGACATTACATTAGAAGATCTTAATTCGTTCCTAACTAACGGAAGCTAGGCTTAAGATGTCATCCAACCTGAGACTTATTTTTTAATAAAAAAGCCAACAAAATAATTGAATTCTGAAGAAATGTAGGCTAATACAAATCAATTAAACTATGAATCAAAATCTTTCTTATGTTTGTTGGCATAATTAATATTATTAGTTAGTCTTTTTTAGTTTATAAACACCATTAAAGTTTAAATTCCACGTTTTTCCTTCATCACTGGAGCTTTCCATAATTTGAGTTACATTTCCTGTTTCATTATCTTTTTCATAACTCATTCGTATTAGGTTACCATCTCCTTGATCAGACATCATCATTAAATAACCTTCCTTTGCGCTAGTTTCTTTGAACTCAATTTTACCATTATTCTTATCAATCCATATTTGAGTGTATAACTGGTCAGCGGCATCATAATAATTCATACTTCTACCAAAATAACCACCTAAAGTTCTATAGTCTTCATGTAATGTACAACCACCTTCACTTTTAGTGATATAACTATCTGCAGTTTTTTTTCCTTTTACATAAACATCCCACTCACCTAGCCAAAAATCTAGTTTTTTATATTCTGCACCATATTTACAAGGATTAGCACTGGCATCAACTTTTGATCTTAAATTTTCAAATTCTTTATTATCATTTAAATAATCAAACTCTTCAGTTTTCAATACTGCCATACTATTAAATCCGTTACTAACCATCTCATTTAGTTGACGCAAAACTAGTTCAGATTTTTGCTGTCCAGCATACATTCTTAATAAATTAGAATTTACAAAGACAGCAGGTTGAAAATTATTTTCTTTAGCTTTCAACATATAAGCTTCAGCTGTATTATAGTTTTTCGTTCTAATCAATGAAGCACCCTTAAAAAAATTTGCTTTAGCATTTGCCTTATCTACCGTCAATATTGAATCACAAACATCAATACAGGCTGAATAATCGGCAGCATTAAAATGGGCTAACATTTTATCGTCATTATTTTGTCCGTAAACAAAACACAAACAAACCATACTTATAACTGTTGCTATTGAATATTTTTTATACATATCATCTAATATTAAAACTCTAAAATATCATATTAGACCTAAATAAAAATGTAAAAAACGCCTATGGCTTAAGTATATAATTGATAAATTTGTTTAGGAGAAAATCCTATTACAGATTTAAAATCTTTTATAAAATGTGACTGATCAAAATATCCCAAATCATAAGCTAGTCCAGTTAAAGAATTATACGATTTATCCTTTAAGAGTTTTAAGCTAGTATTGGCTCTTTGAATTTTACAATATTGGCTTGGTGAAGTACCTATTTCTTCATTAAATCGCTTTCTAAATTGCGAGCTACTTAATTTTACTACATCTAGAAGCTGACCTACTTCTATAAAGCCGTTACTGTTATGAATATATTGCAAAACTTTATCTATGGTAGAATCTTTTCTATTCTCTACTTTTGATTTAAGAAAATTTTCGATACAATTTACTCTTTCGGTATCAGTTTTTGCTGCTTCTATTCTTGATATAAGAAGATTACTATCATTCCAAATTTGAGATAACTCTACTAGTTTATTTTGAAATCTATTTAATTTTTCCGGAATGAAATACTTGGTAGCATCTGGTTTAAACTCTACGCTTATTACTGAAAGATTATTAGACTTTTCTGGCTTAACGTAATATGATTTACTATGAAGACCTCCAATGAAATTTTTTGGTCTTGTTTCCCAACCATCAGAATAAGATGTACTGTGTTGAATATCTGAATTTCCTTGAATTACCATTTCAAATACACCCTTTGGGTGTAAAAGCGTCTTATTACTACTTTTAAAATGGTAGATGTATATATTGCTAATGTATTGCTTCAAAAATCTAGAAGGATATTGCTTGACTATTAAAGACTCATTATACATTTTGAATAATTTAGCAAAGGTTAGTACTCAAATGTATTAAATAGATTTTATGGAAATCTCAATATTTTGTTAATTAACAAGTGCATTCACAATGCTAAATGTTAAAAATAAAAAAGCCACAGACATGCTGTGGCTTAAAAACAATGGTTTGCTATTAATCAAGTTTTTAAAGTGTATTATCGTTTAATGAAAATATTTGTAAAATACCATTTACCTTGCGCGTTTTGCTCTGCAGATATGTCAAAGTCAGTAAAATCACCTTCAATATTGGCTCTATGGCCATCGCTGTTGATCCAAGCATTAACAACAGATTGCGCTGAACTGAACGCATAGGCTACGTTTTCTGATACTCTAGTAGCAGAAGCGTTTTGCATTAAACTATTTTTACGTTGAAAAAAATTATCGTGAGATACATTATCAACCTCTACCATGTAATCTGTATGTGTAAATGCCACAGCTTTAATGATATTATGATTATTTAACGGATTTAAACCTATTTCTATTCTATGAGCATTGATGAGCTCTAAAATTTCAATTTCTATAGTTTTAGGTGTTGGTGCATTTTGTAGTTCTATGTTATCAATTGTTTCTTCTGGAAAATCTTCAGTTGAACATGAGAACGTTAACAAAGCTAATAGTGCCAAAAAAGGCAGTAATTTTGTAGGTTTCATAAGAGCGGTTTTTAGATTTGGTACTCTAAAATAGAATGCTCATTAGAAAGATACTGTTAACAATATGTTAAAATCGATAAAATACATGCATTTCATCGAAAATATATGTAAATCATCGATGAAATACACGTTTTGAATGTAAAAAAATGTAATACACCGGTAGTAATATGTATTTCATCGAAAATATAATTTTGAGATTTATGGGGATAGTCGTTCCATGATCCAGTTTAAATTTTTATCTAATTTGAATCGAATTCTGTCATGTAACCTATTAGGTCTTCCTTGCCAAAATTCAATTTCATTTGGCTTTACCATAAAACCACCCCAAAAATCTGGTCGTGGTATTTCTTTTCCATCATATTCTTTTTCAAGATTTTTTAATCGTTGTTCCAAATTTGCTCTGCTAGTAATGGTATCACTTTGCTTAGATACTATTGCACCTAATTGACTACCTCTTGGCCTTGATTCAAAATAGCCATCACTTAAGTTTTCTGAAATTTTTTCTGCCCTACCTTTTATAATTACTTGCCGTTCGGCTTCTGGCCAAAAAAATGAAAGACATACGTTTGGGTTCTTAGAAATAGCTTTTCCCTTTTCACTTTCATAATTAGTAAAAAAAATAAAGCCTTCATGAGTAAACTTTTTAAGTAGCACTACTCTATTTTTAGGGAAACCATCTAAACCGATTGTACTTAAAGTCATTGCGTTGGTCTCACCAGTATTAAAATTGATATCAACTTCATGAAACCATTTTTGAAAGACTTCTAGAGGGTTATCACTAATGTTATTTTCAAGCAACTCTTGCTTTTCGTATGATTTTCTATAATTACTTAAATCTGTGTTCATTAGCGCTTAAATTATGGATTTAATTTTTATTTTGTTTCTTTGCTTCGTTTATTTCATATAAATTTAAACAATAATCCCTACTAATGAAATTTGAAAATAGCAAATATTCTGACCTCTTAGAATACAAAAAGATTTCTCTCCCCTATGGAAATTTTTATATCACCAAAATGTTCATCATTTCAGAACTTAAAGAAGGTATTCATGTTGACCATGCCATGGTAAGTGAAATCATCAGCAAGTTCTCTGATGAGATTACAATAGGTTTAAAGGTTGGTTACATAGCCAATCGTATTAACTCATACTCTTTTGATCCGCAGCTTTGGTTAGACTTTAACAACGACCACGACTTCTTGATCGCTACTGCTATAATTTCATATAATGAACTTAATTATATGAACGCTACCATTGAAAAGCAATTTTTCAAGAAAAGTCTGAAACGCTGTCATAGCCTCGAAGAAGCCATAGAATGGATGCAAGGACTTGAAGAGTTTGAATTAATTACAAATTAATCAAAATTAAATACTTTTCCATCGACTGCTAACTTCGTATTTTTAAAAATCGGCTCAGCTTCTTTTTTAAATATACTAAGATCATCATATCTTGTAGAATAGTGGCCTAAAATTAATGTGCCAGAATTTGACATTTTAGCAATTTTAGCAGCTTGTTTAGCAGTACTGTGCTTTGTTGATTCAGCCAATTCTTTATTTTGCTCTAAAAACGTAGATTCATGATATAATACATCTACATCTTTAATTATGGGTAAAATAGATTCTGAATAAGCAGTATCACTACAAAACGCATAACTTTTTGGTTTATTTGGATCTCTAGTCACCGTTTTATTTTCTACCACAGCTCCTTGTCTATTTTCAACATCAAACCCTTGCTTCAATTTTCTGTAATAAGAAACCTCAATATCTGCATTAAGTACAGCATTCATATCTAGTTTACGTTCTCCAAGTTTTTCTTTAAATAAAAAACCATTAGTATATATTCTATGTTCTAGAGGAATGGTATAAACTTCTACCTTATCATCTTCATAGATAAGCTCTGAAGTTGTAGATGTCAATTCGTGAAAAATAAGTCTGTAATTGGTCCAAGAATCTGATAACTTCATTTGAAGTGTGATGACTTCTTTGAGTCCTTTAGGCGCATAAACATGCAAGTCGGCTTCTCTTGTTAAGAGTCTGAAAGTGGAGACAAGTCCAACTAAACCAAAGCAATGATCACCATGCAAGTGGGAAATAAAAATATGTTTTATTCTACTGAATTTTATTTTATTTCTGCGAAGTTCTACTTGTGTACCTTCACCGCAATCAATCAAAAATGTATGGTTCTTAATCTCTAGTACTTGTGAAGTTGGATTGGTATTAGTTCGTGGTGTAGCACTATAGCAGCCAAGTATGGTTAGTTTCATATACTATTAGAATCCTAGATCGCGCTCAATATCTTCCATTTCGATAATATCATATGCTTCTTGAATTGTTGGAACTACAACAATTTCGTCTGGAGTTTCGTTTAGATCTGTCTTATCTGTTACAATTACAAATGAATGCTTAGCCTTCCTGTGCGTATTAGATAATTGCAAGAACTCAACAATATCAGATAAAGGTATTTTATCTAAGGTGGTTAAACAGATGACAATGTTATTATTTTTATAGCGTTCGTATAAGACATCAATTTTTTTGACAAGTTCTGTTGTCGTTTCTTTTTCTTGAGTTATTATAGTCGTGTTTCCGTCTTTATCAAAAATCATAATTTTAATGTTTTATTTTGGATGCTAGTAAATAAATAACTGCCATTCTAATGGCTACACCATTTTCAACTTGATCTAGAATAATAGCTTGATTAGAATCTGCGACTTCACTTGTAATTTCTACACCTCTGTTGATAGGTCCTGGATGCATAATTGTTATTTCCTTATCTAACGAGTTCAATAGTGATTTATTAACACCATATAACTTTGTATATTCTCTTGTTGAGGGAAAATAACTCATATCCATACGTTCGTTTTGTACGCGTAACATATTTGCAACATCACACCAATTTAAAGCTTTACGCAAGTCAGTTTCTACCTTTACACCTAAGTCTTCAATATACTTTGGTAATAGCGTCTTTGGACCACAGACCATAACTTTAGCACCAAGCAATTGAAGGGCATAAATATTGGAAAGTGCAACTCTGCTATGCAATATGTCACCCACAATAACCACATGTTTCCCCTTTATTTCTCCTAAACGTTCTCTAATTGAATAGCAGTCAAGTAATGCTTGGGTTGGGTGTTCGTGAGCACCATCACCTGCATTTATAATACTCGCATCAATATGTTGAGATAAAAACACACCTGCTCCAGGGTTTGGATGACGCATGACTACCATATCGACCTTCATCGATAGAATATTATTAACAGTATCTATTAATGTTTCTCCCTTTTTTACTGAAGATTGTGAAGCAGAAAAGTTAATCACATCTGCAGACAAACGTTTTTCAGCTAATTCAAATGAAAGTTTAGTACGAGTAGAGTTTTCAAAAAATAGATTAGCAATAGTTATATCTCTAAGCGAAGGAACTTTTTTAATTGGTCTATTAATCACTTCTTTGAAATGATCTGCCGTTTCAAAAATCAACTGGATATCTTTTTTATTTAGATATTTAATTCCTAATAAGTGATTGACACTTAATTCGCTCATAGTTATTAATTATTAATCAAATATACTGAGTCTTCACCTTCGTTCTCTACCCAATTAACTTTTACTTTTTCTTCATTGATGGCATCAACTTGTCGTCCTCTATAATTAGGTTGAATTGGTAAATGCCTACTAAAACGTCTATCTATTAACGTTAACAATTCAATTTCATTAGGTCTACCAAATGATTGGATTGCTGTTAATGCTGCTCTAATGCTTCGCCCAGTATAAAGTACATCATCTATAAATACGATATTCTTATTCTCTACTAAGAAGTCTATATCTGTAGTATTGGCTTCCAATATTTTTTCACCTCTTCTAAAATCATCTCTAAAAAAAGTAATATCTAAATGCCCTAATTGTAGATTTTTGATCTTATAATCTGTTTTAAGAATTACTGCTAAACGATCTGCAAGATACTTTCCCCTAGGTTGCAAACCTATGAGAACTGTATTCGTAAAGTCGTTGTGATTTTCAATTAGTTGACAAGCCAGTCGATGAAGAATGATGTTTACCTCTTTGGCATTAAGTAACACTTTTTGACTCATGTGGTTTCCAAACGTATTTGGTTGACAAAGTTAAGTGTTTTAATTTAGAAATTAAAAAAGTCGGGCAAACATATATTATCAGTACCAAAATTATAATAAATAATTATTTTTTGACCACAATTTTATTATGAGTAGTATTACTTCCCTCAAATGAAATTTTAAATATATATACACCATCTGCCATTTCGCTGATATCAACAGAGTTGTTATTAAATGAATTTATTGTTTTTACTAACCTTCCGTCTAATGCGTAAATAGTTATTTTTCCCAAAGGTTTATTAGCAGAATTTGAAATTGTAACTAATCCAGTAGATGGATTAGGATATACATTTATAAAAGGCGTGTTATTTTTATATTCAGTAACATTTAATAGCGCTCCACAATTTGCCATAAGCGCTTGCACTGCATTATTAACATTAAGTCTACCTCCAGTAGTGGTAATTCCATTTAAACTTAAATTTGAGTCGACATTATCAAGTATTAAATCTCTTACAATTCTTGCGGCTTCTGCAGGATCATTATCTGCTAGATCAGCTAGTTCTTGACAAGGAGCTGAATATAACAATGCAATTGTACCAGTAACATGTGGTGTTGCTCCAGATGTTCCGCCAAAACCACCATATCCGTTATTCCAACTAGTCGTAAATGCACCTTCACCAGGAGCACCAAGATCAATAGTCTGAACACCATAGCCCGCATCAGTTACTTTTATATCATTAATATTTGTATTTGTAACTGATATTAAATATTCACTTGGACAAGCGGTTGGTAAATCACCAACAATATCTACATCAAAATTTCCGTTGATCGTCGCTCCACAACTTAAAATCCCATTTTGACCTAATGTATCATACAATGCACACCATAATGGTGCATTCGCTGGGTTTCCAAAATCAACTCCCCAAGAAGCATTTGTTGCCACAATAAAAGCACCTTCAGTTCCATTGGTTTGGTTATATAATATTCTAGCATCTAGGGCGTAACTATATGCTTCAATAACTTCAGCTTCATTGGTGTCAAAATCATTTCTAATAATCATGAGTTTTACGTCCCAATTAACTCCTGCTACTCCAATTCCATTATTACCTTTAGCTCCAATAATACCAGCAACTGGAGTACCATGACTACCGCCAGCAATATTTCCATCGTTTGCTACTGTGTTCCATCCTAAATAATCATCTACATACCCATTTTGGTCATCATCTAGATCATTATCAGGAATTTCCACTTCATTGATCCAAATATTATCTCCAAAATCTTCATGATCAATATCATGACCATCATCTAAAACAGCAGCTACGATAAGATTTCCATTTAATGTAGTTCCTCCAGTAGTGACATCCCATGCTTCGCCAGCATCAATATCTCCATCACTCATTTGAAAATATTGCCACTGTTGATTGATTAATTGATCATTTGGTATATTAAGTCTCGTAGTTACTTTGTGATTTTTTTGAGCAACAAGGATATTTTTACTTCTGTAAAATGCATTAATGGCATTGTTTTCAGTAATTGAAGGCAACAAACGAATCTGCCAAATATTCAAAGCTTTTGAAATGAGTTTGTATTCTAAAATAGGTATATCATTAAGTTCCGGAGTAATATGAGACATACTTATTCCCTTATCTAGTTGAACTAAAATCTCGTTGGGTACAATACTTGGTTCTTGAGTATAAGCCTTTCCGACTATTAAGACAATTGCAAATAATAGTAACTTCCTCATAATGAATATTTTATTTACTTCATAAAAGTACAGAAAAGCAATCATTATAAATTAATTAGTTATTAACAAAAAAAGCTTCTCAGAAATGAGAAGCTTTTTTTAGTATTTAAAATGCCTAGAAGAAGATTACTTCTTACCGTCCATTTTATCTTTAAGTGCTTGTAAGGCATCATTAGCATCACCTAGTGTAGGTTTAGCCTCTGCTGCTTGAGCCTCTGCTTTTTTAGCAGCTGCTTTTACATTAGCAATTTCCTCTTCTTTAAAGATAGCTGTATGAGAAGCTACTACTCTTTTGAACTCTTTATTGAACTCAATGATTTTGAAATCTACAGTTTCTCCTTTTTTGAGTTTACCACCATCTTCTTTTTCTAAGTGACGAGAAGGTACAAAAGCAACGATATCTTCATTAAACTCTATTGTAGCTCCTTTATCAACGATCTCAGAAATTGCAGCAGTATGTGTAGTTCCTAAAGCAAATTCAGTTTCGTATTTGTCCCAAGGATTATCTGTAGTTTGCTTATGACCTAAAGATAATTTACGCCCTTCAACGTCAAGTTCTAATACAACTACATCTAACTTATCTCCTACGTTACAGAACTCACTTGGATGTTTAATCTTCTTAGTCCAAGATAAGTCTGAGATATAGATTAATCCGTCAATACCTTCTTCTAATTCAACAAACACACCAAAGTTTGTAAAGTTACGTACAACACCTGTATGTTTAGAGCCTACAGGATATTTAGTTGTAATATCTGTCCATGGATCTGGAGTCAATTGTTTAATACCAAGTGACATTTTACGATCTTCTCTATCTAAAGTTAAAATTTCAGCTTCAATTTCATCTCCAACAGAAACGAAATCTTGAGCAGAGCGTAAATGAGTTGACCAAGACATTTCACTTACATGAACTAATCCTTCTACACCTTCTTCTACTTCAACAAATGCACCATAATCTGCAATAACAACAACTTTACCTTTAACTTTATCACCAACTTTTACAGTTTCGCCTAAAGCTTCCCAAGGATGCTTGCTTAATTGTTTAAGACCTAACTGAATTCTAGACTTATCTTCATCAAAGTCTAAGATTACCACGTTAAGTTTCTGATCTAATTCAACAATTTCATTTGGATGATTAATTCTAGACCAAGAAAGATCTGTGATATGAATTAATCCGTCAACACCACCAAGATCAATGAATACTCCGTAAGATGTGATGTTCTTAACTGTACCTTCTAATACTTGGCCCTTTTCTAATTGACCAATAATTTCTTTTTTCTGTTCTTCAATATCTGCTTCAATAAGCGCTTTATGAGACACAACTATATTTTTGAATTCGTGGTTGATTTTAACAACTTTAAATTCCATAGTTTTATTTACATATTGATCGTAATCTCTAATAGGCTTAACATCAATTTGAGAACCTGGTAAGAATGCTTCAATACCAAATACATCTACGATCATACCACCTTTAGTTCTGCACTTAACAAAACCATTTACGATTTCACCAGTATCATGCGCATTATTAACACGATCCCAAGCTTTTATCACTCTTGCTTTTCTGTGTGATAATACCAATTGACCTGTAGCGTCTTCACGTACATCGATTAATACTTCTACTTTATCTCCAACTTTTAAGTTTGGATTGTAGCGGAACTCATTAAGAGAAATTACACCTTCAGATTTGGCATTAATGTCAATAATTGCATCGCGATCAGTAATATGAATAACTTCTCCTTCAACAACTTCATCATCTAATGTATCAACAAAGTTTTCTGCTACTAATTTTTCAAACTCCTCGAGTTGCTTATCATCAACTTGGTCGATTCCTTCTTCGTAATTATGCCAGTTGAAATCTTTTAAGAATTTCTCTGGATTTGCTTGCGATTCAGATACTTTTGGAGTTTCTGCTGTTTGTGTAGTTTCAACAGCTGTAGCCTCAGTAGTTGCTACTTCAGCTTTTTTTGTTTCTTTTTCAGACATGTCTGAATATTAATTTGTATTCTGTATGTTTAGAAAGATTTATGCGAAATAACACACAGAAGCGTTATTGTTTGTTTAAAATAGTCCTTTTTGTCTTTCAATATTCGCCAAAAGGAGCGCAAAAATACAATTTATCAGTCAATAAAACAAACAAAAACTAACTTATTGACACTGTTCTATTTGTATGAATCTAAAATGTTAAAAAATGCTCTAAAAACTATTGAATATTTGGCACATTAATTGGTATCTTTACATTAGTATTAACACTTAATTTAAAATTAAATATTATGGTAAGAGCAAAATACCAAGGCGTATTAGACTTAGGAGAGCAATTAAACATCCAAGATGGAGACGTAAAAGAAGAAAATGGTGTATTAAAGGTATGGGGAACAGCAAATACACAATATGAAAAAGACTTATTATGGGATAGCATAAAAGCTGCTGGTGGAGAAAACCCTGAAGATATAATGGCAGACATAAAAGTAGCAGATACTTCAGTATACCACAGACACACTGTAAAAAGTGGCGAAACCCTTGGCAAAATTGCTAAACATTATTACGGCAACCCGTCTAAGTATCAGGCAATTTTTCAAGCCAATTCTGATATTTTAAAGAATCCAGATTTAATTTATCCTGATCAAGAATTAATCATTCCTAATTTGTAAAAAATTACTGAAATAAAAAAAGCGACTAATAGTCGCTTTTTTTATTAATGGGAAAAGCATTTTAGTTGCATTGTTTGATTTTATCTTCAGCTAATTGTAGCACATATTCAAATTGTTCGTCAAGTCCCATATCTGAATTATCTATTTCTATGGCATCATCTGCCATTGTTAATGGTGAATCTGCTCTAGTCGTATCAATATGATCACGTGTTTGTACATTTTTTAAAACGGCATTATAATCTACATTATCGCCACGTTCAATCAATTCTAGATAACGACGGTGTGCGCGTTTTTCAGCTGAAGCTGTCATAAATAATTTTAGTTCTGCTTTTGGAAAAACCACAGTACCAATATCACGACCATCCATTACAACACCTTTGTGCTTACCAAATTTTTGTTGTTGCCTTACCAGTTGCTCTCTTACTTCTGAAATTGTAGCTATCTGACTTACAAATTGTGATACCTCTAAGGTTCTAATTTGTTTTTCAACGTTTTGACCATTAAGGTATACTTCTGCAAAACCCAAATCTTCATTGAATTTAAAATCAATTTCTATGCCTTCTAACTGTTCTATAAGCTGAGCTTTGTTAACTAACTCAGAATTTATCAATTCGTTTTGCATTGCGTAAAGTGTAACTGCTCGATACATTGCTCCAGAATCTACGTATACATAACCCAATCGTTTTGCTAAGCGCTTTGCAACTGTGCTTTTTCCTGTTGAAGAAAAACCATCTATAGCTATGGTAATTTTATGATTCATCGTAAATCGATTTGCAAACCAAAGAAACTTGTATTTGATGCACTTGAGTATCTGGCATGTGAATAACTAAACCGCATTTTGTTAAGCTTGACTCCTATTCCAAATGACAACCCAGAAAAATTGCGTTGTTCTTCAATACGTAATTCTTCTGCTCTTCTAAAATTATAACCCATGCGTATACTAAATCCTCGTTCAGGAAACAATTCTGCACCAATAATTGTATGTCGTAATACCTCACTTAAAAACCCTACTTCTTCTTGAGTTTGGTTACCATCAAGATCTGTAGTAGCTCTAGCTGGGTTTGATACTGCAATAGGCCATCTTTGAAGGTTTTCAAATGTTAAATGCCATCGCAAAGGTACATTTTCTAGCGTTTGAGACAAACCTAAATCTATTTCTAATGGTAACTTTTCATTAAGACCTGCATAAGTGACTATTTGTGTTCCAATATTTCTTATGGTCAAAGCAGCATGAAAATCTAAACGTTCATTGATATACATGGCGCCAAGATCTGCAGCTATACCTATTGAGTTGTACTGTTCTAATTTAGATGTAATGATTTTTGCATTTGCTCCAATGTAGAAATCGGTAAAAGGAATTTGGTAAGCATATCCAGCAGATAAAGCAGCTTCATTTCCTGTAAAGGTTCCAGTAGATACTCCATTTTGATCATATCCATCGAATTCGCCATAATTTATATAGGTCATTCCGATATGCAAAGTTTGAACATGCCTGTCCCATGTATATGCATATGCAGCTGTACCATAACTAATACCACCGAGATAACTAGAATAGTTGACGGCAAGCTGATTATCCATTTGATCGTTAATGCTTGCTGGATTGAAAAGACCTCCAGTCACATCATAATCATAGTTAGTGATGATTTTTCCACCTAATGCAGCTTGTCTTGGTGAGGATACCAAATTTAAAAACTGAAAAGTAGCTTCACCTCCTACTTGGGCAAAACTAAAGACAGTCATTAGCAGACAACAATACGTGGTAATCTTCTTTAACATATAAGTTTGCAAAGTAAATAAATCTATCTTAAAACGAGTAGTTGTCTATTTTATTTTTTAGTAAAGCTGTTTTCTATTGCAACCGGAGCTTTTGCCCTGGTTTAATGAGATTACTTTGCAAACCATTCAATGCTTTTATTTTCTCAACTGAAGTGTTATTGCGTTTTGCAATGCTGTATAAAGTATCTCCTTTAGCAACTGTCCAGACTGATATGTCATTACTATCAAGTGAATCAAAGTTTTTAACCCTTAATTTTTGATTGATTTTTATAAGTGTGGTATTTAAATTATTAACCAATTTAAGTTGACCTATAGTGGTTTGATATTTCTTTGAAAGTGCATAAAGTGTTTCATTCTTTTTCACTATATGAAAATCTGAATCAGTAACATCGTCTTTCTCTGGCTTTGATAACACTTCAATCACATTTTCAGATTTGGCATTTACACTTTTATGTAGTTTAGGAGGAATAAAGTAAACCGAGTCTAAAACCTTATTATCTGCTAACTTGTTTTTTGAGGTTTTTGATTTTGATGCAACTGTATCAGTAAGGGTTACCTCTCCAGTATTCACATTAAGTTTAGCAGGTTTATCATTTAATAATACGTCTTTAAAGTCATTGGCTTGGGCTACAGCATCAAAACATGAAACTGTAGCCATCAATAGGATCAATGTAACTTTAAAGTGCTTTAGCATTTTTAACTTTCTGGTTAGTTAGTGCTAATTTTAAGACATCACTCATCTCTTTCACATAATGAAATTTCAATCCTTTTAAGTATTCAGGTTTAATTTCATCAATATCTCTTTTATTATCCTCACACAATAAAATCTCTTTAATCTTAGCACGCTTTGCTGCTAGAATTTTTTCTTTAATACCACCTACAGGTAATACTTTTCCTCTCAAAGTGATCTCTCCTGTCATAGCAAGACTGCTTTTTACTTTGCGTTGTGTAAACAAAGATACTAAAGATGTTAACATCGTTACACCTGCACTAGGGCCATCCTTTGGTGTAGCACCTTCAGGTACATGGATGTGCACGTTATAGTTATTAAATACTTCTGGATTAATACCAAACTCGTCTGCATTAGCTTTAATATATTCCATAGCAATAGTAGCAGACTCCTTCATTACTTTACCTAAATTACCAGTAATTGTCAGGTTTCCTTTTCCTTTAGATAAAATAGATTCAATAAAGAGAATATCGCCTCCTACTCTAGTCCAAGCCAATCCAGTAACGACACCAGCAACATTGTTATTTTCATATTTATCACGTTCTAATCTAGGCGCTCCCAATACTTCAACGACATCTTCATTTGTTACTTTAAGGTTGTAAGTCTCTTCCATAGCAATATTTTTAGCTGCATGACGTACCATTTTTGCTATTTGTTTTTCTAAACCACGAACACCAGATTCTCTTGTATAACCTTCAACTATTTTTTCAAGTTGCGGCTTCGCTATTTTTAAATGCTTATCAGTTAGACCATGCTCTTTGAGTTGCTTAGGCAGTAAATGGCGTTTGCCAATTTCTACTTTCTCTTCTATGGTATAACCTGTTACATTAATAATTTCCATACGATCTCTCAATGCTGGCTGTATGGTATTTAGACTATTAGAAGTCGCAATAAACATCACTTTAGATAAATCAAATCCCATTTCTAGGAAATTATCATAAAACTCACTATTCTGTTCAGGGTCTAAAACTTCCAACAATGCTGAAGACGGATCACCTTGGTTAGAATTTGAAAGCTTATCGATTTCATCTAAAACAAATACTGGATTAGAAGTACCTGCTTTTTTCAAGCTTTGAATAATTCGACCAGGCATGGCGCCTATATATGTTTTTCGGTGTCCACGAATTTCAGCTTCGTCACGCAAACCACCAAGCGACATACGCACATACTCTCTTCCTAAAGCCTCAGCTATAGATTTTCCTAAAGATGTTTTACCAACACCAGGAGGACCATATAAACAAAGAATTGGCGATTTCATATCGTTTCGTAGTTTTAGAACTGCGAGATATTCAATAATCCTCTTTTTTACATCATCTAAACCATAATGATCACGATCTAAAATTTGCATCGCGCGTTTTAAATCAAATTTATCTTCACTGAACTCATTCCAAGGTAAATCTAAAAACAGATCTAAATAATTCCGCTGAATAGAATATTCGGCAACTTGTGGATTCATGCGTTGCATTTTTGATAACTCTTTATCAAAATGATCAGCAACTGTATCATCCCACTTTTTGTCTTTTGCACGCTGACGCATTTCTTCTATTTCTTCTCCAGAAGATACGCCACCACCGAGTTCCTCTTGGATGGTTTTCATTTGCTGGTGCAAGAAGTACTCGCGTTGCTGTTGATTCATATCACTTTGAACCTTAGATTGAATATCGTTCTTTAGCTCCAGTTTTTGAAATTCGATATTCATATACTTCAAGGTCGCTAAAGCACGTTCCTTTAAATCATTGATCTCTAACAACTCTTGTTTTTCCTTTACAGAGAGGTTCATATTAGAAGAAACAAAATTTACCAAAAACGAATTACTTTCAATGTTTTTGATTGCAAATGATGCTTCAGTAGGAATATTAGGACTGTCTTTAATAATTTGCAGAGACAAATCTTTAATAGATTCGATAATAGCAGAGAACTCTTCATTATCTATAGCTGGTTTTGCTTCAGGCACGTCCTTAACTGTAGCAGTTAAATAAGGGGCTTCTGAAACTACTTCTTGAATCTCAAAGCGTTTCTTTCCTTGAATAATAATGGTAGTATTACCATCAGGCATTTTTAATACTTTCAGAATACGAGCTACGGTACCCTTTTTGAAAATATCTTTTCCCGTTGGATCTTCAACATTTTCATCTTTTTGCGAAACAACACCTATCACTTTACTACCTTTATTAGCATCGTTAATTAACGTAATAGATTTATCTCTACCTGCAGTAATTGGTATCACAACTCCAGGAAACAAAACCGTGTTACGCAATGGTAAGATTGGTAACGAATCTGGTAAGAGTTCGTTGTTTATTTCTGCCTCATCCTCAGGTGTCATTAAAGGAATTAATTCTGAATTTTCATCAAAATCCTGAAATGACAAACTGTCAAGCTTTAAAAAATTAGACTTCGCCATATTATTTTTTTGGTCATTCTGTCATTAAAATTACAGAACACTATATTTATATTTATTAAAAAAAATTAACTTACTACTTGATTTATAGCTGTTTAACAAGCAACAGTAATTATATATCTTTATATAAATTCAATAGTTATGCCATTACACAATTTCATTATCAAAACTTTTTTGGGTAAAAGTGTAACATTAGTGGTTCATGACCATCTTTATAATAAAGCATTTGTTTTTTGTCACTAACCCATCAAAACATAGAGCAGTTAATACAGCTTTGTAAAACAGGCAACCAAAATGCACAAATGGAAGTCTATAATAGATATTACATAGCAATGTATAATACAGCATTTAGAATTGTAAAAGACAGTTTTGAAGCTGAAGACATCATGCAAGATTCATTTTTAACCGCTTTTACAAAACTGAATGATCTTAAAGAGATTAAAACTTTTGGTTCGTGGTTAAAACGAATTGTTATTAACAACAGTATTTATCAGTATAAAAAAAATGGCAAATATCATGTAATACCATTAGATGATGTACTTTATAAAGTAGAAGACTTATCTGATAAAAACGAAACTTATGAGCTTTCTAGGCTTAAGGCACACCAAGTTATAGATACAATTAAGTTACTTAAAGATAATTACCAAATGGGATTAACCTTACATTTAATCGAAGGATATGATTATGAGGAAATTTGTGAAATCATGAACATATCTAAAGCAAATTGTAGAACACTAATTTCGCGTGCTAAAGAAAGTTTGCGACAAAAACTTAAGCCTTTGGCTTGTTAATACTATCACTTATGGAAAAAGATACTATTGATACACTTTTTGAAAGACTGGACAGTCAATTTGATATCCACATGCCACATAAAGGACATGAAGATCGATTCTTTAGTAAATTAAAGCATATAGACCGAGAAGTTCACAAATCGTCACGTCCAGCAATACGCTTTTGGAAACCATTATTAGCAGCTGCCGCATCAATTATTTTATGCATAGCAATATATATCGTTTTGCCTGAAGAACCAGAATTAATGGATTTAGCTAACGTATCTCAAGAGTTATCACAAACTCAAGATTTTTTCACAGCAGCAATCCAAGAAGAATTATCAAAATTAGAGCAAGAGCGTACACCTGAGACTAACAAATTAATAGAGGGTGCATTACAACAGTTAAGTATTTTGGAAACAGACTATGAATCATTAAAAAAAGATCTTGCACAAAGTGGTGATGATAAACGCGTTATTTATGCAATGATCACAAATTTCCAGAATAGAATCAACGTTCTAGAAACAGTTTTAGATAAAGTTGAAATGGTAAAACAAATTAAAACAAAATATAACGTACTTTAATTAAATTAATGGCAATTTATTTGTCAGTAGAGATCAAAAACTACATATTATGAAAACAAAATTACTATACAGATTTGTTCTAATTACACTAGTTATTCCTTCTTTAGCGCTAGGTAAAACTGCCACTGGCTGGTCAGGGAAACATAGTAAACAAAAAACGGTTAATAAAGAATTTGCTGTTTCAAAAAATGCAACACTTAAAGTAGATAATAGTTTTGGAAATATTGATATTGTAACTTACGATGGTTCTAAAGTATTAATTGAGGTGAACATTAAAACAAATGGTAATGACCTTGAAAAGGTAGAAAGTAAACTCAATCAAATTGAAATCAAATTTTCAGCATCCCCAGATTGGGTTGCTGCTGAAACTCTAGTTGGGAAAAAGAATTCTAACTCATGGTGGAGCTGGGGCAAAAAAAAGAAAGTGAACATAGAGATTAACTACATCATTAAGTTGCCAGTTACCAATAATGTTAATTTAAATAATGATTATGGCAGTATAAATTTAGATACATTAGAAGGCAAAGCAGAAATTAATTGTGATTATGGAAAAATTACAACCAAAGAACTAATGGCCGATAATAATATTATAAATTTTGATTACACTAATCATAGTTATTTCGAATATATAAAAAGTGGTAAGATTAATGCAGATTATAGTAGTTTTACCGTTGCCAAAGCTAAATCTTTAGACTTGGTAACCGATTATTCAGACTCTAAAATAGAAGTTGCAGAAAACATTACTTACAACTGTGATTATGGATCAATGAATGTAATGAATGTAAACAATATTAATGGTAGTGCTGATAATTTAACTCTTAGACTTGGATCAGTCTATAAAAATGTAGATATTAAAGCAGATTACGGTACAATTAAGATTGATCAAATGACCGCAAATGCTGGAAATATTAATATCAAATCGGACTATACAGGAATCACTATAGGATATAATGCTTCATATCATTTTAATTTTGAAATCGGTTTAGATAATGGCACACTGAGGAATCATGATGGCTTCCAGTTTTCTATTCAAAATGTAAATCATTCAGATAAATTTTATAAAGGCTACTATGGTAGTGCTAATAGTTCAAATTTAGTTAGAATAAAATCGGATTATGGAAACATAAGTTTCAAAAAACATTAACAATCAATTAAAAACAAAAAAAAATGAAAACGTCAGCTTTATTAACCGCATTGTTACTTTGTGTAACATTTAGCTTTGCAGGAAACAAAAAAATCAAGGGCAATGGTAAAGTAATTACAATTACAAGAACCACATCAGATTATGATGGCATTAAATGTTCTGGTTCTTTTGATTATGTATTAGTATCAGGTTCTGAAGGAAAAATCACTGTTGAGGGTGAGGAGAATTTATTAGAATATATTGTCACTGAAGTCAAAGATAATAATCTAATTGTAAAAGTTAAAAACCATACCAACATAAGAACCAGCAATGGAAAGACCATAAAAATTACAATTCCATTCAAAGATATAGAAAAAGTGACCTTATCTGGATCTGGTGATCTATGGAATGAAGATGTTATCACTGCAACAGACCTAGAAGTGGCTCTAGCTGGATCTGGAGATATCAATTTAGATGTTCAAGCATCTAACACTATAGCAAAAGTTGCTGGATCTGGTGATTTGACAATTAAAGGCAATACAAATCAACTTGAAGCAAAAGTTGCCGGATCTGGTGATTTTGACGGGTTTGATCTGCAATCTAACCATACTGTGGTAGCTGTAGCTGGATCTGGTGATGCAAAGGTTGTTAGTAAAGAAAGTTTAAAAGCTAGAGTAGCTGGATCTGGTGATATTAAGTATAAAGGTAATCCTAAAATACAAGACACAAAAGTTTCTGGATCAGGTAGTATAAATAACTAATCAAATATGTTAACAAACGTCACATTAGCTTAACTGCTAATAATGTGACGTTTGCTTTGTGCTACTTATTATTGTTTTGTGTAAATAAAAGTCAAATCTTGAGATGTAGTAACCGAAGCATCATCAATATTAAACGCAATGAATCCCTGCGGAATAAATGTTGATATTTGATTACCTTCTAAGGTCCAAACCGATTCAATATCTAATTCATCAACAATAGTTATTTGACTTCCATTTTGTGACCAAGTAAAACTTGTATTCTCATCTTCTAAAATACAATCAACACTATAAATATAGGTGTCTGATGAACCAACTTCTATTTCAAATAAAACATCAGCATAAGACGTACTCATGATTACACCAGTATTATTAGCGTTAAAAACAATGGTTTCATTATTATAACATTCAAATTCTGCTAATAGATCTGTACTTTCAACACCATCATTATTGATGTCAACTGGTTCTTCAGAAATCCATGAGGTAGCTAACCATGTACCAACAATGTCTTCATCTGATTGGTTATTCATGGTACAATCTCCTAAATCATCTATTTCAGATTGAGTACCTCCATCATTACCACATTGTACTATAAGGTTTTCTAAAGCGTCTCTATATGCATTACATAATTCTGTGTAATTCTCATCTGTTGCGTTATCGAAAGCAGCTTGAGCTACACTTACTGCACTATTAGCTGCTGCACAATCATCGGATTGATTATCTAAGGTACAATCTCCTAAATCATCTATTTGAGCTTGTAAGCTACCATCAGGATCTCCACAAGCTTGTATTTGCGATTGTAAAGCTGATCGAAAAGCGGTACATATCTGTGTATAATTCTCATCGTTTGCTTCTAAAAACGCAAGTGCAGCTTGTACTACATTTCCGGTAGCAATTTCGCATGAGAGTTCTACTTCATTAATAAACTCTCCTTCAAGTGGTTCATCTTCGCATGTAAATGCTGTTAATAAAACAAATAACGAAAATAGAATTGTTATTTTTTTCATAGCAAAAGTATAATTGGGTTTATGCAAACATACTAATTTATATTTATTCTTTAATAAGTTTACTATTATACAAAAAAACCAGAGGTATGAGCTCTGGTTCAAATTATCCGTCGTGTCTAAATTTATTCTACTCTTTGCCAGACCGAAGTAGCTTCAATCATTGTATTAGTATCAAAACCGTTATCTTCATTAAGCTGTTCAGAATCTTGAAAGAAAGTCAAGGTTTGTCCATCTGCACTCAATTGAAAGTCTGCGTCTTGATTAATATCTAGATCTCCTGTTTGCATGCCATCAACTTCAAAGTCTAAAAACGAACCGTCAATAGTCATCACATTCCCGTTTGTCACATATGTACCTTCACCAGATACGCCGTTATATTCATCTAAATAACTATCATTAACTTCTCCATTGACTGTGGTTGTAGATTCTAGTACATAATCACCAGATACTGTATAAACTGTTTCCGTAAATACCAAAGTATAATCTGAACTAACCATTTCAGAAGTAAAGTCAAGTACAAAATCTTGGCCTTCAAAACTTGTTATCGATGTAAGGTCAACATCAAACTCTATGAGAGTCCATGTGCCAACTAGAAGTGGATTGAAATCTTGCAGGTCAAAATCTTCATTTATAAACTCTCCCTCTAGAGGTTCGTCCTCACAAGTAAATGCAGTTAACAAAACAAATAGTGAAAACAAAAAGCTTAATTTTTTCATGGTAATTGTGATTTAGTTTAAACAAACATACTAATTTAAAGTTAGTTAGTTCGTTTATTCATTTTCTTTTGGTATTCTAAATAACAAAATAATTCCAACCAAGAAAAATACAAATAAGAACAGAATAGCATTTCGCATACTACCTGTAATCTGGTCAATGGTAGCAAAGATTCCCATCCCAATGACAATACCAATTTTTTCTGCAACATCATAGAAACTAAAATATGACGTAGTATCATCGGTTTCAGGCAAAAATTTAGAATATGTTGATCTGGCTAAAGATTGAATACCTCCCATAACCAATCCAACTAAGGAAGCTGCAATATAAAATTGCAGAGGTGTTTTCATAAAGTAAGCATATACACAGAGAGACATCCATATTATGTTTATGATTATCAACGTTTTTATGTTACCAAATTTTGATGATGCACGTGAAGTTAAAACGGCTCCTACAATTGCTACAAGCTGAATCACTAAAATACTAACAATCAATCCCTGTGTTTTGGCATCTGAGCTTCCCCAAGTAATTTCTTCTTCTCCAAAATAAACAGCTATTAACATAATGGTTTGCACAGCCATACTAAATACAAAGAAAGCTGCTAGATAACGTTTTAACCTCAAGTTTTGCTTTAACTGCTTCCAGACTAATTTCAATTCTTTTAAACCATTAAAAATGACATCTTTAGTCACTTTATGTCCTTTTGAAGTTCCTTTTGGCAACCAATAAAATGTATACTGGCTGAAGACTATCCACCATAGGCCTACTGTTATAAATGAAATTTTCATTGCTTCAAATGAAGCACTGTTTTTTGCTTTCTCTATGGCTTCTTGAATTTGTATTTCAGTGCCAGTTTCTCTTAAGTTTTCAGATATGCTAATATCAAAACCAAACCAATCTGGTTTCATGACCATAGCTAAGTTTATTAGTAACAAAATCACACTACCAAAATAGCCCATACTATAGCCTTTTGCACTAATACGGTCTTGTTGTTCTGGAAACGCTATATCTGGCAAATAAGAATTATAAAATACTAAACTTCCCCAATACCCAATTAAGCCCATGAAATAGAACAATAGACTCAAGTGTATCTGCTCTAAACTAAACCAATATAGACCTATACAACCAATTCCACCAACGTAACAAAAGAATCTCATAAAATTCTTCTTATTTCCAATATAATCTGCAATTCCAGAAAGGATTGGTGACATTATAGAAACTACCAAAAATGTAAAAGCAGTAACATAAGTAATTAGTGCTGTACTTTTAAATTCAAAACCAAAAGCTGATACTACTTTATTGGTTTGAGAAATAAATAATGCTGAATAAAAAATTGGAAATATCGAAGAGGCAATAGTTAACGTGTATACCGAATTTGCCCAGTCGTAAAAAGCCCAAGCATTAAGGAGTTTTTTACTGCCTTTCTCTAAGTTTGCCATAATATCTAATTAAAAAAGCCGCCTTTGATTAGGCAGCTTCTAAATTACTATATTTTTTAATCTTTACAATTAAAAGTTTCCTAAAGGTCTAAAGGAAGTTATTCCAAACTTTTTAGCTTCTGCTTTAGCTCCTGGTGCCCAGTTTTGTAAATTTGTTATACGTGTGTCATTTGAAGGATGCGTACTTAAAAACTCTGGTGGAGCTTGCCCACCACTATTCGCTTTCATACGTTTCCATAGTTCTGCAGCTTCATCTGGATTGTAACCAGCTATCGCCATTAATGTTAAACCGATATTATCTGCTTCGGTTTCATGACTTCTACTGAATGGTAACATACCTCCTACAGTTGACACAATACCAAATGCTTGATTATATATCCCAAGGTTTTCATCGTTTTGAAGTGCAATATTTCCTCCTATAGCTATACCTTGCTGAATATAAGCTGCACTCATACGCTGTTGCCCATGATTGGCTAAAGCATGAGCCACCTCGTGACCCATAATTGCTGCAATTCCAGTTTCATTTTGTGCTATAGGCAAAATCCCAGTGTAGAATACAATTTTCCCACCAGGCATACACCATGCATTGACCGTTTTATCATTAACTAAGTTATACTCCCACTGGTAATCGTCTAGATAACCTTGATTCCCATTGGCATTTAACCAACGTTCTGCTGCTACAGCTATACGTTGCCCTACACGTTTGATCATTTCAGCATCAGAAGTTCCAGTAACGACTTTGTTTTCACTTAAAAACTGATCGTATTGCGCAAATGCTGAAGGAAATAGTTTGTCATTAGAAACAAATGCCATGGTTTTCTTTCCTGTGAATGGGTTTGTAGCACATGATAAGAACATAAGTAATGTTCCTAGCACTACTATAGTGTTTTTGAATTTCATTGTTAATGGGTTTAAATATTATAAGCTAAATTTACAAAAATCGTTCCGTATATTTTGACACATATACATATAATATTGTCACATTTATATGTGAAATTATAATATTGATTTGCTTGATCTACTATTTGCCTATAAAATGTAACTCAGAAAAATCCTTGTCTATATTGATATTAGAATACTGATCAACATTCAATCGTTTGATATCTATCACTTCATTGTCGACTTGAATTTCTTTAACTTCAAAAGGTAAGCCCAAAATTTTCAAATTGAAGGTATTATACTTTGTTGTGTATTTTCCTTCTTTATGCTGTTGAATAATGAGTTCGTTTGTTTTTCCTGTTAATTTGAATGTTCTTAAGCTATAACGTCCTTTAGTATAATCATAACCATCTTCGGCATCGTCATATAATGTGGAATAATCTTTTCCTTCTTTATAATAAACATCAAGTTTTACCTCATCTATTTGCAATTCATCAACATACTGTTGAATTGGATATTTAGGAATGATCGCACCTTCTTTTACAAATATTGGCATACTATCTATATCAGCATCTACCCACATTTCCTTTCCTCCTTTTATGCGTTCATTAGTCCAATAGTTATACCAATACCCTCTTGGTATGTACATACGTCTTCCTCTAGCATTTGGCTCTATGACAGGGCAGACTAATATTTTATCACCAAAAATGAATTCATCTGTTCTGTAGTGTGTATGCACATCGTCTTGATCATATAGCACTAATGACTTAAGTATTGGAGTACCTTGGTCGATATGATGCCAAAATGCGGTATATAGATATGGCAATAACTGATATCGAATTTCAATAAACTTTCTTACTATGTCTGTAACATCTTCATCAAAAGCCCATGGCTCTTGATCGCCATGATCACCTGAAGAGTGTACACGACAAAATGGGTGAAATACACCAAGCTGAATCCATCTCGTAAATAACTCCCCTTGTGGCTGTTCCGCAAAACCTCCAATATCACTACCTGCAAAACTAAACCCAGACATTGCCATGCGTTGAGCCTGTACATTTGCAATCCATAAGTGTTCCCATGTGGCAACATTATCTCCTGTCCATGTTGATGTATAACGTTGTGTTCCAGAATATGCGGCTCTAGTTATTACAAAAGGTCGTTTTGGGTATGCATATTTCTTAAGTCCTTGATAGGTGGCGCGAGCCATTTGCATACCATATATATTATGTGCCTTTCTATGACTGCAATAATTACCATCATAATTATGTCGTACATCATCGGGAAATGTCTTATTTGGAACTTCCATTACGGCTGGTTCATTCATATCATTCCAAACACCTTTAACTCCGATGTCTTCAATAAGTTCTTTGAAAAGTCCAGACCACCATTCTCTAACTTCAGGATTGGTAAAATCAGGAAAGTAACATTCGCCAGGCCAAACCTTACCTTTCATGTATGGACCATCTGCTCTTTTACAGAAATAATCATTCTCAAGCGCTTCTTTAAATACAGAATAGTCATTATCTATTTTAATACCAGGATCAATAATAGCTACTGTTTTAAAGCCATCATCAGCTAATTCTTTGACCATTCGCTTTGGATCTGGAAAATACTCTTTATTCCATGTGAAACATCTAAAACCATCCATATAATCAATATCTAAATATATTGCATCACATGGAATCTTTAGTTTTCTGAATGTTGATGTGATTTCTTTTACTTTACTTTCTGGATAATAACTCCATTTACATTGATGGTAACCCAAAGCCCAAATTGGTGGTAATTGATGTGGCTTTCCAGTAAGATCTGTATAACTTTCAATCACGTCTTGCATTTGTGGTCCATAAATGAAATAATAGTTCATTTCACCGCCATCTGCCCAAAAACTAGTTACGTTACGACGTTCATGAGAAAAGTCGAAAAAACTCCTAAATGTATTATCGAAAAATATTCCGTAAGCCTTTTTATTATGTAAGCCAGTATAAAATGGGATGGCTTTGTAAATAGGATCTGTATCTTTACCATATGCATAAGAATCTGTTACCCAATTCTGATAGCGTTTCCCCTTTAAATTCAAATGACTAGGCTTATCACCTAACCCATAGTAACTTTCGCCATCATTAGATACCTTACTCATTTTTACAATATTACCGCCATATTGATAGCTTTCTTCCCAATGAAATCCTGATTCGTCTTCATTAATTAGCGCTTTATCTTTTGCATCGTAAAGTGCTACTCGTAAATTTTGTTTCGATATTTTACAGATCAGTTTAGATGTTGTGATAGAATAGTAGGTTTCATCTTCTTCGATAGATAAGTGATTATATCCTGTACTTGCATACTTTGTTATTGCGTATGAAAAATCATTATCAAAAGTACCTGTAGTTGTATACCTAAAGCGCAATACACTATCTCTTAATACAGTGAGCTGCAATACAACATCATTATCTGTAGAAAAATATAAAGTATCAACATCTTTTTTGAAAGCAATAATTTTTGATGGAAAAAGATTTCCTTTTTGTTCTAATTCGGTATTTATAATCATAGCTTGATTTTTTAATAAAAATCTAATAATTAGTTATGGTATTTAAACATCACTACACTTAATGGCGGAATGATAATTTCAGCAGAGAAGTCTCTAAATTGCCAAGGTTGTTCCTTAACACTTAAGGGCTTATTTACAAAATCGCCTGTCCCAAAATATTTTTTTGAATCGCTATTGAAGATTTGTTTTATTTTACCTGCTTTTGGTAGTCCTAATTTGTAATTTTCCTTGGGTATCGGAGTCATATTACAGATAACAATAATAGAGTCTTTCTTATCATGGCCATGACGCATGTATACAAACATTGAATTTTCAGCATCATTATAATCAATCCATTCAAAACCTTCACCTGAAAATTGCTTTTGGTACAAAGCTGGTTCTTTTTTATATAGTTTATTCAAGTCTTTTATTAGCTCTTGAATTCCTTTGTGTGGTTTAAAATCTAAAAGATGCCAATCGAGACTTTGCTGAAAATTCCATTCTTCACTTTGTGCAAATTCTGCACCTTGAAATAGTAAGTTAGTTCCTGGATGTGTGAACATGTAACTGTACAAAATTCTCAAATTTGCAAAGCGTTGCCATTCATCTCCTGGCATTCTTCCAAGAATTGATTTTTTACCATAAACTACTTCATCATGACTTAATGGCAACATAAAGTTTTCAGTAAAAGCATAGGTCATGCTAAACGTTAGGTCGTTTTGATGAAAACGTCTATAAATAGGTTCTTTTGCAAAATACTGAAGCGTATCATGCATCCAACCCATCATCCATTTCATTCCAAATCCTAACCCACCCATAAATGTCGGCTTTGATACCATTGGAAATGCAGTAGACTCTTCAGCAATGGTTTGCACATCTGGAAAACTTGAATAAACAGCTTCATTCATCTCACGCATAAATGCAATGGCTTCTAAATTTTCACGACCACCATACATATTTGGTTCCCACTGACCTTCTTCTCTTGAGTAATCTAAAAAAAGCATTGACGCTACAGCATCAACTCTTAAACCATCTGCATGATACTGGTCTAGCCAAAATATAGCATTACTTATTAGAAATGATTTTACTTCATTACGTCCGTAATTAAAAATTAAGCTCTTCCAATCGTTATGATATCCTTTTTTAGGATCTGGATGTTCGTACAAATGAGAACCGTCAAAGAAACCTAAACCATGCGCATCTTCAGGAAAATGTGACGGCACCCAATCTAAGATAATTCCAATATTATTTTGATGCAATTTATCGACTAACAGCTTAAATTCTTCAGGGTATCCAAAACGAGATGTTGGTGCAAAATACCCTGTTAATTGGTAACCCCAACTTGGGTCGTAAGGGTATTCCATTATTGGCATTAGCTCAACATGAGTGAAATTCATTTCCTTAACGTAATTCACTAAATCATCAGCAAGCTCGACATAGGATAGGAAACGGTTTTCTTCAATTTGTTTTTTCCAAGAACCTAAATGCACTTCATATACCGAAAAAGGAGCATCTAATGCATTATGCTTTTTACGCTTCTTCATCCACTTATCATCATTCCAATTATAGGTGTGATCCCAAACTATAGACGCTGTTTTCGGTGGATGTTCACAGCGTCTAGCATAAGGGTCTGCTTTTTCAGTTTTAATGTCATTATTATTACTTTGGATCTTATACTTATATACACTTCCTTTACCAGCACCTGGAATAAAACCTTCCCATATACCACTAGAATCCCAGCGTACATTTAAAGAATGTGTACCTTCTACCCAAAAATTAAAATCTCCAATTACCGAAACATGTTTTGCGCTTGGAGCCCAAACAGCAAAATAGGTGCCTTCTACTCCATTTAATGTCATGGTATGCGATCCAAATTTTTCATACAGTCGATAATGTTTGCCTGCTTTAAAAAGATCGATATCAAATTCTGTAAATAGACTGTGCGCTATTACTTCTGCCATAAGTTAATTATTAATGATATTAGAAATTCCTTTTAGAGGAATAACTGCCCAACGTGGGCGTGAATTAAGCTCGTAACCTAACTCGTAAACTGCTTTCTCTAACAGTGAATATTTTAATAAAAAAATGCGTTCTTGATGATATCCTATATTAATATTTGCATTTTGTATTTCAATAATATAAGTTCCTAAAAACACCCCTTTGAAGTATTGATATAGAATCTCGGCTGCTTCAAAGAGTTTGGTTTGTTCTTGCTTGTATAAATCGATATTATTAAAAATTGTCGCATATATCGCATAATGAAATGAACGAAACATACCAGCAACATCTTTTAGAGGAGGCTGTTTTACTTTTCGATCTCTAATGGTACTTTCTGGTTCTCCTTCAAAATCAAGAATATAAAAATCATCATCTTTAACTAGAACCTGACCCAAATGATAATCACCATGAACCCTAATACGTTCGCCTTTTAGTTTTGTCCAATCAAAATTCACAAATTGTTTACGGATTTCATTTTTCCGGTCTAAAAATTCATTGGCTAGATCTAAAGCTAACCCATCCAATTTATGCAAATTATTTTCAATGGAGTTCAATCTATTTTGAAATTGGTACAACAATCTATTTTTTAACCAAACGGTGTAGTCACCATTAAAATGAGTTGGTGTAAAGGACGTGTCTTCAAATTCACTGCCTAATGCTATGTGCATTTCGGCAGTACGTTTAGCAAGTATTTGAATTTTTAAAAACACATTAAGTCCTGCCCAATCTATAATTCTTGGAGGGACATCACCAATATCTAATCTACCATAATCTTCAGTTCTAGGTAGTGCGCTTATATCTATATTTTTATATTCAAGATTAGAGAATACTTTGTGCAGCTCTCTGAGCATATATTCCCAAGCATCACCATCATTATCTACCATTTCTTGCATCAAGCCTATAGTGATGTTCGTATTATCACTATCTTTAATTTGAATGCTACCAAGATATGCTGGTGTATTTTTAAAGTCTTTTTTTTCAGATAAAAAACGACTCATTTCATAATCTGGATTACGATCTGCATAAATGCGTCTGAAGAACTTCAGCACAAACTTTTCGTTGTATACAATTGAAGTGTTACTTTGCTCCAAACCCATGAATCGTGAAGATTCATACTGACAATTTTTAAATAGCTCACTTTTATGATAACGCACTCTTGTTTTGTCTTTAGGAAGTGCGTTTAAAATTCGTTCAAAAACGACCTTTCTAAATGCTTCTAAATGAATAGCGTCTATGATAAATCCTTTTTGGTTTTGAATACTAATAGGCAGAATTCGATTCTCTTTGGCAAAATTTTCATCTGAAACAAAAGCAATAGGTAAAAAGTAATGTTGGTAGAATGCTTCGTCAAAATTAATTTCTAAAATTAAGCCATAGTAAACTTCTTCATTCTGTTGAATTTTAAAATACTCAGCAAGCTCAATATATTTTAACTTGCTCGACTTGCCACCATACCAACGCTGTTTTTTAACGTAATCTTCTAAAACATCAGACAAAAACACCTTAACGAAATCTTTGTTATCTAGCAACTCTTCCCATCGGTCATTAAAATTAAATGGTGGCTGTAAACTTATGTTTTTAGTAGACTTTTTTGACATGCTTATTTGTTTATCTTAAAGATATGAAAAGGCAGTGTTGGATGCAACTCTACATAATTCCACTCTTGATCCCAATTATAACTACTTCCAGTTATTAAATCGTGCATATGTAGTGTATGTCCTGACGCTACTCCAATAGCATCTAAAGGCAATTGAACTGTACCTTGTTGTTTGTAATATTGATCTAAACTTATAACGATTAAAAGCTCATTGGTTTTTTCGGTATTCCATTTGTAGAATGCTAACAAATTATCGTTCTCTACGTAACAAAATTTAATATTATTGGTTTGTTGTAGAGCTTCGTTTTCATGTCTTAACTCATTGATCTTAGTAATTAATAACGTGAGTTTATTCTCTTTAAACCAGTCGTAATACTTTACTTCAAATTTTTCAGACATGTGATATTCTTCTTTACCAGGAATAGCTTCAGAGATCATTTGCTCGAAAACTGGTCCATAAATACCAATACTAGAACTTAATGTAGCCGCAAGTGCGTAACGTTGAAGGTACATAGACTCACTTGCTCCTTGCAAATGATAAGGATTGATATCTGGAGTATTTGGCCAAAAATTAGGCTGCATATATTCACGCTGATCCGTTTGTGTTAACTCATTGATATAATCAATAAACTCTTGTTTTGATGTGCGCCAAGTAAAATAAGTATACGATTGTGAGTAGCCTTGTTTTGCTAACTGCTGCATCACTTTAGGTCTAGTAAATGCTTCGGCTAAGAAAATAACATCTGGGTGCTTTTGCTTTACTTCAGAAATTAACCAGTTCCAAAAATAATAAGGTTTGGTATGTGGATTGTCAACTCTAAACACATTTATACCGCAATTAATCCAATATAACATGGTATCAAGACATTCCTGCCATAAGTTTTTATAGTCTTTACTTTCCCAATAAATTGGCAAAATATCTTGATATTTCTTTGGTGGGTTTTCAGCATATTGAACGGTACCATCAGGTCGCCATTTGAACCAATCTGGATGTGATGTTACCCATGGATGATCTGGTGCAGCTTGTAAAGCGTAGTCCATGGCCACTTCAATATTTATATCTTTCGCTTTTTGAATTAATGATTTGAAATCCTCAACAGTTCCAAGCTGTGGATGAATGGCTTTATGGCCACCATATTTAGAACCAATTCCCCAAGCAGACCCTACATCATCTTTATTAGCTTCAGTTGTATTGTTTTTACCCTTTCTATTAACTTCTCCAATAGGATGCACTGGCGGAAAATATAACGTGTCAAAACCCATTTGAGCTACTCTTGGTAACAACCGTTCACAGTCTTTAAATGTTCCATGCTGACCTTCTTTTTCAGATGCAGAACGTGGAAAAAACTCATACCAAGTACTAAATCTTGCTTTCTTACGGTCGACATAAACTTGCAACTCATGCGTTGAATTAGACAAGTGCTTTTCAGGGTACTTTGTAAAGATTGCATGTAATCTTTTACTCTTGGCTTCTAATTTAGCAATAGCATATTGTGTCTCATCCTCAAAAGCTTTAATACATTTTTCTAAATATGTTTTTTCTGCTTTATTCACCTTTTTTACTAAAGCTTGTAGATAGAGAATACCTTCTAAAAGCTCAGATTTCACTTGTTGTCCATCATCGATCTTACGTTCAATTCCATGTTGCCAATTGAGCGCATAATCAACCCATGCTTCTACTTTATAACTGTAAAATCCTTGTTTTTCTACTACAAAAGAAGTCCTCCATTCATCATTCTCAATTAATTGCATTCGTGTTTCGCTCCACACTCTGGACTTTTCATGCTTATACAATACTGAAGCTGCTATCACATCATGTCCATCAACTAAGACATGCGCATGTATATTTACTATTTCGTTAACAACTCGCTTGATAAAAAAATCACCTCCATTTATTTGTGGTGAAACATGATCAATTACAACACGCTTTTGGTTTAACATATTTGTTGGTTTTATAGTGTAAAAATATAAAATTAAGAGTCAGTATAGTTCAAAACCAGCGCTTTGAAGGTAACTACAACGTTTGATGTTAATAAGTATTTTTATCAAAAAACACATTGACCAAACTTTTATTTATTCTTAAATTTACTAGTAGTTGTAAAGAACTAAATATTACATCGACAAAATTTACCAAAAGAACAATTATGAAAAACTTATTTATACTATTCACATTTTTATTATTATTCAGCTGTAATGGTAATGCACAAAAGGATAAAACTGAAAAGCAAGAGCCATTTACAGTTACAAAAACTGATGCTGAATGGAAAGAGGAGCTTACCCCTCAACAATACTACGTATTAAGAGAGGCTGGTACCGAAAGGCCTTTTTCAAGTCCATTAAATAAAGAATATGGTGATGGTGTATTTCATTGTGCGGCTTGTAACACACCTTTATTTAAAAGCGAACACAAGTTTGACTCTGGTACTGGTTGGCCAAGTTTTGATAGAGAAATCGAAGGCAACGTAGCCTTTTCTACCGACTACAATTTAGGTTATGCAAGAACTGAAGAACACTGTGCCACATGTGGTGGCCATTTAGGCCACGTATTTAACGATGGTCCTAGAAAAACAACTGGAAAGCGCCATTGTATAAATGGCGTTGCTTTGAAGTTTGTTCCTAAAGAATAGATTAAAGAATTAGAATAGTGATATAACATCTAATTATAACTATCTATAGTTTTTAAACATTCGTATCACTATTTTTAATTTAATTTTTATTTATATGGAACATTCATATTTGCCAAGTGTCATTAAACAGTTTGAGTATTATAAAAGTCTTGGTGATAAAACATTTGCACAACTTACATTTGAAGAATTGCAAAAAGAATTCAAAGACAACTCAAACTCAATCGCAATTATTGTAAAACATATAGTTGGTAACATGCTAAGCCGATGGACTAATTTTCTAACTGAAGATGGTGAAAAAGATTGGAGACAACGTGATGATGAGTTTATTGATACCTTTCAAAACAGAAAGGATTTAATTACTGCTTGGGATAATGGTTGGGCATGCTTATTTAATGCAATAACACCTTTACAGAGTAAAGATTTAGAGCGTCTAGTTTACATAAGAAACCAAGGCCATACAGTTACTGAAGCCATTAACAGACAATTGGCTCATTATTCTTATCACATTGGTCAACTGGTGTTTTTAGGAAAACTTATTAAGCTAGATGGTTGGCAATCATTATCAATTCCAAAAGGAAAATCAGTATCCTATAACAAGGAAAAATTTAATCACGAAAAAGGACGCAGACATTTTACTGATGACCTTTAATATTACAATAAGGTTTTGTAACTTCGTATCCTCAAAATTTATACAAAAATAAACTCATGAGTAAATACGATGTCATAGTACTTGGAAGTGGTCCTGGAGGCTACGTAACTGCAATTAGAGCTTCGCAATTAGGCTTTAAAACTGCTATTGTAGAAAAAGAAAGCCTAGGAGGCGTATGCTTAAATTGGGGATGTATACCAACAAAAGCGTTACTTAAATCAGCTCAAGTTTTTGAGTATTTGAAACATGCTGAAGATTACGGACTAAATGTTAAAGATGCCTCGCATGATTTTGATGCAGTGGTAAAACGTAGTCGTGGTGTTGCAGATGGCATGAGTAAAGGGGTCCAGTTTTTAATGAAAAAAAACAAAATTGATGTTATTGAAGGTTTTGGAACACTAAAAACTGGAAAAAAGGTTGAAGTAGACGGTAAAGAATATAGTGCTGACCATATCATCATTGCAACTGGCGCACGTTCACGTGAATTACCAAGTTTACCTCAAGATGGTAAAAAAGTAATTGGTTATCGAGAAGCCATGACCTTAGCTAAGCAACCAAAGAAAATGATTGTAGTTGGCTCTGGAGCTATTGGTGTTGAGTTTGCTTATTTCTACAATTCTATGGGCACTGAAGTTACTATAGTTGAATATTTACCAAATATTGTTCCTGTAGAGGACGAAGATGTATCTAAGCAATTGGAACGATCGTTCAAGAAAAGTGGCATTAAAATTATGACTTCTTCTGAAGTGACTAAAGTTGATACCTCAGGAGAAGGTGTTAGAGCTACTGTAAAGACAAAGAAAGGAGAAGAAGTTCTTGAGGCCGATATAGTTTTATCTGCTGTGGGTATCAAATCAAACATAGAGAACATAGGCTTAGAAAATGTTGGTATAGCTGTAGACAGAGATAAAATATTAGTTAATGATTATTACCAAACAAACATACCTGGTTATTATGCAATTGGAGATGTTACTCCTGGTCAAGCCCTAGCTCATGTTGCTTCGGCAGAAGGTATATTATGTGTAGAAAAGATCGCAGGCCAGCATGTAGAAGCTTTAGATTATGGAAATATTCCTGGTTGTACTTATTGTTCTCCTGAAATTGCTTCTGTAGGTTTAACAGAAAAACAGGCCAAAGAACAAGGTCTCGATGTAAAGATTGGTAAATTTCCTTTTTCAGCATCAGGAAAAGCAAGTGCTGGAGGAAATAAAGATGGTTTTGTAAAAGTAATTTTTGATGCTAAGTATGGTGAGTGGTTGGGTTGCCATATGATAGGCGCTGGTGTAACAGATATGATTGCTGAAGCTGTTTTAGGAAGAAAGCTAGAAACTACTGGTCATGAGGTTTTAAAAGCAGTACATCCACACCCAACAATGAGTGAAGCAGTAATGGAAGCGGTTGCCGACGCTTACGATGAAGTTATCCATCTATAGCAACAAATAAACTAATTTTAATTTTTGAAGAATGCGATTCAATACGAATCGCATTTTTTATAGCCTTATACCCACTCCAAAAAACAACCCATTAGGTGCAATTTCCTCAAAGCCAATCGTATATTTTGTATGGATATCTATTGCATCTGTAATATTGTATGCAGCACATACATCAGCTCTTACCTTAAATTTGTTATTAAAAAAATCAAAGAAATAGTTTAAGCTAGGTCCAACCATCACATTAAAATTATTTGCAACTTCGTATTTAACGTAAATTGGTGCATTAATAAATTTAAAATCATTCAGACCAATATATAATACTTCTGGTTGGATTGCTAAAACATCTTCAATATCAAACACAGCAAAAACACCTCCATAATAACCAGCTTCTGTTTCGGTATTGGGGCCAAAATTAGATTCTACAACCTTGAAAAAAGTTAAATTTAAACCACCTTTAATTCCGAAATCGACATCATTTTGTGCAACGAGTCCAAAATTAAAAAACAGGCTGAACAAAAGTGTGAATGCAAAGTGTTTCATATAATATCATTAGGTTTTTGAGTTATACAAATTTCAATCTAAAAAACTAAGAATGGCTAACTCATAACTCTGCAAGCCAAATCCTAAAATTACGCCTTTTGAATTTGGTGAAATATATGATTTATGCCTAAATTCTTCTCTGTTAAATGTATTAGAAATATGTACTTCAATAACAGGAGTTTCAATAGCTTTCACAACATCACCTATACCAACTGAGGTATGCGTATATGCTGCTGCATTAAGTATGATCCCATCATAATCAAAGCCTACCTCTTGTATTTTATCAATTAACTCACCTTCTATATTAGACTGATAATGTTCTAACGAAATGTTTGGATACTTATTGACTATGGTGTCAAAAAATTCTGTAAACGATAAATTACCATAAATATTAGTTTCGCGTTTACCCAAAAGATTTAGATTGGGTCCGTTGATTATGATGAGTTTCTTCATAAAGTAAAGGTATTAAAAATTAGGCATAAAAAAACCGAAGCTAATAGCTTCGGTTTTTTTATAATTATCTTGTGAAGATTACAATACCAATTAGTTGAACTTATAAGTCACACCAAAGTTAACATCAGATAAGTTTAAGCCAATATTGAATGTGTTTAAAGACTCAGCTCCATCAACATCTAATTTACTACTTGTATAACTAATAGCTCCAACAGAAGCTCTTAAAGCGATGCAATTAGATACAAAATAGTTTAAACCTGGTGCTACAACAAAACCAAAAGTATCTGTACTTAATTCAGCAGAATCTTCAACATCAACCTCAGTTTTAGTATTAGTGTAAGCTACTCCAGCACCAACAGTAAAAGAAAATTGTTTAGCTGGTGTAAAGAAATATGTAGCACCAACACCACCACCAAAAGTAGAATTATCAACAGAGAACGTTTCACCTTCTAAGTCAATAGAACTTTCTCCAAAACCTAAGATAACAGTTCCTTCAAGAGCAATGTACTCAGAGATAAAGAAACCTACAGCTGGAGAAAATGTAAAGTTATCAGTTTTGATATCTCCAAATTTTGCATTAGTGTATCCAACAGTACCCGTTGCATAGACATCTCCCTTTGCGAAACCACCGGTTGTGTTTTCATCTTGTGCATTAACAGTTGTTAATCCGAATACTGCAACAGCAGCAATAAGTAATAATTTTTTCATAATAGATTAAGTTTAAAATTGATTAAATTGGCGGCAAATATATGTGAAGGAATAGTCTTAAACAAGAAAAAACGCATAAATAAATGCGTTTTAACGATAAAAATCTACATTTCAACGAATTAAAATATAGTGTATAAAAAAAGCAGTTATAAATAACTGCTTTTTTTATTATGTTAAATAGATACTAAAATTTATATCCAACACTTAGGTTAAGTGTATTAATTTTCACAGAGCCGTCACCATCACCTGTAAAGTGGTCATTAAGTTGAAAACCGTAACGCGCTTGAACAAAAATATCTTCTGTAATATCGTAACCAGCACCTACTGCAAGTCTTAAATTAAGTTTGGTAAAATCGTCACCTAATAAATCATCTAATGCATCAATATCATCGCCTCCAGCAAAGCCTACTTGAGGACCTAACTGTATATTAAACTCTTCAGATACATGATACTTAGCCATTGCATTCACATTTAACAATGAAATATCACCAGCCATTTCATAAGTTAATTCTGGTTGTACAGAGAAGCTTTCGGAAATTCCAATATCAGCGAAGGCTCCAATATGAAAACCCGTTTCAGAATCTGTGTCAACACCATCTACATCTGGAGTCAAAATAGATAATCCAGCTAAAGCTCCAAACGTTGTTTCTTGGGCATTAACATTTGTTAAACCAAAAACTGCAATAGCAGCTAATAACATTAATTTTTTCATAATTTATAAGTTTTTAAAATTGATTAATACAAACTAAACACTTTTTTTTCAATTAATTAGCACAAATTAAGGAGTTATTAACAATTTTGTAAACAATTAAAATTAAAATATTGATTATCAGTATTTTAATTTTAATATTATTAACAATTTTTAAGAAAAATACGACAAATTACGTAGTTTAATCTAGTTATATGTACTTAAAAACTATTACTTTTATCTAGTTTAAGTCATAATACTAGTACACAAATTATAATGAAATGGCAAAATGCAATACAAGACTATAAACACTATCTCAAGATAGAACGAGGGCTTTCTAAGAACTCAATAGATAATTATGTGTTCGATATTTTAAAACTAGTTACTTTTTTAGAAGACAACAGCATTAACTCCTCTCCTATTGTTATTGATCATGAAACAGTTCAATCCTTTATATATACTGTATCAAAATCTTTAAATGCCAGATCTCAATCAAGACTCATTTCTGGATTGCGAAGTTTCTTTTCTTATCTCGTTTTTGAAGATTACAGGAAAACTAATCCATTAGATCGTATTGAGTCTCCAAAAATAGGACGTAAACTTCCAGACACATTAAGTACTCAGGAAATAGATGCACTAATAAATGCTATAGATTTAACAAAAGTATATAATGGCATCTCTATTGGAGAACGTAACAGAGCTATTTTAGAAACATTATATAGTTGTGGATTGCGCGTTAGTGAACTTATCAACTTAAGGGTCTCAGATCTCTTTTTTGAAGAAGGTTTCATTAAAGTTACAGGCAAGGGTGATAAACAACGCTTTGTACCTATTGGAGCTAACACGCAAAAATATATCAATATCTGGAAAGTAGAACGCGCAAAAATTAGTATCAATGAAGAATCTAAGGATACCCTTTTTTTAAACCACAGAGGTTCACAGTTAACTAGAGCAATGATTTTTACCATTATAAAGGATTTGGCTAAATTGATTAACCTTAATAAATCCATTTCTCCGCATACCTTCAGGCATTCTTTTGCTTCACACTTATTAGAGAATGGTGCAGACTTAAGAGCTATTCAACTCATGCTTGGGCATGAAAGTATTACCACCACTGAAATCTATGTGCATGTGGATCGCTCGCATTTAAAAAATGTATTAATGCAATTTCATCCAAGAAATTGATTATACCAAATAAAGAAAATAAAAAACACTTCTAATTATAGAAGTGCTTTTTTATTGCAATTGAATTGGTCTTCTATTACTTAGCTATATTTACAGCTCTAGTTTCTCTTATGACTGTTACTTTAACTTGGCCTGGATAAGTCATATCGGTTTGTATTTTTTGTGAAATTTCAAACGATAAATTAGCCGCTTGCTCATCTGTTACTTTTTCGCTTTCAACTATAACACGTAATTCACGACCAGCTTGAATAGCATAAGCTTTATTTACGCCTGTAAAGCCAAATGCGACATCTTCAAGGTCTTTAAGACGCTGTATATATGAGTCTAGTACTTGTCGTCTTGCTCCAGGACGTGCTCCAGAAATAGCATCACATACTTGAATAATTGGAGACAGTAATGTTGTCATTTCAATTTCATCGTGATGCGCTCCAATGGCATTACATACTTCTGGCTTTTCTCCATGTTTTTCAGCCCATTGCATTCCAAGGATAGCGTGAGGCGTTTCCATATCTGCTTCTGAAGATGGTACCTTTCCTATATCGTGCAGTAATCCAGCACGCTTAGCAAGCTTTGGGTTTAGACCTAGTTCTGCAGCCATAACACCACATAGTTTGGCAACTTCTCGTGAGTGCTGCAATAGATTTTGACCATATGAAGAACGATATTTCATACGACCAACAAGTTTGATCAATTCTGGATGTAATCCGTGTATTCCAAGATCAATAACAGTACGTTTTCCAACTTCAATAATCTCTTGTTCTATTTGTTTTTCGGTTTTCTTGACAATCTCTTCAATTCGTGCTGGATGAATTCTACCATCAGTAACAAGTTTGTGTAAAGACAATCGAGCAATTTCTCTTCTTACAGAGTCAAAGCACGATAATATAATTGCTTCTGGTGTGTCGTCAACAATAATCTCTACACCAGTTGCAGCTTCTATGGCTCTAATGTTTCTTCCCTCACGACCAATAATTCTTCCTTTTACATCATCAGATTCAATGTTGAATACAGACACACAATTATCTATAGCTTCCTCAGTTCCTATACGTTGAATAGAATTAATAATAATTTTCTTTGCTTCTTGTTGAGCCGTTAATTTAGCTTCTTCTAAGGTGTTTTGAAGATAGCTCATAGCGTCAGTCTTAGCCTCACTTTTAAGTGATTCAACCAATTGTGCTTTGGCATCTTCAGCAGATAAGCCAGAAATCACTTCTAATTGTTTGATTTGACTCTTATGTGCCTTTTCTACCTCGTCTTTCTTCTTTTCTAAAAATTCAAGTCTAAAATTGTAATCTTTAATTTTATCTTCAAGACTTTGATTTGTTTTTTTGCTTTTAGCCAACTCACTTGATACCTGAGATTCTTTATCCCTCGTTCTTTTTTCAGCTTCAGCCATTTTTTTATCTCGAGATAAAATCACCTTTTCGTGTTCTGCCTTTAGTTCAATGAACTTTTCTTTAGCTTGAAGAATTTTATCTTTCTTAATTGATTCGCCATCATTTTTGGCCTGCTTTATAATAGAGTTTGCTTCATTTTTAGCATCTTTAATAAGCTTTGACGCATTGCTTTTCTCTAAGGATTTAGCAATGAAATATCCTAGTATTATTCCCAATACTAAGCCTCCAACAATTAATAAAATTGTATTTAGTTCCATGTTTAGTTAGTTTTTATATATAAAAAAAGCCTACATCAGTTTCGAATTTTGTATAAACTCCTTAAAAACAAGTTTAGGGCTAACAAGCTGATCAAAAATCTGCTCAAAGGCAGCTCGATTTTACAGCTTAAACTCACCCTTTTTAAAGAATTAACGTTGAGTTTATCAAAAAAAATAACTAATGTAGGCAGTAACCTATTATTTTATTTAAAAGAACGTTATGCGCTTAAGTGTTCATGTAGCAGCTGATTTAAAGCATCTAGCTTATTTTCTACTTCTTCACTTACTTCGGCTTTATCTATTTTTTTCTGTTCTACTTGAGATGCAAATTGTAAGGCACACATTGCCAACACATCTTGCTTATCTCTAACAGAATAATTCTGTTCAAACTGGCTTATCATGGCTTCAATCTTTTTAGCTGCCTTACGCAATCCTTCTTCTTGGCTTGGTGCAATGGTTAAAGGATACACACGGTTAGCTATAGATAGCTTTATTTTGAGCTGTTCTGCCATTAATGTCTTTTTACACTATTCTGATAATTGCGCTATACAATGATCAATATCTCTAATAAGTGTATTTATTTTAAGCTTAGTTTCTCTATTATTATCGTCACTGCCCAATAGTGAATTTGCCATTTTGAGTGCTTCATATTTATCAGCCCAAGAACTAATTTCTTCTTGTTGCTGTATGTTTTTTTGCTGTTGGATTGCTAATTGTTCTGAAATTTTAGCATTGGTTTGTTTTAAAACCTCTAGTTTGTGTAAAACTTTGCTAATTTTATTCTCTAACGAATCAACAATATCCTCAATTTTACTCATTTACAAAATTCAATACTGATGTAACAAAGTTAACATACCTAATCAAAAATCACAATAGTTTTGATATAAATTTTGAAAATTAGAACCTATCGTCAGTCATAATGCACTTTACCAACTACTTAAATCTTTAATTTACTATTTCCTATAAGCTTATCTTTCTTATTTTTGAATTTTTGAGACCAAAATTAATCCCTCTAAATCTTATGTAGAATATTTTCTATATTTAAAATAAATTAATATTTTTACGTTATAGAAATTCTGTACAGATGTAAATGAACATGAAATATATATTTTTAATCCTGTTTTTCCCTTTGTGTATTTATGCGCAAACACCTTACCCTCAAGATTACTTTAGAAGTCCATTAGATATTACTCTTATCCTCTCTGGCACTTTTGCCGAATTAAGATCAAATCATTTTCATTCTGGATTAGACATTAAAACACAACAACGTACAGGCTTGAAAGTCTATACAGCAGCTGAGGGTTATGTGAGCAGGATTAAAATCTCTCATTATGGTTACGGTAAAGCACTTTACATCACTCATCCAAATGGTTATGTAAGTGTATATGCACATTTGAAAAAGTTTTCTCCCAAGATTGAACGCTATATCAAAGACTGTCAATATCAAAAAGAAAGCTATGAAGTTGAGGTGTTTCCAGCTCCAGAAGAATTGCCGATTATTAGTGATGAGGTTGTAGGTTTTTCAGGAAATTCTGGTAGTTCAGGCGGTCCACATTTACACTTTGAAATAAGAGATAATGCCGAACGCCCAATAAATCCTATGCTATTTGGCATAGAAATTAAAGACTCTAAACAACCAATGGTAACTGGCATATATGCTTATCCAAAAGACAGAAAGTCTCATGTTAACAACGTTAAGACTAGAAAAGAATTAAGGTTAATACCAAACAAGAATGGCGACTATTTTGTTGAACCTATCGAAGCCTTAGGAGATATTGGATTTGGTATTGTAAGTTACGATCAACAAGATTTGGCTTATAACAAAAATGGGGTAAGCAATATCCAAACCTTTTTTAATGGCAATAAGAATTTTGAAATGGATTTCAAGCGGTTCAGTTTTGATGAAACTAAACACTTGAATCGCTATATCGATTTTGAAATATATAAAACCAACAAATCACGTATACAAAAATTATTCGTTCAGCCTGGTAACACACTCAGTATGTTAAAAGATGTTTCTGATAACGGTTATATAAAAGTTGAAGATAGTACAGCTTCTGTTTATAAAATAAGGATTCAAGATTTCAAAGGAAATGAGTCTTGGGTTAGCATTCCCATTACTGGAAAAAAAGCTAAAGAAGTACTAGAAAACTATGAAGTTTTACCTGCTTATTATGTACAGTCAAATGAACCACTAAGACTTGAAGACAACAATGTTTCTGTTTTTTTTCCTGAAGATACTTTTTATGACGATTTTCATATCGATTTTTCTGTTAGAAGTGATACACTTAAACTTCATAGAGATATTATTCCCCTAATGAAAAACTACACTATTAACTACAACATTGAAAATTACTCTGAAGAAGATAAAAGCAAGCTTTTTATCGCCAAACTCTATGGGTATTATCAACGTCCAGGCTACATCAAAACTACGAGACAGGGCAATTTTCTAACAGCTAGAACCAAGTCACTTGGCACATTTACTTTAGCAACAGATACAATTAATCCTATCATTAAGCCGTTAAATTTTCAAGACGGGAAATGGATGAGTAAATCCAAAACCTTGAAGGTTAAGATTGAAGATGATCTTTCTGGTATCGGAAATTACAGAGCTACAATAAATGGGAAATGGATTTTAATGGAGTATGATTACAAAAAAGACACCTTAACCTACGACTTTGATGATGATGTAATTTCAGATACTGAAAATAATTTGAAAGTAATTGTTATAGATAATATTGGAAATAGTTCTACATTTGAAGCAACGTTTTTTAGAAAATAAAAAAGAAGACTTTTGAAAATTCAGATTCAACTCCTATTTCTATTCCTATTATTACCGTTTATTGGTATTTCACAAACTGCAACTGTTAAAGGTGTTATTCTTGATGAAAACAACTTACCGGTTTATAATGTAAGCATCAAAGCTGGTGATAGTGGAACCACTTCTAACGAAAATGGGTTCTACGAAATTAAAATTCCAGCAAATACAGATGTTACCATTGTTTTAACTCACCTATCTCATAAACGTATTGAAGCCACATTCAACTTAAAAAATGGAGAAGAAATTGAGTTCAATCCTATTATGAAAGTAGAGATCGAACAAATTGCTACCGTTATCATCAACAGCAATACAAAACAATCTGTAGAAGGTATTGTCTCAATTCCTCCTGCAGTTTTAAGAACAATTAAAGGTGCGCAACCTGGCGTTGAAAACATCTTAAAAACCTTACCTGGTGTTAATATATCGAACGAGTTAAGTACGCAATACTCTGTTCGTGGTGGTAATTTTGACGAAAATTTGGTTTACGTCAATGAAATTGAAGTGTACAGACCATTCCTAATCCGATCAGGCCAGCAAGAAGGGTTAAGTTTCGTGAATACAGATTTAGTTCAAAATGTTGATTTTTCAGCAGGTGGATTTCAAGCAAAATTTGGAGATAAGTTATCATCAGTATTAGATATTACTTATAGAAACCCCATAGATTTTGGTGTACGTGCAGAAGCTAGCTTACTAGGTGGAAGTGTTGCCGTAGAAACCGTAAGTAAAGACTCTAAATTTTCAGGCATAATGGGTCTACGCTACAGAGACAATAGCCTTTTTATTAATTCTCTGGAGACTGAAACTAATGTTGTTCCCGTTTTTGCTGATGCTCAAACCTATTTGACATATAAGTTTTCAGATAAATTTCATTTGAATTTCTTAGGAAATATATCACTCAATAAATATGATTTCGAGCCTCAAAATAGACAAACCAATTTTGGAACATTAGATGAGCCTGTTGCACTTTTAGTATTTTATGATGGGCAAGAAAAAGACCAATATTTTACTTCCTTTGGTGCGTTTAAAGCTAATTATTTTGCTTCAGATGATCTAACATTAAAGCTTATCGCTTCAGCCTATCATACAACAGAAGAAGAGTATTTTGATATTTTGGCACAATATAGATTAGGTGAGGTTAATAGTAATATTGGTGATGAAAACTTAGGAGAAGTTGAGTTTAGTGAAGGCATCGGTTCGCAGCTCACACATGCCAGGAACGATCTTGATGCTTTAATCTTTAATATAGAGCACAGAGGCGATTATAAAATTGATGAAGAAAGTACGATAGAGTGGTCTGTAAAATATACGCATGAAGACATTAGAGATCGTTTGGTTGAATGGGAAGTTATAGATAGTGCTGGATTTTCAGTTCGTCCTCCAATCTTCGATACACCAAACAATCAGCCTTATGAGCCCTTTGAAGGTCCATTGGTCGCTTTTGAAAATGTTAGAGCTACCAACGAAGTACAAATCGATAGATTGCAAGCTTATGCGCAATGGAGCAAACGATCAACAATTGGCAACCATGACGTGTTTTACAATGCAGGTGTAAGAATTCATAATTGGACTGTAAATAGTGAAGTGCCAAATCAGAATGGAGTAACCAACGCAACACAAACTGTTTTTAGCCCAAGAGCACAATTTGCTATAAAACCAGACTGGGAGAAAGATATGCTCTTTAGAATTGCTGGAGGCTTATATTATCAACCACCTTTTTATAGAGAGCTAAGAGATTCTTCTGGTGTTGTACAACCAGATGTAAAAGCTCAAAAGTCGTTTCATATTGTAATTGGTAATGAGTATAGTTTTGAAATGTGGAAACGACCATTTAAGTTAGTTACTGAAGCTTATTATAAGAATTTAACCGACGTTAACCCATATACTTTAGAAAATGTACGTATTAGATACAGAGCGCGCAACAACGCAACAGCTTATGCATATGGGTTAGATTTACGACTTAACGGAGCGTTTATTCCTGGTACAGAAAGCTGGTTTAGTTTTGGTTATTTGAAAACTGAAGAAAACATTGATGATAGAGGTTTTATCGCTAGACCTACAGATCAGCGACTGAAGTTTGGTGCATTATTTCAGGATTACATGCGTGCCATACCAGACTTGAAAATGTACTTGAATTTAGTTTATAATACAGGTGTACCTGGTGGCTCGCCTAGTTATGCAGATCCTTATGACTTTCAAAATAGATTACCTGATTATAAGCGCGCAGATGTAGGTATTTCTTATATCCTAGTTAATCCAGAGAAGACCTATAACTCTACTTGGAAGCGTCATTTTAAAGAATTAAGCATTGGTTTTGAGATATTCAATATATTTGATGCTCAGAACTCTATAACCAATACTTGGGTAAGAGATGTATATAGTAAACGACAATTTGCTATCCCAAACTTTTTGACACCTCGTGTATTCAATGTAAGGTTAAGTACAAGGTTTTAATACGCTTTATCATATCGTAACGCCATAGTTTTTAAGCTTTTATAAATTCTTTCAACACAGCAATAACGTAATCTACCTCTTCTTTTGTATTATAACTACTAAAAGAAAAGCGTACCGAAGGTCGCTGCAAATATTCATCATCTAGAATTTCGGTAAGCACGTGCGAATTTTGCGAACTTCCGCTTTGACAAGCACTGCCTTTAGAACAAGCAATTCCTTTTAAATCCAGTTGAAACTGCAACATCTGTGCCTTTTCTGGAGCGATAGGCAAACAAACGTTGACCAATGTATAAGTGCTTTTTTCAATACTTTCTGATTGTCCATTAAATTGTATCTCATCAGAAATAGTTTTTAATTGTTGAATAAAATATGCCTTTAAATTCTCAATATAACTACGCTCTGAATCAAGGTTTTGATAGGATAATCGCAATGCTTCATTTAAACCTACAATATTATGAATGGCTTCAGTACCAGCTCTTAAGCCACGTTCCTGCTCGCCTCCAAATATTGAAGCTCTTAGTCCGCTATTCTTTCTTACATAAGCAAAACCTACACCTTTTGGCCCATGAAATTTATGTGCGCTAGCAGCAATAAAATCTATAGGAATTGCTGATAAATCTAACTTATAATGACCTACAGACTGAACAGTGTCACTATGAAATAAAGCATCATGAGTTTTACAAAGGCTTGCAACTTTAACAATATCAAGTTTGTTTCCAATTTCATTATTGATATGCATTAAACTGACGAGCTGTTTTTTGTTTGAGGATAATAATTGCTCTAAATGCGCTATGTTAATATCACCTTTATGATCAACATTTACATACTTCACCGAAACATTATATTCTATTACCAATTCATCGATTAAATGAAGAATGGCATGGTGTTCAATCTTAGAGGTAATCACCTCCTCAACCTTAAGATCTTTAACTGCGCTTCTAATTACCAAATTATCAGCTTCAGTACCACCAGATGTAAAAATAATTTCAGAAGAAGTAACATTAAAAAATGAAGCAATCTCTTTTCTAGAAGCTTCTATTAACGATTTAGATTGTCTTCCATAAGCATGTGTAGATGAAGGGTTTCCGTAATTTAATTTCATTACTTCTGCCATACGATCAATAACCTCATTTCGTATTTGAGTTGTAGCAGCATTATCAAAATAAACTGAATTCATAACCATTAACTAATTATGCAAAGATGCAACATTCTTATTGCAAATAAAACCACTATAGACGACAATTAAAATTATTTGTTAATAGCAACGTTATAAATTTACAAATCTCTATTTTTGTTTCTTTAATGAATTACAACATGCGAAAATTACTTTCTATTTTATTTTTAGGCGTTTTATTTCACACCTGTGATGATGGTGATGTCTTTGAAGTTGAATTGGATTTCCCTGATACATTTGAACATTGTGGTAATCTTGTTTTCTTTAAAGAAAATATAAGTCCAGCCGAAACGCTTTCTATAAAACTTGATGGTAGAGATATTGAAGATTTTTTGGCAGTAAACGCTGATGGTTTTTACGAAGAAACAATAAACTTCAATAACAGTACAAATATTTTCAATTATAGAACCTATAATTCAATTCCTGAAGTAGATATTTTTTGTAATGATATTCCACCTGCTAACCTTGAAATCACAGGTAATTCGTTTAGCACAACGGGAAGCCTTTTGATTCAAACGGTTTTAATAGAAGATGATGAAGATGGGATTCCTGCTGAGTTAGAAGACGAAAACCTAGATGGTGATAACGACCCTTCCACTAATCCAACAGATACAGATCAAGACTCTATTCCTAATTATTTAGATGCTGATGATGATGGAGATAATGTGTTAACCATAAACGAATTGGACACAGAAAACCTCGATGGTGACAACAACCCATTAACAAACCCAAAGAATACAGACGCAAATAGCCCAATGAATCCTGATAATATTCCTGACTATTTAGATAAAGACGATGATGGTGATGGTGTTGACACTCGTGATGAAGAAAATATTACACCAGATGATAATAATCCAGCTACTGATTCAACTAATGGGATTATTGCTGATTACCTAAACCCAGAAGTTAGCACAACAGTAGTTGAAACCGAATACAGGCAACACATCATAAAGCAAATCTATACAATAACGATAACGGTATTTAATTTACAGCTTCCAAATTTGACTCAAGAAGTACTAAATTTTGGAACATTAGTAGATAGTGAAGGTGACGATATTACTGTAAATGAACGAGTTGGAGAAACTGTATTTGTTGATTAAAGTTTTAGGTTTTGATAAATATAAACTTCGGTTGCGCCATTGCCATACTTTTGTAGGTCTGCGTCATAAAATTTGATGTTATCATAACGTCTAAACAGCGTATCTAACTCCATCTTTAGTACACCCTCTCCTACACCGTGAATAAACACAACTTTTCTAATACGCTTACGTATAGCAAACTCTAACTGCTGTTTAGCGACGTCCAATTGTAAGGTCAGCATATCGTAATTGGTCATTTGCCTCTCGTTGCTCGTTAATTTATGAATGTGCAAATCTACCTCCATAGCTGGAAGATATCGAGCTTTAGGCTTGACTTTAATAGATTTCTTTTTTATAGAAAATTCTTTTTGCTTAATCACTTCAATTATTTCATTTGTTGAAATACCATTAGAAAACGATTCGGTTTTAATAAGTTCGTTAGGTGAGAATTCAAGAATAAAACCATCAGAAGTTTCAACACAAACGATTGTATTATCTATCTGAACCACAACACCTGAAATGGCTTCATCTATCACAGAAACTTTATCGCCAATATTGAATTTCATCAAGGCTTATTATTTGAAGTTTGATCCTCTTCTTGAATATCTTTCTTGCTAGGAATAGTTCTTGATACTCTATAAATTCCCAGCATTAAAATCATAATACCACCAATAAGTATAAATTGGTTTTGATTTTCTCCAGCTTTAGCATAAATAGCCACAATTGCGCCTACTAATATTAAGATATAATTTATGGTTCTGGACATCATCTTTGATTTAAATTATTAGTACAAATTTACCCAAATTATATTATTATCACTAAAAACCAATGTGCCATTCATCAAATTAACCAGCTATTTGATTACTAACCAAACTGTAAGTTTTTTAGTTTGTGCTTTCAGAGAAAACCATATTATTTTTCAAAAAACTAGATTAAAAATAAATGTATAATACACGCAAAACATTTTAAGTTTATTATTTTTGCTAGCAATATTAAAAATTATGGCTCCACTAGAAGAATACATGTTGCCTTGTTTAAACAAAAAGCTTTTTGGGCTTGAATGTATGGGTTGTGGAATACAACGTTCTATAGCGCTCATATTACAAGGCGATTTTGTAGCAGCATTTCATATGTATCCAGCAATATACACCTTAATCTTACTTATAGGCTTTGCCTTATTAAATTCATTTAAAAATTATAAGTTTGCGAGTAAAATAATTATTACTTTGGCAATTATTAATGTTATAATCATTGTAGGAAACTTTATATTAAAACACTTTTAATCAACAACTATATTATGGAAAAACAACAATTACCTAATTCGACCCTTATTTTAGTATTTGGAATTTTATCAATCGTTACCTGCTGTTGCTATGGCGTTATTGGTTTAATTCTTGGTATCATCGCTTTTGTATTAGCTAAAAAAGCAACTGCTTTATATTTAGAAAACCCAGAATTATATAAAGGTTACCAGAATGTGAAAACCGGTAAAATCTTAGCTATCATTGGTATTATTTTAAGTGTTTTATCGCTTGCATACTACATATGGATTATTGCATACTTTGGTATTGAAGGCCTACAAGACCAACAAATGATCGAAGAGAGAATGAGAGAAATGATGGGGCAATAATTATTTAGAATATAATAAATAATAAAGAGCGGCAAATTATTGCCGCTCTTTTTATTATTTTTGAACAATATAACCAATCAAAACCCAAAATAATGGAAAACAAACCACAAAGACCTAATAGTTATTTGGCACTTGCAATTATCAGTACTATTTTATGCTGCCTACCCTTTGGAATCGTAAGTATTATTTATGCAACAAAGGTTAATAGCTTATTTGAAGATGGGAAATATGATGAAGCTGAAAAAGCATCTAAAAATGCTAAAACTTGGGGATTAGTATCCATAGGAGTCGCCGTTGTAGGATGGATTCTCTATCTATTAATTTTTGGAGTTGCGTTTCTTGGAGCTTTAGGAAGTGGCAGTTACTAAAACAAAAATTCTTATACCAATTATAGTGATCGTATTTTTCGGAATACTATCACTATATTTTTTTTGGGACCCATCTACATATCGTTTTTTTCCAAAATGTCCTTTTTACACTTACACAGGGATTTATTGTGCAGGTTGTGGAAGTCAAAGAGCAATCCATCAAATCATAAACGGAAATATAATAGCAGGTTTAAGACATAACTATTTGCTTCTTCTACTATTTGCCGTATTAGCTTACAAAGCAATTCTTTTCATTTTACTGAAGGTTTACAATAAGTCTATACCTAATTTATTACACAAGCCTATAACTACTAAAATAATACTTGTACTGGTACTTTTATTTTGGCTATTTAGAAATATAAGGTTTTATCCGTTTACAGAATTAGCGCCATAAAAAAGCAGCTAGTCACAGCCGCTTTTTTGTGTAATGTAAATAAATTTTAATCTTCAAATGCTCTTAAAGTATCTGTAATAATAGATACACAGTCTAAAAGTTCTTCTTTAGTCATTACTAAAGGAGGTGCAAAGCGGATGATATTTCCGTGTGTTGGCTTAGCCAATAAACCATTATCTCTAAGAGCCAAGCAAATATTCCACGCTGTATCACTTTCTTCATCATCATTGATAACTATGGCATTTAATAATCCTTTACCTCTTACAAGTCGTACAATAGAACTAGTAGCAATGTACTTGTTCATTTCACTTCGAAATAATTCACCTAATTGGAAAGCATTTTCAGCAAGTGCTTCGTCTCTTACAACTTCGAGAGCTGCCATTGCAACAGCTGCAGCTATTGGGTTACCACCAAATGTGCTTCCATGATTTCCAGGCCTGATAACATTCATAATTGAATCATTAGCCATTACAGCACTAACAGGATATGCGCCACCTGATAAGGCTTTACCAAGAATTAAAATATCTGGCTTTACTTCTGGTGTTCCAGAGCAGTTCTTATTTTCACAATTACAGTTACCACAAGTTGCTAATAAACGTCCAGTTCTTGCAATTCCAGTTTGAACTTCATCAGCAATGAATAATACATTGTGCTTTACACACAAGGCCTTAGCTGCACTTAGATAATTATCACTAGGCACATAAACTCCAGCTTCGCCTTGGATAGGTTCTACCAAAAATCCAGCTACATTTTTATTATTAACCAAAGCTTCTTCTAAAGCATTAAGATTGTCATATTCAATTTTTATAAACCCATCTGTATATGGGCCAAAGTTTTTTCTTGCAACAGGATCGTTACTGAACGAAATAATGGTTGTTGTTCTTCCATGAAAATTATTTTCACAAACAATGATTTCTGCTTCATTTTCATTGATCCCCTTTATTTCATAAGCCCATTTCCTACACAACTTTAGTGCAGTTTCAACAGCTTCAGCACCTGTATTCATAGGTAGTAATTTGTCAAAATGAAAATACTCTGATGCAAATTTTTCATACTTCCCTAGCATATCATTATAAAATGCTCGTGATGTCAAACTTAATGTTTGAGCTTGTTCGGTCATAGCACTGACAATTTTCGGGTGACAATGCCCTTGATTTACTGCTGAGTAAGCTGAAAGAAAATCATAATACTTTTTTCCTTCAACATCCCAAACATACACACCTTCTCCTCTACTCAATACTACTGGTAATGGATGGTAATTGTGTGCACCATACTTGTTTTCTAAATCGATCGCTTGTTGCGAAGTTAATTGGTCTAAAACAGCCATTTTAATAAAATTTTTAAGTGAATAAAATAACCATTCCTTCTGTACCTTTATTCTTTCGAAGACATACGAAAAAGCAGCGTGGGAGAGAAATCATCCCTAGAACCTGCAAATTAATAATTTTATACTGTGATTTAAAATCTTATTCTGAAATTTTTCCTGATAAGGATAAAACTTGTAACTCCAAACGCTTTATCTCTCTTAATAATGCGTTTTTATCCATTTGCATCCAAGCAAAGATCTTTAGCATACTTACTCCAATTAAAAAGGTAAGACTCCCAAGTCCCCATTTTAACAATTCATTGGTAGCTGTTGTATCAAAAAATTTTATAGTGCAATACACAAATAGACCAAAGAATATTAGAGTCATTACATTCATTAAAACCATGATCCATTTATTTTTTCCTACGAACAAACCGGTTATCATACCCAGAACATTTTGCTCTTCTAGGGTATCATAAAACTTAGCTTCTTCCTTAGTTAAAGTTTCTTTTATTAATTGGTCAATGTCTTCCATATTCGTTTTCATAATGTTTTATTTTTTGATTTCCATCGTAACAGAAATCTAGTTAATATTATATTTTTCGTGTTTTTAAAATTGATTTTAGTTTCTCTCGTGCATGAAATAATCTCGACTTTGTCGTACCTACTGAAATATTTAACATATCACTTATCTCCTTTAACGAATAGTCTTGGGTATAAAACAGTCTAATAACAATCTGCTGCTGCTGTGGTAGCATATGTATAGCTTTTAAAAGTGCTATTTTTAACTGCTCGAGGTATTGATCATCTTCTACAGGTACAGCATCTTCGCTTTCTTTTTTTAATGCATTCGTATTTAAACGTCTACGATTTTGCGCTCTAAGAACATCCATAGATTTACTATACACGATACGCATTGCCCAAGATTTAAAGCTAGAAGGATTATGTAATGTATGTAATTTATCAATAATAATATTCCAACTCTCTTGAGCTATATCTTTAGATAAATCGGCATCCTTAACGATCCAATAGGCTTTTTTACAAAACTTGAGATGCCAACGTTCTACCAGTAAAGCTAATTGCTTTTCATCACCTGATTTATAAGCTTCAATTAATTTTACATCAATATGTTGCTGATTTCTATTCAATTAAGCCTGTTTAATTTTAAATGATTTTCTCTTGTAGATTTGCCTTAACAAAATAACCCATAAACTATACTTTAGATCCTTTTTATGAGAAAAAAAATAATTCTCTACATTATCAAACGCATCCTCTATTAACGCATCGTGTAACCACCTGATTATCAAACACCACAATAATGTAGCTTTTATACTAGTTGTATCCATTTCAATCTTATGCACAATTTCTGTACATTGGACGTCTAAGCTGTAGATCTTTAACTCATGTGTTCCTGTAAAATTATCAGGCTTATTAAATTCAAATTTGATGTGTTTACCAGGCACAAACTCAATTACTGTATAACGTATTCGACCGTGACCTCCAGAGTTCCCAACACGCAATCCATTTTTAAATCTTATAGCAGGCCACTTATCTTTTGGCCAGATGTCATCTTCAGAAGTTGCTAAAGTTTTAAATAATCCTGATACTTTAACCTCAGATTGATGTATTGTGCGTTTGTGAATATTAATAACTCTCATACTCTAAAGACGCAGAAGAAATAAAAAGGTTCATTTTATTTTGAAGTTTTTTAAAGATAATTCTATTTCCCTATACTTTATTTATTGCTATTATTATTTTTGCATCATGTCAAGACGTAAAAACGCAAAACAGATTTTTGAAAATATAGAAGTTATAGATGCAGGTGCTAAAGGTAAAACTATAGGTAAAGCGCCAGATGGACGTATTATTTTTTTACCAAATGCTGTACCAGGTGATGTAGTAGATGTACAGACCTTTAAAAAGCGTAAAGCTTATTTTGAGGGTAAAGCCATAAAATTCCATAAACTATCTAATAAACGAACAATACCTAAATGTGAACACTTTGGAACTTGTGGTGGTTGCAAATGGCAAGATATGGATTATAAGTTCCAGCTAGAATACAAACAAAATGAGGTCACCAACAACTTACGTCGTCTTGGTCATTTAGAACTACCTGAAGTTACACCTATTTTAGGGTCTAAAACACATTACTTCTATCGAAATAAAATGGAATTCTCTTTTAGTGACTCTAGGTGGCTAACTCTTGAAGAGATTCAATCTGAAAAGGATTTAGGTGATAGAAATGCTCTCGGGTTTCATATTCCAGGAATGTGGGATAAGATCTTGAACGTAAATAAATGCTGGTTGCAGGAAGATCCTTCAAACGCTATTAGGAATGCTGTTAAGTCATTTTCTGTAGCTAATGGTCTTGAATTTTTCAATACTAGAAATCAAACTGGATTTTTACGCACGATGATGATACGGACATCTTCTACTGGTAATATTATGGTCGTTATCCAATTTTTCAAAGAAGACAAAGTACAGCGTGAATTGTTATTGAATTATATAGCAGAGTCATTTCCAGAGATCACGTCACTTCAATATGTTATAAATAGTAAAGCGAATGACACGATATATGATCAAGACGTAATTTGTTATAAAGGCGTAGATCATATATTTGAAGAAATGGAAGGATTAAGGTTTAAAATTAATGCAAAATCTTTTTATCAAACAAATTCTTCTCAAGCATATGAGCTCTATAAAATAACAAGAAATTTTGCCAACTTAAGCGGTAATGAACTCGTTTATGATCTCTATACTGGTACAGGAACCATAGCACAATTTATTGCTAAACAAGCAAAACATGTTGTTGGAGTTGAAGCAGTGCCAGATGCTATTGCTGCCGCAAAAGAGAATGCACAATTAAATGGTATAGAAAACGTTGACTTTTATGTTGGTGATATGAAAAATGTATTCAGCATCGATTTTATATCAAAAAACGGGAAACCTGATGTGATCATTACAGATCCACCACGTGACGGCATGCATAAAGATGTAGTACAGCAAATATTAAATATTGCACCAAAAAAAGTGGTATATGTAAGCTGTAATAGTGCCACTCAAGCACGAGATCTAGCACTGATGAAAGATGAATATAGGATTTTGAAAACGCAAGCCGTAGATATGTTTCCACAAACACATCATGTAGAAAATGTTGTACTTTTGGAAAAACGATAATAATTAGAAATCAAAACTGAAAAGTAAACTATTAAATTTGAAACTTAATTTCTTAAAAAAACTTAGCCTTTTCTTCTTGTCTGCATGTATATTATGGACATGCGAACGTGACGATATTTGTGCTGAAAGCACAGCGACAACACCTCGTCTAGTTTTAGAATTCTTTGACATATCTAATCAAACCGAATCTAAAAATGTACCAAACCTTAGAGTGCAAGGTGTAGGCAACAATTTTCCGTTAGCAGATGTCAATATTGAAACTACAAACAGGGTATTGTTACCATTAAAAACTAATGAAAATAGCACCAGTTTTCTATTTCATAGAGATTATGGAATCGATGACAATGGTACACCTGATGACACGACTGATGATACAATAACAGGAAATGAAGATGTAATCACTGTGACTTACACCAGAGAAGATGTTTATGTTTCTAGAGCTTGTGGCTATAAAACCATTTTTAGAAATGTAGCAATAACTATTGAAGACGATGGAGATCGTTGGATATCTCTCATACAATCAGCAACTGATAATCAATCCGTAGAAGATGAAACGACAATACATTTTAACTTTTTTCATTAGTAGTTGCCTGTTTCTATGTAATGCACAATCCAGTGCTCAAGATATAGATGATAACTCTACAGAGAATGACACGCTGGTCTATAAGCAAAAATATGGATTGCGTCTTGGAGGTGATATTGGGAAATTAATTCGTACAGCTATTGATGATGAGTATAAAGGATTTGAAATTAATGGCGATTATCGACTTACGCAAAAATTATTTTTAGCTGGAGAAATAGGTACTGAAGAACGAATTACAACAACAGATTTCTTAGAGGTCACTGCAACTGGTAATTACTTCAAAGCTGGAATAGATTACAATTCATACCAAAATTGGTTAGATATGCAAAATATGATATATTTTGGGTTTCGCGGAGGTGTAAGTAGTTTTAGTCAAACTAGAAACAGTTATACCATATACAATACAGATCAGTATTGGAATCCTCAGTTTACTTCTACTGAACCTGAAGAATTCAAAGGGCTTACTGCTATTTGGGCAGAAATTATTATTGGTATTAAAGCTGAACTATTTAGTAATTTATTTTTAGGTCTTAACGTGCAGCTTAAAAGTATGATAAGCCAAGATCAACCTGGTGATTTTGAAAATCTTTATGTGCCTGGCTTTAACAGAACATATGATAGTGGACGTTTTGGTGTGGGTTTTGGATATAATTTATCGTATCTCATTCCTATTTATAAAAAAGATAAAAAAGTTTTAGTGGAAGAAGACGACTAACATTGGCTTAATTCTGCAAATTCATAATTATTTCTTATCTTTTTCCTAAGTAACACTTTTAAATTAAAAGTAAATTAATTTATGGATAAAGAAGCCATCGTAAATCTTATTGAAGAAAAAAACTCAGCTTTAATAGCTTGGCTTGAGCGCCATGATAATGAGAAGTGGTTAGAAGGTCCAAATAATAAATGGACTACCGGACAACATGCTTTACACCTACTACAGAGTATAAAACCACTTAACAACGCTTTGAGTTTACCCAAAGTATTGTTGCGTTACAAATATGGCACCAACAATAGAGAAGTTCGTGATTACGATACTGTAGTGAAACGTTACAAAGAACGTTTGAGTAATGTAAAAGAAGGTGCTACTTTTAAAGCATCAAGAAATATGAAAGTACCAAGCATAAAAGAAAAGGCATACCTGTTAAACCGTTTACAAGTAGAAAGTAAAAAACTACAATATAAAACGCGAAAAATTTCAGACGAGCAATTAGACCATCTTATCCTTCCTCATCCTTTGATGGGCAAGATGCCAGTACGCGAGATCATCATGTGGACGGCTCATCATATCGAACACCATACTAATACATTAAAAGAAAAATACAAATAATATTTAGGCGTTTTGTTTGCTAGCCTTCTTACTACCTTCATACATTACATATTTAACTAAACGTGATTCTAGCTTAGCATTAAACAATTGTATTTTTCTAGAAGGCCTCAGACCTACATGTTTTAAAGCTTCTAAATTTGAAGTTATTAGCCATGCATCTGTTCCAGGATAGCCTTGCTTTAATGTATCGCCAATAGTTTTATAGAAATTTTCCATCTCAATATTCAAACGCTCACCATATGGCGGATTGAATACCATATGCAATTTAGATTCTCCCGCTTTTTTTGTCTTAAAAAAATCTTCGTGCTGTACATGAATAAATTCCTCTAAATGTGCATTTTTTATATTTTCTTTAGCTTTAGCTACTGCACTTGGAGATTTATCATAACCTATTATTTTATGATGAAAATCTCTAGTTTTGTTGAGAAGTGATTCTTCAATTTTTTCAAACAAATCTACATCCCAATCTTGCCAACGCTCAAAAGCAAACTCCTTTCGCATTAAGTTTGGAGGAATATTACAGGCTATCATAGCAGCTTCAGCCAAAATCGTTCCACTACCACACATAGGATCCATAAAATCACTCTGCCCATCCCAGCCTGAGAGCATGACCAATCCTGCTGCTAACACTTCATTAATTGGTGCAATATTAGTGGCAGTCTTGTAGCCTCTTTTATGGAGTGAATCACCAGAGGTATCTAAAGAAATATTACATGTCTCTCTATCAATATGAACATTTATTTTAACATCAGGGAATTTTAAATCTACATTAGGGCGCTGACCATCAGTTTCTCTGAATTTATCAACAATAGCGTCTTTTGTTTTTTGTGAAATATATAATGAGTGTGTAAATATCTTTGAATTAACAGTTGCATCTACAGCAAGAGATCCTGTAGGCTTTAAATACTGTTCCCAAGACATATTATAAATATTATCATAAAGTTCTTGTTCGCTTCTTACTTTAAATGTATGAATGGGCTTCAAAATTTTTATGGCAGTCCGTAACGCAAGATTTGCCTTATACATAAACCCTTTATCACCAATAAAACTAACGTTTCTAACGCCTTTCTTTACATGCATTGCACCAAGCTGTATAAGCTCACGCTCAAGTAACTCTTCAAAACCAAATAAGGTCTTAGCAACCATTTTGAAATTATTCTCCATATAATACGCCTTATAGATGACAAAAATAAATTATTTTTGTGGCTTAGAAGAAGAATTAAAATAGATTCCCACAACTAAGGGAAATAGACATGACAGAAGACACACAACAATGGTATGCCTCTTGGTTTGACACCCCTTTCTATCACATTCTTTATAAAGATAGAGATTATAGTGAGGCACAACTATTCATGGATAATTTAACAGAATATTTAAATATTCCAGAACACGGAAAAATTTTAGACCTCGCTTGCGGAAAAGGTAGACATTCAATGTATTTAAATTCTTTGGGTTATGATGTAACTGGTGTTGATCTTTCTGAAAATAGCATCACTTATGCTAAACAATTTGAAAACAGCAGTTTACATTTTGATGTGCATGACATGTGCAAGCCGTATGGCGAAACCTTTGATGCAGTTTTTAACCTATTTACCAGTTTTGGATATTTTGAAAATGACGAAGACAACCTCAAGACAATTAAAGCCATCAAAGAGAATTTAAATACATATGGCTTTGGTGTTATTGATTTTATGAACAGTGATTTTGTAGTGAATAATCTAGTAGCCAAAGATGTAAAAACAGTTGAAGGTATAGATTTCAATCAAAAGCGACATCTAGAAAATGGCTATATCATTAAAACAATTACATTTACCGTTAATAGCGAAAATTATCGTTTTCAAGAGCGAGTAAAAGCACTAACACTTGATGATTTTAAACTCCTTTTTAATAAAGCTGGTGTACATTTGTTAGATGTTTTTGGTGATTATAAATTGAATACATTCCACAAGGATAACTCAGAACGCTTGGTAATGATTTTCAAATAACTAAATTGATCTTAAATTCGCTCTGTAGAATATAACACAATTCATGAATAAATACTTGTTTCCAGTATACGCCGTTTTGGTTGGCATTTTTATAGTTGTTATTTTTAAGCAACAACGTAATGCCTATACAAAATTACTACTATCTTTTAGTGGTGCGTTTTTATTAGCACTAACCCTTTTTGATTTATTGCCAGAAGTATACCATCATTTAGATGCCAAACAAACCGGTTTATTTATTATGTTTGGTATTTTGTTGCAAATTACGCTTGAGTTCTTTTCAAAAGGTGCCGAACACGGTCACGTACATATCCACAAAAACGAAACAACTTTTCCTTGGCTACTTTTTATTAGTCTTTGTATCCATAGCTTTTTAGAAGGCTTTCCTATTCATGAGCATAATGATATGGTGTATGGTGTACTTATACATAAAATTCCTATAGCTACCTTACTCACCATGTTCTTATTACAATCAAATTATAGTAAACTGCAAATTATTTTATTCTTATCTGTATTTACTGTAATGACGCCTTTAGGCACAATTGCTTCAAATAATATTAGTGGAATTTCAGATTACATATATAGTATTAATGCTATTGTAATAGGTATCTTTTTTCACATATCTACTGTTATTTTATTTGAAAGTGGTGAAGGTCATAAATTCAATTTATCTAAACTTATTGCTATCATTTTTGGTGTTGGTATTGCTTATTTGATCTAATTATGTTTTCTAAAGAAGAATCAAGACAATTGCGTGAACAATTCTGGACTAGTTTTGGTAAATCGTTTCCAAGAAAATGGATCCTATACAATACTAAGATCAAAGGGCTTTCATTTAAATTCCATTTTGACACAAAATCTGCGCTAGTTGCTCTTGATCTAGAAGATGATCTGGAAAACCGAATTAATTCTTGGGAAAAGTTGCTGAGTTTAAAATCTATTCTGGTTGAAGAATATCTTACTGATGCCACCTTTGAAGAGACGTACTACCTAAATAATGGAAAAGAAATCTCGAGAATTTATGTACCCTTAAATCAAAAGGTTTCTATCCATAACAAAGATACATGGCAGGAAGTAATGGTGTTTTTCAATGCTAAGATGCAGAAGTTTGAGAACTTTTTTATTGAATTTGAAGCTATTCTAAAAGGCTAACGTATTTTAAGGTCAGTCTAGTTTTGGCAATTTAAAACTATTAAGAGCGCTTTTTTCTTTCATTAGCGCTTCTATAGCTTCAGATGTTCTTGGAGCTTCATAAGATAAGTTTACTGGTCCTTCATCAGTGATCAAGATATCATCTTCTATACGTACTGCAATGCCATGCCATTTTGGATCGCAATCACTTCCTTCTGGAATATAGATACCAGGCTCTACAGTAATTACCATATTAGCTTCAAGCAAACCTCTCAAACTTGGGTCATGTACATCTAAGCCAATATGATGAGAAGTACCATGTGGAAAATACTGTCGTGCGTCTTTTTCATTTTTAGCGATACCAAGCGCTATCAATTCTTTATTAATAATTTCTCGTGCTGCGTCATCTGGCGATCTCAATGTATTGCCAATAACAGACGCAGCAATACCAGCTTCTTGAGCTTTGTATACAATATCATATATGATTTTCTGCGCTTCAGAAAATTTACCGCTAGCAGGTATGGTTCTAGTAACATCTGCAGTGTAACCATGGTACTCTGCGCCAAGATCCATAAGTACCAAATCATTATCAATTGTCATTTTAGCATTTTCAATGTAATGAAGTACACAACCGTTATTACCAGCACCAACAATACTAGGATAACCTTCATACTCACTACCATATTTTTTGTACACATACTCATGTATGCCTTGTACTTCAGCCTCAGACATATTAGAATGTATCGCTTTCATGACCTCACGCTGTCCAATTGCTGATATACGAACAGCTTTAATTAATAGTTGCAATTCTTCAGGTGTCTTTGTTTGTCGTAAACCTGCTAATAATCTATACAAAATCCTAGTATCTGTACTGATTGCTTTATTTTGAATGACATTGGCTTCTTTATTTTCAAGTTGGTCATTCTTATTTTCAATGGCTAGAATTTCATTATATGAAATTTGAGTTTTGAAAGCAGTAATCAAATCGAATAAATCGGCTTTTTGCCTTGTATTTCTATAATCATCTTCAAACGCTTGAAACAAAACCTTATCAAACTTAGAAAAATCAATTCCAGAATTTAAAAAAGCTTCTCCATTGAAGACCATTTCAAAACCCAATTTATCTTTTGTACCTTCTACACCTAACCTATAGCCTGTCCACTGCTCTGCTCTTTTATTTCGTTTTTGCACATAAATAATTTCATTGTACGAATTACCTTGATCATTAATCTGGTCCTCTGAGAAAATTACCAAAACCGCATGTGGCTCTCTATAACCTGTGAGATAGTAAAAATTTGGGTCTTGATGGTAAACATAATCAACATCATTGGCGCGATTACGAACAGGATTTGCAAAAAAAATAGCAACACTATTTTTAGGCAATTGTTGGCGTAAGGCATCACGTCTGCTCTTATGAAACTCTGAACTTAAATAATCATTTGGAAGGTCTTTTTGTGCCGAAATTAATAGAGATACAAGAAATAAACAAAACGATATAATATTGGTCTTCATTAAAATATAAATTTGGATACGAAAAATAATCATAAAATTTACACTTAAAAAAAGCTACGCTCATATTAACAAATCTTTAATCTATTATAATACTATTATCAGGTAATAAAAACAGATAATTTTCGATACATTTGCTAAAGAATTTTAAGCAAAACAACTAATCCTATTTTCCGCTATTAACGGAATATCAAATTTATAATTTCATGAAAAATACGGCCTTAACAGAAACACATATTGAACTTGGCGCTAAAATGGTATCTTTTGCTGGATATAATATGCCAGTACAATATGAGGGTGTAAATATTGAACATGAAACTGTTAGAAAATCGGTTGGTGTCTTTGATGTATCTCACATGGGAGAGTTTTTAATTGAAGGACCAAATTCACTAGCCTTAATACAAAAAGTAACTAGTAACGATGCCTCAAAATTAACTATAGGAAAAGCACAATACAGCTGCATTCCAAACGATGATGGAGGTATTGTAGATGACTTGATTGTCTATAGAGTTAAAGATGAAACCTATTTGTTAGTTGTAAATGCAAGTAATATTGAAAAAGATTGGAATTGGATCGTTTCTAAGAATGACGTTGGCGCTGAAATGCGTGATTTAAGTAACGATTATTCATTGTTAGCTATACAAGGGCCTAAAGCAGTTGAAGCAATGCAAAGTCTATCTAGTCATGATCTTTCGAGTATAAAATTTTATAATTTTATTGTTGGTGATTTTGCTGGAATAGAACACGTTATTATTTCTGCCACTGGTTACACAGGCAGTGGTGGCTTTGAAATTTACTGCAAAAACTCAGAAGTCAAACAAGTTTGGGATAAAGTTATGGAAGCAGGCGCATCGTATGGCATCAAGCCAATTGGATTAGCTGCTAGAGATACACTTCGATTAGAAATGGGGTATTGCCTTTATGGTAATGATATAGATGATACCACTTCCCCTTTCGAAGCTGGTTTAGGATGGATCACCAAATTCACTAAAGAATTTACAAATTCTGATGCTTTAGAAGAAGAGAAACGTAGAGGGCCAAAACGTAAGCTTGTAGCATTTGAAATGGATGAACGTGGCATTCCTCGCCAAAGTTATGATATTGTTGATAGCAATGGAAAAAAAATTGGCGAAGTGACTTCTGGAACGATGTCTCCAAGCTTAAATAAAGGTATTGGCTTAGGCTATGTCACACCAATTTTTACAGATTTCGGTAGTAAAATTTATATTCAAGTTCGTAAAAAAGCGATACCAGCAACTGTTATCAAGTTACCATTCTATAAAGGCTAAAATTTATTTTCACGTTTGATTCATGAAAGAGAACGAAAGTAAACATCGCATATTAATTTTAGGAGCGAGTGGCTTTATTGGAACTGCTATCTATAAAGAGCTTTGCTCATATTTCAAAACTTTTGGTACTTATCGCATTCAACATAAAGTATATGAAAATAATCATCATTTCATTCAATACAATGTTGAGGAAGACGATATTTATGAAGTCCTTGAAGCTACTAAGCCATCAATAATTATTTCTTCTTTACGTGGTGATTTTAATGCGCAAACTATTGCACATCAACACATTACTGAGTATTTGCTAGAAAACAATTGTAAAATCATCTTTTTATCTTCAGCAAATGTTTTTGATGCCTACAGTAAATATCCAAGCTATGAACTAGATAAAACCTATAGTGAGAGTATTTATGGTCATTTTAAAATAAAAATTGAGAATATGCTGCTTCGGTTGCCTAAGAAAAAAGTTGCTATTGTACGATTACCTATGGTATTAGGGGCACAATCTCCAAGAGTGAAAGAACTTAAACATCACCTGGAAAACAAAACACCTATTGAGATATTCCCAAATATCATAATGAATGTTACAACAGACTCAAAGGTCACGCAACAAATACATTATATTATAAATAGAAATAAATATGGTGTTTTTCATTTGGGAAGTATTGATCTAGTACACCATGATGAGTATGTAAAAGATATCGTAAATCAAATTAACAAAAAAAATGGTGTCGTTTACAAACATGTTTACACCACAAATCAAGATCGATATCTCGCAGTTTTACCAAAGTTCAATAAACTTCCAAAACATTTACAAATAACTAGTCAGGAAGTTTTAGAAGCACTCAACAAATGATAACATAGTTCTTTCATGTAACTATTATTATCTACATAATACGTTTTGAAGTTTTTTTTTTAACTTTATTAGAAACAAATCGTTACTATGAGTTTATTATCTGAAGATATTATTGAAAAAAAGTTACTACGCTTTCCTGATTGGGAATATCACAATAATGCATTACATGCAGAGTTTGAGTTTGATAATTTTAAAGATTGTTTTAGTGCAATGAGCAGAATTGCTTTTGAGTGTGAAGCGCAAAATCATCATCCCAATTGGAGTAATGTATACAATGTATTGAAGATCTCACTATCTACTCATGATGCCAATGGTGTTACTGATAAAGACTTCAAATTAGCAGGAGCAATTGAGGCTATTGTTGAAGTTCAAGAATAAAATTTTTGTCATAAGTTAATAAATCCGATTACTAAAGTAAACTGGCTGTTGGCTATTCAGTATAAATTCAATAATTTTGAATGCTATTGCCTACATCCATTTTGTAGGCTTCATTTTTAAATAAATCAACTACATAATACTGGAACATAATGGGAAGAGCTTTTGAATTCCGTAAAGCAAGAAAAATGAAACGCTGGTCAGCGATGAGTAAGGCCTTTACTCGTATAGGTAAAGATATAGTAATGGCTGTAAAAGAAGGCGGGCCAGATCCAGATGCAAACTCAAGGTTAAGAGCTGTAATACAAAACGCTAAGGCAATTAATATGCCAAAAGATAATATTGAGCGTGCCATAAAACGAGCCTCAGATAAAAATCAAGGTGATTACAAAGAAGTTGTTTTTGAAGGTTATGCACCTCATGGTATTGCAGTACTAGTTGAAACAGCAACAGATAACAACACACGAACCGTAGCTAATGTACGTAGTTATTTTAATAAATGTGATGGTAGCTTAGGTACTTCTGGTTCAGTAGTTTTTATGTTTGATCACACTTGCAATTTTAGAATTAATGCCGAAGGGTTAGATCCAGAAGAAATAGAACTTGAATTTATTGATTTTGGAGCAGAAGAAGTTTTTGTTGATGATGATGGTATTTTAATTTATGCGCCATTTGAAAGCTTTGGAGCCATTCAAGCTGAATTAGAATCAAGAGGTATTGAGATTTTATCTTCTGGATTTGAACGTATTCCACAAGTAACCAAGAAGCTAACACCTGAACAAACTGAAGAGGTTGAAAAACTTCTAGAAAAGTTGGAAGAAGACGATGATGTACAAAACGTATATCACACAATGGAAGAGTCTACTGAAGCATAATATTGTTATAAATAATAAAATCCTGTCTGAATAAACAGACAGGATTTTACCCCTAACTAAACTAAATTTTAAATCCTAATCACATCCGCTTAACTATATAATTAAGATTACCTACTTATGATTATGAAACTTATGTTTAAGTTTCTATCTAATCTATATACGTTTTAAAGTTTAAGTTTGGATTACGAAACTTAAAAAAAATTATATTTTTTTAGCTTCTTCCCAAAACACATCCATTTCTGCAAGTGTCATTTCAGATAATGGCTTGTTTAAATCTTTAGATTTTTCTTCTAAATACTGAAATCGCTTTATAAATTTTTTATTGGTACGCTCTAAGGCACTTTCTGGGTCAATCTTTAAAAAGCGCGCATAATTAATCATAGAAAACAATACATCTCCAAATTCACTTTCAATACGCTCTTGATTACCATTGTTAATTTCAGATTGTAATTCTCCTAACTCTTCCTCTACCTTTTCAAAAACTTGATTAGGTTCTTCCCAGTCAAATCCAACACCAGCCACTTTATCTTGTATTCTATTGGCTTTTACCATAGCTGGTAAACTCTTTGGAACACCTTGAAGCACACTTGTTTTTCCTTCTTTAAGTTTTAACTGTTCCCAATTGCGTTTAACATCTGCTTCATCTTTAACAGTTACGTCACTGTATATATGTGGATGCCTTTCAACTAATTTATCACAAATGGTATGACATACATCTGCAATATCAAAAGCATTCGTTTCACTCCCTATCTTAGAATAAAAAACGATATGAAGTAGCACATCACCAAGTTCTTTCTTTACTTCATCAAGATCGTTATCTAAAATGGCATCGCCTAATTCATACACTTCTTCAATAGTTAAATGACGAAGAGTTTGTATGGTTTGTTTCTTGTCCCAAGGGCATTTTTCACGCAACTCATCCATAATGGTAAGTAAGCGCTCAAATGCATTTAATTGCGAAGTTTTATCTGTCATATTAGGAATGTAAAATTCAAAAATACGACTATCTCCAATTGTAGTATACTTTTAATAATACTTTATATGAACAATATATTAACTGCCAGACAAACTATTCTTCTTCATCTGAAGTTTCAGCTTCAGTAGCTTCATCTAGTGTATGTAAAAGGTCATGCTTTTGAAGTAAATTATACCATTGTACAATTTTTTTGATATCGCTTGCGTAAACGCGATCTTCATCATAATCTGGTAAGACCTCAAAGAAATACTCTTCTAGTGTGTCTTTAGAATCTTTATGGCTAATGGAAGTAGGTGCTCCGTTTTCTTTCTCCCTCACCTTTTTAAGTACATCTCGCAATGGCAATTCTTCAGTCAAGGTATATACAGCAATTTCGCTAAGTATACTTACATTGCTGTGAATGTTAACATTCACTTTTCGTTTATCAATTAAGGATTCTGCAACAAAACCTGTTCTAGTTTGTGCAATAATTTTATATAAGCCTGGTTTTCCAGAAATGGAAAGAATTTTATCTAAACTCATAATTTAAGTCGCAATTTTTATCGTTGCTTTTATAATTTTTATATTATCGTTTTTTCTTTAAAGCAGGAAAACGCATTCTGTAGTCTACCGTTATTTTTCCTTTTGAGATATTAGAAAGTTTTCCTTTTATCAAACGCTTCTTTAATGACGATAGTTTATCGGTAAATAAAACACCTTCAATATGGTCGTATTCATGTTGAATCACTCTAGCTATTAAACCATCAAACGTTTCTGTGCACGTTTTAAATGTTTCGTCTTGATATTGGATGGTAATCTTTGGTTTTCTAAATACATCCTCTCTTACATCTGGTATACTTAAACAGCCTTCATTAAATGCCCACTCATCTCCAACTTCTTCTAAAATTTGAGCATTAATGAATGTACGTTTGAAATTTTTCAACGCTTCTTGCTCTTCCTTAGTAAAGGCTTCATCTTCTGCAAAAGGCGATGTATCTACTAAAAAGAGGCGAATAGGCAAACCAATTTGTGGTGCTGCTAAACCAACTCCATAAGCACCATACATGGTCTCTTTCATATTTTTTATGAGTACTTCTAATTTTGGATAGTCTTTAGTGATTGGCACAGCTTTCTTTCTTAAAACTGGATCACCATAGGCAACAATTGGTAAAATCATTAGTTCTTGTTTTTCGGATGCAAAAATACAATTCTTATTGTGATTTTATAACTTTTAATCGTTAATTAAGATTGATTATACAGGTAGCTTTGCAAGATAATCGTAGCACTTATCTCATCGATCAACGCTTTGTTTTTTCGTTGATTCTTTTTAAGTCCACTATCTATCATAGTTTGAAATGCCATTTTTGATGTAAAACGTTCATCTACTCGTTTTATTGGAATTTCTGGGCATGCCTTTTTTAACTTATCTAAAAATTTGAGAATTGAAGCTTCACTTTCAGATGCATCATAATTCATTTGTTTTGGTTCTCCTACTAGTATCAATTCTACTGATTCTTCGGTTGTATATACTTTTAAGAAATCTATAATATCTTTAGTTTCTACTGTAGTCAGCCCAGAGGCAATAATCTGTAACTCATCAGTTACAGCTATTCCAGTTCGTTTTGTCCCGTAGTCAATTGCAAGTATTCTTGGCATAGGTTTACAAATTTAGTATAAAAAAACTCTTCTTACTTACATAAGAAGAGTTTTAAAATAATCAACCATTAATAAATATCCATAAACGTGTTTACCCTCTATTTAAACAGTTCATGTTATAACAATATGACACATGGTATTTGAAAAGGTCACATAAAAAAACACCTTTCTCAGGACAAAGAAAGGTGTATCAAAAATTAGCTATTAATTACTAAAGGTTTCATGTGCTATTTAAGGGAAACACATGAATTAATAATAATCACACTTATAAGACACACGATTATTTGTTTGGTCACATATTTTTTCTTTTTAATTTATTTATTAGAAATTATGAGAAGAATTTTATAGACTTATCTTTGTACTTATACATAAAATTAAGATGAAGCAATTACAACAGCATGTTGAGAACGCATGGAATGATCGTTCTCTTCTAAGTAGCAAAACAACTATAGAAAGTATTAGGCGTGTTATAGATCTTTTAGATGAAGGCTCTTTAAGAGTTGCTGAACCATCTGCTAATGGTTGGCAGGTTAATGAGTGGGTAAAAAAAGCTGTAGTACTCTATTTTCCAATACAAAAAATGGAAACACTAGAAGCTGGTATTTTTGAATACCATGACAAAATACCACTAAAAAGAGGTTATGAAAAAAGAGGGATTCGAGTTGTTCCTAATGCCGTAGCACGCCATGGAGCTTACATTTCTGCTGGAACAATTTTAATGCCTAGTTACGTAAATATAGGTGCATATGTTGACGAAGGAACTATGGTTGATACTTGGGCAACTGTTGGTAGTTGTGCACAAATTGGCAAAAATGTTCATCTCTCTGGAGGTGTTGGTATTGGTGGTGTTCTAGAGCCTTTACAAGCAGCTCCTGTAATTATAGAAGATGGTGCTTTTATAGGCTCACGCTGTATTGTTGTAGAAGGTGTTCGGGTTGAAAAGGAAGCTGTTTTAGGCGCTAATGTGGTATTAACAATGAGTACAAAAATTATAGATGTTACTGGTAATGAGCCTATTGAAATGAAAGGTGTTGTGCCAGAACGTTCTGTAGTTATCCCAGGAAGTTATACCAAGACTTTTGCTGCAGGTAATTATAATGTGCCTTGTGCTTTAATTATTGGTAAACGAAAAGAAAGTACCAACAAGAAAACATCTCTTAACGATGCCTTACGTGAATACAATGTAGCCGTTTAACACTTAAGATAATTTGAAAGTATTAATCATACAGCAAAAAATGATTGGTGATGTGCTCACCACAAGTATCTTGTTTGAGGCACTAAAGACCGAACATCCTAATGCCGAACTACATTATGTAATAAACTCGCACACATTTGCTGTTGTAGAACATAACCCATTTATAGATAAGTTTCTAGTTGTTACATCAGAAATTGAACAAAACAAAACTGTTTTTCTCAAGTTTTTAAAGTTTATACAAAAAGAAAAATACGATGTTGTAATTGATGTATACTCAAAGTTTTCTAGTAATTTAATGACAAAATTTTCTGGTGCTGCTGTGAAAATCTCAAAGTACAAATGGTATACGTCTTATTATTACACACATACTTTTAAGGAAGCCAAAATACCTAAAACCAATGCTGGCTTAGCTATAGAAAATAGATTACAGTTGCTACAACCTATTTGTAACTCGATCCCGAAGCCTATTCGGCCAAAGATCTATTTAACGCCTGAGGAAATAAAATCTGCTGAACAATTTCTTTTAGGTAACCACATTAATTTATCAAAACCTTTATATATGATTAGTGTTTTAGGAAGTGGTGATAGCAAAACATATCCCTTAGCACATATGGCTAAGGTTATCGATTTTATAGTTGAACATACGAGCGGACAAATTTTGTTCAATTACATTCCAAAACAAATTCACGAAGCGAAAACAGTCTATAATTTTTGTGCTGAAGAAACAAAAACACATATTTTTTTCGATGTTTTTGGGAAAAGTTTGCGAGAGTTCTTAGCCATCACTAATCATTGTACAGCATTGATCGGGAATGAAGGTGGTGCTGTAAATATGGCTAAGGCATTAGACATTCCTACGTTTACCATATTTTCACCTTGGATACAAAAGGAAGCTTGGAACATGTTTGAAGATGGCACAACACATGTCTCGGTTCACTTAAAAGATTACAACCCAGAAGTTATAGAAAAGTCTAGCTCAAAAGCTTTAAAAGCTAATTATAAATCGCTTTACGAAATGATCAAACCAGACTTGTTCTTTGGAGAATTAAAACAATTTATTAAGGTGTAGTGTCGTACTGTATACGTACTTCTTTTATATATTCTCGTTGTGCCTCAATAGACTGAAGTCTAGATTTTACTAAACGTCTTTCTACCTTTTTTTTCGCAAAGTAACCAAACCAATCTGCTAATGGCAAAAAATCACGATGACCAATACCATCAATAATTACCAATTGAATCGATCCATCTTTTAAAACTTGGCAACATATATTTCTAGCTCTACAATCGCCAACAAAAACACGATGTTTTATCATTTGATGCTTTAAACGTTGTACAGCTTCAAATAGTTGATCGTCACTAAACGGACTATCATCCATCAACAAGTAATCTAATAATGTCTTTGATATCTTTAGCGTGGTTTCATCTTTCACAAGATCATAAACAAAACCTTCACCATAATTGGTATCTACTGTACCATGATACATAGCATAAAACGGATAATCAAACTTATTCTTATCCTTTTTACTTATTTTTTCGTAATATTTTATTTCCTTATAAAGATGTACTTCTTCAACTTCAGGCTTACCAATTTTTATACACAATTGATTATTATCAGGATGAAGATAGCACTTCCTTGCAAAGCCTTCAGCAATATAGTCTTCGTCATTAATGATTATCATTGCGTGATGTGTTTATCAATTCCATGTAGTGTTCGTTTCACCTTATTAGATTTCGTAGTTGCTCTAATAGCCTTATTCTTTTCTATCATTTCTGGTCTCACATAACCGCGTTCATGATCTAGATGCAAACAAATAGCACTATATCGTATTTGTTTGGCTTTCAATCCAGCATTAAATAACCGTTCTCCTAACTCCCGATCTTCACCTCCATATTGCATGCGTTCATCATACCCATTTGCTGCAATAATATCTGCTTTATATCCTGAAGCATTGTGACCATTCCACGTGGCAGTTGTAGGTGTAAAGCTATTCAGTAGTTTTTGTTTGATTCCCTTAGCGGTAATCTTATTATTTTTAAATGATGGTTTTAGCCCATGTTGTTTCAACCAATTGATGTCAAAACAGCGTTGCGATTTAATATCATCTTCTGAAATCAATTCACTAATAGCCATTGGTAACTTAAAATAACCACCAGATAAGAAATACCCATTACTTTTATTTTTAAGATGTACCTGAAGAAAATCTTTTCTGGCTATACAATCGCCATCAGTGTAAACTAAATAATGCCCTTTACTGGCAAGAGTAGCTTTATTGAGTATTATGGTTTTTTGAAATCCGTTATCTTCGTGCCAAATGTGCTGAATAGGATAACGCACCTGCTTTGTCATAGCTTCAATTAACAATTTGGTTGCTTCGCCAGAGCCATCATCAGCAATAACAACTTCAAACCCCTCGACTGTTTGCACATCAAAACTCCACAACACTTTTTGCAACCACTTAGGATTATTATAGGTACTAATTATTACTGATGTATGAATAGATTCCATTGCCTCAAAAATAGTTATTTTTACTAACTCTAACGTATTGTATTTTATTTTGAATCACAAAAATTCTACATTATCGGCTTTGATAATTACCTATAACGAAATCGACCACATTGATGCGGTTATAGAACACTTAAATTTTGCTGATGAGATCATAGTGGTAGATTCTTATAGTACAGATGGTACTTTTGAAAGATTATCAGAGTTAGCTCATGTGAAGGTTATTCTACATGAATTTAAAAACTTTGCTGAGCAGCGTAACTTTGCCATTGAGCAAGCCACTTGTGAATGGATATTATTTATTGATGCCGACGAACGTTTACCAGAAGAATTACAACTTGAAATTATTGAAACAGTTAAAAAAGACACGTCTATTCAAGCTTATAAAATTCCAAGACGTTTTATGTTCAATGATAAAGTAATGCGTTACAGTGGACTACAAACAGATCGTGTATTTAGGCTTTTTAAAAAGGATATTGCCAAATACAGGGCAGATAAATTGGTACATGAACTTTTGGATTTTAAAGGTGATCATCGAATATTGAAACATGCTATGCTGCATTACTCATTTAGTGATTATGAAAGCTATAAGCGAAAAACAGAGCATTATGGACTACTTAAGGCTCAAGAGTTATTTAAAAATGGAAAGCGACCAAATTGGTTTCATTTTTACATAAGACCAGCTTATAAATTCTTAACTAATTATGTCTTTAGATTAGGGTTTTTAGATGGAAAAGAAGGTTATATCATTTGTACACTTAATGCCTACGGCGTATTTTTTAGATATAAAGCATTAGAGCAGTTATTTATTTCTGCGCCAAAATAAAATCTTGTTTTTAAGTTTGCGTTTTCTGTGATATCTATTTTGAAATGCTTCAGTTTCACTCCACATGATATCAAATATTGCATTGTAATCTTCTCCAGAGCATTTGGAATACTCATCACTCATGATCTCTACCATAAATTTATGTGTCGTTAGCTTTGAGAAGTTCTTAATTCGTGTTTCAAAATCTAACGTTTTGAATTCCATCCTATTTAAATCTACTAAAAAAAAGGCATAACTATCACCTTCCGTCTTGATTAACGTATTGCCAGGAGAATGGTCAAGAAAATGCACTTTTTTTTGATGAAGCTTATAAGTAAATCTTGTAAACGCACGTAAAATGGCTTCATGATTTGGATAATTAAAGTCTGTAGTTAACTCTCTGTAAGTTAGGTCACAATCTAGTTGCTGACTTATATAATAACTTTTTTTAAAAAGTAAAGGTGTTTTAAATTCATAATATGCTATAGGCTGAGGTGTACCTATATCCAAACTTTGAAGCCAATTTCCATATTCAAAAGAGCGTTGCGCTTTACTTTTTCTGAAAAAACGATACGCAATTTGATTAATTAAATTTGGAGTGCGAAACGACTTTACATTGATAGTCATTCCGTTAAGATCAAATAACTTGAGTGAATTTCTATCTTGATTACCGAAAGGTTCGCCTTTAGTATCAAAATGAGTGATGCAATCGGTTAATATTTCTGAATCTTTAGAAAAAGACGAATTGACCATATAATTCATATTACAATATTACAACTATATTTTATTTTAATTAAGTGATTAATTAGCAATTGAAATGCTTTTTTGATTAATTTGTAACAAATCCTTTTTGCATGAAAGAAATCCTTTTGGAGTCACATAATATTAGTAATTTATTCTTTGGTTTTGGGCAGTTTAACTATCATCTTATCGATGCGTTAAGTAAGCACGAAGAGCTGCTTAAAAAGAATGGCTTATCATTAACGTTATTGAGTAAAAACCCATCACAACTTGCTCAAGACTTTTCAAATGATTTTATCTATAAAAAATACCATTCTTTACAACGCAAACCACTATTTAGAATTAGAAAAAAATACGATCTCTGGCATTCATTAAATCAAAACACAAAAGTAGAACCTTATCATAGAATTCCTTATTTGTTAACGATTCATGATGTTAATTTTATGGAAGAAGTTACTGGTGATGATTTAGAAAAACGCAAGCAGCTATTTATTGAAAAGCTTAATCGTAGTCATGCTATCACTTATATTTCAAATTATGCGAAGGCAATGACCCATAAATATTTTGATGTTCCTAATGTGGATGAGTTCATTATCTATAATGGGAGCCCAACTAATGCTTTAGATATTCCAGAAAATTATCAACCAAAGATATTGCCAAAACAGCCTTATTTGTTTTCAATAGGTGAATTCCTAGAAAAAAAGAATTTTCACACTCTAGTAGAAATGTTAGTTCATTTACCAAATATTAGTTTGATTTTATCGGGTAAACAAACTACTTCTTATGGCAATACCATTAATAATTTAGTTGTGTCTTTGGGACTAGAAGATCGTGTGTTTGTTACAGGTAAAATAAGTGAACTTGACAAGAATTATTATTACAAGAACTGCTTAGCCTTTACTTTTCCTTCGTTGAGAGAGGGATTTGGCATTCCTCCTATTGAGGCTATGAAATATGGCAAACCTGTCTTTTTATCTAACAAGAGTTCGCTTCCTGAAGTTGGTGGCAAGCATGCATTTTATTGGAATCATTTCGACCCAGAGTATATGGCTAAAATAGTCACTGATGGCTTAGATGCATATTCAAAAGACCAAAACAATTACACCAAAAATTACATAACTCATGCTAACTCTTATGATTGGCAAAAAACAGCATTAGAATATATTTCAGTATATAACAGCTTACTTAAATAAAAATTTGAACCATTGTCCAAAGTTTTTGCCAAAGACGAAAAATTTAGATGGTAAAATATCTTTTCTCTTAAGCAAGTTTGTTTTAAGTTCAGCAATGTTCTGCCCCTTTATGAAGATAAGGTTTTTCCATTTTTCAGGTTCGATATAGAAAAAATTCTGCATACTCTTATAGTTTTCAGAGTTTACAGATTTCCATTTCGTCATGAATGAATCATTAACCTGAGTGTTATGTCCCCAATTTTCAAGTTTTTGTTCAAGTTCAGCTTCAGTTCTAGATAAGCATTCATGCAAAACAACATGCCTAGTATAAATAATTTGCTGCTTAGCTTTTCGTCCAACTCTATAATCTGGCTGATTTGTAGTAACCAAAACTCGTGTTGGCTCTTCAACCAAAAGATAACCATTATCAATTTTTTTGTACATATTGTATAAAAAAGCTGCTATTTGAATAGGTTTTTTGTTAGGCTCAAGCAATTCTTCCCGATCTTTTAGATCTTTGACAAACGATTTGAAATCAACAAAATATTCGTCTGCATCTAATTGAACGCACCAGTTATCTAAACCCATTTCTTGAGATAGCATCATGCGCTCTCTAACTTCGCATTCCATAGTGGTAAGACCTTTTACATAAAAGTTAGCTTTATAAATTACAATTTTATCTTTTATATCTATTTCTTCTATCCATTCAAAAAAACGGTTGTCAATTGAAAAGGTATCGCCTTTCCATGTCTTTAGGTTTTGATCAATAGCCAAAAAGATTTTATCTGCATCATCGTACACAAATGGGATTGCTTTTTTAAGCAATTCATAATCATAAGAAACTAAAAAACCGACATGGATTTTTTTCATAAGTTCAATCTATTGAAGTATTAATATGTTGAATAAAATTATTTTTTTACAAATATAATGTTAAGCTTTATAAATACTTACTTTTGCTATTGAAAACATAATTCTATGGCGCAGTTAACAGTAATCATGCCTGTTTATAATGGAGAAAACTATCTAGAAGAAGCTGTAGATAGTATTCTCAATCAAACCTTTACTGATTTTATATTATTAGTGCTAAATGACAATTCTACAGATAACACTAAATCTATTTTAGATACGTATTCAGAAAAAGATAAACGGTTAAAAGTTATACATAAAACGCAAAATGAAGGTCCGGCAAATTTGCGAAATGAAGGTATTAGTCTTGCAAACACACCTTATATTGCTCTGATGGATGCAGATGATATTGCTTTGCCTACTCGTTTTGAAAAACAATTAGATGTTTTGAAGAACAATACCAATATTGGTGTATGTGGTACATGGTTTACCATTTTTGGAGATAAAAAAGAAAAAACGATAAAACATGCAATCACACATGAGGCCTTAAAAGTTCAATTTTTGAATAGCTGTGGTATTGGTAATCCAACTGTTATGTTTAAAGCTTCTGCCGTTGAAGATTTGAAATTTGAACATCAATATGTTCCAGCTGAAGATTATGGGTTTTGGAGTGAGGCTATTAAAACAACAGAATTCTATAATATTCCTGAGGCTTTGCTACGCTATAGATGGCACCCTAATAACATAAGCCAAACCAAAGAGGAAAACTTAAGAAAAGCAGAAGTGTCAATCAAGAAAAAACAATTGGAATCTTTTGGCGTTGATGATGATGTGATCCATATGGAAAGCTTCTTAAATGCGGTATCATTAAAGCGTAAACTTTCGCCTGATGCCATAATATCTACCATTGAAGCTTCAAAGAAATTAAGAATGAGAAATGCTAAAATCAATTATTATAATCAAGGTGTGTTTGAAGCTCACATAAACAGAACCATTGTTAGAACCATAAGAAATGCAAGTTCCTATAACCTAGAGTTTTTTAAATACTTAAAAAATAAGTCAGGTTATTTTAATCAAATTCCAATCCTTGACAAGATCATTATATTCTTAAAAAGTCTATTTTAATAATTGTCTTTTAAAGTACTTAAACTTTGTTCTCAAGCTCGCATGTTTAAAATAAGTTCTCATAAATTTAAGCTGTGCGTCTGTCAACATCTCCCCTTTATTCTTAAGCTTTAGTGCTCCAAAAGCTGCAGCATTACCTAACGAGTTGAGTACTTTATACATGTTCTTGGTTCTTGCTTTTGGAATAAGCTCAATGATTTCTCTAATATTTAAATAAGAAGAATAATTTTTAAAATAATTAGATTTAAGCGCATAGACGCCTCCTTGGTGTTCACGATAGACAGCAGCAATAAAATTCATGAATATACCATCTCCATTTTGCAATAACATGGCATATAATGTATTGTCTTTAAAATATTCAAAATTATTTATAGCACTTATCATTAATGCAGACTTCTTGAAAACCACTGTTAGTGTGAGCGTGCAATAAGGCGAAAATATAGTATCAAAATTTATGATTCTGTTGGTTTCTTCAAAATTGAATTGATTTTCAACAAAATCAAATCCGTTAAAAGATTTATAATTGGTCCAAGACACTACGCAGCTCTGATTAGCTTCTAAAAAATCAATTTGTTTTTGTAGTTTCAAAGGATCTATCCAATAGTCATCACCTTCACAAAAGGCAATATAAGTTCCTGTTGACTGATAGAGATTGTACAAAAAATTAAAGCGTCCTGTAGGATTACCATGAACTTTGATGTTATTTTCTCTGTGATGAAGAAAGAGCTTTATCTTATCTGGATATTTTTCAGCATAAGTCATGCAGATGGCTCTAGTTTCATCAGTAGAAGCATCTTCTCCAAGTAATATCTCGAACGAAAATGTAGTTTCTTGAGCTAATAAACCATCAAGGCATTCCGCTATATAAGCTTCATGGTTATAAGTTTGAACACATATTGAAACCAAAGGGTTATCTGGTACTGTATTTTTATATGTTCTTACTTCTCTTTTTTGATATGTTTTTAAGAACGAATGAAAGTCCATCGCTAATTCCCTGAAGTTTTTCTATAAAACTTCGCAGGACTACCATACCAGATTTCATTAGCAGGCACATCATGTCTTACTTGTGAACATGCGCCAATTTCAACATTCTCGCCAATGGTTACTGCAGGCATAATGACTACATTCGCACCAAATTTGCTATTTCTTTTTAAAACACCTGTTTTCTTTTTGTCATTCTCATTGAGGTTTGGTGTATCTGTAACAACAAAGCCATACTTCATAATAACATAGTCTTCAACAATTGTATTTGCAGACAAAGTACATCGGCTTCCCATAGAAACATGGCTGCCTAATTTACAATTATCTCTAATTTCACAAAATGAAGTAAAACTACAATGGTCTCCCACTACTGCATTTTTTCCTACTTTAGTATAGGTTCCAACTTTAGTGTTTTCACCAACTTTAGCATGCTCTAAGACCATTGCATAATTTTCGATAGTAGTATTGTCCCCTATTTCGACGTGATCTTCAATAACGCAGAAATGACCAATTTTAACATTCTTACCAATTTTGGCAAGAGGTGATATATGTGATGTTTCCATAATTTAAAATTATATTAGTTGTTAAAGGGCTTTGGAGCGCCTTTCGGTTTGTGTTTATAATTTTCTGTTTTGATTACTTTTGCAGGAATTCCTGCAAGGGTACAATAGGCATCAGTAAAATTCTTATTTACCATTGCGCCAGCACCCACGATTGTATTTTGAGGTATAGTTATATTAGATGATATTATGCAAGCAGAGCCTAAAAAACTACGGTCGCCAATAACGGCATTACCAGCTAAACTTACATTATTAGCCATATGTACATGCGCTCCAATAATGGCTCCATGACCAATTTTTGTGCCATGTGCAATGACTGTTGATTTTCCTATAGTTGTACTTTCAGATAGAGAGCCTCTCACGATGGTAACATCTGTAGCTAAATGGCAATACGCTTCTATGATTACACCTCCCAATTGAGGTTGTCTCACACGTTCACCATTATTATCCCATATCCAAGCTAAACCTGGAGCTCCAATACAACTATGACTATCAATAAAAACATACTTTTTTATAACACTATTATCTTTCACAACGACATGACTTTCTAATATGACATGGTCTTCTATCTTACATTTTCCTATCACACAATAAGGACCAATACTTACATGATCTCCAATCGTTGCTTCTGGATGTATGATAGCAGTTTTATGTATTTCTGGATCGGCCTTAGTTGCAAAAAGCGTACATATCTTGTAATGAACCAATTGCGGATTCTCAACAATTATTAGTGTATTTTGAGTATTAAAAGCAGTATCAGTAATTACTATACTTTGCTCTATATTTGAAGCTAAATTAGTAGCATCTCCAACAATGTAATAAAGTCCATTCTTAATAATATGTTTCAAACTTGCTGGAAAAACATTTACACTATCATTAGCATTTATAACCTCATACTGAATCGTGTCTTTTTCTAAAAAATCTATGATGTGTTTTAATTTGATCATATCTGTTTTTTAACGATTTGGGTAATATGCTTGACTTCTTCTTCGGTTAAATCATAATATAATGGTAAACATAATATACGTTTAGAGATAGACTCTGAAATTTCCATGAGCTCTCCTTTTAAATAGGGTATAGTATTTAGCGACGGATAAAAATAACGTCTTGGAAAAATTTGATTTTCATTTAATGCGTTTTTCACTTTATGCAATTGTTCTTCAGATTTAAAGACCAAAGGAAAATAAGCATAATTGTAAACCGTATTATCAAGTATTTTTTGAAATTGCAAATCTTCGTTTTCTTTTAAAAGATCATAATATAGCCTATATAGCAATTCTCTTCTAGCTATGATCTTATCAAAATATGGAAGCACAGTTAATCCCATAGCAGCTTGAAATTCACTCATCTTTGCGTTTATACCTATTCCGTGAAAATGTTCTGGACCATCATGTCCAAAATTATGATGGTAATAGAGTTTATCATTTAAAGCATTGTCTTTTGTGAACAAAGCACCTCCTTCACCTGTATGAAATATTTTAGTGGCATGAAAACTACATGTACTTACTTCGCCATATTCAAAAATTGAGTTATCCTTATATGTTACACCAAAAGCATGTGCAGCATCATAAATCACTTTTATATTGTATTTCTTTGCTAGTTGGGCAATAGCGTCAATATTACAAGGGTTTCCAAATACATGAGTTGCGATAATAGCAGTAGTTTTATCGTTTATTTTTGCTTCTATCTGTAAAGGATCAATATTAAACGTATCTACTTCAATATCTGCAAAAACTGGTGTACAAGATTCCCAAGCAATGCATGAAGAAGTCGCAATATAACTGAATGGTGTAGTGATAATTTCACCCTTTAGATCTAATGCTTTAATTGCAATTTGTAATGGCAAAGTACCATTAGTTGTAGCAATGATATTAGTAATCTTGAATTTCGTCTTGATTTTCTCTTCTAATTGCTTTACCAATTCCCCTCTATTAGTTACCCAAGCTTTATCCCAAGATAATTTCAAAATGGCATTGTATTCTGCTTGGTCAGGAAGAAATGATTTTGTTACATTTATCATTAAGAAAAAAAACGTTTTTTTTAAATTGTTAAACAAAGATAAATTGTTTACACTTGATGAACAATTAATACTTTAACATAATTTAACAAAATATGAACAATGTGTTAAAAATCTTAAAAAATGGAGGCATAATTCTCTATCCAACAGACACTGTTTGGGGAATTGGTTGTGATGCTACAAATTTTGATGCAGTGCAAAAGATCTTTGAACTCAAAAAAAGAGCAGAAAGCAAAAGCATGATTTGCCTTGTTAATACAATAGAAATGCTTAAAACGCATGTAGAACCTCTACCAGAAGCTGCATTAGATATTATAAATAAAGCTAAAAAACCTACCACTATAATTTACGATAATCCTATTGGAGTAGCCCACAATTTAATAGCAGATGATGATACGCTAGCTATTAGACTTGTAAAGCATGACTTTTGTGAAACACTTATTGAAAAGCTTGGTCATCCATTGGTTTCGACATCTGCAAATATTAGTGGCCAACCTACGCCAACAAGCTTTAAAGAAATTAGCGAAGACATTATAAAAGGTGTTGACTATGTTGTAGATTTGCCAAATGATGAGGTAAAAAACAATAAACCATCATCTATAATCAAATTAAGCAACGATGGTAATATTTTAGTTATAAGAGAATAAACTATAATTTGTATCACTTCTTAAGAAAGGCATTAGGAGTTTCAAAAAATGAATTACAAAGAGGCACTTCAAAACGATATATTCAAAATAATATCAGAATCAGCTGAAGCATTAAATATAGATAGCTATGTAATTGGCGGATTTGTGAGAGACTATCTTTTAAATAGAGGGACTCACAAAGATATTGATATTGTTGCTATAGGTAGTGGCATTACCTTAGCCAAACATGTATCTAAAAAACTACCAAATACACCTAAGGTTCAAGTATTTAAAACATATGGAACCGCTATGCTACCATTCAAGGATATGGACATCGAATTTGTTGGAGCAAGAAAGGAAAGCTACACCAAAGATAGCAGGAATCCTATAGTTGAAAATGGCACACTTGAAGACGACCAAAACCGAAGAGACTTCACTATTAATGCATTAGCTCTTGATTTAAATAAAACTAATTATGGTAATATCCTAGATCCCTTCAATGGCGTTGAAGATTTGAAAAACAAAATCATTCGTACACCATTAGATCCTGACATCACTTACAGTGATGATCCGTTGCGTATGATGAGAGCTATTCGTTTTGCAACCCAACTTAACTTTGAAATTGAACCTAAATCTTTAAAATCTATTTCTAAGAATAAAGAACGAATTAAGATCATTACTAAAGAACGTATCGTTGTAGAATTGAATAAAATTCTAGAAAGTGATACGCCTTCAATTGGGTTTTTACTTTTGGAAAAAACAGGACTACTTGATTACATATTACCTGAACTTACTGCATTAAAAGGAATAGATGAAATTGAAGGTCAGCGTCATAAAGACAATTTTTACCATACACTTGAAGTTGTAGATAACATTGCTAAACACACAGATAATGTTTGGTTACGTTGGGCAGCGCTTCTACATGATATAGGTAAAGCACCAACTAAGAAGTTTAATAAAAAAGTAGGTTGGACCTTCCATGCCCATGAATTTCAAGGCGCCAAAATGGTATACCATTTGTTCAAACGGCTGAAAATGCCTTTAAATGATAAAATGAAATTTGTTCAAAAAATGGTCTTTATGAGTTCAAGACCAATTGTCTTAGCGCAAGATATTGTAACTGATTCTGCAGTAAGACGTTTGATATTTGATGCTGGAGATTATGTTGAGGATCTCATGACACTTTGTGAGGCAGATATAACAACGAAAAATCCAAAGAAATTTCAAAAATACCATAATAATTTTAAGCTAGTTCGTCAAAAAATTGAAGAAGTTGAAGCTCGTGATCATTTGCGTAATTTTCAGCCACCTATTTCTGGTGAAGATATCATGAAAACATTTAATATAAAGCCATCTCGAGAAATAGGACAAATAAAAGAAGCTATAAAAGAAGCCATTTTAGAAGGTGATATTCCTAATGAATACGAAGCTGCATATCAGCTTATGATAAAAGAAGGTAATCGCTTAGGTCTCAACGTAAATTAGTTTACAGCCTTAAGACTTAAATCCATATTATAAACAGAGTGAGTCAATGCGCCTGAAGAAATGTAATCAACACCACATTCAGCATAACGTCTTACGGTTTTTTCGTTGATTCCTCCTGACGATTCAGTTAAGCATTGATCTCCAATACGTTTTACAGCTTCTCGCGTATCTTCATAGTTGAAGTTATCTATCAATATTCTATATATACCATCGGCTTGAAGTATTTCATCAATTTCATCAAGATTTCTTGCTTCAACTATAATTTTCAGATTACGATTGGTCGCTTTCAAATACTGCTTGGTTTTATTGATAGCTTTAGTAATCCCTCCTGAGAAATCTATATGATTGTCTTTAAGCATAATCATGTCATACAATGCAAATCTATGATTCTCTCCTCCTCCAATTTTTACAGCCCATTTCTCAAGAGCTCTAATACCTGGAGTCGTTTTTCTGGTATCTAATATTTTTGTTCCTGTTCCTTCCAACAAATCAACAAATTGTTTGGTCTTAGTGGCTATTGCACTCATACGTTGCATAGCATTAAGCACCAATCGTTCTGCTTTTAAAATAGATTGTGATGCACCTTCTACATAAAAAACTATATCGCCATACTTTACATCACTTCCGTCTTCAATTAAAGTTTCAACAGTCATATTGCTATCCACATAAGCAAATACTTGCTTTGCAAATTCAACACCAGCTATTACACCTTCAGCTTTTACGAGAAGTTTAGCTTTTCCTTTTGCTGATGCAGGAATACATGCTAAAGAACTGTGGTCGCCATCTCCAACATCTTCTCTAATGGCATTAGTAATTATAAGTTCAATTTCTTTGTTAAATTGTTGCTTAGTTATCATAAATAGTTTTAATTTATTAGCATTAAAATTGGCACATGAAAAAAGTATTCGTTTTAATTCTAGTATTGATTATATCTCTTCAGACTTATTCTCAAAACAAAAATAAAGTTAATTTATATTTTAATGAAGATTTCGAGAATATAAACCAATCTGAATTCAATTTAAGAAAGAATTGTTATCTCTTTTATGAAAAAAAAATTGAGACAGACACTACAATTGTTCATCACCTAAAACAGACTATCAAATTTGGCACACTCAATTCAAATGAATACAAACAACTAAGACTTATCTTATCAAAATCATATGGTATAGATGCTTCTTCTAATAAAACTTTAATCTTACAATATAAGGATACGCTGTTTGGTTTTTATGAGCGAAAAATTAAAAGTAAACCTTATATACATACAATACCAAATGGAGACACCTTAAATATATCGCTAACAAAAAGCTTATACATTAAACGTCGCAAGGTATTTGATGATTATCAAAAAAAATGCATCAGAAAAGTTTCTAAAAAAAACATTATCCCAATATACCTATATACTGAAAATGTTGGTTATAATTATGAAAATAAAAATGTTAATTGGAAAAAAGTTAATCGTATTGTTAAAAATATTTTCTTCAATAATGGAGCTACTATGATATATTTGAAATCAAACGGCGATTACTTTAGCTTTACCGAATGGTATAGGGATAAGACTGAATCTCTTTTATATAGTAATGATTGGTCTAAACCCATGAGTGATTATTCAAAAATACTGAATACATTGAGTCAAGTTCCTATTGGTTTCTTCAATCATAAAACTAAGCGTACAAATTCATCATCAACTTATAGATTACCACTAAATTCAAATAAAGAAGATTTTAGAAGAGCACATATAAGCCACCAATTAAATAGCGTAAAAAGTGATTGTTATTTATACTCAGCATATTAATGATATTTAACAGAAACTTAATATAGTTAGTTTTTAAATTAGAGGTAAAAAGAATGACAATAAAACTTCTTGCGATAGGCAAAACTGATAACAAGCAACTACAATCACTAATTGAAGATTATCAAAAGCGGTTGGGTTTTTATGTAAAATTTGAATTTGAAATCATACCAGATCTAAAAAAAGTAAAACACCTTACTGAAAATCAACAAAAACAAAAAGAAGGTGAATTGATCTTAAACAAGTTGAATACTTCTGATGTGATAATTTTATTGGATGAGAATGGCAAACAATTAGACTCTGTTGCGTTTTCGCAATATTTGCAAAAGCATATGAATTCTGGCATTAAGCAATTGGTTTTTATAATTGGTGGTCCATATGGGTTTTCTTCAGAAATCTATCAAAAAGCAAATGGGAAACTATCATTTTCAAAAATGACCTTTTCCCATCAAATGATTCGTTTATTTGTTGTTGAACAGTTGTATAGAGGTTTTACTATATTGCGTAACGAACCTTACCACCATCAGTAATCATTATTCCAACCAAAGGCTTTTAATATAGGCTTCATTGTTCATCAGTCGTCCTAAAATTTTTATACAGCTTCATCTACTGTTTTTTGACTTCCGTTGGCTAAATCAATTCTATAACGAACATATTGTTTAGTGCATAAAAAAAAAGCCCTGTTGAATTCTATAAGGCCTATGTTACAAAAGCATAAAACACTAATAGGTTTTATAAATCTCTTTTCGTTTCTTAAGCTGTCGTTCTAGATCACTTATGGTTTCTCTAACGGCAACTTCATATTGAGCTTCGTCAGAAGTGGCAAATATTCGAGGTCCAGGTAAACTCAACTCAATATCACAGATCTTACCTTTGGTATGATTATTTTCATCTTGTTTGAATCTAACAGTAGCTCCAATCAAAAATTCATACCTATTAAATAATTTGCTCAACTTCTCTTCAGTAAATGTGTTTAATGTTTCACTAATATCTACGTTTATATATCTAATATTCACACTCATAATCGCACTTATTTTTAGGTTAATTTCGTTATACTAATTTACGAAATATTGATGAATTTTTAAGATAAAAAACTCTTAAAGATTTGGTAATTTATTAGCTAATTATAGAAGGCATTTTCATCAACTACAATAGTGGTCAATTCAACAGTATGCCCATCAGGATCTTTAGTATATATTGAATGAAAATAATGATGGTCTTGAACATTGAAGTCTAATCCTAGTTTTGAATAATGCTGCTTAGCATTCTCAAAATTTTCATTGGTAACATTAAAAGCAAAATGATCAATTTTTACCTGTTTAGAATTTAGGTCTATAGCTTTATCATCCAATTTAGCTGGAAAAATGGCGATACCTGTTTTTCCTGAAAGCATGAAAACCGGAAACGCACCCCATTCTGAAAGTTGATACTTCTTAAGTCCGAGTACTGTTTCATACCATAAAACAGAAGCATCAATATCTTTTACTCGAATTGCGACGTGGTCTAAAAAGTTAAGCGCTATCTTAGATGTATACATAACATGTTTGTTTTTAATTTAGTGAATTTAGTTTTTATTTTTGGCAAATTCAATATTAAACTATCTTCGTAGTCAAATTCTATATATGCAACTTGTATTCGCAACCAATAATCAGAACAAATTAAAAGAAGTACAATCGTTGATGCCAAAACACATCAAACTCTTAAGCCTAAAAGACATTGGTTGTTTTGAAGATATACCAGAAACCCAATTAACTATTGAAGGGAATGCCATTCAAAAGGCAGAATACGTTAAGCAACAGTATGGCTACGATTGCTTTGCAGATGATACAGGCTTAGAAGTTGAAGCCCTCAATGGTGAACCTGGCGTTTATAGTGCGCGATATGCAGGTAAGCAACGTGATGCTAATGCAAATATGAACATGTTACTAGCTAATTTAAAGGGCAACACCAATAGAAAAGCACAATTTAAAACGGTAATTGCTTTACACCTCAATAACAAAACAGAAACGTTCACAGGTATTTGTAAAGGTGAGATCACAACTGTTAAGTATGGCGACAAGGGCTTTGGTTACGACCCAATATTTAAAGCTGAAGGTTATATCAAAACCTTTGCAGAAATTTCTTTAGAAGAAAAAAACAAAATAGGACATCGAGGTATGGCTGTAAGATTTTTAGTAAACAAATTGTTTGAACATAATGTTTAAGTGGGAAGTCATATCCAAATCAAGAACTAACCTTTTAATTTGTTATCCTTAGGTAATATTCTTAAGGAATAAATTCCAATATATAAGAATAAATTCCATTGAATAACCGTAGCTAACTGCCCTTTGAAAAGAAATGGTATAAGAAGAAAAATGAATAGTTTATTTTTTTTCAACACAGTTGTAAAAATCCATAACCCGTAAATTATCAGATGCAGCCTGAATGAAATATTCAAAACTAAGGTGTTTATCAAATGAAAAAGTATAGCAATCACCAAATAAATTCGCCATGATTTACGACTATATAAAAGAAAGAATATACCACACATTTCAAATATTACAGCACTATAATCCATCAATTCTTTAATCCATATTGGTATATTAAAAAAATATGGCGCAAGTAATTTATTTCTTCCCAAATTAAAATAACCACTGTAAAACCAACTCAAAATACCACTAGTACCAAAATTGAAATCAAACCAATTAATTAGTTTTTCATATCCTGCAGTAAAAAAAGCAAATACAATCAGTAAAGAGTAGATAGTAACATACCAATCACAATTTTTATTGGGTTCATCTTTTAGTATTGCCCTTCTAGTACCTAAGTTTAAAAAAGCACATAAATACAAGAACAATATAAATAGAAACGTGTGATCAATTTTTCCAAACCCATATGCGAAAGCATTATTTATAATCAATAATGTTGCTAAAAGAATAAAAGAAACTCTTGTTTTAACTCCAAGAATAATTAGACTTATTAAACCAAGTATTAAATAATCTGTTATAATAAAAAAATTATCATTTGGCAATTCATTGAATAAATTTCCAATACTCAAGACATGTGGTCTAAAAAAGCCACTTGGAATCTCTGCTAGCCATGAGTATTGAGGTCGAAAAACTAACAACAAAAATAATCCAACAAATATTCTATATCCATAAATTTTCTAAATCAATTTTAGTGTTAACTTTGAGCCTAAAATAGATTTTTCTTAAAAAATCATTAATGTAGACCATAAAGCTTTTCTTTAATCAATTCTTTGTTTATGATTTTTTTTTGGCTAATACTATATTTTATAGTAAAATGTTTAATTGCGAAGCTATCTTTTTTGTAGCCTAAAATAGCCAAACGCTCTTTAATCCAATCCTTACTTTCACTAACAGATGCATCATTATATGTATTTTTCCAGATAAGCTTTTGGTTAATTAGTGGAAGATTAACTTTTTTATTGAATTTCTTTAAGCCAAAATGTGTTTGTGATATAGCACCAAAATACCAATGAGGTATAGTACCCATAAACTTTCTTGTTTCAATTTTCTGCCAACCATTCTTTATTGCCCATACTTCAATATTACGCGTAGTAACAGTATCATTACTTGTTTCGACAATAGTTGCACCTGATGGAAAAATTATAGCTGGATAAATTTCTAATTTGTCAGCCTTTAACCTCAAAGCAAAGGGAACAAACGTAATAATAAACAGGAATATACTTATAAAAATATAATTGTATTTACGCATTAAATCTGTAATAACTCTTTAAGTAAATATATTAAAAAGATTTTCCTTAAACAGGCAATTATGCCTATTAATACACAAAACATTGATTATCCAAATAATAGTCTATCTTTGCACCTTGAAAAAATCTTTAGTAGAGATTTTATAAATTCCTCAGCGTGAGGATGTGTTACCAAGAAGTTTGGTTTTTAAGTATGTCGATTCGCTTCTTATGTAACACTATAGCACATAATCGAATACTTATTACAAGAAAGAATGAGCACATTCAAAGAACTCGGTCTTAATGAAGACCTATTGCATGCTATTAACGATCTAGGATTTGAAACACCTAGTGATGTTCAAGCAAAAGCCATCCCACTTTTATTAGAAAAAGAATCAGATCTTGTAGCCTTAGCGCAAACAGGTACTGGTAAAACAGCTGCTTTTGGTTTTCCAATGCTACAGAAAATAAATGTAGATAGCAGAACCACTCAAGGTCTTATACTCTCACCTACGCGTGAACTATGCTTACAAATTACCAATGAGCTTAAGCTTTATGGAAAATATTATAAAGGTCTCAATGTTACAGCCATTTATGGAGGTGCAAGCATTACCGACCAAGCACGACAAGTAAAGCGTGGCGCACAAATTATTGTTGCCACTCCTGGTCGTATGAAAGACATGATCAGTAGAAATATGGTTGATATTTCTAAAATTGAATATTCCGTTTTAGATGAAGCCGACGAAATGCTGAATATGGGATTTTATGAAGATATTACTGAAATCTTATCGCATACGCCTAATGATAAGAATACATGGCTATTTTCAGCAACAATGCCAAAAGAAGTTGCAAGAATTGCAAGAGATTTCATGCACGATCCAATAGAGATCACTGTAGGTAATAAAAATGAAAGCACCAATCAAGTATCTCATGAGTATTATTTAGTGAATGCTCGCGATCGCTATCAAGCTCTAAAACGCTTAGCTGATGCAAATCCAGATATCTTTTCTGTAATCTTTTGTCGTACCAAACGTGATACACAAAAAGTAGCTGAAAACTTAATAGAAGATGGTTACAGCGCTGGTGCGTTACATGGCGATTTAAGTCAGAATCAACGAGACTTGGTAATGAAATCGTTTAGAAACAAACAGATACAAATGCTTGTAGCTACAGATGTGGCTGCTCGTGGTATTGATGTCGACGATATTACACACGTGATTAATTATCAATTACCAGACGAGATAGAAACCTATACACATCGTTCTGGACGAACAGGTAGAGCTGGTAAAACTGGTGTTTCAATGGTTATTGTTTCTAAAAGTGAAGTTCGAAAGATTAAAAGCATTGAACGCATTATAAAGAAACAGTTTGAGAAAAAGGAAATTCCTAGTGGAATAGAAATTTGTGAAGTGCAACTGATGTCGCTTGCCAATAAGATCCACAATACAGAAATCAATCACGAAATTGACAAATATCTAGATAGCATCAATGCGCTTTTTGCAGATGCTGACAAAGATGAATTGATTAAAAAGTTCTTTTCTGTAGAATTCACACGATTCTTTAATTACTATCAAAAGACTAAAGATCTTAATGTAAGTGATTCTTCTCGCGGAAGTGAACGCGAAAGTAGTAGCGGAAATGAAACACGTTATTTCATTAATGTAGGTCGCAAAGACGGTTATGACTGGATGAAGCTTAAAGATTTCTTGAAAGAAGTATTAGAGTTAGGGCGTGATGATGTCTTTAAAGTGGATGTAAAGGATAGTTTTTCATTCTTTAATACTGAGAAAGAGAATCAAGAAAAGGTATTAGCCTTTTTTACAGATTTTAAATATAACGGAAGGTTTGTCAACGTAGAAGTGAGTGAAGACAGAGGAAGAAGTCGTGGCGGACGTTCAGGTGGTAAACGCCATGATGGTGGAAATCGCAGACGAAATGATGATAGACCAAGAAGCGAAAGACGTTCTTCAGGAAGACGAAGTGATTCTGGGAGCAGAAATGACAGAAGAAATTCAAGTTACTCTGAAAGTTCAGGCAATAGAAAGGACAGACGTAGTTCTAGCGAATCTAGACCAAGACGATCTGATGGTAAACCACTATCAGACAGACCAAGACGTTCTAGACGTCGTGATTAATAAAAAAGCCTCAAAACTAAATTTGAGGCTTTTTTATTAACTATTTATTTTCTATCGCTTAAGTGCAAAATGGCCTTTGTAAGTTCTACCATTACTTGGCCGTTTTACAACAAACCAATAATCTGAAGCTGGCATATTTTGCCCACTGTAAGTACCATCCCAACCTATAGACGAACCACTAAACTCAGCAATTAACTTTCCGTAACGATCAAACACCAAGACCTCGAGATCACGTTCAGATGATGCATTTATAATTTGCCATGTTGGGTTATATGTGTCTCCATTTGGTGTAAAGAATTTTGGATAATAAAGCAAAAACACTTCTTCTGTAACCACACCACAATCGTTCTTGTCTCTTACGTAAACGGTATACGTATCAGGTGACAATCCTAAAAACACATTGCTATCTTGATAAATTACACCATCTAAAGAGTATTCATAATCACCTAAGCCTTCAACAAAAACTGTAATCGTATTATCATTTTGAGACCAATCATCAATTTCAATATTTGTAATTACTGCAACACCTGATTCTATAATAGTATATGTTTTTAGTCTAGAACAACTAATTGCAGGATCGGTTTGATAATCGTCTATAATTTCAACAGTATAGGTACCAGCTTGATTTATATCTATTGCTCTTGTTGTTTGACCCGTAGACCAATTGTAATAATCAAACCCTTCTTCTGCTTCCAGTTCCATAGTATCGCCAGTACATAAATAATAGGTTTCTTGGGTTACAATATCTGGCAATGATAATACGTTGAGCTCAAATGAGGTAATATCATAGCAAAAGGCATTGTCTTCATTTTCAATTCGTGCATAAACAGTTTGAGGGTTGCTTGCATTTTGATAACTATTTGGCAATGGATTTGTATCTCCAATAGCATCCTCTTCAGATACGTGATAGGTAATTTCAAAAGGAACAGCTTGCCCATTAACAATTTGGGCATTTTGATCTGTAAGTAAAAATGTTTCTATGCCATCTTCACTTACATCATCACATACATTCATGTTATCTGGTCTGAAGGCTATCAATTGTCCATCAACAATAATATTTATCGGTGTTGTATCAAAACAATCTGTATTGATACTATTCTCAATACGAACATAAATGGTTTGAGGGTTAGATATAGTTTGATACGGTATATCTAATGGCGCTTCATCATCATTTGCATCATCTTGATTGAGATGATAAGTTATGGTAAATTCAGATTCAGGCTGATTAGCAAGAACTGTTGCATTTAGTAATGTCAAATCTACTAGCTCCAGACCATCATTAACCTCATCATCACATAAAATCAAATCAGGAACTGGATTTGCTACAGCTTGTTTGCTAACAATTAATTCAAAACTAGTAATAGCTGAACAAGCATTGTTTTGCGCATTAAACACTTTTACAAATACTTCTTCCGGATTAGTTACATTGTTATAGTCTATTGGCAACGCATCCATATTAGCCTCAGCGTCCTCCATACTTGAATAAAATGCAATATCAAACGTTGTATCAGATTGACCATTCAGGACCTCACTTATTTTAGTACTTAAATCAAAACTTTCGGTTTCGTCATTTGATGCATCATCACAAAGTGTAAAATTTGCAACTGAGTTTGCTATTGGAACTTCGTAAACTTCTATTGTTTTTGATAATGTTCTTGTTTCTATTGCTGTGACCACTTCAACATTTACATCGTAAGTTCCAGTAGATGCATAAATATGAGTTGGGTTTTCTTCAGTAGAAGATGTCCCATCTCCAAAATCCCATGTAATGGATAAAATTTCCTCGTTAGAATTGACCAAGAATTGGGTTTCATCTCCAAAACAAGTATCTGCTATTTGAATACCTACATTAAAAAATGATTGAATAAATGGTGGTAACCCAAAATTACATGATCTGCCACCTAAATCAACTCCAGCTTCCACGTAATTGGCACCAGTACCTAAAACGTTTGGATCCTCAATAACATCTAAAAACGTATTGCCTAAATTTGACAAATAAATCTTTTCATCTATTGCTAATTGCATAGCACCTATAACATTAGGACCATCATATAAAATTGTGTCTGAGTTTATAATTGTAGTTTGATCATTAGAGGTTAAGTCGAATTGATGAACTCTACTTCTAAGTGCTGATGAGAATACCACATCAGAAACATAGAGAATACTACTATCGGGCGAAAACTCTATACCATAGGTTCCATCTAAACCATTAGGACCAAAAAATACACCATCAATAGTGATAGTATTTGAAACTATACCTGTACTCGTATCAAAATCGAAAACTTCAGCTATACTATCTCCAGAGTATTTAGCTAAGGCAATCTTAGTTCCATCTGGTGATATTTTCATATAACCTATAGACGTCGTTGCATCACCACTATGATCACTTCCTACAGAAGATATTACAGGAGTTGTATTTATTCCAGCATCAGTCACTTCGAATGCTACAAAATTGTTTGAGCCCCATTCATGAGCGACAACCCAATAGTCTAGACCATTGCTATGTTCAATAGCAGAAATCTTTTCAGAAGCCAATGGGATAAGCTGAACATTTTTAACTGAATTTACAGCACCATTTCCTCCATTCAATGTCATATCTACCTCAGAGTATGTCAATCCATCAGATCCTGCTTCTCTATCTACTGCAAATACATAATAAATATTAGTATCTGAAGGCTTTGGTACAATAATACCAGATTGAGTACTTGAAGGATCACCAGCAAGACCAGTACCATTTGGCATTACATCATGATTTCTATCCCAAACTGTAATTCCATCGGTGTAAAACAAAAGTTGCCCATTACTATCAGCAATAGATGCGCAACCTTCACTAGTATTTAATTCACCATCAAATAAAGCAACTGGAACTCCAGAATTGAAATCCAATCCTGCATTAGATCCAAAATACCATATGGCAGCTTCATTTTGTGCTGATAATAAACACGTTGATACTAGAAAAAAAACAAAAACAGTAAGCTTATGTATAGACATAAGTGTAGAAAATTAAGTTTAGGTTAACTAAAATAAGAAATTTACTACCCATTTCGTTATTACTATCCATTAAGCAAACTAAAATTAGTCAAATGGCAAGATTTTCCGACAAATACCGTTTTATTTGAGTAAAGGCTTGTTAATTTTTAGTCAAAATTTTAGTATTAAACCTCAAATTTAGTTTTGTTTAGTACTTTTATGTCGTAATTTTAATACATGAAGCATCTTCAACTTATCGTCTTATTGCTTTTTATTTCGTTATCAAGCTATGCTCAAGAACCTACTACTGTTTTAGGTACTGTAATCGATGTTTCTACGGATTTGCCTATTGATCGCGTGAACATTGTTAATCTGAACCAAGTTATTGGAACCTCAACAGATGATGAAGGTAAGTTTGAAATAAGAGCCAATGTTAACGATACACTACATTTTTCGTACTTGGGATATAAATCTATAAAAGTTAGGGTCACCAATGATTGGCTTAAGTTTGGTAGTACCAAAATAGGAATGACAGAGCTAGCATTAGCCTTAGAAGAAGTGGTCGTTAATCAATTAAAGCTTACGGGTTATTTAGCTGTAGATATCAAACAAGTCCCTATTAAATCAAATTACAGGTATAGTATTTCTGGGCTTTCAAATAAAGGCTATGAGGCTGGAGATCGAAGACCAAATGCTGTAAGCAAAGTTTTAGGTGCTATATTTAATCCTGCAGATTTTTTACATAATATGTTTGGGAAAAAGCCAAATGAATTACGTAAACTTAAAAAAATGAAACAAGATGATGAGATCAGAAATCAATTAGCATCACGTTTTGACAGAGAAATGCTTATGGTTTTACTTCAGGTTGACAAATATGATCTTGATGAAATCATCAATCAATGTAACTATTCTAAAGACTTTATACAAACAGCTAATGATCTTCAGATTTTAGATGCCATAAGTGAGTGTTATGAAGAATATAAAGTATTAAGTCGAAACTCATCACAACGCTTCTAATTTAATTCGTTAGGCTTTTTTTGCAATATAAACTGTTGGCTTATTCTAATGTAATAAACCAACCAAGCTATAATACCAATAAACTTGGCACCATCTTCTAATAACTTCGAAATGTAAGGTGAGGCATTATACATAAAATTATCTACAAATAACGATAAGGCAAAACATGAAAGCGCAAAGGCTAGCATCACAAAATCTGTTTTTAAAATTAATCTTAAAAACCTAATAAGATACCACAACATGAGCAATCCATAACTTAAGAACACTATTTTTTGATGTATTCCCAAAGCTGGGAAAACCAACTCATGAAACATAAAAACGTCATCTAAACCTAGTAATAGAGTAATGAGCGCAGAAGTAACTAAAAATGTTTTTGGTAGCTTCTCTTTTACAAATTGTGAGCTAAATAAACAAATTGTAGCAGCAGCAGACCATATAAAAATACCTGTTTGAGACAAAATTCCAGTATATACGGGAAGTTCAGCAATAGCAGCTAAGTCATTAGTTAGTGCTTCAAGAGGTACATTATTATATAAATGAAGACCAAAAATAAACCCGATCACAACTAAGCTTACAAGTAAAATTAACAAAAAAGAAGGGAGTAAAGATTTAAATTGATTGATTAAAACATTCACTTGATTTAATTTAATAGCTAATTGCCACTAAGCTAATATTAGAGTATTTAAGTACAAATTATTTCTTTTTAACTACGCAAATATCGGTTTAGCAGCAGATAATCTTACGCATTAGAATGCAATGCTACTCTATTTCCTTCAGTATCTATAAAAACTGCCATAAATCCGTGTTCAGGAGATATCTGCGTTTTATGCTGATAAATTTTTCCTCCAGCAACTACCACTCTATCTAATTCATTCTTAACGTCCTTAGAATTAAAATAGATTAAAGTGCCTTCTTGGCTAGGAATGTAAGATTCTTGTTTAATGAGTGTTCCTGTAGCTCCCGAACTTCCATCGTGATAAGGAAACCAACCCATAAGTAATCCTCCTAAATCATGAATAGATATCTCAATTTCAAATACCGTTTCATAAAACAATTTCGCTCGATCCATATCGTGCACTGGGATTTCAAACCAACTTACCATTTCTCTACTTATTTTGATTCTAAAATTTCTTTTAGGCTTGTTAACCCTTCTTCAAAGTCTTTGCCTACATGCTTATCAACATTATACATCATCATGAAAATATTTGCTGGAACTTTATTTGTTCCCGAAAAACCCCAAGTAACCTTAGTCTTTCCATCTCCTAAATCTTTTACTCTAGTGACTGCATCAGACTCAGATTTCCATGGTTTAAAAAAGCGAAGTCGTGCTTCTACTCTATCATTTTCAACAATATTTATGATTTCTTGTTCACCAGTACCAACCGCTTTATTACCATCCCATTTTGCAATAAAACCAACTGTTCCGTCAGTACCAACAAATTCTTGTTTCATTTGTGGATCTTTCTTCTTCCAAGGTGACCAATGCTCTTGATTTTTAATATGTTTTAAGTAATTGAAAACTTCAACTAGAGGTCTATCTATAGTAATACTTCGGTTAACTTCATACTCCTTTGGAGCAATAAGCGCAAGCATTATAAAGAGAAGCAATATTGCGCCTAATATATATAACACTATCATTGATTAAAGGTTTTGGTTGCTGTATTAAAAGTACAAAATTATTAGGTTTGATAAAAACGCTCAACGATCTCATCATAGCTTTTAATTGTTTTTTTACACCAATCTAATCGTTTTTCTAATTTTTCCATTCTAGTTAATTGCCAATTTACCTTAGACTGCCTAAGTTTTGTGGTCACATGCTGAAGTATAATAGCTGCAGATACTGAAATATTTAAACTCTCTGTGAATCCTACCATAGGTATTTTTAGAAATTCATCGGCATTGTCAATTACCTCCTGTGATAAGCCTTCGGTTTCTCTTCCAAAGAAAAAACAGGATTTTTTCATTACATCGAAATGTTGAAGTTCAGCATCGTCACGATGAGGTGTAGTTGCCACAATTTGATAGCCGTTTTGCTTTAGATCTGAAATAGCATCTTTTATTGAATGGTATCTATTAAGGTCTACCCATTTCTGGGCTCCCATAGCTATTTCTCGATCTATCCGTTTGCTATTTCGCTCTTCAATTATATTAACTTCCTGTATACCAAATACATCACAACTACGTATCACAGCACTCGTATTATGCAATTGATAAACATCTTCTGTTGCTACAGTAAAATGCTTTGTGCGTTGAGATAAGACTTCAGTAAATCGTTCTAGTCTGTGATTGGTTAAGTACGATTCCAAATGCTCAAGAAGTTTTAGGTCTATCATGATATAAAAATAAGGAATTTACTATTTTTATTCTATGGAAAAACACATCGTTGTATTAACTGGTGCAGGAATGAGTGCTGAAAGCGGATTAAAAACTTTTAGAGATGCTAATGGGCTTTGGGAAGGTCATGATGTCATGGAGGTTGCCACTCCAGAAGGCTTTAGCAAAAACCCAGAATTGGTGTTAGAATTTTACAATCAAAGACGTAGGCAATTGCTAGAGGTAAAACCCAATTCTGCACACCACAGGTTGGCCGAATTAGAAGAGAATTATAAGGTTAGTATCATAACACAAAATGTTGACGACCTTCATGAGCGTGCTGGAAGCAGCCATGTGATTCATTTACATGGTGAGCTTTTAAAAGTAAGGAGTACTGGTAATTTGCTTAATGTGAAATCATGGACTAAAGACTTAATTCTAGGAGATCTTTGCGAAGAAGGACACCAGCTTAGGCCACACATTGTATGGTTTGGAGAAGCTGTACCTATGATAGATAAAGCTATTGACATCTGCACCAAAGCAGATATATTGGTTATTATTGGTACTTCAATGCAAGTGTATCCTGCAGCGAGTTTGATGCACTATGTCTCAGCAGGCACACCAATCTATTTCATAGATCCAAAACCAGCTGTAGAAAGCAAAACTAATTTAACCGTTATTGCAGATACTGCAACAAATGGCGTTGAAGTCTTGAAAGAATTGTTGCAATAATATATTTCTTCCGAGACTTATAAAAACTAACATTAATATTAATTGATCTTAAAAGTTAGATCAATTACTTTTCTGCCCAACAAATTGTTGCGTCTTCAATTTGAATAACACATTAAAAGTCGTTAAACTGCCATAGCTTCTAGTAATGTATTGCTGTAAATCAATTTTTTCTTGCTCATCCAGATTTTTGCTAGAATTAATTTTTTGTTCCATAACACGCAAACGATCTCTAACCATAGTGATTTTGTGAAAAAAGCTATCAATTGGCAACTCTTTTCCTTGTAAGTTGGTATCTCTAGGTTCCATAATTAGCTTGCCGCCTTTCCATTTTTCAGCTATAGGTACGATCTCTGTAATATCACTCCAGCGCTTTAAAATATGCACAAGGCTACTTTCCACTTCAGAAAAACTTATAGTATCTACATCATCTTCACAAACTTCTATAACATCAAAATCACTATCTATATCTATGGTTTCTAAACCAGTTTCAATAAAAGTGACCCAATAATGCTTAGAAGTAACATTAGTTACAACACCTTTCCCAAATTCATTATGATTAATTCTTGATCCAATTCCTAGTAATTGCATTGCCATATATATTTATAATTTCTATTACAAGTATAACAAATCCACAATTAAAGTTCACAAGAATTTAACAACTAAAATTGTACCTTTGCAACTTTGCTGACCAGACAAGCAATTTCTTTATATTTATGACCAAATTTGACGAAGCTATTGAAGTAAAAGGTGCCAGAGTGCACAATTTAAAAAATATTGATGTTACCATTCCAAGAGAACAACTCGTAGTTATTACTGGGTTATCTGGAAGTGGAAAATCATCTTTAGCATTTGATACCATCTATGCAGAAGGGCAACGTCGCTATATCGAAACATTTTCTGCCTATGCACGACAGTTCCTAGGAGGATTAGAACGTCCAGATGTAGATAAAATAGATGGCTTATCTCCAGTTATTGCCATTGAACAAAAAACAACAAGCAAATCGCCGCGCTCAACTGTTGGTACTATCACAGAAATTTACGATTTCTTGCGACTACTTTATGCTCGTGCTAGTGATGCCTACAGCTATAATACTGGTGAAAAAATGGTTAGCTATAATGATGAGCAAATTAAAGAGCTTATAAAAGCAAGCTATAAAGGTAAAAAAATCAATATCCTCTCTCCCATCATTCGCTCACGAAAAGGACATTATCGCGAATTATTTGAACAAATTGCCAAGCAAGGTTTTGTTAAAGTAAGAACTGACAGCGAAGTTAGAGACCTTGTTAAAGGAATGAAACTTGATCGATACAAAACGCATGATATTGAAATCGTTATTGACCGACTTAAAATTGACCATACTGATGATAACGATAAAAGACTTACCGAAACCATCAATACTGCTATGTATCATGGAGATGATGTACTTATGGTGCTTGATCATGACACAAACGAAACACGTTATTTTAGCCGAAATTTAATGTGTCCATCTTCGGGAATATCGTATCCAAATCCAGAACCAAATAATTTTTCATTCAATTCTCCTAAAGGTGCCTGTCCGACTTGCAATGGTATTGGTACGTTGTATCAAGTGAATGAAAATAAGATCATTCCTGATGACAGTTTGTCTATAAATGCGGGAGCATTAGTACCTCATGGCCCACAAAAAAACAGTTGGATCTTTAAGCAGTTTGAAACCATTGCACAACGCTATGACTTTAGCCTAAGTGATCCCTTTAAAACTATTCCTGAAGAAGCTAAACAAATGATCATGTATGGTGGGAATGATAAGTTTTCTGTTGAAAGCAAAACTTTAGGCGTTACTCGTGAATATAAAATAGATTTTGAAGGTGTTGCAAACTTTATTGAAAGTCAATATAAAAACGCTGAAACAACATCTTTGAAGCGTTGGGCTAAAGACTATATGGACAAAGTAGATTGTCCAACTTGTGAAGGCTCACGCTTAAGAAAAGAATCGTTATATTTTAAAGTTAATGGTTTAAATATTGCTGAATTAGCTCATAAAGATATTATTGATCTTGCCGAATGGTTTGGAAACCTTGAGCAAGGCTTAAATGATAAACAATTTAAAATTGCAGAAGAGATCATCAAAGAAATTAGAGCCAGACTTAAATTCTTGCTTGACGTAGGATTGAATTATCTTTCATTGAATAGAAGTTCGAAATCTCTTTCTGGTGGCGAAGCACAACGTATTAGGCTAGCCACGCAAATTGGTTCACAGTTAGTTGGTGTTTTATACATTCTTGACGAGCCAAGTATTGGGTTACATCAACGAGATAACGAAAAATTGATCAATTCTTTAATTTCACTTCGTGATATTGGAAATTCAGTGATTGTAGTAGAGCATGACAAAGACATGATTGAACGTGCAGATTATGTAATAGATATAGGTCCGAAAGCTGGTAAATATGGTGGAGATATCATTAGCATTGGCACTCCTAAAGAGTTATTAACTCACAATACTTTGACAGCAGATTATCTAAATGGTAATAAAGAAATTCCAATACCAAAAAAAAGACGTAAAGGGAATGGCAAGACCATTGAACTTAAAGGATGTACTGGAAATAATTTAAAAAATGTCTCAGTAACATTTCCGCTAGGAAAAATGATAGGCGTTACTGGTGTTTCAGGTAGTGGCAAATCTACACTAATCAACGAAACACTTTACCCAATAATGAATGCACATTACTTCAATGGTGTAAAGAAACCGATGCCCTATAAAAGTATAAAAGGATTAGAGCATATAGACAAAGTTATTGATATTAATCAATCACCTATAGGCAGAACACCTCGTAGTAATCCTGCAACATATACAGGAACATTTAGTGAAATCCGCAGTTTGTTTGCTAAAATTCCTGAAGCGATGATTAGAGGTTATAAACCAGGTCGCTTTAGTTTTAATGTTAAAGGCGGTCGTTGCGAAACTTGTCAAGGAGGTGGGTTGCGGGTTATAGAAATGAATTTTCTTCCTGATGTTTATGTTGAATGTGAAACCTGCCAAGGAAAGCGTTTCAATAGAGAAACTTTAGAGATCAGATATAAGGGCAAATCGATTAGTGATGTGCTCGATATGACAATTTCTGAAGCTGTAGATTTCTTCGAACACATACCAAAAATTCATAAAAAACTCGAAACTATAAAAGATGTTGGTTTGGGTTATATAACATTAGGGCAGCAAAGCACTACACTTTCTGGAGGTGAAGCACAACGTATCAAGCTAGCAACAGAACTTAGCAAAAGAGACACAGGGAATACATTCTACATTCTTGATGAACCAACTACTGGATTGCACTTTGAAGATATTAGAGTGCTAATGCTAGTATTAAACAAACTCGCAGATAAAGGTAATACAGTTTTAATTATAGAACATAACTTAGATGTCATCAAAATGTGTGATTATATCATAGATATTGGTTACGAAGGTGGCCAAGGAGGTGGTAAAGTTGTTGCGAAAGGTACACCAGAAGAAATTATAAAAGATAAAAAGAGCTACACAGCCAAATTTTTAAAGAAGGAATTAACGTAACACAATTTTCTGCCTAAATTTTTAATTGTGTCCTTTATTGAGATTTTTATTGATCGTATCGATTATAATGTTTCTTATTCGTCGTAACTTTTCATATATTTAGATATAACATAAAAACTAACTATTATGAAAAATATTCTTTGGCTAGTAGCAGTAATTTGTATAATCGCTTGGTTACTAGGGTTATTAGGCATTATTCCAGGATTAGGCACAAGCAGCTTGATTCATGTACTATTAGTAATTGCAATCATTGTGATTTTATACAATATTATCACTGGTCGTAAACCACTGTAGATCAAAAGACATAATAATATTAAGGCAACCCAAATTGGGTTGCCTTTTTGTTTATAAGTCTACTAACTTAATGCACAGATATTAACGATTTTTAGTTCTATTTACATTATTTTTGTGACTTTGACAAGATTAAAAATTTTAATATATATATGAGAAAAGAACAACATCACAAAGGTTGGAATGAAATTAAAACAAATGATTCTTGGGCTATTTTTAAAATCATGGGCGAATTCGTAAGTGGATACGAAAAACTTAGTAAAATTGGTCCTTGTGTTTCTATTTTTGGTTCTGCTAGAACAAAGCCTGATCATAAATACTATAGACTTGCAGAAGAAGTTGCAACAAAAATTGTAAATCATGGTTATGGTGTAATTACAGGTGGTGGGCCGGGTATTATGGAAGCTGGTAATAAAGGTGCACATATTGCTGGTGGAACCTCAGTTGGTCTTAATATTGAATTACCTTTTGAACAACATGACAACCCATATATTGACAATGATAAAAGTTTAGATTTTGACTATTTCTTTGTTAGAAAAGTCATGTTTGTAAAATACTCTCAAGGTTTTGTAGTCATGCCAGGCGGCTTTGGTACTTTAGATGAACTCTTTGAAGCCATTACACTTATTCAAACTAATAAAATTGAAAAGTTTCCTATAATCCTTGTTGGTACAGAATTTTGGGATGGTTTAATTGATTGGGTTAAAAAAACTTTACTTGAAGCCAATAACAATATTAGTGCAAAAGACCTAGATTTAATACATGTTGTTGACACAGCTGATGATGTTATCAATATTTTAGATAAGTTCTATAAAGAATATGGATTAAGTCCTAATTTCTAAAGCTACAAAACAAGGTTTCAAGATTGCTGCTATGATTAAGAAATTATATTTTTTTGTTTTTGCTTTTACGTTATTACTACAATCGCTATCAGCTCAAGAGAATTTTAAGCTCATGTTTTATAACGTGCTTAACTTTCCATTAGAAGATGCTGTTCCTGGAAGATTACAATACTTAGAATTGATATTAGATGACTACAGACCAGATTTATTTATGGTCTGTGAATTGAATAACGAAAGTGGTGCAAATACAATATTAAATTCACTACAGTTTTTAAATTCAAATTACCAAAGTGCTGTATTTGAACTTAATACTTCTGATGACAACATTAGTGATCAAAATGATTTACAGAACTTGATATATTATGACAGCTCAAAATTTACTCTAGAAAGTCAGGAAATAATCACAACTATATTCAGAGATTTTAATCATTACAGATTAAAGCTTAATACGATCAATGCAAATACAAATCCAATTTTTGTTGACGTGTTTGTATGTCACTTAAAAGCATCAAGTGGTACAGAAAATCAAGCATCACGTTTAGAAATGGTTCAAGATTTTATAACCTATTTAGAAACTTTACCTTCAGATAGCAATGTTGTTTTAGCTGGTGATTTCAACGTCTATACTCAATCTGAACCAGCATTTCAAGAACTCATAGATGCAGATAACAATAACGCTATTGATTTTGTTGATCCTGCTAATCGTATCGGCAGCTGGCACAACAACTCAAACTATGTTGATGTAATGACGCAATCTACAAGAACGCAAACAGGATTAGGTGGCTCAATTGGTGGATTTGATGATCGTTTTGATTTTATTATGACTTCATCAAATATGACAACAAACCCTGAACTGTCTTTTATTCCCAACAGTTACCAAGTATATGGAAATAATGCAAACCCATTTTGTTATAATCAAGAAATAAACTCAAGTGATTGTGATGGAAGTCATTTTTCATTCATAATTAGAGATGCATTGTACAATTTTAGTGATCATTTACCCGTTACATTAGAACTACAGACTAATCAATCGTTATCAGTTGCAGAATTTGAGACTAAAAATGCTATCCAGTTTATTGGCTCAAATATAATTGACGCCCAACTCAAATTAGCGTTAAATGCAGAATCAACTATTAAATCACTAGTTATATATAATAGCTTGGGACAAATCGTAAAAACCATTATCGTAGAAAATACGTTATATATTAATGAGAATACCTCACAATTGGCAAATGGTATATATTATATCACATCATTAGAGCTAAATAGGAACCCTTTAAAATTCATTATTGCACATTGAAATTAATCCAGATTTTATTATTTCTCTTAGGCACAGGTTTATATTCTGAGAGCTTTGGTCAAAACAAAATTGATATCAAAGCTCATTTTGATATAGAAAATAAAACAATACATATTAATCAAGAAGTCACTTATTTGAATACAAGTGATACCGCATTAAATGAAATATATCTTAACGATTGGAATAATGCCTACTCTACAAAAAAAACACCTTTAGCAAAGCGCTTTGAAGAAGAGTTCAGCATTAAATTTCATCTGGCGAAAAGCAAAGAGCGTGGTTATACTGTAATCACATCTTTAAAAAATGATAGTGAAGAGGAATTGCAACACAGTTACCATGAACAGCATCCAGATATCGTAAAAATTGAATTAAATACTCCGCTTCTACCTAATCAAGAAGTTAAACTCTTACTTCAATACAATGTAGTCTTACCAGATGATAAATTTACGGGTTATGGCATTAGTGAGGATAAAACCCTGAATTTAAAATATTGGTATTTGACACCATCGGTTTATGATGGCAAATGGCATTTATACAGTAATAAAAATCTTGATGATCTATATACACTAAAAGCAGAGATAAAATTAGAAATGAATTTTCCTCTGGGTTATACATTCATTTCAGAACTCAACACACTAGACATTAGGCAAACTCAAACATCGCAAACCGTATTTTTACATGGAAAAGATAGAATTAATACCAACCTCATCTTAGTTAAGTCATCAGAATTTCAGTTTGTACAAACAGATGATTTCAGTATCGTTTCTGATATTAGTAGTAAGGATCTTCCATCACAAGAAAAGGCAATCATTACAGACAAGATCACAAATTTTATCACTACAAATTTAGGAGAATACCCGCACGAACGTTTATTGATTACTAAAAGCGACTACAAAAAAGATCCGCTTTATGGTTTAAATCAATTGCCAGATTTTATTAGACCATTTCCAGATAATTTTCAATACGAATTAAAGCTTCTAAAAACAGCATTAAAAAACTATTTAGACAACACATTATTAGTTAATCCAAGAAAAGATTATTGGTTAAAAGAAGGGGTTCAAGTCTATTATTTAATGAAATATGTTGAGGAAAATTATCCTGACACTAAAATGCTTGGAACTTTAGCAAACATTTGGGGCATAAGAGCATTTCATGCTTCTGATTTGTACTATAATGATCAATATAGCTTGTTTTACATGCAAATGGCTAGAACCAACAGAGATCAACCATTAACAACCTCAAAAGACTCTCTGCTTAAATTCAACGCAAATATTGCTGGAAAATATAAAGCTGGTGTTGGACTAAGGTATTTAGATAGTTACATCAATGCTTCTATACTCGAGACAACAATCTCAGAATACCTTATCAAAAACAAATTACAATTGACATCTTCAAACGATTTTGAAAACCTACTGAAACAAAAGACCACCAAAGACATCGATTGGTTCTTTAAAGATTATGTCAATACACGCGAAAAAATTGATTTTAAAATAAAGTCTATTGAAAAAACAGAAGACTCAATAACACTTACCGTAAAGAATAAACGAAATAATGATATGCCTGTTTCATTATTTACTTTAGATAAAGATTCAATACTAACCAAATCATGGATAGAGCATATTGATGGCGAAAAAACAATCACTATCCCTAGGAATGAGACCAATAAACTAGCGCTGAATCATGACAATATTATTCCAGAGTTCAACCTAAGAGATAATTACCGCTCGTTAAATGGTTCATTTTTAAACAATAAGCCTTTACAATTTAGACTTATACAAGATATTGAAGATCCATATTACAATCAAATCTTTATGATGCCTTTGGTCGAGTTTCAAAACATTTATGATGGATTAACATTAGGTGCAAAATTTTATAATAAAACACTTTTAAGGCGTCGACTTAATTATAGGATTTCACCGCAATATGCTACCAAATCAAAATCTATTACAGGTAGTGCATCTATAGGTTACACACATAATCTAGAAAATAGTGATCTATATAGTATTAGTTATGGCATACGAACCAGCTATTCTTCTTTTGCAGAAGATGCTTTCGTAACTAGAATTTCACCTAGTCTATCATTTAGCTTTAGAGATGATAATGATTTTAGATCTGACAATTTCAAAAATCTGAATTTTAGGTTTTTAAGTATTAATAGAGATGTTGGAGAAAATGCTGTAGTAGAAGTAGACAACGAAGCTTTCAATGAACCAGATTATAGCGTCTTTAATATTAGATACGTTGAAGGAAGCCCAGGAATTATAAGCTTTTCAAGATGGTATTACGATTTACAGTTTGCTCAAAAATTTGGAAAATTTGCCGTGAACTACGAATATAGAAAACTATCTCAAAGTAACAGACAATTTAATATTAGACTATTTGCAGGTACATTTTTATATAATAACACCGATCCTACATCTGACTATTTCAGTTTTGCATTAGATAGACCTACAGATTACTTATTTGATTATAACTACCTGGGACGTTCAGAATCATCAGGTATTTTTAGTCAACAAATCATAATTGCCGAAGGCGGTTTCAAATCAAAATTAGATACTCCTTTTGCCAACAGATGGATGACAACCGTTAATACAAGTACGACCATCTGGAAATATGTTGAAGCTTATGGAGATATTGGATTGGTAAAGAACAGAGGTGATAATCCTAGGTTTTTATATGATTCAGGAATCCGTTTAAACCTTATTACAGACTATTTTGAACTCTATTTCCCTATCTATTCAAGTATTGGCTGGGAAATTGGACAACCTAATTACGATCAAAGAATTCGTATCCTATTCACATTAGATCCAGGTCGTCTTTTAGGTTTGTTTAGACGAAAATGGTATTAAGGTATTCTTAACTAAAACCCTTTATTTTAGCTTAAAATAAGAATTTAGCAAATTTATCTTGGTTTTTTTGTTATATTCTTAATATTATAACAAAGCTCAACGTTGTAAAACATAGAAACTTTAGCTAAATTTGCAACATATAAACTAAGACCATGCAAACGGATTCCAATACTAAAACCGACTTAACTTTTGAAGACTTCAAAGCACAAGTTCTAAACGATTATGAAATTGCTGTAACTAGTAGAGAGTGTAGTTTATTAGGACGTCGTGAAGTCTTAACAGGAAAAGCCAAGTTTGGTATTTTTGGAGATGGCAAAGAGGTACCGCAATTAGCTTGGGCTAAAGTGTTTAAAAATGGAGACTTTAGATCTGGTTATTATAGAGATCAAACATTTATGATGGCAATTGGTCATCTTACCATTGAACAGTTTTTTGCTGGTCTGTATGCCAATACCGATTTGTCTCAAGAACCTATGTCTGGTGGACGACAGATGGGTGGACATTTTGGTACGCATAGTTTGGATGCTGATGGCAACTGGAAGAATTTAACTGAGCAAAAGAACTCAAGTGCAGACATCTCTCCTACCGCTGGACAAATGCCAAGACTTCTTGGTTTAGCACAAGCTTCAAAAATTTACAGACACGTTGAAGGTATTACAGCAGATAAATTTTCTAATAAAGGTAATGAAATTGCTTGGGGAACTATAGGAAATGCAAGTACAAGCGAAGGCCTTTTCTTTGAAACAATAAATGCTGCAGGTGTATTACAAGTTCCAATGGTCATAAATATTTGGGATGACGAATATGGGATTTCAGTACATGCAAAACATCAAACAACAAAAGAGAATATTTCAGAAATATTAAAAGGACTTCAGAGAGATGACTCAAATGAAGGTTACGAAATACTAAGAGTTAATGGCTGGGATTATGCTGCTCTGATTGAGACATATCAAGCTGCTGAAAAAATAGCTAGAGAAGCACATGTACCAGTTATGATTCATGTTCAAGAATTAACTCAACCACAAGGACACTCAACATCTGGATCTCATGAGCGCTACAAAAGCAAAGAGCGACTTGAATGGGAAGCAGAATATGATTGTATCGTACAAATGCGAAATTGGATGCTTAGCAACAATATTGCTACACAAGACGAATTAGACACTTTAGATAAGGCTATCAAGAAAAATGTGAGAGATGGTAAAAAGGCTGCTTGGAAATCATATCTAGAACCAATTTTAACTGAACAAAAAGAAGCCTTAAAACTCATATCTAATCTAGCTAACTCAAGTAGTAATAAAGTATTTATTAATAAAATTGTCAACGACCTACAACATATTGACGAACCTATACGTAAAGATATAATGGCTTCTGCCAGAAGAGCATTACGCTATGTGGTTTCAGAAACCTCTTCTGAAAAAGAAGAACTGCAACGTTGGATAAATAACTATAGTAATACTGTACAGTCTAAATACAGTTCCCATCTGTATAGCGCTTCAAAGCTAGCCGCTAAGCATGTAAATGAAGTATTACCAACTTATGATGTAAATGCTGAAGAAGTAGATGGTAGAGTCATACTAAGAGATAATTTTGATGCCATCTTCAGTACCTATCCTGAAGCACTTGTATTTGGAGAAGATGCAGGAAATATTGGAGATGTTAATCAAGGTCTTGAAGGACTTCAAGAGAAATATGGTGAACTCAGGGTTGCTGATGCAGGCATTCGTGAGGCTACAATTCTTGGTCAAGGTATAGGTATGGCAATGCGTGGATTAAGACCTATTGCTGAGATTCAGTATTTAGATTATATCTTGTATGCATTACAAATTATGAGTGATGATCTTGCCACGCTCCAATACAGAACCAAAGGCAGACAAAAAGCACCATTGATTGTAAGAACTCGAGGTCACAGGCTAGAAGGTATTTGGCATTCAGGATCACAATTAGGAGGTATCATCAACTTAATTAGAGGTATTCATGTGCTTGTTCCTAGAAACATGACCAAAGCTGCTGGTTTTTATAATACGCTTTTAGAAAGTGATGAACCAGCCCTAATCATTGAATGTTTAAATGGGTATCGTCTAAAAGAAAAGATGCCAAATAATATTGGACAATTTAAAACACCAATTGGTGTTGTTGAAACGGTTAAAGAAGGATCAGATATTACACTTGTTTCTTATGGTTCTACACTAAGAATTGTTGAACAAACTGCAAAAGAATTACTTGAAGTAGGTATTGATGCAGAAGTGATAGATGTGCAATCATTATTACCATTTGATATCAATCATGACATTGTAAAAAGTGTTGCTAAGACCAATCGTTTGATGGTCATTGATGAAGATGTTCCTGGAGGTGCATCTGCCTATATTTTAAATGAAATTTTAAATACACAAAATGCTTTCCAATATTTAGATAGTCAACCAAAAACACTAGCTGCTCAAGCACACAGGCCAGCTTATGGAACTGATGGTGATTATTTTTCCAAACCTTCAGCTGAAGATATTTTTGAAGCTGTTTATGAAGTGATGCATGAAGTAAATCCTTCTTATTATCCTAAATTGAGGTAAATCCATTAGAAATTTCATAGTATATCGTATTTATTTTAGGATTTAGATTAAACCTTTTTAATAGTTACTGGTCTAAAGAGAAAACCTAATGTTACATGCGAATTCTTTTTCTAGTACTTTTAAGTATTGCTCTTTTTTCTTGTAGTGGTAATGACGATTTTGTTGCAGTAAGTGATAACGAATTGTTAGACTTTTCAAATCTATTAACCATTAACTTTGAAAATTTGCCCAATTACAGTAATCAAAACATCCCAAATTATATCACAAAAGACAATACAACTACTGGTAATATTATTACCAATGAAGGCGCAACATTAGGACGTGTGTTGTTCTATGATAAGCAACTATCTTCAACAAATACAATTGCTTGTGCAAGTTGCCATAAGCAAGAAGTCGCATTTGGAGATGATGTACAGGTAAGTCTAGGAGTTAATGGTGTTACTGGTAGGCACTCTATGCGTTTAGTTAATTCAAGATTCTCAAATGAAAATCGCTTCTTTTGGGATGAACGTGCTTCAACATTAGAAGAGCAAACTACGATGCCAATACAAGATCATATAGAAATGGGCTTTAGTGGCGAAGATGGTGATCTAAATTTTGATGATCTAATCTCTAGATTAGAAAGTACAGCACACTATCCTGCTCTATTTAATTTTGCTTTTGGAAGTGAAATCATAACTGAGACTAGAATTCAAAACGCTTTAGCACAGTTTATAAGAAGTATTCAATCGTTTGATAGTAAATATGATCAAGGGAGAGCAATGGCTAATAACGACGTACAGCCATTTGATAATTTTACACCAGAAGAAAACCTAGGCAAACAATTATTTTTACAACCTCCCGTTTTCAATAATCAAGGCATTAGAACCAATGGTGGTATTGGTTGTGCAGGATGTCATCAGGCACCTGAATTTAGTATAGACCCAAATTCTTTAAACAATGGTGTTATCGGCTCTGCCGACGGTTTAGGCTCAGATCTAATCGTGACCCGTTCTCCTAGTCTTAGAGATGTTGTTAAAGCAGATGGTACAGCAAATGGACAGTTTATGCACATTGGTGTTAGTAGTAATTTAATTACTGTAATGAATCATTATAATGCTATTAGCTTAGCTGGCAATAACAATTTAGACCCAAGACTAAGACCAAATGGATTCGGACAGCAATTGAATTTAACTCAAGATGAACGTGATGCCGTCATTGCTTTCATACAAACTTTAGCCGGAAATGACATTTACACTAATGAAAAATGGAGCAACCCATTTGTAGAATAAGGCTATAAGACAAATTGAGTCCTATTGATTTTCAAAAACTGATATAATTCTATTATTTTTAGGTTTTAAACCTAAATTAATGTTTCCAGATTTTAATCGTTGGAGTTTACCCTTATTAATACTTGTATTGCAAGGCTTGATATTTGTAGGGCTTCTACTTTCAAGATATAAACGAAAAAAGAATATATCAGATCTGTTTTTAGGATTGATTCTTTTATTTACCTGTTATAGTCAAACCTGCTATACTGTTGGCTTTATGGGTTGGTATAACGAATTTAGAACTACGAAAATAAATTACTTTTTATTAGATACAACCTTTGCTATAGGTCCGTTGATTTTCTTCTATGTAAAATCGATAACCACATCAAACTTCAAATTCCTAAAAAAAGATTGGTGGCATTTTGTTCCTGCATTTGCTTTTATAGCATACCGATTTAGCATTTACACTTATGATACATTACAGCCAGAATTCAATAGCGTACAAAATGGCATATTAAAGTTAAGTTTAGATGAGCCAATAGTACTAACAGTACTAAATTATGTGAATCCTCCATATATGCTATTATATCTAGCATTCACATTTCAGTTATTCTATAACTATCGAAAAAAGATCATGCAATTCTTCTCAAATACTTATAAATTAGAATTAAATTGGATACTGAGTTTTTTGATACTCTTTACATTGGCCTTTCTTTACAGTACCATACAATCTATCGTTGGTCTTTACATTGATTTAGGTTACCAACAACGTTGGTGGCTTAATCTATTTGTTGCTATCATCACGCTATATGTTGGTATCAAAGGGTATTATACAGATACGACAAAGCTTAAAAAACTTAGCTTTTCATTTTCGCCTAATCTCGATGCTATACCTCAAAAAGCAATATTTAACGAGCAGAAAACGATTTCAGAATCTGATATGAATATCGTGATCAATTTAATGGAAATTCAAAAAGCCTTTTTGAATCCCGAACTCAACCTATCTGACTTGGCAGATCAAGCCAATATGTCTCGCGCTCAATTATCTGAAATAATCAATTCTGGGTTTAATAAAAACTTTAATAATTTTGTAAATCAATATCGTGTTGACGCATTTAAGAGTATGCTCAAAGAAGACAAACAAAAACAACTCTCTTTATTAGGTATTGCGCAAGAATGTGGTTTCAACAGTAAAGCTACTTTTAATCGTGTTTTTAAAAAATTAACGAGCTACTCACCTACCGAATACCTCAAATCTCAGTTAAATTAAGACGTCTCAAATCGTATTTAAGTCGTTCAAATACCTTATAAGTCGTTCAATAAAATTCCTTATTGCAAATTTGTACCATCAAACACTTAAATACAATTTCGATGGTACAACTAAAATCTTTTTTAAAATTTATAACGCTACCAATAGTTCAAAAACATAGGTTAATGGATCTTATGTTTACAATTCCAAGAGTTATATGCGGACTCTTATTAACTGCTATGTTTGGAGCCGATAAATTTGGAATGCCATGGACAGCTAGTACACAAAATTTAAATCTCTTTGAAGTAGCAGCTTGGTTCCCACAAGATGTAGCTGAATATGGTGGCATTTTTGCAATTGCACCTGTTTTCTTTGCTTGGATGGGCGCTTTTAGTGAAGCTGTTGGTGGCTTACTGTTGTTGCTAGGTCTTCAAACAAGAATTGCTTCTTTTCTAATTATGTGTACGATGCTTGTAGCCATCTTTATGCAAAAATGGAATCAAGGCGTTTGGGGAATGCTACCAGCAATGGGTTTCCTTTGGGTAACTGTCTATCACTTATTCCTTGGATCTGGACGCTTTGGCTTAGATCACCTTATCAGTAAAAAAATAAAATCATAAACTTAAAACTATGAAACATTTTAATATTAAAAAATTAAACAAAACTGTATTGACTGTAGTAATGCTATACTTTTCAATTAATGCAATGTCACAAACCGAAATAAGAATTACAACCGAAGAATTGCTAGTACTTCACAACACATCATGGACTGGAGAACTCATATACGTTAACTATAGTGATGGAAAAGAGGTAACATTGCAAACAAAAATGCAAATAGAGATAAAAAATGATAAAATCATAATGCACACACAATATGACAACGAACCTTCGGCCAATTCAAAAAGTACTATCAAATTAAAGAACAATGGCACGCATTTCGGAAAGGAAAAAATAGTAAAAAAAGACATTTCAAAAAGTGGTACAGTTACGCTAAAAACCAAATTTGAAGGCAAAGACGATAACAAGCCTGCCACCATAATGAAAACGTATGTATATGACGGAAATCATTTTTCTGTTACTAAAGAAGTGCGTTTTAAAGGCAGTACTGAAAGTCTTGTTAGAAACCGTTACACCTACTCAAAACTATAAGACAATGAAACCATTAATTTACATAGTACTAGCCATAATGACGCTCAATTGTGTACAGCAAACACATGAAAAAACTATAACCGTAATGGTAAACATGAACGGTGCAAAAAAATTTTCTGAAGTAGGTATAAGAGGTACTTATCCTTTGTCATGGAATAAAACCACTTTTTTGTCAGACACAAATAATGATGGTATCTATGAGGGTGCTTTCAACATCAATACAGCAAGTCATGATATTGAATTCAAATTTGTAACTAACAACAATGAATTTGAATTAGAAAATCAAAGTAATAGAAGCATTGCATTTGAATATCGACCAGAAACTATAGTATACGAAGCGGTTTTCAACGATAAAAATGGAAAACAAACTTCAGTGAAATAAAAAGCCATACAATTCGTCGTTAAAATCCATCGCACTTGTGATGGATTTTTTATATTTATAAAAAACAGACCAACCTATGCTTTCAAAACAAGATAAAGAACAATTAAGAGGTACAATTTTTAGACACCTTGATGGCATTGCTACTGCAACTTCGGCCTATGCGCTACATAAAAAGGGAGTCCTCGATTATCTATTAGAACATAAAAATGTGCCACTAGAAGTATTAACAGACCATTTTAAAGCCAATGAAGGTTATCTCAATGTTGCATTGCGAGTGCTTTCTTCACAAGGTTGGTTAGAGCAGCATCTCGACAATAAGAGCAATAAGGTTTCTTATGAGGTTAATGCCCTTAGTGAGAATGCTTTCAAGCAGGTTCATTTATACGAAGACGCTGTGAATCTGCTCAATTACTCAGTTCGTTTTCCTGAAGAGCGAATTGGTCCAGATGCGTTTAGTGTTTTAGAAAAGATATTCAAATCGTTTGAATCGCGTTTCGGTTTAGATGACTCTTATCCTACGTCTATAGAACATCAAGTCTTAAAGCATATTGAAGGCTGTATTGTTGGTCCTATCGTTGTGCTATTAGGTGTTAATGGCTTATTTCATAAGTATTTTATGGAAGCTTCTTTTACAGCTGAAGAATATCATAAAGACCCAGAAAGTTTTAAAAAAATATTAGATTTCTTAGCACATTTAGGTTGGTTTACCAAAAAGAAAAACACTTACCAATTTACAAACGAAGGTTTATTTTTTGCAAAACGTGCCAGTGCCTATGGTGTAACAGTATCGTATTTACCAACATTCATCCATCTAGACGATCTTATCTTCGGAAATGCCAAAGTTTTAAAGACAGACACACCTGATGAAACTGAGAAGCATGTTCATCGTGAAATGAATGTTTGGGGAAGTGGTGGTGCACATTCTACCTACTTTAAAGTCATTGATGAAGTCATCATCAAACTATTCAACAAGCCTATTGACGAACAACCTAAAGGTATTTTAGATATGGGTTGTGGTAATGGTGCTTTTATTCAACACATATTTGATGTGATTGAGTATCAAACGCTTCGTGGCAAAATGCTTGACGAGCATCCACTTCTATTGGTTGGAGCAGATTTCAATCAAGCTGCTTTAAAAGTAACACGAGCTAATTTGATAAAAGCTGATATTTGGGCCAAAGTGATTTGGGGTGATATTGGCCGGCCAGACATTTTAGCCAAAGACTTAAAAGAGGATTATAATATTGAACTCAAAGACCTCTTGAACGTACGAACATTTTTAGATCACAATCGTATTTGGGAAGCACCTCAAGCCAAGACTAGCAGAATTAGTAATTCTTTAGGAGCATACGCAACACTTGGTATACGTCTCAGCAATAATTTGGTAGAAGATTCATTGCTAGAGCATCTATCAAAATGGAAGCCTTATGTTGAACGTTTTGGATTATTAATGATAGAGCTTCATACAGTTAACCCAAAACTTGTAGCCAAAAATATTGGTAGAACAGCGGCTACTGCTTATGATGCTACACATGGTTATAGTGACCAATACATTTTGGAGGTAGATGTATTTAATAAGGTTGCAAAAGAAGCTGGTTTACATCCAGATCCAAATTATTTTTCTAAATTTCCTAATAGCGAATTGGCAACGGTTAGTGTCAATCTTTTAAAAGGTAACTAATACAAAACTTGATATAATGAAAACAAAATTTACAGACTTGGCCTTATTGATTTTAAGAGTTGGATTCAGTGGATTTATGCTTACACATGGCATTCCAAAAATGAACATGTTATCTAATCCTTCAGATTTTGGAGATCCTATAGGTATTGGCGCAACATTATCATTAATACTAGCCATTATTGGTGAAGTAGTTGCTCCAATTATGCTAATTATAGGATTTAAGACCAAATGGGCAGCTATTCCTGCAGCGATTACCATGTTGGTTGCAGCTTTTATAGTACATGCTAAAGATGATTTGGCGACCAAAGAGCATGCCTTATTATATTTGATTGCTTTTGTAGTTATGTTTTTGGCTGGAGCTGGTAAATATTCTATTGATGGTATGAAAAAATAATGGAAAAAGAACATACATTGATCACACGTGATTGGTTGGCTATTGAACGAACTAAATTAGCTAATGAACGAACCTTTTTGGCTTATTTTAGGACCTTTGTTGTATTTTTAGGTACTGGATTAACCGTTCTAAAGATCGAGTTTTTTTCAGATTTGAAATCGTTTGGTATTCTACTTTTAGTCATTTCTCCAACACTATTAATTGTAGGAATCATTAGGCTTTTAAGAGTAAAACAAACCATTAGAAAACACTATAAGATTTGAAAGCAGTTTCTGTAGTTACCATTAAGAAAGAATTACAACATCGATCGTCAGAAGAACTTATTCAGCTTTGCTTGCGTCTTTCAAAATTTAAAAAAGAAAACAAAGAGCTCCTCACCTATTTGTTGTTTGAAGCTCATGACGAATCTGGTTATGTAGTAGCTGTAAAAACAGAAATAGACGAACAGTTTGATGCTATCAATACAAATAGTTTTTTTTATATTAAGAAAAGTGTACGTAAGATCTTGCGTAACATCAAAAAGTATGCACGCTATTCACAAAAAAAAGAAACTGAAGCAGAACTTCTTTTATATTTCTGCAAACAATTAAAAACATTTAAGCCTAGTTTAAAAAATAATACAACACTTATTAATATTTACAATAGACAAATGGCTCTAACAGAAAAGATTGTAGAAAAACTGCACGAAGACCTACAATATGATTTTGGATTAGAGATAGAAGATTTGGGTTATCTATAATTAGTTAACCAGAAACATTATAGAAAATATTCTATATTTTGATTTTTTGCTTATTTTTACAATTTAAGTGAATAATGAAGTCAACTAAATTAAAAAGAAATAGAACACTTGACGCAAAGCAGCGTGAATTATTAAACAATTTCTTTATACACCTTAAAGGAAAACGGTACAGTAAAAGCACTATTAATACCTACACATATCTTGTAGCAGATTTTGTTGAGTTTCAAACTGAAAAACAATTGTCAAATTTAAGCAACAAAGACGTAGAGTTATATATAGAACATGCAATAATCAAACGTAGATTTTCTATTACTACTCAACGTCAATTCATAAGTGCCTTAAAATTATTCATTCAATTTGATTCAAGTACACAAATTGAAAATCTAGAGTTAACACGTCCATCAAGATCTAAAAAACTTCCAGAAGTTTTATCTATTTCTGAGGTTCTTCTATTAATCCAACTAACAAAAAATATAAAACATCGTGCTATTATTGGTTTGCTATACTCGAGTGGTTTGCGAATAAGTGAATTATTAAGCTTGAAATTGGTAGACATACATTTCGATAGAAAACAAATACATATCAAGCAAGCCAAAGGTCGTAAAGATCGTTATGTTGTTATTGCTAACAGTTTCTTGCCTTTACTACAAAATTATTTATTGAGTTATCAGCCAAAAGTATTTTTTGTAGAAGGTAAGACTGGTAAGCCATATTCGGCAAGTAGCGTAAGGAAGTTTTTAAAACGTTCATGTAAGCTAGCAAAAATAAATCGTTCAATAACACCACATACGCTAAGACATAGTTATGCGACTCACCTTCTAGAACAAGGAATAAGTTTACGTCACATACAAGAATTATTGGGACACAGTAAACCAGAAACCACAATGATCTATACGCATGTTGCCCGTAAGGATCTAATAAATGTTAAGAGCCCATTAGATCAAGCTATAGAAGATATAAATAATAACCGTAATGAGGAACAAAAATTCCTCATTTTGGGGAAATAGAACCCAAAAACGAGTATATTTATCTTTATATAACGAGTTGTAGCACATTTGATGAAACATATTGCAACATATCAAATTCACGATACTTTTAGAATTACTGGAAGAGGAATTGTATTCTCTGGAAATATTTTGGATGGCGAATTTATGACAGGAGATTTTATCAAATTTAACTTTAATGGACAAATATTAGAACGAAAAATAAAAGGGATTGACGCAGGAATGAGGGTTATTAAGGGAAAACCTAATGTTGGAGTTATGATTGAAAGTCCAAATGAACAAGAAATCGATGATTTGAGAAATTGGAATCCAAATCTATCAATCGGAAAAATATACTCGAAAAATGAAACCTGAATTAAAATATATTGAATTAAAAAGCGGATTTGGAGATAATGGACCTGCTTGGATTGGAATAGCTGAATTCTCAAAATCAGGCAGAACTGTCTATTTTAATGGAAAAGCTCTTAAAAACTCTAATGCTCAAGGAATTGCGGGAAACTACTACGATTTAGAGAATGGAGACGAATATTGGATTTCTGGAATTAAGAAAAACGGAACTGACAGACATTGGGCTGGTGGTGGAAAAATAATGATTGACCGAAAAGTAGTTGACTTGTATTTAAGTCAAGTTGATTTTGATAAATTAGACAAAAATCGGTTTGAATTGACTGACATTGTACCGAATGATAAACAAAAGTTTTCTGAGTTGGAAAATGAAAAACTGAACTAAAAAAAACGTGCTACAACAACGTGTATAACCAATTGCTTGGTTTGTGTGTACTCGGAAAATCCTGCGGATTTTCCTATTGGTTAGTTTCTTTTTTGCTAACTTAGTTCTTGCCAACGCAACTAGCCATACACAAACACGTTATATGCAATTGCTCAATTCTTACTCAAACTCACTTTATGTGCTTACTCATAATCGCTTTATGTTAGCTCGTTTGCGATATTACGTGATTACTCAAGAGTTAGTAACTGAGCTACTTTCGGCTCAATGTGATTACTCTTACTCGCCTTTTCCTAGCCTCATTATGGCAACACGTGATTACTCTGATTTTCACAACAGCATATAACAACGTGTATAATAAATGCTAAACTCATACTTCAATTTAAAATCTTATATTTAATCATCTGATTTGTTACAACCTTAAATCCTGCGGATTATAGGTCGCACAAATCATACACGAATACGTTGGCAGTAATAGATGAAAACATTTAGGGTTTTTCAAAAATCAAATAAAATTACAATTCCCACTACTTTTATAATCTGTGGAATAGTTCTTTTGTATATCTACTTCTCAGACGAGATTGAATATTATTTCGGTTTATCTAATAAACTAATTGGAATATTCTTATGTATTTTATTCATTTTCTTTTTGATAAAGAGTTTGTTTACAACACAAAAATTAAATGGTAAATTCAACGGTGTTCTTAAAATGGAAAACGACAGAATTTCAATTAGTTCAAAAGATTATCTTCTTGAAGAAATAGATAATATTGAAATATATCAAACGGATCATATTGGAAACCAAATTCATGTTAGTACTGTTACTTTGGATAGCGATAAATCTAATGGAACTAACAATCGAATTGAATTAAATCTTAAGAATGGAAAAAAAGTAATAAGTCATTTCCAAGTACAAAATGAAAATGATTTATTAATTAATAAAGATATTTTAATAGGTTATCACTTAAAGGGAAAAATTCCTCTCTTGAGATTAATCAACATCCTTGGAATTAAAGATTATGATGAAATTCAATTGTTTAAGAATAATTTAAAGAAAACTGAATAAACTACTACAGCCAACAACGTGTATAGTTCATTGCTCGGAAACTCCTTTCGGAATTTCTGTCGCTTCTGAACAATGGGTTCGCTCCTATTTGCTATCTTAGTGCAGACGCAACGAAACCATACACGAACACGTTGTGTGTAATTTGTGACCACCTAATAAATTTATTAAATGGGTAATAAAATTGACATATCCTCTACAGCAATTGAAAAAGGAATTGATTTAGCAAAAAACTTCTTGGATAAGTTGATAATTCCTGCTGTTGAAGAAACTGGACTACTATTAAAGGATAAAGTTACGTTATGGAAATTCAAGAATCAAGTAAAAATGCTAAATAAGGCAAAGTCTTATTGTGAAAAGTATAATGTAAATCCTAAAACTATATCTTTAAAATTACTTTGTCCTCTACTAGATTATTCTTCATTAGAAGAAGATGAAGAATTACAAGACAAATGGGCTATATTATTGACAAATATGGTTGATTCTGAACAAAATATTGAAAATCACGTATTTCCATATATTTTAAGTCAAATTTCCTCAAATGAATTCGCTTTTTTAGAAGATGTATTTGATTACAAAATCGTTAGACAGACTAAATTAAAAGAGGAACTAAAATTATTTTTAGAAAGTAAACCTGCAATTTTAGAAAACATACAAAAAGAAGTTTTAAAATTAGACGAGAAAATAACTAAAATTAAAGAAAAGAGCGAAAACAAAGGTTGGAATCCAGAAACTTGGGAATTAGAAAGAAGCAAGGATAAACTTAAGAACGACATAAAGGTTCTTGACCGAAAAGAAAATGTTTTTAATTATAGAATAAATGAATCTCAAACTATTCCTGAAGAAGAATTAAAAGAATTTGAAATTTCTAACCTTATAAGACTTGGATTAATAAGGTTCGTGCAAATACCTTATGCTCATCCTCAAACACTAGAAATTCCATATGAAAATGATTCTTATTATGGAAGTGGTTCAACTCAATATACTAATGTTGATGTTGAAATTGAAATTGAATCAGATGAAGAGTATGTATTGACTGAACTCGGAGAGATGTTTATAAACGTGTGTAAAATAAAAGAATAAAACTACACACAACACCGTGTATAATTCATTGCTAGTATTAGCCTACTTGGAAATTCCTTCGGAATTTCCTCTGGTTCGTTTTAGTTTACTAATTTAGTTGCTGAAACACGCAACGAAATCATACACAAACACGTTGTAACACATTTGAGGGAAAAACCTAAAAAGGTTAATTACTACAGTTCCCAGATTCCATCATACTTTGAGTAGGATTAAAAGCATTATTAGTAGTGCCAAAAGTGCCATTTATTGTTCCACTACTGAACAAAGCATTTAATGCACAGAAATCGGTTAATACTGAATTGACTTGTATTTGTATAGGTCCATCAACCAATATTAAATCTTCAAGACCATCTAGTGTAGTGAGTGCAGTATTCCATATATCAATTCGCTTAGTACTTATTAGACCTGATAAACTCGATATAGAGTTTAAGTTATCATTACCAATAATAGTTAAATTTCCATTTAATTCTGTACCTGATAAACCCTCTAAATTTATTAATCCTTCATTATTGACAATACTTAAATTTCCTTGAATAGCATTTAAACTACAAATACCTATCAAATTCGTCAAGGATGTTGTATTCTCTATAGTTAATTCATCAACAGTTTCAATATTTTCCAATCCTTGTAAACTAGCAAGAGAACTATGATTTCCACGTATTAAGAAATATGATCCAATACCAGAAATAGTTGTTAAATTGCTTAATGAATTTATAGTTGCTAGATTTTCATTATTGTTCAAATCCATAATTTTAACTGACCCTAAATTGTTTAGTCCATTCAAAGAAAGTAAACTCTCATTTTCATTAATAAATATACCGTGAGATACATTATTTAAATTATCAAGACCTGCTAAAGATGTTAAGTTCTCATTAAATGTAACATCTAACGAATAAAGATTTGTTACGTTTTCTAGACCAATTAAAGATTCTAATCCAGGAGATACTCGTATCGCTAGAGAACCTGTAATGGTGCCAAGCCCAACTAATGAGTTTAAGTTAGGGTTATGGGATATAAATAAATCTTCAATTATTATGTCTTCTAAGCCACTTAAACTTGAAAGCGAAGAATTACTAAAAATATCCATAGCATTAACATATTCAAGTTGACTTAAGCCTGTTAAATCAGTAATTGGATTAGACATTGAAGGGTAGTCTGGTCCTATTTGAAGGGTTCCATTAATGCTTGAATAACAAGTCCAATCAAAGTTATTTAACTCGCCTTGACTTCTAAATTGCAAATTACCTTCGTATATTCCATCTGGATTGGTACATGGCTCTGAACTTGAATCACTACTTGAACAAGAGGTAAATATGATTAGAGTCATTATTAAAAGAAATAATCTCATATACTATTGATATAAAATGTTAAAAATACAAAATCATAATAATAAACGTGTTACAACAACGTGTATAGTTAATAGTGTTTAAAGAATGTTCGAGGATTTCTAACGAAATACAATACCACTTCCCTACCTTTTTGCTAACTTAGTTCTCAAACACCACAAACCATACACGAACACGTTACCTAAAATTACTCCGAACTTACTCAAACTCTGAATTTGAACTCACTCAGACGTGGATTTGTTTGCCACTCAAGCTCTGAATAGTTTGTTTACTCGAACTCGGAATTTTACTCGCACGTGGAAACTAACTCAGACGCGGATTTTTACTCTGGCGGACTTTTGAGCAAGTTTGCGAAATTAAAAACGCTTATGTTTGAAGCTTCAAAGCGTTTTACAAACACTTTTTGCAATTTAAACCGTTAAAAGCAAAACTATAGTTTAGCTTTTGTCAAAATAATTGTTCTGAACAGTGACGGCAAAACTAAATGTGATTACTCGAATCTGTCGTAACATTAGGTAACAATGTGTATAATTCATTGCTGCTGAATTTTTCCAGCGGAAAAATTAGCAGAACAATATTTGTTGGTTTCTTTTTTACTAACTTTAGTAAATGATTTCGCAACGAAATCATACACAAACACGTTAGCACCAATATCGGCCAAGAATAATTATGGATCAAACTTTCGAAAACAAACTCTTAATTTCAAGTAGAAAAAGAAGAATTGTAGCATTTCTTATTGACCATACTTCTATTTTATTCTTAATAGTTACAATATCATTTTTATCACTTGGGACAAGTTATATTGATGAGAATAATCCTAGTAACCTTTTAAGCTTAGTTCCAACTATACTATTCGGATTTTTACTATACTTTTTAAAGGATTCTATAAAAGGTGTTAGTCTAGGAAAATGGATAATGGGAATTATGGTTCGCGATATAAATAATTATAATGAAGTTCCATCATTAGGAAGGTTATTTATTCGCAATTTATTGATAATTATTTGGCCGATTGAGTTATTTGGCCTTTTGACTAATCAAGAAAAGAGGCGATTTGGTGATAAAATTGCTAAAACAACTGTCCTCAAAAGTTCTAAAAAACTAAAAGTTTTACCCAGAGTTTTTGCATTGGCTGGAGTTGGAATCACCTATTTTATGTTCATTTTTATTTTTGTTTTTACTTCAATGAAAAGCTCAGATGCCTATAAGGCTGCCATAGTTCAGATAGAAAAAAATCAAAATATAATCGATGAAGTTGGTGGGATTAAAGAATATGAATTATTTCCTAATGGCAGTATTAGTATGCATGATGGATTTGGAGAAGCCAACTTTGAAATAAAAGTTATTGGTAATGATAAAGATATGAACGTTAATATTTATTTGACAAAATTCCCAAACGAGGAATGGAAACTATTAGCAATTGATTAATAGATACAGGTGCTAACAACGTGTATAGTTCATTGCTCGGAAATTCCTATCGGAATTTCTGTCGCTTCTGAACTATGGGCTTCTCTTTATTTGCTATCTTAGTGATAACGCAACAAACCATACACAAATACGTTGTAACACATTTGACCAAACCAAAAAACATTGAGCAAACTAATAGAGCTTTTAGATAGAATTACTGAATTTGGTGAGAAACCAAATGTTAAAGTAGAAAACAAAGAACTAATAATCTGCAAATTGCTGACAGACTTATATTCTGAATATCTTAGTTTGGAAAATACAGAACTAGATAACAAAAATTATGACGATGATACGAGAAATTTTAATTCAGCTTTCATTTTACAAAACGTAAAAGAAAACTTCCCAAAGTTTGGCTGGTATCATTCAGTTTGGGATTCTCATAAAATAATTCAAGATGCGGAGGTAAATACTGGAGACGCAATTGACGATTTACTGGATATTATAAAAGATATGATGGAAGTGAAATGGATTATTGAAAACCAAAGTCTTGCAAACGGTTTGTGGCAATTTAATTTTTCAATGAAGCATCATTCAGAACAGCATTTAGTCAATTTTTTAAAATATGCAAAGGACTTAAAAGGATAATAATGGAATACGAAGATCTAGATATTGAAGATTTTGATGCTATTGTAACTGGTGAATTGACTCACTCTGCATTGTGGATGGAAACTCTACTAAATAATCTCATAGCAGAATTTTTTGAAGTTCCTCAAACTAGAATAAATGATTTCAAAAGGTTAATGTTATTAAGAGATGGTTTGAACTTCCAAGACAAAATTGAAATTACGCGTGGATTAATCCCTTTAATTAATAATGAGACTTACATAAAAGAGTTAAAGGAAGTTTTAAAAGAAGTAGAGAGCTTTAAAAGTTGGCGAAATGCTATGGCTCATGGAATTGATGTTACAGATGATGAAGATTTGGTTGATGGACTAAAAATAGTAATTCAAATAATTACGAGATCTGGTAAGCACAAAGAACTTTCAATTACACCAACTAGTCATCGTCAAAAGTACAAAGAGTCACAAGAGATTATTGAGAAATTAGAAAACATTATTGAGAAAATTCTAAAATCTGAATAAAACGTGTTACAACAACGTGTATAGTTCATGGCTCTGCAATGAACATCTATAAAATCCTTAAATAAAATCACTATATTTAAACAACGGAAAAATTGTGCCAACAGCGCACGTTTTTCCTCGGAAATCCAGCCGCACACGTGCGCTGCATTTCCGCAACAAACCATACACGAACTCGTTGCCCACAATATTGAAAAACTATGGCGGAAATAATTAACGCTGAAAACCAAACTGAAAAACAGGTTGAATATGCTACTTTTTGGAGCAGAGCTGGAGCTTATATTCTCGATGGAATTATAGTCGGAGCATTTACTCTCATCATAAACGCAATCAATATCGCGAATTTCAAAAGCTTTCTGATTTATTTGCTAATAGCAATCGTTACAATTTTTTATAAGCCTTTCATGGAAAGTAAATATGAAGCGACTTTCGGAAAAATGATTTTTAAACTTAAAGTTACTGACCAAAATTATAATCAAATTGATTTCAAACAATCTTTGATTCGGAGCATCATTCTGATTTTTCCAACAATATTTTTCGTTCCAATTTATTATTTAGCGTTTAACAATCCAAATCTTGCGGAATACTCTCAAATTTTTGAATTTGCTCAAGGTTTAGCAGTTGAATATCCAATACAAAGTTGGATAAGTAATTTTAGTTTTCTAATTATCGTTATTGACATAATAGTATTGCTAACTGACCAAACAAAAACTCAAAGGTCATTACACGACAGATTTGGAAAAACTTATGTATTATTTGACTGTAAATAGCACGAATAAATACTGTGGGCAACAACGTGTATAATTCATTGCTACGCAAGTGTATAAGTGGAAGAGTTGAACTCATTTTTTGTATATTTAGTTCATTGGAAAATTTACAAGGCACAGCCTTGCTCCTTTTCCTCCAACGGAATTTTCGCCAGTCACAGACTGGCTCATCCTCGCTCAAAATGAGCTTCGGCTGAATTCCGCAACAAACCATACACGAATACGTTGCCACACATATAAAAAAATCTGTTTTTAAATTGAAAAATGCGATAATTTTAATAATTCTACTTCTAATTTCATTCAACGGATTTACTCAAAATCCAACTGAAAAGGAATTTGTAGTCCTGACTTTTGAATCGAAAAGTAACAAAGGTCAACACAAAAACACTATTTATACTTACTATTGGATTGCGGAATTAGAAAAATATGAAAAAGTAGATGAATATAAAGAACCTAAAATTTATTCTCTTTTTCTAAACGAATTTTATGGAAGTGAACAATTGGAATCTTGCTGTTTGGGTAAAGTTTCATATCCATTCACAATGACAACGGGAACGGAATTTAAATTCGCAGAAAATTATAGCGAATATTTGACTGACTTAAGAAAATTAGTAAAAGATAACAGAAAGCAAATACAGATAATAAATAAAAAATGGAAAAATAATTATAAAGAAAAAGTAACTGTTTATGCCACGACTGTAAAAGGAAAACTTTGTGTTTGCGAATATGGTGGAAAAGTAATTCTTAAAGCAGGAGATTTAATTAGTTTTCCAAAAGGTGAATTTAAGATAATTGATAATTATTGGAATGATAATAAGAACATTTTATTGTTTAAAGACTTTTCAACTTTCGAATACGAAAACACCCTCTGAAAAAAATACATGTGGCAACAACGTGTATAGTTCATTGCTAAACAATGAACTGCATTAAAATTTCTAAATAATATTTATATCTTTAGACAACGGAAAATTTGCGAGAAAGCCTCGCTCCTGCTAGCGCTGTTTTTGCCTACCTCCTTAAGTCGGCTGACTCGGCAAAAGCTAAAACTGTCGCAAGGCTCAAACCGCAACTAACCATACACAAATACGTTGTAGCACATTTGAGAAATGCGTCAAGTAAAAGAAATAATATCGGACATTGAGTCATATAAAAGTGATGACGGAAATTGGTTGCGATTAGACGAATTAGTGACTGAATTGTGGGAAAGCGGAAAGCCAGAAATCGGAATTGATGTTCTTTTTGGAGTCTTTGAAAAAAATCCGACTGATGATGGCGCTGGAGTTTTTTGGACAATATTGCACGGACTTGAAACATTGGAATACGAACAGAAACTGTATGACTCTTTGATGGACAAACCATCCCATATGACAATTACAATGTTGAAGCGAATTGAAAATACGGATTCTGACACTATCGCAGGAAAATCTATTTCTGAATTGAAAAGTTTTGTAAAGAACAATCCAAAAATTGAATCGGAATTAATTGATGAAATATAAAAACGTGCTACAACAATGTATAACCGCAATTACGGCGGATTCGACTACGTCCGAATCCACTCGGAATTGCTAACGTCTTTGCCAAACCGAAAATTAACGCATATTAACCCGTAACTGACGGTTATACGAGACCGTTACAAGTCATTACTGCTTTCTTACTCAAACTCACTTTGTCTGTTTACTCATCCTCGCTTTATGTTAGCTTGTTTGAGGCTTTATCTGCTTACTCTAATAGCATTACGTGAGCTTCTTATGGCTAAATGTGATTGCTCCTTCTCGCCTATTCCTAGCGCTCTTATGGTGTAACGTAATACTACCTTAACGCAGCAACATCATGTAACATCGTGTATAATCAATGCTAACTTACAACTTCATTTAAATTGTATATCTTTAAGCAACTGATTTGCTACGATGGAAAATCCTGCGGATTCTCAATCGCACAAATCATACACGAACACGTTAGCTACAATTTTGAAGATGAATAAAGATAAAATCAAAAGAGATATAGATAAGTTAATTGAAAAAGGGAATTTAGCTACTAAAAATAATTTTACTAGTGGTTACGAATATTATTCTGAATTAGGCTTTTTTTCTGGATTTAAATCATCTTCACTATCCTATGTTAGAAGGTTATTAGGCGAAAATGACACTTACTACATAAATCTACTAGAAACTCTAAATAGTAATAAACTAGGAAATGCTGAAGGTGCAATTTCAATTCTTCAGTCAATTAAGGAAGCAATTGATGAAGACTGGCTTTTTAATATGAAAGACATAATATCTGCAGAAATTTTTTCTGATTTTATGGAAATGGCAAAATACTTGCTCGATGAAAAATATAAAGATGCATCTGCAGTTATGATTGGAAGTGTACTTGAGGAACATCTTCGTCAATTAGCAACAAAAAATAATATTGAATTAACTTTCTTGGATAAAAAAGAAAATCCAAAGCCTAAAAAGGCTGATTTACTTAATTCTGAAATTACTAAAAGTGGAGCTTATTCACCTCTTGATCAAAAACAGGTCACAGCCTGGCTTGGAATTAGAAACAAGGCAGCACATGGTGAATACGATTTTTATGATCAAAGACAAATAGAAATTATGTATCAAGGTGTTTTAGATTTCATGATCAGAACAAGAATATAAACTGTAGCTAACAACGTGTATAATTAATTGCTAAGTTGGTTAAGACAAGGAAAGTCTCCTACAAATTACTATCTTGTCTATCGGAAAAATTAGAGCCTAACAGCTCGCGTCTTTCCTCGGAGCTTCAGCCGCACACGCGAGCTGCAATTCCGCAACTAACCATACACAAACACGTTAGCTACAATTTGAGAAACAACAAACTTTTGATATTAGATTTAGATGGAGTTCTAATAACGAATCCATCTTGGAAAGCCGACCGAATTCACTCGGATGGATATTCTGAATTTAATGAATCTTGTGTTGAAAATCTTAACAGACTTCTCACTCTTGCAGAATTTGATATTTGGTTGAGCTCAACTCGTCGAACTGTGAAAACTATGAATGAATTTAATCTGATTTTTAAAAATCGTGGAATAAAAAAAGATATCGTTGGATTTTTACCAGAATACGCTGATTGTAGAAATCGAAAAGAGGAAATTCAAAAATTTATAACGGAATTTAAAGCGTCTGACTTTCTGATTATTGATGACGACAAATCATTAAATGGATTGAAAAGTAAAATAAAAGAAAGTTTGATTTTAACTGAATTAACAAAAGGATTTAATTCAGAGAAATTGAAAGAAGCAATTGATAAAACAAACAGTAGCTAACAACGTGTATAGTTCATTGCTCGGAAATTCCTATCGGAATTTCTGTCGCTTCTGAACAATGGGTTTCTCATTATTTGCTAACTTAGTGCAAACGCAACGAAGCCATACACGAACACGTTGTACGCAAGCTGAACTAAAGCATCTCACCTCTTGCAGGATAACCCGACTGGACTATATAATCTACAGCTTTTACAAATGAGGCTAAATATGGTCTTCCCCAAGGATTACTATTGGTTGCAGAATAATAAACCTTGTTATTATTGTCAACCAAAAAAAGACCTGGTTCACTAAACATATTAGGTTCACCATCCTTTACACCTGCACTTAAGTATAATCCCCATTCCCTTGCCGACTTTTCGGATAATTCATAACCCAAGGCAAGACTCGGTAATTCCCACTTTTGTCGAGAAAGTCTAGCTCTTTTTTCAGTGTCCATACTTACAGCAACTACATTTACACCTCTTTCTTTGAATTGTGGCAATAGTTCTTGTAACTGTTGTAGATACTTTTTACATAATGGACAATGTAAGCCTCTATAGAATACTACCAATGTAAAGTTCTCTGGCTTTTGTTCATCTAATTTCCATTGGTTTCCATTTAATAATGGGAACGATAAATCTGGTGCTGAATGTTTTGGTGTTGGTCTATTCATAATTTTTTTACATTAAAATATTTTTCTGTTCTTTTATTGGTGACGGAATTGTGCTTGGGTCATCCATTATCATCTGTCGGATATCTATTTCTATAGCTCTAGAAATACTTGTTATTGGTGTATCATTGGCAATACCCTCAAAAGGGTTTTCAGACACCTCTCCTATTCGTTCCATTGTAAAAAATATCCAAGAAATAATGACGCTAAAGGGAATTGCCAACCAAACAAATTGTGTACCTATAAATTCGATTACAAGATTGTTTGAACCATATTGCTCAATGATGCCTCGTCCTATTTCATCAAAAACAGGCATTACTCCAAATGGAAGTAAAAGAATAAAAATCCAAACAAAGAATAAGTTGAGCGTGGCAAATTGTCTTGGATAGGGAAAGTTTTTAATTCGCTCAACTTTTCCTTGTAGTGTAAACATCTCGACTAGTAAAGATTCCATTTCTAAATGGGCGAATTCCCAAATAAGATTTTTCTCTTTTAACTCTCGCAAATTAGTTGATTGCAAATTCAAACATGCTCCTTGCTTATTTTGCTGTTTTAGTACATGCTGTATTTCATTATCTGACAGATAACCTTCTAATTCTTCTTTAAGTGTAAACTTCCTTTCGCTTATTTCAACATCCTTCATATATTCTTTATCAGATGAATTGATAGTAGACATTTCCCATGATTTCGGTTTTCTTAAAGCGTGACGAAGCGAAGTCATCCAAGCTATATGCCTCATAATTATGGTTTTTCTAATTTTGAATAGTTCTATATCAGATAGCCCATTTTCTTTAATCTGATTTACAATAAAATCATTGACCATCATAGCAAAAGAGCGAGATGTGTTCACAATTCCACCCCAAACTTTTCTTGCTTCCCATAATCTGTCGTATGAAGCATTATTTTTAAAACTAACTATAAATGCTAAAGCACTACCTACTAAAGCAATGGGCAACCATGGTAAGTTTAAAAACTTCCAATCTAAAACAGCATAAAGGATGGTTGGGACAGTTGCTATAATCAAAAATTTATAGATGTATCTGCGTGTCCACAGAACCATCACCTTGATAGAATAATTTCTCTTTGTATACATGGACTAGAAGTGCTTTTTTAAATGCTCTTCAAAGCGTTTAAAATCATTTTCAATTTCAGGATTCTTCATTACATCATAAGCCATGAAAGTCGGCATAGCCTCAAATCCAAACCATTTAAAGTTTAAGTGCATTGGCTTTAAGAGGTCATCCTCACTCATACCATCAAAAAATGATTCATTTGGATTATTAAATGCCTCTTTAGGTGCATTAGCAGTAACAGACATCATATATCTCCCATTTAACTTACCACCTAATCCGTAGTTCTTTTTTGGTTGCTCTCTTCTTCTACCATCTCCGTCAGACATTTCTCCCATCATTCCCATAGAAAACACTTCATCAATGTATTTCTTGAAAGACCAGCTTACTCCCATCCAGTTTAAAGGTGTTTGAAAAAAGACAACGTCAGCCCATTTGAATTTTTCGATTTCCTGATTGACTTGATAATTATCTTCCATTGTTGTTTTTCGGACTCCATACCCTTTTTTTAGAAAGTACTTTTCTGCCTTTTCAGTTAAACTAGCATTTAACCTACCTTCTGAAAATGGATACTTTTGATGACCATTTATAATAAATACGTTCTTCATTCTAAATTTTTAATTACATTTGTTTCACAAAGAAACTAATTATAGTTTGTTATAGAAACTATTAGAACCAAATTGCGAGTAATTTGTGGTAACCAAAAAGTAACTAATGGCAAGAAAATATATTGACAATCCTAATGCTTGTTCACTAGTTCACACAATGAACATTATTGGGAACAAATGGAAACCGATTATTTTATATTTATTATCTAACGGTTCAATGCGGTTTGGAATGTTAAATGCACTTATACCAACAATTTCAAAAAAAGTGCTGACCAATCAACTGAAAGAACTTGAAAGTGACGGATTGCTCTTAAGAGAATCTTTTGCGGAAATTCCGCCAAGGGTTGAGTACTCTTTGACTGACAAATCTATTGGACTAATGCCTGTTCTTAAGAATTTGAGTGAATGGGCAAACAATGCATATCCAGAAATAGAATTTGAAGAATGTAGAATTATCGAAAAAGAAAAGCCAGCGTACAACAACGTATATAAAAAATAGCGGTTTAATCGCTTAATAGAAGCAAAATGAATAAATTAGAGGTCATTGTAAAACTGAAAAATTAGTGAGTAGAATCCGCTACTTTTCATATACAATACCGATGGAATACATTCGCCAAAGGCGAACTTTAATATGCGCAGCTTCGCTGTCATTGCATCTTAAAGTAAATGTAT
>NZ_CANNDQ010000009.1 GCF_947503375.1 uncultured Psychroserpens sp.
TTAACGGTCACAGACACTAATGGAAATCAATCTACTTGTACAGCAACAGTTACAGTAGTAGACAATACGAATCCAACAGCGATATGTCAAGATGCGACCGTAGTATTGGATGGCTCAGGCAATGGAAGCATCACCACAGGTGATATTGACAATGGTTCAAATGATGCATGTGGTATAGCCTCACTGAGTTTGGATCAGACGAGTTTTGATTGTACAGATATCGGGACAAACACGGTAACCTTAACGGTCACAGACACTAATGGAAATCAATCTACTTGTACAGCAACAGTTACAGTAGTAGACAATACGAATCCAACTACACCAACATTACCTGCCATTACAGCACAGTGTTCTACTACAGTTTCAGTACCAACTATTGCAGATGTTTGTTCAGGAACAATCACAGGAACTACTTCAGATCCATTAACTTATAACACACAAGGGGCTTTTGCTATTACTTGGAACTTTGATGATGGTAATGGAAATTCAATTAATGTTGTTCAAAACGTGGTTATCAATGATACTACAAATCCAATACCAGCATGTCAAGACATTACAATTCAGTTAGATGATACTACTGGAACTGCTACAATTACTGGAAATCAGTTAGATAATGGATCTACTGATAATTGTGATACTGTTAATTTTACCTTATCTCAAAGTACATTTGATTGTACAGATATAGGTGCAAATGTGATTGTTTTAACTGTCGATGATGGAAATGGTAATAGTGAAATTTGTACATCAACAGTTACTGTTACTAGCCCGAATATTACGGGAGGAACTGTTCTAGGATATTTGAACAATACTGAAACCATAGCAGATGAAGATACTTTAGTTGAAGTTACCGCATGTCCTGACGAACCACAAAATGCAACGTTTAATTTAACAGGACAGACTGGAAATGTAGCTTACTGGGAATCTTCAACAGATGGAGGTTTAAATTGGACAACTATCGTAAATACAACGACAACTTATTATTATGCCAATATTCTTGAAACAACTTTGATAAGAGCAGTAATTCAAATTGGAGCTTGTCAAGCCAATTCAACAATAGTTCAAGTTGTGGTTATTCCACCTGACGTTCCGCCAACAATTGTTGGTCCAGATACTTTTGAAGTTTGTATAGGTGAAGTCATTACTGTTGAAGCACAAAGTTCTTTTGGTGTGAACCCAGCAGTTGGAGAAGGAGGCGATTTTGATACAGCCAATCTGAATACATTAGGCTGGTTAGTGGATGGTTCAGCATCTTTCTCGGCTGGCGGAAACAATACAAGCCCAACAGAATGGAAAGGTACTAATGGACCAAAAAAATTTCAAGGACGTTGTTATGATGTTGCAGACAATTCAAAGTTTGCAATCGCACATGGTGATATAGGCTATGCGACTACTTTAGAGACTCCTATTTTCAATACTTTAGGGTTGTCAACAGCCACATTAGAGTTTGATCAGGCTTATTATCTTACGGCTGGAGCATGGTGTAGAATTGAATTATCTTTAGATGGAGGAGCAACTTATCCTATACAATTAGATCCAGGAGGAACTTATAATTATACTGGGCCAAGTAATACAGGGTTTGTGGATTTAGGGTTTAATGGACAATGTAATAATACTGAATCTACTATGGTTGATCGACCAGTATCTATCGATTTACAAAATTATATAGGTCTTACTGGATTAAGAATAAAATGGACATTCAATGGAACTAATGGTAGTGCTTGGGCAATGGATAATATTGTAATTCCTGATGCACCTGTAGATGAAGTTATTGAATGGACAGATGGAACAGGAACTGTAGTGACTACAGGTTCAACAACAACAATTACACCAGCAACTCCAGGTGTACAAACGTATGGTGTTACCTCATTAATTAATGGGTGTAGAGCAGATGGAGATGAAGGAACAGAATTTATTTCAGTGGATGCAAGTTTAGCTTATGCTGGCGAGAATATTACTCAATTAGCTGCAGATTGTGGAGGAGAAATAAGCTTGAATGCTTATGATAATGATCTTACTGCTGCTCAAAATATTGCTAATGGTGTGTCTAATCCAGCAGTATTTACAACTGGAACTTATGCAGGTACAGGAGAAGCAGGTGTTTGGTCCGCTACGCCAATATCTGGATGCGGTAGTAATTATGAGTTTTCAGATATATCTAGTCCTAGTTCAAAATTTTCTGCAGATCCTGGAACTTATCAATTAACCTGGACAATACCTTCTATTAATTGTTCAGATAGTATTGAAGTAACTATTGAAAGTTGCCCTACAGTAGATTTTGATGGTACAAATGATTATATCACTTTTGAGGACAACTACGACCTTTCTAATCAATTTAGTATTGAAGTATGGGTTAAACCAGAATCAACAGTTGGAACACAAACCGTTTTCTCTAAGAGAGATGCTAATAATTTATCAACGGGTTATGATTTGACTTTAGTTGGAACATCTGTCAGATTCAATTGGAATGCTGCAGGTTCTATTCAGTCTTCATTCCAATTATCTACAAACAGATGGTATCATATAGCTATTACCAATAGCAATGGTACATATAGAATGTATATTGATGGCATAGAAGTAAGTGCGCCAGTAGCTGGAGTAGCACCAGCAACAAATACAATGCGTTGCATCATAGGAGCTATGGATCAAGCTAATAATCCTCCCAATAGCCCTATTAATTATTTTAACGGCTGGTTAGATGAAATTAGAATATGGAATGCAGCATTATCTGTAAATCAGATTCGTCAAATGATGAACCAGGAAATCATGAATAATACAGCTGTTAGAGGAGAAATCGTCCCTTTAGATATTTCTGGATTGGCTTGGACTGCTCTTGACGGATATTACCGTATGCAAGTCAATTGTGGTTACCTTATACCATTTGCTGGAATTATTAATGGTAAGTTGAGAAATATGAATTCATCTCAACAAGAAACAGCTCCTATTCCTTACACGTCAAGAGTTGATGGACAAGATTGGAGTACAGATAACACTTGGACACATTTTGCAGTTTGGGATGCTCCTAATAGTTTAGGTTATAACAATACACCAATCGATTGGAATATTGTTCAAATATCTCATAATATAGATTCAGGAAATAAGAACATCACTGTTTTAGGATTAATTTCTGATACAGCCAATAAAGAACTTAAGATCTCAGACCCACTTACTACACAAGACGAAACCAATGATGGGCAATCTTTACGAGTAACACATTACCTAAGACTTGATGGTAATATTGACTTGTTTGGAGAGTCTCAATTAATTCAAGATGAAGGAAGTATCTTAGATGTTACTAGTTCAGGTAAGTTAGAGCGAGATCAACAAGGAACATCTAACTTATACAATTACAATTATTGGAGCTCGCCAGTGAGTACAATAAATACTATTTCAAATAATAATCCATATGCTATAAATACGGTATTGAAAGATGGTACAGATTCAGCAAATCCATTAAATCTACAATGGACAACAGCTCACAATGCAAATGCAAACACTACACCGATTACGCTTAGTAGTCGATGGTTATATGCTTACGAGAATTTTCCAGAAGATACATATGCTGCTTGGAGAGATTTAGCAGAAACAGATGTTTTAAGTACAGGGTTGAGTTTTACAATGAAAGGAAGTGGTGCGGGAGATCCAATTGCTGATGTGCAAAACTATGTTTTTGTAGGAAAGCCAAACAATGGTACCATTACCACACCAGTAACAGTTGGTAATCAAGCGTTAATAGGTAATCCTTATCCATCGGCTATAGATGCAAATACATTTATTTTAGATAACATACCAGGCGGAAATGTTGGATCCTCGCAAAGTATTGACGGAACCTTGTATTTTTGGGAACATTATACCTCTAATTTTACTCATATACTAGAAGACTATGAAGGCGGATATGCAACGTATAATCTTACTGGAGGAAATGCTGCTGTATCACCACCACTAATTAGTGGTAATGGAACACCAACAAAATTGCCAGGAAGATATATACCAGTATCACAGGGCTTTTTTGTTACAGCAAGCAATCTAGGTGGTAATATTCAATTTAAAAACAGTCAGCGTATATTTGAAAAAGAAACGTCTACTAATTCTGAATTTTTTAGATCAAGTAATCCTAACATGTATGCTTCTCAAGAAGATCCTAACGAGGCTATAAAACGAGTTAGGATAGATTTTAAAACAACTGAAGGAGCTACAAGACCATTATTACTAGGTTTTGTGCCAAATGGTCTAGCTACTGAAAGTATCGATTACGCATATGATGCTGAAAATTCTGATGCCGAATTCCCTAACGATATGTTTTGGAGAATTGACGATAGAGACTTTACTACTCAAGGAGTAGGAGTATTTGATATTGAAAGTCAATATCCTTTAGCAATTTACGTCGCGCAAACAGGAACTTATAGAATATCACTTAAAGGACTTGAGAATTTTAATGATGCTGTAGATGTTTTTGTTTATGATTCGGTAACAGGAAACTATTTTAATATTAGTTCTGAAGCTTTTGAAATCACACTAGAACCAAATACATATTTAAATCGTTTTTACATAACCTTTACGGCATCTGAAGATACATTATCTACTTCTGAAGAAATTAAAAGCCAGACCATAATCAATTATTTGAACTCTACTCGTGAAATATACGTGAAAACACCTAATATTTTTGAGGTGAATGAGATACGTCTTATTAATTTATTAGGTCAAGAGGTTCAAGTTTGGAAGCATATACAAGAGTATTTTATTGGAACAACTATTCGAATTCCAACAGAAAATCTATCTGAAGGAACATATATAATAGAAGTCAATACAGAAAAAACATCATATAATACTAAGGCAGTAATTAAATATTAGTCTATTTATAGACGTGACAAAAATATCTACAAAATGCATTTCATCGAATTTTTATGCATTTTGTAGATATTTTTAATTATTTACATTACATTGGCAATGTAACAAATCAATGTTTCATTAAAGCCCTAATATAATGAAATCCCTAATCTACCTTTGTTTTATCATACTGTTTAGTATGACCTCAATAGACATACATGCTTTTTCTGGTAATAATTCTGAAGATACAAACTCTCAAATACAACGTGTACGAATCAATATCACTACAACCACTGGTTATACAAGACATTTGCTATTAGGATTTACACCAGACAATGCTGCTAGTGATGGTTTTGATTATGGTTATGATGCTCAAAACATTGATAATTTTGATAACGATTGCAATTGGATGATCGATAACGAACGCTATGTTATACAGGCTGTTGGCGCATTCAATAATAATAAAACCTATCCTTTGGGCTTGTTTTTAGCAGATGCAGGAACTGTAGAGTTTTCATTGCAGTCTCTTGAAAATTTCGAACAAAATATCAATGTGTATATTTATGATGCTCTAAACGATTCTGTAGTCTCAATTACAGATGCAAGCTTAATTGAAAGCATATCTGAAGGAAATCATATCAATCGTTTCTACATTACTTTCACTAATGATATTGATGCTATGATTTTTTCAGATGATTTATTATCTACAATAGAGTCTTCAATTCAACATCCAGAGATCAGTTATTATAACACCTCTAATGAACTAGTAATCAAAAATGGCCAAAATTACTATATTCAAATGCTCTCTCTTTATGATATTAATGGAAGGTTAATACAGCAATGGTCTTCTGAAAGTTTAGACAGATCGAATAACTCTAGAGTTTCTTTAAGTACTGTTTCTAAAGGAAACTATATTGTATTGATTAAAAGTAATAACCGTAATTATTATAAAAAAATACGAGTAACTAAGTAGTTTCTGGTTTTTTTAAGTGCGATATTAATGGTTACATTGATATTCTTTTTTTGTAATTTTAATATTTACAAATTGAGATGTTATGTCAAAGCAAAAATTAGGAATGCAAACCATTTGTACACATGTAGGAGAAATTAAAGATGAACAGTTTAAAGGCGCAATTTCTCCTATATACCTGTCAACGTCTTATGAGTTTGATTCAGTTGATATCAAGCGATATCCTCGATATTTTAATACACCAAATCAAGAACATCTTTCAAAAAAGATTGCTGCTCTTGAACAAGCAGAAACAGCTATGATATTTGGTAGTGGTATGGCAGCGATTAGCACCATGTTCTTAGCATTTTTAAAGCATGGAGATCATATTGTGGTTCAAAACACGCTATATGGTGGAACCAGTAATTTTATTCGTGAAGAATTTCCAAAATACGGTATAGAATTCACTTTTACTAATAGTTATAATGTTTCAGATTTTGAAGCAGCTCTACAACCTAATACTAAAGTGATTCATATCGAAACACCTTCAAACCCACTATTAACTATTACAGATATTAGAGCTATTGCTAGTTTAGCAAAGTCAAAAGGGATTATCTCTACCATTGATAATACGTTCGCAAGTCCTATAAATCAAAACCCTATTACGCTAGGTATTGATATTGTTATGCATTCAGCAACCAAATATTTAGGAGGACATAGTGATATTCTTGCTGGTGCAATTGCATGCTCACAAGAGCATATGGATTGTATCTGGAATGTAGCAAAAAACCTAGGAGGTAGTTTGAGCGATTTTACAGTTTGGATGTTAGAACGTAGTATGAAAACATTAGGGTTGAGAGTTAAAGCACAAACAAAAAATGCCAAGAAGCTTGCTAAATTTTTAGAAGCAAATCCTAACGTGGCTCACGTATATTATCCAGGTTTAAAAAGTCATCCTCAGCGTAAGTTGGCGAAATCTCAAATGAAAGATTTTGGGGCGATGTTATCTTTTGAATTGGTTGAAGGCATAGATGCCATGGCATTTCAAAAACAACTACATCTAATAAAGTCCTCGATGAGTTTGGCTGGAGTTGAAAGTACCATGTTATTGCCTAGTGAAACGTCTCATGCGCTATTAACTCAGGAGCAACGAGATGCGGTAGGTATTAGTAATCGACTCATTCGTTTTTCCGTAGGTATTGAGAATTTTAAAGATTTGAAGAATGATATTGAACAAGCTATAACTAAAACTAAAATTGCATCATTTGCACAAGCATAATAAACATTCTGAAGGCTACAATTTTGAAGCTTTAATTACAAAAAAACCAGCTTTGGAGGCTTATGTTTTTCAGAATAGTTTCGGGAATCTAACTATAAATTTTGCAGATCCAAAAGCAGTCAAACTATTAAACACAGCTTTGTTGAAGCACTATTATGGTATTAAATATTGGCAATTTTCAGATGAACATTTGTGCCCTCCAATTCCTGGACGTGTTGAATACATTCATTTGCTGAATGATTTATTACAGTCTTCTGGTCTTAAAAACAATCTAACCATTCTTGATATAGGTACTGGAGCAACATGTATTTACCCATTGCTGGGAAATGCTGAATACAATTGGCACTTCATCGCTTCAGAAACTGATAGTTCTGCATTTAAAACGGCACAAGTTATAATTGAAAAGAATAATTTAAATAAAGTTATTTCGCTTAAGCATCAAGATAATCCACTGCATGTATTAACAGGAATTATTAAATCATCAGATGCTATTGCCGCTTCAATGTGCAATCCACCGTTTTATAAGAATGAAGAAGAAGCTATGCAGAGTACAAAACGTAAACTGAAAGGCCTAGGGCTAAGTACCTATAAGGTCGTAAGAAATTTTAGTGGTACAGCCCAAGAGCTTTGGTATCCTGGAGGAGAAAAAGCATTCCTACATAATTATTTGTATCAAAGTTCACTTTTTAAGACCAATTGTTTTTGGTATACGAGTTTGGTATCTAAAAAGGAACATATCAAATCAATGCGAAAGTCATTGAATAAACTCGGCGCAACAAATATTAAGGTTTTAGAGATGGCTTTAGGAAATAAAATTAGTAGAGTAGTCGCATGGACTTTTTTAACAGATAAAGAACAACGCACATGGAATGTGTAAGTTCTGCTATAATTTGTAATTTGCATTATAATTAAATACATATGAAGTTAGATATATTGGCGTTTGGAGCACATCCAGACGATGTTGAATTGGGATGTGGCGCAACTATAGCGAAAGAAGTGGCTTTAGGAAGAAAAGTTGGTATAGTAGATTTAACACGTGGAGAATTAGGGACTCGAGGCACAGCTGAAACTAGAGACCAAGAGGCTGAAAATGCTGCTAATATTTTAGGAGTACTTGTAAGAGAGAATCTCAGATTTGCGGATGGCTTTTTTGTTAATGATAAAAAGCATCAGATGGAGATCATCAAAATGATTAGAACGTATCAACCAGATATTGTGCTATGTAATGCCATTGACGACAGGCATATAGATCATGGCAAAGGGAGTCAATTGGTGAGTGACGCTTGCTTTTTAAGTGGACTTCTTAAAATTGATACCGAAGTTAATGGTGTTTCACAAAAACAATGGAGACCAAAACTTGTGTATCACTATATACAATGGAAGAATATTGAACCTGATGTAGTAGTAGATGTTACTGGCTATATGGATTTGAAAATGAAATCTGTAATGGCTTACAAAACACAATTTTATGACCCAACCAGTAAAGCACCTCAGACACCAATTTCTAGTAAGAATTTTACAGATAGTATTACTTACAGAGGAAGAGATTTAGGGAGGTTAGTAGGTGTTGATTACGCTGAAGGTTTTACTGTAGAACGATACCCAGCAGTAGACAGTTTACTGGATTTGAAATAATACAAGTTCTTAGGCATTTATTTGTAGTAATAATTTAAAAAAAGTCTTTGCAGTAAATTTGAAAAGATTTACATTTGCAGTCCAATTACAAATGGTGGTTGTAGCTCAGTTGGTTAGAGCATTGGTTTGTGGTACCAAGGGTCGTGGGTTCGAATCCCATCATCCACCCAAAAAAAAGTCTTCAAGGTAACTTGAAGACTTTTTTATTTTGAGTATAAGTATGTATCTGTTTTAAGGTGCTGTTGTCGTTTCTACTTTATCAACTATAACTCTTTTATCACGATTGGCAACTTCCCAAGCCGTATAAAATACAAGTCGAGTTCTGTTCTCTAATAAATCGTATTGAATTTTATCAGCTGTATCAGTAGGTTTATGATAGTCATCATGGGTACCATTAAAATAAAAGATTACTGGTATGTTATTCTTTGCAAAATTATAGTGGTCTGACCTGTAGTAATAGCGGTTTGGATCATTATCATCATTATAGGTATAGTCTAAATCGATATTGGTATACTTGGCATTAACAGCTTCAGATAGCTGATGAAGATCTGAACTCAATTTATCACTACCAATAACGTACACATAGTTTCTATCGCCTTTTCGTTTTGGACTTACACGACCAATCATATCAATATTTAAATTCGCTACTGTGTTTTCAAGAGGGAATATTGGATCTTTATCTGTGTAATATTTTGAACCGAGAAGTCCCTTTTCTTCACCAGTGACATGCAAGAATAATATTGAGCGTTTAGGTTTAATACCATCTTTCATAGCTGTTTTGAATGCTTCAGCAATTTCTAATAATGCTACTGTACCAGAACCGTCATCATCAGCACCATTATATACGTTGCCATCTTTAACGCCTTCATGATCTAAGTGTGCAGAAATGACTAAAACTTCATTTGGTTTTTCTGCACCTTCAATGTAAGCAACAACATTTTCAGACGAGATATTTTCATAATTCTTCTTAATAGCTATTTCAAGGTTTGTATCTATTACCCTTGGTTTGTGATTAGTACTAATATCTTTAACTAAAGTACTAGCAAATGATTGGTTTATTAAAAAGTAAAATGCTTCATTTTCATCATCTCTAGCAGATGAAATGGTGCCTTTGTAGCCCGATTCATCTAATCTTTTATAGACTTTAGAGTAATAAGTATGCGCTCTATTATCTAACACAAAAATACCTTTTGCACCTAACTTCTTTGCGGTATCAATTTTAAGCTTTCTTGCGTTTCTACCAGATGTCCATTTTGTTTTCTCTTTAGTGCCAGAAGTAACATATGTGCTATCTGCATTCATAGGTTCACCAGATTTGAAAACGACTATCTTTCCTTTCACATCTATATCTTTATAGTCAGAATAGTTTTCAGAATCAATTCCATAACCTACATAGACAATTTGATTCACACTAAATGCTGGTACATTTACATAAGAAGACGGAATGAAGTCATCGAAAGCGATTGCAGATTTTCCATTGACCTTTACTTGAGCATCAGCAATTCTTTGACGTTCAAGAGGCACTTCTTGAAAGTAATTATCATTTGAAAATGGCGAAGGGGTGCCCAAAGCCATGTATTGTTCTTTTAAATAATTAACGGCTAACTTTTGACCTGGTTCTCCAGTTTCTCTACCTTCAAACTCATCTGAAGCATACGTATAAAGCATTTCTTTGAGTTCTTCTGAAGTTATTGTGTTTGCATAAATCGTAGGATCTTCTGGATGTTTTTTTTCAGAGATAGTAGATGAGTTCTCTTTAGGTGTACCACACGCGAGAATCAATGCACATAGCGTACATACTAGTAAATTCTTTTTCATGATAATAATATTGCAAAAATTTTACACGATATTACAAAATATCTCTGATGTAAGATTTTTTAAAGCACATCTTTAACAAACTTTAACAGCAGTTAATATGCTAGGTCTACTTCAAGACGTTTATCTGAGTTAGCAATATACCAAGCAGTTGAAAAGATAAGTTGTGTTCGTTTTTGTAATAATGGATAGTTTAACTTATCAGCAGTATCTGTAGGTTCATGATAGTCATCATGAGTGCCATTAAAATAAAAAATAACAGGAACTCCTTCTTGAGCAAAGTTGTAGTGGTCAGATCTGGTGTAATACTGATTGGGATCATTATTACTATTTAATCTGTAATCTAATTCTAAGTTTGTAAAATTATCATTTGCAGCTTCAGAGATATAGTGTAATTCTGTACTTAAGCGATCTGCACCTATGATGTAAACATAGTTAGGATTGTCTTCATGAACATCGTCAACACGACCAATCATATCTATATTTAGATTTGCAACGGTATCTTCTAAAGAAAAAATAGGATGCTTGGCATAAAATCTTGACCCTGTTAAGTTGATCTCTTCGCCAGTAAAATGAACGAACATGATACTTCGCTTTGGTGCGTACCCTTGATCTTTAGCTATTTTAAATGCTTGCGCCATCTCTAAAACAGCAGCAGTACCAGAACCGTTATCATCTGCACCATTATAAATCGCTTCTTCAGTAAAGCCTTCGTGATCTGAATGTGCTGATATGATTAAAACTTCGTCTGGGTAAACTTCACCCTTAATATAAGCAACCACATTTTGAGAGCTTTTTATATCGTCTGAAAAGTAGGATTCTGGTATAAGTTGGTAATAATTATTTGCACCAAGAGGTGAGCCGATATCTTGACTAATGTAGTATTCTTTTATATAATTGCTAGCTTTGTGATGACCAACTTCTCCAGCTCTTCTGCCTTCAAATTCATCAGAAGAAAACCGATATACATGTGTACTTAGTTCTTCGCTTGTAATGGTATTTGCATAGGTTTTAATGGTAGCTATTTCATCAAAGACGATGCTGTCTTTCACATTTTGTAATTTTTCTTTATGACTTAATGTAGCACAAGATCCAACAAGGGTCAAAGCAGATGCAACTAAAAGTGTTTTCATGTATAGCGGTAGATTGTATAAAAAGAGTTAAACGATTTATAACTCTAATTTTCAGTCAAATAAAACAAAAAAAAAGAGAATATAGAAGCTTTAGACAAATTTTTAATTGATGAGATTAAATCTCTTCGATATCTAAGTCGTTTAATTCTTGTATTGCATCTTCTTGCGATTCGTTTTCCTTTTCTTGTAATTCCTCAGTATTACCTACTTCAACCGTATCAAAGATTGCTTTGTATGTTGTTACTGTGAGCCCAATAATAGTCAGTAAAAACATAAGTTGAATAGATCTCTTAGAATTTTGTTTAGACAAATAAATGGTAATAACACCTAAAATTAATGCTGCTATTCCAGGTATATAAGCCATTTTCGATAGTGGAGTTACTGAAAGAATTACTGTTAATATGGCAGCTATAAATCCTAAAACAATACTTAATTTTCTCATGAGTTATTAATTTTTTAGCCCTGTAGCAGATTTGATTTTAAGCTCGCCACTACCTACTGCAATTTTAAATTTTGCATAAACAGGTATTTTATTACTATCGGCTGTTAACCAAAGCAAATTGTCATTAGTTCCTTTTAGAACATCACTATTGTTGATTGAAACGGCCAATTTATAGCACTCTTTTCTACCTAAAGCTGTATTTATAGTTTCTTTTTTTAGATACTTTAAATTGAAAGCAAATTCTTGATTGTCAAAGATGACCTTAAATGTTTGGCTATCTCCTGGACTAGCTTTATGGATGTCTAAGTTTCTAATATGATAAATGGTAGTTACTAAGTCTTTGGTTGAAGCTTGAATGTTTATGGTCTTTTTTTCTTCCCATATCGTGCCATCTCTTCGTTTTTTTCGTTTTATGCTCTCTACTGTATTTGATTTGTGTTTAAATTTATACTGCATAAATTTTTGATAACCCCCTTCATCAATATCTCTTTTATAGAGGTAAGGTGTAAGACTGTTTGGATTTACATAGCTTTCGTATAAATCTCTTATTTTAAAAAAACCATCCCACTTACTATAAGTAGTAGCTGTACATTTTAAGCGTAACAAAGTAGATTTTGATGTTTTTACCTCATTGGTTTCCATATTTACTTGGGCTAACTCTGTAAGAAGCCCAGACATGGTATAAGAAGCGCTGAATGTGAGTTTTTCATTTTTACCTATAGCAGTATTTTGGGCTTTAACTGAAATTATAGATAAGAATAGCAGGCTTAAAAAAATAGATCTCATACGTTAGGTTTTATGTATAACGCTTAACTAAGCATTAATTGTGCCAAATGTAAGACGGAATTTTTAGATATGGAAATTAGCTTTGGATGAGTTAAATCGCTAATCGGGTAAATAAACTGGACTTATAATATTTATTATTGATTATGTTAAAATAATCTTAATTTTTTTTATAAATTAGGTGTTCAAAAATTAACCAAAAAACAAACATGCTAAAAAAATTAGGATCAGCAAATCTATTCATGTTACTGCTTTGTGCTTTAATTATTATTGTTGCTGAATATTTATTTCTTTCTGGCGATCAATTACATGCTATTTTCATTGGTCTTTGGGCACCTACACTTTTAGGAGTAGTAATTTTTATAAAACAGATAAAAAATGGACGCTAACGATATTGTTTTCTGGTTTTCTGTATTCGTATCTTTCTGCGTGATTATTTGGGCTGTTTTAATTATTCGTGCCTATAATAAAATTGACAGAGATCGGTAATTTTTTTTAAATTTTCTTCCACAGTTGCTCACTATTCAAATAGAAGCTGCCAACAAAATCAAAATCACAATCTGAAGGTGCTATTATAGATAAAAAAGGTACGTTCTTTTTATCTCTATATAGATGATAAGTCTCACCAACAATTGGTTCAAAATTAAAACGCGCATTATATACCAAATTGTTGTATTCTAATTCTTGCATCATTTGGTCATATGCAGCCTTTAATTCTGAATATTTAGCTTGTATCTGTTTATTAGCCTTGTGTATGTTTTTATTCTTCCAAGCAGTTGTGTCTGTAATTTCTATTGAAGGTGCACCAACGTTAGTTGCATACGGTTTTAATGCAGCATCGTAATTTTGTGTCATTTTATTATAAACAACTTGATCAGGTTTTTTTTCTTCAGACATATTGGGTAAGCATTTTTGCAAAGATAATGGAGCCGTTTTTATTATAAGTCATGTATTGACATTTAATTAAAGCGGTATAAAAATGGTAATTTGGTATTATAAATTGACTTCCAATTAGTTGTCGTATAATGTGATATGTGTTATTTTTACAAATTCATGATATAAACAACTAACCAATGCGCTATATCTTAAGTGTTATTCTTTTCTTAGGAGTAAGTTTATTTGCTTACAGTCAGAACAAAACCTACCAAATTGGATTTCTTTTAGATAGAAACTCTCCAGAAATTGAAGGCTTATTACAAGAGCTTTCAAATGAAATTTCAGCAGTTGTAGGTGAGGATGCTATTATAGAATTTCCTACTAAAAGTAGACTAGTCAATAATTTTGATACTACAATTGCACTAGGTAATTACAACACACTGTTACAAAATAATACTGATATTATCATTGCATTTGGTATTGTTAACAATGCAGTAATCTCAAAGCAAACCTCTTATCAAAAACCTACCATAGTATTTGGTGCACTAAGTGAAGAGCTATTGACTGATGAGACTATGGGAGACAAAGTCGAAAACTATACCTCTATTACAACATCACAATCTTACGCTGAAGATATAAAACTATTACAACAATTGGCACAACCTAAATCCATAGGTGTCGTTATAGAAAAAGCATTCATAGATAATTTACCCATTGCAGAAACATTCAATGCAATTGGAGAACGTTTGAATGTAGAAATGAAATTGGTTCCATTTGAAACTTTAACTGATATTATCTCCAATTTAGAAGGTATTGATGCGGTTTATTTAGCTGGAGGTTTTTATTTGTCTGATGCTGAAATGCAAGAGTTAGCCAATGTGTTGATCTCTAAAAAAATGCCTTCATTTACTGCTAATCCAATTAATGATGTTGAAAATGGAATTTTAGCAACGTATCATGATCAATCAGAACTTAATCAATTTTTTAGACGTATTGCCTTAACCGTTGAATCGGTGTGTAATGGTGATGAGTTGTCTGATCTAAGTACAAGATTAGAAGCTAATAGAACATTAACGGTTAATTTCAACACAGCAGAAAAAATAGGGTTGCCGCTTAAATATAGTTTAATAGCAACTACCAGTTTTATTGGTAACCCTAAGGAAAAGGTTGCAGATAAGACGTATACTTTGGTAAGTGTAATGCAAGAAGCAATTACAAAAAATCTCGATTTACAAGCATTTCAACAAGACGTAGAACTTTCTAAAAAGGATGTACAAGTTGCTAAGAGTGATTATTTGCCAAATCTTACTGCTGCTGCTAATGGTAGTTATGTTGATCCAGAATTAGCCAAGGTGGGTAATGGCTCCAATCCAGAATTCACTACTTCAGGGAATGTCACTTTACAACAAACCGTATTTTCAGAGTCTGCTAATGCTAATATTAGTATACAGAAAGCAGTGCGCGATGCGCAAAAAGAAAATTATAATGCAGAGTCATTAAACACCATATTCAATACTGCTACTGCATATTTTACGGCATTGATCTTGAAAGCGAATTTATCAATTCAAAGTCAAAATCTAGAATTGACGAAGTACAACTTAAAAATTGCAGAAGAAAATTTTGAAGCTGGTCAATCAGGAAAATCTGACGTCTTACGTTTTCGTTCTGAAATGGCTCAGAATACGCAGCAAATGATTGAAGCGATTAATCAATTAGAACAAGGTTTTTATACTTTGAACCAGCTGTTGAATAATCCAATCGATTCTAAAATTGATGTTGAGGAAGCCGAATTACAAAAGGGCATTTTTAGTAATTACAATTATGAACAATTGGGTCAATTCTTAGATGATCCAACATTACGCAAGCCTTTTGTAGCGTTTTTAGTTCAAGAAGCTATTAACAATGCTCCAGAATTAAAGGCTTTAGACTATAATTTGAAAGCTACTGAACGCAGTGAACGCTTATTCGGAGTTGGACGATTTTTACCAACCGTTGCATTACAAGGTCAATATTACTATGAGTTTAGTCGATCTGGAGTAGGCACAAATTTTCCAACGGGCTTTCCAGCAGTTCCAGATAATTATTATACAGTAGGCGTTAATGTCTCTCTACCTATTTTCAATCAGAATAAGCAAAATTTGAATCAGCAAATTGCCAGTATTCAAAAAGAACAATTAGAGATTTCTAAAGATAATGTGAAATTAAATATAGAAAAGAATATAAATGATGCTGTTTTAGAACTTATAAACCAAATCTCAAATATCCAATTATCTAAAGTATTTGAAGATAACGCTAAAGAGGCTTTAGATCTAACACAAACGTCTTATGCTAATGGCGCAGTGAATATTGTACAGTTATTAGATGCTCAAAATAATTATTTGCAAGCACAATTAGCAAGCGCTAATGCAACTTATAATTACTTACAAGGCTCGATGCAACTGGAACGCTCTTTAGGACTGTTCTTCTTATTACAAGACAAAACAGAACGTGAGGCATTTATACAACGCTTTTTAGAATTCACACAAAATAATGAAGATTAACCTTAATACAACCATTATAATGCTATTTAATAGAATCTTTAAAATCAGTAGTTTCTTTTTAGTGATATTGCTAATTGGATGTGGAGAAAAAGAAATAAAAGAAGAGGTCGTATTGCGTCCTGTGAAATATAGTGAAGTTACCTATTTAGGAGGTGATAAAGCTAGACGCTTTAGTGGTACAGCCCAAACGGAAAAGATTATCAATCTAAGTTTTAGAAGTAGCGGAATTGTTACCAAATTGGATATGAAGTTAGGACAGAAAGTTAAAAAAGGAGATTTATTAGGCACACTAGATAATGTGTCTGCAAGATTAAATTACGAGTCTTCAATCGAGTCGAAAAACAGTTCTGAATCACAAATGAATACTGCAAAATTGGCTCTCAATAGGATGCGAACATTATATGAAAAAGGAAGTGCTTCTTTAAGTGATTATGAATCTGCTAAAAACTCGTACAGAACAGCTGTTGCTAGTTTTGAATCTGCCAAACGTAGTGTTGCTATTCAACAAGATCAAATTCAGTTTGGGTATTTATACGCTCCAGAGGATGGCGTGATTGCGTCGGTTTCAGCTGAGGTTGATGAAAATGTTTCACCTGGACAAACAGTAGGTGTGTTAAATGCAGGTACAGCTATTGAAATAGCGCTAGGTTTGCCAGAGTCTGTAATTAATGCTGTAAAAAAAGACATGAAAGTTAAAGTATCTTTTACAGCCATAGCAGATCAAACGTTTAATGCCATCATTACTGAAGTGGCACCAGCCTTAGATGCGAACACATCAACATATCCAATTACAGTCATGGTAACAGATTCTGATGAACGTATAAAAAGCGGGATGGCTGCAAATGTACTATTCGAATTTGTTGACGAAGATTTATCAAAGAATGTTATTGTTGTTCCAGCTAGTGCTGTTGGAGAAGATGGTAAAGGTAGATTTGTATTTTTGGTTGAAGGTGAAGGTGATACCGCAAAAGTAAAGAAGCAAGGTGTAACTATAGGAGATCTAACATCACAAGGATTTGAAGTGACTGAAGGACTTAAGGTTGGACAAAAAATAGCTACAGCAGGTCTTCAAACCTTATTAGATGGACAAGAAGTAAAATTAAACTAAGCGTAAATGAATTTAGCAGCCTTTTCCATTAATAGAAACCGAATAACATTTACTATTCTTGCTACCATCATGATTATGGGTATGGTGTTTTATCAATCTTTATCAAGAGATAGTATGCCTCCATACACAGTAAGAGTGGCTACAGTAGTGTCTTCTTTTCCAGGTTCAAGCCCAGAGCGTGTAGAACAACTCGTTACAGACAAAGTCGAGAAGATAGCTCAAGAGTTACCTGAACTTAAGAAAGTTACCAGTACCTCTAGGTCTGGATTGTCTGTTGTTACGGTTGAACTAAAAGACCAAGTTAAGCCAGAAGACTTACAAGCGGTATGGGATAGGTTAAGGCGAAAGTTGACACAAATTCAAGGATTACCATCTGGTGTGACACCCAACCTCAATGATGATGGTGTAGGTGAGGTGTTTGGAATAGCTGTTGGTTTAGTTATTGATGGCTTTACATATGCTGAAGCAAAAGACTATGTTGACGATATAAAAGATGATTTAATTAAACTGGATTTAGCTGCAAAAGTTGAAGTTGGTGGTGTGCAAGATGAACGTATATTTATTGAGTTTGACAATGCACGATTGAAAGAGTATGGGCTATCAGCTTCAAAACTGCAAAGTATTATTGGTTCAACCAATATATTAAGTTCTGGAGGTCAAGTTAATTTAGGAGACGAACGTATTATCTTAGAACCCACAGGTAATTTTAATTCCTTAGAAGACATTAAACAAACTTTAATTCCTGTAGGAGATGGCTCACAACTAGTGTATTTAGGAGATATCACCACAGTTAAACAAGATTATATCAATCCGCCAAAGCAATTGGTTACAGTAAATGGTAAGGAAGCCATATCCATGCATATTAGTCTTAAGGAAGGCGCTAACATCATTCAGCTTGGCTCAGATTTAGATGTAGTAATGAAAGATTGGCAAAGTCGTTTACCTGTAGGTCTAGAATTACAACGTTTATCTTCATTAGACATCTATATAGATAATAAAATTAGTGATTTTATTGTTAATTTAATTCAATCAATTGCTATTGTGCTTATAGTGATGCTGATTTTCTTGGGATTAAGAACAGGTAGTATCATCGCAAGTTTAATTCCTATGGTAACTATCATGACGCTTATGCTCATGGGAGTTATAGATATGGGATTAAATCAAGTCACTCTAGCAGCCTTAATTATGGCTTTAGGTATGATGGTAGATAATGCAATTGTTGTTGCAGAAACCATTATGGTAAAAATGGAAAATGGTATTGAAGCTAAAAAAGCAGCAATTGATGCCTGTGGAGAGTTGTTTACACCTTTATTAATTTCTACACTTACCACTTCAGCAGCATTCTTGGCATTCTACATGGCTGAATCAACAATGGGAGATATTGTAGGGCCAATATTTGTCGTTATTTCATTAGCATTATTATCTTCTTGGATCATTGCTTTAACTGTAATAACACTATTGTGTTTCTTGTTTTTAAAAGTGACACCAAAAAAAGAGAAAAAAGAAAGTTTCATAGATAAAACCATAAATAAGCTTAAACTTTATTATAAAAATCTAATTTTAGGCGCATTGGCTTACAAACGTTTAGTGCTTTTCGGAATTATAGCGGCCTTCTTTTTATCCCTTTTAGGGTTTGGTCAAATTCCATTTGTGTTTTTTCCAGATAGTGATCGTAATATGATAACTGTAGATATTAATTTACCTCAAGGCACGCGTGTTGAAGCAACACAAGACGTGATCAAAGGTATTGAAACCTATATGACTGATGAGTTGTTAGTGACTGATAATAGACTAAATGGAATAACCGATTGGTCTGCTTATATTGGTGAAGGTCCTGAGTCTTACGATTTAGGTTATACACCTGATGAGCCTGATGCCAGCTATGCGCATATCTTGATTAATACATCTGATTTTATCTACAATAATGAAATGGTAGAAAAACTGGATTCTTATGCATTTAATAACTTTCCAAATGCCGATATCAAAGTAGGCTTGTTAGGCTCTGGAGGTGGAGGGACTCCAATAGAGGTTAAAATTTCTGGGGCAGACCCAGATGTGCTAGCCGAATTAGCTGAACATACCAAGCAAAAATTGAAAAGTGTTTCAGGGACTAAAAATATTAAGGATGATTGGGGACCAAAAACCAAAAAGTTTGTTGTAAATATAGATCAAAATAAAGCCCAGTTGGCAGGAGTAACAAGTGCAGACATTGCTACATCATTGCAAACAGTTTTAGATGGCTTCCAAACAGGTGAATATCGTGAAAATGATAAGTCTATTCCTATTTTAATGCGTAGTAATGAGAGTCAGCAACAAACCTTAGCTTCTATTGAAACACTTAATATCTATGCTCAAAATTCTGGTAAGAGTGTGCCGTTATTACAAGTAGCTACTATTGAACCACAATGGCAATATGCTAAAATAAAACGATTAGATATCGATCGAACAATTAATGTGAGTAGTGAGCTTAATGCAACTGGAAATGCTTCTGCAATAATGAAAGAGATGAAGCCTTATATGGAAGAGGTCTCTAAAGAATGGCCAGATGGTTATACCTATCAATTTGGTGGTGATGCAGAGAATACTGCTGAAAATATGGGAGCAGTGATTAGTTATTTACCACTTTCAGGCTTCATTATTATTTTATTGCTAATCATTCAGTTCAATTCAGTTAGAAAAACAATTATGGTGGCATCTACGATTCCATTAGGAATTATTGGTGTTGTTATTGGCTTGCTTATTTTTCAAGAGCCATTTGGTTTTATGCCGTTTTTAGGTGTCATTTCATTAGCAGGAATCGTGATCAATAATGCCATAGTATTGATTGATAGGATTCAGATAGAGGAGAACGACCTTAAGCGACCTATTGAAGATGCTATCATTGCTGCCTGTTTACAACGATTTAGACCCATTTTGCTAGCCACGTTTACAACGGTTCTTGGGCTTATACCACTCTATTTGAGTGGAGGAGAGATGTGGGAAGGTATGGCTGTAAGTATTATGATTGGGCTGCTATTCGGGACTGTGATCACATTGCTTTTTATTCCTTCTTTTTACAGTATTTTATTTAAAGTGAATTATAAAAATTATAAGTTCAATGCGTCTATTATGGATGATTAGTTGATGCCTATGTTAGACAGGTTTTATTCATATCGGTTTGAATTATTTCTAGCAACTCAATTTGCAATTTTGTTTGGTTCATTGATTATACCAGTACGCTTGTTCGAAAATTGGATCATGCCTATATTTCTACTTTGTAACTTAGCATCAGGAGTGATACTCGCCTCTAAAAAGAAAGATCTATTCCGTTTTTTATTGGCGTTTTTTATTGTTTTGATCTTTGTATCTTTTGCTGAACTTATAAACCCTAAAACCAATAAAATCTTTAACTACATCAAGCTTGGGTCTTATTTTATTTTTTATGCTACCGTTACAGTTGAAATTATTAAACAAGTTTGGAAAGCTAAGGTTGTGGGTAAGAATGTTATTCTTGGGCTTGTAAGTGGTTATATCTCTTTAGGATTGCTTTCATTTTTCTTGTGCTTAACTATTGAGATTGTATATCCTAATTCTTTTTCTGGTTTAGCGGAAGCTAATACAACAAGTACAGATGTCACAGATCAATTGATGTATTTTAGTTATATCACTTTAATGACTATAGGTTATGGCGATATACTACCTGTAACAACTATTGCACAAAAAGCATCTGTGTTTATAGGCTTAATAGGTCAGTTTTACTTAGTGATTTTAACGGCAATTGTTGTTGGTAAATACATTAATCAAAGCGCAGTTGATAATTAATGATTTACGCACTTACGAAGTAGTTTCAGTTCACCTTAAATCCCATACACTTTTTTTGCGCTTTCTATTTGCTCCTTTTCTGTGGTATCAGGATAGAGTATGTATTTAGGTGCAATGATTGGCTTTACTTGTTCAATATGAATTTTTGTAATAGTTGTAAAAGGAAATTTTCCGTCAGTCATTTTAGTCAATATTTTTTCCATAGCTGAGAATTCAGAATCAGACTTTTTAACAATTTCAGCTTTACCTTTCACTTGAACACCTTTTTGAACAAGAATGTCTATAAAACTAACGCAGACATTACTGTTAAACTTTATATTCTGAACAGTTTGAGGTGAAGCTATATTTGCAATGATTATTTTGTCTGTTCCGAAATAATTAAATATTTCTTTAGGTGAAACATTTGGAATATTCTCAGATGAGGCCGTTGCAAGCCAGCATAAAACACTTCTATCAATATACTCCTTAATTTCGTTTGTTAAGTTCATTTGTCAAGTTTGAGTGACGTATTCGTGTATGGTTTCGTTGTGTTGTTTAGGAACTAAATTAATAAATATAACCACAACGCAGGAAAATCCGTAGGATTTTCCGAGCAGTCATAGAAAGAACAATGAACTATACACGTTGTTGTACTTTTATTATTTATTTAAAGTTTTTTAGCTTCAAGAAATGTTTTTTTGTTTTTAGTAATCGTCAAATGATGGTTTTTTTTGTTTAGTTTTTCGTAGAATAACCATTTTTCGGTTAAATTTTTGGCCCAATCATAACTTACTAATTCATTTTTATCTAAATATAAAAGTTTAGTTTTAGGAATATCAAATTGGCTATTAGGTAATGTCCCTATCAATAATCCATTCTGCCATGTTAAAGCAAAATACTTGTTTTCATTTGGATGTTTAATTGTTAAGAACGTTCTGAAAAGACCATTTTTAAGATAGATAGTATGATTTAATTCAATAGAAATTGGAACAGATTCATTAAATAAATTCCATTCGTCAATATATTCCTTTAGATATCTAATATCTTCTTCTGGTAGTATTTCTGTGAATGCTCTATCTGGGTTGATTAGTAAATTGGTTATAAAGTCATTCGATTTAGAATTTAAAGATTTTATCTGTTTTTTGATGTCACCATCATAATCTTTGATAAAATTCATTGCAGACTGTCCATAATATTCAGCAATCAAGTTTTTTTTATCAGATTTTATTTTAATGCTTGATAAGGAATCGATTTTATAGTTGCCAACATAAACTTCTTTGTCGACAATAAAATTCTTAACTTTTGGAAGAACAACATTTTTCCCATTTATAATTTGAAGGAGACTATTAGAAATTACTTCGGTAGAATTTGGTATTGCATCATCATTTACAAATACCACAGTGGCTGTCTTACTGTGTGGATAGTACCTTATTTCAGATGAATATCCTTTAAAGCCTCCTGTATGGAAAATAATTTTTTTTCCAACTTCTGGAAAATCTCTTATGTACCATCCATACCCATAACCAAAATTTGGTTCAATTGTTTTTTGAATGGAAAACATCTTTTTTTTGCCGTCCTTAGATAATATATCTTTTTCAAATAAGCCAGTAATCCATTTACTCATATCTGAAGCTGTACTAATGATATCTCCACCACCAATGTTCAGCCAACTTTTTGGGTAATCGGTATACTTCATGTGGTCCTCATCTCCAAGATAGCTTTTCGCTAGATCTGGAATTTCATTCTTATGTGTATATCGAAAATGTGTTTCACTTAAAGATAGAGGCTCCAGTAAAAATTCTTTAATAAATTCTTGATAAGATTTTCCAGCTACATGCTCTATAATAGCCGATAATAAAATATAATTGGCATTATTGTAATTAAACTCATTATTGGGCAATGAATAGCGTAGAGGGTTGTTTAGAATTCCTTCTATTGCCTCCCTTTTGGTCATTAATGACCAATAATTGGTTTTATTATCCCAACCAAAAGAGTTGACGCCTGATGTATGAGTTAATAACTGATGTATCGTAATATTTTTCTTATCATTAGGACAATCCTTGAAATACTTAGAAATAGAATCTGAAGTGAACAGCTTTTTGTCATCCTCAAGTCTTATTATTGCTGCAGCTGTAAATGATTTTGAAATTGAAGCGATGTAAAAAGGTGTAGAAATTTTGTTTTTTATTCTCTCCTTTCGATTACTTAAACCTCTTGCATCGTTAACTAAAACTGTATCATTCTTTTGAATATGAACAATTCCCGAAAAGCCTAAATTTTCTGCACTCACTAAATATTCTTTTGAATTTGAATAGTGTTCAGTAACATCAAAAGAGCAGGAAATAAACATCAAATAAATCAATGTAAATAACATTTTAAAATTTGATATTTCGTAATTGCGATAACTCATTTTATATTTTCTTTTTTTACTAAAAGACTATAAGAATCTCATTTTTAGTTATTCAAATAATGAAACACTACGTGTTTGTGTGTGATTTATGTAAAATTTTAGCCTAGCACTTTTGTGTTATGATGAGCCATTTATGGCGAAAATTCCTTTAGAAAGGAAAACGCAATGTTGAGTTGCGAGGTTTTTCCATTTACTAAAGTTACAAATTTTATCTAATCTTTCTCTTAACTAGTTTGCGTACTAATGAATTATACACTTTGTTAATTTTAGTACTTAATTTTTCTTGAATAGTTTTTCATTATAAAATTTCCTTTCATCCTAACTAAATGCATATAATTCTTTTCCTTACATTTCATTATTAATTAAATAACACCAATTAAAATCTAGGTGAAATTGATCAATTTTTGGTTTGTGATTCAAACATAATTATAAGGTTATAATGATAAAAATTCTTTCAATAATAAACTTAATTATAGCTACTCAAGCACTATTTTTAGTAGTCCACTTTTTCTTGAAGAAGAAAGGAGAGCAGTTATTGAACCAGCTATTAGGATTTCTCTGTTTTTGTTTTGCAATTCTTTCTATAAGAACATACAATTACTTTTATCCGTTTTCGGATTTAGAGTCAGTTCTGATTAGAATTTCTAACCATGTGGTTTGGTTTGTCGGCCCTTTACTTTATTTATATGTATTATATCATGACAAGAAGCTAACTTCAAAGTTGGTATTCTATAACATCTTTCCTTATTTTTTGATCGCTCTATTTGATATCTTTTTTAATAAAAGAGATCATATTATACATCTTCAAATTATTTCGATCATACAAATTAGCGCTTATTTATTGTTGTCTATTAAACATAGTCTTAAAAATTATAAAGAATCAAAACAATTTTTTAGCTGGATATTACCTTCTTTATATACGATGACCTTTCTTGTTTCTCTTTATTTGATTGTTCATATTTTTAAAGGCTTTGGTTCAGAGCTTTTTCCCAATGAGCTGAGAAGAAGTTTTACATCCTTATTGGCAATTCCAATTTTTTATATTGCATATAAAGAAATGAATTCGGATAATGAGTTTGGAATAAAGCCTACAAAGTATAAATCATCTTTATTATCTAATGAGACAACAGAGCAATACTTAAGGGCAATAGAAAAGGCTATGCAAGAGGAAGAATTATTCTTGATTAAGAATTTAACATTACAGACTTTTTCACGGTTGGTAAAAATCCAATCAAGGCATATCTCTCAGGTAATCAATCAAAATTTAGGACTTAGTTTTTCCGAATATCTTTTAAAGTACCGACTCAAAGAAGCAAAAAAAAATCTACTTGATCCAGATAATAAAAACCTTTCAATTTTTGGTATTGCTCAAAATTCAGGGTTCTCTTCTAATAGTAGATTCTATTACTTATTCAAAAAAGAAACTGGTCTTACTCCAAAGCAATATAAAGACAAAAAAAGATGAAATCATATTTCCTATATCGCGATATAGGAAATACTTTCTTTAGCTGTCATATGTACAGATATTACATTTGCTACCAAACTATTAATATCTTAAGATATGAAAACAAGATCTAGTAGCAGTAATTCTTTATTAATATATAAAATCATGATTCTGATCCTATTATGGGGCAATTTTTCTAGCTGTCAAAATAATTGTGCAAAGAAAATTGAGCTCATAGATCAACTATTGTCTAAGCTAAATTCAGAACAACAATTCAATGGCGGTTTTATGATTGGAAATAAAGATAGTATCCTATTTGCAAAAGTGTATGGGTATGCCAATATAGAAACAAAACAGCCATTAGATATAACAAATTCATTTGGCATTGCATCAGTAAACAAATCTTTGACAGCAACTTTAATTATGCGAATGGTCGAGTTAGAATATTTTACAACAGAGAGTAAACTAGTTGAGTTTTTCCCAGAACTTCCTTACAAGGAAATTACTATAGATCATCTTCTAACCCATACATCTGGGATTCCATTTTACTATGATAATTTGGTAAAGAAATATTGGAATATGTCCAATAAGATGACAAATGAGGACCTTTTTAAATTGTACGAACAGTATACGCCAAAACAAGAATTTCCTGCAGGAGAAAAGTTTTCATATTCTAATGCTGGATACATGTTTTTGGCAGGAATCGCTGAAAGAGCTTCTAAAAAAACATATGATACGCTTTTAAAAGAACTAATATTCGAACCTTCGGGGATGAAAGAAACAAGACGATTAGTTCATATAAAAGACGAATCTAACCTTGCGAAAGCACATGCATTATCTGTTGAAAAAAGCAGCTATGTTCCTTTAGATAGTCATGAAGATTACCAAAAATATCTTGACTTTTATTTTAGAAATAGAAAAGGAGCCGGAGGTCTCAATTCTACACTTGAAGATCTTTGGAAGTTTAGTAGAGCACTTCAAACGGAAGAGATTATAAAGAATGAAACCTTCGAAAAGATGCTTACACCTGGACAACTAAAAACTGGAAAACGACATATGTATGCCAAAGGATGGCAGTTAGAACCTAAGAATGGTAAAAAGATCATAGGTCATAGAGGTGGTTCTGAAGGAGAAAATTGCTTTTTTAGGATTGCTCTTGATGACGATTACACCTATTTTTTAATATCCAATACAAAGACACCTTATCTAAGCATAATCAATAACCAGATAAAGAATATTTTACAAGGTGAGCCTGTAGAAAAAGTTAAAATATCGGGAGTAGAAAGATTGTCTTTACTATTTGCAAAGAATGATTTTCAGTATGTTTCTGCCAAAGCCAGAGAAATGAGGTTGCAAAAAAATGATTACTATTTTACATTAAGTGAGTTCAATGCAGTTTCATGGAATTACTGGTTAAAAGAAGATTTTGAAAATGCATTGAATTTCTTAAAATTAGCCACAATTGCAATGCCATATAACGCAGGCACATGGGAAGTATTGGCTGAGGCTTATATGGAATTAGGTAAAAACGAACAGGCAATTAAGCATTATAAAATAACCATTAACAAGTTAAATTCAGATCCAACTAAAAAAGGGAAGAAGTGGGTTAATGAATGGATCGTTGAAATAAACGATAAAATTAAAATGATGCAGAAAGATTAAATATTTATAAGACATGATACATAATATGTATTAAAATTTTCTAATTTCTTTTTCTACATTGTTTTTTGTTAAATTTTATTCGGAAAAAACAAACCCCTTTAAAATCAATTGATTAAAAGGGGCTTTGCGGAGAAAGAGGGATTCGAACCCCCGGAGGTGTGACCCTCAACAGTTTTCAAGACTGCCGCATTCGACCACTCTGCCATTTCTCCAAAAGTGTCTCATTAGGTATTCCCTAAATGCGGATGCAAATATAGAACCCTTTTTTAATTCTTTCAAATAAAACCTCATATTTTTAAAAGAATTTATGCAATTATTGATTTAATTAATAATAGGAATACTTATGAAAGATTTTCAAAATGTAACTTTGCAAAGTTAATTATATAATGACATGAATATTATAGATCATTTAAAATGGCGTTACGCTACTAAAAAGTTTGATAGTTCAAAACAACTCTCTGACGATAAAATGCAAATTATTAAGCAAGCGTTTAATTTAACAGCTACCTCGTTTGGGTTGCAAACTATAAGTCTCGTCATTATTGCTGATAAGGAAAAACGTGCCTCATTGGTTAAGCATTCGTATTATCAAAACCAAGTGCTTGAGGCATCACACTTGTTGGTTATTTGTATTCAAGATGATATTAAAGATACAGATGTTGATGCACTTTTTAACACAGTTGCAGATGTTAGAAATACACCAGAAACTATTCTTCAACCATATCGAACAGACCTAAAGAACATGATGCAAAAAATGACAAAGACAGAACGTCAAGAATGGTCAACGAAACAGGCTTATATAGCATTAGGGAACCTTATGACGGTTTGTGCTGTTGAAGGGATTGATGCATGCCCAATGGAAGGTTTTGTTTCTCAAAAATATGATGAATTACTTCAGCTAAAAGATAGAAATCTAAAGTCAGTATTATTACTCCCAATAGGATATAGAGCAGATGATGATATGTTTGCTTCATTTAAAAAAGTAAGAAAGACTATTAACGAGTCTGTAATAAATTTATAATTACTACAATTCTTTTTTGACTGCCTATACTAATATGCTATATTTGTTTAAACAGTGATAAAAAGATATAATGAAAAAGTTAATACTACTAGTCTTACTTGTGTTTAGTATACACGTTTCAGCACAAATAGAAAACAACAATTGGTTAACTGATAGTAAAGTAGCACTTGATGCTTCTAACAATCAGAATAAACCTATATTAGTATTTGTTACTAACAATGACTCTGGCACAACATATGATTTACTAAATTCTGAGTTATTTAATGCTAAGGAGTTCAAAAACCTTTCATCTAAAATTGTCCTTTTAAAACTTGATGTATCTAATACTGATCAATATAATAAGCGTTTAGCTGCACATTATATTAAACATAAACAAGTTCCTGCGCTTGCGCTCTTGGATTCAAATGGTAATACTATAGGAAATGCGTTGATTAATGTTAATTCAGAATCGATAGCGACATTCATGTCTTTTATTAGCACTAAATTATAGAGTAAAACTATGCCTGGATTTGAGTTGTTTGGTGATTTAGAGCGTAAAGAAGTCAATGATGTATTAGATAATGGTGTTTTGATGCGCTATGGTTTTGATGGTATGCGTAATGGGCATTGGAAAGCCAAAACTCTTGAAAAAGAATTAGAAAATACATTTAAAACAAATCATGTACAACTGGTATCAAGCGGTACTGCAGCAGTATCTGTAGCGTTGGCATCTGCAGGAGTTGGAGCAGGAGATGAGGTCATCATGCCTACGTTTACCTTTGTAGCGAGTTTTGAAGCGATCCTAATGCTTGGAGCAATCCCTGTTTTAGTAGATATTGATGATACATTAACCTTAGATCCAAAGGCAGTTGAAGTAGCTATCACCTCCAAAACCAAAGCAGTTATGGTTGTGCAAATGTGCGGTAGTATGGCCAATATGAATGCACTTCAAACGATTTGCGAGACACATGATTTACTTTTTATTGAAGATGCATGCCAAGCAATAGGAGGAACATACAATAACAAGCCCTTAGGTAGTATTGCTGATTTAGGTTGTTTTTCTTTCGATTTTGTTAAAACAATAACCTGTGGCGAGGGAGGCGCAGTAATAACAAATAATTCTGAATATTACAAAAACGCAGATCATTACAGTGATCATGGTCATGATCACGTAGGCAATGATAGAGGTGCTGAAAATCATCCGTTTTTAGGATATAATTTTAGAATCTCAGAACTGCATGCTGCTGTTGGTTTAGCACAAGTAAAGCGCTTACCTGAATTTATTGCAATTCAAAAAAGAAACTATAACATACTTAGAGATGCTATTTCTGAAATTCCGAGCGTAATATTTAGAAAAGTTCCAGAAGGAGGTGAAGAGAGTTATGCTTTTCTGAATTTTTTTCTGCCTGACTTAGAAATAGCACGCATGGTGTCAAAATCGTTTAAAGAGAATGGTATTGATGCTTGTTTTCATTACTATGATAATAATTGGCATTATGTTCGTAAATGGGAGCACTTGAAAACCCAAAAATCATTATATCCCATTTCAGCTGAAGTTAGAAAAGGCCTAGAATACTTAAATACAAAAACATTTAAGCAATCTGATCATTTTATTGGCAGAAACCTATCGTGTTTAATAAAGTTGTCATGGTCTAAAGAAGAAGTAAGACAAAGAGCTGTAACTATGGCCAAATGCATAAAAATGGCTATAAATAATAGTTGATTATTTTTGAATGAGAAGTAGTGCTAAAAAAATAGATGCTAGTTTAGCATCAGGAATGTACCTCGTCAAGCTTTATGCTAATGTACCTTTGGTTATAAAAAAAATTATTGACTAATAACTTACAGTATCAACAATTTCAAGACCATAACCAATCATTCCAACTCGAGGTTTTTGTTCGCTATTGGTCATGAGTTTGAGCTTAGAAATATTAAGGTCATGCAGTATTTGTGCGCCTATTCCGAAATCTTTAGCATCCATTGGTATTTGAGGTGCTTTAACAATTTTATTAGGAACTTGGGCTGTTTTTAAAATGTCTAACCTATTCAGTAAATTGGTTGATTTTGGCTGTTGATTGATAAAGATAATTGCACCTTTTTCGGCATTGTTCACTACTTTGAACATATCATCTAGTTTCTTATCAGCATTATTGGTTAAAGTGCCTAGAATATCATTATTAACTAATGTAGAATTTATTCGAGTTAGTACAGCATCATCTATTGTCCAAGAGCCTTTAGTTAGTGCAATATGAACTTGGTCGTTAGTCGTTTGCTTGTAGGCACGTAAACGAAATGCCCCGAAACGCGTTTCTATTTCAAAATCTTCTTTTTTTTCAATCAACGAATCGTGTTCCATTCTATAGGCAACAAGATCTTCAATTGAAACAATTTTTAAATCGAATTTTTTTGCAACATCGATGAGTTGAGGCAGTCTTGCCATAGAACCATCTTCATTCATAATCTCAACAATTACACCTGCTGGATTCAAACCAGCTAATCTAGCAAAGTCTATAGCAGCTTCAGTATGACCTGTACGCCTTAAAACACCACCTTCTTTAGCGACCAATGGAAAAATATGACCTGGTCTAGCTAGATCAAAAGGCTTGGTGTTTTTATTTATTAACGCATGAATTGTTTTTGCTCTATCACTTGCAGAAATTCCTGTGGTAACACCATTTCCTCTTAAGTCAACAGAGACTGTAAATGCAGTTTCCATTGGATCGGTATTATTGTTTACCATCATGTGTAAGTCTAAATCCTTACAGCGTTTTTCTGTTAATGGTGTGCAGATTAACCCACGACCATGTTTGGCCATAAAGTTTACCATTTCAGGAGTAACAGCTTCTGCTGCAGCCATGAAATCACCTTCGTTTTCTCTGTTCTCATCATCAACTACAATGATTACCTTGCCTTGTTTTATGTCTTGAATTGCTTCTTCAATAGAATTCAATTTAATTACTGGAGTTTGCTGTTTGGTTTTAGTAATCATTTTAAAACATTTATTTAATGCAAAGATATAGCTTATTCTTTTGTGTAAGAAACCGCGTCATTTATTTTATTTATAGTTGTATAATGAAATAACGGATAAATGATAAAGGTGATAACTTGCGAAAGTATTTGGTATTTAAAAAGAAGCAATTTTTTTAAAGTAATAGTGTTTATATAGGTTTTAATTACATAAAACAGGTAAAGTATTAGCGAAATAACGCTTAGCTCTAGTGCTGGTAAAGCAATTTCAATTAGTTCATTGTTTTTAAGAATGAAATATGAAATGAATAGTCCCAATGCTAATATGTAGAATAACATTGACATATTTGAATTGAACTTTAAATTTGAATAGTTATTAGTAATCTTATCTAATTCAGTTTTATTTAAATTCAATTCACTTTTATTTACTTTGACTGTCTTTTTTGCAGAACTTAAGTTTAAGTCTTTATTGATTTGTTTGATTTGAAAGAAGTAGACTAAAAAGTATATGGGAATTCCAAAAATCACTATGATTATAGCATGTAAAATATTGTTCTTACCTAAATTCTTATATAGATTCGTGAAATCTAAAAATGCTTTAATAAATGAAAATAAGAACAAAATACCAATGGCATTTCCAGCAAAAAATAGAATATTGCCAATAGTTCCAAATTCGTTGTTTCTTAAAATAGCTCCCGAAAGTGTAAGTACTAATGTTATAAAGTATAATATAAAAGCCAATTTAGAGTTTTCAACATAAAGTTTCTTTAAACGTAAGGTTTCTTCAAATTTATAATCTGCTAAGTTTCCGGAAAACTTTAATTCCTGTTCAGTTATTCCTCTAGATTTTAGAATTGATAAAGATGTGTTTTTATGAGCTACCGTATAGTTATAACGTCTGTAATTCTTTAATACATCTATTAAATCACTATTGTCATAATTATTAAGCATTTGGTACATGTCAGAATCTATGGGTAATAGTGAATGATCGACTTGTTCTTCTTTCTTTATACCAAACAATTTCTTTAGCGGTTCAAATACCCCATCGGTTTCAAATAGACCTCTATCTTTTGTTGCTCTTTTTGTTAAATAAACACTTAACGGAAGCATGATCAACGTAGACAACCAAGTTGCAAGTACTGGGTTTAAAGTTCCATCTAAAGAGCTATTTTTTGCAAAAATACCTATGAAGTGATATGTTAAAAACAGTAGTATCGCAATTACTAGAGGTAAACCAATACCTCCTTTTCTAATTAATGCGCCTAATGGTGCTCCTACAAAAAATAAAATGATGCATGCAAATGCTAATACATACTTTTCGTGTAAAGAAATCACATGTTTACTTAGCCATTTAGTCGCTCCTGCAAAATTCTTTTTATTTGCAGTTAAAATTTGCATACTACTCGACGTTGTGTTTTTAGCCAAACCTAGTAACTGCACTTTAGTTTTGTTATTAAATAAACTCAGTATATTCCCATTAAAAATAGAATCTTTTTGAGGTTCAATATTTTCACTTAATATAGCAAATGAGGTTCGGTTATATAATGTTTTTGAAAAATCTTTATAGCTTTCAGACTTCTTAACATACAAACTGTCTATGGTGTAATTAAGACTACTAACATTTAACATGTTATAACGATTGTCATAGCTTTTGTCATCAATGTCTACGTCATTAAGTCCTTCTAAATCTACATTAATAGTATATTCTTCGAAATAGCTTTTAGCATGTGGCTTTTTTATTCGCTTCTTAGGATCTTTACTGAATATCTCTTCATAGTAATGCCCTTCATACAATACTAGTTGAAGAATGTTTGAATTTTCGTTACTTTTTAGTTCACCAGTTTCTGAGATGATAACTGTAGTATTTCCTGAGCGTTTCATCCCCTTTTTATGGATTACAACATTTTTAAGGAATTCGCCTTTTTCTCCACTTTTTTCTTCTACTTTAATATTGTATTCGCCAATATCGTTAAATTGACCTTCAGCTATTGCCATTGCTGGCTGTACCTTTGCAATATTCTTCCTTAAATTGTAAAAATTATAATTAGCCCACGGGATGACGTTATTTGAAAAAATGAACGTGGTTAAGCTTAGCAAAACAATAAAAATACTTAGCCCTCGCATAGCGCGTTGTAATGAGATTCCAGTAGATTTCATCGCTGCAAACTCATAGTTTTCAGCAAACTGACCAAATACCATTATGGAAGCAAGTAAAATGGTTAATGGTAAAATAAGAGGAATAAGTGTAGGAGTTACATAAAGCAAAAACTTAAGAATGACGTTTAATGCTAAGTCTTTTCCAGCTAATTCACTTATGTATAGCCAAATAGATTGCAAAACAAAAATGAGCATGAGTATTACAAACACGCTCAAAAAAGTTTTTAAGTAGGTCTTTAATATGTACCTATCTAGTATTTTCATCTATGATGGTTGAACCTTAGTCGAGTCTATTAATGTAATAGCCTTCATACTTACTCTCGTCAAAAGTAAACAAGGTTTTTGAAATCGGCTCGTTAGTTTTAAAAGAATTAACAGTTAAAGTGGTTTTGGTTCCATTTTTACCAATTTCTATAAGGTTGTATATATGTTTGGTTTTTGCATCAATACCTAATAATACTTGCTTGATCTCTGAATTTGTATCAATTGGATTTAATTTTATATATTGAATTTTTCTTCCCATGACATCTTGGATAATATCCATTTCATAACTATAACCTTCTTTATAAAAAGAAAGCATTTGGCTAGGAGTGATGGTATTTTCATCTTCAGTATTATTTGAAGAAATGGTCACTTCTTCATCTTCTGGACTTATGGTGTACAACGTCTTTCCATCAAAAATACGTGTAACACCTAAAATATTAAGAAGATATTTATCACCTTCCATAATCACATTACCACGTGTTTCTTGATTGATGTTTTCAGCAGAATTGTTAAGTGCATATTTGAAATCTATAGAAATATTCTCATAGGCTTTCGCTTTGCTATAAACATCATTCAATAGGGCTTCAGCTTTTTCAGCACTTTGTGCAAATCCGAATGTGCTCATTATAAATGTGCAAACTATAAGTATCTGTTTCATCATCGTTCTTTTATATTTTTAATATATGTTTATGTATTATTCATTTGCTAATAATTCATCAAGAGCTACTAAATCTGGAACTAATACCTGTCTGGCTTTACTGCCTTCAAAACCACCAACTATACCTGCAGCTTCTAATTGATCAATTAATCGACCAGCTCTATTGTATCCTAACTTTAATTTTCGTTGTAATAAAGATGCTGATCCTTGTTGTGCTGTAACAATAATTTCTGCAGCTTCTCTAAATAACTTATCTCTATCTTCAATGTTATTATCAAGACTTGTGCCACTTTCTTCACCCACGTATTCTGGCAATAAATATGCATTAGGATAGGCCTTTTGTGCACCGATAAATTCAGTTATTTTTTCTACTTCAGGTGTATCTACAAATGCACATTGAATTCTGATAATATCATTACCTTGTGTATATAACATGTCGCCTCGACCAATAAGTTGGTCAGCACCAGAACCGTCTAAAATAGTTCGAGAATCAATTTTAGAAGTTACTCTAAAGGCAATACGTGCTGGGAAATTAGCTTTTATAATACCAGTAATTACATTTACTGAAGGACGTTGAGTGGCAATTATTAAATGAATACCTATAGCTCGAGCCAGCTGCGCTAAACGTGCAATAGGCGTTTCTACTTCTTTACCAGCAGTCATTATTAAATCGGCAAACTCATCAACAACCAAAACGATGTAAGGTAAAAATTGATGACCATCGTTAGGGTTTAATTTTCTAGCCTTAAATTTTGCATTGTATTCTTTAATATTACGACACATTGCATTTTTTAGCATTTCGTAACGGTTATCCATTTCTATACAAAGAGAGTTCAATGTATTGATAACCTTGGTGTTATCTGTAATAATAGCATCTTCGCTATCTGGAAGTTTAGCTAGATAATGGCGTTCTATTTTATTAAAAAGTGTAAGTTCAACTTTTTTAGGATCAACTAGTACAAACTTTACTTCAGCTGGATGTTTCTTATAAAGTAAAGAAGTTAATACTGCATTTAAGCCAACAGATTTACCTTGACCTGTTGCTCCAGCCATTAATAGGTGAGGCATTTTGGCTAAATCTACAACCATGGTTTCATTGCTAATGGTTTTTCCAAAGGCAATAGGAAGTTCCATTTCAGATTTTTGAAACTTTTGGGATGCAATAACCGATCGCATGGATACAATAGTAGCATTCTTATTTGGAACCTCAATACCAATAGTTCCTTTTCCTGGGATAGGTGCAATGATACGTATTCCTAATGCTGAAAGTGATAATGCAATATCATCTTCAAGATTTTTAATTTTAGAAATTCGAACTCCAGCTTCAGGTACGATCTCGTATAATGTTACTGTTGGTCCAATAGTTGCTTTTATACTGGCGATACCTATTTTATAGTTGTTTAGTGTTTCAACGATTCGGTTCTTATTTTCTTCTAGCTCTTCTTGGTTAATCGTAATACCTTCTGTATTATATTTTTTAAGTAGGTCTAATGGTGGAAATTCAAATTTACTAAGTTCCAGTGTAGGGTCAAATTGACCAAAATCTTCCACTAACTTATTAGAGAGATTGTCTGTTTCTGATTCCTCTTCGGCAGCAGCTTCTATTTCAATATCTATTTCTGATTCGGGCTCAGGTATTTTTAATTCAATTTTTTGAAGTTCTTCTTTTATTTTGGGCTCTGGATGTTTTACGATTGTAGCTTCAGGCCCTTCAGTACTTAGTTCAAATGCAGATTTAATAGCCTCAGCTTCGGCGGTTAAATCGTTGTCTAATGGAATATTAATATCTTGTTCATTATTATCTATTTCAGATTTAAAATCACTTTTAGCTTTTTTGAAAAGAGAAACAAATGTTTGTCCAGTGACCTTAAATCTAATTGCAAGATACACGATGAGCACAAATACAAGTATCAATGCCGTTCCAATTTTACCTACATAATCTTGAAAAAGGCTGTTTACCTCATAACCAATAGTTCCACCTAAAGCATCATACTTATGTGTGAAAAAACCAAAAAATACAGAAAACCATATGATGATTAACGTTCCCCAGATCCAATGTTTTCTCAGTCTAGTCTTATTGATATCTAAGGTGATATATATGCCTGATAGGAAAAGTAATCCTGAAACTATAAATGATGAAATGCCAAACCCTTTTCTTATGAATAAGTCACTAATCCAAGCTCCAAGTTTGTTGAGCCAATTATCTGCTTTGACCTCTCTAGACGATAATTCGGTAAGTGTGCTTTGGTCTGCTTGTCCATTAAAGAAAAAAGACAAAAACGCAATAAACATTAAAATACCAGTAATGATTAATAAACTACCAAAGATCAATTTTTGCTGACTTGATAATTTAAAACTTGGTTTTTTAAGTTTAGGCGTGATTTTAGCTTTGCTTTTAGTCTTAGTTTTCTTCTTCGCCATCAAAGGTTGCTTAGTATAAAACAAAAATACAAATTACTAACGTTTATCCTAACTTAAAAAGTATTTAAAGCATTATAAAATTGATCCTTTTTTAAAAAGCTATATCAGCTTAGGAATGTATATCACCATAGCTGCAATTGTTGCAGCTACTGCAGCAATAAATACAGCACCTGCAGCAATATCTTTAATACGTCCTATGCTATCATGCCTATCAGGATGTATAAAATCTGATATGTACTCTATAGCTGTATTAACGCCTTCTAAACTCATGACTAATCCTATAAATACAATTTGAAATAACCATTCGGTTTTAGAAATTTCAAAGTAGAATCCTGCAATAGTAACTATTATAGCAATAAAGACTTGAATTTTTATGCTTGATTCAGTTTTGATTAAGAAAAGTGCGCCTTTAAATGCATAGCCTACACTTTTTAATCGGTTTACTAGAAAAGATTCTTTTTTCTGCATTTTGTAAGCTCCTTTAAGGTAGCTATTAGTATAATCACTTACTTTAGAGCTTTTAAAGCTGCTTCGTAATTAGGTTCATCAGCAATTTCTGGAACTTGTTCTGTGTATAATACCTTTCCTTTGCTATCTATAATGATAACACATCTTGATAGTAAGGTGTCAAATGCACCATCGACAAAATTTAAGCCATATGCTTCACCAAAGCTGCCATCTTTATAATCGGATAGACTAACCACATTATCTAGACCTTCAGCACCACAGAAACGAGCCATAGCAAAAGGAAGGTCTTTTGAAATACAAAGTACTTTAGTGTTTTCTAAGTTACTAGCTTCTTTATTGAAAGCTCTAATAGATTGAGCACAAGTGCCAGTGTCAACACTTGGGAATACATTCAGTACCAAATGGTGCCCTGAGTAATCATTATTAGTTTTTGTTGATAAATCGGTTGCTGTCAATTTAAAATCTGGAGCTATTGATCCAATTTCTGGGAGTGATCCAGAGGTGTGTACAGTATCACCACCTAATGTAACTGTTGCCATGTGTTATCGTTTTTTATGAATGTTAAAATTAAGTATTATTTAAATCTAAAACACCTAGCTACTATAATATTTTGCAATAGTTTAACAGTTGAATTTTATAAGCTATCAAAAAGGTTAGAAAGTGCCTACGATACCTATTTGATTTGCACCAAATCTTAAGTTCCATGACATTTGTTTTTCTTTTTTTGGATAGTCATAGGCTTTTTCTTCGAATAAAAATTTATCAATACTATCTACTACTATGATGCTTAAAGCTGCACTAAAAGCAATATCTGTAATCCAATGTGCATCATCAATTAATCTAGAAATAGGAGGAATGGCACCAATAGAGTAGATGCCAATTTTCACCCAAGTATTATCAAATTGTTTGGCTATGGCATGCGCCATTGTAATAGACAAAGCAGTATGGCCAGAAGGGAAAGAATGGTATCTAGCTTTACTAGAAAAAGGCTCAAAATCTAAATGATCTAGATTAGAACCAGGCCTAGCTCTTCCAAATGCAGTTTTACTGAAGGTTTGAATTAGACCAGTGGTTATTGAAGACGAGATAATAAGTACACTTGTTTTTCTTATTTTTTCATTTTTTGTTAGTAGTCCAAAACCATACAGTCCTGCATTAGCCATAAAATAGTTTTGCGGACTTCCAAAATACCATCCAAAATCTCGTATGACCTTTGGGAAATCATCTTTTTGATTTTGAAAAAAATCTCGAGTAGAATTATCAGCTATACTTAAAACCGCTGTGCCACCAAAAAGAATGCCTAGTTTGGCAAAATCATCTCCTTTCCAATGCAGAGGTCTTGTGAAAGAATGACCTACACCTTTTAAAGTGTATTTTATATCATGTTTTGCAAGCGTCCAAACTGAAGTTGTATCCTTAGATTTGGAAACAATTGAAGATTGTGCAATTGTTGTGTGAACACAAAAGCATAATAGTGTGAGTGTAATTAAAATTTTAATTTTCAAAAGCATTTATTTTTTGAAGTCGTGTCATTTCAACGCCTAAAAATAAGAAATATTTAAGTCTTGGTGTGCTGTCATTTTTAAGTTAGCATAATAAAATTCAAAACTATATTTGGTAACGATGAAAACATCTCAAATTTAGATTTTAATATTATGAGTATTATAATTTTAACATGTCTTTTTTATTAAATCCATAAAACTTGTTTTTAAGGTATTTTTTTTAAATATTTTTCTATTACTGTTTTTTACATTTGAAATAAATAATAATGATTATGGGTAAAAAACTAAACTTTATTGTATTGTCAACCTTGGTTGTTTTAGTGCTATTGTTTGGCACTGAATATCAAATTTTAAGTAATAGTGATCAAATAGATACTGGAGATACAGCATGGATGATCATAGCAACTGCATTAGTATTCATAATGACACCTGGTCTTGCCTTCTTCTATGGTGGAATGGTTAATAAAAAAAGTATCATATCTACCATGCTTCAAAGTTTTGTGGCTTTGGGAGTTATAAGTATACTATGGGTTATTGTAGGATTTAGTTTAGCGTTTGGAGATAGTATGTATGGTATTATAGGTAATCCTACGACTTATTTTTGTTTTAAAGATGTAGTAGTATCTCCAAATACTGATTTTGCACCAACGATACCATTTTTACTCTTTGCCTTATTTCAGCTTAAGTTTGCTATAATTACTCCAGCATTAATAACAGGAAGTTTTGCTGAACGCATAAGATTTAGAAGTTACATTTTTTTTATGGTACTGTTTTCTATTTTTATTTATTCACCTTTAGCACATATGACATGGCATCCTGATGGCCTTCTAAGAAATTGGGATGTGTTGGATTTTGCAGGAGGAACAGTAGTGCATATGTCTGCAGGAATGGCTGCATTAGCGGGAGCTATGTATTTAGGTAAGCGAAGAGTTGAAATTGAAAAGCCAGCTAACATCCCTTTTGTGATATTAGGAACTGGATTGCTGTGGTTTGGGTGGTTTGGGTTTAATTCTGGGTCAGCCTTAGGTGCAAACACTGATGCAGTGATTGCATTTGCTAATACTAATATAGCATCAGCCACAAGTATGATTACTTGGTTATTTTTTGAGCGCTATTTTAATAGAAAGATGTCATCACTCGGCGCATGTATTGGAGCTATTGTTGGTTTAGTGGCCATAACACCAGCTGCAGGTTTTGTATCGATAGGGCAGAGTGTTTTTATTGGCTTTATTGCGGCAATTGTAAGCAATTTAGCCATCCAGCTTAATAAGAAATCTAAGATTGATGACACACTAGAGGTATTCCCAAGCCATGGAGTAGGAGGTATCGTTGGAATGATACTAACAGGAGTGCTTGCAAAAGACGTAGGTTTGGTTTATGGTGCGTATACAACATTTACACATCATTTGATCGCTTTAGTAGTTGTTGCGTTATTTACGTTTTTTGGAAGTTTGTTGTTATTGAAAATAGTAGACACAGCTTTGCCATTGCGTGTTCGAACAGATCAAGAAATTAGAGGTCTTGATATTTCACAGCATGGCGAAAATATTGATTGAAAAATAATAATGAATTTATCTTAGTTCTGCACCTAATTGTTTCTCAAAATTTGCCTGAAGCTTATTCATTATCTTGTCTATCTGTTTATCAGTAAGTGTTTTTTTATCATCCTGAATAGTAAAGCTTACAGCATAGCTTTTTTTTCCTTTTGGAAGGTTCTTGCCTTGATATACATCAAACAAGTCTACATCTTTAAGCAATTGTTTCTCAGTGTGCATTGCAACTTTATCAATGTCTTCAAATGTAACTCCTTCATCTATTAACAATGCAAAATCACGACGCACTTCAGGATATTTTGGAATATCTTTAAATTTAATATCATTATGCATTACCAAATCTATCACATTATCCCAATTAAAATCTGCATATAAAACTTCTTGCGATATACCAAAATGCTTCAATATCTTTTTGTTAATGATTCCAAAGTCAACTAGTATCGTCTTACCATGTGATAAACTAATTCCTTCACTAAATACATCATTCTTCATTGGAGACACCTTGTATTTCAAAATGCCTACGCGCTCCAAAGTGCTATTGACAATTCCTTTTAGGTAAAAGAAATCACTTTTTTGAATAGGAGCATTCCAACGTAAGGTGTTTTTGTTTCCAGTTAAAAATAATGATAGACGTTTGTGCTCTTCGTGGCTGTCACCATAATTATGGTAAGTTTTTCCAAACTCATACAATTTTAAACTATCACGTTTCCTATTGATGTTATAGCTTGCAGCCTCTAAGCCAGAAAATAATAGACTTTGGCGCATAACACTCAAATCATTGCTCAATGGATTTAACATTTCTACATTGTGAGCTTCTTTGAGTTGTTCGCTTAGAGAAATATATTTTGGTGACGTAAGCGAATTGGAAAGAATTTCAAAGAAACCTTGAGCTGCTAATTGATTGCCTATAATATTTTGAAGTTTATAATCTTCAAACCTTGAGGTATTAGAAATGGATGCGTTTAATTTTTCCGTGGTATTAATGTTATTATAGCCATACACACGTAAAATTTCTTCAATCACATCTGCTTCACGCTGAACATCGTTTCTGTAAGCAGGAACAGTAAGACCAAGACCAGTTTCAGTAACATTATTTACTTTTATGTCTAGTGAAGTTAAAATACTTTTAATAGTTTCTTTTGGTATTTCTTCACCTATCAATTTCTTAGCATTATCAAAACTTAACCGAACTTGAAAGTCTTCAATTTTATTAGGATAGAAATCCATCAAATCACTTGTAATGTCACCACCAGCAATTTCTTGGATTAATAAAGCAGTTCGCTTTAATGCATATTCAGTAATGTTTGGGTCAATACCTCGTTCAAATCTAAAAGAAGCATCTGTATTTAAACCATGACGTTTAGCAGTTTTACGAATACTCACAGGATTAAAATAAGCGCTTTCTAAAAAGATATTTGTTGTGCTTTCAGTTACACCAGAATGTACTCCGCCAAAAACTCCAGCGATACACATTGGTTTTTCACCATCGCAAATCATCAGATCTTCCTCGTGTAATTCACGCTCAATTTCATCAAGCGTAATAAACTTTGTGCCTTTAGGTAATGTTTTGACTACCACTTTATTCCCAGATATTTTTGCAGCATCAAATGCATGAAGTGGTTGTCCTAGGTCATGGAGCACATAATTAGTGATATCTACTATATTGTTTTTTGGTGTTAAACCAATCGCTTTTAATCGGTTTTGGAGCCAAGTAGGAGAATCTTCAACCTTTACACCAGAAATAGTAACACCACAATAACGAGGTGCTAGTGCTTTATCTTTAACATCGATATCAATCTTTAATGTTCTATTCTCAACATGAAACGCACTTACTGATGGTGTAATTAATTCTGTATTGATCTCTTTTTGAAGTAGGCCAGCTTTTAAGTCACGAGCCACTCCAAAATGGCTCATTGCATCGGCTCGATTTGGTGTTAAGCCAATTTCGATAACATGGTCATTTTCTATTTTAAACAGTTGAGAGGCTTCAGCACCAACTTTTACTTTAGAATCTAATATCATTATACCATCATGAGAAGTGCCTAGTCCTAATTCATCTTCGGCACAGATCATACCATGACTTTCTTCTCCTCTAATTTTCCCTTTTTTGATGATCCAAGCTTCTCCTTCTGAAGTATATAGAGTTGTGCCTATTGTTGCTACTGGAACTTTTTGTCCTTTTGCTACATTAGGAGCACCACATACAATTTGTAAGGGTTCTTCTTTTCCAATATTTACTGTGGTAACTTTTAATCGGTCAGCATTTGGATGTTGATCGCAGGTGAGTACTTCACCAACAACAATTCCTTTTAAGCCACCTTTCACGGACTCATATGCTTCGATGCCTTCAACTTCTAAACCTAGATCAGTTAGAAGTTCACCTGTTTGTTCTGCCGGCCAATCAATCTTTAAAAATTGCTGTAGCCAATTATATGAAATCTTCATCTTTGTACGTTAATCAATTGGCAAAGATAATAATACTAAATAGTTATATAAATTGATATTATGTTTTCTTTGTAAGAATTTTATATTTGTACTGACTATTAGTCCGTTAATTCCTCATTTATGAAAAAATCTCTTGTTTTTTTAATAAGCTTTTTCTTATTAATGTCTTGTCAATATGATGAACAAATTGCATTAGAAAAAGGTGTTTGGCGTGCCGAGTTGCAAGTTGCTAATGATGAGGTGCTTCCATTTAATTTTGAAGTTACTTCACGAGAAGCATTAAAGATATTCAATGCTGATGAAGTTATATTAGTTAATGATATTACCTATCTAAATGATACGGTTGTAATTAAAACACCAGTTTTCGAAGGGTATATTGAAGCAATTTTAAAAGATGGTACTTTGAAAGGTCATTTTATAAAAGAAAGTTTAGATCGTGTGGTTCCTTTTTCTGCTAATGCCAATGACGAAAACCGATTCATCGTTTTTGGAGATGGTGCTAATCAAGACATTTCAGGTAATTGGGAAGCCGTTTTTAGTCCTGATGTAGAAGAAGATAGATATATAGCTAAAGGCGTTTTTAAACAAAATGGTAATAAGGTCACAGGTACTTTTAGAACAACTACTGGCGATTACAGGTATTTAGAAGGCGCTATGTACGATAATAAAATCAAACTTTCAACATTTGATGGTGCTCATGCATTTCTGTTTACTGCCGAAGTAAAAGGCGATAATATGACTGGAACTTTCTATTCTGGAAATCATTGGAAAGAACCTTTCATAGCTAAGCGAAATGATGATTATGAGTTGCCAGATGCGAATAATTTAACATTTTTGAAGGATGGTTATAAAACCTTAGAATTTGCTTTTCCTGACGCTGGAGGGAATATAGTTTCTTTATCAGATGACCAATTTAAAGACAAAGTTGTTGTAGTGCAAGTCATGGGAAGCTGGTGTCCTAATTGTTTAGATGAAAGTAAGTATTATGCTGAATATTATAATACTCGTTCTAGTGACGATATTGAGTTTATAGCTTTGGCGTTTGAATATGCTAAAACCAAAGAAAAAGCTTTCAACAGTATCAAGCGTTTAAAAGATGATATTGGTATTAAATACCCAATACTGTTAGCGCAATATGGTACATCTAGCAAGCAAAAGGCACAAGAGAAATTACCTATGCTTAATCATGTGTTATCTTATCCTACGTCTATATTTATAGATAAACAAGGTGAAGTTCGCAAGATACATACAGGTTTTAACGGTCCTGCTACTGGAGATAAATTTACTGAGTTTAAAAATGAGTTCACAAGCTTCGTGGAAGGACTGTTAAACGAATAATAAGGTTTTACACAAACTACTATTTCCTATAAAATACATTTCCTTCATAAACAGCTGCAACTGTACCTTCTTCATTTGAAATAAAAAGAATATCTCTGCCTCGGCTATCTCTGAATTCAACACGAATAGAATCGTCGCTTGTTGACGGACTAGCAATTGCTGTTGAAATTCCTAAATTTGCCTTTAAAGTATTCTTATAAGTTTCTATATGTAAGGTGCCTATATAAGGATTCACATAATCGCCTTCATAATTTTTAAAATCATGCATCAAAGTCCATTGTCTTTTTGCTCGTTTTTCTTTATCCTTTGCAAAACCATTTTGAATTGATGTAACTCTATCTTTTACTTTATTGACATGATCAGAATAATCAGAGTCAATGTTAATGTTGCCTAAAAGTAAATTATAGGTGTATGACGCTAATAAGTTAGCTATATTATCGCCAAAATGATTTTCATTAACTAATATGACAATACCAATTTTTTCTTCAGGTAAAAATGAAAAATGAGAAAAATAACCATCAAAGCCGCCGAAATGATAAATAGCTTTGTGTGTTTCAAATTTTGCGTTATTCCAACCAAGACCGTAACCTGTATCATTAAATATGGTTCCTTTTCGTTCATATGCTGAAATGCTTGTCTGTGCTTTGTCTATAATCGTTTTTGGTATGATTTGTTTTCCGTTTATCTCGCCATTGTTCATGTGTAATAGAAGCCATTGTTGTGCGTCTTCAATAGACATCATCATTCCTCCAGCTGCTTGAAAAGTTTGATCATTCTTTCTTGTTGATGCAATTCTTGGTAACCTGTCTTGATTTATAGCGGTATAAGGTTGAGCGATATCCCAGTTTTCTTTTTTTGCTTTTGATAAATAAGCTGTAGTATGTGATAATTTCAATGGACTGAATATCTTTTTTTCTAGTAGATCTTTCCAATAATAACCATATTCTTCAGATAAGATCAAGTCTAAAAGGTTGTAACCAAAATTATCGTAGCGATATGATTTGTTGTTTTCTAGAGATCTCGTCTTATCTTCGAGAATTCGAATAAGATCATCTTTGGTATAATCACCAATACTAGCAAATTGCCATGTGTAATAATTATTGTAGATGCCACTTGTATGCGATAATAAATCTGTGATAGTAATATTCTGAAACAAAGAATTGTTCTTAAAATTTTTAATTGGTGCAAATTCTGTTATGGGTCTATCTAGGTCTAGTAGACCGTCATGCTCTAATTGTGCAGCGAGCAATCCAACAAAAGATTTTGTTACTGATGCAATGTAATATGAAGATTGAGTGGTAGCTTGTATTGAGTCTTCAAAATTTGAATATCCATAAGATTTAATAAAGAAAGGTTTATTATCTTTAATTACTGCTATTGACAAGCTAGGTATTTCTTTAAATTCTAAAAAATTTTTGCTTATAAAGTTATCAATGGCTTGAATTTGCTCATCTTGAGCCTGTACTATAGTGATGGCAAGTAATAATGCGATAAGTATCCCTTTTAATTTCATAATTACATTTTGATTAATGACTAAAACGCAATAAACAACATGTAATGTTTAAAATATTGAACAAATGAAACCTATTGAATCAATTTTTTGAAGTGTCTTGGTGTTAAATTTGTTTCGCTTTTAAAATTTCTGTTTAAATGGCTTTGATCACAATAGCCATTCTCTAATGCAACTTGAGCTAAAGGTGTTTCATTTTGAAACATAGTGGCCATTGAGCCGTTTACTCTTAAAGTCTTTAAGTACGATTTTATAGATTGTCCAAAGTGTTTTTTGAATATTTTGGTTAAATAAACAGGATGAACATTGAAAGCCTTAGCTAAATCTTTACTTTTAATGACTTCATTGTAGGATGTATCTAAAATTGTTTTTACTTCTCGAATCCATTGTGGTGGCTTATTTTGTTTAGTATGCGCTTTTTGATGTTTAAAATGACCTAGAAAACCATTTAGAGTTTCATAATATTCTTTTTCAGTTTTATTGAGTATCAGTGATTGAAGGAAATGGTTGCAGTTGCCACTGTTGATCCAGTTCCATTCAGTTAGCATATCAGGATGATGTATCTTATTGTGATTTTCTTCTTTTAAATAGATAGAAATGATAGCACAATCATTTGAAAATAAATTATTGTGAATTGTTTTGCGAGGTTTGATGACCATGTTTGCAATGCCTCCAATAGCAGTTTTGCTGTCTACGGTCTCATGAATAGATCCACTCAAAATCATACTTATTGCAGTTTCGTTATGATGATGTGGTTGCATTATCACGCCTTCTTTGTAAAGGGTTCTCGTAATATCAATAAATGGGTTTGAAAAAAAATACTTCCGATTGATTTCCATAAACGTCTGTTAATTGTATTGAATTCTCTTTTCTAAAAATACAATATTGTTGATACTTGGTAAGCTAATCTTAAAAAATAGTTAATTAACAGTAAATCGAAGCTTTTTAACGAAATGCTAACAACTGTTACTTTAAATCCTATCTAACTTGTGGTTAACAAACTAACAATCAATCACAATGAAAAATTACAATCCTATCAAATTTTTGATGTGCTTATGTCTATTAGTATCATTTAGCACAAATGCACAATTAAATGCACCACGAGGAAGCCAACAGGCTACGGTTTCTCAGCGCGTAGGTGTATCTGACGTAACCATTACTTACGCTAGACCAAGCGTAAATAATCGTGAAATATGGGGAAAACTTGTTCCTTATGGTATGAATAATTTTGGCTTTGGATCAGCTACTGCTGCACCATGGCGAGCTGGTGCTAATGAAAATACGATTATTACATTTTCTCACGATGCCACAGTAGAAGGAAAACCTATTGAGGCTGGAACTTACGGTTTGCACATAGAAGTAAAACCAGATAATAAAGCAACACTTATTTTATCGCATGATGCAGATGCTTGGGGTAGTTTCTTTTATGATGAGAGTAAAGATGCTTTACGAGCAGATATTACAACAAGAGTCGTGCCTCATCATGAATTATTAACTTTTGAATTCAATGAAGTTTCTGCTAATTCTACTACGGCTTCACTTGCTTGGGAGAAAAAAGCATTTCCGTTTTCTATTGCGTTTAACGTTACAGATATCGTGCTTAGTGATTTCAGGAGTAAATCAAAAGGTCAGACAGGTTTTCAGCGTCAAAATTGGGAACAAGCTGCAAATTATGCACTTAACAATGGAGGTGATTTGAATGAGGCTTTAGGTTGGGTTAACAATGCAATTTCTGGACAGTTTTACAGTCAGAAAACGTTTAATAATTTGGCTATCAAAGCGCAAATCCTCAATAAAATGGGAAATAAAGATGCGTTTGCTAGCACTACTGATGAAGCAGCTTCTTTAGCTAATGCAAATCAATTAAATGCCTTAGGGTATCAAATGCTAGGCATTAAAGACTACGATAGAGCGCTCACTTATTTTAAGAAAGCAGCTAAGTTAGATCCAGATAATCCTAATGTATATGATAGTTTAGGTGAGGCATATAAAACCATGGGTAATAAAAAAGAAGCTATAAAATTATTTAAAAAATCATTATCAATGAATCCACCAGCAAATGTTAAAGCTAACTCAGAGAAGCATTTAAAAGAGTTGGGAGCAATGTAATATGATTTTAAATTCATCAATCAATCAAACAGATCACATCAATTAAAAAACGTACAGTTATGTTTAAGCCTAATGATATAATTAGGCTTTTTTTGTAAATTTTTTTAACTAGAATTTAACGCAGCTAAACAGTAATAAATTTAAGTTTGTTATAAATCAAATTCATTTGTACTTCCAAAAACACATACCTAGTCCTTTGTTTTCAAGATATATAGATTGTTATTTTACAATGGATATGAGTCTAATAGATACGTGTGTCAAGGATCTAGTTATACCAGATGGAACTTTTGGTCTCATTTTTATAGAAAATGAAGAATCTATAGGAAGAAGTATGAGTACATCTACTTCGAGTTTACCATTGAAACAGGCTTCAATTTTTGGACAAAAGACACATGCAATCAATTATGAGATTAATTCAATAAACTCTCAAGCGTTCGGACTAAAAATCAAGCCTAGTGGTATTTCTTTATTTACCAAAGATACTTCTGCTTTGCAAAACGCCTACACAAGTATTGATACCTTAAGTGATGTAGAATTATTAGAAGTAGAATCTAAAATTCTTGAAGCAACTACTGTTTATGAAAAAATAAAACTTATAGAACTCTACATGTCAAGAAAGCTCAGCAGTATTGAATTAAATGATGATTTTAAGTTGATGGAATCAGTTATAAATTACATCTACTTGAAAAAGGGAAACATTAGGTTTGACCAGCTGGCAGTAGATTTTGGGTTAAATTATAAGAAAATGGAGCGTTTGTTTATGAAGTTTATTGGTTTAACACCTAAAGTGTACATCAGGATTATACGATTTAATGCCTGTATTTCTTCACGAATGATAAATCATTCTGACAGCTTAACACAATTAGCTTACGAGAATGGATTTTTTGATCAATCACATTTTATAAGAGAATTTAAGCAATTCACGTCGTTAACACCAAAACAATTCTTTGACAAGAATAGAAGTTATTCTGAAGTTGAAAATTTAAATATTATCAATAGTCGTTGGTGAGAGATTTGTAATGTCTAAAAATTACAATTTTCAAATTTTTACTTCATGTATGTTTGATTTTTAAATTGAAACTACATCTATAATGAAGCGATTATCACCACACTATTTATTTTTTCTACTGGTAACTATTTCTTGTAGTGCGCAAATTGAAGCACCAGAAACTTTAATCAAAGAAAACAATATAAAGGCACATATTAAAACATTAGCTTCTGATGATTTTTTAGGCAGAAAGCCTGGTACAAAAGGTGAGCAGAAAACCATACAGTATATCAAATCACAATTAGTGGCGTCAGATGTGCTTCCTGCAAATAATGGAAGTTATTTTCAAGAGTTTAAAATTCAAAAGGTAAAATTTTCCGAGAGTAGCCCAATGGTGATTCATTCAAAGAATAATAAACGAACTTACGCTTTTGAAAAAGATTTTTATGCAAAAACATCTTATAAGCTAAATCAAACGGTAGAAGTTAAAGCAGCAGAAATGGTATTTATTGGCTTTGGTATTGTTGCGCCAGAATATAATTGGAACGACTATAAAGACATAGATGTCAAAGGTAAGATAGTAGTTGTATTATTTAGTGACCCTGGCTATCACTCTAAAGACCCTGAACTTTTCAACGGAGAGCAGCCAACATATTACGCAGGAATACGTCATAAGAAGCGAGAAGCTGCAAAACATGGTGCAGCAGGATTAATTATGATTCATGATGATGCGATCAACTGGGATGCGGTAAAAGATGAGTCAGAGGCGCCTATCTTTATAGAGGGGCAGCCTCAATTAGCTTCAGATGGATTAAAATTTTCTGGACTAATTTCCAAAGCTTTAATGAATGACTTAATTACTGATTCTGATTATAAAATTGATTATGTGAAAAGTGCGCTAGCAAAAGATTTTTCTGCTTTGCCATTACAAAGCAAACTATCAATCTCTTTGAGTGCTACATACGAAGATTTAGTTAGTACAAATAATGTTGTAGGTATCGTGAAAGGAGCAAAGCGACCTGATGAATATGTTCTATATACAGCGCATTGGGATCATGTTGGTACTAGAGCTCCAAATATGGGTAAAGATTCAATTTTTAATGGTGCAATTGATAATGCTTCGGGTACCGCTATGCAACTAGAGGTAGCAAAAGCATTTTCTAAAATGAAAAAACGACCAGAACGGTCAGTGATTTTTCTGTTTACTTCTGCTGAAGAAATGGGTTTGTTGGGTGCTGAATACTATGCACATAATCCTTTATATCCTTTAAATAAAACGGCTTGTGTTATAAATGCTGATGCGAGTTTTGCGGTAGAGAAAATGCGAATGGTGATCAATGTAATTGAAAGTCATACAGAAATGGACGTGCTAGTAAATAAAGCAGCTTCAAAACTTGGCAGAGAAATTGTTAAAACTGAAGGAGAGGAGCTCCCAGGAAATGTATTTCAAAGGTCTGATCATTATCCGTTTGTTAAAAAGGGAGTTCCAGCGGTTTGGAATGTTGGAAATTTTGAGCCTTTAAATGGAGATAAAAAAGAGGAAGAGAAAATAGCAGCATATATGCAGCATTATCATCAAGTGACTGATGAGTATTATGAAGGGTTTAATGCTGCAAATATTACTTTTGATGCTCAGCTTAATCTACTCACAGGCATCGAAATTGCTAACTCTACTGAATGGCCAAACTGGAATGAAGGTTCAGCATACAAATCAATCCGAGATAAAAGTATTAATGACTCAAATTAAATTCTATACGCTATGTTCTTAATAGTTTTGTTGTCAGGATATATAATTCCAAATGTTCTTGTACTTGCCGAGTTGTCTATATGTGTTTAAGATGGTTTTGTGCTCTGGCTGTGCTAGTGAAGGGTCTTTATTCAAGATATGTTTCGCATAAAAACGAGCACTTTGCAAAATGTCTTTATCCTTAACGATATTAGCAATTTTGAGATTTAGTACACCGCTTTGCTGTGTTCCCATAATATCACCAGGACCACGAAGTTTTAAATCTACTTCAGCGATTTCAAAACCATCGCTTGTTCTAGTCATGGTCTCTAATCGTGTTTTACTGTCTTGAGATAATTTGTGTCCAGTCATTAGTATACAATAGCTTTGTTCTGCACCACGACCTACGCGCCCTCTTAGTTGATGTAATTGAGATAAACCAAAACGTTCAGCGCTTTCAATAATCATAACTGATGCATTTGGTACATTTACACCAACTTCTATTACAGTTGTAGCTACCATGATTTGTGTTTCGCCTTTTACAAAGCGTTGCATTTCATAATCTTTATCTTTTGGTTTCATTTTTCCATGAACAATAGAAATTTGATATTTTGGTTGTGGAAAATCTCTTACAATGCTTTCATAACCATCCATTAAATCTTTGTAATCTAATTTTTCACTTTCTTGAATTAAAGGATAGACAATATAGACTTGCCTGCCTTTGTCAATTTCGTCACGAATGAACCGCAATACTCTGAGTCTATTTTTATCATATCTATGTACAGTTTTTATGGCTTGTCTTCCTGGTGGTAACTCGTCAATAATTGAAATATCTAAATCGCCATAAACAGACATAGCTAACGTTCTTGGGATTGGAGTTGCAGTCATAACTAAAATGTGAGGAGGAGAAGTGTTTTTTTTCCATAATTTTGAACGTTGAGCAACTCCAAATCGGTGTTGTTCGTCAATTATTGCTAGCCCCAAATTTTTAAATTTCACCTTGTCTTCTAGTAATGCATGTGTACCAATTAATATCTGTAGCTTGCCATTTTCGAGAGATTCATGAATTTCTCTTCTTTCTAAAGTGTTACTTGAACCAGTAAGTATTTTTATACTGATATTTAAGCTTTTAGATAAATTAATTAATCCTTGATAGTGTTGGGCTGACAAAATTTCAGTTGGCGCCATTAAGCAAGCTTGAAATCCATTGTCAAGTGCCATCAACATTGACATGAAGGCGACTATTGTTTTTCCAGACCCAACATCTCCTTGCAATAGGCGATTCATTTGTGCATTACTACCTAGGTCTTGTCTAATTTCTTTAAGAACTCGTTTTTGCGCATTGGTTAAATTAAAGGGCAAATGACTTTTGTAAAAGCTATTGAAATAATGTCCTACAGTCTCAAAAGGAAATCCTTTTATTTTAGATTTATGAATAAGATTTTTTAAAATTAATTGAAGCTGAATGTAAAATAATTCTTCAAATTTCAGTCTAAATTCTGCACGTGTTAAGAGCTCTTGATTTTTTGGAAAATGTATGTTAAACAGTGCATCGCTTTTTGATATCAATTTGAGTTCAGAAATTAAATGATTAGGCAGTGTTTCTGTAAAACGGCCTTTGGTTTCTAAAAACAAGTTTTGCATAATTTTACTCATTACACGATTTGTAATGCCTTTATTAGCTAGTTTTTCTGTTGATGGATATACAGCTTGCATTGAAGAGCGTAAGTTCTGCTCGTGCGTTTTTAGCGGTTCAAGTTCGGGGTGTGGCATATTAAAAACGCCATTAAACCAATTTGTTTTACCAAAAATAACATAGGGTGTATTAAGTTTAATACTATCTCTAACCCATTTTTGACCACGAAACCAAACCAATTCTATACGACCAGTATCATCTTCGAAGGTCGCAACAAGACGCTTTCCTCTTTTCTGAGCTACATCTTTAAAGCCAGTAATTTTTCCAATTATTTGTACTTCAGCACTATTACGCTGTAATTGGTTGATTTTGTAATACGTGGTTCGGTCTATGTGTCGATTTGGAAAAAGATTAATTAGATCCTGATACGTTCGGATTTGTAACTCATTACGCAACAAATCAGCACGATTAGGGCCAACACCTTTAAGGTAGTCAATTGGAGTTTGAAGATTGATACTCATTAGTTCAAAATTATCACTTTTTTCTAATGTTTTTGAGTCAATTTTATTTTTTCAGAATTAATATCATATATAATCTATATATTGTAAAAAAATCATTCAACTTATGAAAATCAATTATATAAGAAACGTATTAAGCCTTATGCTTATCGTTTTAAGTTTGTTGTTTATTGTTAATTGTAGTAGTGATGAATCGTCTAGCGATGAGGTTCAAGCTTCAAGTATTTCTATTACTGGTAATTTTCTTCCTTTTGGAGAGGTTAATATTATGAGTAGTTCTGCATCACAGAGCGTTCTTGTTAGAGGTAGTAATCTGAGTTCAAATTTAGAGATCTCAATAACTGAAAATTTCGAGATTTCTTTAGATGACATCAATTTTACAAATCAGCTTACTGTGAGTAGAAGTGACGCTAACAATGCAGATCAAATGTTATACGTTAGGTTTTCACCTTCAGCTACTGCAATAGGTGTGATTACTGGTACATTGACATTAGAGAGTGATTCTGCAACAACACAAGCTTTAGTTTTAAATGGTTTAGGTCTTGACACTACTCCTGTGATTAATGTTAATAGTTTGTCTTTTAATTTTGACGACACACCTGTTTCACAACAATCAAGTACAGTAAGTTTAGTTGTTAACGGTAATAATCTTGCTTCAGGTATTGATATCAATTTAAGTGAGGGCTTTGAAGCTTCTTTTGATGGTAATACGTTTATGAATACACTACAAATTCCATCTGCTACTGCTAACGATGAAACGTTGGTATATGTTAGGTTTTCGCCTATTGCAGTTGGAGCTACTACTGGAATGTTAAGTCTAGCGAATACAGAGGCTAGCAGTGTTGATATTGCTTTAAATGGATTAGGGTTGGCATTAGTTCATAATTATATCACGTTTAATTCTGAGCGACTTGCATTTGGAGGTGCTTATAGTCAAACAGCCACGCAAACATTTAATCTGCATGATGATGTGTCTAACGTTGAAACAATTAAAATGTATGTAAAGCTTAGATGTCCTTCAGTTGGTTGTGATGAGTGGGATGTTTATGCTAATGTTAAAGTTAAAGACGAGGCTTCAGGAGAATTGTATGAACTTGGTAGGTACATCACACCATATTGGAATGATAACAGTCAATTAGATAGAGGATTTGAGTTTGATGTAACCGATTTCAAATCATTATTAACAGGAGCTACCGAATTAAGGATAAGAACAGAATGCTGGAATGATAGAGGCTATGAAGTGACTGTTGATTTTGATTATATAGAAGGAACGCCAGATTATCCTTACTATGCTATTTCAAGAGTTATTGCTTATGATGATTGGTCCACATCTGGTGTGCCTTATGGGATAAATCATAGTTTTGATTTAGACAAATCTGTGTCTATTCCATCAAATTCTGAAAGCACACATTTAAGAACAATTATATCAGGTTGGGGACACGCAACACCTAATGATGCCGATGGAAGACCTTGTGCAGAGTGGTGTTATAGAACTCATGATGTCAAAATTAATGGCGCAAATATGTTTCAGCATAATTTATCACCTTTAGGCTGTGCTTCAAATCCAGTTAATAACCAAGATCCGGGTAATTGGCAGCCAGATAGAGCTGGGTGGTGCCCAGGAATGGTAGTCCCTGTACGTACAGATCAATTTGGAACTTCAATGGCAGGAAATTCATTTACATTTGAATATGATTATGAAGATTGGGTTAATAATCAAAGTAATGGCGATGCTTTTTATGCAACATCTACTTTTGTAGTCGTAAAAAGTAATACACCAATTAATAAGCCTGTAGTTACAGAGTAGTTTATGATTTATATGAAAAAAAGTGCGCTTACTGCGTGCTTTTTTTAATTTACTATGATTTAAAAATGTGAAAAATGACACATAAAAATTGTATTTTGGTGTCATCTTTGCACAAATTTATTCATGAAATTATTTTTTAAACTTCTAATTCTTTTTTTGCTTGGGAATGCTTTCGCTCAGCAAACAGATCATGTTGACTTTAAGAATATTAATGCAGTTATTTGGTTTGATGAAGTTAGCATTGATACTATGAAAATCGTTGAATACGAAGTAAGATTCGATATTTTAAAGCCTACAGATTCCATTTTTTTAAATGCTGTTAACATGGAATTCTATAATGTTCTTTTGAATGATAAACCAATAAGTGTTTTAAATGATGGTAAAAAATTAATAGCCGAAAATGAGTTTAAAAAATCGGTCAATAATACACTAAGATTTGATTGCAAAGTTTTTCCTAAAAAAGCCATCTATGCTATTAAGGATCAAATCTGGACACAAGGTCAAGGAAATCAAACTAGTAATTGGTTGCCAAGTATAGATGATGTCAATGATAAAATTGAATTTGATCTTTCTGTAGTTTGTAAAAACGACTATGAAGCAATAGCTAATGGCTGGCTGATAAAAAAAGAAATTGGTGAAAAATTCACAAAATGGAGTTATGATATGCAGCAACCAATACCAAGTTATCTTGTTGCATTGGCTATTGGGAAGTACGAGAAAATCAAAGAACTTTCAAAAAGTAAAACACCCTTAGAATACTACTACTATCCTGATGATTCTTTGAAGGTTGAGCCCACCTATCGGTACACGAAACAGATGTTTGATTTTTTAGAGGGAGAAATAGGCTTCGATTACCCTTGGCAAAACTACAAGCAGGTTCCTGTTAAGGATTTTCTGTATTCAGGAATGGAAAACACAGGGCTTACTATATTTTCTGATACGTTTGTTATAGATTCCATTGGATTCAACGATAGAAACTATCTTACAGTAAATGCTCATGAATTGGCACATCAATGGTTTGGCAATTTGGTTACCGCAACATCAGGAAAGCATCATTGGTTGCAGGAAGGATTTGCTACGTATTATGCCTTATTAGCAGAACAGCATATTTTTGGAGAAAATCATTATTATTGGCAACTTTTTGAAAATGCTCAAGAATTAATTGCACAAGAGTCTGCAGGAAAGAGTACATCGTTATTAGATCCTAGATCAAGCAGCGAAACATTTTATAAAAAAGGAGCTTGGGCTTTGCATATATTACGTGAAAAAGTTGGCGATAGCGTTTTTAAGGTAGCTGTAAAATCCTATTTGGAGAAGCATCAATATTTGAATGTAGAAACAAGTGATTTTATCTCAGAAATTGAAAAAGCAAGTGGAAAAGATCTTACAAGTTTTGTTAATCAATGGTTGGTACAGGTTAAGTTGCCTGAAGATGAAATGGTTAAAAGTTTAAAGCGATCTTCTTTCATGCAGGAGTATTTTATGGTGGATTGTGAAGTTTATAACTCGAAATGCATAGATTATCTTGAATCATATGTTTCTGATAAAGCTAAGATTAAGGTGATTAGTCAAATGGTGAAAAAGATAGATTCAAGTGCGTTTTATAACAGTTTAGAAGTGAGGCAGGCTATAGCTAAACATATGCGTAAAATACCATTAGAATTAAAATCGCATTATGAAACACTTTTAAATGACAAGTCATATGTAACTATAGAAAACGCACTTTATTATTTATGGGTGAATTTTCCTGAAGAGCGTGCGAAGTATTTACAGAAAACCAAGGATTGTATTGGTTTTAGCGATTACAATGTGAAATTACTCTGGCTAGCGTTACATTTAAATACAGTAATGTTTCAGCCAGATAAGAAGCAGTATATTTTAGATAAATTAATAAGTTATTGTTTGGCAAATCATCATTACGAATTACGAATAAATGCATTTCGTTATATAAAGTTGCTTAATGCTTTCGAAGAGAAGTCTATTCGGAGCCTTATAGATGCTACAAAACACCATAATTGGCGTTTTGCAAAATTTGCCAAAAATCTATTATCAGAATTAGAAACCATAGAAGCGTATAAATTAATAATAGATAATCTTAAAAATCAGTAAAGTGAGAGCGTTAGTAATATCTGGAGGAGGAAGTAAAGGCGCGTTTGCTGGAGGTGTTGCACAATATTTAATTGAAGGTTTAAGGAGAGATTATGACATGTTTCTAGGAACGTCAACTGGGAGCTTGCTTGTACCTCATTTAGCTGTTAATGATATTGGTAAGCTGTATGATATATTTACCAATGTACAGCAAAATGACATTTTCAGTGTAAGCCCATTTGTACAGCGTAAAAAAGGAGATAGAGAATACGTGTCTATAGATTTTATAAACTCTTTATGGCAATTTATTCGTATGAAGCGTACGTTTGGAGAGAGCAAAGCACTTAAGCGTAACATCAAGCGTAATTTTACTAAAGCAGAATTTGATAAAATAAGAGCGTCTAAGGAAGATGTAGTTGTAACAGTTTCGAATTTATCTATGAATCGGGTAGAGTATAAGTCCATTAAAGATTTTGATTATGATGCTTTTTGTAATTGGATTTGGATTTCATGTAATTACATTCCGTTTATGTCTTTGGCCACTGTTGATGGTTATGAGTATGCCGATGGAGGCTTAGGATGTGTTATTCCAATTAGGGAAGCTATTTTACGTGGTGCTACAGAGGTTGATGCTGTGGTGTTAGAAGCAGAACAAATGGAGCGTACTAAAATTTTAGGAAAGAACCCGTTCTCGTTGATGATGAATTTATTTGGGCATCTTTTGGATCAAGTAGAAAAAAATGATGTTATTATTGGTAAGTTAGCTGCTAAAAATAGAGGTGTTAAGCTTAATTTGTATTACACGCCAACCAGCCTAACCGAAAACTCTTTGATATTTAGTAAGCGTTTGATGGTAAAATGGTGGGCTCAAGGTTATGAGTATGCTCAGCAAAAGCATTCAAGTGATTGAGTCGCTTTGCAAAGAATTCTTACCAGATATCTGAAACCTCTTCTTTAATAAAAGAAAGTGCTGCATCGCTAGGGGATCGTTTATCCATCATACTGGTTAAAAGCGTTTCTCTAAGCTTATCTGCTGTATCAATTTTGTCAGAAATAGTTGCTTTTCTAATCATCTGAATTGTTGCGTTCTTTGCGGTAGAAGTAATACTCCAGCATTTGTCTGTAACATAGATTTGTTGGGCAAGATTATGGTCGAATTCTTGTTCAATATTTGCTATAAGTAATGATTCATAATCTTCTTTATTTGAAGATGTTGGCTGTACTCTAATTAGTAATTTTGAAGGTTTTATTCGTTCAAGATATAATGACATGCGCTCGTAGGCTTGTAAGCGCATAGGTAAAGCCTCTTTTTGCAAATCTTTCTGAATTAAAAAATCGCGTCTTCTACTTTCGTTTTCTACATGTTCTTTAAAGAATAAAAAAGCGATAGCTCCAGTTACAATAGCTGGAATACAGTACAATAAAAGACCTAATATATCGAGTTCCATAGAGTGAATTTTAATTTATTTTTGTTTGAGTTGTAAACTTAATAGTTTTTAAAATACTGTCTTAATTTTTTCCTCCCAAATATGTACAATTTTTTAATTCTTGCATGCCATTAAAGGGAACATCAGTTTTATTATATTTATAGGTGCTACTAAGCTCTTTTGATAAATTATGATCATCTACATTTACTTCTATGTCATCCATAGTAAATTGGCATGGATGTTCATAACCTGCTGCATGAGTGATTTCGATTAATTCTTTTCTAAAGGATTTGAAATATTGGGCAAGACGTTCAGATTTTAAAGGAATATTTATGCCTCTTTGTAACCATTTGCTCTGAGTGGCTATCCCTGAAGGGCAACGATTTGTATGGCATACTTGTGCTTGAATACAACCGATACTCATCATGGCTTCACGTGCCACATTTATGCAATCTGCACCCATAGCAAAAGCCATAGCTGCTTTAGCTGGGAAGCCCAGTTTACCACTTCCAATGAAGACGACACGTTCTGACAGACCTTTGCTTTGAAATAATTTATAAAGGTCGCCAAAGCCATATACCCAAGGTAAGCTCACATGATCTGCAAAACTTGGTGGAGCTGCGCCAGTACCTCCTTCACCGCCATCTATGGTTATAAAATCTGGACCTTTGCCAGTTTTAAGCATAAGTTCTGCTAACTTTTCCCATTGGTCTAATTTTCCTATAGCTGCTTTAATCCCAACAGGTAAGCCTGTATTCTCAGCTATAGATTCAATGAAATCAACGAGCTCTTCAACATTAGAAAAGGCTTTATGATTTGGAGGAGATAAAACATCTTTGCCAACTTCTACGCCTCTAATTTTTGCAATTTCTTTTGTGATTTTAGCACCTGGTAAAACACCACCTTTTCCTGGTTTTGCTCCTTGAGAAAGCTTAATCTCTATGGCTCTAATAAAAGGATTTTCTTCAACTAATGTCATCATTTTTTCCATAGAGAAACCTCCATCTTCAGCTCTAACCCCAAAGTATCCCGTTCCAAAATGAAAAACTACGTCACCACCGTAACTGTGGTATGGAGATAGTCCACCTTCACCTGTGTTATGATATGCGTTAGCTATTTTCACTCCTTTATTTAGTGATTCTACAGCCTTAGCTGATAGTGAACCAAAGCTCATAGCAGAGATGTTAATTATAGATGCAGGACGAAATGGTCGGCGTCTTTTATGATAAATACCCATAACTTTTGCACATGGTAAAAACGATTTGTCAATTTTGTTTGGATGATCATCTTCAATTTTATAAGGCATCATTGCATTATTTATAAAAATATGTTGATGTGCGTAGATATCTCTATCAGTACCAAAGCCTTCGTAGTTGTTTTCATTTTTTGAGGATGCATAAATCCAACCACGTTCAATTCTATTAAATGGTAACTCTTCTCTATTATTAGCAATAAAGTATTGACGCATTTCAGGTCCGATACTCTCAAATATGTAACGAATATGACCAATCACAGGGAAATTATGGCTAATAGTGTGTTTTTTTTGAAAAAAAACATCTCTAATGGCAATGAGTAATAAAATGATAATCACCCATAACCACCAAGGAATACTTGATAAGAAATCTAAAACTGAATTCATACGATTAGTAATTTAAATAGTCTAACGTCATTTGAGTTAATGCTTTCACACCAAGCAATAGTCCGCTCTCATCGATGTAAAAACTTGGCGTGTGGTGAGGATGTGGTTCTAAGTTGTCTTTACGCATTCCTCCAAGATAGAAATAAAAACCAGGTACTTTTTCTTGAAAATATGAAAAGTCTTCACCAATAGTCTCTGCTTTAATTTGTACAACTTTGTCATCACCAGCTGCTGTCTTCAAACTTGGTAACATTTGTTTTACCAAATCATGGTTATTATAGACAATTGCAGTTTGATTTCTAAACGAAATAGTTGCTTCACCACCATAAGCTTTAGCAATAGTCTCTGTCATTTCTGTCATGCGTTTTAGTATTAATGCTTTCATGTCTGGGTCTAGAGTTCTCACAGTTCCAATAAGTTCTGCTGTTTCTGGGATGATATTAAATCTAACACCACTAGTGACTTTGCCAACGGTTATGACAGCGGCTTCGTTAATTAATTTCGACTCACGACTAATAATAGTTTGTAATCCATCAATAATCTTTGCAGAAATGACTATGGGATCTACACCAAGCCAAGGTGCTGCACCATGTGCTTGTTTTCCTTTCACGTTAATTACAAAACGTTCTACGGCAGCCATTGCTCCACCAGGTTTGTAATGAATTTGTCCAGCTTCTACCATAGATCTTAAATGTAAACCAAAGATGACGTCTACTTTAGGGTTTTCTAATACACCTTCTTTTATCATTAGTTTTGCACCACCTTCTTCTCCTGGAGGCGGCCCTTCTTCTGCTGGTTGAAAAATAAATTTAACGGTGCCTTTAATTTTATCTTTGTGTTTAGATAACACTTCTGCTACAGCCATTAATATTGCTGTATGACCATCATGACCGCAAGCATGAGCTACACCAGTTTCCTTGCCTAGAAAAGTTGTTTTTACTGTTGATTTGAAAGGCAAATCACTGTCTTCAGTTACTGGAAGAGCATCTATATCTGCTCTTAACGCCACGACTTTACCTGGCAAATCACCTTTTAGAATGCCTACAACTCCTGTAATAGCAACTTCTGTTTGAACTTCTAGGCCCAGAGATTTTAAATGTTTTGCAATTTTTTCGGCTGTTTTAAATTCTTGATTTGATAATTCAGGATATTCATGAAAATGACGTCGCCATTCAATTAACTTAGGTTCAATATCAATAAATTCTTGGTCTAAGTTAGTTTGAGCAAAAATGCTAGTGATTCCAAGAAAAAGCAAAAGATATAATATTTTCATTTAATCAAGATGTTTAATTTTTTGGATTTCGAAACCTAAATATATTCAAAAATTTATCAGCCAGAATGATTGTTTATAATTATTGATAAAAGCAATATGTAAAAAGCGTTACAATGGCTATTTTTATGCTTCCTTAAATTAAAATGGATTGGAGAAGTATTTAAGTCAGTTAAATGACGCGCAATTAGCGCCAACATTGCAAAAAGATGGACCAATGATCGTCATTGCTGGTGCAGGTTCTGGTAAGACACGTGTGCTGACTTATCGTATTGCGTATTTAATGAGTCAAGGTGTTGACCCATTCAATATTTTGGCGTTGACCTTTACCAATAAAGCTGCTCGTGAAATGAAGAGTAGAATTGCCGATATCGTTGGAACTAGTGAAGCTAAAAATCTATGGATGGGAACGTTTCACTCTGTTTTTGCAAAAATATTGAGGTTTGAAGCAGATCGTTTGGGTTACCCAAGCAATTTTACAATTTATGACACACAAGATTCTGATAGGTTAATTGCTTCAATTATCAAGGAGATGAAGCTGGATAAAGATGTGTATAAATACAAGCAAGTACGCTCTAGAATTTCTTCTTACAAAAACAGTTTAATTACTGTAAAAGCTTATTTTCAAAATGCAGAATTGATTGAAGCGGATACAATGGCTAAGCGACCTCGATTAGGAGATATCTATAAAAATTATGTAGATCGTTGCTTCAAAGCTGGTGCTATGGATTTTGATGATCTATTATTGAAGACCAACGAGCTTTTGACGCGTTTTCCTGATGTTTTAGCTAAATATCAAGACAGATTTAGATACATTTTGGTCGATGAGTATCAAGACACCAACCACTCACAATATCTCATTGTTAGAGCTTTATCAGATCGTTTTCAAAACATATGTGTTGTAGGTGATGATGCTCAGAGTATTTATGCGTTTAGAGGTGCCAATATTAATAACATTCTCAATTTCCAAAGAGATTATGATGATGTAAAAGTGTTTCGTTTAGAGCAAAATTACCGCTCAACTAAAAATATTGTCAATGCGGCTAATTCAATTATTGATAAGAACAAAACTAAACTTGATAAAGTTGTTTGGACTGCCAATGATGAAGGTCCAAAGGTAAAAGTCAATCGCCTCATGACAGATGGTGATGAAGGGCGTTTTGTCGCTAGTTCCATTTTTGAAAACAAGATGCAGCATCAATTGAAAGATAGTGATTTCGCTGTTTTGTATAGAACAAACGCTCAATCACGTGCTATTGAAGATGCCTTGCGTAAGCGTGATATTCCTTATAGAATTTATGGAGGGCTATCGTTTTACCAGCGAAAAGAAATTAAAGACCTTTTGTCTTATTTAAGATTAGTTATTAATCCCGCTGACGAAGAAGCATTAAAACGAGTTATAAATTTCCCGGCTAGAGGCATTGGTCAAACAACTGTAGATAAACTCATTGTAGCAGCGAATGGTTACAATCGCTCTATCTTTGAAGTAATGAAGCATATTGACAAAACTGAAGTCAATGTAAATGCAGGAACACGTACCAAACTGAAGGATTTTGTGACCATGATTGAAAGTTTTCAGGTGATGAATCAATCTGCAAATGCTTTCGAATTAGCTGAGCATATTGCCAAAGCTACAGGAATTATTAGAACTTATAATAAAGAAGGTACTCCCGAAGACATACAGCGTCTTGAAAATATTGAAGAACTTTTAAATGGGATTAAAGACTTTGTTGAAGGCCAAGTTGAGATAGCTGATGCAACAGGTAGTATTGCAGAATTTTTAGAAGATGTTGCTTTAGCTACAGATTTAGATAACGACAAAGGAGATGATGATCGTGTGGCTTTGATGACCATACATTTGGCTAAAGGATTAGAATTTCCGTATGTTTATATCGTTGGAATGGAAGAAGATCTTTTTCCAAGTGCTATGAGTATGAATACACGAAGTGAACTAGAAGAGGAACGACGATTATTCTATGTAGCATTGACCAGAGCAGAAAAACAAGCTTACCTTACCTATACATTGTCTCGTTATCGTTGGGGAAAATTGATTGATGCTGAACCGAGTCGATTTATAGAGGAAATAGATGATCAATATCTAGACGTGCTTACACCAATTCATGAGCCAAGACAAAATCCAATGCTATCTGCAGATATTTTTGGTGATGTAGAGCCCAATCGTGTTCGATTTAAAAAACCAATTAAACGGAAACAAGAACCAAAACCTGCAAAATTTGTTGCGCCAAAAAATTTAAAACCAGTATCTAAAACGAATGGTTCTTCGAACAAGATTAATTTATTCGATGGAAAACTCACTGTAGGAAATATTGTCGAACATGCTCGATTTGGTAAAGGCAAAGTGCTTAAAATTGAAGGTGTTGGTGCCGACGTGAAAGCAGAAATTAATTTTGAAGTTGGAGGTGTTAAAAAATTATTACTTCGATTTGCTAAACTTGATGTTTTGAATTAACATTAGTTTATTTTACCATACATACAGAGTTGATATGGCCTTTGCCATCATATTCCCTTACAGAATTTTCAGGGTCTAATATCCATTTTCCATCCACTATAAATTTGTAATGGTGTTTTCCAGGGGAAAGTGATAATCCTAGTTTCCAATACCCATTATTTGTTTTCGACATTTTTAGTTCGTGTTCATTCCAGTCATTGAATGAACCTGTTAAAACAATAGTATTTGCATCTTGAAACCCTTTCAGTAAAAACGTCACGTATTTGCCTACACTAATGAAAGAATTATATTCTCCAAATTCATTTAAAACCTTATCTGGATTGGTAGGATCTTCCATCCATCTTCCATCTACTATAAAACGATATTCGTACTCACCAGGTTTAACCTGAAGTTTCAATTCCCAGCCGTTTTCAATTTTATACATTTTAAATAAATGCTCATTCCATTTATTAAAAGTACCTGCAACAATCACCTTACTAGCACCCTCAAAACCTCTGAGTCTAAAGCGTACGTTACCATCATTATCCGGATAAGCACCAGTGTACATTTTTAAATTATAAACATGAAGGTCTTCACCATTTTTAGTGGCATTAGCAATATTAGGATCGTCTTTGGTTGGTTCTGCCCAATAGGTATTATTGATAACAAATTTAAACTCCCATGAGTATTCGTCCTTAAATTGGCTTAAAGGCTTTCTTAACTGATAAGTGTTTTCATCGATCTTGGTCATTTTCCAATCGTATTTTGACCAGTTGTTGAATTCACCAGACACTGAAACATTATCAACTGTTAGGTCTTCAAACCTTATATGTCTGCTTTTATGTTCGTGTGAGACAGTCTCATAATCTGATCTATGAAATGTGAATACAATATCATCCCCTTCAATGGTATATCCTTTTTGTTTTTGGGCATTAGCATTGAAAGTGAAAACAGACAGAAAAGCTATAATATAACAAAGCCTCATTTTCATTCTCTATTTAATGGGTATTCTACAAAGTAAAGCTTTTCTTTTTGATAATTGATAATCGTACGTTGTTGTCTAAGGAATTCATAACCCATAAGGCCGTCTAATGAAGTGCCAAAGGCTTCGTTCATACGATTAAGGTTTGTGAGTGTTGTTTTCATTGGTGCAAAATAAATTGATTCTGTCAATTTAACACGATACAATTTTCCTGCCAAAACTTCAATTCTTTTACCACTTGCTCCAACTAACATAAGTCGTCTTTTAGGAAAAAAATGCTTTAAGGCTTTTTTATTGATTGATGCATTAAGCTGATTGTATTCAGCAGCAGTATCTAAACCAAACTTCATTTTTTGATCATCTATGTATGCTTCTAAAACAATGGTGTGCTTTTTTAGTTTAAAATCGACACTATCTATTAATCTTTCTAGGTATATGTTTTTATCGAGCTTTTCACCTTTTGCATTTACTCTTGAGAGTGTAATTTGATTAAGGTGCATATCGATAAAAATTTCATAATCTTTAAGAATATTGTAACCAATGATACCTAATAATCTCATTTTTTTGCTTAACTCAATGTGTGATAAGTCTATGATGTCTGAGTTCTTGTGCCTTATTTTCAAGTCTTTAATAATGAACTCTCGTAAGCGTTTTTCTATGCTATTATCGATCAAATTATGAATACCTGAGGTTTCTCTAGTTTTGTTGAGATTTGCGCTGTAGGTTTTAAAATGTTTTTTGTTTAACATTAATCGTTCAGAACCAGTGTCTATAATAAAATTTCCTTTTTGGTTCAACAGTTCTGCTTCTATAACAATAAGGTGGTCAACAAGTTTAAAAGGAATTCTAGTTGTATTTTCATTTAATACTTCGGCTTCAGGAAATGATATGACTTCAAATTTTTCTTTTGAAAATCCTATAAAGGGTAAAGTTAGAAGTAAGATTATAAAAATAAGACGTTGCATAATATATAGACTTTTAAACTTTGAAAATGTTACATAGATTTATTCTAAATGTGTTTGAGTAAATGTTTTTAATTTGTTCCATGCGTCTACTAATTCTATTATACCAAAATCATGACCAGAATTTTCATATAGTGTAAATTCATTGATGACATTTAGGGTTGTCAATTTAGATTCCATATCTACGCCTTGACTTGTTGGGATTAAAGGATCTTGACCACCATAGAACAGAATAGTAGGAGGTGCAGCACTAGTTACTTGATGATAAGGGCTAATTTCTTCCAAAAATGGAATAGACGTATCGATGCCATAAGTTTCTAATATTTCATCGAGAACAGGATTGCTAGTTAAATATGCTGGATCAGTAAAATTTGTTGGACCAACAATACTTGCAACCATTTTTGAATTGTTATTAGTGTCAAATGCATAGCACCATAACATTGCTAAATGTGCTCCTGCGCTTCCACCCAAAAAACCTATGTCGTCTGAGATAACATATTCAGATTGATTATTATTTAGAAATTCAATTACTGATGTGATATCATTGATTTGCATAGGGTACGGACTATTATTTTCATCAGCTAGTCTGTAATTCATATTCACAATTGCGATGTTTGGTAAATCTTGACGCATCAATTCTTTCAAGTCGTTCATATCTGTCTTATCTCCAGAGGTCCAGCCACCACCATGAATTAAGATCATTACTTTAGTTTGTAAGGTTCTGTTTGCAGGTAAATAAATATCAAAAACTTGATCATTATCTGTACCATAGGAAACATTCAATTCTTGACGAAACTCTAATGCTACCTGTTCTTGAGGAGGATTCGTATTAGTTGATTCATCTTCTGAACAAGAAAAAAAGTTTATGCTAATAAAAAGCACGAGAAACACATGTTTTATAATCTTCATAAAAAAATAATTAATTACTTTGTGTAACGTAATTGTAAGATACGATATTATGGCTGAATTGATAAAGATATATGAGGAGAACCCTAACCCAAAAGAAATTAAGAAGGTTATTGATGTTTTAAAAAAAGGCGGATTGATCATATATCCCACAGATACAGTCTATGGTTTAGGCTGTGATATTACCAACATTAAGGCATTAGAGAAAATAGCCCGAATTAAAGGGGTTAAACTTGAGAAATCAAATTTCTCTTTTATATGCCATGATCTAAGTAATTTGAGTGATTATGTCAAGCAAATAGATACAACCACTTTCAAAATATTGAAGCGCGCACTTCCTGGACCTTACACGTTTATTCTGCCAGGTTCTAAAAGTTTACCGCATCCTTTTAAAAAGAAAAAAACGGTTGGTATTCGTGTGCCAGATAATAGTATTGCATTAGAAATTGTTCAGCAACTCGGAAACCCAATTATATCGACCTCAATTCGTGATGAAGATGAGATTATTGAATATACTACTGATCCAGAATTGATCCTTGAAAAATGGGATAACCTTGTCGACTTGGTTATTGATGGTGGTTATGGAGGTAATCTTCCATCAACAATAGTTGATTTGTCTGAAGATGAACCTTTAATTGTTAGAGAAGGAAAGGGAGACCTTGGGATTTTTTAATAAAAAAAAAGCCCAATCGTTTAGATTGAGCTTTAATTCATTTTTTGATAATTAGTTTTCAGCAGAAAGATTTTTCATTTCCTCTTCAACCATTTCATAGAATTGATCAATTTTTGGTAATACAACTATTCTTGTACGTCTGTTCTTAGCTTTGTTCTCTGCGGTGTCATTTTCCACTAAAGGAACATAATAACTACGTCCAGCAGCAATTAACTGTTGCGGATTTACTTCAAGTTCTTCAAGTACACGCACTACAGATGTTGCACGTTTAACACTTAGATCCCAATTGTCAATCAATACACCTTTTGAATAAGGCACATTATCTGTATGAGATTCTACCATAGCTTCAAAGTTAGGCTTGCTGTTTATTACAGCTGCAACTTTTGCTAATACTTCTTTTGCTCTATCTGTTACATTATAGCTACCGCTTTTAAATAATAACTTATCTGCAATAGAAATAAATACAACACCTTTCTCAACATTAACCTCAATGTCTGGGTCATTAATACCTACCGCCTTTTTTAAGCTGGAAACAATAGCTAATGTGACACTATCTTTTTTTGTTAAAGCATCTTGCAAGCGTGATATTTTCAAATCTTTTTCTTTTAAGCTTTCTAAAGATTTTTCTAAGTTTTCAGCTCCTTTTTGAGTTAGAGTAGTCAGGTTCCCTTTTGTATCGATTAAATCTTGATTTGCCTTTCGTAAATCTTCAAGCTGATCTTTCATGGCTTCAACACGAGCCTGTGCTGCAGCTTTATCTGATAGACAACTATTTAATTTTACTGTAGCGGTATTCAATAGGTCCTGAGTTTCTTTTTGTTTGTCTTCTAGTGCCATATAATCTTTCTTAGAAACACATGAAGTCAAAACGAACATCCCAGCAACACTTAATAGCATTAATTTTCTCATAATTAGTTTTAAAAAATTGGTTATAAATTTTTTCCTTGCCCACTTGTATGAACACATCAAAATTAGATAAAAGAATAGTTGCTTTTACCTTATTTAACTAAAATTTTAACACATTTACTAACAATCAATAACTATGACGTTTTCTTATGAAGTAAGACCAAACAATAGATTTCGTTTTGTAATATTTTTTTTGTCTGGTTAGTTGCTTTCTTTGTTTTAAAAGTCGATGTAAATGTCTATAGAAACTAAAATGAGCTTTTAAAACAGCAATGAAATGAGCTAATTTTAAATTAAACAGGAATTTTAATCCTGCGATACCATCTAACGCTAATCTTATGAGGATGATGCTAAATAAGAATCCATGAGCATTTTTAGTCAATGTAAATAAACTATTTCTAAAATTGAGATATGTTTTTTTTGGATTTGAAGCATTAAGTGTAGCACCTCCAATATGATAAACGCAAGACGAACCAATATACTTGGTCGTAAACCCAGCATTGAAAGCTCGCCAACACAAATCGATTTCTTCAAAATGTGCAAAAAAGGCCTCGTCAAATCCACCAAGCAACTCAAAGGTTGACTTTCTAATAAATAGACAAGCACCAGAGGCCCAAAAAATAGGAATTGTATCGTTGTATTGGCCTATATCTTTTTCTATGGTATCAAAAATGCGTCCTCTACAATAAGCATATCCGAACTTATCAATAAATCCACCACCAGCACCTGCATACTCAAAATGAGATCTATTCTTGTAATCTAATAGTTTTGGCTGAACAATTGATGTGTTAGTCTCAGATTCAAATTCAGAGATAATGGGAGAGAGCCAACCTTTAGTAACCTCTATATCACTATTTAGTAAACAAAATACATCTGCTTCTACTTTTTTTAAAGCCTCATTATAACCCTTTGCATAGCCACAATTAGTTTTATTTTGTATAATACTAACTTGCGGATAATTTTGTTTTATAAACACAACCGAATCATCTGTAGATGCATTATCAGCAACATAAACATTAGCTTCAGTCGAATATTTAATGACATAGGGTAAAAACTGTTCTAACAATTGTTGACCATTCCAATTTAATATGACGACTGCAACTTTCATTTGTAATTAGGAATATCTCTTAAAAACGAGTAGCGCTCATTATCAAAATCCATAACACAATAATAATGATTAATTCCGTTAGTGATCATTAAATAACTTGCATTTAAAGTTAAATTGTAACGTGCAATTTGGTCAAACGTGCTTTGGTCTATATTAACGTTGTGCGATTTGCATTCGACTATAAGGTGAATAGTTCCATCAGAATTATATACCACAATATCGTAGCGTTTTGTCAAGCCATTAACTTTGAGTTCTTTCTCGACGTTGATTAGTGATTTTGGATATTTTTTATGTTGAATTAAATACTGAACACAGTGTTGGCGTACCCATTCTTCAGGTTGTAGAATGATAAATTTTTTACGAATCTCATCGAAAATAGAAACTTTATTTTCGTTACTTTTGAAACGGAATGGATATGTAGGGAAATTTAATTCTTGCACCTCACAAATTTATAATTAAAAGTCATTTTAGGTCTTAAATATTTGAGAATTTTATCAATAAATTATTCATCATTATCTGGCTTAAGGTATGAGTTGTTGTTTATATTTTATAAAATAAAATTTTGGAAGACGTAAAGCAAATTGTTGCAGATATTAAAAAAGGAGATATTAAGCCTATTTATTTATTGATGGGAGAAGAGCCTTATTATATTGATGCTATTTCAAATTTTATTGAAAATAATGTCTTAGCAGAAGAAGAAAAGGGATTCAATCAAATGGTGTTATATGGTCGAGATGCTTCCGTAGATGACATTGTTAGTAATGCTAAGCGATATCCAATGATGGCCGAGCGACAAGTGCTTATTATAAAAGAAGCTCAAGACCTGTCGCGAACCATAGAGAAATTAGCTATTTATGCCGAAAATCCTCAACCAACTACCGTTTTGGTCGTTAATTACAAGTACAAAAAAATTGATAAGCGTAAAGCGTTATATAAAACTATAAAAAAAACAGGTGTTGTATACGAAAGTAAAAAACTTTATGAAAATCAAGTAGCCGATTGGATACGAAGAGTGCTATCTGGTCAAAAATATGCTATAACACCAAAGGCATCACAAATGCTTGTTGAGTTTTTAGGTACTGATTTGAGTAAGATCAATAATGAGCTTGAAAAACTCAAGATCATATTACCAGAAGGTACTCAATTTACACCAGAGCATATTGAAGAAAATATTGGTATAAGTAAAGATTATAATAATTTTGAGCTTCGTAAAGCTATAGGCGAACGTGACAGTGTTAAAGCATTTAAGATCATCAACTACTTTGCAGATAACCCAAAGGACAATCCAATGGTTGTGACTGTTTCGTTGCTATTTAACTTCTTTTCTCAGTTACTACATTTTCATGGGCTTCATGATAAAAACCCTAGAAATGTTGCTTCAGCATTAAAGATCAATCCCTATTTTGTTAATGAGTACGTGGCTGCTGCTAGAAATTATCCAATGAAAAAAGTAAGCGCCATCGTTGCTACACTAAGAGAGTTCGATGTAAAAGGAAAGGGAGTGAATTCTAATGCAGTTCCTCAAGGTGATTTGCTTAAAGAGCTATTAGTTAATATTTTAAGATAGCTTTTACGTGTTGAATTTTAAACTAAATTAAAGTTCATAAGTAAAAGATAGTTGATAACATTCTGTACTATAATTTCTTAATTTGTAGTTTTATTATTACATTTAAGTTCTCCCTTAAACTATATTCTGTTGACGCATGTATAGAGTTGCTAAAGTAATTCTGTGCATGTGTTTTTATTTAGTTTAATGCCTGTAATTACCAATTTGATATTATATTATAAAAAGAATGGATACGAAAAAAATAGCTGAACTTGAAGCAGAGATTAACTCATTAAAAAAGAAAATAAAATCCAATAGCAGTGTCGATAGAATTTTCAAAATCGTTGCTACTATAGCTACTTTATCAACAATTTTAGTAGGTATATTTAATTATTCAGATAAAAAGGAGGGCGAGTTTAGAAAGGTATTTTGGGAGAAGCGATTTGAGTTTTATCAAAAAGTAACAGATTTAGCAGCGGCTATAGCCATTGCAAAAGATTTGGAATCTGTTAAAGATGAAAGAGAAAAGTTTTGGATCTTATATTGGGGAAAACTTTCTATGATAGAAGATCAAGCCGTTTTCGATGCAATGGTTAATTATGGTGACCATTTATTCAATCAAGAGAAAATGGGGCAAAAAGCGTATGGCTTGAAACAACGGTCTTATCTTCTTGCAAGAGCTTGTCGAAATTCTTTAAAGGAAACTTGGGAGCCTGTTGTACTTGACGATATAAAAGAAAATATGAATGCAAATTAAGATTATAGACTTTAATTTGCTTTACACCAAATGGCTAATTCATTTCCTGAAGGATCGATAAAATGGAATCTTTTTCCGCCAGGAAAAGAAAAGATGTCTACCGAAATTTTACCGCCTAGAGCAATGATTTTTTGCTTAATAATTTCTAGTTGGTTATGATATAATACCACTAAAGCACCATGAATAATAGGTCTATCCGTTTTTTCAAAGCCACCTTCCAATCCACTATTTGTAAATGCGGTATAGGTTGGGCCATAATCTGTGAACGTCCAACCAAATGCATCACTATAAAAATGTTTAATGGCTTCTAAGTCTTTAGCTTTAAGTTCAATATAATTGATATGATTATCTTTCATTGTAACTTGATTTAATTGGTAATGGCAACTACTCGCAATGGCGCACCACTACCACCTTTTATCTTCATTGGCAGTGCTATAATCTCAAAACTATTTAAAGGTAATTGATCAAGGTTGGTAAGATTTTCAAACACAGGAATATTTTGATCTAGTAATATCACATGGCTTTTGAAATATTCTGATTGACCATAATCTATACTTGGTGTGTCAATTCCAATAGCATTAATATTTCGCTTGTCTATTAACCATTGTGCAGCTTCAGGAGAAAGTCCTGGAAAATGGAGTTGTTTAACTGCATGTTCACCTCGTTGATCAGTTCCTAGATATTTAAGTTTGTCTGGATAGTATTTTGAAAAATCGGTTTGTAATATAACGATGCAATCCTCAGGTAAAGCCATATTTTGTTTATTTTCCCAATCTAAAAAATCTTGAACGGTAATTAAATAATCTGGATTTGTAAACGCATTTTTAGAGACATCTATTTTAATGGCATTTCCAATAAGTCGTTCCAAAGGTATTTGCTCTACAGATTGTCCTTTTTCAGAAAAATGAATAGGCGCATCAATGTGTGTTCCTCCATGTTCTGCAGTACTAAAGTTATTGGCAGCATAGAAGTAACCTTTATTCGTTTGCCCATTAAAAACAGTATCTAATTCGAATTCTTTTGATGTTACCCAATAAATAGTTTCATCTGAATATACATGAGATAAATCAATGATGGTTTTTTCTTTATGTTTAACTGGTGTTGGCTTGTCTTCATCTTCTCTGTTAGAAGCTGTGTTTTGACAGGCATTTAAAACTAGAAATGTAATGATGGTATAATATTGAATTGTTTTCATCTTAGTGATTTGTAAATTTTGAAATTACTGTGTTGTGCTCTGGGAATAAGGTACTCAATTCTTTTTCACTAATCAATTCAAAATCTTCAAAGCTGAAACCAGGAGCTACAGTGCAGCCTACTAGTGCAAATGCGTTAGTTTTAATTACTTCTGCTGCAAACCAATAACCACCAGGTACAATTAGTTGTGGTGTTTCGTTATTTGAAAAATCAGTGCCAATGCTATGTGTGGTGAGATCGCCTTCTGGAGATATCATATGAAGTCTTATGGGAGCACCATAATAAAAATGCCAAATTTCATCTTGTTTGATCTTATGAAATGCTGAAAAGTTTTCTGATGTAAGTAAAAAATAAATACAAGTTGAGTAATTGCGATCACTACTGTAACTTGGATGTAGGCTATCGGTTTTAATTTTGCCACTACTACGATACGTTTCTTTAAAATAACCACCTTCTGGATGAGGTTTTAAACTGAGCACCTCAATAATTTGTTCTTTAGTATTCATTTTCTGCAAATGTTTTAAATTGGTTCATCCACTTCTGACTTTGTTTTTTAAACATGTTTGGGAATAGTTTTGATAATAGCTTGGGCATAAATCCATTAAATCTAGTGTAAGTTACCTTTGAAGTGTATTTAGTTTTGTTTTTAGAAATTTTTTCGAATCTAGTGGTTTGTGTGTTTGTCATGTGAACATGTTCGTATAACGCTTTTTTTTCTCTTGGTAAATCATTACAAATTATAGTTTCAATCAATTCTATGCTTCGTTTTCCTTGCTGTAATATAATTTTAGATTTTGCATCAATAGTGTTGGCTTTCCCTTCTAATAGCTCTATGGATTGAAATCCATCTTGCCATTTATGAAAATTTGTTTCATCAGACCAGAGTTTTACTACAATATCTATGGGTAAATTGATATCAATCGTATATTGGTAAGTCATGCTATTTATATTTTAATATTGTTAGTATGTATCTTCAACTAAATTAGTAAAAGATAATAAACTAGTGATTAATGACTTAATACACTTCAATAACTTCTATTTGCTTAATATTCAGTTTTTTTGTGATACTCTTACTTTTAAGATATAATAATCTGAATCATAGAATTTATTTCTGTTTCATTATTGCTATTAAAACGGTATGGTTTTCACTTAAACTGTTTGATGTGATGTACTTTTTAGTGAATTCTTTAATTATTGTGAAAGCGTTAATTTCTAGCTCTTTTTTAATCATATCTAAATTGTGATAATAAAAATATGTACGATCATTAGTGCTGCCAGAGATGAACCCAGAATTGTCATAATCACCACTAACAAAACTGAGGTAAAGTATTCCAAAGTTTTTGAGTAAATACCTGCAATTAGTGATGAATTTTTTACAATCCTGTTGCGACATGTACGGAATGCAGAATCCGCACACTATGGCATCGAAGGTCTTATCGATGCTTAGCAGATTTCTAGTATCCATGATTTCAAACACAGCAGTTGGATTATTCTTTTTTGCCAACTGAATCATGTTTTTAGAGATGTCAATTCCTTTAATGCTCAAGTTTGGATTTTGTGTTAATAGGTATTTGGTAATATTCCCAGGTCCACAACCAATGTCTAAGATAGAAGCGTTGGTTTTTTGAATTAAACCAAGAAATACATTGTAGGTATCGTCATATAAATCTAAACCCATAAATTGATCTTGATAGCGTTTTGCTATCCGATCCCAGGTGTTAAAGGTTTCTTGGTATTTATCCATTTAATATAGATATCAATCAGTTTTGAAATTATACATAATGTATTCTTGTATAATTTGCACATGATTTTATTGTCCAGATACAATATAGTAAAATTTAAAAAGTCTGCATTTTACCAAAACGAACAATTTATTATATATGTTTTATTTATTTGCTGTAAATAAAACTTTGAAAGGGTCATTTGAAATCCATTGTTTTGCAGACTTTTTTATTTGCTCAGCAGTTAGATGCTGTTGAATTTGAAGTTTCTCAAAATAAGCATTTGGATTTCCATGATTAAGTAAACTTTTGCCTAAAAGTTCTGTTCTGCTCCATTGAAAACCAAGAGATTTTTGTTGATCTCTAACATTAGCGATTTCTAATTTTATGGCATTTTCTAAATCTAATATTGATATTGGTTTTTTTGCTAGGTTCCTAATTTTACTTAGAACTAATTCTTTTATTAGTATGCTTTCTTCAGCATTTGAAAATTGAATTTGAACTAAAAATTGTGCCGCATTCATATAAAAATTTGCTTTGACATTGCATTTTATAATAGATGAAGGAAAAAAATGTTTAGCTTTAAAGGTATTATTTAGATGTGAAGCAATGAGTTGAATAGCAGCCTCTTCTTCTATTTTTAATTTTGGAATGGCCCAAGAAAAAACTATCGTATTTATAGAATCATTTGGGTGAGGTGCTTTCATAATAATTTTTCCGGTCGATTGGTCTATTTTTTTATTCTTGATATTGCTAGGTAATTTCTGCTTTGATGGAATATTTCTAAAGTAATTTTCAATTAAACTTTTAGCTTTCTCAATTTCAAAGTTACCAACGACAAATAGTACAACATTATTAGAATAAATGATATCATCATAACGCATTCTTAAATCGTCTAATTGAAAGTTTTTATTATTTGCTATGTTTCCATAACCATTGGCAGTATATGGATGATTTTCACCAAATGTTCCTTCATTGATTATTAAACTTCCTTGAGCACTCCATATTGGGTTTTTAGCATTCCTTTCAATTTCTTCTATAACTCTTTTTCTTTGATATTCAACATTTTTGTCTTGTATGGCTTTTGCTCCAGCTTTTAATCTACCAGAAGTACGTTCTATAACCAACTCTAACCCTTCAGATTTACTTTCCCAATAAAATCTCGTAAAATCCTTTTTGACTTGTGCATTACTGTTGTGGTAATACTCTTTGAATAATTTTTTTCTTTTGATTGAATCCATTGGACTATAGGGCATAATATGCTCGAAAAAATGTTGTAGGCCATACTGATTTCGACTATCTAATGACGTTCCGTTTTTAAGCCAAAATTCTACTGAAACAGCTTTGGTAGTTTCATCTGGTTGTAAAACGATTTCTAAACCGTTTGATAACGTATAGTATTGATAATCCAGCAATAATGAATCAACTTGACTATTAACATTAGAACAGACAATAAATAGAACGAATAAATTAAAGATTCTCATGATATATCAACATTTTAAGATTATAATAAAGATTAAAAACTCAAGTAATTGTTACACTTGATATAAAATGACTACTACTTGTTTTTGCGTAGCTTGTAAAATATTAAACCAATAATGTTTTAATTGTAGTTATTCGTTTATCTAAAGAGATAAATTAAAATAGAGTAGGAAAGTGGTATTAATTATAATAGGTTGTTGTAAGTAGTGGTTTCTTAATTAAATAGTTCAATAGTATAGTCTAGAAGTTCTTTATTACCATATTTGCCATGTCCGGGAACGACTATTTCTACTTCGGTTAATTCAGTTTTGATTTTTGAGACCGTAATTGGCCATTCAGCTATATTCGCATCTTCAAGATTTCCTTTTTGGGCTCCTATTTCTTTTATTAAGCATCCACCAAAGATTGCTTTTTCATGCTCGATATAACCTATAATATTATCCTTTGTATGTCCTTGTCCAAAATGCTTTGCAATAACCATTTCATTCCCAATTTTAATTTTAAACGATTTATCAAAACTATTTTGAGGCCATACTTGGCTGTTTTTTTTTGCGAGATCAATCGTTAGTTTATTAGCATAAGATTTAATTCCGTTTGAGTGAAATTCTTTCAATCCGCCAAGACAATCAATATGAAAGTGTGTGGCGATAATTGCTTTGATATTTTTTTTTCCAGTCCAATCAATTAATTCTGCAGCTGCTTTATTATTTACAGGTGTGTCAAAAATTATCACTTCATTTTGATTAAAATAAATAATTCCATTACAAGGGATTTTTCCATAATCTTTAGTATCTAAATAAGAAATATGTTGATAGAGGTTTTCAGTAATCTTTACGATCTTTAAATTTTCTGAATGATAAGGATTAGGTGAAAATTTATTAGAATTACAACTATTTAAGGTAATTATGATTCCTAATATAAGTATTATGTTTCTCATCATTATTAACGATATGTTCGTTTATAGTTTGCTTTGCTCGCGTGTTGCTGTGAACATTAAGAGAGCAAAAAACAGACACCTAGTTTGAAAATCCGCTAGAATATTCAGGTAGTTATTAGATACTATAAACGTTGTTAGCAAGTGGTTTTATTTAGATATTTTTTCAATTAACAATTGTCTTTCCTTATTAGAATCTATATCGTTTATGAATTTCAAATACTCTTTCTTTGATTCAAATATCTCAAAATTTAAATTTGTTAAAAAATCAAAAGTCATGAATGCTTTTGGCTTTCCAAATATGTACTTTTCCGGAAAAACTTTAAAATCTGTTACAATAGAAATTTCAGGATATCCTTTGAAAAAGATCAATCGAGAGAAATTATCATTTTCTAAACCGTCTTTAAGAAACACTATTAAAGGCATTGCGCCTTTTTCTGCCAGCTCATATTTATTAATAGAGTCATTTTTAGTTTTAATCCGCTTATATCGAATAGAATCTATTTCAGCACTTTGATTTTCAGTCAAGAGTTCATTTTCTGCAGAAATAGAATATATTTTTTCTTTAGAATAAATTTTGATTCCTATTAAATCGTTTTGATAACTCCAATACATTTGAATTAATTCGTCATCTATTAAAACAAAATCAACATGTTTAGGTGTATTTGAAACTATATTGTTTTTGATACTTTCCTTTTTTTCAGGATAATCCTTGATCATATCCAAAAGACTATTTGAAGTAACTTTATATCTAACACTTTGTATTTCCTGTCCAGTCAAAATTATTGACTGAAAAGTTAGGGTTAGAAGTAGTATTAGTGTTTTTAGTTTGACCTTCATTTAACCTGTTGTTAATATATTCTTGTATAGTTTGTGCGGAAACGACTAGTGGAAGTTCGCTAGTAAATCTGATTGAGATTAAAAGTAATATTTTTTATGGAAAAAAGCGGTAATAATTAAAATGGAATATAAAAATGCATTATTCATAATTATGTTGGTTTAGATCATCTATAACTGAAAAGTAAACATGGTCCTGATTTGAGAGTTAAAAGATAGCGAATTCTGTAGCAATACTTTGCGGAAAGGATATCAAATTACTTTTAATCACCGATGGCACACGTTTTGGCTCGAAGTCTACATAAGGTGTTTGACTATATATTGTGTTGTAGGTGGTTTTCTATCCTTCATTTCTTAGATAATTCTAATCTACTTGCTTAATACCTAAAACATTAGCGTTAATTCTAAAAATTTCGCCAGACACTTTGTTTTCTTCAATATCTAATTTAATTGGTAATACACCAACAGAAATGGGCTGTTTCCCTCCACCTATTGCATAAATCCAAAGCTTGCCATATCTCCAAAAAGCGTCAGATATCGGAAAATTTTGTGCCTCATGGAAATTAAAAGATCCATAATTATCTTTTAAGAGAAACAAGTCTAATTTACCATTATAAATATTTTCTTGTATAGAAATATCTAATTTATAGTTCCCAACATCTCCAATTTTAAGCTCACTAATCTTTTCACCTTTGATAGCTGCAATGTATCGTTTTGATAACAATTCAAATTCACTTCTTTCTATTGGTGCATGCCTCATATTGCTTACAATTGCAATACTAAGATTGTATTCAGGAAAAACAAGTAAGCCACAAGTACTGCCTGGTGTTCGTCCATCTCCCCAATACATCATTTCATCATCCCAACTTGTTCTTTGTCCCCAGCCCAAACCTTCTTTAGTTTTCAAAGTATCATTGAGCGTTCTTGGCGAGGTCAAGATATTTAAATCTTCTCTTGTTAGGTAACTAGAATTAAAAGTATGTGCAGAACCAAATTTAACTAAATCAATTGCGGTTGATAAATATCCACTACCAGCCCATTTTGCACTAAGATCTATAAAAGGTGAATGCTCTGGCTCGCGAATAGTATTATACTGGTAAAAGCCAGTTCTATTAATGATTATTTTTTTTTGATCGTCAACTTCTGTTTGATTCATTTTTAGAGGTTTAAATACTAAATCCTTCATAGCATTTTGAAAACTCTTTTTTGTTACACTTTCAATAATTGCTGCAAGAACTGTATAAGCATAACTTGAGTAGGTTACATCCTCATCAGGATTATGTACTAAAGGACGGTCTTTAAATTTTTTTAGCGCTTCATCAGTAGTTTGATAATAATGCACATCTAAGGCATCATTCTCATCAATATAATGACCTATACCACTAGTATGTTGAGCAATTTGCTCAATAGTAATATTTTCCCATGAATTTGGTATAGAATCAAGGTATTTAGAAATTGGATCTTGTAAGTTAATCAACTCTTGTTTGTGAAGCTTATAAATTGCAGTTCCCGTGAGTAACTTGGAAACACTAGCAATTCTAAATTTACTTTTTTCACTCGTAGGAATATTGTGCTCAAGGTTTGAATAACCGTAGGATTTATTCCAAACAAGACTGTCTTTATGGCTTACTGCTATTGATAATCCGGCAATATTACTTTCCTTAACTAGTTTTGAAATTATTCTATCGGTTGCTGAATTTGCTGGTTTAAAATTTTGAGCAAAACATATATTACTTTGAATAATAATATATAATAAAAAAACAGTTCTCATCATTTTTTGATTTTAACCATAAACATACAAACACAAAATGTCTAAAAATTGTAAAAATGCAAACTACAGATTTAAACTATTGTCGTATTGATAATTTGAAGACATGAAATTATTAGACGATAAAAATTTCTTAGGGGAAGTGGCTGCTATTAATTGAAAGTCTCTAATGAAATGAGATTGGTCAAAATAACCAAATTTATAACTAAGTTCTGTTAATGAAATATTTGGATTGCTTTTAAAGTGATTTGTTAAACTTCTTATTCTAATAACTCTAGCAAATTGTTTTGGACTAATTCCAATTTGCGCTACAAATTGCCTTTCTAAATATTGCCTACTTACATTTAGCAGATTTGTCAACTTTTTTACCGAAAATCCTATATGATTTTGAAAGATATAATTTACAGCAAAATAAATTAATTTTGAAAATTTGCTACTCGTTTTTTGAGATTGAATTAAAAAATCTTCAATATGTTTAAACGCTTCTTCTTTTGTGCTAGAGTTTACTACCATTCGTTGTAGTAAGCTTAATTTTGGGCTTACTAAATCATCAATAGCAATTGCTTTGTCTTTGTATAAATCTGCTTTATCTGGTAAAAACATACTCGTAGCCCACGGTTGAATTTTTAAACTTATTAATTTTTGTTCTCCTTTAGGTTTAAATTCAATTTTGCTAGTACTTTGTCCAATTACAAAGGCTGAATTTGAGTATGTTGATAAATTACGCTCATTCATTTTTATTGAAATTGGATCATGTTTGGAAAAATAAATCTCTACAAAACCATCTGGTAAAGTAGCACCGTTAGACACGAAATTTTCTGTCTTTGAAATTTCAAGTAAAGAAGCCTTTGCGATTAAGACGTTATATTCTGATTTTAAAGAAAAAAATTCAATATTCATAAAAAATAAAGTGTCTTGTTAATAATTGCCTATAAAGTGTTCGCGTATGATTTGTAAGACTAGAATCCATAGAATTTTCAGCTGTATCAAATCAGACAATTAAAAGTAATAATTTAAATTGGAGGTGTAAAGTAATATTAATTATACACGTTGTTGGGCATTGGTAAAATCAACTAGTCTCTTTATCATTTGATTCAATTCTTTTTTCATTTGTTATATTTTTAATACTCTTTAAAATGAAAATATTATTGGGTAAAGTAATCTCTCCAGATTCTTTCGTTTCTAAGGTTACAAAGAAAAGTCCAATGTTTGAAACCACGCCTTCAATTCCATAATCCTTACCTTCTAAAATGATAATTGAATCTTTCAATTTTACAGGATGGTTAAAGAAGATTATTATGCTGGAGGTGATATTAGACAATAATGACCATTGGGCAAAAAATGCTACACCAACAACAGTCAAAACTGAACCGATAAAAACAGCAAGATCTGATTGATTCACTCCCCAAATAAGAGAAATGAAAATCATTGAAATAACAGCTAAAACTAAATTTATCACATTTCTGATAAGAACTCCACGTGATTCTTGAATCAGTTTATTAGAAAGTGTTTTATTTATCACTTTAAAGATAAATCTTTTAATAATTAAGTAAGTAATAATTATTACTAGTGTTTCAATAATTTTAATGTAAATCAATTTCATGTATTCTGTTTTTTGCTTTTTTTGCCAACGTGTTTATGAATGGTTTGCTTCGCTCGTGCCCGAGTACAAGCTGGACATATAATTAGTTATACACGTTGTTGAGAGCAATTTATATTTAATATTTTCTTGTTTTAAATTTTCCAATGTGCCATAAAATCCCAGATGGATCATGAAGAAAAAATTCATTTCCCCATTCGTTATAGACTATTTCAGATAATCTTACATTATCATATTTTTCGGTTAACTTCAAACTTTTTATTAGTTTCAATGAGGACTCTAAATTTTCCACTTCGTAGAAAATCATTGAATTATCTATCCAATCTTTAACGTAAGCATCTTGCAAATAGAATCCGAATTCTTGAATATAGAAATAAGACATATTTTTGGAAGTAACTATTTCATTAAAACCCAAATCCAAATAAAAATTTCTAGAAATATTGTAATTTTTAGAGCCAATAAAAGGTCTGATAGATTTTCCGATTATTTCCATACTTAATAATTTAGTTAAGTTGCTTACGCCGTGCTTGTATATGGTTTCGTTGCGTTTTCACTAATATAGCAAATAGGAGCGAATCAATTGTTCAGAAACTATAGAAATTCTGATAGGAATTTCCGAGCAATGAACTATACACGTTGTTGTATAACGTTTTTTCTTAATCTAATTCAGTCATCGTGTATTCAACATCTACATTATGTAACGTTCTCAAAATAATATCTTTTTCGTTTTCCTTTATAATTAGATACGGAACATATTCTGTCATAAAAAGGATGTCGAATCCTTCATTATCAATTCGAATCCAATTTAAATTATATTTTTCGTTATTGGCATTTCTAATTAGGCTTGAGTTGTTCTTAAAGTAAACCGTATCGATAAAAGTTTTACTTTTTAAAACAAATTTTTTACCAGCTAATTCGTTTTCCTTTTTGTGTTTAAGATTATCGGTCAATCTTCTATATATGTATAATGATGGTTCGTCGTAATTAGGACTCTTATTAATTACCAATGAGTCTTTCGACACGTTTACAATCTTATAACGTCCGTAACCATTCTCAAAATCAAAATTTATAATATCAAAAAAAATATTATCACTTTCTTTTACTTGATTTTCATAATGATTTGGCCATTGCTCAAAGCACTTATTATTTTTAAAAGTCAATATTCCTTCTTGGGCAAAATATAGTTTTTTATCAATTATATATTCTCCAATCCAGATTCCGTTCAAATCTCTGTCAGCTTTGAATGCAAAAAAACCTAAAATAAGTAGTAAAATAACTGATGTTGTAAATATGTAGATAGCTTTTTTCAAATGTCTGGTAACTCAGGGTTAAACGTAGTTCTGGTTAGAGAATGAAAAGATAATAAATTCTTAAACAATAATTTAAGAAGGCAACTTCGAATAAATCTTAATTTATTGTTCATCAATTAGGTTCGCTTTAGCGAAGCGTAAATTGTAGAATTTATTAGATTGAGAATTCGAGAAACAGAATCAAATTACTATTAACCGACGATGACTTACGTTTTAGCTCGAAGCTCGTTAAAGGCGATAATTTAGCAAATAAGAATTGTAGTAATTTGGTTTAACCCTGAGATGGGATACATTTACTTTAAGATGCAATGACAGCGAAGCTGCGCATATTAAAGTTCGCCTTTGGCGAATGTATTCCATCGTGTTTGTGTATGGTTTCGTTGCGTTTTCACTAATATAGCAAATAAAGAAGAACCCATTGTTCAGAAGCGACAGAAATTCCGATAGGAATTTCCGAGCAATGAACTATACACGTTGTTGTGCATAGTATATTATTTTTTCATTGTTTTATAACTCTTCAATATCATTCAATTCGTCTACAAAGAAAAGTTTGAAATCAATTTTAATTTCTTTTGCTAAGTTTGATGTTCCGAAAGATTTAGAGCTAGATAGCATAGTATCGTCGAAATAGATTGAACCGTCTTTATGTTTATTCGATTTGTCAAAAAGTTCAGGTAGCTCTAGTCTATAACCCGAATCACCTACAGGCTCCAGTAATTCAGGGTCGCAAAAATAAATATCAAGATAGCCATTGGTAGCATTGCAATAAAAAGCAATAGTTTTGGAATGTTCTGCATTATCATTTTTTCGACTTAATATGCATTGCTTTAATAAAGCAGTTATATCTAATATGATTTCCTGTTTTAATACAGAATTAGACTGAATTAATTTAGTGTCATTTGTTTTATCCATTTTCAATTCTCATATTATGCACAACGTGTTCGTGTATGATTTGTGCGACCTATAATCCGCAGGATTTTTGGGTGTAACAAATCAGATGATTAAATATAAGATTTTAAATTGAAGTATGAGTTTAGCATTTATTATACACGTTGTTAATTAATTAATCTGAATGAATCTAAAAAGGTTCCAGTTTTATCATCATTTATTCCCATATATGAAATAGTATATACTCGATTTTCTTTTCTGAAAAGAATTCCTAATACATGTCCTTCAATTCCTTTCTCAATTAAGGATGGTTTAAGACTGAATACAAAATATTCTCCTTTCAGTCCGTGCTGTTCTATTGTTTTTTGAAAGTCTAAATTAAACTTATCCGCTATTTTATTTGAATAATTGCTAATTCCTTGAGAATATATTTCACTGTCACTAAGAGACTTGATCATGTTTTCAGGGTAATCAATATATTCCAGACTAAAGATCTTGTTAGGTCCTAATGTGGAACGAAAAACATGAATTTCGAAATCATCTATTCCTATTTTTCTTTCAAGTACTGAGTATTTTGGTTCAGTAGGGAATTTTGCAATAAAATTTCCAGTCTTTGAAGCATATTCAACTGTTTTAGTTTTATAAATATGTTCGTTTGTTTCATTTCCACATGAAATGAAAATTATTGTGCAAAATAGTATTTGTAGTTTTCTTATCATGGCGTATCAATTAATTACATACAACTCAGGGTTAAACGTAGTTCTGGTTAGAGAATGAAAAGATAATAAATTCTTAAACAATAATTTAAGAAGGCAACTTCGAATAAATCTTAATTTATTGTTCATCAATTAGTTTCGCTTTAGCGAAGCGTAAATTGTAGAATTTATTAGATTGAGAATTCGAGAAACAGAATCAAATTACTATTAACCGACGATGGCTTACGTTTTAGCTCGAAGCTCGTTAAAGGCGATAATTTATCAAATAAGAATTGTAGTAATTTGGTTTAACCCTGAGATGGAATACATTTACTTTAAGATGCAATGACAGCGAAGCTGCGCATATTAAAGTTCGCCTTTGGCGAATGTATTCCATCGGTCTCGGCTATGAGTAGTTGCGTGGGTTAGCGATTAACTTTGCAAGTACACACCAAACTGAAAATCCGCGAGGATTTTCAGAAGTAGGCGAGAACCAGCAACTACTTATAGCCATTGTTGTAAAACGTTTTTTATAAGAGAAATATTCCGTTTAGATTCTCTTTTGTGATTGATTTTTGTTCGTTAATAAAGTTCAAGTTTTCTTCATAATGAATTTTCATTTCTAGAATTCCGTGTTCAATAGACCTAACTTTATTATGCTCCATTAATTCTTCTAATTCATCCATAACTTTATGAAAGTAACTACTTAAATTCTCAAGTAAAATAGGTAACTGTTGTGGTTTGTTTCCGTGATGAACCAAAGTATTTCTTGCTCTATAAATTCGTCTAATTTGCCAAGTAATTTTTTTAGAGTGTCTTTCAATAAAGGATTTAACTTCTTTTGGATTCTTAAACCACTCATTATATAAAGTCACTCTATTTTTCAAAAGAGGAAATAAATCTAAATATCCTAAAAGGTCATCTACTTTAGAGTCATTTTCCTCCAAGACTAAAAGTTCCAAAAAGGTGTTTAACCTTAAAGAAGAGTCGTTATTTATGGAATCCAAGAGTTCGTAAAACTTTTCTTTGTCCCAATTACTCAAATCTTTGAATAATTCAAGAAGTAGTCCTTTCACATATCCATACGACAAAAAAGGAATTAAAGAATTAGAAATTTGTTCTATTCTTGATTCATTGCTTTCAGCTTTCTTTTGGAAGATTGTTTCTATTGCAGCCCATAAATCCAATAATTGATTTTCTTCTTCATTAGCACTTAATGCTAGCTTATGAAGTTCCAATGCTTTTATGAAACGACCTATTGAATTGTTTTTCCTCGCAAAGGATAGGTTTTTAATTAATTTCTCTACCATCAATGCAGCGTCAGTAGATTTAAAATCTTTCTGTTTTTTTACTGAATTTATTGGTTCATCAAGTATTAACGTATAATTATTATCTAATCGATTGACACAGCATAAATTTCGGAATTCTAGTGATTCTCTGTGATGATATAAATGAAATAGATTTATAAAAAAATTTAGTTTGTTTTGTCCTTTTCTTCTTGCAGAAAAATGGTCAAGAGCTTCTACATCCTTTATGATTAAGTAAATATCTGTAGACTTCTTTTGTTTAGAAAATGATTTTAGTATTACGTTTTTATCTGTATGTTTTATGGTTTTACTCATTTTTACATCAACCTCTTTTAAGGATTTTCTAAAATCCCAAAATATTGCTGGTGCTTGAATAAAAACATCAAATTTCTGTTCTTTAAAATCAAATAAGTTTAAAAATTTAGATATCACATCGACATTGTCAATTTCCTTGTCTTTTTCTTGAAAAAAGAATTGATTTGTTAAATTATATAGATAAGACTTACTGTAGCCATAATTCATTAATTCGGTAACAAATACCCTCGTTAAAAAGAAAATATCTCGCTTTCTTTTTCCCTCTTTGACTGTTTCTGTCAAAAGTCTTTTAACCTCTTCTAAATATTTTTTGTCGGATAAATAGGTGTGTATAGAATAAATTGAATAGTATAAATCATCTATATTGTTAGCTTCCTTAATTAATTTTGAGTAATGCGCTAATTTTTCATTCAATAGTGATTTAACGACAAGGTCTTTCTTAATTAGCAGAAGTAACTCTTCTCTAACAGGCTTTAAATTTCCATCGGGAATATGTTTTGAGCGTACTTTTCGTAAAAGGCTCAAAGCTTCGTGTGTTATTGAATGAGCATTTAAAGCGTTTGGTTTGTAAGTGTCAATTGAATAGTCAAATAATACTTCATTCAAAACTTGAGAGAAGTATAGCAAGCCCTCAAGCTTCTTTTCATATTTCCAATATTTGGGTTCTTTATATTTCATTCAAATGTTTTACAACTCAGGGTTAAACGTAGTTCTGGTTAGAGAATGAAAAGATAATAAATTCTTAAACAATAAATTAAGAAGGCAACTTCGAATAAATCTTAATTTATTGTTCATCAATTAGGTTCGCTTTAGCGAAGCGTAAATTGTAGAATTTATTAGATTGAGAATTCGAGAAACAGAATCAAATTACTATTAACCGACGATGGCTTACGTTTTAGCTCGAAGCTCGTTAAAGGCGATAATTTAGCAAATAAGAATTGTAGTAATTTGGTTTAACCCTGAGATGGAATACATTTACTTTAAGATGCAATGACAGCGAAGCTGCGCATATTAAAGTTCGCCTTTGGCGAATGTATTCCATCGTGTTCGTGTATAATTAGTTGCGGTTTTCTCTGCTGAAGCGACTGATGTTTGGATGAGCCGTTTACGGCGAAAAATCCGCTGGAGGAAGGAGCGAGGCAGAGCCAGACTTTCTTTCCGCTAGACTAAGATAGTAATTTGTAGGAGAATTCCCTCGTCTTAACCAGCAATAGCAATTAATTATACACGTTGTTGTAGGTAGGTTTTTAGGTATAATAATGACATTATTTAAAAAGAATAGTAATTAATTTTAATTAATTTTCTCTTCCCACTGTTTTAAAGTTTCTCCCTTATTATTTAAAATCCTGATTACATAATCTCCTTTTTTTAAAAATAATAATACTTTTTTTTGTCCTTTTTGATAAGCGTATTGATCAGCAGGAATAGCTTTATTTAAATCTTCATTTTTATAAATAGCCTGTACCATATAAAAACTGGAATCTTTAGGTAGATATCGTTTTACCTTAATGCATAATTTACTGCGATCTGGCATATCGATTAACCAATTAGGTCTATTATTAATAAAGATTGTAGGTTTTGCTATTATAGCTGCATCATAGACTTCTCTTGATAATAAATCATTGGTTTTTTTGTCTATTAAAATGTTTGAAGTATTTAATTTTACATCTGTTTTTCTAACCCATTTTGCAATTGTCGATTCATAAATAGAATCTGAATGTTCTTTATGCTGTAGCTGATCTACTGTGAATGGATCAATGTTCGCAAGTTTTTTAAAAAATCCAGCCATCATACCAAACTCTATACTGTCTAATCCTATTTTTTGAAATTCCAAAACTTCAGCTATATGATCTCTTCCACCATGCACCAATATTTTGGCATTTGAATCTTTATCTAAAATTTTTGTGATAATATTTTTTGCTTGGGTCTTTTCTCTAAATAATTGACGTTTGAGAGGATCTCTTTCTTTCGTATATCCAATAGAGTTTGTTTCTATTTCATATGAAATTATTTTATATCCCAATTTTATAGCTGTCCTAATCATCTCACCAAAAAGAGGGTCTTTTATGTAAGATCCATTACTCAAAACAGGATATCCTTGCTTTAAAAGATTTTCTTTTGAAAGTGCTTCCAATGCCAAATACCTATATCCGTTTAAATAAAGTGGTTCTAATAGTTGAGTGGTCAAAATTCTATGGCGAGACATTCTGTGCTCTTCATTAATCATAATAACTTGATGACTTTTTGATTTTTCAGAAATTAAATCTATAGCACCTTCAATTTTATAATCATTATTACTAAACAATTGTTTTTGTTTAACTTCTGGAAAAGCAATATCTTCTAACTCAATTCCTTTATTGTAGTGACCAACATTATTATACCAAGGTGAAATTAAATCTAAATATCCTGAATACTTAAAATATTCTGAACGAGAAATTAGATCATTAAAAATAGTTATGTAATCTCGATTAGATTCTAAATTCTTTGTCGATTTCATATAAAATCTCATTGCTTCTAATTCTCCTGCATAATACGAAGAATCTTTCTTGACTTGGCCAAATGAATTTACAACGTTAAATAAAAACATTATAATAATTAAAAATTTCTTTGCGTCCATAATTTTACTTATTCTTAATGATAATTTGACTTACCTACAACGTGTTTGTGTATGGTTAGTTGTGTTAGAGCAGTAAGTTAGCGAAAAAGAACGAAGAGTTCGGGAATTCGGTAGAATTTCCAAGCCACAATTAACCATACACAAACACGTTGTTGTGTACAGTTAAAACTAACAATAGTATTATTTCTTGTTGTCAACGAAATTAATCTTTGTTAACATGTAATTAGTTAATAAACAGTATATTATCGATATTTAATTTTTTTATATTTACTAAATTGAATTTATCAAAAGTAGAAAATGAAGGTATTGATAATTACTATATTACAACTTGATTTAAACTATGAAGGTTTAGAATCTGTTGTTTGGGAGTCTACAGAAATTCCAAATGTTTTAGATTTTGATGTCTGTTTTATAGAGGTTCCACCAAAAAAAGATAAACTTAAATCACTTTTAAATGAACTCCAGCTTTATCAATCCTCTGGAGGAACTATATATTGGTTGATTTCTAAACATTCTAATAAATCACTAATAAAGAACATTGTTGGATTCAAACCGATTAAATCAAGAAAGGAATTGTATGGTGTCAATACTAATTACAAATTGTTAATCGATTATTTTGAAATTTCTAACAAAGTGATTTGGTTTTTTAGAAAAAGTAAACAGTGGGAAAATATTGCATATTATAACAACCCAAATTATCCTGTAGCACTAGTTAGAAGAAGAGATTTGAACGAATTTGTAATTCCAATTACCTCAGAAAATAATGTTGAACAAATTAATTCATTGTTAAATTATCATAACAGCAATAAATCAAAATTAAATAGTATTACACCTGTTTATCTGTTTTTATTAATTATGCTTGTTGTGGCTTTTTTTCTGACAATTGCTCGTGAAAAGCAACAAAAGATAAATCGTGACAATTGGTATAATGGGTACTCTATTGCTGGTAATGATGATAACTATTCGTATGCTTTAGTGACTTTGCCCAATAGATTGAATTTAAGCTTAAAAACTATAACAGATCAAGAAAATAATTTACCTATAGATTCATGGGATGATTACGAGATTGAACGATTGCTTGATTTTTCAATGGAGTATAATTTTAATTTGTTAGAAGAAAGAATTATTAACCATCTTGTACTAAATGAAGACCAAAAAATAAGATTTAATTTCCGTTCATATAGCTTACTAGATAACTATATCTATAGGCTTTATAACCAAAGCTTGAAAGCTTTAAAAGAGGAGAAGATTGATCTTGCTCGTTATAAAGCACAAAGAGTTTTGAATTTGGTTTCTTCTTTAAATAATCGAAATCAACTTGCTGGACGTGATTATCAATTGTCAGAATGTAGAAGAATAGTAAATCTAACGAAATCGAAGTTTCTTTACTCTGAATTAGAACTAATTCGCAGATTAAGCGATATTTATTCAAGCCCTTATAATTCAGGGGAGCATCTTAATTACTTGTTGAATTATAGTGAAGGCGATAAAAACCCAGATTATCTTCGCAATTTAGCAAAGTACTATTTTATTGATGTAAAAAGAAGACAGATCAACTCTGAGAGATCATATCTAATTGCTATTGAGGAATGGAGGAAGTTTCGACAGAATAGAAATAATACTATGCTTAAGGAAGAGGCTTGGTTTAACGAGATTAATACAACTTTAAATAAAGCATATTACTTCAATAAAGACGATTCAATTAAAATAAATAATATTAATAGGAAGATTATTAAAAGTATTTCAAATTTTTTAAATAAATATCCAAACTCGTACTTGAGTGACGATGCGTTGTATCAAAAATTGGAGTGTCTTTCTACATTGAAAAAGAAGTCTAGCAATGATTATCATGACACGGCACTTAAACTTCTCAAAGAATATGAGGGTTCCGATTCATATGTAAGACTGTTGAGAATTATTGGTGAAGGTTTGATATTTAAAGGATATTTTTATTACTCTGAAATTTTGAGAGTTAAAGAACTAATTAATTATATGATTTCACTAAAACCGGAAGAAATCGTTGATAAATATTTTTTTGAAAAAAAATGGAAAATTAACCTTGATGGGTTGTTTGAAAATTCTACTTCCCCAAAAAAAATAACAGGAAAAAAGTTAAGACAAGTATTTTTTACAAAATATGTATCATGATGGAATCTATAAAAAAATCTTTTAGCTACATAAAAATTCTTCAAGGATCGTCCATTGCTGTATTAACTTTTTTATTTCTATTGGGTCAAAATCTGGAGAGATTCTTTAATTCTAAGGAAATTATAATTGGATGGCTGACTATTAAATTTATCGGATTTGAAATTATTGTATTACTATTATTATTAATGTTTTGGTCTAATTTATTGGGTTTGATTAAAGATGTATTTATTAAATTAAGAAAACTACTTTATGAAAACAGATTTAAGTTCATTGGCATTATATCCTTTATGGTTATAGTTTTTGGTTTTATTGCTTACAATGGATATTACTATGTTAAAGGTAAAATAATAAGGTATAATAATTTTGATAGTGAGATAGTTGTAATTGTAAACGAATTATTGAAAGACGGAGACCATAAAAGAGCTTCTTTTTATTTGGATGCTTGTGATTCTATACTTGATTCATACTTATGTCAGGACATTCAAGAGTCCATTGAAAATAGAATTAATGAAGTTGAGTATTTTCGTGAATTATATAAAGTAATACCTATGTATTCAAATAAAAAATTTGAAGTATTAAATATTATTCAAGAAACAAGTCAAGACGTTGCTTATTACAATAATTTATGCACTCAATTTAACAACCAAATGGAAGAAATTGAATTAGATTATTCGAATGCCTTAACATTCATCATTGATAATGACTTTCAATCTGCATTAAAAAATTTAAAAAAAGTACAAAGACGTTATCCTGGATTTGGTGAATGTCACATAATTCAGGATGAAATTAAATCAATAAAAAATCTCAATTCTGTGACAGAAAAAAAGACTCCTTATCTATTTAATTTAATTAAAGATAGAGAATGGTTTGAAAGTGTTCTGAAACAGCCAAATATCAAATATTGTAAACTTAAATAGTAAAATACTTAATGAATATAAAAATTCAGAACTTAATTGTACACAACGTGTTCGTGTATGGTTTGTTGCGTTTGCACTAAGATAGCAAATAGGAGCAAATCCATTGTTCAGAAGCGACAGAAATTCCGATAGGAATTTCCGAGCAATGAACTATACACGTTGTTAGCCAATCGTTTTATTTGATTCTTCTACAATTTTTTTATAGAATTTTCGGTAATTAACAGCTGTTTCTCTATCTTTTCCTATTGGTTCTTTATTTTCTAGATTTAGGTATTTGATGTCCTGCATATAATCGAAAAAAACAAATTCAAAAATACATTCTAATGCATCAATAATTAAAAGTAAATGATTACAAGCTTTAAGGGAATAATCTGTCGAGTTAAGTACTACATGATTCATGTCTTCCTTGATTTTTAAATACTCATTTATTGTTGATCTATCAATATGTGTTGCCTTACTTAATACTCCATAAAGTTTTCCTGCATACTTTAAATATTTTTTAAGGTCAGAAATTGCTTTAGTTGGACTTTTAAAATTATCAGGATCGCCATCAGATATTGATATAGAATATGAAAAAGCTAACTGTTCAAATATTAACCTTAAAATTGAAAAACTTTCAAAATAAACACCAAATTTGATTAAGTAATTTACTGCTTTAAACGAAGCATTTAATCTTAAAAAAATAGCATGAGATGCTATTATCTTAATTCCTCCATTACTTAAATCTAATTTTTTTAACCTATTGTTCAATTCATTAACATGAAGTTTTGAATAAGTCAGAATTTCGTCAATTAGTTTTTCAGTAGAGTTAGACTCTTCAATAAAAGAGTTATCAAACTCTTCAGAGTACTTTTTTAAAATATGGTCAACAGATGTGTTTCCCATACTGACTGTTAATAAAGATGCTTTTAAATATTTTCGATGAATTTTTGAATAATTTTTTGGAATCAATAACATATCAAAACCAGCATCTAGTACTTTGAAATCGCTTATGTCAATATTGTAATGGTTATTATCAAAAAAGTTCATTTGCAAAATGTTGGCTAACGTGTTCGTGTATGGTTTCGTTGCGTCTGCACTAAGTTAGCAAATAAAGAGGAACCCATTGTTCAGAAGCGATAGAAATTCCGATAGGAATTTCCGAGCAATGAACTATACACGTTGTTGGCTAACGTTTTTTAATGATTTAGATTTACTTCTTTAACATTTATTCCATCCATGTTAAAAATTATATCTAAATGAAATGGAGTCATATATCCAAAATCCACCAAGTAATGATAAATAGTTTTAGAGCTATCTTTTGGAACTCCAAGTTGTTCAATTATTTCAGGCTTAGTTTTCCCAATTAATATTTTACTTTCCATTAAATCAGTTGCCATATTTCCACGTTCAATTTGCGTCCCGTTTTTCCACTTTTCTTTGTCAAATTTTTCTGCTACGTTATTATTTCCACAACTTAATGCTAGTAAGAAAATCAATATTAAAATATGTTTCATATAGTTGTTAGCTAACCTTTTAAATTTATTGGTATTTCAACTAAACCAGTCCACATAAGAATCAGAAAAATAAAAACCATTATTCCAATAATATAGTTTATAACATTATGTTTAGAACCTGAGAAAAACCAAGGAGCTTTATTAAGTAATTCTGGATTTCTCCTTTTTAAAGAATTTTTGAGCATTGAACTATTCCATTTCATAATAACCATAAGCAACATTGCTCCAGCAATATAAATCAATGTAAAGATGATTTTATGTTTTATTTCCAATTTTAATGAATGTTTGCCAACGTGTTCGTGTATGGCTCGTTGCGGAAAATCAGCTATGATTTTCCGATAAAGGAAACAAGATAGCAAATTGCGCAAGAATTTCCGAGTAGGAAATTCAGAAGCAATGAGCTATACACGTTGTTGTACAACGTTTTTTTATTCTTTTAAAATCGGTATCCAATTCGCAAATGTAAATTGACCGTAACTCCACTCTCATCTAACAAAATCACATTATCCTCTTCAAAATAATGTACGTAACCAATTCCAAAACCTGTTTCGTAATTAAAATGGTTGCCGACATTTCTTCTTATTCCCCAAGTCGGTATGATTGAGATATCACTAATGAAATTTATGTTATCTTCATTTGAAATAACAAACCAATCAGGATGATAAGTTGTTTTAATTGAGATAAAATTTCCACTATTCCCATCTATCCGTTTTGATTTATTTTGTCTTTTATTCAGATTATAATACCATCTAGGTTCTAAAGTAATAGCTGGAACCAATAAAAAACCGTTAATGTCGTTAACATCGCTTCCGAAAATTCCAGTGTCAAGCCCTAACTCACTTCGTAAAACAAATTGATTAGATAATTTTGATTCGTTGTGAGCCCAAATTCCAAGAAATCCAGTTTGTATTCCATAAGTCGATTTTTCTACACTTACGTCTTGAGCATTGGTTATAAAAGTCAGTCCACAAAAGATTAAGGGCAATAATATTTTTTTCATTGAGTTTATTTTTTGTTTTAGGGTTCAGTTTTTTATCAAATGTTGTACAACGTTTATTTTCATTCCGATTAAATTACTCACTAAGCTCTTTTTTTAAATTTTCTAATGCAATAATTGCATTTTCAATTTGTGTTTTATCTTCATTCCCAAATTGCTGTTTTCCAGTTGGAAGATGCGTTATTCTTATTTTATTAAATGACTCTCCATAATAATCAACTTGTATGTTTTCCACACCAAAATGAGTTTTTAAGTTTTCGTGTTTTTTTCTAATTCCATTTCGGAAGCTTTAATTTCAGTCTGTTGATTAATATCTAAGTTATTTTCATCTTGAAAAAGAAAATCTCGATAAACAAAAAAGGTTATTATAAGAATTATTATAATTAATGATGCTGGAAATATTGGTTTAAATCTCTTTTTCAAATTTTATATCTCAATCAATGTATTTTTTCGTAAACAAAATTCACCTTTTAGTTTTGAGACGATTAAATCTCCAAAAGTTAAATCAGATGTTTCTCGAGAATTGGAAACAATTAAATTGCTTAAATCAATGTTGATTTTTGGAAAAATAAATTTCATGATTTTGGCAATAAGGAAAAAGGGTAGAGATAAAATGCTAATTAAAGCTCTAAAAGAATTGAATAATTCTCCTTCACTTTCAAAATGTTTGTCATATTCAAAGCTTTCAAAATCTACATCGTATTTTTCTGCGAACTCGTTTAGAAGAAAATAATTATCATCTCCGAAAAGTCCTAGATCTTCAGCAATTCTGGTATTTAATCCGTTAATTTTTTTTCCAGAAGCGTTTTCAAGAAATGTTTTTATTTCCAAATAAGATTCTTTTATGTTACTAAATTCTAATTTCATTCGTTTTTCTCAAATGTTGTACAACGGTTTTGTGTATGGCTCGTTGCGGAAAATCAGCTATGATTTTCCGCCGTAACCAAAATATAGCAAATTGCAATGAATTCCGATTAGGAATTCAGCCGCAATGAGCTATACACGTTGTTGGGCACAGTTATTTATATTTTAGTTCTCTCGTTCGTATGTAATTCAGTTTGTCATTTTCAATAGATTCCCTCTTTATCCAATTTTCAAACTTGTCAAATTCGTATTTATATTCTGTTGTTGAAATCAAAGAATCTTTACTATTAAATTCTTTAATTTCCATTAAAACTTCACAATCGTATTTATATTCCGATTTTCTATTTCGTTCAGGTTTTTTTAAGTCCGATAGTTTGGATTCAGTTACAAATTCCCTGTCGTTATATTTACTTATTTCAAGAGTATTAGTTATTGTGTCATTTGATTCAACGTCAATGTAAATTTGTTTTAATGAACTTTCTTTTAGCTTGTTGTCAGAATTATATTTATAACTTCCAACTTGTTCGAATTGAAAAATGTCATTTTTGGATTCCGATTTTGTTTCCAAAAGCAATGTGTCTTTGTAGAAATAATTAACAACGAAATTTGAACTGTCATTTGAAAGTGTCACAATTTCCCTTTTTATCTTTTTCTCATTATTGTAAATGAATTCAATATTCATTGTTTCATCAGCAAATAAATTTCGTTGATGTCTGTTAATTATTTGGTCATTTTCGTTGTATTTCTTTTCGGTAATTACAAGCGTGTCTTGAACCTTATTATTCAGAGAATCATTTTCCATTTTGATTGTGTACTCCGTTATCTGACTTACGCTTTTAGTCAGTCCATTATTCAGCAATTTTGGTTCATTACAACAACCAATTAAGAAGATTGAAAAAAGTATGATTAGAAGTCTATTCATTCGGTTTTAATTGTGCCCAACGTGTTCGTGTATGGTTAGTTGCGTTGGTTAGGAACTAAGTTAGCAAAAGAAAACGAACCAGAGGAAAATCCGTAGGATTTTCCGAGTAAGCTATAATCAAGCAATTTGCTATACACGTTGTTGTGCTTTCGTTATTTTGATAAGTTCAATTCATTATTTAACTCTTCAAGTAACTCATTACCTCTTTTTAAAATCTGTGCTCCAAACATTCTTCTATAAGTATTGCAGTTTAAATTGGTGAACCTATAAAATTTGTATAACAACATGAACTCTGAGGAATTTGGATCTCCAATCCAAGCGTCCTTTAGTTTTCCATTATATGCTCCATTAGAATTGCGTAAAAGTTCTAACTGATATAAAACCGTGTTTTCACTTAGTTTGATTGACACATCATTTATTTTCTTAAGGGCATATACTCTAGATTCAATGAGTGTATAGTAGTTGGCAATTCTATCTTTGAGTTTATCGTTTTTTAAGGTGTAAAGACTGCCAGTGTTTAACATCTCTTCATAAACACTTCTACTTATTTCCCAATCACTCCATTGAAAAGTGAATAAAGAATCTACTAAAAGTAAATCATTATAGTTTTTTGCATCATAAAACATCAAAATTGCTTTTTCAGAGTTAGCTTCATAAGCAGTGCGAATGGAATCTTGCTTTTGAAAGTAAACTATATCTGATTCGATACTCTTACTTAATTCATTTAAAAATGTATATTCTTTGGTGCTATTCAATCTTTCATCATTCAAATTATTAATTTGTAATGCAATCAAAATCCCAATAACCACAAGTATAATTTCTCCGATTGCATATTTAAAATACTTCCCAGTTTTATTTTCCATAAGCAAGTTTTGACGAATTTTTCTAAAGAATTTTATCATTGGTTAATGGTTGGTTATAATGAAGCACAACGTGTTCGTGTATGGTTTCGTTGTGGTGTCTAGCACTAAGTTAGTAAATTATACCACAACGTAGGAAAATCCGTAGGATTTTCCGTAAAAACACAGGCTGAACAATGAATTATACACGTTGTTAGGTGTTGTACAATCATCGATTTTCTTTTATAAATTCAGTTGGATTTAAATAACCATCAGTAACTTCAGAATATCCAGCTCCTATTGGCAATTCTAAATTATTTCTGATTTCCAAGTGTAAATGTGCAAGATACTGACCATCTACATTCCCAATTGTTCCGATTTTCGTTCCTTTCTTAATCCACTGCTTTTCTTTTACTAGAATTGTATCGCAATGTGCATATAA
>NZ_CANNDQ010000010.1 GCF_947503375.1 uncultured Psychroserpens sp.
CTCCCTAATATTGTTACTCAAGAAAGTAGATTCTATTGCCTTAATGACTTCCCACAAACCATTACTTTAACTGGTGGAATCATTGATGACCTACCAAGTAACTACTACTACCAATGGTCTTCTGGTCAAAATACCGCTGAAATTACAGTCAACCAACCTGGAACCTACACTGTTAGAGTTACCAATACTGATGGTTGCTTTAAAGACAGAACCATAGCTGTTCTTGCTTCTGATATTGCTACTATTACTGATATACAAATCACTGATGCTACCGCTAATAATATTATCTCTGTTTTTGTAGATGGTGAAGGTATTTATGAATATGCATTAGACGATGTCAATGGCCCTTATCAAGAAAGCAATATTTTCCAAAATGTAGACTACGGTTTCCATACTGTATACGTAAGAGACATTGAAAACGATTGTGGTATTGTAGATCAACTTGTGTCTGTTATTGGCTTCCCTAAGTTTTTCACACCTAATGGTGATACTTACAATTCGCATTGGAAAGTAAATGGCATCTCCGAACAATTTCAACCCGGTTCCCAAATATTAATCTTTGACCGCTATGGTAAACTAATTGCCGAAGTAGATCCTATTGGTCCTGGATGGGACGGAACTGTTAATGGCTATACTATGCCTGCTAGTGACTATTGGTTTGTAGTAACGCTACAAGACGGTAGAATCTTTAAAAGTCATTTCGCTCTTAAACGTTAAAAAATATTTTGTGTAAATTGTACGTTCAAAATCACATACAATGAGGTTTAGCAAAATTGCAATTCTTTTATTCATTTTCGCTTTTCCATATCCCTCAGTTGGTCAAGATATTTCGCTATTTCAACAGTTCAATGGTAGATATGATTATACTGCTATAGGGAATACAATGAATGTATTAGAAAATGGCACATTTGTACCATGCAATATATTGACCTCTTCATCGGCAGACCTATCACTTAATAATAATCAAAATATAATTGCAGCATACTTGTATTGGGCAGGTTCTGGTACTGGAGATCTTGATATTGAAATCAACGGTATTGCCGTATCTGCTAATAGGGTTTTCAGTGATGCTTTGGATGCAAATAGAGTCTTTTTTGCTGCTTTTGCAGATGTTACATCAATCATCCAAAACCAAGGAAACACGACATACACTATCTCTGAACTAGATCTTACAGGTGTTATCACACCATATTGTCCTAGTGGAACTAATTTTGCGGGTTGGGCAATAACCGTGATTTATGAAGATGCAAACTTACCATTAAATCAACTTAATGTTTATGATGGTTTGCAAAGTGTTCCTACCAACCTTACTGTAACTTTAGACAACCTTAATGTTCTAGATAACGATGGTGCCAAAATTGGTTTTGTGGCATGGGAAGGTGATGCTAGTTTAGCTGTTAATGAACAATTAACGATTAATGGAAATGTGATTGGAAACCCTCCATTAAATCCAAGCAACAATGCTTTTAATGGAACGAATAGTTTTACTGGAGCTTCAAATTTGTATAATATGGATATTGATGTATATGATATCCAAAATAATATAAATATTGGAGACACTTCAGCATCAATATCACTTACTTCGGGTCAAGATTTTGTGATGATCAACAATATCATCACAGTTTTGAATAGTCAATTACCTGATGCAACTATAGTTGTTGATGATTATATTTTAAACTGTGAAAACAGAAGCGTTACGCTAGATTACACTGTTTTCAATACCAATAGCACAGACCCATTACCTGCTGGAACTCCTATAGCTTTTTATACAGACGGAATACTATTAGATTCTGAAGCCACAGAAAATCAAATTCCTATTAATGGTTCTGAGAGTAATACCATAACACTTTCTATTCCTGAAATCATAGGTGATGGCTTTTCAATACTAATAGTTGTTGATGATGACGGTAATGGAAATGGTGTAGTTACAGAAACTAATGAAGACAATAATACGTTCGAAATTGATATTGAATTGTTAATTATTCCTCCAGTTACGTTTTTACCAAGCATATTATCATGTGACGAAGGTTTTAATTCGGCATCATTTGATCTAATTGATATATTAGAATCAAATATTGAGATTGCAATAGAGGAAGTAACATTCTATACATCTCTTACAGATCTTGAAAATGAAACAAACGAAATTCTAGACCCACAGAACTATTCAAATACTGTAGTGCCACAAACCATATATGTAAGATTAGATGATACTCCATGTTATTTCATTTATGCTTTTAATCTACTTATCGAAAACTGTCCACCTTACATCCCACAAGGATTTTCACCAAACAACGACAATATAAATGATTGGTTTAATATTCAAGGGCTCTATAATATTTTTGAAATGCATGAGTTAAAAATTTTCAACCGTTATGGTACGCTTATTTTTGAAGGAAATAATGAAAAGCCTTGGGATGGTTTGGTGAATCGTGGCTTAAATAATCATGGCAAATTAGTTCCTGTTGGCACTTATTATTATGTACTTCATTTTAATGACCCAAATTATGAATCAAGAATGGGTTGGGTTTATGTAAACTACTAACCATAAATACATTACAAACATCATTTTTAAGTAATTCATTTTACATCCATCTTTATTTTTATTTTCAAGTATAGTGCCTAAAAGGGCTCGATGAACTGTTTAACATTTGTAAGATATTTCTTAATTTTGTTAAAATTTAAATCCATTCGTCTTATTTTTTTGTCTTTTAGCACATCAAACTCTAATTTTCTTCTGAATTTAACCGCTTAGCAATCTTCAATCCCTCTTCATAATATTAAATTGTGAGTGGTAACTAACCTACTGAGTATGAAAAGATTTTTACACTGCCCCATTTTTATTGTTATAAATCTATTTTACTTTGCCAATGCGCAACAAGTGACTATAAACAATTCGTTTAATGCTCAACAACTTGTACAAGATAATCTTGTTGAAGGTTGTGTAGAATTAACTAATATTACATCATCAGTTAATGGCAATATTAACGGTTTTGCTAGTTATGGTGATTTTGAAAGAGGAAATTCAGATTTTCCTTTTGAAAATGGTATCGTATTATCAACAGGTAATGTATTTTCGGGCGGAAACGTACCAAATGGACAAATTCTAAATGAAGGTGAAACGAATTGGGGAACAGATCCAGATCTTGAAGCTGCTCTTGGCGTATCAAATTTATTGAATGCAACATCCATTGAGTTTGATTTTATTTCCATAACCAATCAAATTCAGTTTAATTATATTCTAGCCTCAGAAGAGTATTTTGGAAACTTTCCATGTCTTTACTCTGATGGATTTGCCTTTTTAATAAAACGAGCTGGAACTACAGACCCATATCAAAATATTGCATTGGTTCCTGGTACTACAATTCCAGTAAATACAAGTACTGTACATGACGAGATTGTAGGGTTTTGTCAAGCTGAGAATCCTGAATATTTTGATGGTTATAATGTAGGTGACACCAACTTTAATGGTCGAACCGAAGTATTAACTGCAACAGCAGTATTAATTCCTAATGTTCAATATCATATAAAATTAGTGATTGCAGATCAAACCGATGAAAATTATGATTCTGCAGTATTTATAGAAGGTAAAAGCTTTAATGCTGTAGTAGATTTAGGTGAAGATATTACAACCTGTGCCAGTGACATTACTCTTGATGCTGATGTACAGAACTCAACAGGAACCTACTCTTGGTACTACAACGGTACAGAAATCCTAGGAGAAACCTCTCCAACCCTTAACGTTAGTCAGTCGGGAAATTATACTGTTGTAGTCCAGATTCCTGTATCTGGAACCTTATGTCCTATAGAAGATAGTGTCAATGTAAGTTTAAGTGCTACACAACCTGCTGATGTAATTATAGATTATGAATTGTGTGATGCCATGAATGCGGATGGTATTGAACAATTTGATCTTACTTTTCATGACAATGAAGTCTTGAATGCTGTCCCAAATGGAAGTTACACCATAAGTTATCATTATTCAAACAATGACGCCATAAATAACGTCAATCCAATATCTGGACCAATAAATAATACCTCAAACCCACAGACTATTTATGTACGAATCGTTGATGTAGATAATGGATGTTTGGCGTATTCAAATTTCGATTTGATCGTCAACCCTTTACCAGTGCTTACTCAGCCCACAGATATAGAACAATGTGATGATGCTGATAGTGATGGTATTACAGCTATAGATTTAACTCAAAAAGATACTGAGATTATAAATGGACAACCTAATTTAGTAATAAGTTATCATTATACGCAAGCCGATGCAAATTCTGGTAACAATCCAATACCATCACCATATGTCAATACAAATCCAGTTGAACAATTATTTGTTCGTGCAATAAATACAGCTACAGGTTGTGTAAGTACGACAACACTTATAATTAGAGTGTATCCTAATCCAGATATTAATCTAGACCCTATTTATTTAGATGCTTGTGATCAAGATCAAGATGGTTTTGCTACATTCGACCTGACTTCAATCATTGGTGATGTGCTTAATGGCTTAACAGGTGTTACCGTGACTTTTCATGAAACTTATGATGATGCTTTATTGGGCGTTAATGCCATTACTGATCCAGCAAATTATGTAAATATTGTATTAAATATGCAAACCATCTACATTCGTGTAGAAGATGATGTGTCAGGTTGTTTCACGATAAGACCATTTGAAATACATACTAATTTACTGCTTACTGGAACAGCTATACAAGATTTTGCACTTTGTGATGTAGATAATGATGGTTCAGAAGCCTTTGATCTCAATTATATAGAAGGTGTTATTGTTAATGGTTTACCAGGTGTGAGTATTGAATTTTATTTAACTGCTAACGATAGAGATAACAACATCAATCCAATAAATAAAGCGATTCCATTTATACCCTCTACAACGCCTCAAACACTATATATTACATTAATTAGCGCAGACTGTACTGAAGTATCTGAAATAGAATTATCATTAGATCCAGTTGATAGTTTCACGCCTATTGGACCAATAGATTATTGTGATACAGATCAAGATGGATATACAGTTATAGATCTAACAGAATTTAATTCTAACATTACTAACGGTCAATTAGGCTATACAGTAACCTATCATGAAACGCAAACTGATGCAGAAAATGGTACAAATCCGTTACCAGATTTTTATACCAATGTAAACAATCCACAAACCATATATGTACGTGTCTCTTCAGACACAACAAATTGTGGTAGTGTAAACGATTTTGAAATTACAGTAATTCCAGCACCTTTTACAACTACTCCAAATGACATCTATATTTGTGATGATGATATGGATGCCGTTTCAACAGTAGACCTCGATGCAGTTGTACCTCAACTGGTTGGTGATCCAACAGACTTGAACATCACTTTTCATACGTCATTACTAAACGCTGAAATCAACGCCAATGCCATTCAAAACACAGCAAGTTATATTACTGGTACACAAACATTATATGCAAGAATCGAAAGTGCCATTACTAGCTGTTTCAGTACTGAAGAATTTACAGTTACAGTAAGTACATTACCTGTTTTATCACAAATCTCTAACTTCAGAAATTGTAATGCAGCGAATAATGGTATCGGCAGTTTCATTTTTAACACTAAAGACAATGAAATTCTGAATGGACAAAATGACAAAGATGTTCTGTATTTTACATCTCAAACAGATGCTGATAACCGAACAAATAGCATTGATAAGAACAACCCTTATCAGAATATATCAAATCCGCAAACCATATTTGTTAGAATAGAGAATATTGTAGATGAGAACTGTTTCCTAACATCTTCTTTTGAATTAGAGGTTGGTAATACACCTGAATTTAATGTCCCTGATAATATTTTTGTATGTGATGACGTGTCTAATGATGGTCAAGAATTCTTCGATTTATCTGCTAAGATTACAGAAATAGAACAAGGTATTCCAGATAATTTAAATATCACATTCCACACCTCTTTAGATGCAGCTCAAAATGACAATGCGCCATTACCGTTACAATATCTAAATACTTCAAATCCACAACAACTCTATGTAAGAATTGAAAATGGCACCTATTGTTATTCAATTACTGAGTTTGAAGTGAATGTGATTCAGGTACCTGAAGTGAACGCTACAACAGTAACGCTAACCGAATGTGATGTGGATTATGATGGTATCGTAAATTTTGATCTTACAGAATCGGAGTTTGAGATTCTAGATGTGCGTTTAGATAATATCTTTATTAGCTATCATGAATCGTTTGAAGATGCAGAGCAGAATACAAATATCATATCAGACCCTGAAAACTATTTAAATACATCGAACCCGCAAACGGTATATATCAAAATAAACAATGTTGTATCAAATTGTTATGTCATTATTCCAATTACATTAATTGTGAATTTACCACCTGAAATCAACGATTTTGGTTCAGTAGAAATATGTGATAATGATACAAATAGCTATAACCTTGGGCAGATTAATTCTATAATTACAGATAATAATATTGATGTTGTGTTTAGCTACCATGCTACTCTTGCCGACGCTCAAAATGATGTAAATCCATTAAATACAGATTATACTTATATTACTAATAATGACATTATTCATGCGCGTTTAGAATATGAAACGACACAATGTTTTACTACCTATTCATTTGAATTGATCGTAAATGAAAATCCAATAGCAAATATGCCACCAGATTTACATGATTGTGATGACATTTCTAATGATGCCAATGGTGAATTTGACCTTTCAATACAAACACCTATCATTTTAGGAAATCAAAATGCTATTGACTTTACTGTAACCTATCATGCAACACAAACTTCTGCAGCAGATGGAACTAACCCTCTTGATGAAGTTATTGATTTAGAACATCAACAACTAATACATGTAAGAGTAGAAAATAATACTACTGGTTGTTATTCATTAACATCGTTTGGAATAGTTATTCATCCTTATCCAGTATTGAATGAACCATTAGTAGAGTGTGATATCAATTATGATGAGATCACTACTATGGACTTAACTCAAAAAGAAGCGTTGATAGCTGCAAGTACAACAGGTGGTCTCGTATTTACATATTTTGAATCTGAAGCTGACCTTCTTGATAATACCAGTGTGATAGCCAACCCTACATTATATACCAATTATGAAAACCCACAAACAATTTTCATTAAGGTATATAATCAAACAGCAGATTGTTTCTCAATTGTACCTATGGAAGTCATCATTAACCTCCCTCCTGTTTTAAATGATCTAGATACCATTGAAATATGTGATAATAATACAAATAGTTTATTACTATCTAACATAAGTAACCTGTTGGTCGATGATACAGCTGGAATTCTGTTTAGCTATTTTACAACACTCAATGATGCTCAAAATGACACTAATAGTTTGACCAATAACTATACCTACACAAGTAATAGTGATACATTGTTCGTTAAAGTAAAATATGCCGCTACACAATGTGAAATTATTCATGAATTCCAAATCATAGTAAATGACAATCCTGTCTTAGATCCACCTCCTAGTCTAGAAATATGTGATGATGCATCTAATGACCAAACAGAAATTATAGATCTGAGTATTCATGACATCAATGTTTTAGGTAATTTGGATGCGGCAAATTATAACGTAAGTTATTATTATGATGCTGCCTCGGCAATTACTTCTACAAACCCTATAAGTAATGAAATTTCAGTAACACATAACCAAACCATCTATGCACGTGCTGAACATAATACATTCTCTTGTTTTGATGTGGTGTCATTTACCATTATTATTCATCCAAAAGTTAATTCTGTTCCAGAAATCATAGTTTGTGATGAAGATTACGACGGACTTACGAGCTCTAATCTTACCATTTTTGAAGCAGATATGCTAGCTCAAACTACAGGCACTAATGTGTTTACATATTTTGAATCTATTGCCGATTTAGAAGATAACTCAAACCAAATAGCTACACCAAACAATTACAGTAACTATGAAAACCCTCAAACTGTTTATATTAAAGTAGATAATTTATCAGCTAACTGTTACAGTGTGGTACCATTAGATATCATCGTAAATCTACCTCCTGAAATAAATACCATTTCTGCTGTAGAAATCTGTGATAATGACACTAATACTATTTTACTAAATGAAGTAACAACGCAACTTGTTGATGATTTAACAGATATATTAGTAAGTTACTATTTAACACAAACAGATGCTGAAAATAATACGAACAGTTTAGGAACAAACTATGCCTATACATCATTAAATGAAACCATATATGCAAAAGTTAAATATGCATCTACACAATGTGAAATTATTTATCCGTTTGAATTGATTATTAACGAAAACCCAGTATTGAGCACACCTCCAAATATGGAGTTTTGTGATGACGTATCCAACAACCAAACCGAAACCATAGATTTGTCTAATCACGATGCTATAGTACTTGACGGGTTAAATGCTTCAGAATATGAAGTAAGCTATCATATTGATAACAGTTCAGCAATATCTGGAACCAATGCTTTAGACAATTCAACTAGTGTCATACATGATCAAATTATTTATGCTAGAGTAACCCATATTTCTACTGGTTGCTATAGTGTAACTAATTTTGGTATAACGATTCATCCGCATGCATCAGCACTACAAGAACTTGTAGTTTGCGATAATGATTATGATGGCCTTACTACATTTGATCTTACCGTGTTTGAAGCACAAATGGATCTAGAGTTAACTGGAACAAATTCCTATACCTATTTTGAATCTATTGCTGATCTAGAAGACGATACCAATCAAATTTCAGCACCTGAAACATATAATAATTTTCAGAACCCTCAAACCGTATACATCAAAGTGAATAATACATCTGCTAATTGTTATAGTAGTGTTCCATTAGATATTTTTGTAAATATTCCACCCATTATCAACGATATCGAAATTGTTGAGATTTGTGATAACAACACCAATAGTATCTTATTAAATGAGGTTACTGCACAATTGATCGATGATGATACAGATACGCTTATAAGTTATTACCTATCTGAACAAGACGCTATAAACAATATAAATAGTTTAGGAACAAATTACAACTATCAATCAAATTCAGAGATCTTGTATGTAAAGGCAAAATTTGCAACTACTCAATGTGAAATTATTTACCCATTTGAATTAATTATATATGAAAATCCTATAGCCAATGAAGCGCCTACTTTAGAAGATTGTGATGATGATCAAGACAATGTCGGTGTCTTTAATTTAGGTGATCAAACCGATTTCGTATTAGGCAATCAAGACCCACAAAACCTTCAAGTTACATACCATTCAAGTTTTGATGATGCAGACAATGGTCTAAATAACCTCAACGAAATCCATACAGCCGAAAACGAAGATATTATATATGTACGTGTAGAAAATGTATTTACAGGCTGTTATGCCATCTCAGATTTCTTGATCTTGGTGCATCCACCACGCTCTTTGGCTAATATAGTAGACCAAGTTATTTGTTTAGAAGATTTACCATTAGTCGTTAGTGCCGAAAGTGGAAACAGTAACGATACTTACTTGTGGTCTACAGGTGAAACTACTCCAGAAATTACAATTACTGAAGTTGGCACCTATTCTGTTACGATCACTACACCATTTGGTTGTACATCTACAGCTGTTTTTTCAGTCACAGAATCTGAACAAGCAATAATTGAGTTTACTGAGGTAATAGATTTCTCAGACCCAAATAACGTTACAGTAACGGTTAGTGGTATAGGCGATTATGTATACATTTTAGATGATGGCGAACCTCAAATCTCAAATGTTTTCACAAACGTTCCTTTAGGGTATCATACAATTACCATAAGAGATGTTAATGGTTGTGCTGAAGTTACTAAAGAGATCTTAGTAATTGATATTCCTAAATTTTTTACACCAAACAATGATGGGTATTTCGATACTTGGCACATCGTTGGTGTAGAAACTTTACCTGGAACAATTGTTCATGTTTTTGATAGGTTTGGAAAACAACTAGATCGCTTAACTGCAGACTCTGATGGTTGGAATGGTACTTATAACGGCAAGTTATTACCTGCTAGTGACTACTGGTTTGTTGCAGATGTAAAGCGAGACAATATTGAGTTTCAAGTAAAAGGTCACTTTACATTAAGACGATAAAAACTAAACAACAACATTCAACAGCCTTAAATATTAATTTATTTAAGGTTGTTGAATTTAACTAAACTTAATAATAAAAGCCCCTAGCCTATGATTTATGTGATGATCTATTTATTTATTTTTAAGCCAAAAGAACGAAAATTAATCATTAAACGTGCTCAAGATATAATGCTTAGCAAAAAGCAAAAATGTTAATATTTTATGTATTTAATCGTAAATATTTGCATTTCATCTAAATCAGTTCTATATTCCCACCAAAATAAGGTCAAAAGCCATAGTCCCAAACCTTCATGAGCATAAATGTGCCATGAACTTAACCGCTTTAGAATGAAATTTTGCAAACAATCCCTCGCCTTAGTGTTGAGCTTATTTTGTAGCTTAATCTATGCGCAACAAATAAGTGTAAATGACACTTTCACAGCACAACAGCTTGTAGAAAACAATCTTATTCAAGGTTGTGTTGAAACTTCCAATATCAATTCTCCTGTTAATGGCTCTGTAAATGGTTTTAATAGCTTTGCCTATTTTGAACGCTCTGGATCAAATTTTCCATTTGAAAATGGTATTGTGCTTACTACTGGGAATTCGCTCTCAGGTGGTAACGTTCAAAACAATGAAGTTTTAAATGAAGGTGAACCGAACTGGGGAACAGATAGTGACTTAGAAACTGCTTTAGGTATTTCTGGGACTTTGAACGCAACTTCTATTGAGTTTGATTTTGTTTCGGTATCAAATCAAGTTCAGTTTAATTACATCTTAGCCTCTGAAGAGTATTTTGGTAATTTCCCATGTGAATATTCTGATGGTTTTGCGTTATTAATAAGAGAATCTGGTACAAATGATCCATACACAAATATTGCTGTACTACCTGGCACAGCTACTCCTGTGAATACAAATACCATTCATGATGAAATCGTAGGCTTTTGCGATGCTTCTAATGCACAATTCTTTGAAGGTTACAACTTAGGAGATACAAATTACAATGGTCGTACATCAGTAATGACAGCAACAGCAAACATAACGCCTAATGTACAATACCATATAAAATTCATCATTGCAGATCAAACAGATAATAATTATGATTCTGCTGTATTTATTGAAGGTAATAGCTTCAACGCAAATATAAATCTAGGCGAAGACATTCAAACCTGTGCTAGTACTGTGACATTAAATGCAGATACAGAGAATCCTTTGGCTACCTACTCATGGTTTTTAAACGATAACCTTATCAATGGAGAAATACAACCTACATTAGATATTTCACAATCAGGCACCTACCGAGTTGTAGCAGAAATTCCATTATCTAATTCTATTTGCGAAATTGAAGATACCATTAGCATTACCTTAAGTTCAACACAACCTTCTAACCCAATTACTGACTATGAACTTTGTGATGACGCAAGTGCAAATGAGGTTGAAACTTTTGACTTATCTACTAAAGATACTGAGGTGATTGCCTCAGTTCCTACATCAACGTACAGTATTTCTTATCACCTTACTTCTAATGATGCACAGAATGGTACAAATACAATCACAAATCCTATTCAAAACACATCAAATCCGCAACCCATTTTCGTTAGGATCGAAGATGCTATTAATGGTTGTCTTGCATTTTCTCAATTTGACTTAGTAGTGAATCCATTACCAATTATTACCAATCCAACCGATCTATTAGTATGTGATGATGTAAATGCTGACGGTTTTACCACTATCGATCTGTCGCAAAAAGATGACGAGATAACAAACGGACAAAGTAATCTGATAGTAACATATCACAACACACAAAACGATGCGAACTCTGGTTCAAATGCAATTCCGCAACCCTATGTTAATACTAATGCTATCGAACAACTATTTGTCAATATAATCAACCCTCAAACTGGTTGTTTTGTAACAACTACCTTAAACATTGAAGTGCTATCTAATCCAGTCATCAATACTAATGATCATTATATTGACGCATGTGATACCGATCATGATGGCTTCGCTACTTTTGACCTCACTTCGATTACTAATGATGTATTACAAGGCTTAACTGGAGTTACTGTTACATTCCATGAAACTCAACCAGATGCAGAATCTGGAACGAATCCTATAATAAATGATACAAGCTATGACAATGTTGTTTTTGAAGAACAAATCGTTTTTATAAGAGTTGAAGATGATACAACGGGTTGTGCTTCTGTAACACCAATAGAAATTCATAGCAATCTATTATTAACAGGAACTAATATTAGAGATTTTTCGCTATGCGATTTTGGAAATGATGGCATTCAACAATTTAATTTGAATAATGTAGCTGAGACTATAATAAACCTTTTAGAGGATGTAACTGTAACTTTCTATTTAAGTGAAAGTGATAGGGATAATGCCATAAATCCAATAGATATAGATATTCCTTTTGAACCAACTAGCAATCCACAAGAAGTATTTATCACACTTAACAGTCCTACATGTGAAGAGTATGCGTCATTCAACTTTATACTAAACTCAATTATCGAATTTCCACCAATAGATCCAGTTAGTGTTTGTGATACAGATGATGACGGTTTCACTCCTATTGATCTCTCTACATTTGATGATCAAATTACAGGTGGTCAAGCAGATTTTGTAGTTACTTACTTTGAAACTGAAGCAGATGCAAATTCAAATAGCAACCCTTTACCAACGATTTACACCAATATCTCTAACCCACAAACAATCTATACAACCGTACGTTACACAGTAACACAATGTGCAGACGTAACCTCGTTTGAAGTAACGGTATTACCAGCGCCTACGACAACTGCTGCCAGCGATATTATAATCTGTGACGATGACCAAGATGGCATCTCTACTATTGATCTTGAGGCTAAAGTTTCTGAAATTGTTCCAAATACAACAAATACATCAACGACATTTCATATTTCACAAGCCGATGTAGAAAGCAATTCTAATGCAATAACCAATACAAGTGCCTATGTAACTAGCACACAAACGATTTTTGTGCGTGTTGAAAATGCTCTAACAGGCTGTTTTGCTTCAGAAAATTTTGAAGTGATTGTAAATACACTACCTGTATTTAATTCCATAGAAAACTATAAGATATGTGAAAATCAAAGTGATGGTATTGGCGACTTTCTATTTTCTACAAAAGATACAGAGATACTTAACGGACAAACCGGTAAAGAAGTATTTTATTTTGAAAGTCAAGTAGATGCTCATAATAATACCAATGCGATTGATAAGACTACAGCATATCAAAATACATCTAATCCGCAAACAATCTTTGTTCGCGTAGAAAACACCTCTGATACGAGTTGTTATGACACGTCATCATTTATTATTGAAATAGGGACCAATCCTCAATTCAATATTCCAACAAATTGGTTTGTATGTGATGACATTGCTAATGATGGCAGTGAGCTTTTTGACCTGAATGAAAAAATAACCGAGATCTCACAGGGTTTTAATGATATAGAAGCTGTAAGGTTCTACACTTCACAAGCAGATGCAGAAAACAATGTTAATGAAATATCGCTTTTGTTTAATAATACCGTGAATCCGCAACAACTCTATGCAGTAATAGACAATGGAACCATTTGTAATTCTGTAACCAGTTTTGAACTTAATGTGATTCAATCACCAGATGTAAATCCGTCTGTACCTATTGAATTATGTGATACAAATTATGATGGAATTACTGTATTTGATATTACAGATGCAGAGTTTGACATTCTAGATGTAAGACAAAATAATATTACTGTCACCTATTTTGAAAATGAAGCAGACTTAGTCGCTAACATCAATGCAATACAAAACCCAAATTCATATACCAATTTGAGCAATCCTCAAACAGTTTTTATAAGAGTGACCAATACTATTTCAAATTGTTACCTTTCAATACCATTAGAGCTAATTGTAAACTTACCTCCTACTGTTAATGATTTTCAAACCTATGAAATTTGTGATAACTCAGCTAGTAATTTTAACCTGAGCACTATAGAATCTATAATTGTTGATGATGCTACCGATATTATCTTTAGTTATTATTCAACCCTAAATGATGCACAAACAAATACAAATAGTTTAGGAACCAATTATACATATCAAACAACTAACGATGTTGTTTTTGTAAGATTAGACGATAGCATAACCTCATGTTTTGCTATATATCCATTTGAATTAATCGTTAACCCATTACCGATTGCTAATCAACCACCAATATTAGAAGCTTGCGATGATAATAGTAATGATAGCATTGAAAGTTTTAATTTGTTCGCACAGAACAATCTTGTTTTAGGAACTCAAAATGCTACAGACTTTACAATAACCTATCACTCATCACAATTATCTGCAACTACTGGTATTGATACATTGCCTAATAATTATAATGGTTCAGATGGAGAAACCATATTTGTTAGAATAGAAAACAATACCACTGGATGCTTTAGTTTAACACAATTTAATTTACTTGTAAATCCATATCCAAATGAACCAAGTCCTATTGATAATTGCGATACAGATTATGATGGTTTAACAACTTTTGACTTAACTCAAGCAGAACCCGAATTGTTAGCAGTATCAAACCCAAACAATATTGTCTCTTATTTCAGTTCTATTGCAGATTTGGAAGCAAATATTAATGCAATTCAAAACCCTACGAGTTACACAAATACGGTAAATCCGCAAACAGTATATATAAAAGTTTATAATACCTCAGCAGATTGCTTTAGCTATGTGCCATTATTGCTTGACGCAAATTTACCACCAGCTATTAATCAGATAAATACATACGAAATCTGTGATAACACAGAAAACATTGTTGATTTAACTGAAATAAATTCTACATTACTTGTACAAACTGCAAATGTTATAGTAAGCTACTATGCCACACTACAAGATGCAGAAAACCAAACGAATATTTTAGCAAATGATTATAACTACCAAACGAATAATGATACTCTCTTTGCTCGTATAGAATTTTCAACAACACATTGCTATTATATTCACGAATTTAATCTACACGTAAACCCATTACCTATTGCTAATCAACCAAATGATATGATTAGCTGTGATGATGATTTTGATGGACTTTTCGAATTCAATCTCAATCAACAAACAACACAAATATTAGGCGGACAAGATCCAACAAATTTTACCGTAGGTTACTATCAAGACATAACATCTGCTGAATTAAATGAAAATCAATTAACAACCACTTATAGTGCTAGTAATGGAGAACTAATTTATGCTAGGATTGAAAATAACATAACTGCCTGTTATGCCATAACACAATTTACCACCATAGTCTATCCAAGACCTATTGTGAACATTGGAGATCAAGTATTATGTATTGATAATTTACCGCTTCTTGTAAGTGCAAATACAAATGAAATTGAAGACACATATCTTTGGTCTACAAATGAAACAACTCCAGAAATTGAGATCACAGAAATAGGAACATATTCTGTAACTGTGACTAGTCCGTTTGGTTGTGAGACAATAGAGATCTTTAATGTTACGGCTTCAGAAACAGCTACAATAGAAATTACTGAGTCTATAGATTTTTCAGATCCTAATAATATTACTGTGACCATTAGTGGTATTGGCAATTATCTTTATCAACTAGACAATGAAGACCCTCAATTTTCAAACGTTTTTCAAAACGTAAGTTTAGGCTATCATACCATTACAATAGTAGACTTGAATGGATGTGCCGAAATAACTAAAGAAATTGTAGTTATTGATGCTCCCAAATTTATGACACCTAATGGTGATGGTTATTTTGACACCTGGCACATTACTGGCGTTGAAACATTACCTGGCACAATAGTATATGTTTATGATCGATATGGTAAACTATTAAAGCAGCTAGATTCATCTTCAAATGGTTGGGATGGTACTTATAATGGACAACTGATGCCTGCAACTGACTATTGGTTCTTAGCTAAAGTTAGAAAAGATAATATTGCATTTGAAGTTAAAGGTCATTTTGCTTTAAGGCGATAGTGAAAAATAATTATCTCATAATACAGTTTAACCCATAAAAATTCCGTTAAACTTTAAAAATTACTGTTAATGAGTATTTTTTCCTACTTTAATAGATTATATATTTTATAATTCCCAAACTACCCTTTAGACTCGACCTGTTTTTATGACTAATTGTTATAGATGAAGGCAAACACTCTTTTGAGCTTTTTATTGATTTTAAGCTCTTATATTACTATAAATGCGCAACAAATTTCAACTGACAGTACTTCTGCCCTTGAAGCTTTGATACAAGCTAATTTAGGTCAAGGCTGTGTTGACATCTCTAATATTTCTTCAAATATTAATGGAGAAATTAACGGGATTTCAAGTTTTGGGGCTTTTGATCGTGATGACTCTAACTTTCCATTTCAAAATGGTATTGTACTTTCTACAGGCAATATTAATTCTGCAGGTAACTCTTTAAATACAAGTCCTTTGAATGAAGGGGAAGAAGATTGGCTTACCGATCCTGATCTGGAAAATGCTTTAGGTATTAGTGAAACTTTGAATGCAACATCAATAGAATTTGATTTTATTTCTGTTGCAAATCAAATTCAATTCAATTACTTGCTAGCTTCTGAAGAATACAATGCTAATTTCCCTTGTCAATACTCAGACGGTTTTGCTTTTTTGATTAGAGAAGCAGGCACTTCAAATCCGTATACAAACATTGCACTCATACCAGGTACTACTATTCCTGTGAATACAAATACAATTCATGATGAAATTGTTGGGTTTTGTCCAGCAGAGAATAATGCCTATTTCGAAGGTTATAATATTGGAGACACTAATTATAATGGAAGAACTACTGTACTAACTGCTACTGCTTCCATAGTGCCCAACGTACAATATCATATTAAACTAGTCATTGCAGATCAAAATGATGAAAACTATGACTCTGCAGTTTTTATTGAAGGCAATAGCTTTAATGCCACAGTAGATCTAGGTCCAGACATAGTCACTTGTGGGCAATCAGTTATGTTAAATGGTGATATAGATAATAGTTTAGCCAGTTATGAATGGTTTCAAAATGGTGTTCAAATTTCTGGAGCTACGGGAACGACATACGAAGTTACCGAATCTGGAACCTATAAAGTTGAAATTAGTATTCAGCTTAACAATACAGCTTGTGTGATCGAAGATGAAGTGATGGTTACGCTCAACTCTGAACAGTCTTCTGGTACGATTTCGGATTATTTACTTTGTGACGATATCTCGAACGATAATACAGAAATTTTCGATTTGACAACTAAAAACTCTGAAGTATTAATTTCTGTTCCTCCTTCTAATTATAATATAAGCTATCATCCAACTGAAAATGATGCTTTAAATAATACAAATACCATAACAAATCCGTATCAAAACACTACTAATCCTCAAATCATTTATATTAGAATTGAAGATATAGATAATGGCTGTCTAGCCTTTTCTACATTTAATTTAGTTGTCAATCAAGCTCCAAATATTAACGACCCTTCAGATTTAACTGTTTGTGACGACGATGTTTCTGATGGTTTCACATTAATAGATTTAAACCCAACAAGTATAGAAGTCACTGGAGGGAATCCTAATCAGTATGTAAGTTACCATTATAACCAACAAGATGCTAACTCAGGAACCAATCCTGTTTTTTCACCATATAGCAACACTAATTCTAGTGAAACTCTGTATATTAGAGTCTATGATGCTACTACTGGCTGTATCAATACAACTAGTGTAAATATTGCTGTTTTAGATAACCCGATCGTAAACCAAGATGATCAATGGATTAATGCTTGTGAACAAGATGTTGATGGTTTTGAGGAGTTTGACTTAACTTCAGTAATAGACTCCGTATTACAAGGACTTACAGGAGTAAGTGTCTCTTTTCATGAAACCTATGAAAATGCACAAACTGGTAATAATCCAATAGCAGACACAACCAATTATCAAAATATTATTCAAAACTTTCAAATTGTATACATAAGAGTTGTTGATGACACTACTGGTTGTTATACTATTGTTCCTTTGGAATTACACTCTAATATTATTCAAACAGGTTTTGATACCAGTAATTTTGAAGTTTGTGATGATGTATCAGAAGATGGAATAGAAGATTTTAATCTGAATGAAATAGAAATAAGATTAGTGAATGGATATGATGATTTTACCATCACGTTCTATGAAACCCAAGATGATCAAGATAATGAAACAAACCCATTAAATTCATCTCTTCCATATACAGTTAACTCAAGTCCTACTGTTATTTATGCCACTATTGTTAGTGATGTTTGCACTGAGTTTATTACGGTGAATTTAGTGATTAATCCTCCTATAGATATTCAAGGTCTAGGTACTGTTGATTATTGTGATGAGGATACAGATGGGTTTACTTCTATATTTTTAGAAACTTATAACACTTATGTAAGTACAGGTGTTAATGGTGCTAATGTGAGGTATTTTTCTACTGAACAAGACGCAATTAATAACGAAAATCTTTTACCACCATTTTATTACAATACTGTAAATCCAGTTACGGTTTATGTAAGAGTAACTAACTCAATAACTGGTTGTTTTGATATTGCACCCCTAGAAATAAATGTAACTACGGCTCCAGTTGTTACGCAACCTACAAATATCATCATTTGTGACGATGATCAAGATGGTATGTCTATTGTAGATCTTGAAACTCGTATTCCAGAAATGGTAACCAATACTAATGGCCTAGATTTTTCATTCTTTACAGATTATTGGGATGCTTTCAATGCTACAAATGAAATCATTGATCCTGAAAACTATAATACCACAACACAATACGTTTATACTAGAATTGAAGATAGTGCTACAGGTTGTTTTAGCCTTATTGGTTTTTATGTTTATGTAAATACACTTCCAGAATTCGTAGACATAACAAATTTTGAGAATTGTGAAGCAGATGGCAATCAAATTGCTGATTTCTTTTTTTACTTAAAAGATGCCGAAATATTAAATGGTCAACTAGGTAAAGAAGTTCTGTATTTTGAAACGGCTCAAGATGCGATAGACCGAACAAATGGTATTGATAAATACTCAGCATATCAAAACATATCAAGCCCACAGACCATCTACGTTCGTGTTGAGAATTTTACAGATATAGACTGTTATGGTACAGCGTCATTTGAATTAGAAGTTGGATCACTTCCACTCTATAATGACCCAACAGATATTTTTGTTTGTGATGATATTAGTAACGACGGAATTGAAACATTTGATTTAAATGAGAAGTTAATTGAGGTATCACTTGGAATCCCAGAGAACTTGACCGTCACATTTCATAATAGTTATTATGATGCAGATTTAGATTTAAACGAATTACCACTAAATTACACTAACATATCTAACCCACAACAACTTTTCATAAGGATTGAAAATGGCACCTATTGTCATGCAATTATTGATTTTGATATCAACATCATTCAGGTTCCAGAAGTGAATTATCCGTCAGACTTAATGCAGTGTGATGTTAATTACGATGGAATTGTAACTTTCGATCTAACAGAAGTTGAAGTTGAAATTCTTGATGTTAGACAAAATAATATAGATATTACCTATCATGAAACGCAACTTGGCGCAGATACCGATACAGAACTAATTGCAGATCCTGAAAATTATACAAATACAGCAAACCCTGAAATTGCTTATGTAAAGATCAATAATAACATATCTAATTGTTATGTTGTGTTGCCAATAAACATGGTTGTTAATTTGCCACCACCTGTCAATGATTTTCAAACTTATGAGATCTGCGATAATGAAAACAACAGTTTTGATCTATCTACTATAAATTCTGTTGTAACTAATGATACCAATGGAATTGTGTTTAGTTATTACAATTCTCAGACAGATGCAAACACCAATAATAATCCATTACCAATCAATTATACGTATTTAACCAATAGCGATACTATTTATATTCGCTTGGAAAATGCTACAACTGGCTGTTGGACGACATACAATTATAACCTCATCGTAAATCCATTGCCTATAGCTAATGCTCCAGCAACATTTTTAGCTTGTGACGATAGCTTAAATGATGGTGTCGAAAATATAGACCTAACATTGCAAAACAGTCAAGTATTAGGCATGCAAAGTGATTTACTTTTCAATGTAAGCTATCACATTGATGAAACATCAGCTAATAATAACGTTACAGCTTTACCAAATATGTATACAGCTAGTAATGGACAAGTAATTTACGTACGTATTGAAAACAATACTACAGGTTGTTATAGTATTACTTTTTTTGATGTATTAATCTATGAACATCCTCAACCTGCTGAAGCCATTGTTTTATGTGATGCTGATTACGATGAGACTACTATTTTTGATCTTACACAAGCAGCATCTGACTTATACCCAACACTGCCATCGTATATAACGTTGTCTTATTTTGAATCTCAATCCGATTTAGATGCAAATACTAATACTATCACTAATCCAAATTCTTATAGTAATCTTACTAACCCACAAACCCTATATATTAAAGTCTATAATACATTAGCAGATTGCTATGCGACAGTTCCGTTAGACCTTATCGTTAATTTACCACCTACTATTAATGAATTTGAAACCTATGAAATATGTGATAACTTAAGTAGTAGTTTTGACTTAAACGACATCGAATCGGTTATAGTAGATAATGATACAGATGTTATATTTAGTTACTATGAAACATTAAGCAATGCTCAAAACACAACAAATCCTTTAAATACAAATTACACCTATACGTCAACAAATGATATAATTTTTGTCCGAGTCGAATTTGGAACTACAGGATGTTTCTACATTTATCCTTTTGAACTTGTAATAAACCCTTTACCAATAGCTAATCAACCACCAGATTTACAGGTATGTGATGATACTTCTAATGATGCTGTTGAAGATTTCAATCTATTTTCTCAAACCAATTCAGTTTTAGGCAACCAAGATGCTAATGAATTTACTGTGACATACTATCTTACTGCTGCAGATTCAAATACTGCTACAAATGCAATCGTTAATTCATATAATGGGCAAAATGGACAAACCATATATGTTCGAATCGAAAATAACACTACAGGATGCTATAGTTTGACACAGTTCAATTTAATTGTAAATCAACATCCAGAAGTACCAAATGTGATTACGCTTTGTGATACAGATTATGATAGTAGAACAGCTTTTAATTTAACTCAAGCTGAGTCTGAACTATTTGACAGTATAAATCCGAATAATATCATAACTTATTTTGAATCGGTAGAAGATTTAGAAGCAGATACAAATAACATTCTCAACCCTGAGAATTACACCAATCTTTTTAGTCCACAAACAGTTTATATTAAAGTATATAATACTGTGGCAAACTGTTATAATTATGTTCCCTTAGTTTTAGATGTTAATTTACCACCAGCAATAAACGCCATAGATGTTTTTGAAATATGTGAAAACGAAAACGGTACAGCAACATTGTCTGACATTAATAATCAATTGCTAGTCCAAACAGCAAATGTTCTTGTATCCTATTACCCAACCGAAGGTGATGCCATCAATCAAACTAATGCTTTAGATAATAACTACGTCTACCAATCAAACAATGATACTGTTTTTGCTCGTATTGAATTTTCGACAACGCACTGTTATCATATACATGAATTTAACTTGAAAGTAAATCCACTACCAATAGCCAATCAACCTGATGATATTATTAACTGTGATGATGACTTTGATGGGACATTAACATTGGATTTAACAACTCAAAATTCAAGCATTTTAAATGGTCAGAATGCTAATGCATTTACCATTACTTATCATGATACTGAAGAATTTGCACAAGAAGGCATTAATGTACTAGAAAATCTATATGAGGCTACAAATGGAGACATTATCTATGTTCGTATTGAAAATAATATGACAGGCTGTTTTAGTTTAACTCAATTTACTATCATTATAAACCCAAAACCTATTGTAAATATTGGTAATCCTGTTATATGTTTAGATGATTTACCATTAATTATAAGTGCAAATACTAATAATCCTGGAGACACTTATTTATGGTCTACAAATGAAACCTCTCCGGAAATTGAAATAGTTGAAGTCGGCACCTACTCTATCACTATCACCACACCCAATGGATGTCAAACTACTGAATTCTTTACAGTTTCTGAATCTGAAGCTGCTACTATTGATGTTACTGAAAGTATAGATTTCTCTGATCCAAATAATGTAGTGGTTACGATAAGTGGCATTGGTAATTATCTATATCAATTAGATGATGGAGATCCTCAAATTTCAAACGTGTTCGAAAATGTATCCTTAGGGTATCACTTGCTTACAATTATTGACCTTAACGGTTGTGCAGAAGTGACTAAAGAAATAGTGGTCATTGATGCACCAAAATTTATGACACCAAATGGTGATGGTCGTTTTGATACTTGGCACATTACTGGTGTAGAAACCTTACCAGGAACCATTATTTATATTTTTGATCGTTACGGAAAACTATTGAAAACATTAACCTCTAACTCACCTGGCTGGAATGGTTTTTATAATGGCCATTTAATGCCAGCTTCAGACTATTGGTATTTGGCTAAAGTGAGAAAAGGTGATATTGCTTTTGAAGTTAAAGGTCATTTTTCATTGCGATTGTGATTCCAAGCTTTATAAGCTACCAGTTAGAAGAATTTAAAATTAAGAAATAAAAGATGTATATTTAGTTCTCTCCCTTAATAAGTATACGATTAATATCATTTCAAGTTTTTGAAACTTATCGTTGTCATCGATAAGGCTTCAAGTATTGTTTAAAACTAATTAATTCATAAACTATGAGTGTTTTTGTAAAGGATATTTACATCCAATTACCAGAGTATAAATTTTCGTATGATGATGCAAATTTTTCAAAATTTATTGGCAGAAAAGAAGAATTAGAACGCTTAAAACGTAGAATAAAGCCAGAATCAGACACCAATAATAAAAAAAGGGCATCATATAAAGGTGCTTATCTGATTACCGGATATCGTGGTATGGGTAAATCCACCTTGGTAAAAAAAGCAATTCATGAAGTAAATGAAGATTATGAGAATGAAACTGGCAAAAAAGAAAAATTAGTTAACGAAATAAATATTTATCTCTCGCAAGATCAACTTACAGATTATGATCTATTAAAACAGTTATTTATTAATCTAAATGCTGAAATTGAAACTATAATTAAACGCAAAAACCCTATAAAAGTTTCTACCCCTTTGGTAGCTCTTATTGTTCTTCTACTTCTTGTAGCTTTTATTAAGTATGGTCATAGTAACATTTATCCGTTGCTGTTTGAGTCATTTTCAATTAACATTGGAGCTACCAACATTGAAGGTGTTACTAATGAATTACTCATGTTTTTTGTCTTTTCAATCATATATACTACTAGTGTAATTTTAGCTAAGAAGGGTATTGAGTCTTTATATAATTGCTTTTATTATAAAAAGGATAGAAGACAATTGGTTCAGAAACTAAATCAAATTAATAGAAGAATCAATTCTGGTCTTGAGGTAAATAATAATTCTGGTAATTATGCATCATCAAATCAAGATTCGGGTTCTCCAATAGAACCTATATTAAATGCATTAAATACTAATAACAATACAGATAATCCATTTAAACAAACTTTTGAGAAACTTACTGCAAAAGAGCTAGAATTTGAAATATTGAAGATTTTAAAACTATATAAAGAGTATAATGGTAGCCAAAATAGACACTTATTATTTGTTATAGATGAGCTCGATAAACTTGAGCCTGAGTTTAATGAAGAAAGCATTGGTTTTTTTGAGTTAGGCAAATCAAAAATACAATCGAGAAGAGAAACCATTTCAAAGCTTTTAGCCAATTTAAAAAGTTTTATTCATGCTTCAGAGGCCAAGTTTATTTTTATAGGTGGCGCAGAAATGTATGATGCAAGTTTAGCAGATATTGCAGACCGAGAGTCTTTTTATGGAAGTATATTTCATGAAGTTATATATCTTAATAGCTTCTTTAGGGATTTTGTTAAAGAAAAGAGAGGACTCAGTCAAATGACAGAAAATTACTTGATTAGACTGTTACTTCCTAAACACTTTAATGAAAAACCAGAAACATGCACCCTAAAAAACTATTACCAATTCTTATCCAATAGCAATATTGAAAACAGAGATATTATTATATATCACCTTCATCGCTTTATTATTTATTTAACCTATAGAAGCAATGGTAGTCCTAAAAAACTTAAAGAATTTATTGAATACTATTTGGTAAAAGAAGGAGATACATCATCAAACTCAAAACCAAAGATCATTCTTGGAATTGATTCTAAAAAAAAGGATAAAAATATATTTTTAAATGCAAAGCAACTCCTTAAAGAAGAGGTCTTTTTACGGTTGGAGTATAGACAACAACATAAAATTGGTCTATTGGCTTCAATTGTACTTCCATATCTTATTAATAATGAGACGCATCTCAAAATATTCAATGATAAAAACCTCTATTTATCTGCTTTCCTTATTGATCATATATTAAAATTTCACAAGTCTGCTTTCTCATGGCGAGAACTAGAATTGCTACCAGATATCATAATGGGAAGTAAAGGTCCCAATTTGAGAAATACATTATCAGATCTTACAACATACTTATCTTCTAAACACATTAGAGAGACCACAAATGCTATGTTTGAATATAAATTTAGAAGCAGGTCTTCCATGGAATTGAAATACATCTCAAAAGTGTCTGATGAAAGTGCAGCAGCATTCAATTTCACATTTGATGAATCGTATCATCTAAAGTCTTTTTTCAAAAGAAAATTGAGACAAAAAATTGAAGCTTATAGTAAAGACAAATCATTTTCAAACGATTCATTTATTCACACCATCTCTAATTTAAATGCAACTATTGCAGATATACACTTTTATGATGAAGAATATGATTCTGCTATCCGTTATTATGCAGATTCTATTCAACCCATTAGAACCCTAAAACAACAAAATGCAATTCTTAATGCACACCAAAAAATCCTCTACATAAGAAATAGGCTTTTACTTTCATTATGTCTTGAAAAAATGAATAATTACAATTCGGCCTATTCAATTATAAGAAGTGTAATGCTAGACTCAAATCACTGGGTCTTTGGTTTTGATAACAAAGAAAATAATGAAAATAAAAACCCAAAAGAAAAGACATGGGAACAGCCATACAAACGTATGCAGCTATTTTTAAGACCTCACCTGTCGCTTTTGCTAATCATTGAAAAAAAGAGATCTGACGGGATTACAATAAGCAACCTGAGAAAAAATATAGACGAATACTCCTCCTTCATGGGACTAGTAAATCTCTTCCCTTTTAAACCCTTTAATAATGATTTGGAATATAGAGGTGCGTTTCCAGATCATATAGATGGAGATCATAAACGAATAGAAACACTATTAGCAGATTATTATCAAAATATTGGTTCGCTACTATTTTTTAAAAACAGAAATTACAAATCTTTACATGAGCTAGGCGCTTTTGGTGTATGGAATCAATTTTTAAAGATTGGTCCTCTCAAGTTTCCTAATCTAATGCAAACATCAATTGATAATTGGATGAAAGAAAGAAATTTTACTATAGGGGATAAAGATTTAGATGATGATAAAAAAATAAACTACCTGTGTCTTAGCAATATAAGAAAAATGATGGAAGAAGCTAATAATGGCAAAAAGAAAAGATTTTACTTTCCTTCCTTTAGTGCTTCATTTTATTACATCACTTCATTGAATCATATTGTAAATCCTTACATAGAGAATGTTGCATCAATCTTTATAAAAAGATATAAAAATTACCATGATACACCTTTTGTTATAGAAAGTTTGTTATTCAAGGATGAAACGCGCCATGTATTAAATGGTAAACAAAAAAAATTATTAGGACTAATAACCTCAAAATTGGCTGATACAATCTTAAGCTGTATTGGAAAAGTAAAAATTGATCAAAAGCAAGCTGACAAAATTAAAAATATTGACGTTATAGAAAAGCTTGATCGTATATTCTGGGGTTTTGTATATCTGAAAGAAGTCAAAGTAGAAACTAAAAACGGAACTAAGACCAAAGAAGAAATTTATAAGATTCCTTTCAATACTTTTTTTTCAATACAAAGTGTATTTTATTTATGTTTGCTTAGTAGTAGAGCCTACCTACTTGCTGGATTGTATTATGATGCCTTATTTAGTTTAAAAAAATGTCTGTACATCATTAAAACACATTTTAAAGAGTTAGGTGAAGATGGTACTACTACTAGTAATAAATACATTTTTGTTGAAAAATTCGCTTCGCTTATTGAAGAAAAATGCAAAAAAATAATTACAAAATTTCTTGAAGAAAGCTCTAACGAAGATCATTATAATTTTGATGATCTAACAAACTCAACTTTTTCGATTAAAGACGATATAAAAACTGTTGATACCGAAGAAATTGATTTCTTAATGAAAGAGATCACATTTAACATTAAAGAAGAAAGAAATGAAACTTTAAATATATATAACCAGATTGAAATTCTAAACCAAGAAAGTAATTTACTTAAGAATATATATACACGGATTCAAAAACTGAGGTACACAGCCTTTATTAGACATAAATTTATAGATCATGTTTTAAGTTTTAAAACCATATCAAAAATTGAGCTAACCAAAAAGAACCTGGTCGACAAAAAAATGAGTATCACCAAGTTAAAAGGAGATAAGGATATAGATAAGGTTTACAGTATTCAAGGTGTAGATCAGGACAACAAGCCTAACGAGATATATGTAACACCATCAATAATCAAAGAATTGATTAGGTCTGTTTGTGAATTAAACCTCTGTAACAAGAATTTAATAAACATTATTAAAACTTATGGCTACACCTATATTATGAGTTACTCATATATGGCTACATTATATAAAAACATATACGATTGTTGTGATAAAAACAATTCTTTACAAATCGCTTTGAATGAGGCATCCAATAATTCAGACGAAGAAAATAAGGAATTGTGCTATAAAAATCTTTTTCCAGAATATAAAGAGTTCTGGTCTTTCAAAAACATGGAATCATATCGAATAAAAGCTATCGATTTTTTCTACAAAAGTATAGGGTTACATTCTGAAGGTTCTGAATACAGAGCCATTATAAAAGACATGTATATTTTAGAAGACGATTTTAATGACTCACTAGTTCATTTTTGTGCAGCTTTAGAACGAAGTGTTATCAATACCGGAATTATTGAAAAAAAATTACAAGACATAGAAAGCAACAATTCATAAATGACTTATATTAACACTTTTTTGGTAATATAAAACTGAGCTATGCGTATCTTTGCACTCGGAAAAATTGCAAATGAACCGAGTTATAATTTTTACTTGCTTTCTTTTAAGTTTAGCTGGTTACGGACAAAACATTCAAGTAGACAGTCAAAGTTTTACGCCTCAGCAACTTATTGAAGATATACTCATTGATAGTGACTGTATTGAAAATGTAGTTGTAACCAACGTTGTTGGTGGTGATTTCAACGGATCTGATCAAAGTTATGGATTCTTCGATGCAACTGGCACCTCCTTCCCTTTTCTAAGTGGAGTGGTATTAAGTACTGGACGTTTGAATAATGTTGAAGGACCAAATACAACATTGAGCGACGATGACGCTCCTAATTGGTCTGGTGATTCAGATCTTGAGACAGTTCTTAATGAAACGAATACCTTAAATGCCACTATTTTAGAATTCGATTTCACTTCTGTTGCATCTCAAATAAGTTTTAGATATATTTTTGCTTCCGAAGAATATCAAGAAGGCAACCCTAACACATGTCAGTTTTCAGATCTATTTGGATTTTTAATCCGACCAATAGCTGAACAGCAATATACTAACATTGCTCTTGTGCCAAATACGCAAACTCCTGTTAAAGTAACCACTGTACATCCTGAAATACCAAATGGTTGCGAAGCAGAAAATGAATTTTATTTCGAAAGTTTTAATGGGAGTAATGTTCCTATAAACTTCAATGGTCAAACTAAAATATTAACTGCAACGGCAGATGTTATTCCAAATCAAACGTATCATGTAAAATTAGTAATTGCTGATGAACAAAACTTTAGATTTGATTCGGCAGTGTTTCTTGAAGCTGGTAGCTTTGAATTATCAACAGATCTTGGACCAAATCGTTTAGTTTCTACCAATAACCCTATCTGCGAAAGTGATACTTTAGACCTAAATGCTGGTCAAATCAATAGTAACAGTTTTAAATGGTTTAGAGATGGGGTCGAACTTACCACAGAAACTAATGCCATATATACTGTTACAGAACCAGGAACCTATACTGTTGAAGTTACTCTAGATAATAATTGTATTTCTTATGGTGAGATCATTATCGAATACTCAAATAATCCCATAGCTTTTAACTCTGTATTAGTCGAGTGTGATCAAAATCAAGATGGTTTGACCTTATATAATCTTTTTGATATAGAATCTAATGTCACTAACAACGATAACACCATTTTTATTTCAGATTTCTTTTTTACTGAAACGGATGCACTTCAGAATATAAATGCCATAGTTGGTGCAAACAATTTTCAAAACACCGTTCCTTTTCAAACACTTTTTGTAAGAGTCGAAAATCAAGCCCAATGTTTTGACGTAGCCGAAATAGAATTACAAATATCTAACAACGTTTTAGTCATACCTACCATAGAATCTTGTGATGGCGATCTTATTGATGGCTTTGCAGATTTTGACCTCACTCAAATTACAGACGCCATTCAAAATCAAATTCCGTCAGGAGCTTCAGTCATGTTTTTTGAAACTGAAATTGATGCCTTTTTTGAAACTAATAGTTTAAATACTACTTATCAAAATATCCAACCTAATACACAAACCATATTTGTAAAAGTAGTTAGTAATAATCAATGTTACTCGATCACATCTGTAAACTTAGAAGTTCTATATACACCAACACTTGTAGGAAATGAGGAGCTAATCTATTGTCAAAACGCTTTCCCTGAAGCTATTAGACTAATTGGTGGTGTGCAAAACGATTCTCCAAGTAATTATTATTATGAATGGCTGTTTAATGGTGTCACCACTACAGTAAATACTTCGTTTAACGATATCAATGATCCAGGCACTTATACAGTTATAGTTACAGATCCAAATGGTTGTTCATCAAGTAGGACAATAACTGTCAATTCTTCAAACATTGCTACGATAGAGAATATAATTGTACAAGAAGCTACAACTAATAATACAGTAACTATAGAAATCTCTGGTGAAGGTTCGTATGAATATGCTATTGATACCTTAGGAGGCGTTTATCAAGACTCAAGTTTTTTTGGTAATGTTGCTCCAGGATTCCACACTGTTTTTGTTAGAGACATCAATGGTTGTGGTGTTACAGAAAAAACCATTTCTGTCTTAGGGTTTCCAAAATTCTTTACACCTAATGGTGATACCTATAATGAACGATGGCATGTCTATGGTGTTAATACAGAATTCAATCAAGGCATAGATATTAAGATATTTAATCGTTATGGAAAATTACTTACGCAATTTGATCACTTAAGCAATGGTTGGGACGGAACACTTAACGGGCAACAACTTCCAAGTGATGATTATTGGTTTCATGTTACACTCGTAGACGGCAGAACATTTCAAGGCCATTTCTCTTTAAAACGCTAAAGCCTTCGATTGTACCAGAAACGTTAAATTTCTCAAAAGCAAACACCACAAATCGACTAGCATTTTCTATATTTGAGTATTAAATAAATAGCTAAAACAATTACAACTCAGGAATGCAGTTTAAACACCCAGAAATTCTTTACGCGCTTCTCCTACTTATCATTCCCATAATTGTTCATTTATTTCAATTACGAAAATTTAAAAAAGTAGCATTTACAAATGTTCAGTTTTTAAAAGAATTAACATTACAAACACGTAAGAGTTCACAATTAAAAAAATGGTTAACGCTTTTAACTCGTATATTATTGCTGGCTTGTGTAATATTTGCTTTTGCTCAACCCTATATTTCAAACTCTGAAAATTTTAATACCAAAAGTGAAACAGTGCTATATCTAGATAATTCATTTAGTATGCAAACACAAGGTAATAATGGCACATTATTAAACAGAGCTATTCAGGATATTATTGAGCATGTTGATGAAAACGAAAAAATTTCATTATTTACAAATGATGTGAACTTTTATAATACGAGTATCAAAGCCATCAAAAATGATCTTATTCAATTGAAACACTCCCCTAGTCAATTAGACTACGATGCGATTATTTTGAAAGGGAAGCAATTATTTTCTGAAGATGAAAGTAGTATAAAAAATTTAGTGCTCATTTCAGATTTTCAACAAAAAAATAACACATTCACCACAGAATTAGATAGTCTTACTAATTTAAGACTCGTTCAATTAAAACCTACTAATACAACTAACATAAGTATAGATACTGTATATGTCTCTAAGTATGCTATTGAAAATCTTGAGCTTACCGTCAAAATAAAAAACCAAGGCCAACCTATTGAAACACTGCCTGTTTCTCTATATAACAATGACAATCTTATAGCTAAGAGTGCTGTAGAAATAGATACTGAAGTAGAGACTGTTTTCACTATTCCAAGTAATACAGTATTCAATGGAAAAATTATAATTGATGATCCAAATCTTCTTTATGATAATGAGTTATTTTTTAACATAGACCAAAAGGAAACTATAAAAGTTCTTGCCATCAATGAAGCCGATGATACATTCTTAAGAAAAATTTATACAAACGACGAATTTGATTATACTGCTTCACCATTTAATGCGTTAAATTACAATTTCATAAGCGATCAAAATTTAATCATTTTAAATGAATTAAAACAAATTCCTTTATCATTGACGACTGCTCTTAAAGCGTTTACAAACGATGGCGGAAGTGTGTTAATCATACCTTCAAATGATATTGGTTTAAACACTTATAATCAATTTTTTAAAAATCACATATTATCTAAATTTAATACATTAAATTCTGTAGAAAAAAAAATCACTACAATTAACTTTTCACATCCATTACTACGCTATGTTTTTGATAAAGAGATTCAGAATTTTCAATACCCAAAAGTTAACTCATATTATACCAATGACTTGGGCTTTGGAGCTTCCATACTCAGCTTTGAAGATGGCTCTTCGTTTTTATCGCAATCAGGGAATGTATATCGCTTTTCAGCGGCTCTAAATGAAGAAAATTCCAACTTTAAGAACTCACCACTTATAGTTCCTGTACTCTATAACATTGGCAAACAAAGTTTAAAAATTGCGCGATTATATTATGTAATTGGAGAAGAAAATACCATAGACATAGCCACCAAGCTACAACAAGATGACATACTAACTTTGGTAAATGGTGAAAATTCTGTCATACCCTTACAACAAACGTATACTAATAAAGTTGAATTAACAACCAACTCATATCCAAACTCATCAGGCATAATTTCTGTACAAAACAAAGCAACCTTCTTAAAAAATCTAAGCTTTAATTTTAGTAGAGATGAAAGCAATCTAGTCTACATAGATCCGACTACTATTGCTAATGCAACAGTTAGTAATTCTGTAGCTATAACAATAAACGATATAAAAAGTGACACAAATGTTAACGAGCTATGGAAATGGTTTGTTATTTTTGCACTAGTATTTTTATGTATCGAAATGCTCATCTTAAAATTCTTGAAATGAATGCACTTGTAAAATCTGCAACTATAGTAGATCCCAAAAGCAATTTTCACAACCAAACTGTTGATATTTTAATTGAAAAAGGTTTTATCTCAAAAATAGCTAAGCGCATTTCAAATCCTAAAAACTATAAAGAGATTAAACGAGATAATCTTCATGTTTCGCAAGGTTGGTTTGATAGCAGTGTATGCTTTGGAGAGCCTGGATACGAGGAGCGTGAGACGATAGAAAACGGGCTTAAAACAGCAGCCTGCTCAGGTTTTACGGCGGTTGCCCTGAATACCAATACCAACCCAGTTATAGACTCATATGCTGACATTTCTTTCTTACTATCAAAATCAAACAAGCACGCAGTTAACATTTACCCTTATGGTGCCTTAACTAAAAATAGTGATGGTAAGGAATTAGCTGAACTTTTTGATATGAAAAGCGCTGGAGCAGTAGCCTTTTATGATTATCAAAAGCCTATATCTAATTCTAATTTAATGAAATTAGCATTGCAGTATGCTAGTAATTTTAATGGATTAGTTTGCTCTTTTCCACAAGAATCACAAATTAGTGGTTTAGGTGTAATGAATGAAAATATTACAAGTACTTCTATAGGTTTAAAAGGAAACCCTTCATTAGCTGAACAGCTACAAGTGGCAAGAGATTTATTTATTTTAGAATATACTGAAGGCAAATTACATATTCCAACTATATCAACTGAAAAATCTGTAGCACTTATAAGAGCTGCTAAGAAGAAAAAACTAGACGTTACTTGTAGTGTTGCTATTCATAACTTATTATTTACTGACGAGCAACTAAAATCATTTAATACCAGTTTTAAAGTATTGCCACCATTGCGGACGCAAAATGATATTAACGCATTAATTGAAGGATTAAAAGATGGTACTATAGATATGGTTACTAGTGATCATAACCCAATAGATGTAGAGCATAAAAAACTAGAGTTTGATTATGCAAAATATGGAACGATTGGTTTAGAAAGTGCATTTGGAGCTTTAAATTCTATCTTAACAACTAAAAAAACTATTGAACTGCTAACAAAAGGGAAAGAACGATTTGATATAGAGCCTACTCCAATCACTGAAGGCAACAAAGCCGATTTAGCTTTATTTAACCCAAACGGTAATTATATTTTTACTAAAGATAATGTGATATCAACTTCTAAAAACACAATCTTTGAAAATAAAGAATTGACTGGAAAGAGTTATGGAATCATTGCTAATAACCAAATCGTTTTAAACAATTAGAATTGAGTCATGCAACAAAATTCATCCAAACAAAATAATAATTTAGCCATTGTGGCTTACTTGACACTTTTTGGAACATTAATCGCATTCTTCATGAATCGAGATGTGCGTAACCCGCTCGTTTCATTTCATGTAAGACAAGCTTTGGGACTTTGGTTATTACAATTACTTTTAGGCTACTTCATTGGTGGCTTTAATAGTTGGATGGTTACCATTTCATTTTGGGTGTTCTTTATCGTGCTATTTCTTTACGGTATCTTTGGTGCCTTAGCTGGAAAAATGAATGAAGTTCCAGTTCTAGGATCTTTTTTTCAAAAACTTTTCGCATCTATAGGCGAATAACATATGAGTTTATCACTATATCATATCACTAAACCTTCTTCATTAAAAGAAAATGCACCATTACTCATTATGTGTCATGGTTATGGAAGTGATGAGAATGATCTATTCTCCTTTGCTCAAGAATTACCAGACGAGTTATTTATCATTTCTGTAAGAGCTCCATATCCTATGCAGCCATTTGGAAACGCATGGTATGCAATAAATTTTGATGCCAATCAAAATAAATGGAATGATGTTGACCAAGCTATTGAATCTCGTGATAAAATTGCGAATTTTATTGAAGAAGCATGTGCTACTTATCCCGTCGACAAAACCAAAGTAACTTTGTTAGGTTTTAGTCAAGGCACGATTTTAAGCTATGCTGTAGCGCTCACTTATCCTGATAAAGTAAAGAATATTATAGCATTAAGTGGTTATATAAGCCAAGATATGCTTTCAGAAGATCTTGAGACTAAAGACTATTCGCATTTAGATTTTTATTGCTCTCATGGAAGCGTAGACCAAGTAATTCCTGTAGATTGGGCAAGACGAGCACCTCAGTTTTTAAACCAATTTAACATCAAAAACACGTATTCAGAATTTCCCGTAGGTCATGGTGTGGCACCTCAAAATTTTTACCAATTAAAAAACTGGTTAGAACTACGTATCTAATTAGTTATGGTCGATATAGTGAAGACTCAACAACTCTAAATTTCAATTCTTTTTCTTCTCCAACATTTTCAATATCATAAGCCAATAACATTTCTCCCCAATATGTACCATCCGTAAAACTAGCTATAATCCACTTGTGATTTAACATTCGTATTTGATCTATGAGCATTTTATTCCCTGTCATAGAGGCATAAGGCACTAAAGGATGATCTTCAGTTTCATATATATTAAGACTCATCAATTCATCTTTTATAAACGGAATAAATTCTGATATTCGATAACCTTGGTCCTCCCAATACTGCATCGCATCGTCATTAGTATCAAACTTAAATGTATATAAATCAGTTATCTGATTGTCTTTCATTAATTGCAATGTATCCTTAACAGCCATTTCACGGTCTAAAGCGTTAGTCAACTTCTTATCATAATCTTCAATAATATTTTTGGAATTTACAAACTGAAATATGACCAGTAATAATGCAAAAATGAATAAGTACATAAAAATTCTATTCTTCATAATCTATAAGTGTATTTGTAAGTTATCGTATGCTAAAAAAACGTTATCAGGCAATTTTTGTTGTACCTCATCATGAAACCCTAAATAATGACTAATATGGGTTAAATAAGCCTTCTCTGGTCTAACCTTAAGGATAAAAGCTAGTGCTTCTTCAATGTTGAAATGAGATATATGTGCTTCCTCACGTAAAGCATTAACAACCAGAATTTTAACATCTTTTAGTTTTTCAATCTCTTCTTCTGCTACTGTTTTCATATCTGTTAGATAAGCAAAATCTTTAAATCTAAAGCCAAAGACTTGTAATTTATGGTGATAGCCATTAATAGGAATTACAGTTAAATTCCCAAGAGTAAATGGTTCATTTTTTATTTCATTCTGAACTACACTAGGCACACCAGGATATTTAGCTTCTTTAGTGAAAATATAATTAAACCGCTTATTCAGTTCACCTAATACGCGTTTATGTGCATAAAATGGGATATCGCCTTGTCTAAAGTAAAAAGGCCTAATATCATCTAAACCCGCAGTATGATCGGCATGTTCATGAGTAAACACTATCCCATCAATTTTATGACAATTTGCCCTTAGCATTTGTTGTCTAAAATCTGGACCACAGTCAATCACATAAGTATAATCTTCCCATTCAACCAATACAGAAACGCGCAAACGTTTATCCTTAGGGTTGCTACTCAAACAAACCGGATGATCACTTCCTATTACAGGAATTCCTTGTGAAGTACCAGTACCTAAAAATGTGATTTTCAATTTAAAATGGTTTGAAACAAAAATAAACTTATTTTTTTGTTTAACATGCTAATTTAATACCTTTGTAAGAACGTATAAACCCAGACTAGAAGATGGAAATAACCTTAAAAGGCGATAGAGAATTTGATGAAATTCCTTCATTAAAAACGAAGTGCCTTCGTATTAACCTTAACGAAAACATTTACGGTACTTTTGCAGAGATAGGTGCAGGTCAAGAAACTGTACGCCAATTTTTTAGAGCTGGTGGAGCTTCAGGGACTATTGCAAAAGCAATGTCTGCCTATGACAAAGCATTTAGTGATGCTATTTATGGTATTGAAGATGATAAGCGTTATGTAACAGAAGCTAGATTGCGTAAAATGTTAGATCATGAAGTTAATTTAGTCGAAGAACGGATTAAAAGAGAAATCCATCCTAATAAAATGTTCTTCGCATACGCGAATACTGTAGCTACTATTGATTTTGCAAAAAAGTATAAAGGTCATGGTTGGGTAGGTATTAAATATCAAGTAGACCCAAATCAAGGTTATAACGAAATCGTTCTTCATATACGTTTTAAAGAAAATGATGCTAGGTTACAACAAGAAACACTTGGTGTATTGGGTACCAATCTCATCTATGGTGCATTTTACAAGTATAACGAACCAAAAAAATTATTGCGATACCTCTATGACCATTTAGACAAAGATCAAGTTGAAATAGATACCATAAATTTTGAAGGTCCAGTTTTTGAAGATGTCGACAATCGTTTAATGAGCTTACAACTAGTAAAAAACGGAATGACCGATGCGGTGATGTTTGCGCCTGATGGGAATAACGTTCTACCAGCTAGAGTTTTATATAAAAAGAATATCTTGGCACTTCGTGGGAGTTTCAGACCAGTAACCAAAGTTAACATGGACATGTATAAGAAATCTTATAATATGTTCATTAAAGAAAATAAAGTAGATCTTGAAAAGACACAAGTGATTTTTGAAATCACATTATCCAATCTTAGAGCTGAAGGTGAAATTGACGAACAAGATTTCATGGATAGAGCACGATTATTATGCTCGCTAGGTCAAACAGTGTTGATTTCAAATTTCCAAGAATACTATAAACTTGTAGAGTATTTCTCTCAGTACACTAAAGCTAGAATGGGGTTAGCAATGGGTGTTAATAACCTTGTAGATATTTTTGATGAAAAATATTATCGCCATCTAAGTGGAGGAATCTTAGAGGCTTTTGGCAAACTATTCTTTAAAGATTTGAGAGTTTACCTCTATCCAATGCAAAATGATGATGGATCTTTAACTACAAGTGAGAATTTAAAGGTGCATCCTAGAATGAAAGAACTTTACAAATTCTTTAAGTACAATGGTAAAGTTGTAGATATTACTGATTTTGACGAATCAACGCTTACTGTATTCTCAAGAACAGTTCTAAAAATGATTGCCGATGGTAAAGATGGCTGGGAAGGCATGTTACCAGAAGGTGTTGCGAAACTGATCAAAGAGAAAAGTCTTTTTGGTTGCGAAACAGAACAAGTACATTTAGGAGATTGATCATTTTAATATATAAAAAAAAGTCACATGTAACATGTGGCTTTTTTTATTGAATTTAGCGCTAAATACTTTAACCCTCTAAAATTTGATCGGTATGAATTTTAGCTTTTACTTTATCGATAACACGTTCAACTTTGCTTTCTTCATCAACAATAAACGTTATGCGATGAATACCGTCAAATTCACGTCCCATAAACTTTTTTGGTCCCCAAACTCCAAAAGCATTGATTACCTCTTTTTCAGTATCTGCTAACAAAGGGTAAGGAAAATCAAATTTGTTTTTAAAATTAGATTGTCGCTTTTCTGAATCAGCACTTACACCTAAAACCTCATAACCTGCTTTTTGCAAAGCATCATAGTTTTCACCAAGATTACAAGCTTCTACTGTACATGTAGGTGTATTAGCCTTAGGATAGAAAAAAACTACTAATTTTTTTCCTTTATAATCTGATAACGATATTGGATTACCATCTTGATCGTTTACGGTAAAATTTGGAACAGTATCACCAGCTTTTAATGTTTTCATATTATGTATTTTTGTAATCAAAGATACGACAATGACCAAACAAGAGAAAGTAGATTTTGTTATAAGAACGTTAAACGAACTATATCCAACCATTCCAATCCCATTAGCGCATAAAGACCCATACACATTATTGATAGCTGTGCTGATGTCTGCACAAAGCACAGATGTACGCGTCAATCAAATCACACCGCTTTTATTCGCTAAAGCAGATAATCCTTATGACATGGTCAAGTTATCTGTAGAAGAAATTAGAGATATTATAAAGCCTGTAGGATTGTCACCAATGAAGAGCAAAGGTATTTACGGATTATCGCATATATTAATAGATAAACATAACGGAGAAGTGCCTAAAACCTATGAAGCACTAGAAGCACTTCCCGCTGTAGGGCACAAAACAGCAGCTGTAGTACTATCACAAGCATTTGGAATTCCTGCATTTCCAGTTGACACACACATACATCGCTTAATGTATCGTTGGAATTTATCAAATGGTAAAAATGTAGTCCAAACAGAAAAAGATGCAAAACGATTGTTTCCAAAGGAATTATGGAACGACTTACATCTTCAGATCATTTGGTATGGACGAGAATACTCTCCTGCTAGAGGTTGGAATATAGAAAATGATATCATTACTAAAACTATTGGACGTAAATCTGTACTTAATGAGTATTACAAAAAACAAAGATAGCGTCATTAAACTGTGGTATAATAATTGTGCATGAAAACAAAATATTTTTCATGAAAACAATCTTTACTCTAGCTTTTCTTTTACTTATTACATCTTGCATTCCAATTAGAGTTGCTCCAAAAATTGAGCATCAAAAAATAATGGTAGGCAAAAAATTTAGGCGCACACTTCCCAAAGCATATGTATTCATTTTTGAAGATCCGAAAGATGCCAATGAATTCTATGATTATATAAACACTAAGTTTCAATTAAATAACTTTGATGTTGATTATGATGTACCTATACAACTGAATGGAAAACCGTATTACATGTCATTTTATGAAGCTGAAATTCCAACTAAAACTTTAAACTTAGCGCCAATAGTTGTTGATGCTGCCCTTGCTGTTAATCAACTAGATCCACTATTGATCGATCATCATATGTCTAGAGTTGGCACATGGTATGTAGCAATATCAATTTTAGATAAAGAGTCGAATAATTGTCTAGAACCAAATTATAAAGATAGAACTATAGTCATAGATTATTTGAAATGCTTAAAGAACGAATACTTAACGACACATAATTACATAGAAATTCTATTTAAGAAGAAAAGCATTGAAGATTATTAAAATAAAAAGCCCTGATGACTAACAAATCAGGGCTTTTCAAAATTTAGTTTTGAAGTGCTTCAAACTTCAAATTATTACAATGTATAACACTTAAAGCCTTAGAATAATTCAAAAGAAAATCAATTGTCTCTTCTTTTGGATTTAGGTTTTCTTTTTTTTGGGGACACTCAGAGTAAAGTTTTGCCATTTTACGTTTTTTAGTTTGTTATAATCACATAAACGCAACAAAACCATACTTATTGTATTAATTTGTTAAAATTATATTATTCTTATCAATTACTTTCCTCAAGTTAATGAGCGCATAACGCATTCTACCTAAAGCTGTATTAATACTCACTCCTGTTCGTTCGGAAATTTCTTTAAAACTCATATCCTTGTACATACGCATCATAAGAACCTCTTTTTGATCTTCAGGAAGTTCTTCTATAAGCCTTCGTAAGTCACATTCTACTTGGTCTTTTATAATCCTTTTCTCAGCATTTAGAGACGGATCTCCTAGCACAGAAAAGATACTAAACTCACCAGAATTATCAAATTTTGGCATTCTGTTATTCTTTCTAAAGTGATCAATAACTAAGTTATGAGAAATTCTCATGACCCAAGGCAAAAACTTACCTTCTTCATTGTACTTTCCAAGCTTTAAATTCTTAATCACTTTGATAAAAGCGTCTTGAAAAATATCTTCAGTAACATCTCTATCAAATACTTTAGAATAAATAAAACTGTAAATTTTTTGCTTGTGTCTGTGAATTAATATAGAAAGAGCACTCTCGTCTCCATCGATATAATTTCTTACTAAAACAGCGTCTGTGATAAGTTCGTGTCTCATAATTATTACTTTAATGGCAAAGAAAAAATCTTAGCTTGGGGTTAAACTTTATAAAGTAATATTATGAAATAGGCATCTCTGTTTTAACGGGTTATGTTTCCAAATATAACAACAATCATTCCGAAATTCCAAAAAAAAGTATTAAACTTTAACATTTTAATGTATAATAATCCATTTTACAAGATGAAATACTTATAGTATCTTTGCACATCTTAATTTGCTCAAACTCCTATGAACACTAATATTTTAGATGTCAATCCTAAAGAAAATATCATCATCAAAGGCGCTAAACTGCATAATTTAAAAAATATTGATGTCGTAATTCCAAGACAAAAACTTGTCGTGATTACCGGATTATCAGGTTCAGGAAAATCCAGTTTAGCATTTGACACATTGTATGCTGAAGGACAAAGACGCTATGTTGAGAGTCTTTCTAGCTACGCAAGACAATTTTTGGGTAGACTTAATAAACCTAAGGTAGACTTTATTAAAGGTATTGCTCCTGCAATAGCTATAGAACAAAAAGTAAACTCAACTAATCCTAGGTCAACAGTTGGTACTTCTACAGAAATATACGACTATTTAAAATTATTATTTGCTAGAATAGGAAAGACTTACTCTCCTATCTCTGGCAATCTCGTAAAAAAGCATCGTACTAAAGACGTTTTAGATCTTATAAGAACATATAATGAGCGTGAAAAGCTATTATTGATTTCTCCTATTATTTTAGAAGAAGGTAGAACAATGAACGATAAACTCAATGTACTAAAACAGCAAGGTTATGCAAGAGTAAAGCATAAAAATGATGTATTAAGAATTGATGACGCCATCGAAAAAGATTTGAAAAAAGACCTCTTTTTGGTTGTAGATCGAATTGTAGTGAAGCATGAAGACGATTTCTATAATCGGTTAGCAGACGCCATAGAAACTGCTTTTTTTGAAGGTAAAGGCACATGCTTTATTGAAGCCATTTCTGATGGTAAAAAACATGAATTCAATAATAGGTTTGAATTAGATGGAATGTCTTTTTTAGAACCTAATGTTCACTTGTTTAGTTTTAATAACCCATATGGCGCTTGTTCAAAATGTGAAGGTTATGGTGATGTTATAGGCATTGATGAAGACTTAGTCATTCCTAATACTGGACTTTCTATATACGATAATGCCATTTTTCCATGGCGTGGAGAAAGTATGAGTTGGTATCGTGATCAATTGGTAAACAATTCTCATAAATTTGATTTTCCAATCCATAAACCATTCTTCGAGCTAACACAAGAGCAAAAACAGTTAGTCTGGGATGGCAATCAATACTTTGAGGGCTTAAATTCATTCTTTTCCGAACTTGAGTCTAAAGCATACAAAATTCAAAACCGTGTAATGCTATCACGTTACAGAGGCAAAACCAAATGTAATGTATGTAACGGAAAACGCTTACGTGACGAAGCAAATTATGTTAAAATTGCGAATACTACCATTACAGATTTAGTAGAAAAGCCGTTACATAAACTCATAAACTTCTTCAAACAGATAGAACTTAATGATCATGATACTAAAATTGCTGAACGTTTGCTAAAGGAAATCACTAATAGACTTTCCTTCTTGTCAAACGTAGGCCTTGATTATTTGACCTTAAACAGAAAGTCAAATACATTGTCAGGTGGTGAAAGTCAACGTATAAACTTAGCAACATCATTAGGTAGTAGTTTGGTAGGGTCAATGTATATTCTTGATGAACCAAGTATAGGACTTCACCCAAAAGACACAGAAAAGCTTATTAAAGTTTTAAAAGCATTACGTGATATAGGCAATACTGTTATCGTTGTAGAACACGATGAAGATATTATGCAAGCCGCAGACGAAATTATTGATATCGGTCCTGAAGCTGGAACTCTTGGAGGTCAAGTCGTTGCAGTAGGTTCTTATAATGATATTTTAGTTTCACAATCATTAACAGCCAAATACCTAAATGGAAGTCTGGAAATTGAAGTTCCTAAAAAACGTAGAACATCAAAATATCATATAGATATTGTCGGTGCTAGAGAAAATAATCTTCAAAATATTGATGTGCATTTTCCTCTAGAAATGCTAACTGTAGTTACAGGTGTTTCTGGTAGTGGAAAAAGTACTTTGGTAAAAAAGATTCTATTTCCAGCTTTACAAAAAAAAATAACGGATTTTGGTGATAAACCAGGTCAATTTACCGACCTAAAAGGTAACTTTAGTACCATTAAGCATATTGAATTTGTAGATCAAAATCCTATTGGTCGTTCATCAAGATCTAACCCTGTTACCTACATAAAAGCATATGATGAAATTAGAGCATTATATGCCAGCCAAAAATTAAGTAAAATTAGAAATTATCAAGCCAAACATTTTAGCTTTAATGTAGATGGTGGTCGTTGTGAAACTTGTAAAGGCGAAGGTGAAGTTACCATTGAGATGCAATTCATGGCAGATGTACATCTTACCTGCGAAACCTGTAACGGTAAACGCTTTAAAAAGGAAGTCCTAGAAGTCTCATTCTTTGATAAAACCATAGATGACATCTTAAACCTTACAATTGATGAGGCTATCGGTTTTTTTAAAGCAAATAATCAAACTAAAATTCAAAATAAATTACAACCTCTTCAAGATGTAGGTTTAGGTTATGTAACTTTAGGACAAAGCTCTTCTACCCTTTCAGGTGGAGAAGCTCAACGTATTAAACTAGCATCATTTTTGGGTAAAGGAAGTAAAAGTGATAATGCATTGTTCATTTTTGATGAACCTACTACTGGTTTGCACTTTCATGATATTAAAAAATTGCTTAAATCGTTTCAGGCATTAATCACTAAAGGACACTCAATTATTGTTATTGAGCATAACATCGATCTTATTAAGTGTGCCGATTATGTTATAGATCTTGGACCTGAAGGAGGCGAACGAGGCGGACAACTTATTGCGCAAGGTACACCTGAAGAAATTATAAAAAATAAAAGTTCTATTACTGGACAATTTTTAAAAGAAAAACTAAAATAGTAAAATCATTTAATTTTTATTCTCGATTCTATTCAAGTTTTGTTCTATGAATTTTTGAGGTGTTATTCCTATTTCACGCTTAAAAGCTGCATAAAATGCTGATGGTGTATTAAACCCTACACTGTACGCTATACCTTCGATTGTGTAATTGGTCGTACCAAACTCTTCAAGCTCTTTTTTAAGTTCTTCAACACGATAATAATTTACAAATTCAGGAAAGGTCTTCCCATATGTTTTATTTATGGCCTGAGAAATTAAATAAACTGGTTGATCGATATGGGCAGAAAGCTTTGTTAACGTAAGTTTTGGGTCTCTGTAGATTCTTTCTTCCTTAAAGCTAAAGTTAATAGCTTCTATAACCCCTTTGATTCGCTCAACTGAGATGTGCTTGGTTTTGTTTAATCTGGTCTTCTTAACTGTAAATATAGTCAACCTATAATTGAGCACATATAATACAATTACTGCTATTATTGTACCTATCAAATACATATTAATAGTTTGAGAAAATAGTTGAATAACAAAAGTCATCCAAATCATAGTCACACCAATCAAAACTGTTTTACTCAATACAAATGATGCATTTTTTTCTTTTAGTTTATTATGAGATCTATAAAGATGCCAAGCGCATAAAATATACGCAGTTAGCATAAACGTGCCCGACCAAAATAAAAATGTCAATTGCTCTATAGTCAATTGCCAACCAACACATACTGCAATTAGAGATGGTAATAAATGTAAGTAGTTGGTTAATTTTATAACTCCATCTTTTGTTTCACTTTTTGTAAAGAATAACAAAAATGGACCTATAGCTAGCTTTCCCATTAACCCAATTGAAATGTAAAAAGGAGAAATATCATAGAATAGATAAAAAAATATAGACTTACTTATTCTGAGTGCTAGTGCAATTAACAATAATGAAATGAAAATATTTCCATATGGATTAAATGGTTTACGTTTTAAAAACAAAAACACAAGAAATAATGCATTAACTATTGCGATCAAACAAAAAACCGAAATCCATATACTAAATGAATTAATCATAAGTCAATTTTAAATAACGGAGTAAATCTAGTTGATAAATTAAATAAAAGATAAAAATTTATTAGTTATTCTATTCAGATTTAATGAATCAAGAGGCTTAAAAACAGTATAAATGATAGTTTTAGCGCAACTATAAATTTTCACCTTATGCTAAAAAGATTCCTTATTATCGGTTCACTTTTATTAATTACAAATTCTGCATTTCCGCAGTTTCATACATTAAAAATACCTCAAAGAAGCAATCAAGTTATCGAGTCACAGCGATTGGCTGTTACAGATATCACTATCAATTATAGTAGTCCGTCAGTCAATAATCGAGACGTTTGGAACGACACAAATGTCATTCCACAATCTGGAAATCCAATACCATGGAGAGCTGGTGCCAATATGAATACAACCATAGCATTTAATACAAACGTAAAAATTGAAGGAAAAACACTTGAAGCAGGCACATATGGTTTACATGTTATTCCAAAAGGGGACACATACACACTTCTATTTGCCCACAACAGTAATCAATGGGGAAGTTATTATCTAGATATTGAAAAAGACGTAAGCCTTAGTATAGATGTTAAAGCTGAACCATGTGCTTTTAGTGAAAAAATGGATTTTGAATTTTTAGATTGGACTAAAAACTCTGTGAAAATTGGTTTAGAATGGGCTGAAAAAAGAATTCCTTTTAACGTCTCTATAGATCTTAATGAAACTGTTCTAGCAAGCTTTAGAGATGAATTAAGAGGCATAAATACCTATCATTGGCAAGCATGGGACGATGCGGCAAATTGGTGCTTAAACCAAAATACAAATCTAGAAGAGGCCTTAGAATGGGCTAACAGATCTATAAATGGTGGTTACAACGGTTTTGCTTCAAATGAAAACTTCACTAACACGTCTACCAAACTAAAATTACTAAAGAAATTGAACAGAACTGAGGAAGCAAATAAAACAGTACAACGTTTGGCATTGTTAGACTACAAAGATTATGAAGCTTATGACCTAAGTAGATATTTTCTGGAAAATGAATCATTTGTAGAAGCCAAAGCCATAGCTACTGCTGCAAACAAAAAACACCCAAAAGTTTGGTTCTTACTTTTAAATGAAAGTATTGCAGATTATTTCTTAGGAAACAGCCAACAAGCAATTAAATCTATTAATAAATTTAAGTCGCTAGTTCCTGAAGGTTATCAATCACGTATTGAAGAGATCATTGGCGAAATGAAGGCTAAAACATACGGCTTACCAAAATAAGCTAGTAGAATAAAAATGCAAATACAGCTAGTATGGCTACTGTTGATGGTATAACTATTGCTATAAACGAAAAAGTAGCAACACCACATTTAATAAAACTTAAAATCCAACCTTGACCGTAGAATCGTTTTAAAGCTATGTATAGGTAAATGAAAGTAGACGTTGCTATGAGAAAGTCTATCGAATCAGAAATATCATAAATCATATTTATACCAAAAATGATGCTGAAAACCGTAAATAAAAATGAAAAATAATAGAAACTAAACACCAAATGATGTGCATAATGGCCTTTCTTTCTATAAAGCAGTTTTATAATAAAAGCAAAAATTGGCAATAAGAAAAATAAAGCAATAGGTATGGTGTCATAAAATGCACCAAGTATGTTTCCACCATCTCTAGTTCTATAAAATTTCAAAGCTTGCGCATAAGCTTTTTTTGTCATCCAATTATCGTCATCTTTCATTCCCATAGCTTTATATATTTCGGCATTTTGAGCATTTATTTTAATTAATGAATCAACCTTCTTTTCATTAAATCCAAACGATAAATTCTCTTCTCCAAATTCTTCAGACGCAACAATTGAATCAATTTCCTTATCGTTTACACCTATTAATGCTTGATTCTGTTCTAGGGTCTCCTTGAGCTTAGCTCTAGTGATCGAATCTGCTTTGTGCATATCAACAGAATCAATTAAATTGACCTTATCTTTTTCAAGGGTCTTGTGCAATGCTGTATTAAGTGCATCGGTATGTTTTCTGGCTGTAAAGGAAAAAAGAAAAAAGAAAATTACAGAAACAAATAGATACATTTGAGCTGGATGCAAATACAATAAACGCTTCCCTTCTAAAAACTTTCTAGCCAAATAACCTGGCTTTGTCATTAAAGGAATGAAACTCTTTAAAAATCGCGCATCAAAGGAAAAATAGTTGCTTATGGTGTTGTAAAACAGTACGCCAATAGTAAGCTTGTCATTGGTTTTTTGCCCGCAATTAGGACAAAACTCAAATTGCGATTCAAGCTTAGATTCACAATTTTGACACTGTAATGCCTTCTCCTCCATAAGCTGAGTTTGGTTAGTGATATAAAAATACTAAAAATAAAGATTCATTATCACAATTATAAATGATCTCTTACAACTCGAAATAGAATCAATCATTAAAAGACTACTAAACAAAAACAAATAAGAATCTGTATTTCAGCTGTTTATAGTTTTTGGCACAGCTCTTGTTTAGTCCTTAATCAAATAGCGTAAGCCGAAAAACTTTCAAATGAGTTGTAAGTGAAGGCAAATCTAAAAACCTATAAATTATGAAAAAGCAATTACTTTTTATTGCAGCGATGTTAATAGGATTAACATCAGCAACAGCTACAACAGCAGGACATGCTGTTTCCGATAGGGAAGATTTAAATGTATCATCACGCTATCGTTTTGCAGAGCCAATAGTGTTCATTGAACGTGGTGTAGAATTTATGATCTTTCCAGATGGAAGCTTTGATTTCAATACAGAAATTCAAAACAATGTTTCTCAAATGTACTACAGAAGAAACTCTAGAAGACATTCTGTAAACACTACTTATGGAGCTCCAGGAATGGTTAACAGAGTGTATTACACAAACACTAGACCTAGAGGCGTAATCATTACTCACGATAGTAATGGACAAGTACGCAGAATTGGCAATGTATTCCTCAACTATGATAGACGTGGTCGAATAAAACGAGTTGGATCAGTCTACATGAGTTACCAAAGAGGTAGCGGACTTTTAAGACAAGTTGGTGGATTACGAGTTAATTATAATCGTTGGGGAGAAATCGTACATATCTCTGGTGTGGTTAACCAATACAATACTGAACTGAATTGTGGTGTTGGATCTGGACTTGGACTAGGAAATTATCATCCAAACGATTTTGATGATCTAGACGACTATGACAATAATTTTTATTACTACAGAAAAAATGGAAAAATAAAAAAGAGTAAAAAAATAAAACGATAAAAAGTTCATTCCCTAAATACTAAGATGAACTTACACAATCCCAAAGTGCTTCCCCAAGCCTTTGGGATTTTTAATTTATTTTAAAAAAATAAAACATAAAGCTTCTATACAAAGCTCTTTTGTTTGACTATCAGTATATTATATTTTTTGGCACACTAATTGTTTTAGAGTAATTGTATTAACAAAAACCCTTACGATTATGAAAAAATTAGCACTTTTAGTTACGGTTCTGTTTCTTTCGGGAACAGCTGTAAACGCATCAACCACCAACATTATAAATACAAGCTCATCTTACAACTTTGTTAGAGGTTATGGCAATTCTTTCATTTTTGTAGAAGGTGGAGTTGAATTTTCTGTATTTCCAGATGGTCAGTTTGATTTTTACATGCAAAATTATGGCCCGAATGTGAATGTGGCTGTAAACACACCAGGAGTATCGATTAGCTTTAATTCAGGATATAATTATAATCCTTATGTACAGTATGATGACTTTGGTGCCATCATCCAAGTTGAAAACACACCAGTATTTTATGATTTTTATGGTCGTGTGACCCAAATTGGAAACGTTAATATCAATTACAATAGTTTTGGTCGTGTGGCACGTGTAGGAGGCCTTTTTGTTCACTACAATGGCTATAGAGCATTTACACACTGTACAGGATTTATAAACATTTATAACAGAGCTTATGTATTTAGACCATGGCATAGATTTTATGTGGTTCCGCCTGTAAACTATTGTGTTGTCTATAACAGACCATACAGACAATTCTATACACCAGTAAGACACACGTATTATAGACCTTATAGAAATAATTACAGAGAGCCAGTACGAATTAACAGTAGACGTGGCACAGTAGCAACAACTGGTCGTCGTGGTACAAGTGTAAATACAAGATATAGACAAGAAGCAACAACAACTAGAAGTATGGCTAACACGTCTTCAAGAAGAACTAGTAATACTACAGCTTCAACCTCTAGAAGAAGTAACACTAATGCCACAAACAGAAGTATGGCAAGCAGAAATACAACTGCTACACCAAGAAGGACTACTAATGCAAACTCGAACAGTAGAAGTATGACCAATAGAAATGTGAGTTCAAATAACAGAACTAACAATACAAGAGTTACTAATTCTAGGGTTAAGAATTCAAATCGATCTATGACTAGTAGCACGAATAGAAATGTGACTACAACAAATAGAGCTGTGTCAAATGAGAGAGGGCGTTCAAATATGGTTAGAAATAATAATTCGCAAATTAGAAAACCAAACACATCTAATACTCGTATATCTAGTAAGAAGCAAAATGAACGATCTTCAAAACGTGTGACTCAATCTAGAAGTAGAAGCAATTCGCAAGCTAGAAAAGCGACATCAAGATCGACGCAAAATCGTTCAAGTTCAAGAACAAAAAGAACGAGATAACAATATATAATTTTTTGGTTGGTTAGTTGGAACGTCCCATAAGCAGTATGCCTCAAAGCACCTTGTGGGATTTTCCCTTTTTATGAAATTAATCCTTTTTAAGTTTTAAATATTTCTCTAGCGTTTCTGATATGTCTTCAGATAATTTAAGCTTATAAATTACAAATACATATGCGACGGCTACCACTATTGATTTTAGAATAATATTTATATAAGGGTTAAAAGAAAACTCCCAAAAATAAAACCCTAAAACAAAAATTATAAGTAGTACTAAAACTTTGAATGTTTCAGACGTAAAAGGAAACATATTAAATTTATGCTTTACAAAAAACACCTTAATAGTATTATACAATAAGATAGATATAAACGTAGCTAAAGCTGATCCATTTATACCATACAGTGGAATCAAAATCATATTAAGCACTATGGCACAAACAGCTAAAACAACACCAAATATTAATACCATTCTGTAATAATCGCTATTGAATAAAATGGCATTATTGTTTCCTATAAGATTATCATAGAGCTTAGCTAAGCTAATTAAGAAAACCACGATCAAACCTCCCGAAAACTCTTTAGGAATTATGAGATATAATTCGTTAATATTAAGCACTATTAATAAAAAAATAAAACCACTTACTATAAGCAATGTCAACGAACTACGTTGATAAAGATCCTTTAGTGCGCTTTCATCGTTATTGTTTAAAAATTGGGCTGTCAATGGCATCATGATTTGGTGCATTGCACGCTGAGGCACAGCGATGACTGTAGCAATAAAAACGGCTACACTATAATAGGCCACCACTTCTATTTCTGGTAATAGTTTTCCAATCATGACCTTATCTAAATCTAATATAAGTGTAGATATTGAGCCTGCTATAATAATTAAACCTGAGTATTTCAAAATAGAAGCGAGTTTATCTATCTTATCAAATCTAAAAACGGGTAGCATAATATAAAATGCACTAAACAACATGATTAGCATTCGAATAGCATATACTAAAATTAAACTCACTAAAAATGCGTCAACCGTTAGCCAACGAAAATATACAGCGAAAAGCAAAATCATAATAGCCACACGATGAAATACTTCTTTCATGAAATTGCCAAAAACAGTTTGCATTTGCACTTTGGCCCAAGCAAAGAATACTTCAAAATAGGCCATTGAAAATGCAGCAAAGAAAATATACCAAAGGTAATCTTTGATAATTACATTTTCTGAAGCTAACCAATTTGCAATCATATCGTAACTAAAATAACCGATAAGACTTACTGGAATAGCTATAATCATAGGCAAAAACAACATTAACGTGAGAAAACTATTTAATGAGTTTTTGGTTTTGAATGTGGAATAGAATTTAATAATTGTATTGTGTACACCAAAAGCCATAAGTGGCATCATGATATTTGCAGCAGACAGAATAAACGCAACCAGACCATAATATTCATCAGATATAAAGCTCGTGTAGAGAAAAAGTGTATTAATCGCACCAAGACCAAAACCAATATATGTGGTTATAGTATTCTTAAATGATTGGTTGATGACTATTCCCATAGATAAACTTCAAACTTTAAAGCAAATCGCTAAGTGTACTCGTTAGAGATCTTCTACTGTATTGTTGCAACCCAATAGCACTAACAGATAAATTGTTGTTTTTATAAGCTTCAAAATACGATAAAATCTGAGATTTCATGGCTTGCTTTTCATGGTAATAGAAATATTGGCCTGTATTGGTAGATTTTAAAATATCTTCTACATCCGAATCTTTTGGACCAATAGCAAGAATCGGCGTCTCTGATACCATGTATTCAAACAACTTGCCAGGAATAATTACTTTGGTATCGTTTGAATCAATTTCAATCAGCAACAACACCTGCGAACGCATTTGTGCATCTATAGCTTTATCATGAGAAACATAACCCATTGTTTTCGTATAATTGATTAGCTCATAATCCTGAAGTGTTTTTATAATAGTATCGCTTACAATACCAATCAGGTTCAACTGAAAATCCTCTGCAAATGATTTATTTTCATGAATCAATTCACGTAAAGCTTCCCAAAGTTGTTTGGGGTTGCGTTCAGACAATAAAGAACCAATATGAGCCATTGTGAATTTTGAATCCTTTACTGGTTTCATTATTTGATGTGTATCATAGCCGTTAGTAATTACAGAAACTGGTTGGTTTGTTTTTAATGCAAATTCTTTCTTGGTATTATTGCTTGTCACAATCATGTGATCAGCTGTTTGTAGCACTTTAGACTCAAGATCGTTATGCTTTTTGGCTGAAGAATTGCTTAATTTCAATTGTTTATGATAGCCAATGGTTGTCCAGGGATCTCTAAAATCGGCTAACCACTTCACTCCTAGTTGTTGTTTTAATTGCAAACCTATTAAATGTAAGCTGTGTGGTGGTCCAGTAGTAATAATGGTTTCTATATTATTCGCCTCTATATATGTTGAAAGAAATGCCACTGAAGGCTTCACCCAGTATTTTCGTGCATCAGGAATAAAGAAATTACCACGAATGTAAAGCATTAACTTTTGAATAACTGTTTGCTTCTTTTTCTTTGGAATCACGCCAGCGCTAATTTGCTTTGAATTTTTCTTAGATAATAGATTAGCTATACCGTAGGGTTCTTTAATAGGTTGTCTCAAAACTGTGATTGTATCAGAAACCTCATCTAATAGGCTTTTATCTACAATTGGGTAGCTAGGGTTTTCTGGGCAATATACAATAGGTTCAAAACCAAATTCAGGCAAGTATTTTACAAATTTTAACCAACGCTGTACACCAGGCCCTCCAGCTGGTGGCCAATAATACGTGATAATGAGGATTTGTTTCATTTATTAGTTATTAGAAACTCAATCAATAGTCTAAATGTAATAATGCTATTCGTCTTTATTCCTAATCTTGACGAAAATACCACCTAATAAAAGTAATCCAAATAATATAGAGCTCATTAACGAAATTGTACTCCCTGTTTGTATTACTTGAGGTTCAAACTTGAATTCAATATCATGCGTTCCTGCAGGGATAAACATTCCTCTAAGCACATAATTAATACGATGGTAAGGTACAGCTTCTCCATTTAAATAAGCTTGCCAGCCTTTTGCATAATAAACTTCGGAAAAGACTGCTAAGCCTTCATTAGGGTTAGTAGATCTATACTTTAAATAGTTTGGTTTATGTGCTTCTAAACTAATTGAAGCCAAAGAGTCTACAATAAATTCAGTATTAGAAATTCGTGCCTCTTTATTCTCTAACTGCTCATAAATTGCTTCAACCTTGGTGTTCAAACTATCAAGGGCAGTAATAGCTTCATCTGCAGAATCAACAACTCTTAATTTAGACACAAACCAAGCATTACCATTAGTATCTTCGTTCAAATAAGAAAATACCTGTCCTTGTTGATCTTCTGCGATAATATACTTAGTGTTGAGCATGTTGAGAACATTCATGTTGTTTCTTGCAATATGAAAATCGAATAGCTCATCAAAACGCTTTAGTTTAGCCGCGTGATAACCGCTTAACGAATTATGAAAATATGAGGCCTTAGCAGGTGCTCTACTACCTTCTGCAGATAAATCGAAAACTCTAAAATGACCTTTATCCTGCATGATTTCTTTATCTGCCGCATTGGCTTGATAAGGTTTGTTAACTTTTAGTGCTGAAACAAAGTTTTCAGTATTTACATAACGTCTATCTACACCTACTAGATCAAAAAGGATAAGTGCTGCAAAAATCACGACCACTAATGTTTCAGAAAGTTTTTTCTTCAAAAACATGAAGATAGTTCCAGATGAAAGCAAAACTAATAGCAGTGTTCGCAAAGTGTCCTCTATAAAAAATGCCTTTCGGTCTTCTTGTAAAGCATCGATGAACGCTTCTCCAAATTGACCATAGACTTGTCTATAATAACCATCATTAGCTCCAACAAAATCAAAAGAACCTTCAAATATTAAAAACAAAACGGCAAAACCACCAGCTATTACAGCAGAAAATTTTAAAGCCTTGACTTTATCTTCGTCTTTCTCGTATTGATTAAATAGGCGAACCAATCCAAAAATAGCTAGCACTGGAATACACAATTCTAAAATTACTTGTATGGAGCTTACTGCTCTAAACTTATTATATAATGGTACATAGTCGATAAAGAAATCGGTTAAAAAGCCCAAATTCTTACCATAGGATAATAATAGTGATAATAGCGTTCCAGCTACAAGCCACCATTTTAATCGTCCTTTTACTAAGAACAGTGCAAACACAAATAAGAATATAACAACTGCACCAACATAGGCTGGAGCTTCTACTATAGTTTGATCTCCCCAATATGTTGGTGAATTTTTGACTTCGTTCAATGCTTCAATAGGACTAGCTCCAATACTAGTATAAAACTTAAATAAGGCAGAATCTTTACCTACATCTTCTCCACTGCCACCACCTAGAAACCTTGGTATATATAGGTTCATCGTTTCTAAAAAACCATAACTATACTCTGTAATGTAATCTTTACTTAAACCTGTTGTAACTTCTCTAGGAGAACCATCAGAATTAATGGTTAATTCACTTTGACCACGCGTGCTTTCTTTAACATATTCTTGTGTTGCCAATACATTGGTTGCATTTAAAGCAATAGATAGCATTACAGCAACCGAAAGAATTCCAACCGTTTTAAAGAAATGTGGCAGTACCTTTTTCTTATAAGCATCTACTAAATACGCAATACCTAATACAAGAACTAAAAGCATCAAGTAGTAAGTCATTTGAAAATGATTAGCTCCAATTTCAAGCGCTAGCGCTATTGATGTTAGTAGAAAACCAAAGATATAATGTTTACGAAATGTTAGTAAGATTCCACTCAGCACTAAAGGCATGTAAGCAATAGCATGCGCTTTGCTATTATGTCCTACGCCTAATATGATAATTAGGTATGTTGAAAAACCGAAGGCTAATGCGCCTAGAGCTGCCAATTTAAAATCAACTTTTAAAACTAAAAGTAAAATATAAAACCCCAAAAAATAAATGAAAAGGTAATCTGCAGGTCTAGGCAAGAACCGCAAAACAGAATCTAACTTTTTTACATAATTATGAGGGTAGCGAGCACCAAGCTGATAGGTAGGCATGCCACCAAAAGCACTATTGGTCCAATAGGTTTCTTCTCCAGTTTGTAATTTAAAATCCTTTTGTTGCTTTGACATACCAGTATAATGCATGATGTCGCTTTGAAAGATCTGTTTTCCTTGTAAAACTGGACTAAAATAAGCCAAAGAAACAACTACGAAACCTACTAAAACTAAAAAATGTGGTATAAATTTTTTAAATGAAAACTGCATAAAACAAAAGACTTTCTGTAAACACGAAAATTAGTCAATTTCTTCGTAATCTATATACTCTCCTACCTTTTTATTTGCAGATGAATTTTTATTTGGCATTTTATCTATAACCGTTTCACCTTCTCTATGTCGTTGATCTTGACTTTGTTGTTGCTGAAACTGTCCACCAAACTTTTGTTGCATTTTTTTAGATACATATCTAGCAAAATATGGTGCAAAAAAACGTGAAAGAATTTTAATTCCGTAGTACACCAAAAGTATAATAAGTATGGTTCTAATAAAACCATATAATGATGCTTCTTGTAACATTAAATTAAATTTATTCAAAAATACAATTATATGCATTTAAAAACAGTTATAAATACTTAAAAAAAATATAAAATCTCTATATTTGAACTAAATGCTAAGCCTATGAATTTTATTAAAGCATCGCTTACAATTGTACTTATATTTGTAACACAATGCCTATTTGCCCAATATACCGAAGTCATCAACTCAAACAGACCAGGAGTTTCTAGAAGTGCTTTTTCCGTAGGCACAAATGTTGCTCAATTAGAAGTTGGTCCATATATCTTAAAAGAAGAACATACTCCTTTGCAATATGAAGTGTCGGGTTTTGGTATAGATTTTTCAGCACGATATGGTTTATTATTTGAAGAGTTGGAATTAAATATTGAAGGAACGTATCAAAATGATACACGTACAGACAATAGAAGTTTCATCGCTCTTGAAGACAAACGTTCCAACTTTAAAAATTTTACTGTTGGTGCCAAATACTTAGTATACGATCCCTATAAAAATGCCGAAGAAGATAAGCCAAACCTCTACAGCTATCATGCAAACAGAAGTTTTAAATGGAAATCTCTAATTCCAGCTGTTGCTGTTTACGCAGGTGCCAATTTTGATACAAAAAACAATTCATTAACACCTCCAGATGTTGAAGGTTTTAGCCCAAAAATTATGGTTGCAACACAAAATAATTTTAATGGCGGATGGGTATTTGTAATGAATCTAATCAAAGATAGAATTGGAAGTGATTTCTCCGAGTTTCAATACATACTTACATTAACACATTCGTTCAGCCCACAATGGGTAATATTTGGTGAAACTCAAGGTATTCAAAGTGATTTTTATGCAGATAATTTATTTCGTTTTGGAGGTGCATATCTAATGAGCAAAGATTTTCAACTAGACACAGCATTAACCTTTAATACCAAAGACACACCTTCTGTATTTAGTGTAAATTTTGGTGCGTCTTATCGTTTTGATTTTCACAAAGACAAGGAAGATAATGGGACTTCTAGAGATGATGCTGATAAGAGAAAGCCTAAAAAGAAAAAAGGCAAAAAGAAGAAAAAAGATGTTGATTTTGATGATGACGGAAGTCTTTAAGCCATTACATACATGATTACTGTTAAAGAAATACACTCAAAAAAAGAGCTCAAGCAATTTGTAAAGTTTCCCTTTAATTTATATAAAGATTCAAAATATTGGGTACCACCAATTATTAGTCAAGAGTTACAAACCTTTGACAAGAAAAAAAATCCAATCTTTAAAGATGCCGAAGCACGCTTCTTCTTAGCTTATAAAAATGATGAAATTGTTGGTCGTATTGCTGCCATAATCAATTGGCTAGAAGTTAAAGAACAAAACCAAAAGAAAATGCGTTTTGGTTGGTTTGATTTTATTGATGATTTTGATGTGTCTCGAGCTTTACTAGAACAGGTTGAAGCGATTGGAAAATCTAATCAACTTGAATATACTGAAGGCCCAGTAGGCTTTTCAAATCTAGACAAAGTTGGGGTGATGACTGAAGGGTTTGACTCAATTGCGCCTATGATCACTTGGTACAATCACCCATATTATGTTGAGCACTATAAAAAGCTAGGATACACCATTGAAAAATCATATTCAGAAAGCAAATTTCCATTTAAAAATGTTAAGCCAGAAGCTTTCGCTAAAGCACAAGAACTTATCAAACGACGTTATAATTTAAAGGCTCTAAAGTTCACAAAAACTGAAGAAGTCATGCCTTACGCAGACAAAATGTTTGATTTGTTTAATGAAAGTTATGCTTCGTTATCATCATTTGTAAAAATCACAGATGCTCAGAAAGAGTATTTCAAGGAAAAATTTATCAGCTTTGTAAATCCAGAATATATAAAATTTGTAGTTGACAAAAATGACGAACTTGTTGGTTTTGCAATTGTAATGCCAGCCTTTGCAGAAGCTTTACAGAAAGCTAAAGGAAAATTATTTCCGTTTGGATTCAATCATATTCTAAAGGCTAAAAAAAGCAGTAAAAATGTCATTTTTTACCTCATAGGGATTCATCCAGACTATCAAAACAAAGGTGTACATGCTGTAATTTTTAATGAATACTACAATACTTTTACTGATAAAGGTATTGAAACATGCTTCAGAACTCCTGAATTAGAAGACAACGAAGCAATACATAAAATTTGGAAGCATTTTGATCCTGTTGTCTACAAACGTAGAAAAACCTTCAGGAAGAATCTAAATTAAAGTTAAAAATCAACCTTTAGGTCAGTTATTTTTTATTTTTGAATATGACACCACGTTTGTATCTTTTTTTCGTTGCATTGATAGCACTTTGTTTAAGTAGCTCTGTTCTCTTTGCACAAGACCTTGCTATAATTAAATATAAAGGTGGAGGCGATTGGTATAGCAATCCAACAGCTTTACCAAATTTGATTAGTTATTGCAATGCAAATATCAATACCAAAATGAATACTAAACCAGAAACTGTAGATGTTGGTAGTATAGATATCTTTCAATACCCTTTACTACACATGACTGGTCATGGTAATGTTTTTTTAAGCGATGAAGACGCCAAAAATCTACGAAACTATCTAATTTCAGGTGGTTTTCTGCATATAGATGATAACTATGGAATGGAACCTTACATAAAAAAAGAGCTCAAAAAAGTATTCCCAAATCAAGAACTTGTAGAATTACCAGCTACACATAAAATTTTTAATATTGCCTACCCTTTCCCTGATGGTTTACCCAAAATACATGAGCATGATGGTAAGCGTCCACAAGCACTTGGGCTTTTTTATGAAAGCAGATTAGTTCTGCTATTTACATTTGAGAGTGACTTGGGTGATGGCTGGGAAGATCCTGAAGTACATAACGATCCTCCTGAAATAAGAGAAAAAGCCCTTAAAATGGGAGCTAATATTGTAAAGTATGCTTTCGAGAATTAAATTACTTCAACTATGAAACAATTTAAAATGCGTCATAAACTATTTGCTATTATGATTGCGTCATTTTTCATTTTCAATTCCATGAATAAAATTAACAGCCATACTTACACTATTGGAGTAGACAGTTTTCACTATACTTGTGGTTGTCTCGGATGTTGGAAATCTCATTTAGCAATTAGGTGTGATAATAGTAATAACCTACACTTCTTTTAACTTGCAACTTACTCACTACAATACAAATTTTATTAAACGTACATTTCCAATTATTTTAGTATGTCAACATATTTCTAATGCTCCAAATGTTGGAAGCTTATTTAGAGCTGCTGATGCCTTTGGCGTTGAAAAATTAATCTTTTGTGGTGAGTATGTCCCGTTAGGTAGGAAAATGACAAAAACTTCAAGAGCTACTGAAAAAGTTGTAGACTTTGAAATAACAGATAATGCTTTTGAAGTTGTTTCAGAGCTAAAAGAAAAAAACTATCAAATTATTGCATTAGAGATCACTACTAATAGTCATCCTACTCACTCAATTCAGTTTTCAAAAGATCGACCTATAGCTTTAGTTGTTGGTGATGAAAATTTTGGAGTTTCAGAAGTCATCTTAAACTTAGCTGATACCATTATACATATTGATATGTATGGGCAAAATAGCAGTATGAATGTGGTACAAGCTACTAGCATTGCTTTATATGAAATGACCAAACAATTGTTATAACAGTTTTTATATCTTTACTTCATGAATTCAAAAACCATAGCAAATGGTATTTTAAGAGCCGTAGCCATTATATTAGGAATTGCGCTCATACTAGTCTTTTTATATAAGATTCAATCTGTTATCGTTTACATCGCTGTTGCTGCAGTTATTTCGCTTATAGGAAGACCTATAGTTCTGTTTTTAAGACGTAAACTAAAGTTCAACAACACCTTAGCCGTAATTGTTACTATGATACTTTTCATAAGCTTAATTTTTGGCTTAATTAGTATGTTTATTCCATTGATTGTTGAACAAGGACGTAATTTATCACTTTTAAATATTGAAGAACTACAAACCAATGCTCAAAACTTATACTCAGAAATTATAACCTATTTTGACCTAAATAAAATAGATGTCGAGCAATCATTTAAAGAATCAGACTTTTTGTCTAAGCTTGATTATTCGATAATTCCGAATTTTTTAAACTCCTTTATTGGTGGTTTAGGTTCTTCTCTTGTTGGTTTATTTTCAGTATTATTTATATCGTTTTTCTTTTTAAAAGACAGTCGCCTTTTTGAAAATGGGATCATTACTTTCATTCCAGATTCCAAAGAATCAAGATGGAAAACATCTTCAGAAAAAATTAAAGATCTACTATCTCGCTATTTTGTAGGATTGATTTTTCAAATACTAATCTTGTTCGTTATATATACCATTGTCCTTCTTGTTTTTGGAATTAAGAATGCTATCGTAATCGCTTTCCTATGTGCTTTGCTTAATCTAATTCCGTATGTAGGCCCTTTAGTTAGTGGTGCTTTAATGATTGTATTAACTATGTCTAGTAATTTAGGCGAAAGTTTTAGTGATGTAATTTTACCTAAGACTATTTACGTTATGATTGGGTTCATTGTTGCCCAATTGGTTGATAATTTTTTTAGCCAACCCTATATTTTTTCAAAAAGTGTGAAATCTCATCCTCTTGAGATATTTTTAGTAATCATCATCGCTGGTTTGCTTTTTGGAATTGTAGGTATGATCGTAGCTATACCAACATATACAGCAATTAAAGTAATCTTAAAGACTTTTCTATCAGAAAATAAAGTGGTAAAAAAACTCACCAAAGACCTCTAACAACTTGAATAAGAATGTTTTAAATACTGAAGTTCAGAACTATATAAACACACATTTAAATGATGATATTACAAAACTTCTATTAAAAGGAAAACAGATTAATGGCATAGACATTAAAATCATTATTGAGCAAATTGAAGCAAAAAAAAAGAGTAAGACTAAACTGCCAACATGGTTTGAAACGAAAAACATATACTATCCAAACAAACTAAATATCGAACAAACCTCTTCAGAACTTACCGCTAAATATAAGTCGAGCTTAATATCAGGAGAACGTTTGATCGATATTACTGGCGGTTTTGGAGTTGATAGTTATTATTTTTCAAAAAATTTTTCTTCAGTAACGCACTGCGAAATCAATGATCAGCTATCAAAAATTGTATCGCATAATTTTAAGCAACTTGAAGTAAAGAATATAAGTTGTATTTCTGAAGAAGGTATAAATCACTTGAATACCGCAACAAAAACCTATGATTGGATTTACATTGATCCATCGAGACGGCATGAATCCAAAGGAAAGGTATTCTTTTTGAGAGACTGTTTACCAAATGTTCCTAAACACTTAGAAACCATCATGCATGACTCAAATAATGTAATGATAAAAACATCGCCACTATTAGATCTATCTATTGGTATAAGCGAGCTAAAATATGTCAAGCAAATTCATATTGTTGCTCTAAACAACGAAGTAAAAGAGTTACTTTGGATTTTAGAAAAAGATCACACTGAAACTACTATTGTTAAAACTGTAAATTTTACTAAAGGTAAAAAGCAACTGTTTTCTTTCAAACTTGAAGACGAACCTATAAGTAAAGCCAATTATAGCTTACCTTTGACTTATTTATTTGAACCAAATGTTGCGATACTAAAATCTGGAGGTTTTAAAGTTCTATCTGATGCTTTTAAAATATATAAACTACATAAAAACTCTCACCTTTACACAAGTAATTCAAAAATAGAATTTCCTGGTAAACAATTTAAAATAGAAAAAATAATCTCCTACAATAAAAGAGTGTTTAAATACTTAGGCATTTCAAAAGCAAATGTAGTAACTCGAAATTTCCCAGAAACTGTCCAGCAAATTCGTAAAAAACTAGGTATTAAAGATGGTGGTGAAACTTATCTTTTTTTTACTACTAATTTATCTAACGAAAAGTTAGTATTGGTCTGCTCTAGAATATAAAATGCCTTACAGCTGAGTTGGTACAGAATCTATGAGTAGGTTGTCAATACCAATTTCTAAATCAAATTCCATACAAGGATCCATCTCATATACAATTTTAAAGTCATTAGTAACCGTACTAGATATAGCTATAATAACCTCACCTGGAGCAAATGACTTCCAACTTGAAACATTACCAGGCATAACATTATACTCATGATTTAAAAGGTCTCCTCCTATAGTAAAAATCTCTAAATCAAAGCTTACGTTACCATTATTGGTTAATCTGGCTGTAGGATTAGCTCCAACGCAAGGGTTTAGTGCTTCGTCTTGAACGATTGGTTCTGAAATATTAGCTATTTCTTCTGAATTGTCTATAGATTCTACAGAACAATTATAACATGTAGATATTACAACTGCAAAAGCAATTGCTTTAAGTAGGTTTTTCATTGATTTGGGGTTTAATGAAAATTATTTAGGCAAATGTAGATTAAAAATATTCAATAACAAACAAAATTATCGATTAAATGTATTTTTTATTCGATTAAATGCATTTTTTGTAAGTGATTATCGATAAACGGTATGCATGATTTTTAAGAAACAATCACCATAAAACAAAAAAGACCTAACATCTCTGTTAAGTCTTTTTGTGAGCCCGATAGGATTCGAACCTATGACCGCCTCCTTAGAAGGGAGGTGCTCTATCCAGCTGAGCTACGAGCCCGTAGCTTTTAATCAATTAACATATCATGGAAATTGACATTTTTTGTCGGAGTGGCAGGATTCGAACCTGCGACCTCCGCGTCCCAAACGCGGCGCGATAACCGGGCTACGCTACACTCCGTGAAATTTAAAAATGCGGAGAGACCGGGATTCGAACCCGGGCAACACTTACGCGTTGACAGATTAGCAATCTGCTCCATTACCACTCTGGCACCTCTCCAATTTATAAAGAACTTTCCTTAAAATTCGGATGCAAATGTAACTTATCATTACCAAGAACGCAACTATTTTTAAAACTTTTTATTGCGAAATTATTATTCTGGGTATTCTATTCTCAGGTGGAATATGTTAGCTAGCTTATTTTTAAGGACTTTCTTTATAGATTGTATTTCTTTAAAGGTAATATTAGCATTTAAAAATTGTCCGCTTTCCATTTGTTTGCTAATAATAGACTCAACAAACTTGTCTATTTTAATAGATGTAGGCTCTTTTAAACTTTTTGATGCAGCTTCAACACTATCACACATCATTAATATTGCAGTTTCTTTACTAAAGGGCTTTGGTCCTGGATATCTGAAATGGTCTTCTGAAATTGTTTCATCTACAGTTTTAGCTTTCATGTAAAAATAATAGACTAAGCTTGTCCCATGGTGAGTTCTTATAAAATCTATTACTCGATCTGGTAAATTATATTTTTTTGCAATCTCTATACCATCAATAACATGATTGATAATGATTTTAGCACTTTCAAATGAAGATAACTCATCATGAGGGTTAATTCCAGTAGCTTGGTTTTCTGTAAAATATGTAGGTGATTTCATTTTCCCTATATCATGGTACAAAGCTCCTACTCTAACCAGCATTGCATTTGCTCCAATTTCATTAGCTGAAGCTTCGGCTAGATTGGCAACATTTAAAGAATGATGAAATGTTCCAGGTGCTTTATTTGACAATTCTTTCAATAATTTAGTATTTGTGTCAGACAACTCCAATAGTGACACATCAGAAACTAAACCAAATAATTTTTCATAGATGTATATCAAAGGCTGCACAAACAAAGTAGCCAATCCACAAAGTATAAATAAGCCAAAAGTTTCTAACTTTATAGTTGTAATGTTACCTTCGTGAATTACAAAAAATGCAAAATACGCTACAATATAAATTAAAGTAATTTGCCCAACAGAGATGAACAGATTTGCACGTTTATACAATTCAGATACGGTTAAAATAGTTACTATACCAGCAATAATTTGTAAAAACATATATTCATAACTATTAGGGACTACGAACCCTAATAATAAAACTGTTAACACATGCGCAAACAAACCTAATCTTGCATCAAAAAAAGCTTTTAAAACAAGAGGTAAAATACATAATGGAATTACATAAACATATTTTGAGTTATATTTTATAATCAATGTTGTTAGTAAAATCATCAATAAAATATTAAAGAAAATGAAGGTTACTTTGGTATTGTCTAAAAAAACGTCAATTCTATATTTTCTTAAAAAAAGTAGTAACATCAATAGCGCTAGTGCTACCAATAATGCATATGCAAATATGACTAAATTATAGTCTGATGCATTCCATACTTGAGATTCATATTCGGCTTCAAGAGATTTTAAAACGTTATACTTATTACCTTCAACAATCTCTCCTTTAGAGATGATTAGCGTTCCTTTTTCTATACTACCTCTAACTATAGATATGTCATTCAAATCCTCCTGAAGTACATTGTCAGTTAATGAGGCATTTAACACCACATTAGGTCTAATAACATCAAAGAACAATGAAACAAAAGTACTTTCGTGTTTAGATAAGCTATTGTAAACCAATGCATCTTCTATACTTGTTCTGAATTCATCAACTGTTGTAAGTTGCCCGTAAAACGTTTCTGCAATTTGCTTCTGATTTTCAAGTAAAACGACATTTTTATTATCTGCATATTGATAACTCTCTTCCAAGACTCCAAAGCGATATGCATTTACTAACGTAGTTTTTCCAACATTATACAATTGTTGCCTTAACGCAACAGTATCTGGAAATTTTATGTTAAACTCTTCGTCGTAAGCTTTAAAAACATCTTCTCGAATTTTTGTGTTTACATCAAAATAAATTGAATTTTCCTTTTTAATTTCAAGTGTTTCCGCTTGAATTTCCTCAGCCGATTTTTTGATTGCAAAATCAAAAGGAGCAAGTAAGTTTTCTGATTGCCAAGGCTTACCTTTATCAAAATTATACTTAAACTTTCCGCTTTTCGGAAAAAGATACACAATCAAAAATGTAGTTGTCAAAAATAAAAGCACTTTATACAACAGCGCATGATTTCTATACCATTTATTTATTAAATCTTCCATCGAGTTAATTAAGGAAATTAAACAAGTCTTAATATAATTTAAACCTATTTAGTTGACATTCAAAAGTAATAAAATATATATAGATTAAACTTTATGATGTTCTTATTTAGATACTAATATTCTACTAAAAAATGATTAATTTTGCACTTAGAAAATTAAAAGGTATTAAAATGAGTAAAGAAGTCGTAATAGTTTCTACTGCAAGAACACCCATTGGAAGTTTTTTAGGTGCTTTATCAACAGTTCCAGCTCCTAAATTAGGTGCTGTTGCTATAAAAGGCGCATTAGATAAAATAAACCTAAAACCAGAATTGGTTCAGGAAGTATTGATGGGTAATGTAGTTCAAGCAGGAACAGGGCAAGCACCTGCTCGACAAGCCGCTATTTATGCTGGTATACCTGACTCTGTTCCGTGTACAACTATAAACAAGGTTTGCGCTTCAGGCATGAAGGCTGTTATGCAAGCAGCGCAATCTATTGCATTAGGCGATGCCGATATAATTGTTGCTGGAGGTATGGAAAACATGAGCTTGATCCCGCACTATTATCATGCAAGAAGTGCTACAAAATTTGGTCCTGCTACTCTTGAAGATGGTATGCAAAAAGATGGATTGGTAGATGCATACGATAAAAATGCTATGGGCGTATGTGCAGATGCATGCGCTACAGAGTATAATTTTTCTCGCGAAGATCAAGATGCTTTTGCTATTCAATCTTATAAACGATCTACTGCTGCCTGGAATTCAGGTAAATTTGATGCAGAAGTTGTGCCTGTTGAAGTGCCTCAACGTCGTGGAAATGCAATTGTGGTGTCAAAAGATGAAGAATATACAAATGTGAAAATGGAAAAAATCCCTGCATTGCGTCCTGCATTCACTAAAGAAGGTACAGTAACCGCTGCAAATGCATCAACTATAAATGATGGTGCTGGAGCTATGGTACTAATGAGTAAAACAAAAGCTGAAGAATTAGGATTAAAACCATTGGCCACGATAAAAAGTTATGCAGATGCAGCTCAAGAACCTAAATGGTTTACAACTGCTCCAGCTAAAGCACTACCAAAAGCACTCGATAAAGCCGGTATAACATTGGATGATGTGGATTTCTTTGAGTTCAATGAAGCATTTTCTGTTGTAGGTTTAGCAAATATGAAAATCTTAGGTTTAAACGATAGTAACGTCAATGTAAATGGTGGTGCTGTTTCATTAGGTCACCCACTCGGATGTTCTGGAGTGAGAATCATGATCACTTTACTTAGTGTTTTAGAACAAAACGATGCAAAAATAGGAGCTGCAGCCATCTGTAATGGTGGTGGTGGTGCTTCAGCTGTAGTTATTGAACGCAAATAAGCTAACTTACAACCCATTTTAGAAAACTCATACTAATTGTATGCAATACGGAATATGTAACTTAAGCATTGTCCCTTTGAGATTTGAACCATCAGATACTAGCGAATTGGTATCTCAAGTTTTATATGGTGAAGTTTTTAAAATCCTCGAGCAGCGTAAGTCATGGTCCAAAATACGATTAGCTTATGATAATTATGAAGGTTGGGTTGATAATAAGCAGTACATAGAAATTTCTGAAGTAGATTATAAAAGTTTTATTAAAGAGGAACATTTACTTTCTTATGATTTAGTTGAATTTATTAGAGATGAAAATCAACAACTACTCACCATTTCTTTTGGAAGTTCATTAAACGGTCTAGATCTATTAAAGCATAAGTATGATGGACATACAATTTCTGGTAAGCAAGAAAAAACTAACTTAATTAAAACTGCCTATACCTACTTAAATGCCCCATATCTTTGGGGTGGAAAAACGCCTTTCGGTATTGATTGCTCTGGTTTTACGCAAATGGTTTATAAATTAAACGGTTATGATTTGTTGCGTGATGCATCACAGCAAGCTACTCAAGGAATACCTTTAAGTTTTATTGAGGAAAGTGAGCCTGGTGATCTGGCTTTTTTTGATAATAGTGAAGGCCGTATTGTTCACGTTGGCATCATATTAGAAAACAACTACATTATTCATGCTCATGGAAAGGTTAGAATTGATCGTCTAGATCATTCTGGGATTTATAATGTAGATCAAAATGCGCATACACACAAATTAAGGGTCATTAAAAAAATAATTTAAATTACATTTTAATAGCTCTTGCTTTAGCATGATAATCCAGTTTACTGTAAATATTCTTTAAAGTTGTTTTTACTTCTGTGTTATCAGAATCTATAGCTAGAATTGTCTCAAGGATTGGCATCGCTTTTCTATACATCTTATTTCTTTTTTTAACCAAAATATCGTATCGTCTATCATCAGCTTTGGTAAGACCAAGCGCATTCATTTCATCTACAAAAGAAATATCATCTTTAAGAATTATGGTCGCTAAGTTAATGTACGCATTAGTGTAATTAGGATCAAATTTTATAACCTTCTTGTAATACTTTTTAGCAACCTTAAAAAGCTTCTCTTCAGCAGCTATAACACCCAAATTATACAATGCATCGGTATTTTTAGGAGCTTTTTTAATGACATCTTCTAAACATTCTTTGAATTTTTCGATATTATTTAATTTATAATGAACGCTAGCCTCAGATATAATCAAATCCAAATCTTTTGAGTTTGCTTGTCTTGCTTCTTTAACAGCTTCTAATGCCTTTTCTAGTAGATTCAAATTAATGTATATAAGTACAATATTTTTATTAATTTCATCAACTTTAGATTCTGTTTTTCTATCGGAAGGTTTTTTATATAATCTAAGACTTACTAACGAATCTCTTTCTTTTAAAGTAAACAACTCTTCTTTTTTTGTTTTTTTATTTATTGCAAAATATTGTGTCTTTACTCCTGTATATCCCAAGGCTTTTAGTTTTAAATACAGATCAAGTGCATGTTGATAATCTTTAGCAGCAATTGCACAAGCGGATGCATTATATAGATAAAATTCTTTTTTTGGATTTAACTCAAATAATGTAACGTATACCTTAGCTGCTTCAGAAAAACTATTAGATATATAAAGGTCATTAGCCTTTTGTCGTAGATGTGCTTCTTCAGTATTATTTTGAGAAAAAGACAATCCGCATACAAAACAAACCAACAATGAAATAATCCTTGTAAGATTATGCAATCTAATCATGAACAATATTATAAAGTATGTAAATGGATACCAATATAAAAAAAGCTGTCTTAAGTTTAAGACAGCTTTAATAAATAACTAATGGCAAGAATTAGTTTTCTGCTTTTAGCATATTTACTTTTTCTTTATACTCGTTGATTTTATCTGTATTTTCAAGAGCTCTATGTATTTCTAATAATTTAATTGCTAAATTAAGATCGTTAGGCTCCATAGTAAATGTTTTTTCAAGAAGTGGCAATGCCTCAGCTTGAAGTGATTTATGCTCCTTTTTCAACTCTTCATAACGCTTATCATCAGCAGCAGACATTCCCAAACCATTCATTTCTTCTATAAGAGCTGTTTCCTTACTTAATATTGCAACAGCCAAATTTCTGTAAGCAGGTGCATAGTCAGGGTCTAATGCTATAGACTTTTTATAGTAGGTTTTGGCATCTTCAACCTCACCAGCATCTAAAGCTATAACACCTAAGTTAAACTGCAACTCTGCATTATCAGGATCTAAGCGAATAGCTTCTTGAATAGATTTTTTAAATTCTGGTGTATTACCAGACTTTAAATGTATATCAGCTTCAGTTAAAATCAAGCTTAAATCATTAGGGTTTTCTTTTCTAGCCAATTTTACAGCTTCCATAGCCTTTTCAGGGTCTTTTTTAAACACATAGATTTCTGCTATCATTTTTGTGATTAATGGCAACTTAGAATCTGTGTTTTTCTCTTTAGGAGCAATATGACTTCCTGTTTTAACAGATGCATCTCTTAAAGTGACATTATCAAAAACTTCTTCTTTACCAGTTTCTTTATTTGTTGCTATGTATTTGGTCTCTTTACCATTGTAGCGTAATGACCTTAGTTCTTCATAATATTTTAAAGAAGTATCATAATCTTGCCCTTGAATGGCAGATGTAGCTGCATAATATAAATAAATTGTGTCTTTAGGAGAAATGCGATATGCCATGTTATAATCATCTGCAGAGCTAGCATAACGCTTTTCTTTGTTAGATTCATAACCTCTATTTACCAAGGCATTAATCATGTTGGTTTTCATGCCATCAATAGAGCTTGAATATTTACCTTTACCAGCCTCAATCTTTTTAACCATTTCAAAGCTTTCGATAACTTCTGGCATATCTGCATTAGATCCATTACCATTAGCGTATAAAGCTTGACCCTTTAAAAAGTAAAATTTAGCTTTTAATTTGTCGTCTGCATTAGCAATCAATGCTTCAGCAGATTTTATTGCAGCCTTTGCATCTGCAAAGTTTCCAGATTTAATTGCTTTTTCAGCAGTTTTTAACTCATTCTTCTGTGAAAATGAAAAGGTACTTACTAAAAGTGCTAAAGCAACTACAATTTGTTTTTTCATTATTAATTTGTTTAAGTGTTAATTATTTTTATTCTTCTTCTGTTGTATCAACAGTTGTGCCATCTTCGTTAACATCTTGAATATCAGTATTTTCAATATCTAAATTTTCATCATCTTCATCTTTCATGACTTTGGCTACTGCTGCTATTGAATCACTTCCCTTAAGGTTTATGAGTTTAACACCTTGAGTGGCGCGTCCCATAACTCTTAAATCGTTGACTGCCATTCTGATCGCAATTCCAGATTTATTAATAATCATTAAATCATCTTCATCTGTTACAGATTTGATAGCAACTAAATGTCCTGTTTTTTCTGTAATAGATATGGTTTTCACACCTTTACCTCCACGATTAGTAATTCTATATACAGCCTCTCCATCTTCAGGATCATCTATATATGTTCTTTTACCATAACCTTTTTCAGACACAACTAAAACCGATTCTTCTTGTGGGTTTTCTATGGCGATCATACCAATAACTTCATCATTATTATTGGCTAATTTAATACCTCTAACTCCAGAAGCATTTCTTCCCATTGGTCTTGTTTTAGCTTCTTCAAATCTAATAGCTTTACCAGATTTTAAAGCTAACATGACTTGGCTATTACCAGTGGTTAATTTTGCTTCTAATAATTCATCGTCTTCTTTAATGGTGATCGCATTAATACCATTAGTTCTCGGACGAGAGTATTGCTCTAGAGACGTTTTCTTTACTTGACCGTTCTTAGTAGCCATGATAACATAATGACTATTGATGTAATCTTCATCTTTAAGATCTTGAGTACATATAAACGCCATGACTTTGTCATCTTGCTCAATATTGATCAAGTTCTGAATTGCTCTTCCTTTTGATGTTTTACTTCCTTCAGGAATTTCATAAACACGCATCCAGAAACACTTCCCTTTTTGAGTGAAGAATAACATGTATTGATGATTAGTACCAACGAATAAATGCTCTAAGAAATCCTCATTACGTGTAGTAGATGCTTTTTGACCTACTCCTCCTCTATTTTGTGTTTTATATTCTGTTAACGATGTTCTTTTAATATAACCAGCATGAGAAATCGTAATTACCACTTGCTCATCTGGTATCATATCTTCAATGCTCAAATCACCACCTGAGTATTCTATTTGTGATCTACGTTCGTCACCATATTTATCTTTAACAACTAACAGCTCTTCTTTGATGATTTCCATTCTACGATCTTTCTTATCAAGAATATCTTTCAAATCCTCAATAGTTTTCATCAATTCTTCATACTCAGAACGCAATTTATCTTGTTCTAGACCAGTTAATTGACGCAAACGCATCTCAACTATAGCTTTTGCTTGTATATCAGAAAGTTTGAAACGCTCTATCAACTTCTCTCTAGCCTCATCAGCGTTAGATGAAGATCTTATAAGTGCAATAACTTCGTCTATATTATCTGAAGCGATGATCAAACCTTCTAAGATGTGAGCTCTTTCTTCTGCTTTACGAAGTTCGTATTTAGTCCTTCTAACTACAACATCATGTCTATGCTCTACAAAATGATGAATCATATCCTTAAGATTCAACAATTGAGGTCTACCATTGACTAAGGCTATATTATTTACACTAAAAGATGATTGCAAAGCTGTGTATTTATATAACGTATTTAATACAATATTAGGAATTGCATCACGCTTCAGTACATAGACAATTCGCATTCCATTTCTATCAGATTCATCTCTAATTAAAGAGATGCCATCAATCTTTTTATCATTTATAAGATCTGCTGTTTTCTTAATCATATCGGCTTTATTCACCTGATATGGAATTTCAGTGACTATAATGGATTCTCTACCTTGAACTTCTTCAATTGTAGCTTTACCTCGCATAACAATTCTTCCACGTCCTGTCTTAAAAGCTTCGCGAACTCCATCATAACCATATATGGTTCCACCTGTAGGAAAATCTGGTGCTTTTACATGTTGAATTAGTTCTTCAACTTCGATATCATTATTATCAATATAAGCAATAGTTCCATCTACAACTTCACTTAAATTGTGTGGTGGCATGTTTGTTGCCATACCTACAGCAATACCAGATGCACCATTAACTAAAAGTCCAGGTATACGAGTTGGTAGCACAGTTGGTTCTTGTAATGTATCGTCAAAGTTAAGTTTGTGATCAACAGTTTCTTTATCAATATCTGCTAACATATCCTCAGATATTTTTCGCATACGTGCTTCAGTATAACGCATCGCTGCTGGACTATCACCATCTATAGAACCAAAATTTCCTTGACCATCAACTAACATGTAACGCAAGCTCCATTCTTGAGCCATACGTACCATTGTATCATAAACCGAAGTATCGCCATGTGGATGATATTTACCAAGCACTTCACCAACAATTCTAGCTGATTTTTTGTGAGCAGTATTAGATCTAACACCTAGTTCGTGCATTCCATAAAGAACACGTCTATGAACAGGTTTTAATCCATCTCTTACATCTGGTAATGCACGTGACACAATGACCGACATAGAATAGTCAATGTAGGCTGACTTCATCTCATCTTCAATGTTAATTGGAATCAATTTTTCTCCTTCTGCCATAAATAAATAAATTTGATTTTTTGTAGGTTTTCAAAACATGCTAAGATAAGTAATTCTATAGTGTTTATAGAATGTACGAAACATTTTTTGAGATTTTTTATTAACAAATTTTACTTCTTTTTTTTGATAAGTAAATTGTTAAATACTTTGAGTTTTTAAAGTTTTTTCAGTCTATTAGTAGACAAAAAACATTTTAAGGTATAGTTTTTGCCTTGGTATAGTTGTTTTTATTATTTTTAATGCAGAAAGAGATTACTATGGATGATAATTTTTCCCCAAGAGTTAAAGATGTAATTGCATTTAGCAAAGAGGAAGCCTTGCGATTAGGTCACGATTTTATTGGTACCGAACATTTGATGCTGGGTCTACTTCGTGATGGCAGTGGAAAAGCTATTGACATATTAAGTGCTTTAGAAATCGATCTAAATCATTTGCGCCGTAAGGTAGAAATACTAAGCCCAGCAAACCCAAATGTGTCATCTACTTCTAACGAAAAGAAAAACCTACACTTAACTCGACAAGCAGAGCGTGCTTTAAAAACAACATTTCTTGAAGCTAAGCTTTTTCAAAGCTCTTCTATCAATACGGCACATCTATTACTGTGTATATTGCGAAATGAAAACGATCCTACTACCAAACTTTTAAATAAATTGAAAGTAGATTACGATAACGTTAAAGAACAATTTAAATTTATGATAACAAACGATGACGAATTTTTAGATGTCCCAAAATCTGAATCTTTTTCAGATGATGAGGCTAATGAAGAAGAGGATGCAAAACAAAATCCATTTGGTCAATCCAGTTCTAAAACAACGAAAAAATCTAAAACACCTGTTTTAGATAATTTTGGTAGAGATTTGACTGTATTAGCTGAAGAAGACAAACTGGATCCTGTAGTTGGACGAGAAAAAGAAATACAGCGTGTTTCACAAATACTAAGTAGACGTAAAAAGAACAACCCATTACTAATTGGTGAACCAGGTGTTGGTAAATCAGCAATTGCTGAAGGTCTAGCACTTAGAATTGTTAAACGAAAAGTATCACGTATACTATTTAACAAACGTGTAGTAACCTTAGACTTAGCAAGTTTAGTCGCTGGCACAAAGTATCGAGGTCAATTTGAAGAACGAATGAAAGCTGTTATGAATGAGCTGGAAAAGAATGATGACATCATCTTGTTCATTGATGAAATACATACCATCGTTGGTGCTGGTGGCGCGACTGGTAGCTTAGATGCTTCAAATATGTTTAAACCTGCGTTGGCTAGAGGCGAAATACAATGTATTGGAGCAACTACACTTGATGAATACAGACAATATATAGAAAAGGATGGTGCATTAGAACGCCGTTTTCAAAAAGTAATTGTTGAACCAACAACCGTTGAAGAAACTGTAGAAATTCTCAACAATATTAAAGGAAAATATGAAGAACATCACAATGTTGATTATACTCCAGAAGCTATTGAAGCCTGTGTAAAGTTAACTAACCGTTACATGACTGAGCGCTTTTTACCAGACAAAGCTATAGATGCTTTAGATGAAGCTGGATCAAGAGTTCATATCACTAATATAGATGTTCCAAAACAAATTTTAGAGCTTGAAAAAAAGCTAGAAGAAGTAAAAGAAACTAAAAACACTGTCGTTAAGAAACAAAAATATGAAGAAGCTGCTAAGCTAAGAGATGATGAAAAACGATTAGAAAAAGATTTAGCTTTAGCCCAAGAAAAATGGGAAGAAGAAACTAAGCAGCATCGTGAAATTGTTACTGAAGACAATGTTGCAGATGTTGTTTCAATGATGACAGGCATACCGGTAAATCGAATTGCTCAAACCGAAAGTAATAAATTGGCTCAATTACCTGAATTAATTAAAGGAAAAGTAATTGGTCAAGATGAAGCTGTTGCTAAGGTCGTAAAAGCCATTCAGCGTAATCGTGCTGGACTTAAAGATCCAAATAAGCCAATTGGTTCATTTATATTTTTAGGCCAAACTGGTGTAGGTAAAACACAATTAGCTAAAGTATTAGCTCGTGAACTATTTGATAGTGAAGATGCGTTGGTAAGAATAGATATGAGTGAATACATGGAAAAGTTTGCTATATCAAGACTAATTGGAGCACCTCCAGGTTATGTTGGCTATGAAGAAGGTGGTCAACTTACTGAAAAAGTAAGACGCAAACCTTACGCTGTAATTTTGTTAGATGAAATAGAAAAAGCACATCCAGATGTGTTTAATATGCTGCTTCAAGTCCTTGATGATGGCTATCTAACAGATAGTCTTGGTAGAAAAATAGACTTTAGAAATACGATCATTATCATGACCTCTAACATTGGTGCTAGAAAATTGAAAGATTTTGGTCAAGGTGTTGGTTTCGGAACTGCTGCAAAAACAGCGCAGGTCAATGATAATTCAAGAAGTATTATTGAAAATGCTCTTAAGAAAGCATTTGCTCCAGAGTTTTTGAATCGTATTGATGATGTTATGGTCTTTAACGTGTTAGAAAAAGAACACATCAACAAGATCATAGATATTGAATTGAAACATTTAATAAAACGTATCAAAGACCTTGGCTATGAACTTAAGCTTTCAAACAAAGCTAAAGATTTTATAGCAGATAAAGGATTTGATCAGCAATATGGCGCTAGACCGCTTAAACGTGCTATTCAAAAATATATTGAAGATGCTCTTGCTGAAGAAATCATCAATTCTCAGGTACAAGATGGCGATAAGATCATTATGAATCTAGACTCTAAAACTGATGAGCTCAGTATAAAAATTGAGAAATCTGAAAAAAAAGCTGAATCGTAAAACTTTTCATTTAAACAAAAAAAGCCTCAAATCAGAGGCTTTTTTTGTTTTGAATACTAAGATTCATTAATTTTAGATTATGTCTGATGATTTAATTTTAGAATTCTGTAAAATACACATCTATGATAATTACATGGTAGTTACTATAAATGAAGGTGTTACTATTACATCAGAAGAAAATAAAACACTTACTCATATTGCAGATACTTATTTTAAAAACAAAAAGTTTGTATACATTACTCACCGAATACATTCTTATGCTGTTGATCCAGCTGTATATAAGGAAACTTCAAAGATTGAAAACCTTGTTGGTTTTTCTGTAGTATCCTCAGATTTTAAAGCCAAGAGCAATGCTTTGGTAGAAAAATTATTCCTCAGTAAGCCTTTTGAAATTTTTGATTCTTTGGAAGAGGCTATTAATTGGTCACAGTCTATTCTTAATTCTTAATACACCTATTTTATAGTATAATTTTATTCTTATTAAAGTTATACAGATTTAGTTCATACGCACCTGATATATTAAGCAATACTATTCCATACAATTGCATAAATAAAAAAAGGCAGCTATTTCTAGCTGCCTTTTATATTTGCCCTTAGGGGAATCCCCTAATTATTTATCAATTTACTTCTTACCAGAAGAAACAATCTTCTTAGTAACAGTTCCATTGTTGGTTGTTAACTTCACATAGAACACTTGGTTTGAAGTTCTAGATAAATCGAACTTAGTTCTTCCTGTAGAACCTACAACGTATCTATCGTTAGATTGACTAAGGACTAATAGACCTTTAGTGTCAAAGAACTCGATTTTAACGTCAGTTTCAAAGTTAAATGCATATGAAATAGTTACTTCATTATGGAATGGTACTGGGTAAGCTCTAAAGTCGATCTTAAGATCTTCTTCTTGAGATACCTGAGCTTGTCTGTTCAACTGATCACAAGTAACACTTAATGTGTAATCACCTGACTCATTACCGAATCCAACGAATCCAGTCACATAGATGTAGTAATTAACACCTGGTTCAGATAAGAAGCTTACTTCTGAAGTTATTCCTGGGCCTCCATCATCATCAGAACCTACACAGATTAAGTCATCACAGCTACCTTCGTAAACTGCTAACTTCGTATCAAAATTAGATCCTGCTGTACTTGCTGTAGCAAATAACACATCACCTGTTCCTGTTAATACATACCATACGCCTGGACCTTCGCTAACATCATCATCACAGTTTGGTAATGTATCATCGTTGGTTGCAAACTCAGTACTACCGTTAACAGTATCACCACAAGCAATTGGTGTAGCATCTGCACACAGATCGTTATCTGGTACAACTATATTAACAACTTCAATTGGTGCTCCTGCAGCATCTAATGAAGCACATAGATCATTTTCTTCGATTATATCTAGTACATCAAATCCTGTAACAGAACCATCAAATGGTAAACTACCTGGATCTAAAGTGTTAGGATCGTAAACTAAAGTATGAATCGTATATAAACCTTCAGCACTTACTGTAAATACAGCATCATTGAAATTAGCATCTATAAGTTCTAAATCGCTACCTGTAGTTAATACAAATACACTATCAAATCCATCTGGAATATTAATGTTTCCATCAGGTGTTGCAGAGATTTCTACAGAAGGGTTACCAGCTAAATCAACTGGTCCTGCATCTGCTGTTAATGTACCAGCATCAGCTAAACAAGCAAGCTCACAACCAACTGTTAATGTATAATCTCCAGAGTTTTCGCCAAATCCAGTTACATAGATGTAGTAATCAACACCTATTTCAGATTGGAATGTAACACGAGATTGTAATGTATCACTATCATCGTCATCACCTCCAACACAAACTAGAGCATCACAGCCTCCTGAGAATACACCTAATTTAGTATCGAATTCTGATCCGAATGTATCAACAGAAACATCAAGAACGTCTCCTGTACCTGCTAACACATACCACACGCCAGAAGCTGTACTTAATGACGTACCACAGAATGGTAGATCGTTAGTAGGTGCTCCGCTTGTAGAACCTGTTACAGTGTCTCCACATGCAACTGGTTGTGCTAGTTCACAAGATGGTGCTTGAGACCATGTGTAAGTTACACTACATTCATCTGTATTACCACATCCATCGTCTGCAGTAAATGTTCTAACCAACGTAGTCTGCACAACAGCTACTCCTGGCTCTTGACATAAGGTTAAATCTGAAATGAAACTAGGTATACCACCAGTTGCTACTACATTAGCCGAACCATCAGTGATATCATAACTCACTTCACTATCAAAAGCGCCATCGGTATTGATCTCTGTAGAAATAATATCTCCTGAACTTGCTGGTAAGTCTACTAGAGCTCCAGTAAATCCATCATCAATAGTATAACCAATAATTACTGGGTTACCATTTACAAGAACATTGATAGAGTTTCCGTTCCATCCATCACCGAAAGAATCAAATCCTTGGAAAGAGAATGGGCCTTCACAACCGTCAATACTTGTAGGCTCAGTAACTATATATTCACTAGTTATTGCATCAGAGAAGTCTGTAGTCTCACCAACACCTTGGCAATTATCTTCCCAAGTTGCTTTATCTGCAAATACAGTTGGCATTTCATCTACAAGACCGAAGTCTTCACCTTCTGGACACTCAAGAACTGGTGCAGTATTATCTACTACGATGAATGTACAAACAAATGGTTCAGATACGTTCTCACAGTTATCTTCAACTTCAAATGTAACCGTAAGTGTTGTAGAACATGCTGACTTATCAACATCTTTTCCTATAACTCTATATGTCAATTCTTCAACTGATGCACAGTTATCTGTAAAGCAAGGATATAATGTACCTCCTAAGTCTTGAACAGAAATATTAGCAACTGTCCAATCTCTATCAGCAACAGAAATCATGTCTCCTATTTGAAGAGAGATTACCGCATCATCAGGACAAGCTGCATCTGGGTAGTTCTCTGTAGAAATAGTCATTACTTCATTGAAGCAATCTTGCTGTTGTGGTGCTTCAGTATCTCCACCTTGGTAGTTTACTTTGAATGTTGGATAAGGATTGCCACAATCATCAGTAACTACATATTCAAATACTCTTATCCACTCACAATCAGATCCAATTGTTACGTGCTCAGTTTTAACAACATTATCAGCATCTAATGTTTCCGTACAGTTATCAGAGAATAGCGCAGCTATTTCTTCTTCTGTAGGCTCTCCTAATTCTGCATCAAAACATAAGTTAAGTGTATTTTCTCCTAATGGAATCTCTCCTTCTAAAGTTGGAGGTGTATTATCTGCTCCACTATTAACGATTACCACGTTAGGGTAAGCATTGTCACAAGCATCTTTAACAGTATACTCGTAAGTAGCAGTCCATCCACAATCGTCTCCTGTAATAACTGGATCAAGAGCTACTACGAAAACATCACTACAGTTATCATCAAACTGATCTGCAATTACTGAAGCATCTGGAGCTCCTGGGTTTTCACTTAAGCACTGTAAACCTGTTACACCTGATGGAATAGTACCTGTTAATTCAGGTGCTGTTTTATCTCCACCATTATGGAAGATTTTTATAGGTGCTGCAAAATTATCACAGTCATCTTTGATGTCATATCTGTATAGTACAGCCCATTGACAATCTGTATTCTCTTCTGGAGATACGATTGTTAATGTAACATTAACATCACCACAGTTATCCATAAACATTGCAGCAACTTCAGCTTCTGTTAGAGGAGCTGGTGCATCAGATAAACATCCATTTACATTAGAAATACCTTGTGGGTAAGCTTCACCTGTAAACATTGGTGGTGTTTCATCAATTACTGTAATAACTTGTGTAGCCGTAATTTCTACACCACAAGATACGTAAGAGAAATTAACATCAAATGTACCACAGCTACCGTCAAATTCGTCAGCAACACCTTGTACTTCACCATTAATTCCACATGGGCCTTGAAGTCCGTTAGAATACCCTAAGAACTCTGGCTCATAAGTGTCAAGCTCTTCACAAGGAATACTTGCATTAAGAATCTCGTCAAATACTGGAGCTGGAGCTGGCTTAACTTCTATAGTATATGGTCCTGCACTTAATGGACGACCACACTCATCTTGTCCGCTATAGCTAATAGTAATTGTTCCACCACATTGATCGTAATCTTTTACTACATCCGCAGTAATTGATCCTGAAATCTCACATGCTGTTTCCTCTAAACCATTGCTGTATGTTGCATCTGCTGCCTCATATCCTGCTGCATCTACACATTCGATATCAAGAGGGAATTGAGGTACTGTAACATCAGCTTCTGGTGCTTGTTCTACATCAAACTCATATGGTCCTGCACTTAGTGGACGACCACACTCATCTTGTCCGT
>NZ_CANNDQ010000011.1 GCF_947503375.1 uncultured Psychroserpens sp.
TCAAAAACGGTTACCGAAAACGTAGTTGTTGTCTCTGGGCTTACGTCAATACTTGCAGTTGCCTCTCCTGTACTCCAAAGATAAGTTTCTCCACCAGATGCAGTAAGGGTTATTGTTGATCCATTGCAAATTTCTGTATCTTCTCCAGCATTGGCAACAACTGTGTTGCCAATTATAAAAACTGTAATCGAATCGGAGTTTTCGCACCCATCAGTAACACCAGTAACTGTATACAGAGTGTCTACTGTAGGGCTAACTGTTATACTTTGAGTTGTTTCGCCTGTATTCCATAAGTAACTATCTGCACCGTTAGCAGTGAGTATAACACTTTCACCAATAGTAATTGTTTCATCGATTCCAGCGTCAACATCAGGTAATTGATTAACAACTACAGTAACTTCATCAATTTCACTAGTACATCCGTTTTCGGTTACTTGTACAAAATATGTAGTTGTAGTGTTCGGGTTTATGGTAATGTTTTGAGTAGTTTGGCCAGTATTCCATAAATAAGTTGTTCCTCCTGACGCAGTTAAAGTAGCTGACTCTCCTTCACAGATAGAAATATCGTCTCCAGCATTTGCCACAGGTAATAAATTTACATTTACTGTAGCACTTGCTTGAGTTGTGCTTCCGTCTGGATGTGTACCAGTAACAGTATATGTTTGACTGTTAGCTGGATTTACATCTATTGAAGCACCAGTAATATTTCCTGGAAGCCATACATATGAATCAGCTCCAGAAGCTGTTAATGTGGTAGTTTCACCTTCGCAAATATCTATATCATCTCCTGCATTTACTTGATATTCTGTCGTACTGTTTGATTCGGCATCTGTTCCATTTATAAACTCTTCAATGTTTGTATAACCATCACCATCTTCATCACCATCATCAGTTCTAGATAAATCTCCAAAAGTATTTATTTCCCATTCATCTGCCATTCCATCATTATCTGTATCATAGTTTGTTGGTCTTGTATTGTTTGGCAAGTTAGGTAGTGTCCAGTTTTTGTTAAATGGATTTGTACTTATATTATTGATAACATTATTTATTTTCAGTATATCATAACTATCTTGATATGTGCTATATGTACCGTCAGCATTCAAAAACTTATTGGCTCCTACATCATTCAATACCTCATTATAGGTTTCTTGTGCAGAAATCACAGTCGGATTTTCTATTAACGGATGCATATTTGATGTAAACATGCTAGAAGGTAAAGACCCATTTGTTACAAATGATTGCCACAAATTTTGGTCATTTAGTTGAGGTGTAGGATAGTACTCAGGGTGATAATTATTTGCCGTATAGATATTTGGGTTTACACTTTGCACTTTATTAGCACTGCCATTAAGTGTATAATTACCTGGTCTTAAGTAATTACCTATAAAATTTATATTTGGACTATTAACATTTGCAGTTGTCAAACGAGATTGCCAGTTAAAATATACATTGTTTATCAAGTCATATTGTAAATTTCCACTCACGTTTGGTGTTCGATGGCTTTGGTCAACATAAAGATTATTTTTGAATGTCATTAAACCTTGATCATTGGGTGTATTATGTCCTGCGATAATTCCAGTAGCATTTTCTGAAAAGACAGTTCTTTGAACGGTAATGTTCGTTAAATCTCCCCAATTACCGCTCATTCCTAGTGCTTGATCATCACAAAAACTGAATGAACAATGATCAATTACCAGTCCATTAGTGCCATAAGACAGTAAACCATTATGTTCTCGTACATCAGGTAGCCCATTATATCTGCCATTTCTAAATCTTACATAGCGCCAAATTACATTATCACAAGGCTGGGAAGGTCTATTATAACCACCTCCTAGTTGTATGATATGATTGCTAATGGTAATGCCGCCTTCTGGTGCTGTTTGACCCGCAACAGTAAAGTTTGAGTTTTCAGCAATTAATTCAATTGCAGATGTTAACGTAATAGTACCACTAACTTCAAAAACAATAATTCTAGGAACTGTCATCATTAGTGCTGCACGTAAACTTCCTTGACCAGAGTTATTTAGATTAGTTACTTTAACTACAATTCCACCTCTACCACCAGTTACATAACTTCCTCCTCCTTCAACAGAAGGAAAAGCTTTGGTTTGTGAATTCAAGTTGCTACTAAAAGTGAATAATATATATAATAAGAGAAACTTTATACAATATTTGGCATAGCCAATATTGTGGCAAGGTATATTTGGGGATTTCATTTGCTATTAATATTTGGGGCTTATTATGAGGGCAATCTATGTATTTATATTTAGAATTAACGTTTAAAGTATTAATTATTCGATAAAATGTATTTTTTTATATTTATTTTCTTACAAAATAGAATATTCAGGTGTTTATAATTTTGAATTATTATTAATTATTTATCTTATTTACGATGAAGTGCATAAAAAAGACGTTCAATAACTAAAATTTAACATATGTAGGAATTTTTTGTATTTGTAATTCGTCGATAACAAATATGGATCTCACATAGTCAAACCAGTATAAATAAAATACACATAAAGAATTAGTTGTATTTCATACCTTATATATTCCTTTTTATCTAAACTAACCCTATACTATAAAGTCTGTTTGAAAAATTAATTACATTCGTATCATCAACAATTAATTTTGTTACTTAAATCGTATTTAAATGAGTCACCAAAAAAGGCAATCTATATCTAGGGTTATTAAAGCTGACCTATACAGGTATGGTGGTAAAACCAGTATTTTAAGTGGTTTTAAAGAACCAGGCTTTAGATACATGTACTTTTTTCGTAAAGTAGCCTGTCATAAAAAAATTTCTCCTTTTGGCTTGCTCTACAGGTTTATTCTAAGACGTTTAGGCTATAAGTATGGATTTCAAATACCAATTAGAGCTTCAATTGGTGAAGGTTTTTACATAGGCCATTTTGGCACTCTAGTAATTAACGGTCAAACAGTAATAGGAAAAAACTGCAATATTGCTCATAATACGACAATTGGACAATCAAATAGAGGAAAGTTAAAGGGAGTCCCAACTATTGGTGATTTCGTTTGGATAGGAACAGGATCTGTTATTGTTGGTAATATAACCATTGGAAATAATGTATTAATAGCGCCAAATTCGTATGTGAATTTTAATGTGCCTGAAAATTCAATAGTAATTGGTAATCCTGGCGAAATAATTAGTCGAGAAAATCCTACTAAAGGATATATAAATAATATCTTAGATTAATGATTATGACCAGTAAACTAACAAATCATATACAATTTGATTCCCAAGTTTAATTTATCTCAGTTTTTAACGAAAGGACTAAAAAACACTACTGTAACGAATGTTATTACTGTAGGTCTAATGACCTTGGCAGTTAAGGGACTTGGGTTTGCAAAGGAAATAGTAATAGCCGATAGCTTTGGTTTATCTGAACTTTTAGATACGTTTTACATTGCTATTTTAATTCCTAGTCTTATTAATGGTGTTTTTTTAGGTTCATTTCAAAGTGTATTCATTCCAAATTATGTTAGTACACTTAAGTCAAATAAGAATATTGGAGCATTTCAGAGTACAGGCTTTTTATTGACTATTGGTATTTCATCGCTATTTTTTATTCTCGCATATCTATTTACAGATGTTTATTTAGAAGTCTTTTTTAGCGGCCATACAGAGAACTACTATGAACTTATAAAAACTCAATTTTATTTTGTTGCGCCATGTATTTTATTTTGGGGATTTTCATCTCTACTAAATGCGCTACTAACCATTGATGATGAGTTTGCTTATTCATCATTGAGTGCTATTTTCACACCAATATCAATAATTATAGCCCTATTGTTCTTCAAAGAAGCTCTAGGTAATTTAGTATTGGCTATAGGAACACTAGTAGGAAGCTTCTTAGGCTTTGTGTTTATTTTATCTGTGGCATTAAAGCGTAAGATTATTCAAATAAATAGGCCAGATTTTCGCTCTTCAGACATGAACGTTTTATTTATGCAATTACCAGCTAAACTATCATCTAGTCTTTTAGTAGGGGTTAATCCACTTGTTGATCAATATTTTTCTGCTCAACTTATTGTAGGCTCAATTGCAGCATTGAATTATGGTATTCGTATTCCCGCATTTGCCATAGGCATTGTTGGTATTGCTTTAGGAAATGTGCTTCTGCCCTATTTCTCAAAGCAAGCCGTAGAGAATCAAGTAGAAACATTTAAAAAACTGAAAGTCATACTTAAATACCTTTTAATTGCTAGTAGTATTGGTACAGTATTTATTTTTATATTGTCAAGTCCAATTATTTCATTAATGTTTGAACGCAATGCGTTTACAAGCACAGATACTGAGGTGGTGTCTAGAATTCAGCAAATGTATGTCTTACAAATTCCATCATATATTATTGGTTTGGTCATGATAAAATTCCTTACTTCAATCAATAAAAATAACTTTATGGTATTAACCTCAGTGATTAGTCTAGTCTTAAACATAACACTTAACTTTATCCTTATTGAACATATGGGAGTTTATGGTCTAGCTTTGGCTACTTCAATTGTTTCGATAACCAATAGTGTAATTTTATATATTTACATCAAACAGCTTAATAAAATGCATGTTTAACATAATAACACCTACATATAACCGAGAAAAATTAATTCATAGGGTTTATGATTCGTTAAATAGTCAAACCTATAAAAAATTTAAATGGATCGTTATAGATGATGCCAGCTTAGATAATACAAAATCTCTCATAGAAAATTGGAAAAGTGTTACCAGAGATTTTGAAATTGAGTATTATTGTCTCACTGAAAATATGGGTAAACCAAAAGCAGTCAATTTTGGATTAACAAAATGTACATTTCCATACACAATAATAGCTGATAGTGATGATACGTTTTCAGAAAACGCTCTTGAAGTCATAATGGATCTATGGAATCATATTACTAACGATAAAATTGCTGCAATATGGACGCTTGTGCTTGATGAAGATGATAAGATTAAGGGAGACAAGTTTCCAAAAGATAAATGGCAAGTCGGATTCAAAGAAAGGGTCTTAAATCAAAAACAACAATTAGTTGGCGATAAATGGACCATATGGAAAACAGATGTTTTGAAGGCCCATCCTTTGTATTCTGATACAAAAAGCCATATTGAAGAAAGTCAAACTTGGAATGCAATTAATAAAAAATATGATTTTCTCTGTGTTAATAAATCTTTTTTGAAAGCACATATATCGCCTAACAGCTTAATTACATCTAAAAAGTCTAGAAAACAGTTATCAAGAGGAGGCTATTACAGCGCTTATTACGCATTACACAATGTTAAAACTTCAGATATAATAAAATACAGTTATTATAGAAATCAAGCCTTTAATTACGTAAAGTCATGGTTGTTTTATTCAGATAAAAAACTAAAACTATCATTTTCAAAACGGTTTGTTTCCATTATCATATTTTTGTTTAAAACCCCTCAACGTTTAATTAAAAGGTTAAAATGAACTTTATAAAATATCTTATTTTAATTATGCTGCTTTGGGGAATACCAAGCTTTTTTGCTTATGATGTATCTATAGGAAGTAAGTTAAGCTACCTTAATTTAGGGCTTTTATTATTCTATTATTTATTAAGTGAGAAACGACAACTCGCTATTCCATTCTTAGCACTCGGATTATTTTATTTTATAATTAGTGGGCTAATGTTTGTTGAAGATACTGAATACTTTAACGACGAATTACTTAAATATCTAATTCTTATTATCTGCGGTACTGAAGTGGCTAGAAACACAACATTAAAAGAACTCTTTATTATATTGCTATTAGGTGCTTCAAGTATACTGATACATGCTTTAGTCTATCAAGATGACTACGGTAGGTATAGCGGACTATATCTAGATCCAAATGGCGCAGGATTTGTTTGTATTTTGGCTTACTGTTTGAGTTTCTCAATCAAACAAAAAAAATTAAGATTGTTAGGTCAATTCTTAGTTACTTTTGCTGGTTTATTGACATTTTCAAGAACATTTATTCTGTTGTGGTTAATAGTAAGCATCGTATCTGTCATTGCTAATAAAAAGAACTCTCTTAATTTTGGACTAGGAATCGGAGCAATCATCGTTGTCTTTAGTTTGGCTACAATTGTACAATTTAACACTACCCGATTCTCAGCATTAGAGAATCTGTTTGGTGAAAAACCAAACTCTAGTATTAATGTCATAAAAGAAGACTCGCGATTAGACACTTGGTCTAGATATAGTGATATGATTACAGAAAACCCGATCTTTGGTAATGGATTCAAAGTGTTGAGTGGTGAGAGCGAAGCTAAGCAAGGGGTGCATAATACATATCTTATGATTTTAGGAGAATCAGGTATATTCCCTTTCTTAATAGTAATAACACTTTATCTGTATATGCTATGGAAAAGTACGTTTGAATTCAAATCTAGAAGTCATAGATTCATGTTAGCTATAAGTATTATTATTATTTTGATGAGTACTCATAATTATTTTGACAATCACCTCATAATTTTTCTATCTCTCTGGCTTTTTGTGAATTTAAGTAACAAAGAACTTATAGAAGAAAATCAAATTAATATCAACACTAAAACCGCTTCGCTTTGACCATTATACATTTATCTAGCACATTAGGAGGTGGTGGCGCAGAACAAATGGTGCTCCAGCTAGCAAAGCAAAGTAATAAAAAAATAAAGACGATTGTGATTTCGCTGTCAGACACAAACATTGGTCTAGAGAATAGGTTTAAAGAACACCATATTGAATATCATCTTTTAGGTGTGAATTCATTTAAGAATGCGACATTATTTTCAGGGCTTAAAAAATTAAGACATATTCTTAATGCTCATGATAATGTTGTATTACATTGTCATATGTATCATGGCTTCTTACTAGGCTTAATTCATAAGCTCTTTTATAAGAATATTCCAATAATCTTTACACTACATTCCAGTACTATAGAAAACTTTGGAAGAAAACTTATGTTATATCTTACAAAACCTTTTAGAGTTAAAGATATTGTTTTTAGTATAAATGCCAAAACATGGTATCTAAAAACGAAAAGTGAAATTATACCAAATGGAGTTAATTTTAATGAGTTAACTCCAGCAAGTCAAAGAAATCATAAAAAAACAGAACCATTCACTTTTTTATTTCTTGGGCGACTCAATACTGAAAAAAATCCACTTCGTATGGTTTCTGCTGCTCAACAATTATTAGCGCACAACATCGAAAATTTTGTTATAGATTTTGTTGGGCGTGGTATCATGCAGTCAGAACTAGAAAGTGCTATTGGAAACAACAAATTGAGTCAACATTTTAATATTTTGGGATTTCAAAATAACATCAAGCCATTTTTAGATAAAGCACACTGCCTAGTGTTGCCATCACTGTGGGAAGGCATGCCAGTTTCATTAATTGAAGCTGCAGCAGCAAAGCTACCTATCATATCAACACCTGTTGGTAGTATTCCTGATTTTTTAAATAATACCAATGCTTATGTAAGTAATTTAGAGAACTTTCATATGGCCATGATAGATGTTTATAATAACTATGAAGTAGCCATTGAAAAATCAAACCTATTATTCACAGAAATAGAATCACAATTTAAAATTGAAAATGTTTACGCTAAGCATTTAAAACTCTACCAATATTGTCTGAACAAATAATTTAAAATAAAGCCTTTACCCTAAAGCAGTATGTGCGGAATATATGGAACAACAATAAAATACAACGAAGCTCAAGTAAAACAAAAGCTTGAACGAACTGCGTTTAGAGGACCAGATAAAATGGGTTGGAGCTTCTATAAAGGTAATAATGCGGTTATTTTTGGACACAATAGATTGTCTATCATAGACCTTGATGCAAGGTCAAACCAGCCATTTACATATCAAAGTCATATTCATGTCGTTTATAATGGAGAAATATACAATTTTAGAGCACTAAAGCTTAAGCTGGAACAAAAAGGCTACGCTTTTAAAACCGCAAGTGACACCGAAGTTGTTTGTGCTGCATATCTAGCATATGGTGAAGATTGTGTAAATCACTTCAATGGAATGTTTGCTTTTGTTATTTATGATGAAAAAAAGCAGGAGCTATTTGGTGCAAGAGATCGTTTAGGTCAAAAACCATTCTATTATTATCACAATGGTTTAGACTTTGAATTTTCAAGCCAGTTGTCTTCTATTCAATTATTTAATGATCAGCTTTCTGTTTCTCAAAAATCTATTGGCTATTACCTAGCATGGGGAAATATACCTGACCCATACTCTATCTTTAATGAAATTAAAAAATTGCCACCTGGCCATTGTTTTAAATTTGACATTAATACAGGTAAATTGATAACCTCCTGTTATTGGGATATAGACTATCTAGGGAAAACTACTTATAAAGGCACTTATGAAGCGGCTAAAACAGAACTCAGTTCGCTTTTAAATGATGCTGTTTCGTCTCGTCTTTTTGCTGATGTTCCAGTTGGTGTATTCCTTTCTGGTGGTGTAGATTCATCAGTTGTAGCAGCAGTAGCATCAAAGCAATCTAATGCTAAAGTAAAGACATTTTCAATTAAATTTAATGAAGTAGAATTTGACGAAAGCCAATATGCGCAACAAGTAGCAGACCATTTAAAGACAGATCATAATGTTATAGAATGTAATTATAAAGAAGGGATGAGCCTTATTGATGGGTTCTATAAATATTATGATGAGCCTTTTGCAGATTCGTCAGCAATTCCTTCAATGTTATTGGCTAAACACACCAGAGAACAGGTTACAGTTGCCCTTTCAGGTGATGGAGGTGATGAAAGCTTTATTGGTTATCAACGTTACAATTGGGTAAAGACAAAGAGTAAGTTGTATGACATACCTTATGGTCTAAGAAAACTTTCATCTGCTATTTTGAAACACATTCCTAATTACAAACTCAAAATAGTAGCTGAAGCATTAAAAACCAAAAATAGGAATACGGCTTATTTAAATGTGATGACAGGAATAAACCTCTCATACATTCAAAATGGTGAACAATTCAGAACTGTTGAAGCATTAAAATATTTAGAGCATAATAATAAAAACTTATACGAACGTGTTTCAGATTTTGATATTAAAACATATCTTAATTGGGACATTAATACTAAGGTAGATCGAGCAACTATGGCTTATTCGCTAGAAGCCAGAGCGCCTTTAATGGATCACAGAATAGTAGATTTTGCAAGAGCTTTGCCTACCGATTTCAAAATCATCAATGGAAACCAAAAACGGATATTAAAAGATGTTTTATATCAATACGTTCCTAAACATATTTTTGACAGACCAAAAGCGGGCTTTGCTATTCCTTTTGCTGATTGGTTTAGGAAAGATCTAAAAGACTACGTGCTAAGTGAGTTAGATGATGACAGTCTTAAATCTATCCCAAACATCAATATAGATAATGTCAGGTTTATGATAAAGCAACACATGGATGGTTCATGGAATAGGTATCCATTAATTTGGAAACTGATCGTCTTGAAACAATGGCTTAATCATCAAGCAAAAGGGGTCTCAATTAAATAATTATTTGAAAACAAACTATGTGCGGAATTAACGGCATACTCTATAAATCGAAAACCGAAGTAACAAAAATTGATGCGTCGCTTACAAAAATGAATAATCTCATTATTCATAGAGGACCAGACGAAGATGGTACATTTAGTATTTCAAATTCAAATTTCGGATTGGGAATGGCCATGAGACGCTTATCAATTATTGATTTAAGTTCTGGCCAACAACCCATCTATTCTGAAGACAGATCAGTTATTATTGTCTTTAATGGCGAAATCTATAATTACAAAACACTTAGAGCACAACTCATTGCAGATGGCATTGAGCTACATACTAATAGTGACACAGAGGTTATCTTAAAACTTTATGAGCAAAAAGGTACAGCTTCCTTCAAATTACTTGATGGCATGTTTGCTTTCAGTATTTATGATGCTAATATAAATAAGGTTTTTATTGCTAGAGATTTTTTTGGTGAAAAGCCTTTGTACTACATCCATAATGAAGACATGTTTTGCTGGGCTTCAGAACTAAAATCGATTACAGCGCTATTAGACTATAAGCCTGAACTTTCAAAACAAGGCCTAAACTTGTACTTTAAACTCACATACATTCCGGCGCCTTTCACAATTTATGAAGGGATCCAAAAGCTTGAAGCTAATAAGTTTATTACGTATGACAACACATCATATCAATTAGAAATTCAAGCCATCCACGATAACCAGCCAAGAGAGAAATCAAAAATATCATTTGATACTGCCAAAACAGAGGTTAGAGAACGTGTTTTTAAAAGTGTAGACTCTAGATCTATAGCTGATGTTCCTCTAGGTACTTTTCTTTCTGGTGGTGTTGATTCATCGATTGTTTCATTGTGCTTAGCAGATATAAAAGACGAAAGAATTGATACATTTTCTATAGGTTTTGAAAAAGCATCCTACGATGAAACAGACAAATCAAGAGTTGTAGCTAAGCGAATTAATAGTAATCATCATGAATTTATTATTAATGAAAATGACCTCAAACACAATGTAGATGAGATTCTTTTAAATTTTGATGAGCCATTTGCAGACTCATCCTCACTCCCAACCTATTTAGTGTCAAAAAAAACCAGATCGAATGTTACTGTTGCCCTCACTGGTGATGGTGGTGATGAAGTGTTTGGTGGCTACAATAAATATTACGTAGGTAAGCTTAATCAAAAGTATACTAGAGCTGTTCCAAAATTTGCGCATAGTCAAATTAACAAAATAGCCAGTACATTATTGAGACGAAAAGATGACGACAGAGGTATAAAATACAAGCTTAACAAACTCATTAAAACCATTAGTTATGATAATGACTATTATTGGGGAATAATATCATTAGGATTTCAGAATGATGAAATCAATGCGTTTTTGAATCCACAATATCATCATACCACAGTATTTGACTATTATAAAAATGAAACCCAAATCACATCACCTAAATCGCTTAATGATTTTAGAACAATAGACAGACATATTAGTTTAGAAGGTGATATGCTGGTTAAAGTTGATAGAACTAGCATGCTCAACTCTCTTGAATGCAGAGCACCTTTTCTTAATAGAGAACTTTTTGAATTTACTATGTCATTACCAGAAGACTACCTCATTAAGAAGTGGAGCAAAAAACACATCCTAAAAGAAGCTTTCAAAGCTGATTTTCCTGAAGGGTTTTTAGATAAATCAAAACGAGGTTTTGGTGTTCCAGTTGGAGACTGGCTTAGAGAAAGCTTAAAAAATGAACTAAGAAGCTACATAGAGATTAAATTTTTACGACAACAAGATCTTTTTAACGTTGATGTCATTACAAAACTAGTTGAAGATCATTTATCATCTAAAGCAGACAATACATTTAAAGTATGGACCTTTTTTTGTTTTCAAAAATGGTATACCTCAATTTATATGGTTTAATTGGCAATAATAAATCTAACAATTTTAATTACATTTGAAGCAACAATCCCTCACAACTAAAAGCACAAAAATCTAACTATAGGATTCATAAGAATGAACCAAAAAAAAATCTCAGTTTGCTTTGTTTTACCAGCTTTAAATGCTGGAGGTGCACAACGGATTATGTCTTTTTTATCTCAACACATAGATAAAGATAGATTTGATTGTCGCCTTTTGGTTATAGCAAAAGCAGAATCCACAGATTTTGATGTATCTCATGCTAACGTTCATTATTTTGATAAAGACCGCTTGTTATTAGTTGTTAGACCTTTATTCAATTACTTCCGAAAACACAAACCAGATATTGTAATGGGTTCAATTGGACATGTAAATAAGTTGCATGCTATGTTCTCTTTCTTCCTTAGGAAATCTACATTTATTGGTAGAGAAGCAAGCTTAAATAGTATCATGTCTAAGTATAACAGAAGTACTCATGTAACTGGTTTTGTTTGGTTTTTTAGAGGTTATAGAAAATATTTAAAAAAAATCGTTTGCCAATCTGAACAAATGGCAGAATACATGCATGAAGATCATGGTATAAAACATGAAAACATTCGCATTATTAATAATCCGCTCACTATTCAAGCAAAAGTAAAAGCACCATTAAATAATGCTGTCAAACAATTAATTACAATCGGCAGACTAAGTGCTGAAAAAGGCCATGAGCGAATTCTAAATATCCTCTCAAAGCTTAAAACAGATTGGCACTACACCATTATTGGTGAAGGCAATCAATATGAAAATATAATGAATCAAATAAAGTCACTTGGCTTTGAAGATAAAGTCTCTTACATAAAATATACAAGTCACGTAACTCAATACTTAAGTGAAAGTGATATTTTTATTCAAGGCTCTTATGTAGAAGGCTTTCCTAATGCAGTGATGGAAAGTTGTGCTGTAGGCACACCAGTAATTGCATTTGAAGCTCCGGGTGGAACTAAAGATATTATTCAAAATGGCATAAATGGTTTTATAGCCAAAGATGAAGATGAATACCTAAACTATTTAATTCAAGCCCTTTGCAAAAAAGATTGGGATGAAAAAACGATTAGCAAATCCATTACAGATAAGTTTGAAAAAAAGATCATTGTTGAAAAATACGAGCAGTTATTTTTAGACATCGTAAACTCTAAATAATTAGGTATGACTATTGTTCACGTAAATATTGGCTTAGGAGGTGGTGGCGCAGAACACATGATTCTTGAAATGGCTAAAAAAAGTCAGCAAGACCATATTAAGACAATAGTTATAGCACTTACAAATAACAATCTTATAGAATATAAATTTATTGAGAATAACCTTGAATTTCACTATTTAGGAATTGGTTCTCTAAAAGATTTTAGAAAAGGACTAAGACAACTGAAAGCAATCTTGAACAACCATAATGATATTGTTATGCACTGTCATATGTTTCATGCGTTGATTATAGGTATTAGCTATCGTATTTTTTGCAAAAAGATACCTATCGTGTTTACACTACATAATATTCTTGTTGAAGAAGTCTATAGACGATGGACTTTATTCTTCACAAAACCATTTAGAAAAGCAGACATCAATTTTAGTAATCGTGCAAATAAATGGTACTTAAAAAACACAAGAGTTATTGCCAATGGTGTAGATTTTGAAAAGTTCAAGCTGCAAAACGAGAGACAATATAGTAGTGATGAAATCTTTAGGTTTTTATATTTAGGGCGTATTGAAGAACAAAAAAACCCTCTTGTACTTGTAAATTTAGTAAAGAAATTATTAGACTCTAACCATTCAAATTTTGTTATTAATGTTGCTGGCGAAGGTGATATGCGACCAGAGTTAGAGCTATTAATTAAACAGTATAGCTTTGAAAACTACATCAATATTTTAGGATTTCAGAAAAATGTGAAACAACAGCTCTTTAATGCACATTGTATGATTCTACCGTCTTTATGGGAAGGGCTTCCGATTTCATTAATTGAAGCCTCAGCTGCAAAATTACCAATCATTACAACTCCTGTTGGTAGCATTCCAGATTTTTTTAAATCTACAAATACGTTTGTTACTAATATTGAGTATTTTCATGAAGCAATGAGTAGTGTGATGAACGATTATAGTATGGCTAAAACTAAAGCTAACCTATTATATGAGGATAATAAGAGTATCTTTGATATTAATTCAGTTTACCAACAACATCTTGAGTTGTACCAAACGGTGTCTAGCTAATTCGTTATGCAAAAGTTGATTCGCATCACAACAGTTCCCTCGTCATTAAGAACACTCTTAAGAGGTCAACATCGCTTTATGAGTAAATATTATAAAGTAATTGGAATAGCAAGTAATGGTGATGCGCTTAGAGAAGTACGAGAAAATGAAGGTATAGAAACTCTTGCTGTAGAGATGACAAGAACCATAACACCAATTAAAGATCTCAAAGCTGTTTATAAGCTTTACAAGTATTTTAAAGCTGAAAAACCTTATATCGTACATACGCATACCCCAAAAGCTGGTACAGTAGGTATGCTAGCTGCTAAACTTGCTGGAGTACCACATAGACTACATACCATTGCTGGGTTACCTTTGCTTGAAGCATCAGGTGCTAAGCGATACTTATTAAATGCGGTTGAAAAATTTACCTACAGTTGTGCTACTCTAATTTTGCCAAATTCATTAGGTTTAAAGCAAATAATTTTAGACAATAAATTTACTAAAATCAATAAACTTCATGTTGCTGGTAATGGAAGTTCTAATGGCATAGATACTGAACATTATGATATAACCCAAGTCTCTGAAAGTGTTAAAGCTAGTTTAAGAACTGAATTAGATATTTCTGAGAATGATGTAGTTTTTATTTTTGTAGGTCGTATTGTTAAAGATAAAGGCATAAATGAACTAATAGAAGCATTTAATAAATTATCTAAAAAGAATTTAAACTGTAAATTAATCTTAGTTGGGCCTAGAGAAAATCATCTTGACCCTTTATTTCCTGAAACTGAAACACACATCAAAGAGAATAGTCAAATCTTAGCGGTTGGTGTACAAAAAGATATTAGACCATATGTAGCTATATCTCATGTATTAACTTTCCCAAGTTATAGAGAAGGGTTTCCAAATGTGGTATTGCAAGCTAGTTGTATGCAACTGCCATGTATAGTTAGTGATATAAATGGTTGTAATGAAATTATTGAAAACAATCTCAATGGTATAATCATTCCGTCAAAAGACGCTGTAGCTTTAGAAATAGCAATGCAGTATATGATTGATTTTCCAGAAAAACGTAAAGCTATGATCAAGCACACTCGCTCTAGGATTATAGAACGCTATGAGCAGCAATTTGTTTGGAATCAAATTTTAAAAATCTACAAAGGTTTAGATAAATGAAGCTATACAGAACTGTCATAAAGCGAATATTTGACCTAATAATAGCAGTTATAGGCTTTGTGATACTGTCACCTATATTTATTATAGTCTTTTTGATATTAGCAGTAAAAAACAATGGAAGCGTATTTTTTTATCAAGAGCGGCCAGGAAAAGACGAGCGCATATTTAAGATTATAAAGTTCAAGACTATGAACGACAAAACAGATGCCATGGGAGAACTTTTATCACCTTCAGAAAGACTTACCAAAACAGGCATCTTTGTTAGAAAATATTCATTAGATGAAATTCCTCAATTGTTGAATGTAATAAAAGGAGATATGAGTATAATAGGTCCGAGACCATTGCTCGTTAAATATTTACCGAGATATAGTGACTTTCAAAAGCAAAGACACAATATCAAGCCAGGAATAACAGGCTGGGCTCAGGTAAATGGTAGAAATGCCATAAGCTGGAAACAAAAATTTGAGTTCGACGTTTGGTATGTAAATAACCTTTCCTTTAGATTAGATTTAAAAATTCTATTTTTAACCATATATAAAGTTTTAAATAAAGATGGAATCTATAGTGTTGAAAATGATATCGTTCCAGATTTTACTGGCACAGAACCAAACCAAAAATAATAAATGGCTTTAAATTTACTTTTTACATGTGTTGGTCGTCGTAATTATTTAATCAATTACTTCAAAGAGGCCATCAAGGGACAAGGCAAAATATTTGCTGCGGATATGGACCACTCCGCTCCTGCCATGGTAGATGCAGATGTTTCAATAGTTGTTCCTAGTATTTATGAAAGCAATTATGTCTCTTCACTTAAAAAAGCTGTAAGCAATCATGATATTGATGCTATTATTTCACTCAATGATTTAGAATTACCGATATTATCTAAACATAAAACAGAATTGGAATCTAGTGGCACTAAGGTCATCATTTCAAATGAACGCGTTATAGATATTGCTTTTGACAAAATAAAGACCTTTAATTTTATTTCCGATCTGGGTTTAAAAACGCCTAAAACTTATACGTCTTTAGAACAAGCAAAGCGAGCTATACAAGATAGGCAACTTGATTTTCCTCTAGTTGTTAAGCCTCGTTGGGGAAGTGCTTCAATAGGAATCGATTTTCCCGAATCTATTGAAGAACTTGATCTTGCATTTAAATTACAGCATTTGAAGTTAAAAAAATCAATACTAAATGTTGCCAGTGCTAATGACTTAGACCATGCTATTCTTGTTCAAGAGAAGATAAACGGGAAAGAATATGGTATGGATATCGTTAATGATTTTGAAGGCAATTATTATGGAACTTTTGTAAGAGAAAAACTAAATATGAGATCTGGTGAAACTGATAAAGCCGTATCAGTAATTGAGCATAAGTTTGATGAAATCGGAAGAAAAATTTCTGAAGGTCTAAAACACGTAGGCAATTTAGATTGTGATGTATTTGTTGCTGATAATAAATTTTATATTTTAGAGTTAAACCCTAGATTTGGAGGTGGTTACCCCTTTTCACATGAAGCAGGAATTAATACTTGTGCAATTTATATTGAGTGGCTCAAAGGCAATAAAAATGTTGAGAAATTTAATAATTACAAATCTGATCTTGCGTTTTCAAAATGTGACAGAATGCTTAAAATAAAACTTAGTTAAATATAATTTGTTGAGTTTTCGTTGAACCAGATATCACATATATGGTATTATCACGTTTGTTTTTATACACTTTGATATTTGATATTGGTTCAGGATTAGCAAAAGCAAACGTATAAACAAATTGAGGCATAAACTTATAGTTGTCTTCTAAATAATCTATGGCTTTATACTCATTAACCAGTTCATCAAAATTAGTTAAATTTTTAAGCTTAAAATGTGCATAAGTATCGTCAACTTGATGGTGTTTTTTACCTTGAATAAAATACCTAAGCCTTCTGTACCTTTCATTAACACCCTTACGACGTAAATACAGTTTCAGCTTATAGAATTGAGAAACTAATGTTGCTGTTGTTCTAGAAATAAGTGATTTGGAATCGTATAGAATATGATAATGAAAATCGTAAACCAAATTACTCCACTTGTGCTTATATTCAAAATCTCCCTTTGAAAAATCTGAAATCGTGTAATTATTTTCAAAACACCATTCTAGCAGTTTGATAATTGAAGTTTTCCCTACACTAAACTTGTAATAATCTGGATCGAAAACAGTTATCGTTTCAAATAAGATACTTTCAGAATGAAAATTTAGCGTAACACCTATTGGTGTTTTTTCATTATAAATAATTAACAATGATGCGTTTTTCTCCAAAAGCATCGTATATACTAATTCTCTATAATACCTCCATTTTTGCTTGCTTAAATGGTGATAATTTACTTGTTTACCAGCAAAACGTTTATTTAGTAGTTTATTGAATTGATTAAAAACCGCTTTAAACTGGGTCTCACCTATATCACCATGCAAAAAAGAATATTTGATATTAAAACACGCCTCTAACCGTCTTTTATTTGACCTAAACTCTCTTCTGTTTTTAGAACTAAACTGAGCATTAATATATTCATCTTGATCTTTATACGAACTGATATCCATCAAAAACCCTTGATATTGAAAGACTTTTTTTAATCTTAATGATGAACTTTCAGTAGGTATAGTAGTTTTTATATTGAAATAGGTAGGCACATCATAGATCAAAAATGTTTTCCCTTTATAATCGTGCGCACCTTCACATAATTTATACGAAATCCCTTTAGTAAGATTCTTACCAATGTTGATGTACAATGGTAAAAAGGAATGCTTGAAAAATTGTATTCCAGAAATAAAGTCAAACCGTTTAGGTGGCTTAGATTTATTGAAATGCTTAGTCCATATAGCAATAAAAGTATTTGATGTAAACGGGTTTAGTTGCATTACTGGTTGGTAAGGTTACAATTATTAAGATTACATTTACTTATATTGAACAAATGTAATATTTTGTAAATGTTCTGCTCACATATTACTTAAAAACATTTATTTAAAACATGATCTTTCTCATAAAAAGCTTAATTTGATCTTTAAACCTAACAATTGCTACTATAAATTAACGTAAAAAACAGCTGCTTAACGTATATATTTGGTTGTAGCATACTGATTATTGGATATTTAAATCGAAATATAAAAACTTAACCAATCACTCATGTTTTTTAATTCCATAGATTTTGCAATATTTCTGCCTATTGTTTTTTTCTTATACTGGTTAGTAACTAATAAGTATCTAAAGCTTCAGAATCTATTGATTGTCATAGCTAGCTATGTCTTCTATGGATGTTGGGATTATAGGTTTTTAGCACTTATCCTTTTTAGTACTATTGTAGATTTTTCAGTGGGAAAAATGCTAATTAGTATCGATAATAACAAAAAACGAAGACTACTGCTTTGGGTTAGTATTGCAGTAAATATTGGTTTATTGGGTTTCTTTAAATACTATAATTTTTTTGTTGATAATTTTGTTTCTGCATTTCAATTTTTTGGTCAATCCATTTCACCAAATACATTGCATATTATACTTCCTGTAGGAATTAGTTTTTACACATTTCAAACACTTAGCTATACGATAGACGTCTACAATAAAAAATTAAAACCTACATCTAATTTTATTGCTTTTGCTGCTTTTGTTAGCTTTTTCCCTCAGCTAGTAGCAGGACCTATAGAAAGAGCAACACATTTATTACCACAGTTTTATAAAAAAAGAACTTTTAATTACAACAATGCTATTGATGGTATGAGACAAATACTTTGGGGTTTGTTTAAAAAAGTCGTTATAGCCGATAACTGTGCTGAATATGTAAACGTTATTTTCAATTCGTATGGAGATCAAACTGGAAGCACTTTAATCCTTGGCGCATTCTTTTTTGCGTTTCAAATCTATGGCGACTTTTCAGGATATTCAGATATAGCAATAGGTACTTCACGATTGTTTGGTTTTGATTTAATGAAAAACTTTGCGTTTCCATATTTTTCTAGAGATATTGCTGAATTCTGGCGTCGTTGGCACATTTCATTATCAACTTGGTTCAGAGACTATCTCTACATTCCTCTTGGTGGTAGTAAAGGCAATAAAAAACTTAAAATACGGAATATATTTATCATTTTCTTGGTAAGTGGGTTTTGGCATGGTGCAAATTGGACATTTATAATTTGGGGCGCATTAAACGCGATATACTTTCTACCACTTATGCTTACTAATAAGAACAGGAACAATTTAGATATCGTTGCACAAAACCAATGGTTACCATCATTTAAAGAACTGTTGAATATTATGATCACGTTTATGCTCACCTTATTGGCATGGATATTTTTTAGATCAGATACTGTAAGTGATGCTTTGAGCTATATCATTAACATATTTAACTCATCTTTATTTACCGTTCCTCAATTAAGTGAAAATACAAAAACGACGCTTGTACTAATTTTGTTTTTTATTGGTATTGAATGGATTGGCAGACGAGATGCATTTGCTATTTCAAAAATCGGGAAATTACCAATATATATAAGGTGGATGTTTTACTTTATTTTAATCATACTCATGTTTATATATACAGGTAAGGAACAAGCATTTATATACTTTCAATTTTAAACTTATGAAAAAGTTCATTGCTAAAATTATTATATTTTGTGTTATTGGGTATCTAATTGGAGAATGCATTGTTAGAATAAACAAACTCACTTCCGACATTCCACAACGCTATGTCGCAACCAACGGAATACAATTATATATTCCAGGTCAAAAGGGCTACTATAAAGGGGCAACTGAACAATGGGAAGTTAACAAATATGGTTGGCTAGGTGTTAGTAATATTGATGACAAAGCAAAGAGAATTTCTATTATTGGCGATTCATATATTGAAAACATTATGAACCCAATGGATTGCAATCAAGGCTATTTGTTACAAGAGGCAAATGCAAATATTGGTTTTTTTGAGGCTGGAAGATCTGGAGTAACATTCATTGAAGCCTTAGAAATCGCAAAAAACCTTGATTCGTTAAATTTTGACAAACATTTGCTATACCTTACTGATGCAGATTTCTACGAAAGTTTTTCTAAAACAAACAGATATACAGACCGATTACAAATAGACTTAGAGAATGAGACCATATTAGAAGGAGAATTAAAGTCACCAGGTTTAAAGAAGATTCTATACAACTCTAAGTTTTTGTACTATCTCTACCAAAGATTTCCATTATTTGTAAGTAAGCAGAATAAAGGTGAAGTAAGTTCTGAGTCTTCTGCTTTTGACATTGATAGTTTTAACAAATTGCATGATTATATTAATAAAAATTACAATCTTCAAAACATGGTGTTTGTATTTCACCCAAAAACTTCAACAGATATTATTGAATTCTTTAATTCTAAAGACTTAAAATACATTGATTTAAAGGTGAAACAAGGCAAATCTTGGGATTTAAACGAAGCTGATGGGCATTGGTCTTGTTATGGTCATATTGAGGCTTCAAAACAAATACAGACCTACATCAAGACACTGAATCTAAATGAAAACAACTAAGTATATCGTAAAAACTTGCTATTTATCGTTATAATTTGAATGCTTTACCTTAATTGTCAATATTTACTTCAGAATATTTTTTAATTATTTAGTGTTTAAACAAGATATATTTTATATATAGCGACAAAACACGTTTTAAGAGATAAATTTTCTGTCCCAAGTCCCTCACTAGACAAGAAGATTGAATAGTAATAAACTTACTTAACAATTTTGATATGGATTCTAAAATATGGTTGTCTTCACCTCATATGGGTGGCACAGAGCAATCTTATGTTAACAATGCCTTTGAAACCAATTGGATTGCTCCATTAGGTCCTCATGTTGATGGTTTTGAAAATGACATTCAAGATTACCTTAAAAACGGCAGTATTGTTACTGCGTTGAGTTCTGGTACGGCAGCTTTACATTTAGCACTCATACTTCTAGGCGTTAAGCAAGGTGACGAAGTGATTTGCCAAAGCAAAACGTTTTCTGCATCAGCTAACCCAATTATATATCAAGGTGCAACTCCTATTTTTGTTGATAGTGAGGAAGATACTTGGAATATCTCTCCTGAACTATTGGAAATCACTATACAAGATCGAATTAAAAAAGGAAAGAAGCCCAAGGCCATTATTGCAGTTCATCTATATGGAATGCCCTATAAGGTCGATGAGGTAAATGATATTGCTAGTGCCTACAATATTCCTGTTATAGAAGACAGTGCTGAAGCTTTAGGCAGTAGTTATAAAAATAAAAAGTGTGGCACATTTGGTGAAATCGCAATTTTATCATTTAACGGAAATAAAATTATAACAACATCTGGAGGTGGCGCTTTAATAACAAAAGATCATACTACCAAGCAAAAGGCTATATTTCTTGCTACACAAGCTAGAGATAACGCTGTAGAATACTTACATTCTTCAATAGGATACAATTATAGAATGTCTAATGTTTTAGCTGGTATTGGTAGAGGACAAATGCAAGTTTTAGATGAACGAGTACAAGCTAGACGTAAAAATTTCGAAATTTATAAAGAGCAATTAAAAACTATTAATGAAATCACTTTTTTAAATGAGCCTGAAAGCTTTTTTTCTAACCGTTGGTTAAGCTGTGTTTTAACCCCTTCTGAAGATATACGAGAAGGTATTAGACTGGCACTTTTAAATAAAAATATAGAATCAAGACCATTATGGAAACCTATGCATCAACAACCAGTTTTTAGTGCATTTCCAAGCTACAACAATGGTGTTTCTGATGCTTTATTTGCTAATGGATTATGTTTACCTAGTGGGTCTAACCTTACAGAAAATGAATTAGATAGAGTTATTTCTACAATAAAAACGTATTTTAGAGCATGTTAAAAGCGCAATTTCAAAACATATCACAGAAGTATGCCTCCAAATGGCTGGTCATGTTATTTGACCTGCTAATTGTGAGTTGTACGTTTATAATTGCTTACATCATTCGCTTTAATTTTAAGTTAGATTTTGATGTGCTTGTTGTGCTAAAGCAAGTTCCATTTGTCTTTTTAGCAGCACTAATTAGCTTTTTATTAGTAGGCTCTCATAAAGGAGTAGTTCGTTTTACTGGTTTTAAGGATGTTGTAAATATTATAATTGGAGTAAACATACTAGCAACGATACTAATAGTTACTACATTTTTTAGTAGAAAATTAAATTACGAAAGTATTTTCAATATATCTGGATCTGTTATCTACATCCATTTGATGCTGAATATTCTTTTCTTAATAGGCTCAAAACTTTTTGTAAAATCAATGTACAATAACATGATGCAAGAATTCAAGACTCGTAAAAGAGTAATGATTTATGGCGCTGGAAGTTCAGGTATGTTAACGTACGATGCGATTACTAATGACCCAAAAAATAGTCATGAAATAGTAGGTTTCATTGATGACAACGAACGTAAGGTTGGGAAAAAGATAAATACACTTTATGTTTACAACTTAGAAAAAATAACTTCTGAATTGATTCAAAAACAATCAATAGAAGAAGTTGTGATCTCAATTCAAAACATAGAGCCTTCTAGACTTTTACAAATATCAAGCCACCTCTTCGAATTAGGATTGAAAGTAAAAATTGTTCCACCTGTTCAAACATGGATAGATGGTGACTTAAGTGTTGGCCAAATTAAAGAAGTTAATATTGAAGACTTGTTAGGTAGAGAACCAATACTTATAACTAATCCTGCCTTAATTCATGAATACGAAAATCAAATCATCTTTATAACAGGAGCAGCTGGTTCAATAGGCAGTGAAATTGCTAGAAAAGCAACAAATTATGCCTACAAAAAACTCATATTAATTGATACCGCAGAATCTGCGCTATACGAAGTACAACAAGAGTTCAAACAAAAGGAAGTGAAAAACTTCATTGCCATTGTTGCAGATGTTCGTGACAATAAGCGTATGGAAAGTTTATTTAATACCTATCGTCCAAAAATTGTATTTCATGCAGCAGCATATAAGCATGTTCCGCTAATGGAAAACAACCCTTACGAGGCTGTAAGTGTTAACATTAGTGGTACAAGAAATATTGCTAATCTATCTGTTAAACATGGTGTCAATAAATTTGTCTTGATTTCAACAGACAAAGCGGTAAACCCAACTAATGTTATGGGAGCTACAAAACGTATAGCAGAATTATATGTTAATTGTCTTCAAGGAAAAGGGCAAACTAAGTTTATCACTACTCGCTTTGGCAATGTTTTAGGCTCAAATGGTTCTGTAATTCCTTTATTCAAAAAACAAATCGACACAGGTGGTCCATTAACCGTAACTCATGAGGATATCACAAGATATTTCATGACTATTTCAGAAGCTTGCCAATTGGTATTGGAGGCAGCAACTATGGGTAATGGAGGTGAAATATTTGTTTTTGATATGGGAGAATCTGTTAAGATATTAGATTTAGCAAAAAACATGATCATTCTATCTGGTTTACGATATCCTGAAGATATAGATATAAAGATTACAGGCTTACGTCCTGGAGAAAAAATATACGAAGAGCTTTTAGCTGATGGTGAACAAACAAAGCCTACATATCATGAAAAAATTATGATCGCAAAAACCAAGGCTATAAATGTAAGCGAGATTTCTGAGAAAATTACAAACCTTTGTATGGTCAATTCTAAAGTTCAGAATTTAGAGATTGTATCGCACATCAAACAAATATTGCCTGAATACATCTCTAACAATTCAAAATTTGAAGTATTAGATTCAAAAAAATAAAAAATTGCTTAACCTAAACTATAAAACAATGCGTAAAATCTTCAATCAAAAAATTGCTACTCAACTTTTAGCTGTTCTTATACTAATTATAGTATCATCATGTGGTTCAAGAAAGGATATTGTATACTTTCAAGACGAAGCACTTACTGAAGAAAGTGAACTAAGCAACGAATTTGAGCTTAGCTATAAACCTAATGATATATTAACTATTGATGTCTCAGCGTTAGATCCAGAAACCGTTAGACCATTTAATTTATCTGCAGTTTCCTACGCTAATAATGATGCTAATAATGGACTTAATGCGAATGGAAATATATTGAGACAAACCTATTTGGTTGATCCTAGTGGTAATATCGAATTCCCCGTACTAGGAACTCTAAAAATTGGCGGACTCACAAGAGCTGAAGTCACAGACATGCTTAAAGACAAATTAAGAGAATATGTTTCAAATCCTATTGTAAACATTAGACTCATTAATTTTACGGTTACTGTGCTTGGCGAGGTCAACAGACCTGGCGCTTATACCATTCAAGATGAGCGAATTTCGCTATCTGAAGCAATAGGTTTAGCTGGTGATTTAACCATATATGGTAAGCGCGATAATGTGTTTTTAGTTCGTGAAGTCGATGGAAAGAAAAAATATGCAAAATTTGATTTAACTTCAATAAATGTCGTTAATTCACCCGTATATTATTTGTCTCAAAACGATGTTATATATGTTGAGCCAAATAAAGCTAGAATTCGTCAATCATCTTACACACAAAACAATGGTCTTATAATATCTGCTGTAGCTACTTTGGCTACTATTGCAGCTATTTTAATAAAATAATTGAATAGTTTCTTATGAATACTAATAAAATCCAATACGAATTGCGAGATAAGGTAGATTTATTTGTCTCAAAATGGAAATTCATTTTGTTTTGCCTAATCCTTGCCATAGGTATCGCGTTCTTATATTTAAGATATGCTAACTATCAATATCAAGCCACAGCATCTATTAAGATTAACGAAGAAAGAAAGTCCTCTCAACGTTTACCTGAATTATCGGCATTACAAGATTATGGGATGTTCTCTACAGATTTCAGTAATGTGACCGATGAAATTGAAATTATTCGTTCTAGAACTCTCGTAAAACAAGTTGTTGAAGACCTTAAACTCAATATTAAATATTTTGTTAGAGGAAAGATCAAAGAGCAGGAAGTGTACACTAACCCTCCAGTTATATTGAATTTCTTCGAAAACGATTCTGTTATTAACACAATTGACACGACTTTATATATTCAAATTAAAACACCAACAAAGTTTACACTGTCAAATGAAGAAGGCAATGATTTTTTTGATATAGAAAGTGCCAATGCTAAAGAGCATGCGTTTGGAGACAGGATCAGAACTGGTTTTGGTGATTTTGTAATCACTCCAAATATTGGTCAATATGCTTCTGAACCTGGTAGCAATATAAAGATTGAAATGTCGAATATTAAAAACACAATACAAGAATATCAAGCAAAGCTGAAAACTTCTACCAATAAAGGCTCAAGTATCATTACAATAAGCTTAAAAGAAAGCTTAAAAGATAAAGCAGAAATGATTCTGGACAAGCTGATTGAAAAATACAATCAGGACGTAATCGATGATAAAGAAAAAATTGTAAAAGCGACATCAGACTTTATCAATAATCGATTAGATGTTGTGTCAAACGAGCTTGAACAAGTTGATTTTACTGCTGAGACCTTACAAAAAAATGAAAGGTTAACAGCTTTATCTTCTCAAGCAGATATTTTCCTACAAAGTGAAAAGGAAAATGAAGTCAAACTAATTAATACTACCAACCAAATTCAGTTGATTGATTATATGAAAGATCGTATCAATGATGAAACTGCAGAAAACGACTTATTGCCTGCTGATGTTGGTATTGCAGATAATTCAGTAGCTCAAATTACAAAAAGTCATAATGAGTTGGTATTGCAGCGTGATAGAATACTAAAAAGCTCTACTGAAAAGAACCCAGTTGTTATTAACTTAAATGATCAAATTAGAGCTTTAAAACAGAATTTGAATCAAAGCTTAGACAACATCCAATCAGCCAACAGGATAACATTAAACACACTTAACCGTGAAGATGCAAGAATTAGTGCTCAAATTTATTCTGCGCCTGGAAAAGCAAGACAGTTTAGAGATGTGAAGCGTCAACAAGACATTAAAGAATCTTTGTATTTATATTTATTACAAAAACGAGAGGAAACTGCTATTGCTCAAGGCATGTCTTCGCCAAATGCAAAAATTGTAGATGCAGCGTTTTCTATGTCTCAGCCTGTAGCTCCAAAAAAGAATATGGTATATCTGGCCGCAGTGTTACTTGGCTTATTGGCTCCTGTAAGTTTCATTTATGCAAAAGATATTTTAAACACTAAGATTAAAACAAAACAAGAGCTATTAAAAGTACTTGATATTCCATTTTTAGGTGATATTCCAAAGTCTGAAAGAAAGAAGAAAGTTGTACAAAAAGTAGACTACTCACCAAAAGCTGAAGCATTTAGAATTGTACGATCTAATATTGATTTTATGCTTCAAGATGGTACAAAAAAGTGTAGAACACTATATGTCACTTCAACTACAGCTCAAGAAGGAAAATCTCATACTTCTACCAACTTAGCGAGTTCATTTTCATTTTCAGAAAAAAGAGTACTACTTATAGAAACAGATATTAGAGTGCCAAGAGTAAATGACTATTTAAAAATAAAAGCAGATAAAGGTTTAACAGATTACATTTCTGATAAATCATTAAGTATAAGTGATGTTACGGTAAAAATGGAAGACAACGAATTTTTACACGTAATCCCTTCTGGCACTATTCCTCCTAATCCAGCAGAATTATTGATGAGTGATCGTGTGGGTGAGTTATTTGATATTGCTAAAAAAAGTTACGATTACATTATTGTAGATACAGCTGCTGTTGGTTTAGTTACTGATACCTTACTAATTAGTGATCATGCAGATATGTTTATTTATGTTGTAAGTGCAAACAACATAGATAAACGACAATTGCATATTGCAAAAACGTTGCATGATGAAAATCGACTTCCAAATATGGCAACTTTACTCAATGGTACTACAAAACGAAAAGGTTATGGCTATGGCTATGGTAATAATCCGCAACGAAAAAAGAAAAGGTTCGGATTTATATAGATCAAATAAAACGTCACATTAGTCATTGATTGATGTGGCTTTTTTAAATTATAGCTTTCTACGTGCTTTTTCTTGTTTCAACAAGTTTAATTCTCTACTGGTTTGTCCAGCAACAGATGTGTTTTCTTCAGCGCGTCTTATCAAATATGGCATAACGTCTTTAACTGGACCAAAAGGAACATATTTAGCCACATTATACCCTTGTTCTGCCAAGTTAAAACTAATATGATCACTCATGCCATATAATTGACCAAACCAAACATTATTGTCTGTTTTAACAATACCAAGATTTTGCATTATATCCATTGCTAAATAGCAACTCTCTTCATTGTGTGTTCCAATAAATAAAGAGATGGTATCAAGATGATTTAGCATATAGGTCATACAATTATTAAAATTATCATCTGTAGCCTGCTTATTTTCGCATATTGGTGATTTATAACCTTTTTCATCAGCGCGATCACGTTCTTTTTCCATATATGCACCTCTAACAATTTTAAATCCTACTTTAAAACTTGCTGCTTTAGCACGCTCATGAATGCCTTTTAAATAGTCAAACCTATCCCAACGATAGGTCTGAAGTGTATTATATACGATAGGTTTATCAGTGTTATACTTTTGCATCATATCTTCGCAAAGTTCATCAGCAGCGTCTTGCATCCAACTCTCTTCAGCATCTATTAAGACTTCTACATCTTTTTCTTTTGCAAGCTTACAAACATCATCAAATCGCGCCACTACCCTATTCCACTCCTCTTGCTCATCTGACGTAAATAGTTTTCCTTCGCCTTTTTTCTGATATAAGTAAAATCTCCCGAATCCAGTTGGTTTAAAAACAACAATTGGCATTGCTTCCTTTTCATCTGCAAATTGTACAATTTTCAATATTTTATCTCTTGCTTCATCAAATGTAGATTCTTCTTCTTTTCCTTCAACAGAATAATCCAAAACAGAACTTACGCCTTTACCATACATTTTGTCTATCACTGGCAAACAATCGTCTTCATTTATACCGCCGCAAAAATGATCAAATACTGTTGAGCGAATCAAACCCTCAACAGGTAAATTTGCCTTTAGCGCAAAATTTGTGGCAGCTGTACCAATCCTTACTAATGGTTGATGAGATATCATTTTAAACAAGAAGTAAGCACGTTCTAGCTGAGCATCATTTTTAAGAGCAAAAGCAACTTCAGTATTATCGAAAAGAGTTTTTGTATTCATTTGTAAAAATATATAGCAAAAATAATTATTCAGTAGCTATTATTTTACTAAAAACCGCTAATTTTCCACTTTCTTAATTAGACCTCAACTGGTATGAATTCTATAGATACTGAAACATATAAAGTTCACTTCAATGCTAAAGCTTATGAAGAATTGAATTTATATATCAACAATTATGATTTTTCAAAGATTTTTATTCTTGTTGATACCAATACACATAAATACTGTTTGCCAAAATTGATGTCTCACTTAGAGACACCAATTTCTATTGAGATAATTGAGATAAATGCTGGTGAACACTTTAAAACCATTGATACATGTGTTGGTGTTTGGAACGTATTATCTGAACTTGGCGCAGATCGTAAGAGTTTGCTTTTAAATTTAGGAGGAGGTGTTGTTACAGATCTTGGCGGATTTGTTGCAAGTACTTTTAAAAGAGGTATCAAATACATCAATATTCCTACTTCTCTACTGGCTATGGTTGATGCTTCAGTTGGCGGAAAAACTGGCGTAGATTTAGGCGTTTTGAAAAATCAGATTGGTGTTATTAACTCAGGTGATATTGTGTTGGTAGACACATCCTATCTGGATTCGCTTCCACAAAATCACTTAAAGTCTGGTCTAGCAGAAATGTTGAAACATGGACTTATAAAAGATAGAGCTTATTTCGAAACGTTAACGCAATTATCAAACTTAACACTTAATGATCTAGACAATCTCATTCATGAGTCTATACGTATTAAGAAGCACATTGTTACCGAAGATCCAACTGAAAATGGCATTCGTAAACATCTCAATTTTGGACATACTCTAGGTCATGCAATAGAGTCTTATTTTTTAGAATCTGAAGAAAAAAAAGAGTTGCTACATGGTGAAGCTATTGCTATAGGCATGGTTTTAGAATGTTATCTCTCATCTGAACTATTAGATTTCCCAAAAGACGATCTAAACTTTATTACTGATGCAATACATTCAATTTATAAATCAGTAGATTTCAATGAAATGGATTACAAGCCTATAATAGAGCTTTTGAAATATGATAAAAAGAACGAACATGGCAACGTAAACTTTGTATTATTGAAAACTATTGGTCAGCCAAAAATTGATTGTTTGGTGCCTAACGATTTAATTATAGATGCTTTCAATTTCTATAATGAAAAAACAAACAGAACAAATTCTTAATGTTTTAAGCACATTTGGTCACTTAAATTTTAAGTTTGCAATCATAATAAATACATAAGGTTAAACTTCAAGAAAAGATTATGTAACTTTAAAAAGTAAACATTTAGCCTTATGAAAAACGTCATTGAAACTTTTTACGAAGCATTTAATAATCTCGATGCTGAAACTATGGTTTCGTGTTATCATGATGATATCATCTTTGAAGATCCTGCATTTGGTACTTTACATGGCGAGCGTGCTAAAAATATGTGGCGCATGTTATGTGAATCTCAAAAAGGGAAAGATTTTAAAATTGAATACTCTAACATTACGATATCTGCAACCGAAGGAAGTGCTTCTTGGGAGGCATTTTATACGTTTAGTAAAACGGGAAGGAAAGTTCATAACAGTATTGAAGCACATTTTGAGTTAAAAAATGATAAAATTATTAGGCATGTAGATAAATTCAATCTACACAAATGGTCAAAACAAGCCTTAGGTCTGAAAGGTTTTGTATTAGGAAAAACGATTTATTTTAGAAATAAACTAAAAACACAAACCAATAGATTACTAGATAAGTTTGAATTAAGCCGAAAAAATAAAGCTACCTCAAACTAATGAGCTAGCTTTTATTTATAAATATAACTGTTTCTTTTTAGGGACGTTATCGTTTACTTTATGTTTCAGTTATAATTATACTTTTAAGAAACCAAACTCCATGCCATAATATAACTTTTTAATGCCTTTTAGATAAATGCATCAAACACTCGACAAATGAACTTGTTGTACTTGTATATCCCTTTTTAGTAAGAAACTAGATAGATCATTGTACTGAATTTATTGTAATTGCTAAACGCTAGAATGGAAATAAATTTAATTGTCTAAAAGTGTAAGTCAAGAATATTCAGGTTTTTTACCTATTACACCTTTATAAAACGCTTTCATAGTCTTAAAATCAGCTTCAACATCATCAGTTGGAAAAAACGGCTCTGAAACCCTGTTTTGTTTGTTTTTAAAATCTAGCGTAAACATAATTATTGGGACATTGGCTTCTTTAGCTATGTAATAAAATCCTGTTTTCCAAGTATCAACTTTTTTTCTTGTGCCTTCTGGTGCTAATGCGAGTCTAAACTCTTCTTTTTCTTTGAATAATGAAGCTATAGCCTGTACTTTATTTTGTCCTGAGGTTCTATCTAATGCCGCGCCTCCAACAGCTTTAAAATACCAGCCGAAAGGCCATTTAAACAGTTCTTTTTTTGCTACAAAGTTAGTTTTGACACCAGTGATCTTTCTGAGTAATATTGCAATATAAAAATCATGCCAACTGGTGTGAGGCAATGCAATGATGACAGCTTTTTTTATGGTATCTTTAGAAAAATTAGTATTTCCGGTGATTTTCCAACCCAATAGTTTAAAGTAAATAAATTTGGCAAGCCATCGCATACTACATTTTTTGATATAATGCTTTAAGTTTGTCTCTAGTAATGACTTGCTTCCAATTTTTACCAATGGCATTTTCCCAAAGTGGTTCTAATCCTAAAGCTACATCAATCATAATATTAAACTCATCATCATCTAAGTTTGAACAAATACCTTGAGGCAATTTGATATGATGTTTCTTCTTCATTTGTTTGAAGAGTTTTACACCATCTGGATAAAACTCTTCTAAATGGTCAAACACAATACAGTTACCAATACCATGTTTGGTACCAAGAAGATAAGATAATCCATAGCTCATAGCATGTGCCACACCAACTTGTGAGTAAGCAATACTCATACCACCATGCCAAGACGCCATCATAAGCTTATCTTGAGCATCTTCGATTGAAAGGTTATCATCAATGAAAATTTCGCGACAAAGCTCGTAAGCTTTCTCGCCATAACTTTTACTAAACGCATTTAAAAAAGTACCATTCAAAGACTCTATACAATGGATGTAACAATCCATTCCTGTATAAAACCACTGATCTTTTGGAACGTCTTTAGTTAATTCTGGATCAAGAATGACTTGATCAAAAGGGGTATAATCTGAATTAATGCCTAATTTTTTTTCTGGACCAGTTAGTACAGTAGTTCTAGACACCTCAGCTCCTGTTCCAGATATGGTAGGAATTCCTACATGATATATTGCTGGCGTTTTAACCAAATCCCAGCCTTGATAATTTTTAGCTTCACCTTCATTGGTTAATAATATTGATACTGCTTTTGCAAGGTCTAAAATAGTTCCGCCACCAATACCAATAATACCTGAAGGTCGATCTTTATGCGTCAATATGATTTGCTCAACAAGCTCATCTACTTGAGAGGTTTTTGGTTCTTCATCTGCAGAGATATATAGTAGTTGATCGTTATACGAAATAGGTATTCTAGAAGTAAGCCAAGAATTACCCTTAAATACCTCATCAACCAAAAAAATAAATGGTGCTTTGGCGTTTAATCGTTTAGGCGCAATAATATCTCCTAATTGATTAAAACTACCACGTCCAAAAACAACTCTGGAGACCATTGGATAATTTTTATAGCTCATTATTTTTTTATCTTAAATAAAGCAATGCTTCAATTTTAGTTCATAATTTGAATTACATCAAGCAAACTATGTACTGTCTTATAACTTTTATTTTTTGTTTCATTATCACTAACCTGCTCATGTAACCATGTCGTATGAAAAGGAATGTGAATTGCTTTAGCTTTTATATTAACTAAAGGTAAAATATCAGATTTCAATGAATTACCTATCATCAAAAATTCTGACGGTCGTATATCTAAATGATTCAATAACTTTGAATAATTAGCTTCTTGTTTATCACTAAGTACCTCAATATGATGAAAATAATCTGTTAGACCAGATTTATCAAGTTTTCGTTCTTGATCTAATAGATCTCCTTTTGTAACTAATATCAACCTATAATTATTTGACAAGGTTTTTAGCGTTTCTTCAACTCCATCAAGTAATTCCACAGGCTTATTCAACATGTTTTTTCCAATGTTCAAAATAGCATTTATTGTTGAATTTGATACATCATTATTAGATATTTCTAATGCCATTTCTACCATAGACAAAACAAACCCTTTCACCCCATAACCATAAAGCGAAAGATTTTTCATCTCCATTTTGAATAACTCTTGGTCTATTTTATTTGCGGTTTCATAATTGGCCATTAGTTTGGCGAACTCTAACTCTGCTTCTCTGAAATAAGTTTCATTGATCCACAATGTGTCATCAGCATCAAAACCTATTACCTTTATGTCTGTATATTCGTTACTCAATTATTTCCAAAGTTTTTTTGCGCGTTCTAAGTCTTCTGGTGTATCTATCTCTACACCTTCTACAGTGGTTTCAACCATTTTAATTCGCTTTCCATACTCTAGATATCTAATGCATTCTATCTTTTCTGTAGCTTCTATAAATTGCATTGGCAAGTTGTAAAAATCTAACAAAGCTTGTTTTCTAAAAGCATATATTCCTTTGTGCTTAAAGTAACGAGCACCTACTTGTTTGTCTCTAGGATAAGGAATTGGGCTTCTAGAAAAGTAAAGTGCAAAATTGTTTTGATCTACAATAACTTTTACTGTGTTAGGATTATTGATTTCATCCCAATCATTAATTTCTACCATTAAAGATGCCAAATCAATCTTTTTATTAGGGTCACTTTTAAATGCGCTTAGCACTTTTTCCAAACTTTCTCGCTCTGTGAAAGGTTCATCGCCTTGAACATTTACGACAATATCTACATCTATATCCTTAACTGCTTCAGCAATACGATCACTTCCAGATTGATGATCCTTTTTACTCATAATAGCCTTTCCTCCATTTGAAGTAATCTCGTCGAAAATGATTTCACTATCAGTGACTACAAAAACATCGTCGAATAAATCTGTAGCTACAGTGGCTTCATACGTTCTGAGTATTACAGATTTACCAGCCAAGTTTTGCATGAGCTTACCAGGAAATCGCGATGCACTATATCGTGCAGGAATCATTGAAATTATTTTCATCGTTGGTTGAAAGAATTCATTTCAAAAATAAAACTTTTGTATGAATATTAAGGTTGAGTTGGTTTAATCTTTTTATAAAATCTAAAAATGATGTATAAAATAATCAAAACAAATATAAAGGCGATCAATGGGATGAATATTGAAAGTATAGACATAACAACCGAAGTTCCTGTCTCAACTGTAGAAACGATTGGATTTGTAATACCTCCTGTAGTCGTTGTTGAAGCCAATCGTGTAACACCAGAACTACCAGCAACAGCTGCAGCTGTTCCTCCTCCAGCAATTATAGCTAAAGCCCATGTGATAACTGGACTTAAATCTGCTACTGTAGACACCATGACTGCTGTTCCAGCAATAGCTGCTAATGGGATGGCAATAGCATCTAATACATTATCTACATAAGGAATATAATATGCAAATATTTCAACTATTGTAGCAACGCCTAATGTAATTACTGCTGTTAGACTACCTATCCATTGCCAAGATTCATTAAGTTCCCATATATTAAAATACGATGCTAAACTCAAAGTAAAAAGAGGTACAAAAACCCTAAACCCAACTGAAGCAGCAAGTCCTATTCCTAAAAAAATACTAATTATGGTTTCTGTATTTATTTCCATTTTTATAAATTCTTCAAAGTGCTATTAATTTATCTATTGTCATCATGTCTCTTCAAAAAAATCGTCTTTAAAACCTATAAGGTACAATTTTTCTTTCGCTCTAGTAACTGCTGTATATAGCCATCGCAAGTAATCGCGATCCATTCCGTTTGGTAAATAAGGCTGTTCAATGAAAATTGTATGCCATTGTCCTCCTTGCGATTTATGACATGTAATCGCATATGAAAACTTTACTTGTAACGCATTAAAATGTCTATTCCCTTTTATTTTAAGGAATTTTCTATAATTGGAAACTTCATCTTCGTAATCTTTTTGAACTTCTTGATATAGCCTATTACTTTCTTCATAAGGCAATGATGGTGTTTCAGCTTCAATAGTATTTAACAATAATACCGTTTCAAATGGTCGCATTCTTGGATAATCAACCATTTTTACTTTTACTTCAGCAAAGCGAAAACCATACAACTCACTAATAGAAAAAATTTCTAGAACTTGAATAATATCGCCATTAGCAATAAAACCAGCTTCAGTTGTAGGCTTAATCCAGAAATAGTTATTCTTCACAACCATTAAGAAATCACCAACAGTAAGCTCGTTATCATTGAAAAGAATCCTATTTCTTATCTGCTGATTGTATAAGTTTGCACGTTTATTACTTCTTACAATAATAGCTGTTTCCTCATGACCATTTTTACTGTAGGCTTCATTTATTGCATCCATTATTTCATGTCCATCTATTAATCTAATGATATCTGCAAAACTATTGACGTTAAATTTGAATGATTCATAAAATTGGTTTTCGAGAAACTCTCTTAACCTAGTTGCATTTTCTAAAATTCCAGAATCGTGTTCTTGTCTTACCACTTCATCCAACTCAATGCTTATTACTTCTTTGTTGTAATTCATTGAAAGTGTTTGCTTGTTCAGTGCAGGACTTAAATCTGATTTCACAGGTGGCAATTGTGCTTTGTCACCTATAAGTAAAAGTTTGCATTTATGGCCAGAGTAAACATATTGCATTAGGTCATCTAACAAGGAACCATTTTCGAACAGTTTTGAATCTGCAGGAATGTCTGGTATCATAGAGGCTTCATCAACAATAAAGATCGTGTTTCTATGCTTATTGGGTTGCAGCACAAATTTAACACCTCCGCCTTTGTCCTTCTTTGGAAAATATATTTTTTTATGAATGGTAAATGCTTCTTTTTTTGAGTAATTAGAAATCACTTTTGCAGCTCTACCTGTTGGTGCCATTAAGATTGCACTTTTCTTAGTCTCCCACAAATTTGACACTAGAGTGCCAATAATACTTGTTTTTCCTGTTCCTGCAAACCCCTTTAATAAATAGAGTTCATTTGAAGAATCACTGTATACAAATTGTGATAATTGATCTAAGACAATTAATTGCTTTGAAGTGGCTTTGAAAGGGAATTTATCTTTTAATAGTTTAAAAAAATCTGATGGTGTCATCTAGGTGATTTGTTTAGAGTGCAAGGTAAATTAAATATTAACAGACCAAAATGATTTGTAAGAATAAAGTTTTTTGAAACTATTTTTATATCTTTCACTTTTAATAGTTTTTTGTTTGCAATGGTTTTAGTGAACAAAAAAAATTTGTAGATTTGCGTAATACCTTTACTAAAAATAACTAATAAAATAAACTAACTATGTTAACAGCAATTATTACAGTTGTAGGCTTAATTCTTCTTACGATTGGTATCGTGTGGTTGATTGATAAATTCGTACCTAAAAAATTAAAGCCTTTTCTTAATCTTTTACTTTGGGCTCTTATTATATTTTTAGGGTATTTAACATTTATGTCTGTTTATGGAGAAATTAAATTTAATCAGCTAAAAGAAAAAAGATATGCTGTAGTGATTAAAAGCCTTGAAGACATTAGAGATGCGCAATTAGCACATAGAACAGTAACAGGAAAGTTTACAGATGACTTCGATAAGTTAATTACTTTTGTTGATACTGCTAAGTTCACGATCACACAACGAAGAGACTCTACCGTTATTGATGAAGAACTTACAAGACGTTTTGGTGGTGTTGAAACGACTAAAGACATCGTAATTATTGACACATTAGGTTTTGTGCCTGTAAAAGACTCGCTCTTTGGCGCAGACACACGTTATAAGAACATGATGGACGTACCTGTTGGTAAAGAAGGTGCTAAATTCCAACTTAAAGCTGGTAGATTGGCTGAAGATAATATAGCCGTATTCGAAGCTTCGGTTGACAAAGAAATTATTTTACACGACCAAGAAAAGAACCTTGTAAATAAAGAAAAACAAGTTGTCTCTGTTGACGGTGTTAATGGTCCTACAATAAAAGTAGGCTCAATGGAAGATGTGACCACCAAAGGGAATTGGCCACAAAGTTATTCTAAAAAAGAAAAATAAGTTTGAAACCAAATAGTATTAAAGACTTGTCCATTCAAATTAGTTTGAGTGGACTTTCTTTTTGCATTCTAAACCGCTCAACAAATACAGTTGAGTTATTGCATCATATTGAGTTTGATGTTAAAGTGACTCCTTTTGAAGTTTTAAATCAATTAAGGACCATAATTGAAACTAACACAGACTATCAGCAACAATTTGATTCTGTTTTAAGCATTTACAAGAATGAACTTTCAACACTTGTTCCAGAATCTTTATTTGACGAAGCTTTCTTAGCAGACTATTTAAAATTCAATGCCAAAATATTGAAAACGGATTATATCAGTTATGATACCATTGTTGCAAACCAGTGTAAAAATGTATATGTGCCTCTTGTGAATATTAACAATTATTTATTCGAAAATTATGGAAGTTTTGTCTACAAACATGCTTCTACAATTTTAATCGAGACCGTTTTACAATATGCTGTAAAACATGAAGCTACTCAGGTTTATATCAATGTGAATGCTTCAGATTATGAGATGTTGGTCGCAAACTCATCAAAACTTATTTTTTACAACACTTTTGATTACAATACTAAAGAAGATTTTATATACTACATTCTTTTTACTTTAGAACAACTTAAACTTAACCCTGAGACTGTAAAGATTCATTTTTCTGGAAGTATTTCAGAAGAAAGTGATCTGTTCAAAATTGTATATAAATACGTTCGCTTTGTTGATATATTAGTCGTAAACTACGATTATCTGTTTGCTCCAAATCAAAACCCAAAAGCATTACATAACAACTTCATTCTTTTAAATAGTTTCAGTTAATGCGCATTATTTCAGGACAATATAAAGGCAGACGAATTACAGCACCTAAAAAATTACCAGTTAGGCCAACAACAGATATGGCTAAAGAATCTTTATTTAATATACTTAACAACCAATACTATTTTGATGAATTATCTGTATTAGATCTTTTTGCAGGTACAGGCAACATAAGTTATGAATTTGCTTCGAGAGGTACAGAATACATCACAGCTGTTGATGAAAATTTTGGATGCATAAAATTTATAAATGAAACTGCAGATACTTTTAATATGAATATCACTACAGTAAAAAGTGATGTCTTTAAATTTTTAGAGAAAATAAAGCAAAAGTACACCATTATTTTCGCTGACCCTCCATATGATTTTACTTTAGAATCATTTTCTAAAATTCCTCAACTTGTATTTAAAAGCAATCTTTTAGAAGAAAATGGGTTATTAATTGTTGAGCATTCCAAACATACTAATTTATCAGAAGTAGAGCACTACTCTCACTCTAAAAGTTACGGAGGAAACACATTTAGCTTCTTTACTTTTTTGTAAGGCTTTTCTTTTTTTACTCATTTTTTTTTATTAAATTCATTGCCTCTCCACGACAACCCCTTATTTATTATTGAAACGTTGTCCTCATTTCATTACTACTTATTTTAGATGGTTTGTGTATGCATAAACAACAAATTATATAATTAATTAATTTAAAACCAACCATTATGAAATCAGTGAAACAACTATTTGTACTACTTTTTGTAGTTACTCTAACTTTTAATCTTACCTACGCACAAGATGATCAACCAAAAATGTTTATTGTGCATACAGATAACGTCAATTTCGACATGATGCAACAGTACGAAGAAATGTCGCAAAAAATGAAAGCGATGTTTGTAAAACACAATGTGCAAGACATGAGTTGGACTACAGTTTCAATTGAAGACGGTCGCTATGTACACGTATCACCTATTGAAAACATGGCAGATTTAGACAAAAATCCAATGGCAGCTGTTTTTGAAAAAGAAGGCGATGAAGTTCAAAAAATGTTTGAAAAAATGGATGAATGCTACGACTCGCATAGCAATAGCATTGTGCATTACGTATCAGACTTATCGTATAACCCAGAAGGGTATTCAACTAAAGACATGAATGATCGCGAATACCATTTTTTATATTACTCTCCTAAAAATGGAAAAGCAATCCAAGAAGCAATGAAAAAGGTAAAAGCACTATTTACTGAAAAAGGTGTAAAAAATGGTTATTCTGTGTTTCACAGCGGTTTTGGAAGCGAAGAAAGCTATTATATGGTATCTGTAGCTGGTAAAGATGCTGTTCATATTGCTATGACTGGGAAAGAAAACGACGAAGCTCTAGGTGATGAGAGAAAAGCAGTCTTCTTTAATCTTATTCAACTAACTTCTAGATATGATCAAGTTAATGGACAGATACGCCCAGATTTAAGTTACTATCCAAAAACTGAAGAATAAACGACTAAACCTTTAAAAAAAACCATCTTTTTAAAAAGATGGTTTTTTTATTTAAGCAAATCTATAAGCCGAATTCTGTATGCGTTTCCAGAATTAAATTCGAGAAAAACACCCTTATCATTTATCTACGTTTACTGTTACCAGCAAACTTTAGCTGCCTACCCTCTAACATCGTGCGTGCACACTCAATCGTTAGTATACATGACATTGCACCACATAGAGTTTACCTGATTTCACTACAGCATAACCTGTACTTGCTTTCTGTTGCACTTTTCCTCACCTTTCGGTGGATGGCTGTTAACCACTATGATTGCACTATGGTGTTCGGACTTTCCTCCATTTGCAAAACAAACAGCGATAAGGCAATTTACTTAATCACAAAAGTACAATTAATTGTTAATAACTCGTATCAAATATGATACCTATAATTCCTATTTTTATAGTGTTTTTTTAACTTTGTTATTCTAAGTTTTTTCAATGAAACATTTCATCGTATCGGCACGTAAATATAGACCGCAAACCTTTAAGGATGTTGTTGGTCAACAAGCCATTACCAATACGTTATTGAATGCTATTGAAAATGATCATTTAGCTCAAGCATTATTATTTACTGGACCAAGAGGTGTTGGAAAAACAACTTGCGCACGTATTTTGGCTAAGATGATAAATAGAGATGGTACAGAAACTGAAGATGAAGATTTTGCTTTTAACATCTTTGAGTTAGATGCCGCTTCTAACAACTCTGTTGACGACATTAGAAGTCTTACTGATCAAGTTCGTATTCCACCACAGGTAGGTAAATATAAAGTCTATATTATTGATGAGGTGCATATGCTTTCTCAGGCTGCTTTTAATGCATTTTTAAAAACTTTAGAAGAGCCGCCTAAGCATTGTATTTTTATCTTGGCAACTACAGAAAAGCATAAGATTATTCCAACAATATTATCACGTTGTCAAATTTTTGATTTTAAACGTATCACAGTAAAAGATGCTAAAGAATATTTAAAATTTATTGCTGAAGCACAAGGAGTTAACGCTGAAGACGATGCATTACATATTATTGCTCAAAAAGCGGATGGTGCTATGCGAGACGCACTGTCAATTTTTGACCGAGTGGTTAGCTTTTCTGGAAAAGAATTAACACGGCAAGCAGTTACAGAGAACCTAAATGTCTTAGATTATGAAACGTACTTCACAAGTACTGATTTAATTCTTGATAATAAAATTCCCGAATTACTCCTTCAATTTAATGAGACACTCTCAAAAGGATTTGATGGCCATCACTATATCGCTGGTTTAGCATCGCATTTTAGAGACCTTCTGGTATGTCAAAACGAAAAGACCATTGCATTACTTGAAGTTGGTGAAGATACCAAAGCAAAGTACTTAGCACAAGCTAAGAAATCACCTCATGATTTTTTAATAAAAGGAATTGCATTAGCTAACGACTGTGACCTTAAATACAAGAATAGTAAAAACCAACGCTTACTTGTTGAGCTTTGCTTGATGCAATTAGCCTCTATCACTTTTGATGGAGAAAAAAAAAATAGCAAGCACTACATAATTCCTGCAGCTTATTTTAAATCTAAAGGTGTTACCCCTATTCCTGTAGAGGTTCCAAATAAAGAGGTTAAAACCGAGAAGAAAGTAGAAGAAGTAGAAGTTACTAAACCTGCTATGTCTTCTTTATCAAAAGAACAACTTGCAAAAATTGATATTAAAAAAGATCAAAGAACTTCAGGGTTGTCTCTAAAAAGCATAAAGGCAAAAAAGGAGCATCAAATACGTCAAATGGAAGTCGTAATTGATACTGAAGACCTACCAAGAGAAGATGTTAATCAAGATGATTTTTTAGTGGCGTGGAACGCTTACATTAATCAACTTCATAAAAAAGGGGAGAAAATCATGGCTTCTATATTAGAAATGGGAATTCCAAAGCTGTATGAGGTTAATATTCAACTTGAATTTCCAAATGAGACACTTAAATTAGAACTTGAAAGGGCTCAATATCCATTAATGGAATACTTACGTAAAACGCTGAAAAATTTCGATTTAAAACTAGATATCAGTGTGAATGAAGAGATTGCAAAAAAATACACTTTTACCTCTATTGAGAAATATGAAAAACTCAAAGAGAAAAATAAAAATATCGAGCTTCTAAAGCAAACATTTGGTCTAGATATTAACTAAGCATAAGCAGTGTTCAACTTTTACCAAAAGTTTGATTATTTTTACTTCATGAAAAAAACAGTCCTCTTTTTTTTATTTGTTACACTTGTATTGACGAGTTGTATTAAAACTCAGAAAAGCAATGAGTTAAAAAAAAGACCTATTTCAGAATACAAATATGCTTTCTCTCAAATTGCATTGGCTAATTACTTTCCTGAAACACATATAGAAGTTAGAACTGATTCTATAATTTCAAATACGTTCAAAGTACATATAAAAAACTATTCAATTAAAGATGAATATATAACTGTAACTAAAAGCAACTCAAATAATAAAATAAAATTACTATACCATCGAGTTTTTGAATCTGAGATTAGCGTTGCTGTTGCTTCAAAAGATATTTTTAAAACGGCTATTAGTGCTCAAGAATTTAAAGACCCATTGCAAAAAACATTTTGGGATAAAGCAACTTTACAGCATGTTTGGGTAAACCAAGAAGTATCTAACAATAAGTATTTAAACATAGGCATCTCATTTATAAATGTAGAAAATAATGCCTATAAACTTTATGAATTAACCTTAGATCCCAAAGGTGAACAACATTTAATTTTAATAGAAGAACACAGTTAATTATGTTAGGTTTAAAATTGCCAACAGATCCACGTTGGGTGAATATTGTAGAAAAGAATATTGAAGAGATTCTAACAGATCATGCGTATTGTGAACAAAAAGCAGCAAGCACAGCCATATCACTAATTGTAAGTTTTCCTGAATATACTGATTTGGTGCAAGAAATGATCGCTTTGGTTAAAGAGGAGATCAGTCACTTTAAAATGGTTCATGATAAACTATTAGCCAATGGTTGGATTTTAGGTAGAGATCGAAAAGATGATTATGTCATTCAGCTTTTAAAATTCTTTCCTAAAGGCGGAAGCAGAACCACGCAACTTGTACACAGACTCTTATATGCTGCTTTAATTGAAGCTAGAAGTTGTGAACGTTTTAGACTACTCTCTGAAGAATTAGAAGATAGAGATCTCGCAGAATTTTATAGAAAATTAATGGTAAGTGAAGCCAACCACTATACTATGTTTTTAGGTTTTGCTAGACAATATGGTGATCGCAAAGAAGTCGATAAAAAGTGGCAAGAGCTTCTTGATTACGAAGCAAGTATTATGAAAGACTTAGGCAAACATGAAACGATTCATGGTTAATTTTTTAAGTTATGTACGCTATTAAACAAAAGTAGCCTCAGTAAAAAACTAAGGCTTCTAATAATATTTAACGTTTCTTATATCTTATATCTTTATGCCGAAACCAAATTGAAATGTAGTGCTTTGCGCTTCTACATCTGTAAGGTCTTCGTCTAAAATATTGCTTAATCCATAATGCACTCTGGCATCAATAAAAAGTTCATCAGTTAACATATACTCAACACCACCAACACCTGAATAGGTAAAGGTTGAAAAACCGTCACGATTTTTCCATGTTTTTAAACTCACCATTGGACCAACTCCAACTGTAAACTTATCTCCAAAAGACAAACGTGCCATAATTGGTAACTGAATATAATCAGCTTTTAACGTTTCTCCTTTTCCGCCTTCAGCAGAATATTGCAATTCTGTTAAAATGGAAAAAGTGTCACTAATCCCGAAATCAACAAAGCCTCCAAAGGCAATACTGTTTCTGTGCTTGTTTTCAAAATCAGCATCAGGATCAAAATCTAGATTAGAGATATTAAAGCCACCTCTAACTCCATAGCTTGTACCTTGCGAAAAGGTAATTGTAGTAATACTAACAAATAATAACGTAAGTATAAGTGATTTCATTTTTAGAATGTTTAGTTATTAACTGTCTCAATTATTGTAATTGAGCATTTTCAAAATGATGCTAAATTAAAATGAAGTAGCATAGATTTGAGATGACTAATATATAATGAAAAAAGAAATTAAATCATAAATATTGGACGTGTCGTAAAAAAATGAGGTTGAATAACTTAATTATTAAAGGCTTACACTTGAAACCGTTTTATAATAAACACTTTTAATGATACCGTCTGAAAGCCCAATTTTTGGCACATAAATATCCTTTGCGCCACTCCATTTCATTGCAGAAAGATAAATTCTAGTTGCGGGAATAATTACATCTGCCCTGTCTTGATTAAGATCCAACTCTGTAATACGCTCTTCGTATGAATAGCTTTGCAACTTGTTATAGTATGAAGTCAAATAAAAATAGGTTAATGGTTTACCTAAGGCTTTGCCAGAGATTTTGAATATTTTATTAATGTTTCCTCCAGAACCAATCAAATCTAACTTATCATAACCTTTTGTGTTTGCTTTAATCCACATTTCTAATTCAGACCAAGTTTCTTTTTTTACCATATCATTTAGTAATCTAACAGTACCAATCTTAAAAGATCTTGAAGTCACAGTTTCGCCATGATGTATTATTGAAAACTCTGTACTACCACCACCCACATCAACATACAAATAAGTCTTATCTTCATTAATATACGAGTGCAAATCTGTAGCTGCAATAATAGCAGCTTCCTCTTCACCATCAATGATATCTATAGCTATATTGGCTTTTTTTGAAATGAGTCTTGTTATTTCTTTTCCATTATCAGCTTCACGCATAGCTGAAGTGGCACATGCTTTATAGGCAACTACTTTATGAGACTTCATAAGTAACCTAAATGCGATCATGGTATCTAACATGCGTTGCTTGTTTTCAGGAGAAATTTCATTGGTCAGAAACACATCTGCTCCTAAACGAATTGGCACCCTAACCAATGAGCTCTTCTTAAACATCGCTGGTCGCCCTTTTTGTTCTATAATATTTGAAATTAATAACCGAACTGCATTAGATCCTATATCTATAGCAGCGTATTTTTTTATGGATAGCATGTATTATGTATTCTTCAATTTATTTTTAAAATAGTCGTAAAGTGCAAATTGAGCTCTTACTTTGGGCTTATCATTTTTTCGATAAGTGTTGCTTTGTGTTTCATCTATCAATCTGGCCTTTACATTATCTCTCCAACAAATATCAAAAATATCTAGCAACTCCTGCTTTATATCATCTTGATATATTGGACAACTTACTTCTACTCTATTTTCTATATTTCTGGTCATCCAATCTGCAGAAGATATATATACTTTAGTGTCATTGTTATTACAAAACACGTAAAGTCTTGTGTGCTCTAGGAACTTATCAATGATACTGATTACTTCTATATTTTCACTCATGCCTTGAATACCTGGGATTAAACAACAGATACCTCTTACTATCATTTGAATTCTTACACCAGCTCTACTTGCTTCGTATAACTTGTCAATCATATTATAGCTAGAAATACTATTCAGTTTTAGCTTTATATAGGCAGGTTTACCTTGTTTTGCATTATCAATTTCAGTATCAATTAAAGCAAATAATTTCGATTTTGTATAATGTGGTGATGTGATGATATGCTTATATCTGTATATAAGGTAATTGGTTTGAAAAAAGTTAAATACCTTATTGACATCTTTTAGAATTTTAGAGTTAGATGTGAATAAGGTAAAATCTGTATATACTTTAGCTGTAGATTCGTTAAAGTTACCTGTGCTTATAAACCCGTAACGAATTAGTTTTTCATTTTCTTCCCTTTCTATCACACACATTTTACTGTGTACTTTTAACCCTTCAACTCCAAAAAGTAAGTTAACACCTTCAGCTTGCATCTGTTCAGCATAATCTATATTTGCTTGCTCATCAAATCGTGCTCTTAATTCAATAACTACAGTAACTTTTTTTCCATTTTTAGCAGCATTAATAAGAGAGCTAGCCACATGAGATATTTGAGCTAATCTATAAATAGTAATCTTTATAGTTTTTACTTGAGGATCAAGTGCGGCTTCTCTCAAAAATTTAACTACATATGAAAATGTTTGATATGGTGTATGTAAAAGATAGTCTCTTTGAGAAATGGTGGAAAAAATACTGTTTTCTAGACTAAGACCTTTAATTTGCAAAGGTTGAATTTTATCGTACAATAAATCCATTCTTCCCAAACTTGGGAAGTCCATGTAATCTCTTCTATTGTGATAGCGTCCACCAGGAATAACACTATCTTTAGAGTCTATACCCATTTTCGACATTAAATACTCTAGAGTATCTTCATCAATAGTTTTATCATATACAAATCTAACAGGCTCACCTACTTGTCTATGCTTTACACTATCAGAAATTTTTTCAATAAAACTTTTACTTAAATCACTATCAAAATCTAATTCACCATCTCTAGTAATCTTAATCATATTAGCAGAGATGCTTTCATAATTAAAGATGTTGAAGATATCATTCAAACAATAGCGCAATAAATCATCTAGAATAATAATGTAATTTTCATCTCCTTGCTTTGGTAATACTACAAAACGATCTATCGCTTTTGGAATTTCTATCAAGGCATATTGTTTTTCAGAATCATTTAGCGTCATCTTAACTGCTAGATATGCAGCACTATCTTTAAGGTGTGGCAATTCTACAATATCACTAAGTACAATTGTTACCAGAGCCGGGCTTACATGTTGTATAAAATAATTTTTTATGAAGTCATGTTGAGATTCATCGATTTGATTTTCATTGATAATGTGTATCTTTTCACTTTCTAGTCTTTTGTGAATATTATTTAAAATCTCTAAGCTATAGCTTTGCTGCTTGATCACAACTTTAGTGATAATTTCTAATAGTTCACTTGCTTTAACGCCTCCCAATTGGTTTTTTCCTCCTTTACCAGCTTCATCAATTCGTTTTACTGTAGCATATCGAACTTTAAAAAACTCATCTAAATTATTTGAAAAAATCCCTAAGAACCTGAGTCTTTCAATTAAAGGAACTGTTTCATCTTCAGCTTCTTGCAAAACTCTTTCATTAAATTGGAGCCAGCTCAATTCTCTGTTTATATAGTTGTTTTTGTTTTTTACCATTATTTTAAATCTCTAGGGAAAATTGTAAATTCTGTCATACCATTATTAATATCTCTCCACTTATCGTCATCAAAATTTATAACTACCAATCCACATGTAGGTAGATTGTCAATATATTTGTCTCCAAATATATTGCAAATTGATGTGAATGCATGATTATGACCAAAAATCATAACCTTTTCATAACTATCATCTAAATGTTTAAGAAAATTAATCACATTTTGACCTGAGAAATCATATAATTCATCCTCAATAAATAAGGGGATTTCTCGAAAATTGACATTATTAATGAAAATTTTACAAGTGCTTAACGCCCTATTTGCTGGACTTGAAAAAATAATATCAGGCAAAATTGACCTGTTTTTAAATGCCAATGAAACTAGTTCAGCATCTCTAAAACCTCTCTTTTTCAAAGGTCTTTCGCGATCATCAACATTATATTTCCATGAAGATTTTGCGTGTCTTATAAGTATCAGTTTTTTCATAATCATTCGATGAAGTGTAATATTTTATCGATAAAATGTTGCATAATTCCGTTTTAACGATTATTTTCGTCCCTTTAACATTTATTTTTGTTAAACGTTTTGGTTATCAGTTGCTTTGTTTCTGATTAGTATCAAATAATAATATAATTAATGACCCCAAATCAAAAATATATTAATAAATCCATTTTCGCATTGGTAATCAATGCACTTCCCTCTCATTTAATTATTTACGGTTTCAAACATGTTAAATGTATTAACATGTAACGCTTATTTAAAATAGTCTTTAGATGTAAATCTGCTTGTACTATTATACATAGGTATAAAATTGATAAAAATAATATAGTTAATCTATTAATTAAGAATTTAAATTGAAATGACCATGAAATTAATATCTGTTTTAATTACGGTATGCCTATTTGCTATGTCTTCTAACTTAGACAATAAGGTAAATAATTTTAACGATTGTAGTGCGCAACTAATAGTTGAGAAAGACAGAAGCTTTAAATCTGCTGATGAAGATGGTGCTCAATTCATTCTTGTGCTTACTAATACTTCTAGAGATACTAAAACGTTTTATTTATCTGCTAGAAATCTTACAGCGCCTTGTAATAATAACAACACGCAATATCATAGAAGAGCTGCTTCAGGTAATAGTAACCTAAATGTTTCATTTCAAGGTTATGATTTAAGTAGAAATAGAATAAATACTACACCTTCAAATGAAGTACAATTAAGAAGTGGAGAATCATACAAATTCATAGTTAATGCAACTGTTCCAAATGGTACACCATTTAATACATGGAGTTGTATTGAGGTTGAAGCTAAGTCTGAAGATTGTGGATCAAAATCTGAAACTACAATATTAAGTGTTTATGTACCTGACCCATCAGAAGGTTAATAGGTGTTTGTTAAAAGATAAAAAATAGGTTTAAAGATAAACTCGATGAGAAATAAATTACAATTTCAAAAAAGAAATGATAAAAGTATAGCTAAGTTTATATTTACTTTATCATTTCTATTTTCTATAACTACATTATTTGCACAAGATGAAGTTGTTGTAAATAAGTATATAGTGGAAAACTCAACCGTTTGTACTCAATTTGATGTTACTTTGGAGATTATAGGTAATCCTCCTGCAAGACCACAAGAAGTAGTATTAATTATTGACCGATCAGGAAGTATGGATGATGGCCCTGTGCCAGAACCTATTGATTATGCACAAGATGCAGCAATTGCGTTTGTGAATAATTTCTTTCTACCAGCAAACAACCCAACTGGAAGAAATAAAGTTGCTGTCGTGAGTTTTAGTAGTTCTGCAACCCTAGATATAGGTTTAACTGATAGTTCAGGTCAAGCCAATATTATCAATACAATTAACAGTATAACTACTGGAGGATATACTAATACTGAAGCTGGCATACAAGCAGCTGATAACGAATTAACTAATAACGGTACTTTTGATTGTGCCACCTATAGAAGTATAATTTTATTATCAGATGGTGTTGCAACCGATAGAACTGGTGGAGGAACATGTAGTTCTACTACAGCTAATACAGCTTGTCAAACTGAAGCCATAGCTGCTGGTGTTAATGCACAAACTACAGTGGTTAATGGTACACTATATGAGCAAAGTGTTTTTACTATTGGTCTTGTTGGTGCTATTAGTGGTACCGAAGAAACAATTGCACTTGCAACATTAAACGGAATTCAAAATTCTGGTGCTTTCTCAACTGAAAATAATGCAGATTTAACTAGTATCTATGATTCAATTTTAGGACAGCTTGTACCAGCAGCAAGCCAATTACCAGGGCAAGCTCTTGTTACAGATGTCATTGGTGATGGTTTTTCAATAGTCTCTGGAAGTATAAATCCTAGTAAAGGAACAACAACATATAGTGGTCAACTCCTATCATGGTTTGTGCCAGACGTATTTAATGAAACAATTACTGTAAATTATACCATAGTACCAGATGACCCAACAGTGTGTGGTCATCAAACACCTGGAAATACTGTTATTAATTATGAAAATTCAATGTGTCAAACAGCATTTATTCTGTTTGATAATCCTAGTTTTTGTGTTCCTTGTCCAGATATCACACCTGATATTTCTAGAGTTGGATGTACAAATTCTATAGAATATTCTGGCACTTTAGAACAAAATGGATGTACGTCATCTGGTGATACATTCTTCTGGGAGTTCTACTTAAACGGAAATCAAGTAGGCACTTCAAATACATTAAGCGGAACTTTTGATTATACAGGTGCTGCACCATTTGAAGGCAACTTCTCTGCTGAATTGACCTATACTGGAACATTCGGAGCTACGTGTACCACACCAAGTATTGAAGCGCAGATTGCGATAGTAATTCCTGAAAACCTTGAAGCTATGGCAGCAGTAACAAACGTGCTTTGTTATGGGGATTCAACAGGTGCTATTGACCTAACTGTAACTGGTGGAACACCACCTTATTCCTATGTATGGGATAGTGGAGAAACTACAGAAGATCTATCAGGTATTCCTGCAGGAAATTATTCAGTTACTATAACTGATGCATCTGGTTGTAATATTATTGTGAGTGATAGTGAAATTACTCAGCCAACAGAATTAACCGCAAGTGTAACATCGCAAACCAATGCGGATTGTTCTGGAAACTCTACTGGAGAACTTACAGTTGAAGCTTCTGGTGGAACACCGCCTTACACCTATTCAATAGATGGAGGAACAAATTACCAAGCAAATGGTACATTTTCAACCCTTTTACAAGGCACATATACTGTAGACATTCTTGATGATAATGGGTGTTCAACTAGTATAGTAGATATCATTATAGAAAATGAAGATTCTCAAAATCCCGAGATTACAGCTCCAGATAATTATACATTAGAAGGGTGTGATGTTTCAATTATTACAGATCTAGCCTATAGTGAATCGCCTATCACTATTTCATTAACTCAATTACAAAATGCTTTAGGTGGTAATGGTACTGCTTCTGATGCTGACGGAACAATAGATACAATAACATATTCAGACATAAGCTCTGGGACATGTACAACAATAGTTAATAGAACGTTTACTGTAACTGATGCATGTGGTAATACAGCATCAGATATACAAATTATTACAGTTCAAGATACAACAGCTCCAATAATAACTTTACCAAGTGATGCTACTATTGAATGTACTGAAAGTGTTGATCCATCAAACACTGGTACAGCTACTGCTGTAGATAATTGTGGAAATGTAACAACAGTAACATACAACGATGTAGTTACACCAGCAATTCCGACGCCTTGTCCAAATGAATACATTATTACAAGAACATGGACAGCTACTGATGATTGTGGTAATTCGGCTATGAGTACACAAACAATTACTGTTGAAGACACAACACCACCAACTCTAACTTTACCTAATGATGTAACCGTTGAATGTACAGAAAGTACAAATCCAGCAGATACAGGTAATGCAACTGCTACAGACAATTGCGGAAGTGTAATTATTTCTTTCTCTGATAGTTCTGCTGCTAGTTGTGGAAATACTGAAACAATTACAAGAACATGGACTGCTACTGATGATTGTGGAAACTCAGTCTCTGATACACAAACAATTACTGTTGAGGATACAACTCCTCCATCTATAACTTTACCTAGCAATGTAACTGTAGAATGTAATGAAAGTATAGATCCAGTAGATACTGGTAGTGCTATTGCTACAGATACTTGTGGTAATGTGACTATTACCTTTGTAGATAGCTCTACTCCTGGTTGTGGAAATACTGAAACAATTACAAGAACATGGACTGCTACTGATGATTGTGGTAATTCTGTCTCTGATACACAA
>NZ_CANNDQ010000012.1 GCF_947503375.1 uncultured Psychroserpens sp.
TTGTTAGCAGCAGTAGAACTGACTTGAAGCGTTACTTGCGCAGTGTTGGTACAACCTGTAATGGTATTGGTAACGAGCGCATAAACTGTTTGTGGGTTGAAGAAATTATCAAAGGCATCGGCATTGATAGGATCTTGATTATTTTGGAGATCATTAAGCGATAAGAAGAAATTAATTTCTCTATCAGAAGCACCACCAGTAATAGCATCAAAGGCTTGATTGAGATCAAAAGTGGTAAACCCTTCAGGAATACCATCTTCATCACATTGAATGAGACTAACTGTATTGGCTTCTGGAGCATCATTGATGATCATAGAGAATGAAGCGGTTATATAACAGTCTGTATTAGTACTGTTTTCTACTCTAACAAATAATTCTTCAGTATATGCTGTAGTATTTGTATACGTATTTGGCAAGGCATTTGTGTTGTTATCAGCATCTTGTTGCGTTGCATGATAGCTTACAGCAAAAGTTGTAGTGCTTTGTGTTCCTAAGAAATGATGATTAAGCGAGTTGAGCTCTACAGTAGTAAATCCATCCGTAGTATTTCCAAAAAAATCAATGTCACAAACATTTACATCATCAAGAGATTCAATAGTAGGTATAATAAATACTTCTAATGCGAATTCTGTGATGTCAAAGCATTTGTCATTATCTACATTATCAACTCTTACATAAATCGTTTGAGGGTTTTCGGTATTTTCAAATACTTCTGTAATCTCATTTATATTATTAGTAGCATCATCTAAAGTTGTGTAGTAGTGTACGTTGAATGCTGTTGGATCTTGAGTTCCTAATATATCAGTATCTTGAATTGTAAGATCAAATGATGTATTAGCTTCTTCATTGCAAACAACGATATCTTGTGGTTGCGTTGCAGTTGGGATTTCAAAAATACCCACTAATGCTTCACCTTCAATAGGACATTCACCATTATTTGGTTCAACAAATACTTCATAAAAACCAGGAGTGTCAACAAAAAGCTGAAATGTTGTTTCTGCAAGTGGTGCTCCATCTTTTGACCAATTATAAGTAGCTCCAGCTATATCTTCAGCCATTAATGTATAATTGTTTCCTGTACATAACTTCAGTTCTGTCGTGCTTTCGCCATTCTGAATAATATCAATTTGAGAATTAAAGAGCGATTGTATGAATGGAGGCAAGCCGATTCTACTTAAATTTTGAAAAGTACCATTGACATCTAGGAGCATGCCAGTTTCATCATAATTCACAGCAGTTCCATCTGCTTCAGGATTATTGATAACACCTAAAAATCTACCGCTTGTAGAAACATCTGCAAAATTCACCTGCGCTCTGTAAATTCTTTTATCTAATCCTAATTGTAATGCTCCAGCACTTAGATTAGTTGATGTAAAAATGTTCTGTCTTGAACTGGGAATATCTGCAGCTTCAAGATCCCATTGTAATAGTTGACTCGATCCTGTTCCAGCAGCACCAGTATCTATAGTAGCATATACTTTTCTGTTTTCAGAGGAAAACTCTACGCCATAAGGGCTATTTCCATTTTGCGGACCGTATAATTCTATTGAATTTGATACCGTACCAGTATCATTATTAAAATCGAATAGGTACACACCTCCAGCACCATTTCTACCAGGTTCATCAGCAAATCCAAAATGCGCAACTACTAGTTTAGATCCATCAGGCGAAGCTTTCAAATAGCCTAAAGCATTTCTTCTGTAACCAGATACTGGTACAATTGGTCCAACGGTAGAAGCTACAGGAGTAGTATTAACTCCGTTAGTGTCTACTTTAAAGGCATAGAATGTATCAATAAAATGAGTAATCACCCAAAAGGATGAGCAATCATCGGCTTTTACAGCGGTAATTTTTTCTGAGCATTTGAAATCTAATTCTTGAGGATCTGTAGGGTCGTAGGTTATTAGTTGTATGTTTTTTTCAGAATCAACAACATCTCCTAAACCACCTTCTAATGTAATATCAACTAATGAGTAGGTGAGTCCGTCATTAACACCATCACCATCTTGATTATTTGGAAAACCTACCGAGTTGAAGTGGTGTGGTTCATCAACAGTAAATATATAGTAAGCACTTGGATCTTGAGGTTTTGGGACGATTAAACCAGAAGATGTACTTGAGTCATCACCTTTTAGACCTGTTCCTAGAGTTTCACTAGCATTTGGCATTGCCACATGGTTTGCATTCCAAATTGTACGACCGTCAGAATAAAATAACAGATTGCCATTTGTGTCTGATATTGATGTGCAGCCTTCAAGTGTATCTAATTGTCCATCTGTTATTGAAGTTACAGTACCAGTTGAATAGTCAAATTGTAATCCAGCGTTTTGACCAAAATACCAAAACGACGCTTCCTGCTGTGCATACGTGAATATACTACACAACAAAAGTGTAACGAATAGTATTGATCTCCTTTTCATTTTGGTAATAGCAATAACTTTAGCAGTCTTACTTAATTATAACATGTATTGTGGTAAAATTACTACCTAATTTTAAAAGTTAGGTAAAACTTTAACATAAAACACTGCAAGGGTAAGATGTTAAGCTATAAAGATATTACAAATCACGACGTTTAAGCAATCTATAAGATGAAAAGATGAAAATTACTGTCCAAGCTAAAACTATTGCTATTTCATGCCAATGTACTGCAAAGTCATATATAAAGTCTTGCTTGTTAGGTACTTTAGACATAACAATACGTTGAAATGGCTGATCAATTAACTTGTACATGGATTTTAATGGGAAGAAATTTTGAATTTTATCGGCAAGAGCTTCGTTAGTTTTCCATGTAAGTATGCCATAAATAATCCATTCCACGATAAATAATACAAATAAAAATGCTAGTGCAAAGGCAGAGCGTTTTACAAGCATTCCTAAAAACAGGCACAAGCTAAAGAACCCGACAAGTTTTAAGAAATATGCAAATAAGAATTCCGAATCTATAAATATTAAAGACATTTCATCTATGCTTGAATAGTAAAGTCCTATACATAAGCAGATTAAAAATATCAATAATGTAGCTACTGCAGAAAAGAAGACTATCGTGTAAAACTTAGAGAGTATAAACTCTTTTTTGCTTAACCCATCAATGAGGTTTTGTTTGATGGTCTTATTACTGTATTCATTACCTATCATACTTACCACTACAATGGCAAAAAAGAATTTGAATTGAGAGGCAAAAAACGTAGTGATGTGCCACACGATTGGGAAATTGAAAATTCCATAATGACCTAATTCTAAAACAAAGAGTCCGAAAAAATTAATTCTAAGTGATGATAGAATAATTACAAAAAACGGAAGAATGAAAGATATGAATATAAGTACTTTACTTGCTCTATTTAATAAAAGCTTTTGAAGTTCAAGTTGTAAAAGTCTTAACATGATGGGTTGATTTTTTTTCTGAAAACTCAGTATTTGATTGATGATTATTTATTGTCTGTTAACTGTAAGAATTGCTCCTCTAAACTTTCTTTGCGCTTCACTAAATGTGATAATACAATACCATTATCAAACATAAGTTGATTGAATGTAGAGGCATTCATTGGGTTGTTTAAGAATGCAGTAATGATTTTGTCTTCTACAGTTATATTACCGAACGAGTTATCTTTTTCTAGAAGTCGTAGAAGTTTCTCTTGCTGATCTGATTGTAATTCAAAAAAACCATGACTAGAAATCATTTCATCCACTCGTCCCGAATACAATTTTTCACCTTTTCTAAGAACAACCACATGCGAACACACTTTTTCAACTTCGTCTAAAAGGTGTGAAGCTAAAAGTATTGTAGTGCCTTCACTTGCAATTTGTTTAATGATGGCACGAATTTGATGAATACCTTGAGGGTCTAGACCGTTGGTTGGTTCATCTAAAATTAAAATTTCTGGGTCATTTAGTAATGCTGAAGCAATTGCCAAACGTTGTTTCATGCCTAATGAGTAGGTTCGGAATTTATGATCTTTTCTTTCTAGTAAACCAACAACTTCAAGTTTTTCGTTTATCTTACTGTAGGCTACACCTTTAATCTTACATACCAACTTTAAGTTTTGATAAGCTGTCATATATGGATAAAAGTTTGGGCGTTCAATAATAGCACCGACTTTCTTTAAAGCATCATGAGTTGTAGTGTTACCATCAAACCAAAGAAATTCACCTTGGGTTTTATTAACAACGTTTAATACAATACCTAATGTTGTAGATTTTCCACTGCCATTGGGTCCTAAGATACCATAAACATTACCTTTGTTTATAGTGAATGATAAGTCTTTTACAGCAGTGACTGGACCAAATTTTTTGGTGAGATTGTTGATGGTTAGTATAGATTCCAAATTAATTGATTTTATTACTGAAACAGTTCAGAAATGATTGATTATATGTATGACGAATGTATACAAATTTTGTTACAAGCATGTAGTTTCATTTTGGATATAGGAAGAAACACACTTGAAATGCTTAATCAAATTTAAAAAAAGTAAAATTTGGATTAGTTCCAGTTTTCGTCAAAATCTAGATTGTCGTAGTCATCAACATCTATGTCATCTTCAAATTCATTGAAATCATTAAAGTCTTCAGCTTCAAAGGTCTTTTCAGGCGCTGTGTCTGGTATTTGTCCGTGAACAAACATAAGGTTAGGGTAGTCTGTTCCTTCGGCTTCTTCGACTATTTCAGCTAGTTCAACCAAAAATGTCCACATGCTTAGAAAATCATAAACATAGATTAATTTAGTTTGTGCTTCATGAACGACATCATTGAGTTTGGTTTCGTTCATTAAACGCACAGTACCTTGACCTTCACTAACGTCAAACATTGATATTTCTTCACCTTGATCCCATTCATCATTACTTAGGTAAAACGAAGCCATTTCTATACCATCAAAACCAAAAGATTGTGTGATGGTGTTATGTAAATCTTCAAGAGAGTCTGTTTCACGAATCTCTATATCACGAAATACATCATCTTCAGTATCATTGTCTAGTATAACTCTAAATCTATAAATCATGCTGCAAAAATAACTTATTTACTAAAACGGTGCAACGTAAATGTCATAGCTGTTAATAATAAAAAAGCACCTACTTGATGCGTAACACCTAGCCAAACAGGAACAGCGTATATGATTGTTAAAATTCCTAATAAAAACTGAACAAATACCATTATAAGTAAAGCATTTATACCATACAATTGAGGTGTTGTAAGTATTAACTGTTTTCCTCTATACCATATCATTAGTATGATGAATACTACCACATAGGCTAAGGTCCTGTGTACAAATTGCACACCACTTTTGCCTTCAATGAAGTTTTTATAAACAGGGTTTTGTTCTATGTAAACAGTTTCATGCATGAATTTACCTTCGCTCATCATAGGCCAATGGTTGTGTATAAAACCAGCATCTAAACCAGCTACAAATGCACCATATACAATTTGTAATAATAGAATTGTCAAACCTAACCAAATGAGGTTTCTCATTTTTTTGTTGATGTCATTTTTATTGGGAAAAATTAAATCTAATGCCACCCAAAAGGTATAAGCAAATGTGATAAAGGCTGTGGTTAAATGGGCTGCAAGTCTATAATGACTTACGTCTGGATTATCTACCAATCCACTTTTCACCATGTACCATCCTAAAAACCCTTGAAATCCGCCCAAACACAATAGGATTATTGATTTTTTAATTGTTGGTTTTGAAAGTTGTTTAGTTATTAAAAAATATAAAAATGGAATAAAAAATACCAGTCCAATAAAACGACCAATAACGCGGTGTAACCATTCCCAAAAGTAAATGTCTTTAAAATCTTCGAGATCAAAATGAGTATTTAGTTTTTGATACTCTGGATACTGTTTGTAGAGTTCGAATGCTTCTTGCCATTCTACTTCATTCATAGGAGGAATAGTACCAGCAATTAGTTTGTAATTTGAAATTGATAGACCTGAATGTGTTAGCCTAGTGATTCCTCCAACAATGACCATTATAAAAATCAAAATACATCCTGTTAATAGCCAATATATAACTTTGGTATTGTCTTTTTTCATTTTTTCCTTTTCTACAGTAGGCTTTAGGCCTTAATTTTTTTTAAAATATGTCTAGCTCTAGCTTTAAAGCCAGAACTTTGCATGTGATAATCTCGTTCTAATATCATTGCCAATTCTGGATGAATCCAATCATGGTCTTTGCCTAATAAGAATAACGCATTCATGGCATAGGCTTTAGGTGCAATTTTTTCATCGTTGATCATCCAATCAAAACAGGCTTCTATAATCTTTTCTAGATGTTCATGCCTTAAAGCCGTTTTGATAATATGATCGTGCTTAGAATAATATGCCTTTATTAAATGCTCACATACTTTTGCCACAGGTCTTACAGCAGAGTCTAGATGTACTTTATGAATACTTTCAGTAAATCTACTAAGATGCGGAATGATTGCTTCAAGCTTTTCGCCGCACATGAATTCAAATACCCAAGCTGCTCGACAAGAAATCTTATCATCAATCATAAAAAGGATATCCAATAATTCGGAAATGAGTTCGGGTTGCGAGATGACCAAATTAGCATAGTATAAGCGCTTTTCTCGCGAATGGTTGACGTAATTTAATTCGTTGTAAAGTTGTTCTGTAGTCAAACCTTTTTTTAGTACATTTAAGCACTACAAAAATAATCAAAATGAAGCTTATAAAAAAGATACTTTTGGCATTACTTGTTGTGTTTATCATTGCACAGTTTTTTGGTCCAGAAAAAAATGAAGGCGATCTTACTTCAATAGAACCCTTTTTAGTAGAAACAAATCCTTCACCACAAGTTAAAGGTATTTTAAAAGAAACCTGTTTTGATTGCCATAGTAGTGTAACTCGTTATCCGTGGTATAGTTCAATTACACCTGTGAATTATTGGTTAGATGGTCATATAGATCATGGTAAAGGGCATTTTGATGTTTCAAAGTGGGACAGTTACACAGTGAAAAAGAAAGATCATAAACTTGAAGAATTAATAGAAATGGTTCAAGCTAAGGAAATGCCTTTGCGTTCTTACACCTGGACACACAGTGAGGCAAATTTAACTCAAGAGCAAATCAAAGCAGTTATAGATTGGGCAAAAAATGTACGCTCAAATTATGCTTCTCAGCTTTCAAGTGATTAGCGTTTAATGTTGTGAAAAAAACACTTCTCATCATTGGCTTCGTTTGGCCAGAACCAAATAGTTCTGCAGCTGGAAGTAGAATGATGCAACTCATAACACTATTTAAATCTCTAAAATACACTATCACTTTTGCTTCAGCGTGCACTAAAACTAAAAATGCCTTCGATTTAAAACAGCTTGGAGTAGATCAAGTAACAATTAAACTTAACGATTCTAGTTTTGATGACTTTGTTGCAGCATTGAATCCTAATATCGTATTATTTGATCGGTTCATGATTGAAGAGCAATATGGATGGCGTGTTACTGAAAATTGCCCTAATGCTTTAAGAATATTAGATACTGAAGATTTACATTGCTTACGCAAAGCACGCCAAAAGGCATTTCAATTAAAGAAACCTTTTAATGAAAAAAATCTTTTTAGTGATGACGCTAAGAGAGAAATAGCAAGTATTTATAGATGTGATCTGAGTTTAATTATCTCAGAAGTAGAAATGAAAATACTAACAGAAACATTTAAAATTGAAAGTAGATTACTTTTTTATCTACCATTTTTATTACACCCTATTTCAAATACTTCGCTTATAAATCTACCTAAATTTGATCAACGAGAACATTTCATAACTATTGGAAACTTTTTGCATCCGCCAAATTACCAATCGGTTTTATATCTAAAGCAAACCATTTGGCCACTAATTCGTAAAGAATTCTCTAAAGCAAAAATTCTTATTTATGGTGCTTATGCCTCTCAAAAAATCACACAACTTCATAATGAAAATGATGGATTCATTATCAAGGGCTTTGCAAAAGATGTTAACCAAGTCATGCAATCTGCAAGATTATGTCTGGCACCTTTACAATTTGGGGCTGGTTTAAAAGGGAAACTTATAGATGCCATGCAAAACGGTACGCCATGTATGATGAGTTGTATTGCTGCCGAAGGTATGTTTGGTAATTTTGATGCTAATGGTTTTATTGAGGACAATCCTGAGGCCTTTGCTCAAAAAACAATCGAATTGTACAAAAATCAGAGCCTATGGACAGAAAAACAAGATAACGGATTTAGAGCAATTAATTCGCGTTTTCAAATTTCAGATTTTCAAAAGCCTTTCATCAATACACTAGACTCTATATTATTAGATCTTTCTGCACATAGACAAGAAAATTTTATCGGACAAATACTACAGCACCATACTATACAAAGCACGAAGTTTATGAGCAAATGGATAGAAGAGAAGCAACATAAAAAATAATCTCAAAAGGGCTGATGACATATTGATAAATAAGCGATGGGTTGGTATAAACTATAAACTATCAAACCATGAAAATTATTATTAAATTATGTGTTCTATTAATTGTATTTAGCCTATTTTCTTGCTCATCAGATGATGATGGTGATACTACTACCAGTATAGAAGGCACTTGGGTGTTGAGCGCTCTGCGTGTTGAAAGTGCTTTCGATTTTAATGAAGATGGAACGGCTTCTAGAAATTTATTTGTTGAAACACCTTGTTATAATGATGATCTAATTAGGTTCAGGTCTGATGGCACAGTAAATATCATTAGTGCACTAACTTCAATAACAGTAGAAGTAACCAGTGCAACCGAATATGAGCACGTTTATGAATGCTTAGATGGTTTTGATACCGAATCTACTTGGACACATGATGGAAACACGATTACTGTTGAAAATGGTAACGATGATTTAGTAGGAACGCTATCAGGTAATATCATGAATGTATTTGTTTCAGATTTCTTTCGAATAGAAATGTATGATGGAATGAATTTCACCTATCCTAATGAAGATGTAACCTTGGTTTACACTAAGCAGGAATAATATGATCTATTTGGAGCATGGCCATGTCAATTAGTTTTTCGTTATAAAGCTTTTTATGATTGAGTGATAATTCTGTACAGGCTATAACCACATGATATGAAGCTGTATAGTGATCGATTAATTTTTTATACCTACTAAAATCTTCTTCAGAATCAGAGTGTGTATATAATTTCTTTCTAAAATCATCGATCTCCAATATATTTTGATCTGAAGGAATTATAGTAGTAATACCTTGAGCTTTTAAGGCTTTTGATATGTATGATGATTGCATGGTATATTGAGATCCAAAAAGTACAATTTCATTTATATCCTGTGCGCTGCAATAGTTTATTGTTAACTCAATAGGATGAATAATACTTAAATCATGGTCAATTTTATCTAGTGTTTCGTGCAAGGTAATGTTAGGAATCAAATACCGTTGTGTAGGTAATCTTGAAATTGAATTCAAACAATCAGTCAGTTCAGGAATTAATTGATCAAACTGGTTTGGTAGATGTATATTGATTCTATTAAAATCTATTTGATATAAAATAAAAGGGAAGGTGTGATAATTGCCAAAGCAATTGTGATAACGCTCATGAAGTGCTTCAATGTAAAATTGCGTGCTTCTAGAGCCAAGACCTAAAACACATAATTGATTAGATACGCTATTCAAAATCTATCTCTTTTTTAAAATATAATCTGCAAAATACAAATTTGAATCCATCAGCTTAGTAACCACTTCTAGATTGCTGTTTTCTAAAATATTATTTAATATGGTGTCGTTGTACTTTCTTGAGGTTTCTGTATGAATCTTTTCACCTTCATAAAATGTAAAAGTTTTATTTAATTCATCAATAGTAACGCTTTGAGCTTTAGTACTTACAAGGTAACTTCTTGCAATCCCTTCATTTTCAGTATATTCTGGAATATGATTAAAAGCTTTAATATCAAAATTTGCCTTTAGCTCTTTATTGATTCTACTTAAAAGATTTAAGTTGAATCGTTTGGTAATACCTTGACTATCATTATAAGCAGGAAGTACAATCGATTCAGGTTTTATTAAATCTACACCTAAAAGCACTTTATCGTTCGTGTTTAGAACATTACTAAGTTCGGTGATGAATTGTTTAGCGCTATCATCTGTTAAATTACCAATATTTGAACCTAGAAATAAAACCACTTTTTGAGTGTTTGTAGCCTTTAAAGAAGCCAATATGTCGAAATAATCACCTTGCTGCTTTGAAACATTGATATTTGGCAATTCGGTATTCAAACTTCTTTCTAATTGATCTAAAGCGTTTTGAGATATATCTATTGGGAAATATTTGAAATCATAGCCATTTTCATCTAATTTCTTTAAAAGATGCTTTGTTTTTGTGCCATCACCTGCGCCTAATTCTATAAGTTCAAAAGGAATTTGTGGATTGAGTTCCAGACTAGTAATAATACCTTGAGTCTGGTTTTTGAATATATCCATTTCTGCATTAGTAAGATAGTATTCTGGCATATTCATGATTTCTACAAAAATGGCATCACCAATTTTATCATAAAAGTATTTTGAGGATAATGATTTGTTGGGTTTACTTAACCCTTCGTTTACATCATTTATAAAGGTATTGCTCATTTATTGTTTGTCGTTACTGATTATTTTATTAATTAAGTATTAGAAGCCAGTCTAATTCCTGAAAACTGCCATTGTGTTTCAGGGGAGAAAAAATTACGATAGGTAAATCTACTATGATTTTTTGGTGTGACACTTGATGAACCTCTGAGTACCATAAGATTGATCATAAATTTTCCATTATATTCACCAACTGCTCCCTTTGCTGTTTTAAAATTTGGGTATGGTAAATAAGCTGAGTATGTCCATTCCCAACGATTTCCCCAATTAAACTGTTTTGAAGCAACTTCCCATTCAAATTCTGTAGGTAAACGTAATCCCTTCCAAAAGGCAAATGCAGAAGCCTCATAAAATGAGATATGACAAAGTAACGTATCAGGATTTAGGTCTTTTAATCCAGAAAGTGTGTAATGTTTCCATTTATCATCCTCTAAAGCCCAATACAAAGGGTGGTCAATCTTATTTTTAGTTATCCAATGCCATCCATCATCTAACCAATATTTTGGATCTGAATAACCACCAGCTTCAATAAACGCTATATATTCGCCATTGGTAACTAAATGTTTTGCAATTTTAAATGGTTGAAGGAATATTTTATGAGAAGCCAGTTCGTTATCGAAACAAAAGTCGTTACTGGTATGACCTATATTGTAGTTACCTTCGTTTATTTGAAGCCAACCATTTTCTGTGTTTTTTTGCTCAACAAAATTGATGTTATCATACTTTGGATGAATAGGGTTTTGAGAAAACGTATACTTCAAATCTGTTAGTAAGAGTTCTTGATGTTGTTGTTCGTGATTTATACCTAAAATGGTCAATTCTTCAATTTCAACAGACGGTTTATTTTTTAAAAGCACTATCATGGCCAGATCTACATGCGCTCTATATTTATATATGGTTTCTATATTTGGTCTCGTGATCAAACCTCTATTTTGTCTTTCAATACGTTGCCCTAAACTGTTATAATAACTGTTAAATAGATATCCAAAACTAGAATCAAATACTTTATAGTCTTTTGTATATGTTTTAAGAATCATCTCTTCAAAAAACCATGATGTATGTGCCAAATGCCATTTTGGAGGACTGGCAAATACTGTAGATTGAGGTGTATAATCTTCAATTTGAAGCGGTTTACATAAGGTTTCAGTATGAGTTCTAGTTGATTTAAAACGCGTTAAAGTGTTGTTCATGTATTTTAAGAAACAAAATTTAGTACCTATAAGTTATATAGTATGGTCAAAGATAAGTAAGAAAACTTACATACTTTTTTAAGATTTTCCTAAATTATTTTTAGAGTTGAAATATGCTTTTTTAAAGAGAAGACTATAAATAATCAAAGGAATCAATATGCAGATAATAACAGAAGCATTAGTGTAATTGGCACCTAGTTTATCGAAAGATCTTAAAAAGTCAGCTGAAGCATTAAATAATTTATTTGAGAATTTTGAAAAGCTATCAATTACCAATATGCCAATTAATATGATGATAGTGTAACCAATCGTAAACCGATAGCTTCCTTTTATGCTATCAATAAGAAATGCCCAAGATAGAGGTATACAGATATACCATATAATGATATTGATTTCTTTGTAGCTAAAACCTGTGCTATCTGATAAAAGCATTAAGCATTTATATGTGAAATCAAATATGTCTTGCATTTGATTATTAAGTTCAATTTATTTTACTATTAGGTCTTTTTTATGGAAGTAATACTCAAAATCTTTTAATTTAGAAGTGTGTATAGATCCCTTAACCGATTTGCAAGCATTACTTAGACTATAGTTGATATGAAAAGTAATGTTTTTAGAATCGTCAAATGTTATGCCCATATCATCAATACTATAATACTCTAGTGTAAAGTCATTTAAACAAGGTTGTGTACTTGGAATCGTCTTCAGATAATTGTAATGTGCTTTTGTTTCTTCGTTGATTCTTTGCTCAATTTGTTTAATATTTGAGTTAAACATTTCTGAGTTTTTTATAGCGATCAAAGTATCATCAACTTTTCTGTACAATTGATATTCCAAATTGTCATTTTCTTGAGAATTGTTATTTGCTGTAGCTATTGATACAAAATTTCCGAAGCTGCATGTTGTTTTTGTATTAGAAGTGAGTTCTTTAGATTGTCGTGAAGGCTTTTCAGTTTGTTCGGTAATGCATTTAACCTCAATGGTTTCAAATGCTGCTGTTCTGGTTTTAATGTTGTCAATCTCTAAGCCTAACACCAATAATTTATGAAATGTTGGTAGGATGGCTCCAGTTTTGGTTGTGGTCCAATCTTCCCACGATGCTTCTAGACCTTTAATAGGCAAGATATCAACCCACATTTGAAAGCTAGTGGGTTTACCATTTTCATCTAAGTGCCATAAATAGGAGTCTCCTGGAGTAGTTCCTCCAGACGTATACGTGACTAATAGCGCATCGTTGTTATCTTTAGTTTTTACAATACTGCGGTTTACGCCATCGTCAAATACTTTATAAGGTGCTACCAACCAAAAAGTATCATTATTGAAGAAATGCTCAGCTTTACGAATGTACCCATGGGCATCAGTATTATTATAAATTGTATTATCTATGAATACCTGTGACTTGTCATGATTGTTTAAGTCTAAGTTTACTTTGATGTTTTTCCAATAAATTTCACAGATATTTTCAGATTTGTACCATTTATAATGATGCCTTTTTTTAAAGGTAAATTCAATGTAATCGGTAGCTTTGTAGGCATCATGATCTAATGCGTCGAGCATTTTTATGACCAAATTATCTGCGGCTTGACCTTGAACACCTATAGGAAGATCTTCATTATATTTTAGGTATACAAAACCAAACAGTAGAAGAGAAGGTAAGGTGAAAAATATAATAATACCTAGACTAATTTTTAGAATGCGCTTAATTTTCATTTGCTAGTTTGTCTTTAATAGATCTTGCTAAAAGTTTTGCAGCGTTTTTATGATGTCTGAACCACAACTCAGGTTCGATAAGTTCTAATTCTGAAAGTGCAATAGCTCCATTATTATCTTCAAAAACATCTACTCTAGCATAAATAGGTAATTCAATACATGCTTTAACACAGGCCTCGGCAAAAGCGACTTCTTCATCACTAGGCTTGTAATTATGAATACTTCCTCCAAAATCGTCTTGTACTCTAAAATCACCAGCTTTGGCTTTTTTCAGAATAGCATGAGTATACTGACCATTAAAAACCATCATTGAAATTTCACCTTTAGTTATAATATTATGCTGAAATGGTTGTAACATCATTGCTTCGTTAGAAATGAGTTTTTGAAAAATAGATTCATGAGAATTTAAGTTTTCTAGATCTAGTTTATAGGTGTGTCTTGCTGCACCAGAAATACAGGGCTTCAAAACGGTATCTTTCCAGTCTAATATGTGATGTAATTGAGCTAACGTTACTTGTGCTCCTTGTTCTATAAAATGACTTTCTGCGATGTGAATACCTTTTTCATGTAGATCTAATAGATAATGTTTATCGATATTCCAACGAATTAATGCTTCAGAATTCAAAAGTGTGGTTTGCTTTGAAATGTTTTCTAACCAAATGGAAAATTCCTTAAAACGATCAAAATAGTCCCAAGTAGTGCGAAACAATACCGATTTTGTGGTAGACCAATCAAAAAGATGATCGTCCCAAGCCAAGCGCAGTGTTTTAAGTCCTAAATCCTCTAGAGCATGATGTACCAATCGATCTTCATAATAAACATTGTGTTTATAGCTATCGGTTTTTGAGTCGTTGAGATAACGATGGTCTGTTAAAATCACACAATCATATAGTATTGGCATGCAGTATTGTTTTTTATTTCAAAACAAAGATAATGGTTTGTTATATTTATAGTTGGTTATTGTGAAGCGCTGGTATTTTTTTTTATTCCATAAAGCATTGCGCGAAACAAAGTTCTCTGTAAGCTTTTACTTGTAATATTCTGATTTAGAATCAATCTAACATGAGACCAATTCAAATTTAATTATCTGTTTTTTATAATATTAGGCGATATAATTAGTGTTCGAAAATTGTTTTCCAAGTAGTGAATGATAATCTTTCATTTCCTTCTTCATCGAGTAAGCCAGTATCTCTCCATAATTTTCCAATATCCATAAGTTCTATTGGGAATGTTTCCCAAAGCGCGTCATAATCTCTGTGAGCCCACCAAATTATGAATTCATAATCTTGTTGTTGTGCATTTGTTAAGAGGGTCTCTAAGTAGTTGTTTTGCTCTGTTTCGTTTCCGTTAATTGATATATTTAGGTTAGGTACCAATAAGTTTTCCGCAAGGTGACTACTTTCTACAAAGGCTATGGGCTTGGTTATTCTATTGTGTAAGAAATCTAGGGTTTGCTGAAACTCATTCCTTGAGTGTTGGTTTTTGATAAAGGGGTAAAAGCTGATAGATACAAAGTCCATTTGATTCATATGGTTGATAACTTCATCTATGTATTCTGTAGGGTTGTCAATATTTGGCTCGTATAAATTATGTAGTGATATTGACTCTGAAATGCTCAAGTTAGGATACAGTTGTTTAATTCTTGATTTTACATTTTGAATTAATAGTTTATAAGCATTCCATTTACTTTCATTTCTCAACCTTAATTCATTTACTTCTATAGCGATGACTAAGTAATCAGGTGAAAATTGATTAACCAAATAACGAATATGCCTAAAATAGGCATCTTCAATTTCAATATCGTTTAGGTTTGTGTATGAAGGAATTGTTCCATCAAAATCTAAAGCAAGTTCATCTCTATTAGAATTTAATAAACTTACAGAAAGCAAAAATTGCTTAGTATGTATTTTTCTGTTTACTCGTCCGTTAATTTCATTTGTGAATTCAGTTGGTAAAATCAGATTATTTATCCAAGCATTCCAAGGAATTTTGTTATCAATATGTTCAGCATAAATATCTGAATTGTTTTCTATAAACAAATATGTATCTTCCACATCTTGTTCTGTAGGTCCAAAGCTCCAAGTCGTAAATCCCATCTTAAAATTCCTATTAACAAGGTCTGAGCTTACACTTTCATCATTATTATTACAACTTGCTAAACAAACAAAAAATCCTAATAGAATGGTGTGAAGTTTATATATCATAGTTGTTACTGCCTAATTACTGCCAACACGCTGGCTTATGTTTGCGTTACTTTTTTATTCTTGTCGCAAGATTTTCTCCATCTTTCTACCTCTTGCTAGCTCGTCTACTAACTTGTCTAGGTATCTAACTTGTTTTGTCAATGGAGTTTCAATTTCTTCTATTCTATAACCACAAATAACTCCTTTTATTAGGTGTGTATTTGTATTCAGTGTTGCATGTGCAAAGAATGCTTCAAAAGTCACTTTTTGTTCGATTAATTCTTTTAGTTTATTGTCATCAAAACCTGTTAACCATTCTATCACTTGATGCAATTCTTTTTTAGTTCTTCCTTTTTTCTCAACTTTATTAACATAATGAGGGTATACAGATGCAAATGTCATTTTTGCAATTCGAGTATCGTGTTCAGGTGTTGTTTTCATACTGTTTTAAATTTTTAGCGGACTATTAAAAGTTGTCCATTCAGTTGTTTTTAATGTTTGTCCGTCTGTGTTCATAGGTGTGAACCTCACTTTATATTTCCCTTTTTCATAAAAAGTAAATGCTCCAGCACACATACCATGACCAACAGCAAGTTTTTTGTCCCATTCTTTTATATAGTAGATGGTTTTTTTGTTTGTAGTGATATTAATAACTTCTGTCTTGTACCAAACTTTAGTCACAGATTTATTTTTAACATTAAAAATTGCGTTTACAGATGGTCCGCAACCATAAAATTCAACTTCAGTTTTTTCAAATTCAATCTTAAGATTCGAATTTAGAATAGTAGCAAATTTTTTGTCTGTTGTTTTCCAATAGACTTTTTCTTTTTCTTTTTTTTCTGAATTCCAGATTACCATTTCTTTAGTTTCTGATTCAGTTTGGTCTGAGTATTTTAAGTAATAAGTTGTATTTGATTCTAGTTCTATTGATGGTTTGAAGAGTGCTTGGGTTAAACCCATTTGACCTGTTAAAATATCTTGAAGCTTTAGTTCGATTAATTGTCCATTCTTACTTTGTAAATAGACCGCTCTATTTTTAAAGCTATTAATTGTCTTTTGGCTTTTTGAATAACCTTGTATAATGAATATCGAATTTAAGCTAATCTCTTTATCTTTAGGATAGAATTGCATTCCATTATTACTACACATAAACGAATCTGCATTTGCAAATTGAATTTTGAAAGCTAAAAACAGAAGTAGCATAATTTTTTTCATAATGAGTGTTTCTTCTCTTATATCAAATATTGTTCAGCATATATCAAGATTAACGTATTCGCGTATCATTTGTTGTATTTATACTAAGATAGCGAATAGGAAGGAAACTAGAGGAAAAATTGACCAAATGAGCTATAAATATTTTTGAGCAACGTATTTTTAAAGATTTTATAAAAAGCTGTTACTTTTTGGTAGGTTATTAACATTAGTTTCTTTTAAATTCAAGTATTCTAATTTATGAAATCTAGCTTTAGTAAGCATTAAGTGATACTAATTCGTTTAGGTTTTGAACAGCGATATTTAATATTGAAAGCAAAAAAAAATTAAATCAGAACATGATTTGTTTTCATAAAGGATTTAATCTATAGATCAAATAATATTTTAAGCTTTGCTATTAATTTCCTGCATCTAAATGAATTACTCTTACACGTGTTGGTGCTAAACCTGAGCCTGTAGAATTAGCTACTTCATTGACATAAAGCCTAGTTCCGTCTGAACTAATATCTAAATCATTTGGAAAAGACATATTACTATTAAGAGCCGAACCATTAGCTGCACCTCTTGCGCCATTTCCAGCTATAAGTGTGATATTAGACAGCATATCAACTTCATATATTTGATGTGCTGATCTTGCAACAACATATAACTTATCATCAGCAAAAATTAAATGTCCATTATTATTCCCAGGAATTGTGGCAAAAATACTGGCTGAGCCATCAGGCACAACTTTGATAATGTTTCCATTGCTAAAATTGGCCACATAAAGATTATCGTCAGAATCAAATGTAATTCCATTTGGACACGCTGCTAAAAGGTTACTATCTGAAAAAATGGATTGATTCCCATTAGAATCAACTTTAATGATATTGCCTCCTCCACAATTAGCTACATAAAGATTATTCTGATCATCAATAGCAATACCTATTGGTGCTGACAATAATCCTCCAGAAGTAAAATTTGTAGTATTACCATTAGTATCTGTTATCGAAATTCTACCTCCAGCTTGATGAGACTGATAAAAATTACCTTGTGCATCAATATGATTCCCTGAAGCACCATCTGAAAATCCAGAAATAAAAGTTGATACTTGACCATCTGGTGTAATAGACACTACGCTAGAGCCATTTCCTATAGATAAAGCTTCTCCAAAATCAGCAACATAAATAACATCATTTTCATCAACTGAAACCCCTCCAGTGCCTATACCTATTGAAGGTACTAAAGTACTTATTAGATTGGTGCGCTGTAATGTGAATGAAGAAGAAGGGTTTGACAATACGCTTAAGGAAGCGTCATTTAAATGTTCAGACAAAATTACAATTTTATAATTTTGATTTTCAATGATGTCATCACCATCGGTATCTTTTAGAACACTGTCTAAAACTACTTGATTTGTTGATGGTGAAAGTGAAATAAAAAGATTAGAAGGACTATTTAGCGCTTCATTTAATTCAATAGAAGAATTATCTTTTAATACAAAAACTCTATAGCCAGCCAATAACTGTGATGATTGATTATCTACGAAACTTAAGTCTATGTCTGAAGCATTTCCATTATTAGTATTATCTAATATTTGAATTGATGTTACTGGATCTAATGGTAATAAATCTGTATTCACTAAAGTAAAAATTTCAGAAAATGAAGATAATGCACTTAAGCTTGTATCTATAGCATGTAGAGAAATTATCGCGACTTTGTAATTAACACCTTCTATTATTAGATTACCTCCAACAGTTTTAAGACCAGCAGGCAAAACAGTAGTATTGTCAGAAGAAAATTCATGGTAAGCACTCTCTGGTAGTTCTAAAGCTTCGTTTAGCGCAAGGTTAGCATTTGCGTCTAGAACTAACGCTCTATACACCAATAAATTACTTTGTGAGCTTACATTAAAACTTATTCTTATATCTGAAGCATTGCCGCTATTACCAATATCAGATACATTAACAGCTGTAACAGGACTCAAAGGGTTTAAATTAGTTTGGTCATTAGAATTATCGTCACTTCCGCAAGATATCAGTAAAATTATTGTCAAGTATGTATATATATTTTTCTTCATTGCTTTTTAATTTTGAAACATTAATCTACTAACTTGCAATCAGTTTTTTAACGATAGACCTATTCCCTAATTTAATTCTCACAAAATAGAAACCATCACTTTGATTTAAATTAAGGTTTGTAAGTTCAATAGTATTATCAATAATATTCAAAGTTTCATTATGGAAAATTTGTAGTCTCTGTCCTAAGTAATTAAGTATTTCTATCTCAAGCATATCTGGTGAAATTGAACTAGGAAATCGAATGAATACCTTGTTGCTGTTTGTTGGGTTTGGAAACAGATGAACATCATTCAAACTTTCATATTCATCTATACTTAATACATCATATGCATCAGAAATCCAAACGCCTCTTCCCAAAGTTGCTACACGCAATTTATTATCAACTGGATTATATTCTATATCAGTAACGAATGTGATTGGAAGTCCATGATTAAATTCTGTCCAATTCACACCTCCATTTGTGGTTATATATACACCTAAGTCAGTTGCTGCATATATAATATCTTCATTAGTATGATCCACAGCTATAGCATTGACTTGAATATCAGGTAAATCTCCTTGAATAGAGTTCCACGTAATACCAGTATTAGTTGACTTATAGATATGCGGTGTATTTGCATTTATGCTATTGCGACTAATAAATACTGTTTGTGAGTTTTGCCCACTGGTTTTTATATCTGTCATTCTCCAACCTGGAGCAGAGGTTTGCTGCCATGTTTCTCCTGTATCATTACTGTTATATACCGACCATGTCGAACCAGTCCAAGCTGCAGCATAGCAGACACTTGGGTCAGCTTGGCTAAATGTTAAATCTGTAACTATGGAGGCAGTTAATTTTTTTACCCAAAAAGTACCTGCATTGATGCTCTTGTAAAGTCCCTGTTGTGTAGAACCTAATAGTATATTTGAATCTGTGGGATGCATACTTAAAGGAGCAAAATGACTTCCCGTATTTTCGCCCAAATTTATTCCATTAGTAATTTGTGTAGCAAATGAATTTGTTCCATTTGAAGACCTCCAATATGTTCCATTTATCCAGGTTCCAAAATAATTATTAGCATTGTTAAAATCTACAGCAACATTAACCCCGTCAAAAAATCCCCATCGCTCCCAATTAAGTCCATTTTGAATGTTAGCTCCTTGAAGTCCATGGTCCCATAATCCACCTATAACGATATTGGTATTAGATCTACCTGAACCTACAGATAAAAATTGAGCAGTTACTAAACCGTTATTCGCATTAGTCCAACAAGTACCATTATTTATACTCTTTGAGATGCCACCATCATTTATAGAATACACTGTAGTAGGATCATGAGGATCAAAACCTATATCATGATGATCTACATAAGTCATGCATGATGGAGTGTCTGGGCATGTAGGACAAGCTGTCCTATCTTTTTGTTCCCAAGTTATTCCACCATCAGTTGTTCTCCAAAAACTGATTCCACCAAATAAAACTAAATCTGGATCTATTGGAGATACAGCTATTGTATTGTTATACCAACCTTGACAGAAAAACCCTAAACTGTTCGTAATACAAAACGCATTTGGAGTATTAAGAAGTTTTGACCACGATGTGCCATTATCAGTAGATTTATAAACTCCTTCTAGACCTGTATCGCTTAATCTAGTGATACTTGTATAGAGTATATCTGGATTAGATTGGCTTTGATCTATACTGATGAAATTTATATTACTAGTGGGTAAACCGTTAGTGATTAAATTAAATGTGTTTCCGCCATCTATTGACTTTAAAATTCCAACATTCTCTTGTGCAACAAAAATTATATCAGGATTATCTGATTGTAATATTATATCATTAAAAATAAAATTCTGATGATTGGTTCCATCTCCAAAAACAACCGACCAGTTATCACCACCATCAATACTTTTCCACAACCCATTCGTAGCTGCCATCCATAAGATATTTGTGTTCGTAGGATGCCAAGCTATTTTTAATACAGAAACACCTAGAGTACTTGAATAACTATAGTTAGTTGGAAGCCATGTTTCTCCTCCATCTATTGATTTAAAAACACCAATACCTCCTTTGATAACAACCCATGGTGTTCTATAACCTTCACCAGTACCAATAATAATCGTACTACTGTTATCAGGTTTGACAGCAACTGCACCAACTCCTGTGGATGGGATATTATCGGTTTTAGGACTCCAGCTATCTCCTCCATCTTGAGAAAGCCATAAGCCTCCTGAAGCTGAACCAGCCCATATAACATCAGGTAAATTAGGATCAAAGGCGTGAGAAATCATCCTTCCACCATGTCCATCCATATCTATTGGCCCGATATTTTGCCAGTTAGCCATAGGGCCTGAACCAGAACGCTCACTAAACTCTCTAATGTTTTGAAACACCTCCCATCTATTAGTTACGCTACTTGAACCATCTATACTTCGACGTTGTTCGTAGAGCCATCGCTCTCTCACATATTGCATATAACCTGTACCTTTGAGTTGACTCAAATCATTTTCTACTTCGTTCAATAATTGTGAGTAATAATTATCCTGTTCGATTATTGGATCTGGGATGACTCCAAAATTTTGAGACTCATTTTGTTGAGCACTTGCACTAACCATATAAAAGACGCAGAGTCCTAATTGTAGAATTCTTTTCATAGCAGTATTATATTTTTAATATTTCTTTTCTAACAAAGAACAATACTAACAATAGAATACTATTGTAAAAAAGCGAACAAAGTGAAGATAGGATTACGAATAAATATATTGACTTTTATAATTATTGTCGTCTAGAAGTATCGAATTATGAGACTTATTTTTAAATCCATTAGGCGTATCATTTGTAAAAATAAAAAAATCTTTATAGAAATGACTTAAATCATAATATCCTAGTGCAAGAGCTAAAGGTTCAATTTTTGAATCAAATTTTTCCGCAAATATTAGTGTAGATTTTTTAATCTTTAGTAATCGTTTATATCGCATTGGACTAATTCCTATGTGCGTGCTGTATAGTTTTTCAAAATATCTGGAACTACCTATTGTTCTAACAGAATTTGAAAGCTTTTTTAAAGAATCAAATTGTGAAAAAACATCAATTATTAGAGCAGATGGGATGCTTTTTTTGTTTTTAAATATGTGTGGTAATTCATTATAAATAACATGATAAATTAGTGATTCTAGAGTATTGTCTTTGTCTAAATCGAATGCTTTATCAAGCCAGCTATCATAAGCTAAATCATCTAAATTAATAACTTGATTCTTTGCATGACGCGCTTCATCTTTAATGATATTTGATGTCATCCATGGCATCAACTTAAAAGAGAGAATTATTGTATTTGGTTCTAATTCAAAATAAGAACTCTTATCTACAATGCCAATGTATGCATGACTATTAATCGTATACTCTTTGTCACCAATAAAGATCTTTAGCGAACCTTTAATTAGATATAAAATCTCTGGGAATCCATCTGCAATTATAGGTTCTCTACAATGATGCTCATCGTTTGTTAATGCCCAAATGCTTTGCACGTGTTCAGCATAGCGATAACTGTATTTATATTTATAAAACTTAACCACAACTTTTTTACTATAAATATAAAAGATTAATTAACAATTAAAGTTTCAAGCTTCCTTTAACTACTCTAATTTATAAATTACCTGTCTTACTCCGAATTAATTATATTGGGTATTTCGAATTGTTTTTTAATTCACAATATTACCAATGAACATGATTAAAAAAACTTAAAGCCCAACGGTAATATAGCATTTTGAGTTAAAGAAATCAAAAACAAAGTAACGTTGGCATAGTAGAAAAAAATTATATTCTTCATTTTCATATTATTTGTATTCCGAGTAGACGAGAACCAGTAATTGGTTATGTATAAGTTGTTGCTCTACTTGTTTAATTCAGTTAAGCTGTTCTACTGATTTTTTTGACTTTTTGTTCTTATGAACTATGCAGAATGATTAATTATTTTTGTTTTTTATATTCTAATTGTTCATAAAGTTCGGGCGATTGTTTTAAATACGTGCTTTTATTGGTTTCCATAAACCATGCCCTTGATATTTTTTCATTATTAAAAAGACGAGAATCTTTCCAATTAGAAATTCCCTCAATGTAGAGTCTTTCCCAATCTTCGTTAATGAAACTAACGGCTTTAATATTCTTATTATAAATGAAAGTAAAAAAATTAACAAACCACTGATCCCAAACATCAATATTGTCTTTATGAATACCTTTAATTGGATTAGATTCGGCAATCATTACAGGTTTTTTCTTTTGCTTGGCAAATTGTAGGACGTCATCACAATGCGTTCCAAAATCTGAATTATATGCATGACCAAAAACTGAGATACCTATCCAATCTACATAATTATCACCAGGATACCAATCAGATAGTTTGTAATCTTTGAAAGGTTCCGAAGCGTAAGAGTGCCAAACAAATGCAATATTGTTTACACCTTCTTCTCGTAAAAGGTCAACAATGTGTTTGTATGCTTTTATATATTTCTTGGGTTCTAGCTGGTTATGAGAGCCATCAAATTCATAACCTATTCTTAGGTAAATTGGTCGATTAGTAGATTTTGCCCAAGCGCCATACTTTTTGATAACCTCATCATAGTCTCCTTTGCCAGCTTTTTTTGAAATATCCCACTTGCCTACCATCCACATGGCGCTTTGTATAACTGTATTAGGAAAGCTATCGATTAGCATTTGATGATTTTGTGTACTGCCTGTATCATTTTTATAAGACTCAGTTATACCTTTAAATTCAGGTATGCCCCAATAAGCTGACCAACCACTTGGAATTGGTTCATTTTGAAAGTTATCTTTATACTCTTTTATACTTTCAAGAGTTTGCCCCATAATTAGTAATTTTTTTCCTTGTTGAGGAACAAATTTTGTCTTGTGATAATCATAAATAAATTCAGAACTAACTTCAGTATTAATTTTTGATATCATCTTTTCAATTTTTAGTTTGGTTAATTCTGAATCTTTAAACTTTTTTTCTTGCGACATGACAAATGATGATAAAAATAGCATTATGTAAGTCATGAAATATAATGCATTAGGTTTAAACAATTTTATACTAAAAATCATATATATAGTTTTTATTTCTTATTAACACTTTTTCTATATTAGTGCCAACGAGATTGTGTAGGGTTTCGTAGCGGAATTCAGATGAAGCCTTTTATGCAAGGTTGAGTTACAAAATTTTTTCCGATTAGATAAATATACAAATTATAGGATAGTTTTCTCGTTTTAACCAACTGAGCAATGAACTATACACGTTGTTGTGTGTAGTTTTATGATTTCCACTTTTGACCTTTACTAGAAACCTTGCAATAATAACATCCACTTGACTTTTCATCAATATTATACCAAGAATGTTCTGCATTAACCAATTCACAGTCTTTGCCTTTATCAGCAATTCCTAGATTGATTAAAAACCATGGAAGTCTTTCCCTCCACCAATATCTAATTCCATAAGGATGCTTATTAATCATAACTTTAAATAATATTGAGAACTGTTTTATTTTTTTAGTTTGAATTGATTCATACCAATTTTAAATACCAATTCATTATTTAATGCTATTTGCTTTCCTTTACTATCATAAAACTCTGCAAATACGTTATCCTTGTCAATTATTTCCATAACTGCACCTTGTCGACCTGATATTAAATCTTCGCTTAGATTTTCGGTTAGTTCAATTTTTTTATAAAGATATTTCTTCTCCAATACTTTTATTGGGTCAATTGGTGTTTCAGTTCCAGAGAATAATTTACCCAATTTGTTAAATCCTTTACCGATTAATTTAAAAAACCCGAGTATAAGCCCTTCGAACAGAAGTTGAACAAAAATTTTCCCAAGGATTTCGAATATTATCATTCTTCAGATTTGGCTTTTCAAATTACACACAACTCAGTGTTAAACGTAGTTCTGGTTGGAGAATGAAAAGATAATAAATTCTTAAACAATAATTTAAGAAGGCAACTTCGAATAAATCTTAATTTATTGTTCGTCAATTAGTTTCGCTTTAGCGAAGCGTAAATTGTAGAATTTATTAGATTGAGAATTCGAGAAACAGAATCAAATTACTATTAACCGACGATGGCTTACGTTTTAGCTCGAAGCTCGTTAAAGGCGATAATTTAGCAAATAAGAATTGTAGTAATTTGGTTTAACCCTGAGATGGAATACATTTACTTTAAGATGTAATGACAGCGAAGCTGCGCATATTAAAGTTCGCCTTTGGCGAATGTATTCCATCGTCTTCGTGTATGGCTAGTTGCGGAAATTAACGCATGTTATTTTCCGTTAGATTGATTTTTTATTAAAGGTAAGAATTTTTCTTTTGCTTAACCACCTTAGCAATTAGTTATACACGTTGTTAGGCGTAGGCATATCAATGCAAGTGTAATAAATTGACATTATAAATAATACTCTTGTTCTCTTTTCGGTATTCCAGATAGCTTCATAAACTCAGACTGTTCATTATAAACTTCTATATAGAATGAAACACTATCATTATGTTTTTCTGCTAGCCAATTATATTTATCGTAAATTGACGATTGGTTTAAATTATTCCTTAATCCTTGGTCAATTATTTCTTTTCTTTTTTCAAACATTTTGAATTGCATGTTTGAATGTTCATTAAATACTTTTGAACCCTCTGAATCCTCAATGGACATCAGAAACCCTATATTATTGAAAGCAGGGAAATTGAAATAGTTAATCGAAGCCAAACCATCTTCATGATTACATTTGTGATCAACATTTATATTTGTTGATTTTATGACTTCTGGATCTATGACAATACGAGGGTATTTGGCTAGGTTATTTTCAATAAAATAGGCTCTATTCATTGCAGGACCAAATAATTGGGAAGTCATTTCATTAAAATATATTTTACCATAGGTCATCCCACCACGAATTAATATACCTTCTAACAACAATAGTTTTTGAAAATTCGAGATATCGTCTATTTCCCACTGAATATTTACTGATTTGTTTAAAGTTTCGTAGTCGGGTGTTTCCTTACTGTATAAATTCATTGGATATGAAATTCGTACGAGTGAATCTGAAAAGTATATTACTTTCGGTGGCCTCTTTATATTTTCCGAGCCATTTGCATTAGATACTTTTACATTTATATGTCTTTGTGAAACGTATTGAAATTTCGCTAAAATATCTGAAATTCTATTTGCGGACAAGGATTCTACCATCGACTTGAATCCCAAAATATCAATAAATGTAACAATGGCTTCTTTATAACTTGCATCGTTTTTTTTGTTTATTTCTAGTGGAATCACAATGATTATATATTGGAATTTGACAGTATTGTAATGTTCATTAAATGCATTTTGTAGAAAAATAGTATTTCAAAATTATATAATAGCTAGAACTGTATATTAACTAAATAGATTATAGTATTTTTAGTGCTTAGCGTTTAATTTTAATCTCATTACTCAATCAATGCTTACGCCTAACTCAGGGTTAAACGTAGTTCTGGTTAGAGAATGAAAAGATAATAAATTCTTAAACAATAATTTAAGAAGGCAACTTCGAATAAATCTTAATTTATTGTTCGTCAATTAGTTTCGCTTTAGCGAAGCGTAAATTGTAGAATTTATTAGATTGAGAATTCGAGAAACAGAATCAAATTACTATTAACCGACGATGGCTTACGTTTTAGCTCGAAGCTCGTTAAAGGCGATAATTTAGCAAATAAGAATTGTAGTAATTTGGTTTAACCCTGAGATGGGATACATTTACTTTAAGATGCAATGACAGCGAAGCTGCGCATATTAAAGTTCGCCTTTGGCGAATGTATTCCATCGTATTTATGTATGGTTTCGTTGCGTGGTTTAGCACTTAACTTTGCAAGTACACACCAAACTGAAAATCTGCGATGGTTTTCAGTAGTAAGCGAGAACAAGCAATTACTTATAGCCATTGTTGGGCACAGTGTTTTATTTCGGTGTTACTTTCCAAGTTGTAGTATCAAAAGTAAAATCGGAAAATAATTCACTACTACTTATAATTTTAACGTTTCCGTGTCGAGCTTCTTTATCAAAGTTATATACTCGATAAATAAAAGCAGAGTCTCCATATTCCTCAAAAAATCTTCTTTCATTTTCACTCATGAAAAATGGTTGATTAAAATCACCACTTGTTGTTTTAACTTCGATATAACGAGGTGAACCATCATCATTTATTGAGGAAATATCATAACCTAATCCATCTCCTTGTAATCTACTCAAATGCTGAACATTTTGCATCGCTTTTGCTCTTTCTATTGAAAGAGTTTCTATTAATCGGTCAATTTCAAATTCCAAAACAAATTCCTCACCTTGGTCTCCTATTTCATTATTTCGGTCTCTTACTTTTTCCCAATCAACTTTACGTCCAATAAAACGTCTTGTTTTTTCCTTAATTGTAGTTACTTCATCAGGCTGAATAACTTTGTTAGAAATAGGGTTTAAAAGAGAAAATTTTGCTGGTCTATAATTTTTATCAACTATAAAGCCTTCATCATAAACTTTCACTTTTTCTCCTTGATGTGCTACAATATTGCCTATACGTTGAATAATTAGAGTTTCATTACGAGTCTTAGATTTTATATTGTCTTCAGCATCAAAAGTTAAAACTGTATGTAATAAACTTTTAACTTCAGAAGTGTTTAATTCGCCATAAACAGTTAAAAGTGGTTTTATTGCTCTTCTTATCTGTGCTTCTGTGTGTGCCATGGTTCTTATTAATAATTTGTAATTAAAAGATGTTCAACATTTTTATTGTTTCTATTCATAAAACTTACTAAATAAGTTTTGTCAAACGTTGAAATCTTAATGTTAGGATGATTGTATAAATCAAAAATGAAGTCGGTATTTTTTATAATCATCATCCATTTTGCTTTACAATTATTAATTAAAAAGTCAGCAAGCCTTTTTTGGTCGGTTTTTACAAAATCGTTTTGAGCATAAGTACTGAATTCTGTATCATATGGTGGGTCTAAAAAAATAAAATCATTTTCAGTTGGCTCGTAAATATTAAAAAAGTCTTGAAAATCTGCATTTACAATATTAGTTTTAGATAACAATTCTTGTAAAGGTTCTGATTTTAGATATTCTATCTTCTTTCTAAAGTTCTTTTTGTTGTAAGCAATCCCACCATAAGGAACATTAAATTCGCCTTTTGAATTATAACGAAACATTCCAGAATAAGCGTAATTTCTGATGAATAAGAATATTGCTGTATAAAAGGCTTGGTTTAGTTCGTACTTTTTATGAAAGTTGTAAATATGTCGAAAGTGCATATAAAATGCACTTTTCAATGCAGTTTCAATATTGTCTAAAATATCTTTGTCTGGTAATTTACCTTTTTCTTGTTCAAGAACTTTCATTCTTGAAGTTTTACGAACTAAATTTTTCTTTATTTCTTTTAGGAAATTTTCAATATTAAAGTTAAAATATGATGAAAAAAGCCCGTTGAATTCTTTAGAGTTTTTTAAAATAAACTCATAAATTTTGTTGGACAAAATATCTTTAGATATTTTGCCGCAGGCAAAATCTTTATAGATTTTTATAAAAAAACTTTGATTTTTTTCTGAAATATTTCCTAAAACTTCCCAATTGTGAATTATTTCCTCAATTGCTTTGAAGAACATTTCCCTTTCGTCCGAAACTATGATTTTATATAAATCAATTAATTCGTGTGCTTTGTCATTTATGAAATATTCTTTTGCTTGAATTGCGGTATAGACTGAGCCTCCTCCAACAAAAGGCTCGTAATAATTTTCGAAATAGTCAGGAAGATTCGGAATGATATACTTTAGTTCCTGTTCTTTTCCACCTGCCCATTTTACAAGAGGTTCAAGTTTTCGTTCTTTTGTGTAGTTAGAAAAACTTAAATTAAGTTGATTATACGTTACTACTGGTTCTTCAACAAATGTATTCATAACGTAAATTTAAGCATTTTCAGATTCAGTTTTAACAATTTCTAATGAGTTTTCCAATTTTTGTTCACATTGTGCCCAACGTGTTCGTGTATGATTTGTGCGATTGAGAATCCGCAGGATTTTCCATCGTAGCAAATCAGTTATTTAAAGGTAGTATTTTTTCTATGAAGTAAAAAAGTGAGCATTGATTATACACATTGTCACCTAACGTTGTGACTGATTTGAGTAATCACATAAAGTTTTGCCTTAACAATTCGAACAATTTACGTCTCAAAAGCTAAACTTTAGTTTTGCTTTTGACAGATTAAATGGCAAAAAGTGTTTAAAAAACGCTTTGAAGCTAAAAGCGTAAGCGTATTTATTTCCGCAAGAGGTTAAAATCCGCATCTGAGTTAGATTCCATGAGCGAGTTAAGTTCCGAGTTTGAGTAAGCAAACTATTCAGAGTTTGAGTGGCAAACAAATCTGAGTCTGAGTTAGATTTCACGTATGAGTTGAGTTCCGAGTTCGAGTAAGCAAATTATTCAGAGTTTGAATGGCGAACAACTCCACATCTGAGTAAAATCAAATTCGGATTTGAGTAAGTTTGGAACAATTTTAGGTAACTCAGTGTTAAACGTAGTTCTGGTTAGAGAATGAAAAGATAATAAATTCTTAAACAATAATTTAAGAAGGCAACTTCGAATAAATCTTAATTTATTGTTCATCAATTAGTTTCGCTTTAGCGAAGCGTAAATTGCAGAATTTATTAGATTGAGAATTCGAGAAACAGAATCAAATTACTATTAACCGACGATGGCTTACGTTTTAGCTCGAAGCTCGTTAAAGGCGATAATTTAGCAAATAAGAATTGTAGTAATTTGGTTTAATCCTGAGATGGAATACATTTACTTTAAGATGCAATGACAGCGAAGCTGCGCATATTAAAGTTCGCCTTTGGCGAATGTATTCCATCGGTCTAGTGTATGATTTCGTTGCGTGTTTAAGCATTAAAGTTAGCAAATAATCACAGATAGAAAATTCCAGCGGAATTTTCGCAAGTAAGCCTTTACTAGCAATGAATTATACACATTGTTAGGTGGCGTTTTTATTTCGTTTCTGTTCAAGTAATTCCGAACAAAGAGGTATTCCAGATTTTTTACGTTGTTTGTCAGATAGACATTCTCTTGTTTTTCCACCCATTTTTCTGTATTTGTATGGTATTATTCCTTTAGAAGAAGGTGTAAATTTCCATTCAAAGTTCTTTAAGGCTAAAAATAAATGACGATTAATAAAAATGTCTAATTCTTCTGAAAATCTCTCAACTTCAGTATAATAAAATGCAGAAACCCAACCATCATAAACATTAGAGATTTTCTTTAATAAGGATAAAACATTGTAATCGACTTTTCCGTTGCAGATATCTCGTATTTTACTTTTTAATCTATCAATATTGCTTTTTGAAGGATAAAAACTTTTACCATTGAAAGTGATTGATAAAAAATCAAAGGTTGAATTTTTTAAATCTACTATTTTGGTCTTATCTCCCTCCGATAATGGATGAATTTTTAGTCCAAGTTTTTTAAGAATTAATTCGCAATCATCAAAAGCCTTTTGACACTCTTTTTCATTCGAACATAAAATAACAAAGTCATCAGCATATCTGACTAAATTGTAATTTTTACTTTTGATATAAGTGTCAAATGGTGATAAGTAAATATTAGATAGAAGTGGTGATAAGGGGTTTCCTTGTGGTATTCCGTCATTCAAATCTTCAAAATAATGGCGTTGATTTTTTTGAATATTTTCTAAACCTCCAATTTCTTGATTTAGCGCAGATTCTATTAGCTTATTTAAACTGTCATCTGGTAACTGTGGGAATATTTGTTTTGAAAGCAGTACGTTTTTATCTACTTCACCAAAGAAATTTATTAAATCTGCTTCAAGAACGACTGGGTTGCCTTTGTCGTAAAGCTCTTTAATTTTTTCAATAGCGTTTTTAACACCTAATTTTTTTTGGTAAGCAAAACTTACTCCGTCACTTTTTGAAATTGTTTTTGCGAATTGATTTTCTAATTCTATTGCAATGGCTTTTAAAACTAGTCTATCTGAAATTACAGGAACTTGTAAAGGTCTAAACTTCCCATTTGATTTTGGAATTAGAACTGCACGGTTTGCCGAAAACGAATAGGTGTTTTCTCTTAATTTTTTGGAAATTGAAGATATTTTATCATCAAGATTATTCGTGAAATCTTCAATTGAAATGTTATCTAGTCCGTGTGAGGATTTGTTAGTTTTATTTAGTTTTCCCCAAGCATCTAGAAGCTTCTCTTGGGATGATATTTTATATAGTAATGATTTTTTCATCTATTCTTGTGTTGCAAAGACCTTTTGGAAGACAAGCAGTTGTCCGTATGACAGCTCCTTACAATATAGACACAGAACCCCTTAAGGTTAAATAGAGCCAAACGAGGTAAATCGTTCTGACACAATATCTCAAAAGATGTTCTAGGGCAATCCTGACGATAGGTTTATGAGTGAGCCTAAAGTCTAACGCGAACTTGAGGTTAAATTCAAGCGTTTTCTCACAGGCGTTGTGGACGGCATTTTTTTGGATTGTCCGCTGACGCCTAAATTGATGGTGTAATATGTACTCATTTCATTCAAATTTAAGTTTTTTTCTGACTTTTGCAACTTTTTTACATTTTTTGCAGAAAATGTGACTGATGCCCTGCGCTCTCTGCTCTTAAAAGAGCTTGATACCATTGATTCCATTGGCTTTGTGCTGTCATACACAATGGCATCAAACGAGAAGCACACAGAACAACTTAAGGTTAAATAGAGCCAAACGAGGTAAATCGTTCTGACACAATATCTCAAAAGATGTTCTAGGGCAATCCTGACGATAGGTTTATGAGTGAGCCTAAAGTCTAATCCAAATATTATTATTTCAATGAACTTATTTTCTGGAAATTAATTGTCAATTTTTATGCCAATGTAGAATATATGACAGAGTGTCTTTTTAAATGACACCTAACGGTTTTGTGTATGGCTCGTTGCGGGAAATCAGCTATGATTTTCCGCTGTAACCGAAAGATAACAAATTGCAATGAATTCCTAATCGGAATTCAGCCGCAATGAGTTATACACGTTGTTGTACACAGTTTTTATTTATTCTTTTAATGGAATTCCATATGCTCCGCTTTTCGAAATTCCTTTTGAATAGGACATTTTGGTTTCCAAATCCATTTTTAAATATTCAGTTCCTTTTATTAAAATTCGGACTATATTGTCTTTCCAGTCAATTTTTATATCGCTTTCAATAAGGTCATTTATAATCGAATATTCATTTTTATATTCGGTTAATAATGGTGGTGCATAACCTTGGGCGTGATTTATATAAGCCTCAATTTCGTTACTTTCATCAATCAAAGTTCCTCGAGAACATATAAATCCATCAAATTCTATTTCGTCTCGATTGTTAGTTATGTTAATCACATATGCCCAAACAGAATGAATGTCGCCTTGAACGAGAACACATTTATTCATTTCGTAATTATATTCCGATTGCAATAATGCCTCATCCATAGCTATATGATTTGAAAAATGATAATTGCAATTAAGATTAGGAAAAAGTAGAATAAAACTCCAGCGATTTGTGCAGTTTCAGCTTGTTCCATTTTCTTTTCAAACCCAAATTTTTTGAATCTGTCGAATTCAATTTGATTTGCACTTTTTGAATTCAGACGAGAATTTGGATTTACAGGAAAAATGAAAAAATTAAACCATTCCTCTTTTGTAAGTGGTATAGTTTTTCTCTTTTCTTTATTTAATTCTTCTTTGTTCAGGCGTTCTCTTAAATTGTGTACAACGTGTTCGTGTATGGTTTCGTTGTGGTGTCTAGCACTGAGTTAGTAAATTATACCACAACGTAGGAAAATCCGTAGGATTTTCCGAAAAGACACAGGCTGAACAATGAATTATACACGTTGTTAGGTGCTGTACAATCATCGATTTTCTTTTATAAATTCAGTTGGATTTAAATAACCATCAGTAATTTCAGAATATCCAGCTCCTATTGGCAATTCTAGATTATTTCTGATTTCCAAGTGTAAATGTGCAAGATACTGACCATCTACATTTCCAATTGTTCCGATTTTCGTTCCTTTCTTAATCCACTGCTTTTCTTTTACTAGAATTGTATCGCAATGTGCATATAA
>NZ_CANNDQ010000013.1 GCF_947503375.1 uncultured Psychroserpens sp.
TTTTTAATCTAAAATCTAATCTTTACACCAATAATCATAAATAAACTAATAAATAATACTTTCTATGAAGACTTAAAAATACTATCCATTATTTTTTGCAGTCCTTTGAAGGAAAAATAAATAGCAAGAAAACATAAGATAATTGAGATTATTATTAATGGAATAAATAAAGGTTTTTCTTTATTACTTAGAGCAACATAAACTAATGATGGACCAATAAACATTAATACCAAAGCTATTCCCATAGTTTTAATGCCTTTGACCAGTAATTCCTTATTCGTTTTTCCTTTATTCTCCATTTTTTACATATTGGATAGCTTTTCTCACGTTTTGATACTTTTCTAATAACTTTAAGGCTTCTTGACTAGATATATTGAGTTCTTTCATTAGCATTTTTACACCTCTATCAACAAGTTTATTATTACTAAGTTGCATATCTACCATTTTATTACCTTTTACTTTTCCTAACTTAATCATTGTTGTTGTAGAAATCATATTAAGGACTAACTTTTGTGCAGTACCAGCTTTCATTCTTGAACTTCCTGTAACAAATTCAGGGCCAACAATTACTTCAATAGGAAATTGAGCTGCTTTAGAAAGAGGACTATTACGATTGCATGTAATACATCCAGTAAGGATATGATTTGAATTACATTTATTAAGTGCTGCAATAACATAGGGAGTAGTACCTGAAGCTGCAATACCAACAACGATATCTTGAGTAGAAACATTGAAATTTTTTAAATCCTCCCAACCTTGAGTAGTTGAATCTTCAGCAAACTCTACAGCTTTCCTTATCGCTGAGTCACCACCTGCAATTATACCAATTACTAATTCTTGTGAAACTCCAAATGTTGGCGGACATTCTGAAGCGTCTAAAATACCTAAACGACCACTTGTTCCAGCTCCAACGTAAAATAAACGACCACCAGACTCTAACTTAACTATTACTTCTTCAATTAATTTATTTATTTGTGGTAATGCTTTCTCTACAGCAAGAGGTACGGTTTTATCTTCAGAATTTATGTGATTAAGTATTTCATTAATACTCATTATTTCTAAATGATTATAATTTGAATCTTGTTCTGTAGTTTTGATAAAATCCATAATCTAAAATCTATAATTTATTATAAAAGTTACTGATATTCATGTTCTCTATTGAACAGTATAGATAAATTCATCAACTTCAGATAATCTAAAATAACCAAGCGGAAAGTTATCTGGATTTGTTTGATTTATACAATTACCTCTAACAGTTGCTGGTTGCGTTTCGAACGGACCACCTCCACCATCATCAGTTTGTTGAAGTAAGATAAACATAAATTCATAAAAACGCTCAGAAACACCATAATTCCTTATAATTACATTTTGACCTGGATTTAAATCTTCTTCAACATAAAAACCGAAAATTTCATTTCCATTTACAAATTCATCTTCGAAAGTATCAAGAGTAGGTAAGACAGGTAAGCTTGGAATAAATTCAAAGAAATAATAATTCTCTTCATCTACAGGGTCTGTAAAAAAGGCTTTTATTTCGGTTTCATCGCCTGTAAAGCCACCATCTAATTCCTGTTCTACACGGTCAATTTCACTAACAGACTTTAAAGTTTCAGTAGCAACGTAAGTCTCACCGTTATATATTACTGTTAAATTATAGGTTCTATTTATTTCAGGTTGAAACGTATTATTAATATATATTCCACTAGAGCCCTCTTCAAAAAAGTTATATGTATTATTATTTTCATCAGTGATAATTACTTGTGCATTATTTGCCGGAGGAATGTCATCTTCAAAAAATGGAGCAGTAAGACTTAGCTTTATGCTTTGCTCGTTTCCAAACGTACCTTTAAACCAATTGATAGAAGCATCAATAACTAATTTAGGTTCTGAAGTTGGAACTTCTAAATCTATAACATCTTCGCATGAATAAGCGAAAATTATAATCAATATGTATATTAATTTTTTCATTTTCAAAATTTAAAATTATAAGATACAGATGGAACAATTCCAAATATTGCTAGTCTAACAGCTTCATTTCTACTAGTGTCTCTATTTTGTCTAAAGCTTATAGAGGCTGCATTTCTTCTACTATAAACATTATATATACCAAAAACCCAATAACTTTGAAACCCTTTAACTTTATCTGGTTTTGGTGTATAATTGGCTGAAATGTCTAGGCGATGATAGGATGGAAGTCTAAATTCGTTTCTATTGGTATAGCTTGGTATTCGTATACCATTAAACTCATACTGACCATTTGGATAGGTAATTGGTTGACCAGTTTGGAATAAGAAATTTGCATTTAGTTTCCATTTCTTATGTAATTCGTAACTTCCTGTAAATGAAATATCATGAGTTTTATCAAATGGTGTGTTGTACCATTCTCCATTATTAATACCTGTTTCATTTGGAGAACGACCTTCGGTTTGTTGTTCTGATTTAGATAGTGTATAAGCCAACCAGCCTTTAAAACGACCTTCGTTCTTCTTTATTAAGAGCTCAAAACCATAGGCTCTAGCTCTTCCATTTAAAATGACTTGCTCAATGGCATCGTTTGCTATTAGGTCTGCACCATCTATGTAATCTATTCTATTTTTTACTTTTTTGTAAAAGGCTTCAGCTTCTAAAGAATACTTATTATTTTTAAAATTTCTAAAATAACCTATAGCAAATTGATCTAAAATTTGAGGCTTTACATATTTACCACTTGGAGTCCATACATCTAGAGGTGTTGGAGAACTGGTGTTTGATAGTAAGTGAAGGTATTGACTCATTCTATTATAGCTAGCTTTAATAGAAGATTCGTTATTAAGTTGATAAGCTAATGCTAATCGAGGTTCAAGGTTTCCAAAAGACTCTATGATGTCACTTCGCTTAAACTCATCAATTCCAATAGGTTTTGCTTTTTCATAAATTTGAATTTCATCATTAAATAGTACAGGGTTGTTGTTTTCATAACGATTCAATTCGTCTTGACCTAGTCTTAAAAAATTACTATACCTTAATCCGTAAGAAGCCGTTAATTTATCGGTTAACTTATGTTCTATATCTAAGTATATTGCGTTTTCTATGGCATACTTATCAATTAGTTTCTCTGGATTTATGCCTGAAGTACTTGTTGAAGGCTCGATCTCACCAGGATTGAATTTGTGATATATACTGTTTAATCCATATTGCAATTTAACTTTATCACTCAAGTAGTGTTTTAAGTCATATTTTATATTAAAATTTCTGATGCCAGAATTCCAATCAAATTCAACAAAATCAAGACTTAGTCCATAATAATAATCTGAATAAATCAACGAAAGGTTTGAAAATAACTTTTCAGAAAAAAGATGATTCCATCTGAAATTTAAAACCGTATTACCATAAGTGTTTTCAAAACTATCACTCAGGCTAAATACATCTCGTCCAAAATAACCTGAAAGATATATACTATTGTTTTTATTGAGTTTATAACTTAATTTGGTATTGAGGTCATAAAAATAAGCTACGTTATCAACATCAAAAAGCGGTAGAAACAAATGTGCGTAAGATGCTCTCCCTCCAAACAAAAAAGAGCCTTGTTTCTTTTTTATTGGTCCTTCTGCTAATAGTCTACTTGATACAATTCCTATGCCACCACTAGCATGAAATTCATTACTATTTCCTTCTTTTTGATAAATGTCAAGAACAGAAGATACACGGCCGCCATAACGAGCAGGAATACCACCTTTATATAAGCGTAAATCTTTTATTGCATCAGGATTAAATACAGAAAAGAATCCGAATAAGTGAGAGGAATTATATATTATAGCTTCATCTAAAAGAATCAAGTTTTGATCTGCTGCACCTCCTCTTACATTAAACCCAGAAGAACCTTCACCTGCGTTGGTAACACCTGGTAATAAAGTAATAGCCTTTATAACATCGGCTTCACCTAAAACAACAGGAATTTGTTTAATTGTATTAGCCGATAACGCATTCAAACTCATTTGAGGCTTTCTAATATTGAGCTTTTCTATATTCTCTTTAATAACGATTTCATCTAAAGTTTCTATAGCTTCTGATAAGTTAAAGTCTTTAGTCATGTTTTGCGTTAACTCTATGGTCTCAATGATGTCTTGAAAACCAAGATAGCTAACTACAATTTTATAAGTCCCTTCTGGTAAGGTGATGGAGTAGAAGCCATATTCATTAGTTATTGTGCCTGTTTGCTGTTCTGGAAAAAGTATGTTAACACCAATAAGTGTTTCGTTACTGTTCTTGTCAGCAATAACACCACTTAAGGTAAATTTTTCTTGCGCAAATGATAGAAATGGAAATAAAAGGCAAATAAAAAAAATAGAGTTGTAGGAAAATTTCATTCAGCGATTTTTAACAAAAATAATGATATGGTATTATTAGATTGAGACTTTAACAATTCTTTAGATTGTACCATCAAAACGGCAACTGATTAACATCAACATTGCCACCAGAAATGATAACACCTATGCTTTGATTTTTGAACGATTCTTTTTCTTTTTCAAGTGCGGCAAAAGCAACAGCACTAGATGGTTCAATTATAATCTTCATGCGTTCCCATATGAATTGCATGGCTTGAATAATCTCGTTTTCTGTAACTCTGATGATACGTGTGACATATTCTTGTATAATTGGAAAATTATAAGAGCCTAATTGAGTTCGTAAACCGTCGGCTATAGTGTTGGCTGTTACATTAGTTTCAATTTTTCCACTTATAAGAGAGCGATAGGCATCATCAGCTTCATAAGGTTCCCCTCCAATAACTTTACATTTATTTGAGAAATAAGTTGAAGCTAAAGCTGTTCCAGCTATTAAACCACCACCTCCTATAGGACAAAAAATATAATCCAAGTTAGGTTGTTCTAGCAATAATTCTAGGCCAGCTGTTCCTTGTCCTAAAATTACTTTTGGGTTGTTTGAAGGATGTATGAATTTTGCACCAGTTTTATTGGCAATATCGTCTGCAGTTTTCTGTCTAGCATCTATAGTTGGTTCGCATTCTATAACTTCGCCACCATATTCTAAGACGGCATTTTTTTTAACTTGTGGTGAGTTTGAAGGCATTATAATGTATGCGTTTACATTTAAACTTCTAGCGGCTAAAGATAATGCTTGCGCAAAATTACCTGAAGAATGTGTTACTACACCATTTTGTTTTTGAGTATCAGTAAGTTGCATGATAGCATTGGTTGCACCACGAATTTTATAGGCGCCAGCTTTTTGAAAGTTTTCACATTTAAAAAACACATCAGCACCTATACGTTTATTGATGAGCCTTGATGTCAATACTGGTGTATTATGAATATAAGGTTTAACTCTTGAATGGCATTCGATCAATTCTTTTTTAGTCATATAATATCTTTCTTTTTATTATATAATTGATAAAAAAAAGAGATCATTTATAATTTGATCTCTTTTAATAGTTATTTCAATATGCGATTAAATGTTTCACTTGGTCGCATAGCCTTGAATGTTAGTTCTTCATTTGGTTCATAATAACCACCAATATTCATTGGTTGACCTTGAACTGAGTTGAGTTCATCAACAATTTTTGCTTCATGTGCTTGTAAGTCTCTAAATAATTGCGAGAATTCATGTTTTAAATCTAAATCCTTAGTTTGATTAGCTAATGCTTCAGCCCAAAATAAGGCTAAATAAAAATGACTACCTCTATTATCGAGTTCGTTTACTTTTCTTGAAGGAGATTTTCCGTTAGCCAATAATTTTTCAGTAGCATCATCTAATGTTTCAGATAAGATAATCGCTTTTTCATTATTGTTTACATTTCCATAATGTTCTAAAGAAACGGCTAATGCTAAAAACTCACCTAAAGAATCCCAGCGTAAATGATTCTCCTGTGTAAATTGTTGTACATGTTTTGGAGCAGAACCGCCGGCTCCTGTTTCAAATAAACCGCCTCCATTCATTAGAGGAACAATAGAAAGCATCTTTGCACTAGTTCCTAATTCTAAAATAGGAAATAGATCTGTCAGGTAGTCACGTAATACGTTTCCTGTTACAGAAATAGTGTCTTTACCATTTTTAATTCTTTCTAAGGTAAACTCTGTAGCTTTAATTGGAGAAAGTATCCTAATATCTAATCCAGAGGTATCGTGATTTGATAAATACACATTTACTTTTTTAATTAGTTCAGTATCATGTGCTCTATTTTCATCTAACCAAAATACTGCAGGTGTTTGTGAGGCTCTTGCTCTAGTTACTGCTAGCTTTACCCAGTCTTGAATAGGAGCATCTTTAACTTGGCACATTCTCCAGATATCGCCTTCTTCAACATTATGTGAAGTAAGTACATTTCCATTTTCATCTACAACTTCAACACAACCATTAGCAGAAATTTCAAATGTTTTATCATGAGAACCATATTCTTCAGCTTTTTGAGCCATGAGGCCAACATTTGGAACCGTTCCCATAGTTGTTGGATCAAATGCACCATGTGTTTTACAAAAGTCAATTGTAGCTGTGTAGATACCAGCATAACTACTATCTGGAATTACGGCTTTTGTATCTTGTTGTTTGCCTTCAGCATTCCACATCTGTCCAGAAGTACGGATCATAGCTGGCATAGAAGCATCAATAATAACATCGCTTGGTACATGAAGGTTTGTGATTCCTTTGTCAGAGTTTACCATAGCAAGATCTGGTGCATTAGCAAAAGCTGTAGCTATATCTTCTTCAATTATTAAACGTTTAGCTTCAGGTAATTCGTTCAGTTTACTAACCAAGTTTCCAAAACCATTATTGACATCAACACCAATTTCTTCAAAAGTGTCACCATGCTTTTTAAATAACTCTCCAAAGAAGACGCGAACTGCATGACCAAATATAATTGGGTCAGAAACTTTCATCATCGTAGCTTTCATATGCAATGAAAACAAGACGCCTTTATCTTTTGCATCTTTAACTTGGGTATGTAAAAACTCTAATAGAGCTTTTTTACTCATTACAGAGGCATCAATAATCTCTCCTTTTAATAAGTTAAGTTCATCTTTTAGTATGTTTTTACTACCTGAATTATCGGTATGAACGATTTTTACTTTCGTTTGGTCCGAAAGTGTAACGGATATTTCGTTATTCGCAAAATCACCGTGTGACATTGTTGCTACATGACTTTTTGAATCTGAAGACCAAGCTCCCATAGCGTGTGGGTTTTTCTTAGCGAAATTCTTTACAGCCTTCGGAGCACGACGATCAGAATTTCCCTCACGGAGTACAGGGTTTACTGCGCTACCTTTAATTTTATCATAGCGTACTTTTATTTGCTTTTCTTCAGTACTTTTAGGTTCGTCGGGATAGTTAGGTAATTTGTAACCCTTGGCTTGTAATTCTTTTATTGCTGCTTTTAATTGAGGTACAGAAGCACTGATATTAGGTAATTTTATAATGTTTGCTTGTGGTAATTTTGCAAGATCTCCTAATTCTTTCAAGGCGTCTGATACACGCTGAGACTCTGTTAAAAATTCGGGGAAGTTGGCTAAAATTCGTCCTGCGAGTGAAATATCTCGAGTCTCTATACATATTCCAGAAGATTCTGTAAATGATTTTATAATTGGTAGTAACGAATGTGTTGCTAACGCTGGCGCTTCGTCTGTTTTAGTATAGATAATTGTAGGAGTATTTGCCATATATGTATTGAATTAATATTAACGTGGATTGCTTAATTTTTAGCTGTGCAAATATACAAAAAACTAGCAGTTAATAAAGGCGATGATGCTTTCCATGAAAAATCTTCAAGTAATTTTTATATCGAAATATTTTAAAAGACCAAGTGCATTTTCTTTTGAAAAGCTGGCTTGTTTTATCTTATTATTCTCAGGGTTTATGAAAACATTGCGAGAAGTTCTAAAATCTACCTTTTCAATTGTAGAATTATCAAAAATGGTATGTGATAAATCACAGTTTCTAAAAATTGAAGCTGTTAAATCTGAATTAGAGAAATCCGTTTTTTCTAATCTACAATTATCGAAAGTGGTCTCTCGAATTTTTAAATTAAAAAATGATGCTAAATTTAATTGGCATGTTTTAAACTGAAAAGCCATTAAAAGTGCATTACATTCATGAAATGGAAAGCCTAAAAGCTTACAATTATCAAAACTAACATTATTAAACACAGTATTTTTTGATTTAACCATGCTAAAGTTACAATCAATAAACGTACACTCTATAAAAATGATATTGGAGATATATGAGTCTGAAAAGTTACAGCTTTTGAAGGTGCAGTTATCGTATTCTGCTTTTGGAAGGTGGTTTTTTGAGTAGTTGTTGTCTAAAAATCTTTGATCATTTATGAGTGGAAGTGTCATGACAATATATAATTTTCATAAATGTAATAAAAACAAAAGCCATATCACTGTAGCAAACTACTTTGACATGGCTTTTTTGAAATAGCTATACATGACCTATTTAACATTGCTGCTAACATGGAGGTTACTGAACATAAATTCAAACATCTCTTTTCAGTTCAAGCTTCACTAAATCATGAAACGTTTCATAACTTTCAAAATGTATTGACCTGTTATTACTTGGTTTCGTTTTAATTGTCTTTCTTGATGTTTTTTTCATTATCGTTTCACTTGCGTGTTGGATATGTCCAAAACATTGCTCATCCTTTTCACAGTCACTTTCGGTCATGTTACTTTTTCAAAGCTTTCCACTTATAAATAATTGGCTGCATAAACATCTAATTATTTATAAAGCTTCATGATTTTCTCGTCTAACACGCATACACATGCGACTCCAAAACCTCAAAAGACAATAAATAAAGAACGTTACTTTATTACAAATTAACACAAATTCAAAAATAAATTCAAAACCAAACTAGGTTTGTTGTTAATTGTTTAGCTAATGTATGCTTTTGTTTGAGATTTCCAAATTTTTACACGCGTTAGATATTCACATTTTATAAACTATTGTTATTAACAAAAGTTGATAACTACAATGAAAAAAGCCCTGACATTGTCAAGGCTTTATAAACTATATAAGTTTAGAACTTATTTTCTAACTTCTTTGATTCTTGCTTTCTTACCAGTTAAGCCTCTGAAGTAGTAGATTCTTGCACGTCTTACTTTTCCTTTTTTATTGACTTCAATTTTTTGAAGTGCAGGTAAGTTGATTGGGAAAATACGCTCTACACCAATGGTTCCAGACATTTTTCTAATGGTAAATGTTTCTGAACTTCCAGACCCTTTACGTTGTAATACTACACCTTTAAAGTACTGTGTACGTGTTTTATTTCCTTCTTTAATTTCGTAATACACTGTAATGGTATCACCAGCCCCAAATTCTGGAAAATCTTTTCTTGTTACAAATTCGTCTTGTACAAATTTTACTAAAGAACTCATCTTTTTATATTTAAAATGGTTTTTTTAAATCAACATTCACGATTTTCGCCAGAGGTTAATCCAAAAGTGGGTGCAAAGATAGTTAATAATTGATAATGCACAATTATAAATTAAAATTTTTTAGTCATTCAATAAATCTGGTCGACGTTCTTTTGTTCGTTTATAAGCCTGTGCTTCACGCCATTTTTCAATCTCGGGAAAATTACCGCTAAACAAGACTTCTGGAACTTTCATGCCATCGTATTCTCTTGGTTTAGTATATATAGGAGGAGCTAATAGACCGTCTTGGAATGAATCGGTTAGTGCAGAAGTTTCATTTCCCAATACACCAGGTATTAATCGTATTATTGCATCACATAGTACTGCAGCACCTAATTCACCACCTGAAAGCACATAATCTCCAATAGAGATTTCACGAGTGATGAATTTATCACGTACACGTTGATCTACACCTTTATAGTGGCCACATAGAATAATGATATTCTTTTTTAACGAAATTTGATTTGCTATACTTTGATTTAATCGTTCACCATCTGGTGTCATATATATAATGTCATCATAGTGACGTTCACTTTGCAGCTTTGTGATACATTTATCTATAGGTTCAATCATCATTACCATACCTGCTCCACCTCCGTATTGTGTGTCATCTATGGCTTTGTAACCACCAGTTGCATAGTTGCGTAAATTATGAAAATGAACACTTACTAAATTGGCTTCAATAGCACGTTTTAGAATAGAAGCTTCGAAAGGGCTTTTTAGTAATTCTGGTAGAACGGTAATAATATCTATACGCATAATGTTGTTTGAAAGTGCAAAGATAGGTTAATTAACTTTTTCCAATATTGATTAAAATACGATATAAATATCGAGTCATATAGAGAGTATTTGCTAACCCATAACTTAGGCACTGTAATATTTGTGTTTGAGATTATCAAAGTTAGTTTTCAAACTCATTACTCCAAAAAAAGTGTAAATCTGTATCTTTAGCAAAACCTAAACGTTGGTATAGATGTTGCGCAGGATTATCAAAAGCCGTTTGAATGGCCAAACCTTTGTTGTTTTCGTTTTTACATAATTGTTTCGCTTTATCAATTAAAGCTTCCCCAATACCTTGTTTCCTATAGTTTTGATGTACGTATAAATCATTTAGTAGATACATAGATTGCATTGATACTGAAGATAGTAATGGGTAAAGTTGCGTAAAACCTACGGCATTATTTTGCAGATAGGTCATATAAATAATAGAATCGTTCTTTAGCATACGTTCTTTTAAAAACTGTTTTGAATGCTTTAAATCTGAAGACTGTTTGTAAAACACTCGATAGCTGTCAAATAGCTCGGTTAACGCGTCTAAATCTGATAATGTTGCTTGTATAATGGTCATAAAAAAAAATCTGTAACCGAAATTACAGATTTTTATTTAATATGTTTTGATACAAACTAGGCGTTTTTTTGCTTATTGATTTCATCTTGTAATTGACGTCTCACTTTTTGTTCACGTTCTAAAGCTACTCGTCTGTGCTCTTCAAACTCTTCCTCTGTTTCTGCTAATGATTTTTTAGCTTGTTTGGTTATGGCATTACTATTCTTAAACTTATATACAAATAACAAAAACAATGCAGTTAATACACCAATGATACTCCATAAAATCAAACTGTAATTAGGCTTGGTAATTTGCATGCCAAATAATTGCATGCTATCTTTTTCAGCAATGGTGTTATTTAATTCTATTTCAGTGTTTGATAAGTTTTCTTTTAAGCCTTCAATTTCTTTAGCTTGTTTAGCTACAATTGCTTGTGTATCATCGAGCTCTTTATGAACAGCATTTAATGAATCAATCGTATGTGCTTTTAATGTATATAACCATGTTTTTTTTACAGTTTTATATTCTTGCCAGCTATTTGAGCGGCGAATTACATATTCAAATTGATTATCAATGGTACCACTGTTTAATGATAGCTTTTCTGTTTCGTTTGTGTCCTGAGCATTTGCTTTTAGAAAGCATACAGTGAATAATGAAAGTAATAGGGTTTTAAATAATTTCATTTTGGTTAGTATAATTAGTTGTGTGATTATAAGGGAACAATATAATAAATTTATGAAGATTTATTTCATTTAAAATTAAACAATTAGCCTCACAAAATGTGAGGCTAATGTATATACGATTGAAAAAAAAATTTAGATGTTTTGACAATTAATAATAGGTGAAACGTCTTACTTTGGCAATGTATTTTGCCAACCTAATCACTTGGTGGCTATAGCCATATTCATTATCATACCATATGTATAAAATAGCGTTTTTCCCATTTGACCTCACTATTGTAGCTTTACTGTCATATATTGAAGGTGCAGAGCTACCAACAATATCACTAGATACCAATTCGTCGCTCATTTCATATTTAATTTGCTCTACTAGATCACCTTCTAAAGCATATTTCTTCATGATGGTATTCATAGCGTCGATCGAAGTTACTTTTTCTAATTCCAAATTTAAAATGGCAAGAGAACCATTAGGAACAGGAACACGAATTGCGTTAGAAGTCAACTTGCCTTCAAATGAAGGTAAAGCTTTGGTAACAGCACTTCCAGCTCCGGTTTCAGTGATAACCATATTTAAACCTGCTGCGCGGCCACGTCTGTATTTTTTATGGAAGTTGTCTACTAAGTTTTGATCGTTAGTGTAAGCATGAATCGTTTCTAAATGCCCACTAACTACACCATATGTGTCTTCAATAGCTTTAAGTATTGGAGTAATAGCGTTTGTTGTGCAAGAAGCAGCTGAGAAAATATCTACTTTATCAGGATTGTTCTCTAAATGATTAACACCATGTACAATGTTTGGAACACCTTTACCTGGAGCTGTTAATAACACTTTGTCAACACCTTTTGACTTTAAATGCCTGCTTAATGCTTCTTTATCTCTAAAAGCACCAGTGTTATCTATCACTAAGGCATCTTTGATGTCATAAGTAGTATAGTCAATATCTTCAGGTGCATTAGCAGAAATAATATTTACGGTAGTACCATTAATAATTAAAGCATTATTTTCTGCATCTGCAATTACAGTTCCTGAGAAATCACCATGTACAGAATCGTTTCTTAGTAAAGAAGCTCTTTTTTCTAAAACGGTTTGGTCAATTGCACCACGAGTAACAATAGCTCTTAAACGTAGTTGGCTACCCTTTCCAGTTCTAGTCATTAATTCTCTAGCAACTAATCGACCTATTCTACCAAAACCATAAAGTATAACATCTTTAGGTTGAATGGTTTTGTTTTTTTTAGCATCTTTTAATTTGTCAGCAACAAAACCTGTAGCATTACTATACTTTTGGTCTTCTAGGTGAAACTCGTATGTAAGTTTTCCTATATCTAACTTTGCTGGTGGAAGGTCTAAAGTTTTGATTGCTTGAGCAATTTCCACAGAATCGAAAATAGATATGGGCTTCTGTACAAACTCTCCAGCGTATTCATGAAGATTTAAAATTTCGCTTACATTTCGATCTATCAACTGATTTCTAAAAAGTACTAGTTCGATAGATTTATCATACCATAGGTCGCTAACAATTTTAATAAATTCTACTGTTGCTCTTCTGCGATCGGCTTGAAATGCCAGTTCGTTTTCATAAGTTCCGTTCAAACTCATTGTTTTAAATTTAGTGTGTTGTTGTGTTTTGTTTTAAAGCTAGATACATAAATAAATAATTACCTCGCTGTTTCAGTTTGCAAAAGTAATATATTTCAAACGTTTTCGTAACGTTTTTATAAAAAATAAAAAACCCTCTAGAAGTGCTTATTTCTAAAGGGTTTTGAGTAAAAAATTTCGGTGTATTATCTAAAAATAAATTGTTCTCGTTTACCTTCTGTATTAATAAGACCTATTTTACTTAAATATTTTTGAGGATTACTACCAAGCTTTCTTTTCAAAATGGTTATATCTTCTATGTTTTTAATCTTGATATCATTGATGTCTGTGATAATATAATTAGATGTAATACCTAATTCTTTGAATAGCCATTCGTTATTATTTCGCTTTACTTGTACGCCATAACTTATATCATTCTTAAGTTTATCATCATTTGAAAGATTTTTCAATTCCATATCCATAAAATCTACCGTCAGAATATCTGTTTTTGATAACGTTACAGGTATGTTCTTAAGTTTGTCATTTCTTATAAGTTCAACATTAACTACATCATTTGGGCGTTTGGTTTTTAAATATCCGCTTAGATCTGAAAATTTAGAAATTTCAATATTGTCTATTTTCTTGATAATGTCACCACTCATAATACCAGCTTTTTCAGCTCCAGATTTTTCAGTAACATCTACAACGTAAACACCTTTGATTTCATTAAGGCCTTTTTCAATAGCTTCTTTTGAATTCTTATTCAATAAAGAGACGCCTAGGATTCCGTTTTGTACATTCCCAAACTCCATGATATCTTCAATTACTTTTCTAGCGATGTTGCTAGGCACCGCAAAAGAATATCCTATGTATGAGCCAGTTTGAGAAGTAATTGCTGTATTGATTCCTACTAATTCTCCATTCGTATTAACCAATGCACCACCTGAGTTGCCTGGATTTACTGCAGCATCAGTTTGTATAAATGATTGTGCATTTATACCAGACAGATCTCTAGCTTTAGCACTTATAATTCCAGCAGTTACCGTTGAAGTTAAATTAAATGGGTTCCCTACTGCTAAAACCCACTCACCAATTTGTGCAGCATCAGAGTCACCAAATGTGATATAGGGTAAATCATCTTCAGCTTCAACTTTTAACAGTGCTATATCTGTCTTTTCATCTGTACCTATAAGTTCAGCGTCATAGATCTTATTATCATTAAGTGTTATTGAGATTTCATTTGAACCCGCAATAACATGGTTGTTTGTAATTATATAACCGTCTGGAGAGACAATAACACCACTACCTGTACCTACTTGAGCTCTTTTAGATTGTTGTCTGCCAAAGAATAAATCCTGCAAAGTCACCGGACCAGAAACAAGCGATGTGTTTTTAACATGCACAACAGCATTAACTGTTTTTTCGGCAGCTTCAACAAAATCTGTTTTAGCAATCTCAGCTAAATTTGTGTTTGTGAGCTTGTAATTAGTTGGAACAAAAAAGGGTTGTTTGGCATTGGTTTCTAATGCAACAGTTGTTTCGTTTTCAATAAAAAGTTTGTAGGTAGAGAGTGTTATAATTCCACCTAATACTGAAACAAATACTAAAGTCAGAATTTTTTTCATGTTGTAAATTATTTTATTATTAGGTAACGTTTAAAATTAATTAATTATTGATTTTAAAGTTTAATTTTAACGATTTTTAACGACAGTTTTAACGCGTATTTAACAGCATAAATATCGTATCATTATCCCTATATTTGCATCACATATGCAACATACTTTTTATAAATATCAAGGAACAGGAAACGATTTTGTAATCATTGATAATCGTCAACTTAATTTCGACAAAAATGATACCAAACGTATAGCTTTTATATGTGACAGACGTTTTGGCATAGGAGCAGATGGTCTCATTCTTCTAGAGCATCATGAAACTGTAGATTTTAAAATGGTCTATTTCAATGCTGATGGAAATGAGAGTTCTATGTGTGGTAATGGTGGAAGGTGTATAACGGCTTTTGCAAACTACTTGGGGATTATAAAAAAAATGACTCTTTTTGAAGCTATTGATGGTTTGCATGAAGCTGCTATTGAAAATAATACGGTGAGTTTGAAAATGCAGGATGTATCTACTATTGAAGCACATGAAAGTCATGTGTTTTTGGATACTGGTTCTCCTCACCATGTACAGCTAGAACAAGATTTGAGCACTATAAATATAAAATCAGAAGGTAAAGCTATTAGATATGGCAAACCTTATAATCAAGTAGGAAGCAATGTGAATTTTGTTGTAAAGAACTCGAATGACAATTTTTCAGTTAGAACCTATGAACGAGGTGTTGAAGATGAAACATTATCTTGTGGTACAGGCGTTACTGCGGTTGCATTAGCAATGCATTATATTGGTGAAACAGAGAAGAATCATGTAATATTAAAAACTCAAGGAGGTGATTTAAAGGTAACCTTCGATAGACATGACAATGGTTATAAAAACATTTGGTTAATTGGCCCAGCAATTCAAGTTTTTAAAGGAAGTATATCATGGTAAATCTCAAAGGGAAACATATCTATTTGCGCGCTTTAGAACCAGAAGATTTAGAATTTATTCATGAGATTGAGAATAATCAAAAGATTTGGGAAATAAGCAATACAATAACACCTTACTCTAAGTTTTTAATTAAGCAATATTTAGAGAATGCACATCAGGATATTTATGAAGCCAAACAGTTGCGATTGGTAATTTGCGATATTGAAGATGAAGCTTTAGGCTTGGTTGATCTTTTTGATTTTGACTTTAAAAATAAAAGAGCTGGTATTGGGATTTTGATTAAAGACGAAATAAACAGACAAAGAGGTTACGGACAAGAAGCTTTAAAACTATTAATGCATTACTGTAATAGTCATCTAGATTTACACCAATTGTATTGTAATATTTCTGAAGACAATACCATAAGTCTAAAATTATTTGAAAGCTTAGGTTTTATCACTGTGGGTATTAAGAAAGAGTGGAATTATGTTAACGGGTTGTATAAAAATGAATATTTATTACAACGAATTTTGAATTAATTATGTATATCAAAAAAATACTTTGGGTAATAGCACTTATAGGATTAGTAGTAGCAGCTTATTTTGCTTACTACATATATAGTGCTATGTTTAAGCCTAATACAGCTTTTAATAATGAAGAAGCATACATTTATGTACCGACAAACGCAAACTATAACGGCGTAAGAGCACAATTAGAACCACTTTTAATTGATATAAAAAAGTTTGATGCCTTGGCGCAGCAAAAACAATATACAACAAATTTAAAAGCTGGAAAGTTTGTTATAAAGAAGGGAATGAGTAACAATGATATTATCAATTCTATAAGAAGTGGTAATCTACCTATAAAACTTTCATTTAATAATCAAGAAAGTCTTGAAAAACTTGCAGGACGTGTGAGTCAACAAATTGAAGCAGATAGTTTGTCTTTATTGCATGCAATGACTGATACAAAATTTCTTCAAGCTAATGGGTTTTCTGATAAGACGGCTTTAGGGATGTATATCCCAAACAGTTATGAAGTGTTCTGGAATACTTCAGGTGAAACTTTTAGGACTCGAATGCTAAAAGAATACAATCGTTTTTGGAATTCTGAAAGAAGTGCAAAAGCAAAAACTATTGGTTTATCAAGAGATGAAGTGATGGCGTTAGCTTCAATTGTGTATGAAGAATCTAAACAGCCTAGTGAACAACCTAGAATTGCTGGAGTCTATATGAATCGAATTAAAATTAAGATGCCTTTGCAGGCAGATCCAACATTGAAATTTGCTGCCTACCAATTACCAAAGTATAAAAATACAGTTATAAAACGGGTGTTGAATGTTCATAAAGAAATCGAATCACCATACAATACCTACAAATATGCTGGATTACCTCCAGGATTGATTGCAATGCCAGATATTTCGGCAATTGATGCTGTTTTAAATTATGAGAAGCACAAATACTTATATTTCGCGGCAGACGCAAAAAAACCTGGGTTTCACAAATTTGCTAAAACTTTAGCGCAGCACAATGTGAATGCTAGAGCATATCAAAATTATTTATCCTCACAAGGGATTAGAAGGTAATGAATAAGCATAGGATACACGTAATTGGCTTATTATTGGTTTCTGTTTGTTCATTTTCTCAATCAAAATTAGATGCTTTCTTGACGCCAAGCGACACATTGAATGTCTCTCGCAGAAATGCAGTAATATTAACAGAAGCTTCATTAGCTACCATGACATTAATTGGATTAAATCAATTATGGTATGCAGATTATGAGCGATCAAAGTTTAAGACCATTAATGATGCAGATGAATGGTTACAAATGGATAAATTAGGTCATGTATTCTCTGCTTACCAACTAGGTAAAGTTGGTGCCAATACACTTAATTGGAGCGGTGTTAAGAAAAAGGATCAATTGGTTTATGGTGCAACACTCGGTTTTACATTTTTAACTGCTGTTGAGTTATTAGATGGGTATAGTGAAGAGTGGGGTTTTTCATGGTCTGATATGGCTGCTAATGCTACAGGAACAGGATTGTACGTTGGACAAGAATTGTTATGGAACGAACAACGTATGACCTTAAAATATTCCTTTCATCAAACCAAATATGCTTCACAACGACCAGACAAACTAGGAGATGGCTTTTTGGAAGAAATGCTAAAAGATTATAATGGTCAAACCTATTGGTTGAGTGCTAATGTAAAATCCTTTTTTAAATCAAGTAAGCTTCCAAACTGGTTTAATGTTGCTTTTGGCTATGGAGCTGAGGGCATGCTAACAGGAAGAAATGAAACCGTTGATAACTTATTTATAAATCAAAATAGACAGCGTCAATTTTATCTAAGTTTAGACGTAGATTTGTCAAGAATTAAAACAAATTCTCATTTTTTGAAATCGTTGTTTGACGTTTTTAATACGATTAAAGTACCATTTCCAACGTTGGAGTTCAACGATAAAAATGGCTTTAAGCTCCATTACATCTACTTTTAACAACACTTTAACAGCTTATTTTCAGTATTTTAAAAAAAGGCGTATATTTGCACGCTGAATTTGTAAGGTCAAATAGGGGACATTAAAGCCTTACATAAAGTTAGCTATTATGAATAAAAAAGTAAGTAATTATTTTGCTATCCCTCTAGCTATTTGTAGTGCCCTTTTTATGGCACTAAAACCGAGCCCAAATCTAGATGTTGAAATGTATTCAACCGATGGATTAGAATTAAACTACACTGTTAAGCACGATTTAGCTTTTAACTCTGATAGTTCAGAGCACCAACTGGCAAATCCTTTTCAGACACAACATACTTATTTTCCATATTTAGGGAAATCTTATAATGGATTTAAGGAAGCTATTGCTTTTAAGGAATCAAGAGGTGATTATTTTACAGTAAATACGTTAGGTTATTTAGGTAAATATCAATTTGGTGCTGAAACTTTGAAGATGATTGGGATTTATAATCCTAATCAATTTTTGTACAATCCTGAATTACAAGAAAAAGCTTTTTTAGCTAATGCAGAGCGTAATAAATGGATCTTAAGAAAAGATATACAGCGTTTTACTGGAAAGAAAATCAATGGGATTATAGTAACAGAATCAGGTATTCTCGCTGCTGCACATTTGGCAGGACCAGGAAGCGTTAAAAAGTTTTTGAGAAGTTATGGTAGTAATAACTTTTCTGATGCTTACGGAACAACTGTTAAGCATTATATGAAAAAGTTCTCTGGTTATGATACGTCATCTATATTACCAGATAAAAGAGCAAAAGCAGTATTGTAATCAAAATACAACCCAATTAAAAAATCCTTGAATAGTCAAGGATTTTTTAATTTAAATTGAGTCGCTTCCATCATCTAGAAAATCTTCAATGGCATCTTTTTCAACGAGTGTTACTGCTTTTTGTAGCATTAGATTGTTTGGGTAGGTCACTAAATCGCCATTGTCAAGCCTTAAATGCAATTGAAAAGCTCTAATGTCTTCTATGATTGCTTTAACTGGAAAATCCTTATCATGTATTTCGATTTTATCTCCAACTTTATACGGAAAATTAAAGAACATGATAATGCCAGAGGTTACATTACTCAATATAGACCAAATGGCAAATAATGCAATTCCAATAACTGCAAAAACAGAAGAGAATAGTAAAGTCAGTTCTTTTAACTCGGCGCCAAAAACAAAAGCTTCAATAATTAATGCCACAACGAAAAGTGTTACTGAAATATAACGACAGATCAGTTGGATACGTGCATCATTGATATTGCTTTTTCGGCCTATTTTCTTCACAAGAGTATTAGAAATAAGTCTTACCAAAAGCAAAAAAGCTAAAACGAAGCCTGTGGTTATTAATTCGGTTTGATAAGTTTCAAAAAACATAGATGGCTAATTGATGTATTAATTACACATACAAAGATACACTTCATATAATAATTATGTTATTCTAACTCTAGTACTTCTCGTAATTTTTCGTCTGAATTGTTATTTTTTGACCAATATGCAGAATTAATTGTTTTCAATCTAGTTGCTTTAGTAGTCAAAACTTTAGCGTTAGTACCATAGCCATCTTTATAAGTTTCTTCCCAACTTGAAATGTGATATGGAAATGCTGATTCATAATTGATAACAAGCGTTCTATTAAGCTCAGGATAAGTAATCGTGTATGTACTATCTATGAGTTCAGCTGTAGCTTTGTAGGCTTTTAATTGAACGTGTTTCAGTCTGATAAATTCGAAAGAAGGAATTATATCTATTTTACCGGTGGGTAATGATTTTGGATCTATTCGTAATTGAATCCACAGTTCGTTTTCTAAGATAACCTTATCTAAATTAAAATCTTGGTCTGCTTCATTCTCAAAATAAGAATACGTATTTATTTCAAATTTATCTCTATTATTGAGTTGCGTATAAACATGACCACACCATTCTTGAACTGAACATGTAACTTTAAGTGCATGTTGATTGTTAACAACAGGAAAAAATGTGGATTGCATTATAGAGTAAGGGTAAATACCAGTATTGAAGTTTTTAGTTGTATTAAGTTTTAGAACTGGAATATTAGCTTTATTATAATTGTCAGCCTTAACCTGTTTTTCTGGTAGAAAGTCTTCGGTAACAAATACCAGAACGGCGTTACCATTACGCAATTCGCCATAGCGTGCCTGTTCAAGTTTGTATGATGTTATTTCCGCTTTTCCAGCATACCAATAATCTTTGAAAGTTATTGATGGCTCAAAAGCATTATTCTTAGAAATGTTTTCGATTTTAGTTTCTAAATTAGTTGTGTTTAATGCTTGTGGAGAAGCTTCTTTTTTACAAGAAAAGAATGAAACTAGACAAATTAATATGATTAATACAGTAAGCTTTAAAGGAGATAAGGTGGTCATAAGATGTCATTTTATTGTATTGTAAAAATACGAACCAATTCTTGCTAGACCATGCTGTTTAACGTTTTATAAACTAAATGTGTAGGTAGGCCTACAACATTAAAGTATGAGCCTTCGATTCGGGTTATACCTATATGGCCAATCCATTCTTGAATGCCATAGGCACCAGCTTTATCATAAGGTTTGAAGGTGTCAATATAATAATTAATTTCATTTTCGCTCAAAGTTTTGAAAGTCACTTTTGTTGTTGCATTGACTGTTTTTTGAGCAGTTACTGTGGTGAAGCAAACAGATGTAATCACTTCATGAGTTTTATTACTCATGTTTGATAGCATGTTAAATGCGTCATCTTTATTTACTGGTTTGCCCAAAGCGTTGTTATCTAGCCAAACGATCGTATCGCTAGTGATGAGTATGTCTTCTGGATTTAGCTCGTTTTTAAATGATATTGCTTTTAGTTGAGCAAGGTAGTCGCTAATTTCAAAATGTGTAAGTCGTTTTGGATATTCCTCAATTATTGGTTTTAAACGCACTTTAAAATCAATACCCAAATCTTTAAAGAACTGTTGACGTCTAGGTGAGCCTGAAGCTAAGATAATAGTATGCTTTTTTAACTTATCATTGATCATAAACAAAGTGAAATTATTTAAGAATAAAAGGGTATAATAACAAAGATAACATTCCAAAAAGCATTACGACTTTGTATGTAGTACTTATATGGCTAAAATGTATTTTGGTTTTTGCTCCAAAAATCTTTATGGTAGCATATAACATAGGTGCTAAGACAAAGACCAAAAAATAGCCTACTGCGATTTGTTGTTTGTAGAGGTAAGTTACTATAAAGTATATAATAGCTGCTAAAGGAAAGAAACTTACCGTAAATGCCATTTGTTTGGCGCGTTCACGTCCAAAAATGATAGGTAAAGTGTTCATTTGTGCCTTGTAATCTCCATTAACATCTTCAATGTCTTTTATCATTTCACGTACAAGATTTACTAGAAAAGCAAATATTGCATAATCAAAAAGAATATCAAAAAATAACTTCTGCGTGCTTTTATTTTCTGGTGTCATTACAGGTAATAAGTCAAAGATACCCACAATGAGTATACTTGTTGCTACTAATACTGAAATGATAATATTCCCAATAAACGGAGCCTGTTTCAAGTAGGAAGAGTACACATACAAAGAAGCTGAAATAAGAACGAAAATTGGGAAATAGGAGTTTTTACCTGTTTTGTATGATAAATAAAAACCAATACCAACGCCAATAATATTTAGCACAAAATATAAATTGTAGGCTAACTTTTCAGAAATAGTTGTGCCGATAAGCACTTTTTCAGGTTTGTTAATAGAGTCTGTTTCTACATCGTAAATATCATTGATGATATTTCCTGCTGCTGCTATTGATAAGGAGGCAGTAACTAATAAGAAAAAATTAAATAAATTCAGAGCTAGATCAATTTCAAAAGGCTCGAATAATGCAAAGCGTATAAGAAATTGTATCAATGCTATGAGCAATAGGTTTTTCCAGCGTACAAGATTAAAGAGGTTCAATACGTTGTAGTTTAAGATTAGTGTTTTATGGATTAATCATATTTTGCATCAAAATTCCCTTCCCATTTATCATGCATTTTCATTACTTGCTCAATAACATCCCTCACAGCGCCTTTACCACCATTTTTATGAGAAATATATTTGCTAATGGCTTTAATTTCCATTACTGCATCTTGAGGACATGTAGGTAGTCCTACTTCTTTCATTACTGGAATATCTGGAATATCGTCACCCATATATAATACATTTTCTCGCTTCAAATTGTGAGTGTTTAAATATTCATTGAATTGCTCAATCTTGTTATGAGCTCCAAGATATATATCAGTAATTCCTAAGCCTTCAAGTCTTTTTTGCACACCTAAATTACTTCCACCAGATATGATACATACTTTAAAACCAGCATCTATTGCGGTTTTCAATGCATAACCATCTTTTATATTCATACGTCTTAACATTTCTCCGTTGGTCATAATGGTTACCGTGCCGTCGGTGAGCACACCGTCAACATCAAAAACGAATGTTGTGATGTGTTTTAAGCAGGTTTTATAGCTTTTATCTTCCATGTGTTTTTTGTATTGAATCCGTAAGCAATTTATATATGGCTTGGTACTCTTTACTATCTAATAACTTTAAATGCTTTTTAATGGTTTTTTTGTCGTTTCGCTTTGCTGGCCCAGTTTGGGCTTTATAAGGTGAGACCTCTTGTACCTTATTTGCGGTTTCTAGAATCAAAGGTTTTAACATGTCAAATTCAGCACCTTTGGCTTCTGTGATTTCATGTGCAATTCTATAGAGTTGATTAGTAAAATTATTTACAAAAACAGCAGCTAAATGCAATGAAGCTCTTTGATCGCTATTAACACGTTTGGTATGATTGCTTATACTGGTTGCTAAAGTTTTTAGTAATAGATAATCTGCTTTTGTTAAAGTTTCTAAACAGATAGGTATTTTAGAAAAATTTACAGTAACAGATTTTGAAAAAGTCTGTAATGGATAAAACACACCACGTCTATTTTTCTTATCAATATCGTAAGGATTAACACTCCCAGAAGTATGAACCACCAAACGGTTTTCAAAAGGTAATTGAGAGGAAAGCTCGGCTATAGCATCGTCACTTACGGCTAATACATAAATATCAGCTTCGAAAAGCTGAGAGATGTCATCAGTGATATCGACTTCATTCTTAAAACTTTCAATAATTTTAATATTTCTATTATACCATTGTTTTACAGAAACTTGTGATGATTCACTAAAAGCCCTAAATAAATGTGTTGCAACATTGCCTGCACCTAAAATAATAACTGAAATCATACCGCTAAAATACAATAGAAATAATAATTATAAATCATGTTTTTTGATTTCATCATTTCTAATAAAGAATTACCTTCGTATAACGTGAAAAATGATATTCAAAATAGAGCCGATGTAAGTCTTCTTGTAACAGAATTTTACAAAAGAGTAAGAAAAGATAATGTCTTGGGTCCATTTTTTAATGATACTATTAAAGACTGGGACAATCATCTAGAGCACTTGACAACTTTTTGGGAGACAAGCTTATTCATGACAAAAAAATTAGAGCATAAATATCATGGAAATCCATTAGACGCTCATGTTAAAGTCGACCAAAAATACAATCATTCAATTACTGAAATGCATTTCGGGTTATGGCTAAATTTATGGTATCAAACATTAGATGAATTTTTTGAAGGTGAAGTCACAGATAATGCCAAGCGAAGAGCTAGAAAAATGGGCACATTCATGTATCTTAAGATTTTTGAAGCCAGATCAAAAATCTAATTGGTTTGCGCATTAATTTTAACAGATATTTGGACGTGTTTCTTTGAAATGAAACAAACTAAATTGGTTATCTTTGCACAACAAAAAAATATGCCATATTGCTATGCAAAAAAAACTTGCCAATATTCTATTTTCTACACGACTTACCGGTATTTTATTTATAGTTTTTGCAATAGCAATGATTACGGGTACTTTTTTAGACGCCAACCAAGAGACTTCACCAACACCTTTTACAAGATATTGGATATATAATGCTTGGTGGTTTGAGCTTATTATGGTACTCTTTACCATTAATTTTCTTGGTAATATTTTTAGATATCGATTACTTAGAAAAGAAAAATGGGCTACACTTATTTTGCATTTGGCTTTCATTTTCATATTCATTGGAGCAGGAATTACTCGTTACATCGGCTACGAAGGATGGATGCCAATTAGAGAAGGCGAAACGACAAATCAAATCTTAACACGTGATGTATATGTTACTGCTTACATTGATGGTGATTATGTTGTTAATGGCAAAGCACAACGAAAAGTTGTTAATGAGCGTGTAGATTTCTCAGAGCGTCTTAATAATGATTTTAAAATTGTTAGTGATTATAATGGAACTGAAGTGACCATTGAGTTGGAAAAGTTTATCAAAGATGCAGAAGAAGATATTGCGCCTAGTGATGAAGGTGAATCGTACTTAAAAATTGTTGAGTCTTCAGGAGGAGGTCCTCACAATCATTTTCTAAAAGAAGGTGAAGATCAACTCATTCATAACCTAGTTTTTACATTAAATAATCCTAAAAAGGGAGCAATTAATATTACCAATAAAGACGGAAGGTTATCAATACAATCTCCGTTTGAAGGGGATTATATGACTATGGCAACTAGAGCAACTGGAAAATTAGTAAAAGATTCCATACAGCCTTTAATACTGCGTTCTCGTTATCAAATAGCTAATTTGTCAATGGTATTTCCTAAGCCAGTGGTAAAGGGTACGTTTGAACTAGTTAAAAAATCTGAGTTATTGAGAAGTAGAGAAGATGGCATTGTAATGAAAGTTACAGCTAACGGAGAGGTAAAGCGCATGAATTTACTAGGAGGCCAATATGTAAGTGGTCAATTTAAACAGATGAATTTTGATAATATAGATGTGGCACTCAAGTATGGTTCTCTAGTTAAAGAGTTGCCTTTCAGTATTAAATTGAACGATTTTAATGCTGAGGTGTATCCAGGTACTGAGGATAGTTTTTCTTCTTTCGAAAGCAAAGTCACAGTAGTTGATGATGAAGTTGGTGATTTTGATTATCATATTTATATGAATCATATATTAGATCATAAAGGATATCGATTTTTTCAGGCTAGTTTCGACCCAGATTTGAAAGGAACTAAATTGTCAGTTAACCATGATCGTTGGGGAACTTGGGTTACGTATTTAGGATACATGCTTTTATACTTTGGATTGATGGCAATTCTATTTGATAAACATACAAGATTTGCAGATTTAAAACGAATGCTAAATAAGGTTAAGGCTAAGAAGTCTAAGGTAATAACAATGCTGTTTTTATGTTTTGGGTTATTGAGTTTTGCTCAAAAACATACTGAAAATGATGGTCATGATCATGGTAAAAATACTCTGATAAAAAAGCCAACTAAGGCACAAATTGATTCTGTTATAAGGGCTAATATTACACCCAAATTACATTCTGATGCTTTTGGTGAAGTCGTGATTCAAGATTATAGTGGACGAATGATGCCAATGAACACGTATGCATCAGAAGTTTTACGGAAGGTTAGCAAAAAAGACCATTATGAAGATTTTGATGCTAATCAAGTATTGTTATCAATGCAAGAGAGTCCGTTATTTTGGTATAATGTACCTATCATATATCTCGCAAAACGCAAAGCCGATTCTATAAGGCACATCATTGGTGTTGATGAAAGCAAAAAATATGTTGCACTTACAGACTTTTTAGAAGAAGATGGCTCTTATAAACTATCACCTTACTTAGAGGATGCATACAAAACACAATCGCCAAATGGATTTCAGAAGGAATTTAAAGAAACAGACCAACGTATTAATTTACTTTTTAATACGATTGAAGGTCGTTCTTTAAAAATTTTTCCAGTTCCAGGAGATGAAAAGAATACATGGATATCTCCTATAGATTATCAAGAGGAATATGAAGCTAAAGTAAATGACAGCATTTATGGAAAATTCATTCAGAATAGTTTTGGCTATTACCTTTCAGAATTATATAAAGCTAAACAAACAGGTAATTTTGAAACTGCAGATAAGCTCTTAGAAGGTTTTAAGAGAAATCAGAAAAAGCTAGGAAGTGAAGTCATGCTTTCTGATGAAAAGGTAAAAACTGAAATATTATATAATAAGTATGATATTTTTAAACGACTGTTCAGTTGGTACATGTATGCGGGCACATTATTATTCATATTGATTTTAATTCAAATTTTCAAATCGAATAATAAAATTGTAAACGCAAGCGTAAAGACTTTTACAGTTGTAATTGTTGGTCTATTTTTAGTTCATACAGGAGGTTTGATCGTTAGATGGTATATTTCTGGTCATGCGCCTTGGAGTGACGCCTATGAATCTATGATATATGTTGCATGGGCAACGATGTTCTTTGGTCTGGCCTTTGGTAGAAAAAGTATTCTAACTATAGCAGCTACCGCTTTTGTGACGTCTATTATTTTAATGGTAGCGCATTGGCAATGGATGGATCCTGCTATTGCAAATCTGCAGCCAGTTTTAAACAGTTATTGGCTTATGATCCACGTGGCTGTAATTGTTGCTAGTTATGGTCCGTTTACCTTGGGTATGATTTTAGGTTTAACTGTATTGTTATTGATGATTTTTACTACCAAGACAAATAAGGGAAAAATGTTACTCAATATAAAAGAACTCACTATTATTAACGAAATGTCTCTTACTGTTGGCCTTGTTATGCTTACTATTGGTAATTTCTTAGGAGGTATGTGGGCAAATGAAAGTTGGGGACGTTATTGGGGTTGGGATCCTAAAGAAACTTGGGCATTAATTAGTATTATGATTTATGCATTTGTGATTCACATGCGATTGATTCCTGGACTGCGAGGAAGATTTGGCTTTAATTTATTATCAATCATTGCATTTTCAAGTATCATATTTACCTATTTTGGGGTTAACTTTTATTTGTCAGGGTTGCATTCATATCAATCTGGTCAACAAATTTTGAGCCTTCAATATATTGCAGTAGCAGGTTTTATATTAGCTGCTATTGGTGTTCTTGCCTATATAAAATATACAAAGCATTATAAAAAATAATTTGATATTCACACACGTAATCTCACCGTAGTGTATTGTATTTGTTCTTCTATTGAAATACCTTTGAATTAGGTTAACCTTAAACATGATACAATGAAATTTTTAAAAGAATTCAAAGAGTTTGCAGTAAAAGGCAATATGATGGACATGGCTATTGGTATTATCATTGGCGCCTCATTCAATAAGGTAATTGATGTGTTAGTGAAGAAGGTCTTTATGCCACCATTATCATTAATGACTAACGGACTTAACTTTCAAGATAAAAAATATGTGCTTAGAGATGCCGTTATTGATGCTAAAGGAGGAGTTACCATCCAAGAAGTAGCTATAGAGTATGGAGTATTGTTTGAAACATTTTTAGATTTTTTAATTGTAGGCCTTACCATATTCATTGTTGTAAAAGCTATGAATCGTCTCAAAAGTAAAGCACAAGATCCAAAAAATGAAGTGGTAGCTACACCAAAAGATATAGAGCTATTATCAAAGCTTGCCGATTTAATGGAAGAACAAAACATGCTATTGAAAAATAAATAGGATGTCTAAAATAATTTAATTGACTGTACTCAGAAGGGAGCTTAATTTGTCGTAACTAATAGCATCAAAATTTGAAACTACTAAATCTGCTTTACTGTAATTTTGGTCTTCACTATGTAAACTGTCATAACCAACACAAAATATATTAGCAGCTTTTGCAGCAGCAATTCCATTGGTAGAATCTTCAATGACAAAACAATCTTTTGGCTCATAACCAGATAATTCAGCAGCTTTAATAAAGATTTCTGGATCAGGTTTTGAAGCTTTTAAATCTGCGCCACTAATTTTCGCAGTAAAATATTGATCCAAATCAAAGCGTTCAAATATTCTATTAATATTAGTCATAGAGGCCGATGATGCCAATACAAGAGACATCTCATGATCGTGATAATCTTTGATCAAATTCAATACACCATCTAAAAGTTGTAAAGGATTATCATTCTCAAATAACGTTTTAAAATGATGCCGTTTAATATCTACGAGTGTCTGAGGACCTACTGGTAATTTAAAATGTGTTATGAGTTGTTTACAAATCTCAATGGTAGATTGACCAGTATAGGAAGCATACAATGTGTCTGATACATTAATGTTTATATCGTTAAACATTTGGTAATAGGCTTTATGATGTAGTGGTTCAGTGTCAACAATAACACCATCCATATCAAATAAGGCGGCTTTAAACATGTAAGATATTTAGTTAGTTGATACGAATATATAGAAAAGCCTATTTATAATCAATAGATTTTGAAGTGATTAGTTTAGTTGCATTTAAGTCCGACAAAAGACCAAATTTTAACATTTTAACAAATCGTTTTGAATTTTAAAAAATATTATGCACTTTTGAACCTTATGATTGTTTAAGTCTACTTCCGAATATACATCACTAGTTGTTAGTGATTTCAATAATATCAAATGCTATCTACTAGTATTTGGTTATGTCTACTTTATAATTAACAATCATGTCAAAAACATATATTTCAATAAAACAATTGGTTACCTATCTGAAAATTGCAGTATCAGGTAAAGAACAAGATTTCACAAAAGGAAGCATTAGAAGAGCAGTATTTATGCTATCTATTCCTATGATCCTCGAAATGCTCATGGAGTCCATATTTGCAGTAGTAGACATTTTTTATGTCTCTAAAGTTAGTGTTAATGCAGTGGCAACCATTGGTTTGACAGAGTCTGTAGTTACACTAGTTTATGCTGTAGCTATAGGTTTAAGTATGGCTGCTACTGCAATAGTAGCAAGACGTATAGGCGAAAAAGATACCAAAGGAGCATCACAAGCAGCTGTTCAAGTAATACTTTTAGGGATAGTTGTTGCAGTAGTAATAAGTATTTTTGGAATAGTGTTTCCAAAAGAAATTCTTTCGCTAATGGGAGGAGATCCTGATCTTATTGCTGAAGGTTATGGGTATACTCAAGTTTTATTAGGAGGTAATGTAACCATTATGCTGTTGTTTTTGATCAATGCTATTTTTAGAGGTGCTGGAGATGCATCAATTGCCATGTGGGCACTAATTCTGTCCAACGGATTGAACATCATTTTAGATCCAATATTCATTTTTGGATTAGGCCCAATTCCAGCCTATGGTGTTAAAGGAGCGGCAATTGCGACAACTATTGGTAGAGGTATAGCTGTGGTATTTCAATTGCTGGTTCTATTCTATGGGTGGAGTAAAATTAAAGTTGGCTTTAAAGACATCGTATTGCGTGTTGCTATTATGCTTAATTTGATTAAAGTTTCACTTGGTGGTATTGGTCAGTTCCTAATTGGAACTTCATCGTGGGTGTTTTTAATGCGAATTATGAGTGAGTTTGGTAGCGAAGTCTTGGCAGGTTATACAATAGCTATTCGAGTCATGATGTTTACATTTATGCCAGCTTGGGGAATGAGTAATGCAGCAGCAACTTTGGTTGGTCAGAATTTAGGTGCAGAACAACCAGAAAGAGCTGAACAATCAGTCTGGAAAACCGGAAAATACTGCGCATATTTTATGGGGTTAGTTTCCATTGCATATCTCATCTTTGCACCAGAGATCATAGGTTGGTTTACCCAAGAGCCTAATGTAGTCGAAAAAGGGAGTCTTTGTTTAAGAATTATTGCCGCAGGTTATATTTTTTATGCGTACGGAATGGTAGTAATTAATTCATTCAATGGTGCTGGTGATACTGGTACGCCAACGATTATCAATTTTATATGTTTTTGGTTGTTTCAACTGCCATTTGCATACGTGATGGCCATTACTTTCGAATTTGGACCAATTGGTGTTTTTTTGGCAATTGTTCTAGCCGAAGTACTGATTTCTATTATGGCAATCGTATGGTTCAAAAAAGGGCACTGGAAACTCAAAAAAGTTTAATATACCTTATCAAGGTTACCAAAAAAATGGAGCAGTAGAATAACTTTCTACTGCTTTTTAATTCAAATAAATTGCTGAAAATCAAATAACAAAGAGAAAATCTGCGGTTTAACGAGTTTTTTATATATATGCCTACTGTACAAGTATTTTTACAGTTCCCTCATTTAACAGTTAAAACGATAACACTATTTCCCTCAAGTAGTTAAACTTATAACACTAACTACATGGCAATGAAAAAATATTACGTTTTACTTTATATTTTATTATCATTCGTATACTATGGATTCGGACAATGTTCGCCTGATATAACTAATCCTGTAACCCCAATTTTATCTGATGTTACAGCCGAATGTTCAGTTACAGTAACATCTCCTACTACTACTGATTTTTGTGATGGATTAATTACAGGTTCTACTGCTGATCCGTTAACATATAACGTACAAGGTACGTTTGTAATAAACTGGATGTTTAGTGATATAAGTGGAAACTCAATTATTGTTCCTCAAAATGTCATCATACAAGACAATACGAATCCAACAGCGATATGTCAAGATGCGACCGTAGTATTGGATGGCTCAGGCAATGGAAGCATCACCA
>NZ_CANNDQ010000014.1 GCF_947503375.1 uncultured Psychroserpens sp.
CCATCCTATGTATGTGGAGGTGCAGTTAGTTTGAGTTTTGATTTAAGTGCGACAGATGATTGTGGATCAGATGGATGCTCAGGTACATTTAGCGTAGCAGGAGCAGATCCGTTAGTAGCAAATTGTCCAGCACCAGTTCTTTTAGATTCATCTTCGACAGAGCAAGAGATTTTAGATGCCTATGCTATATGGTCATCAGGTTTTGGTGTCACAGGCGGTTGTAACGTAACTTCTAATTTAGATCAATTACCAACTTTACCAGATTTCAATTGTGGTTCAGGAGTAGATTTAAGTTTTGAATTGACAGCTACAGGAGATTGTGATATACAATCCTGTGAGTCTACATTTACAGTTCCAGGCGTAACAGGATTAACAGTAAGTTGTCCAACCGATCCAGTATTGGATAGTTGTGCAACAGAACAAGAAATAATAGATGCTTATAATATATGGGTAGCAGGCTTTAGTGTAAACGATGGCGATAACCCAACATCAAATATTGGAGATATTCCATCATTACCAGATTTTGCATGTGGAGAGCCAGTGAATTTAAACTTTACATTAGAGGCAAGTGATGCATGTACACCATTAGCATCATGTGCGGCTAGTTTCACAGTGAAAGATGCACAAGACCTAACGGTAAGTTGTCCACAGGATGCCGATGTAAGTTTACCATCATGTAGTACTGAGCAAGAGATTTTAGATGCCTATGCTGCATGGTCATCAGGTTTTGGTGTCACAGGAGGATGTAATACGGTATCTAATTTAGGTGAATTACCAAGTCTTCCATCCTATGTATGTGGAGGTGCAGTTAGTTTGAGTTTTGATTTAAGTGCGACAGATGATTGTGGATCAGATGGATGTTCAGGTACATTTAGTGTAGAGGCAGCTATATCTTTAGATGTAGTTTGTCCTGCTCCAGTATCGTTAACAGCTTCGGCAACTGCTCAAGAAATAGCCGATGCATATCAAAACTGGATTGCTGGCTTTGAAGTCAAAGATGGATGTGATGCTACTTCTAATCTAGATCAATTACCAAGTCTTCCAGATTATGTTTGTGGTCAAGCACTTGATATTGAGTTCGAACTATTCGGTTATGATGCTTGTAATCCTAATGGACTAAGCTGCGTGTCAACATTCCATGTAGATGCAACAGATCCAGTCAATGCAGGAAACGATGGAACTCTAGAAGTGTGTGAAGATGATGATAATGTTTATGATCTTTCAGATTTTATAACTGATGAAGCAGCTGGTGGAAGTTGGGAAGGACCTAACGGTGCTCATGATGGGACATTCAATGCGCAGGAAGATCTAGAGGGAACATATACGTATACTGTGCAAGGTGATGCTCCTTGTCCAGATGATAGTTCTACGGTTACAGTAACAATTAATCCATTACCAGAAGTAACTATAGGAGAAGTAGATTCAATATGTATTGATGCAGATGCAGTTCAATTATTAGGTACTCCAGAAGGAGGTACTTGGAGTGGAACTGGTGTTGATGAGAATGGATTATTCGATCCTTCAATAGCAGGTGCTGGTGATACTATAATTACATATTCATATACTGATAATGGTAATGGTGTACAGGATTGTGATGCACTGGTATTGACTGCAATATATGATGGTGATTTGACAGGAGGTAAGCCAAAAGGAGTTGAACTCTATGTTTTACATGATATTCCAGATTTAAGTATTTATGGTCTTGGCTCAGCAAATAATGGTAATGCAAGTTCAGGTGTTGAATACACATTCCCAGCTGATGAAGCTACAGAAGGAACATATATTTATGTAACTACTGATGCAGAAGATTTTAACACATGGTTTGGTTTCGATCCAACATATGTAGAAGGAACAGCTACCAATATTAACGGTGATGATGCAATAGAATTATTCAAAAATGGAAATGTTATTGATACCTATGGTGTTGTAGGAGTAAATGGTGATAATGAAGCTTGGGATTATACAGATAGTTGGGCTTATAGAAATACGAGTACAGGTCCAGATGGAACAACTTATGTTGAAGCAAGTTGGACTTATGGAGGAAGAGAAGCTTGGGATGGTGAGACTTCTAACACAAACCCAAACAGTAGCATGCCAGTAGGAACCTACAATACTCAAGTATGTAATGATTGTTCTGGAGAGGGCGGTACAGGTTGTTCGAACACTTCAGAAATCACGATCACTGTAAATGATTTACCAGAAGTATTGTGTCCAGATGATTTTAGTGTTTGTGTTGATTTGCCAGCATTTACTCTAGAACTCGCATCACCTGAAGGTGGAGAGTATAGTGGTGCTGGAGTTGAAAATGGAACATTTAGTCCTGCTTTAGCAAACATTGGTACACATACAATTACATATACGTATACTAATGACAATACTGGTTGTACAAATACATGTGCATTCGATATTGAAGTTATTGCCTTACCAGAAATAATTTCAGCATTGCCAACATGTGATGATGTTTATGGAACCTATTCTATTGATATTATTGTATCAGAAGGAACTACTGAAGTGTCTTCAAACTTTGGAAATGCTACAGATAATGGAGGAGATTCATGGACGATCAATGATATTCCTGAAGGTCAAGATGTTATTATAACAGCTACTAGAGGGTTTGAATGTGATACTGAATTGGCTGTAGAAGCACCAGTGTGTATCTGTATTGAATTAGAAGTGTCTCATACAGATTTAACATGTTTCGGATTAGATGATGGAACTATTACTGTTGAATTTGTTACTGAAGGTGCTACTGTTACAGTAAATGGCGATCCTTATGATGCCGATATGCTTTATGAGCCAGGCGAATATACTGTAACAGCGTCCTTTGAAGGAAACGATAATGAAGCTTGTATCATCTCTGAAGTAGTAACTATTGAAGAGCCAGCAAAAGTTGAAATTGTTGTGAGTTCAACAGATGAAACGTGTAATGGTGCAGAAGATGGTACAATAACTATTGAAAGCCTCAGTGAAGGTGCGTTTTATACGATTAAGAAAAATGGTATAGGACCAGATTTAAGTGGTCAAGAATATTTTGCTCCAGGAATCTATGTTGTTGAAGCTAATTTAATAGACAATTCAACTGAAACAAGACTTGGTCTTATCAATGGTCTAGAAGAGGGTAAAGGTATTTATAACACTAATGATTTTGCACGAATTGATAACCCTTGTGTAGATGCAGTATTGGTTAGAATAGAAGAAGGGCCACAGGTGTATTGTAAATTCTTACCAAGCTTCCAAGAGTCTGAACTTGTTTGTGGATGGAATAATGAATTCTATATTAAGATACAAACAAATCATGACCCAGAGCAAGCGTTGACTTACGAATGGGAGCTTTGGACTAGTTCAATCAAAACAGGATGGGAATCCTTATCTGATGGAGATACAGACAAATTTTATTTTGTACCAGGATCTGGTTTTGGTATATTCTCTGTTACAGTAACCGATGCTAATGGATGTTCTACAACCTGTTCATATAAAGTTGAAGCTTCATGTGATGAAGAGGATTTCAATATAGAAGGAGAAGGTGCTAACTCGGATGGTAAGGATAAAGCCAGATTTGGTTTTGATTTTGAAACGTATCCAAATCCAACTAAAGGCAAAGTTAATGTGAAGTTTAACACCACAATTACCGGAAATGTTACTGTAGAGCTATACAATTTGGTAGGCACAAGAATGCTTTCTCAGGATGTTAAAACTCAGAAGGGTAGAAACATTTCGATTAACCTTTCTGGAATGCCGAGTCAAGTTTACTATTTAAAAGTAGTAACAAATAAAGGAACTAAAGTCAAGAAAGTTGTAGTTGATAAGTAACCAACCAAAATGATTAATAGCAACTTTTCGACACCTTTAATCTGTATAAGATTAGAGGTGTTGTTTTTTTTATTTAGTAAACAGTTGTTTAATATCTTTAAAAGCTTTGAATTCAAGGGCATTTCCTGCAGGATCTAAAAAGAACATAGTAGCTTGTTCTTCTGCTTGGCCTTCAAACCTTATATAGGGTTCTATGATGAATTTTACCCCTTTTGTTTCTAAGCTTTTTGCAAATTCATGAAACATCAGCCAATCTAATACGACGCCGTAATGTGGAACTGGAACAGATTTTCCATCCACTTCATTAACGTGTAGTGAATCATTAGATTTTGGTTTATAGTGTATCACTAGTTGATGACCAAATAGGTTAAAATCTACCCAGTGTTTACTACTACGACCTTCTTTACAGTTAAGAATGTCTCTGTAAAAAACTCTACAGGCTTCAAGATTATGAACTGGAATTGCAATATGAAAAGGACGAATATGAGACATAGTCAAAAAAAAGTATTTTGGTCTAATTTACTACTTTTTATGACTTATTCGCAAACTATTAATGCTAGGGTTTGTTTTTTCTCAGACATTCAATCTTCCAAGTTGGATAACTTATTTTTTCAGTAGTGTCTACCCATTCACCAATCCATTTGTATCCAGATTTACTGATATCATAAAATGTTAAGCGGTAATACCCATCCATACCGTTAGGTGCTTTTTGTTTGCGATACAGGATTATTTTGTCATCCTTTTTCTTACCTTCCCAGACAGGAAATGTTGTTGATGGTTGTTTTGATGAGAACCAATGTACATACCAACGATTACTGTCTGCTATAAACTGTCTAATACTTCCTGAATGTGAGCCATCAGATTTTAAAGTTTCATCTTGGACAGCAGTTCCGTTCATAATATATTTCCAACTCCAAATCATGTCTTCAACTTCATTCCAAGTGCCATCTTGTTTCCTCGTAGTAGATGTGCAGTTGCAAGTGCCTATCATATGTTCGAAATCTTTAATTTGCTCTGGAGCCTTAGGATTTGGTTTTCCGAATGGAAATTTACTAGAAGTGTTGTACTTATATTGTGCAAATGCCATTGTTGATAATAAGATAAGACTGAGCAAGGAGATTAATTTCATGACTATTTTATTTTTGATTGTGTTCAAATAAAAAGAAAAAAAGTAACCATCACTAAGTTATTGCAGAGAGTCGTTGGGTATTTGCAGTAAAGTGAGTTAAATAAGTATTAATATTTTGATAAAAACTCTTTTACAGTTTTCAAATTTCGTTTCGATACAGGTATTTTTGTGTCGTTTTGTAAAATAACATTAGGAGTGTTTACCAAATTTAGTTCTTTGGCTAAATTCATATTAACAATTGCTTTTCTGTGTACACGCAAGAAGTTTGTATTTAATTTTTCTTCCAATGCTTTTAATGAGCTTCTCATCGTGTAAGTTTTCTTGTTGGTTGTATGTACTTTGACACAATAGTCATCTGCTTCTATCCAACATACGTGAGACACAGGAATAATCTTACGTTTATTACCAATTTTAATGTTGAGGATTGTTGATTTTTCATCAACTTGTGCTCTTAACTGTTCATAAAGTTTACTGTTAGTGAGTTTTAATTCTGAAAGCTCCTGAATTTCAACCTGTAGTTTTTCATTTTCAAAATACAAGAGTAATATAATGCTTATGGCAATATACCCTAGAGTATACATCGGTGCTTTTTGATACATGAAAAATGGTATGTATTCAGAGCTTAAATTAGTAAAACTAATTACATCATTGTTCAACACTATTGCACTTATTGATATAATTACAATATTTAGTGTGACTAATCCAATAATACTACTTACTATTTTTAGTATTCCAAGTGTTGTTTTACGTTTTTCTGCTAGTGTTTTAATAGTCCATACCAAAACCAGAGATAATAGTAACCATATTACCCAACGATATGCTTGCTTTTTTACCAGTTCAAAGAATGTAATTCCTTCAACAAGTTCATAACGTCTTATATAATATAGTTGTTGAAAGGTTTCAAATGTAATGGCAAGTAGTACTACAACACTAATAATAAAGATGCTTTGTTTCGCATTTGATATGGTTTTGAGTTGTCTAAGCATTTAATGTCCTTTTTTGTTTTTATGCGAAGACTTACCTCGGTAGCTCTTTGTTGAATTTTCTAGAAGTTTATTTAATGCTTTTAATTCATCAATGCTTAGCTCACGATATTTTCCAACGGGGACATCCAAAGTGATATTCATGATCCTAACCCGTTTTAAAGTTTGTACTTCATAATTGAGATAATCACACATACGTCTAATTTGACGATTCAAACCCTGAGTTAAAATAATACTAAATGTATTTGAGTTTATTTTTTTGACCTTACACTTTTTAGTAGTCTTCCCAAGATCTTCCAAATAAATACCACCAGACATTCTGTTGATAAATGTTTGCGAAATAGGTCTGTCTACGGTAACTATATATTCTTTTTCGTGATTGTTGCTCGCACGAAGAATTTTATTCACAATATCGCCGTCATCAGTTAAAAGAATTAAGCCTTCACTAGGTTTATCTAATCTGCCAATTGGGAAAATACGTTTTGGATAATTTATAAAGTCAATAATATTATCTTTTTCTACTCTAGTATCTGTAGTGCAAACAATACCAACTGGCTTGTTGAATACTAGGTAAACAAATTTGTCTTTAGTGTTCTTTACAGGTTCACCATCAACTCGAACGTTATCATTAGGACTAATTTTCGTTCCCATTTCTGGAATTACTCCATTGATAGTTACACGACCAGCATCAATAAGTTTATCTGCTTCTCGACGCGAACAATAACCTACTTCACTAAGATATTTGTTAATTCGTTTTAGGTTGTCTTCTGCCATGCTTCAAAAGTACAAAACTACACTTTAATAAAATCAATAACATAGTTATTAACTACTTCAGAGCGCAGTCCATGTCCAAAACCTTTAGTAATTATTAATCTCGAATTTTTATAATACTTATCAAAGTCTTCTGCATCAGTATAGGGTATAATCTTATCATATTTATCATGTATAATTAGTCCATCTATTTTGAATGTTTCAGAAAACTTTGCTGCATTGAAATAATCTGGTTTTTTATCAAAACGTTCAACGATAATTTTATTGATAGAATTAACGATATGTTTTTTATAGCCCATCATATTGACATATCTTTCTAATACACCAACGAAGTTTGATGGAGCTCCTAATAGAACTAGTTTTTCTACAGATGAGGGTTGATACTTATGTTGAGTAAATACGGCAGCCATTCCACCAACAGAATGACCTATTATAATGTTTACATTGAATTTTTCCACTACATGGTTAATGGATTCAGCATATAAAATGGCATTAAAAAGTTTGCCACTCGAATTTCCATGTGCAGGAGCATCTATTGCGATAACATTATAATTTTGAGAGATAAGTTGCTCTATAAGTGCTCTCCATCGATATGAATTGCTCTCCCAACCGTGAGCTAAAAGAATGGTTTTTTTTGCTCCTAACCACCGATAAGTCATAATAGTCAATTCTTTAGATGTAATATCTTCCATGAAAGCAGTTTCTAAAAAATCTTTTTCTAATTCTTTGAATTTTATTTTCCTTGGAGTTGAAAACAGTTTAATAGCTAACTTACCCGCTGTTCTTGAAGAAAGCACACCTATACAATTAATGATACATCCTATAAGCTTTATGATTAGTTGTTTCATTAACCTTCTCTATTAACTAATTCTATAGAAAATGCAGGTCTGCATATCGCAATATATTCACATGCTTCTGTAAACGGGTTTGAGTACTGAACTCTAACATTCTTTTCAATTTTTATAGACTCACCAGCATTTAAAATTATAGTTTCATTGTCAATAATGAATTGTTTTTTACCTTTAATAATAAACGTGTATTCGTCAAACTCAGGTGTTTGGAAAGGTTCGCTCCAACCTGCTGGTGCTATCATGTGAGCTATGCTTATTTCAGAGTTTTTATCTGTAGCTTGACCAAAATGCTCTTTGATTATTTTTTCATCAGTTGTTGGAACAATAAATGGTGTGTTCTGTACGGTGTATTTTTTCATTTCTTGTGTGGTATGAGTCTATGATTTCATTGATCAAATTCATCTCTAAGCTACCAATACACCATGAAATATTTGATCTTTGCATTGTCTGGAATTTGTACGGCTTCAATCTTTAAATCCATATTAAAACGCAAATTTGCAGGTAGTTCTTTTTTGTCTATCGTGAATGATGCATTAATTTCATTGACCGAAACCACAATAGAACTGATAAGTGTAGAGATACTTGATATGGTATAGCTGTTTTTAATGTCGGCAAATGTGCTTAACGTTGAAATATTTTTATCTGTTTTATATCTAGAGTCTAGAATTTGAGCACTTTCTATTACAGCTGTTGAATCTAAAGCTTGAGAAGGTGTTAGTATTAAAAGCTTTTTTCCAGTAGCGTCAAAAACTTCGATATCATTTTTATCACCAATAAATTCATCACCTTTAATTGAAGAAGTAACCACAGAGTCTGTAGGAAAAACCAACTCTAGGTCTTTGATTTTAGTTGAATCTGTTAGTAAACCAATATTTTGTTTTCCAACTTGAAATGGATCTTGTTTTTTTTCTGATGAGCAGCTAGTAATCAATACAGCTAAAGTGAATAGTACGAATATAGATTTCTTCATGGAATGATAATGTGTTTTCGACGGTTAAGCAATAAAATTATTTGAGCATTTTAGTTAAAATTCCAAGAACACTTCTAATTACTGTTGGACTACTCAAAACTTTAATGATTGGGTTTTGTCTAGTGCTGGTGCGCTTGGTTCTTCGTTTAGTTTCAGCTTTTTTCAAAGCTTCTTGTTCTTTACGTGCTTTTTCTTTAGCCTCTTCAGCTTCAGCTACTTCAATTTTTTTGTTAAGCATTTCATAGGCACTTTCTCTATCTACTTCATCATTATATTTTTTGGCCAGTTTAGATTTTGCTAAAAGTGCTCCTAACTCACTTTCAGTTAAAACATCCATTCTGCTCATTGGAGCTCTCATCATTGTAGCAGCTAGAGGTGTTGGTTTTCCCTTTTCATTTAAAGCAGAGACCAGTGCTTCACCAATTCCTAATGAAGTTAATACATCAGCTGTATCGTAATACTTTGTATCTGGATAATTTTGAGCAGTAAGCTTGATTGCCTTTCTGTCTTTAGCGGTAAATGCTCGTAAAGCGTGCTGCACTTTTAGTCCTAACTGACCTAATACAGCTTCTGGAACGTCTGTTGGATTTTGTGTTACAAAGTAAAGCCCTACACCTTTACTACGAATTAATTTAACAATACTTTCAATTTGATTGAGTAATGCTTTTGATGCCTCATTGAAAATTAAATGCGCTTCGTCAATAAACATGATTAATTCAGGACGACCACTATCACCTTGTTCAGGAAAGGTAGAATAAATTTCAGCTAAAAGACTTAGCATAAATGTTGAGAACAATTTAGGTCGATCTTGAATATCGGTTAGTCTTATAATGTTTATAAAACCTCTTCCATCATCATCAATTCTTAAAAGGTCATCCACTTCAAAAGATGTTTCGCCAAAAAATAATTCACCACCTTGCTGTTCGAGTTCAACAACTTTTCTCAAAATAGCACCAGTAGATGCAGCAGAAATTCTTCCATAGGCGTCAGTAAATTCAGCTTTGCCTTCTTGTGTGGTATACTGAAGTATTTTTTTAAAATCCTTGAGATCTAATAATGGTAATTTATGATCATCACAGTACTTAAAAATCACGGCAACAACACCAGATTGAGTGTCAGATAAATCTAAAATGCGAGAAAGCAAAACAGGTCCAAATTCACTTACAGTAGCTCTTAAGCGTACACCATCTTGTTCAGATAAAGTCATAAGTTCAACAGGAAATGATTTAGCTTCAAAAGGTAGCCCTATCTTTTCATGGCGCTCGTCTATCTTTGCATGACCAGAACTCGCCTTTGCCAAACCACTCAGGTCACCTTTAATATCCATTAATAAAACAGGGATTCCTTTTTCGCTTAGGTTTTCAGCTAAAACCTGAAGTGTTTTAGTTTTTCCAGTTCCAGTAGCTCCAGCAATAAGGCCATGTCTGTTCATTGTTTTTAAAGGTACATTTACAAAAGCATTTGCTATAGTTTCACCTTCTAGCATAGCAGATCCTAATGTAATATATTCACCTTTGTTTGTATTTCCTGCTGTGATTTCTTTTAAAAAATCGTCTCTTTTGCTCATCATTCAAATTTTGTATAAAAATAATGTAATTTTAATCAAGTTTTAAATGTACCAAAATGAAAAATGTATTACTAATTGTAATTGTATTTTTTTGCTTCGGATTATGGTCTTGTGAGCAATCAAGTAATAGTATAATATTTCATAAATCGCATGAGCCTAAAAAATTAAAGGCACCATTTAGTGATGCAGTTGAAAGTGATGGGTTTTTATTTTTAGCAGGCCAAGTAGGAATGGATCACACTACAAGAACATTGGTTAAAGGAGGTGTAGAAGCAGAAACTAAGCAGTGTATAGAAAATATAAAAGCTGTTTTAGAACATCACAACTCTTCATTGGATAATGTGGTAAAGTGTACTGTAATTCTAAAAGATATTAATGATTTTAAAGCTTTCAATAATGTATATGTGAATTATTTTCCAAATAAACCAGCGCGAACTACCTTCGCTGCTAGTGGTTTAGCAGTAGGTGCTAGCATTGAAATTGATGTTATCGCTGTAAAATAAAAACTTTCCACTTCAAACTTTAAAAAGTATCTTTGCACGCTATGACAAGAAGAGAACGACAAGAACTTATAGATAAAGGATTACTATTACCGTTGATGGAAGAATTTTATACCATCCAAGGGGAAGGTTTTCATAAAGGTACTGCAGCATATTTTGTTAGAATTGGAGGTTGTGATGTTGGTTGTCATTGGTGTGATGTTAAAGAAAGCTGGTTGGCAGAATTGCATCCGCCGACTGAAACAGAAAAAATTGTTGAAAATGCTGTAAAGTATAGTAACACTATTGTGGTTACTGGTGGAGAGCCATTGACTTGGGATATGGAACCTTTAACTAAGCAATTAAAAGCTCAAGGTGTTCAAACACATATAGAAACCTCGGGTGCTTATAAACTTACTGGTGTTTGGGATTGGATTTGTTTGTCTCCAAAAAAGATGAAATTACCAACGGAAGAAGTTTATGAAAAAGCTCATGAGCTCAAATGTATTGTCTATAACAAAGACGATTTTAAATTTGCTGAAGAACAAGCCGCCAAGGTTAATAAAGATTGTATATTATATCTTCAGCCAGAGTGGAGTAAACGTGAAAAAATGATGCCAGAGATTGTGGATTATGTTATGACAAATCCTAAATGGAAAGTGTCATTGCAAACTCATAAATATTTGAATATACCCTAATTAAAAAAGCTCTGAGAAATCAGAGCTTTTTTAATTTTATTTCTTTTTTCTTATCTAGAAAATGGAACAGCAACTCTAGTATTGCCCCAACCTAAATGCATCTGAACGCCACTTTTAGTTTCTTCAAAGGCAATTGAAAAAGCTTCTAAAGATTCTTTGCCTTCAGTTACGGGAACAACTAATCTGGCAACGTCATTTTCCTTATTGTAAAAATAGCTTCCCCAAACATTAAGGTCTTTACTAATAATAGCAGTCCACTCTTTGTCTCCTGGAATTACGTAGAACGTGTAAGTGCCTGCAGGTATTTTAGTTTTACCTAGTGACATAGGAACATACAGCGTTAATTCTGCAGCTTCATTAGCACCAGTCCGCCATACTTCTCCATTTGGAACTAATTTATCTAAACTACGCCTGTTTAATTGAGGTCTACTGTATACAATTTTAATAAGCTTATCGGCTACTTTGTAACTAGACGGAAATGCTGCCGCGTCCATTGGGCTCTTATCTAATTTTGCAAACTCTTGAGCGTTGCTATTTACCGAAAATAATAGTACTAATGCTAGAGTTAAAATTGAAATAATTGATGTTTTCTTCATAATTGTTTGTGTTTTAATGATTGTTCTAAAATATAACCAATTGGTCTTAATATTATATTAAAAGTCGCTAATAGGTGTTAAAATTTACATTTTTAAAGTGAATTATACTTAAATCTTATTTTTAAGTTACAAATATTTATTATTTATATAAAAATATTTTAATTTTGAAACTATTTTTAATATTATTATTTAATTATTGTAATCTTAATAGCATATTTGTCTCATTAATTAGAGTAAAATTAAATTATAAAGAATATGTGTGGAATTGTATGTGCTTTTGACTTAAAGCAGAAATCTGATCAACTGAGAACCCAGTTGCTTGAAATGTCAAAAAAGATTCGTCATCGAGGGCCAGACTGGAGTGGAATATATAGTAATGAAAAAGCAATTATGGCTCATGAACGACTAGCTATTGTTGATCCAGCTTCAGGAAAGCAACCGCTATTTAGTGCGGATAAAAAACTTGTACTCGCTGCAAATGGCGAAATCTATAATCATAGGGAATTAAGAAATCAATTTCCTTCTTATCAATTTCAAACTGAAAGTGATTGTGAAGTGATTATAGCACTATACAAAGAAAAAGGAGTTGAATTTATAGATGAGTTGAATGGTATTTTCGGATTTGCAATTTATGATGTAGAACATGATGAATGCCTAATTGCACGTGATCATATGGGGATTATTCCACTATATATGGGTTGGGATCAAAATGGAACCTTCTATGTAGCTTCAGAATTAAAAGCATTAGAAGGCGTTTGTACTAAAATTGAATTATTCCCTCCAGGACACTTTTTATCAAGTAAAGATGACAAGTTAGTACAATGGTATAAGCGTGACTGGGAAGATTTTAAAGCTGTAAAAGAGAACCAAACCGAAATAACGCAAGTTCGTCAGGCATTAGAAGATGCAGTGCACAGGCAATTAATGAGCGATGTACCTTATGGTGTGTTATTGTCTGGTGGATTGGATTCTTCGATAACTTCAGCTATAGCAAAAAAATATGCCGAACGTCGTATTGAAGCTGATGATAAAGAACAAGCTTGGTGGCCGCAACTACATAGTTTTTCTGTTGGTTTAGAAGGATCTCCAGATTTGGCAGCAGCACAAAAAGTTGCAGATCATATTGGAACAGTGCATCACGAGATCAAATTCACCATTCAAGAGGGTTTAGATGCCATAAGAGATGTTATCTATAATTTAGAAACTTATGATATTACAACCATTCGTGCAAGCACACCAATGTATTTAATGGCTAGAGTGATTAAATCTATGGGAATCAAAATGGTGTTATCAGGTGAAGGTGCAGATGAATTATTTGGCGGTTATTTGTATTTTCATAAAGCGCCAAATGCTCAAGAGTTCCATGAAGAAACCGTCAGAAAACTAAGCAAATTACATATGTACGATTGTTTAAGAGCTAACAAAAGTTTAGCAGCTTGGGGAATTGAAGGACGTGTGCCATTTCTTGATAAAGAATTTATAGATGTTGCGATGCGCATCAACCCTCAAGACAAAATGATTAATGGTGAGCGTATGGAAAAATGGGTGTTGAGAAAAGCCTTTGAATCTATGTTACCTAAATCTGTAGCTTGGAGACAAAAAGAACAATTTAGTGATGGTGTTGGATATAGTTGGATTGATACTTTGAAAGTAATGGTAGAGAATGAAATTTCAGATGAGCAATTGGCTAATGCTAAATATAAGTTTCCTTTGCAAACACCTGCCAATAAGGAAGAGTTTTATTATCGCTCAATATTTGCTGAACATTTCCCTAGTGATGCTGCAGCCTTATCTGTGCCTCAAGAAGCCAGTGTGGCTTGTAGTACTAAAATTGCTTTAGAGTGGGATGAGGCATTTAAAAACATGAATGATCCATCTGGAAGAGCTGTAGCGCAAGTGCATGATGATGCTTATGTTAAAGAAGATGTACCTGTTCAAAATTAGTTTTTTTTAAGTCATTAAATTTTAAAAGCTATTTAGAACAGATAGATTAGACTTTATTCAATGTTAATTGAGTTATTCAAAACACAAAACCTCATCTCTGCGAGATTTTGTGTTTTTCATGTTTTTAAGAAGATGTTAAAATTAGCCGAAATCTATTTTAAGATACTTTTTAAGCGATTTAAGACACTTTTAAGTAATTAACAAATGTTAATAATTATTAAATTCAATCGATAAAAAGCTTTTAAAAAGCCTCATATTTTCGTATCTTTGTTTGTGTTCAAAAGGATGCTTATAGGCATCCTTTTTTATGAAACATATTGCATTTGGTTGTATAACCTAAGAATTAAATATTTCAAAATAAATTTAAGATTTATGAGCGAGAAAAAAGAAGAGTTTAATAAGCATAACTATTCTGCTGATAGTATTCAGGCGTTGGAAGGAATGGAGCATGTTCGTATGCGTCCATCCATGTATATTGGTGATGTTGGAACACGTGGTTTACACCATTTAGTATATGAAGTTGTAGATAACTCAATTGATGAAGCATTAGCAGGACATTGTGATAATATTACTGTAACCATTAATGAAGATAACTCAATTACTACCGAAGATGATGGTCGTGGTATTCCTGTTGATCTTCACAAAAAAGAAGGTGTATCTGCACTTGAGGTTGTTATGACAAAAATTGGTGCAGGTGGTAAGTTTGATAAAGACTCTTATAAAGTTTCTGGAGGATTGCATGGGGTTGGTGTAAGTTGTGTGAATGCGCTGTCTGAACACTTAAAGGCTACAGTATATAGAGGAGGTAAAATCTATGAGCAAGAGTACGAACGTGGTAAAACGATGTATCCCGTAAAACAAGTTGGAGATACCGATAAGCGAGGAACTACTGTAACGTTTAAACCAGACCCAACAATATTTACTCAAACTTTAGAATATAGTTACGATACGTTAGCAAGTCGTTTGCGAGAACTAGCCTATCTGAATAAAGGGATCACGATTCATTTGATTGATAGACGTCATAAGAATGAAGAAGGAGAATTTGAAGGCGAAACATTCCATTCTGAAGAAGGTCTTAAGGAATTTATAAAGTTTTTAGATGGGAACAGAGAACCTTTAATGAAAGATGTTATTTCATTTGAAGGCGAAAAAAATGGAGTCCCAGTTGAGGTTGCAATGATTTATAATACCTCCTATGCTGAAAATTTACATTCGTATGTAAATAACATTAATACACATGAAGGAGGTACACATTTATCTGGATTTAGAAGAGGTTTAACACACACGTTGAAGAAATATGCGGATGCTTCAGGAATGTTAGATAAACTAAAATTTGATATTGCTGGTGATGATTTTCGTGAAGGGTTAACCGCTATTATTTCTGTAAAAGTTCAAGAACCTCAATTTGAAGGACAAACAAAAACAAAATTAGGGAATAGAGAAGTGTCTGCCTCTGTGAGTCAGGCAGTATCTGAAATGTTGACTGATTACCTTGAAGAGCATCCAGATGACGCTAAAACCATTGTTCAAAAAGTTATTTTAGCCGCTCAAGCACGTCATGCTGCTCAAAAAGCACGAGACATGGTACAGCGTAAAACAGTAATGAGTATTGGTGGTTTACCTGGGAAATTAAGTGATTGTTCAGAGCAAGATCCTGCAAAATGCGAAGTATTCCTTGTTGAGGGAGATTCGGCAGGTGGTACAGCAAAACAAGGTCGTGACAGAGCATTTCAAGCCATTCTACCTTTACGTGGAAAAATCTTGAATGTTGAAAAGGCAATGACACATAAAGTGTTTGAAAACGAAGAAATTAAGAATATTTTTACGGCACTAGGTGTTACTATAGGAACCGAAGAAGATAGTAAAGCCTTAAACCTTTCAAAGCTTCGTTATCATAAAGTAGTAATCATGTGTGATGCAGATATTGATGGTAGTCACATTGCCACCCTAATATTAACTTTCTTTTTTAGGTACATGAAAGAATTGATAGAGAATGGTCATATATATATTGCTACACCTCCCTTGTATCTCATAAAAAAAGGTGCTAAAAAACAATATGCTTGGACAGATAAGGAGCGTGATGAAATTGTTTCTGAATTTGGAGAGAATTCTAAAATACAGCGTTATAAAGGTCTAGGAGAAATGAATGCAGAGCAATTGTGGGATACCACAATGAATCCTGAGTTTAGAACCATGCGTTTGGTACAGATTGATAATGGAGGAGAAGCAGATCGTATATTTTCAATGTTAATGGGTGATGAAGTGCCTCCTCGTAGAGAATTCATTGAAAAGAACGCGATTTATGCTAACATAGATGCCTAATAAAACATCTTAAATCTTATATTAAAAGCAGTTATATTGGATAACTGCTTTTTTTTGTTCATGAGTTCAGTAAAATATAGATGAAATGTTTTCGTTACATTTACGTAAACCTTACCACTATTGTCATGAAGAAATTTATCATATTTATATTCCTGTTGTTTTCATATCAACAATCTCGATCTCAAGAGTTAGAAACTATTATATTGGCAGCAGATGATGCTAGTTTACTCGCAGAAAATTATCTAAATCCAGCCATGTTGGGTTTAATGTATAGTATGAATGGTGGTTGGTTTACTACTGCAAAAACTCACAAGAAATTTGGTTTTGATATTACAATAAACGCAAATGCTTCTTTTGTGCCTGAAAAAGATCAAATGTTTGCTTTTATACCTAGTGATTATGCGTTCTTGGCGCTACCAAATGGTGAAAATTCGTTACCAACGGTTATGAGCGAAGATGACACAGAAACTACAGTCGATATTAGAATTCCAATTCCTAATAGTAATGGCTCATTTAAAGTTGCTAGCTTTGATATGCCTGGAGGTATTACTGACGACCTGCCTATCAATGCTGTTCCTACACCAATGGTGCAAGCAGGCTTGGGATTGCCCTTTAACACAGATATAAAATTAAGATTTGTTCCTACACTAAGTTTTGATGATGACGTTAAAGCGAATTTGATAGGATTTGGATTGCAGCATGATGTAATGCAATATTTTGGTCCATTAGATAAATTGCCTCTAAATGTTTCGGTTTTAGCGGCATTCACTAATATGAAAGTGACCTATGATATAGATGGTGAAAATGTAGATGAAGTTACCGTAAATAATGGTGAGGCAGAGTTTAAAATGAATACATGGACGCTCCAAGCAATTGCATCTTTAGACTTTAAAATTGTTACCTTTTATGGTAGTTTAGGTTATAATAGAGGGAAAACCACAGCAAAAATGAAAGGCGATTATATTTTAACCTATGATGTAGAAAACAGTAATGGTGATGTTGTTGGTAGTGTTAGTGAAACGGTAAGTGATCCTATCAACTTAGATTTTGAAGCTGATGGAATGAGAGCTACTATAGGAAGTAGATTGAATATCGGTTTTTTTAAAATCTTTGCAGACTACACATTTCAAGAATACAATACTGCAAGTGCTGGAATAGCATTCAGTTTTAGATAACCTAAGTAACCTATCTTACAAAAATACACTGCATTATATCTGGCGCTTTTTTTTCTTTAAAACTAGAATAATTCGTAATTTTGCACTCGCAATTAACAACACAATTTAAAAACATAAAAACAAATGAAAGTAACAGTAGTTGGAGCAGGAGCAGTAGGTGCAAGTTGTGCCGAGTATATCGCAATTAAGGATTTTGCAAGTGAAGTCGTTCTATTAGATATTAAAGAAGGATATGCTGAAGGTAAAGCTATGGATCTAATGCAAACAGCGTCCCTAAATGGTTTTGATACTAAAATCACAGGAGTCACTAACGATTATACAAAGACTGCAGATAGTGATATTTGTGTGATTACTTCAGGTATTCCTCGTAAACCAGGCATGACTCGTGAAGAATTAATTGGTATCAACGCTGGAATTGTAAAATCGGTTTCATCAAGTTTAATTGAGCATTCTCCAAATACAATTATTATCGTGGTTAGTAATCCAATGGATACCATGACTTATTTAGTGCATAAAACAACAGATATTGCTAAACATAGAATCATTGGAATGGGTGGTGCTTTAGATTCTGCTAGATTTAAGTATAGATTAGCCGAAGCATTAGCCGCACCAATAAGTGATGTTGATGGAATGGTTATTGGAGGTCACAGTGATAAAGGAATGGTGCCACTTACAGCTCACGCAACTAGAAACAGTATTAAAGTGTCTGAGTTTCTATCGGATGATAGACTAAATCAAGTCAAAGAAGATACTAAAGTAGGAGGCGCTACCTTAACCAAATTATTAGGAACATCTGCATGGTATGCTCCTGGAGCAGCAGTTTCAGGATTAGTACAAGCAATTGCTTGTGATCAAAAGAAAATGTTTCCTTGCTCAACACTATTAGAAGGTGAATATGGATTGAATGACCTATGTATAGGAGTTCCAGTAGTATTAGGAAGAAAAGGAATTGAAAAAGTTGTTGAAATAGAATTAAGTGATGCTGAAAAAAACCATTTACATGAAAGTGCTGAAGGTGTTAAGAAAACCAATGGATTACTAGAATTGTAAGATTTTATATCACACTTATAGAAATAGATTTAAAGACTGTAGAAATACAGTCTTTATTTTTTTTATATTTGGCGCATGAAATCAAGATGGTACATAAGTACTTTAATTATTACCCTTGCACTTTTAGGTGGTATTGCTAATCAGCAGCAAAGCACATTGCCTAATCAGCAAATTGTGCTACAGTTTACTACAGGTCAGATCACTTTAGATGAGGCTCAACATGCAATTGCTGAAGTAAAACAACAATTGAAATTAGTAGGGGTAGATGATGTTGAAGTTGACGAATATCTTGATGGGCAATTAATAATACGTTACTATAGTGATACTGATGTTGCTAGTATAAAGAAAATACTATCTAACCAAATTGCACTTGGATTAAGCGATCTGTCTAATCAAAACACCGACATACCTGATGATTTTCCTTCTGAAGAAAAGTCAATTGCATATAATGTTGATGTTTATGAAATCCAAAATGAACAAGGTAGCACATCTGATATTGCTGGAAAATTAGGCTTAGAACAAAAAGCAGAAAACAATAGGTTTTCCAATCCAAATCAGTATTTCACTAACAAAGATGCTATAGTTGAAGATTTAAACGCCTTAGAACAAGGAGTTGGTAAATTTCGTAAACGAATCGAAATAACGATTGATAATAATTCTTACAAAATCCCAGAAGTAAGAGCAGGTCCTAACTCAAACTCAAACGGGAAATTACTTAGCTAAGTTACTTCATTCCCAAAATTAGTTTTTAAGATATTCAGTGTCAATATGCACATGTATCTTACTTTTTAAAGATAGCATAAGTATTTAGTCGAAAAGCTATCAAAACAATACATATAATCAATAAAATAAATTGTCAAATCGTGAGCAATCTCTATATTTGCTCGTTTTAAAAAATTGACACATAAAAACATAAAGTAATGCAAAACAAAGGATTAGTAAAGCTTTTTGCAGTGTTATTTGGATTGGTAAGTATTTACCAATTATCATTTACCTTCAAAAACAATCAAATTGAAAAAGATGCAAAGATCTATGCGCAAAGTAAATTTCAAAACGTCAATGAAATTAATGATGCGGAAGTTCGCTACTTAGATTCTATCTCAAGCAAGGAAGCGTTTGATATAGGTATAGCAACTTTTACAGGAAAAGAAGTTAAAGAAAAGTCTATGAATCTTGGTCTTGACCTTAAAGGTGGGCTAAATGTAATCTTAGAGATCTCTGTAAAAGACATATTAAAGGGTCTAGCTAATAATACTAAAGACCCAGCTTTTAATAAAGCTTTAATTGATGCTGAAGAAATTCAAAAGAATGCTCAAGAATCATATCTAGAGTCTTTTTATGATGCTTGGGATGCAATAAAAGGAGATCAAAAACTAGCATCTCCTGATATTTTCGCTAATAGAAATCTTGATGATGTAATTAACATCAACATGACTGATGATGAAGTGAAAAAGGAAATCGAGAAAAAAGTAGATGAGTCTATTGTATCTGCTTTCGAAGTATTACGTAAACGTATTGATCAATTTGGTGTGACATCTCCAAACATTCAACGTTTAGGAAATACAGGTCGTGTATTAGTAGAGCTTCCAGGGGTTAAAGATGTAAAGCGTGCAACAGAATTAATTACTACCACAGCGCAATTACAGTTTTGGGATGTAGATAATGGACAAGCATTAGGTAATTTCTTTGCTGATGCTAATGAGGTGCTTAAAACTAAGTTAGGATTAGACGAAAAAGAAGAAGCTACAGAAACACAAGATTCAACCAGTACAGATAGTGATAGTACCATTGATGATTTATTAGGAGAAACTTCTACAGATTCTACAGCATTAGATGTAGTTAATCCTTTGTTTGACTTGATTTCGCCTCCAAGAACTGGAGGAATGATTGCTGTTAAACTTGAAGACAAGCAAACGATGCAGTCTTACTTAGATATGGCAGAAGTTAAAGCAAAAATGCCAGCAGATGCTCGTAATATTTTCTTTGCTTTTGGAAAACCAGTTGCAGACGAAGAAACAGGTGAAGAGTATGTAGATTTATTTGCATTGAAAGGAAATAGAGACAATGAGCCAGAATTAAGTGGTGCAGTAATCACTGATGCTCGTCAATCTTACAGCAATACTAATAAGCCATCGGTAACCATGCAAATGAATGCAAAGGGATCTAAGAAATGGGAAGAAATTACAGGTAGAGCTTATACAAACCAAAGCCAGATAGCCATAGTTTTAGATAATATTGTGTATTCTGCACCCACTGCGTCTAACGGAGCTATTTCAGGCGGAAATACAGAAATTTCTGGTAATTTTACAATTAACGAAGCTGTCGATTTAGCTAACATATTAAGAGCAGGTAAATTACCAGCTTCAGCAGATATAGTTCAAGCAGATCAAGTTGGACCATCTTTAGGTCAAGAGGCAATAGAAAGTGGAACAAAATCCTTTTTAATTGCTTTATCTTTAGTATTGCTATGGATGATTTTATATTATGGTAAAGCAGGTATTTTTGCAGACATTGCCTTACTACTAAACATCTTATTAATCTTTGGTGTATTGTCAGGTTTAGGAGCAGTATTAACCCTTCCAGGTTTAGCAGGTATCGTATTAACTATAGGTATGTCTGTTGATGCTAACGTACTTATATTTGAGCGAGTTAGAGAAGAGCTAGGAAAAGGTAAAGGGCAAAAAGAAGCAGTAAAAGATGGATTTGCAAATGCATTATCTTCAATATTAGATGCTAACATCACAACAGGTTTAACGGCATTGATATTATTTATATTTGGTACTGGGCCTATTAAAGGTTTCGCAACTACTTTATTAATTGGTATTGTAACCTCGTTGTTTACTGCAATCTTTATTACACGTTTATTGGTTGATTGGTATGTAAATAGTGGTAAGACTTTAGATTTTTCTACATCAATTACAAAGAATTTATTCAAAAATATGAGTATTAAGTTTATCTCTAAACGTAAGATAGCTTATGTTATTTCTGGTATTTTAATTTTAGTGAGTCTAGGGTCTTTATTCACAAATAAATTAGATCAAGGTATTGATTTCGTTGGAGGAAGAACCTATCAAATTCGTTTTGATAAGGCTGTAAGTTCTGAAGATGTTGCCAGAGATTTAAACGCTGTTTTTGGAAGTGCAGAAGTAAAAACGATTGGTGGTGCAAATCAATTGAAGATTTCAACAAAATATAAAGTTGATGAAAATTCAACTGAAGCTGATGAAGAAGTGCAAACAATGCTTTTTGACGGACTGAAATCGTACTTGCCTGCTAATATAAGCTATAACGAGTTTTCTGAGGCTACTAATGGCGTGGGTAAAGTATTATCAAGTAAAGTAAGTCCGACTATTGCCGATGATATCAAGAAAGAGTCATTCTGGGCAGTGTTAGGATCTTTAGTAGTGGTATTCCTTTATATATTATTCCGTTTTAAAAGATGGCAATTCTCTTTAGGTGCAGTAGCGGCAGTATTCCATGATGTGATAATTGTTTTAGGAATCTTTTCATTGCTATATAAGTTTATGCCATTTAGTATGGAAATTGACCAAGCATTTATTGCGGCAATATTGACTGTAATAGGTTACTCACTTAATGATACAGTTGTTGTATTTGATAGAATTCGAGAAGTACTAGCTGAACGTGCTGGATTTAAAGGAGGTATAAATATCAACTCTGCAATTAACAGTACTTTAAGTAGAACGTTAAATACTTCGTTAACAACATTGGTTGTATTATTGGCAATGTTCATTTTTGGTGCAGAATCACTTAGAGGGTTATTATTTGCATTAATTGTAGGTGTAATTGTAGGTACATACTCATCTGTATTTATTGCAACGCCTATTATGTATGATACATTGAAGAACAAAGGCATTGCGCCAAAAGAAGAGGATAAAGCATAGTTATCTATCTTATATAAATAAAAAGACCACTTCATTTGAAGTGGTCTTTTTATTTATAATTTATTGTATTGATTCAATTTAAAGTGAATACAACAACATCACCTTTTTCTAATGTCCATTGGTCACTTAATCCAGCATTGACCTCTAAAACATATTTAGCAGGCCCCTCAGAAGGTAAAGACATTTCATCCATTGGTTTAGTGTTCTTTTGAATACTGACCACGGTTTGATCTTCAGAAATATAGATAATGTCAAGAGGAATTTTAGTATTCTTCATATAAAAATTTCTATATTCAGAGTTGGAAAACACGAATAACATACCTTGCGAATTTTCCATACTATTGCGATACATTAATCCAGTTTGAGTTTGGTATTCGTCATCGGCAACTTCAATATCAATAGATGCTATAATTGAATCTGAAACTCTCTTCTTAAGTTGTAATTCGCCTTCTTTTTTAAAGGGGATAGTAATTGGTTTTACTGAAGAGTTTGGCTTTTCGTTTTTACATGATGCTCCTGAAATGAATAAAATGCCGACAGCAGAAACAGTTAGAAGTTTCAATAGACTAGATGTCATTACTAACTTAATTTGTTTTTTGGTTTATATAGAAACATGAAATATAAACCTATTAGTATAAACGGAATGCTTAATAATTGTCCTGTATTCAATAGCCAATCTGCACGCTCTATATTTTGTGGTTCTTTAACATATTCAACAAAGAATCTAACTGTCCAAAGTAATACTAAAAACAACCCGAAAAGAAAACCTTGTTGCTCACTCTTCTTAGTTTTCCAATACACAAACATTAAGATTAAAAACACAAATACGTAACAAAACGCTTCGTATAATTGTGCTGGATGTCTAAAAGGAACTTGATTCAGTAATTCGATATACTTTGGGTTACTTCCTAAAGCGGTATAAGCATCCTTAACTTCTTTAATCCCTGTAAGTCTTACAACTTCATATTTATTATATTCATCTTGAATAAAGCGAACACCTAGAGATGAGTCTGTAGCTTTTCCAATAATTTCTGAATTGATAAAATTACCAATACGAACAAAAATAGCACCTAGAGCTACTGGAACTACAACACGATCTAAAACCCAGATCACACTTTTTTTCAAAACCTTTTTATTGTATAAATACATCGAAAGAATCATACCAATAGCTGCACCATGGCTAGCAAGCCCTTGAAAACCTGTAAACTCAAAGCCGCCTTTGAATTTAAAAGGCAAAAAGATACTGAAGAAATCTTCGCTAATTAATTCTGGTTGATAAAAGATAACATGACCTAATCTTGCGCCTAACATAATACCTAAAACCGAATAGACGAATAATGAATCTAAAGATTCGTTCGTTTGGTTTTCATTGATGTAGATACGTTTAATAACATAAAAGCCCAGTAGAAATGCAACAATCCACATTAAGCTGTAATAATGAAGTGTAAAGACACCTAAGTCAATTCCTTTAGAAGGGTTCCAGACAATTTCTAGAGCATGCATAATTTTAGTTTTGTTGGGTAAAGATAGTATTTATGCTTAAAATGTAGTAACGTCTTAAGATAGTTTTAGTCTTCTTTCTCAGGAACTGGATCATAACCAGATTTACCCCATGGATGACAATTTGTAATGCGCTTTATCGCTAACTTACCACCTTTAAATAATCCAAATTTTTCTAATGCTTCTTTTGCATAATGAGAACAAGTAGGCTGAAATCTACAGTTAGCTGGTGTTAATGGCGAAATTAAAGTTTGATAAGCTTTAATTAAAAGTAAAAGTGGAAAAATTAAGATACGCTTCATGACTAGTTGGTCGTAAACGTCGTTCCATCTTTACCATCATTTAATTGAATGCCTTTTTCAGCTAATTCATCTCTAATTTTATCAGATAGGGCAAAATCTTTATTGGCTCTTGCTTCTTGTCGCAATTGTATTAACAATTCTACTGCTCCAGATAATTTATCAGTACCAGTATCTGTTTTTGAGACATTAACTAGACCTAGAACGTCAAATGTAAAATCATACATTGTATTCTTTAGTAGTGTCAAATCTTCTGAAGTTAATGATGCATTGCCATCTTTGATTTGATTGATTTGTTTTGCAGCTTCAAAAAGATGCGCAATTAAAATGGGAGAATTGAAATCGTCATTCATGGCATCGTAACATTTTTGTCGCCATTTAGTGACATCAAATGTTGATGTATTGTTAGTTTCTAGATGGTCTAATGCATTGATAGCATCCATTAAACGGAAGAACCCTTTTTCACTAGCAGCTAGACCATCATCGGTTAAATCTAAAATGCTACGGTAAGAAGATTGTGCATTAAAAAAACGAATGACACTTGGAATGTAAGCTTTACTGAAAAAATCATTATTTCCAGAAAGCAACTCATCTGGGTTTACTGTATTTCCAGTAGATTTAGACATACGTTGTCCGTTCAAATGAAGCATATTGGCATGCATCCAATAATTAACCGGAGATAATCCTTTTGCGGCTTCACTTTGAGCGATCTCACATTCGTGATGCGGAAACTTTAAATCCATACCACCACCGTGAATATCAAAATTATCACCAAGATATTTGGTGCTCATTGCTGTGCATTCTAGATGCCAACCAGGAAATCCATCACTCCAAGGTGAAGGCCAACGCATTATATGTTGAGGTTCAGCTCGCTTCCAAAGTGCAAAATCTTGAGGATTTTTTTTATCACTTTGTCCATCTAGCGCACGTGTGTTGTGAATAAGATCCTCTAGCTTTCGCTTACTTAAAATACCATAGTTATTTGTTTCATTAAATTTATGTACATCAAAATACACAGACCCGTTTACTTCATATGCAAAACCATTATCTATAATCGTTTTGATAAGTTCTATCTGCTCAATGATATGGCCAGTAGCAGTTGGTTCAATACTAGGTGGAAGAAAGTTGAGTGTGTTTAATATGTTGTGAAAATCTACAGTATAACGTTGCACAACTTCCATAGGTTCAATTTGCTCTAATCTTGCTTTTTTGGTAATTTTATCTTCACCAGCATCGGCATCGTTTTCTAAATGACCGGCATCAGTAATATTTCTGACGTACCTAACTTTATAACCTAAATGTTTGAAGTACCTAAAGACCATATCAAATGACATGAAAGTTCTTACGTTTCCTAAATGAACATTACTATATACCGTTGGACCACAAACATACATGCCAACATAGCCATCTTCAATAGGTTTAAACACTTCTTTTTGCCCGCTTAAGGTGTTATAAATTTGTATGGTCTGATCTTGGTATAATGGCATACTAATGATATGAAAGTTTATAAATTAGAATGTAGTGTCTAAATTAATATAATCTAAGAATTCTCTACGAGTTTCTTTTTCTTTAAATTTTCCACCAAATTCAGAAGTAACCGTACTGCTGTCGATGTCTCTAATTCCTCTGGAATTTACGCAAAGGTGTTTGGCATCTATTACACAAGCTACATCTTTAGTATTGAGAACACTTTGTAGTTCTTTAACAATTTGAATGGTCAAACGTTCTTGTACCTGAGGGCGTTTTGCAAAATAATCTACAATACGATTCATTTTAGAAAGTCCAACTACAGTTCCATTAGAAATGTAAGCCACGTGAGCTTTTCCAACAATGGGTAATAAATGATGCTCACATGTAGAGTATACTGTGATGTTTTTCTCTACAAGCATTTCACCATATTTATATTTATTTTCAAATGTAGAGGCTTTTGGTTTTGCTTGAGGGTCTAAACCACCAAACAATTCTTTTACAAACATTTTGGCTACTCGATTTGGAGTACCTTTTAAGCTATCATCTTTTAGATCAAGACCTAGAGTTTCCATAATATGGCGAACATCGTCTTTGATGATATCAATCTTTTCTTCATTGGTCAATTTAAAAGCATCGTTACGAAGAGGCGTATCAGAAGATGTTCCAATATGGTCATCACCTAGAGCTTCATAATCGTGTATATCGTTTTCTATTTTCATCATAATTAGTATTTGCTCATTACTATATATAGTATTTGTCTACAAAGTAATGATTAAGCTTACACATTCATTCTAAATCTCTTATCATAAAAATATAAAGATTAATTCGAGTGTTTTTCAGTCTGCAAAGATAAACAATTAAAAAAAGTTAGAACATAGGTAGGAATTTTTTAATCTCACTTGTTTAATTTAATGTAAAAGTAGTGTTAATAGCTAGATGCTATTAACAGTTTTTTAATTTAAATTTTCTTAAATTTCACGTCTTTTAAAACAAAACTATAATGAATTTTAAATACCACCTTCCATTACTGTTTTTACTTACAGTATTTATTTCAAATGTATCTTATTCACAATCAAATAGAAGGACTGAGAGAGTCAATGTTATCAATTATGGTAATACTATTAATAAACCCTTAACTCAGCAAGAATTAGCTATGATTAATGAGGCTTATGGTGATAAAGCGCAATCTAATATTTTAAGCAAACCGCAAAGAGTAAAAGACATAAAACACATATTGAGAAATAGAATTGAAATAAAATCTATTCCTAATAAAAGAGATCAAAAGCCGTGTACACTTTTATCTGAAGTGCCGTTAATGGATTATTATGTTTCTGATTTAGAGAGAGAGTCGAATTTCAATCCTCAAAATTTCAATCCATTGAAATACCTTTTTGAATTTTATTCTACAGGTACGCATATGTACCAAGTAGACAATACTAATTACTTTATAATAATCAAGTCTCAATTAAATAATTAAAATCTACCTGCAAAAAAAAACCTATCAATTATCTCAAGGCAATGAAAAAAATATTACTACTATTAATCGTACTTTTTTTATCATATTCGGTATCTGCTCAAGATGTCATCATGCAAAATGGAACAGTGACTGCTTGTTCAGGAGTGTTCTATGACTCAGGTGGATCGGGAGGAAACTATGGAAGTGATGAAGCTTTAGTTTTAACTATATGTCCTGAAAACCCAGGTCAATTAGTCCAAATAGATTTTACGGCATTTAACACTCAGCTAAATGTTGATGTTATCACCATCTATAATGGTGATAGCACAGCAGCTCCAGTTTATGGCACATATAGTGGAGCAGCATTGCCACCTAGCTCTGTAGCAACTGACACAAATGGTTCAGGTTGTCTTACTATTGAATTTACATCAGATGCAGCTGGAACAACAACAGGTTGGGCTGCAGATATTTCTTGTATCACACCATGCCAAATAATTACCTCTCAAATTGATTCATCAACTCCAGTTCCAAATGGAGACGGTTATATAAGAGTATGCCCTAACGAACAAATAACATTGAATGGTAGTGGTAATTTTCAATTTGATGGAACAGGAGCAACTTACGAGTGGGATTTAGGAGATGGTAATACGGTTGCGGGTCAAACAGCAACATTTTCTTATGCTACTCCTGGAGTATATATTGTTAATTTAAATATCCGAGATGCAAATACAAGTATTGACCCAGATGGTTGTGCAAACACAAATTTAATAAATCAAGTAATACAAGTTGCTACTGAACCAGATTTTACAGGAACAGCAGCTGCCGATGATTTGCTTTGTTTTGGAGAAACTACAACTATAGATGGAGTAGTTAACCCTGTACCTTTTATAAATGATTGTACACCACCAGTTAGTGGGACTACATTTCTACCAGATGGCTCAGGTGCTGTTTATACAACATGTATTACAGTTGATTGTTTTGACTCTAATCAAACATTAACAGATCCGAACCAGTTGATTGAGATATGTGTAAATATGGAACATTCTTATTCTGGTGATTTAGACATTCGAATTATTTCACCAAATGGTCAAGAAGCTGACTTGTTTAATCAAGCTGGTGGAGGTATATATTTCGGTGGAGCTAACGATGATAATTCGAATACACCTGGAGTAGGAGCCGATTATTGCTTTTCAATGTCGGCAACAACATTGCTTCAAAATGCAAATACGATAACAGCTGGATCAAATCCACCAGGAAATTCATGGGAACCAGGAACTTACTTGCCTGTTGAATCTTTTAATGATTTAGTAGGAAGTCCTTTAAATGGAGATTGGTGTATAGAAATCGTAGATAATATTGGGATAGATAATGGGTATATCTTTTCTTGGGGAATGAATTTTGACCCAAATATTCAACCACCTGAGTTGTCTTTTACGCCAGTGATTACATCAGAGAGTTGGGATCCAGATCCAACAATTACTAATACTACAGGAGGAACAATTACTGTTGCGCCTCCAGCTGCTGGACAATATTGTTATACTTATAGAGTAGTTGATGATTTTGGATGTGAATATACACAGCAGGTTTGTATTGATGTCGAAGAAGAAATTACAGCTGATGCAACTCCTGTAACAACACCTGTTTGTCAAGGGGATGATGCGGAGTTTACAGTCGTTGGTACACCTAATACAACAATTACATATACCATCAATGGTGGTGCTGTTCAGTCTACTGTTCTAGATAATTCAGGAAATGCTACAATTTTAATTACTGGTCCACTTGTAGATCAAACACTAAATCTTATTGATGTGTCTACTACTACATGTAATGTGATTTTGAATGATGTAGAAACTATAATTGTAGGGCAAGTATTTGATACAACATTTACGATGACTCCAACCTGTGATGGTGGAACTGCTACCGTTACTGGAGATGTTGGAGGCGTTTTTACTTTTCAAGATCCACAACCAACTGATGGTGCGGTCATAGATCCAGTAACAGGAACTATTACTAATGGTGTTTCAGGAACTACATATGCAGTATTATATGAATTTGCAAGTTCTTGTAGTCCAGGTACTGTCCAAACGGTTACAGTATTGCCTTCATCTGATGCGTCATTTACGCTTACGCCAACTTGTGATGGTGCTACTGCAACAGTTACAGGTAATACAGGAGGTGTATTTACTTTTAACCCATTACCAACCGATGCTGCTGTATTAGACCCAATTACAGGAACAATAACAAATGGTACGCAAGGAGCTACTTATACTGTAGAATATTTGGTAGCAGGAGCTTGCCCTGCTTTAACTACAGAATCCGTAACAGTATTGCCTTTTGAAGACCCTACTTTTTCAATGACTTCTAGCTGTGATGGTGGCACAGCCACGATATTGGGAAATACAGGAGGAACATTTGTTCTTAATCCGGTTCCAGTTGATGGCGCAGTTATAGATGCCATTACAGGAACAATAACAAACGGAGTTTCAGGAACAACATATACAGTTGAGTATACTACGTCTGGACCTTGTCCAGAGGTATTGGCTCAAAATGTAACAGTATTTCCTTCTGAAGATTCATCGTTTACATATACGCCAGCTTGCGATGCTGCAACTGCTACTATTACAGGTGATGTAGGTGGTACTTTTGTGTTTAATCCTGTACCTGGAGATGCTGCTGCTTTAAACCCTGTAACCGGAGATATAATCAATGCAACACCTGGAGTAACATATTTTGTAGATTACGTCACATCTGGACCTTGCCCTAGTATTACAACTCAATCAGTAACAATCCTTCCTCAAGATGATTCAAGTTTTACTCTTACACCAACATGTGATGGTGCAACAGCAACAATTACTGGTCTACCTGGAGGCACTTTCGCCTTCAATCCTTTGCCAGGAGATTTTGCTATTATAGACACTTCTACTGGTACAATAACAAACGGAAATTTTGATGCTACTTACACTGTTGAATATACTACCAATGGTGCATGTCCAACAACTAGCACTGAATCAGTAACAGTGTTTTCTCAACCTATTGTTACTGCCCCAACGGCATTAGAGGTTTGTGATGATGGTGTACCTGATGGATTAACATTAATAGATTTAACGTTAAAGAATACA
>NZ_CANNDQ010000015.1 GCF_947503375.1 uncultured Psychroserpens sp.
ATATCAGATATTTTAAATTCTTTGGTATTTTATTCAATTCGGTAAGTTTTGCGGTTGGGTTACATTATGCACAACGTATTCGTGTATGGTTAGTTGCGTTGGCTAGGAACTAAATTAGTAAAAGAAAACGAACCAGAGGAAAATCCGTAGGATTTTCCGAGTACACACCGAACTAGCAATTGGCTATACACGTTGTTGGCATTAGTTTTTATATATAGGAATTGTCACTATAGATTTTGCTGGAATACTAAATTCAATACCTGGCTTCGCTTTAATGTTTTTCCAAATACTCACGAAATCAACATCATCTATTTCTCCAGTATAACCAACAAGTTTTATAAAATTAATTCTACCATTCCATTCTACTTCTATTTTAAAATATGCTTTAAAGTTGTTTTTTGTTTCCTTCAACTGTTCTTTTAAATAATCATTCAATGATATTTTTATTCCGTTATTTTGAATGTGATAAAAACTTGGGGATTGATGTTCATTTGTAGAGACTGAGTATTCTTTTTCTAGAAATCTGTTCAGAGATTTGTTAAACTTTAAATGTAGAGAATCTAAATGTTTGATACTCGGGTTTTCAATTTTCGGAAGATTATTTTTTAATATTAGAGAGTCAATCTTTTGAGCATAAGTAGAAGCTGACAAAAGAAATGCTAATATCAATATTTTCAAATTATTAATTCTCATATTTTAATATTCTGTTGAATCAATAAGCTTCAATTATTATACCATGTTTCTGTAAATTAATGCCAACGTGTTCGTGTATGGTTTGTGCGGATTGAGCCGAAGCTATTTTTAGCTTTGGTGAGCCACGAGTGGCGAAAAATCCGTTGGAGGAAAATAGCGAGGCTTAACTTGCTAATTTTCCGATAAAACCATTAGTTTGTTTAAAGTTAGTAATTTTAATTGAAGTTCAAGTGATAGCTTGAACTATACACGTTGTTAGGCAACGTTTTTTATTCAATAATAATTTTTCCTTCATTTAATTCTGTATAAGAATTATGAATATGGTCAAATCCTTTATTTATTTCCCATTCCATTTTAAATATAAACGAAATGAAATTACCAATATAAGGTCTAGATTTTCTATACATTTCGGGATGTTTATATTCCATTCTTATATTTAATTTATCATTTTCTTTCAGTTCATAAAAGTCAAAAACTAAATTTGAGTTCAGATATTTGAGTATCGAATCCGCTGACAACCCATTACTCAATGATTTAGAGGAAGAAATAGGGAAGAATTCTGTGTTCAATGGATTTTCTTTTACTGGTTGTAAGTATTTAGATAAAGACCATTTTATTACTGTTTCTTGATATTCATCTCTATTCAACTTGATTTTATTCCTTCTAGAATTCTTGTTATGGACTATCTTTTTTTCAGTAGTTGTAACTTCATTTTTATCAACTACAAAATTAAGTTTCAATTCAGGATTTGACACTTTGTTCTTTTTTCAGTTTTGGTTATATGTTGCCTAACTAGTTTGTGTATGATAACGTTGTGTTGGCTAGCACCTAAGTTAGTAAATAAAACCACAACGTAGGAAAATCCGTAGGATTTTCCGAGAAGACACAAACTGAACAATGTATTATACACATTGTTATATACTGTCGCGAGAGAGTAGAGTAATCACGTTTGATTAGAGCGTTGAGGCAAGATTGAGATTCCGAGTTAGAGTGATTAGATAATTCCGCTTAAGTAATACATTCCGCAAAGTTGTTCAAAACTCCGCACGAGTAAGAATCCGTTTCTGATTAGAATTCAGAGTCGAGTAGATAAAAGATTCAGAGTAGAGTAAGCACCAATTCCGATTTTGAGTGATTAAAAAGTTCCGCACTTGAGTAAGTTCCGAGCAATTGTATATAACGTGTTCGTGTATGATTAGTTACGGAAAATCAAAACTGATTTTCCGATGAAAACAGAAGTTAATTAATTCCGAGGAATTTCCGAGTAGGAAATTCAGAAGTAATTAATTATACACGTTGTTGTACACTGGCTTTTAATTTTTCTTTTGTCAGTTTAACAATATAAAACCCGAAAGTATAGGTCGTTAAGAAACCCAAAACGAGTATAGTTCCGATGACTATTAAGTTCAAATAAAGATAGTTTTCAATTCCGCCAAGTACCAATTGAGAAAACAAAAACACAATCCAAATAATCAAATTTACACCAAACGAAAATTCCGCAGATGTCTTTATAATACTTTTTCCTTGATTTAAATTTTTAGAGTTTCTTTTTCCAAAAAGCCAGAGTGCGAAAGGTAAAGCCAGATATAACAGAGCTAAAGAAATGAATAAGTAGTTATACGACAATAAAGCTCCGATTCCGATTAATCCCAGTAAACCATCCGAAAAGAGTAATCCGATAAATGTCATGATAAATAAAATTCCTAATCCGAAAGACATTCCGTTTATTAGTGCAACTTTCGCTCCAATGCATTCGCTTTTATTCATACTGTTTTAAGCAAGTTATATGCTGTTTCTTTAATACCTAAATAATCTTGTTTAGACTTTCTCTGTTCAATTAATCCTTTGTCTTTTAAGTCAATTAATATTTGCTTTATTTTTTTCGTTTTTGCTTTGTTATTTAATACTTCAGTTTGATTAGCAATAGGAAAGCCACTTGCTCCCAAAATGCTTAAAGGTGTTATAACAAATTCTCTTTTTTCAGAAATTGATTTAATTATTCCTAAAATTAGAAGTTCATTTATTTCCTCAATAGTTAAATCATAAAGTTTTGGAATATTCTTCATTTTTCAGCTTGTGTACAACGTATTTGTGTATGGTTTCGTTGCGTTTGCACTAAGTTAGCAAATAAAGAAGAACCCATTGTTCAGAAGCGACAGAAATTCCGATAGGAATTTCCGAGCAATGAACTATACACGTTGTTGTGTACAGTTATTTTTGAACTATTATTTTCCGTTTTTCTCGCAATAATCTTTTATATCATCGTATGTGTAAGATTCCCAATTAGTTTTGTTAATGCTTAATTTCTTTCGCAATTGAATAGAATTTTTATTCTCATCATCTGATTTATAAGATTTATTCAATGTTATTCTCGCTTTAATTAAATTGAGCATTGCAATTCTAACTTCTTCAGCTTTTTTATTCTTTTTCTCTTCTGTTGATTCTACATCAAGTAATGACAGAAATTCAAAAATTTTATAATTCAGAATTTGATTTTTCTTTGTCGCTGTATTTCTTGGTGGATACGTCGGCATTAATTTATTCAATTAGGTTTAATCGTTTTAATAATTTTTCAATCAATGGTTTTGAATACTTTTCCGCTGGATCAATTTCAATGCTATCAGTTGATCTAATATATTCTCCAGCATCAAAAGCTTCGTAACATTCCCATGAAATTTTTCCGAATTCGAAATTTTTACAATAATGTTCATTTGTGACCCAAAATGTTTGAAGATTGTTCATTATGCAATCTCCATTTTCAAAGTCAGTTTTTTCATTCCAATAATTCAGAGCTGTTTCGATTGATAGATTTTCAACTAATTTGATTGGAAAATCTTTTGGATTATCAAAGAGTTCTGCGACTTCTTTTCCACTTAAAAGTTCTTTCGATAATTTCTTTAAGATTTGGTTCATTTTAATTGTACACAACGTGTTCGTGTATGGTTAGTTGCGTTGGCTAGGAACTAAGTTAGCAAAAGAAAACGAACCAGAGGAAAATCCGTAGGATTTTCCGAGTACACACAGACCAAGCAATTGACTATACACGTTGTTGCCAATAGTTTTTTAATTCAGTTGTAATACATACGTCTTAAAAACTCTTTGGTCAATTAAGATGTCAAATCTTTCAATATTTTCAGACGTAATTTTCGCTTCTATAATTATTTTATTATTCAAGTCAATCCGTTTATTTATCTCAATGCTCGGAATCATTAGATTGATTTTATTTTTTTCTTCGTCCGATAACGCTAAATATTCCTTATTTGTGTATTCAGGGATTTTCAGATTGTTTTTCGTAGCGTAAGTTTCAATAGGATAGCCAAGAAGCATAATCGGAAGCGATTCTTCTTTAGATGTCAGAACAATTGTAAAAGTCTGATTTTTTTCCACAACAATTGTGTCGGTTAAAGGTTCTTTCAGTTCAACAAATTTCGATAGGTTTTCCGGATATTCTTTTCGTTCATCGTCTCCGTTCGCGAAAATTATTTCCTGCGAGTTTGCTTGAAAATTAATTCCAAGTAGTAAAAACAATATTATAGTTATGCTCTTTCTCAAATTATTGGCAACGGTCTTGTGTATGGTTAGTTGCGTGGTTAAGCAACTAATTTAGTAAACAAAAACGAACGAGAGAAAATTCCGAAGGAATTTTCCAAATAAGCACTTGCCAAAGCAATTAATTATACACGGTGTTGTAAAACGTTTTTTATTAAATTCCATCTCCTTTATTCGGTTCAGAGACAATAAATGCCCAATTCACATATTCAGGTACATCATTTTTTTGAAAATAGTCGTCTCCTAATCCGATTATTTGATTTCTATAATCCACTATTTCAAGATTCAGCTCTTTGTCAATATGGAATTCAATTCCGTTATTAAAATAAATTGGTTTGTACTTATCTGTTGTGAAAACATACCAACTGTTAGACTCCAAGAGCGAATTCCTATTTACAATTAGAGTGTCGGCAGTTTCATTTTTCACGTAAATCTCGAAAATATTTTCCTTTGACTTTTTTTCAAAATATTCCATTGTTGTAAGTCCAGCTTTGTCCAAATCGATAGAATTGCTTTTGAGTACTTTTTTCTTTTTTGGTTTTGACGAGAGAAAGTAAATTAAAAAAGGTAAAATCATAATGACACCAATGAAGACAGCGTAATTATGTCGGTTTGGATTTCTTAGACCATAAGTCCTACCACCAAGACTTAAAAAAGTCAATATAAATCCTAAGACTGCTAAGACTTTTATGGCAATTACTAATATTTCTTTTGTCCTATTATTCAATTCTGCTTTTTGGGTTGTTTTGGAAATGTTTTACAACGTGTTCGTGTATGATTTGTGCGACCTATAATCCGCAGGATTTTTGGTTGTAACAAATCAGATGATTAAATATAAGATTTTAAATTGAAGTATGAGTTTAGCATTTATTATACACGTTGTTATGTATTGTTGTTGCGTTAACGAACTACAACGTTTCGCCGCAATGATGCTAAGGGAAATAGAGTATGAGTAAGCACATAAAGGCATCTAAGTAAGCACGTGTTGTCATAAACTTGCTCACGTGTTGCGAGCATGAGTGATCACAAAAAGAGGGAAATAGTAAGAAAGCAACTATGATATATAACGTGTTCGTGTATGATTTGTGCGACCTATAATCCGCAGGATTTTTGGTTGTATCAAATCAGTTGATTAAATATATGGATTTTAATTGAAGTATGAGTTTAGCATTTATTATACACGGTGTTGTACAACGTACTTACTTTTCCGTATCGATTAACCAAGGATAAGTAAATTCCGTCGCTTTTGTTAATTCCTTTTTTAGTTTTTCTCGGTCTAATTCCAATTCAGAATATTCTACTCGTTCATAGAGTAGGTTATAAGCTGATTGATGAAGTCCGTATTTCTTTAATGTGTAAAAATCCGATTTCGCTTTTTCCGAATTCAGATTGTCATTGTCAAATTCAATTTTCAATAAGTCAACCAAAGTATCATTTACAAACTGATTTTCATAATTCAGTCGTTTTTTGTTCGATTTGAAAGAGTTAAATTCTCGGATTATTTCATAAACGATTGAGTCGTTTTTCTCCGCTTTTCTTCGATTCCAAAATTCAGCGTAATATTTGGTTTGCATTTCTGGTTTGTTATAAGTCAGTTCCAAACTGTCCAAAACATTGTCAAAATTCCGTTTAATATAAATTCCATTGGCTATGAATAAATTCTCGCTTTTATGAATTCCGTTTTCAAGTTTTTCGTAACCAAATTTCTTAAATGTTTCGTGAATCATTTTTAGATTTTTGGGTTTTCTTATCCATTTACTTTTTGTCCAATCCGAGTGATTTAATCCGAAAAATGAAGTTTGAGTTTCTACATAAAATTCCGCTTCTTTTTTTTCTTTACTAACGCAAGAAACAAATAATAAAATCAGAATATTTAATGTTAGCAGTTTGTTCATTCGTATGTTGTACAACGTGTTCGTGTATGGTTTCGTTGCGTTGGCAAGAACTAAGTTAGCAAAAGAAAACGAACCAGAGGAAAATCCGCAGGATTTTCCGAGTAAGCTATAATCAAGCAATTGATTATACACGTTGTTGTACACTGGTTTTTATTCCGTTTTTATATAAAAGAGTTCAGTGAACTTTCCGTCATAGGAATCCATGAAGCCTTTTTCTCTAAAATCAAAAACTCCAATTAGTTCTACATCTCTCATATTAAGATTTTGATAAACAGTATCATAATCAACAGCAGGTTCAAATGAATCAATCCAAATCCAAGATTTTCCGTCAGTAATTGATACATTATGGGAAGACATTGTAATTTGTCCTTTAATTCTTAAAGTGTCTTTGTAAAATTCCTTTGGGTTTTTAACCACAGATTGGAAATCAGTAAATTCATATTTATTGATAATTTCTGAATTTCCATATTCTTGATTTTTACTACATGCAAAAATCAAAAGTGAGATTAATAAGAGGTAATATGTTTTGCGCATTGATTTTCAACTTGTGTACAACGTGTTCGTGTATGGTTTGTTGCGTTTTCACTAATATAGCAAATAAAGAAGAACCCATTGTTCAGAAGCGACAGAAATTCCGATAGGAATTTCCGAGCAATGAACTATACACGTTGTTGTGTATTGTTTTTAATTGCCACAATTAGCAATGATAAATTGCAATGTTGCATCCTCAAAACTTTTTAAGTAACATTTTTCTCCGCTGTAGCCGTTACTTCTGCCAATTAATTTGAGTTCTTTTTCATTTGTAGAGAAAGACATTTGCATATCTGCAATTGTCTTTGAAAATCCCATGTTCCAATTTACTTTTTCAAGTTTTACTTTTACATAAATTACAGAGTCAGAAGGGAATCCAATATATTCTGAGTAGATATATTCTCCTTCATGTTTTTTGTTTAACCTCTTAATTGTACTTATGAATAAATCCTTAATATTTAGATTTTTCCTTTTGACTAAGTTGTTGAAATTCCCATTTTTAGAATATTTTGCGTAGTTGCTTTCGTCATCCCAAACGAAGTAAATTCTTTTTTGACAGTTTATTTGTGATGATAATTCATTGATTTCTTTACTTGATCCACAATCTGAGAATAAAAAGAAAAGAAGCGAGATTATAATTAATTTTAATACAGGTTTGTTTATGATTTTCAATATAATTTGTTAATAGGTGTTTAAATTAAAAATTTTACACAACGTATTCGTGTATGGTTTCGTTGTGTTTTCACTAATATAGCAAATAAAGAAGAACCCATTGTTCAGAAGCGACAGAAATTCCGATAGGAATTTCCGAGCAATGAACTATACACGTTGTTACCCAACGTTTTTTATTCCACGTTTTTCAAGTTCAGCTTCTAATTCAAGTCGTTTTTTCTTGTAGCTTCTCCTTGCTTTATTGAACTGAACGTTTTTCTCGTCCTCAATTAATTCCGCTATTACAAATTCAATTTCTTCATCGGTTAATTCGTTCGGGTTTTTGAAATGTAAGTAAGAATCAAATTCAGTTGGTTGAGCTTTTTCGTTTTCAAGTTCATTAATCCGCTCGATTGGTTTTTCAGTTTCTAATTCGGTCAATTCGTAATCAGCTTTTGGCAATTCCGATTTACCAACTATTTGCAAATAATCAATCAAAATCCGTTTTTCCACAAAGATTTTTCCTCCGCCAAATTTGTGTCGGTCAGTCATATCTTTTTTTACTCCCGAAATCCAATATTCGTCTCCGCTTTCTAGGTCAAAATAGTTTCCGCTAATTCCCATTCCGTTCAAACTTTGGAATGCTTTTCCGTCAAAGTAAATTGTCTTTCCGCTTTTTGAGAAGGAAACAAGTCCAATCCACGCATTTCCATTGTCTGAAAATCCGCTTTTCAATTCTAAATATTTGATTTCAGTTCGCATTTTTTAAATGTTGGGTAACTCAGGGTTAAACGTAGTTCTGGTTAGAGAATGAAAAGATAATAAATTCTTAAACAATAAATTAAGAAGGCAACTTCGAATAAATCTTAATTTATTGTTCATCAATTAGGTTCGCTTTAGCGAAGCGTAAATTGTAGAATTTATTAGATTGAGAATTCGAGAAACAGAATCAAATTACTATTAACCGACGATGGCTTACGTTTTAGCTCGAAGCTCGTTAAAGGCGATAATTTAGCAAATAAGAATTGTAGTAATTTGGTTTAACCCTGAGATGGAATACATTTACTTTAAGATGCAATGACAGCGAAGCTGCGCATATTAAAGTTCGCCTTTGGCGAATGTATTCCATCGGTCTGGTGTATGGCTAGTTGCGTGCAAATTAGCGATTATTTTTCGGTTGAGCCACAAGCCAAATTTTTAAATTTTACTATTTATCTTTTTTATTGGAAATCGTCAATTTTAAAAATTTGGTGACTTTCCAAATACGCCTTAATTTCGGTTTAAGCAACTAATTAGCAATGAGCTATACACGTTGTTAGCACCAGTTTTTATGTTGTTTTAAATAGATACCATCCATTCCCGATTTCCTTAATCATAATAATTCTACTCGGATTCATTTTTGGTACGTCTTCTTTTTTCGGAATGTAAAAATATCCGACAGTATTGTCAACCATTCCACCAATCACAAATTCAAAACAACTTTCGCAATTAAAAGAAGTTGAAATTGTGTTGATTAGCAATCCTTTATAATCTGTTTTGATTTGTTCTCCCAAATTTATTTTTCTGTACGACTGTTCTTCTCTCGTAAATTCCGTGTTTTGAATTTCGGTTTTTAATTTCTCAAACTTCTCTCTGTTCTTATTAAAATGTTCTATTATGGTGTCGTCCAATGCCAAAGTCAACTTGATATTCTCTAATTCTTGGTAGAACTCTTTTTTTGATTTAAAAGTTTCATTATCCTTTTGAATTAGAGTATCTATTTGTTCTTCCGTCATTTTTTCCATTTCCAACAATGCTTGCTCCATAAAACCTGTCATTGCCAATGCTCTGAATGCTTCTATTCTCCAATTTTTATCTTTTTCAAGGTGAGCGTAAGTATCAATTCCGTTTCCAAGACTGTCTAAAATTGTAACATTAACCACAGCAGTATTTTTGGATTTAGCGAGAAGTCGAAAGTTCAGTTTTGTATTTTCAGATAAGTCGTTTGCATTCGGATGTCCTTTATATTCTCCAGTCGAATATTTGTTTGTCCTTTTTGCAAATTTTTTATCAGTAAATACTTTTTGAACAAGTTCTAATGGTTCATATTTTTGAGCACATACAATTCCACAAATTGTAATTAGAATCAATGTCAATAAAATTTGTCTCATTTTTTGTTCAAATTGGTGCTAACGTGTTCGTGTATGGTTTCGTTGCGTTTGCACTAAGTTAGCAAATAAACAGAAACCCATTGTTCAGAAGCGACAGAAATTCCGATAGGAATTTCCGAGCAATGAACTATACACGTTGTTGTGTACAGTATTTTTATTTTTCGTATTTATAATATTCAGTTTCTTTTCCGTCCGTTATCAAAATCAGTTTGTTAGAATTCAAGTATTTCAATTCCGAAACCCAATTTTCGTAAGGATAAGTGAATTTGATTTTGAATCCACCGTCATATTTAATTATTACCACAAATGGTTGGACTTCGAGTTCAATTAATTCGTCACCATTTTCGGCAATTTCTATTTCCGATAAATGACCTTTTCCATTTTCAAACCAATATTCATAAACTGTATTAGATGCGTCATTCTTTTCTTTCCACTTTCCGCTCAAATACGATTCAACTTCTTTTTCCGATTCACAACATTTCAAATGCTGTCCGAGTAAAGTCAGAGGTAAAAAAGTCAATATTAAAATCAGTATTTTTTTCATTTTAGGGTTTCGGGGATATTGTACACAACGTGTTCGTGTATGGTTTGTTGCGTTAGCACTAAGATAGCAAAAAGAAACACCCAATGTTCAGCAGCTTGGATTTTCCGAAAGGAAAATCAGAAGCAATGAACTATACACGTTGTTGTAGATAGTTTTCAAAATTGGGGAATTGAAGCTTCTTCATCAAATGGCAGGACTCTTTCTCTCATTAATACTTTATCGGTAAAATGTCTTGAAATTTGCATTCTCTTATCAAAATCTTCTGATTCACCCTTGTAATGATAGTTTTGAATCGCCAAACAATTTTTATGTTCAAATATAGTTTTCAACAATGTTCTATCAGATAAACCACAGGAGTGACCAATAAGAAAAACATCGTACTCTTTAGATTCTAAGACACCAAGAAGATGGTGATAATTTTTTGTTCTTGGATAATGGAAAGATTTTACTTTTCTAATTAACTCATTGTCGTCTTCATATTCCAGTCTCTGATAGTGCTCATTTGTATCATCTCCATAACCAAAAATAATTGGGTTATCAGGATCTTTAACGTTCCCATGAATACTTATATGTTTTACTTTTTTTCTAATTGAGTCACTTTTTGTGAGCGATTTTATTGTATTTGTATAATTGAAGTTTAGGAAAATGACATTTTGTGGGTCTTCAGATCTATTATGTCTAGTAACAAGGCTAGCAACATTACCGTTTAATCTCTTCTGGCAACGATCTATTAAAGAACTTAATGGAGAATTATCATAGGATATACTAGAATTCGAATCTATATTAAATATGTATTTGTGCAGTTGAGTTGTCAGAATATCCATAAAAGCATTAAGCTCACTGATCATTTTTATTTTGCGTGTTTTTGAATATCCATGTCCACTTAGATTATAAATACTCATTAACTTATCGAAATAGTATTGTTCAATATCTACCCATCTTTCATTATTAGTTTTTATTATTTCTTCGAAAAAAGAATATTTATATGTAATTCTACTTACTCCTGCGATATAGTTTAGAGCAGCAATTGCACTTTCTTTATTTTGAAGGGTTTTAAGTCGATCCATGAAAGGCTCTTTATAATTTACCTTTCCACCACTTATAGATAACAATTCTGAATCATATTCATTTTCTGAAAAAAAATATCCAATAGCATTTTTTACATAATAATCAATAAAGTCTTTATAGCTAGTATTGAGCCCAGCAGCTTTGTCAAAACCATTTCCTATAATGACGACTCTATTATATTCTTTCATTTATGAAATGTTATTTGATAATTATCTACAACGTCTTCGTGTATGGTTTGTTGCGGAATTTCAGCCGAGCGCTTTTGCGCTAGGATGAGCCGTTTACGGCGAAAATTCCGTTGGAGGAAAAGGAGCGAGGCTGTGACTTGCTAATTTTCCGAAAACTAAAGTTACAAATATTATCTCAATCTTCCTCTTAACCAGCTAGCGTAGCAATGAATTATACACGTTGTTAGCAATAGTAATTATTCAAATTTCATTTCGAATATTATATAGTGTTCGAGATTGAATTTTTCACCCCATTGTTCAGGTGGAATACCTTCTCTACTTAATTCGCAATAAAATAAATAACCTGGATATTTAGGGTTTTTGTAGGGTAAACTATAAACGATTAAAGGGAAACTATTTCCATATTCAAATTTTGTTTCTATTCCATTCGATAAATCTCTTGCAGAATAGTTATTCGCTTCTGTTGTCTTGAACTTTCTTGTTGTGCTGAATAGTCCTTTAAAACTAAAATAAATTTGTAGACTATCTTTGTCAGTTTTTTCAGTTATAATATTAAATTTTAGAGAATCATTAGTTATTTTTCTAGCCGAATTAGATAGGTTTATTATTGTATCGGTTTTAGTTAGATTTTTATTCCAATATTCTTTTGAGATAATCGTAAATGATTTATCCTTTAGGTTTTTATCGGATACTTTAACTTTATAGAAATCTATATGTTTCATTAAAAGATAATCTTGAAATTCTTCTGATTTTACTCCATAATCAATTTTCAAAGAAAGGGAATCGGATTTTTGTCCAAATGATAGATAGGTAGATAAAATTATAATTATAAAAATCAGTTTATTCATAAGGGTTATCTTTTATTATTGCTAACTCAGGGTTAAACGTAGTTCTGGTTAGAGAATGAAAAGATAATAAATTCTTAAACAATAATTTAAGAAGGCAACTTCGAATAAATCTTAATTTATTGTTCGTCAATTAGTTTCGCTTTAGCGAAGCGTAAATTGTAGAATTTATTAGATTGAGAATTCGAGAAACAGAATCAAATTACTATTAACCGACGATGGCTTACGTTTTAGCTCGAAGCTCGTTAAAGGCGATAATTTAGCAAATAAGAATTGTAGTAATTTGGTTTAACCCTGAGATGGGATACATTTACTTTAAGATGCAATGACAGCGAAGCTGCGCATATTAAAGTTCGCCTTTGGCGAATGTATTCCATCGGTCTTGTATATGAAAAGTAGCGGATTTTTAAGCACTAACTTTACGGTTTGGTACTGATGTTAAATTTACAGAAATCACTTCTATTTAAGCACTTAAACCGCTATTTTTTATATACGTTGTTACCCACTGGCTTTTTTTCATTTAGTTTGTTATTCAACGTTGGCTTGAAAGCTCTTTTGATTTTTGAGGTACGAGAATAGCAAATGTGCTTGAGATTAGTGAGGGATATTTCATAATCGATTTTGATATGTCAAATATTGTAGTTAGATTTGCATACTATAATTAGCACTTCAATAAATGGGTAGATTCGAAAAAATATTGGTTAATGAAAACGGAATTGATAAAAGAGATTCGGGTTATTATTCCACACCGAGTTTCGTTTCTGAATTCATTAGTAATCAATTATTAGATTTGAATCCAAATGGAAGAAAAGTTTTAGACCCAGCTGTTGGCGATGAAGAGTTGCTAAAAACCTTTTTTATTCACGGAAAAGAAATAGATAGTTTTGATGTAATTGAACACGGAAATATTCAATATTCAAATTTTCGAAAGCAGGATTTTATTGAGTTTTATAAAGAGCAAAAAGAAGCTTTGTTTTTTTCAAATTCGATAGATTTAGAATACGACTATTATATAGCAAATCCACCTTATAATTGCCACGAATTAGACTATATCAAAGATAATAAGACTGAACTTAAAAAGTTGTTTGGTAAAGTTGGGGTACATAATATGTATTCTATGTTTTTATCTGCCATTGTTGATTGCGCAAAAGATGGTTCTTTAATAGGTGTAATTGTTTCAGATTCTTTTCTAACGGCAACAATGCATTCTGGTTTAAGGCAACAAATTATTGATAGTTGTGCAATTCATCAATTAATATTATGTCCTAATGATTTGTTTTGGTCTCAGAAAGCAGATGTTAGAACTTGTATTTTGGTTTTACAAAAGGGTAAACAATATCAAGACAAAGTTCAAATTTCTAATAGACCGAATAATACTCGTGATTTAAAAGAAATTCTTGAAAATAGAAGATTTAATGAAGTTGATATTGATGATATTGTGTTGAGTAAAAAAAAGACTGCAAATCAGTTTATTGTTGATGTTGATAAAGATGTATTGTCATTATTTCACAATCCCAGAATCGGTGAAATTTATAATTGTATAACAGGAATTTCAACAGGTAATGACAAGAAATATCTGTCTAAAGAAAAAAAGGATGGATTCGAGATTCCTTTTTATAAAAATCCAGGTTCGAGAAAATTTAAAACAACTGAAGATTCCTATTTAATTAATCATTTTATGGAAGAATCTTTAGTAGTCAAGGATTTTATGGTTAGAAATAAGCAGTTTGTTTTTAAAGAAGGTATAACTTGTTCATCAATGGGATTGCCATTTAGTGCTTGTTATTTACCTGAAAATTCAACATTTGGTGTTAACCCTAATATTTTTACTCCTAAACAAGACCTTTATTGGATGTTAGCCTACTTAAATAGTCATTTAGTTACTTATTTGGTTAGAGGTGTTTTAATAAGGTCTAATATGGTAACATCTGGTTATATTTCTCAATTACCAATAATTCCGTTTACAGAAGAAGAAAAAAAGAAACTAACTATTATTTCAAAGGAAGTTTTAGAAGGTAAACTTAAATTTGAAGAGGCTATTATAAAAATTAACTCGATAGTTTACGAAAATTTGAAATTCGATATGGCAGTAATCCAAAACATCGATGATTTTGCCCTTAATTTATCTAAAAGAGTGTAGGTTCAATATCATCTCCATTTTCTTGGACTTCTTTCCATCTTCCTTTTATTTTTTTGTAATAATTTCCTTCGGGTTCTTTAATTATATCTCCTGCTTTTGCATCTTTTTTACTTTTTGCAAACGCCAAAGCGTTAGTGAATAATTTATAAAAATCTGAATCAGAACGTTTTACAGCATCTTCAATATTTTTATAATATTTTGATTGAAGATTTCCATTGTTACTAGGATTTACATAAATATCTTGTATCCAAGCAATCGGAAATACGACAGCTCTGTCAATTTGAATTGTCATATCTTCATTAAAGTCTATAAAGAAGGTTCCGACAAAGAAGGTTTTATTATCATCCTCTTCATAAAAAGCTTTTAATCCATCGCCTTTTGATATATCATCTTTTTGACTTTTACCACCATTAACAGATGTTTTAATATTTACATAGGCTGTGTTTTCAATTCCTTGAAGTTTGCACTCAAAATCAAAAATACAAACTTCAGATTCCGCAACTGCTATACTTTGAAGGTTGAATTCTTTAAAATAATTTTCAAGATTTTGAGTTACAACTTCTTCAACAATTCTCCATACAGTTCTACCTTTACCTGCATTTCTCCATCCATAAGGGAATTGTTCTTTTGTGCCGATTTGAATTTTGTCAATTTTTTTTACTAGCAAATCAAAACTATTTTGCAAACCTGCTCTTAATTCTTCTATTTCTTCTACTCTCATATCAACTCTCTAATATTTACTTCAAGTGCATTCGCAATTTTTTCAATATTTAAAAGAGTGATATTTTTTTCAGCTCTCTCAATCATACCGATATAAGTTCTGTGCAAATCAGCTTTATGTGCTAATTCTTCTTGAGAAAGTCCTTTCTCCTTTCGGATTTCTCGAACTCTTTCTCCAAATTTTATTAATATGATTTGTTTTGAATCCATTGCTAATTAAAGTATGCAAAGCTAACTTTAGTATTCAGCTTAAACAACAGACTATAATTAGCATTATCAGTCAGAGGTGGGAAAAAAGCAATGTGTGCGATAGCACTCTTTGCTTTTGTGGGGTTGGTTTTTCAGCTTGTGGGTAACGTGTTCGTGTATGGTTTCGTTGCGTCTGCACTAAGTTAGCAAATAAAGAGAGACCTTTTGTTCAGAAGCGACAGAAATTCCGATTAGGAATTTCCGAGCAATGAACTATACACGTTGTTGGGCACTGTTTATTATTTCGTTATTCTAGATAATATCTCATCAATTTCTCCATTTAAGAGTAATTTAAAATTCTGTAGAATCTCTTCCCAGTTTTCAGCACGAGATCTTTTTTCATTAAATGTTTCAGGATTTGAGTTTTCAGGATCTAGTATCAAAGTCTGTGTAAGATATTTGCTAACTTCTAAAACTATTTCTTTATCATCTTCTCCAAAGACTCCAACCCAAAATGCACCATGTTCGTCATCCATTTCCTGAGTTTCCTTAATGGCTACTTCTATATCTTCTATTTTTGGGTTATCTACAGAATCTCCCCAAGCTTTTTCTAAAAAACTTTCTATAACTTTCATTTTTTAAGTAGCTTTTAAATTGTGCCCAACGTATTTGTGTATGGTTTGTGCGGAATTTAGCCGAGCGCTTTTGGGCTAGGATGAGCCACATGTGGCGAAAATTCCGCGGGAAAAAAGCGCAAGGTTGAGTTGCACAATTTTTCCGTTTAGCTAAATATACAAATTGTAGGAGAATTTCCTCGTCTTAACCAACTGAGCAATGAACTATACACGTTGTTGTAGCCAGTTATTTTAAATATTTATTTATCATCTCTTTATTCGACAAGTCAATCAGTTCCGAACTATTCCAATCCATCAAAACTAAATTCCATTTTTCTCCAATTTTGGAAAGCACGTCAACAACTTTTTCGTGATTCAGTCCAAATAGATTCGTAATCCAAATATTCTTGACTTTGTCATTCTCAAAATCAAAATAAACTGCTGAATATTCTTTTCCATATCCAATTGTGTTTTCACTTTTCACTCGATAATCACTTCCGTATCCTGTTATAACTTCCGTATGTTTTTCAGTTCCGAGTTCAGTCAAAAGTTTTTCAAGTTCAGTTCTCTCAATTTCTCGGCTTTTTAAACTCACTTTGTTTTCTTCTCTAACATAGATATCCGAATATCCTTTTTCAGCAGTAAAATCAGCTATGTTGTCCGCTTGTTTTAGTAAATCCGATAAGTTCTCTTTTGGTATAATCTCTATTTGGCAGAAATCATCTTCGTGATAGAAAATTGTTCCTTTTACTCTATATTCCGTTTTTGTCAATTCAGAAGATACAGTTTTGGTATTCGACTTTGTAAAATAAATCAAAGCGAATATTGCTATTATAATTCCTATTCCAATTGCCATTCGTGATTTCATTTTTCTAATTGGCTACAACGTCTTCGTGTATGATTTGTGCGACCTATAATCCGCAGGATTTAAGGTTGTAACAAATCAGATGATTAAATATAAGATTTTAAATTGAAGTATGAGTTTAGCATTTATTATACACGTTGTTATATGCTGTTGTGAAAATCAGAGTAATCACGTGTTGCCATAATGAGGCTAGGAAAAGGCGAGTAAGAGTAATCACATTGAGCCGAAAGTAGCTCAGTTACTAACTCTTGGGTAATCACGTAATATCGCAAACGAGCTAACATAAAGCGATTATGAGTAAGCACATAAAGTGAGTTTGAGTAAGAATTGAGCAATTGCATATAACTCAGGGTTAAACGTAGTTCTGGTTAGAGAATGAAAAGATAATAAATTCTTAAACAATAAATTAAGAAGGCAACTTCGAATAAATCTTAATTTATTGTTCATCAATTAGGTTCGCTTTAGCGAAGCGTAAATTGTAGAATTTATTAGATTGAGAATTCGAGAAACAGAATCAAATTACTATTAACCGACGATGGCTTACGTTTTAGCTCGAAGCTCGTTAAAGGCGATAATTTAGCAAATAAGAATTGTAGTAATTTGGTTTAACCCTGAGATGGAATACATTTACTTTAAGATGCAATGACAGCGAAGCTGCGCATATTAAAGTTCGCCTTTGGCGAATGTATTCCATCGCATTTGTGTATGGTTTGTTGCGGAATTCAGCCGAAGCTCATTTTGAGCTAAGATGAGCCAGTCTGTGACTGGCGAAAATTCCGTTGGAGGAAAATGAGCGAGGTTGTGACTTGCAAATTTTCCGATGAACTAAATATACGAAATAGAATAAACTCTTTCGATTAAACACCAAAGCCGCAATGAATTATACACGTTGTTGGGCTACGTTTTAATTTAAAATACGAATGGTTTAATCATTGTTTGATTGTAGTAGTCACTGAGAATTTATTTTTTGATACAGTTGTGTCAATCTCAAAACTTACTTGATCAGTAGAAAAATTTGGATTTTCATTTTTACGTATCAATTTCGCAATTCGTTTCCTCTCCTTAATAAAAGTAGATTCTTTAATTGATTGTCCTTTTTTAAATTTCGTTTTATCCATATTAGTTTGCACTAGGTTTTTTATGCTACTATCCTCAATATTATATTCAATAGATTCTAATTTATAATCAATTTGAGTAATATTTCCTTGTTTTGGAGTACTGCAATTAATGGAGAAAGTAACGACTAGTAGTGTAAAAATTAATTTTAGAGCTTTCATGAATTTGAATTTAATTATTATAGTTTCATTATTAATAATGTTGCCCAACGTTTTTGTGTATGATTAGTGGCGTGTTTAAGCACCTATTTAGCAAATAAAAACCGAATAGAAAATCCGCGAGGATTTTCGTAAGTAGGCGAGAACCAGCCATTAATTATACACGGTGTTCTACGCAGTTTTTTTCCATAAATTATTCAGTGACTTACTTACTTTTCCTTTTATTTCGTAAAAATAAGCTCTATTTCCTTTTATGATTACTTTTTTATTTCTCGGCATTCTTTCTTTGTCGATAGGAATTACAACATCTATCTCGTAATAGTCAGAATTTTTATTTTCTGTTTCCAGTTCGATAAAATCTGTAAATCCGTAAGTGTAAATTCCGATTTTCTCAATGTCCTTTTTTGCTATTCTAAAAGTATTTGTTGAATCCAAATTCACTCTATTTCTTATTTGAGGTGCCCAAGCGCAACTTCCTTCTTTCAACCATTCTCTTGTTAAATGCTTGTATTTTCTTCTTTTATTAAAGTACAGAGTTAATAATTCAAATTCCGTTTTTTGTTTTTCAATCAAGTTTTGGTTTTCGTAAAGTTCAATGTAATGATTGACTTTAATTTCAATTGAGTCTTTAAGTCCAATTTGCTTTTCGATTATATTCACAGTTGGCTCTCGCCTTTGTAAATCTGGATTTAGAATAACTTCTCCATCTTTTAAAATCCATTTTCCTTCGTTTGTATAATCTTTAAAGGTTTGTGGGTAAACATAATCAGTTGTTCGCAATCGAAAAGTTCCGTCCGCTTTTAATTCCAATTCAGTTCCTCCAAATTCTCCATTAGCCAAAATCATATCGCCATATGTTCCGATAAATTCGGATTTTTCATTTTGTGCTTGTACATTGATTGTCAGCAGAAAGATTGTTAATATGTAAAATACTTTTTTCAAATTGCGTAGAACGTCTTCGTGTATGGTTTGTTGCGTGAAAATCCGTTTAGGATTTTCGGATTAAGAACGAAAGATAACAAATTGCAATGAATTCCGATTAGGAATTCAGCCGCAATGAGCTATACACGTTGTTGGGCATTGCCGTTAAATTATATACCAGTTGAAATAATAATGTAATAGAAATCCTAATAAAATCTGACCAATAGATATTAAATAAAAGATGTTTCTAAATATTCTACTGTTGGTGAAATTTATTTTTGAAATGGATTCATTATCATATTTTATTAAAATCTTAGAGGCGAATCCATGTATGAGTTTTGGCGATTCTTTGCTTAGATATTTTTGTTCAATTTCTAAGCAATTTTCAATTATTGGATTCATTAACTTTTTCGTTAAACGAGATGCGATTATAATGGCAATTGGAAATACAGCTCCAACAAATAATAAGGTAGAAGATATATTTTGAAATGCAAACCCGACGACAGTAATATTTCCAACGACTAAGACAGTAATAATTTGAATTAACAAAGAAATTTGTGTTCTAAATGTTATAATTCCTTCTTGATATTGATGAATAATTAAATCAAACTCATTTTTACTCATATTGCTATTTTCTAGGTTGTGCCCAACGTGTTCGTGTATAATTACGTTACGGAAAATCGGTTACGATTTTCCGATGAAAGACTAAGTTAATTAATTCCGA
>NZ_CANNDQ010000016.1 GCF_947503375.1 uncultured Psychroserpens sp.
ATATCAGATATTTTAAATTCTTTGGTATTTTATTCAATTCGGTAAGTTTTGCGGTTGGGTTACATTATGCACAACGTGTTCGTGTATGGTTAGTTGCGTTGGCTGGAACTAAGTTAGTAAAAGAAAACGAACCAGAGGAAAATCCGTAGGATTTTCCGATTAAGGAAACAAGATAGCAAATTGCGCAAGAATTTCCGAGTAGGAAATTCAGAAGCAATAAGCTATACACGTTGTTACCAACTGGTGTTCTTGAATTTAGTAGTAGTTTTCTTTTTTTCAGAGTAGGTATGTTCAAAAATAATCCCATCATCAATCACTTCGTCAATATTTAATATGCTTTCTAAACACATATAATTGGCAAAGTTGTTTTTAATATCAAATTTCAGAATTCCGATAACTGTCAAATTGTAATTTTGGGTTTCAGATGGTTTTTCAGATGAGATTTTAAAATGGGCTATATCATTTTTGATATTGGTCAATGTTGCTAAACATTTGACTCTGTAGTGATTGTCTCCCTCATATATTATGCTATAATTAATCACATGCTCAAATGAAATGGCTTCTCCAATTCCGATTTTGTGTTTTGGGAAAGCAATTAAGTTTTCTTTATTTTCTATTATTCTAATGAGTTCATTCTCATCTTTACTTCTTTTATTATCAACTAATAGCTCATTAATTGTAAGGTTGTTTTGAAAATCGACGTACCCTTTGGCTTGGATTGAACTGAATTCAACTGTTTTATCAACTTTTTCTTTATTCAGAGTTCCTTTAAAGTCAAAATTGTAAGCTAGAATTTCTATTGGAATCGTTTCGTTTTCCGTCTCTTCTTTTGTTTTTGTTAAGAGACTATGAGTTTCTTTTTTATTCCCTTTCAGAACTCTCTTTACTCCAACCGAATCGAAATATTTTAGTGTTTCTTTATCAGCCTTTTTAACTATTTTGAATTTTGTAATTTTTTCGAACTGAGATAGATATTCAGAATTCGGATAATGTTTGAGTTCAAAACTTAATTCTTTGCTTTGAGCAATGCTAAAAACTGAAGTAAAGAGAAAAAAGTAGAATATTATTTTGTTCATTCACACTTGTTGGTAACGTGTTCGTGTATGGTTAGTTGCGTTGGCTGGAACTAAGTTAGCAAAAGAAAACGAACCAGAGGAAAATCCGTAGGATTTTCCGAGTACACACAGTACGAGCAATTATCTATACACGTTGTTGTAGGTAGTTTTTATTCGATTTTCGGAAATTCAATTTCCAATATTTCAGCTTCTCCAATTTTTATTGCTCCTTCATGAATCCACCATTTTCTGCCAATATTCAAATATTTATCAATCGGTTGTTTAGATAAAAACCGAACTAATACTTCTTTAGTTTCTCCAGGAATAATCGATTCATTTGAGTCTAATTGAATATCTCCAATATAAGCATACTTAAATTGTCCATTGGTTTGGTATTCAAATATGTGATTTGGTCGATAACCACTTCCAATTCCATTTTTTCGTCCACCATTTTCGGTTGGAATTAGGGTTAGATTAGCTTTTACATGAATCATTTCAGGTGTTTTGTCAAGATCAAAATCGGTAATACTGTAATCAGTATACTTTCCAAAAGCATGAGTGTCAAAAACTTTTCCGTAACCTAAATTCAGCCATCTTTTATAAATCAATTTTCCATTGAAATATAGATATAGTTCATTATCGTCTTTTATTTCTTTTCGTATTATCACAGGTAGTTTATTTTTAATATTTCTCCATTTTCAGGTTTTTCTGAATGCCCGATTGGGTTTACGAAATATTGAAAAATATTTTCGGTTTCTTTTTTTTTTATTCTATTTATAGATTTTTGCTTTTCATAATCAGAATTAAATCTCATTAGCATATAATTAGTTGATTCATTGTTAAATATTTTTTGTTCAGCTAATGCATGGTCAAATAATACACGCGTTATTACTTTCCATGTGCGTCCAGACTTTTGCGAAACCAATTTAGTTTCTTTGCTAAGTCCGTTTTCCGAATGTTGCAATTCAAGAACTATTCCTCTTCCAGTTATTTTGAAACTATCTTTTGTAATTGCTTTTGCGTCACTCATTTTTTAAATTACCTACAACGTGTTCGTGTTATGGCTAGTTACGTTGGCTAGGTTAAAGTTAGTAAAAGGAAACGAACCATTAGGGAAATCCGCAGGATTTTCCGAGTGCAGGCTGAACTAGTAATTGGCTATACACGTTGTTAGCAGCTGTATTTATTTAATTTTGACTAGTTTGTTTTCTTTCCCGATTGATTTTCTAGAAATATCATTTATATATATTGTGTCATTCTCAAATCGATAAACTCTTTTTAAAATGGCATAATCTTTATCAACGAATTGATTCAATTTGAAGTCAATTCTTTTAGGTCTTCTTGAATCCAAATAATAGCTCATATCTGGTGAATAAATACTATTCTTGAAATAGATAGTATAATCTTCGATAACTTCGTTGGAACTTATAATTCCTAAATTTTCCAATTCGCTATATGAAAGATTAATCTCTCCGAGATTGTTCGATTTGAATTTTTTAAGAGAATTATTAAATGTGATTTCGGCTTTAATTACCTCTTTATTCAAGTTTTTAAAGTTCAAGAATAAAGAATCAGGTTTGTCAGTTCCATTCCAAGAGTAAGAATATCCAATATCAACACTGTCAATTTCCTTATAAGATTTTCGAGAAAGAGTTATTTTGTTTTTTCTGATTTCATAATTACCTTTTTCCGTTTCAGTTCCAAAAAAAGTTGGGTATTTGAATTTATAAGTTAAATCATCATATAAATTCAATTCGCAAGAATCACTTGCGTTTAAGTATTCAGTTTTGTCTTTACAGCCATATATGAAAAATGTAAAAAAGACAATAAGTATGATTTTCTGAATGTTCAATGTAAGTGCGATTTTTATATTGCTGCTAACGGTCTCGGCTATGAGTAGTTGCGTGGGTTAGCGATTAACTTTGCAAGTACACACCAAACTGAAAATCCGCGAGGATTTTCAGAAGTAGGCGAGAACAAGCAATTACTTATAGCCATTGTTGGCAATAGTTTTTATTATTTCTTCTTTAGTTCCAAATGTGTTTTGATTTTTAACTATTTCGTTTTCAATTTCTTTTTTGAATTTTTCGGTTTCTCGAATTCTAACTCGTAATGAACCAACCATAGAACTATTACTATCTTTTTCCACTTCTTTTAATTGGTCTTTTAGGGTTTCTAATTCTAAATCCGAATTAGTTAAATAGTAATTTCCATAATAAAAAAACTGGTTAGTTTTATTAAATCTATCTAGTAAACTCGACAAGCAAGGTGCAAAACTTCCATTTCTTAAATCAAAAATTACAGGTTTGTCGTTTGGCAAAGAGTCCAAAAATCTTATTAATTCAGGGTTATCAGATTCGCAACCCGAAATCCCACCCCAAATTCTATATTCAAGTGGTTCGTTATTCGTTAACTTTATTGGCAATCCGTATGCAAAATAGTCTTGAATATTCTCCGTAATAGATAATGCTTTGTAGTCATTGATTGTTTTATTCGCAAGTTGAAAAAAGGCGTCTAAAATTTTATAATCAAGTTCATATTCTTCTATTCTGCTTGGGCTAACTGAAGTCAAAGAAATAGTGTCATTCCGCTGGTCAATTGTATTAAATTTAAAACCAATTCCGTCCAATACATTACGCTGATGTACAATGGAACTATCAAGTCCAATTTCACGAATTTCGTTGAGAAATAATGCCAAATTTTCATTACTTATATCATATTTTTTATTGATTAAATTCTTTGAACCTTGAATAGTTCCATTCGATTTATGGAATTTACTATTTTGATAAAGTACTTTGTCGTTTAAGTCAATCGAATATTTAATTGGCGAAAGAAAAGCTGGATAGAATTCATATTCAATTTTTTCAATATTTCTTTCAGGATTGCAAGAAATTATTGAAAGTAAAAATATTATGATTATTAGTCTGTTCAAAGGTTTGTTCAAATTATTGCCAACGTGTTCGTGTATGATTAGTTACGAAGGCTAGGTCTAAGATAGTAAAAGGGAACGAACCATTAGGGAAATCCGCAGGATTTTCCGAGTGCAAGCTGCACCAGTAATTAATTATACACGTTGTTGGGCATAGTATTTTTTATTAAAAGCTATAATCCTAATTTTTTTTCCACTTAACGAAATGATCATTGAATTTAAGAAGTTCTTCTAAATCTATATTAACTTCTCTGTAAAGAACAGATTTAAGCATATCTTTTGTTTGGTCTTGACTCATTTTTTTAACTTCAGATATTTTTAGAAATGTATCATATTCCTTAATTACATTTTTAAAATGAGAATATGCTTCTTCTTGAATAAAAAATCTTGAATTAGAGGATTTTACGTTCATTATTCTTGCCAACATGTCAATTGAAGATCCTAAAAAATCTTCATTTTGTCTAATCAATCTTTTGCTAACTCCAAAACTTATTCCAGACTTAATTTGAAATGGATAATATTCCTTAGGTTTTGTCTTCTCTAAATTTAATGCTATTTGATTTATTAAAATTAAACTTTCAAGGATTGGTCGAATTCCATTAGATGCTAATAATACAGCATCACCAATTTCTTTGATTAGCCTAACTTCAGTATCTGATTTTATTACATTCTTGATTAAAGAAAAAAACGTTTCTCCTCTTACATATCCTAATTTTGGGCCATTTAACAACCTATAATTTGAGCTTCCAACTAAATCAATCATACACCAAACTTTTGTGTCATCTGTTAGAGTGGAATAACTATGCTCAAAATTTTCTTGTTCTTTTTCAATTTGAGCTTGAAGTCGAGTAATAATAAAATTTAGTTTCATATTTTAAATATTTAGAATGAATCCATACCAACAAATGAGAATATCTCTTGGTCACTTAATTCAGAAAAAACATTAATTGCTACTTGAATTCTATGAATATCATTATTAAGTAACTCTGTAGCCAATCGTTTGCTATCCTCTGACCAGCCTTCTATATTTGCTTTAGATTCAATATAGTTTTTTAAGAAATCATCCTTACTTTGGTAAATTAAATCAATACAGCCTTCTGTGATAGTTTCCAGCATTTGTTTTCTATGAAATACTCTATTTTCTTTAAAAACACGCTTGTCTAAAAATCCTTTGAAAAACTTTAATGTTTCCTCTCCTTCACTACTTAAGCCAATCAAACACGAATCTTCCCCAGATTTTAATCTAAGCTTTAGTTCTTTTTCATTTTTACTTAAAATTGAAGTCGAATGATTTATAAAATCATTAATAAAATAGGAATATAATTTACCTGAATCTCTTTTTGATAAACCCATCATTAATAATTTGTTATCAAAATTTCCTTGGTCCCATAATTCTTGAAATAGTCCTTTGTTTTGAGGGTTATTCACTAGAGTAGCATTATTTGAATCATTTAAGTTTTCAATTACCCAAGTTATATCATCTGCATACCTTACTACTAATGATTCATATGAAATATTACTCCAGTCTATATTATGATAATTAGAATACGCATTGCTAATTTTTTGAGAATGATGGAAAGAATCTACACCATTTGGTGAATTTAGAGAATGCCTCCATATGCCAAACATTAGCTCAGGTGCAAAAGAATTTGTATTAGACTCTACAGTATATGGATTTGTAGATAGAAGCCAATAACCTTGTTTACCACTTGAATATGCATTATTGATATCTAATCCACTCGCGAATGGAATATAACTTTCTACTTGCTTTAAAATTTTTTGATTTTGAATTTGTCTAATCCATTGAGGATATTTTGGTAGGTACTCGTCATCTAAAGCTAGTTCTTTAGATTTGTTATTTGTGTATTGCTTTTCTTCTATAAAATCGATTTCTTTTATTTTATTAATTGCCCATTCAGAAATTTTACCCTTAGACGCATGTATGAATGGTAGAGCTCCTAGTTTCGATCCTAACACTAATGCTTCCGCAAAATCTTCATTCAGTTTAAGAGCTCTACAAATTGTTCTAGTAACTTGCATCATTCTCATTGTATGAGTAATGTAATTTCGAATTATCTTTTTACCATCTCTATATAGTATGTGATACTTTTCAGACTGTTTTCTTATTCCATTTGAGTATAAAATTTTATCTCTTTGATGTTGAATAGGAGTTCTGTTAATCAGTTTTTTATTTTCACCTTCTTTAGCCCATAAATCATTATAGTATTTAAAAATTTCGCCTCCATCAATAAATGTTTCACTGTCAAAACTTTTCATTGCGTAGTCGGCTAAATTACTTTCGAGATGATCTACAATTGGTTTATAGTTATCCATATATTATTAAATAAAATCCCATCTGCAATCATTCCAATAATAAATAAAGGAATCATAGATGGGAGAATCGTCTTTAAAAATAACAATTTTAAAATTATTATGCCCAACTCAGGGTTAAACGTAGTTCTGGTTAGAGAATGAAAAGATAATAAATTCTTAAACAATAATTTAAGAAGGCAACTTCGAATAAATCTTAATTTATTGTTCGTCAATTAGTTTCGCTTTAGCGAAGCGTAAATTGTAGAATTTATTAGATTGAGAATTCGAGAAACAGAATCAAATTACTATTAACCGACGATGGCTTACGTTTTAGCTCGAAGCTCGTTAAAGGCGATAATTTAGCAAATAAGAATTGTAGTAATTTGGTTTAACCCTGAGATGGGATACATTTACTTTAAGATGCAATGACAGCGAAGCTGCGCATATTAAAGTTCGCCTTTGGCGAATGTATTCCATCGGTCGTGTGTATGGTTAGTTGCGTGTTTCAGCAACTAATTTAGTAAACAAAAACGAACGCGAGAAAATTCCGAAGGAATTTTCCAAATAAGCAACGACCAAAGCAATTAATTATACACGTTGTTGGGCGTAGTATTTTTAATATTCGTAAGCATTTATGTTTTCCATAAAGTCATTAAAAGATTTTGATTTAGAGCTAATTTTGTCTAAACATAAATTGGCTGATAATAAATCGTTATGTTGAGTGTTCAAATACATTTTTGACTTGTCCGAGCATTGGTAAACAAAGTCTTCTAATCTTTCTTTAGGTGAATCTATTGATTCAGGATTCCCTTTTATTTTAGGAACTCTTTTTAAATTAAACACATTTTTTATTCCATCAGGATCAGCTAAAAACCAACCTTCAATTTCTTCGATTGGAATACAAACAAATTTGTTTTTAACTTTACTTTTATTTATTAAATCACTTAAGTTTTTCTCAAGAGTTTTCAGGTCGTTTCTATCAAGATCATGAACTAATATAACCAAATCACAGCCTTTTCGATATAATATATCCGCATAACTCACAGCCTTTCGTCTCATTTTTCCACAACCGTTTCCTATCTGTTTTTTAAAAGTTAAATTATCTTTCTTTAGAATTCGGCTAATGATTATTTTAAAAGATTTAAAGTCACTATTATCCTCAACAATTAGTCCAATTGCTTTTATTTTTACTTTCTTCTTCTTACTCATAATCAAAACCGCTTTCTTTCCAATATTCACCTAAATTCCCTTCGTTCTCTAAGTACTCTTTAAGTACTTTATAGTCATTGGCTGATAAGGATTTTGAAATTGAATTAACTTTAGTTCCAGTTTCATATTCTTTATGTACTAAGAGTATGTTCTCTGGTCTCAGCATATCGAGTACATAATCTGAATGAGTACTTATTATGATCTGTTTATGTCTTGATTGTTGAATTATTAATTGTAGAATACTATTTAGTAAACCATGATGTATACACACTTCTGGTTCTTCAATAAGTAATAGTTGATTTCTATCATTTAATATATAAAAAACTAAAGCTAAAGTCTTGAATGTTCCTTCTGAAAGTTGATTAGGTGATAATGTCAAACCATCAACTTTAACAGAAGGTATTATAATACTTTTGGTGTTCTCAATTTGTTGGATTTTACCACCAGTTTTTACTTTATATGAACTACTTGGAATAATATGATCACTAAAATTTACATCTTCAATAAGAGCAAGACCATTAAGCCCTACAGTATTTAAAAATAACTGAAAGTTTGGACTAGCACCTTTATAAGCTTTATAGAGATCATAAATGAATTGTTGATGTATTTTATTTCCTTTTAAATTTCTAGAACTAATTCTATAATCGTCTAATTCAATCGATATTGGACATTTGCTTGGGTCAGAAAATTGAGTAGCACTGTAGTAACTTAAATTGGATATAGATTTTATAAGTCTAATTTGAAATTGTACTTCTTTAGTTCTGAAATGTTTAGGTAGTTGTTTGAGGGCTATTCTGTCATCGTCTAAAAGGTCAATTATTTGGTAAATTGAACTTGAAATGTTTATGTATTTTTTGGAATTTTCTCCTTGAATTCTGTACTTAACTTCAGTATGAGAAACTTTATCAATGTTTCTTTCATCTGTCTCATAATAAAATTTACATCTGAGGAAAATAGTTTTGTCCTCAAAATCCAAAACCAAATTGATTTGTGTATTAAGAAGTTCATCTAAAACACCATCTTTGATTTCTTCAGAAAAGAAACTTCTACTTCTGTCCATTTTCGTGAAAAGTCTTAAGCCATAAAGTATGTTACTTTTACCTACTCCATTAGCACCAATAAGTGCCATTAAGTTTAAAGGCAAACTTAATCTTGTTTGAATACAGGATCTATAATTATTTATATCAACTTGTAATATTTTCATTTGTTCTTTTTTTATATTACGCCCAACGGTCTTGTGTATGGTTAGTTGCGTTGGCTGGAACTAAGTTAGCAAAAGAAACCGAACCAGTAGGAAAATCCGCAGGATTTTCCGAGTACACACAAACTGAGCAATTGGTTATACACGTTGTTAGCAAATGTTATTTTAAAAAAACCATTTCAAAAACGTAATTAATCCGACAACGGTTAGAACCAGAGCAAAAACAATAATTGCTCCACATCCAATACTAAAAAGTTTGCTTTTCCAACTTTCCTTTTCCGATTGTTTTTCAGTATTAATTTCTTCAGGCAGTTTTTTTGTTATTTTTATATATCTGAATGGATTACTTTCAATTCCTTTTATCCATTTAAAATCAGGATTATACACTTCCATTTCTCCTTCATCAAATTTCCTATTGTCAATTTCTCTAACTGCTTTTAAAAACTCTTTAGCGTAAAGTAATAGTCCAAATTTATTTCCTTTTGCAAATCCAAAGTCTGGATTAAATTCAGAATCAAAGTAAGCTTCGGATTCCGAACATTCCTGTTCAATTTTTTCAATGAATTTGTCTAAATCTTCGTTGGTCATTAATTTTTGCTAACGTGTTCGTGTATGGCTAGTTGCGTTGGCTAGACTAAGTTAGTAAAAGAAAACGAACCAGAGGAAAATCCGTAGGATTTTCCGAGTAAGATATCACAAGCAATTAGTTATACACGTTGTTGTAAGTTGTAGTTTTTATTTTTTTATTAACTACCAAAGTTTAATGAATAGTAAATTATTAAAAAGTCCGTTTTGTTAATCCGTTCAGCTATTAATTTAGCGTTTGCGTGATAAATTCCGGAACTTGCTCAATTCCGTATGAGTGATTTTCCGCGTCCAGTTCCGCTTTTCGTAATGTTTATAAATTCCATTTGAGTAGCAATTCCGTAAACTAGCTCAAATTCCGTTCTGTTTTTCATTCCGCATTTGAGTGCTCAATTCCGCACGTGACTCAATTTAGGTTTCGAGAAAGAAATTCTGCGTTTTGTTTGTAAAAAATCAGTTATTTTTAAATTCCGCATTGTCTGCGTCTGAGTGAGTTCCGCTATTGCTTACAACGTGTTCGTGTATGGCTTCGTTGCGATTTCCACTAAGATAGCAAAAAGAGACAGACCCATTGTTCAGAAGCGACAGAAATTCCGATAGGAATTTCCGAGCAATGAACTATACACGTTGTTGTAAATAGTACTTTTTTGCTATTTTCTTAACCAACCTAAAATTCTGCTATTTTTTATTATCCATTTTCCGTTTTCATTTATCAAGTCATATTTTTCTCTTGAATTCCCAAATGGTCCAGGATTTTGTTGAATAATTTCAATTTCGTTTTCAGTTACTTTAGAAACTATAGAAACGTGTCCATATTTATTCAGAGTTGTTCCAGAGTAAATTACTAAATCATTTATTTTCGGTTTGGTCTTACTCGGATTTTTGAACTGCTTTAAATTCCGTTGTTTATTTATCTCTCCGTCATTGATTTGTGAGTTAAAAAAGTCTTTTGCGTGTCCGTAAGTATCTGGCATTTTATGGTTCAGTTCTTCGTAATAATATCGTTTTACGAATTCCACGCATTGATATTTCAGTCCAAGATTGTATCCATCTTCCGCTAACGCTCGTCCGTCCACATTTCCAACTCCGCCATTGTAATAGACAGCAACTCCATTCAGACTATCAATTTTTTGTCCAACTTCATAATTCGGATTGAGATTGATTTTTTTAGAAATGAAAAAACCAACAACAAGTAAAATCAGAATTCCAAATAAGAGTAAAAATCGTTTTTTCAATTCGTTCGTAATATTTTTGGGTATTATTTACAACGTGTTCGTGTATGGTTAGTTGCGTTGGCAAGAACTAAGTTAGCAAAAGAAACAGCGTAAAGGAAATTCGGCAGAATTTCCGTGGTAATGATTAAACACTCCTAAGCAATTGACTATACACGTTGTTAGCTGTTGGTCTTATATGATAAATTATTTTTTTATAATCTCTACTGCAGCACTTTCACTCATATCTGATTTGAGGATTAAATTTTTTTTATTTTTTCCATCTGAAATTGAGATTGCAGCTGTATTTGGCGGTTCAGTTCCAAGATTAATAGTATGAACTATTAAAATATTATTTCCTTCGTCAATATTGATCTTCAATTTTTTCTTTTTCTTTTTTACCGTAAACTCAGAAAGAATTTCTTTATTATTTAAATAAAGTGTAATTACGTCTCCATCTTGTTTATTATTATCCCATAATTGTAATATAATTTCGTTTGATTCAACTTCTATTGACTTAGCAATTTTAATTTCACGATTGAAATTCTTGTTGTATTCCTCTTTAATATTTGGTTTTATGGGCTTTCTAGCCATTATTTTGCCAGGTTTGCACGAACCAGTATTACTTTTCCAAGTTCCTTGAAGGAGGTATTCTCGGCTGAGATCTTCTTTAATATGGATACCAATTAGCATATCCGCTGACTTTAAACACCAATTGAAAGAGCTAGATTTTTTTCCTTTAAGAATATCTTTCTCTTGAAAGGTAACTATATCGTTTTCCAGTTTTTCCGACTAGATTCATCGTCGCATAATCACCAAGTTTACTATAATTATCAGAGCTATTTACGTTTCGAATGTACGATGTTCCTGTGAAGGTTCCATCTTCATTTATTTTTTCAATTCTTAGTTCAAAGTAGAAGCTTTTCTTAGTATTCTGAATAATTATTCCTTCCCATTTTCCTATGAGTTCTTGTTGAGAAAATCCTAATTTTATGGAGAAAACAGATAAAATTAAAAAGATAAATAATGATGCTTTTTTCATGTTGAGTGTTTTTTGACTTACAGCTAACGTCTTCGTGTATGGCTAGTTGCTGTGAGCACTAAGATAGCAAAAAGAAACAGCGTAAAGGAAATTCGGCAGAATTTCCGTGGTAATGATTAAAGACTCCTAAGCAATTGACTATACACGTTGTTGGCTGTAGTTTTTATTTGGTTTTAATTTGTCCATAAGTTGTTTTCAAAGTTTTTTTATCCAATTCGAACTGCTCAACTTTTCCTGTTTTTTGATTGATAAAAGTTCGAGCAGGTAATAGAACAGAAAATTCAGGTTTTTTCGCTGGAATAATTTTTACGATTTTGTTTTCAGGAATATCTTTGGTGTTACACAAATCTAATATTCTGAATATTTTTTCGTCTTTAGTTTGTACTATTGATACAGATGCAAATGCCAAATATCCACATAGTCCCGAAGATGGTAAATGCATTAAAATTCGAACTTCGATTGGTTCATCTAGTTCGAAAAATTCCCAATCTTTATCGTAAGAGCTAAAGGTCTCATTTTTTTGACCACTTGGAAATTCATTTTGCGAGAATCCGATTCCGCAATTGAGTAAAAAAATCAGAAGTATTATTTTTTTCAAAGCTTATTGTTTAAAATTCAATTCTAATTTAATTCAGTTATTTTTTATAGAAAGGTCTTAATGAGTAAACCTAACCTCTGGTTTAGTTAACGGACTTTTAAATTACAGCCAACGGTCTCGGCTATGATTTCGTTGTGGAATCATCCGCAGGATTATTCCGCCGAAATCCAGCCGTTTGATTTATACTTTTATTTTGGTGTAGCACAAAACCACAATGAATTATAGCCATTGTTACACCACGTTTTTTATTCCGATTTTATATTTGTCCGCTGTTTCTTTATCGAAGGCAACAGTCAAATGGTCTTGCATTCCGATTATTCTTCCGTCCCTAATTTCGAGAGCAGAAATCCACATTTCTTTTCCATTTTCAAATTCAATTCGAACATCTTGCGGATAGTAATTTCGTTTGTCTTCATTAATCAAACTCCAATAAGACCAACAGCTTTCAATTCCGCTGATTTTTACTCCAATTAACTCAGTCCATTTTTGGTTATTCGTTACATCATATTTTTTAGCTCCATTTTCCGTGCTGAATTCAGTCAATATATTCCCTTTTCGGAATTTTACATCGTATTGGGTGTATTCGTTTCCCCAGACAAAATAGAATTTCGATTTGTCAGAAGTAACTAATTCCATTCCGTAATCCAACGAGTGATATTCAATTTCATTCCACGTTGGTTCTCCGTAATCTATTTCGTAGTAGTTTACGTCCGCAATCGACTTTCCAATTAATTCTTTAATCGGTTTTTCGTATTGATAAACTTCTATTTCGATTGTGTTTTTCAAATGTGGTGTAACGTGTTCGTGTATGGTTTCGTTGTGGTGTCTAGCACTAAGTTAGTAAATTATACCACAACGTAGGAAAATCCGTA
>NZ_CANNDQ010000017.1 GCF_947503375.1 uncultured Psychroserpens sp.
TTTAAGTCTTCATAGAAAGTATTATTTATTAGTTTATTTATGATTATTGGTGTAAAGATTAGATTTTAGATTAAAAACAAAAACCCTTACTAAATAAATAGTAAGGGTTTAAAAATAGGCGGCGACCTACTCTCCCACGAGTGCAGTACCATCGGCGCTAATGGGCTTAACTTCTCTGTTCGGAATGGTAAGAGGTGAGCCCCATCGCTATAACCACCTTAAATCTTTCGGCGTATGTATTATCAAATACTTAACCGTATATAATAACATATTGAAAAAAGTCGATAAATCGAATCACATAAAAAATATTGTTGTTACTCTAAAAAAACAGGCGTACAATAAGCCTATGGGCTATTAGTACTACTTGGCTATGACATTACTGCCTTTACACCTATAGCCTATCAACGTGGTCATCTTCCACGACCCTTTAAAGAAATCTCATCTTGTGGTAGGTTTCGCGCTTATATGCTTTCAGCGCTTATCCTTTCCCAACGTAGCTACTCTGCAATGCCACTGGCGTGACAACAGATACACCAGAGGTTAGTCCAACTCGGTCCTCTCGTACTAGAGTCAGATCCACTCAAATTTCTAACGCCCACTGTAGATAGAGACCGAACTGTCTCACGACGTTCTGAACCCAGCTCGCGTGCCACTTTAATGGGCGAACAGCCCAACCCTTGGGACCTTCTCCAGCCCCAGGATGTGACGAGCCGACATCGAGGTGCCAAACCCCCCCGTCGATATGAGCTCTTGGGGGAGATCAGCCTGTTATCCCCGGCGTACCTTTTATCCTTTGAGCGATGGCCCTTCCATGCGGAACCACCGGATCACTATGCTCTACTTTCGTACCTGATCGACCTGTATGTCTCTCAGTCAAGCTCCCTTATGCCATTGCACTCTACGCACGGTTACCAAGCGTGCTGAGGGAACCTTTAGAAGCCTCCGTTACTCTTTTGGAGGCGACCACCCCAGTCAAACTACCCACCAAGCACTGTCCCTCGTTAGAGGTTAGACTCTAGATAAGCAAAGGGTGGTATTTCAACAATGACTCCACAACGCCTAGCGACGCCGCTTCAAAGTCTCCCACCTATCCTACACATTACTTATCCAAAACCAATACTAAGCTATAGTAAAGGTGCACGGGGTCTTTTCGTCCCACAGCGGGTAATCGGCATCTTCACCGATACTACAATTTCACCGAGCTCATGGCTGAGACAGTGTCCAGATCGTTACACCATTCGTGCAGGTCGGAACTTACCCGACAAGGAATTTCGCTACCTTAGGACCGTTATAGTTACGGCCGCCGTTTACTGGGGCTTCATTTCAGATCTTCGCCGAAGCTAAACCCTCCACTTAACCTTCCAGCACCGGGCAGGTGTCAGGCCCTATACATCATCTTTCGATTTAGCAGAGCCCTGTGTTTTTGATAAACAGTCGCCTGGACCTTTTCACTGCGGCCTACCGAAGTAGGCGACCCTTCTCCCGAAGTTACGGGTCAATTTTGCCTAGTTCCTTAGCCATGAATCTCTCGAGCACCTTAGAATTCTCATCCCAACTACCTGTGTCGGTTTAGGGTACGGGCTGCTTCACTCGCTTTTCTTGGAAGTCGCTTCTCTGGATTATCACCTTGACCGTAGTCTCAGTGTACTATCGCCGTGTTACCACTGGCTTCAACGTGCATTTCCGTCAGCACGCACCAAATATACGCCTCCGTCACTTTTAACGTGAGCAGGTACAGGAATATTAACCTGTTGTCCATCCACTTCCCCTTTCGGGTTCGCGTTAGGTCCCGACTAACCCTCAGCTGATTAGCATAGCTGAGGAAACCTTAGTCTTTCGGTGTGCGGGTTTCTCGCCCGCATTATCGTTACTTATGCCTACATTTTCTTTTGTAGCTTCTCCAGAATGCCTCACAGCAAACCTTCGACGACACTACAATGCTCCCCTACCACTTTTACAAGTCCATAGCTTCGGTAGTATGTTTATGCCCGATTATTATCCATGCCGAACCGCTCGACTAGTGAGCTGTTACGCACTCTTTAAATGAATGGCTGCTTCCAAGCCAACATCCTAGCTGTCTAAGCAGTTCAACCTCGTTTATTCAACTTAACATACATTTGGGGACCTTAGCTGATGGTCTGGGTTCTTTCCCTCTCGGACATGGACCTTAGCACCCATGCCCTCACTGCTGATTAACATTTTATAGCATTCGGAGTTTGTCAGGAATTGGTAGGCGGTGAAGCCCCCGCATCCAATCAGTAGCTCTACCTCTATAAAACTATAAATCAACGCTGCACCTAAATGCATTTCGGGGAGTACGAGCTATTTCCGAGTTTGATTGGCCTTTCACCCCTACCCACAGGTCATCCGAAGACTTTTCAACGTCAACCGGTTCGGGCCTCCACTATGTGTTACCACAGCTTCACCCTGCCCATGGGTAGATCACACGGTTTCGCGTCTACCACTACTAACTAAAGCGCCCTATTCAGACTCGCTTTCGCTACGGCTGCGGACCTGAAGTCCTTAACCTTGCTAGCAACGGTAACTCGTAGGCTCATTATGCAAAAGGCACGCCGTCACCCTAATGGGCTCCGACCGCTTGTAAGCGTATGGTTTCAGGATCTTTTTCACTCCTTTATTCAAGGTTCTTTTCACCTTTCCCTCACGGTACTAGTTCACTATCGGTCTCTCAGGAGTATTTAGCCTTAACGGATGGTCCCGCCAAATTCATACAGGGTTACACGTGCCCCGCACTACTCAGGATACCACTATCAATAACGATCTTTACTTATACGGGACTATCACCCTCTATGGTCACTATTTCCAAAGTGTTCTAATTCATTACGCATTAAATATCGTGGTCCTACAACCCCAATATTGCCGTAACAATACTGGTTTGGGCTAATCCGAGTTCGCTCGCCGCTACTATCGGAATCACTTTTGTTTTCTTCTCCTCCGGGTACTTAGATGTTTCAGTTCTCCGGGTTCGCCTCCTTTCGGATACTATATCTTCAATATAGTGGGTTGCCCCATTCGGATATCTACGGATCAATTTGTATGTGCCAATCCCCGCAGCTTTTCGCAGCTTATCACGTCCTTCATCGCCTCTGAGAGCCTAGGCATTCCCCATACGCTCTTATGTAGCTTATTGTACTTTTTGTCTTTTTAATGAGTTATAATTAATTAAAAGCTCGTAAACTTTAACTAATTATGATTTAATACAACAATAAATTGTTGTATTTATTTTTATGTATCTTTTTTCAATATGTCAATGAACTTGTGGCGAGTCGCCACAAACAAATTATCTGTCGCAAACTTATGCCATTGTGGAGAATACCGGAGTCGAACCGGTGACCTCCTGCGTGCAAGGCAGGCGCTCTAGCCAGCTGAGCTAATTCCCCTTCTTAAATTCAGAATGTAAAATTCAGAATTACGAATTTAGAATCCTACAGCTTCCAGAATTTCCTTTATTATTAGTAGTCTCAGGCAGACTCGAACTGCCGACCTCTACATTATCAGTGTAGCGCTCTAACCAGCTGAGCTATGAGACTCTACTATAATAGATTAATTAAATTAACAGCTAAAGAATAAACTATCTTTTTCCCTACTTCATCTCGCTTAGTCGTCTTTCTCTAGAAAGGAGGTGTTCCAGCCGCACCTTCCGGTACGGCTACCTTGTTACGACTTAGCCCTAGTTACTAATTTTACCCTAGGCCGCTCCTTACGGTGACGGACTTCAGGCACTCCCAGCTTCCATGGCTTGACGGGCGGTGTGTACAAGGCCCGGGAACGTATTCACCGCATCATGGCTGATATGCGATTACTAGCGATTCCAGCTTCACGGAGTCGAGTTGCAGACTCCGATCCGAACTGTGATAGGTTTTATAGATTCGCTCCTACTCGCGTAGTGGCTGCTCTCTGTACCTACCATTGTAGCACGTGTGTAGCCCAGGACGTAAGGGCCGTGATGATTTGACGTCATCCCCACCTTCCTCACGGTTTGCACCGGCAGTCTTGTTAGAGTTCCCATCTTTACATGCTGGCAACTAACAACAGGGGTTGCGCTCGTTATAGGACTTAACCTGACACCTCACGGCACGAGCTGACGACAACCATGCAGCACCTTGTAAAGTGTCCGAAGAAAAAACTATCTCTAGTCCTGTCACTCTACATTTAAGCCCTGGTAAGGTTCCTCGCGTATCATCGAATTAAACCACATGCTCCACCGCTTGTGCGGGCCCCCGTCAATTCCTTTGAGTTTCATTCTTGCGAACGTACTCCCCAGGTGGGTTACTTATCACTTTCGCTTAGCCACTCAGACCAAAGTCCGAACAGCTAGTAACCATAGTTTACGGCGTGGACTACCAGGGTATCTAATCCTGTTCGCTCCCCACGCTTTCGTCCATCAGTGTCAGTATATTATTAGTAATCTGCCTTCGCAATTGGTATTCTATGTAATATCTATGCATTTCACCGCTACACTACATATTCTAACTACTTCATAATAACTCAAGATAACCAGTATCAAAGGCAATTCTACAGTTGAGCTGCAGACTTTCACCTCTGACTTAATTATCCACCTACGGACCCTTTAAACCCAATGATTCCGGATAACGCTTGGATCCTCCGTATTACCGCGGCTGCTGGCACGGAGTTAGCCGATCCTTATTCTTACAGTACCGTCAAAACTCTACACGTAGAGCGGTTTCTTCCTGTATAAAAGCAGTTTACAACCCATAGGGCAGTCTTCCTGCACGCGGCATGGCTGGATCAGAGTTGCCTCCATTGTCCAATATTCCTCACTGCTGCCTCCCGTAGGAGTCTGGTCCGTGTCTCAGTACCAGTGTGGGGGATCCCCCTCTCAGGGCCCCTACCTATCGTTGCCATGGTATGCCGTTACCACACCATCTAGCTAATAGGACGCATACTCATCTCTTACCACCGAAGCTTTAATAATAATAAGATGCCTTATCATTATACTATGGAGTATTAATCTTCATTTCTAAAGGCTATCCTCCTGTAAAAGGTAGATTGTATACGCGTTACGCACCCGTGCGCCACTCGTCAGCAAAAGAGCAAGCTCTTCTCTGTTACCGTTCGACTTGCATGTGTTAGGCCTGCCGCTAGCGTTCATCCTGAGCCAGGATCAAACTCTTCATCGTTAAATCTTAAATATTATTTAACAACTAATCGAAATTGTTTAATTTCAGTACTCAAAATGGTCTATTCTTTGTCTTAGAAATTATCGTTTCCAATAACTTCCTTACGCTGTCAATTCAATATGTTAATGAACTTTTTTTCTATATCTCTTAAGCACTTTATCACTTAAGCGGGTGCAAATATAAAACCCTTTTTTTATTCCCACAATACCTTTTTTACTTTTTTTTGAAATTATTTTATAAATCCCTGAAAACGCAATAAATATTATGAACTAACTAACCTTATCCCGTTAGCGGCTGCAAATATACAACCTCTATTTATTTATAACCAAAACTTTTCTAAACTATTTTTTTATTTAACCCCTAAACCAAACTTCAAACGCTAGAAATGAAGACTTTATAAACCTAAAATAAATCCTCTAATATCTATAAAAAGAAATTCCAA
>NZ_CANNDQ010000018.1 GCF_947503375.1 uncultured Psychroserpens sp.
GCCTAAAAAAGAGCAAGCCAGCTATAACTCCAATTAATAGAATAGTTCTTTCTGACATTACAAATGTTTGCCAACGTGTTCGTGTTATGGTTAGTTGCGTTGGCTAGCTTAAAGATAATAAACTAGCACGAACCAGAGGAAAATCCGTAGGATTTTCCGAGTACACACAGACCAAGCAATTAGCTATACACGTTGTTGTAGGTAGTTATTTTAGCTCTAATTTTTTCTTTGAATCGATTAACTCAATTAATTTTGTTAGTGATGATTTAATTTTGTCCGATTCACTCTTTTTCAACATCAATTCAGCTTTGTTTTTCATTCCACTGTAATTGGCTTCAGGATATAGCTCAATAAGTTGAGTAAAGTATTTATCGATTCCTTCTGCAAGTTTAGATTTACCTTCATCAGTCAATGCTTTTTCTTCATTAATCTCATCTAAATAAATTATATAATTACTTACAAGAGTTCTAATATTCTTATTAATTATGTTTTTCACTCTTACTGAATTTGGGTCATCAGCTCTGTTTTTTATATCTTCATTTCCTAAATTAAAATAGTTAAGTTGTAAACCAAGACCAAAATGCCATACAGCTAACATTTCAACATCATAAATATAATTGTCTTTTCGGTCTCTTTCTTGATAAATCTGGGTCATATCTTGCCAATGTTCAAAGAATTTTGTTGAAACATTATTACGATGTTTTATCCCTAATTCTTTATCAGTAAGAACAACTTTGAAGTTTTGTTCATCTGTTAATTTTTGGACTATCATTCTCTGTTCAGGATTATCAAAAGTTGGTTTTTTTTCGTCATCTTCATATCCAAACCTTAATTCAAGAATAGCTTCTTTATAATCATTATTATCCCAATATCTTTTGTCTAAGGGAAAATCATATTTATCAGAATTACAACTCATTAGAATTGCGCATATAATTATTAAATACAGGTGCTTAATTTTTATCATTAATAGTGATTTTAGGATTTTTAAATTCTGATAACAAATCTAACAAACTATCTACTTCTTTCTCATATTTTTTTTGTTCACTTAAAACGTAGCTGTGTAAGGTATTATAATCATATTCCTTTTGATACTTTCTTTCTTCGATTTTATTTTTTTCTATAATCTCATTTACCGTTTTTTCGTCGAAAGAACTTAGTTTGGATATATTCTCTTTAGTTTTTCGAACAAAAAGTTCTGTTATTTTTATATGATATTTTTCGTGTCTTAAAAGTTCTTCACTATTTGTGTTCTTTTTGTAAACGAATGAGCGTGATGGATGAAATAGTGATTCTATAGTTACAGAATTATTTTCGATATCACTTTCTATTGAAGTTACAACATAAGCAAACCTTTTATTTCCGTATAATGATTTTTTGAAAAACTCTATTCCTCTAAAATTCTCAAAAGTAATTTTGTCGTATTTATCAAATGTTAATGGTTTCTCATAATTTAAATAATTTGTGTGACTTAAGATTCCGAATATTATTGCAGTAAAAATTATCAGAAGGAAGCTGTATTTGGTAAATCGAAGTAGTCTTTTTAAGAGTTTTTTGTTTTCTTCCTTACGCTCTTTTAATAATAAAAATATCTGATAGAAAACAGGTGAAAAATATAGTAAGAATATCAGAAAAATTATTAAGTAGTCATTCATTAACAAAGGTGGATTTTAATTACCTACAACGTATTCGTGTATGGCTCGTGCCGCCTTATCAGCAGAGTGAGTTACACAAAATTTATTTAAGCTTAAAGGTAAATAAATTTTAGTGTATTCAGAGGTATGAGCTATAGACGTTGTTGGGTGTTGTTATATTTTATTAAATCAAGTTGTATTTTTCTAAAGCATCATTCCAAATAAGTTCTTTGTTAATGGCTATAGACTTTAGAAATAACTCAGTAAATAATTGTTTGTTTAATTTGACTTGTTTTATTTCTCGAACAAATATTTCAGATTCTTCAATACTTAAGCAATTTGTCTTTCCATTGAGTTCGCAACATCCAAAACCATCAAATGATATTCTAACTAAAGCTATTTTTTTATTTTCGGTATAATTGTAGTCTATGAAAACTGAACTATCTAAGCAGGATAAATGAAAGTCGGCCTTTCTGCTATTTGGCAAGGTTACATTGTAAATATCTAAAGCTTTGTGCATAAAATTAAACGAAGATATTATTTGAGTTCAGATCCACACCATGGACAGTATTCAATAGAAATGTAAGATTGTCCACCATCGTGGATTATTATTCCATAATCTCCATCTTGTGCACGATATATTAGACTATCAGGACATTCAAATTCATCTTTGCACGATTTACATGTAAAAGTTGAATAAGATTTCATCATTTCGCAACAGAAAGAGTTTTTACCCATAAAGCTCTATTAAATTACACCCAACGTGTTCGTGTATGGTTGGTTGCGTTGGCAAGAACTAAGTTAGTAAAAGAAAACTAACCAGAGGAAAATCCGTAGGATTTTCCGAGTACACACAAAACAAGCAATTTACTATACACGTTGTTGTACCTAGTTTTGGTATTTAATTGTTCTATAGGTTTTATGAAATGGTTTTAAAATGCCATCAGGACTTTTAACATTAACAATCAATTTTATCCAATTGCCTTTGTCATCATACGTATATTCAAATTCATGTATGAAAGGTTCTTTTTTATCTGTCAAAATCCAATACATCTTTGCGATATCTCCATTTTTATTTCTTGCAATTATATAATCTCTATTAAAGTTACCATTAACCTCTTCTTCAAGTTTGCCTTGATAATTAAAGTCCATTAAAATGAATTTACTGTTTGCATAATCATATTTCACAGTTTGAAGTTTAGTGTAATCAGGTCCGACAATAGTATGCTCAATTGCCAGTGGATTTTTCAAACTATCATATTTCACAATGTATCTCATATATGTTTCTCCAGATCCATTTATTTTTTCCTTTATCTTTTTAAAGTCTTCGTATGTATATTTTACTTTTGTTATATACCACTTTCCTCCATCATATTTTAAATTCCCTTCATAGTTAAGAATTCTATTCATTGAATCTAATTCGATAATTTCGTCAGCAATCAATTCACTATTTCTGTGTTTTTTCACAAGCATTTGATGATTAGCTTTAAATGTGAAAATACTTTTTTCAATCCATGTTTCTGAATCTGCGTAGGTTATAGTATCGTTTACAATTATTTCAGTTGGAGTTCCAAATTTTACATCATAAAGATTTCTATTTAAAACTCGTTCGTTTATTTCTGAATAGAATGTTGGTTCAGATTCTTGATGTTGTGAATATCCTATCGTGGAAATCAAAAGTAAGGTTAGGAATTTGTTCATTTCTTAAATTAGGTACAACGGTCTCGTATAACCGTCAGTTACGGGTTAATATGCGTTAATTTTCGGTTTAGCACTGACGTTAGCAATTCCGAGTGGATTCGGACGTAGTCGAATCCGCCGTAATTGCGGTTATACATTGTTGTAAGCCGTTATCTATTTTTTCTTTAATACTCTTAATCAAAAAGCTAATCCTTTCAGGAAATCCGTGTTCCATATCACAACTCTCACAATAATAGCTTTCTATTCTATCTGGATAATCATCACATAATCTCGGAAAGATTCTATATGTAAATTGATGACTTGTCAAAGTCCACAATGTTTCTCTATCATTAATATTTGATTTGTTAATTCTTGTCAATAGTTTATCACAAATCTCAAGCATACTAATCAGTTCAGTAACTTTCGGGTTAGAAGCCATATCTGCTTCAGTTCCGTGATATTCACAGATATAATCAGAAAATAGTCTGTAAATTGCTTCGCTACCTTCCAAAATTGGTTTTTTATTATCTGATTCTCCAATGTCCCAAGGTTCAATGGTTGAATATTTAAATCCGTCTATGCTACTTTTTAGGTTAGAGTAATATTGATTCAATTGTTTGCTTTCATTTTCCAGCTTTTTATCAATTTCTTGTTGGTCAATTTGGTCTTGAATTATAAGATTTGCTTGGATTTGAGCTTTTAGAGCTAAAAAAACCAAAATTGCTCCAAGCACATTTATAAAAGGTGCCGTAATTCCGCCAATTGTATCGCCTATTTCACCAGTTCCAGTAAAGTCAGCAAGTCCTAATGGAAGAGTGAAAATCAATGGTGTAAGTAAGCAAATCGGAATTCCAATCCAAAGTAGAATTTTACCTGTCCTCAATGTTTTTCTAATCTTTTCTTTTTTGTCCATTCGTTTGCTTTAATGGCTTACAACGTGTTCGTGTATGGTTAGTTGCGTTGGCTGGAACTAAGTTAGCAAAAGAAAACGAACCAGAGGAAAATCCGTAG
>NZ_CANNDQ010000019.1 GCF_947503375.1 uncultured Psychroserpens sp.
GAAACAATTACAAGAACATGGACTGCTACTGATGATTGTGGTAATTCTGTCTCTGATACACAAACAATTACTGTTGAGGATACAACTCCTCCATCTATAACTTTACCTAGCAATGTAACTGTAGAATGTAATGAAAGTATAGATCCAGTAGATACTGGTAGTGCTACAGCTACAGATACTTGTGGTAATGTAACTGTAACATTCTCTGATAGTTCTGCTGCTAGTTGTGGAAATACTGAAACAATTACAAGAACATGGACTGCTACTGATGATTGTGGTAATTCTGTCTCTGATACACAAACAATTACTGTTGAAGATACAACTCCTCCATCTATAACTTTACCTAGCAATGTAACTGTAGAATGTAATGAAAGTATAGATCCAGCAGATACAGGTAATGCAACTGCTATAGATACTTGTGGTAATGTAACTGTAACATTCTCTGATAGTTCTGCTGCTAGTTGTGGAAATACTGAAACAATTACAAGAACATGGACTGCTACTGATGATTGTGGAAACTCAGTTTCTGATACACAAACAATTACTGTTGAAGATACCACAGCACCAACTCTAACTTTACCTAGTAATGTAACTGTAGAATGTTCAAACTCAACAGATCCTTCTGCAACTGGAAATGCTACGGGAACAGACACTTGTGGTAATGTGACTATTACCTTTGTAGATAGCTCTACTTCTGGTTGCGGAAATACTGAAACGATTACAAGAACTTGGACTGCTACTGATGATTGTGGAAACTCAGTCTCTGATACACAAACAATTACTGTTGAAGATACAACACCTCCATCTATAACTACTGTAGCTGCAGATCAAACTGTACAATGTGATGGCTTTGGTAATACAAATGAATTACAAGCTTGGCTAGACACAAATGCAGGTGCTAATGCTTCTGACAGCTGTGGAAGTGTGACTTGGACTAACAATTTTGTTAGCTTAACTGATAGATGTGGTGAAACAGGGTTCGCTCTAGTCACATTTACAGCTACTGATGATTGTGGTAATTCTGCTAGTACTACAGCATTATTTACAATTTTAGATTTATTACCACCATCAATAGATGTTGACGCTAGTGATTTAACAGTTGAATGTGATGGATCTGGTAATACTACCCAATTTAACGACTGGTTAAATTCAAATGGTGGTGCTACTTCATCAGATATTTGTGGATCTATTACTTGGACAAATGATTATACAGTTTTAACAGATGGTTGTGGTGAAACTGGAACAGCTACAGTAACATTTACTGCGACAGATGATTGTGGTAATGTAACAACAACAACTGCTACATTTACAATTGAAGATACTACTGTTCCTGATCTAACTGGATGTACAGTAGCTGATACAGCTATTGAGTGCTCTGGAACTAATAACGAAACTTTAGCTAACGATTGGAATGCTGCTAATATTGCTGCACTTGAAACTTGTGCTGCTGATGCTTGTGATACAGACTTTACGGGTCAAGTTACTTCTGATTACAGCTTTGCTAACTTAGTCTCTACTTGTGGTTTAGCTGGTACTATTCCTGTAATTTATACCATTACTGATGATTGTGGGAATGCCACTACGCTTAATGCAACATTGACTTTAGAAGATACTACTGTTCCAGACCTAACTGGATGTACAATTGAAAATACAGTGTTAGAATGTACTGATACTGATAATGAGTCTCTAGCAGATGCTTGGAATGCTGCTAACATTGCTGCACTTGAAGCTTGTGCTGCTGATGCCTGTGATACGGACTTTACGGGTCAAGTTACTTCTGATTATGATTTTAACAATTTAAATACTACTTGTGGCCCTTGTGGTACCATTAATGTAACATATACGATTACTGATGATTGTGGCAATACTACAACAGTAATTGCTACTTTAACTTTTGATGATGGTACTATTCCTGATCTATCAAATTGTGCTGTAACTGATACAACTATCGAGTGTTCTGGTACTAATAACGAAACTTTAGCTAACGATTGGAATGCTGCTAACATTGCTGCACTTGAAACATGTGCTGATGATCTTGGTATTACAGTCTCTTCAAATTATATATATACAAATTTAGTATCTACCTGTGGTCAATCTGGTACTATTGCTGTGATCTATACCATTACTGATGATTGTGGGAATGCCACTACGCTTAATGCAACATTGACTTTTGATGATGGTACTATTCCTGATCTATCAAATTGTGCTGTAACTGATACAACTATCGAGTGTTCTGGTACTAATAACGAAACTTTAGCTAACGATTGGAATGCTGCTAACATTGCTGCGCTTGAAGCTTGTGCTGCTGATGCTTGTGATACAGATTTTACGGGTCAAGTTACTTCTGATTACAGCTTTACTAACTTAGCCTCTACTTGTGGTTTAGCTGGTACTATTACTGTGATCTATACCATTACTGATGATTGTGGGAATGCCACTACGCTTAATGCAACATTGACTTTAGAAGATACTACTGTTCCTGATCTAAATGGATGTACAGTAGCTGATACTACTATCGAGTGTTCTGGTACTAATAACGAAACTTTAGCTAACGATTGGAATGCTGCTAATATTGCTGCACTTGAAGCTTGTGCTGCTGATGCTTGTGATACAGACTTTACGGGTCAAGTTACTTCTGATTACAGCTTTACTAACTTAGCCTCTACTTGTGGTTTAGCTGGTACTATTGCTGTGATCTATACCATTACTGATGATTGTGGGAATGCCACTACGCTTAATGCAACATTGACTTTAGAAGATACTACTGTTCCAGACCTAACTGGATGTACAGTAGCTGATACAACTATCGAGTGTTCTGGTACTAATAACGAAACTTTAGCTAACGATTGGAATGCTGCTAACATTGCTGCACTTGAAGCTTGTGCTGCTGATGCTTGTGATACAGACTTTACGGGTCAAGTTACTTCTGATTACAGCTTTACTAACTTAGCCTCTACTTGTGGTTTAGCTGGTACTATTACTGTGATCTATACCATTACTGATGATTGTGGCAATGCCACTACTCTTAATGCAACATTGACTTTAGAAGATACTACTGTTCCAGACCTAACTGGATGTACAGTAGCTGATACAACTATCGAGTGTTCTGGTACTAATAACGAAACTTTAGCTAACGATTGGAATGCTGCTAACATTGCTGCACTTGAAGCTTGTGCTGCTGATGCTTGTGATACAGACTTTACGGGTCAAGTTACTTCTGATTACAGCTTTACTAACTTAGTCTCTACTTGTGGTTTAGCTGGTACTATTCCTGTAATTTATACCATTACTGATGATTGTGGGAATGCCACTACGCTTAATGCAACATTGACTTTAGAAGATACTACTGTTCCAGACCTAACTGGATGTACAATTGAAAATACAGTGTTAGAATGTACTGATACTGATAATGAGTCTCTAGCAGATGCTTGGAATGCTGCTAACATTGCTGCACTTGAAGCTTGTGCTGCTGATGCCTGTGATACGGACTTTACGGGTCAAGTTACTTCTGATTATGATTTCAATAACTTGAACACAGTTTGTGGACCTTGTGGTAACATAACAGTAACCTATGCGATTACTGATGATTGTGGAAATATTTCAACTACAACAGCTACTTTAACTTTTGATGATGGGACAATTCCTGATCTATCAAATTGTGCTGTAACTGATACAACTATCGAGTGTTCTGGTACTAACAACGAAACTTTAGCTAACGATTGGAATGCCGCTAATATTGCTGCGCTTGAAACATGTGCTGATGATATTAATGTTACGGTAACATCAAATTATACATTCACTAATTTTGTTTCAACATGTGGATTAGGTGGTACGATCCCAGTTATATATACTATTACAGATGATTGTGGTAATGCTACTACACTTAATGCAACATTAATTATAGAAGATACTACAGCACCTACATTTACTGTACCTGCTGACATCACTATCGAATGTGATCAAGATCCTAACGAGCTTACACTTACTGGTGATGTAACTGATGAGGCTGATAACTGTTCTACTGGTCTAGAGGCTACATTCTCTGATGTTGTTGCTGATGGTGCTTGTGCTAATGAATCTGT
>NZ_CANNDQ010000020.1 GCF_947503375.1 uncultured Psychroserpens sp.
CTAAGAAGAAAACAAAATACAAAAATGAAAGTTGAATTTTTAAAGAGCATCTGTTTTCTGGTATTGCACCTAACGTGTTCGTGTATGATTTGTGCGACCTATAATCCGGAGGATTTAAGGTTGTATCAAATCAGTTGATTAAATATATGGATTTTAATTGAAGTATGAGTTTAGCATTAATTATACACGTTGTTGTAGGTAGTATTATTGTTTAGATTCTAGTTTTCTCCTTTCGACTAATATTTTTAGCATTTTGAGTTCCTCAGTAGGATTTTTTCTTATTAGATTATCATAAAGACTAATAGCCAAATCAAAATTATCACTATAGTCTTCTACAAAAGCTAGATACAGAGAAGCCTCAAGGTTTTCAGGCTCAATTTCAAGCACACTTTTAAAATCGAATCTTGCTTTTTTATAATTTTTTAATTTAAAATAATTAATACCTCGTTGTAGTAAGAAAATATTCTTAAATGTAAATTTTTCAATTTTTATTGTTAAATCATTTATTTTAGAATTAATAATTTTTTCTTCTTGGTCATTTAATTTTTTTTCACGGGCTTTTTCAGCTAAATTGTAGAATGAGTCACACTCAAATATTAGAAACTCAAGATTATTACTAACAACTTTCTCCATGTATTCATATCCGTAATCATATGCTTTTCCATATGTTAATTCATCTTTTGAGCTAAACTTTTGATAGAAGATGTTGTGAATTTCGTCTTCATAGTTTTTTATTACAGAATTTAAACAATTATCAAATGAATCGTCTATTGAAGGGTTCTCTGAATTTATTTTGCCAAAACATTTACAGAAATCCTTTAGTATGCTCTGTTCAAGTCCTTGAGCAAACCCTGTAGTACTTAATAAAAAACAAAATAGTACTAAAATATTCTTCATTCAATAATGATTTACCTACAACGTGTTTGTGTATGGTTAGTTGCGTGTTTAAGTAACTAATTTAGTAAACAAAAACGAACGCGAGAAAATTCCGAAGGAATTTTCCAAATAAGCACTTGCCAAAGCAATTAATTATACACGTTGTTAGCAAATCGGCTTTTTTCAGTTTACCCAATGTTCAGTCAGCTTAATAAATTCACTTAATTCGTACGCAACGAATATTGTCAAAATCGATAATTCGGTTTTATATTTTTCTTTTTTCCTGAAAGTCAAAGCGTAACTCACAATCGGAATTATCATTAAAAATTTCAGTTCATTTGCATAAGGATAGTGCATTAATTTCGAGAAAAACGAAACGAAAGCAAAAAGTCCTATAATCAAATTCAGCCATTTTCTTTTAATTCCACTATAAGCAAAGAATATCAAGCTCAAAATTCCGAAACTGATAAACGAAATGTTAGTCAGAAGTTCATTTTCGATAAAGGACAGAACAAAACTAATAATTAGTCCAACTAAAATTCCGACTAATAATTTCGGTTTAGTTTTCTTAAAGAGAAAAATTCCGATTAAGATTCCAATTCCGATTATAATTTTTGCGTAGGTCATTTTCAGCTGTTTGCTAACGTATTTGTGTATGGTTTGTGCGGAATTTAGCCGAGCGCTTTTGCGCTAGGATGAGCCACTTGTGGCGAAAATTCCGCGGGAGAAAAAGCGCGACAGCTAAGCTGTTGAGATTTTTCAGTTAAACCATTTGTTTGTTTAAAGTTAGGAATTTTATTTGAAGTTCATGTGCAAGCATGAACTATACACGTTGTTGTAGTGCGTTTATTTACAGTTCCAGTCCATTGTATATTCTTTATATGGCTCATTCTCATATCGTCTAATTCCTCCATGATGTGAACATGCTCCTTGACCTAAGGAATAAGTCATTGTTCCATCCCAACATCTTGCTATTTTTCTGTAACGAGTTTTTGCGGTTATATTTCTTAAATTAGTACATGCATCACGACTCTCATATTTAACACCTAATCTATAATATTTAATCGCTTGTTTTTTATTTTTCAGGTTTTCATAAGTAATTCCTAAATTATTATAAAAAATTCCATTTGTTGTATCAGTCTCGATTGCTTTCTTGTAATATTCAATTGCCTTTTTTCTTTTTTTCTTATTTGAATAATATATACCAATTTGATTAAATATTAATCCATTTGGAATACTGTCACAAAGCATTTTATAAGTTTCAATACCCGCAATAGTATCTTTTAACTCAAGGTATTTGTTATAAGTATTTAAATGTGAATTGGTGAAGTTAATACTATCTTTAGAAGAGAAAGAAAGTAAGCTTTCTTGTAGTAATTCTTTTGAGTATGATGTATCCTTTTGTTGAAGGCTCCATTCATAAAGTGATTTTATTCTATCATACCTAATTCTGCCATTTTTAATAGAGTTCAAAGCAATTTTAAAATCTTTTTTGAACAATATAGTATCTCCTTTACTTTTTTCAATTTTTCCTTTTAGTATGAAATACTCAGGATTTATATTCAAACTATCAAATTTGATACTTTCGTTAATCAAACTTAATGCTACATCATAATTTTTTGATTTAAACTCGGCTTTGGCTTTTTCAAAATTCTCATTCGCTTTATCAGGAAAAAACATGACAGAAATTAGTGCTATTAAAAACATTAAAACGATAAAACCTAAAATAGAAAAAAGACATCCTTTTAAAATAAGTTTTCCTGTCGATTTCTTCTTAGTTTTCTTTTCCATTTTTATCTTTCTCAAATGCACTACAACGTGTTCGTGTATAATTACGTTACGGAAAATCGGTTACGATTTTCCGATGAAAGACTAAGTTAATTAATTCCGA
>NZ_CANNDQ010000021.1 GCF_947503375.1 uncultured Psychroserpens sp.
TCACCAGTTGTTCCGGTAGATTTGGAAGACTATGTGATATGTGATACGAATACTGATGGTATAGCACAATTTGATTTGACGATTAAAGCTGCTGAGATTTATGGATCACAAGATCCATTGGATTTTATGTTAACTTACCATGAGACCTTAGCAGATGCGCAGTCAGGAAACAATCCGATAGTTAATGTAACCAATTACACTAATATTAGTAATCCACAGACGATTTATGTACGCTTAGTGAGTAATGTTAATGGCTGTGTTACCAGTACAGGATTCTTTGAGCTACAAGTAGAGTTACCACCAGAGGCGACACAACCGACGCCATTAGAGCTTTGCGACGATGAAGTAGCTGATGAGTTTACCGTATTCGATTTAACAGTTAAAGACAATGAGATTACCGGAGGCGAAGCGAGTTGGAGTGTTTCTTATTATGAGACCGATGCAGATGCACAGGCACAGACCAATGCAGTAGATGCAGCTTCGTACACCAATACTTCAATTAATGGTGCACCGTCGAATCCACAGACGTTATATGTTGTGGTGACCGATACCGATACAGGTTGTGTAGACTATACGACCCTTACGATTCGTGTGTTACCAAATCCAACACCAACGGATAGTGTTTTAATACCAATGGTAGAGCTGTGTGATGACATCAATCCAGGGGATATGGAAGAAGTTTTTGATTTGACGGTCAATGAGTTATTGATTTTAAATGGAGAGACAGGAGTTACCGCCACTTATCACGAGACGGATGAAGATGCGGAGTTGGGAGCTAATGCGATAGCAGACCCAACAATGTATACAAACATAAGTGAGACTCAGACGATTCATGTACGTGTGACCAATGACATTACAGGCTGTTATACTGTGGTTACCTTCCAGATAAGAGTTAACCCATTACCATCAGTTGTAGCAGTGACCGATTTCATTGCCTGTGAGCTTAATAATGATGGAGTTTATGAGTTTGACTTGACCTTAAAGGATGCAGAGGTATTAAATGGTCAAGACCCAACGATGTTTACGGTAACCTATCATGTAAATCAGACAGATGCAGATGATTTAATGAATGCATTGGTTAGTCCATATACGAATATTAGTAATCCACAACAGATATTTGTAGCGATTACAAATAATGTTACAGGCTGTTCGATAAGCACGCCTAGTTTCAATATAGAAGTTCAAGAAGCAGCAGAGGCCAATAGTGGAATGGAAGCCATTTTAGTAGAGCTTTGTGATGATGAGATGGACGATGACGATGATTTGACTAATAATAGTGCCCAGTTCGATTTAACACCAGTAACAGATGTTTTAGATTTAGAGCCAGATAGTGTACAGGCACAGGTATTAGATGGTCAAGACCCAGCAAATTACATAGTGACTTATTATGCCACAGAGGCAGATGCAGAGTTAGCAGTGAATCCGATTCCATTTTTATATGAGAATATTGTTAATCCGCAGGTGATCTACGTACGTGTAGACAATGATACGATGATAGATGATGGTATGGGTAATATGATAGATTCATCGATATGCTATGCCGTAGCTCCATTAACCTTACAGGTTAATCCACTTCCAGTATTTGATTTGGAGGAGAGTTATATTCTTTGTGTATCGACTAATGATACAGAGGTTTTAAATCCACCAGTATTAGATACCGGATTAACAGGGCCGAGCTATACGTTTGAGTGGACTTTGAATGGGACCACCATAGCAGGAGCTACCTCAGGGAGTTACATGCCAACAGCGGGTGGTCTTTATGAGGTTCTTGTAACAGATGCCGCAACGGGTTGTTTCAGTAGTGATATTACTGAAGTCATAGAGAGTGCTCCGCCGACCTTAGTTTTAGACGTGACCACAGATGCATTTTCAGAGAGTCATGTTATTGTAGCAACCGCGACAGGGTTGGGTGATTACGAATATAGTTTAGATGGAGGTGCATGGCAAGAGAGTGGTGTATTTACAGATGTATCGGCAGGAGACCATGTGGTTACGGCAAGAGATAGGATAGGGTGTGGGCAGACAAGTGAGTCGATTACGGTATTGGATTATCCAACATTTTTCACGCCAAATGGTGATGGATACAATGATACATGGAACATAAAAGGAATAGCTGACCAACCAAGCGCAAAAATTTATATATTTGACAGGTACGGAAAGTTACTTAAACAGATAAGTCCAACAAGTGAAGGCTGGAATGGAACCTACAATGGAAACCCGATGCCAACAAGTGATTACTGGTTTGTGGTAGAGTACAACGAACCTAATAATGGTCAACGTAAAGAATTTAAAGCCCATTTTACCCTGAAAAGATAAA
>NZ_CANNDQ010000022.1 GCF_947503375.1 uncultured Psychroserpens sp.
CCCCAACGGCATTAGAGGTTTGTGATGATGGTGTACCTGATGGATTAACATTAATAGATTTAACGTTAAAGAATACAGAGATAGCTTCTGATCCTAATTATTCGGTGAGTTATTATTTGACTCAGTTAGATGCAGATAATATGTCAAATCCATTGATGATACCATATATGAATATCAGTAATCCGCAGACGGTTTATGTAGTAGTTCAGGATATTACTACAGGATGTGTAAATACGACGACTTTAGATTTGGTAGTAGAGCAGGCACCGATAGCAAATACGCCTATGCCTTTGGAGTATTGTGATCCAGATAGTGATGGTTTTGGAGTATTTAATTTACCAGATGTAGAGTTAGAGGTTACAGGAGGGGATCCATCATTAGCGGTTAGTTTTCATGAGACAATGGCAGATGCAGACAACGATGTGAATAGTTTGCCATCGACGTATAATAATATAGTAGAGGATCAGCAGACGATCTATGTACGAGTAGAGAGTTCAACGATAGCGACAGACTGTGCTACGATAGTAGAGTTGTTATTGATCGTTCATCCTACGCCCCAGATAGTTGATCCGACTCCTTTAGAGGTTTGTGATGATGTTTCAGCCGATGGGATTGCTCAGTTTGATTTAACGAGTAAAGATTCAGAGATTTTAAATGGCTTAGATCCATTACAATATTTAGTGACCTATCATGAGCTTGAGGCCAATGCAGAATTAGGATTAGGTTCGGTATTGGTACCGACGAGTTATACGAATATAGTAGCTTTTAATCAATTGATATGGGTTAGAGTAGAGGATACGGTCAATGGTTGTTATAAGCTTACGACCTTAGATCTTGTTGTGAATGCCTTACCAGTTTTGGTACAGCCAAGTCCATTAGAGTTATGTGATGATAATAATCCGGGTGATGAGATGGAAGCCTTTACGTTAGAGGATGCCAATGCAGAGATGTTAAATGGGCAGACCGGGATTAGTTTCGCTTATTACGAGACCCAGTTAGATGCAGATAATGGTACTAATCCTATAGTTAGTCCGTATGTAAATACGAGTAATCCACAGACGATTTTTGTACGAGCAACAAATGACGTTACGGGATGTTCTGTGAGTACAACGGCAACGATTTTATTGCGCGTGAACCCAATTCCATCACCAGCAGCACCGACAGATTTAGAGGTCTGTGATTTAGACAATGATGGATTTGAGTCATTTGATTTGGAGAGTAAGAGTTTAGAGATCATCAATGGCGAGTTGGATATAGCCATTACGTATCATGAGACGCAATCAGATGCAGATACAGATCAGAATGCCCTAGTTAGTCCATATACGAATATTGTTATGGATGAGCAGGTGATTTATATCAGAGCAGAGAATACCGTTACAGGATGTTTCAATACCTCACAGAGGTTAACGATTCGTGTATTGCC
>NZ_CANNDQ010000023.1 GCF_947503375.1 uncultured Psychroserpens sp.
AAACTAATTGCCGAAGTAGATCCTATTGGTCCTGGATGGGACGGAACTGTTAATGGCTATACTATGCCTGCTAGTGATTATTGGTTTGTAGTAACGCTAAAAGATGGTAGAATCTTTAAAAGCCATTTCGCTCTTAAACGTTAAACCTCAATGAATAATTCCCTCAAAATATTATTGTTATTTTTATTTGTGCATCCAATATTATTTGCACAAACACCTACAGATTGTTCAGATGCTATTCAAATTTGCGGGAACTCAAACATTGATTTAAATGTAGGTGGTATTGGAACACCAGAATCTTTTGCCAACGCATGCGGTATGGTAGAAAATAATACTATTTGGTTTAGGCTCACTATTGCACAAAGTGGCACATTAGGGTTTATACTCACACCTGATAGTGCGGCTATTTCAGAAGATTACGATTTTTCTGTATTTGGTCCTACAAATTCATGCAATAATTTAGGCCCAGCAATACGATGTTCTACAACTAACCCAGGAAATGCTAATCAAGGTAACAATTTAACAGGAATGAATAGTACCGAAACTGATGTTTCTGAAGGACCAGGAGCCAATGGTAATAGCTTTGTAAGTGGCTTAGATGTTCTAGCTGGTGAAACTTATTATCTTTTAGTTGATAGACCTATTGGTACTAGCCCTTTTAGTTTACAATGGACAGGTACTGCTACTTTTCCTGAGTCTCCTGAAAATCAATTTCCTACAGGACAATCATTAGATATAGATACTTGCGATAATCTAGCACCTTATAATGATGGTATAGCAACGTTTAATTTGAACGACAATACACCAGCAATCATAGGTTCTCAAACTGATGTTTTAGTCACTTACCATAATTCTGAAGAGGAAGCAGTATTAGGCACTAATAGTCTACTAAATAACTATACTAATACAGCAAGTTCCGAAGTTATATATGTACGCGTACTAAACACCATTTCTCAATGCTTTATTACATTTAGCTTCAATATAACTGTTAGAGAACTCGATATTATGACTCCAACTGATTACAGACTCTGTGATAATGCTAACGATGGTGATGAAACCAATGGTGTGATACGATTTGATTTGTCAACAAAAATTGATGAAATATTGAATGGATTAAATCCAATTGATTATGATTTTTCATTTCATACCAGTGAAACCGATGCAGAGTCAAATTCAAATAGCATACCCATTCTTTACGAGAATAATATTCCAAACAACGAGCAAATTTTTGTTAGAGTAACAGAAATTCCTTCGTCTTGTATTAGTATTATTCCTATAAACCTGATCGTTGAGCCTATACCAGAAGCCAATACAGTTAGTCTCATTCAATGTGATGAAGATGGTATTCCTGAAGGGTTTACCACTTTTGATCTCAA
>NZ_CANNDQ010000024.1 GCF_947503375.1 uncultured Psychroserpens sp.
CAACGTGTTCGTGTATAATTACGTTACGGAAAATCGGTTACGATTTTCCGATGAAAGACTAAGTTAATTAATTCCGAGGAATTTCCGATGAGGAAATTCAGAAGTAATTAATTATACACGTTGTTGGCTAACGTTTTAAGTATTTAAAAATTCCAATTACACAAAAAATGATTGATTCTATCACAGCGAATTTGGTAAATTCCATTGTTCTGTCAAAAAGGCTCCATGTTTCAATTACTTCAATCGAAGAATAGGAATATATAATTTTAAGCAAATATTTATTTAGTAGAAATACTCTAATAAAATCAGAAAGAATAGTTATGATTAAACCAATTAAAATGAAGTTTTTCAAAGTATTATCTTGTTCATTTTCTTTAGATAATACTTTAAAAAAAATCAATGGAATAATCATCATCATTAATGTATTTAAAATTGGTACATCTCCAGGGAAAAAAGAAATGTCATATACTTCAAATAGTGTGAGGACATAATCAAAAATCGCCTTAACAAGTATTAAAGTAATTATCTCTTTTTTAAGTTTGTTTAGAACCTTTATCATTAATATTTAGTTGTTGGCTAACGTTTTTAATATTATTGGAATAAACTTAAAAATGATATTAACAAATAAGTGGTAAAAATTGTAATAATTGACATCACCTCTAATTGAGTTTTCCATTTGATCCACATTATGATATAACAAACTAACGGTAGAATTTGAGAAAATCGTAATTCAGAATAATATGGCCAATACATAAATCCATGAACTATGGAAATAAAAGTAAATACAGTAATTACAAGGCTTAACCATTTTTTTTCAATAAGAGAATAAGCTCCAAAAAAGAAAGATATTAAACCAAAAAGAGTCAATGAAACTCCTTTTGAACCTGAAAAATCGAGATATGATAAACCAAAGCTTAAGGCTAAAGCAAGAAGTATGATTTTTAAAAGTAGAGGTTTGGTTTGCCTAAAAAAGAGCAAGCCAGCTATAACTCCAATTAATAGAATAGTTCTTTCTGACATTACAAATGTTTGCCAACGT
>NZ_CANNDQ010000025.1 GCF_947503375.1 uncultured Psychroserpens sp.
ACCAGTTACAGTATATGTGGTTGTACCAGTTGGTGTAACTTCAATTTCTGCTCCAGTTGCACCATTACTCCATACATAGGAATCTGCTCCTGTAGCTATTAAAGTAACACTTTCGCCTTCAGCAATGGTAATATCTGCTCCAGCATCTACACTAGGTAATGCATTTACTGTTACGATAACTTCATCTGTATCTGAAGCTGTACCAGTTGTGTTAAACGCTGTTATTGTATAGGTTGTAGTAATAGCTGGGCTAACTGTGATACTTTGAGTTGTTTCTCCTGTACTCCATTGGTAAGATGTTCCGCCTGAAGCTGTCAAAGTCACCGTTTCTCCTTCACAAATAGTGACATCATCTCCTGCATTAGCAGTAACGGTCTCTACCTCTGTTATTACTGTTACCTCATCTGTGGCTTCGCATCCATTTGATATACCAGTTACAGTATATGTGGTTGTACCAGTTGGTGTAACTTCAATTTCTGCTCCAGTTGCACCATTACTCCATACATAGGAATCTGCTCCTGTAGCTATTAAAGTAGCACTTTCGCCTTCAGTAATGGTAATATCTGCTCCAGCATCTACACTAGGTAATGCGTTTACTGTTACGATAACTTCATCTGTATCTGAAGCTGTACCTGTAATATCAAAAACGGTTACCGAAAACGTAGTTGTTGTCTCTGGGCTTACGTCAATACTTGCAGTTGCCTCTCCTGTACTCCA
>NZ_CANNDQ010000026.1 GCF_947503375.1 uncultured Psychroserpens sp.
AAGCAATTAGTTATACACGTTGTTGTGCATAGTGTTTTTTATTTTTAATCAGTTTTATAATCAGAAACGGAAATCCAATCCCAAATCCAATACATATTGTTGTGTATAATTCAAAGGGTTCAGTTACTATATATTGTGGCATTAAAGGATTTTCGGGTTTTCCGATGAATGTTAAAATAAAGAGTCCGATTCCAAACATTATAATTGCAGAAAATAAAATTGTTGCAATATCCATAATTAGCTCGATGAATTTAAAATCAGTTCTTGTTGAGTTGTACAGCATTCCGAATATGGGAATCGCTGACAAAATCAGATAGTCAAAACGGGTGCTTGAGAATGCAAAAAAATAATTTGTAATTGGCAGTAATTTATTTGTAATTCCAACCATAAGTCTGGTTCCGAAACCAGAATAAAGTCCAATAAAAAATAGTAGACTAATTCCAAATATCAGATATTTTAAATTCTTTGGTATTTTATTCAATTCGGTAAGTTTTGCGGTTGGGTTACATTATGCACAACGT
>NZ_CANNDQ010000027.1 GCF_947503375.1 uncultured Psychroserpens sp.
GGAGACAATACAGTTAACTTAACTGTTACAGATCAGAGTGGAAACAGTGCATCAGCATCAGCTACAGTAACGGTTGAAGATGTAATCAATCCAACAGTGGTAACGCAAGACATTACGGTTCAATTAGATGCATCAGGAACAGCAAGTATTACAGCTTCGCAGATTGATAATGGTTCAGATGACAACTGTAGTGTATCAAGTTTGAGTTTAGATGTAACCGATTTTACATGTTCAGAATTGGGAGACAATACAGTTAACTTAACTGTTACAGATCAGAGTGGAAACAGTGCATCAGCATCAGCTACAGTAACGGTTGAGGATGTAACCGATCCAACAGTGGTAACGCAAGACATTACGGTTCAATTAGATGCCTCAGGAACAGCAAGTATTACAGCTTCACAGATTGATAATGGTTCAGATGACAACTGTAGTGTATCAAGTTTGAGTTTAGATGTAACCGATTTTACATGTTCAGAA
>NZ_CANNDQ010000028.1 GCF_947503375.1 uncultured Psychroserpens sp.
CCAATTGTTCCGATTTTCGTTCCTTTCTTAATCCACTGCTTTTCTTTTACTAGAATTGTATCGCAATGTGCATATAACGATTCTATCATTTTTCCGTTTGGCATTTTATGAATAATACGGATTACATTTCCCCATCCGCCACCATGATTATCCGCAAATTTCACATAACCATTCGCAATCGAATAAATTGGATCTCCAAGATCAGAATTTCCACCAGTCACAGCATTCCAATCATCACCTAAATGCATGTTTTCTTGAAATTTTTGAGCATTGTAATAACCTTTAGCATCTGGTTTCCCTACAGGAAAGTCAAATGATTTGGAAACATAAAGTGAATCGTAGACAAATTCGGGTTTACTTTCTATCATTCTTTCAGTTTCAACTTTAGTTTGAGTTTCGGTAACTGAATTATTATTTTCTTGTTTGCAACTAAGAAGAAAACAAAATACAAAAATGAA
>NZ_CANNDQ010000029.1 GCF_947503375.1 uncultured Psychroserpens sp.
CTCGTTACCAATACCATTACAGGTTGTACCAACACTGCGCAAGTAACGCTTCAAGTCAGTTCTACTGCTGCTAACAATACAACCCTTGAAGCTTGTGACGATGATGGTACTGAAGATGGATTTGTTAATTTTGATCTAACCAATGCTAATGATGCCATTCTCTCTGGTTTGCCTGACGGATTGCAACTTACCTTCTATCAAACCTACCTAGATGCGCTTATTGAAGACAATCCGTTAGATACTAATTTTACCAATACCATTCCTTACTCACAAACCATATATGCTCGTGTTGAAAATGCGAATGCCTGTTTTGGAATTAGTCAAGTACAACTTACTGTCTTTGAGCTCCCTAATATTGTTACTCAAGAAAGTAGATTCTATTGCCTTAATGACTTCCCACAAACCATTACTTTAACTGGTGG
>NZ_CANNDQ010000030.1 GCF_947503375.1 uncultured Psychroserpens sp.
CCACTAAGTGCAGGACCATATGAGTTTGATGTAGAACAAGCACCAGAAGCTGATATTACAGTACCTGAGTTCCCAGAAGGCATTGCTTGTGCAGATGCAGCAGGATATGAGGCAGCAGATGCAACATACAGCAATGGTTTAGAGCAAACAGCATGTGAGATTTCAGGATCAATCACAGCTACAGTTGAAAAAGATTACGATGCATGTGGTGGAACAATTACTATTAGCTATAGCGGACAAGATGAGTGTGGTCGTCCACTAAGTGCAGGACCTTATACTATCGATGTTGATGTAGCACCAGAAGCTGATATTACAGTACCTGAGTTCCCAGATAGTATTGCTTGTGCAGATGCAGCAGGATATGAGGCAG
>NZ_CANNDQ010000031.1 GCF_947503375.1 uncultured Psychroserpens sp.
AGACTTGGTAATTCACCTAAATTGGATACCGTATTACATCCTCCTGTGACACCAAAACCTGATGACCATATAGCATAAGCATCTAAAATCTCTTGCTCAGTACTACATGATGGTAAACTTACATCGGCATCCTGTGGACAGCTTACTACCAATGGATCTGCTCCTGCTACACTAAATGTACCTGAGCATCCATCTGATCCACAATCATCTGTCGCACTTAAATCAAAACTCAAACTAACTGCACCTCC
>NZ_CANNDQ010000032.1 GCF_947503375.1 uncultured Psychroserpens sp.
ATTGTTTCAGTATTTCCACAACTAGCAGCAGAACTATCAGAGAATGTTACAGTTACATTACCACAAGTATCTGTAGCAGTTGCATTACCTGTATCTGCTGGATTTGTACTTTCAGTACATTCAACGGTTACATCATTAGGTAAAGTTAGAGTTGGTGGTGTTGTGTCTTCAACAGTAATTGTTTGTGTATCAGAGACAGAATTACCACAATCATCAGTAGCAGTCCATGTTCTTGTAATTGT
>NZ_CANNDQ010000033.1 GCF_947503375.1 uncultured Psychroserpens sp.
TCAGCAACAACATCAGAGAATGTAGCCTCTAGACCAGTAGAACAGTTATCAGCTTCATCAGTTACATCACCAGTAAGTGTAAGCTCATTAGGATCTTGATCACATTCGATAGTGATATCAGCAGGTACAGTAAATGTAGGTGCTGTAGTATCTTCAATGGTAATGGTTTGTACAAGTGTTGTTGTATTATCACAGTCATCAGTTAATGTCCAAGTTCTAGTAATCACAGATT
>NZ_CANNDQ010000034.1 GCF_947503375.1 uncultured Psychroserpens sp.
GTCTTTAAAGCAACCATCAGTATTGGTAACTCTAACAGTGTAGGTTCCAGGTTGGTTGACTGTAATTTCAGCGGTATCTTGACCAGAAGACCATTGGTAGTAGTAGTTACTTGGTAGGTCATCAATAATACCACCAGTTAAAGTAATGGTTTGTGGGAAGTCATTAAGGCAATAGAATCTACTTTCTTGAGTAACAATATTAGGGAG
>NZ_CANNDQ010000035.1 GCF_947503375.1 uncultured Psychroserpens sp.
TAGCATAGGCATCTAAAATCTCTTGCTCAGTACTACATGATGGTAAACTTACATCGGCATCCTGTGGACAACTTACTACCAATGGATCTGCTCCTGCTACACTAAATGTACCTGAACATCCATCTAATCCACAATCATCTGTCGCACTTAAATCAAAACTCAAACTAACTGCACCTCCACATACATAGGATGGAAGACTTGGT
>NZ_CANNDQ010000036.1 GCF_947503375.1 uncultured Psychroserpens sp.
ACTTTAGTTTGAGTTTCGGTAACTGAATTATTATTTTCTTGTTTGCAACTAAGAAGAAAACAAAATACAAAAATGAAGGTTGAATTTTTAAAGAGCATCTGTTTTCTGGTATTGCACCTAACTCAGGGTTAAACGTAGTTCTGGTTAGAGAATGAAAAGATAATAAATTCTTAAACAATAATTTAAGAAGGCA
>NZ_CANNDQ010000037.1 GCF_947503375.1 uncultured Psychroserpens sp.
TACAGCTTCGCAGATTGATAATGGTTCAGATGACAACTGTAGTGTATCAAGTTTGAGTTTAGATGTAACCGATTTTATATGTTCAGAATTAGGAGACAATACAGTTAACTTAACCGTTACAGATCAGAGTGGAAACAGTGCATCAGCATCAGCTACAGTAACGGTTGAGGATGTAACCGATCCAACAGTGGT
>NZ_CANNDQ010000038.1 GCF_947503375.1 uncultured Psychroserpens sp.
TAGCATAGGCATCTAAAATCTCTTGCTCAGTACTACATGATGGTAAACTTACATCGGCATCCTGTGGACAACTTACTGCCAATGGATCTGCTCCTGCTACACTAAATGTACCTGAACATCCATCTGATCCACAATCATCTGTCGCACTTAAATCAAAACTCAAACTAACTGCA
>NZ_CANNDQ010000039.1 GCF_947503375.1 uncultured Psychroserpens sp.
TGGATTTCCGTTTCTGATTATAAAACTGATTAAAAATAAAAAACACTATGCACAACAACGTGTATAACTAATTGCTTATTCTGTGTGTACTCGGAAAATCCTACGGATTTTCCTCTGGTTCGTTTTCTTTTGCTAACTTAGTTCCAGCCAACGCAAC
>NZ_CANNDQ010000040.1 GCF_947503375.1 uncultured Psychroserpens sp.
AATGGTTTAGAAGGAACAGCATGTGAGATTTCAGGATCAATCACAGCTACAGTTGAAAAAGATTACGATGCATGTGGCGGAAAGATCACAGTAACATACAACGGACAAGATGAGTGTGGTCGTCCACTAAGTGCAGGACCATATGAGTTTGATGT
>NZ_CANNDQ010000041.1 GCF_947503375.1 uncultured Psychroserpens sp.
GTGATTTATATCAGAGCAGAGAATACCGTTACAGGATGTTTCAATACCTCACAGAGGTTAACGATTCGTGTATTGCCATCACCAGTTGTTCCGGTAGATTTGGAAGACTATGTGATATGTGATACGAATACTGATGGTATAGCACAATTTGATTT
>NZ_CANNDQ010000042.1 GCF_947503375.1 uncultured Psychroserpens sp.
GTGATTTATATCAGAGCAGAGAATACCGTTACAGGATGTTTCAATACCTCACAGAGGTTAACGATTCGTGTATTGCCGTCACCAGTTGTTCCGGTAGATTTGGAAGACTATGTGATATGTGATACGAATACTGATGGTATAGCACAATTTGATTT
>NZ_CANNDQ010000043.1 GCF_947503375.1 uncultured Psychroserpens sp.
AAAATCGGTTACATCTAAACTCAAACTTGATACACTACAGTTGTCATCTGAACCATTATCAATCTGCGAAGCTGTAACACTTGCTGTTCCTGATGCATCTAATTGAACCGTAATGTCTTGCGTTACCACTGTTGGATTGATTACATCTTCAACCG
>NZ_CANNDQ010000044.1 GCF_947503375.1 uncultured Psychroserpens sp.
TTGTTAGCAGCAGTAGAACTGACTTGAAGCGTTACTTGCGCAGTGTTGGTACAACCTGTAATGGTATTGGTAACGAGTGCATAAACTGTTTGTGGGTTGAAGAAATTATCAAAGGCATCGGCATTGATAGGATCTTGATTATTTTGGAGATCATT
>NZ_CANNDQ010000045.1 GCF_947503375.1 uncultured Psychroserpens sp.
AACAGAGATAATATTATTAGCGGTAGCATCAGTGATTTGTATATCAGTAATAGTAGCAATATCAGAAGCAAGAACAGTTATGGTTCTGTCTTTAAAGCAACCATCAGTATTGGTAACTCTAACAGTGTAGGTTCCAGGTTGGTTGACTGTAATTT
>NZ_CANNDQ010000046.1 GCF_947503375.1 uncultured Psychroserpens sp.
GGCATAGTATAGCCATTAACAGTTCCGTCCCATCCAGGACCAATAGGATCTACTTCGGCAATTAGTTTACCATAGCGATCAAAGATTAATATTTGGGAACCGGGTTGAAATTGTTCGGAGATGCCATTTACTTTCCAATGCGAATTGTAAGTATC
>NZ_CANNDQ010000047.1 GCF_947503375.1 uncultured Psychroserpens sp.
AGCACCAGAAGCTGATATTACAGTACCTGAGTTCCCAGATAGTATTGCTTGTGCAGATGCAGCAGGATATGAGGCAGCAGATGCAACATACAGCAATGGTTTAGAAGGAACAGCATGTGAGATTTCAGGATCAATCACAGCTACAGTTGA
>NZ_CANNDQ010000048.1 GCF_947503375.1 uncultured Psychroserpens sp.
CTTTAAGATGCAATGACAGCGAAGCTGCGCATATTAAAGTTCGCCTTTGGCGAATGTATTCCATCGTGTTCGTGTATGGTTAGTTGCGTTGGCTGGAACTAAGTTAGCAAAAGAAAACGAACCAGAGGAAAATCCGTAGGA
>NZ_CANNDQ010000049.1 GCF_947503375.1 uncultured Psychroserpens sp.
GATGTCACTATTTGTGAAGGAGAAACGGTGACTTTGACAGCTTCAGGCGGAACATCTTACCAATGGAGTACAGGAGAGGCAACTGCAAGTATTGACGTAAGCCCAGAGACAACAACTACGTTTTCGGTAACCGTTTTTGA
>NZ_CANNDQ010000050.1 GCF_947503375.1 uncultured Psychroserpens sp.
GTCGCACTTAAATCAAAACTCAAACTAACTGCACCTCCACATACATAGGATGGAAGACTTGGTAATTCACCTAAATTGGATACCGTATTACATCCTCCTGTGACACCAAAACCTGATGACCATATAGCATA
>NZ_CANNDQ010000051.1 GCF_947503375.1 uncultured Psychroserpens sp.
CGGTTAATAGTAATTTGATTCTGTTTCTCGAATTCTCAATCTAATAAATTCTGCAATTTACGCTTCGCTAAAGCGAACCTAATTGATGAACAATAAATTAAGATTTATTCGAAGTTGCCTTCTTAAATTA
>NZ_CANNDQ010000052.1 GCF_947503375.1 uncultured Psychroserpens sp.
TGGATTTCCGTTTCTGATTATAAAACTGATTAAAAATAAAAAACACTATGCACAACAACGTGTATAACTAATTGCTTGTGATATCTTACTCGGAAAATCCTACGGATTTTCCTCTGGTTCGTTTTCTT
>NZ_CANNDQ010000053.1 GCF_947503375.1 uncultured Psychroserpens sp.
ATGGTTAGTTGCGTTGGCTGGAACTAAGTTAGCAAAAGAAAACGAACCAGAGGAAAATCCGTAGGATTTTCCGAGTAAGATATCACAAGCAATTAGTTATACACGTTGTT
>NZ_CANNDQ010000054.1 GCF_947503375.1 uncultured Psychroserpens sp.
TGCTGCATCTGCACAAGCAATACTATCTGGGAACTCAGGTACTGTAATATCAGCTTCTGGTGCTTGTTCTACATCAAACTCATATGGTCCTGCACTTAGTGG
>NZ_CANNDQ010000055.1 GCF_947503375.1 uncultured Psychroserpens sp.
AGACTTGGTAATTCACCTAAATTGGATACCGTATTACATCCTCCTGTGACACCAAAACCTGATGACCATATAGCATAGGCATCTAAAATCTCTTGCTCAGT
>NZ_CANNDQ010000056.1 GCF_947503375.1 uncultured Psychroserpens sp.
TCTGGGAACTCAGGTACTGTAATATCAGCTTCTGGTGCTTGTTCTACATCAAACTCATATGGTCCTGCACTTAGTGGACGACCACACTCATCTTGTCCGT
>NZ_CANNDQ010000057.1 GCF_947503375.1 uncultured Psychroserpens sp.
GACCATATAGCATAGGCATCTAAAATCTCTTGCTCAGTACTACATGATGGTAAACTTACATCGGCATCCTGTGGACAACTTACT
>NZ_CANNDQ010000058.1 GCF_947503375.1 uncultured Psychroserpens sp.
CTGCCTCATATCCTGCTGCATCTGCACAAGCAATACTATCTGGGAACTCAGGTACTGTAATATCAGCTTCTGGTGCTTGTTC
>NZ_CANNDQ010000059.1 GCF_947503375.1 uncultured Psychroserpens sp.
ATCAGCTTCTGGTGCTTGTTCTACATCAAACTCATATGGTCCTGCACTTAGTGGACGACCACACTCATCTTGTCCGTTGT
>NZ_CANNDQ010000060.1 GCF_947503375.1 uncultured Psychroserpens sp.
TTTTTTTTTTTTTTTTTTTTTTTTTTTTTTTTTTTTTTTTTTTTTTTTTTTTTTTTTTTTTTTTTTTTTTTTTTTTTT
>NZ_CANNDQ010000061.1 GCF_947503375.1 uncultured Psychroserpens sp.
GGGGGGGGGGGGGGGGGGGGGGGGGGGGGGGGGGGGGGGGGGGGGGGGGGGGGGGGGGGGGGGGGGGGGGGGGGGGGG